>NZ_JBDFLZ010000002.1:0-3673312 GCF_047238015.1 Curtobacterium phoenicis
TCGTTCCACGACGGCTTCTGGGTGACGAACCACTTCGAGCCGGCGGCGCGGACGATCTGCGGCAGCGCGCCCGAGTACCCGAACGAGTCCGGGAGCCAGGCCTCGGGGGTGTCGATGCCGAACTCCTCGAGGAACAGCCGCTTGCCCGCGACGAACTGCCGGGCCAGGGCTTCGCCACCCGGGAGGTTGGTGTCCGACTCGACCCACATGCCGCCGACCGGGATCCACCGACCCTCGGCGACCCGCTGCTTGATGCGCTCCCAGATCGACGGGTACCCGTCACGGATCCAGGCGTACTGCTGCGCAGAGGAGCAGGCGAACGTGAAGTCCGGGTCGCGGTCCATGAGGTCGAGCACGTTCGAGAAGGTCCGCGCGCACTTCCGGATCGTCTCGCGGACGGGCCAGAGCCAGGCGGAGTCGATGTGCGCGTGCCCGACGGCGATCGCGCGCTGCGCGGACCCGGATGCGCCCACGGCGAGCAGGGGCGCGAGGACCCCGCGGGCGTCGGCAGCGGTACCGGCGACGTCGTCCGGGTCGAGGGCGTCGGCGGCGCGCTCGAGGCCGCGCAGGATGTCCGCACCGCGGGTGCCGTCGGTGGGCAGCTCGCCCATGAGCCCGCGGAGCACCCAGAAGTCCTGCTGGAGCTCCCACACGGTGTCGTCGCGCTCGACGAGCTCGATGCGGCGGACGCGGTAGATCGGATCGGAGCCGGCGGTGGACTTCGAACCGAGCGGGGTCGCGCCCTGGAAGGAGTCGCCCCCGATGTCCGGGTTCGCGGCGGCCTCGACGTAGACCTCGAACGACTCGCCGGGGCCGACCTCGATCGGGACGGTGTCGTTGTGCGGCTCGATGCCCTTGATCGTCGTGCCGTCCGGACGCCACGCGAGCCCCTCGGCCTGGAAGCCGGGGTTCCGCTTCGTGAACCCGAGGTCGACGAGGAGTTCGGCGGTGGTGCCGGGTGCGGTGCCGAAGTCGGCGGGGACGGTACCGCGGATCCGGAACCACGTCGTGCCCCAGGGCTTCCCGCCCCAGGCGCCGCCGTCGAACGGGGCGTAGTCGGCGGCGACGGCGGTGGCGAAGGGCACCGGTTCGTCCGGCACCTGCCAGGCGTCGATCGTCACCGGGGCCGAGCGGCGGTGCACGGCGGGGTCGATGCGGTCGCGGACCAGCCGGGCGATCCGGGCGTGGACGAGCGGTTCGTCGGAGTGCATGGAGGAGGTTCCTTCTGGCTCAGCCCTTGATGCCGCCGGCGAGGGCGTTGCCGCCGCCGAGGCCCCGGGACACGAGCACGTAGAGGGCGATGACCGGCACGGAGTACACGATCGAGAACGCGGCGAGCTGCCCGTAGGCGACGGCGCCGTTCTGGCCGAAGAAGTTGAAGATGCTCACCGCGGCGGGCACCTTGTCGGGCGAGAGGAGCAGCACGAAGGGGACGAAGAAGTTCCCCCACGCCTGGATGAACACGAAGATGAACACCACGGCGATGCCGGGCCGCATGAGCGGGATCACGATCCGCCACAGCGTGGTGAGCATCGAGGCGCCGTCGGTCCAGGCCGCTTCCTCGAGCGACACCGGCACCGAGTCCATGAAGTTCTTCGCCATCCAGATCGCCATGGGCAGCGAGGTGGCCGCGAGGAAGAAGATGCACCCCCACACGTTGTCGATGAGGTTGAGCGACACGAACAGGGCGTAGACGGGGACCATCATCGCGGTGATCGGGAGGCCGGTGCCGAACAGGATGCTGTAGAGGAACGGCTTGTTGACCCGCATCTTGTACCGGGAGAGCGGGTACGCGGCGAGGATCGCGACGACGACCGTGACGACCGCGGTCCCACCGGAGAGCAGCAGGCTGTTGCCGAGCGGGATGAACGACAGGTCCGGCGTGAGCACCTTGGCGAAGTTGTCGAGCGTGAACTGCGTCGGCATCTTCACGGACAGCGACGCCTGCGTGTCGAGCGAGGCGAGCACGAGCCACAGCAGCGGTACGGCGAAGCAGACGGCGATGACGAGCAGCACGACGTTCGACACCCAGCGCATCGTGCGGCCGCGTGGCGAGGTCATGTGGAGCGCACCGGGGGCGGTGACAGCCCGGGTGGTGGTCGTGTCGGGACGAGCGGCGGTGATCGCCATGTCAGTCCACCTCCGGCTTCAACGCCTTGATGTAGATGATCGAGAACACCGCGCCGACGATGAGCAGGATCGTCGCGATGGCCGTCCCGAAGCCGAGCTGCGAGAACTTGAACGCCTCCTGGTACGCCAGGATCGGCAGCGTCGACGAGTTCGTGCCGGGGCCGCCGCCGGTCATCACGAAGATGAGCGTGAACACGGACAGCGTCTGCAGCGTCGTGAGCATGAGGTTGGTCGAGATCGAGCGGCGGATGACGGGGATCGTGATGTACACGAGGCGCTGCCAGCCGGCGGCGCCGTCGACCTCGGCGGACTCGGTGATCTCCTCGGGGACCTCCTGCACGGCGGCGGAGTACACGAGCATCGAGAACGCGGTGCCGCGCCAGATGTTCGCGAGGATCACGGAGAACATCGGCAGCGTGTAAAGCCAGTTCGGCCCGGTGATGCCGAAGAGCTTCAGGAACTCGTTGAGCGTGCCCTGGTCGTTGAAGAACGCGTAGGCGGCGAACGAGGCGACGATCTCGGGCAGCACCCACGCGGCCACGACGAAGGTCCCGACGATCGACCGGACGACCTTGTTCGCGCTGCGCATGAGGAGCGCGAGCCCGAGGCCCAGCACGTTCTGCCCGACCACGGCGGAGGCGAGGAGGAAGACGACGGTGAGGATGACCGACTTCGGGAAGTCCGGGTCCTGGAACAGCTCGACGTAGTTCTTCAGGCCGACGAACTGCTGGTCGGAGGCGCCGACGCCGGTCAGGGCGGAGTTGGTGAACGACCCGTAGAACGACGAGATGACGGGGCCGAGCAGGAAGATGACGAGGAGGACGACGGCGGGCAGGAGCGGGACGGCCCGTCCGACGTTCCGCAGCGGCTTCCGCTTGCGCGGAGCCGGCGGATCGGTGCGCTGCGGCGCACCGGGCGCCGACAGGGTCGGCGCGAGGGGGGTGCTGGACACGTGGTTGCCTTCCGGGTGCGGAGAGGGTTCCGAAGGATGGGGAGGGACGGACGGGAGGCACGGTGCACGACGTGAGCCGTGCCTCCCGTCCGTCAGGTGGTGACGTCCGTCAGGACCTGACGTCCGTCAGCCGGCGGAGACGGTGTTGTCCTTCCCGACGACCTGCTCGACGGCCTGGTCGTAGGCGGCAGCGGCCTGCTTCGGACTCTGCTGCCCGGTCATGACCGACTCCATCGCGACCTGGATGGCGTTCGAGATCTGCGAGTAGTCACTCGTCGCCGGGCGGAAGTTGGTGTGCTCCACCAGCCCGGAGAAGAACTTGAACGTGGGGTTCGCGTCGGTGTAGGCGCTGTCCTCGGCGACGTCCTTGCGGACGGCGATCTGGCTGTTCTCCGTGTCGTACTTGAGCGACCCGTCCTTGTCGAGGAACTTCGTGATGAAGTCGAACGCGGCCTGCGGGTTCTTCGAGTTCTTGCCGACCGCGAGCGTCCAGCCACCCGACATCGAGTTGTAGCCGGGCTCCTGACCGTTCTGCGTCGGGAACGCTGCCGTCCCCATCACGTCGTTCCACTGGGACCACGGGGCGGTGCCGGTCTTCAGCCAGGTGCCGGACTGCCACGAGCCGTCGAGGTCGATCGCGAGCTTGCCCTGCGGCAGCCACGTCTGCGCGATGGTCGTGCCGACGTTGGTGTCGAGCGCCTGCTGCGGGGTCGGGCCGAGGCCGCCCTGGTAGACGTCCTTCACGAACTGCAGCGAGTCCTGGAACTGCTTCGAGCCCGTGACCCACTTCTTGTCCTTGTAGAGCGTGTTGCCGTCACCGTCGGCGCCGTACAGGAGCATCTCGAAGCCCTGCATGGTCGACGCCTCGCCCTGCGCCTTGCCCGAGTAGATGTTGAACGGGATGACGCCGGAGTCCTTCTCCTTGATCGTCTTCGCCGCGGCGAGCACGTCGTCCCAGGTCTTCGGCTCCCACGGGACGGGGAGACCGACCTTCTTGAAGATGTCCTTGTTGTACCAGAGGGCCCGGGTGTCGGTGCCCATCGAGACGCCGTAGGTCTTGCCGTCGACGCCCTCACCGGCCTGCTTCGCGTTGTCGTAGAACTGGTCCCAGTCCTTCCACTTCGCCGTGTACTTGTCCAGCGGCAGGAGGTACCCGGCCTGCGCGTCCGCCTTGATGAGGAAGGTGTCCTCGTACATGACGTCGGGAGCGGTCGCCGGCGCCTTGTTCATGAGCGCGAGCTTCGTGTAGTAGTCGTTGCCCTGCGCCTGGATCGGGACGAGCGTGACCTTCTTGCCCGGGTACTCCTTCTCGTACGCCGTCTTGACTTCCTTCATCTGGGCGTCGAGCTGCTGGAAGGCGCCGAACTTCTGGTAGGCGATCTTGATGGTGTCGCTCGAGGCGGACCCTGAGCTGGAACAACCCGCCAGTCCGACCGCGGCGACTGCCACGGCTGCGAGACCGGCGATGATTCGGGTGCGGCGTTTCATCGGTGCTCCTTTGCACGGGATGTCCGCGGGTGCTGTCACCCGCGCGCAGGATTAGTCCAGCGTATTGACTTATCCGTGTCAAGAGGGATTCCGGTACCGTTCCGGAACTGTTTCCGGGGTCCGGGACCTCACACCGGGGTGGCGCCGCCCGTCACCGTGATGCCGCCGGACTCGGGCACGTCGACGAGCAGCACGCTCGGACGCCCGACGTGCCGCCCCTGCCGGATCACCACGCGGTCGCCCGGCTGCACGGCTCCGACCGCCCGGAGGTACGCCCCGGTCGACGCCGCAGCCGAGCCCGTCGCCGGGTCCTCGGTGATCCGACCCGCGGGGAACAGGTTCCGGGCCTCGTACTCGAGCGGCCCCGTGCGGTGCAGCACCGTCACCGTGCCGGCCCACCCCGCCGCGTCCTTGAGCTCCGCGAGCACCCGGGGGTCGAAGCGGAACTGGTGGAACAGCTCGTCGTCGGCGAGGACGAGCACGGGGTGACGGTTGCCCGCGAAGGACTCGAGCACCGGGAAGCCGTCGGCGATGTCGTCCGGCCCGAGCCCCGTGACGTCGAAGAGTCGCGCGAGGTGCCCCGGGTCCACCGCGGCCGTCCGCGGCTCGACGCTCGTCATCGCGAGGAGCACCGCGCCGTCGTCCCCGGTCGACGTGTGCACCGCGATCTCGCCCGCAGGGGTGACGAACACGCGGTCACCGGTGCCGTGCCGTTCGGCGAGCGCGACCCCGGTGGCGACCGTGGCGTGCCCGCAGAACGGCACCTCGGCCGCGGGCGAGAAGTACCGGACGACCGGGCGGTCGAGGGTCCCGCCGACGACGAAGGCCGTCTCGGAGTACCCGACCTCGCGCGCCGTGGTCAGCATCTCGGCATCGGACATCCCCGCGGCGTCCAGGACGATCCCGGCCGGGTTGCCCCCGCCCGGTTCGGCGGCGAAGGCGGTGTACCGGAGGATCTCGGAGGTCATCCCCCGACGGTACCGCCCGGCCTGCCCGGTCCTGGACCGACGCCCGACCCGGACGACTGACCATCGAAGCGCGCCCCGCGTTCGTCGGAGGGGAGCGTGAGGAACACGATCAGGACGACGTTGCCGATCGGGACGGCTGCCAGGAGCACCCACCAGCCGGAACGGTTCGTGTCGTGCAGACGACGAGCGGTCACCGCGATCCACGGGAGCAGTGCTGCGAGCGCGAGGAGCGCGACCAGCAGCAGGCCGACCAGGCCGACCGGCGGCAACGAGGACAGGAGCGTCCACCAGACCGGGAACGGGTTCATCGCGCGGAGCGCCTCGTCCATGACCGCTTCGTCCGAAGGCGAGATGTCCTGCGGCCGCCACGTCAGGATCCCGATCAGGTACGGGATCTGCGCGACGTTGGCGAGGATGTACCACCACAGCGCCCACCACCAGAACTCGGCTCGGGCTGCCCGGCCCGAGAACACGGTGTACCCGCGCCAGAACCGGCCGAAGGACGCCAGGAACGTGGCTCGGTGCCAGGCCGTCCCGACAGGTGGCTGCACGTCGTCGGTCACCGGCCCTTCTTACCGAGCAGACCTCACAGCACCTCGGCGGTCATGTCCCCCGTGCGCCGATCCCGCGTCAGCGGCGGATGAGCAGGGTGCTCGCTCGCGGCGACAGCGCGGCGTCGAGCACGAGGCACGCCGCGCCGACCGCCGCGACGTCGGCGCCACGGTCGCTCTCGACCACCGCGATCGGGTGCTTCGGCACGAGCAGCGGCGACTCCACGATCGCGGCACGCGCAGCCGGGAGCGCCGCCGGCGCGATCCGCGACCAGAACGGCCCGCCGAACACCACACGGTCGAGGTCGAGGAGGTTCACGATGAGCACGGCCGCGTTGCCCATGACCCGTCCGGCGTCCGCAGCGAGCGCGTGAGCGTCCGGTTCACCTGCCGCGATCGCCGTCGCGAGCGCGTCCCACGCCCGGTCGACCGAGGCCGCGTCGGTCACCTCCCCGAGCACGAGCCCCCGGGCTGCGGCGATCTGGACGAGTCGGTCCGGGGCCACCGCGGCGCCGACCTCCCCACGGGTGCCGGACCCGTCCGGGGTCCCGGCGAGTGCGCCCTGGTCGACCATGATGTGCCCGGCGTCGCCCGCGTTCGCACCGACGCCCCGTACGGGCTCGTGGTCGAGGACGAGCCCGACGCCGAACCCGGTGCCGAAGTACACGAACGCGAAGTTCCGGGCGGCGGACTCCCCCGCCAGGAACATCTCGCCGACCGCGGCCGCCGTGACGTCCTTCTCGAGCAGCACCGGGTAGCCCGTGGCCTCGGCGAGCGCGTCGCGCAGCGGGACGTCGCGCCACCGCGGCAGGAACGGCGGGTCGAGGACGACGCCGGCCTCCGCGTCGATCGGCCCGGGGCTCGCGATGCCGACGCCGAGGACGGTGTCGACGTCGACCTCGGCCCCCACGACGAGCGCGTCCACGGCGTCGGCCATGGTGCGGACCACCTCGGCGGGGTCGTCCGCGGTGGGCGTCGACGTGGTGCTCTGTGCGACGACCGTGCCGGCGAGGTCGAGCAGGACGTAGGTCACGATCGCGGGGTCGACGTGCACGCCGACCGCGTAGCGGCTGCCGGCCTCGAGCCGGAGGATCGTGCGCGGCTTGCCCCGGCCGGAGACGACTGTGCCGGACTCGACGATCATGCCGGCCTCGATGAGGAACCGGGTCACGTTCGACACGGTCTGGGCGCTGAGGCCCGTGCGCCCCGCGAGCTCCACCCGGCTGAGACCCTCGGGCGAGCGTCGGACGGCGTCGAGCACGACGGTCCGGTTGAACCCCCCGATCGACGGGAGGTTCGCTCCTCGCCGGTGCTCTGCCATGTCGCGACCATACCGCGCCGAAACCCGCCCCCGGGCCTCGCGGACGGTGACAACGGTGCGGTATCGGTCCACGCGGCTCGCTGGCCCCCGGACTGGCGGCACGGATACGCTGACCGCATGGCCGATCTCCGTCTCGAACAGCTCTCCGCAGCGACCGCCGCCGCGGCCAACTCCCTGACGCTGAAGCCGGGGCAGGAACAGTTCGTGCAGCCGACCACGTACGGGCAGGCGGAGTCGGACGTCAAGCCCAGCTCCGCGTGGACCCGCGTCGTGCTCGACGGCGACGAGGTCGTCGGCATGATCATCGGCACGTTCGACGCCGACAACCCGGAGGAGGAGCTGCGCAGTGCGATCTGGCGCGTCAACGTCGCGGCGACGGCGCAGGGTCGGGGCGTCGGGCGCTTCGCCGTGCACGGCCTCGCGGACGAGGCACGCAGCCGGGGCTTCGAGCGCCTGACCGTCGTCTACGAGCCCGGCGGGAGCGGCAGCCCCGAGGCGTTCTTCCGCGCGCTCGGCTTCGAGTTCGTGCGCGAGACGCAGTACGGCGACCACTTCGCGGTCCTGACCCTCGGGTGACCGCGGAGCCGGAGCCGGAGCCGCTCGACTTCGGCGCCGCCGTCGCCGAGGTGGTGCGGAGCATCCCGTCCGGTCGCGTCATGACGTACGGCGACGTCGCAGCGGCCCTCGGGTCGCGGGCCGCACGGGCGGTCGGCAAGGTGATGGCCCACGAGGGGTCGGACCTGCCCTGGTGGCGCGTGGTGCGGTCCGGTGGCCTGCCGCCGGTCCACCACGAGGCCCGCGCGCTCGAGCACTACCGCGCGGAGGGCACGCCGCTCGTGCACGGCAGTTCGGCCTGGAGGCTCGACATGCGTCGCGCACGCTGGTCACCCGAGCGGGGTGACCGGTCGGACGACGTGACCGGCGCGGCGGGCGCGCACCGCGCCTCCCGGCCGGGTCGGGTCGACGACGGACCGGACCGTGGCTACGACCCGGCGGATCCCGGGTTCCCCGTCGACCCGTTCTGAACCGCGAGGCCGGGCCCCGCCTCCTCGCGGCCCGCCGTGCGCGGACCCGGCACGGGTCCGCCCGACCCGCTCGCGACCGCTGCCGTCACGGCGACGTCCGGCACGCCCGCGGACTCCGACGGCCGCAGGTCGCGGATGCGTCGGGCGGGGACGCCCGCGTAGAGCCCGCCGGTGCGGAGGTGCCCGGCGACGACCGCACCCGCGGCGACCACCACGTCGTCCTCGATCACGGCACCGGGGAGCACCATCGTCCGGGCGCCGATCCAGACCCGCTCGCCGATCGCCACCGCGCGACCCGAGGCCGTGCGGTCCCAGTCACCAGCGGCGTCGATGCCGTGGTGGCTCGTGACGATGAGCACCTGCATGCCGATCGCGGTGTCGTCGCCGATGGTCACGGGGGCGACGGCCTCGATCGACACGTGCTTGTTGCAGAAGACACCGGTGCCGATGGTGAGGTTGCGGGCAGAGCCGGTGAGCGCGAAGCCGACGCCGGGCCCGGACCCGACGTGCGCGCCGGCGAGGTTCAGGAGAGCGCGGCGGACCACCCGCGGGACGAGCGCCGAGCCGAGGAGCGTGCTGAAGAGGACGTGCTCGGTGCCGTACGTGAGGTCTTCGCGGAGGCGGGCCGCCGGGCCGCTCGGGGTGTGGGTCACACGCGAACAGTAGGGCGGTCCGGCCGGGTTCGTCCTGTGGTCCGGCGACTCTTGCGGGTTCCCGCCGCCGGGCCGGTCAGCGGTCGAAGCGGGTGCCCTTCGGGTTCGGCGGCAGCAGGCAGAGGACGTACACGACGAGCGACCCGATGCCGGGAACCACGTGCAGGAACTGCCAGAAGCCCGACAGGTTCACGTCGTGCAGTCGACGGGCGCCGAGGGCGAGCGAACCGATCAGGGTCGCGAGACCCCACAGCACGAACAGGTACGACCCGACGGGGCTCTCGAGCAGCGGCGCGTCCGGCGTGAACGCCTGCGGGACGAGCTGCAGCGCCAGACCGACGGCGAACGACGTGATCCACCACCACCAGAACTCGGCCCGGGACGCCCGGCCCGAGAACACGGTGTACTTCCGCCAGAACCGTCGGACGGCCTCGACGAAGGGTGCGCCGTAGAAGGGGTCGCGCAGGGCGACGCCGCCGGGCTGCAGGCTGTCGTTGCTCATGGTGCAAGCCAACCATGCTGAAACGGTCCGTCGTGGCGGATCAGCGGCCTGCACCGTCAGGTCCGGAGGCCGACGTCACGACAGCTGCCGCCGTCGGCGCGGTCGCCGTCGTCACCGCGTCCCGGAGCACCCCGGCGATCCAGTGCGCGAACTCCCGCGTGATGTGTTGCCCGTCCTCGCGGATGAGCACGTCACCGGCGATCGCCGGACAGGCACCGGCTGCGTCGCAGTACCAGCGACTCGAGTCGACGAAGTGGACGGCAGCGCGCTCGGATGCGACCAGTCGCTCGGCATCGGCGGCGGCGGCGTAGGCCTCCGAGAGCGTGGTGGCACATGCGGACGGTCGAGCCCACCGCAGTGCAGCACATCGCGCTCGGTCGGGCGCTTGGGGCGCTGCCGCCACGAAGACGACCGCCGCATCGGACGGACGGATGCGGTCCGCGAACACGGCGGCGGCCCGGTACCACCGCGCCGCGGCCTCCCGGAGCGGCGGGTCACCGACCTGTTGCGCGAGACCGTCGTACGAATGTGTGACGATGACGACGTCCGGGCGTGCACGGTTGATCTCCCGCACGGCCGCGGCGCGCTGCGCGTTGCACCGCGCTCGGTCGTCGGCGGTCTTGCCCTCGACGGTGATGCCGATCATGGGGCACCCCTCGGCCGTCAGCCCGCGGACGACGGCGTCCGCGGCGAAGGCATCGACCACGGCCGGCATCAACGACGTCCCGACCGAGCTCCCGACGACCGTCACCGATCGGGTGGTGCGGACGTCCCCGAAGCGGCACGAAGCTGGGTCGTCGATGTCGGTCCAGGCGCACTCCTCGAAGCCCGCCGCCGGTCCGGCTGACGCAGTGTCGAGGCCCGGGCGGAGGTCGTGCGGCCACGAGTCGGCGCGCACGCCGGAGTCGATCGCCGCGGACAGGGCCCGGGCATCCGGCAGCGCGGCCGTCACGCGGTCGTCCGGCCCGGTGCGCGCGGGCGTCGCGGTCGCCACGCTGCCGACGGCGAGCACTGCGGCGATCGACACCGTCACGAACACACCGCGCGACAGCGCCCGACTCCTCCTGCCCATCCGCGTGCCCGGCTGCTCGACGAGCAGCCGGGAGAGGATCCCGAGCCCCACCCCGACGCCGATGCCGAGAGCTGCACCGAGGACGCGCTGCCCGGGGCCGAGGAGTCCTGCGGCGACGACTGCCGGGTAGTGCCAGAGGTAGATCGAGTACGACGCGTCGCCGACCAGCTGTACCGGACGCCACCGCAGCAGCGGCAGCGGCTGGAGACTGTCCCCGGCGACGAGGACGAGTGCAGCACCCACGACCGCCGGCAGCGCGTCGGGCATCGGGACCCCGTCGGAGGCCGGTCCGACGAGGCTCGCCGCACCGATCACGGCGAAGCCCGCGATCACGAGCAGCGTCCGTGCGCGCGGACCAGGCTCGGGCCACGGGACGATCCGCCGCGGCCCGGCCGACGCGCTGCCCGTCGAGCCCGTCGGCGTCGCGATGGGTACCGACACGGCGCCGAGGACGGAGCCGAGCGCGAGCTCCCAGAGCCGGGCTCCGGTGTCGAAGTACGCAACGCCCGGTGCCAGCGCACCCTCGGCTGCGGCCCACACCGCGGAGACGAGGCCCAGCGTGCCGCCGACACCGACGGCGAGCGCCCGGACACGTTCGGCGTCCCGGGCGCCGAACACGCGCCACGCGGCGAGCAGCAGGACGGGGAACACGACGTAGAACTGCAACTCGACACTCAACGACCAGAAGTGCTGGAAGGGCGAGGTCGCGGACGACGCTGCCCAGTAGTCCGCGTCGCGTGCGAGGAAGACGAAGTTGGCGACCCCCAGGGCTGCCGCGGCTCCGTCGCCGGCCACGGCGCCGGCCGACGCCTGGCGGAGCCCCGCAGCAGCGACGATGACGACGACGACGATCGTGACGAGGGCAGCCGGCAGCAGTCGCCAGAACCGGCGCGCCGCGAACGCTCGCAGCGCGAAGTGGCCGCTGGCGATCCGCTCGCGGACCATCGAGCGGGCGATCAAGTACCCCGAGATCACGAAGAAGACGTCGACCCCGAGCCATCCGGCTCGCGGGAGCCCAGCCGCGTGCACCGTCACGACGATCAGCACGGACAACGCGCGCAGGGCGTTCACGTCGGTGCGGAACTCCCCTGCGCGCGTCACCACATCAGGATATCAAGTATCAACAGCGGAACGCGATCTACACGAGCGAGTCCCGCCAGGCCGCGTGGAGCTGGGCGAACCGCCCGGTGCCGGCGATGAGGTCGTCCGGCGTGCCGTCCTCGACGATGCGGCCGTGCTCCATCACGAGCACACGGTGCGCGATCGCGACGGTCGACAGGCGGTGCGCGATGATCACGGCCGTGCGGTCGGCGAGCAGGGTCTCGAGGCCCTCCTGCACGAGCCGCTCGGACGGGATGTCGAGCGACGCCGTCGCCTCGTCGAGGATGAGCACCTTCGGGTCGGCGAGGAACGCCCGCGCGAACGAGAGCAGCTGGCGCTGCCCCGCGCTCACCCGACCACCGCGCTTGTTCACGTCGGTGTCGTAGCCGTCCGGCAGCGCCATGATGAACTCGTGCGCGCCGACGGCCTTGGCCGCACGCTCGATCTCCTCCCGCGATGCTCCGGGCTTCCCGAGCGCGATGTTGTCCGCGACCGAGCCGGAGAACAGGTAGGCCTCTTGCGTGACCATGACGATCGCGCGGCGCATGTCCTTCGTGTCGAGCTCGCGCAGGTCCACGCCGTCGAGCTGCACGGATCCCTGGGACGGGTCGTAGAAGCGCGCCATGAGCTTGGCGAGCGTCGACTTGCCCGCACCGGTCGACCCGACGAGCGCGATGGTCTGCCCCGCCGGGATGTGCAGGTCGAACGCCGGCAGCACGACCTTGTCGGCGTTGTAGGCGAACACGACGTCGTCGAAGTCCATCTTCCCGGTGGCGTCGGCCAGGCGGGTGGGCTTCACCGGGTCCGGCACGCTCGGCCGCTCCTCGAGCACGCCGGAGATCTTCTCCATCGCGGCCGAAGCCGACTGGTACCCGTTGTAGAACATCGCGAGCTCCTGCGCCGGGTCGAAGAACCGCTTGGCGTACAGCGCGACCGCGAGCAGCGCGCCGACCTCGAGCGACCCGCCGACGATCCGGAAGCCGCCGACGATGACGACCGCCGCGAGCGTGGCGTTGCCGATGAGCACGAGCACCGGGTCGAACGTCCCGAACAGGTTGAACACCTTCGTGTTCGCCACTCGGTAGTCCTCGACGTAGCGGCCGTACTCGTCACGGTTGCGGGACTCCTTGCGGAACGCCTGCACCGCCCGGATGCCCGTCATCGTCTCGACGAAGTGCACGATCACCCGGGCCGACGTGACGCGGGTGGCCCGGAAGAGGGTCTGCGAGTTCGACTGGAACCAGCGGATCAGGAACCACAGCGGTACGAGCGACACGGCGAGCACGAGCCCGGACGTCGGGTCGAGCGCCACGAGGGCGATCGCCGTGAACACCATGTACAGCACGCCCTGGATGAGCTGGTTCAGACCGGAGTCGAGCAGCTCGCGGATGGAGTCGAGGTCACTCGTCTGGCGCGAGATGATCCGACCCGACGTGTACGTCTCGTGGAACTCGAGCGACAGCCGTTGGGTGTGCAGGAACACCCGCTTGCGGAGGTCGAACAGGATCGCCTGGCTGATCCGCGCCGCCAGCACGGTGTACCAGGCGGTCAGGACGGCGCCGGCGATCGCCACGAGGATGTACGTCGCGACGACACCGAACGCCGGCACCCAGTCGTTCCGGTCGAGCACCGCCGGCAGGGCGTTGTCGATGCCCCACGCGATGAGTGCCGGCCCCGCGACCGTGCCCGCGGTGGAGACCACCACGACGACGGCGAGCAGCACGAGCCGCGCCTTGAGCGGTGCCGCGAGGGACCCGAGCAGGGCGAGGGAGCGACGGCGCAGGCGCTTGCTCTCCGCCTTGGTGAAGTCGTCGCGCTCCTCACCGCGCACGCCGAGCGTGGAGATCGACGCGGTGATCGGAGCCGCCGACTGCGTGTCGGCGCCCTCCTGCGGGACGGAGGCCGGGCCTCCCGGCTCTGCTGCCGTCTCGACGGGCAGTTGCTGTTCCTGCTGGCTCATGCCATCGCCTCCTCTCGTGCGGTGGCGTCGTCCTCGTCGAGCGACGAGATGACGTAGCGGTAGTGGTCGTTGGTGGCCATCAGCTCCGAGTGGGTGCCGACGGCGGTGACGACGCCGTTCTCCATGAGCGCGACGCGGTCCGCGAGCGTCACCGTCGACGGACGGTGCGCCACGATGAGGGACGTGGTCTCGGCGAGGACGCGGCGGAGGCCCGCCTCGACCCGTGCCTCCGTGTCGACGTCGAGCGCCGACAGGGGGTCGTCGAGCACGAGCACCGACGGGCGAGCGGCGATCGCTCGGGCGAGCGCCAGACGTTGCCGCTGTCCGCCGGAGAGCGACAGGCCCTCTTCCCCGACGCGGGTGTCGACACCCTCGGGCAGGTCGTCCACGAACGACGCCTGCGCGATGTCGAGCGCCTCCCGCATGACGGCCTCGGCCTCGTCGCCGGACAGGTCCGGGCGACCGAGCAGCACGTTGTCGCGCACCGACGTCGAGAACAGTGTGGCGTCCTCGAAGGCGACGCCGACGTGCCGCCGGAGCTCCTCGCGCGTGAGGTCACGGATGTCGACGCCGTCGATCGTCACCGAACCGCCGGTGACGTCGTAGAGCCGGGGCACGAGCGACAGCAGCGTGGTCTTGCCGCAGCCGGTGAGCCCGACGAGCGCCATGGTCTCGCCCGGCCGGAGCTGCAGCTCGACGCCGTTGATGAGGTCCGGGTACTGCGGCGCCGAGTCCTGGTAGCGGAAGTGCACCGCGTTGAAGGACAGTGCGCCGTGCGGCTCCGCGATCGTCTTCGGGTGCTCCGGGTCGGTGATCGTGTTCTCCGAGTCCATGACCTCGAAGAAGCGGTCGACCGCGGTGCGGGTGTCGAACGTCATCGAGAGCAGGAAGCCGATCGACTCGATCGGGAACCGGAGCACCGTGGCGGTCGCGAAGAACGCGAAGAGCTGCCCCACCGTGAGCTGCCCCTGGGACGCCAGGAAGATGCCGGCGAGGAGGCACAGCGCGAACGCCACGTCCGGCACCAGCAGCAGCCAGAGCCAGATGCTCGCGACGGCCTTCGCCTTCTCGATCTCGGTGCCGCGGAGGGCCTCGGCCTGCTCGCTGAACTCGTCGAGCTTGTACCGACCGCGACCGAACGCCTTGAGGACGCGGATGCCGTGCACGGACTGCTCGACGCTCGTGGCGAGGTCGCCGACCTGGTCCTGGCTGCGACGGGCCACGACCGAGTACTTCCGCTCGAACAGCAGGCCGTTGATCCACAGCGGGATCGACGCGACGAGGAACACCAGGCCGAGCAGCCACCCGAAGGTGAACAGCACGACGAAGCCGACCACGATCGTCACGATGTTGACGACGAGCAGGACGACGCCGAACGCCAGCCAACGGCGGATGAGCGACAGGTCGGAGACCGATCGGGACAGCAGCTGGCCGGACTCCCAGCGGTCGTGGAAGGCCACCGGCAGGTCCTGCAGCTTCGCGTACAGCGCGTTCCGCATGCTCGTCTCGATCCGGGTGGACGGACGCATGACGAGCCGGCGGCGGGAGGCGATGAAGAACGCCTCGAGCACACCGAGTACGAGCACGCCGAGGCCGGCGGGCCAGATCTGCGCGGCGTCCTTCGAGGACAGCGGCCCGTCGACGAGCCACTGCAGGACGTACGGGATCGCGAGCGCGACCAGCGAGGCACCCATGGCGGCGAGCATGCCGCCGATGAGGCGCCGCTGGTACGGCTTCACGTAGGGGTAGATCCGCGCGATGGCACGGAAGGTCGAGGGGCGGTCGGTGGACGGGCGCGCCTGGTCTGGCGTCTTGGACATGGGGTCTGCGTCCTCGTGCGTCGTGCCGGTCCCCCGGATCGGTCGCTGCTGTCGCAGCAGCCGGCCTGGAGGCACGGTGTCCGTTGCGTGGTGGTCGTCGGCCGAGCGGGCGGTCGCGTCACGGGCGGGCCCGCCTGGTCGGGCGGGTCCGGTTCCGCGTCGTGGCCGCTCGCCGCCGCTGGTCGTGCGGCGTCGGTTCGGTCGGAGTGCACCGGGAACGTGGTCGTCCCCGGGTTCAGGCGTGGGCTCGCGCGGGCCCGTGCTCGTCGTCGCCGGTGCTCGTCCGGCGGCTCGTCGCGTGCTCGTCGTCGCCGGTCGTGACCGGTGGCTCGTCGCTGGCTGTGGGAAGCAGCCCTACGCGGACATCGGTGCCGAGACGGCGGGCGTACCCGGGAACGGGTACGGCGCGACGGCCGCGGATGCCGTCCGCGGTCGTGCGTCGGGAGCGGTCCCCACGATGCGCACGATGTCCGCACGGGCTGCCATGGCCGTGGTTCCGGTCGTCGTGTGCATCGTCACTCCAGTCGTCGTCTTCGTCACCGTTGTGTCCCGCGGTGCCGCCGACCCGTGCACGGTGTCGTGCTGGGGTCGTCGGCGTGCCTGTCGCGGAGCCTTACAGACTATTCACAGTCGAACGTGGCGCGCAAGCGTTTTCCGGAGTTGCCGGTTCTTCGACTCAGTGGAAGAAGTGCCGCTCGCCCGTGAGGTACATCGTCACGCCGGCTGCCTTCGCGGCGGCGATGACCTCGTCGTCGCGGACGCTGCCACCGGGCTGGGCGACGGCGCGGACACCCGCGTCGAGCAGCACCTGCAGGCCGTCGGCGAAGGGGAAGAACGCGTCGGACGCCGCGACCGATCCGGCAGCGCGCTCACCGGCACGGCTGACCGCGAGGTGGCACGAGTCGACCCGGTTGACCTGCCCCATGCCGACACCGACGCTCGCACCGGCGTTCGCCAGCAGGATCGCGTTCGACTTGACCGCACGGCACGCCTTCCACGCGAACGCGAGGTCAGCGAGGGTCTGCTCGTCCGCGGGCTCGCCCGACACGAGGGTCCACGTCGACTGGTCGAAGCCGTCGAAGCGGTCGGCGTCCTGCACGAGGAAGCCGCCGGAGACCTGCTTGACCTCCTGCGGGGCGAGCGCGAAGTCGGCCGGCAGCTGCACGAGGCGGATGTTCTTCTTGCGGGAGAGGACCTCGAGCGCCTCGGGGTCGAACGCCGGGGCGACGACGACCTCGGTGAAGATGTCGGCGACGGTCTCGGCCATCCCGAGCGTCACCGGACGGTTGGCCGCGATGACGCCGCCGAACGCGGACAGCGGGTCGCAGGCGTGTGCCGCGGCGTGGGCGGAGGCGATCGGGTCGGACGCGTCCGTCGGGGCGACCGCGATGCCGCAGGGGTTCGCGTGCTTGATGATCGCGACGGCCGGCTCGGCGAAGTCGAAGGCGGCACGGACGGCCGCGTCGGCGTCGACGTAGTTGTTGTACGACATCTCCTTGCCGTGCAGCTGTGTCGCCTGCGCGATGCCGGTGCCGTGCTCGGAGCGGTAGAGCGCCGCACGCTGGTGCGCGTTCTCGCCGTACCGGAGGGTGGCGGCCAGCCCCGCGTCGACCGCGAGGTGTTCCGGGAAGTCCGCACGGGCCTCCCGGTCGTCGCCGGCGCCCGCAGCCGCCGCGACCACTTCCGTCGCGAAGTACGAGGCCACCGCCGTGTCGTAGGCCGCGGTGTGCGCGAACGCCTGCGCCGCCAGGCGCTTCCGGAGCTCGAGCGTCGTCCCGCCCGCGCGGACGGCCTCGACGACCTCGGCGTACGACGAGGGGGAGACGACGATCGCGACGTTCGGGTGGTTCTTCGCCGACGCACGGACCATCGCCGGGCCGCCGATGTCGACGTTCTCGACCACGGTCGCGGTGTCCGCGCCGGACGCGACCGTCTCGACGAACGGGTAGAGGTTCACGACCACGAGCTGGAACGCCTCGATGCCGAGCTCGGCGAGCTGCTGCTCGTGCGACTCGAGCCGGAGGTCGGCGAGGAGTCCCGCGTGCACCGACGGGTGCAGGGTCTTCACGCGGCCGTCGAGGGACTCCGGGAACCCGGTCACGCTCGAGACGTCGGTGACGGCGAAGCCCGCGTCGCGGATCGTCTGCGCGGTCGAGCCCGTCGACACGATCTCGACGCCGGACTCGGCGAGCGCACCCGCCAGCTCGAGCAGACCGGACTTGTCGGACACGGAGATCAGCGCGCGGCGCACGGGCACCACGTCACGGTCGCGGTACAGGCTGGGGTCGGCGGCGTGCACGCTCATGCGTTCGAGGGGCCCTTCAGGTCGGTCTTGCCGTTGGCGATGTCGAGGACGGTCTGGATGAGCAGGCGGCGCTCGACCGGCTTGATGCGGTCGTGCAGCGTGGTCTCGGAGTCGCCCGGCAGCACCGGGACGCGCTCCTGCGCGAGGATCGGCCCGGAGTCGACGCCGTCGTCGACCGCGATGACGCTCGCGCCGGTCTCGGTGACGCCGGCGGCGAGGGCGTCCCGCACGCCGTGGGCGCCGGGGAACTCGGGCAGGTACGCGGGGTGGGTGTTGATGATCATCGGGGAGAACTCCGCGACGACCGCCGGGGGCAGCAGGCGCATGAGGCCCGAGAGCACCAGGAGGTCGGGCGACCAGGGGCGGATCTGCTCGGCGAGCGCGGCGCCCCACTCGGCACGGCTCGCGTACCGGGAGTACGGGACCGTGAACGTGGGGATCGAGAACTCCTCGCCGAGGCCGAGTCCCTCGGCGTCACGGTCGGCCCCGATCGCGACGACGCGGGCGGGGTACTCAGCGTCCGTGGTCGCCTCGAGCAGCGCCCGCAGGTTCGACCCGGTACCGGAGATCAGGACGACCAGTTCGAGCACGGGGTCCAGCCTACCGGGGCGCCCGGGGGTGCTACTCCGTCGACTTCGGCCTGCGCCACCAGGGCAGCTCGTCCTCGGGGATCTGGTCGGTGCGGTCCCAGGTCGGGCGTGAGCCGGCCCCGGCGGCTCGAGCATCATCCCGCGCGGGTCGTGCGCTCTCGGCGGGCGTGTCGTCCGTGACGTCGGCCGTCTCGTCGTGGTGTCCGGCGACGAACTCCTCCGTGCTCCACGGGAACGCCGGCTGCTGCTCGGTCCCTGGTGCGGTCGGCAGGGGCGTGGGCGGATCCCCGAAGCGGTCGTCGGTGTGACCGCCGCCGATCCGGTCGCGGACGGCGGCGGCGCGGTCGCGGACACCACCCCGCACCCCGTCCGCTGCACTGCGCAGCCGGTCCCGCACGCTGCCGAGGGCGGCACGGGACGGGGCCCCGCGCTCGCCGTCGACGGTGCGATCGACCCGGTCGGACGCGACGACGTCGGTGCGTGCCCACTCGGGGAGCTCGACGTCCTCGTCCACGGGTGCTGCGCCGGCGTGTGGCGCGGTCCCGTCGGCGTGGGGTGCCCGGGCGCGGTCCGCTTCCTCGTCGGCGAGCCCGGTGACCGGTTCGGTGACGGCCCCGGTGGCGGACGGGACCGCGGCCGCTGCTGTGGCGCCGGAGGTGCGCGTGGCCTGCTCGGTGTCCGTGGTCCGCGTGGGGTGCGGGTCGTGGACCTCCTCGACGACGAAGCGGTGGACGTCCGTGGTCCGTCCCGCCCCCGCGCGGTCGAGCGCGTCGATCAGGGACCCCTCCGCGGCGACCGCGTCGGCGTCGTCCTCCTCGGTCTCCGTCCAGCGCTCGCGCCGCTCCGGGAGACGCACCAGGTCGCTGCCGACGGCGAGAGCGACGACGGCCGGCAGCCCGACCTCGAGCGCCGCGAAGGCCCCGACGACGAGCGCGTGCGGGCCGACGTCGGCGAGGCGCCCCGGTCCGAGCGAGCCGGAGGACACCCACGCGACGGCACCGGTCAGGACGCCGGCGACGAGTCCGACCGCCACCCCGCCCAGGGCCCGGTGCAGGGCCGAGTCCGCGCGACCGAGCGCCCGGACGATGCGCGGACGCAGGAGCCCGGCGACCGCGAACCCGGCGACGACGGGCACGAGGACCCAGACGAGTCCGAAGGTGTGCCCGGACGCCGGCAGCGCACCGAAGACCGGGATGCCCGGGATCGGGCCGAGCGCCGTACCGATGGGCGAGACGCTCGAGCCGGTGCCGATGGCGAACCCCGGCCCGACGAGCCACGCGGTGGCCCACCCGACGAGGTCCGGCACGAACGCGAGCTGTCCGACCGTCAGGGCGATGCCACCGACGACCCCGGCGTGCGACCGCTCGTACAGGGTGATGACCTCGGCGAACGAGGTGAAGAGCAGGACCGCCACCACGAGCCCGGCGACGGCGACGATCGCGGCGGTCGCGGCGGTGCCGGCTCGGAGGCCGAAGCCGGCGATCGCTCGCCAGACCGCGGGGACCCGGTCCACGAGGTCGATCGCCCGCTGTGAGAGCGCGTCCGCCGGGAGCATCCGGCGCACGCGGCACACCTCGGAGGCGACGAACGCCGGGACGCCGAACCAGAGCGCCGGGAACACGACCGCCTGCCAGACGCTCGGGTCCGTCGCGGCGGAGGTCGACGACAGAGCGACGGCGAGGCCGAGGACGGCGACGACCGCGGTGCCGACGAGGACGCCGGTGGTCCGGTGCGCGGTCTCGGCGAAGCGGCGTCCGGCACGGCCCCCGAGCCAGGCCGTGACGATCGCGAACCCGAGCGCGGCGAGTGTGACGTGGATCGGCGCCGACGCCCCGCCCACGCCGGACGCCTTCGCAGCCGCTGCGCCGAGCAGGAAGGTGACGTCGACCCCGTGCCCGACGAGCCAGACGCTGCCGCTCGCCTTCCAGAACACGTCCCAGTCGACCTGCAGCCCGTACTCGAAGCCCCAGAGCAGGGTGAGCGGCACGAGGGCGATCCCGACGCCGACGCCGACCGTCACGATCCCCTCGATCGCGGCGAGCACGGCGGTTCCCAGGCGGTTCATCCGGGCCAGGGTACGTGCTCGCCCGTCGTCGAGGAGGAAGCCGCGCGGAGGAGCACCACCCGAGTCCTTGCCCGGTAAGTATTTCGTATTCATAATGTTTGTATGCACACGATTGCGCTCGCCCCGAAGAAAGCCGCCCGCATCGGTGCGCTCCGGTTCCGCAACGCCAGCACGGGCAGGCGAGCGTGCGTCGGCGGCGACGGCCCGGTGGTCAGCATGACGAGCTACGGCGAACGCATCGCGTCGGCACACCTCGCACTGGAGAGCATCGCGGCCGGTTCCGTCCGGCCCAGTCGGCTGATCCTGTGGCTCGATGACGCGCACGCCGTGGAGTCCCCGACGCCCGGCCTCCGACGGCTGATCCGACGAGGACTCGAAGTCCGTCTCGCCGAGGACGACGGTCCGCACAAGAAGTACTACCCGTACGTGCAGTCGGAGCGTGTCCATCGGGTGCCGCTGGTCACGGCCGACGACGACTGGCTCTTCCCGCGCCGCTGGCTCGAGACCCTGATGCGCGAGCACGTCGTCGACGACACGACGAACACCACGCACCGCGCACGAGACATCTCCGTCGTCGGTGGAGCCGTCGCGCCGTACGTGCAGTGGGGACGGATCGGTGCGCGGGGCTCCTCGCCGCGGAACCTGGCGACGGGCGGCTGGGGGCACGTCCTGACCCCGCGCATGCTCGACGCGCTGCGTGACCGCCACCACGAGTTCCGAGCGTCCGCGCCGCGGGCCGACGACATCTGGCTGCACCGGGTCGCGGTGGAGTCGGGCACCGCGCCCAAGTCGATCGGCCGCTACGACCACCGGCACATCCTGCACCTGCCGATCGGGTACGGCCCGACGCTCGCCGAGACGAACGTCGACGCCGGCGGGAACGACCGTCAGGTCGCAGCGGCGTGGACGCGCGACGTCCTCGCACGCATCACGGCGGCAGCGTGAACGACGGGAGGCACGGCGCGAACCCGCACCGTGCCTCCCGACGGTCTGTCCGGACGCGTGGTCCGACGAAGCCGCTACGCCTTCGCGGCGGCGACCACCTCGCGCAGCAGCGCCGCGGTCTCGGACGGCGTCTTGCCGACCTTCACACCGGCCGCCTCGAGCGCCTGCTTCTTCGCCTCCGCCGTGCCCGCGGAGCCGGACACGATCGCGCCCGCGTGCCCCATGGTCTTGCCCTCGGGTGCGGTGAAGCCCGCGACGTAGCCGACGACGGGCTTCGTCACGTGCGCCTTGATGTAGTCGGCCGCACGCTCCTCGGCGTCACCACCGATCTCGCCGATCATGACGATCGCCTCCGTCTCCGGGTCGGCCTCGAACGCGGCGAGCGCGTCGATGTGCGTCGTGCCGATGACCGGGTCGCCGCCGATGCCGATGGCCGTCGAGAAGCCGAGGTCACGGAGCTCGTACATCATCTGGTAGGTCAGCGTGCCGGACTTCGAGACGAGACCGATCGGGCCCTTGCCCGTGATCGTCGCCGGGGTGATGCCGACGAGCGACTCCCCCGGGGTGATGATGCCGGGGCAGTTCGGTCCGATGATTCGGGTCTTCCCACCGAGTGCCTTGGCGTGAGCCCAGAACTCCGCGGAGTCCTGCACCGGGATGCCCTCGGTGATGACGACGACGAGCGGGACCTCGGCGTCGATGGCCTCCATCACGGCGTCCTTCGCGAACGCCGGTGGCACGAAGACGATCGAGACGTCGGCGCCGGTGGTGTCCACGGCCTCGCGGACGGAACCGAACACCGGGAGTTCGACGTCGCCGTGCGTGACGGTCGTGCCGGCCTTGCGGGCGTTCACGCCACCGACGACGTTCGTGCCGGCCTTGAGCATGAGCGCGGTGTGCTTGGTGCCCTCGCCGCCGGTGATGCCCTGGACGATGACCTTGGAGTCCTTGTTGAGGAAGATCGACATTGTTCTGCAGGCTCCTTACGCCGCGGCCGCGGCGAGCTCGGCGGCCTTCTCGGCCGCATCGTCCATGGTCGCGGCGACGGTCACGAGCGGGTGCGCCGCCTCCGCCAGGATCCGACGACCCTCGTCCACGTTGTTGCCGTCGAGGCGCACGACGAGCGGCTTGGTCGCCGAGTCGCCGAGGATGCCGAGCGCGGCGACGATGCCGTTCGCGACGGCGTCGCACGCGGTGATGCCACCGAACACGTTCACGAAGACGCTCTTGACCTGGGGGTCGCCGAGGATGACGTCGAGGCCGTTGGCCATGACCTCCGCGGAGGCACCGCCGCCGATGTCGAGGAAGTTCGCGGGCTTCACGCCGCCGTGGCGCTCACCGGCGTAGGCGACGACGTCGAGCGTCGACATGACGAGTCCGGCGCCGTTGCCGATGACGCCGACCTCGCCGTCGAGCTTCACGTAGTTGAGGCCGTGCTGCTTCGCCTTCGCCTCGAGCGGGTCCTCGCTGGCGGTGTCCTCGAGCTGCGCGTGGCCCTCGTGGCGGAAGTCGGCGTTGTCGTCGAGCGAGACCTTGCCGTCGAGGGCGAGGATCTGGCCGTCGCCCGTGCGGACGAGCGGGTTGACCTCGACGAGGGTGGCGTCCTCGCCGGCGAACACGTCGTAGAGCTTCACGAAGACGTCCGCGACCTGGTCCTGGAGCTCGGAGGGGAAGTTCGCCTGCCGCGCGATCTCCAGCGCGGCCTCCTTGTTGATGCCGGTGAGCGGGTTCACCTCGACGCGGGCGAGGGCCTCGGGCTTCTCGACGGCGAGCTGTTCGATCTCCATGCCGCCCTCGACGCTGACGAGGCTCAGGTAGGAGCGGTTCGCCCGGTCGAGCAGCACGGAGAAGTAGAACTCCTCGGCGATGTCGGCGCCCTGGGCGACCATCACGCGCTGCACGGTGTGGCCCTTGATGTCGAGGCCGAGGATCGCCTGCGCGTGCTCGTAGGCCTCGTCGGGGGTCTTCGCGACCTTGACGCCGCCGGCCTTGCCGCGACCGCCGACCTTCACCTGCGCCTTGACGACGACCACGCCGCCGATCTTCTCGGCCGCTGCCTTCGCCTCCTCGGGGGTGTCGGCGATGATCCCCTGGAGGACGGGGACGCCGTAGGACTCGAAGAGGTCCCTGGCCTGGTACTCGAAAAGATCCACGCTGTTCTTCTTCCCGCACGTTCCGTGCGATCGGCATCGGTCACCTGGTTGCCACACTCCACATCGAGGGTCGCTCGATGTCGAGACAACGGCCGCGGGTCAGCCTAGCGCCGGCAGGTGGACGCGCGGTGCGCGCGCGTCGCGCCGTCCGTACAGGCCCGGCCGGGAGGCACGGGTCGGTTTGGCAGGGCACCGTCCGCAGGACGCAGGGCCGGGTGCGCACACAGGGGCGGGCGACGAGGGTGATCGGGTGCTCGAAGAACTCCGTACCCGCGCCGCCGACGTCTTCGGCTGGGACCTGCGCGACGCCCAGGCGACCGTGATCGACGCCGTGCTCCGCGGTCGCGACGCCCTCGCCCTGATGCCGACCGGCTCGGGCAAGTCCGCGATCTACCAGGTCGCGGGCCTCGCCCTGGACGGCCTGGTCGTCGTGGTGTCGCCGCTGGTGTCGCTGCAGCAGGACCAGGTCGTCGGGCTGCGGTCGCACCCGGACGCGCCGCCCGCCGTGGCGATCAACGCGACCGTCTCCGCGTCCGACGTCGCCGATGCGTGGGACGCCATCGCCGCCGGCGACGTCCGGTACGTGTTCCTCGCCCCCGAGCAGCTCGCGAAGGACGAGGTCGTCGAACGCCTCGCCGACGCCGGCGTCGCGCTCCTGACCGTCGACGAGGCGCACTGCGTGTCGTCGTGGGGCCACGACTTCCGGCCCGCGTACCTGGCCCTCGGTGAGGCTGCCGAACGCCTCGGGCGTCCGCCGGTCCTCGCCCTGACGGCAACCGGCTCGGCGCCGGTCCGCGACGACATCACCGCGCGCCTCGGCATGCGGGACCCGGTCGTCCTCGCAGCCGGTTTCGACCGCCCGGGCATCCGCATCGAGGTCGAGCGGTACGCCGACGCTGACGAGAAGCGCGCCGCCGTGGTCGAGCAGGCCGCGGCGGCCACTGGCACCGGGATCGTGTACGTCGCCACCCGGCGCGAGACCGACGAGTACGCCGACGCCCTCCGTGCCCGCGGCAAGGACGCCCGGCCGTACCACGCGGGGATGCGGGTGCGCGACCGCGAGGCCGTCCTGCACGCCTTCCACGACGGCGAGCTCGACGTGGTCGTCGCCACGAGCGCGTTCGGCATGGGCATCGACAAGCCCGACGTCCGCTTCGTCCTGCACGCCGACGTCGCCGAGTCCGTCGACGCCCACTACCAGGAGATCGGTCGTGCCGGACGCGACGGCGAGCCGGCGACCGCGACCCTGCACTACCGTGCCGAGGACCTCGGGCTCCGGCGCTTCTTCGCGTCCGGGAGCCCGAAGCCGGCGTCCCTCCGGGCGCTCTTCGACGCCGTGCCCGCCTCGGGGTCGATCCCGCGCTCGGCCCTCGCGGACGCCTCGGGACTCTCTGCGCGCACGGCCGGCCGCGCCGCGAACGCCCTCGTCGAGGCGGGGGTGCTCGACGACGGGCCCGACGGGCTCGCGCGCACTGACGGCGGCCCGACCAGCGCGGAGGCAGCGGCGAAGGCCGCCTCGGCACGTGCCGACCAGCGCGAGGAAGTCGAGCAGTCCCGCATCGCGATGATGCGCCGGTTCGCGGAGACCCTCGGCTGTCGACGGCAGTTCCTGCTCGGCTACTTCGGCGACGAACTCGCGGAGCCGTGCGGCAACTGCGACACCTGCACGTCCGGCACCGCCTACCAGGACGGCGCACACGGCGCGGACGGCGCCCACGACGACACGTGGCCCCCGGAGTCGACCG
This sequence comes from Curtobacterium phoenicis, assembly GCF_047238015.1. Classification (NCBI taxonomy): domain Bacteria; kingdom Bacillati; phylum Actinomycetota; class Actinomycetes; order Micrococcales; family Microbacteriaceae; genus Curtobacterium; species Curtobacterium phoenicis. The sequence continues at coordinate 25,347 of NZ_JBDFLZ010000002.1, forward strand.
TCGAGCACCCCGAGTGGGGGCGCGGCACCGTCATGAGCACCGAGGACGACCGCGTGACGGTGTTCTTCGACGCCGCCGGCTACCGGACGCTCTCGCTGGCCGACGTCGAGGGACGGCACCTGCTCGAACGCGTGTGACACCCACCGCACGTCGCTCGAGCAGGGGAAGGCGCGGTCGCTCGACCACCCGTCGGCGACCGCGCTCCACTCCCCCGAGCACGCCAGAGCATGCACCGGTGTCGTGTCGCGGAGGTGACCACCGGGTGAACGCGACCCGAACCCGGGCCGCTCCGCGCGCCTCCCGGCAGCTCCGGTGCGTGCACCGGACACCCGTCCCCCGGACCGTCCGGTCCCTCGGACCTCCGTCGCGTACGCAGGAGGACCACGACGAGAGGAACCACATGAGCACCGACGTCAACCAGGCCGCGCAGGAGCGCCTCGGCGGCATCATCCAGGACCGCGCCTTCGACCGCTTCGGCGAGGTCTGGGCCGAGGACGTCGTCGACCACGACCCGGCGCCGGGCCAGGCCCCCGGGCTCGCGGGCATCGTCGACTTCTGGCAGGACTTCACGACGGCGTTCCCGGACCTCGAGCTGACCCCGGACCCGCTGGTCGTCACCGACGACTTCGTCACCGCGGTGTTCACGATCCGCGGGACCCACACCGGGCCGTTCCAGGGACACGAGCCGACCGGGAGGTCGTTCGAGGTCCGCGGCATCCAGGTCGCGAAGTTCCGCGACGGCAAGATCGTCGAGCGCTGGGGTGCCACCGACGAGCAGGGTCTGGCGCAGCAGCTCGGGCTCGACGGCGCGTCGGACGCGGGCGACGGCCACGGCGACGTCCGTTTCGTGTCCGCGTAGGCGTCCGCTTCGTGTGCGCCGAGGCACGGCGCGTAGACAGGACACCCACGAACGAGAGGAACCCCATGACCGACCCCGGCACCACCCCGAACGACGGCTTCGACACCGAGGGCTTCCGTGACGACGACGTGGACACCGAGCACGCCGGCCCGTACGAGGTCGACGACCGCGAGGAGTCCCTCGAGACCGTGACGAACGACGCGGTCGGCGGCGAGACCGTCGAGCCGCAGCCCGGCGACGGCACCGCGTCCGGCCCGACCGGCGGCGCCGAGCGCGAAGAGGCCCCGGACCTGTGGGAGCACGACGGCGACGAGGACCACCCCGACCTCGGGAACGACCTCGGCACCAAGCCGCTCTGACACCGGCGCTGACTAGCATCGGGGCGTGATCTCCCGACTCCAGCAGCGCCTGCGCCGTCACCCCGGCGCGGCGCGGCTGGTGTCGGTGGCCGGGCTGCTGTTGATCGCCGCGGCGGCCACCCTCGGCGTCCGGTCCGGCTCGGTCGGGAACGTCGGTTGGGTGCTCTTCCTCGCCGTCGGCGTGACGGCGGCCCTCGTCGCCGGCTCCGGTGTGTCCTGGCCGCTCCCCGCCATCTGGACGGTCGCAGCGCTGCTCTCGGCGGTACGCGACGATGTCGGCAGCGCGACGTTCGTCGTCGTCGCGGTCGCGTTCGGCCTCGCCGGGCTCGCCGCGGCGGTCGGGTACGACCTCTCACCCCGCGCCCGGCGGCAGCGGGCACGACGTGACCACTGAGGAGTGGGCTGGCGCCGACCCGACGGGAGGCGCGGCGCACGACCGGCACCGCGCCTCCCGTCCGTCGTCTGGTCGCGATCGCGCCCTCCGCCACCTGCTCGCGGACAGCACGCCCGTCGCGTCCGGCGGCCGCGCCATCCTGCTGCAGATCGCGGACCCCGTCGTCGCGGCGGGCGTGCGCCGGCACTCCGACTTCGCTCGGCGACCGCAGCAGCGGCTCGCGCACACCCTGTCGTTCGTCTTCGCGGTGGTGTCGGGCACCCCGGAGGACGCGGCGATCGCGGCCTCCTTCGTGAACCGCGCGCACGTCCCCGTCGTGGGTGCGGACGACGAGGACCGGCAGCTCTGGGTCGCCGCCACCTTGTTCGACTCGGCGCGGCAGGCGCACGCGGCCTTCGGGTCCGCCGTGTTCGCCGCACGGGCCGAGGAGGTCCTGCAGGCGTACGCGCCGATCGGGACCGCGCTCCGGGTGCCACCGTCGCGCTGGCCGGGGTCGGTGGCAGCGTTCGACCGCTACTGGGCGCAGACGCTCGACCAGCTGATCGTCACCGAGGACGCCCGCGGTGTCGTGCGGGACCTCCTGCACCCGCGGTTCGCTCCGTGGTGGGTGCGGGTGGCGATGCCGCTCGTCCGGATCGTGACCGTCGGGATGCTGCCGGACCGACTGCGTTCGGACTACGGCTTCGCGTGGGGGCCTCGGGAGCAGCGGCGGTACGAGCGGGCCGTGCGGGTCCTGCGGGCCGTGCGCCGGGTGGTGCCAGGGTGGCTGCTGCGGCTGCCGGGGCCGCTGTTGGTGCGGGCGATGCGGCGGGCAGCTCGTCGGCGTCAGCCGGCGAGCACCCGGACCGCGTAGTCGCCGACCATGACGACGTCTCCGGGTCGCGCCACGACCTGTGCGCCGCCGACGCTCGGCTCCTGCGCACCGGAGGCCCGGACCACCACCGTGCCGTTCGCCGAACCGAGGTCCTCGACGACGAGGCCGCCGTCGTCCGTCGGACGGATCGCGGCGTGCTCGCGCGAGACCGAGCGCCCGGGATCGTCGAGCAGCACCGCCCGTCGACCAGGGGCGGTCGTGACCTTGCGCCCCAGGACCACCGGCTGGTCCAGGGGGACCACGTTCCCCGGCGCGACCTCGAGCACGAGCCGCGGCACCACCCCGATCGTCGGGAGCGGCGGCTCGGTGTTGACCACGGCGTCGGGCTCGTGGTCGGACACCGGAGCGCTCGGGAGGACCCACGCGCGGGAGAGGTGTCCGGCCTGACGGTCACGCTCCACTTCGGCGTGCGTGACGACCGGTCGCTCCGGCACCCCCTCGTCCTTCCGGCGTCGTGCCACGGTGTACCCCTCGTCCTCGTTCTTGTCCCCACCTGCTGCGGGACGCAACGGAATCAAGTATCGTCGAGTCGGCCGGGGGGCTCCCGGTACATCAAATACCGCATCGGGAGGGTATGCACATGGCAAACGTCAACGTCACCTACGACGATCTCCGCAACCAGGCTTCGCAGCTCCGCAACGGCCAGAAGGCCATCGAGGACCAGCTGAGCCAGCTCAAGAGCCAGATCGACAACCTCGTGTCGTCGGGCTACGTCACCGACAAGTCGTCGAAGGCGTTCGACGCGACGTACTCGGAGTTCAACTCCGGCGCGACGCAGACGATCCAGGCGATCGACGGCATGGCCGGCTTCCTCGAGAGCGCCGCGAACACGCTCGAGTCCACGGACGAGCAGCTCGCGTCGAGCATCGGCTAGTCAGGCTCTGCACGACGGTGGCCGGCGCTCTCGGGTGCCGGCCACCGCTCTCGCCGCAGGGGCGGCGACCAGGAACAGCAAGACCAGGAATCCACCGGGGGAACCGTGGCCGGCACAATCAAGCTCGATCTCGACCTGATCGGCAATCTCGCATCTGACCTCTCCCGGCTGCACGGCGACTTCGAACACGTCGCCTCGAGTGCGGCCGACTACAAGACCGGTGTCGGATCGATGACGATCACCAGCGCCATCGACGAGTTCGCCGGCAACTGGGACATCCGGCGCGGACGCCTCCAGGAGTCGATCAAGGCCGTCGCCGAGATGGCCGAGAGCGCGCACGACGGCTTCACGCAGACCGAGGTCGAGCTCGCGAACAAGATCCTCGGGAAGGACAGCTGATGGCCCGCCCCACCGACTGGAGCGCCGTCGGCATGCAGCTCGACCCGGTGCCCGGCGATCCGGCAGAGATCCGGCAGTCCGCCTCGAGCGCCCGATCCATCGAGCAGGCCATCGCCCAGCAGGTCGAGCGTCTCAACAGCCTCAAGGACGGCGAGGGCTGGGAGAGCGAGTCGGGGGAGAAGTTCCGCGACTCCGCCGGCGATCTCGCCGGTGCCATCGAGAAGGCCAAGGGGCGCTACACCCAGCTCGCCGCGGCGCTCGACGAGTGGGCGAACGGACTCGAGGGGCTGCAGCGCGAAGCCGACGCCGCCCTGCTGCAGGCCCAGGACGCGCAGGACGCGCACCGGGCCGCGGCGAACCAGACCATCACGGCGGACGCGGACACCCCGGAACACCAGGACCAGGTCGATGCGCAGGACCGTGCGCTGAGTGCGGCGCAGGGCGACATCGACGCGGCGAAGGCGATCGTGCGTCGGATCGGCGGCCCGTTCGGGGAAGAGGGCGAGTACGGGGAGTTGGCCGGTCGGGTCGCCGACCGGATACGGCAGGGTGCGGACGACGGGCTGAAGGACGGCTGGTTCGACCACGTGAAGCAAGCGATCCACGGGGCGCGGGGCGTGCTCAACGTGATCAAGGACGCGCTGGACGCCGTGGGCACCGTCCTCCTCGTCGTCACCGTGGTTGCCGCCATCTTCTTCCCTGCAGCGCTGCCCGTGATCGCGCTCATCGGCCTCGCCGTGGCAGGTGCGAAGCTCCTGATCACAGCGACGCAATCGATGGCGGGTGACGCGAGCGCAGGCGATGTCGGGAAGGACGCCATCGGGTTCGCTCTCGCAGCGGTCGGGTTCGGTGCCGCGAAGTACGCGAGTTCAGCGATGGGGATGCTCCGCGGAGCAGTCGGAGAGACTCGCGCGGCATCGGCTGCCACTGCGGCACGGAATTCGAATGCCGGCGTTGGTGGAGAGCTGACCGCTTTCCTCCGCGGAGGTGATGCAGGGATCAGAGAAGCGGAAGCCATCGGTCGCAAGCCGCTCACGGCTTTCCTGGACACCTTCGTGACCGGCGGTCTCATGGAAACGGCTCAGGTGCTCAAGCTCGCCCCGGATTCCGCACTCGCGCGGGAGGCCGCGAAGCACGCAGCTCTGGCGAACGGGGTCGTCGCTGGATCTGGACTTCCCAGCCTTCCGGGCCTGCCGGAGTCTGTGGAGAACGTCGTATCCGCCGGTACCGACTGGGACGGGTACTGGAAGTCGAAGAGCGAGATCCACGTCGGTTCACTGTGACGCAGTATCGAGTTCTGCTTCCCGACGGCTGGTACCGATACTCGGTTGATCGTGATCCGCAGCGCGCCTCTCGCGCTTTCGCAGACCGGCACCTCGTGTTGCAGGGCGGCGATGAGCCGACGGCCGTCGAAGCGAGGCGGCGCGCGCGTGAGGACATCAGGTCCGCCTTTCAGCGGATGGCGGAGGCGGGGACAACCGATCTCTTCTACTTCGACGGCCGGTTCGGCGGTGTGCCGATGCACATGCTGTTCACCGTCGGTGTCGTCTACCTCGGACCGGCGATCGCCGAACTCGATCTCACCGAGGTCGCACCAGTGCTCGGTGCACCGACGACGCTCGAGGAGCTGCCCGCAGGCGCAGCTCTGAGGTCTCGCTCGGACGATGAACTCGGCGACGGGGGCGCCCTTCCGCCGGCCCTTCCGACTGATCTTGCTGCGGCGTTCTTGGCCGGTGCCGAACCGAGCGGCCCAGCCCTGATGACCCGCTTGGACTACCTGTTGCCCGTGCCGCAGGAGCACGGATCCTTCGCGCTGGTGTCGTTCCAGTGTGCCGGCGCAGCGTTCGCGGAGGAGTGTGTCGCGCACTTCGACATCCTCATGACCGGCTTCGATTGGATCGGTGAGCATTGAAGATCACCTGGCCGGCAAACGATGCTCTACGCCCGCTCGACCTCCTGGCAGGCCGGCTTGATAGCACGATCGCACCGAGAATCGTCCAACTCCTCAACGAGACGGATGCGGCAGCCGCTTGGAGGGTCGTCTTGGATGACTCCCGAGAAGTCGGCTGGCTCGCTGCTCGCACCGCCCCGCTCGCCGGCCGCTCGGCTGGAGTGGTCCGGGCGGGTCTTCGTGCGACTCACCCGATCGGTCCGATCGAAGAATCGATGCTCAGCACGACGAGCGGTGATGCGCTCCGATTGGTGCAACGCCTCGCGCTCGAAGTGCCGGAGGGGAGAGCGTTCGTCGTTGTCCAGGCCTCCTGGTCCTGGGTTGCGGGGAACGAACTCGTCGTCCTCTCGACGAGCAGCGCGGAGCCCGCTCTCGCCGAGCTGTTGATCGCGCAGGTGGACGCACTCGCTGCGAAGATCGTCATCGATGTCTGAATCGATTGCCCGCCCAGCCGTGTCGAGTGACCGGGCGGCCGCCGTCACCGGTGCTACGAGCCTCTCCTTGGACGACCAGGATCGGATCGTGTTCGCCAGTCCTCGAGGAGAACGGATCAAGACGGCTCGCCTCGTCCATTCATGGTTCCTCGACGAGGATGCTCTTCCGAAGCGTCTCACTCCCACCGCCAGCAATGGGGCAGTCCTGCTCAAGGACACAACCGGCAGCCTTTACCTTGTCCCAGTCGACCAGTGGTGGATGTCACCCATCTCGATCGTGACGAACGAAGTCGCACTCGCCTCGAGCGGTCTCGCGGCGCTGTTAGACAGGTTCGGCACCGACCAACCCATTCCCGGAAACCTCGATGCTGCTCAGGTCCTCACGCCGACAAACGAGCGACGACGACTCATGGAGCAGAGGATTCTCGTCGTCGTCATCCTCCTCGGCCTGGGCGCCTTCTCGGCCGACGTCTTCGGACCGATCGTGGTCGCGATCGCGGGCGGTCCGGGAACTGGGACGTTCGGTTGGCTGGCCGCGGCCGCTGCCGCCGCTAATGCACTCGTCGTCCTGGTCATCGCTGCAGGTCGGCGTCATCGACGGTCGACGCCCGGAGGAACCGTGCTACGACCTTTGGTCGGGCCCTCCTGGTTCCTCTCCACAGCGTCCGTGAGCACTGACGATCACGGACTGGTTCTCACGGACGGACAAGGCATCACACAGCGACTGGCGACTCCGGATCGACATCTCGGTCGTGATGCCGTCGTGCGCGCGGTGTTCGTGCATGACGACGACCCACGGGTGCTGCTCATCGACGGAACGGACACGCTGCGTGCGCAGCTGCCGCTCCGTACCTGGGCACCTGCCCCGGAGGACGCTCGTGCTCTCGAGGGGCTCCTGCAAGGACTCGGCGTCATCACCTCGGCCCACACTGACGCGCGCAACCGGCCAGCACTCGCGTTGGATGAGATGCGCAGCAGAGGAGTGGGGCCTTCGTCCCTCATGCTGCGCAACGCCGTGGGGTCGGTCCCGGCGTACCCGTTCCTCGCGTCATCGGCCTTCACGACGATCGTTCTCGTTGGAGCCGGCTCGGTCCGTCCGGGGGCAGCGTCGACACTCGTCACGTTGGTCTTCGCAGCCATCGCGGTCGCAGTCGTCACCACGATCTTCGTCGTCGAGTCGAGTTCTCGTCTTCCTGTCGCTCGCATCCACCCCGAGCAGCACGGCCGGCCAGACCGGCCGCAGTTCGCTCGACGCCAGCTCACGGCACTCGGGGTCCCGATCCTGGGTGCGGCGGTCGCTGTCTTCTACATCACACGAGGCAATCCGTTCTCTGCTGTGAGCATCCTGCTGCTGGTGCTCACCGTTCCCCTCGTCTCCTGGCTGAGCTTCCGACGGCGCCGCGCGGAACGAGGGAGAGCCCCCGTCGGCTTCGGCCGGTGGATCGTGATCGGCACCCCGAGAGGAGACGAATGACTCGCCTGTTGTGGAACTACAATCGCGCCTGGACACTGCTTGATGACGAGGGGCAGGTCGATGACGTCACAGACGCTGCGGTCGAGCACGCACTCGGACAGGCGAAGCAGCGGCCGAAACGTCGAGAACGGGCGATCCTCAGGACAGTGATCCGCGACATCGCTGCGTTCCAGGAAGCAGCGAAGGCTGAGACGTGCTTCGTGCTCTCGACCACGGCGCCGACAGTCCGAGCGATCGCGTACGCGGTCGTGCACACTGTCGCCGGTGTCGACCGCGCGGACACCTTCATCGACGACGCTCGTGCACCGCGGGCGAACGGCATCGGCGACGCCAGTGTGGGGACACTGGATCTTCCCGTTGGTAGAGCAACGCTCGTCGAGATGCGGGAACGCAGTACCGGCGGTCGGGCACGGTCGGTGATGCAGGTAGTCCGTGCGATCATCCCGATCGTCGACGGCTTGAACGAGCTCACGGTGGTCGTGTCCTTCTTCGTCCCGGACGAGCACGACAGCGCCCTCGCACGGCCCATGCTCGACGAACTCCTCCGCGACCTACGAATCGACTGGGGGTGAGCGTCTTCGACGATGGGCACGGCCACGAGAGTCCTGCTCAGACATGCCTCGGAACCGAGCGAGTTCCTCCGGAGACGATCCGTCAAGACCTCGGTCCGATGGGTCCAGCCGTTCTCCGACGAATCGCTCTCCCACACGGCCGTGCTCACATCGGTGATCGCGCACGAGAGCAACGTCGACCTCGCCCTGCCCACGTCGGCCGTCTCGCGCTCAGCCTCGCACTCAGGGAAGCATCATGACCGGAATCCTCGACTCGCTGTTCCGGGGCCTCGAGGACCTCGCCGGCGAGGACTGGCTCGTCGTACCGCTCCCGGAGGACGTCCGCGGCAAGCCGAAGCGATGGGCGAACTCGACCACGTACCGGCTCTTCCCCTGGTACGTCCGCCCGTTCAAGACGGTGGAGATGGTCGCGACAGCGGCGTCGCTCGAGACCCTGTGCAGGATGAGCTCGTCCGACCTGCGATTCGCTGCGTTCCTCTCACAGGTCACCTCGATTACGGACACGACAACCGTCGCGGTCGCCACGACCGACGAGCTTCTCGTCGGTCCCGGTCGAGCTCCAGCAGACGGCCTCCGGACCGGTACCGGTACCCGTTGGGGCGAAGCGGCCAAGACCTGGCCGTTCATGGACGCGACAGGGGCAGTGGTCGCCCGTCGCTGGCAGTTCCGCTCGGGCTCCTCGACCATCACCGTCACCGGGATCGGCGGTCACCCTGCTGCCTTCGCTGCCGCTGAGACGTCGCTGAAAGCTTTCGCCAGACGCATCCGCAGTGCGACGTGAGCAGCCCCGCTTCCCTGCACCGCGCCTCCAGTCCGACCACCCGTCCACAGGCCGGGCGCAACCCGACCTGCACGCCGCGACAACCTGCGAGAATCGACACATGAGCGGCAGCATGACGCTGCGGGGGGCCTCGACGGGGTGTCCCGCGACGACCACGACCCATCACGTGGCAGGTGCCGCGTGCGCCTGACGTTCACCGCGACCCACCTGCCGACCGACGCCACCGCCGACTTCGTGGTGGAGTGCGACGAGGACACCGTCCTCGGCGAGGTCGTCGAGATCGTCGCGCGCCGGTTCGGGCTGAGCGCCGAGTCCATCGTCGAGGTGGCGGTCGACGCGGTACCGACGACGCCGCACGCCCGCCTCGGCGACGGTGTCCTGCTCGAGGGTGCCCGGCTGACGTTCGGCGCAGCCGCTCCGGTCCTGCCGCTTCCGGCCGACCTGCCCAGCGTCCGCATCGTCGGTGGCCCGGGTGCCGGCACGGTCGTGGTGCTCGACGCGGGGATCGCGCACGTCGGGTCGGCGCCGGACGCCACGGTGCACCTGCCGGACCGCACGGCGCCGGAGTACGCGGCGGTGCTGCGGCTCGACCTCAACCGTCGCTTCACTATCATCCCGACGAAGGGCTCGCGTGTCCTCGTCGACGGGACAGAGGTCGACGTCGAGACCCCGGTCGAACCGGGTGTCGTCGTCGCGATCGGCGACACGCTCCTGGCCGTCGCGGTTCCCGATGCCGACCGCGCTGCGATCACGCTGACTCCTGGTGGCGGGACCCTCGACTACACGCGGCCGCCACGCCTGCTGCCGGAGGAGACCCCGACGGTCTTCAAGCTGCCGGCCGCTCCGGGGCAGCAGTCGCGACGGTCGATCCCGATCATCGCGGCGCTGGCGCCGCTCGGCATGGCGGCCGTGATGATCTCGATCTTCCACAACGTCGCCTACCTGGCGTTCGGCCTCATGTCGCCGATCATCATGTTCGGCAACGCCTGGTGGGACCGTCGGAACGGCAAGAAGACGCACCGGCAGCGGGTGGCCGAGTACGAGGAGACGAAGAAGGCGGTCGAGGCGGACGCCCTGGAGGCCGTGGCCCGGTACCAGCGCGAGTCCCGGACCAGCGCACCGGACCCGGCGACGGTGCTCGACATCGCCCTGCGGCGTCGCGCCCGGCTGTGGGAGCGTCGGCGGACCGACCCCGACTACCTGACGCTGCGCGTCGGGACGGCGGACGTACCGTCCGGTGTGGTGCTCGAGGACCCCGCGGCGCTCGAGCACCGTCGGGCGGTGGACAGGCTGGCCGAGGACGTCCCCGTGGTCGTCGACCTCGCCGAGAGCGGCGTCGTGGGTGTCGCCGGGCGCGAGGAGCACACGAAGCACCTCACGTCGTGGCTCGTCGCGCAGCTCGCCGTGCTGCAGAGCCCCCGGGACACGCAGTTCGTCGTGTTGACCGACGCGCAGTCATCAGCCGAGTGGGCGTGGCTCCGCTGGGTTCCGCAGGCCCGCCCGGGCTTCGGGCAGGACGCCGTCATCGCGATCGGCAACGACGCCGAGACGCTCGGCGCTCGCGTGGCGGAACTGGGGCAGGTGATCGACGCCCGACAGCGCGCGCTGCGGGAGTCCGGCGCGCGGGTCATCGCCGGTCCCGACGTGGTCGTGGTGCTGGACGGCGCCCGACGGCTCCGGGCTCTGCCCGGGCTCATCCGGATCCTCAAGGAGGGCCCGGCGGTCGGCGTGCGGGCGATCTGCATCGAGGAAGAGGCCCGGCTGCTGCCCGAGGAGTGCTCGGTCGTCGTGACGGTGGGTCCCGAGCGCATCCGGGTGGCCGCCCAGCGGCAGGCGACGATCACCGACGTCCGTCCCGACCGGGTGCCGGACGGCTGGTTCGAGTCGGTCGCCCGGGCGATCGCCCCGATGGTCGACGCCGACGACGAGAGCGATGCGGGAGGGCTCCCGACGTCCTCGCGCCTGCTCGACGTCATGCTGCTCGAGCCACCCACGGCGAGGGCGATCACGGGCAAGTGGGGCGTGCGGCCCCGGACGACCGAGGTGGTCATCGGCGAGAGCCTCGACGGACCGTTCGCCTTCGACCTCCGCCGGGACGGCCCGCACGGGCTCGTCGCCGGGACGACCGGCTCCGGGAAGTCCGAGCTCCTGCAGACGATCGTCGCCTCGCTCGCGGCCACGAACACGCCGGAGGGGATGAACTTCGTCCTCATCGACTACAAGGGTGGGGCCGCCTTCCGGGACTTCGCACCGCTGCCGCACACGGTCGGGATGGTCACGGACCTCGACACGCACCTCGTCGAGCGCGCGCTCGAGTCGCTCGGGGCCGAGCTGCGCCGCCGCGAGCACCTGCTCGCCGAAGCCGCCGCGAAGGACATCGAGGACTACGTCGAGCGCCTCGGCCGGGGTGAGCCGTTGCCCCCGATGCCGCGGCTGCTCATCGTCATCGACGAGTTCGCCAGCCTGGTGCGGGAGCTCCCGGACTTCGTCACCGGTCTCGTGAACATCGCCCAGCGCGGGCGCTCGCTCGGCATCCACCTCATCCTCGCCACGCAGCGCCCGACCGGCGTGGTGTCGAACGACATCCGGGCGAACACGAACCTGCGGATCGCGCTGCGCGTGACGGACTCGAGCGAGAGCACCGACGTCATCGACGCGGGGGACGCCGCGCAGATCCAGAAGAGCACGCCCGGGCGCGGGTACATCCGTCTCGGTGCCGGAGCCCTGCTGCCGTTCCAGTCCGGTCGGGTGGGGGGTCGGCGTCCGGGCACGACGTCGAACCGGCGACGTCCGGTCTGGGCGGGTTCGGTGTCCTGGTCCTCGCTCGGTTCACCGCCGCCGGCTCCGCCGAAGTCCGAGGACCGCTCCGACGACGACCGCACGGACCTGCAGGAGCTCGTCGCCGCGGTGGCGGGCGCTGCCGAGACCCTGGGCGGGCCGGAGCCGTACCGTCCGTGGCTCGACGCTCTGCCCGAGACCCTGCTCTTCACGGACGTGAACGACTCCGCCTGGGAGCTCGACGAGCTGACGACGTCGTCGCGCGTGAACCCGCTGCCGTTCGCCCTCCAGGACTTCCCGGGCGAACAGGCCCAGCGTGTCCGCAGCCTCGACCTCGACACGGACGGCCACCTCTACGTCGTCGGCGCACCGCGCAGCGGACGGTCCCAGGTGCTCCGGACGATCGCGGCGGCCATCGCGCGCAACACCTCGGCGGCCGACGTGCACGTGTACGCCCTCGACTGCGGGAACGGTGCGCTCCTGCCGGTCCAGGCGCTGCCGCACGCCGGCGCGGTCGTCCAGCGCGTGCAGACCGAGCGGGCGCAGCGGCTCCTCGCCAAGCTGACCCAGGAGCTCGCCCGTCGGCAGCAGGTCCTCGCCGAGGGCGGGTTCGCGAGCATCGTCGAGCAGCGCGCCGCGGCGGTCTCACCGGCCGACCGTCTACCGCACATCGTGTTCATGCTCGATCGGTGGGAGGGGTTCGTCGGGTCGCTCGGCGAACTCGACCACGGCGCGCCGACCGACCAGGTCATGACGATGCTCCGCGAGGGCGCCAGCGTCGGCATCCACCTGGTCGTGACCGGCGACCGGCAACTCCTGTCGAGCCGGATGGCCACCCTGGTGGAGGACAAGCTCGTGCTGCGTCTGTCCGACCGGGGCGACTACGGCCTCGCGGCACTGAACCCGCGGAAGCTGCCGGAGCAGATCCCGGACGGTCGGGGCTTCGCCTCGGAGACCGCCGTCGAGACGCAGATCGCCCTGCTCGCCGCCGCCGGGACGGGTCAGGCGCAGGCCGCCGCCATCACGGCACTGGCGACCTTCGCGACCGGGCGGGACGCAAGCGTCGAGCGCTCGCGTCGACCGTTCCGGGTCGACCAGCTCAGCGGCCCCGTGCCGTTCGACCGTGCGTGGGAGATGCGGACCGACGACGCCGACCTCTTCGGGCTCGTGGGCATCGGTGGCGACGACCTCGCCGCGATCGGTCCGGACCTCGCGCGGGCCGGTTCGTTCGCGATCGGCGGTCCGGCGAAGTCCGGCCGGAGCTCGGTGCTCCTGTCGATCACCCGGTCGGTACTGCGCTCCGGCGGCCAGGTCGTCCTCGTCACGCCGAGGCAGTCGCCGCTGCGCTCACTCGCGTCGGAACCGGGCGTGCTCGCCGCGCACGAGGGTGCCGAGCTCACGGACGACCTCCTCGCGCCGTGGTTCGACGACCAGCCCGGCCGACGCGTGCTCGTCATCGACGACGCCGAACTCGTCAAGGACGCGCCGGCGAAGACGTGGTTGCAGGGCTTCGTGAAGCGCGCGGCGGACAGCGGTCAGGCGATCGTCGCAGCGGGGCTGACCGCCGAGTTCGGGGTCGGGTTCACGGGCTGGCAGGTCGACATGAAGCGGGCTCGCTCGGGGGCGCTCCTCAGCCCGCAGGCGATCACCGAAGGCGACCTGCTCGGCATGCGCCTGCCCCGGAGCTCCGTGGTCGACCGAGTCCAGCCGGGGTCGGCGATCGTGCACCTCGGAGACGGAGAGCTGGTCTCGGTCCAGGTCCCCGTCCCCTGAGGCAGAGGTACTTGTCCTTCTGACAAATACCGTGGTACGGTCGTGTCATGGCAGTCGAACTCAGCACCTGGGATGCCCAGGGCACACCGACGACACCCACGTTCTCCACCATGCGGTTCCCCGCGGGTGAGGCGCACGTCAAGGTCGTGGACGACGCCGACGCGGGGGCGACCACCGAGATCGCGACCCTGCGCGGCACGAGCGGTGACGACCTCCTCATGCTCGGCATGTGGGCGGACGCCGTCCGGCAGCGGGGTGCGCGGTCCGTCGCGCTCGTCCCGTACCTCCCCGGCGCACGGCAGGACCGCGGCCTCCCCTTCGGCGCGAAGGTCTACGCCGACGTCGTCAACGGCTTCCACATCGACCAGGTGATCGCGTTCGACCCGCACTCGCCGGTCATCGTCGGACTGGTCGAGCGGCTCACGGTGGTCACGAGCGAGCAGGTCGTGTGCGACGCCGTGCTCGCCGGATCTGACTACAGCGGCGTGATCGCCCCGGACAAGGGCGCGGTCGCTCGCGCATCGGCGGTCGCCAGCACAGCGAACCTGCCGCTCTTCCGCGCCGAGAAGCACCGCAACCCCGGCACCGGGAAGCTCGACGGGTTCTCCTGCGAGCCGCTCCCGGAGACCGGCCGCCTCCTGGTCGTCGACGACATCTGCGACGGCGGCGGGACCTTCATGGGCCTCGCCGGCTCGACCGGACTCCCGAAGGAACGGCTCGGCCTCTGGGTCTCGCACGGCGTCTTCTCCGGCCGCGCCCCGCAGCTCGCCGACCACTTCGGAGAGATCGTCACCACCGACTCGTACCCGGCGCAGAACGACGTGCCGGGCCTGCGCACCGTCCCGCTCAGCCCGTACCTCACGAAGGAGATCCGATGACGCACACCGCAGCCACCAGCACGACGACGGGCATCGAGCCCCGCATCACCACCCCGAGCCCGATCGCCCCGCTGCTGGCCGTCGACGGCTACAAGCACTCGCACCGGCAGGTCTACCCGGCCGGCACGACCCGGATCCTCATCAACTGGACGAACCGGTCGAACAGCCACATGCCCGAGTCCACCCACGCCGTGGTGTTCGGTCTGCAGGCGTTCATCCAGCGCCACCTCAACGAGGCCTGGGCGCCGTTCTTCGCCGCCGACGAAGACGAGGTCGCGGGCCTGTTCGAGCAGGCGCTGCAGGGGTACTTCGGCCCGAACCACATCGGGACCGACCACGTCCGAGCGCTGCACCGACTCGGCTACCTGCCACTCGACGTCAAGGCCCTGCCCGAGGGCACCCTCGCCCCGATCGGCGTCGCGACCCTGACCATCGAGAACACGATCGACGAGTTCTTCTGGCTCCCGAACTACATCGAGACCGCTCTCTCCGCGTCCATCTGGCACCCGTCCACCGTCGCGACGAAGGCGCTCGAGTACCGCGACCTCATGGAGGAGTGGGCAGACCGGACCGGCGCCGACCCCGCGAGCATCGACTTCGCCGCCCACGACTTCTCGTTCCGGGGGCAGTCGAGCATCGAGTCGGCCGCCGCTGCCGGCGCGGGGCACCTGCTCTCGTTCCTCGGCACCGACTCGATGCCGTCGCTCGACTTCATCGACCGCTACTACCCGGGCGACAACGGCTGGGTCGGCGCGAGCGTCCCCGCGACCGAGCACAGCGTCATGTGCGTGCGCGGTGCCGACGGCGAGCTCGAGACCTTCGAGCAGATCCTCGACGTCTACCCGACCGGCATCGTCTCCGCGGTGAGCGACGGCTTCGACCTGTTCAAGGTGATCACCGAGACCCTCCCGCAGCTCAAGGACCGCATCACGGCCCGCGACGGCAAGCTCGTCATCCGCCCGGACTCGGGCGACCCGGTCGACATCGTCACCGGCACGGTGCACGGCGTCCCCGTGGACGAGCTGTTCCGCCCCGGACGGAGCAACGAGGAGAAGGGCGTCGTCGAGCTCCTCGACGAGCTGTTCGGCCACACCGTCAACGAGCAGGGCTTCAAGGTCCTCGACCAGCACATCGGCGTGATCTACGGCGACAGCATCACCCTCGACCGCGCCCGGCGCATCTACAAGCGCCTCGCCGCCAAGGGCTACGCGAGCGACAACATCGTCCTCGGGATCGGGTCGTACACGTACCAGTACATGACCCGCGACAACCTCGGCAGCGCGGTGAAGGCGACCTGGGCCCTCGTCGACGGGAAGCCGGTCGACATCCAGAAGGACCCGAAGACCGGCAGCGGGAAGAAGAGCGCGAAGGGCCGGATCGCCCTGCACCGCGACGCGGACGGTGAGATCCGGCAGACCGACGAGGCGAGCGCCGAGGACGAGGCCACGAGTCTCCTCCAGACGGTGTGGGTCGACGGACGCTTCACCGTCCTGCAGTCGTTCGCGGACGTCCGTGCCACCCTCCGCGCGGAGCGGGCCGATCGCGCAGCCCGCCGGGCGCGCGCGTGACCGGCGCCGTCTCCGCGGCCCGCGACCAGCCGCTCATCGCGATCGACGTCGTCCCGATGTCCTTCACGACGTCGGACGGTCTGCGGGTCGCGACCGCGCGGAGGCCGTACGCCCCCTTCGCCGGCCGGGAGGCACTGCCCGGCGTGCTCCTGGAGGCTGCGGAACGCCTCGTCGACGGTGCGCGACGAGCACTGCGGACCAAGACCGGGATCGGGGCGGCTGCGGTCCGGCACCTCGCGCAGGTCGGCGCGTTCGACGGACCGTCGCGCGACCCGCGGGACGCAGCGATCAGCATCGCGTTCATCGCGGTGACGAGGCCGGGGGTGGACGCCCCGCCCGCGGTCTGGCGGCCGGTCGACGGGGCCGAGCCGGGCCTCCCGTTCGACCACGACGCGATCGTCCGGACCGCCGTCGACCAGGTGCGGACCCGGCTGTGGCGCGACGTCCCGCTGACCCGAGCGCTGCTCGGCGACGTCTTCACGACCTCGGCCGCGGCACAACTGCACACGGCGCTGCACGGCAGCGCCCCGGACGCGGGCAACCTCAACCGCTCCCTGCGCACGAACGCGGCCCTCGTGCGAGCCACGGAGCCCGCGGCGGCGAGCACGCGGGGCGGGCGTCCCCCGGCGACCTGGACGTGGGCGGACTGAGCGCGGTTGGCTGGGGTCATGTCCGCTTCGCTGTCCGGTGACGACTCCCTGCACCTGCCCGAGTTCGACGCGCCGCCGTCGTCGCCGATCGACCTCGCCCGGCAGTGGCTCCACGACGCCGACGAGCGAGACGTGTCCGAGCCGATGTCGATGACCCTCGCCACCGCGGGCGCCGACGGCCGGGTGTCCGCACGCACGGTGGACGTGAAGCGCCTCGAGGACGACGGACTCGTGTTCGGCACCTCCACGCTCAGCCCGAAGGGTCGACAGCTCGCCGAGAACCCACACGCGGCGCTCCAGGTGTACTGGCGGGAGACCATGCAGCAGCTCCGGTTCGAGGGTCGAGTCGTGCAGCTCTCCGACGAGGCGTCCGACGCCCTGTTCGCCGACCGGTCGCCGAAGTCCCGCGCCGCGACCGCGATCGCCGACCAGTCGGACGTGCTCGAACCGCGGACCTTGCAGGACCTCATCGACGACGCGAACGTGCTGCTGTCGGACACGGACGACGACGTACCCCGCCCGGAGGGCTGGGTGGCCTGGCGACTCGAACCCGAGATCGTGGAGTTCTGGCACGGCAGCCGAGACCGGATGCACCGACGCCTGCAGTACGTCCGGACGCCCGACGGGTGGGACGCCGCGCGGCTCCAGCCGTAGCGGGATCGCGCCCCGGAACGACCGGCCCGGTCCCCTAGAGCTTCTTGATCGGGGCGATCTTGATGAGCAGCTTCTTGCGACCGGCGGAGTCGAACGCGATCTCCGCGATGCGCTTGGCTCCTTGACCGGTCACCGCGGACACCGTGCCCTCGCCGAAGTCGAGGTGCTTGATGCGGTCACCGGCGACCAGCTCGAGGTCGCCGTTGTCGCGGACCTGCCCGGACACCCGGTTCGCCCACTCGGTCTTCGGGCGGGTCTTCTGCGCCGCGGCCGCACGGTCGTACGAGCCGCCACCCCAGCCTCCGCCGCCGCGGTACCCCCCGCCGCCACCGGCACCGCCGATGCCACCGCGTCGGGCGTTCAGGGCGCGGGGCTCGGTGCCGCCGCGGCTGTTCGCCATGCCCGGCGACTGCTTCCACTCGATCAGCCCCTCGGGGATCTCCTGCAGGAAGCGCGACGGCATCGCCACGTTCACGTCGCCGAACTGGGCTCGGGTCATCGCCAGGGACAGGAAGAGCGACTTCTTCGCGCGGGTGATGCCCACGTAGAAGAGCCGGCGTTCCTCCGCCGGACCACCGGGCTCGTTCGCGGACATCCGGTGCGGGAGGAGGTCTTCCTCGACGCCGGTCAGGAACACCGCGTCGTACTCGAGGCCCTTCGCCGTGTGCAGCGTCATGAGCGAGACCGTGCCGGAGGAGTCGTCGAGCTCGTCCGCAGCCGCCACGAGGGAGACCTCGGTCAGGAAGTCGGAGAGCGTGCCGTCCGGGTTGTTCTTCTGGAACTCGCGCGTCACGGCCACGAGCTCGTCGATGTTGTCCGCCCGCGCAGCGTCCTGCGCGTCCGGTGACTTCCGCAGGTTCTCGAGCAGCCCGGACCCGTCGAGCAGCTGCGTGAGGGTGTCGACGACGGGCTGGTCCTGCGCCTTGGCGGAGACCTCGTCGAGGAGCGCCGCGAACGCCGTGATCGCGGTCCGGACCTTCGGGCCGAAGCCGAGCTCATCCGCGTGGCGCAGGGCCTCGCGCATGGTCGTCTCGTGCTCGTCGGCGTAGCGCTGCAGGGTCGTCTCGGTGACCGCGCCGATGCCGCGCTTCGGGACGTTGAGGATGCGGCGGAGCGCCATCGGGTCGGCCGGGTTGGCGATCGTGATCAGGTACGCCATGGCGTCCTTGATCTCGGCACGCTCGTAGAACTTCGTGCCGCCGAGCACCCGGTACGGGATCGCCGCCCGAATGAAGATCTCCTCCAGCGCACGGGTCTGCGAGTTCGTCCGGTAGAAGACCGCCATGTCGCGGTAGGCCGTGCCGCCCTCGTGCAGCCGCTGGACCTCGTCCGCGACGAACTGTGCCTCGTCGTGGCCGGTGTACCCGGTGAAGCCGACGATCTTGTCGCCCGCGCCCACGTCGGTGAACAGGTTCTTCGCCTGCCGGTCGAAGTTGTTCGCGATGACGGCGTTCGCGGCGTCGAGGATGTTCTGCGTCGACCGGTAGTTCTGCTCGAGCAGGATGACCTTCGAGTTCGGGAAGTCCCGCTCGAACTCGACGATGTTGCGGATGTCGGCGCCGCGGAAGGCGTAGATCGACTGGTCCGAGTCGCCGACGACCGTCAGCGAGGCGGGCGCGATCGAGCCGTCACGCTCCCGCATGCGCTCGACGTGCTGGCCGGCGTCCTCGAGTGCGTCGACCTGCTCGACCGGCACCGGGCGGGTGAGCTCGCGGATCAGGGCGTACTGCGCGTGGTTGGTGTCCTGGTACTCGTCGACGAGGATGAACCGGAACCGCCGCTGGTACAGCGCCGCGACGTCCGGGAATGCCCGGAACAGGAAGACCGTCTGCCCGATGAGGTCGTCGAAGTCGAAGGCGTTCGCCCGACGGAGCTCGTCGGTGTAGCGACGGAACACCTGGGCGAACATGACGTCTTGCGGGTCGTTCGCGTTGATGTTACGGACGTAGGTGTCGACGTCCTGCAGCTCGTTCTTGAGCTTCGAGATCTTCGACGCCGCTGCCCCGACGGTGAGCCCGAGCTGGTCGGCCTCGTACTCCTTGATGATCCGCTTGAGGAGGGCACGCGAGTCGGCGGAGTCGTAGATGGTGAACGACTGCGAGAACCCGAACCGCTCGGCTTCGCGCCGCAGGATGCGCACGCACGCCGAGTGGAACGTCGAGATCCACATGCCCTCGGCCTCGTTGCCGACGAGGGCACGGACCCGCTCGCGCATCTCGGCCGCGGCCTTGTTCGTGAACGTGATCGCGAGGATCTGGGACGGCCAGGCCTCACGGTTGGCGAGCAGCAGCGCGATGCGTCGCGTGAGGACACTGGTCTTGCCCGAGCCGGCACCCGCGACGATGAGCAGGGACTCGCCGCGGTACTCCACGGCTTCCTTCTGCTGGGGGTTCAGACCCGCGGTGAACGGGTCCTCGTAGGCAGCGGCCCCGCCACCCTGCTCGGGGGACGAGTCGAATGGGTCCAGCACGATCGTCATGTCCGGGACAGTCTAGGCGGGGCTCCCGACAGCCGGACCGGGCCCGACGACCGAACGAGCGCGGACGGCGAGGTCCGTGTGGTCCGCGAACACCCCGTCCACGCCCGTCCGGATGATCGACGTGAACCACCGTTCCCAGTCGCCGTGCGCCGCGACGTCCCCGCCACGTCGGAGCGGTGCTGGCAGGAAACGGTTCTCCGGCCGCAGGGTCCAGGTGAACACGTCGAGCCCGGCGTCGTGCGCCCGGTCGACGATCGCGCTGCGGACCGGACCGCGGTCGTCCACCGCCCTGGTGTCCACCCCCGCCATCAGGGTCTTGAGGTCGACGCTGATCCCGTGGAACTCGGTCGCGAGCTCCGCGAGCGCCTCGTCGGACCGCTCGGACGCGTAGGACGGAGCCAGCGACCCGTGGGACGCGACCTCGTCGGCGGCGCTGCCCCGCGCCTCCTGGAGGTACACGAGCCGGCCACCCGTCCGTCGCGAGCGGAGGTCACGGAGGACGCCCTTCTCGAAGCTCTCGACCGTGAGCCGCCCGTCCTGCCGCCAGCCCGCGGTCGCGAGCACCTCGTCGAGCATCGCCCCCATCGGGAACCCCGACTGCTCGAAGAAGGTGGCGTGCTTGACCTCGGCCACGAGCCCGACGGGTCGCGGAGCACCGTCGAGGATCGCGAGCAGGTCCTCGAGGCGCAGGATCGGGTCCTCGCCGTCGTGCGCTGCCGACAGCGGTCGCAGGGCGGGCAGGCGCTCGCGCGTCCGCAGGGTCTGCAGCTCCGCCCACGTGAAGTCCTCGGTGAACCAGCCGGTCAGGGCCTGCCCGTCGACCGTCTTGGTGGTCCGACGGTCGGCGAACTCCGCGTGCTCGGCGACGTCCGTCGTGCCGGAGATCTCGTTCTCGTGCCGCAGCACGAGGACGCCGTCGCGCGTCGGGACGAGGTCCGGTTCGATCGCGTCGCACCCCATCGCGATCGCGAGGTCGTAGGCGCTGCGCGAGTGCTCGGGACGGTGTCCGGACGCGCCGCGGTGGGCGATGACGAGGGTCATGCGTGCACGGTACCGGCCTGGAGGCGCGGCTCGCTGCCGCCGTCCAGCCCACCTCCGACGGGTACTCAGGCCTGCCACGGCCAACTCCGAGCCTGGCCTGCGACGATCGCCGCAGGCGACCACGGGACAGCCGTTCCGCTCGCCGCGAATCCACAGCCTTCGGGGCCGCCAGGTCCGTAGGCTGAGAGGACTCGAATCATCCATGAGAGGACACCATGGCCTTCAAGCCCGGTTTCGACCAGTCCCCCGCCTTCAACGACGCGGGCCGGAACGCCTGGGGCGCGGGCGCCGGACAGCAGCAGGCTGGCTGGGGTCAGACGCCGCAGGCCGGCATGACGCCCGAACAGCTGCAGTACATGTACGACCGCCCGTCGGCATCGACCGTCGACACGGATCGCATGTCGTACGAGGACACCATCGTCAAGACGCTCCTCGCGTTCGGCGTGCTCGTCGTCGGCGCGGTGGCCGGTTGGAACCTCCCGCCGGTCGTGTGGATCGTCGCAATGGTGGTCGGCTTCGTCCTCGCCCTGGTGAACACCTTCAAGAAGAAGCCGTCGCCCGCGCTCGTCCTGACCTACGCCGGTGTCGAGGGTCTGTTCGTCGGTGGCATCTCGGCGACGTACCAGGCCGCGTTCGGCGGCATCGTCCCGCAGGCGGTGTTCGGCACCCTCGGTGTCTTCGGCATCACGCTCGCGCTCTTCGCTTCCGGCAAGGTGCGTGCGACCCCGAAGATCACCCGGTTCTTCCTCGTCGCGATGGTCGGCTACCTGGTCTTCCAGCTCGTCAACCTCGTGCTCATGTGGACGGGTGTGACGCAGGGCACGTTCGGACTGATGAGCCAGCCGAGCTTCCTCTTCGGGATCCCGTGGGGCGTGCTCATCGGCATCCTCGTCGTGCTGATGGCGGCGTACTCACTCGTCCTCGACTTCGACCAGATCAAGACGGGCGTCCAGCGTGGTGCCCCCCGGATCTACGCGTGGACCGCGGCGTTCGGACTCGTCGTGACGGTCGTGTGGCTGTACCTCGAGATCCTGCGCATCCTCGCCATCATCGCGAGCAGCTCGCGCAACTAGCACCAGCGCAACACGGAGGGCCCCGGCGTACTCGCCGGGGCCCTTCGTCGTCCCTCGACGGGTGCGGGAGCTCGTCGCCGTGACCGAGGTTCCACGACATGCCGCTCGGGTTCACCGGGGTTCCACGAACCGTGCGCGGGGCCCGCGAGGATGCCGAGATTGCGGAACCTCGGGGAGGACATCGCGCACGCGCCCCGCACGCACCCCCGCACGCACCCCCGCACGCACGTCCCCGCCGCACGCGAGCGCCCCGCACGCACGAGGGCCCGGCACGCAGAATGCGTGCCGGGCCCTCGTATCAGGGAGTGGTTACTCCCACTCGATCGTCCCCGGCGGCTTCGACGTGACGTCGAGCACGACGCGGTTCACGTCCGGGACCTCGTTCGTGATGCGGTTCGAGATCTTCGCGAGGGTGTCGTACGGCAGGCGCGTCCAGTCGGCGGTCATGGCGTCCTCGGACGAGACCGGACGCAGCACGATCGGGTGGCCGTAGGTGCGACCGTCGCCCTGGACACCGACCGAGCGGACGTCGGCGAGCAGGACGACCGGGCACTGCCAGATCTCTTCGTCGAGGCCGGCTGCGGTGAGTTCCTCGCGGGCGATCTTGTCGGCCGCGCGCAGCAGTTCGAGGCGGTCCTTCGTGACCTCGCCCACGATGCGGATGCCGAGCCCCGGGCCGGGGAACGGCTGGCGTCCGACGATGACCTCGGGCAGCCCGAGCTCACGACCGACCGCGCGGACCTCGTCCTTGAACAGGGTGCGCAGGGGCTCGACGAGCTCGAACGTCATGTCCTCGGGCAGGCCGCCGACGTTGTGGTGCGACTTGATGTTCGCCGTGCCGGATCCGCCGCCGGACTCGACGACGTCGGGGTAGAGCGTGCCCTGGACGAGGAACTTGACCTCGCCCGAGTCGGAGTCGGACGCCGCTGCGTCAGCGCGGGCCTCGAGCACGAGGACCTCCGCCGCCGCCTCGAACGTGCGGATGAACTCACGGCCGATGATCTTGCGCTTCTGCTCCGGGTCGCTCACGCCGGCGAGGGCGTCGAGGAACTGCTGCTCGGCGTCGACCGTGACGAGCCGGACACCGGTCGAGGCGACGTAGTCCTCTTCCACCTGCTTGCGCTCGTCGGCGCGCAGCAGCCCGTGGTCGACGAAGACGCACGTCAGCTGGTCACCGACCGCCTTGTGCACGAGGGCTGCGGCCACGGCCGAGTCGACGCCGCCGGACAGCCCGGCGATGACCCGCGCGGACCCGACCTGCTCCTTGATCCGCGCGACCTGCTCGTCGATGACGTTGGCGGAGTTCCAGTCGCCGGGGAGGCCTGCGGCACGGTGCAGGAAGTTCTCGAGGACGGCCTGGCCGAAGACCGAGTGCTTGACCTCGGGGTGCCACTGGACGCCGTAGAGCTTGCGCTCGTCGGACGCGAACGCGGCGACCGGGGTCGAGGCGCTCGACGCGAGGACCTCGAAGCCCTCCGGGGCCTTCGCCACGGAGTCGCCGTGCGACATCCACGTGACCTGCGACGCCGGCTGGTCGCCGAGGAGCACGCTGTCGGTGCCCGTGACGGTGACGTCGGTCGCGCCGTACTCGCGCTGGCCGGTCTGCGCGACCTCGCCGCCGAGGGCGGTCGCCATGGCCTGGAAGCCGTAGCAGATGCCGAGCACCGGGACGCCGAGGTCGAGGATGTCGCCGTCGAGCGCGGGCGCACCCTGCTCGTAGACGGACGACGGACCGCCGGAGAGCACGATGGCCGCCGGGTCCTTCGCCTTCACCTCGTCCGCGGTGATCGAGTGGGGGACGATCTCGCTGTAGACGTTGGCCTCGCGCACACGGCGAGCGATGAGCTGCGCGTACTGGGCTCCGAAGTCGACGACGAGGACGGGACGCTGGTCGGTCTCGCTCACCGAGCGGCCTCCTTCTCACGCTGCTGGGCAGCGGTCAGCTCGTGGTAGGTCTCCATGGCCTTCTGCTGCATGCGGTGCTCGACCACGAAGGACATGAACGGGATGATGCCGCCGAGGGCGATGAGCAGGAAGCGCGAGGGCCTCCAGCGCATGATGCTCCACAGACGGAAGTCCGTGAAGAGGTAGAGGACGTACAGCCAGCCGTGCGCGATGAGGATCGCGATCGAGAGGTTGAACGTGCCGGGGGCTTCGCCGGCCGTGCCGTTCGGGACGAAGAACGGGCCGTTGCCGAGCTGCATCTCGAGCTGCAGCGGCGTGTACTTGATGATGACCTCGACCACGAGGGCGAGGAGCAGGACACCGGTGATGTACGCGGAGACGCGGTACCACTTCACCGCACCCGGGATCTTCGGGACGTCGCGGGGTCGGACGGTCAGGGCCATATCCGCCATCCTACCGTCGGTCGAGGAGGGCCCCGTCGGTGCTCGCCCCGTCGGCGCTGAGCAGGCGCTCACGGCGTTCCTCCTCCTCACGCTCGAAGGCGTCCTTCACGAAGCGGTACCAGAGGAAGACCGCGAACCCGGCGAACACGACCCACTCGATCGCGTAGAAGAGGTTCAGCCAGTCGAACTGGACCTCGCGCGTGGGGGCACGGTCGGCGATCGTGCCGAGGTCGGCGGCCTTCGCGGTCGAGGCGTCGGCGACGACGTACCCGAGGTACATGCGGTCGTCGAACTGCTTCCACGTGTTGACGAACCGGGCCGGCGCGACGGCCGAGTACTCGCCCTTGTCGTAGGTGTCCTGGTCGGGGGACTCCTCCGGGTAGAGCCGGCCCTCGACCGTCATCGTCTTCCCGTCGGCGAGCCGGTCTCCGCCGGCGACCGCCGCGGCTCGTCGGTCGGACCAGCCGATCACCACGGGGAGGCTCGCACCCGTCCCGGAGTCGACCAGGTGACCGACGGTCTGGTAGGTCCCGCCGCCGCTCCGCCCGGTCAGGACGGTCGTGTCACCCGCGACGAACGTGCCGGTGACGGTGATCTTCTGCCCGGCGAGGGACTCGGTGACGGGCTGCATCGGTGCGAGCGCGTCGTCGAGGGTCTTCTGCGTCTCGGTCGTCGCCGGGAGGGGCTTGCCGTTCTGGATGCTCCGCTCGAGCTGCCACTTGCCGAGGAACGCGAACACCGCCGCGAGCACGAGCGCCAGCAGCAGCAGCGCGATCCACTTCGGTCGACGGGCGACGGCCCACATTCGTATCAGTACTCCGGATCGCGCTGGCGGGCCGGGCGCTTCGGGCGCTCGGCGGGGATCTCGACCGACGACGTCACGGGTTCGTCGCGGGGCTCCGGTGCACCATTCTCCCGCTCTTCCCTCCCAGCGGCCTCCACGAGGGCGAACTCCTCCGCGAACTGGCGGTCTCGTTCGGCGCGACGAGCAGCCCGCGAGGCGTCCTCGTCAGCGACGGCGGCCGCGGCGGCGGTGTCGATCGCCTCGTCGAGTGCCGGACCCGCCGGGATCCCGGCACCGGCCGGGTGACTGCCGACCCCCGCGCCGGCGCCGCGACCGAGCCGAGCGCGGAGGCGCTGGCGCAGCCGCGCGACCCGCGCCGGACGCACCACGAGGCGGCCGATGCGGTCCGAGTTCACGGCGAGCAGCGGACCGAGGACGGCCATGACGAGGACGTAGAGGCCCGCGAACGCGGTGATCCGCGCCTCCAGGCCGGCGGCGGCCGAGAGCGTCGCGAGGATGAGCGCGAACTCGCCGCGGTTCACCAGGATGACCGCGGTGTTGATCCCTTGCTGGACGTTGAACCCGTTCATCCGGGCGACGATCTGCCCGGCGACGGCGTTGAGCACGACGGTCATGCCGATCGCGCCGAGGACCGGCCAGAGCACCTCGCCGAACGTCGACAGGTCGAGACCGAGGCCGAAGTTCACGAAGAAGAACGCCGCGAAGACGTCGCGCATCGGCAGGGCGAGCTGCTCGATGCGGTCGCGGTAGCGCGTGGCACCGCAGAGCAGGCCGATCACGAACGCCCCGATCGCGTCCGTCACGCCGAGGATCTCGCCGATGCCACCGAACATCACCGCGAGGCCGAAGAAGAGCACCGTGAAGAGCTCGTCGTCGCGGGTGGCGAAGATCCGCGAGACCCACCTGCCGGCGAACCGGGCGAGGGTGAACATCACGATGAGGAAGCCGAACGCGAGCGCGAGCTTCCCGACGACGCCCCAGACGTTGGTGTCGCCGGAGAGCACGACCGACACGATCGCCAGGTAGATGGCGATGAAGACGTCCTCGATGACCGTGACGCCGAGGATCATCGGTGTCTCGTCGTTCGCGAGCCGCCGGAGCTCGATGAGGAGCTTCGTGACGATCGCACTCGACGACGTCGCGGTCATGCCCGCGATGATCAGGGCCTCGCGGGTGCCCCACCCGAGCGAGAACCCGAACGCGAACCCGATGCCCATGTTGATGGCGACGTAGGTGCCGCCGGACACGAGGAGCTTGCCGGCGTTGCCGTAGAACTCCTCCTGGTCGAACTCGAGCCCGAGGTTGAACAGGAGGAGGACGAGCCCGAACGTCGCGATCAGCTCGATCGTGTCGGACTCGACGCTCAGGCCGAACCAGGGCGTGTGCGGGCTCGCGACGAGCCCGACGACCATGTAGATCGGGATGGCCGGCAGGCCGATGGTCTTGCCGAGGCGTCCGAGGACGTAGGCGATGACGAAGAGCACACCGATGGTGAGCAGCTCACCACCCAGGTGCACGCGTCAGCTCCGGCGCGGGGCCTCGGCCGAGGCGGCCGCAAGCTCTCCGCTGCGGTAGAACGAGAACGCCTTCGCGACCTTCTCGGGCGCTCCGGCCACGACGATGGTGTCGCCCGGGAACACGACGAAGTCCGGGGAGGGGGCGGGGTTGGCGCTGTCACCACGGACCACCGCGACGACGGTCAGGCCGATGAACCCCGAGTCGTGCAGGTCACCGAGGGGCTTGCCCGCGATGGCGTCCTCGTAGTCGACGGAGAACCAGTCGATGCTGAGGCCGGGGATCTCGTCGAGCTTGTCGAGGCCCTCGGTGATGCGGGTGCCGCCGAGCAGCTCCGCGAGGGTGTGCGCTTCGTCCTCACTGAGGCGCAGCGACACCTTCTCCGACTTGTCCGCGCCGTCCGAGACGTCCGCGAAGGAGATGAGGTCGGAGTGTCCCGACCGGTGCGTGATGACACCGCACTTGCCACCGTCGTCGGTGTAGAAGCTGTGCAGCACGCCGACTCCGGGGAGCTTGACGCGATGGACGTCGACCATGAGATGGCCTCCCTTTCCGAGTACCACGATGATAACCACCGGCGGGGTCGGGGCATTCCGGCGGTCGGCATCGTCCTCCGGGCCGATGCGGGTGGACGCGCGGCGAGGCTACGGTCGCCGCATGACCTCCAGGACCGTCCCGATCGCGGGCGCCGCCGTCGTCGTCGCCTACGCAGCACTGCTCGCGGTGAACGCGCTCGTGGCCGAGCCGCTCTCGGTCGCCCCGGACCGCCCGCTCGCGTCGGTGTACGCGCACGTGGACGCGATGGGGAACTCCTCCGCACAGGACGCCGTCGGCGCGCTCGTCGTCGCCGGGATCGGCGCGCTGCTCGGCATCGGCGTCGCGGTGCTCGGCGTCCGGCAGCACCTGCCCACCACCGTCGTCGTGATCATGCACCTCGGCCTGGTGGTCCTCGGCGCAGGCGCGGTCTTCCAGTCGTCGTGGTTCCTCGGGATGGACCTCGCGGACTCCTACCCGGGCTCCGACGGCCCGCACACCGTCTGGCCGACGGTGCTCGGCTGCACGAGCGCAGTCGCGGTCGTCGCGATCCTGGCGGTCCTGACGGCCGCCGCCGACCGCACGCGACGCCAGGCGGGCGCATCCGACGGGGGCGCGGGCGTGTGACGGACGCGCACCGCGCCTCCAGGCCGGTCTGGAGGCACGGTGCGGGTCGGCGACGTGCGTCGCCTAGCGGGGTTCGCTCGTCTTCTCCCCGACCACCTGCTCGTCGGACGCCTTCGCGCCGTCCGCACCGTCCGACCGGCCGCCGCCGACGACGACGTCGTCCTCGTCGAAGCCGAACGCGATGTCCGGCGCTTCGAGGCGGACACGGTCGGCCGACTCGTCGTCGGGCTGGAGCTGCGACGCGCGCTCCGCGGCGACGCGCTTGAGGTAGTTCGCGACCTCGTTCTCGGTGGTCTCCTGGTCCCAGCCGAGGACGTCGGCCATGAGCTTCGCCGCGACCGGTGCCGCAGACTCACCGCGGTCCCACGCCTCGATCGAGATGCGGGTCCGGCGGGCGAGGACGTCCTCGAGGTGCAGCGCGCCCTCGTGCGAGGCCGCGTAGACGACCTCGGCGCCGATGTAGTCGTCCGCCTGCGGGAGCGGCTCGGCGAGCGAGGGGTCCTGCTCGACGAGCTGGAGGACCTCGGTGGCGAGCGTGCCGTAGCGGTTGAGCAGGTGCTCGATCCGGACCTTGTGCACGCCGACCTGCCGTGCCGTGCGACCGCGGCGGTTCCACGCCGCCGGGTAGCCCTCGGCGCCGAGCAGCGGGATGTCCTCGGTCGTCGACTCCGGGATCCTGCCGTCCATCGCGGCGACGGCCTCGTCGATGGCGTCCTTCCCCATCACGCGGTAGGTCGTCCACTTGCCGCCCGCGACCACCACCAGGCCCGGGGCGGTGTGCGCGACGACGTGCTCGCGGCTGAGCTGCGAGGTCTGGTCCGACTCCCCCGCGAGCAGCGGTCGGAGGCCGGCGTAGACACCCTCGACGTCCTCGCGGGTGAGCGGGACCGCGAGCACCTTGTTGACGTGCTCGAGGATGTAGTCGATGTCCGCTGCGGTCGCCGCCGGGTGCGCCTTGTCGAGGTTCCAGTCGGTGTCGGTGGTGCCGACGAGCCAGTGCCGACCCCACGGGATCACGAAGAGGACGCTCTTCTCGGTGCGGAGGATCATGCCCGTGTTCGACTGGAAGCGGTCGCGCGGGATGACGAGGTGGACGCCCTTCGACGCACGGACCTTGAACTGCCCGCGGGTGCCGACCATCGCCTGCGTGTCGTCGGTCCAGACGCCGGTCGCGTTGACGACCTGCTTCGCCCGGATGTCGAACTGCTCCCCGGTCTGGATGTCGTGCGCATGCGCCCCGACGACCCGCTCCCCCACCTTGATGAAGCCCTCGATGCGGACGCGGCTCGCGGCGTGGGCGCCGTAGGACGCGGCCGTGCGGACGAGCGAGGCGACGTAACGGGCGTCGTCGACCTGGGCGTCGTAGTAGGTCATGCCGCCGATGAAGGCGTCCTTCTTCAGGCCCGGCATGTTCTTGAGCACCTGCTTGCGGCTGAGGTGCCGGTGGTGTGGGACACCCGGGGGACGACCGCCGGACCAGCTGAACACGTCGTACATCGCCATGCCGATGCCGATGTAGAAGCGCTCCCACACGCGGTGGTTCAGCGGGTAGAGGAAGCGCACGGGCTTCACCAGGTGCGGAGCGATGCGCTGGAGGAGCAGGCCGCGTTCGATCAGTGCCTCGCGGACGAGCGCGAAGTTGAGCTGCTCGAGGTAGCGGATGCCGCCGTGCACGAGCTTCGACGAGCGGCTGGACGTGCCCGATCCCCAGTCGCGTGCCTCGACGATCCCGACGCTCAGCCCACGGGTGGCGGCGTCGAGTGCGCTGCCGGCACCGACGATGCCGCCGCCGACGACGAGGACGTCGACCTCGTGCTCCTTGAGTGCGGCGATCGCCGCGGCGCGTTCGTCGGGTCCGAGCTTCACGGTCGGGTCGAACCCGACACCGCCGGGCAGGCCGTCGGTCGTGGTGCTGGTGGTCGTTGCCTTCGCCATGGTCGCCTCCGGTTCACGGGCGGCGCCGGAGCGTCACTGCTGGTGGTACGGCGCCACGACCACTTCTACTCGCTGGAACTCCTTGACGTCGGAGTATCCGGTCGTCGCCATCGACCGACGCAGGGCGCCGACGATGTTCGCGCGCCCGTCCCACGTCGGGGTCGGACCGTGCAGGACGTTCTCGAGCGGTGCGATCGTGCCGACCTCGACCCGGCGGCCGCGGGGCAGCTCCGGGTGGTGCGCCTCGGCACCCCAGTGGAAGCCGCCGCCGGGAGCCTCGGTCGCCCGGGCCAGCGCGGTGCCGAGCATGACGGCGTCGGCACCCGTGGCGATCGCCTTGACGACGTCGCCCGCGGTGTCGAGGCCGCCGTCGGCGATGACGTGCACGTACCGGCCGCCGGACTCGTCCATGTAGTCGCGCCGGGCACCGGCGACGTCCGCCACCGCGGTCGCCATCGGCGCGTGGATGCCGAGCGCCGCACGCGTGGTGGACGCCGCGCCGCCGCCGAAGCCGACGAGGACACCGGCGGCACCGGTGCGCATGAGGTGGAGCGCCGACGTGTAGGTCGAGGCGCCGCCGACGATGACCGGGACGTCGAGCTCGTAGATGAACTTCTTGAGGTTGAGGGGCTCCTCGTCCTGCGAGACGTGCTCGGCCGAGACGGTCGTGCCGCGGATGACGAACAGGTCGACACCGGCGTCGACGACGGTCTGCGAGAACTCCTGCGTGCGCTGCGGGCTCAAGGAGCCGGCGACGGGGACCCCTGCAGCCCGGATCTCGGCCAGGCGTGCGGTGATCAGCTCGGCCTTGATCGGCTCGGCGTAGATCTCCTGCATGCGCTTCGTGACGTTGCCGTCGGCGAGGGCCTTGATCTCCTCGTAGTACGGCGCCGGGTCCTCGTAGCGGGTCCACAGACCCTCGAGGTCGAGGACACCGAGGATGCCGAGCTTGCCCATCTGGATGACCGTGGCCGGGGAGGCGACGGAGTCCATCGGGGCGGAGAGGATCGGTGACTCGAACGTGAACGCGTCGATCGTCCACTGGACGTTGACGTCGCGCGGGTCACGCGTGCGTCGCGAGGGGACCACCGCGATGTCGTCGAACGCGTACGCCCGCCGTCCGCGCTTGCCTGCACCGATCTCGACTTCACTCACGCGCACAGCCTAGCGGGCGGCCTCCACGGGGGTCCCCGACCGGGTGGACGGTCCCGCACCGACCGTGCAGCCCGCTGCTCGCCCCACCGCGTCACCCCTCGCCGTCGTGCGGAGTGCGGTCTCGACCAGGTCGGACAGCAGGTCGGGGTAGTCGATGCCGACCGACGCGAACATCTTCGGGAGCTGGGACTGCGCGGTCAGGCCGGGCATCGTGTTCACCTCGTTGAGGACGACCTCGCCCCCGGGCGTGACGAAGCAGTCCACCCGTGCGAGCCCGGCGCAGCCAAGCCGGGTGAAGAGCGTCCGGGCGACCGCCTCGATGCGCTCCCCGACGACGGGGGTGAGCGGTGCCGGCAGCACGAACCGGGCGGAGCCGTCGTACTTCGTGTCCGCGTCGAAGAACCCGTCCGCCGCGTTGAGCACCTCGAGCGGCGGACCCACGACGAGCGCACCGTCCGGGCGCTCGAGGACGGCGACGTCGACCTCGCGGCCGGGCACCATCCGCTCGACGAGCACGCGGTCGTCGAGGGCGAAGGCCTCGGCGAGCGCGACGTCGAGCTCGTCGGCGGTGTCGACGCGGCTGACGCCGAAGCTCGACCCGCCCGCGACGGGCTTGACGATCCAGGGCAGGGGACCGACGGACTCCGTGAGCGCGGCGGCGTCGACGGTCGGCGCCTCGGCGCGGGTGAGCAGGGTGCCCGGCGCGACCGCGACCCCCGACGCCTCGGCCACGAGCTTCGTCGCCCACTTGTCCATCGCGATCGCCCCCGCACCGACGGGCGACCCGACGACGGGCACCCCGGCGAGGGCGGCGAGCGCCGCGAGCGACCCGTCCTCGCCGTCCGGACCGTGCACGGCGGGGAACACGACGTCGGCCGAGGCGAGCACGGCGGCGGCCTCGGGGAACGAGCACGGCAGGCCGGCCGAGCGCCACCCGCCGTCGCGGTCGATGGTCAGGCGCACGACCGCGTACCGGGTCGGGTCGAGGGCGGACGCGACCGAGGCGGCACTCGCGAGCCCCACCTCGTGCTCGCTGTTGGCGCCGCCGCCGATGACGGCGACGCGGACGGGCTCGGTGGTGCTCATGCGGTGCTCCTGCTGTTCGAGGTGTCGACGGCGCGCTCGATGCGGCCGCCGAGTCCGGTGACGATCTCGTGGGGGTTCGTGTCGGCCCACGCAGCCCACTCCGCGGCCGTGGGTCCGGCGGCGACGGGTGCGGTCTCGGCGAGCGCGGCGCCGGGCTGCCCGGCGGTGCGGGCCGGGCCGTCGATCAGCGTGGCGACCTCGCCCGGCACCACGGGCGGCCCGGGCAGTCCGGTCACGTCGAGCACGACCTGGTCCATGTTGATCCGCCCCACCACCGGCACGAGTCGGCCGCGCAGGCCCACGCACGCGGATCCGGAGGCGGCGCGGGGGACCCCGTCCGCGTACCCGACCGGCAGCACGGCGAGCACGGTGTCCCGTTGCGTGGTCCAGGTGCCGTCGTACCCGACCGGTGTCCCCGCACGGACCGACCGCACCGCGACGACCGGCGCGGTCACGGTCATGGCGGGGGCGAGTCCGGCGTGGGCGGGCCCGATGCCGACGAGCCCTGCACCGACGCGGACGGCGATCCCGGTGAGGTCGGCGCCGGCGAACGCGGCCGGGGTCCCACCGAGGT
The DNA here is from genome assembly GCF_047238015.1 of Curtobacterium phoenicis. Lineage (NCBI taxonomy): Bacteria > Bacillati > Actinomycetota > Actinomycetes > Micrococcales > Microbacteriaceae > Curtobacterium > Curtobacterium phoenicis. Next base: position 57,791 of record NZ_JBDFLZ010000002.1, read on the forward strand.
GCAGGTCGACCGGGTGTCCGAGCGTCAGGTCGGCCGCGAGTCCGGCGAGCCGCAGCAGGGTCGCCGCGCGCGCGGCCGAGGCACGGTCGGCGTTCGGCACGTGCCCCATCACCGCCCGGACGGACACGTGACCGGCACGCTCGGCGGTGGCTGCGGCGTCGAGGAGCCCCTGCCAGCGATGGGGTTCGGCGCCCTCGCGCGCCATCCCGGTGTCGATGTGGAGGTGCACGACGACGGGGGTGCGCGCCCGGCGTCCGGCGTCGGTCACCGCTGCCAACGTGTCCTCGTCGCCGACCGCGACCTCGACCCGGTCCCGCGCGGCGGCGGCGAAGTCGGCTCCGGGCAGGTGCAGCCAGCAGACCAGACGGGCGTCGACGCCGACGGCTCGGAGCGCGAGCGCCTCGCCGAGCGTGGCCGTCCCGAGCGCGACGGCCCCCGCGGCGAGCGCGGTGCGGCCGACCAGCTCGGCACCGTGGCCGTACCCGTCGGCCTTCACCACGGCGACGAGGTCGTGTCCGCGGGCGGTGACCCGGCGGACGTTCGCGGCGATCGCGGCGGGGTGCACGGTCCGCAGCGGTCTGACCGTCGGTGTGAACGGCACCGACGCGGTGAGGACGGTCATGCGACGACCCGAGGGTCTCCCGCGCCGGAGTCGCGGACCGCGGCGCCGGGCGCCTCCGGGACCGCCTCGTAGCGTGCGGCGGCGGCACCGGTCCGGTGTGCCCAGTAGCGGTCGCCGTGGCTCCAGTGCCACCACTCGGTCTCGTAGTTCACCATGCCGACGGGCTCGAGGACATCGGCCAGCAGTGCCCGGTTCGCCCGGGCTTCGTCGTCGATGTCCGGGGATGCCGTGAAGCAGCGGCCGCCGCTCTGCTCGGGGGTGTCGTCGATCGCCGTGCCCATCCACAGCTGCTCGCCGTCGTCGCCGACGAGGGTGCAGTCCACCGCGGCACCCGCGACGTGCGGAGCCGCCTGCGCGGGTGCGACGAAGCGGGAGACGAGGTCGTCGAGCTCGGCGGAGGAGGCCTGCGGGTGCAGGGCGGCGAGTGTCGCGCGGTAGTCGGCGATGATCGCGCACTGCGCCGCGAGGGTGCGGTAGCCCTCGACGACGAGCAGGTGCACGCCGGCGGGCAGGGCGCGGTCGGCGCGGGCGAGGCGCTGCGCCACACTGCGGCGGACGAGTCCGCCGGCACCGGTCGAGGAGGTCCGGACCCCGAGGTCGGCCAGGCGCACCAGCGGCTCGAGCGTCGGGCGGACGGGGACCGCGAGGACGCGAGGGTCGTTGATGAGCGTGGTCACGCACCCAGCGTGTCGGCAGGGTGCGCGCGGCGGATCGGGGCCGCGGGTGAGCACTGTCCTCCCGGAGGATGAACCGCGTTCAGCCGCGCGACCGACGCTTCCGCAGGACCCGCAGTGCGAGACCGAGGAGGACCGCGAGCACGACGAGCACGACGAGGAGCACCGCGGCGACCTTCACGAGCAGTGCGGCGCCGACGAACAGTGCCGCGAAGAGCAGCCAGACGACGGCGTCGAGCGCGAGGGGTCCGAGCGGACGGGAGCCGCGCGGACGGGGGTCGGAGGTGCGCACGCGCGCAACGGTAGCCGACCGGCGGGGCCGGCCCGTGCCTCCAGGCCGGTGTGCGGCGGGACCCGGCAGCCCACGTACCCGGACCACCGGGACCAGGCAGACGGGAATGGGGCCGTGCGGCGCGGAGCGTCCACGCACGGCCCCACCCGGTGCGGATCCCACCCCCACAGCGGGACCCGCGGCCGACCGGCGCTACCGCGCCGAGTCGACGTCCTTGGCGAGCGTCCCCAGGTACAGCTCGATGACCTTCGGATCGTCGGCGAGCTCACGCCCGGTGCCCGAGTACGCGTTCCTCCCCTGGTCGAGCACGTACCCACGATCGCAGATCTGCAGACAGCGTCGCGCGTTCTGCTCCACCATGATGATCGACACACCGGCCTTGTTGATCCGGCGTGTGCGGATGAACGTCTCGTCCTGCCGCACGGGCGACAGGCCGGCGCTCGGCTCGTCGAGGAGCAGCACCTTCGGGTCCATCATGAGGGCGCGTGCCATCGCCACCGACTGGCGCTCACCGCCCGAGAGCGACCCCGCGCGCTGGTTCCGTCGCTGCGCGAGCACCGGGAAGAGGTCGTAGATGACCTCGAGGCGCTCGGCGAACTTCTTCGGACGCAGGTAGAGCCCCATCTGCAGGTTCTCCTCGATGGAGAGCGACGGGAACACGTTGTTCGTCTGCGGGACGAAGCCGACGCCCGCCTGGACGAGCTTGTTCGCCTTGAGGTTCGTGATGTCCTCGCCCTGCAGCGTGACCGAGCCCTCGCGGATGGACACGAGGCCGAACAGCGCCTTGAGGAGCGTCGACTTGCCGGCGCCGTTCGGGCCGATGATGCCGATGAGCTCGCCTGGGTAGCAGTCGAGGTCGCAGCCGTTCAGGATGTTCACGCCGGGCAGGTACCCGGCGACGAGGTTCTTCGCACTGAGGACCGGTTCGCCACGGTCCAGGGTGGCGGTCGCGCCGGTCGCGTCGGTCGCCGGACTGGAGGCGCGGCTCGCGTTCGTGGGGTCGGTTGCGTCGGTCATCGGGTCGCCTCCTGCTCGTCCTCTTCCTTGACCTCTTCGGCGAGCTCCTCGTAGGTCTCCTCGGTGAGGAGCGAGTCGTCGCCCAGGTCGGTGTCGTGGTGGGCGCCGAGGTACGCGTCGATGACGGCCTGGTCGTCCATCACGGTGTCCGCAGGCCCCTCGGCGACGACCTTGCCCTCGGCCATCACGACCACCCAGTCCGAGATGTGCCGGACCATGTGCATGTCGTGCTCGACGAAGAGCACGGTCATGCCGTCGTCGCGCAGGGACTGGATGTGCCCGAGGAGCGACTGGGTCAGCGCCGGGTTCACGCCGGCCATCGGCTCGTCGAGCATGATCATCGTCGGGTCGGACATGAGCGCCCTCGCCATCTCGAGGAGCTTCCGCTGGCCGCCGGACAACGAACCGGCGTAGTCGTCCGCCTTCGTGTCGAGCTTGAAGCGGGCGAGGAGCTCCTCGGCCTTCGCGGTGATGGCCCGCTCGCGGGGACGCCAGAGGGCGGGCACGAGCGCGGCGAAGAAGTTCTCGCCGGGCTGGTCGCGCGCACCGAGCAGCATGTTCTGCATCACCGTGAGCCGCGAGAGCGCCTTGGTGAGCTGGAACGTGCGGACCATGCCCTTGTTCGCGATGTGCGTCGCGCTCGTCTTCTGGAGCGTGTCGCCGTTGAAGCGGGTCGTCGCGCCGGGGCGCGGCTTGTCGAACCCGGTGAGCAGGTTGAAGAACGTCGTCTTGCCGGCGCCGTTCGGACCGATCAGCGCGGTGATCGAGCCGCGCTGGACCTCGAGGTGGTCGACGTCGACCGCGGTCATGCCGCCGAAGCGCCGGGTGACGGTGTCGACCGTGAGGATCGGGTCGGCCTTGGGGTGGCTGTACTCAGACACTGAACGTCAGCTCCTTCTTGTTGCCGAGGAGTCCCTGTGGACGGAACACGATGAGGAGCATGAGCGCGACGCCGACGAGCACGTAGGAGAACTGCTCCGCCTGCTGCTGGTTCATGATCGAGTCGGGGATGAAGTCGCTCGCCACCGTGCGGATGAAGAGTCGGACGACGAAGAACAGCACGGCGCCGAGCACCGGCCCGAACACCGTCGCCGCACCGCCGAGGATGAGCGCGGTCCAGATGAAGAACGTCATCGAGCGGCCCATGGCGTCGGGTTGCACGGAACTCGGCAGGACGTAGATCACGCCGGCCAGGGCTCCGAGCGCGCCACCGAAGACGAGCGCCTGCATCTTGTACGAGTAGACGTTCTTGCCGAGGGAGCGCACGGCGTCCTCGTCCTCGCGGATCGCCTTCACGACCCGGCCCCAGGGGCTGCGCATGAGGAGGAACAGCACGAGGGTGAACAGGGCGACGAGGCCCCACGCCGCGATCCGGATCCACCAGCCGTTGACACCGTTGTTCGCGTAGGTGAACCACAGGATCGTCGTGGTGCCGTCGGGCAGGGGGCTCAGCGCGTTGAACGGGTCACGGTAGCTCGCGCCGGTGATGCCGTTCGATCCGCCGGTGGTGTCGGTGAGGAGGCTCGATCGGCCGACCATGCGGATGATCTCGGCGCCGGAGATCGTCACGATCGCCAGGTAGTCGCCGCGGAGCCGCAGGGTCGGGATGCCGAGGATGATCGCGAAGAGGATCGCGATCGCGAGGGCGATGAGCACCGCGACGACGAAGGGCAGGCCGTTCGTGATCGCGATGGCGAAGCCGTACGCGCCGAGCAGGAGGAACGCGGCCTGACCCATGTTGATGAGGCCGGTGAGCCCGAAGTGGATGTTCAGGCCGATCGCGGCGAGCGCGAACGCCGCCGTGGTCGGGGCGAGTGCCTCCTGCGAGAGCGCGGAGAGCAGGGAGAGGAAGTAGTCCATGGCGGCGCTCCTTAGCCGATCCGCTCGGCACGACCGAAGATGCCCTGCGGCCGGAACAGCAGGATGAGGATGAGGATCACGAGGGCGGTCGCGTACTTGAAGTCACCGGGGAGCACGAGGTTCGTGAGCTCGACGACGACGCCGATGATCATCGAGCCCGCGAGTGCCCCGTACGCGGTGCCGAGACCGCCGAGGGTCACCGACGCGAACATGAGGAGCAGCAGCTGGAGTCCGGTCTGCCAGTTCACGCCGTTGAGCACGAGGCCGAGCATCACGCCGGACAGCCCTGCGAGGCCGGCGGCCAGCGTCCAGACGAACCGGATCACCCGGTCGACGTCGATGCCGGACGCAGCGGCGAGCGCCGGGTTGTCCGACACCGCGCGGGTCGCTCGACCGAAGCGGGTCTTCGCGAGGAAGAGCCCGGTGGCGACGAGCACGACGAGCGCGATCGCCATGGCCACGTAGGACTGCACCGTCAGCGTGATGCCCGCGAACGACACCGTCTCCGGGTTGCCCTGCTGGATGCGGACGGTCGAGGCGCCGAAGAAGTACTGGAAGGCGTACTGCGCGGCGATCGAGAGGCCGATCGTGACGATCATGAGCTGCGTCAGGCTGATCCGCTTCCGCCGCAGCGGCCGCCAGATCGCCGCGTCCTGCAGGTAGCCGGTGGCCGCGCAGAGCAGCGTGACGACGATGCCGGTCACCCAGATGTTCCACCCGAGCTGGTTCGCGAACACGTAGGCGAGGAGGCCGCCGAGGGTGACCTGCTCACCGTGCGAGAAGCTCGACAGGCCCGTGGTGCCGTAGATCAGCGAGAGGCCGATCGAGGCGAGGGCGATGAGGAGCCCGAGCCGGATGCCGGAGGCGAACTGCTGCCAGGCCCGCGCGAAGCTGAAGCTGCTCGTGTCCGCCTGGGTCGTCGCGCCCTGCTGGTCGGAGAGCTGGAAGATCTGGCCGACGTTGGCGTTCAACGTCGCGTTCACCTTCCGCTCGGCGTCCGCGGCGTTCGTCAGGTACTGGCCCTTCGGCAGCGTGCTCTGGTCGACGCTCACGGTGTACTGACCGGCCGTGGTGACGGAGACCGACCAGCGACCGGAGTCGTCGGTGGTGGCGGTCTGGGCGAACCCGCCCACGCCCGCCACGTCGACCGCGACTCCGACGGCCGGCTTCCGCTCGGAGTCGAGGATCGTGCCGCGGATGCACCCGTTCGTCGGGCTGACCACGCAGGGACCGCTCGACGCCGACGTGCTGGCGCTGGCGGAGGGACTGCTGGTCGCCGCGTGGGCCGCGGGCGACACTGCCCAGTCGACCGCGAAGGTGGCGAGGAAAGCGAGGAAGAGTACTGCGGCGAGGAGCAGGCGGCTGCGGCCTGGTGCCCCTCGGCGGAACCGGCGTAGGAGCGCCGGCCCCGGCGGAGTGATGGAACCCACGGATGAGCCTCTCGTTCGGATAGTCGAGGACCCTAGGGAGTTTTTGTGTCCCCCGTGTTTCCACCACGTTCCCTGGAGAAATCGTGCCCTGACCGTGATCCTGCACAGGTTCGGCGGTGGGCCGCGGTCCGGAATGCGCGCCCACCCGCGCGCGTTACCATTGCTCATCCGGAACCCGTCGCTGCGTTCCCGGTGTTCTCGACCACTTCAGGTGCCGCCCCACGGCACCCAGCCCACGAAGGGGACTCATGGACCAGCCGGATCCGTTCGGATTCATCGGACTCACGTACGACGACGTCATGCTCCTGCCGGGGCACACGGACGTCATCCCGAGCGAGGCGTCCACGACGTCCCGGCTCACCAAGCGCATCCAGGTGCACGTCCCGCTGCTCTCCGCCGCGATGGACACCGTGACCGAGGCCCGCATGGCGATCGCGATGGCGCGCCAGGGCGGCATCGGCATCCTGCACCGCAACATGTCCATCGCCGACCAGGCGGCCGCGGTCGACAAGGTGAAGCGGTCCGAGTCCGGCATGATCACGAACCCGGTGACCACCACGCCGGACGCCACCGTGGCGGAGGTCGACGCGATCTGCGGGCAGTTCCGGGTCTCCGGCCTGCCGGTCGTCGAGGGTGACGGCAAGCTCGTCGGCATCATCACGAACCGCGACATGCGCTTCGTCGCCCCGTTCGAGCACCAGACCACGCTCGTGCGCGACGTCATGACGAAGGCGCCGCTCATCACGGCACCGGTCGGGATCGACCCCGACGACGCCGTCGCGATCTTCGCCGAGCACAAGATCGAGAAGCTCCCCCTCGTGGACGAGGCCGGCCGGCTCAAGGGCCTCATCACGGTCAAGGACTTCGACAAGAGCGAGAAGTACCCCGACGCCACGAAGGACGACGCGGGGCGCCTCCGCGTCGGCGCGGCGATCGGCTTCTTCGGCGACGCGTGGCAGCGTGCGACCGCCCTGCTCGAGGCCGGGGTGGACGTCCTCGTCGTCGACACCGCCAACGGCGAGAGCGAGGGCGTGCTCGACATGGTCCGCCGCATCAAGGCCGACCCGGCCTTCGCGGGCGTGGACGTGATCGGCGGCAACGTCGCGACCCGTGCGGGCGCACAGGCCCTCATCGACGCCGGCGTCGACGCCGTCAAGGTCGGTGTCGGCCCGGGGTCGATCTGCACCACGCGCGTCGTCGCGGGCGTCGGCGTCCCCCAGGTCACCGCGGTGTACGAGGCCTCCCTCGCCGCGCGTGAGGCCGGCGTCCCGGTAATCGCCGACGGCGGTCTGCAGTACTCCGGCGACATCGCGAAGGCCCTCGTCGCCGGTGCTGACACCGTGATGCTCGGCTCGCTCCTCGCGGGCACGGACGAGTCCCCCGGGGACCTCGTCTTCGTCAACGGCAAGCAGTTCAAGGCGTACCGCGGGATGGGCTCCCTCGGCGCGCTGCAGACCCGTGGCAAGAAGACCTCGTACTCGAAGGACCGCTACTTCCAGGCCGACGTCCCGTCCGACGACAAGCTCATCCCCGAGGGCATCGAGGGCCAGGTGCCGTACCGCGGCTCGGTCGCGAACGCGGTCTACCAGCTCGTCGGCGGCCTGCGGCAGTCGATGTTCTACGTCGGCGGCCGGACCGTCCCGGAGCTCAAGGCCCGCGGCAAGTTCGTCCGGATCACCCCCGCCGGGCTCAAGGAGTCGCACCCGCACGACGTGCAGATGGTCGTCGAGGCGCCGAACTACAGCCGCTGACCCCGCGCCTCGAACGCCCCGCTCCCACCGTGGAGCGGGGCGTTCGTGCGTCCGGGGGACGACGGTGTTGTGCAGCCGCTCAGCTTTCATCACGGGTCTGTAACGAAACATCCAGGGGTGGATGATCGACACACGGGCGAAACGTATCCGCTCTAGCTTTCTCGACATCCCACGCGGAGGACACCGCGCTCGACCCGATCCGGTCCGGCCTTCCGCGCAGAGAAAGGGCTCCACGGATGATCAGAACCACCCGTGCCACCTCGGCACTGGCAGTGGCGGGAGTTGCAGCACTCCTGCTCGCCGCGTGTTCCACCACCTCGGGCGGCAGCTCGCCTTCGGAGTCCGCCTCCGGCGGCGCGAAGAAGGACCCGGCCGCGAGCTGCAAGGCTCCGGAATCCCCGAGCACCGACGCGCTGAAGATCGGCACGATCCTGCCGCTCACCGGCTCCCTCGCGTACCTCAACCCGCCCGCCGAGTCCGGCGTCGGTCTCGCGGTCGAGGACATCAACGCAGCGGGCGGCGTGCTCGGCAAGGACGTCTCGATCAGCCCGGCGACGGACTCCGGCGACAGCAACGACATGACCGTGTCGAGTGCGGCCGCGAACAAGCTGGTGAACGCGAAGGTCCCGGTCGCGATCGGCGCCGAGTCCTCGTCCGTGACGCTCAACGTGATCGACCAGCTCACGAGCAACTGCATCGTGGAGATCTCCCCCGCGAACACCGCGACCGACCTCTCCGGCTACTCGTCGTACTACTTCCGGACGGCACCGCCGGACTCGGTGCAGGGTTCGGCACTCGGCCAGCTCGTCACGGGTGACGGCAACGCCAAGGTCGCGTTCCTCGTCTTCAACGACACCTACGGCACCGGTCTCCGCAACTCGGTCCAGGCCGCGGTCGAGGCGTCCGGTGGCCAGGTCGTCTACGGCGGCAAGGGCAAGGGTCAGGAGTTCCCGCCCGGACAGACCACGTTCTCGTCCGAGGTGACGGCGGCGCTCGACTCGAAGCCGGACGCGATCGTCGTCCTCGCCTTCGACGAGACGAAGTCGATCATCCCGGAGCTCAAGGCGCAGAACGCCGACATGTCGAAGATCTACATGTCCGACGGCAACACCGCCGACTACTCGAAGGACTTCGACAAGGGCACCCTCACGGGTGCGCAGGGCACGATCCCGGGCGCATCGCCGAAGGACGACCTGAAGAAGCGGCTCGCCGACTTCTACAAGCAGTCCTCGGGCAAGGACCTCGCCGACTACTCGTACGCGGCCGAGTCCTACGACGCCACGATGCTCGCCGCCCTCGCCGCCGTGAAGGGCAAGGGCACCGACTCCGGCACGATCCAGGCCAACATGGCCGCGGTCTCCGGGGCGGACGGCGGCACCGAGTGCTCGACGTTCAAGGAGTGCTCGTCGCTCCTCGGAGACGGCAAGGACATCCACTACACGGGTCCGTCCGGCATCGGCCCGTTCGACGAGAACAACGACCCGTCGAGCGCCTACATCGGCATCTACAAGTTCGACGCGGACAACAAGCCCGTCTACCAGAGCGCCATCCAGGGCTCGGTCTCGAAGTAGGTCCGACCAGGTAGGCACGACCAGTGCGCGAAAGCGACAGTCCCCCGCAGTTCAACCGCGGGGGACTGTCGCTTTCGCGGTGGAGAGGGCGGATCGCGTTGCGTTCTCGGCATGACCGTCCGCAGGGCCGGCCGGGAGGCACGGCGCGCGTCCGGCAGGTCAGGCCGGGTCCGCCACCGGCGCGGCCTGGGAGCGGCGCCGCGAGGAGCGTGCTGCAGCGAAGCTGTCCACCGTGAGCACGACGAGGGCCAGCCACACGATCGCGAAGCCGATCCACCGCTCGGGCGGCATCGGCTCGTGCTGCACGACCACACCGACGAGCAGCTGCATCACCGGCGCGAGGTACTGCGTCAACCCGAGCGTCGACAGGCTCACCCGCCGCGCCGACGACGCGAAGAGCAGCAGCGGCACCGCGGTCGCCGGTCCGGTCAGCACCGTGACGAGGACGTGCGCCCACCCTTCGCTCGTGAACGTCACGCCGCCGCCGAGGCCCGTCACCCCCATCACCACGAGCGCGACGACCGCGAGCGGCAGCAGCCACACGGTCTCGATCGTCAGACCACTCAGTGCGTCGACCGTCCCGCCGACCCGCTTCTTCACGAGCCCGTACAGTCCGAACGAGAACGCCAGCGCGAGGGAGATCCACGGCATCTGCCCGTACCCGACCGCGATCACGACCACCGCGACGACACTGATGCCGACCGCGGCCCACTGCGCCGGTCGAAGCCGCTCACGGAGCACGACGACGCCGAGCGCGATCGTGACGAGCGGGTTGATGAAGTAGCCGAGGGCCGCCTCGACCGTGTGCCCGGTGGTCGTCGCCGCGACGTACACCGTCCAGTTCACCAGGATGAGCACCGCCGCGAGCCCCATCACGAGCATCACCCGGCGCTGGGCGACCAGGGAACGGGTGCGCAGCCACGAGCGGGTGACGGCGATGGCGACCGCGCAGAACACCAGCCCGAAGACGATCCGCCAGGCGACGATCTCGAACGCTCCGGCCGGGGACATCGCCGCGAAGAGCAGCGGCATGAGTCCCCACAGCCCGTAGGCCACGATCGCCTGGAGGACCCCGACGGATGCCTCGCTGCGGACGGGTCGCGTGGTCGTCGGTTCACTCACGGAACCATCCTAGGAAGCCACGCCGACGCTGCGGACCGGCACCGTGCCTCCCGGACGGAAGGCGCGGTGCGCACCGCCGGACCGAGCGCGGACGGACGAACGCCCCGCCGGCCAGGTGGCCGACGGGGCGTTCGCAGTGTGGGCTGGATCAGCGCACGACGACCGCGAGGACGTCGCGGGCCGAGAGGACCAGCAGGTCCTCGCCCGAGTACTTGACCTCGGTGCCGCCGTACTTGGAGTAGATGACCTTGTCGCCGACGGCGATGTCCAGCGGGATGCGGTTGCCGTTGTCGTCGACGCGGCCCGGACCCACGGCCACGACCTCGCCCTCCTGGGGCTTCTCCTTGGCGGTGTCCGGGATGACCAGACCGGAAGCGGTGGTCTGCTCCGCCTCGACCTGGCGGATGACGATGCGATCCTCGAGCGGCTTGATGCTGACGGCCACGGTGACCTCTTCTTTCTCGGTACTGACTCGGTACAGATGGGAACCGGTTGGCACTACGCACAGGAGAGTGCCAACGCCAACTCTAGGGACAGTCTGGCACTCGGTCAATCCGAGTGCCAGCACGTGTCGGGCTCCCCGGCGACCTGGGAGGATCGTCGGGTGGACGCCGCCGAACTCGCCCAGCTGCTCACCCCCGAGGGGATGGCCCTGCTCGACCGTACTCCGAGCGTCTCCGACGGTGGCGAGATCGTCCGGGTCGTCTCGCGCCTCCGTGGCGAGGGGCACGACCCCGGGCTCGTCGCCGCCGTCCTGACCCAGGCGAAGCTCCGGCAGAAGGCGGGCGCGAAGTTCGGCCCGTTCGCCGCGCGCATGCTGTTCACCGAGGCCGGGCTCGAGCAGGCGACCCGGCTGCAGGTCGCCGCGCAGCACGCCGGCCGGTTCGCCGCCGCCGGGCTGGAACGGGTGGCCGACCTCGGGTGCGGGATCGGCGGTGACGCGATGGCGATGGCAGCGCTCGACCTCGACGTCACCGCGGTGGACCGCGACGAGGTCACCGCGGCGGTCGCGACGCACAACCTCGCGCCGTGGCCCGATGCCCGCGTGGAACTCGGCGACGCCGAAGCGTTCGACCTCTCGCGCGTCGACGGCGTGTGGATGGACCCCGCGCGTCGCACCGCCGGACACGGGAACACCCGACGCCTGGCCGACCCGGACGACTGGTCGCCGTCGCTCGACACCGTGTTCGCCGCCGCGACGACGACGCCCACCGGCGTGAAGCTCGGCCCGGGCATCGACCGCGACCTCGTCCCCGACACGGCCGAGGCGCAGTGGGTGTCCGTCGACCGCGAGGTCGTCGAGCTCGCCCTCTGGTTCGGCCCGCTCGCCCGCGACGGGGTCCGGCGCGCTGCCACCGTGATCGGGGCGCACGGAGTGGCCGAACTGACCGCGGCGGCCGATGCACCCGACGTGCCCGTCGGTGCACTGGGGACGTACCTCTACGAGCCCGACGGCGCCGTGATCCGCGCACGCCTCATCGGGGACCTCGCGCGGTCGATCGACGGTCGCATGCTCTCGGACGGCATCGCCTACGTCACGTCGGACCGCGCCGTCTCGACGCCGTTCGCCCAGGGGTTCCGGGTCGTCGACACGATGCCCCTCGACGTGAAGCAGCTCGCGGCACGACTGGCCGCGGACGACGTCGGCACCGTGGAGATCAAGAAGCGCGGGGTCGACGTCGACCCGGCGCAGTTCCGGAAGCGGCTGCGGCTCCGGGGGCGGGGTGCGGTCACGCTCGTGCTCACCCGCCTGGAGGGACGCCACACCGCGATCCTGTGCGAGCGGCTGGGCGAGGTGGCCGGGTAGGTCGCAGCACCACGACGGCCCCCGCCGGTGCGGGGGCCGTCGTGGTGCGTGTGCGCGGCGGCGCCGATGCGCCGTGGTCGAGAGCGGCGCGGCTGCGCCGTGGCTCAGAGGATGAACGCGCCGGTGGAGCCGAAGTCGTCGGAGTAACCGGAGCCGCTGCGGGACGCGATGGAGATGGCGATCAGGAGCCCGATGCCGATGATCCAGAGTGCCGTCAGCGCCCAGCCACCGAAGATGCCGGCGAGTGCGAGCCCGCGGCCACCCTCACCGGTCTGCTTGATCTTGCCGAGGGCGACGTGGCCCATGATGGCGCCCGCCGGGCTCGTGAGGATGATGATCGGCCAGATCAGGATGCCGGCGAAGGCGAACACGATCGAGAGGATCGACAGGGTGTTCGTCCTCGGGCGCTGCGCGTACGGCTGGTAGCCCGGCGCGGCGTACGGGGCGCCGTACTGCTGCTGCTGGCCGTACTGGTGCTGCCCGTACTGCTGCCCGCTGTACTGCTGGCCGTACTGCTGCTGCCCGTACTGCGGCTGGCCGTACTGCTGCTGGTTCGGCGCAGCGTACGGGTTGCCCGGGGCCGCGTAGGGGTCGCTCGGCGCCGCGGAGGGGTTGCTCGGCGCGGCGTACGGGTTCTGCGGCGCACCGTAGCCAGGGTGCTGGCCCGACGCTCCGGTCGGGGCCGATCCGTACGGGTTCGCGCCGTACGGGTGCTCGGGCGGCTGCGGCGCGCTCGGCGGCTGCGGTGCACTCGGCGCTTCACCGGGCGCCGGGGTCGACGTCGGGTCGGACGCACGGCTGCCGTCGGACTGCTGCGCACCGTCGTACCCGCTGCGCGACGGCTCGTCGGACTGGCCCGGCCTCGGCCACTGGTTCTGATCGGACACCGTGTCCACCCCTCCCGGCACCGCACGTCGGGTACCGGCCCCCATCGTTCCACACGCAGCCCGAGCCCGTGCAGGAGGGCGGACGACCCGTCGGACCCGCGGACGTCAGACCTGGACGGTGGTCACCGGCAGCGTCGAGTCCGCCGCGATCCCGAGGTCGCTCGGCGCGTGCCCCTCGGCGACGAGCCGCGCGGCCACCGCTGCGATCATCGCGCCGTTGTCGGTGCAGAGGTCGAACGGGGGGATCCGGAGCTCGACGCCGGCGGCAGCGCAGCGCTCGGTCGCGACCGCACGCAGTCGGGCGTTCGCCACCACGCCTCCGCCGAGCAGGAGCCGGTCGACCCCGGTGTCACGGCACGCGTTCAGGGCCTTCGTGAGGAGCACGTCGACCACGGCCTCGCGGAAGGACGCTGCCACGTCGGCGACGGGGACCTCTCGACCCTCGTCGCGGCACTTCTCGACCCAGCGGGCGACCGCGGTCTTCAGCCCCGAGAACGAGAAGTCGTAGCGGTGCGCCGCCATGTCCTTCGGCAGCGTCAGCCCGCGGGGGAACCGGATCGCCGTCGGGTCGCCGTCCGCCGCGGCCCGGTCGATCTGGGGACCACCCGGGTAGGGCAGGCCGAGCAGCCGCGCGACCTTGTCGAACGCCTCCCCCGCGGCGTCGTCGATGGTCTCGCCGAGGAGCTCGACGTCACCGACGAGGTCCCGTACGAGCAGCAGCGACGTGTGCCCGCCGGAGACGAGCAGTGCCACGGTCGGCAGGTCGATCTCGGAGCCGTCCGCACGCAGGACGTCGGCGCCGACGTGCCCGACGAGGTGGTTCACCCCGTAGAGCGGCTTGCCGGTCGCGACCGCGAGGGCCTTCGCCGCCCCGACCCCGACCATGAGCGCGCCGGCGAGCCCCGGCCCCGCGGTGACCGCGACGGCGTCGAGCTCGTCGAGCGTGACGCCGGCCCGGTCGAGCGCCTCGCGCAGCGTCGGGGTCATGGCTTCGAGGTGCGCCCGTGCGGCGACCTCGGGCACGACGCCGCCGTACCGGGCGTGCTCCTCCATGCTCGACGCGATGACGTTCGCGAGCAGGGTGGTCCCGCGGACGATCCCGACGCCGGTCTCGTCACAGCTCGTCTCGATGCCGAGCACGAGGGGTTCAGCTGTGCTCATCGAGCGCCTCCTGTCCGATGGGCCCGACGCGACCGGCGCCGGGTGCCGTGGGCAGCTCCGCGCGCATGACCCACGCGTCGACGCCGTCGGGCTGGTAGTAGCGGGGCCGCGTCGCGATGTGCTCGAAGCCGAAGGCCGTGTACATCGCCTGCGCGACCGGGTTGTCGGCGCGGACCTCGAGGAAGACCTCGTAAACGCCGCGGCGCCGGGCCTCGTCGAGGAGCTCGGTGAAGAGCGCCTTGCCGACGCCCCGCCCGCGCTGGTCGGCGGCGACGGCGATGGTCTGCACGTCCGCGACCGGGTTCCCAGCGAGCGACGACAGCCCGGCGTAGCCGACGACGGTCGGCGCGGCACCGTCGGCCACGGTCTCGACCACCACGTAGTACCCGTGCGGCGAGTACAGCTCGCCGGACATCTGCGACGCGGACCACGCGTCCGTCGGGAACGACACGTGCTCGAGCCACATGATGTCGTCGAGGTCCTGCGGGTGGGCCGGCCGGAGCCGCAGTCCGTCGGGGAGCGCCGTCACCGGACGACCCGCTTCGGGGCTCCCGGCATCGTCACGTCGGGGTCGCGCAGGTAGAGCGGGGTGTCGTCGGCGAAGGGAGCGCCCGAGGCGAGGCGGTCCGCGGCGAGCGCGCCGAGCCTCCAGGCCGGGATCGCGGTGGCGGTGACCCGGTCCCAGGTGGCCGCTTCCGGACGGGAGGCGCGGATCGCCTCGTCGAGGTCCGCCGGCTTGGCGAGTCCCGGGCCGGCGATGCGGACCCCGTCGGCGTCGTACGCCGACCAGTAGACCTCGCGGCGGCGGGCGTCCGTCAGGACGACGAACGGACCGGCCTGCGGCTGGTCCGCCGCGACGGCGTCGTGGCTGACCAGGGGGAGGACGGGGAGGCCGCGTGCAGCGGCGAAGGTGCGGGCGGCGGCGATGCCGACACGGAGGCCGGTGAATGGGCCGGGGCCCATGCCGGCGACGACGCCGGTGACGTCGGCCGGCGCGACTCCGGCCTCGGCGAGCACCTCGGCGAGGAACGGACCGATGACCTCGGCGTGACGGCGGGAGTCGTCGGTGCTGCGCTCGGCCAGCGGCTGACCGGTGGTGGGGTCGACGAGGGCGACGGACGTCCCGGCGGAGGTGTCGATCGCGAGCAGCACCAGACCATCGTAGGCGGTCGTACGCGTCAGTCCGGGTGGGTGTCGAGACGCGGCTCGGGGAACCGATCCCGGGCGTCAGAGCCGGACGTCGGTCCAGCGGGATCCGGTGGCGGTGACGACGACCCGTCGGGGTTCGTCGGGGACGTCGTCCGGGTCGAGGTCGTCGTCGGCTGCTGCCGAGTCACCGGCGTCGCCGGTCGCCCGGACGATCTCGACGTCGAGCACGTCGTCGGAGATCCCGTCGACGAACCCACGACCCCACTCCACCACGACGATCGAGCCGTCCCAGTCGAGGTCGAGGTCGTCGAGCTCCAGCGGGTCGGACAGGCGGTAGGCATCGACGTGCACGAGGTCCGGGCCGCTCGTCGTGGGGTGCGTCCGGGCGAGCACGAAGGTCGGGCTGGAGACCTGCCCCCGGGCACCGAGTGCGGCTCCGAGGCCCCGGGTGAGCGTCGTCTTGCCCGCGCCGAGCGGCCCCGTGAGGACGACGAGGTCCCCGGCGCGCAGCACGGCCGCCAGCCGGGCACCGATGACGCCCATCCCGTCGGTGGTCGCGACGGTGGTGTCGAGCAGGACGCGCGGCTCGGTCACCGCTCCCCCCGGAGGTACTCGGCCACGTGCCCCTCGGCCTCGTGGCCCTCGTACACGCGGGGCACGCGCTCACCGATGCGGCAGACGATCTCCTCGCCGATCGTGTCGAGGGCGGCACCCCACTCGAGCACCGTCATCTCGCCGTGCTCCCCGGTGCCGAACAGCGTCACGACGTCGCCGACCCGCACCTCGTCGTCGCCGACGTCCACGAGGAACTGGTCCATCGCGACCCGACCCGCGATCGGGTAGCGCTTCCCGTTGATCGCCACCTGCAGCCGTCCCTGCGCGAGCCGTGGGACACCGTCTGCGTACCCGACCGGGACGAGCGCGAGGGTCGTCTCGGCGGTGGTGCGGTAGGTGTAGTCGTACGAGACGCCCGTGCCGACGGGCACGCGCTTCGTCTTCGCGACCGAGGCGCGCAGCGTCATCACGGCTTCGAGACCGAGGTCGGCCGCCGAGACGCCGTCCGCGCCGGGGATGCCGAACAGGTTCGCCCCCATCCGCACCATGTCCTTCCGGAACTCCTTGCGCTCCAGCCCCGCGAGCGACGCGGCGACGTGCCGCACGGGGATGTCGAGCCCGGCGTCCTCGGCCTGCTCGACGGCGGCGTCGAACGCGGCGACGGCGGCGGTGTCCTCGTCGTCCGACGACTCGGCGAGGTGGGTGTACGCGGCGACGACCTCGATCCGGCCGGCGCGCTGGGCGTCGAGCGCGGCGGCGACGAGGGCGGGCCAGTCCTCCGGCGTCGCTCCGTCCCGGTGGAGGCCGGAGTCGAACCCGAGGTGCACGCGCGCTGGACGGTGGTCGACGGCGTCGACGACCCGCTGCAGCTCGGGCACGTTCGAGACCCCGAGATCGATCGCGGAGTCGACCGCGTCGCGGAAGTCGAGGTCCGGGGCGTGCTGCCAGGTGAACACGCGGACATCCTCGTCGACGCCGATGGCGCGCAGCCGGAGGGCGGCCGGGACGGTCAGCACGCCGATCCACCGCACCCCGGCGTCCACCGCGGCGAGCGCGATCGGCTCCAGCCCGTGGCCGTACGCGTCGGCCTTCATGATCGCCATGAGCTCGACCGGTTCCATCCACTCGCGGACGAGGTCGAGGTTCGCCCGGTACGCGTCCAGGTCGACCGATGCCTGTCGCAGTAAGGCGCTCACGTGGTCCTCCGTTCGACGCTGCGGCCGATGCGGGCGACGACCTCGTAGTTGATCGTGCCGATCGCGTCGGCCCACTCCTCGACCGCGGGGTCGCCGTCGGCCGGGTCGCCCCAGAGGACGACCTCGTCGCCCACCTGCACTTCGGCGTCACCGATGTCGATGTGCATGGCGTTCATCGCCACGCGGCCCACGACGGGGAAGCGGCGGTCGCCGATGCGGACCGAGACGTGGTTGCCGAGTGCCCGGTCGAAGCCGTCGGCGTACCCGAGCCCGATGACCGCGAGACGGGTGTCGTGCTCGGCGCGCCACGTGAACCCGTAGCTGGCGCCCTCGCCGGCGCGGACGGGGACCGTCCGGAGCACCGCCGCGGTCACACGCATCGCGGGCCGGAGCCCGAGGTCGGCCGAGGTCCGGTCCGCGAACGGGCTCAGCCCGTACAGCGCGACGCCGACGCGCGCGACGTCCCGCCGGGTCTCCGGAACGGCGATGCTCGCCGCGCTGGCCGAGAGGTGCACCATGTCCGGCACGATGCCGTTCGCCGCGAGGCCGTCGAGCGCCCGCTGGAGCGCGGCGTCCTGGTCGAGGTCGTCGGCTCGCGAGGCGTTCGCCAGGTGCGACATGAGCCCCTCGACCCGGGTACGCGAGCCACTGCGGGCGAGCCGACCGGCGGTCTCGAAGAGCTCGGGCCACTCGGCCTCGACGGCGCCGTTGCGGCTCAGCCCGGTGTCGACGCACACGTGCACGGCGGGCACCTCGGAGTCGGCGGCCGCCGACAGCTGCGAGACACTCGAGACCGCGGGGGTGATGCCGTACTGCGCGGCACGGCGGAAGTCCTCGTCGGGTGCGTGCAACCACGCCAGGATGCGGGTGCCCTCGTCGATGCCGGCCTCGCGCAGGGCGATGCCCTCGTCGATGTCCGCGACGCCGAGCCACTCCGCACCGGCGTCCACGAACGCCCGCGCGGCGTCGGCCGCGCCGTGGCCGTACGCGTTCGCCTTGACGACCGCGATGACGCCGGACGGGGCCACCTGTTCGGCGACCGTCGCGTAGTTGGCGATCAGGGCCTCCCGGTCGACCGTGATCCCGGTGAACGCGCTCACCGTGCATCACCTCCTCCGGCCTGGAGGCGCGGGTGCAGCCGCGCCGACCGGCGCGGCGACCGTTGGTGGCTGGTCAATCCGACTTCCCTTCGATGATCACGAACGCCGTCGCGATCCCTCCATCGTGCGACAGCGACAGGTGGACGTTGGTCACGCCACGCTGCTCCGCGACCCGGCGCGCACCCTCGTGCAGGGTCAGTGACGGGTTCCGCTGGTCGTCCGCGACGACCTCGAGTTCCTGCCAGCTCAGCCCGGCGCTCGTGCCGAAGGCCTTGATCAGTGCCTCTTTCGCGGCGAACCGTGCGGCGAGCGACGCGGGTGGTCGCGGCTCCCCGTCGCGGACGAGCTCGGCCGGGGTGAACAGGCGCGTCCGGAGCGCCGGGGTGCGCTCGAGCACACCCCGGAAGCGTTCCAGGTCGACGACGTCCACCCCGATGCCGATGATCACGAGCGACTACTCGACGGTGACCGACTTCGCGAGGTTGCGCGGCTGGTCGACGTCGAGGCCCTTGGCGGCGGCGAGTTCCATGCCGAACATGTGCAACGGCGCGACCGCGAGGAGCGGCTCGAACAGCGGCGTCGCGAGCGGGATGCGCAGGACCTCGTCCGCGAAGGGCAGCACGGCGGCGTCGCCCTCTTCCGCGATGGCGATGACCCGTGCGCCGCGAGCGCGGATCTCCTGGATGTTCGACACGACCTTCGGGTGCAGCGACCGCGGATCGCGCGGGGACGGCACGATCACGAAGACGATCTGGCCCGGCTCGATCAGCGCGATCGGTCCGTGCTTGAGTTCACCGGCGGCGAAGCCCTCGGCGTGGATGTACGCGAGCTCCTTGAGCTTGAGCGCACCCTCGAGCGCGATCGGGTAGCCGACGTGGCGGCCGAGGAAGAGCACGCTGCGGGTGTCGGCCATCCAGCGGGCGAGGTCCTTGATGCCGGACGCGTCGTCGATGGTCTGCTGCAGCTTCGGCGCGAGCCCCTCGAGCTCGGCGACCTGCTCGGCGATCTGCTCGGCCGTGAGGGTCCCGCGCAGGGTCGCCAGGTGCAGCCCGAGCAGGTACAGTGCGACGCCCTGCGCGATGAACGCCTTCGTCGACGCGACGGCGACCTCGGGACCGGCGTGCGTGTAAATCACCGCGTCGGACTCGCGCGGGATCGTCGCGCCCTGGGTGTTGCAGATCGAGAGCACCTGCGCGCCCTGCTCCCGCGCGTACTTCACTGCCATGAGGGTGTCCATCGTCTCGCCCGACTGGCTGATCGACACGACGAGCGTGCGCTCGTCGAGCACGGGGTCGCGGTAGCGGAACTCGTGGGCGAGCTCGACCTCGACGGGGACGCGGGCCCACTGCTCGATCGCGTACTTGCCGAGGATGCCGGCGTACGCGGCGGTCCCGCAGGCGATGACGATGACACGCTCGACGGTCGCCAGGCGCTCGGCGATCGGGTCGAGGTCCGTCAGCGTGACCGCGCCGTCGTGGACGCGGCCGAGGATCGTCTTGGCGACGGCCTCGGGCTCCTCGCTGATCTCCTTCGCCATGAACGAGGACCAACCGCCCTTGTCGGCGGCGGACGCGTCCCAGTTGACCTCGAACTCGCTCGGCGACGCCGGGCTGCCGTCGAAGTGGATGACGTCGACGCCGTCGGGGCGGATCGTGGCGATCTCGTCCTGGCCGACCGCGAGGGCCCGCTGCGTGTACGCGACGAACGCGGCGACGTCGGAGCCCATGAAGTTCTCGCCGTCACCGAGGCCGACCACGAGCGGGGAGTTGCGCCGGGCACCGACGACGACGCCGGGCTGGTCGGCGTGCACGACGAGGAGCGTGAAGGCGCCCTCGAGCCGTTGCACGGCCTGCTGCATGGCGGCGGTCAGGTCGCCGGTCTCGCGGAACGACCGCGCGACGAGGTGCGCCGCGACCTCGGAGTCGGTCTCGCTGACGAACTCGACGCCTTCGGCCTGCAGCTCGGCGCGGAGCTCGGCGAAGTTCTCGATGATGCCGTTGTGGATGAGGGCGAGCTTGCCGCCGTCCGCCAGGTGCGGGTGCGCGTTGCCGTCGGTCGGGCCGCCGTGCGTCGCCCAGCGGGTGTGGCCGATGCCGGTGCCGCCGTCGGCGATGGGGTGCGACTCGAGTTCGTCGACGAGGGCCTGGAGCTTGCCGGCCTTCTTCGCCGAGGCGAGGTCCGACCCGGCGTCCACGACGGCGATGCCCGCCGAGTCGTAGCCGCGGTACTCGAGTCGACGGAGTCCTCCCAGGAGCACGTCCTGGCTGCTGTTGCTGCCGACGTAGCCGACGATTCCACACATGGCTTCGATCCTACGGTCTGCCTGGGCCACGACCCTGCATGCCCGCCACAGGAGGGATACCGTTCTGGTCATGGGCCGGTTCGACGACATCGAGATCACGACGCTGCACGGTGAGCACACCACGTTCGGGCAGTTCTCCGACAAGGCCGTGCTCGTGGTGAACGTCGCCTCGCGGTGCGGACTCGCGCCGCAGTACGAGCAGCTCGAGGCCATGCAGAGGGAGTACGGCCCGCGGGGCTTCACGGTCCTCGGGTTCCCGAGCAACCAGTTCTTGCAGGAGCTCGGCTCGTCCGAGGCCATCGAGGAGTACTGCTCGACGACCTGGGGTGTGACGTTCCCGATGTCGGAGAAGGTCAAGGTCAACGGCAAGGGCGCCCACCCGCTCTACCAGGCGCTCAAGGAGACCCCGGACAGCGCGGGCAAGGCCGGCCGCGTCAGCTGGAACTTCGAGAAGTTCCTCGTCGCACCCGACGGCACGGTCACGCGGTTCCGTCCGACCACGAAGCCGGACGCCCCCGAGGTCGTCGCCGCGATCGAGGCGGCGCTGCCCGCCTGACGGGTACGCGAGCGCGTCCTGCGGACGCAGCCGGAGCACCGGGCGGGAGGCCCGGACCACGTGAGCGCGCCCGCTCACGTGATCCGGGCCTCCCGTCGGTACGCTCGTCCCCATGCCGATCACGGACACCACCGTCGCGCACCCCACCCCCTTCGTGGAGATCCCCCGCGACGAGTGGGCGCAGCTCGCACCGAGGGAGCACCTGTCCCTCACCGAGACCGAGATCGTGCAGCTGCGCGGACTCGGCGACCGGCTGGACATGCGGGAGGTGCAGGAGGTCTACCTGCCGCTCTCACGTCTGCTGACGCTGTACGCCGCCGGTGCCCGGAACCTGCACGCGTCGACGTCGGCCTTCCTCGGGGAGCGCGCGAGCCGGACGCCGTTCGTCATCGGCGTCGCCGGGTCGGTCGCGGTCGGCAAGTCCACCGTCGCCCGACTGCTGCGTGAACTGACGAAGCGCTGGCCGGACACACCGCGGGTCGAACTCGTGACCACCGACGGGTTCCTGTACCCGAACGCCGAACTCGAACGCCGCGGGATCATGGACCGCAAGGGCTTCCCGGAGTCGTACGACCGCCGGTCCCTGCTCCGGTTCGTGAGCCAGGTGAAGAGCGGCGCGGCCGAGGTCCGCGCGCCGTTCTACTCGCACCTCGTGTACGACATCGTGCCCGACGCCGAGGTGGTCGTCCGGCAGCCGGACATCCTCATCGTCGAGGGGCTCAACGTGCTGGCTGCCCCGACGAACGGACGTCTGGCGCTGTCCGACCTGTTCGACTTCACGATCTACGTCGACGCGAAGACGAAGGACATCGAGTCCTGGTACGTCGACCGGTTCCTCGCCCTGCAGGAGGAGGCGTTCTCCAGCCCGGACTCGTTCTTCCACCGCTTCGCCTCGCTCTCACGCGAGGACGCGGTGCGGACGGCGACCGAGGTGTGGCGGGCGATCAACGAGCCGAATCTCGTCGAGAACGTGCTCCCGACGCGGTCCCGAGCGACGCTCGTGCTGAAGAAGGGCGCGAACCACAAGGTCAACTCGGTGCTGCTCCGCAAGATCTAGCGACCCCGTTCCGAACCACGAAACCGACGTCGAACCAGCTGCTCAGCCTGGTTCGACGTCGGTTTCGTGGTTCGACGCGGAGGTGCCGGGTGGACCCTACGCGGCGTCGTCGATCGCGAGCCGCGCGCGCACCACGTCTGCGAGGTCCTCGGCGATCCGCTCGGCATCGGCCTGCGACGCCGCCTCGACCATGACGCGCACGACCGGCTCGGTACCGGACGGCCGCAGCAACACGCGACCGGAGTCACCGAGGGCTGCGGTGTGCGCCGCGACGGCGTCCTGCACGCCCTGGTCGTCGAGGCCGGTGCGGTCGACGCCCCGGACGTTCAGCAGGACCTGCGGGAACACCGTCATGCACTCCGCGAGCTGCGCGAGCGTCTTGCCCGTCCGAGCCATCTCCGCGACGAGGTGCAGCCCCGTGAGGATGCCGTCGCCCGTGGTGGCGTACTCGTGGAAGATCACGTGACCGGACTGCTCACCGCCGAGGGAGAACCCGCCCTCGTTCATGCGCTCGAGCACGTAGCGGTCGCCCACGGCGGTCTGCTCGACGGTGATGCCGGCGTCCGACATCGCCCGGAAGAGTCCGAGGTTCGACATGACGGTCGCGACGAGGGTGTCCGACGCGAGGAGCCCGCGCTCCTTGAGGGACAGCGCGAGGATCGCCATGATCTGGTCTCCGTCGACGACGTTGCCCGCGGCGTCGACCGCCAGGCACCGGTCGGCGTCGCCGTCGTGGGCGATCCCGACGTCCGCGCCGTGCTCGAGGACGGCCGCAGCGAGGTTGTCGAGGTGCGTCGAGCCCACGCCGTCGTTGATGTTCACGCCGTCCGGGTCGGCGCCGATCACCGTGACGCGGGCGCCGGCGTTGTGGAACACCTCGGGCGAGACCGCCGACGCCGCACCGTGCGCGCAGTCGAGCACGACGTGGATGCCGTCGAGCCGGGCCGGCAGCGTGCCGAGCAGGTGGACGACGTAGCGGTCCTCGGCGTCGGCGAACCGCGTGATCCGTCCGACGTCGCCACCGGTGGGCGTGGGCGCCGAGTGGTCGTGCATGGCCGCCTCGATGCGGTCCTCGACCTCGTCCGGCAGCTTGCGGCCACCGGCTGCGAAGAACTTGATCCCGTTGTCGGGGGCCGGGTTGTGCGATGCGGAGATCATCACGCCGAAGTCGGCGTCGATGTCCGCGACGAGGAACGCGGCAGCGGGGGTGGGGATGACCCCGGCGTCGAGCACGTCGACACCGGCGGAGGCGAGCCCGGCGGCGACGGCCGCGCCGAGGAACTCACCGGAGACGCGCGGGTCGCGCGCCAGGACCGCGCGGGGGCGCGGTCGACCGGACGCCCGACGGGCGTCCGCATGGTGTCCGTGTGTGAGCACGGCCGCGCTGGCCTGGGCGAGACCCAGAGCCAGCGCGGCCGTCAGCTCGCCGTTGGCGAGACCACGAACACCGTCGGTACCGAACAGACGCGGCATTGCGATCGGGTTCGGTGAGCGACTAGCGCTTCGAGAACTGCGACGCCTTGCGGGCCTTCTTGAGACCGGCCTTCTTGCGCTCGATGACGCGGGCGTCACGGGTGAGGAAGCCGGCCTTCTTGAGCGCCGGGCGGTTGTTCTCGCGGTCGATCTCGTTCAGCGCACGCGCGATGGCGAGGCGGAGCGCACCGGCCTGACCCGAGGGGCCACCACCGGTGATGCGGGCGGTGATGTCGTAGGCGCCGAGGAGCTCGAGCACCTTGAACGGGTCGTTGATCAGCTGCTGGTGCAGCTTGTTCGGGAAGTAGTCCTCGAGCGTGCGGCCGTTGACCGTGAACGCGCCGCCACCGGGGACGAGGCGGACGCGGGCGATGGCCTCCTTGCGGCGCCCGACGGCACCGCCCGAGACGTTGAGGATCTGGCGGGGAGCAGCCTCGGCAGCGACGGGTGCGCTCTCCGTGGTGAAGCTCTCCGGGGTCTGGTCGAGGGAGTCAGCGATCTGTGCCATGAGTTGTATCAGTCCTTGAAGTCGTCGTGGCCGTCGTTACTGCGCGACCTGGTCGAAGGTGTACGCCTTGGGCTGCTGCGCGGCGTGCGGGTGCTCCGCGCCGGCGTAGACCTTCAGCTTCTTGAGCTGCTCACGGCCGAGGGTGTTCTTCGGCAGCATGCCGCGGATCGCCTTCTCGACGGCGCGGGTCGGGTGCTTCTCGAGCATCTCCGGGTAGGAGGTCGCCGTGAGGCCGCCCGGGTAGCCCGAGTGACGGTAGTAGACCTTCTTGGCGAGCTTGGAGCCGGTGAGGGCGACCTTGTCCGCGTTGATGATGATGACGTAGTCACCCATGTCCATGTGCTGGGCGAAGGTGGCCTTGTGCTTGCCGCGCAGGAGCGCAGCCGCGTGGGTGGCGAGGCGGCCGAGGACGACGTCGGTCGCGTCGATGACGATCCAGTCGTGCTGGACGTCTGCCGGCTTCGGGGAGAACGTACGAGTCACAGGTGTGCTGCTTTCGTGTCGAGGTGAGGAGTCCGTGAATCCCGCTCCGGTGGGTGTTCCCCGCGCGACGCACGTGGAACTGCCCGGTGGAGGGCTCATCTGACTGTCCGGCGCACGGGGCGCACAGACCAAGGAGAGAGCCTACCCGACGCGACTCGCGTTGTCGAACGCGCCCGGTAACGGACTGGAGGCACGGTGCCCGCTGGCACCGTCCTCCCTCGCAGGCTCGGTCGGCGCGCCCCGCGCAACGCTCCGCGTCGCCGCTGAGCGGGGCGCGCCAGTCCGTCAGGTGGTCACGTCCGACAGGACGGCCGTCACCCGAAGAGGCCGCGCAACCAGTCGATGAGCGCCGCGATGGCCGCCGCGATCGGGCCGGTCCCGCTGTGGCCGGGCTTGCCGGGTCCGTCACCGGGCTTGCCGGGTCCGTCGCCGGGCCCGCCGGGCTGGCCCACGCCGGGCAGGTCGATGCCGACCAGGATCGGGTCGTGGTCGCTGGCGCGGTAGACGTCGTCGCGGTACAGGTCCGTGACGTTGTAGTCGTAGCGCGAGTACTCGAGCCCCACCGACTCGACCGAGTTGATGTTCCAGATGTCCACGCCCGTCACGGTCTTCAGGGCGGCCTTCGACGCGAACACGTGGTCGAGCGACCCACTCAGCCCGCTGAAGACGTACGACCACTCGGTCGGGTCCTCGGTCGGGCCGAGGTCCGTGTAGCCGGCGTCGTCGAGGACCTGCACCGGGTCCTCCTGGCTGTAGGCGTTGAAGTCGCCGAGCATGAACACCTTGTCGGTGCGGGCCGTCTTCTGCATCGCGGTCGAGAACGCCACGAGAGCCTTCGCCTGCGCGACGCGGGAGGCGTTCGACGCACCCTGGCCGTCGCCCTGGTCGGCGTCTGCGCCGCTGCCCGACCCCTTCGACTTGAAGTGGTTCGCGATGACGAGGAAGGTGTCGGCCTGCTTCGGCTTGTCGGCACCCTTCCCCTTGCCGGGCCTGGTCACGACCGGGGCGAAGGCCTGCGCGAGCGGCCGTCGTGCGTTCGCGAAGGCGGCGTCGTCGAGGATCGTCGACCCGCCGACCGGCTGCACGCGGTCCTGCTTGTAGATGAGCGCCAGCCGGATGACGTCCTCGCTGGCCGGGAGCTTCGCCGGCGACTTCGCGTACGCCCAGGTGTCCTTGCCGGTCGCTGCGTTCAGCGCCGACACGAGGGTCGCCACGGCGGCGTCGCGGTCCTGGCCGAAGCGGGCCGAGTTCTCGATCTCCTCGAGGGAGACGACGTCGGCGCCGAGGCCGTTGATCGCCTTGACGATCTTGACCTGCTGGCGGGCGAGGTCGTCGGCGTTCGCCGCACCGCGGGCGTCGCAGCCACCGCGCACCGTCACGGGGTCGCCGTCACGATCGGTGTAGTACGTGCAGCCGGTGAGCTGGTCGCCGGTCGTCGGGAAGTAGTTCAGGACGTTGAAGCCGGCGAGCTTGACGTCCCCGCCCACGTTCTCCGGAGCCGAGGTGCGGACGTTCGAGAACGACACCGGCAGGTCCGCGGCCGGCGTCGCGCCGGTGATCGGCGAGGTGGGCTGGAACTTCCACGAGTCGTTCCGGTAGTCGAGGACGACCGGCTCGTCGAAGGTCGCCGCGGCACCGACCGTGACCGGGCCCTGGGTCAGCCAGGACACCGGGATCGACTGGTTCGCGGCGCTGAGGAAGTTCGTGCTCGCACCGTCGTCGAGGGTGACCTGGCGAGCGGCGTTGTCGGCGGCGACCGCGGCGGCCTCGGCGCTGCCCGGACGGGCGACCTCGGTCGGCTGGAGCAGGCGCTGCTTCCCGCTGGCGAGCACGACCTCGCCGTACTGGTTGGTCGTGTAGTTGTCCGCGACCGTGTAGTCGCCCTGCGGCGCGACGAGCATGCTCTCGAGGGACTCGCGCTGGGCGTCCGTCCGCGGGAAGGTGAGCGAGGCGGGGACGGGCTGCGCGACGCCCGCCTTCGGGAGCTGCTCGAGACCGGCCGCGGTCGGCACCGTGAGCTCGGTCAGACCGTTGAACTCGGAGACCGTGCCGGTGAGCCGCACCGCGTCGCCGATCGCAACCTTGGCTGCGGTCGCAGCGGAGTACACGAAGACCGCGTCGGACGCGGTGTGCGTCGACAGGTCGAGCGCGCCACCGGTGCCCGCGGTCTGGATCGTGTAGCCGGCGAACCCGCCGGTCGCGTAGACCGCGGTGACGACACCGTCGGTGCGGACGGTCTTGCCGACGTACGGCGAGGTGTCCGTCGTGCCCTGGAGCTGCGCGATGGTGACCTGCTCGGCCGGTGTCGCGGGCGTGCCCGGGTCGGAGGGGTCGGTCGGGTCGGTCGGCTGCGTCGTCTCGCCGGCGGCGTTCTCCGGGGTGACCGAGCTGGTGAGCGAGAAGTCCGCCGCGTTCGAGTCCGTGTCGGTCGTGCCCGTGCGGGTCAGCGCGTCGGGCACGGAGTTGGCGGTGCCGGTCGTCGCGACCGCGGTCTCGAAGGTGTTCGACGTGCCGTAGCCGAGCAGGTCGACGACACCCGGCGTGCCGGTCGTCACACCGCCCGCGGGAAGGGTCAGCGCGGTCGCCTGGTCGGCGAGGACGAGCGTGCCCGTCGACCCCGACGGGTTCAGGCCCGTGACGGCGTCGGCCTCGGGCAGCGCCTGGCCGGTCGACCCGTTCGACCCCATCTGCACGAGGTAGGTGCCGTGCGCGGGGACCGAGCCGGCGAGCTTGCCGACCGACGGGGCACCCGTGCTCGTCGCGGCGCGGTACTGGAGCGACCAGCCGTCCACGCTGATCGGCGCGTCGGTCGGGTTGCCGAGCTCGACGAACTTGTTCGTGAACGGCTGGTTCGCGCTGCCGCCCTTGAGGTAGGCCTCCTCGATGACGAGGCCGGTGCCGTCCGGGTTCGCCGACGCCGGTCCGGCGGCGACGAGCGGGGCGGCGAGCAGGGCTGCGGCGGTGACGGCGCACACCAGCGTGCGGCTCGTCACCCCCGCCGAGCGTTCGGTTCGGAGCATGAGGACCTTCGCGTTCGTGGGTTGGCTCCCCCCGGTCGGGGGGCAACGACCCTCGGAACCTACCTGCCTGACCGGTCGCTCAGGTTGCGGTCAGGTAAATGATCGCTTCCCGGTACGGAGTCGGTCTCACGACGAGACCGGCATCCACTCCGACCCGACGCGGTGCACCGCCGGACCGTGGCCGGGGAGCAGGATGCCCGGCATCGGCAGCGCTCGCGCGGACTCGAGGGCGCGTTCCGGGTCGGCCGTGAAGAACGGCGTGATCATGCGGGGACGTGGCGCCCAGGACGCCGGCTGCGTGTCGTGCCGCGACACCACCGCGTCACCCGTGACGATCGCGTCCGCGGCCGGGAGGAGGTACGCGGTCGACCCGGCGGTGTCACCGTCGGCCGGGAACGGGGTGATCGCCCGGCCGTCGAAGTCCGCGGCGGTGAAGGCACGGACCGTCGGGACGGTCGTCGGTCGGAGCGCGTCGGACGCGATCGCCTTCGTGAGCCACCGGAGCACCCGTGGCGCCGCGAGCCGCCCGCCGATCTCCGCGGGGGTGACCTGCTGCCGCTCGGGACCGCGGACGTTGTCGACCTCGTCCGCGTGGGCGAGCACCTCGACGTGCGGGAACCGTTCGAGGATCCCGGGGATGCCGCCGACGTGGTCGACGTGCCCGTGCGTGACGTACACGCGCCGGAGGTCGTCGAGGTCGTGTCCGGCCCAGCGCACGGTGTCGAGCACGAGATCCGTGTCCGCGGGGTAGCCGGCGTCGATCAGGGCGACGCCGTCCTCCTCGGCGAGGACGACCCAGTTCGACACCGGGCCCTCGACGAACACCACGCCGGGTGCGACGGAGACGACGGACCGTGCGGCGCGGGAGCTCATCCCCCGACCGTACCGGCCTCCGCCCCGTCCCCGGTCCGGCGCGCTCGCGTCTGGTCGGCCCGCGCGGCGAGCTCGTCGTCGGCCGGGTAGCCGACCTCGGTCAGCGTGAGCCCGCGGGCGGGCGCGACCTTGAACTCGCTCGTCCGGCGCTGCGCGACGCGCAGCTCCTCGAGGCGCTCCGGCCCGAAGCGGCCCTCGCCGACGGCGATGGTCGCCCCGACCATCGCACGCACCATGGAGTGGCAGAACGCATCGGCCTGGAGGCTCGCCACGAGTGTGCCGTCCGGCTCGCGGTCCCAGCGGAACTCCTGGAGTGTCCGGATCGTGGTCGCGCCCTCCCGCGGCTTGCAGAAGGTCGCGAAGTCGTGGAGCCCGAGCAGCACCAGCGCGCCGCGCTCCATCGCCGCGGGGTCGAGGCGCGTCGGGTGCCAGGTGGTGTGCCCGCGCCGGCGTGGGTCCCGTGGCGCCTCGAGGTCGGCGACCCGGTACTGGTAGCGACGCCAGAGGGGGGAGAACCGGGCGTCGAAGCCCCGTGGCGCGACCGAGGCGCGCGTGACGACGACGTCGCCCTCCGGTGCCGCGATGCCGTTCACGCGCTTGACGAGCCCATCCAGCGGCGAGCGCCCGGTGCTGCCGCGCTTCGACCGCAGCGCTTCCCACTGCTCGGCCGAGAGGTCGAGGTGGGCGACCTGGCCGGTGGCGTGCACCCCGGCGTCGGTCCGGCCGGCCACGGTCAGCAGGGGCGGCTCGCCCCACCGCGTGAACACCGTGGCGAGCGCTGTCTCGAGCGCACCCTGCACGGTGCGCAGGCCCGGCTGACGGGCCCACCCGGAGAACGCGGCGCCGTCGTAGGCGATGTCGAGCCGGAGCCGCACGCCGTCGGGGGTCTCGGTGTCGCTCACGCCCCCACGGTAGCGGTGTCAGCGGCACGTGAGTGGCGTGTGAGCGGGCGGCGGCACGATCGACCCCGACATCGACGAAAGGAACCTGCGATGACCACGACACCCCTCGCGGTGGAGGCATCCGGCCTCGTGAAGACCTTCGGGACGAACCGCGCCGTGGACGGTGTCGACCTCCGCGTGGAGGCCGGCTCGGTCTACGGCGTGCTCGGCCCGAACGGCGCCGGGAAGACCACCACGATCTCGATGCTGGCGACCCTCCTCGCGGCGGACGCCGGTGAGGCCCGCGTGTTCGGACACGACGTCCGGCGCGAGGCCCAGACGGTCCGTTCGCTCATCGGCGTGACCGGCCAGTACGCGAGCGTCGACGAGACCCTCAGCGCGACCGAGAACCTCGTGATCTTCTCGCGGCTGCTCGGGCTCTCCCGCCGCCACGCACGCGCGAAGGCCTCCGAACTGCTCGACCGCTTCGGCCTGACCGAGGCCGCGTCCCGGCCGCTCAAGGCGTTCTCCGGCGGCATGCGTCGTCGGCTGGACCTTGCGGCGAGCCTCATCGCGCAGCCGCCGCTCATCTTCCTCGACGAACCGACCACCGGGCTCGACCCGCGCACCCGGGCGCAGATGTGGGACACGATCCGGGAGCTCGTCGCGACCGGGTCCACCGTCCTGCTGACCACGCAGTACCTCGACGAGGCCGACCAGCTCGCTGACCGCATCGCCGTCATCGACCACGGGCGGGTCGTCGCCGAGGGCACGGGTGACGAGCTGAAGGCGTCGATCGGCACCTCGTCGCTGCAGCTCCGGCTGACCGACGGCCTCCGGCTGGACGCCGCGCGGACGATCGTGCGCACCACGCTCGGCGTCGACGCGGTGGCGAGTCCCGAGGGCTCCCGGCTGACCGCGCCGATGACCGACCCCGACCGGGTGACCGACCTGCTCGTGTCGTTCCGCGAGGCCGGCATCTCCCTCGCCGAGATGAGCGTGCAGAAGCCGACGCTCGACGAGGTCTTCCTGACCATCACCGGCAAGCCGACGGACGCCGACGCGACCGACGGCGCCGACCGCGAGCTCGAAGGGAGCATCGCATGACCACCATCGCCCCGACCCCGACGTCCACGCCCCGGGTCACGCCCCGCGCCGGCGTCGGCAGCACCGGACTCGGCGCGACCGTCCGACAGTCCTTCACGATGGCCTACCGCGGCCTCGTGAAGATCCGCCGGACGCCCGAGCAGCTCTTCGACGTGACGCTCATGCCGATCGTCTTCACCGTGATGTTCACGTACATCTTCGGTGGCGCGATCTCCGGCGACATCGGCAGCTACCTGCCCGTGATCATCCCCGGCATCCTCGTGCAGACGAACATCACGTCGTCGATCGTGACGGGCGTGCAGCTCCGCGAGGACATGGACAAGGGCGTGTTCGACCGGTTCAAGTCGCTGCCGATCGCGCGGATCGCACCGCTGGCAGGGGCCCTGCTCGCCGACACCGTCCGGTACGCGATCGCGACCGCGATCACCTTCACGGTGGGGATCATCATGGGTCTGCGGCCGGAGGGCGGCCCCGCGGCCGTCGTGCTCGCCGGGCTCCTCGTGATCGTCGTCGCGTGGGCGATCAGCTGGATCTTCGCGTACTTCGGTGTCGTCGCCCGGACCGCGTCGAGCGTCTCCGGCATCGCGAACCTCGTGCTGTTCCCGCTGACCTTCCTCTCGAACGCGTTCGTCCCCGTCGACACCCTGCCGAGCTGGCTGCGGTGGTTCACCGAGGTCAACCCGATCTCGCACCTCATCACCGCGGTCCGCGAGCTGGTCAACCACGGCGCGGTGACCGGTGACCTCTGGATCAGTCTCCTCGGAGCGGCGGTGATCGTCGCGGTGTTCGCCCCGCTCACGGTCCGGACCTACATGCGGAAGGCCTGAGGTCCGGACCGGAGGTCCTCGAGCACGCAGCGCGCCGCCGTCTCGGCCTCGGCCCGGTCCCACCGGGCCGAGGCCGACTCGGCGTCCCGGAGCACGTCGGCACCGATCACAGCCGCCAGCAGGGGCCGGAGCCGTTCGTGCGCGAGCACGGCGAAGTCCTGCCGGGTGCCGAAGCGCACGGCGAGCGCCCAGCACCGCGCAGCCGCGTCGAAGGATCCCTCGCGGGCGGCAGCGAGCGCGAGGCCGGCGAGCGTCGTCCCGACCACGGGGAGGTCGGTCCACCACGGTCGGACGCGGAGCAGGGCGAGTGTCACGTTCCGCATCCGTCGCGCGACCGCCCGCTCGGCCGGCCGGAGTCCGTCGAACCCGCCCGCGGTCTCGTCGACCGCGGCGATGCGGGCCGCGCCCGCCATGAGTCGCCAGTTCGGGGCAGGGCCACGCCGGTCCGATGCCGTCTCCCACGCCGCCGTGTACCGTTCGGCAGCCGCTGCCGGGTCGCCCTCCGCCCGCCGACACTCCGCCTCGATCGCCAGCGCGATCAGGGCCACCATCGCGCCGTCGGCCTCGGGGCCACGACCACCGGCCGGCCGGTGCTGCAACTCACGGGCGACCGCCCGGGCCCGGTCGACGTCGCCGGTCGCAGCGGCGCAGAGTCCGACCGACCAGGCGATCTCGGACAGGTCGTCGTCGGCACCCAGGAGCTCGAGACGCCCCCGAGCGCGTTCGGCCGCGTCGAGGGCGTCCCGGTACCGGCCCGTCTGCGCGAGGAGCTGCGTCATCGTGACCGCGGAGGTGCCGGTGGTCCACAGGTCACCGGCACGGTTCGCGAGGTCCTGGGCGGCGACGGCGAAGCGGAGCGCCTCGGCGGGCTCCCCGCCGTTCTCGGCGAGCGGCGCGCTGAGCAGGTTGCCGATGCAGGCGACGCGGTCGTCCGGATCGGCACGGAACCGGGCGAGCAGGGCGGTCGCGGCCTCCGGGCGGCCGAACTCGACGAAGAGCGCGGCGAGGGCGTCGACGACGGGATCGTCGGCGGTCGCGGTCCGGCGCCACCGGCGGAGCGTCGACACGGCCCACGCCGTCGTGCGGCGGTCGTCGAACGCGGACGCGCCACCTGCCACGACGAGCCCGACGTGTGCGGCGGTGCGGTCTGCCGGTGCCGGCTCGCGGGACCGCAGGACGGTCACGACGTCCGGCGCGACCGCGGTGATCTCCTCCTGCGTGCCACGGAGCGTCCAGTAGGCGCCGAGGGCGCCGAACACCGCTGCGGTCGTCCCGGCGTCCTCGTCGCGGAGCGCCCACCGCAGGAGCCCGACGAGGTTGTCGGCCTCGCGGCGGACCTCGTGGAACCGGCCGAGCTGCTCCGGGCCGGCGATGGCGAACAGGTCGTGGGTGGTGCCGAAGTCGTGGGCCCAACCGAGCATCGCACGTCGGACCTCGTCGGTGCGCCCGAGGTCGCGGAGCCGCGCCGTACCGAACTCCCGGACGGTCTCGAGCAGGCGGTAGCGGACGGGCTCGCCCTCGCGTTCGACGAGCTGCACGAGCGACTGCTCGACGAGGTCGGCGAGGTCGTCCAGCGCGTCGGGCTGGTCCGGGGCCGCGACCGCCTCCACCGCGTCGACCGCGAGCCCGTCGGGGAAGAGCGCGAGTCGGGGCAGGAGGTCGCGGGCGCCGTCGTCGAGCAGGTGCCAGCTCCACTCGATGACCGCGAGCAGGGTGCGGTGCCGTTCCGGTGCGCTCCGGTCGCCGCCCCGCAGCAACGCGAAGCGGTCGTCGAGGCGTCGTTCGATCTCGTCGGTGCTCATGCCTCGGATCCGCGCGGCGGCGAGCTCGATCGCGAGGGGTGAGCCGTCGAGACGGGTGCAGATCCGGCGGACGGCGTCCACGGGCAGCACGGCGCCGGGTCGGGCTGCGCGGGCACGCTCGGTGAAGAGGCGCACCGCGGCGCCGTCCGCCTCGACGGGCAGGGGTGCCAGGGGCGCCACGACCTCGCCGGCGATCGCGAGTGGCGCCCGCGACGTGGCGAGCACCCGCAGGTCAGGGGCCGCTGCGAGCAGCTCGGCGGTCAGCGTGGCGACCGGCCCGAGCAGGTGCTCGCAGTTGTCGAGCACGAGCACCGTCGGACCGTCCGACAGCGACCGCACGACCCTCGCCGACAGGTCGGTCACCACGGCGTCGCGCAGCGTCCGGGCCGATCGGACCTCCACGATCCCGAGCACGGCGCCGAGCGCGGGGAGG
Organism: Curtobacterium phoenicis; assembly: GCF_047238015.1. Lineage (NCBI taxonomy): Bacteria > Bacillati > Actinomycetota > Actinomycetes > Micrococcales > Microbacteriaceae > Curtobacterium > Curtobacterium phoenicis. The sequence goes on from NZ_JBDFLZ010000002.1 coordinate 91,307, forward strand.
ACGTCTTCGGGGGCCGCGACGGACGCGAGCTCCACCACGACGACGCCGACGTCGTCCGGCAACCCCGCCGCGACCGCCTGTGCGAGGCGGGTCTTCCCGAGCCCACCCGCACCGAGGACCGTGACCAACCGCTCGCGCGACAGGAGGCCCGTGACGGCGGCGAGGTCGGCCTCCCGTCCGACCAACCGGTTCGGCGCAGCCCGCAGGCCGATGCGTCGCGCCCGCCCTACCTGGTCGGCCGACCGGCGCAGGAGGTCCGCGTTCAGTCGGACGAGGTCGCCGGAGGGGTCTGCGCCGAGTTCGTCGGCCAACCGGTCACGGTGCGCGGCGAACACGGCGAGCGCCTCGGCCGGACGGCCGGCAGCGTCGAGGGCACGCATCGTGCCCGCGACCGTGACCTCGTCGAAGGGGTCCGCCTCGGCGGCGGACCGCCACACCGCGACCGCCTCGTCCGCCCGCCCGGTGTCGAGCAGGAGGGCACCGAGCGATCGTCGCAGGGCGCCGCGTGCGGTCGCGGCCCGGGCGGCGAGCGCGTCGCCGAGGTCGCCCTCGACGTCCTCGCCGGGGACACCCCGCCAGAGCGCGAGGGCGTCCTCGACGCCGCCGGCGTCGGTCGACGCCGCCGCGTGCTCCGCCCGGAGGAGATCGACGTCGTCCGTGTCGCACGCGAGGGCGTAGCCCGTGGCGGTGGAGCGCACGAGCCCCTTGGCGGTGGTGCGGCGCAGGCGCGACACCATGGTCTGGAGCGCCGCCCGTGCCGCACGGGGCTGCTCACCGGGCCAGAGGTCGTCGATGAGCGAGCCGCTCGACAGGCTCAGCCCGGGCGCGAGGACCAGCGCGGTGAGGAACGACCGGGCGAGCGCGCCCGTGACCACGGTGGGCGTCCCCGACGTCCCCTCGACCAGTACGGGTCCGAGGACGGCGAGGCGGGGACGCGCGGTCACGTCCCGAGTCTACGGACGCTCGGGCGTCAGGCCTCCCGCGCCGTTCTCCCGGTACCGCGTCCGGAGCTCCCGGTACCGGGCATTTCAGTCGAACGTCGAGGCCGCGGCCGCGTCGCCGTCGAGATCGAGTTCGAGCAGCTCGAGGTACGTGTGCCACCCGGCGAGGTAGTCCACGCTGCCGACCCCCTCGTGCTCGAGCCGGAGCGCCGCACCGCGCTCGGCCGGCTCGACGGTCACCGTGATCGTGGTCTGCTGCTCCTCGACGGCGTGCCAGGTGGTCGTGAAGCTCCGGGGCGGGTCGCACGCCGTGACCTGGCCGACGGTGAACACGCTCCCGTCGTCGTACCGCGCGGTCCAGTGCCCGCCGAGTCGCAGGTCACCCTCGTACGGGGCCATCCAGCGGGAAAGTCGCTCGCGGTCGGTCACCGCGTGCCAGAGGTCTTCCGGGGTGGTCGGGTAGGTCTGGGCGAAGCGGATGAGGTACCCGCCCTCGGAGAGCGGTTCTGCGGTGCCGTCGGTGGTGCGCATGTCAGGGCTCCTCGTCGTGTCGTGTGGGTGTTCCGGTCATGGACGCGGGCCCACCTGCCGCCGATCGGGCCTCGCGCTGCCCCCTGGCGATCTCGGTGCCCAGCGCGTCGAGGCGTTGTCGCCAGAGCGCGCGGTAGCGTTCGACGGCGCCGTCGAGCTCGGCCACCACGCTGGGCTCGAGGCGGTAGACGCGCACGGTCCCACGTGCCTCCGACGACGCGAAACCCGCCTCGCGCAGGATCCGCAGGTGCCGCGAGACCGCCGGCTGCGAGATCCCGAACTCCGACGCGATGACGTCGACCAGCTCACCCGCGGGGCGATCGCCGCTGGCCAGGAGCTCGGTCAGGCGCCGGCGAACCGGGTCACCGAGGACGTCGAATGCGTGCACGGCCACACCATATAACCACAGTGTTATCTTTGTCGAGGACGGCGGTCCCGCCGTTCCTTCCCGAACGGCCCCGTCTCGGTGTCCACGTCCTCCGTCGCCCGCTTCTCGGACTCGATGACACCCCGCAGCGCGACGATCGCACTCGCCGTGACCGTCACCTGCGACGGGTTCGACCGACTGGCGTCGAGCGCCTGCTCGAGCTTCGCGAGGGCGTCGTCTCCCTCCTCGGCCGGGCAGTCACCGCGGACCACGCACGCCACCTGCCGCAGTGCGGCCGCGAAGGGATCGGCGAAGACACGATCCGGCCGGCCGATGTTGTCCGCCACCGGGCCGGACCGGGCGACGAGTTCGGTGAGGTCGGTCGTGTACCAGGCGGCGCGTTCGACCGCGCGGAACCGGGCACCGTCGGACTCCAGTCGCGCCCGGGACCCCCGGAGCGCGCCCCGGGGGTTCATCCGCCGGCTCTCCTGGGCGGTCGCGACCCGGTCCCGCACGTCCGCGATCGCCTTGTCGAGCCGCGCCTGCTGCCGGTCCCACGCGGCCGTGTCGGGCTCGCCGTCGACGAGCGCGTCGGCCAGGTCGTCGAGCTGCCGTGCGAGCACCGCGTTCACCTGGTCGATGCGGCGCTCCGCGTCCCAGAAGTGCAGCGGCGGGAACACGGCGAAGTTCACCGCGAGGCCGATCCCGATGCCGATCGCCATCTGCACGATGTAGGCGAAGGAGTAGCCCTCCGCGTTCCCGCCGCCGACGAGCAGGACGAAGAGCGCGGCCATGGGCACCCACGAGTAGCCCTCGCCGAGGATGCGGAAGCCGCTCACGAGCACACCGAGCCCCACCACGAGCGCGACCGCGATGCCGCCGGGGTCGCCGACGAGCATGGTCACCCAGGCGATGACGATCCCGAGGGTGATCCCCACGAGGGTCTGCACGCCCGACCGGATCCCGGCGAACACGGTCGTGCGCATGGCGACGATCGCGCCGAGGGGCGCGTAGTACGGGTACTCCGCGGCCACGCCCGGTGCGTACTTCGCGAGGACCCACGCGATCGTCGCGGCGAGGGCTGCCTTCGCCGCGAGCAGCAGGCGCGGTTGGGTGCCGGAGTCGCGGCTCCACCGCCAGATGCGGCGTCCGGCGCCCGTGATGCGTTCTGCTCGTGCCATGGCGCCCGAGACGCTACGTGGGTGCGCCTGTGAGCCACGGCGGATCGGTCCGTGTCGCGCGACGACGGCCGGGAGGCCCGTGGCGGGCCGGCACCGTGCCTCCCGTCCGACGGGAGGCCCGTGGCGGGCCGGCACCATGCCTCCCGTCCGACGCCTGGTCGCGGACGCGACCACCTCCCGGCGCCGGACACGAGGAAGCCCCCGCGACGTGCATCGCGGGGGCTTCCTCGTGTGGTGCTGAGGACTACTTGGCGTCGTCGGCCTTCGTGTCGTCCGCCTTGGCGGCAGCGTCGTCCTCGACCTCGGCGGCAGCCTCGGTCTCGGTCTCCTCGGCGACCGGAGCGGACTCTTCGGTGGTCTCGGTCTCGTCGACCGGGGCCTCCTCGGCGGTGGGCTCCTCGGCCGCGGGCTCCTCGACAGGCGCGGCAGCGGCGGGGGCGGCGTCGCGCTTCACCGGGGCGGGCTTGCCCGACACCGGCTCGAGGACGAGCTCGATCGACGCGAGGGGAGCGTTGTCGCCCTTGCGGAAGCCGAGCTTCGTGATGCGGGTGTAGCCGCCCTGACGGTCTTCGACCTGCGGGGCGATCTCGGTGAACAGCGTGTGCACGACGGACTTGTCACGCAGGATGCTGATCACGCGACGACGGGCGTGCAGGTCGCCGCGCTTCGCGAACGTGATGAGCCGCTCGGCGACCGGACGGAGGCGCTTGGCCTTCGTCTCGGTCGTGGTGATGCGACCGTGCGTGAAGAGGGCGTTGGCGAGGTTGCTCAGGAGCAGGCGCTCGTGGGCGGGACCGCCACCGAGGCGGGGGCCCTTGGTGGGCTTCGGCATGTCAGTTCTCCAGTGGTGAATGTGGTGCGCGCTGACTCAGCGCGCGTGCGCTTGCGCGCGAGGTCAGTTGGACTCGTCCTCGTCGTACCCGCTGTAGAAGTGGGCGCCGTCGAATCCGGGGACGGTGTCCTTGAGGGACAGGCCGAGCTCGGTGAGCTTGTCCTTGACCTCGTCCACCGACTTCTGACCGAAGTTGCGGATGTTCATGAGCTGCGTCTCCGAGAGGGCGACGAGCTCGGACACCGTGTTGATGCCCTCCCGCTTGAGGCAGTTGTAGCTGCGGACCGACAGGTCGAGGTCCTCGATCGGGGTCTGCAGCTCGTTCGAGAGCACCGCGTCGACCGGCGCGGGGCCGATCTCGATGCCCTCGGCCGCCGTGTTCAGCTCGCGGGCGAGACCGAACAGCTCGACCAGGGTGCGGCCCGCCGAGGCGATGGCGTCGCGCGGCGAGATCGCCGGCTTCGTCTCGACGTCGACGACCAGGCGGTCGAAGTCCGTGCGCTCACCGGCACGCGTCGCCTCGACGCGGTAGGTGACCTTGAGGACCGGCGAGTAGATCGAGTCGATCGGGATCTGACCGGCCTCGGAGAACTCCGAGCGGTTCTGCGTCGCCGACACGTAGCCACGGCCACGCTCGATCGTGAGCTCGAGCTCGAACCGCGCGGTGTCGTTCAGGGTCGCGATGACGAGGTCCGGGTTGTGGATCTCGACGCCGGCCGGGGCGGAGATGTCCGCCGCGGTGACCTGACCGGCACCCTGCTTGCGCAGGTACGCGGTGATCGGCTCGTCGTGCTCGCTGGAGACGACGAGGCTCTTGATGTTGAGGATGATCTCGGTGACGTCTTCCTTGACACCGGGCACGGTGCTGAACTCGTGGAGGACGCCGTCGATGCGGATGCTGGTGACAGCCGCGCCGGGGATCGAGGAGAGGAGCGTGCGGCGCAGCGAGTTGCCGAGGGTGTAACCGAAGCCCGGCTCGAGCGGCTCGATGACGAAGCGCGAGCGGTGCTCGGAGATCGACTCCTCGGTCAGGGTGGGGCGCTGTGCAATGAGCACTGTGGGATTCCTTTCGGCGGAGTGTCCGCTATATGACACTCGGCGGTACGACGGGGCCGACCGGGCCCCGACGGGTCTGTTGAGTTGTGATCACGCGCACCGCCGGCCCGCGGGGGTCCGGCGTGCGCGATCGAACGACCAGGAATGGCCGGCCCCGCTCGCCCCGGTTGCGGGAACGAGCGGGGAACGGCCGGTTGCTCCTCGCGTCAGACGCGGCGACGCTTCGGCGGGCGGCACCCGTTGTGCGCCTGCGGCGTGACGTCGTTGATCGAACCGACCTCGAGGCCGGCGGCCTGGAGGGAGCGGATCGCGGTCTCGCGGCCCGAACCCGGACCCTTCACGAAGACGTCGACCTTCTTGACGCCGTGCTCCTGCGCCTGACGCGCGGCGGACTCGGCGGCGAGCTGCGCCGCGAACGGCGTCGACTTGCGCGAACCCTTGAAGCCGACGGCACCCGAGGACGCCCAGCTGAGGACGGCACCCGACGGGTCGGTGATGCTGACGATCGTGTTGTTGAACGTGCTCTTGATGTGGGCCTGGCCCACGGCGACGTTCTTCTTCTCCTTGCGACGCGGCTTGCGCGCGGCAGTCTTGGGGGTAGCCATGATGATCTCCTATCGGGCCTTCTTCTTGCCTGCCACGGTGCGCTTCGGTCCCTTGCGGGTACGCGCGTTGGTCTTGGTGCGCTGACCGCGCACCGGGAGACCACGACGGTGGCGGAGACCCTTGTAGCTACCGATCTCGACCTTGCGGCGGATGTCGGCGGCGACCTCGCGGCGGAGGTCACCCTCCACCTTGAAGTTGCCCTCGATGTAGTCGCGGAGGGCGACGAGCTGGTCGTCGGTGAGGTCCTTGACGCGGATGTCGCCCGAGATGCCGGTCTCGGCGAGAGCCTGGACGGACCGGGTACGGCCGACGCCGTAGATGTACGTGAGTGCGATCTCCACGCGCTTCTCGCGCGGGATGTCGACGCCTGCTAGACGTGCCATGTGCTGGCTGCTCCTGTGGTTGGTGGAGGTGTGGCGCAGTACCGGTGCCCGGGCCTCCACCCCGAGGTGTCCCCCGCTGCCGGAGCCGCGGGTTCTGGTACTGCGTGTTCGGTGTTGAGTTGTGGGTCCTGCTGGGAGCTCAGCCCTGGCGCTGCTTGTGGCGCGGGTTGCTCTTGCAGATCACCATGACGCGGCCCTTCCGGCGGATCACTCGGCAGTGCTCGCAGATGGGCTTGACGCTGGGGTTGACCTTCATGGTTGGTTCCTCGTGCTCGCTGGCTTCGTGCTCGGCGGGTTCGCCGAGCCGTTCCTTTCCAGCTCGCGGATCACTTGTAGCGGTAGACGATCCGGCCGCGGGTCAGGTCGTACGGGCTTAGCTCCACGATCACGCGGTCCTCGGGGAGGATGCGGATGTAGTGCTGGCGCATCTTCCCGGAGATGTGCGCGAGGACCTTGTGTCCGTTGGTCAGCTCAACGCGGAACATCGCGTTGGGCAGAGCTTCGAGCACCGAGCCCTCGATCTCGATGACGCCGTCTTTCTTGGCCATAGCCTCACTGTCGCTTGGTTGGATTACCGGTGTGATCCCCGAGCCGGTCTGCGGGTCGGGCGCCACGCCCGGAGGGCATGACACACCAAAGATCGATCCTACTTGTCAGACGCCCGATTGCCAAGTGCTGGCGGCACCGCCCCCTCGACCTGGGGCTTCCCGGTCCGAGCCTGAACGTTCCACAGTGGTTGCCTGGCCCGTTCTGGGCCGTCTCGAGTGCACCGGCCGTACCGTGTCACGGCAGCCCACCGAACGGAGAGAACCGTGCCGAAGACCCGCGGCCCCCTGGCCCGCCACGGACGCCTGCCCCGTCACCGCGCCTGGGCGTCGGCCCTCGGCATCGTCGCGTCCGTCCTCGCCGTCGCCCTCGTCAGCGGCACGAGCGTCGCCGCCATCGCCACCGGCACGCTCGCCGCGAAGCCGAAGACCGTCGCGCTGAGCAAGGACGACCAGCGGGTCGCGGACACCGCCGACATCACGGCGATGCCGGGCGGAGCGAACATCCTGCTCATCGGCAGCGACACCCGCGTCGGGCAGTTCGACTCCGACGAGGACGTCCAGGGCGCCCGGAACGACGTCACGATCCTCGTGCACATCTCGCAGGACCACCAACAGCTGACCGCGGTGAGCTTCCCGCGCGACCTCATGGTGCCGATCCCGGCGTGCAGCAACCCGGCCACCGGGACCACGTACCCCGCGGTCGCGTCCGCGCAGTTCAACACCTCGCTCGGGAACGGCGGGGTTTCCTGCGTCGTCGACACCGTCGAGAACCTCACCGGGCTGCAGATCCCCTACGCCGGACTCATCACGTTCGACGGCGTGATCTCGATGTCGAACGCGCTGGGCGGCGTCGACGTGTGCGTGGCGCAGCCGATCAACGACACCTACACCGGACTCCACCTGACGGCCGGCGAGCACACGCTCGAGGGCTCCGACGCGCTCGCGTTCCTCCGTACCCGCCACGGCGTCGGCGACGGGAGCGACCTCGCACGGATCAGCTCGCAGCAGGTGTTCCTGTCCGCGCTGCTCCGGAAGATCACCTCGGGCGACACGCTCTCCGACCCGGTCACGCTCTACCGGCTCGCGACGGCCGCCCTGCAGAACATGACGCTCTCCGACGGCCTCGCGAAGGCGCGGAGTCTCGTCGGCCTCGCCACCACGCTCCGCGGCATGAGCACCTCGAACATGCTCTTCGTGCAGTACCCCGTCGTCGACGACCCGGCCGACAACGCCCGCGTGATCGTGTCGCAGGAGGCGGCGCACGCGCTCAACGTCGCACTGCAGACCGACCAGAAGACGTCGCTGTCGGACTCCACGACGGGCCGGGCGTCGGAGGAGTCGAAGAGTGGGACGAGCTCGTCCTCGGCGACCTCCGGGACGTCCTCCACGACCGGATCGTCCTCGGCGTCCGGGACCTCCTCGACCGGATCCACCTCGGGGTCGTCGGCATCGTCATCCGCCACCGCGAAGGCGACGGCGAGTGCGACGCCGCTGCCCTCCTCGATCACGGGACAGAGTGCGAACGAGCAGACCTGCTCGGTCGGGAACTGAGCCGACGGGGCCGGCGCGCCGCGCGCAGACCTGCTCGGTCGGCGACCGAGCCGACGGGGCGGGGGCGCGCCGCGCCTCCAGGCCGGTCGGGTGACGACGCTCCAACCGGCCCGCCCTGCCTGCGGACGCGCGGTCCCCACCGACGGGCAGCGTCGCCCGAGCGGCAGCGCGGTGTCACGGGCGACGGTGCCACCTGACGCGAAGCGCCGCCGGGAGGCCCGCCCTACGGGATCGGGACCGGCGTCACACCCAGCGGGGCCAGGCCCGCAGCGCCGCCGTCGGCGGCGGTGGTGACCCAGATGCCGTCCGCGTGCACCGCGACGGTGTGTTCCCAGTGCGCCGCGTCGGAGCCGTCCAGCGTCCGGACCGTCCAGTCGTCGTCGTCGGTCGAGCTGTCGATCGTCCCGGCTGTCACCATCGGTTCGATGGCGACGACCAGACCGGGCTTCACGGTCGGACCCGCGCCGCGCACGCGGTAGTTGAAGACCGGCGGTTCCTCGTGCATGGACCGACCGATCCCGTGGCCGGTGTAGTCCTCGACGATGCCCCAGGCACCGGTGTCCTCGATGGCGTCCTCGACCGCGGCGCCGACCTCGTTCAGGTGCTTCGCTGCGGCGAGGGCGGCGATGCCGTGCCACAGCGACCGCTCGGTCGTGTCGCAGAGCTTCCGCCGTGCCCCGGCGACCGAGGCGTCCCCGCCGGGGACGACGATCGTGAAGGCGCTGTCCCCGTTCCACCCGTCGACCTCGGCGCCGGCGTCCACCGACACGATGTCGCCGGCCTGCACCACGCGGTCGCCCGGGATGCCGTGGACGATCTCGTCGTTCACCGACACGCACAGGGTGTGCCGGTACCCCGGGACGAGCTGGAAGTTCGGCACACCACCGCCGTCACGGATGGTCCGCTCGGCGATGGCGTCGAGTTCGCCCGTCGTGGTGCCGGGTCGGATCGCGGCGCGCACCGCGTCGAGTGCCTGGGCCGTGAGGAGCCCCGGACGCACCATGGCGCGGAGTTCTTCCGGCGTCTTGTAGATCGACGGCTTGCGGAAGCGGACCACGTCGGGTCAGACGCCCGCGGTGAGCCCACGCGATGCGAGCGCCGACTGGATGCGGTCGCCGACCTCGTCGATGCCGCCCAGACCGTCGACGTCGAGCACGAGCCCACGCTCGGCGTACGCGCCGATGATCGGGGCGGTCTGCTCGACGTAGACCTCCTGCCGACGACGGATCGTCTCCTCGTTGTCGTCGCTGCGACCCTGGTCCTCGGCACGCTTGAGGAGCCGACCGACGAGTTCGTCCTGGTCCGCGACGAGCTGCACGACGGCGTCGAGCTGGGTGCCCTGCTCGGTCAGCAGTGCGTCGAGGTACGCGACCTGGTTCAGGGTGCGGGGGTAGCCGTCGAGCAGGAACCCGTGCTCAGCGTCCGACTCGGCCAGCCGCGACTTCACGAGCTCGTTGGTGAGTTCGTCCGGCACGTACTCGCCGGCGTCCATCAGCTTCTTCGCCTCGATGCCGAGCGGGGTCCCCTCGGCGACGTTCTTGCGGAAGATGTCGCCCGTCGAGATCGCCGGGACGCCGAACGCGTCGGCGATGCGGCCGGCCTGCGTGCCCTTCCCGGCTCCGGGAGGTCCGACGATGATGAGACGTGCGCTCAACGGAGAAGCCCTTCGTAGTGACGTTGCTGGAGCTGGGAGTCGATCTGCTTCACCGTCTCGAGGCCGACACCCACGATGATGAGGATGCTGGCGCCGCCGAACGGGAAGTTCTGGTTCGCACCGAAGAACGCCAGGGCGCCCAGCGGGATGAGTGCGATCAGACCGAGGTAGAGCGAACCGGGCAACGTCACCCGGGTCAGGACGTAGTCGAGGTACTCGGCGGTGGGGCGTCCAGCGCGGATGCCCGGGATGAAGCCGCCGTACTTCTTCATGTTGTCAGCGACCTCTTCGGGGTTGAAGGTGATCGCGACGTAGAAGTAGGTGAACCCGACGATGAGCAGGAAGTACAGGACCATGTAGAACCAGTTGTCGCCCGAGGTCAGGTTCGTCTGGATCCAGGTCACCCACGCGGCCGGTGCGGAACCGTCCGAGGGCTGGTTGAACTGCGCCACCAGGGCCGGCAGGTAGAGCAGCGAGGAGGCGAAGATGACGGGCACGACGCCGGCCATGTTCACCTTGATCGGGATGTACGTGTTGTTGCCGCCGAACGTGCGACGCCCGACCATGCGCTTGGCGTACTGCACGGGGATCCGGCGCTGCGACTGCTCGACGAACACGACGGCCATCATGATGACGAGCCCGACGAGGATGACGAGGAGGAAGACCTCGAAGCCGTTCGACTGCTCGATCGCCCAGAGGGCCGACGGGAACTGCGCCGCGATCGACGTGAAGATCAGGAGCGACATGCCGTTGCCGATGCCGCGCTCGGTGACGAGCTCGCCCATCCACATGATCAGGCCGGTGCCGGCGGTCAGCGTGATCACCATCAGCATGATCGCGTACCAGCTGTCGTTCGAGATGATCGACGAGCAGGAGGCCGACGCGTTCGTGCCGAAGAGCGCGCCGGAACGCGCGACCGTGATCAGGGTGGTCGACTGCAGGACGCCCAGCGCGATGGTGAGGTAGCGCGTGTACTGCGTCAGCTTGGCCTGACCGGACTGGCCCTCCTTGTAGAGGGCGTCGAAGTGCGGGATGACCACGCGCAGGAGCTGCACGATGATCGACGACGTGATGTACGGCATGATGCCGAGCGCGAAGACGGAGAGCTTCAGCAGCGCGCCGCCGGAGAAGAGGTTGATCAGGTCGTAGAGGCCCTGCTGCGAGGACGCGCTGGCGAGGCAGCTCTGCACGGACGCGTAGTCGACGAACGGGGCGGGGATGTACGACCCCAGGCGGAAGAGCGCGATGATCGCGAGGGTGAAGCCGATCTTCTTGCGAAGGTCTGGGGTGCGCATGATGCGCGCGACCGCTCTGAACACGAGGACTCCGAACTTCTGGGACCGGGGCCGTCGAACGCGACCGTTCCGGTGTCGGCCGGCAGGGCCGACCAGGCCGACGGACGTCGGCCACTGTCAAGGAAACCGTAACGGCGGCCCGTGCGCAAACGCACGGGCCGCCGACGGGGGTTACTGGGAGACGGTGCCGCCAGCAGCCGCGATCTTCTCGGCGGCGGACGCCGAGACCTTGTCGACCGAGACCGTGAGCTTCACGTTGATGTCGCCCTGACCGAGAACCTTGACCTTCTCGTTCTTGCGGACGGCGCCCTTCGCGACCAGGTCCGCCACGGTGACGTCGCCACCGTTCGGGTAGAGCTCCGCGATCTTGTCCAGGTTCACGACCTGGTACTCGACACGGAACGGGTTCTTGAACCCGCGGAGCTTCGGGGTGCGCATGTGCAGCGGCATCTGCCCACCCTCGAAGCCGACCTTGACCTGGTACCGAGCCTTCTGACCCTTGGTACCGCGGCCGGCGGTCTTGCCCTTCGAGCCCTCACCGCGACCCACACGGGTGCGGTCCTTCTTCGCACCGGTGGCCGGGCGGAGGTGGTGCAGCTTCAGGACCTGCACGCGCTCGTTCTTCTCGTCGCTCATGCGTCGACCTCCTCGACCTTCACGAGGTGCGCGACCGTCGCGATGTACCCGCGGTTCTGGGCGTTGTCCTCACGCAGGACCGTACGGCCGATGCGCTTGAGGCCCAGGCTGCGCAGGGTGTCGCGCTGGTACTGCTTCTCGCTGATAACGGACTTCGTCTGCGTGATCTTCAGCATGGCCATCACGCACCTGCCTTCTCGGACACGGCACGCGCGGCGGCGGCCTCGGCACGCAGCAGACGGGCCGGAACGACCGCGTCGACGTCGAGGCCACGACGGACTGCGACCGCGCGGGGCTCCTCGAGCTGCTGCAGCGCCTCGACGGTCGCGTGCACGATGTTGATGGTGTTCGACGAGCCGAGCGACTTGCTCAGGACGTCGTGGATACCGGCGCACTCGAGCACGGCGCGGACCGGACCACCGGCGATGACACCGGTACCGGCAGCGGCCGGACGCAGGAGCACGACACCGGCAGCGGCCTCACCCTGCACCGGGTGCGGGATGGTGTTGCCGACGCGCGGGACGCGGAAGAAGTTCTTCTTCGCTTCCTCGACACCCTTGGAGATCGCCGTCGGGACCTCCTTGGCCTTGCCGTAGCCGACGCCCACGAGGCCGTTGCCGTCGCCCACGACGACGAGCGCCGTGAAGCTGAAGCGACGACCACCCTTGACGACCTTCGAGACGCGGTTGATGGTCACCACGCGCTCGAGGAACTGGCTGTCGCCACCGCGGTTGTTGCGGTCGCGGCCCTGCTGGCGGTCACGCCCGCCACCACGACGGCCGCGCTGGTCGGCGGAGTCGCGGTTGTTCGACGCGGAGCCAGCGGCGGTCTCGACCGGACGCTCGGCCGTGGCCGCAGCCTCGGTCGTCTCCTTGGCGGTGTTGCTGGTGGTGTTCGCGGTGTCGCTCACAGGTTCAGCCCTCCTTCACGGGCGCCATCGGCGATCGCGGCGACGCGACCGGCGTACTTGCTGCCACCACGGTCGAAGACCACGGCCTCGACGCCGGCAGCCTTCGCGCGCTCGGCGAGGAGCTCACCGACGCGACGGGCCTTGGCGGTCTTGTCGCCGTCGAACGAGCGGAGGTCGGCCTCCATCGTCGATGCGCTGGCGAGGGTGTGACCCTTCGCGTCGTCGATGACCTGCACGAACACGTGACGCGACGAACGCGTGACGGCCAGACGCGGACGCGCCTCGGTGCCGGTGATCTTCTTGCGGAGTCGGTTGTGACGGCGCGCCTTGGCGGCCGACTTGCTCTTTCCTCGGATACCGAGAGCCATGATCACTTACCTGACTTTCCGGCCTTGCGGCGCACGATCTCGCCGGCGTAGCGGACACCCTTGCCCTTGTAGGGCTCGGGCTTGCGCAGCTTGCGGATGTTGGCGGCCACCTCGCCGACGGCCTGCTTGTCGATGCCGGTCACGGTGAGCTTGTTGTTGCCCTCGACGGCGAACGAGATGCCCGCAGGCGGCTCGACCGTGATCGGGTGGGAGTAGCCCAGCGCGAACTCGACGCTGGTGCCCTTCGCCTGCACGCGGTAACCGGTGCCGACGACCTCGAGGCCCTTGGAGTAGCCCTCGGTGACACCGACGATGTTGTTCGCGATCAGGGTGCGGGTCAGGCCGTGGAGCGAACGCGAGGAGCGCTCGTCGTCCGGACGGGTGACGAGGACCTGGTTCTCCTCGACCTTGGCCTGGATGGGCTCAGCGACGACGAGCGCAAGCTCGCCCTTCGGGCCCTTGACCGCCACGTTCTGGCCGTCGATGGAGACGGTGACGCCGGCGGGGATGTCGATGGGAAGACGTCCGATTCGAGACATTGTCGATCACCACACGTAGGCGAGGACTTCCCCACCCACGCCCTTCTGCTCGGCTTCGCGGTCGGTCAGGAGGCCGGACGACGTCGAGAGGATCGCCACGCCGAGGCCACCGAGGACCTGGGGGATCTCCGTCGACTTCGCGTAGACCCGGAGGCCCGGCTTCGAGACGCGCTTGATGCCGGCGATCGAGCGCTCGCGCTCGGGGCCGTACTTCAGGTCGATCGTGAGGGTCTGCCCGACGCGGGCGTCCTCGACCTTCCACTCGTTGATGTAACCCTCGCGCTTGAGGATCTCAGCGATGTTCTTCTTCAGCTTGGAGCTGGGAAGCGAGACGGCGTCGTGGTGCGCCGAGTTCGCGTTCCGCAATCTGGTCAGCATGTCTGCGACCGGATCGGTCATCGTCATGATGCGTATCCATTCTCGCCTGGTTTCGACACCCGTTCCACGAATGCCGACCTGAGCGATCGGGGTCCCCGGGCGGCTCCCGGAGACCTGTGTGTTCGTGCGTGCGGGCCGGAGGACGTGAATCCCCCGGCCCGCACCGCCCGAAGTATCTTAGACCGTCTGCTCGGCAGAACGGAACGGGAACCCGAGCTGCTTGAGCAGCGCGCGGCCCTCGTCGTCCGACTTCGCGGTGGTCACGACGGTGATGTCGAAGCCACGCACGCGGTCGATGCGGTCCTGGTCGATCTCGTGGAACACGGACTGCTCCGTGAGACCGAACGTGTAGTTGCCGTTCCCGTCGAACTGCTTGTCGCTGAGTCCGCGGAAGTCGCGGATGCGGGGCAGGGCGAGGGAGATCAGGCGGTCGAGGAACTCCCAGGCGCGGTCACCGCGGAGGGTGACGTGCGCACCGATCGCCTGGCCCTCGCGCAGCTTGAACTGCGCGATGGACTTGCGAGCGATGTTGACCTGGGGCTTCTGACCCGTGATCGCCGTGAGGTCCTTGATGGCCCCCTCGATGATCTTCGAGTCACGAGCGGCCTCGCCGACGCCGGTGTTCACGACGACCTTGACCAGGCCGGGGACCTGGTTGACGTTCGCGTACCCGAACTGCTCAGTGAGGGCAGCCTTGATCTCGTTCTTGTACTTCTGCTTGAGGCGCGGCTCGACCTTGGTCGCCGGCGCGGCAGTCGTGTCGGTCATCAGAAGCTTCTCACCCGACTTCTTGGCGTAGCGGACACGGACGGTCTTCTTGACGCCGTCCTTCTCCACCTCTTCGGTACGGAAACCGACGCGGGTCGGCTTCTTGGTCTTCGGGTCGACGATCGCGACGTTCGAGACGTGGATCGGAGCCTCGTGCTGCTCGATGCCACCGGTCTTCGAACCACGCTGGGTCTGGCCGACGCGGACGTGCTTCGTGACGAAGTTCACGCCCTCGACGACGACGCGCTCGGAGTCGACGAGCACCTCGATGACCTTGCCCTGCTTGCCGCGGTCGCCGCCACGCTCCTGCGCGGCGCCCGTGATGACCTCGACGAGGTCACCCTTCTTGATGTTCGCCATGGCTTACAGCACCTCCGGCGCGAGCGAGATGATCTTCATGAACTTCTTGTCACGGAGCTCGCGACCGACCGGACCGAAGATGCGCGTGCCGCGCGGGTCGCCGTCAGCCTTGAGGATCACTGCCGCGTTCTCGTCGAACTTGATGTAGGAGCCGTCCTGACGACGGGTCTCCTTCTTGGTGCGAACGATGACCGCCTTGACGACGTCACCCTTCTTCACGTTGCCGCCGGGGATGGCGTCCTTCACCGTGGCGACGATGACGTCACCGAGACCGGCGTAGCGACGACCGGAGCCACCGAGCACGCGGATGGTCAAGATCTCCTTGGCACCCGTGTTGTCGGCGACCTTCAGGCGGGATTCCTGCTGAATCACTGTTGTCTCCTGTTCCGAAGCAGGCCGAGGCCTACTTGGCCTTCTCGAGGATCTCGACCAGGCGCCAGCGCTTGGAGGCGCTGAGGGGACGGGTCTCGCTGATCACGACGAGGTCGCCGACACCAGCCGTGCCGAGCTCGTCGTGGGCCTTCACCTTGGACGTGCGGCGGATGATCTTGCCGTAGAGCGCGTGCTTCACGCGGTCCTCGACCTCGACCACGATGGTCTTGTCCATCTTGTCGCTCGTCACGTAGCCGCGGCGCGTCTTGCGGTAGCCGCGGGTCGAGGCGGCGGAGGTGTTCTCTTCGTTCGCCATCAGTTCTCCTCGGCGGTCTCGGCCTCGGTCGACTCGGCGGGCTTCTCAGCCTTCTTCGTCGACTTCTTGGCCTTCGGGGCGGTCTCGACGGGCGCGGGGGTGGCACGGATGCCGAGCTCGCGCTCGCGGAGGACGGTGTAGATGCGGGCGATGTCGCGCTTGACGGCACGAAGACGACCGTGGCTCTCCAGCTGGCCGGTGGCCGACTGGAAGCGGAGGTTGAACAGCTCCTCCTTGGCCTTCTTCAGCTCGTCGGCGAGCCGCTCGTTCTCGAACGTGTCGAGCTCAGTCGGACGGAGCTCCTTGGAACCGATCGCCATTATGCGTCGCCCTCCTCGCGCTTGATGATGCGTGCCTTGAGGGGCAGCTTGTGGATTGCACGGGTCAACGCCTCGCGGGCGATGTCCTCGTTGACGCCGGAGAGCTCGAAGAGCACACGACCCGGCTTGACGTTGGCGACCCACCACTCGGGGGAACCCTTACCGGAACCCATGCGGGTCTCGGCCGGCTTCTTGGTGAGCGGACGGTCCGGGTAGATGTTGATCCAGACCTTGCCGCCACGCTTGATGTGACGGGTCATGGCGATACGAGCGGACTCGATCTGCCGGTTCGTCACGTACGCCGGGGTGAGCGCCTGGATACCGAAGTCGCCGAAGCTGACCTTGGTGCCACCGGTCGCCTGACCCGAACGCTTCGGGTGGTGCTGCTTGCGGTGCTTGACTCGACGGGGGATAAGCATGGTTACGCCTCAACTCCTGCGCCGGCCGGCGCGTCCTGCGGGGCCTGCTGCTGACGGCCGCCACGGTCGCCGCCACGACGGTCGCCGCGCTCGCCACGGGGGCCGCCACGACGCTCCGGGCGCGACGAACGCTGGTTCGCCTGCTCGCGAGCGAGCTCCTTGTTCGTGATGTCGCCCTTGTAGATCCAGACCTTCACGCCGATGCGGCCGAACGTGGTCCGGGCCTCGTAGAAGCCGTAGTCGATGTTCGCGCGGAGCGTGTGCAGGGGCACACGGCCCTCGCGGTAGAACTCCGAGCGCGACATCTCGGCGCCGCCGAGACGACCCGACACCTGGATGCGGACACCCTTGGCGCCGGCGCGCTGTGCACCCTGCAGGCCCTTGCGCATGGCGCGACGGAACGCGACACGGGCGGAGAGCTGCTCGGCGATGCCCTGCGCGACGAGCTGGGCCTCGGTCTCGGGGTTCTTCACCTCGAGGATGTTGAGCTGGATCTGCTTCTTGGTGAGCTTCTCGAGCTCACCGCGGACGCGCTCGGCCTCGGCACCACGACGACCGATGACGATGCCCGGACGCGCCGTGTGGATGTCCACGCGGACACGGTCACGGGTGCGCTCGAGCTCGATGCGGGCGACGCCGGCACGGTCGAGGGTCTTCTTCAGGTACTCGCGCACCTTGATGTCCTCGGCCACGTAGTCGGCGTAGCGCTGACCGGCCTTGGTGCTGTCGGTGAACCAGTGCGAGACGTGGTCCGTCGTGATCCCGAGACGGAAGCCGTACGGGTTGACCTTCTGGCCCATTACTTGCTCGCCTTCTTGCTCGTCGCGGCGGCCTCAGCCTCTTCCGGCGTCGCGAGGACGACCGTGATGTGGCTGGTGCGCTTGTTGATGCGGAAGGCGCGGCCCTGGGCACGCGGCTGGAACCGCTTCAGGGTCGTGCCCTCGTCGACGAAGACGCGGCTCACGTAGAGGTCGCGCTCGTCGAGGAAGCTGTTCGTCGAGTCCGCCTTCACCCGGGCGTTCGCGATCGCCGAGGCGACCAGCTTGTACACGGGCTCCGAAGCGGCCTGCGGCGCGAACTTCAGGATGGCGAGCGCCTCGTGGGCCTGCTTGCCGCGGATCAGCTCGATGACGCGACGGGCCTTCTGAGGCGTGACGCGGATGTGTCGCACGCGTGCGATCGACTCCACCATTTCGTTCCTCCTCTGCGTCCCCGCGTTAGCGGCGACGGCCCTTCTTGTCGTCCTTCACGTGACCACGGAAGGTGCGGGTCGGCGCGAACTCGCCGAGCTTGTGACCGACCATCGACTCGGTGACGAACACCGGGATGTGCTTGCGGCCGTCGTGCACGGCGATCGTGTGCCCGAGCATGTTCGGGACGATCATCGAGCGACGCGACCAGGTGCGGATCACGTTCTTGGTGTTGGCCTCGTTCTGCGTGACGACCTTGCGGAGCAGGTGCTCGTCGACGAAGGGGCCCTTCTTCAGACTGCGTGGCATCTTCTGAACTCCTACTTGCGCTTCTTGCCGGCGTTACGGCGACGGACGATGAGCTTGTCGCTCGGCTTGTTCGGCTTGCGCGTCCGGCCCTCGGCCTGACCCCACGGGCTGACCGGGTGACGACCACCGGAGGTCTTGCCCTCACCACCACCGTGCGGGTGGTCGACCGGGTTCATGGCGACACCACGCACGGTCGGGCGGACGCCCTTCCAGCGCATGCGGCCGGCCTTGCCCCAGTTGATGTTGGACTGCTCGGCGTTGCCGACCTCGCCGATGGTGGCGCGGCAGCGCGCGTCGACGTTGCGGACCTCGCCCGACGGCAGGCGGAGCTGCGCGTAGGGGCCGTCCTTGGCGACGAGACGCACCGAGGCACCGGCGGAGCGGGCCATCTTCGCGCCGCCACCGGGGCGGAGCTCGATCGCGTGGATGACGGTACCCACGGGGATGTTGCGCAGCGGCAGGTTGTTGCCGGGCTTGATGTCGGCGCCGGGGCCCTGCTCGACGACGTCGCCCTGCTTGAGCTTGTTCGGCGCGATGATGTAGCGCTTCGTGCCGTCCACGTAGTGCAGGAGCGCGATGCGCGCGGTGCGGTTCGGGTCGTACTCGATGTGTGCGACCTTGGCGTCGACGCCGTCCTTGTCGTGACGACGGAAGTCGATCACGCGGTACTGGCGCTTGTGGCCACCACCGATGTGACGGGTCGTGATGCGGCCGGAGCTGTTGCGCCCACCGGTCTTCGGCAGCGGACGAAGCAGCGACTTCTCCGGCGTCGAACGGGTGATCTCGGCGAAGTCGGCGACCGACGAGCCGCGACGACCAGGGGTCGTCGGCTTGTAGTTACGAATAGCCATGATTTATCCCTCTGGTCCTCAGCCGACAGCCGTGAAGATGTCGATCGAACCGGACTTGAGCGTCACGATGGCGCGCTTGGTGTCCTTGCGCTTGCCCATGCCGAACCGCGTGCGACGGGTCTTGCCCGGGCGGTTCAGCGTGTTGATGCTCGCGACCTTGACGTCGAAGATCTTCTCGATGGCGAGCTTGATCTCGGTCTTGTTCGAACGGGGGTCCACGATGAACGTGTACTTGCCCTGGTCGATCAGGCCGTAGCTCTTCTCCGAGACGACCGGCGAGATGATGATGTCGCGCGGGTCCTTGTTGAAGCCGCTCATGCGGAGATCTCCTTCGCGGTCTTCGACGCGATGAAGGCGTCGAGTGCGCTCTTGCTGAAGACGAGCGCGTCGGCACGGAGCACGTCGTAGGCGTTGAGCTGGCCGTACGAGAGCGCGTGGACGTTCGGCAGGTTGCGGACCGACTTGAGCGCGAGCTCGTCGTCCGACTCGAGCACGACGAGCACGTTCTTGACGGGCGCGACCTTCTCGATGAGCGTGCGGGCGGTCTTGGTCGAGGGGACCTCGGCCGGGACGAAGCCCTCCACAGCGGCGATGCGGCCACCGCGGGCGCGGTCCGAGAGCGAGCCGAGCAGGGCTGCGGCGATCATCTTCTTCGGGGTGCGCTGCGAGTAGTCGCGCGGGGTCGGTCCGTGGACGACGCCACCGCCGGTGTGCTCCGGAGCGCGGACCGAACCCTGACGGGAGCGGCCGGTGCCCTTCTGCTTGAACGGCTTGCGACCCGCACCGCGGACCTCGCCGCGGTTCTTGGTCTTGTGGGTGCCCTGACGCGCGGCGGCGAGCTGCGCGGTGACGACCTGGTGGATCAGCGGGACGTTGGTCTCGACGTCGAAGAGCGCGGCGGGCAGCTCGATGCTGCCGGCGACGGCCCCGGTCGCGTCGAGGACGTCGATCGTGGTTGCGGTCTCGGTGGCCATGATCACTTACCCTTCACGGCGGTGCGGACGAAGACGGAGCGGCCACGAGCACCGGGGACGGCGCCCTTGACGAGCAGCAGACCCTTCTCGGCGTCGACGGCGTGCACCGTGAGGTTGAGGACGGTCACGCGCTCGCCGCCCATGCGACCGGCCATGCGCATGCCCTTGAAGACACGCGACGGGGTCGACGAGGCGCCGATCGAACCGGGCTTGCGGTGGTTGCGGTGCGCACCGTGCGATGCCGAGACGCCGGCGAAGCCGTGGCGCTTCATGACACCGGCGAAGCCCTTGCCCTTGGAGGTACCGACGACGTCGACCTTCTGGCCCGCCTCGAACGTGTCGACGGTGAGCTCCTGGCCGAGCGTGTACTCAGCGGAGTCGTTGGTACGGATCTCGGTGAGGGTGCGACGCGGGGTCACGCCTGCGGCCTCGAAGTGGCCGGCGGTCGGCTTGTTGACCTTGCGCGGGTCGATGGCACCGGCGGCGATCTGGATCGCCTCGTAGCCGTCACGCTCGACGTTGCGGATCTGGGTGACCACGTTCGGGCCGACCTCGATCACGGTCACGGGGATGAACTTGTTGTTCTCATCCCACACCTGGGTCATCCCGAGCTTCTTGCCGAGGAGGCCCTTGACGGTCTTGGTGGAGTTCGCCATTGGTCAGCCCCCTTACAGCTTGATCTCGATGTTGACGTCGGCCGGGAGGTCGAGTCGCATGAGCGAGTCGACGGCCTTCGGCGTCGGGTCGACGATGTCGATGACCCGCTTGTGCGTGCGCTTCTCGAAGTGCTCGCGCGAGTCCTTGTACTTGTGGGGAGAACGGATCACGGTGACCACGTTCTTCTCGGTGGGGAGCGGCACCGGGCCGACCACGGTCGCACCGGCACGGGTCACCGTGTCGACGATCTTCCGGGCCGACGTGTCGATGACCTCGTGGTCGTACGACTTGAGCCGGATGCGGATCTTCTGTCCCGCCATGTGTCTCTTTGTCCTCTCTGCGCCGCGCACCCTCTCGGGCCGCCTGACGCCGCCTGCACTCCGCATTCCTGCGGGCCAGGCCGTTTACCTGAACCAACCGGCCGCATCCACTGGGGATGACCGCTGTTCTCCTGTCAACCGCGCGGGCGACCTGGGCCGTCCAGCGTGGGCATGTCGCTTCCCCCACACTCCGGGCACAGCAGTGCTCGTCGTGCCTCGCGGGGGATTCGATCGTGTTCTGCTGCCTGCGGCCCAACCCAGCCCTGCTGAACAAGGGGGTTGTGCACTGCCAGAGCAGTGATCCTGCGGGCGCGGACGCCCTGCGGAATTCGGAACCGGACAAGTCTCCCATAGGCGCGGCATCCGTGCAACCCGGGCGTGTCGCGGATCACGGGCGTGTCGGGATCGGCGTGCTCCCCCGGAACGACGGGCATCGGACGGCCTGGAGGCACGATGCACGCCCGACACGCGAGGTGCCCTCCCGACGTGGTCGGGAGGGCACCTGGAACGCGGCCCGGAAGCGCCGGCCGCCGGCTCGCGCGCGGGCGCTACTCGGCGGTCACCGGGGGCACGAACCACGGGGGGAACACGGCGACGCGGGGTGCGTGACCGCCGTGCTCAGCGAGGACGGCCTTCACCTGCTGACGCGCACGGTCGTTCGGGACGCCGATCACGGCGACGGACGAGAACGGCACGCTCGGCCCGGCGAGGAGCTCGAGGCCGTGCATCTCCGGGTCGGTGAAGTCGGTCCGACGGATGAGGTTCGTCGCCGCCTCCGGACCGACCGCGAACCGCACGTCCTCGGCCTCGGCGTCCTGGTCGGCCACGATCACGGAGGCGCCGAACGCGGACACCGGGACGACGAGCACGACGTAGTCGGTCGCGCGGGTCCGGCGGGCGGCGTCGGACCACCGCTCCCCCTCCGCACCGCGTCGGAGTTCGTCCCAGCGCGTGGCATCGGGCGAGAGCGAGAACGTGACGTGGGCCGCGACGGGCGACCCGTCCGGCGCGGTCGCCTCGGTACGGGCTTCCCGGGTCGCGTCGGAGCTGACGTCCACGGCCGGCGACGCCTCGGTGGCGGCGACGATCGCGCCGGCCGACACGATGCCCGGCAGGTTGTCGATGTGGGTCGCGTGGTGGGCCCGGAGCGCGGCGAACACGCGGGGCTCGGGCAGGTCCGGGACGGCCGAGCGGAGCGGGCCGCCGGGGACCCGGGCGGGGGCCGGCGTGGAGCGGAGGTCGGTGGTGATGCGGGTCCGGCGGGGTGCCGGGGCGGTGGGTTCAGCGGGGGTCTCCCGCTGGCGGGGGGAACAGATGTCGCAGAGCTCGGTGGGGAAACCGTGGATGCACTCGTCGGTCACGACTGTCGGGGGTCCTTCCGTGCCGGGTGTGGGGTGGGCGGCACGGTGGTCAACGGTACGTCATCGGAGGGTCTCCGCGGTCACTGCCGGTAGAGCAGCGCACGCACCTCGGACTCCGCGGCGTGGAGGCGTGCGGGATCGATCGTCTCGCCGTGCTCGTAGGCGTCGAGCAGGCGGGGGTCGATGTAGCTCTGCCGGCAGACCGTCGGGGTGTTCCCGAGCTCCTCGCTCGCGGCCTTCACGGCGTGCGACACGGCCTTCTTGCGCTTCGCCTGGCTCGACTCCGGCCCGGTCTTCGCGAGGTCGACCGCCGCGGCGACGGTGCCGTGCAGCGTGCGGAAGTCCTTCGCGGTGAACTCGTCGCCGGCCCGCTCCTTCACGTACTCGTTGATGTCCTCGGCGGCCAGGGGTTCCCACTCGGCACCGCGTCCTGCGCGGAAGGACAGCAGCCGGGCGTTCGGACCGCGACGCTTCATCCCGGCGATGACCCGCGCCAGGTCGTGGTCGTGGATGGTGGACGACCACTCCTGCCCGCTCTTGCCCGGGAAGTCGAGCTCGATGTCGTCGCCGGAGACGTGGGCGTGGGCGCAGAGCAGCGTCGAGAGACCGCGACTGCCGTGCTCGGTCGCGTACCGCTCGGAGCCGACGCGCAGCGATCCCTGGTCGAGCATCCGGAACGCCGCGGCGAGCGCCCGCTGCCGGTCGGGCTCCGGGCGCCGGAGGTCCTGCGTCACCATCCGCCGTGCCGACGGCAGCGACTCGGCGAGGGCGAGCGCGCGGTCGTACTTGATCCGGTCCATGCGCTCGCGCCAGCCCGGGTGGTACATGTACTGCCGGCGCCCAGCGCCGTCGATCCCGGTCGCGAGGATGTGCCCGTTGTCGTACGGCGAGATCCAGACGTCGTCCCACGCCGGCGGGATGACGAGGTCCTCGAGGCGCTGCCGGACCGCGGGATCGGTCACGGTCTTCCCGTCCGGGTCGCGGTACGAGAATCCGCGGCCGGAGCGGACGCGGTGGTAGCCGCGACCGTTGGTCGCGGAGCGTCGGAGGCGGGTCACGCCTCCGAGCATGCCCACCCGACCCTGTGACGGACGGGAGGCACGGTGCCAGCCGGCACCGTGCCTCCCGTCCGGTGGTGGGTCACCACCCGGTCGCTAGCGCGATCCTGCCCGCTTCCGACGTCGGAGGAGGAGCATCGTCCCGCCGGCCGCCAGCAGGAGCAGCGCCGCGATCGAGCCCTGCCAGGCGACGTCGGTCCCGGTGAAGGCGAGCTGCCCGCCGTCGGCGGTCGGTCGGACGGCACCCGCCGCCGGCACCGGGTAGGTGATCGTCAGCGTGGCGGTCGCGCGGCTGCCGTCCTCACCGGCCACCGAGTAGGACACCTCGGCCCGGCCGTGGAAGCCCTCCACCGGCGTGAAGGTGATCGCCCCGTCGTTCGCGACCGTGAAGGTGCCCTTCCCGGGAACGGTCACGCTGGTCACGAGCGCACCCGTCTCCGGGTCGACGAGCCGCACGGACGTCGGGTCGACCGGCGACGACCCGGCACCGTCGTTGCCCGTCACCGAGACGGTGATCGGCTTGCCCGGGGTTCCGGTCCGGACGTCGTCCACGGCACGGGGGGCGGCACCGACCGTGACCGTGACGGTGGAGGAAGCCGTGCCGCCGTCGGCGTCGGCGAGCTGGTACGGCGCCTCGAGCGTCCCGGTCCAGCCCTTCGCCGGGGCGAAGGTCACCTCACCGGTCGTCGTGTCGACCGTGAAGGTGCCCTTGCCGGGGACCGCGAGGGTCGTGACCGGCCGGCCGTCCGCGTCGAGCAGGCGAACGGATCCACGCACGATCGGGGTGCGGTCGTTGCCGTCGCGGTCGTTCCCGAGGACCGACACCGTCACCGGGGTGTCCTGCGGGGTCCGAGCGGTGTCGGCGGTTGCCGTCGGGACAGCGGCGACGACGGTCACGGTGATCGTGGCGGTCGTGGTCCGGCCGCCGGTGTCACCGACCTGGTACGTCACCGGGGCAGCGGTGCCCGACCACCCCTGGGCCGGGGTGAACACCACGGAACCGGTCGTCGGGTCGGCTGCGAAGGTGCCCTGGCCGGGAACCGTCAGGCTCCGACCGTCGGCCGACACGACCGCGCCCTGGGGCTGGCCGGAGGCGGGGAACACGACGGACGTCGGGTCGATGGGTGTCCCGCGCTCGACGCCGGGGCGGTCGTTGCCGGTCACGGAGATCGACACCGGCGTGTTCTGGCCGGTCCTCGCGGTGTCGGCCTGGGCGACCGGTCCGACCGCGGAGACCGTGACGGTGAGGGGCGAGGACGTGCTCGTGCCGTCGACGTCGGCGACCCGGTAGGTCACGGGGGATGCAGCGCCGCGGAACGTCGGCTCCGGCGTGAACGTGACCTTCCCGGTGTCGCGGTCGATCGTGTACGCGCCCTGACCGGGGACGGTGATTCCCTTGCCGTTCGCCGAGACCACCGCACCGTCCGGCTGCCCGGCGGTCGGGAACGCCACGGTGGTCGGGTCGAGCGGTGTCCCCGCGTTGCCGGCGGTGTCGTCGCCGAGGACGCCGACGGTCGTCGCGGCGCCCTGGGTGGTCGTCGCCGTGTCCGGGTTCGCCGTCGGGGACACCGGGGTGATGGTGACGACGATGGTGCCGGTGCCCGTGGCGCCGCCCGTGTCACCGACCTGGTAGGTCACGGGGGTCGTCGTCCCGGTGTGTCCCGGCGCGGGGGTGAAGGTCACCTTCCCGGTGTCGGGGTCGATCGTGTACGTGCCCTGTCCCGGGACGTCGAGCTGCTTGCCCCCGTCGGACACGGTCGCGCCGGTCGGCTGGCCGGAGTCCGGGAACACGACGGAGGTCGGGTCGATCGGCGTCCCGCCCGAGACGCCGGGGGTGGCGTCCCCGGCGACGTCGATCGTGACCGGGGTGTTCTGTTGGGTGTCCACGGTCTCAGCCGCCGCCTTCGGGCCGATCGGGGTCACCGTGACCGAGACCTGGGCGGTCGAGGTCGCGCCGTCGGCGTCGGCCATACGGTAGGTCACCGGGGACGCATCCCCACGGAACGTCGACTCCGGTGTGAACGTCACCGCGCCGGTCGTCGGGTCGGCCGTGTACGAGCCCTGGCCGGGGACCACGATCGTGCGTCCGTCCCCGGAAACGGTGGCTCCGTCCGGCTGCCCGGCGGTCGGGAAGACCACCGAGGTGGCGACGACGCCGCCCTGGTCGTTCGCGAGCACGTCGACGGAGACGGCCGCACCCTGCTTCGTGGTCGCGGCGTCGTTCTGAGCTGCCCCGCGGTAGGTGACGGAGACCTGTCCCTGCGTCGTGTTCCCTCGGGTGTCCTCGACCGTGTAGGTGACCGGGGTCGGGTTCTTCGTGAACCCGTTCTCCGGGGTGAAGGTCACCGCGCCGGTCTTCGGGTCGACGGTCCAGACGCCCTGCCCGGGGACGGTGAGGGTCTTGCCGCCGTCGCCCACGGACGAGCCGGGGACCCCCGCGTCGGTCAGCTGCACCGTGGTGGGGTCGATGTCGCCCGTGGAGCCCGCGAGGACGTCGACGGTGGCCGGCTGACCCGGCGTGTTCCCCGTCGAGGAGGTGTTCTCGACCTTCGGCTTCAGCGGGTTGGAGAACGCGCAGCTCACGTCGCCGCCGCCCGCAGGGACGGTGAAGGGGGCCGTCGAGCCGGTGCCCTTCGACACGGTGGTGTTGTCGACGAGGTTGGTGCAGACGTACGACGTGTCGTAGTCGTTCGGGTCCGTGGAGGAGTTCCCGGGGCTCTGGGTCACGGTGTACGAGCTTCCCGGGAGCAGGATGATCGGCCCCGCCGTGACGGTGTCGTTGCCGTCCGAGGTGGTCGCGGTGGCCGGCTTCGGCACGTCACCACCGCCGACACTGATGGTGAGCTGGTCGCTCGGCTTGGCCTTACCGCCGGTGAAGCCGCCGGAGGCCGCCCCCGTGGACGGGACCGCGCGGGAACCGAGGTCGGTGAGGGCCACGGCTGCACCGCCCTGCGTCACCGTCGACCGGCTGAGGATGTCACCGGTCACCGGATTGACCTTGAGGAACGCGTTCGTGCCGCCCCCGGCGACGTACAGGTAGCCGTCTGCTCCGAAGGCGAGGGAGTTGAGGGTCGGAGTGTCCTTGATGGGGGGACCGACGATCGCCGCATTCGCCGTGGTCCCGGTCAGATCCGCTGCATCGACCCGGTACAGCTGCGCGAGGTTCGTGCCGTCGCTGGCCTGCTGCGCGCTCGAGATGAAGTACATGTTGCCCTGGCGGTCGAAGGCGAGGTCTCCGTTGCCACCGGGCGCGTTCGACGGCGTGCTCACGACGAGCTGGTTCGCGCTGAGGGCACCCGTCGCCGGGTCGTACGAGCGGAACCGGAAGACCTGCTCCCCCGTGGTCTGCCCGCCGAAGTAGAACCGCTGTGACTTGGGGGCGACCCCGCCCATCGTCGTCGTCACCTTGTTGGTGGTCGGGCGGTCGACGGTCGACCATTGTTCGGTGTCGGTGTCGTAGATGTACACCTTGTTCGCGTCGGTGGCGTACACCGTCCGACCGTCACCGGAGATGCCGATCTGGTTCAACACCGAGGTGCCGCTGGGGGCCGTCAGGGCCGTCGTCGCGGTCCCCGACGACGGATCGATCTTGACGATGTTCGGCGACCCCGTCCCGTCGGACTGTCGCTGTGTCGCGAGCATGTCCGAAGCTGCGAACGGTTCAGCGGCCGTCGCGCCCGCAGCGTCGACCAGGATCGCCCCGGTCGCGACGAGGGCAGCGGTAGTCACCCCTGCGAGGAGCTTGCGAGAGAGCAGTGGGAGGTGAGCGCGGTGTTTCGCAGACACGGTTGTCCTTCGGGTCGACAGGCGACCCACGGACAGCACGACGACACCTCGCGGGCAGGGGCCGGCGCGGGGAGGAAGGGCGGCGTTCGGGTCACCACACAGGACCGCTATGGTCCCGCGACTCGACGGTATCGACGTGCGGCAAACCGCAACAACACCCCGAGCGGGGTACACCACGTCCCACCTTGTGGGGACAAGTGCCAGACGGGCCACGCGACGGACGGGAGGCACCGCTCACGTGGTGAGCCGTGCCTCCCGTCCGGTGGGTGATCGCGTGGGCGGGGCGCTACGCCCCAGTGCTGTCCCCGCTGTTCCCGATCTTGTCGTCGAGGTTCTCGGCGGTCTTGTCGATCTGCTCGTCGAAGCGACCGCCGGTCACCTTCTTCAGACCGTCGGCGAGACCGTGGATGATCTTGTCCGAGACCTCCTCGGCCTTGTCGCTCTTCAGCGCTTCCTCGATCTTGTCGCGGTTCTCGTCCACGAAGGCCTTCGCCTTGTCGGTGACCTCCTCCGCCTTGGCGGAGACGTTCTTCTGCATGTCGTCGAAGCCGGCCATGGTGCCCTCCCTGTCCGGCCGGCACAGGCAGACCACTCGGTGGCCGGTCCCTCCGGCCGCTTGCCGTACATGGTGCACGAAACCTCACGTCCTGTCCGGTCTGCGCGGGAGAACGGCGGTTGAACACCGAGTCGGAACGACGACAGCGGGGTCGGGCCCGAAGGCCCGACCCCGCTGCAGCAGGTAACCGGAGTTACTTGATGATCTTCTCGACCGTACCGGCGCCGACCGTACGACCACCCTCACGGATGGCGAAGCGGAGGCCCTCCTCCATGGCGATCGGCTGGATCAGCTCGACCGACATGTGCACGGTGTCACCGGGCATGACCATCTCGGTGCCCTCGTCCAGGGTGATGACACCCGTGACGTCGGTGGTGCGGAAGTAGAACTGCGGACGGTAGTTCGCGTAGAACGGGTTGTGACGCCCACCCTCGTCCTTGGTCAGGATGTACGCGTTCGCCTCGAAGTTCGTGTGCGGCGTGACCGTACCCGGCTTGACGACGACCTGGCCGCGCTCCACGTCCTCGCGCTTGAGGCCACGGAGGAGCAGACCCGCGTTGTCGCCGGCCTCAGCCGAGTCGAGCAGCTTGCGGAACATCTCGATGCCGGTGACGGTGGTCTTCTGCGTCGGGCGGATGCCGACGATCTCGACCTCCTCGTTGACGTTGAGCTGACCGCGCTCGACACGGCCGGTGATGACGGTGCCACGACCGGTGATCGTGAAGACGTCCTCGATCGGCATGAGGAACGGCTGGTCGGTGGCGCGCACCGGGTCCGGGACGTTCTCGTCGACAGCGGCCATCAGGTCCTGGACGGACTTGACCCACTTCTCGTTGCCCTCGAGCGCGCCGACGGCCGAGACCTGCACGACCGGGGCGTCCTCGTCGAACTCCTGCGAGCCGAGGAGCTCGCGGACCTCGAGCTCGACGAGCTCCAGGATCTCCTCGTCGTCCACCATGTCGGACTTGTTCAGCGCGACGACGATGTAGGGGACGCCGACCTGGCGGGCGAGCAGGACGTGCTCACGCGTCTGGGGCATCGGGCCGTCGGTGGCGGCGACCACGAGGATCGCGCCGTCCATCTGCGCCGCACCCGTGATCATGTTCTTCACGTAGTCGGCGTGACCGGGGGCGTCGACGTGCGCGTAGTGACGCTTCTCGGTCTGGTACTCGACGTGCGAGATGTTGATCGTGATGCCGCGCTGGCGCTCCTCGGGAGCGTTGTCGATCTGCGCGAAGTCGCGAGCCTCGTTGAGGTCCGGGTACTGGTCGTGCAGAACCTTGGTGATCGCCGCCGTGAGCGTGGTCTTGCCGTGGTCGACGTGACCGATGGTTCCGATGTTGACGTGCGGCTTGGTGCGCTCGAACTTGGCCTTGGCCACTGTGGGTCCTCCTCAGGACTCGGATCGCATGCCCCCGGTCGTGGACCGTTGGCCTGCAGGGTGTGTGTCTTTACTGTACTTGGTGACGAGGGGCCCGTCGCCGGGCACCCTCGCCTGTGGAGCAGCGCTGGAGCGCTACTCCCCCTTGCTCTTCGCGACGATCTCCTCGGAGACCTTGGCCGGGACCTGTGCGTAGGTCTCGAAGGTCATCGAGTAGACGGCGCGACCAGAGGTCTTCGACCGGAGGTCGCCGACGTAGCCGAACATCTCGGACAGCGGCACGCTCGCGCGGACCACCTTGACGCCCGAAGCGTCCTCCATCGAGGCGATCTGGCCACGACGGGAGTTCAGGTCACCGATCACGTCGCCCATGTACTCCTCGGGCGTGCGGACCTCGACGGCCATGATCGGCTCGAGGATGACCGGGCCGGCCTTGCGGGCGGCTTCCTTGTAGGCCATCGAACCGGCGATCTTGAACGCCATCTCGGACGAGTCGACGTCGTGCGACTGACCGTCCTTGAGGATGGCCTTCACACCGACCGTCGGGTACCCCGCGAGGATGCCGACCTGCATGGCGTCCTGGATACCGGCGTCGACCGACGGGATGTACTCGCGCGGGACGCGGCCACCGGTGACGGCGTTCTCGAACTCGTAGACCTTCTCGGCCGTGACCTCCATGGGCTCGAGCGCGATCTGCACCTTCGCGAACTGACCGGAACCACCGGTCTGCTTCTTGTGGGTGTAGTCGTAGCGCTCGACCGGCTTGGTCAGGGTCTCGCGGTAGGCGACCTGGGGCTTGCCGACCGACGCCTCGACCTTGAACTCGCGCTTCATGCGGTCGACCAGGATGTCGAGGTGGAGCTCGCCCATGCCCTTGATCGTGGTCTGACCGGTCTCGGCGTTGAGCTCGACGCGGAACGTCGGGTCCTCTTCCGCGAGCTTCTGGATGGCCGTGGAGAGCTTCTCCTGGTCGGCCTTCGTGTTCGGCTCGATGGCGACCTCGATCACCGGCTCCGGGAACGTCATCGACTCGAGGACGACCTGGTCATTCGGGTCGCAGAGCGTGTCACCGGTGGTGGTGTCCTTGAGGCCGATGACCGCGTAGATGTGGCCGGCGGTCACGTTGTCGACCGGGTTCTCCTTGTTGGAGTGCATCTGGAAGATCTTCCCGATGCGCTCCTTCTTGCCCTTGGTCGAGTTGATGACCTGGGCACCCGACTCGATCGAGCCCGAGTAGACGCGGACGTAGGTCAGGCGACCGAAGAAGGGGTGCACCGCGACCTTGAACGCCAGGGCCGAGAACGGCTCGGTGGCGTCGGGCTTGCGGATGATCTCCTTCTCCTCGTCCTTGACGTCGTGGCCGATCATCGGCGGGACGTCGAGGGGCGACGGGAGGTACGAGATGACGGCGTCGAGCATCGGCTGGACACCGCGGTTCTTGAACGCCGAGCCACAGAGGACCGGGTACACCTCGGAAGCGATCGTGAGCTTGCGGATGCCGGCGCGGATCTCGTCCTTGGTGAGCTCCTGGCCGTCGAAGAACTTCTCGAGCAGGGTGTCGTCGGACTCCGCGACGCGCTCGACCAGCTTCGCGCGGTACTCCTCGGCACGGGCCTGGAGGTCCGCGGGGATCTCCTGGACCTCGTACTGGGCGCCCATGGTGACATCACCCTTGGCGTCGCCCGGCCAGACCTTGGCGTGCATCTCGATGAGGTCGACGACACCGACGAAGTCGTTCTCGGCGCCGATCGGGAGCTGGAGCACGAGCGGCTCCGCGCCGAGGCGGTTGATGATGGTGTCGACGGTGAAGTAGAAGTCGGCACCCAGCTTGTCCATCTTGTTGACGAAGCAGATGCGCGGGACGTTGTACTTGTCCGCCTGACGCCACACGGTCTCGGACTGGGGCTCGACGCCCTCCTTGCCGTCGAAGACGGCGACGGCACCGTCGAGGACGCGGAGCGAGCGCTCCACCTCGACCGTGAAGTCCACGTGACCGGGGGTGTCGATGATGTTGATCTGGTTGTTGTCCCAGAAGCAGGTCGTCGCGGCCGACGTGATCGTGATGCCGCGCTCCTGCTCCTGCGCCATCCAGTCCATCGTCGCAGCGCCGTCGTGGACCTCACCGATCTTGTGCGTGATGCCCGTGTAGAACAGGATGCGCTCGGTCGTCGTGGTCTTGCCGGCATCGATGTGCGCCATGATGCCGATGTTGCGGACCTTGTTCAGGTCGGTGAGCACGTCCTGTGCCACAGGGTTCCTCCGGAAGAGTTGTAGGAGAGATGGGCGTCCGTTCCGGGGCGCCGGGGTTCTTGACCGCCGACGCCCCGGAACGGTGCCGGGACTACCAGCGGTAGTGGGCGAAGGCCTTGTTCGACTCGGCCATCTTGTGCGTGTCCTCGCGGCGCTTGACCGCGGCACCGAGACCGTTCGACGCGTCGAGGATCTCGTTCATGAGACGCTCGGTCATCGTCTTCTCGCGACGGGCCTTGGCGTAGGAGGTCAGCCAGCGGAGCGCGAGGGTGTTCGCGCGGTGCGGCTTGACCTCGACCGGGACCTGGTAGGTCGAGCCACCGACGCGGCGGCTGCGGACCTCGAGGGTCGGACGGACGTTGTCGAGCGCCTTCTTGAGCGTCGCGACGGCGTCCTGCTGGTTCTTGGCGGCGACGCCTTCGAGTGCACCGTAGACGATGCGCTCAGCGAGGCCCTTCTTGCCGTCCAGCAGGATCTTGTTCACGAGCTGCGAGACGATCGGCGCGCCGTAGACCGGGTCTGCGACGACGGGACGCTTGGGAGCGGGACCCTTACGAGGCATTGACTCAACCCTTCTTCGCGCCGTAGCGGCTGCGCGCCTGCTTACGGTTCTTCACGGCCTGCGTGTCGAGCGCACCGCGGATGATCTTGTAGCGGACACCGGGCAGGTCCTTCACACGACCGCCACGGACGAGCACCATCGAGTGCTCCTGGAGGTTGTGGCCCTCACCGGGGATGTAGGCCGTGACCTCGGTGCCGTTCGAGAGCTTGACACGAGCGACCTTGCGCAGTGCCGAGTTCGGCTTCTTGGGGGTGGTGGTGTAGACGCGGGTGCACACACCACGCTGCTGGGGGTTCGCCTTGAGGGCAGGCGCCTTGGTCTTGGTGACCTTCGGCGTACGACCCTTGCGAACCAGCTGCTGGATAGTAGGCAACTGTTCTCCTGGTTCTTCGCTCGTGCTCTCCGGCCGGCGCGGACCGCCGGCTTCCTCGTCCCACACCGAGGACCGCCTGACGGCGGAGGGGTTCAGTGGGGGACGGAGTGGTCCGGCGACGGCCAGTCGACCGGCCGGACTTTCGGGCGCGCCCGAGGGCGCACACCCGGTAGAGACTACCCGCGGCACCGGTCGAAATCAATCCGGGCGCGTCGCCCTGGAGGCCCGTGGGGACCGCCCTGGGCGAACACCGGTCCGCCAGGTCCCCGCGCGGGCGGCGGGCCGCGTCTCACCGGGTCGAGGTCCGCCCCACCTGGGCGGAGACCCGGCAGGAGCGTCCCGCCCCGGCGGGCAGGACGCGTCGCGCCCGAGGCGGGCTGCCCGCCGGGGGCGACTCGTGCCTCCAGGCCGGACGCTGCCCGTCAGGAACCGGACTCGGAGGTGGTCGGGGCGACCGCGGAACGGAACGTCGCCCCGTCGCTGTCGAACCCCGTGATGTACCCGCTCGCGTTGACGTTCATGGGGCCGGCGGACGCCGTGCCGACGCCCCCTGGACCGGAGATGTCCGCGGTGAAGGTCGCGCGACCGTACGTCGTGGTGGTGACCAACCAGCCGCCGGACGACCACTCCCCGATCGAGACGACCGGACGGGTGCCGAGCGTCCAACGCTCGTTCGTGTACGTGTAGGACGGGTCCTCGCCGTAGGCGTAGAAGCTGCACCCGGACGGCGCCGGGTCGTGCGACGCGATGCAGGTGTCGACCCAGGCATCGACCGCCTTCGTCGCCGCGGTCTTGCCTGCTGAGGTGAGCGTCGCGGTCAGGGCGACGGGGCTCGAGGCGGTGCCACCGAAGCCGCTGACCGTCGCGGTCGCGCTGCCGGATTCGACCCACTTGCCGCCCGCGATCGCGACGTCGTAGGTGCCGGGGAGCGCGGTGAGCGTCGCCGTGCCGTCCTTCGACGTCGTGACGGCCTTCCCGGCGACGCGGAGCGGGGTGCGCGCGGGGCCGCGCACCGACACGTCGACGGCGCCGAGCCGTGGCGGCTGCAGCTGCCAGACCGGGAACACGCCCCAGTCCTCGCCGGTCTTGCTCAGCTCGAACGTCGCGGGGACGTCCTGACCTCCCTGACGGAGTGCGGTCGTGACCGCGGCGCTGTCACCGCTCGTCCGGACAGCGGTGATGCGGTAGCCCGTCAACCGCTGCTCGGCCTTCGCGTACGCGGCGTCGGTCAGCAGGACGTCGCCCTTCGCGTGCTCGATGCCGGCCGCCTCCAGCGCCGCCGCGGCCTTGCCCGCGACGAGGTCGTCGAGGAAGGCACGGACCGGGCGGTCGGCCGCGTGCGTGCTCATGCCGTTCGCGTAGCCGATGCCGCCGCCCACCACGAGGAGGACGAGCGCAGCGGCGCCCGCGACGATTCCGATGAGCGCACCTCGACGCATGCGGCGACGCGGACGTCGGGGAGCAGCGTCTCCCTCGCCCCGGACGGCGTCGACGGGCGGGACCGCTCCCCAGCCGTGGTCGTGGTCGGTCATCCTGCCCCCGGTCGCCGCGCGTGGTCGTCGCACGACGCGGTTCGCGGTGTGGCGTCGTGCGGGGCGATCCTACCGCGGACCGCCGTCACCCCCGCGGGCGTCCGGGGCCGGAACGGACCTGCCACCGGGGCTGTCCTGGGCCGGTGCGGCCGTGCTGCCGGGGCCGTTCGTCGCTCGTTCCTGGTGCCGGAGCACGGCGATCCCGCCGACGACGCAGAGGAGCGCGACCACCACCGTCCCGACCACGAAGGGTCCGAGCGCGGAGCCCGCCGGGAAGACGAGGAGTTCCGTGGCGTCACCGCGGACGAGCGCGTAGCCGACGGCTCCGACGCCGAGCATCACGAGGTACGAGGTGGCGGCCGCGACGAGGCCCGTGACGCCGGGGTTGCCCTCGCGGGCTCCGACGGCGGTGGCGAGGAACACCACGATCGCGACGGAGACCACCATCGCGGGGCCCAGGTACGGGGTCGCGTCGGGCTGGGTGATCGGCTCGACGTCGGCGAGGAGCGCCTCGAAGCCGGACACCGCGACGACGAGCGCGATGAAGAGCACGGACGTCATCGTCGCGATCAGCCACCGGGACATGCAGCGATCGTATCGCCGGGGCCGGTGGCGCGGGCGGGGGCCGCGGGGTTCGGCTGGGCGAGTCGGCTCCGCGGGCCGCCCCGGGGTCAGGCGTGCTCGGGTTGCTCGGGTGCGTTCTCCTGCTGCTCCCGCTGAGCTGCTGCCACCAGCGCGAGCGCGATCGTCGCGGTGATCACCGGGACGGTCTCGGTCATCGGGGCCGGGGCCGCGGGCGCGTCGGCCGGGGCGTCGGCTCGCGCGGCGTCGTGCTCGGCGGTCCGGACACCCGCTCCGGCGGTCGACTCGGTGGAGTCGTCGTGGTCGCGCAGGGCGGGACCGACGACCGGCAGGACCGCTGTCGTGGTCGGCGGCTCGACGAGGACATGGGCCGTCGTCGCCTCCACGGGCTCACCGCGCTTCGCCGCACGGCGCGTGCGCAGCATCTTCGCGAGCACCACCACGGCGACGATCGCCCAGATGCCGTTGACGATGAGCGACGGGATCGCGCGGTGTGCTCCGACGTTGACGGCGATCGCGAGTCCGCCGACGAGGTTGAGCAGCTGGTAGACCGGGCCGTTCGGCAGCTTGCCGGTCGAGAAGAGGATGTAACCAGCCAAGACGGTTACGGCTCCGAACCAGCCGAGGAACTCCACGATTCCGTTCAACACGCGCGACTCCGGGCACGACGAGGAGCAGCCCACGAGCGGGGCCGTCCGAGAGGGGGGTGATCAGCCACGATCGCGGCGTCGGGAGCATCGTACGCAGACGGGGACCCCCGACGGAAGAGGGTGTGGCGTGGCGCGTCACACCCCAGTCCGCGGGGGTCTTGGGGGCTGTCAGCCGTTCGTTGGGTCGGGCGTGGCAGCCGCTGAGGTCCCTCCCGCGGCATGTACGACATAGACGTACCCCGAAAGCGACCACGACTGGCTCGGCCCCTTCGCCTCTCCGGCGGTCTGCGACAGCGTGTCGACCAGGAACAGCCGATCACTGTGCTGCATCCGCTTGGTGAAGTCGAGTGCCTGCGCCCAACTCGCGGCGTCGACCGCGACGCTCACTGGGATCAGGTCGAAGGTACTCGACGTGATTTGGCCGTTCTGGTACGGCTGGGGCGCTGCCGGTGTGGATGGCGCAGACGGAGTCGCGGCCGGTGCCGGAGCCGACGAGGGCGAAGGCGTTGAGGACGATGCCGCGGGTGCTGCTCCGCTGGTCGCGGTGGTCTGGCCCGCCGGCGCGTACGCCTGCGCGGTGCCGAACGTCAGCGACGTCATCGTGACGCCGGCGCCCGTGACGGCGGCCTGCACCTCGCGAGTGAAGCCAGCGGTGTCAGCGGTTGCCGGAACAGACCTCCGGAGCGCTGCCAGCTCGGCCTTCGAACGGCCCAGCTCCCGGAACTCGGCCTCGAGCTTCCGCAGGACGTCACGATTGCCGGCGTTCGTGGCTTCGATCGAGCCGCGCTGGGCGTCCGCCGCGGAGGCGGAGGCGAGTTGCGGCTGCACGCCGACGAACCAGCCGCCGGCGATCAGGACCACCGCAGCGAGTGCTGCACCGATGAGGGAGAGCTTCTGCCGGTCCATGTCAATCCCCCTTCTCGGAGACGTACGCCTTGTCGAAGGCCTTCGAGTCGAGATCGAGGGTGATCTGTCCAGAGTAGGTCCCGCTGTCGCTGGCACTCGCGATGTTGGTGATCCGAGCGCCTGCGTAGCCCTGCACGGTCGTCAGACGATCGGAGAGATCGGGGACTGACGGCACGGACGCACTGCTGATCGTGATGTCCAGCGTTGCGACACGGCTCGGTGCGAGCGGTTCGGTCGACTGCACGAAGCCCTTGACGGGATCCATCGACGTGATCGTGAGGCCCGTGACCGTCGTCCCGGCCGGCAGCGCGTCGGCAAGCGATCCGAGAACCTCGCTCCAGTCGATCTGGGCGGAGCCGCCGACAGCTTGGGCTGCCTTCAAGAGCTCGGTGTCCCGTTGGACGGCCCGCACATCATTGAAGCGGAGCTGCTGCTGGAGGACCGATGCACCGTCGGACTGGGCTTGGGCGAGGTCGGATCGAGCACGGACGCCTTCCGTCGTCGCTGCACCGACCCCGAGGAGCACGACCGCACCCACCACGATGACGGCGAGCCACGCACGCCGTGAGACGGCAGCGGCACGCTGCTCCGAGTGCACCTCGGACGGGAGGAGGTCGACCCGTGGTTCTCCGCCGACGGTCTGGACCGGGCCCCGGACGGGGCGCTTGGGTCGACGCGCCTGTGTCGCGTCATCGACGTTGTCTCGATCGGGCGTGGGGCCGCCTCCTCGTCGGCGATCGATCCGAACGCGCACTCCACGGGCACGTCGGCGGTCGTCGACGACGTTGACCTCGATGTTGCTCATACTGCTCGACTCCCCACCGCGAGGCCGTAGGCGACCGACACTGACTCACCGTGGGCCGCGAGGTCATCTGGGTCGATGGACCGTGAAAGGACCGCCCCAGCGAAGACGTCTCCGTGTTCGACCGGCAGACGCGTTGTCTGCGCCAGGGCGTTGCCGAATCCCTTCATTAGAGCGCCGCCACCGGTCAGGACGACGCGCCGCACCGACTGATCCGGCCGGGTGTTCGCGAAGTAGTTGATCGTGTTCCGCAAGCTCGAGAGGAGTTCGTCGACCGCCTCCCTCGTCGCGGCGATCGCGCGGGCGTCGTCCGGTGTCTTGGCGCCTTGCTCGACCCCGAACCACTGCTTGACGGCTTCGGCCTCGTCCAGCGGGATGTCGAGCCGCCCGCTCAGCGTCCGCGTGATGTCGTTCCCGCCCGTCGGGATGATCCGGACGAACTGCGGGGTGCCCTCCGTGAGGATCACGACGCTCGTGGTGTCCGCACCCAGTCCGATGAGCGCGACGGTGCCCGGCGTCCGTCGCCGCGTGACGAGTGTCCGGCTCAGTGCGAACGGGATGAGGTCGACCCCCACCGGCCTCAGCCCGGCCAACTGCACAGCGCGGACGTTCGCCAGGACGGCGTCCTTGACCGCAGCGATGAGCAGGCCGGACACGACCGGCCCGTTGTCCCCCACGCTCTCGGATGTCGGGTAGAAGTCGAGGATGGCGTCGCCGACGGGAACCGGCAGCATGTCCTGGACCTGGAAGGGGAGGGTCTCGCGCATCTGTGCCCACGGCACGCGCGGGACCGTGAGGTCACGGGCGAGCACACGCTGGTTGCCCATGCCGAGCACGACTCGGCGTGTGCGGAAGCGTCCTGTCCGCCAGAGTGTCCGGAGCGCCTGGGCGACGGTGTTCGGCTCAAGGACCTCGCCTCGACTGATCGCCCCCTCCGGTGCGGCGACCTCAGCGACGCGAAGGACCGACGGTTGCGGCTTGTCGGCATCCGCGACCTCCACGGCACGGATGGACGTGCCAGTGAGGTCGAGACCGACGATGCTCTTCGCCATGTTCGTCTGCTTTCGATGGAGGGGTCAGGCCGTGCCGAGGACCGCGGTGTACGCCGTCCAGACGGGCGTACCGAAGAACACACCGATCCAGGCTCCGGCGAGCATGGCAGGACCGAAGGGCACACCGCCGCGCCACCGAACCCGGCCGGTGATGAGGAGGACGACCGCGAAGATACCTCCGACCACGAAGGCTCCGAAAGCGCCCACTGCGAGGGGTCCCCATCCGAGGTACGCCAGGACGAGGCCGAGGATCACGGCGAGTTTCACGTCACCCAACCCCATCCCGCCCGGTACTGCCACGGCGAGGAGGAGGTAGAAGAGACCGAGGCCTGCGGCTCCGAGGACGCCGCGCGACAGGGCCCCCCAATCGCCGCCGAGAGCCGAGGCAATCACGAGGAGCACCACCAGGACGACTGCGGACGGGTACGTGATCGCGTTCGGGAGTCGGTGGACGTCGAGATCGATCAGCGTGAGCGCGACGCTGATCGCCATGAGGTACAGCAACGCGACCGTGACTGTCAGGTTGACCGCGGCGTCTCCGTCGGTCACGACGCGCGCACGGAGGACGCTCCACACGACCAGCGCGAACAGGACACCCGTCGCCGCCTCGACCGCCGGGTAACGGGCCGGGATGCGGACCCCGCAGTCCCGGCAGCGGGCTCGCAGGACGATCCACGAGAGAACGGGGACGTTGTCTCGTCTGCGGATCGGGTGCTGGCACGCTGGGCAGGCGCTCGCTGGCCGGACGACGGAGAGGCCAGCCGGCACGCGGTACACGACGACGTTGAGGAACGACCCGATGAGCAAGCCGAACATCGCCGCGAACGACGCGACGAGACCGATCGGTAGAGGGGCGCTCATCGACAGACTCCCGCTGCGGTCTTCGCGCACAGGCCGTTCGCGAGGTACGCCGGCTGTACCTCCACCTGCGTCGTCACCCCGTACGACGTCGAGACCGGTTGGAGGAACTTGGGCGGCGCCGTCGTGAGGAAGCGGCTGTCGTACACGTAGTTCTTCGCGAAGCCCGTCGCGATGGTTCCACCACCGGTCGCCACGATGCCGCGCCAGTTCTGCGCGATCGACCCCTTGACCGTGAGGACGCCGAGCGGCTGCCCGAGGTCGTAGTTCTGGTTCCAGAACGTGCCGGCGTTGCTCGCGATCCCAGCATCTACCTCGAAACTCTCACCGCCCGTCCGCCGGAGGAGTGTCGGGTTGGTACAGGACGTACCTGAGAAGCTCGAGCACTTGGCCGGGTTCCAGACCTCGACCGCATCCTGTCCGACCAGCCCCAGGATGTCCTGGTTCGCGTTCACGTAGGTGACGTTGCCGGTGAGCCAGACCGTCCCCGCGGCGGCGATCGTCATGGCGCCGGAGAATCGACCGGAGACGAAGACGTCGCCGTCGGTGCAGCCGTAGGTGTCCGAGGTGGAACCAGTTCGCCAGTAGGTGTTGTAGTAGGACTGGTACGACCCGCCGTTGATCCACTCTCCTGAGGTCGGGTAGCCCATCCCGTTGCTGTAGTTCGTGCTCGCCGAGGTCGACACGGTGCTCCCGCTCACTGTGACCTTCGTGTTGCAGTAGGTGTTCGTGTAGCCGCTCGGGTAGGAGGTCCCCCAGTAGTTGACGTTCGTCGGACTGTTCGTCTGCGGGACGTCCTGCACGAACACGAGGTTGGACGGCAGGGTCGGTACGGTGGCGCCGGTCGAGCTCTGCAGCGCACTGATCGACCCGCAGAGCGACGCGGCCTTCGCGGTGTCGGACGCCGAACTCGCCCCACTGGCCGAGACGTTGTACTGGGTTGCCCTGGACCACGGCGACTTCACGGTCATCGTGCCGTCTCCGTTGAAGGTGATAGTGGTGGGGCCTGTGTAGAGGCACCCGGGGCGAGGGACGGTGGTGGGCAGGTCGGTGCGGGCCTCCTGGGACATGTTCGAGTTCAGTGCGGGCAGACCGAGGTAAGCCGCCGCTGCCGGCGTTCCGCCGTTGTAGGTCGACGACGCACAACCGCTCGGCCTCGTCACCGTCCCGTCGTGGTCCTCGACCGTTCCGTTGAAGGTCGCGCCGCAGGACGTGAACGTGTCGTTCGTCCGGATGGGACCGTTCAGCACGTCACGAGCGGCGAACTGCACGTACCCGCAGGTGTTCGAGACGCCCGTCTGCCACTGGTAGTTCGACGTGCAGGTCGAACCGGTGATCGACGGCTGCGCTGATTCGTAGTTCGTGAAGTACAGGTAGTTGATGAAGCCGTCGCCCTTGAGGTTCGCGACGAGGGAGCGTGTCGTCGATCCGCTCTTGCCGGTCACCCGGACACGGAGGATGCCCTGCGCGGCGTACAAGGAGTTGTCGACTTCGTAGCGGAACCACTGGTCACTGGTCTTCGGGACACCGACCCAGCCGACGAAGGCCGGATTGGTGGTGCCGTTCGGCCCCAGACCTTGGAAGACGGCCCTCGCGGTGGAGCTGAACTGCGCGTTCGCGGTCGTACCGTAGACGGCGTACCCGTTGTCGTTCGAGATCTTCGACTGGTAATCCGCGAGTCCCGCGTAGGCAGCAGCCGCAGCGTTCTGGTAGTCGCGGTCGTTCGACGACTTCACGGCGCCGGAAGTCGACAGCACCAACAGACCCGCGACGATGAGCATCATGACGGTGCCGAAGATGATGACGTTCGCGAGGACGACCCCGCGATCGTCGTCGCTCGCCCGCCGGAGCATCGACTGCATCGACCGCATCACGGTGTCGCTCCCGCGTTCGAGGTCGTGGCGTAGCCGACGTTGAAGAGGTAGAGGGTGTTCTGGAGCGTCGTGTTCCCCGGGCGCCCCGCTGTGATCGATCCTGCCTCGATGTTCACGCGGATCGCTCGGACCGAGGCAGGGGTGCTCGCCGGGGTGGGGAGGACGACGCCGGAGCCGTCCAGGTACTCGAAGAGGGGGCGGTTGTCGATCGTCGGGGACGCGATCGGACCGCCGAGGGTGATGGTGCGGGTCGGCGCGGCCGTGAGCGCAGGGAAGGTGTAGTACCCGGTCTGGTCTGCGATGCCGTCCCACTGCTTCTCGAGCAGGAGGCCAGATGTCGAGTCACGGACGAATTCGACCTGGATCGGCTGCTGCGAGGTGGAACCCGACAGGTTGACGTACGCGTAGAAAGCCACGTCGGTCGGTGTTGCACGCTGGATCGCGGTCTGGAACGTCCCGTCCGGCAGCGGCAGGACCGTGGCCGCGTGAACGTACTGCGTCACAGCGTTCATGATGTTCGAGGCTTGTCGCATGCCGGTCTCACTGACCTGGTCGGTGTTCGTCGCCTTGACGGTCGCCGCGAAGAAACCTCCGACCGCCACGATGATGATCGTCGCGACGCTCATCGCCACCAGGAGCTCCACGAGGGTGATCCCGCGGTCATCGCGAGATCGATCCACGACCTGCCGGATCACTTCGTCTGTCCTCTCGGGTCGACCACGACGGTGTAGCCGCCGAGCACCCCGCCGCTCGAGGTCCCCGGCGTCACGTTCTTCACTGAGGCGCCGTTCAGGACGTTGAGGACTGTGCCCGTGATGCTCGAGTAGAACGACACGTTCCATGTGCCGAACGGCAGCGCGAGCGCCTGTGAACCGGACGAGCTGGTCGGGAACTTCAGCGTGTACCCGGCGGTGCAGCCGGGGTCCCCGGCGCCCGCTGTCGTCGCCGTGGTGGCGACGACGTACGTGCTGCTGCTCATACCGCCGACCTGGACCACGCCGGTCATCACCTGGACCGGCGACACGGACGCCGGCTGTCCGGGTGAGGTACCGACCTGGGAAGGCGCGATGCCGACCTGGTCCTGCGCGTTCGGCGTGCTCCAGGCTCCCGGGTTCGGGCTGAGACAGCTCGTCGCTCCGGGAGCGGAGTTGTACGCACCCGCGAACACCGCGTAGTTCCCGAACGGGAAGACGCTGACGGCGGTCTTCGTCGCGGAGGTGACCGTCGGGGTCGTGCCCCACGGCGTGATGACGTCCTGTCCACCGCCGGTCGAGGACAGTGTGGTCGGCATGCTCTGCGGCAGGGTCGCGCTGTAGGTCGAGGCGTACTGAAGCGTCATCGTCG
The DNA here is from genome assembly GCF_047238015.1 of Curtobacterium phoenicis. Taxonomy (NCBI): domain Bacteria; kingdom Bacillati; phylum Actinomycetota; class Actinomycetes; order Micrococcales; family Microbacteriaceae; genus Curtobacterium; species Curtobacterium phoenicis. The sequence continues at coordinate 132,866 of NZ_JBDFLZ010000002.1, forward strand.
ACGCCTGGTCGTACACGAACGGCACGTAGGCGCTCGCTCCCGCGATCACGGTCACCGGCGTCTTCCTCGCTGGCTGCTTCTGGTCCGTGTCGATGCCACCGGTCTCAGTGGCGGTCACTGTGTAGTCACCCTGCTGCACATCGACGGCGATGGCGCACCCCTGTGCGTTCGTCGGGTCTGGCTGCACGGTGAGCTGACCGCCAGCGCCGCCTGCGACGGGAGTGATCGTGATGGCCACCCCGGCGTTCCCCGTACCGGCCGCGGTCTTCACCGAGATGGTGATCGACCCGTTCCCGGGCGACGTCACCGCACTCGACGGCGCGATGGCCGAGGTCATCGTCGTGGAGTAGTTCTGGTTGCGACTCTTCCACGAGACCGTCTCGACGACGCTCTTGTAGGCGAGGTACCCGCCGGACGCGGAGCCACAGGCGTTCGTGGCTCCGGTGCTGTCGACCCAGTTGACGTCGCGGGAGATGGTGTAGGTGACCCCACCGATCGTCTTCGTCGGCACGGGGTCGCCCGGGTTCGCGGGCAGGCTCGTGACCTGCTGGATGCCCGACGCCGTCGCACTGGCTGTCTGACGCAGACCGTCGATGTCCTGCGAGGCGAGCGCGATCGCGGTCGTGCGGCTCCGGCTGTTCTGACTCAGGGTGAGGGCATTGACGATGCCGTAGGCGATGCCGATCGACATGATCGCGAATACCATCATGGCGACCATGACCTCGACGACCGTGAACCCCGCTTCGCGGTCGGCAGGATCTACGGGGCGGAACACCGCGGCGATGCGTCGGATCATGGTCACCTCCTGGTCTGGGCCGTTGCGAGTCGAGCTGGACCTACGTCCGGGCAGGGCAAGCGGAGGTCCGGATGCCCTGCCCGGTCATGACTCAAGTCAGGACGTCACGGCCGTGCACTGCGACGGCTTCGTACCCGTGACGCCACCCGACTCGGTGGCGTAGTAGGCGCTCCCTGCAGCGCTCCAGCCGGCCACGCAGAAGGTCGTCGCGGTGATGTACTGGTAGTAGAGCGTCTTGGTGTTGCTCGACAGCGTCATGCCTGCAGCCGCCCAGTCCGGGTCGCTGCCGGTCGCGGGCAGCGCAGTCCAGCTCGTGCTGGTCGTGGGGAGAGCACCCTTGTTCGTCTGGACGCTGACGACCGCGGTCTTGAGGTTGGAGACGTCGGATTGCGTCGCCGAGTTCTTGGCGTTGTTCTGCACGCCGAGGTACACGGGGATGGCGATCGCGGCGAGGATGCCGATGATGATCACGACGACGAGGAGCTCGATCAGGGTGAAGCCCCGGTCGTCCTGGTCACGGAGGCGGTTCCGACGCTCCTCGAGCGTCGCAAGTGCGGTGAAGGTCATTGCCTCTGCCTCTCGGATGGTCAGGAGATCGTGCACGCGGTGCTCGTCACACCGGACGTGGAGGTCGCGTAGAAGGTGGATCCGCCGCTGCTGACGCCGATGATGCAGAAGTCCCCGTTGGTGCCGACCGGGCCGTAGTTGAGCGACGTGGTGTTGGAGCTGATCGTGGCGCCGGCGTTGGCGAAGCCGGTCGGGAAGCTGCCGCTCGAGGCCACGGCTGAGGAGAACTTCGCCGGGAGCGAGCCACCGCTGGTCTGCAGGCTCACGACAGCCGTCTTGAGGTTCGTGACGTCGGACTGCGTCGCGGAGTTCTTCGCGTTGTTCTGCACGCCCAAGTAGACCGGGATGGCGATCGCCGCGAGGATACCGATGATGATGACGACCACCAGGAGCTCGATCAGGGTGAATCCCTTTTCATTCTCAGCAGTGATCGCATTGCGGCGAGCATTCAGCTTGCCCATGAGACGGAAGTACATTGTTGTCGTTCCTTCGGAATGGTTCAGGAGGATGGGTGGGCTGCGCTCGCGCCGCCGACTGAAGCGTATTCCGAGCACATTCCCGGGCGTCATCCCGAGAACGGGGGTGTTCTGCATGCAAAACGCCCCCAGTCCGGGGGCGAATTGCGGGTGGGTGTCCCCTGCAATGGGGCTGCCGATCAGGAGTGCTGGATGGCGCTCGTGATGTCGAAGATCGGCAAGTAGAGTGCGACGATCATTCCTCCGACGACGACGCCGAGAAACGCGATGAGCAGCGGCTCGATCAGCGACGTCAAGGCCTCGGTGGTCGCTTCGACCTCGTCGTCGTAGAAGACCGCGATCTTCTCGAGCATCGTTTCCATCGAGCCGGAGTCCTCGCCGACCGCGACCATTTGCGAGACCATTTGCGGGAACACGTTCTCGCGCTGCAGTGGCGCATTGATCGACTCACCTTTTCGAACTGATTCGGAAACACGCTCGAGTGCTTTCTGAACGACGAAGTTGTTCGACACCTGGCCGACGATCTGCAATGCGTGCAAGATGGGCACGCCAGCGCCGATCATGTTCGAGAGATTGCGGGCGAATCGCGCGATGACGATCTTCCGGTTGAGCTGCCCGAAGATCGGCATCCGCAGTTTGATCGGGTCGAGGAAGGCCCGTACGCGGTCCGTGTTCTTGTTCATCCGGTACCAGAGCCACACGATGACAGACACCACGGCGAGCGCCGGCGCGATCCACACCATCGCGTGCGAGAGCACGACGAGCGCCTGGGTCGGCCAAGGCAGGGCGCTCCCGAGGCCGGAGAACATCTTCGAGAAGATCGGCACGATGAAGACCAGCATGACGACGACGCTCACGAGCGACATGACGAGCACGACGACCGGGTAGGTCATCGCCGACTTGATCGTCGACCGGAGCTTGTGCTCCTTCTCGAAGTTCGTCGCGATCGAGTCCATCGCCTTGTCCAGGAAGCCTCCCGCCTCCCCCGCCCGGATCATGTTGATCATGATCGGCGGGAAGTCCACCGGGTACTTCGCGACGGCGTCCGACAGGGAGACGCCCTGTTCGACCTCGTCACGGACCTTGGCGAGGATCGCCTTGAGCTTCTTGCTCTCGGTCTGGTCCGCGAGGATCGTCAGCGCCTTGAGCAGCGACAGGCCGGAGGTGAGCATCGTCGACGCCTGCCGCGACATGATGGCGAGGTCCTTGAGCTTGACCCCCTTCTCAAAGCCGGGGATCTTGATCTCGGTCTGGAGGCCCGTGCCAGCACGAGCCTCGCTGATGGCGATCGGGGCGATGCCCATCGATCGGAGGCGGGAGGTCGCCGCGTTCTCCGACGCGGCATCGAGCCGCCCCTTGACGAGCTTGCCGCTGCCGTCACGGCCGCGGTAGTCGAACGCGAGCGACATCAGTGGCCTCCCGAGTACTTGTCGCCGAAGTCGATCTCGGACGCGGCGATCGCGGCGGCGGAGGAGTCGGACGGCGATTCGACGCGCTGCACGAGCCGGTCGAAGCCGTCGTGGTCGTGGACCTTCTCCATGGCGGCGCGACGGGTGACGGTGCCGACGTTGACGAGCTCGGCGAGGTCCTGGTCCATGGTGTGCATGCCGGCGTCGCGGCCGGCCTGCATCGCAGAGGTGATCTGGTAGGTCTTGCCCTCGCGGATGAGGTTACCGATCGCGGGGGTGGTCTTCATGATCTCGGTGGCGACGACGCGGCCGGCGCCGTTGGCCTTCGGCACGAGCGTCTGGCAGACGACCCCCTCGAGCGTCGACGCGAGCTGCGTGCGGATCTGGCCCTGCTGGTGCGGCGGGAACACGTCGATGACACGGTCGATGGTGCCGGGTGCGCTCTGGGTGTGGAGGGTCGCGAAGACCAGGTGCCCGGTCTCGGCAGCGGTGAGGGCGACGGAGATGGTCTCGAGGTCGCGGAGCTCGCCGATGAGGATGACGTCGGGGTCCTGCCGCAGCACGTGCTTGAGCGCGGCGGCGAAGGAGTGGGTGTCGGCGCCGACCTCGCGCTGGTTGATGATCGCCTTCTTGTGCTCGTGCATGAACTCGATGGGGTCCTCGACCGTGACGATGTGGTCGGCACGGGTCTCGTTGACGAGGTCGATGAGGGCGGCGAGCGTGGTCGACTTGCCGGAGCCGGTGGGCCCGGTGACGAGGACGAGCCCGCGTGGGAGCTTTGCGAACTCACCGACGTGCTCGGGGATGCCGAGCTGCTTGAGGGTCTTGATCTTCGTCGGGATGATGCGGAACGCGGCGCCCCAGTTGCCGCGCTGCTGGTAGTAGTTCACGCGGAACCGGAAGTCGGGCGAGAGCGAGTAGGCGAAGTCGAGTTCCTGCTCGTGGTCGAACTGGCCGGCCTGCTCGACCGACAGCATCGTCTTGAGCGCCGCGATGACCTTCGCGCGCGACCACGGGCCTCCCGGCACGGCGGGTCGCAACGATCCGTCGACGCGCACGGTCGGAGGTGCGTCGGCGGTGACGTGCAGGTCGGACGCGCCCTGGTAGACGACTTGCGCGAGCGCGGTGATGAGGTCGGGATCGGCGACCTCGCGCGCGTGACGCGTGAAGTTGATCACCTCGCTCCCGTCCGCAGCAGATCCAGCCGGGAGGCCCGTGGGGACCCCGCCGGGTACGACCGGCAGGTACCGGGTCGCCTCGTCGGCGTACCCGTAGGACGCGGTCGACGGCGGGACGGCTGCGGGTGGCGTCGCAGGCGCCGCCTGGGGCTGCGCGACCGGGACGGCGACGGGGTCGCCGGCGGGGGCGGGCCACGCGGGGGTCGCCCCGGGGGCCGCGTCGGCGGGCACCTCCCAGGCGGGAACGGGAACGGGAGCGGCGGCGGCGGGTGTGTCCCAGGCGGACGCCGAGGCGGCGGGAGCGACGGGCGCGTCCCACGCGGGCGTCGGAGCCGGCGCGGCGGGCGTGACCCAGGCGGCGTCGTCGGCGAGGTCGTAGACGGGCGACGCGGCGGGCGGTGGCACGACGGAGCTCGCGACGTCCGGCGAAGTCGGATGGGACGCCGCGGCTGCGGCGGCGGCCGCAAGGCGCGCCGCTCGGCGTCCTCCGCCGACCTCGTTGCCGGGCGTTCCGGGGTGCCATCCGTGGACGGGGTCGTCCGCGGGCGTGATGTCGTAGACGGAATCGGTCATCGTTGTGCTCCCGGGCCTACGCGACCACGCGCAGGATCTCGTCGACGCTCGTCATGCCGAGCTTGACCTTCTCCCACCCGTCCTGGCGGAGGGTGAGCATGCCCTGCTCCTGGGCGACGCGGCTGATCTCCGCGCTCGACGCCCGGGCGACGGCGAGCCGCTCGATCTCCTCGGTCACGGTCATGACCTCGTGGAGGGCGATGCGCCCGCGGTACCCGGTGTTGGAGCAGACCGAGCAGCCGATGGGTGCGGAGAACTCGGGCACCGGGGCGTCCGGGCTGGACAGGAACCCGAGGGCGTGCAGCTGCTCGGCTTCGTAGACCGCCGGTGCCTTGCAGCGGTCGCAGAGGCGGCGCGCGAGACGCTGCGCGACCACCGAGTCGAGCGCGGACCCGACGAGGAAGGGCTCGATGTCCATCTCGGTGAGCCGGGTCACCGCGGAGGGGGCGTCGTTGGTGTGCAGCGTGGAGAGCACCAGGTGACCGGTAAGGGAGGCCTCGATGGCGATCTGCGCGGTCTCGTGGTCACGGATCTCGCCGAGCAGGACGACGTCGGGGTCGGAACGGAGGATCGACCGCAGTGCGGACGCGAACGTCAGCCCCGCCTTGGGGTTGACCTGCACCTGGTTGATGCCGGCCATCCGGTACTCGACCGGGTCCTCGACGGTGATGACGTTGATCTCGGGCTTCGCCACGGCGTTGAGCGTCGTGTAGAGCGTGGTCGACTTCCCGGAACCGGTCGGCCCGGTGACGAGGATCATGCCGTAGGGCTTCGAGTAGGAGCGCTGGTACGCCTGGAAGTTGTGTTCGAGGAGGTTGAGGTCCTTGAGGGACATCGACGTGTTCGTGTTGTCGAGGATCCGCATGACGACCTTCTCGCCCCACACGGTCGGCAGGGTCGCGACGCGCAGGTCGATCTGGCGCCCGCCGTGCCGGACCGACATGCGGCCGTCCTGCGGCTTCCGACGTTCGGCGATGTCGATGTCGCTCATGATCTTGAGCCGGCTGACGACGCCGTTCTGGATGTTCTTCGGCGCCGGCGCCATCTCGTGCAGCACGCCGTCGATCCGGTAGCGCACGCGGACCTCGTGCTCGCCGGGCTCGATGTGGATGTCCGACGCGTGGTCCTGGATCGCCTGCGACACGAGGAGGTTCACGAACCGGACGATCGGGACGTCGTCGAGCGAACCGTCGGTCAGGTCGGCCTGCTGCTGGGCCTGCTGCGATGCCTCTTCCTCGAGCGAGGACGTCAGGTCGTTGAGCTCGTCGTCGGCGCGGAGGTAGCGGTCGAGCGCGGCGACGAGGTCACGTTCCTCGACCTGGAGCGGCTTGACGCTCCGGCCGGACGCGGTCCGGGCGTCGTCGATCGCGAGGACGTTCGTCGGGTTCACCATCGCGAGGACGAGCACGTCGCCCTCGAACCCGATGCCGAGCACGCCATGGCGGCGACAGAGGGCAGCGGGGAGCATCGACACCGCCGTGCCGTCGACCGGGTAGTCGGTCAGGGGCACCGTGCGGGAGTTGCTCGAGGCGGCACGAGCGGTGATGTACTGTGCCTCGCTCACGATGCCCTGGTCGACGAGCGCTCGGATGGACCGGTCGTCGACGTCTTCGTCGCCGGTCATCGAGTCGAGGTGCTCGATCGGCAGGGCACCGTTGAGGATGAGGATCTTGGACAGCGTGGCCATGGGCTCCGAGCCTCCTTCGGTTCGCGCGCGGATCGGGAGTGGCACCGTGCGGGGAACGGCGCTCGACCACGCTACGGTCGCGCCGGAGGGCCGCCGCAGTCCCAGAAAGAGGGGGCGGAGGGCGCACGGGTGCCCCCAGTGCGAGGGTGTCGGGCGGTGCGTGCAGCCCGGACGGCCCGCGTCAGAGGGACACGGACGCCGTGACGTGCGTGTCGCCCGCGACGAAGCCGAGGCGCTCGTAGATGCGGCCGGCTCCGCTGGGGTTCTCTGCGTCGACGTCGAGCACCGCAGCCGCGAGCCCCTCGGACCGGATCGCCTCGAGCGCAGCACCGAGCACGAGCGGCGCGAGGCCCCGACCGCGCGCAGCACGGACGACCCCGACCCAGTGGACGTACCCGAAGCCGTGCCCGCGGGCCTCGAACGCGGACGGCTCCACCTCGACGATCGCGAAGGCGAGCACGGCGCCGGCGTCGTCGACGACCAGACGGGACAGGTCGAGCCGGCTCTTGGCCGAGGTGAGGAACCCGCGCCAGTCCGACGCGACCATCGGCTGGGAACCCCAGTGGTCGCGGAAGGCGTCGTTCTTGGCCGTCCGCAGCGGCTCGATGTCGTCCTCCGTCGCGGGCCGGACCAGGAGGCCCTCGGGCAGCGCCGGGACCTCGCTCGCGGGGGCGCCGTCGAACACGAGCTCCATGTCGAGCCACGTCCGCACGGGCTCGAACCCGGCCCGCGACGCCAGCCGGAGGACCGAGGAGCCCTCCGGCCCGCCGACGTCGAGCGTCGCCGGGAGGTCCACGTCGAGCTGCGCCAGTCGCTGCCGCGCCCGACCGACCTGCCAAGCGAGGAGCCGCCGACCGATGCCGCGACCGCGGAGCTCGGGATGGACCGCGCCCTCCAGCACCGCCCGGGCAGCGGTGACCCGGGACGGGATGTCGATGACGATGCCGTACGCCTGCACATGGCCATCAGCATCGACGCCGACGAGGGTGTCCCGGGCGACGTCGAGTCCCTCCGTGGACAACGTGCGCTCGATGTCCGCTGTGGAGGGACGGCTGCGCGGGTCGTCCACCGCGGCGGCGGCGACCGCCACGGCGAGCACCCCGGCGGTGTCGTCCGGGGTCGCCGGACGGAACGTCAGGCCCGCGACCGGAGCCGGGGGCTCGAGGTGGGCCGGAGCGGTGATCCGTTCGCGCAGTGTCGCCATGTCCCCAGCCTGCCAGCACGGCAGGAAACCCTCGACGTGCGAGGCCCCGCCGGGACATGATGAGTCATGGACATCACGAGCGTGACCGTGGGGCTGCCCGTCACCGACATCGAGGCGTCCTGCCTCTGGTACGGAGCGGTCTTCGAGCGCACCGAGCCGGACCTCGAACCCGAGGACGGCGTCGCCGAGTACGAGGTCGGCGGCATCTGGATCCAGCTCTACGAGGACGAGCACGCCGAGGAGAACCCCGTCACCGTCCGGTTCGGCGTCGACGACGTCACTGCGCAGCACAGCCGCATCGGCGCCCTCGGCATCGACATCGGCCCGGTCGAGTGCATCGACGGCGCCACGAACTGGTTCGACGTCCGCGACCCCGACGGCAACGTCCTCAGTCTGTACTCGCTGGTCGACGAGAAGGGCCGCACCGCCTGACCGTCACGTGCGGACGAGCCACGCGATCCCTGCGACGGCCAAGACGCCCATGACGATCAGGAAGGTGTTCGGCGCCCTGCCTCCGTTGCGGTCGATCCGGTCGATCGCGCTGGCGAGGAGGACGGCCCCTCCGCCTGCGGCGACCGCCAACGGCCCGTCGGCCAACACGAGCACCAGCGACGTCACCGCCAGTCCCACCGATGCGACTCCGACCGCCAGGGCGGCGCGTCGCCGTCTTGTCGTCAACTGCTGCGCCTCGTTTCCCACCGGACCAACATATCGCGTACCAGCGACGGATCGGCCGGGAGGCCCGTGGCGGGCCCGCACCGCGCCTCCCGGCCGGCTCGTGGCCGCGGAGGCGAGCCGCAACGCAGAGGGGCCCCGCATCCTGACGGATGCGGGGCCCCTCGTGGGTCACTTCAGGCTCAGTTGTACGTGCCCGGCGTGAAGTCGTCCGACGAGAAGCTGTCGAAGTCGACGAAGCTCAGGTCGGCGTCCGAGAACGACGAGTCGTCCGCGAAGATGCGGTTGGGGTACCGCTCGGCCTTCGCTTCCTCGGTCGCGTTCACGTCCACGTCGCGGTACCGGCTGAGGCCCGTCCCGGCGGGGATGAGCTTACCGATGATGACGTTCTCCTTGAGGCCGACGAGGTGGTCCTGCTTGCCCTCCATGGCCGCCTGCGTGAGGACGCGGGTGGTCTCCTGGAAGGACGCGGCGGACAGCCACGACTCGGTCGCGAGGGACGCCTTGGTGATGCCCATGACCTCCTGGCGAGCGGAAGCGGTCTTGCGACCCTCCTGCAGCGCCGCACGGTTGAGCTCGTTGTACCGCGAACGGTCGACGAGCTCGCCCGGGAGCAGGTCGGTGTCGCCGTGGTCGACGACGGTGACCTTGCGGAGCATCTGGCGCACGATGACCTCGATGTGCTTGTCGTGGATCGGCACGCCCTGCGATCCGTACACGTCCTGCACACCGTTGACGAGGTGCTTCTGGACCTCGCGCACACCCTTGACCCGGAGGACCTCCTTGGGGTCGACCGTGCCGGCGATGAACTGCTCGCCGAGCTCGACGTGCTGGCCGTCCTCGATGAGGAGGGTCGCGCGCTTGAGCACCGGGTAGATGAACGGCTCGTCACCGTTGTCCGGCGTGAGGATGATCCGACGACCCTTGTCCGTGTCCTCGATGACGACGCGGCCGGGGGCCTCGGCGATCGGGGACGCGCCCTTCGGGGTGCGGGCCTCGAAGAGCTCGGTCACGCGGGGCAGACCCTGCGTGATGTCGTCGGCCGAGGCCGAACCACCCGTGTGGAAGGTACGCATCGTCAGCTGGGTACCGGGCTCACCGATGGACTGGGCGGCGATGATGCCGACCGCCTCGCCGATGTCGACGAGGTTGCCCGTGGCGAGCGAACGGCCGTAGCACTTCGCGCAGACACCGATGGCGGACTCGCAGGTCAGGACCGAGCGCACCTTGATGCTCTCGACACCGGCCGCGATGAGCTTGTCGATCAGGACGTCACCGACGTCCTCACCGGCCTCGGCGACGACCGTGCCCTGCGCGTCCACGGCCGGGGTGGCCAGGGTGCGCGAGTACACGGTGTTCTCGACGCGCGGGTCGCGGACCAGGGCGCCGTCGGCACCCTTCGTCGCGATCGGCAGCTCGAGACCGCGGGTCGTGCCGCAGTCGTCCTCGCGGATGATGACGTCCTGCGAGACGTCCACGAGACGACGGGTCAGGTAGCCCGAGTCGGCGGTACGGAGAGCCGTGTCCGCCAGACCCTTGCGGGCACCGTGCGTGGCAATGAAGTACTCCGCCACGGTCAGGCCCTCGCGGTACGAGTTGATGATCGGGCGGGCGATGATCTCACCCTTCGGGTTGTTCACCAGACCACGCATACCGGCGATGTTGCGCACCTGCAGCCAGTTACCACGAGCACCCGACGAGACCATGCGGTTGATGGTGTTGTCGACCGGGAAGTTGTCGCGCATCTCCTGCGCGATCTCGTTCGTGGCTTCGGTCCAGATCTTGATCAGGTCGGCGCGGCGCTCCGCGTCGGTGATCAGACCCTTGTCGAACTCGCCCTGGACCTTGGCGGCCTGGACCTCGTAGCCCGCGATGATCTCCTTCTTGCGAGGAGGCGTCACGACGTCCGAGAGTGCCACGGTCACACCGGAGCGGGTGCCCCAGTAGAAGCCGGCGTCCTTGATCCGGTCCAGCGCGGCGGCCGTCTCGGTCTTGGAGTAGCGCTCGGCGAGGTCGTTGACGATCGCGGACAGCACGCCCTTGTCGGTGACCTTCTGCACGAACGGGTAGTTCGCCGGGAGGGTCTCGTTGAAGAGCGCACGGCCGAGGGTCGTCTCGAGCAGCACCGGCTCGCCCTGCACGTAGCCCTCCGGAGCCTCGCCCTCGGCGAAGTACACGTCGGACATGCGGATCTTGACGAGCGCGTTGAGGTGCAGCGTGCCCTGGTCCTTCGCGAGGATCGCCTCGGCGACGGAGGAGAACGCACGACCCTCGCCCACGGCGCCCTCGCGGACGGTCGTGAGGTGGTGCAGACCGATGATCATGTCCTGCGCGGGCAGGGTCACCGGACGGCCGTCGGACGGCTTCAGGATGTTGTTCGAGGCGAGCATGAGGATGCGGGCCTCGGCCTGGGCCTCCACCGAGAGCGGCAGGTGCACGGCCATCTGGTCACCGTCGAAGTCCGCGTTGAACGCAGCACACACGAGCGGGTGGAGCTGGATGGCCTTGCCCTCGACGAGCTGCGGCTCGAACGCCTGGATGCCCAGACGGTGCAGCGTCGGCGCACGGTTCAGCAGGACAGGGCGCTCGCGGATGATCTCCTCGAGCACGTCCCACACCTGCGGACGCGAACGCTCGACCATGCGCTTGGCCGACTTGATGTTCTGCGCGTGCGACAGGTCGATGAGGCGCTTGATGACGAACGGCTTGAACAGCTCGAGCGCCATCTGCTTCGGCAGACCGCACTGGTGGAGCTTGAGCTGCGGGCCGACGATGATGACCGAACGGCCCGAGTAGTCGACGCGCTTGCCGAGCAGGTTCTGGCGGAAACGACCCTGCTTGCCCTTGAGCATGTCGCTCAGGGACTTCAGGGCGCGGTTGCCGGTACCCGTGACCGGACGACCGCGACGACCGTTGTCGAACAGCGCGTCGACGGCCTCCTGCAGCATGCGCTTCTCGTTGTTCACGATGATCTCGGGGGCACCGAGGTCGAGCAGGCGGCGGAGACGGTTGTTGCGGTTGATCACACGACGGTAGAGGTCGTTGAGGTCCGACGTGGCGAAGCGGCCACCGTCGAGCTGCACCATCGGGCGGAGCTCCGGCGGGATGACCGGGACGACGTCGAGCACCATCGCGGCCGGCGAGTTGCCGGTGGCGAGGAAGGAGGAGACCACGCGCAGACGCTTGATCGCGCGGATCTTCTTCTGGCCCTTGCCCTCGGCGATCTGCAGGCGCAGCGACTCGGCCTCGGCGGCCAGGTCGAAGGCCTCGAGACGGAGCTTGATCGCCTCGGCGCCCATGTAGGCGTCGAAGTAGATGCCGAAGCGGTCCTGCAGCTCGTGGAAGACGGCGTCCTCGGGCTTGAGGTCGCCCACCTTGAGGTTGCGGAAGTCCTCCCACACGCGCTCGAGGCGGGTGATGTCCTCGTCGAACGACTTGCGGACCTGGGCCATCTCCTTCTCGGCGGTGTCCTTGGTGCGGCGCTTGACGTCGGCCTTGGCGCCCTCCTCCTCGAGCGCTGCGAGGTCGTCCTCGAGCTTCTTGAGGCGGTCGGCGATGATCGAGTCGCGCTGGCCCTCGAGGGTCTTGATCTCGAGACGCATCTCGTTCTCGAGACCCGGGAGGTCGGCGTGACGGCCCTCTTCATCGATGTCGATGATCATGTACGCCGCGAAGTAGATGACCTTCTCGAGGTCCTTCGGCGCCATGTCGAGGAGGTACCCGAGGCGCGACGGGACGCCCTTGAAGTACCAGATGTGCGTGACGGGCGCGGCGAGCTCGATGTGGCCCATGCGCTCACGGCGGACCGAGGACTTGGTGACCTCGACGCCGCAGCGCTCGCAGACGATGCCCTTGAACCGGACGCGCTTGTACTTGCCGCAGGCGCACTCCCAGTCGCGGGACGGACCGAAGATCTGCTCGCCGAACAGACCGTCCTTCTCGGGCTTGAGGGTGCGGTAGTTGATGGTCTCCGGCTTCTTGACCTCGCCGTACGACCACTGGCGGATGTCCTCGGCCGTGGCGAGACCGATCCGCAGTGCGTCAAATGAAGTTGCTTCGAGCAATGTTCTTCTCTCTAGCTGGATTCGTTACGTGTACGGGCGGGATCAGATGTCGTCGACGGACGACGACTCGAACCGCGAGGAGATGTTGATGCCGAGCTCTTCGGCGGCACGGAAGACCTCGTCGTCCGTGTCGCGGAGGCTGACCGCCTGGCCGTCGGCCGAGAGGACCTTGACGTTCAGGCAGAGCGACTGCATCTCCTTCATGAGGACCTTGAACGACTCCGGGATGCCGGGCTCCTGGATGTTCTCGCCCTTGACGATCGCCTCGTAGACCTTCACGCGGCCGAGGATGTCGTCGGACTTGATCGTCAGGAGCTCCTGGAGGGCGTAGGCGGCGCCGTACGCCTCGAGTGCCCACACCTCCATCTCACCGAAGCGCTGTCCACCGAACTGCGCCTTACCACCCAGCGGCTGCTGCGTGATCATCGAGTACGGACCGGTCGAACGCGCGTGGATCTTGTCGTCGACCAGGTGGTGCAGCTTGAGGATGTACATGTAACCGACCGAGACGGGCTCCGGGAACGGCTCGCCGGAGCGACCGTCGAAGAGCTGCGCCTTGCCGGACGAACCGATCAGGCGCTCGCCGTCGCGGTTCGGGAGGGTGCTGTCGAGGAGGCCCTCGATCTCACGCTCGTACGCACCGTCGAACACCGGGGTGGCGACCTTCGTGCCGGGCTCCGCGTGGCGAGCGGCCTCGGGCAGGGCCGACGCCCACTCCTGGATGCCCTCGACGTTCCAGCCCTGCTTCGCGAGCCACCCGAGGTGGATCTCGAGGACCTGTCCGAAGTTCATGCGGCCGGGGACGCCGAGCGGGTTCAGCACGATGTCGACCGGGGTACCGTCCGCGAGGAACGGCATGTCCTCGACCGGCAGGATCGTCGAGATGACGCCCTTGTTGCCGTGACGACCGGCGAGCTTGTCACCCGCAGTGATCTTGCGCTTCTGGGCGATGTAGACGACCACACGCTGGTTGACGCCCGAGCCGAGCTCGTCGTCGCCGTCCTGCGCGTCGAACACCTTGACGCCGATGATCGTGCCCTCTTCACCGTGGGGCACCTTCAGCGAGGTGTCGCGCACCTCGCGCGACTTCTCGTTGAAGATCGCGCGGAGCAGGCGCTCCTCGGCGGAGAGCTCGGTCTCGCCCTTCGGCGTGACCTTGCCGACCAGGATGTCGCCGGGGCGGACCTCGGCGCCGATGCGGATGATGCCGCGCTCGTCGAGGTCGGCCAGGAGGTCCGGGCTGACGTTCGGGAGGTCGCGGGTGATCTCCTCCTTGCCGAGCTTCGTGTCGCGGGCGTCGACCTCGTACTCCTCGATGTGGATCGAGGAGAGCGTGTCGTCCTTCACGAGGTTCTGCGACAGGATCATCGCGTCCTCGTAGTTGTAGCCCTCCCACGGCATGAACGCGACGAGGAGGTTCTTGCCGAGCGCGAGCTCGCCGTTCTCCGTCGCGGGGCCGTCGGCGATGACCTCGCCCTGCTCCACGCGCTCGCCTGCGGAGACGATGACGCGGTGGTTGTAGCTCGTGCCCTGGTTGGAGCGGTCGAACTTGCGCAGGTAGTAGGTCTGCGTGCCGCCCTCGTCGAGCTGCAGGGTCACGGCGTCGGCCGAGACCTCGGAGACCACACCGGCCTTGTCGGCGGTGACGACGTCACCGGCGTCGATCGCGGTGTAGCCCTCCATACCGGTGCCGACGAGCGGCGACTCGGAACGGAGCAGCGGCACGGCCTGGCGCTGCATGTTCGCGCCCATGAGGGCGCGGTTCGCGTCGTCGTGCTCGAGGAACGGGATGAGCGACGTCGCGACCGACACCATCTGGCGCGGGGAGACGTCCATGTAGTCGACCTCGTCCTTGCCGACGAGCTCGACCTCGCCGCCCTTCTTCCGGACGAGCACCTTGTCGTCCGCGAAGTGGAAGGAGTCGGTCAGCGGCGCGTTCGCCTGGGCGACGACGAAGTCGTCTTCCTCGGACGCGGTCAGGTAGTCGATCTGCGTCGTGACCTGACCGTCGACGACGCGACGGTACGGGGTCTCGATGAAGCCGAAGGAGTTGATCCGACCGAACGACGCGAGCGAGCCGATCAGGCCGATGTTCGGGCCTTCCGGGGTCTCGATCGGGCACATGCGGCCGTAGTGCGACGGGTGGACGTCGCGGACCTCGACGCCGGCACGCTCACGGGACAGACCACCCGGGCCGAGGGCCGAGAGACGACGCTTGTGCGTCAGGCCCGCGAGCGGGTTGTTCTGGTCCATGAACTGCGACAGCTGGGACGTCCCGAAGAACTCCTTGATCGCGGCGACGACAGGGCGCACGTTGATCAGGGTCTGCGGCGTGATCGCCTCGATGTCCTGCGTGGTCATGCGCTCGCGGACGACGCGCTCCATGCGGGACAGACCGGTGCGGACCTGGTTCTGGATGAGCTCGCCCACCGCGCGGATGCGACGGTTGCCGAAGTGGTCGATGTCGTCCACGTCGAGGCGGAGCTGCACCGGCTCGCCGTCACGGACGCCGTCGATCGTGGTGCGCTCGGCGTGCAGCGAGACGAGGTACTTGATCGTCGCGACGATGTCCTTGACGGTCAGCACCGAGTCGCTGAGCGGCGCGTCGATGCCGAGCTTGCGGTTGAGCTTGTAGCGGCCCACCTTCGCCAGGTCGTAGCGCTTCGGGTTGAAGTAGAAGTTGTCGAGGAGCGCACGCGCCGCCTCGGCCGCCACCTGCTCGCCCGGACGGAGCTTGCGGTAGATGTCCTTGAGCGCCTCTTCCTTGGTGAGGATGGCGTCCTTCTCGAGGGTCGACTCGATCGAGGCGAACCCCTGGAATTCGTCGAGGATCTCCTCGCTCGTCAGGCCGAGGGCCTTGAGGAAGACCGTGACGGACTGCTTGCGCTTGCGGTCGATGCGCACGCCCACCTGGTCGCGCTTGTCGATCTCGAACTCGAGCCAGGCACCGCGCGACGGGATGACGCGTGCGGAGTAGATGTCCTTGTCGGAGGTCTTCTCCTGCGCGCGCTCGAAGTACACGCCCGGGGAACGGACGAGCTGCGAGACGACGACGCGCTCGGTGCCGTTGATGATGAACGTGCCGCGCTCGGTCATGAGCGGGAAGTCGCCCATGAACACGGTCTGCGTCTTGATCTCACCGGTCATGTGGTTCATGAACTCGGCGTTGACGTAGAGCGGTGCGGCGTAGGTCTTGCCACGCTCCTTGCACTCGTCGATCGAGTACTTGGGGTCCTCGAGCTCGGGCGACGTGAAGCCGAGCTGCATGGTCTCGCCGAGGTCCTCGATCGGGGAGATCTCCTCGAAGATCTCCTCGAGCCCGGAGTGCAGCGCGAGGTCGGTGCGACCCTGCTCCTGCCCCTCCGCGAGTCGGGCCTTCCACACGTCGTTGCCGACGAGCCAGTCGAAGCTCTCCGTCTGGAGGGCGAGCAGATCAGGAACCGTGAGGGTGTCCGTGATCTTGGCGAACGAGAGTCGCGAGTGGTTGCGACCGTTCTTGGGGTTGGTGGATGCGTTGGGCGCAGCAGCCAAGGGTGTGACCTCCGGTAGGCCCCGTCGGGCCGGTACTGACGAGCAGCACGTTGGTGGGTGGATTGACGCTTCAGCGCGACCTGGTGACCAACACACGGGGAACGGTGCGCATCCGTCGGATGCGACCTGTGCGATGATCGGAGTGAGCGGGACCCGCCGCCATATACGGGTCCGGCGTCACCAGGCGGGTTCGAGGTGAACCGTCGGTCGACCGCAATATGACGACACGACGAGCCAGGGAGCGCGAACTGTCATCATAGGTCGGCTTGTCCCCCGATGTCCAGTCCCGGCTTGACCTTCTTCAACCGTGACGTGTATAAGCCGGTGGACCGGTCGATCATTCCCCGGTGCTCAGACCGCCAGGGCGCGGTACGTCGCCTCGGGGCGCGCCGTCCGGACGAACGTCACGCGGCCCCGGTCGTCGGTGATCTCGACGCCCAGGCCGGGCGTCAGGAGCAGCGCACGCACGCCGTGCGCGCGGCGCAGGCCGATGCCGCCGAACGTCGACGCATCCGCCTCGACGAGACGCACGTCCACGATCCGGGAGCGGTCGATGCGCCGTGCGGGCAGCGGCCGGAAGCGCAGGACGACCTGCCGGTCCGTGACGGTGACACCGGTGCGCGCGAGGACGAGCAGGAACCCGGTCACGACCGCGACGACGCCGGGTACGAGCAGCGCCGCCTCGGGTGCGTCACCGGGCCAGGCGAGGACCGCGCTCGACAGCGCGAGGCCGGCGAGCAGCAGGACCGCACCGGTCGCACGCATCCAGGCGGGTGCGACGTCGTGGTCGCCGTGGACCGGCCGGGAGGCCCGGGTCGGCGCGAGCGGTCGGCTCGCGGTGGTCAGTCCCAGGGTCGGGACGCTCATGGTGTCGGTCATGCGGGGGCTCCTGCTGGCACGGGACGGCGTGCTGCGCACGCTGCGGGCGGCCCGGCGCGCAGGGCGCACCGGGCGGCGGCGCGGCGACGCGCCGGCGACGAGCGGGCACCGGTCGGTGGGGTCGGCCCGGGCGGGCTCGTCGCGGTCACGGCGGAGGGCGGACGCGGGCGGTGTGGGGCCGCCGGCATCGACACGGTCCGGGTGACGACTGCGTGAACGGTACGTGACGTCCCTTGGCGCGGGCTGGGCAGCGGACGTCGATGGCCGGAGACCGCGGGCGCCGGGCCGGGCCGGCCGGCTCCGGACTCAGCGCAGGACGAGTGCGACGGCCTCCGCGCGGCTGCGCACCCCGAGCTTCGCGAACACCTGGTTCACGTAGGACTTCACGGTCGGCACCGTCAGGAACAGCTCCGCGGCGATCTCCGGGTTCGACCGTCCCGCGGCGATCCGCTCGAGCACGTCCGCCTCGCGCGGGGTGAGGTCCGGGAAGCGGTCGCGGACGTCGGTCGACGGCGTCGTCGACGCCGACGCGGGCCCCGCGAGCTGCGCGACGAGCCGCGCCCCGACCGAGGCGTCGAAGGTGGCCTGCCCGGACGCGACCGCGCGGATGGCGGTGGCGATCTCGGTGCGCCCGGCGTCCTTCGTGAGGTAGCCGCGGGCGCCGGCACGGAGCGCCGTCACGATCGAGTCGTCGTCGGCGAAGGTCGTGAGGACGAGCACGCCGACCTCCGGGTGCGCCGCGGTGATGCGGGCGGTCGCGGTGGGGCCGTCGACGACGGGCATCCGGAGGTCCATCAGGACGACGTCCGGACGGTCGCGCTCGACGGCGGCGACGGCCTCGGCGCCGTCGGCCGCCTCGCCCACGACCTCGAGGTCCGGCACGAGCGAGAGCACCGTCACCAGCCCGTCCCGCACGATCGCCTGGTCGTCGACGACGAGCACGCGGATCGTCACGACGACTCCCCCGCCCGGTCGGCGACGGGCACGCGCATGGCCACGACGAACGCCCCGTCGCGGATCCCGGCGTCGACCGTCGAGTCGTCGCCCAGCTCCGCGAAGCGCTCCCGCATGCCCGTGATGCCGTGGCCGTCGGAGCCGAGCGGGTTCGCGACCGTGACGGACACGGCGGAGCCGTCCCGGACCACCGACACGGCCACGGGACGGCCGGGGGCGTGTCTGCGGGCGTTGCTCAGTGCCTCCCGGCAGACCTGGATCACGGCGGCGCGGTGCGCCGCGTCGAGGTCGGCGAGTGTCTCGCCACCCTGCGTCGTCACCGTCCCGCCGAAGGACCGGTGGTCTGCGAACAGCGTCTCCAGCCGGGAGGCACGGCTCGGGTCCGGGACGTCGGCCTGCGTCGGTGCCGCCTGGTCCTCGCGCAGGGCGCGGACGGCTCGTCGGGCCTCCGACAGCCCGTCGGCGGCGAGCGTGCGCGCCTCGGCCGCACGTCGGGCGGCCTCGTCGACGCGGCCTGCCTCGAGGAGGGCCTCGACCGCGTCGAGCTGGAGCACGAGTCCGCCGAGGGAGTGGGCGAGCACGTCGTGGACGTCCCGTGCGGCGCGGGCGCGGTCGGCGAGGAGGGCGGCCCGCTGCTGCTCGGCGAGCGCCTCTCGGGAACGCTGCTCGGCCACCCGGTACTGCCGACGGCTGAACCCGATGAGGACGCCGAGGAGCAGTCCGGCGCTCGTGCCGAGGACGAACTGGACCGACGTCTGGAGGACGGTCGCGGAGAGCGCGATCACGACGAGGGCCACCACCGCCCCGACGGCACCGACCCAGACCGGCAGCCTGACCGTGGCACCGAGGAGCACGATGCCGACGATGACCGGGACGATCATCAGCGAGTCGGTGGGGACGACGACCAGGGAGCCGGCGAGGACCATGACGGCGCCGGCGGCGAGCACCACCCGCGTGGACCGACCGAACTCGCGGAGGAGCCAGGCGGCGAGCGCCACACCCCCGGACACCCACACCCACGCCGGGTGGTGGAGGGCGGTGCCGTTCCTCACGAACCAGAAGCCGACGACGACGACCCCGAGCGCGTTCAGTGCCCACGCGAAACCGGAGCGGGGCCGGCCGCCCCCGTCGCGGGGGAGGTCGGCCCGCTCGGGCTCGGTGAGCATGGTCACCGGACCATCATGCCGCTCGTCCGACGGGCGCTGCGGCCGGGGATGCGCTGATCCACGACGACGGCGCGGGCGGCACGGTTCAGGGCGAGGACGAGCAGGATCGTGCCGGTCGAGGTGAGCAGGTGGGCGCCGAGGTGGCCGCCGAGGACGTCGAGGCCGATGCGCACGACGATGAGGACGACCCAGAGCGCTGCGCCCGTCCAGCCGGTGCGGGACTGGAGCGTGCGGCCCTTGCTGTCCGGGGTCGACACGGTGCGGAAGCGGGTGATCGTGCCCATGGTCAGACCGACGCCGATCGTGACGAGGGCCTCGATCGCGAGGAACACCACGTCGGTGGTGGTGACCGTGAGCCCCGAGTTCGCGAGGACGACGACGCCGACGACGCCCATGACGAGCGGCGTGCGCCAGATGCGGGTCGGGTCGAGGTACTGCCAGGTGGCCTGCCGGTAGGCGAGGAAGCCGACGAGGGCGAGACCGAGGAGGACGTTGACGACGAGCTGGGCGGACATCGGGTGGGCCTTTCCGTTCGGGGTCCGGCGGGGGTCCCGTCGGCGTCCGGCGGGGGTTCCCGTCGGGGTGTCCCCAGCCTCGTTCGCGGGCACCCGTGGGCACACCAACCAGGGGTGGGGGTGCGGGTGGTGATCCGCGGTGGTGTTCGATTGGGGCATGGCTGATGCGTTCGACGGGTTCCGGATCGGTGCGGGGTACGCGGTCGTGGAGCCGGACAAGCACCGGCCCGGGTCGTACACGCTCGTGGTCGACGGCACGCCGCAGTCGCACGTGGACCTCGAGGACCCGACGCACCTCGCGTTCGAGTACATCCGGCGGATCGGGCACGCGATCGACCTGCTGCCGGCCGGGCCGATCACGGCGCTGCACCTCGGAGCGGGTGCGCTCACGCTGCCCCGCTACGTCGCGGTGACCCGGCCGGGCTCGCGACAGCAGGTCATCGAACTCGAGCGGGACCTCGTCGACCAGGTGCGCTCGGTGCTGCCGTTCCCCCGTGGGGCGTCGATCCGGGTGCGGTACGGCGACGCGCGCGAGGTCCTGTCGAAGCTGCCCGCGGGGCTGCGGGGTTCGGTCGACCTGGTGGTGGTGGACGTGTTCGGCGGGTCGCAGATCCCCGCGCACGTGACGAGCGTCGAGTTCTACCGGGAGGTCGCGGCGCTCCTGTCGCCGACCGGGATCGTCGCGGTGAACGTGGCGGACGGCGCGGGACTGGCCTTCGCCCGGGGCCAGGCGTCGACGCTGCAGTCCGTGCTGCCCTCGGTGGCGGCGGTCGCGGACACCGGGATGCTCAAGGGCCGCCGGTTCGGGAACATCGTGCTGCTCGGCTCCCCGACGGACCTGCCCGTGGCGGACATGCCGCGGCGGTACTCCTCGGACCCGATGCCGGCGAAGGTCGTGCACGGGGCCGAGCTGCGGGCGTTCGTCGCCGGGGCGCCGATCGTCACCGACCAGACGGCGGTGGCGTCGCCCGAGCCGAACCGGAGCGTCTTCGGCGCCTGATCCCCGGGCGGGGTGGCCCTCCCCTCCTCGTCCTCCACCTCTCTCACCTCCCTCACGAAACGCGCGCGTTTCGACGTCGTGCGCGTCGAACCCGAGGTGGTTCGTCGCACGATGGGCGCGCATGGAGTTCTCGGTCACTATTGCGACGAACCACATGTCGATCGACGCGTGGTTCGTCGCGTCGGCCCCGCGCGCCGTGCACCCCGGCGGAGTTGTCGGGCGTTCGGAGGACCCGACGGGCAGGAT
Source organism: Curtobacterium phoenicis (assembly GCF_047238015.1). Lineage (NCBI taxonomy): Bacteria > Bacillati > Actinomycetota > Actinomycetes > Micrococcales > Microbacteriaceae > Curtobacterium > Curtobacterium phoenicis. The sequence continues at coordinate 153,786 of NZ_JBDFLZ010000002.1, forward strand.
GGGATGAACGACCGTGCAGGGCACGACCGAGCGAAGGGACCGCACGCCATGACGAACGACCGGAGCAACGAGGACCGGCCGGCCGACGGCCAGGCGCCGAGCTGGGGGTCCGCGCCGGATGCCGCCGCCGCTGACGCCCCGCGGTACGGCGAGCAGGGCGACGCGCCCCGGTACGGCGAGCGCGCCGAACCCGCGTCGGCGCCGCAGTACGGCGAGCAGGGCGACGCGCCCCGGTACGGCGAGCAGACGGCCGCGCCGCAGTACGGCCAGTCGCAGTACGGGCAGGGCCAGCACGACGACCGGTCCGGCGTACCCGCGTGGAACCACGACCACCAGCAGCAGCCCTACGCCGCCGCGGCAGCGACGAACCACGGCGGGCCGTCGTGGCAGCAGTACGACGAGCCGAAGCCGAAGAAGAAGACGGTCGGCGTCGTGGCGTTCGTCCTCGGGCTCGCGTCCGTGGTCATCGGTGTCGTCGGCGGATGGCTGATGGGGTCGGCACTGGCGAACAGCAGCGCCATCCGGGACCTCGTCCCCACGGACGGATCGACGCCGGACCAGTCGCAGTTGCAGCAGCAGCTCATGAACGACCCGAACGTGATCTCGCAGCTCGGGACCGGAGCGATCGTGGCGGGCATCGCGGCGATCCTCGGCATCTGGGCCCTCGTCCAGGGCATCGTCGCGATCGTGACCAAGCGCGGCCGTGGTTGGGGCGTGTTCGCGATCATCCTCGCGGTCGTCGCCACGATCGCCACGTTCGCGACCTACGTCGGGGTCGCCGCTGCCGCCGCGGTGGGCAACGCGGGCTGACGGCCACCGGACGACCTCCGACGGCCCGTCGTGCTCCGGCACGGCGGGCCGTTCCGCGTCCGGGTGACCCCCGTGCGCGTGGCACCGCTCGCTCTCGGCGGAGCGCGGTTACCCTCGAACCGATGTCCCTCCCGCCCGAGAACCCGCAGCCGCACGACCGGACCGACCGCGCCCGCGACGGCCGCCACGTCGCGCCCGTCACCGCCGGGGTCAGCCCGGGTTCGACCTTCGCGCCGATCAGCCTCCGACCCGCGGTCGACGCCGAGGGCGTGCAGCAGCGCCTCCGCGACCTCGGGCAGAGCCGCAGCACGGAGGCTCTCGCTGAGCGGGCCGAACTGCTGCGCCTGCTCGGTCGGCTGGACGAGTCCCTCGTCGTCGCGGAGGAGGTCTTCCGCCTGACGATGTTCACCGGGGAGCGCCAGGACAAGGTCGCCGCCCGGATCCGCCGCGCGCACGTGCTGCACGACCTCGGGCGCCACGAGCGCGCCGCCACCGAGGCCGCCCTCGCCCGCGACACCGCCCGCACCGAGGAGTGGCCCGAACTCGAGGGCGCCGCCGCCGAGCTCGAGGGCTGGTCGCTGTTCGAGAGCGGCCGCTTCGAGGAGGCCCGCTCGGCCCTCTCCCGCGCCTACCAGGCGTTCCGCCAGGCCGGGGCACCGTCGGAGCGCACCGACGCCCTCCGCACCGCGGTCGAGGCAGCGATGCGCGCCGCCATCTCGACCACCGACGACCAGCAGGAGAAGCCGCGAACGGCCCGTGACGTGGCCGCCCGCCGGGCGGAGGACGACGTCGAGGCGGCGCCGCGGGCCTCCCGGCCGGAGCCGCAGGTCGCGGACCAGGAGCCGCCGGTGCGACGTCGGGTGCTGGGTGCGCCGGACGCGGCCCGCACCGAGGCCGACGACATCTGGGGCCGCATCGCGGCCCGCGCCGCGCGGAAGGGCCAGGCGGACCCCCGCGCAGAACGATGACGGAACGGCTCGACGCCGTCCGTCAGCGCGCCGCCGGGCTCATGGCGGAGCACCTCGACCCGTCCTGGACGTTCGCGTTCGACCACGCGAAGACGCGGGCCGGCCAGTGCGACTTCACGAAGCGACGCATCACGGTGAGCCGTCACCTGGCCGCCCGGTTCACGGACGAGGACGCCGACCAGGTCCTGCTGCACGAGATCGCGCACGCACTCGCCGGGGCACGAGCAGCGCACGGCCCGGTGTGGCGGCGGACGGCCGCGGGGATCGGGTACCGGGGGTCGCGGCTGTACGACGGACCCGTCGCGACCGAGCTCGCGCCGTGGGTGGGGACGTGTCCGGCGGGCCACGAGCACGTCCGGTACCGCACGCCGACGCGGCCGCTGGCGTGTGCGAAGTGCTCCCGGCGGTTCGACGCCCGCAACGTGATCACCTGGCAGCGGCGGTCGACGGCTGCCGCTGGCGCGGAGGCGGTAACCCGTTAGCCTGGGCGGATGCACACGGGGCAGCACATCCGCACGGACGCCGGATCGTCCTGGTTCTTCGACGCCGGACGGATCGCCCTCGACTTCGCGCACACCGGGGGTTTCGCGGACGACCCCGACGGACGCAGACCGCGGTCGCAGCTCGGGGAGCTCCTCGCGACGCCGGCCGACCTCGACGAGTGGCTCGGCGACCACACCGAGCCGATCGACGTCGGTGCGACGGCGCGCGAGCTGCAGGACGCCAGGGCGCTGCGGGCGGCGATCGCCCGGCTCGCGGTGGCCGCTGCCCCGGCTCCCGCGTCGACAGCGGCCGAGCGGACCGCGGTGGCGGCGGGACTCCGCGCAGGGACCGGTCGGACCCGGCCGGCTCCCGACGACATCGACACGGTGAACCTGTTCGCGGCGCTGCCGGACGTGCCGCCGAGCCTCCCGGGTGGTCGCCGCCGGGCCGGGGCGAACCGCGTGCGTCTGGCGCAGGCACTGTCGAGCGTCGCACGGGACGCCGTCGCGCTCTTCACCGAGGTCGGGTTCGACGACGCCGAGGCCGACGGGCGACCGACGCGGCTCAGCCGGTGCTCGGCCGAGGACTGCGGCCTCGTGTTCTACGACTCCTCGCGCGGGGGGACCCGTCGGTGGTGCTCGATGCAGCGGTGCGGCAACCGGGCGAAGGTCCGCGCGCACCGGGCGCGGCGCGCGGCGGGCTGACGCCAGGCGGGGTCTGACCTGGCAGTCCGGATCGCAATGTGCACACGGCTCGAAAACAAGGATTCGGTGTACCGAATCCTCTGGCACACTGGTCCGCATGACCGACACCGCGACCCGCCCCGCCGAGGCGACCGCACCCCGGAAGCGCGCCGCCGGTCTGACGCTCCTCGGCCCCGCGTTCGTCGCGGCCATCGCCTACGTCGACCCCGGCAACGTCGCCGCGAACCTCACGGCCGGGGCGGAGTACGGCTACCTCCTGCTCTGGGTGCTCGTGGCCGCCAACGCGAGCGCGGTGGTGGTGCAGTACCTCTCCGCGAAGCTCGGCGTCGTCACGGGCAGGTCCCTCCCGGAGCACCTGGGCTTGCGGATGCGGCGCACGCCCCGGCTGCTGTTCTGGGCGCAGGCCGAGGTCGTCGCGGCGGCGACGGACATCGCCGAGGTCATCGGTGGTGCACTCGCGCTGCACCTGCTCTTCGGCCTGCCGCTGGTCGCCGGCGGGGTGATCACGGGCGTGGTGTCGATGGCGATCCTGCTGCTGCAGAACCGGCGGGGGACCCGGGCGTTCGAGGCCGTGGTCACCGCGATGCTCGCGATCCTGACGGTCGGGTTCTGCGCGGGGCTGTTGTTCGCGCAGGTGTCGCCCGGCGAGCTCGTCGCCGGGCTCGTCCCGCGCTTCGAGGGCTCCGGGTCGGTGCTGCTCGCGGCGTCGATGCTCGGTGCGACCGTGATGCCGCACGCGGTGTACCTGCACTCGGCCCTCGCCCGGGACCGGCACGGGGACGTCCCCGCGGGTCCGGAGCGCCGACGCGTGCTCGTCGCGACGCGGTGGGACGTGGCACTCGCGCTCGTCGTCGCCGGCGGCGTGAACGTCTGCATGCTCGTCCTCGCCGCGGCGACGCTGCCCGGGGTCGAGGGCACGGACACCATCCCGGGCGCGCAGGCTGCCATCGTGGCGCACGTCGGCCCGGTCGTGGGGGTGCTGTTCGCGGTGGGACTGCTCGCGTCCGGGTTGGCGTCGACCTCGGTGGGCTGCATGGCCGGCGCCGAGATCATGAAGGGACTGCTGCACGTGCGGATCCCGGTGATCGCACGGCGGCTCGTGACCCTGGTGCCCGCGATCGTGCTGCTCGCGGTGAACGCGGACGCGACGATGCTGCTCGTGGTCAGCCAGGTCGTGCTGAGCTTCGGGATCGCGTTCGCGATCGTGCCGCTGGTGGTCTACACCTCGCGGCGGAGCGTGATGGGGGACGACGTCAACGCGATGACCACCCGCGTGGTCGCGGGGGTCATCGCGCTGGTGATCGTGGCGCTCAACGTCGCGCTGGTCTGGCTGACGCTGGCGGGCTGACGCGCGGCGCCGCGGGCCCGGCCGCGCGCACGCACCGTCGGCCCGCCCACGCGCGCGCCGCCGGGTCTACTCGACGACCTTGACGTCCTTCCAGAACGCGACGTAGCCCGAGTAGTCCTTGCCCACACGGTCGAACGACGACGGGATCGGCGTCGGGTACGACCAGGCGCGGTCCGGCAGCTCCTGCCCGTCGACGTGCACGGTGTAGTACTGCGTGTCACCCTTCCACGGGCAGTGGTACTGCGTCGGGCTCTCGGTGAGGAGCTCGGTCTTCACGCTCGACGGCGGGAAGTACCAGTTGCCCTCGATCTGGATGAGGTCGTCCTTGTCGCTCTCCGCGATCACGGTGTCACCGACGACTGCCTTCATGACGTGCTCCTTCTCGGGTCCGTTGTCGCTTGTGGACGCTACGCCCGCAGGGTGACGAGTTCCCCACCGCGGGCCAGCGCCGCCTGCACGTCGGCCCGGTCGAGCTCCCGCGCCCCCTCGGACGCCGAGACGAGGTGCTTCGTGGCCCGCCGGAGCCCGGTGTACGCCGCGCAGGCGGCTGCGGCCTCGGGCGACGTGTGGTCGATCCCGACCGCGGCGAGCGCGTCGAGGACGGCGCCGGCGGCGAGGAGGTCCTCCACCGCGAAGTCCGGTGATCCGGGGACGTCCCACGCCTCGCCGGCGGCGTCCGCCGCGTCCGAGCGGGCAGCGTGGTCGGTTCCGGCGGCGACGATCGCGACGACGCAGCGGTCACCACGGTCGGCCTGGAGGCGCGTCACGCGTTCCGCGATCGCGCTCGCGTTGCCGAGGTGGCCGAGCACGACCTCCGGACCGTCCGGCAGCGCCGCGACGGTGCGACGGAGCGTGTCGTCGTGGCCGCGCGGCGCCGGGAGCACGTCGACCCAGACGAGCAGGTGGGTGTCGTGCGCGATCCGCTCGGCGCCGGCGACGCCCCACGCGAACCGGACCTGGTACTGCTGCTGCGTGCGTGCTGCCACGAGCACAGGGTAGCCGTCCACAGCCCCCTGTCCGTCTCCACAGGTGGGCCGTCCCCCCAGGCTCGGTGACGGTCGGTCACCGTAGGATCCCGTGTCATGGAGATCGCCCCCGTTCCCACCCTGACCGGCGACCGTGTGACCCTCGAACCCCTCGGGGCGGAGCACGCGGACGACCTGCGGGCGGCGGTCACGGACGGCGATCTGTGGCGGACCTGGTACACCTCGATCCCGGCGCCGGCGCAGGTCGACGCCGAGATCGAGCGGCGGCTCGCCGAGCACGAGGCGGGTCGCATGGTGCCGTTCGCGGTCCGGGATCGCCCGACCGGCCGCGTGGTGGGGTCGACCACGTTCATGAACGTCGACCAGGCGAACCGTCGCGTCGAGATCGGTTCGACGTTCCTCGCCCGGTCGGCACAGCGCACGGGCATCAACACCGAGGCCAAGCTCCTGCAGCTCTCGCACGCGTTCGAGTCGTGGCAGTGCATCGCGGTCGAGTTCCGGACGCACTTCCACAACATGCAGTCCCGCGCGGCGATCACGGCGCTCGGTGCGAAGCAGGACGGTGTGCTGCGGAACCACCAGATCGGCCGCGACGGCACCCTCCGCGACACCGTCGTGTTCTCGATCACCGCGTCCGAGTGGCCCACCGTCCGGATGTCCCTCGCCGAGCGCCTCCGTCGGCACGACCGGGCCGAGGGCTCCCGCCGCCGGTCCGCCCGGCACGCCTGAGCACACCGGTCCGTCCGGCAGCGCTCCCGTCACAGTCGGCCCGCGTAGCGTCGAGCACATGCACGTGGGTCTCCGCACCGTCCTCGACGCCCCGGTGGACACGGTCCGCGACGCGCTCCTGTCACCGTCGGTGATGGTCGCGGTCACGAAGCCGTTCCTCCGCTACCGGTCGCGCTCCCCCGAGGGCTTCCCGGCCCGCTGGACGCCCGGTGAGCCGCACCCGATCGCGGCCGACGCCTTCGGACTGTTCCCGAGCGGCGACACCCACGTGGACATCGACCGCTACGAGGTGCAGGGCGTCCCCGTGCAGCGCGACAACGGCGGCGGGGTGTCGGGACTCTTCGGCCGCATGACCATGGCACACCGGATGGCCACGGTCGACCTCGGCGACGGGACGACCCTGCTGCTCGACCGGCTGACCTACCGGATGCGGCCGCCGGTCCTCGGGGTGCTGCTGTGGCCGGGGATGTGGGTCATCTGGCAGTGGCGCGGACTGCGGATGCGGCAGCTCGCCCCCACATGGCGACGTCCGGCGTGACCTGCACGGACCCGCGGAGCCGTGCTCGCCTGCGTGAGCGCCCCGGGCGTAGCCTGGTCGGGTGAGCGACCTGCGAGCAGGAACCGAGCCCCGGACCGACGACGTGGGCACCGTCGCGAGCACGCTCGCGACGGTCGACTGGCGGCGGATGACGTTCGACCTGTACCGCCGGGTCCGGGCGACCCCGGACCCCGAGACCGCGCACGCGTTCTGGCGGGAGACCCGGGACGCGATGTTCGCCGACCACCCGGCGTCGCCCCTGCTGCCCGAGGACGCCGCCGACTTCGAGTCGCTGCCGGTCCCGACGTACGACCCGGACTGGCGGTTCCACGCCCGGATCGAGCCGGCGGAGCCGCAGGCGATGGACGTGGAGACCGGGACGGACGGCGTCGTGCACTTCGACCGTCTCGGCGTGGTGCGGCTCCCCGGCGTCGGGACGCTCGACGTCTGGTCCCACGGCGGGTACGCAGGCGGCGTCTTCGTGCCGGTGAAGGACGCCAGCGCCGGCAAGGCCCGCGGCACCTACGGCGGTGGCCGCTACCTGCTCGACACGATCAAGGGCGCGGACCTCGGTGGTGAGGACGACGAGCTCGTGCTCGACTTCAACTTCGCGTACAACCCCTCGTGCGCGTACGACCCCGCGTGGGCGTGCCCGCTCGCGCCGCCCGGCAACACCGTCCCCGTCCCGATCCCCGTCGGCGAGCAGTACGACTTCTAGCGAGGTGCAGATGAACGGTCTGGTGGCACTCGACCGCGGCGGGAGCGTCCCGCCGTTCGAGCAGGTCCGCGCGCAGATCGCCGCGCAGATCCAGGCGGGCTACCTCGTCGACGGCGAGCGGCTGCCGAGCGTCCGAGGACTCGCGGACGAGCTGGGGCTGGCCGCAGGGACGGTCGCGAAGGCGTACCAGTTGCTCGAGGAGTCGGGACTCGTCCACACCGCACGCGGCGCCGGCACCCGCGTGGTGCGCCCGGCCACGGTGCCGGCGGAGGTCGCGGAGGCAGCGCACGCCCTCGCCGTCGCCGCACGGAGTGCCGGGTTGTCGGCCGACCAGGCCGCCACGGCGCTGCACGAGGCCTGGCCCGCCTGACGCGCCCGGCGGGGCGGGAGCGACCCGCGCCTCCAGGCCGGCTCCTCGCGGACGCGACGCGGCCCGCGCTGCCGCGTCAGCAGTGCTGGAAGACGTACGCGTCGTCGCCGGCCGGCACCAGGTCGCGGTCCCGGAGGATCGTCATCGCCGGCCGCTTCGTCGACGCACACACGGACGACCACGGCCGCACGCTGTTGTCCGTGTACTCGACGTCGATGACGCGCTTCCCGTACGCCTTCGTGTACGCGCCGCACTCCTGGTAGACGAAGCACTCCTCGGCGACGACGAAGTCGAACCCGGTCTGCTTCCGCCCGGAGGCCCCGAGCTGCGGGGTGTTCTTCTGCCCGACGGCGAGGCCCTTGCCGTGCCCGAGCCGCACGAGCGCGGCGGCGAGCGCGAGGTTGCCGGAGCGCGTGAGCCTGCCCTTCGACCGCGTCCACGAGTCGAGGTTGTCGAACTCGACCGCGTCGAACCGCCGGTCGGCGCACCGGCTGACGGTCTTCGTCAGCACCCGGACGATGGTGGCGCGCTTGGCCGCGGTCGTGGTGTCGAGGAGCATCTTGTCCGGCCAGCCCGGGTCGGAGACGGGCTTCCCCGCCGCGTCCCGGAGGATCGCGGTCGGGTGGTCCCGCTTCCACATCCGGGCGTCCTCGGGCTGGGTCTGGAAGCCGTTGACGTAGCAGATCGAGTACTTCCCCGTCGCCGGGCGCGCGGTGCTGTCCCGCTCGACGATCGTGACACCGGCCGGGGGTGTGTACGCGCCACCGAGCTGGTAGTCGGGGACACCGGAGGTCGGCAGGTTCCGGTACGAGGACGCCGGGGTCGCGGTGGCGCAGGCGGCGGTGCCGAGCACGGCCACCAGGGTCGTCGCGACGGTCATGAGCAGGGTCCTGGCACGCATCCGGGCATCCTCGCACGCGCAGGGCGAACGGCCCCACCCCCGGTCCGCGGGGGTGCACCCGCTATGCTGGGGGTACTCGAGGCGCCGATCGCCTCGTGCGTCGTACGGACGCCCCCGACTCCCGACCACCTGTTGGTCGATGATCGAGCACCTCACGAAGGTGCCCAGGCTCTCTGCTGCGGCGACTGCGCCAGCCACCCGTGCTGGTGCGCATCCCGCCCGCGCGCTGCACACGAGCGCGCCCACAGCCGGTCGAACCGGCTGGAAAGGTCACGATGACCGCCACCACCACCGACATCCGCTTCGCCGACCTCGGCGTCCCCGCGCCGATGGCCGACGTCCTCGCCCGCCAGGGCAAGGAGACCGCCTTCCCGATCCAGGCGGACACGCTCCCCGACTCCCTCCGCGGCAAGGACGTCCTCGGCCGCGGCCGCACCGGCTCCGGCAAGACCATCGCGTTCGCGATCCCGCTGGCCGCCCGCCTCGCGGCAAACCCCCGGAAGCGCCGCGCCGGCCGCCCCCGCGCGCTCGTGCTCGCCCCGACCCGCGAGCTCGCGACGCAGATCGACGCGACCCTCGCGCCGCTCGCCGAGGCCATGGGTCTCAAGACGACGACCGTCTTCGGCGGCGTCTCGCAGGGACGTCAGGTCGACGCACTCCGCGGTGGCGTCGACGTGGTCGTCGCCTGCCCGGGTCGTCTCGCCGACCTCATGCAGCAGGGCCACGTGTCCCTCGGCGACATCGAGGTGACCGTCCTCGACGAGGCCGACCACATGGCCGACATGGGCTTCCTCCCCGGTGTGACCAAGATCATGCAGGCGACGCCCGAGCAGGGGCAGCGGCTCCTGTTCTCGGCGACGCTCGACAACGGCGTGGACAAGCTCGTCAAGCGGTTCCTGCACGACCCGGTCCTGCACTCGGTCGACGACGAGACCAGCCCCGTCGAGGCCATGACGCACCACCTCTTCGAGGTCCCGGACGCCGACGCCAAGAAGGCCCTCGTGCGCACGCTCGCCTCGGGTACCGGTCGTCGCATCCTGTTCATGCGCACGAAGCACCACGCGAAGCGCCTCGCGAAGCAGCTCACGAGCCAGGGGATCCCGGCCGTCGACCTGCAGGGCAACCTGTCGCAGGGTGCCCGGGAGCGCAACCTCGCGAAGTTCTCCTCCGGTGAGGCCCTCGTCCTCGTCGCCACCGACGTCGCCGCCCGCGGTGTGCACGTCGACCACGTCGAGCTCGTCGTGCACGTCGACCCGCCGACCGAGCACAAGGCGTACCTGCACCGCTCGGGCCGGACCGCGCGTGCCGGTTCCTCGGGTGACGTCGTGACGATCTCGCTGCCGACCGAGCGGCGTGACGTCGCGCAGATGATGCGCGCCGCCGCCATCTCGGTGAAGCCGCAGCAGGTCACGTCGGAGTCGCCCGCCGTGGCGGAGCTCGTCGGCGAGGTCGCTCCGATCCGCCACGTCGCCCCGGAGCAGCCGGCGCAGCAGCAGCGTGCGCCGAAGCAGCGCACGGCCGAGTCCGACAGCGCGGGCGGCGGTCGTCGTCGTGGTCGCGGTGGCCGGTCGGGAGGCACGGGTCAGGCCGCGCAGGCAGCCCCGGCCGCCGGGTCGGCCGGCTCCGGCAACCGTCGTGGTGGTCGTCCGGCGGACGCCGAGGGCGGTCGTGGCGGCCAGGCGACCGGTGGTCGTCGTGGCGGCCGTGGTGCCGACGCGGCTGCATCGGGCGGTCAGCGTCGCGGGTCCGATGGCGCTCCGTCGGGCGGTCAGCGCCGCGGCGGCAGCCGTCGCGCGTCGAGCGACGTCGTCCGTGGCGGGTCCGCTCCGGTGTGGTCGTCCGAGGGTGGCTACGCGGCGGGCCGTGGAGCCGGGTCCGAGTCGGGCGGAAGCCGTCGTCGTGGGTCGCGCCGTGCCTCCCGTCCGGCGGGTGCTGCCGACCGCCACTGAGGCTCGTCGTCCCCCGAACCTCGACGTCTCCTCCGAACGTGACCGGGCGTCGGGCGTAACTTCTCCTGCACCGGATGCCGCGCGAGCGGCTGACGGGGAAACGTCCGTCGTTGGAAGGAGACCGTATGGCTGGCAGCGAAGAGAACCACACCGGCGAGAAGCTCGTCGGCAAGGTCAAGGAGGGCATCGGCAACCTCACCGGCAACGACAAGCTCAAGGCCGAGGGTCAGACCGACCAGGCCAAGGCGTCGGCCAAGCAGGGCGTCGATGACGTCAAGGACGCGGCGCACGGCGTCGCAGACAGCCTCCGCAACGAGAAGCACTGAAGCCGGTCGCACGACCGAGCTGCGAAGCCCCCAGGACCACGTGGTCCCGGGGGCTTCGTCGTGTGCGGGCGGGCGGGCACGCGGGTGCGTCCGCGCCGAGGTCTGATGTCCGCACGACCAACGTTCATCCGCACCACGGTTTCGCGCAGTGCGAAGCGGCTTTGGTTGTGCGGCGGCCAGCGGAACCGCCGGGGTCGTGTGCGGGCGGCGGGCGGGGCCGCTAGTGCAGGGCGCCGACCGACGCCAGGCCCGCGCGGAGCAGTGCGCCGCGGCCGCCCTCCATCTCGTCGGCGACGGCGTCGGAGGCTGCCTCGATGGGGCTCATCCACGTGAGTTCGAGGGCGTCCTGGCGCGGCTCGCACGTCCCCGTCACCGGGACGACGTACGCGAGGGAGATCGCGTGCTGCCGCTCGTCGGTGTACACGGACGCGCCGGGCAGCGGGAAGTACTCGGCGACGGTGAAGGGCGTCGGGCTCGCAGGCAGCTGGGGAAAGGCCATCGGTCCGAGGTCCTTCTCGAGGTGCCGGAACAGCGCCGTGCGGATCGACTCGCCGTACATCACCCGGCCGGAGACGAGCGTCCGGGCGATCGACCCGCTCGGCGCGACCCGGAGCAGCACCCCGACCTCGGTGACGACGCCGAGGCCGTCGGTCCGGACGGGGATCGCCTCGACGTAGCAGATCGGCAGGCGCCGGCGGATGTTCGCGAGTTCCTCGTCGGACAGCCAGCCGGAGTCGGGGTCGGGGGTGCGCAGCGAGGCCATGCACCGTGTCTACCAGGCACGGCGGCGAGTTCGGCGGACGCCACGGCTAGCGTTGGTCGCATGATCGACAGCGACCTCGTGCAGTGGACCCGCGGCCCGTCCGAGCGTGCGGGCACCCCACTCGTGGTCGCGATGCACGGGGTGGGGTCGAACGAGCGCGACCTCCTCGGCCTCGCACCGGCACTGCCGCCGGCCTGGACGGTGGCCTCACTGCGGGCGCCGCTCGAGTGGGGCCCGGGGTACTCGTGGTACCCGCTCAGCACGCCGGGGTCCCCCGCACTCGGTCCGGTGGACGACGCCGTGGCCGGGGTGCTCGACTGGGTCGACTCGGTCGCCGCCGACCACCCGCGCATCGGACTGCTCGGGTTCTCCCAGGGCGGCTCGATGGCGCTGCAGCTCCTCCGTGCCCGACCGGCGGGCTTCGCGTTCGCGGTGTCGCTCTCCGGGTTCGTGGTGCCCGGGGTGACGGACTCGCGGGACGAGGCCGTGGCAGCGGTCCGTCCGCGGGTGTTCCTCGGGCACGGCGACCTCGACCCCGTGATCCCGGCCGAGGCCACCGCCCGGACGCAGGCGTGGGCCGCCGCGCACACGGACGTGACCGACCGGGAGTACGTCGGGCTGCCGCACGCGGTGTCCGCCGCGGAGCTGGCGGACGTCGCCGCGTTCGTCGGCGACGGCGCGTAGGGAGCCGCGCGCCGCGCGCCGGCGGTACTACGGCCGGGGTCGGTCGATGACGCGAAAGCGACAGATCCGTGCCTCGTGCGCGCGCCGAACTGTCGCTTTCGCGAAAGCGACACCGAGATCTGTCGCTTTCCGAGAACCCACGGTGACCGATGAGCGGACGGGAGGCACGGTGCCAGCTGGCACCGTGCCTCCCGTCCGTCGTGCGGTCGCGTCGTCAGTCCGCGAGGATCTGCAGGAGGTCCTTGCGGAGCTGGTCGACCTTGTCGGTCGCCGCGGCGATCTGCTCGTCGGTCGCCGTCGTCCGGTACATGTGCAGGACGCCCATGGTCTTCCGGAGCGACTCGACGAAGGCGCGCTGCGCGTCCGGCATGCCGGGCGCCTCGAACGCCGCCGCGATCTCGTCCGCCTTCGCCTCGGCCTCGGCCTTGCCGGTATCGGTGAGCTCGAAGAGCGTCTTGCGGCCGTCGCCCGTCGAGACGACGAGGTCTTCGTCGACGAGCTGCTGGAGCGTCGGGTAGACCGAGCCGGGGCTCGGCTTCCAGGCGCCGCCGGTGCGCTCGGCGATCGTCTTGATCACGGCGTAGCCGTTCTGCGGGCCCTCGGCGAGGAGGCCGAGGATCGCGAGACGGACGTCGCCACGGCGACGGCGTTCGCGGCCGCCGAAACCGGGACCGAAGCCCGGGCCGCCGAAGCCGGGACCGAAGCCCGGGCCGAAGCCGCGGCCGGCGCCGAAGCCGCCGCGTTGGTGGTCACCGCGGTCACGGCCGGGGAACCCGGCGCCGTGGTGGTGTCGCGGGCCGCCGAAGCGGGGGCCGCGCTGGTGCTGGTGCTGCTGGGGGTTCATGTCGTCGAAGCGCATGGGGTGTCCTTCCGTCGTGCTGAGTCGGCTCGCGATCCGGTCTGACCGATGGGCCTTCGTCGTATCGCGATGTAGTAACGATAGATCGGTACGTATCGCTGTGTCAACCCTGTTCCTCCTTCGCGCCGTTGTCGGTGGCCGCGGGCAGGATGGGACGGACCATGACGGACGTCTTCGAGCGCTTCTCCCCCGCGACCGCGGAGTGGTTCCGCGGCGCGTTCCCGGCCCCGACCGCGGCGCAGGCGGGAGCGTGGGACGCCGTCTCGACCGGGCAGCACGCGCTCGTGATCGCGCCGACGGGGTCCGGCAAGACCCTGGCCTCGTTCCTCTGGTCGATCGACCGGCTCATCAGCGCGACCGACCAACCGCCAGCCAAGCAACGGACGCGCGTCCTCTACGTCTCGCCGCTCAAGGCGCTCGGTGTCGACGTCGAGCGGAACCTCCGGAGTCCGCTCGTCGGCATCACCCAGACGGCGCGACGGCTCGGGCTCGAACCCCCGGACGTCACCGTGGGTGTCCGGAGCGGCGACACCCCGTCGTCCGACCGCCAGCGGCTCCTCCGGCAGCCGCCGGACATCCTCATCACGACCCCCGAGTCGCTGTACCTCATGCTCACGTCCAGCGCGCGCGAGACCCTGGTCAACGTCGACACGGTGATCGTGGACGAGGTGCACGCGGTCGCGTCGACCAAGCGTGGGGCACACCTCGCCGTGTCGCTCGAGCGTCTCGACGACCTGCTCGAGAAGCCGGTGCAGCGCATCGGGCTCTCGGCCACCGTGCGCCCCCCGGAAGAGGTGGCGCGCTTCCTCGGCGGCCGGGCCCCGGTGACGATCGTCGCGCCACCGGCGCAGAAGACGTTCGACCTCCGGGTGGTCGTCCCCGTCGACGACATGACCGAGCTCGGTGCCCCACCGGTCGGCGCGGACGCGACGGAGTCCCCGACCAACGGGTCGATCTGGCCCCACGTCGAGGAGCGTGTCGTCGACCTCATCGAGGAGCACCGCTCGACGATCGTGTTCGCGAACTCGCGACGGTTGGCCGAGCGGTTGACGGCACGGTTGAACGAGATCCACGAGGAGCGGGTGCTCGCCGCGTCGGGCGCAGGGGAGCCCGTCGCCGCCGGAGCCGGCGCGGTCGGTGTCGGCGCGGTCGCTGCCGGGCACAGCAGCGGCGGTGTCGTGACGCAGTCACCGGGCAGGGCGTCCGGGCACGCGCCGGTCGCCCAGCCGAAGCGGCCGCCGGCCGAGGTGATCGGCGCGTCCGGGCAGACCTCCGGGGGTGGGTCCGACTCCAGTGTGCCGGTGCTCGCCCGCGCGCACCACGGCTCGGTGTCGAAGGACCAGCGGGCGATCATCGAGGACGACCTCAAGTCCGGACGGCTCCGGTGCGTGGTGGCGACCAGCTCCCTCGAGCTCGGGATCGACATGGGCGAGGTCGACCTCGTCGTGCAGGTCGAGGCGCCGCCGTCGGTCGCGAGCGGCCTGCAGCGCGTCGGTCGCGCCGGACACCAGGTGGGCGAGATCTCCCGCGGCGTCCTCTTCCCGAAGCACCGCGCGGACCTCGTGAACAGTGCGGTGACGGTCGAGCGGATGGTCGCGGGCGAGATCGAGTCGATCGGTGTCCCGGCGAACCCGCTCGACGTGCTCGCGCAGCACACCGTCGCCGCGGGTGCGGTGGACACGGTCGACGTCGAGCACTGGTTCGAGCTGGTCCGCCGGAGCGCACCGTTCAGCAGCCTGCCGCGGTCCGCGTTCGAAGCGACGCTCGACCTCGTGACCGGTCGGTACCCGAGCGACGAGTTCGCCGAGTTGCGACCCCGGCTCGTCTGGGACCGCGTCCACGGCACCCTGACGGGGCGTCCGGGGGCGCAGCGGCTCGCGGTGACCAGCGGTGGCACCATCCCCGACCGCGGCATGTTCGGCGTCTTCATGGTCGGCGAGCGGGCCTCGCGCGTCGGTGAGCTCGACGAGGAGATGGTCTACGAGTCCCGCGTCGGCGACGTGTTCGCGCTCGGGGCGACGAGCTGGCGGATCGAGGAGATCACCCACGACCGGGTGCTCGTGAGCCCGGCGTTCGGGCAGCCCGGACGGGTGCCGTTCTGGAAGGGCGACGGCCTCGGTCGTCCTGCCGAGCTCGGTCGGGCGACCGGTGCGTTCGTGCGTGAGGTCGAGTCGGCCTCCGACGACGACGCACGCGCCCGGGTGTCCTCCGGCGGTCTCGACGAGCGCGCCGTCACCAACCTCCTGACCTTCCTCCGCGACCAGCGTGCCGCGACCGGGTACGTGCCCAACGACACGACCCTCGTCGTCGAGCGCTTCCGCGACGAGCTCGGCGACTGGCGCATGATTATGCACTCGCCGTACGGCATGCAGGTGCACGCTCCGTGGGCCCTCGCGGTCGGGGCCCGGCTGCGGGAGCGGCACGGCATCGACGGCGACGCCATGGCGGCCGACGACGGCATCGTGGTCCGGATCCCGGAGACCGACGCCGAGCCGCCCGGTGCCGACCTGTTCGTGTTCGACCGCGACGAGCTCAAGGTCCTCGTGACCGACGAGGTCGGCGGTTCGGCGCTGTTCGCGGCGCGGTTCCGCGAGTGCGCGGCGCGGGCGCTGCTCCTGCCCCGGCGAAACCCCGGGCAGCGGTCCCCGCTCTGGCAGCAGCGGCAGCGGGCGTCGCAGCTGCTCGAGGTCGCGCAGAAGTACCCCACGTTCCCGATCGTGCTCGAGACCGTGCGCGAGGTCCTGCAGGACGTCTACGACGTGCCGTCGCTGCTCTCCATCGCGGACGACATCGCCGGGCGGCGGATCAAGCTCGTCGAGACGGAGACCGAGCAGCCGTCGCCGTTCGCGCGGACACTGCTGTTCGGGTACGTCGCCGCGTTCATGTACGAGGGCGACTCGCCCCTCGCCGAGCGTCGGGCCGCGGCGCTGTCGCTCGACTCGACCCTGCTCGGCGAGCTCCTCGGCCGGGCGGAGCTCCGGGAGCTGCTCGACCCGGCCGTGATCGCCTCGGTCGAGCAGGACCTCCAGCGCCTCTCCCCCGACCGCCGGGCACGCGACGCCGAGGGGCTCGTCGACGTCCTGCGGCTGGTCGGCGCGCTCGACCTGACCGAGCTCACCGCGCGGAGCTGGGCGGCCGCGGACGGCGACGTGGCGACCGCTGGCGACCCCACCGCGGTCGAGTCGGCGCTGCAGGCCCTCGAGCGGGACCGCCGTGTGCTGTCGTTCTCGCACGCCGGGCAGACCCGGTACGCCGTCATCGAGGACGCCTCCCGACTCCGGGATGCCCTCGGTGTCCCGCTGCCGATCGGCGTGCCGACGGCCTTCGTCGAGCCGGTCGCGGATCCGCTGGGTGACCTGGTCGGCCGGTACGCGCGGTCGCACGGCCCGTTCTCCGCGCAGGAGGCAGCGGCCCGGCTCGGTCTCGGCATCGCGGTCGTGCAGGACACCTTGCGACGGCTCGCCGCCGACCGCCGGGTGGTCGAGGGCGAGTTCCGACCCGACCGCCAGGGTGCGGAGTGGTGCGACGCCGAGGTGCTCCGCCGCATCCGCACGAAGTCGCTCGCGGCGCTCCGGCACGAGGTCGAGCCGGTGTCGCCCGACACGCTCGCACGCTTCCTCCCGGCGTGGCAGCACGTCCACACGCCGGGCACCCGTGGGGGGCTGCGGGGCATCGACGGCGTCCTGCAGGTGCTCGACCAGCTCGCCGGGGTCGCCCTGCCCGCGAGCGCGTGGGAGTCCCTCGTGCTGCCGTCCCGCGTCACCGACTACCAACCGAGCATGCTCGACGAGCTCACCGCCACGGGCGAGGTCCTGTGGTCCGGCGGGGGCACCCTGCCGGGGAACGACGGGTGGGTGCGGTTCCACCTCGCGGAGACCGCGGACACGACCCTGGTGGAGCCGGACGGCGGCGAGACGACCGAGCTGCAACGCGACGTCCTCGGGGCCCTCGCCGGCGGCGGCGCGTACTTCTTCCGCCAGCTCGCCCAGGCCGTCGGCAGCACCGACGACACGGCCCTGTCCACCGCACTGTGGGACCTCGTGTGGGCAGGACAGATCACCAACGACACGCTCGCTCCGCTGCGGTCGATGCTCGGCGGCAAGGCGAAGAGCTCGAGCACGCCCCGGGCCCGCGCCTACCGCGGACGCCGTCGGCCGACCCTGCCGACGCAGTCCGGCCCGCCCACCGTCGGCGGACGCTGGTCGATCCTGCCGCTGGCGCAGTCCGACGCCACGGTACGGGCGGCCGCGACGGCCGAGCAGCTGCTCGAGCGGTACGGCGTCGTCACCCGCGGGGCCGTCCAGGTCGAGGGTGTCCGGGGCGGGTTCGCGGGCGTCTACCGGGTGCTCGCGCGGTTCGAGGAGACCGGCCGCGCCCGGCGCGGGTACTTCGTCGAGGGGCTCGGGGCGGCCCAGTTCGCCACCGGTCCGACGGTCGACCGGCTGCGGACGTTCGCGCGCGACCTCGACGACGACGAGCGAGCCGACCCGGAACGGACCCGGCAGGCGATCACCCTCGCGGCCACCGACCCGGCGAACCCGTACGGTGCGGCACTCCCGTGGCCGAACGACGGCGTCAGCACCGACGACCCGGACCACGGGACGGACCCGCCCGCAGGTGCGTCCACGACGTCCGGCGCGGCGTCCGCGGCGTCCGTCACCGCGGCTGCGGCGACCGGGAAGACGGCTGCCCGCGGACACCGCCCCGGGCGCAAGGCCGGCGCCCTCGTGGTGCTCGTCGACGGTGCGCTGACGGTCTACGTCGAGCGCGGCGGCAAGTCGGTGTTGACCTTCACCGACGACGCCGGAGACCTCGCGGCAGCCGCGTCGTCGATCGCCGCGACGGTCCGACGCGGGCTCGGGAAGCTGTCGGTCGAACGGGTCGACGGCGCATTCGTGCTCGAGTCCCCGCTCGGGCAGGCGCTGCGCGACGCGGGCTTCACCGCGACGCCCCAGGGGGTGCGCCTCCGTGCCTGAGGGCGACACCGTCTTCCGAGCCGCTCACCGCCTGCACGCGGCACTCGCCGGCAAGGAGCTCACCCGGAGCGACTTCCGCGTGCCGGCGTTCGCGACGCTCGACCTCGTGGGCCGCACCGTCGACGAGGTCGTCCCCCGCGGCAAGCACCTGCTGCACCGGATCGGTGACCTCACCGTCCACTCGCACCTCAAGATGGAGGGCCGCTGGGACGTCTACGCCCCCGGAGAGCGGTGGCGTCGACCGGCGCACCAGGCACGCGTGGTGCTCGACGCGGCCGATGTCTCGACGGTCGGGTTCACGCTGGGCATCCTCGAGGTGGTCCCCCGCGCGCAGGAGTCGGAGATCGTCGTGCACCTCGGGCCGGACCTCCTCGGCGACGACTGGGACGCCGACCTGGCGCTCGCCAACCTCACGCGCGACCCGGAGCGCCCCATCGGGCTCGCCCTGCTCGACCAGCGCGTCCTCGCAGGCCTCGGCAACGTGTACCGCGCCGAGCTCTGCTTCCTCCGGGGTGTGCTCCCGACGCGACCGGTCGGGCAGGTGCCGGATCCGGCGCGGGTGATCGCGCTGGCATCGCGGCTCATCACCGCGAACCGCGACCGGAACGCCCGGATCACCACCGGGGTCGACCGCCCCGGCCGCCGCCTGTGGGTCTACGGGCGCGCGGGGAAGCCGTGCCTGCGCTGCGGGACGCCGGTGCGCCGCGGGGAGCTCGGCGAATCCGAGCTCACCCTGCGGGACACCTACTGGTGTCCGCGCTGCCAGAGCTGAGCGCCGACCTGCTCAGCGGTTCGCGGCGTTCACCACGCACTGCTGGACCGACCGAGCCGCGTCCGAGTCGTCCGCGAACGCCGACGGCGCCGCCGATGCCGCACTGTCCTGGCCGCCCGCGGCGTCCTTCGCGGCACGGTTCACCGGCCAGAGGGGGCCGTCGAAGTCCTCCGAGGTCGGGTCGGACGACGTCGCCCAGACGGTGACGTCGTCGTCGTTCGGGTCGTCCTTCTCCGCCGGAGCGATCGATGCCCCGAGGTACCACCCGCCGTCGCCCTTCCGGACGCTCGCGAAGTCGGTGTCGTCGTGTGCTCCCACGGCAGCGTCGATCGCGTCGACGGCTTCCTTCGCCGCGACCGGGCAGGTCGTCCGCGCCGGGTCGTCGCTCGCCGGGCCCTTGCCGACCGGGTTGCCGTTCTGGGCGCCCGCGCCGGTGCACCCGGCGAGGAGCACGGCGACGCTGGCGGCCATGATCGTCGCGACGGTGGTCCTGGTTGTGCTCGTCATGCCGTCGACGGTGCGCCGGTGCGGCTCCGGGCAGCGCCAGGAGCGTCCGGAGAGCGCGGCCTCCTGCGGCAGGCTCGGTCCCGGTCACCCCGCGCGTCGGCTTCGGGCGCCGACGCGTGGGGTGGTGTCGGCGACGTCGGCGACCCGGGTGGTGCATGCGGCTGGGTGGGCCGCGGGTGTTCGGTGTTCTCGTGGTGGTGCGCTCGGCCGGCGGACGGGCGTCCGTCGGGCCCCGACCGGGAGGCACGCGGCAGCCCGGTGGGGCACCCCCGCCGGTGGGTGGCCGGCAGGGCGAGCACCGCGGCGGCGGGTGACCGCCGGGATGGTTCGAGACTACGGACGGACACCGCTGGTGGGGTGACCCGAAAGTGAACTCGCGTCGGTTCCCGCCGGATTTGCGGCTTGCCGCGGGGCTGCTCCGCGGCCACCCGGGACGGTTGCGCGATCGCGCACCGATCGCCCGAGTGCGCGGATCGGATGACCATCTGCCGCATCCCGCACAGCCGGGCACCCACGGACACGGCGCAGTGCCGTGCAGCTCACGGTGTGGTCGTGCAACCGGGCGCGTGCAGCCGTTCGGCCGCCGTCGCCCGCACGGCCTCCGTGACCCGTTCGAGCAGCGGTGACGCCAGGTTCCACCGCTGCCACCAGAGCGCGACGTCGGCGTGCCGGCCGGGGACGAGTTCGACGAGCTCGCCGCGCGCGAGGAGCGCCGTGCACTGCGCCTCGGGGAGGAGCCCCCACCCGAACCCGAGGCCGACTGCCCGGGCGAAGTCGGCCGACGTCGGGACGAAGTGCCGCGGGCCGTGCGGCGCGTGCCCGAGCACCGTGCGGAGGTACCCCTGCTGCAGGTCGTCGTCGCGGTCGTAGTCGACGAGCGGCACCCCGTCGAGGCGGTCGAGCACCCGCCGTTCACTCGCGCTCCGCGGATCGAGGTCGCCGAGGTACCGGGCGACGAACGCCGGAGCGGCGACGGCCCGGTACCGGTCGATGCCGAGGGCGACCGACGAGCATCCCTGGACGGGCTCGGCCTCGGCGGTCACGGCGGCCATGACGGTGCCCGCGCGCAGGAGTTCCGCTGTGCGGTCCTGGTCCTCACGGTGCAGGTCGAACACCACCTCGGTGTCGGCCCGGACGCGGGCGAGCGCGTCGAGGAACCAGGTGCCGAGCGAGTCGGCGTTGACGGCGAGCGGGATCGACGGGACGGAGCCGGCGTCCCCGTCGAGGGCGCGCGCGGTCTCCTCGTCGAGCAGTCTGGCCTGGCGCGCGTGCCGGAGGACGACCTCGCCGGCCGCGGTCGGGACCACCGGGACGCTCCGGCGGACGAGGACCCGGCCCACCTGCTGCTCCATCGCCTTGAGGCGCTGCGACACCCCCGAGGGTGTCACCGACAGGGCACGAGCGGCGGCGTCGAGGGTTCCGTGGTCGACGACGGCCAGCAGAGTCTCGAGGTGCTCGCTTCGGAACCGCAGCATGCAGCACAGCTTACGGCCCTGCAGGAACGTGAACTGTGCTTCAGGTCGTACGCGCTCTACCGTCGGGAGCATGCTCCTCCCGTTGCTCGCCGGCCTCGGCACCGGTCTCGCGCTGATCGTGGCGATCGGCGTGCAGAACACGTACCTGCTCCGGCTCGCGGTGTCCGCGGGTCTCCGTGTCGTGACCGCCGCAGTGGTCGTCTGCGCCCTGTCCGACGCCGTCCTCATCGTGGCCGGGGTGCTCGGCGTCGGCGCGGTCGTGGAACGGTTCCCGGTCGCGCTCGTCGTCGTGCGCTTCGTCGGGGCCGCGTTCCTCGTGACCTACGGCGTGCTCGCCGCACGCCGCGCACTGCGCCCCTCGGGCGATGCGCTGCGGCTCGACGACGCTGCGGCGGACGACGGCGTCGCGGTCCCCGCGCCGGACGGCGTCGCCGAGGGGGCCGTGGACGCAACCAGCGCACCGTCGCACGCGGCGCGGGCGACGCGCACCGCGCCTCCAGGCCGGGTCCCGACCGTGCGCACCGCGGTGGCGACCATGCTCGTGTTCACGTGGGCGAACCCGCACGTGTACCTGGACACGCTGGTGTTCCTCGGGTCCGTCGCCAACCAGCAGGGCGCCGTCGATCGGTGGCCGTGGACGGTGGGGGCGGTCCTCGCGAGCTGCGTGTGGTTCGCGGCAGTGGGGTTCGGCGGACGGCTGCTCCGGCCGTTGTTCGCGAAGCCGCTCACCTGGCGGGTGTTCGACGGCCTCGTGGCCGTCGTGATGCTCGGGTTCGGGATCGCGCTCATCGTGGGCGCGTAGCGCGCGGCGCGCGGCACGGCACCGCGGAACGGACACAGCACCGCGCTGGTGCGCGGTGCTGTGTCCGGAACCTGGTTCCGGAGGCGGACGTGCGTGCTACTGCAGGCGCTGCCCGACCCGGCTGTGGCGCCGGCTGTAGCCGAAGTAGATCGCGAAGCCGATCGCGAGCCAGATGACGAACCGCAACCAGGTCTCGACCTCGAGGTTGAGCATCAGCCAGAAGCACAGCACCGCGGACAGGATCGGCAGCACCGGCGACCACGGCACCCGGAAGGCACGGGGCGCGTCCGGGCGTGAGCGACGCAGCACGACGATGCCGACGGACACGAGGACGAACGCCGACAGCGTGCCGATGTTGATCATGCCCTCGAGCTTCTCGACGGGGAAGAACCCGGCGAGCACCGCGACGACGACACCGGCCACGACCTGGACGCGCACCGGGGTCTGCGTCTTCGGGTTGGTCTGCGAGAACCAGCGGGGCAGCAGGCCGTCGCGGCTCATCGAGAACACGATGCGGGACAGCCCGAGGAGCAGCACCATGACGACCGTGGTCAGGCCGATGAGTGAGCCGATCGCGATGATCCCCGCGGCCCAGGGCAGACCGACGATCGAGAAGGCCGAGGCGAGCGACGGCGAGTCCTCCTGCGCGAGCCGCTGGTAGGACACCATGCCCGTGATGACGACGGACACGGCGACGTACAGGACGGTCACGATGCCGAGGCCGAGGAAGATGCCGCGCGGCAGGGTCTTCTGCGGGTTCTCGGTCTCCTCGGCGCTCGTGGCGACGACGTCGAAGCCGATGAACGCGAAGAACACGAGCGACGCCGCGGCGAGCAGCCCGAAGACGCCGTACTGCGCCGGGGCCGAACCGGTCGCCCAGGAGACGAGCGACTGCGTCCAGAAGCTCCCGTCGGCACCCTTCGACGGCGCGGCCGGCGGGACGAACGGCGTGAAGTTCGCGGCCTTGACGAAGAACGCCCCGGCGACGATGACGAACACGACGATGGCCACCTTGACGATCGTGATGACCGCGGAGACGCGGGACGACAGCCGGGTGCCGAAGGCCAGGAGCACGGTGAACACGGCGACGATGAGGACCGGCCCCCATGCGAAGCCGACCGGGCCGAGGGCGATCGAATCCGGCAGCTGCACGCCGAAGACCTGGAACGCGGTGCTGAGGTAGATGCCCCAGTACTTCGCGATCACGGCGCTGGCCGTCAGGGTCTCGAGGATGAGGTCCCACCCGACGATCCAGGCGAGCAGCTCACCCATGGTCGCGTAGGTGAAGGTGTACGCGGACCCGGCGACGGGGATCGTCGAGGCGAACTCGGCGTAGCACATGATCGCGAGGCCGCAGGTGACGGCGGCGAGGATGAACGACACGATGACGCTCGGCCCGGCGAAGTTCGCGGCGGCGTTCGCGCCCACGGAGAAGATGCCGGCGCCGACCGCGACCGCGATGCCCATCGCGGCGATGTCGAACGTCTTGAGGGACCGCTTCAGCGAGCGTCCCTGCTCTTCGGAGTCGGCGAGGGAGGCCTCGATCGACTTGACACGGAGCGGTGTTGCCATGGGGTGGTTCCCGTCATCGGCTGGGCGGCGGACCCCGTGAGGGTACTGGTGTACCACCCCGGCACGCAAAGCGTCCGGTCGGACGGTCCTTCCGTGGCGGAACGGTTCGGGGCGGCGGGCTCGCGGCGGCTCGCGTCGCGGCGGTCGCGATGACAGCCGGGAGGCACGGGTCGGCTCCGGTGCGCAGCCACCGGCCGGCGGCGGTCCGGTCAGGCGGCGCGGGTCCGGTCAGGCCGCGCGGGTCCAGTCGCGGAGGAAGCGTGCGCCGGCCTCGTCGTGGATGACGCCCTCGGGAGCGGTGAGCACCGGGTACGGCGTCGCCGGCACCCCGTCGGCCGGACGGACGTCCACGTGCGCGACGTCGTGGCCGTTCGCGTGCAGCCAGTCCGCCATCGCGTAGTCGCTCCGGGAGTCGCCCATCGTCCGCCAGGCGACCGGCAGCTCGCCGTCGGCCGCGAGGAGCTCCAGGGATCGCTCGGCACCGAGGTCCTTGCCGCTCCGATCCGACTCGACGTCGGTCGAGATGATCGTCGGGTCGACGCGCCACGCGACGCTGCCGTCGGACGCCGGTCGGACGTCGTCGAGCCGACGGACGCCGAGCCCGCGACGCACGAGCGCGGCCATCGCCTGCGCGTCGAACTCGGCCTGCCGTGCGAGGTAGGTGGCGTTCGGCACCTCGACGCGCTGCTCGATCGACACCATCGCGCGCTTCGTCTCGTCGAAGAACACCAGGTCGGCGTACTCGGTCCGGACCAGCTCGCGCATCTCGTCGGCGTAGTCGCTCGGCAGCGCGAGGTCGTCGGCGACCGTGAGCTCGCCCATGCCGCCCTCGTACTGCGGGCCGATCGAGCACCAGACGGCGCCCTTCTCGCACACGGCGTGCACGCGGGTGCCCTCGGCCAAGCCACCGGCGAGCAGCGGTGCGACGACCTCGGCGCGGATGAACGCGTCGCTCCGACCGGTGTTGAAGACGATCGGGATGCCCTCGGCGGCGAGGGCGACGAGGTCCTCCACGATGCTCGGGATCGCGATGGTCCGGGTCACCGGACTGGCGATGGGGCCGTCGACGTCGAGCAGGAGGCCGAGACGGGGTGCAGTCACCGCCCCATCTTCGCAGGAGAACCAGACCCCGCCGTCACGACTCGGTCGTCACGACTCGGTCGCCGCGGGCAGGGAGGCGTCCACGAACCGGTCCACCGTCCGTCGGACCACCGCAGGCTCCGGCCGGTGCCACTGCCCGGGGAGCAGCACGTGCGCCGCACCGGGGATCGCCTCGGCGAGCGCTCGTGCCGCCTGCCCCATGAAGTCCGGTCCGGTGTCCCCGGAGGCCACGAGCACCGGCACCCCGACCGCCGCGGCGACCCGCTCGGGGATGACGAGCCCGTTGAGCACGCGGACGTCACGCGGCAGCACGTGCGCGTCCCCGAGCAGGGCGGACCACACGGCCGGCCGGAGCCGGAGCAGCGCGACCTGCCCCATCGGGACGCCGAGGACGTGCGCGAGGAACGCCCGGACCGTCTGGGAGCGCCGACCCACGGCGACGTGCTCGTCGAGCAGGTCAGCGAACACGACGTCGTCCACGTGGTGCTCGACGCTCGCCCGGAACGGCGGTTCGAAGAGCACGGCGCGGGTGATCGGGACCCCGGCCGCGAGCCCGTGCAGCAGCACCCCGGCGCCGACACACGCACCGAAGGCCACGACGGGACCGGGCACCGACTCCACGACGGCGCGCAGGTCCTCGACCTCGCGCTCGATCGCCCACGGCTCGGTGTCCCCGGACGCACCTCGGCCCCGGCGGTCGTAGGTGACGACGCGGTACCGGTCGGCGAGCGCCGCGACGAGTCGGTCGAGGTAGGGGGTGCCGCGGTGGTCGAACGCGCCGCCGACCACCACGAGCGACGGTCCGGAGCCGGTCTC
Organism: Curtobacterium phoenicis; assembly: GCF_047238015.1. NCBI lineage: Bacteria > Bacillati > Actinomycetota > Actinomycetes > Micrococcales > Microbacteriaceae > Curtobacterium > Curtobacterium phoenicis. The sequence continues at coordinate 178,943 of NZ_JBDFLZ010000002.1, forward strand.
CGTCACCGCGAGCTCGGTGCCGTCGTCGGAGCGGACCGTGCGGTCGACGGCGGGCGGGGGAGCGTGTGGGTGCATGCGGTCCTCGAGGGTCGTGCGACGGCGGTTCGCCGGGTCCTCGGGACGGACCGTGCGTGAGGTCTTCTCGAGCATGGCAGGACGCGGAGCGCGCGCCAACACCCGCAACCAGGGGGAGGAACCGGCGGTGCAGCCCTCAGACGAGCGCCGTCGTCCCCACCGACTCCCGCTCGAGCAGCGACCGCTTGACGTCGAGCCCCCACGCGAACCCGCCGAGCGTCCCGTCGCTCCGGAGCACCCGGTGGCACGGCACGAAGAGCGCCGGGGCGTTCCGCGCACAGACGCTCGCGGCAGCCCGGACCGCATCCGGTCGCCCCATCGCCGCGGCGAACTCCCGGTAGGTCAGCACCGCGCCGGCCGGGATGCGCCGGAGCTGCCGCCACCCCTCGGTGAACAGTTCGGTGCCGGACTGCCGGACCGGTACCTGCATGGCGTGCTCGACCTCGCCCGCGTAGAACGCGTCGACGGCATCGGCGGAGGCGACCCGTCCGTCGACCACCCGCTCGGGCCGGTCCCGCTCGGCCAGTCGGCCGATGATCTGGTCGACGGAGTCCGTCCAGCCGGATGCGAGCACCCGGCCCTCGGAGTCCTCGAGCACGGTGAAGGCGCCGTCGGGGGTGTCCAGCGTCTGGATGGTCGCGTCGGTCATCGTTCGTCCTTCCGTGCGGCGGCAGCCGCGGTCGTCATGTGGCTGACGCCGGCCGTCGCCATCGCGCGGTCGACGATCGGTCGCCAGCAGTGCATCGTCAGGTAGCTCCGCCACGGCGCCACCTGCTCCGACCGTAGGGAGAGCTCGCGCACTGCACCGGGCAACCCGAGTTCCTGTGCACCGTTCCGCACCGCGAGGTCGCTGTGCAGGAACACGTCGGGGTGGTGGCGCACGCGGAGTGCCACGTAGTCCGCCGTCCACGGCCCGATGCCCTTCACGGCGAGGAGTCCGGCGCGCAGCTCGTGCACCGACTGCCCGGCGTCGACCACGAGCGACCCGTCGGCGAGCGCGGCGGCGACACGGAGGATCGTCTGCACCCGGGCACCGGGGCCGCGGAGCACCGTCCCGCCGCGCTCGGCGACCACGTCCGCCGTGGGGAAGAGCCGCCCGCCGGGGAGCACCGACTCCGGCGCCGGTCCTCCGAGGGCAGCGACGAGCCGGGTCTGCGCCGTGCGTGCCGCCGCGACCGAGACCTGCTGCCCGATGAGCGTGCGGATCAGGACCTCGTGCGCGTCCACGGTGCCGGGGAGTCGGATGCCGGGTACCCGTTCCACCGCCGGCGCGAGCTCGGGGAGGGTGGCGAGGACCGAGTCGACCGCGGTGGGGTCGGCGTCGAGGTCGAACAGCGCGCGCACGCGCGCGACCAGCGTAGGGAGGTCCGACAGGTCCTCGACCCGCACCTGCAGGTCGATGCCGACCGCCCGCCCGGCGGCGGCCGTCGCGCGGAACCAGCCCGTGCCTCCCGGCAGTGTGACCAGCCGCCCGTACGCGGTGACCCGACCGTCGGGGTCCACGTCCACCTGCTCGGCGCCGGGCAGCGCGTGCAGCGCGTGCCACTCGAGGAGTCCCTGCACGTCGAACGGCGCGCGGGCCGGCAGGTGGACGTGCAGCGTGCCGTCGGCGACCGGTCGGAGGGTGCGACGGGCGCGGAGCTCGGACGGTGTGACGGCGAAGACCTCGCGCACGGTGTCGTTGAACTGGCGGACGCTCGCGAAGCCGGCCGCGAACGCGACGTCGGCGATCGGCAGGTCCGACGAGGTGAGGAGCGCCCGGGCGGTCTGCGCCCGGTGCGCGCGGCTGAGCGCCTTCGGCCCGGCGCCGAGTTCGGCGGTCATGATGCGGCCGAGCTGCCGCTCGGAGTAGCCGACGCGGGCCGCGAGGCCGGGCACGCCCTCGCGCTCGACGACGCCGTCGAGGACGAGGCGCATGGCACGGCCGGCGACGTCCTCGCGGAGGTCCCACTCGGGGCTGCCGGGGGTCGCCTCGGGCAGGCAGCGCTTGCAGGCGCGGAAGCCCGCGAGGTGTGCGGCGGCGCTGGTCCGGAAGAAGGTCACGCCGGTCTCGCGCGGCGTGCGTGCGGGGCACGACGGGCGGCAGTAGATGCCGGTGGAGTGCACGGCGGTGACGAACTGGCCGTCGAACCGCGCGTCGCGCGAGGCGACGGCGCGGTACCGCTCGGCGTGCAGCGTGTCGGCTGCGGTGGTGGACATGGGTCCAGCGTCGCACGGCTCACCGACATCGACTGGCGGGAATCGGACACGGCAGTGACGGCCGGGAGGCACGGCTAGCGTTGGCCGCATGACCTCTGCCGACGACCTGGTCGCGCCCGACGGGCTGCCCTGCCGCACCGACGTCGTGGTCGCGCTGCTGCTCGCGTCACCCCGGCACCGGTACGAGGGGCGTCCGGCCGACGGCGCGCTGCCGGCCGATCCGTCGACGCCTGAGCTGCGGGACCGCGTCGAGCTGCGGGCGGGGCTCGGCATCGTCGGCGACCGCTACTTCGCGGCGCGGGCCCACGTGCACGCGAGCGTCACGGTGGTCGGGCTCGAGGGCCTCGAGGACGTCGCGCGTTCCCTCGACGCGGTCGTCGACCCGGTGGCGACCCGACGGAACGTGTTCCTCCGCGGCGCCGAGGTCGAGGCGCTCCGCGGGCAGCCGTTCGCGCTCGACTCCGGGCAGGGGGTCGTGCGGTTCCGCGGGTACCGCCCGGCGAACCCGTGCGCGTGGATGGACCACGAGGTGGCTCCGGGCGCGTTCCGGGCGATGCGCGGACGGGCGGGGGTCCGGTGCGACCCGGAGACCGACGGGGTGCTCACCGTCGGACCCGCGACACTGTGGACCGCGGTGCCCGTGGCGCTGACCTGAGGGCGTCAGGCGCCGCGCCGCTGTCCTGGGCGCACCACGTCGCACGCCGAGACTCGGCTCCGCGGACTGTTCCGCGCTGCCGACGGCCGCGCGGTGTCCGCCGAGCCGAGTCTCGGGGCGAGGGGTCTCAGGCCGTGAGCGCGTGCTCGATCGCGTCGACGAACGCGGGCAGGTCGTCGGGGTTCCGGGAGGTGATGAGGCCGCCGTCGACCTGGACCTCCTGGTCGACCCACTCGCCACCGGCGTTCCGGACGTCGGTCTGCAGCGACGGGAAGGACGTGAGGGTCTTCCCGGACACGACCCCGGCCTCGATGAGGGTCCACGGGCCGTGGCAGATCGCCGCGACGGGCTTGCCGGCATCGGCGAAGGCCGAGACGAGCGCGACCGCGTCGGCGTCCTGGCGGATGGTGTCCGCGTTGATCGTGCCGCCGGGGACGACGAGTGCATCGTAGTCGCCCGCACCGCTGACACTGCCGATGGTGGTGTCGCTGTCGACCGACTTGCCCGGGTCCTTGTCGCCGACGAGGGTCTGGATCGAGCCGGACTCCTGCGCCGCGACGGTCACGTCCGCACCGCGCTCACGGAGCTGCTCGGTGGGGACGACGATCTCGTCCTGCTCCACGCCGTAGTTCGTCGCGATGACGAGGATCTTCTTGCCGTCGAGGGCTGCCATGGTGACTCCTTCCGCGGCCCGGTGGTTCCGGCCGCAGGTGACCACGGTCGTCCCGGCGCGCTGGACACGCTCGCAGTCGGGAGGCTCCGCACAGCTTCGCGGGGGCTGCGGTCAGCCGCGGATGCGGAAAGCGGATCCCTCGCGCTCGACGGTCAGCCCGTCGTACCCCGCGATCCGCGGGAGGCCGGTCGTGACGTCAGCCTCGAGGGTGCCCACGACGACCGTGGTCGCCCCGGAGGCGAGCGCGGCCTCGATCCCGGCGGGGGCGTCCTCGAACGCGAGGCACGCCTCGGCCGGCACCGCGAGCAGCGCGGCACCGCGGAGGTAGCCCTCCGGGTGTGGCTTGCTCCGCTCGGCGTCCTCGGAGGGCACGAGGGCGTCGGGGACGGGGACACCGGCAGCGATCATGCGCTTCACGGCGAGTTCCCGCGGCGCACTGGTGACGAGGGCGACCGGCACGCCGACGTCCTGCAGCCGCCGGACGAACGCGCCGGCGCCGGGGACCTCGACGATGCCCTCGACGTGGTCGATCTCGGCGGCGATCATCGTGTCGACGATCACCTGCTGCTCGGCACGTGGCAGGCCGGGCAGGAAGCGCTGGATCGTGTCGATCGTCTGGCGGCCGTGCGAGAAGCCGAGGATCTCGACCGGGTCGAGTCCGTGCTCCGCGCCGAACCGGGTCCAGGCCGCCTCGACGACCGCGGTCGAGTCGACGAGCGTCCCGTCCATGTCGAACAGGACCCCGGACACCACGACGTCGATCACACGCCCGACCCTAGCGGCCGCCGCGGCCCGAGACCCGGGGTGGGCGACGGTCCTCGCGCTCCGGAGCGCGAGGAGCGTCGCGCAGCACGAGACTCGGCATCGCGCGACGCCGCCGCTCGCGCACGCGTCAGGCGCGCACGTACCGGGTCAGCAGCACCCCGCCGTCGCCGAGCAGGACGTGCGTCGGCCGCATCCGACGCAGCTCCGGGGACGAGCCCGTGGCGATGCGAGGCCCGTCCCCGCCCTCGAGCGTCGGGTCCACGGTGAGTGTCAGCTCGTCGACGAGGTCCGCCGCGATGAGCGCCCCGAAGAACGACGGACCGCCCTCGCAGTGGATCCGCTCCAAGCCCCTGTCGGCCAGTGCCCGCACGACGGCGACCACGTCCACGGAGTCGTCCCCGCACGCCACGACGTCGGCGACCGCGGCGAGCGCCCGACCCCGCTCCGACGATGCGCCGGACGCCGAGGTCAGCACGACCGGACGGACCGGCGCGTCGGTGAAGACCCGCGATGACGGGTCGAGGCCCGCCGAGCCGGTGACGATCGCGAACACCGGGTGGTCGGGCATGCCGTGCGCTCGACGCCACTCGACGTCGGCGTCGTGCAGGACCATCGGCCCGTACTCCTCGTCGCGGACGGTGCCGGCGGCGACGAGGACCACGTCGGCCGTGCGGCGCAGCAGGTCGAACACGCGGAGGTCGTCGTCACCGCCGAGGTCCGCCGTCCGACCACCGGCCGAGGCCGAGCCGTCGAGCGTCGTCACGAAGTTCACACGGAGCCAGGGCCCGTCGGGGACGCCGTCGGCGTAGAGCTCGAGCAGGTCGTCGTCGCTCTGGTCACCGATCGCGGCCAGGACGACCGGGGGGACGGTGTTCACGTGTTGTGCCTCGCTTCCACGGGTTCGCGCCAGCCGAGGACCGCCTCGACCATGCGCATCGCGTCGACGCTCTCCACGACGTCGTGCATCCGGACGATCCGCGCACCGAGCATCGCGCTGACGGTGGCGGCGGCCAACGACCCGGAGAGTCGCTCGCCACGCGGTCGACCGAGCGACTCCCCCACGAAGTCCTTGTTCGACACCGCCGCGAGCACCGGGTAGCCGAGCGCCACGACCTCCGGCAGTCGACGCGTGAGCTCGAGGGTGTGCACGGTGTTCTTGTTGAGGTCGTGCCCGGGGTCGACGATGATCCGCGACTCCGGGATGCCCGCGGCGAGCGCGCGGTCGACGCGCTCCTGCAGGAAGTCGACGACCTCGCGGCCGATGTCGTCGTAGTGCGGCGGTTCGGGCAGGTGCTGCCGGGGCGGAGCCGTCGAGTGGGTGATGACGATCGTCGCGTCGGAGTCCGCCACGACCGCGGCCATCCGCGGGTCGGACAGGCCGGTGGTGTCGTTGACGACACTGGCGCCGACGGCGATCGTGGCCTCGGCGACCTCGGGGCGGAAGGTGTCCACCGAGATGACGACGTCGGACTCCTGCGCGAGCTGCGTCACCACCGGCAGGACCCGGTCAAGTTCGTCGGCGGCGGAGAGTTCCGGGCCCGGGGCGAACTTCACGCCGCCGATGTCGACCCAGTCGGCGCCCTGCTCGGCGGCGCGGACCGCGGCGGCCACGGCCTGGTCGAGCGCGAACGTCGCACCCTGGTCGTGGAACGAGTCCGGTGTGCGGTTGACGATCGCCATCACGGCCACACGGTGGTCGAAGTCGAACGTGCGGCGGCCGATGGTGCGGACCGGGTCGCGCAGGTCGGGCACCACCCAGCCGGGTCCGGTCGCCTGGGCCTGGAGGCTCGGTTCGCGCTGCTCGGTGGTCATGCGTCCGCCCCGTGGTCGGCCCCGGCGGTCGGGCCGCCCGCCGTCCCGATCCCCGCACCGATGAGCGCGATCGCCTCGGCTCGTCCGACCGGCGTCGCGAGGGTCCCGGTGGCGGCGACCGTCACCGTCGTCGAGCCCGTCTGCCGCTCGCCGCGGGTCGTCACGCACTGGTGCTGGGCGTCGAGGACGACGAGCACGCCCGTGGCGTCCAGGCCCTCGGCGACCGTGGCGGCGACCTGCTCGCCGAGCCGTTCCTGCAGCTGCGGGCGCGAGGCCACGGCGTCGAGCACGCGCGAGAGCGTGCCGAGGCCGATGAGCTGGTCGCCCGGTGCGTACGCGAGGTGGGCGACCCCGATGAAGGGCAGCAGGTGGTGCTCGCACATCGAGCGGAACTTCACGTCCCGGACGACGACGAGCTGACCGCGGTCGCCGTCCTCGGCGTGCACGACACCGTTCCTCGCGATCGCGACGGCGTCGGTCCCGATGCCGGAGAAGAACTCCGCGTAGGAGTCCGCCACACGGGCAGGGGTCCGGGCGAGCTCGGGGCGGTCGGGATCGTCCCCGACCGCGAGGAGGAGCTCGCGCACGGCGGCTTCGATCCGCGCGCGGTCCAGTCGTTCGTTCACGTCCTCATCCAACACCGTCACTGGCCGCAGATCGCGAGCGGGCACCCGAGGTGACGTACCCCGGCCAGGCGACCCGTGCCTCCCGGCCGACGCCCCCGGCGCGACGCGCCGCGCTCCCAGCGTTCTGTAAACTCGTCCGGTGAGCGCCCAGCAGACCGAAACGCCGCCCCGGAACCGCTTCGCATCCGGCCTCGACCGCTACTTCTCGATCACGAGCCGCGGGTCGACGATCCCCCGAGAGATCCGTGGTGGTCTCGTCTCCTTCGTGACGATGGCCTACATCGTCATCCTCAACCCGCTCATCCTCGGGGGGTTCAGCGCGGCGCAGGCCGCGAAGGACGTCGACGGAGGCTGGTTGCAGAACGCGCAGGTCGCGGCGGCCACCGGCCTCGTCGCCGGCCTGATGACCATCGCCATGGGGGTGATCGCGAACCTGCCGTTCGGCATCGCGGCCGGACTCGGCATCAACTCGTTCCTCGCCGTGAGCGTCGTGCACCAGGTCACCTGGGCCGAGGCCATGGGGCTCGTCGTCATCAACGGCGTCATCATCGTGATCCTCGCGTTGACCGGGATCCGGACGATGATCTTCACGGCCGTGCCGGCGCAGCTCAAGGCCGCGATCACGGTCGGCATCGGCCTCTTCATCGCGTTCATCGGCCTCGTCGACTCCGGGTTCGTCCGGTCCTCGGGGATCGCCTCGCCGCCGCTGCAGCTCGGTGAGGACGGCTCCGTCGGAGCACTCCCGACGATCGTGTTCCTCATCGGCCTCGTCATCATCGGCACGCTGATGGCCCGTCGCGTGAAGGGCGCCCTGCTCATCGGCATCGTGGCGACGACGATCATCGCGATCATCCTGCAGGCGATCTTCCAGGTGCCGACGTCGGTGGAGTCGAAGACCGGCTGGAACCTCAACGCCCCGGGTCTCCCGTCCGCCCTGTTCGCCGTGCCGGACCTGTCGCTCGTCGGCCACTTCGACTTCGGCGCCTTCAGCCGCATCGGGCCGCTCGCCGCGTCGATGCTCGTCTTCACCCTCGTCTTCACGAACTTCTTCGACGCCATGGGCACGATGACGGGGCTCGCGAAGGCCGCCGGCGTCGCCCACCCCGACGGCACGTTCCCGCGGCTCAAGTCGGCGCTCGTCGTCGAGGGCGTCGGGGCGATCGCCGGCGGTGGCGCCTCGGTGTCGTCCAACACCGTCTTCATCGACTCGGCGTCCGGCATCGGTGAGGGTGCCCGGACGGGCATGGCATCGGTCGTGACCGGTCTGCTGTTCCTGGCGTCGATGTTCCTCACGCCGCTGACGCAGGTCGTCCCGCTCGAGGTCGCCGCCGCCGGGCTCGTCGTCGTCGGTGCGCTCATGGTCGCGCAGGTCGCGGACATCTCGTGGACGGACTTCGGGTCGGCGCTGCCGGCGTTCCTGACGATCGTCGTGATGCCGCTGACCTACTCGATCGCGAACGGCATCGGTGCGGGCTTCATCAGCTGGGTGCTCATCAAGCTGCTGTCCGGCCGCGGTCGCGAGGTCTCGTGGCTGCTGTACGTCGTCGCGTTCGGCTTCCTGCTGTACTTCGCCCGCGGGCCGCTGGAGGCGCTGCTCGGCGTCGGCTAGCGCCGGCGGCGGGGGCGAGCTCCCGGACTGCTCCACGAAAGCGACAGTTTCCTGCGATCAGATCCCAGGAAACTGTCGCTTTCGCGTTCGGCTGGCCGGGAGGCCCGGGTTCAGTCCGGCAGGTCGGCCGGCCGGGCCTCGTGGTGGCGTCGGCCCTGCGTGCGCCGGTCCTCCTTCATGCTCGCCTCGAACAGGTGGCGCTTCCCGCCGACGAGCTGGTCGCGCGCGGTCTGCTCGAGCTCCTTGGCGAGCGCGTAGTAGCCGTCGTCGTAGTCCTCCATGATCTGGAAGGTCCACCGGCCGGCGATGACGTTGCGGCCGACGAGCTCGGTGGCGATCCGGTCCGCGAGGTCGGTGTGCCCCGCCTTCCGGAGCTGTTCGACGGCGTCGCCGAGGTCGAGGTCGGCCTTGCCGGTGAGGCGGTGGAAGCCGTACAGGAGGCCCCGGGCGTGCTCGATCACCTCGAGCGCCGCGGACAGCGTCCCGAGGGCCTCGACGGTCGCCTCGGACACCCCCTCGGGCACCTGGTGCGCTGCGTCGGGGCCCTGGTCGTCGTGGTCCTGATCCGTCATGGCTCTCGTCTACCGGATGACCGCTCCGGCCCCTCCGAGGTGGGTGTCCCCCGACGCCGGACCAGCCGTCCGCGCACCGCACCGTGCCGTTGCCGAGTGCACGGACGTGGCCTACCATTCGAACACACGTTCGAACAGCAGGAGGTCATCGTGATGATCATCGACACGGCCGCGACGGTCTGGTGGACCGCGGGCGTCCCCGAGCGGCTGGTGTGGTCCGGCCGCCGCTGGCGCGTCACGGACACACCGACCCGACTCACCGTCACCCGTGCAGAGCTGCCCACCGCGATCACACACGCACCCGAGCGGACCGTCGGGTGGCGGTTCCAGGCGACCGCGGAGGACGGCGAGACGCTGGTCCTCGACATCGTGCCGGAGGGCGGCGGATGGGGCGTCGCGCGGACGTGGACGTGACCGCGCGCTACGGTCCGGGCATGACCAGGTGGATCGCGCTGCTCCGCGGCGTCAACGTGAACGGCATCACCATCCGGAACGCGGACCTCGCCGAGACCTTCCGCGGACTCGGACACGAGGACGTCCGGACGGTGCTCGCGTCGGGCAACGTCGTGTTCACCGCCGCCGGCAGCGCCGCGCACGTGAAGAGCACCGTCGAGCAGGCCCTCCGGGACCGGTTCGGCTACGACGCCTGGATCGTCCTGCTCCGACACGACGACCTCGCGGGCATCATGGCCGGGTTCCCCTTCTCCGCCGCACCCGACCGACACGACTACGTCGTCTTCGCGTCCGAGCCCCCGGCCCTCGACGACTTGCTGGCCGACCTCACGCTCGACGGCTCGGTGGAACGGGTCGCTCGGGGCGAGGGCGTCGTGTACTGGTCCTGCCCGAAGGGCTCGAGCACCGACACGGTCTTCGCGAAGCGCGCCGGAGCCGCCCGGTTCAGGCGCACGACCACGACGCGGAACACGAACACGCTGCGGAAGCTCCTGTGACCGGCACCACCGGTGGCCCCCGCCGTGGCACGCTGCACCACGTCGAGCTCCGGGTCGCCGACCTCGACCGAGCCGTCCCGACCTGGGGATGGCTGCTCGGCGAGCTCGGGTACCAGCCGTACCAGCGATGGGACGGCGGCCGGAGCTGGACCGCGGGCGGGACGTACGTCGTGCTCGAAGCGGCACCGCTCGTCGGTGCGCACGACCGGCGCCGACCCGGCCTGAGCCACCTCGCGTTCCACGCCGGCAGCCCGGCGGACGTCGACCGCCTCTGGCAGGCAGCCCCGGCGCACGGGTGGTCGCCCCTCTACGCCGACCGCCACCCGTTCGCCGGCGGACCGGACCACCACGCGGCGTTCCTCGAGGACGCCGAGCGGCTGAAGGTCGAACTGGTGGCGGCCGACCGCTGACGGCGGCGACGTGGCGGACGCCCGCCGTGCCTCCCGCCCGCCGCGGCGCTACGCCGTCTGGTCGTCCGGCTCGAGGTCACGCTCCAGCGAGATCGTCGGGATCGACGCGGTGATGACCGACCCGTCGGCACGGAGCGTGCCCTGGATGTCGCTCGTCGTCGGTGCCCGCCCGGTCATGCGCGGCCCCTGGTGTGGCAGGGGCACCACCGTGGGCTCAGCGGCGGAGAGGTCCCACTGCTGGTTGTGGACCCACACCGTGAAGCCGTCGCCCTGCTCGATCGTGAACGTGAGGGTGTCCTGCTCGAGGTCGACCCGCACGCGGTTGCCCCGGACCGTGATGCGGTAGGTGATGCGCTCCCAGTCCCTCGGCAGCCGCGGGTTGAAGGTCATGCGGCCGCCGTGGTCGCGCATGCCGCCGAAGCCGTTCACCAGGGCGCCCCAGACACCGCCCGTCGACGCGATGTGCACGCCGTCGGTGGTGTTGCCGTGCAGATCGGCCAGGTCGACGTAGAGCGCCGTCAGGAAGTACTGCACCGCGAGCTCGCAGTAGCCGACCTCCGCCGCCATGATCGACTGCACCACGGCGGACAGGGTCGAGTCGCCCGTGGTCAGCGCGTCGTAGTAGTCGAAGTCCCGACGCTTCTCCGCGGCGGTGAACTCGTGGCCCTGCAGGAACAGCGCGAGCACGACGTCGGCCTGCTTGAGCACCTGGAACCGGTAGATCACGAGCGGGTGGTAGTGCAGCAGCAGCGGCCGCTTCGACTCCGGCGTGTTCTCGAGGTCCCAGAGCTCCTTGTCGAGGAACTGGGCGTCCTGCGGGTGGATGCCGCGGTGCGGGTCGAACGGGATCTCCATCGACTCGGCGGCGTGCTCCCAGCCGGCGATCTCGGCAGCGTCGAGCCCGGTGCGCCGCACCATCCGGCCGTACTCCTCCGGGTCGTCGGCGGCGAGCTCCCGGCACGCCTGCACGGCGTACCAGAGGTTCGCCCGGGCCATGACGTTCGTGTAGAGGTTGTCGTCGACGACCGTCGTGTACTCGTCGGGGCCGGTGACACCGTCGATGTGGAACTTCTTGTCACCGTTCGAGCGCCAGAACCCCAGGTCCTCCCACAGGCGGGCGGTCTCGACGAGGATGTCGATCGCGCCGCGCTTGAGGAACTCGCTGTCGCCCGATGCTCGGACGTACTGCATGAGCGCGTGGGTGATGTCGGCGTCGATGTGGTACTGCGCGGTGCCCGCCGCGTAGAACGCGCTTGACTCCTCCCCGTTGATCGTGCGCCAGGGGAACAGGGCACCGCGCTGGTTCAGCTCGCGAGCTCGGGACCGCGCCGCGTCGAGCATGTTGTAGCGGAACCGCAGCGCGTTCCGGGCGACGATCGGTGCCGTGTAGGACAGGAACGGCAGGACGTAGATCTCCATGTCCCAGAAGTAGTGCCCGCCGTAGCCCGAGCCCGTGACGCCCTTCGCCGCGATGCCGTGGCCGTCGGTCCGGGCCGTGGCCTGCGCGAGCATGAAGAGGTTCCAGCGGACCGCCTGCTGGAGGTCGGGCTTGCCGGCGATCTCGACGTCGCTCCTTGCCCAGTAGTCGTCCATCCACGCGCGCTGGGCGGCGAAGACGTCGTCGACGGTCGCCGCGTGCGCACGGTCGAGCGTACGGTCGCAGCGATCGGCGAGTTCCCGCGCCGGGACACCGCGGGAGGTGTGGTAGACGATGCTCTTCACCAGGCGGATCGGGACACCCGCCTTCGCCTGCACCCGGTAGACGTGCTTGGCGAGGTCGTCCTCGATCGAGGACGACTCGTCCCACGAGTTGTCGGTCTCGAGGTGGTGCTCGACGCCGACACAGATCGTCATGCCCGAGCTCGCCGCCTGGTACCCGAGGAGCGACCGCGCACCCGTGCTGCGCTTGAGCTTCGGCTCGAGCACGCGCTCGGTGAAGGCCTCGGCCTTGCGCGGGTCGAAGGCGTTCGCAGCGGCACGCATCCCGGCGTGGTACTCGTCCTGGACGTCCTGCCGGTTGAGGATCTGGCTGGAGAGCAGGATCGAGGCGTCCGCGTCGAGCACGGTCACCTCGTAGTCGATGACGGCCAGGTGCCGGTCCGTGAACGACACGAGCCGACGGGACCGGATGAGTACCCGCTTGCCGGACGGCGTCGACCACTCGGTCTCGCGGAACAGGTACCCGCCGCGGAACTCGAGGCGACGCGTGTGCCGGAGGATGTCCGCCTCGGCCAGGACGAGCGGCTCGTCGTCGACGTACAGCCGGATCACCTTCGCGTCCGGCGCGTTGATGATCGTCTGCCCGGTCTTCGCGAAGCCGAAGGCGTCCTCGGCGTGCCGGATCGGCCAGGTCTCGTGGAAGCCGTTGACGTAGGTGCCGTACTGGACGCCGCCGCGGCCCTCGTCGAGGTTGCCGCGGAGGCCCAGGTAGCCGTTGCCGACCGCGAAGTTCGTCTCTGCCACGCCCTGCTCGTCGGGCGTGTACTCGGTCTCGACGAGCGCCCACTCGTCGATCGGGTAGCGGACGCGGTCGAGCGGGTCCGAGGTGATGGGGTTCATGCTGCTCCGGTGAGGGGGAGGAGAGGTGTGGGGGTGTCGTCGCGGCCCGGGATCGGCCGCGACCCGTCAGGCCGCCGGGGAGGGGACTGCGCGGAGGTCGTCGACGAGGTCGGCGAGGTCTCCCACCACCACGTCCGCCCCGTGGGCGCGCAGTGCGTCCGCACCGGCCCCGCGATCGACGCCGATGACGAGCCCGAAGCCGCCGTTGCGGCCGGCCTCGACCCCGCTCGTGGCGTCCTCGACCACGACGCACTCGGCAGCGGTGAGCCCGAAGCGGCTCGCCGCGTCGAGGTAGGTGTCCGGCGACGGCTTGCCCTCGAGCGCGTCCTGCCGGGCGACCAGACCGTCGACGATCACGGGGAAGCGTTCGAGGATCCCGGCGGTCCGGAGCACGGGCACCGCGTTCGCCGAGCTCGACACGACGGCGACCGAGTAGCCGGCGTCGATCGCGGCGACGAGGAACCGGTACGAACCCGGGTACGGCTCGACCCCGTGCTCCTCGAGCTCGGCCGTGAACTCGGCGTTCTTCCGGTTGCCGAGGCCGCACACGGTGTCGAGCGACGGGTCGTCGTCGGGAGCGCCCTCGGGCAGGTCGATGCCGCGCGACGTGAGCAGCGACCGGACCCCGTCGTAGCGGGGCTTGCCGTCGATGTGGTCGAAGTAGTCCTGCTCCGTGTACGGCGCGGCGCCGTGCGCGGCGAGGTACGGCGTGAACAGGCGGCTCCACGCACGCATGTGCACCTCGGCGGTCGGTGTGAGGACTCCGTCGAGGTCGAACAGCAGCGCGCGCTGATCCGCGAGGCGGGCGGGGGTGGGCCGGTCCGGTGCGGTCATGCGCCCACTCTAGGACCGCCCCCGTCCGGGCACCCAGGCGCGACGCCGATGTGTGGAGAGAGTTCACCGAGAGCGGAGCGTGCAGGACTCCGCGCGATGCGGACGGACCGGTGAAGTCGCTCGGGAGCGGTCCGACACCCTGACGGGGACGGAAGGTACCCCCATGACCAGCGACACCGCGGAACGCTCCGCTCCGGGACGGCAGGACTCGAAGCTCCGACAGGCGATCACCGGCCCGCTCCTCTACCTCTTCATCCTCGGCGACGTCCTCGGCGCCGGCATCTACGCCCTCATGGGTACGCTGTCGGAGGACGTCGGCGGGGCGCTCTGGGCACCGCTCGTCCTCGCCCTGCTGCTGGCCCTGCTCACCGCGGGCTCCTACGCCGAACTCGTGACGAAGTACCCGAAGGCCGGCGGCGCAGCGGTGTTCGCCGAGCGGGCGTACAAGGTGCCGCTCGTGTCGTTCCTCGTCGGGTTCAGCATGCTCGCCGCCGGGGTCACGAGTGCCGCCGGCCTGTCCCTGGCCTTCGCCGGCGACTACCTCGGGACGTTCGTCGACCTCCCGCCGGTGCCCACAGCGATCGTGTTCCTCGCGCTCGTCGCCTGCCTGAACGCCCGCGGCATCTCGGACTCGCTTAAAAGCAACGTCGTGATGACGATCATCGAGGTGTCCGGTCTCGTCATCGTGATCGTCGTCGTGGCCGTCATGCTCGGCGGCGGAGGCGGTGACGTGAGCCGCATCGGGGCGTTCCCGGCCGACGCGAACCCCGCACTCGCGACCCTGAGCGCCGCGATCGTCGCCTACTACTCGTTCGTCGGCTTCGAGACGAGCGCCAACGTCGCCGAGGAGGTCCGCGAGCCCCGCCGCGTCTACCCGAGGGCCCTGTTCGGCGCGCTCGCCACGGCGGGCGTCGTCTACGTGCTCGTCGGACTGGCGAGCGCGATCGCGCTCCCCGCGAGCGCGCTCGCGGGCTCGTCGGGCCCGCTCCTCGCCGTGGTGTCCGCGTCCGGCGTGCCGATCCCGGACTGGGTGTTCAGCCTGATCGCACTCGTCGCGGTGGCGAACGGCGCCCTGCTCACGATGATCATGGCGAGCCGCGTCACCTACGGGATGGCCGAGCAGCGGCTCCTGCCCACCGTGCTGGCGAAGGTGCTGCCGAACCGGAAGACCCCGTGGACCGCGATCGTCGCGACCACCGTCGTCGCGATGCTGCTCACCCTGGTCGGCGACGTCGGCACGCTCGCCGAGACGGTCGTGCTGCTGCTCCTGTTCGTCTTCATCAGCACGAACGTCGCGGTGCTCGTGCTCCGCCGCGATCGCGTGGACCACGAGCACTTCCGGGTGTGGACGTTCGTCCCCGTCCTCGGCGTCGCGTCGTGCGTCCTGCTGCTCACGCAGCAGAGCGGGCAGGTCTGGCTGTACGCCGCACTGCTGCTCGCCGTCGGCGTCGTGCTGTACTTCGTCGCGCGCCTCACCGGGGGCCGCGGGTCGCGGGGCCGCGGACGCGACCGGCAGGACACGCAGGCCGACTGACGGTACGGCCGCCGTGCCTCCAGGGCGACTGCCGGGAGGCACGGATCACCGCGACCGGACCGCGTACGGTGACCACGTGACCGGCTCAACCCCCGTGCGTCTCCGGGCGGCCGCCGTGGCGGTCCGCGACGGCCGGGTGCTCGTCGTCCTCCGCGAGCGCGACGGACGGCGGTACGCCGTCCTGCCCGGCGGCGGCGTCGAGCCCGGCGAGACCCCACAGCAGGCCTGCCTGCGCGAACTGCGCGAGGAGACCGGGCTCGACGGCGAGCTGGTCGCGCTGCTTCCCGTCGGGCTCGACCGTGCTGCGCCCGTCGTGTACCTGCACGTCGACACCGGCCCGGGGCTGCCGGAGCTGGCCGCGGACGCGCCGGAACGGGAACGGACGACGCCGACGAACCGCTACGAGCCGAGGTGGGTGCCGATCGCCGACCTGGGCACGGTCGGGCTCGTGCCCGCGCTCGCCGTCGACGCGGTGCGGACGGCCGTCAGCGCAGCCCGGTCCCCGGGGGCAGTGCCTGCACCCACCGCTCGACCGCCGCGCTGATCTCGGAGCGGGCCTCGGCCGGGGAGATCGTCGCCGTACGGTCGCCGGGCTGGTCGCCGTAGGCACCGAACTCCGCGTGGTTCGAGCCCCGGATCTCGACCATCGTGGCGGTGGACGGCAGGAGGTGCCGGGCTGCGTCGACCTTCGCCGGGGTGGAGAGCCCGTCGCGCGAGCCGGAGATGCTGAGGACCTGGATGTACGACCGGCTGATGTCGTTCGCGCAGTAGCTCCCGAGGAGCAGCAGCCCGTCGGCGTCCTTCGCGAGCTGGCAGGCGCGGACCCCGCCGAGGGAGTGCCCGCCGACGGCCCACGTCGTGACCTCCGGGGCGTGCGCCTCGAAGGTCGAGAGCGGCCGGGTGTCGAAGAACGCGAGGTTGAGCGTCGGTTTCGTGATGACCACCGTCGTCCCGGTCGCCACCACCTGACGGAACGTCGCCATGTACGCGTACGGGTCGACCTTCGCGCCGGGGATGAACACGATGCCCTTGCCGTCGGCCTGCCCGGTCGGCGTCATCACGATCGAGTCGCCGGCGTCGCGGACGGACACCCGGTCGTCGCGCCAGACCTGCAGCGCCGCGCTGCGCGTGCCCTGCATGACGATGTTCGCGTAGACGAGGAACACGACGGCGAGCAGGACGACGACGGCGACGACCCAGGCGGTGGTGCGGAGTGCTCGGTTCACGGTCGTTCCTCCAGTGTTCGGCGCATGACGCGTTCGCGCCGGCCGTCGGACAGCGGTTCGCCCGGCTCCGCCGTGTGGACGAAGCCCGTGCGGACGTACGTCTCCTGCGCGCCGAGGTTGTCCGGCATCACGGAGAGCACCAGCTCGTGTGCGCCGTGCTCGACCGCCCAGGTGGCGACCGCGTCGATCAACAGCCGAGCGACGCCGCGGCCGCGTGCTGCGGGATGGACCCACATCGAGATGAGTTCGACGCGGTGCTGGTCGTCGGCATCGGGGACGCCGCTCGCCATGCCGACGGGGCGGTCGCGCTCGGCGTCCACGGCGAGGAGGTCCACCGCACCGGGCAGCGAGAGTCGGGTGCGCCACCGGTGCTCGGGCGCGTCCTGCCAGTCGACCAGACGGGAGCCGAACGCGTCGGGAGCGTCGGCGAGCGCGGCGAGCCGGACCGGGCGCCACGTGGCCCAGTCGTCGGCGGTCACCCGGCGGAGCTCGATCGTCACGCGCTGACGCTACAGCGGGCGGCTCCACGCGACCTCCTGGGCGAGCTGGCCGGTCGACCGGAACAGTGCGACCTGGGTGGTGCCGGCCAAGGCCGTCGCGAGGGCGTCCCGGTCCGCCGGGGTGAACCCGAGGGCCTGCCAGAACGGCCCGGACCGTCGGCTGAACAGCCACGCACGACCGGCACCCGTCGAGGCCGCCTGCGCCATCGCGAAGCGCGCGAGCCGCGTGCCGGTGCCGGAGGCGCGGAACGCCGGGTCGACGGCGACGCTGCGGAGGAGGGCGTGCCTCCCGTCCGGCGACGTCTCGAAGCCGGTGGATCCGACGACGGAGCCAGCCGTGTCGCGGACCGCCCACAGCCGCACGCCGGGATCGCCGAGACCCGCCACGGTGAGGTCGTTCGCCGTCAGGAACGCGCGCACGTCCTCGGCGTCCGCCACCCCGACCGGGTGGAGCTCCGTCACGGGTGACCGGGGCTGAAGCGGTACCCCATGCCCGACTCCGTCACGAGGTAGCGCGGGTTCGCGGGGTCCGGCTCGAGCTTCCGCCTGAGCTGCGCCATGTAGAGCCGCAGGTACCCCGAGTCGTTCCCGTGCGTCGGGCCCCACACCTCGGTGAGCAGCATCTCGCGGGTCATGAGCCGGTCCGGGTTCGTCACGAGGACCTTGAGCAACCGCCACTCGGTGGGCGTCAGACGGATCGCCGGGCCGCTCGGCGGGGTGACCTGCTTCGCGACGAGGTCGACGACGAGGTCGCCGATCGACACCGTCGGCGCTCCCCCGGCGGACGCTGCGACCGCGGCCTGCCGACGGCCGAGCGCCCGGAGCCTGGCCAGCAGTTCGTCCATCTGGAACGGCTTCGTCACGTAGTCGTCGGCGCCGGCGTCGAGGGCGTCGACCTTGTCGGACGAGTCGGTCCGGCCGGAGAGCACGAGCACCGGCACCTGCGTCCAGGCGCGGAGCCCCTCGAGCACGCCGATGCCGTCCAGCCGGGGCATGCCGAGGTCGAGCAGCACGAGGTCGGGCCGTTCGGTGATGACCGCGTCGAGCGCGGCGCGGCCGTCCCGGGCGGTGACGACGTCGTACCCGCGGGCGGCGAGGGTGACGGCGAGCGCCCGGACGAGCTGGGCGTCGTCGTCGGCGATGAGGACCTTGGTGCTCACAGGACCGACACCCCCACGTGCCCGGCGATCGGCAGCCGCACCACGACGGTGAGGCCGCCGCCGGGGGTGTCGTCGACCTCGATCGTGCCGCCCATACCCTCGGTGAACCCGCGCGCGAGCGCCAGCCCGAGGCCGAGTCCGGTGTCGTTGTCGGTGTCGCCGAGCCGCTGGAACGGCTGGAAGACCTCGCCGCGGCGGTCCTCCGGGATGCCGGGCCCGTGGTCGGCGACGCGGAGCTCGACCCCGCCGCCGAAGGCGCTCGCGGCGACACGGACCCGCGTGCCCTCGGGTGCGTACCGGCTGGCGTTGGCGAGCAGGTTCACGACGACGCGCTGGAGCAGCACGGGGTCGGCGAGCACGGGAGGCAGGTCCGCGGGGAGGTCGAGGTCGACGTCCTCCGGCCCGAGTTCGAGTTCGTCGAGCGCTGGTGCGACGACCGTCTCGACCGCGAGGGGGACGGTGCGCACCGCGAGGACCCCGGCCTGCACACGGCTGACGTCGAGGAGGTCCGCCAACAGCACCGCGAGCTGTCCGAGGCTCTCGTCGGCGGTCGCGAGCAGTGCCTCCCGGTCGGCGTCCGACAGCTCGATGTCCGCCGCCCGGAGGGTCTGCACGGCTGCCGAGGCGGCCGCGATCGGCCGCCGGACGTCGTGGCCGACGGCCGCGAGGATGGCGCTGCGGACGCGGTCCACCGCCGCGATCCGCTCCGCGTCCACGGCCGTCCGTGTCAGCTCACGGTGCTCCACCGCCGCGTCGAGCTGCTGCTCGACGACGCGCAGCAGCCGCCGCTGGGTCGGGTCGTCGGGTGCGCCCGCGAACTCGAGCACGGCGCCGGACGGGAGGCTCGTGGTCGCGTCCGGCGCGTCGCCGAACGTCCCCGACGTGGCCGGGACGTCGTCGCCCTGCCGGATCCGCACGCCCTGAAAGCCGAAGGCCTCACGGGTGCGGTCGAGCAGGGCCTGCAGGGCGTCGTCCCCGCGCAGGACGCTGCCGGCGATGCCGACGAGGAGCCCCGACTCCGCTGCGGCACGGCGCGCTGCACGGGAGCGTCGGGCAGAGCGGTCGACGACGAAGCTCACGAGCACGGCGCTGACGACGTACATCACGAGCGCCACGAGGTGCCACGGCTGCTGGACGGTGACCATGTAGAGGGGTTGCACGAAGAAGAAGTCGAGGCTCAGCCCGGACAGCACCGCGGCGAACACCGCGGGCCACATGCCGCCGACGAGCGCCACGACGAGCACGAGCAGCTGGTAGGCGAGCACGTCGACGGTGATGGCGTCCGGATCGCTGCCGAGCGAGAGCAGCCAGGTCAGCAGGGGTCCGGCGACGAGGCTCAGGACGAACGCGGCGACGATCCGGCCGCGCGACAGGCTGCCGCCGAGCCGGGGCAGGGCGAACCCGCCGCCGGCCCGCTCGTGCGTGACGACGTGCACGTCGATGTCGCCGGACTCGCGGATCACCGTGTTGCCGATGCCCGGTCCGGTGAGTGCGGCGGCGAGACGTGTCCGCCGGCTGACGCCGATGACGATCTGGGTGGCGTCGATCGACCGTGCGAACCGGACGAGGGTGCCCGGGACGTCGTCGCCGACCACCTGGTGGTAGGTGCCGCCGAGCTGTTCGAGCAGCGCGCGCTGCTTGCCGAGTGCGCCGGGGTGCCGTTCGCGGAGGCCGTCGTTCGTCGTGACGTGCACGGCGGCGATCTCGCCCCCGGCGCTCCTCGCGGCGATGCGGGCCGCACGCCGGAGCAGCGTCTCGCCCTCCGGTCCGCCGGTCAGCGCGACGAGGACCCGCTCCCGGGCCTCCCACCGGTGGTCGATGCCGTGCTCGGCGCGGTACGCACGGAGCGCGTCGTCGACCTCGTCCGCGAGCCAGAGCAGGGCGATCTCGCGGAGCGCGGTCAGGTTGCCGAGCCGGAAGTAGTTCGAGAGCGCCGCGTCGATCCGCGCCGCCGGGTACACCAGACCGTCGGACAGCCGGTCGCGCAGGGCTGCCGGGGACAGGTCGACGACCTCGATCTGGTCGGCGGCACGCACGACGGCGTCGGGGACGGTCTCACGCTGCACGGTCCCGGTGATCTCGCGGACGACGTCGCCGAGCGACTGCATGTGCTGCACGTTCACGGTGGAGATGACGCTGATGCCCGCGGCGAGCAGCGCCTCGACGTCCTGCCAGCGCTTCTCGTGCCGGCCCTCTGGGGCGTTCGTGTGGGCGAGCTCGTCGACGAGCGCGACGTCGGGCTGCCGGGCGAGGACGGCGTCGAGGTCCATGTCGTCGAGCTGGACGCCGCGGTGTTCGACGACCCGGCGCGGGACGACCTCCAGCCCGTGGACCAGCGCGGCGGTGGCGGCTCGGTCGTGGGTCTCGACGACGGCGACGACCACGTCACGGCCCTCGGCGGCCATCCGGTGCCCTTCCTCGAGCATCGTGTACGTCTTGCCGACGCCCGGTGCGGCGCCGAGCAGGACCCGCAGCTTGCCTCGCTTCACGTGCTCATCCTCTCGCGTCGGGGTCGTGTTCGGGGCGGCGGTGGTGGACGGGGCGGTGCCGATGCTCCCCGCACCACCGAAGTCGGTACGCACCACGGTTCGACGCGGTTCGAGGTGACTTCGATTGCGCGGGAGCGATCGGCACCACCGTCAGGACGCCTTCGCGAGCGCCAGGTTCAGCTCGAGGACGTTCACGACGGGCTCGCCGAGGAACCCGAGCTGCCGCGACTCGGTGTGCTGCTCGACGAGCGCGCGGACCGTCGACTCCGGGAGCCCGCGGGCCTCCGCCACGCGCGAGACCTGCAGCATCGCGTACTCCGGGCTGATGTCCGGATCCAGCCCGGAGCCCGAGGCGGTGACCGCGTCCGCCGGGACCGATGACTCGGGAACCCCGTCGGCCTTCGCGATCGCGGCCTTGCGCTCCTCGATCGCCTTCAGCAGGTCCGGGTTGTTCGGGCCGAGGTTCGAGCCGCTGGACGCGTTCGCGTCGTAGCCCTTCTCACCCGCCGCGCTCGGGCGGGACTGGAACCAGCGGGCGGAGCCGGACCCGTCGAACGACTGGCCGATGAGCGACGAGCCGACGACCTTCCCGGACGAGTCGGTGACCATCGAGCCGTTCGCCTGGTCGTGGAAGGCGGCCTGCCCGACGCCCCAAACCGCGAGCGGGTAGGCGACGCCGAGGACGACGGTGCAGAGGAGGGTGAGGCGGACCGCCACCGAAGCGGAACGGAAGGTCGAACGTGCAGATGCCATGACTAGAACCCCGGGATGAGACCGACCACGAGGTCGATCAGCTTGATGCCGATGAAGGGGACGACCACGCCGCCGAGCCCGTAGACGAGCAGGTTGCGGCCGAGGATCGACGACGCCGAGGCGGCGCGGTACGTGACGCCGCGCAGTGACAGCGGGATGAGCGCCACGATGACGAGCGCGTTGAAGATGACCGCGGAGAGGATCGCGGACGACGGGCTGTGCAGCCCCATGATGTTGAGCGCTGCGAGGCCCGGGAACGCCAGCTGGAACATGGCCGGGATGATCGCGAAGTACTTCGCCACGTCGTTGGCGATCGAGAACGTGGTGAGCGCGCCGCGGGTGATGAGCAGCTGCTTGCCGATCCGGACGACGTCGATGAGCTTGGTCGGGTCGGAGTCGAGGTCGACCATGTTGCCCGCCTCCTTCGCCGCCGTGGTGCCGGTGTTCATCGCGACGCCGACGTCCGCCTGCGCCAGGGCCGGGGCGTCGTTCGTGCCGTCGCCGGTCATCGCGACGAGGTTGCCGCCCTCCTGCTCCTTGCGGATCAGTGCGAGCTTGTCCTCCGGGGTGGCCTCGGCGAGGAAGTCGTCGACGCCGGCCTCGGCCGCGATCGCCTTGGCGGTGCGCGGGTTGTCGCCCGTGATCATCACCGTGCGGATGCCCATCTCGCGCAGCTGCGCGAACCGCGCGGACATGCCGTCCTTCACGACGTCCTTGAGGTGCACGACGCCGAGCAGCGTGACCGCGCCCGAGGCCGAGCGGCGGGCGACCACGAGCGGGGTGCCGCCCTGGTCGGAAACCTCCGCGACCGTGGCGTCGATCGCGGACACGATGTGCGGCTCCGGCGCGGAGGAGGACGCGGCGGCCCAGGCGAGCACCGCTGCGGCGGCGCCCTTCCGGACCTCGGTCCCGTCGGTCAGGTCGAGGCCGGACATGCGGGTCTGCGCGGTGAACGGCACCTCGACCGCACCGGCGGGGAGTCCGGCGCCGATCCCGGCCTCGGCGGCCAGGTCGACGATCGAGCGGCCTTCGGGGGTGCTGTCGGCGGCGCTCGACAGTGCCGCCGCCTCCATCAGATCGGCCTCGGTGACACCGGGCACCGGCACCACGCGGGACGCACGACGGTTGCCGTACGTGATCGTGCCGGTCTTGTCGAGCAGCAGGGTCGTGATGTCACCGGCCGCCTCGACCGCACGGCCCGACATCGCGAGCACGTTGTGCTGCACGAGGCGGTCCATGCCGGCGATGCCGATCGCGGAGAGCAGCGCGCCGATGGTGGTCGGGATGAGGCAGACGAGCAGGGCGATGAGCACCGGGATGCTCACGGTCGCGCCGACGAGTCCGGCGATGGGTTGCATCGTGAGGCAGACGATGACGAACACGATCGACAGCGACGCGAGGAGGATGTTCAGCGCGATCTCGTTGGGCGTCTTCTGCCGGGCAGCACCCTCGACGAGCCGGATCATCCGGTCGATGAAGGTCTCGCCGGGGGTCGAGGTGATCCGCACGACGATGCGGTCGGACAGCACCCGGGTGCCGCCCGTGACGGCGCTGCGGTCGCCGCCCGACTCGCGGATGACCGGGGCCGACTCCCCGGTGACGGCGGACTCGTCGACGGACGCGATGCCGTCGACCACGTCGCCGTCGCCCGGGATGACCTCGCCCGCGACGACCACGACGACGTCGCCCTTGGCGAGGTCGACGGACGCGACCTCCTCGGTCTGGTTGCCGGTGGCGGCGGGATCGGCGGCGGCGTAGCCGATGACCCGGCGGGCGCTCGTGGTCGAGCGGGTCTTGCGGAGCGTGTCGGCCTGCGCCTTGCCGCGGCCCTCGGCCACGGACTCGGCGAGGTTCGCGAAGACGACGGTCAGCCAGAGCCAGACGGCGATGGCGACGGTGAAGGCGGACGGCTCGACGAACAGCGTGACGGTCGTCAGGGCTGCGCCCACCTCGACGATGAACATGACGGGGTTGCGCCACATGAGGCGCGGGTCGAGCTTGCGCAGGGCGCCCGGGAGGCCCGCCAGCAGTTGGCGGGGTCCGAAGGCGGACGAGGTGGTCGGCCTGGAGGCGGTGGTCGCCTCGGGCGCGGTGGTCGCGGTGGTCATGAGGTTGTCCTTGGACGTCGACGGTGCGTTCATCGTGCGAGCGCTTCTGCGAGGGGGCCCAGTGCGAGCACCGGGAAGTAGGTGAGGGCGGTGACGATGACCGCCACACCCCCGAGGAGGCCGATGAACAGCGGCCGGTGGGTCGGGAGGGTGCCGGAGGTCGCCGGGACCTTGTCCTGCTGGGCGAGCGAGCCGGCGAGCGCCAGCACGAGCACCATCGGCAGGAAGCGTCCGAGGAGCATCACGACGCCGAGCGAGGAGTTCATCCACGTCGTGTTCGCGGTGAGGCCGCCGAACGCCGAGCCGTTGTTGTTCGCGCCCGAGGTGTACGCGTAGAGCAGCTCCGAGAGGCCGTGGTTGCCCGGGTTGAAGATGCTCGTCCCGACCACCTGCTCGCGGACGCCGGGGATCACGAGGGACAGCCCGGTGGCGAGCAGCACGAGCGTCGGCGTGACGAGGATGTAGAGGGCGGCGAAGGTCATCTCACGCGCCCGGATCTTCTTGCCGAGGTACTCCGGGGTGCGGCCGACGAGCAGGCCGCCGATGAACACCGTGATCACGGCGAGGACGAGCATGCCGTAGAGGCCGGATCCCGTCCCGCCGGGGCTGATCTCGCCGAGCATCATGTTGAGCAGGGCCATCATGCCGCCGATCGGCGTGAAGCTGTCGTGCATGGCGTTGACGGCGCCGGTGGACGTGGAGGTCGTCGCGGTGGCGAAGAGCGTCGAGCCGAGGATGCCGAACCGGGCCTCCTTGCCCTCCATCGCCGCGCCGGCGGCGTGGGTGGCGGTGCCGCCCCCGCCGAGTTCGGCGATCGACATCACCGAGAGCGACACGAGGAAGATCCCACCCATCACGGCGAGGATCGCGTACCCCTGACGGTCGTCGCCGACGAGCCGTCCGAACGTCCGCGGCAGGGAGAACGGGATGACGAGCATGAGGAACACCTCGAGGAGGCTCGTCCACGCCTGCGGGTTCTCGAACGGGTGCGCCGAGTTCGCGTTGAAGTACCCGCCGCCGTTCGTGCCGAGCTCCTTGATGGCCTCCTGCGAGGCGACGAAGCCGTCCGGGATGTGCTGGGTCCCACCGGCGAGGGTCGTCACGTCCGTACCGGCACCCCAGGACTGGATGACACCGCCCGCGATGAGGACGATCGCGAAGACGAAGGCACCCGGCAGCAGGAGTCGGACCGTGCCGCGCACGACGTCCACCCACACGTTGCCGAGCACGCCCGACGTCCGACGGGCGAACCCACGGACGAGTGCCACGGCGACCGCGAGACCGACGGCCGCGGACAGGAAGTTCTGCACCGCGAGGCCCGCCATCTGGACGCTGTAGCCGACCGTCGCCTCGGGCGAGTAGGACTGCCAGTTCGTGTTGGCGACGAAGGACGCCGCCGTGTTGAACGCGAGCGACGGCCCGACGTTCGGCAGCCCGAGGTCACCCGGTAGCACGACCTGGATGCGCTGCAGGAGGTAGACGACGAGCAGCCCGACGACGCTGAACAGCAGGACACCCCGCAGGTACGCGGGCCAGGACTGCTCGGCGTCGGGGTCGACACCGATGACCCGGTACACCCCGCGCTCGACGCGACCGTGCCGAACGGGCGTGTAGACGCTCGCCATCCAGTCACCGACGGGGCGGTAGCAGACGACGAGGAGCAGGACGAGCAGCGCGACCTGGGCGATGCCGGCCCACGTGTCCCCCGCGCTCATCAGAACTCCTCCGGCCGGACGAGCGCCCAGACCAGGTAGACGACAGCGGCGACGCCGAGGACGGCCGCGGCGATGGTGATGCCGATCACAGCCGCTCCAGCCCCTTGGCGATGAGGGCGACCACACCGAACACGGCGAGGACACCGGCGACGACGAACACGTCGAACACGAGGACTCCGTAGGTTGCACGGGTCCAGCACCGGGCGGTGCGGACCGCACCATTCCTGGTGCGTCACCGATCGTGCGACCGGTGTCGTGCCTCCAGGCCGGTCCTAACGGATCCCTGACGGCGTCCTGACGGACGCATGCGCGGTCCTAACGGGACGCTGCGTGGAGACGGTCCCCGACGGCCGCCGTCGCCGCCCGGAGTGACGGCGGGCCACTCACCGTGAACTCGACGGCGAACCCGGCGACCCGCGCGGCGAGCGCCTCCCAGGACCACGAACCGGTGGTCAGACGACAGCGGTCGGGCCCCGTCTCGACAAGGTCGTCCGCCGCTTCGAGGTAGGGCTCGACCGTGCTGGCCGGACAGTGCAGTTCCACGGTGCCCGTGCACGGCCACACGTCCTCGACCGCGGACCCCTTGGAGCGCGCCGCCACGAAGGACGCCGGGTCGTTCCAGGGGACCTCGCGCGGCGCGAAGCGCAGCCGCGTCGGCGCCCGCGGCACGATGCGGTCCACCCGGAACGTCCGCCAGTCCGACCGCTCGAGGTCCCACGCCAGGAGGTACCAGCGACCGGACCGGGCGACCACGGCGTGCGGCTCGACCCGGCGGGGGTGCTCGTCCGGTCCGTAGCCGAACCGCAGCACCTCGTGCGCAGACACCGCGCGGCTGACCTCGACCAACACGTCCGGGTCCACGGTCGTGCGCGCGGCCGTGGCCACGACCTCGACCGCACCGACGCGGTTCCGGAGCCGCTCGGGCATCACCTGCCGGATCGTCGCGAGTGCACGGACGGCCCCCTCGGCGATGTCGGCGCCCGACGCCGGGGCCACCGCGAGGGCGACCGCGATCGCGACGGCCTGGTCGTCGTCGAAGAGCAGCGGCGGGAGGTCGGCGCCCGCGGCGAGCCGGTACCCGCCGGCAGGTCCGCGGAGCGCCTCGATGCGGTACCCGAGCTCCCGGAGGCGGTCGACGTCCCGGCGGAGCGTGCGCGGGCTGACCTCGAGGCGACCGGCGAGCTCGTCGCCCGGCCAGTCCCGGTGCACCTGCAGCAGGGACAGCAGCGTGAGCATGCGCGACGACGGTCCGGCCATGCTGCAAGTATCCGTGGAGAAGCGGTCACGATCTGACCGCATCGCCCAAGATGCTCGTCCCATGAGCATCGAGACCACGACCCACCTCAACTTCGACGGACAGGCCCGCGAGGCCCTCGACCACTACGCCCGCGTCTTCGGCGGCGAGGTCGCGTCCATGACCTACGGCGCGATGGGCGCCTCCGACGAGCCGGCCTGGGCCGATCGGATCGTCTTCGGACAGGTGACGACCGACGCCGGCTTCCGCATCATGGCGTTCGACGTCTGGCCCGGTCAGCCCTACGACCAGGGCAGCGACGCCTTCTACGTCTTCGTCCACGGGGACGACGCCGCCGAGATCGAGCGGTACTGGGCGGGGCTGCTCGACGGCGCGGAGGTCCGCCAGCCGCTCGCACCGTCGGCCTGGTCGGCGCTCGCCGGGCAGCTCCGCGACCGCTTCGGCGTCGTCTGGGCGCTCGACGTGGCCGGGGCGCAGGGCTGACGCCGTTCCGGAGCACTTCTGCACGAAAACCTGCGGACGGTACGGTGCCTGGATGCCCGAGTACCGACCGATGCCCGGCTACGAGCTCGGCGAGGGGTGGACCGGTGGGCGGCGTCGTCGCTCCCGGTCCGCCCGCGTCCGGCGGTGGGCAGGCCCGCTGATCGGGCTCCTGGCGCTCGTGGCTGCGTGCCTCCTGGTGCACTGGTACGCGGGCGTCGCGCACACCGTCGTCTGGGAGTGCGCGGTGTCGTCGTGCGGGACGGACGACCCCCGTTCCTTCGCGCCGATCGGCTCGTGGGCGCTCGTCGTCCTCGCCTCGGCCGGCCTCTGGACGTTGCCCGGCCGCGGCTGGTGGATCGGGACGGCGGTCCTGCTGTTCGGCGTCGTCGCCGGGTGGTCGATCGACTGGTGGCGGGCGCCGGGCATCGACGTCGAGCTGTTCGTCACCCCGATCGCGGCGGGGGCCGTCGGTGTGCTGTGGCTGCTCGTGCAGCTCGGCGGGACCCTGGATCGTGCACGGGTCCGGGCGCACGCCGCTCGACGTCGCGCAGCCCGAGGCCAGTGACGGTCAGCGGGTGATCGTCAGGTTGCCGAACGGTCCCGCGCAGCTCGCGTTGTCCGGGCAGGACGAGTAGTCCCAGTTCTCGATACCGAGCATCCCTTCCCCCGAGCGAAGGTCGGCGGGCAGTGGGACGGAGACCGACCACGAACCGTCGAACGTCCCGGACGAGCGAACGAGGTCGTCGTCGCGGACACCGCGGTCGTCGCTGACCCCGATCCGCCACCCACCGTCCGGCACGTCCACATCACACTCGTCCGCCGTCGAGAACGTCACGGTGTCGCCGGCCCGCGCGGTCTCCGGGGTCACCGTGAACCGCGGGACGCAGCCGGTCGTCCCGGACTCGGGCGATGCGGTGCACCCCGTCAACGCCACGCTCGCTCCGACCGACAGCAGGAGGACGGTGGCGGTGACACGGGCATGACGACGACTCGACACATCGTCATCATGCATCACTTCTACCGGATCCACCCGTCACCCGGCCCGGGGCCGGTCACTCGACAGGGAGGCCTCCACAGCCCGGTTCCGGAAGGAGGAGGGCTCGCCGCGCTCTGCTCCGCGCCACCCCTCATCTCGGGCGAGGGTCCGATGCGAGCAACCCCATCGTGATCGCGTCGACCCAGCCGTCACCGTCCCGCAGGACTTCGCGGGCCCGCCCCTCGACGACGAAGCCGATCTTCTCGTAGGACCGCTGCGCCGCGGGGTTGAACGCGTACACCTCGAGCGACACCCGGTGCAGACCCACGACGTCGAAGGCCCACGCCACCACCGCACGGCCCGCCTCGGTCCCGTACCCGCGTCCGCGCAGGGTCGGGCCGGCGAGTGCGATCCGGTAGTTCATCGACCGGTCGTCCTCCTCGAGCTCGTTGAGGACGACCTCGCCGAGGTACGCACCGTCCGGCCCGGTGATCGCGAAGTCCGCCCGGTCATCGGCGCCGGGGAGGCCCGACAGGTGTGCGAGCACCTGCTCACGGGTGAAGCGGGCACGGGTACCGGTGAGGCGCATCGCCTCCTCGTCCGCGAGGCCAGCCATCACTGGATCCAGGTGCTCCGGGCCGAGTTGCGACAGTGTCAGACGCCCCGTCCGGAGCACGGGCTGTGCGGCGAGGGCCCGGGGAACGGTCACGGTGCGGGGCTCCAGGTGCTGATCGTCACCGCTGCCGTGACCGCGGTCGGGGCGTACACGGCGTCCGCGGCGACGTGGTGGTGGCTCGGACCCATGTGCACGACGTCGTGCACGTCCTCGGCGTCGAGCTCCATCGTCCAGGTGAGGTCCTCGGAGGACCCACGGACGAACGACGGCGACAGCGAGTCGTACAGGCGGCGCTCCTTCTCGGGGTCGACCGAGATGGTCGCCTCCGCGAGCTCCGCCAGGTGCCCGACCCGCGGGGTCACGACGACGAGCACGCCGTCGGGGTGGAGGACTCGGGCGTACTCCGTCTGGTTGCGTGGCGCGAACACGTCGAGCAGGACGGCGGCGGCGCCGTCGACGACCGGGAGGCGCTCGGTCACGTCCCCGATGACGGCTCCCGCGCGCTCGTGGACGCGCGCCGCACGCCGGATCGCGACGGGCGAGAGGTCCAGCGCGACCCCGAGCCGCGCCGCCGGCGGCGCGCCGGGCGCGCCCACGGGCCTCCCGTCCGCCGCGCGCAGCGCATGCGCGAGGTAGGTGCCGGGTCCGGACCCGACGTCGAGGACGATGCCGGGGGCCGTCGCCGCCGTGACGACCGCGGCGAGCGCCCGCTCGACGGGCGCGTAGTGCCCACGACCGAGGAACCGGACCCGCGCGTCGACCATCTCCGGGGTGTCCGCGGTGAGCGACCGACGCTTGGCGGGCAGGAGCGTCAGGTGCCCCTGCTTGGCCTCGTCGAAGCGGTGCCCGTCCGCGCAGCCCACCTGCCCGTCGACACGGCCGAGCGGCTCGGCGCAGACGGGGCAGGCGAGCACGGGGAGCAGGTCGTCGCGCACCCTCCCAGCGTAGGGCCGTCGGTGCCCTGGCCGGATGTCGTACCTGACCTGAGCAGTCCTCGGTACGGTCGGTGCATGGCGATCATCCACCGTGCGGAACTCCGACCGTCCAAGGCCGAGGCGCTCGCCGCCTGGTTGCCGTCCCAGGCCTGGAGCGGGGTCACGCCGGGCGAGGAGATCGAGGTCGTCGCTCGTTTCCGGCTCGACGACCCGGAGGGCGAGGTCGGGATCGAGACGATCGTCGTGCGGACCGCCTCGGGGCGGCTCCTGCACACGCCGCTGACGTACCGGGACGCGCCACTCGACCGGGCGGACGCCTTCCTCGTCACCGAGATGGACCACTCGGTCCTCGGCCGTCGCTGGGTCTACGACGCCACCGGCGATCCGGTCTACGCCGACGTGGTGCGCCGCACGATCGCGACGGGCGACCACGAGGCCGAGCTCGAACGGGCCGACGGACCGGGTACCTGGGACAAGGAGTGCACGGCGGTCGGCAGTGGCTCGGCCCCCTCGTCGCCCACGGTCACGACGATCGACACCCGGACCGAGGAGGGCGAGACGACGATCGACACGGGGCACGGCGAGCTGGTCGTCCTGCGGGTGGTCGGGTCGCCCGTGCCGTCCGGCGAGACCCTGCGGGCATCCTGGTCGACCGGGTCCGGGGTGCTCGTGGTGCTCGCCGACTGAGCCGTCGTCGCCGGCGCGACACGGCAGGAGGGCGCTCGACGCGGCGCGCGCCCGGGGTACTGCCAGGGCCTGCCGCGCGCCCGCCCCCGCTGGCAGGATCGACGTCGTGAAGACACTGGAGTTGCCACAGACCGACCTCACCGCGTCCGACGTCGTCGTCGGGCTCATGCGGATCAACGACATGAGCGACGAGGACGTCCGCTCGCTGTACTCGGCGTCGCGTGACGCGGGCGTCACGATGTTCGACCACGCCGCGATCTACGGCGGCTGGCACGGCTGCGAGGCCCGGTTCGCCGAGGCCGTGACGCTGTCGCCGTCCGAGCGCTCCGAGATCGTGCTGCAGACGAAGGTCGGCATCCGACAGGGGTACTTCGACTTCTCGTACGAGCACATCACGTCGTCGGTCGAGGAGTCGCTCGAGGCCCTCCGCACCGACTACATCGACGTCCTGCTGCTGCACCGCCCCGATGCCCTCGTCGAGCCGGAGGAGGTCGCGAAGGCCTTCGACGAGCTGCACGCCGCGGGGAAGGTCCACCACTTCGGCGTCTCGAACCACACGCCCGGCCAGGTCGATCTGCTGCGTCGCTCGGTGAACCAGCCGCTCGCCTTCAACCAGGTGCAGCTGAGCATCACGCACGCGAACGTCATCGCTCAGGGCGTCGCGGCGAACATGGGCGGGCTCGACCAGTCCGTCGACCGGGACAACGACATCCTCAACCACTCGCGCCTCAACGACATCACGCTGCAGGCCTGGTCGCCGTTCCAGAAGGGCTTCTTCGACGGGGTGTTCCTCGGCGACCGCGAGCAGTACGCGGAACTGAACGACGTGCTCGACGAGGTCGCGGCGGCGCACGGTGTCACCCCGACCGGCATCGCGGTGGCGTGGATCACCCGGCACCCGGCGCACTTCCAGGTGGTCCTCGGGACGACGAACCCACAGCGGGTGCGCGACTCGGCAGCGGGCTCCGACGTGGAGCTCTCGCGCGAGGAGTGGTACCGGATCTTCACTGCGGCGGGGCACACGGTCCCCTGAGCGCGTTCGCGCCGCGCCACGCACAACCGAAGTCACCTCGAACCGCGGCTCCGCACGGTTCGAGGTGACTTTGGTTGTGCAGACATCGACGCCACGTACGGCAGGGTGGTCCCGTGCTCACCGAACTCGCGCTGCCCGTCCGACTCGACGCTCCCACCGGGACGCTGGTGCTCCGGAACGCGGCCGACGACGACCTCGACGCACTGATCGCGCTGCTGTCGGACGATCCGATCAGCGCCGCCCGCGGTGACCTGTCCGCGCCGGAGGACCATCCGCGCTACGCCGCTGCGCTCCGCGGTGTCGTCGACGACCCGTCCAACGCCCTGCTCGTCGCGGAGGACGCTTCGGGATCAGTGGTCGGCACGCTCCAGCTCACCCGGATCCCCGGAATGGCTCGCCGCGGGGCGACGCGCCTGCTCGTCGAGGCCGTACGGGTCAGCAGCACGCGGCGTTCGGGTGGGGTCGGAACGGCACTGATGCGGTGGGTGACGGACGAGGCCGCTCCGGCGCTCGGGGCCTCGCTGGTGCAGCTGACGTCGGACGCCGCCCGGACGGACGCCCACCGCTTCTACGAGCGGCTCGGGTTCGTCGGGTCGCACGTCGGGTTCAAGTACGCGCGCTGACGGGGGTCAGTCCTCGGACGGGGGTGTCGGCACGGCGACGTCCACCGGGGACACCCGCGCCGGGTCGGCCGACGCTCCCCCGACGACGTCGAACGAGACACCGAGCTCGGCAGCCGTGTCCTCGTCGAGTTCGAGCCCGTCTTCCTTCACCTGGTCCTCGGGGATGGCCCGGCCACCGGAGGGATCCCAGGAGTTCGCGATCGACATGCGGCCGAGCATGCCCGACGCGCATGGCAATCAGCCAAGAAGCTCGTCAGAGGTCGTCCGGGTGCAGCCGTTCGCCGGCCTGCGGACGACGGAACACCGGGCCGCCACCGGCCTCGTCCTCGTCGTGGTGGTCGACCGGCGAGACGCTTGGGTCGCCGGCATCGGGCCCGACGTCCGCGCCGCGCTCCTCCTCCACTTCGAGCTCGGTGGCGTCCGAGCCGTCCACGGGGACGGACGCGCCGGGCTGCTCGGGATCGAACGGTGTGCTCATCGACATGGGCTGAGCATGCTCCGCACGGGTGAACGCCGGGTCAACGCTGTCCGTCCGCCGCGACGAGCTCGAGCTGCGTGAGCGCGACGTCCGTGACGGCGGAGAACGTGAACGACGACCCGGTGCCCTCCAGCCGGAAGACCCGCGTCTGGCCCGCCCAGGCGAACTCGGCCCCGTGGACGGACGCCGTCACCCCGTCGAGCGACACGTCCCACGAGTACGTCCCCGCCGCCTCGACGGTCACCGTGTACAGGGACACGGGCACGGGCGGCACCTCGAACGTCACGGACGTCCCCGCCGCGAGCGCGGTGGCCGTCCGGCCGGTGTCGTCGCTCAGCGGGTGCGACCCGGCCCGCAGCAGGTCGACCGGGGTGTCCCGGAACCCGTGCACGTCGGACGCCGAGACGGGGCGCGAGTCGGATGCCCACCCGGTGGGTTCCGAGGACAGCGTGAACTCGATCCGCGACGCGGCGGCCACGATCTCGTGCGGCATGCTGACGGACTCCCAGGGCGCCCCGTCGACCGTCACCGACGCGACGTACCCGCCGACCGGTCCCGACACGACCTCGACCACGGTCGGCGTCGCGCTCCCGTCCGACGACGCGGGACGCAGGACCGTCCGACGCACCGACGGGGGCACGAGCACGTAGGTCCCCGTCGAGGGCGCCAGCGGGTACAGGCCGATCGTCGCGAAGACGTACCAGGCGCTCATCTCGCCGTTGTCCTCGTCCCCCGGGTACCCCTGTCCGAGGTCGGAACCGACGAAGAGCCGTTCCAGTGCTCCGCGGACGATCCGGTGCGCGTCGTCGTGCCGCCCGGTGAACATCGGGAAGAACGGGATGTGGTGCGCCGGCTGGTTCGACAGCCCGAGCATGCCCGTCCGGACGTCCCGGGCCTCGGTCATCTCGTGGATGGGGAAGCCGTAGGAGCCACTCCGCTCGGTCGAGCCGGTCTCGGGGGTGGTGAAGAACGCGTCGAGGGCGGCGTCGAACCGAGCAGGGCCGCCGTGCAGGTCCACGATGCCGGCGCCGTCGTGGGGTGCGGTGAAGGCCGTGCCCCAGGCGTTGGTCTCGGTGTAGTCGTCGCCCCAGTCCCGCGGGTCGAACTCGGTGCCGACCCGCCACGAGCCGTCCGGGTCCCGTCCGATGAAGAAGCCGCGTTCGGTGTCGAACACGTTCCGGTACTGCAGGGAGCGCCGGGCGAACCACTCGTGCTCCGCCCGGAGGCGCTCGGCGTCGGTCGACGCGCGACGCGCGAGCAGGTCCGCCATGACGGCGAGTCCCCAGTCGTTGATCGCGGCGTCGAGGGTCCAGCTCATCCCCTCGTGGGTGGCGGTGTCGACGTGGCCGCGGAAGGCGCCCGGGAGGCTCCCCTTCCGTCCGACGCGCTCGTCACGCGGCGGGACGGTCGCGTTGCGCACCGCGCTCCGGTACGCCGCCGCGAGGTCGAACCCGTCGATGCCCTTCGCGGCGAGGTCGGCGAAGACGGTGTCGCTCGTGGTGCCGGTCATGCAGTCCTCGGCGCCGGGGGCACTCCACCGGGGTGTCCACCCGCCGTCGTGGTGGTGCTCGACGAAGCCCTGCGCCAGTTCGCCCGCGGTCTCCGGGGTGAGGAGCGCGAGCAGCGGCCACGCCGTCCGGTAGGTGTCCCAGAACCCGTTGGTCGTGGTGAACAGCCCCTCGACGACCTCGGGGCCGGGTTCGTCGCGGATCGGTGACGCCTGGACGGAGCCGTACGGGGAGCGGTGGCGCGGGGTGCCGTCGCGGGCCGTCTCGCCGGCGCGGTTCGGGTAGAGGAACAGCCGGTAGAGGCCCGAGTACAGCGACGTCAGCTGGTCCGGGGTCGCGCCCTCGAACGACATCGTGGAGAGTTCCGCGGTCCAGCGCTCCTCGGCCCGGACGCGCATCGTGTCGAAGTCGCCGGCGGCGTCGAGGTTCGCGCGGGCGTCCTCCGCCGAGACCGTCGAGATGCCGAGCAGCACGTCGACGTCCCCGTCGACGGCGAACCAGCCGCGGAGCTCGTCGTCCGTCACGGTGGTGTGGTCCGCGGTGACACCGGGCACCCGGAGGTGCACGTGGTGCGGCGGCGTGCCGGGTCGGTCGTCCAGCAGGCACTCCACGACGGCCGTCCCGTCGGCGACCGTCACCGTGACGTCGGCGACCCGGCCGTGGTGGTCGAGCACCACGCTGCGGGTGCCCGTGAACCGGAACCCGAGGGCGAACTCCCCCGCGGTCACCTCGGCCGTGACGCCGTGGTCGAGCGCGACCCGGTAGCGGTGCGGACCGTCCTGCTCGTCGTCGTGGTCGAACCCGAGCGCCCGGGCGGTCCGGTCCGGGTCCGGGGTGTCGAGCGGGGACGGCATGACCTGGAACACGCCGCGGTCCCCCATCCACGGCGACGGGATGTGGCTCGTCGCGAAGGCCTGGATCGCCGGGCGGACCCGTCCGGCGTCGTCGACGAGCGAGTGCTCGTGGAACGCGTACGGCCACCGGTTGCTCGAGGCGTCGGTCATGGGCAGCCCGAAGACCCCGCCGTGCGGCAGTCCGACGAGCGGCGCGTTGTTGCCGCGGGAGAACCGGGAGGACGCCTGCGTGCCCCGGGTGGTGCGGACGTGGTCGAGCGGCGTCTGCGGTTCGGGTCGCGCCGGACCGAGCCGGACGTCGTCGAGCCAGCCGCGGAGCGCCGGACGCGCGCCGTCGCCGGCCGGGTGCGGCGTGGCGGAGCCGAGCCGTGCCTCCAGGCGGTCCACGACCCGACCCGCGAGCGGCGTGAGGTCCACCGCGCGACGGTTCCACTGGTCGACCCACTGCTTGCGCGCGGCGTCCTGCGCCTCAGGGGTCAGCGCGTCGCCGTACTGGTCGCGTGCCGTGTCGCTGAGCCGGGTGCCGTCGGTGCACACGAGGTCGATGCTGAACGCGGTGGCGTCCCAGAAGTGCGGGAGTTCGGCCTCGGTGGGTTCGGTCAGGCCCTCCGGGAGGGTCCGCTCGGGGAACCACACCCACGACAGTTCGTCACCGGGCGCGATCGTGCGGCCGACGAACCCGGGCACGATCCCCTCGGTCGGGTCGGCTCCGGACGGTCGTTCGACCAGCCAGGCCTCCGCCGAGACGTACCCGACACCGTTGCGTGCCGCGACGGCCGTCGTCGGCCCGCCGCTCCGTTGCAGCTCATCCACACGACGAGCCTATTTGCTCCATCGACTGGAGGAAACCTACCCGCCGTGTCCGGGCGCGTTGCCGGAGTTGCCCGGGCCGGCACCGGGGCCCGTGTCACGGCCCTTGCCCGGTCCGGTGTCGGCCGCGGTGTCCGTGCTGCCCTGGGGTGCCTCGACCGGGTTCGACGCCGGACTCGACGGCTGGGGGACCTCGGACGGCACGGGGTCCTGCGAGGGCTCCTCGCTCGGCTCGGCGGGTTCGCTCGGCTGCTGCTCCGGCTCGGAGGGCTGCTGCTCGGGCTCGCTCGGTTGCTGCTCCGGCTGGCTCGGCTGTTCCTCCGGCTGGCTCGGCTCGCTGCTCGGCTGCTGGTCGCCGGGACTCGACGTGCTCGACTCCGTCGGTGCCGGCGTCGATCCGGAGCCGAGGGCCACCACCGCGGCGACGATGCCCGCGATGACGAGCACCGCGATCACGACCGCGAGGACGATCGGTCCACGCCGACGGCGACGGTCGTCCTCGTCCGGTCGCCCGCCCGGGCCGCCGGCCGGCGGACGGGGCGGCGTGGTGCCGGCTGCGCCGCCGCCCGCTCCGGCGCCTGCTGCACCGACTCCTGCTGCTCCACCACCGGCCACACCGGCACCAGCTGCTCCGGCACCAGCCGCACCGAGCACGGTGGTCGCCACGTCGTCCGACCGGGAGGCACGGGTCGCCGGCATCACGCGGGTCGCGTCGTCCGGTCGGTCGGCGGGGTCCATGGGTGCGGTCGCGTCCATCCGGGCGGTCGCTGCCTGCGCGTCGTCCGGACGGGCCGCCGCGGCGGCTGCCGCTGCTCCGGCGGCACCGGCGACACCGGCGCGGGTCATCGCCCCCGGCGCACCCGGGAGGAGCTGCGTCGCCGGTGCCACATCGTCTCGGCCGAGGGCCCGGAGTCGCTCGGCCGCCTCTGCTGCGGTCGGACGCTCGTCCGGGTCGGTCGCGGTCATCACGTGCAGGAGGGTGCGCCACGCGGTCGGGAGGTGCTGGTCGATCTCCGGACTGCGGGCGAGCCGGGCCGTCGCGGACTCCACCGCGCTGCCCGGGAACGGACGCTTGCCGCTGAGGGTCTCGAGGAGCACCAGGCCGAGGGCGTACACGTCGGCCTTGCCCGTGATCGGCTGCCCCATCACCTGCTCCGGCGCGATGTAGGCGGCGGTGCCCATCACGGTGCCCGTGCCGGTGACGCGGGCGGAGTCGCGGAGCAGGGCGATGCCGAAGTCGGCGAGCTTGACGTGCGTGCCGTCGGACTCGAGCAGCACGTTCGCGGGCTTCACGTCGCGGTGGACGACACCCTGCGCGTGGGCCGCGGCGAGGCCCTCGGCGATCTGCGCACCGACGCGCGCGGTCGTCACGGTGTCGAGGGGTCCCTCGCGGAGCCGCGTCGCGAGGTCACTGCCCGGGACGAGCTCCATGATCAGGTAGGAGTCACCGTCGACGTCGTCGAGTGCGGCGTCGTAGAGGGTCACGAGCGTCGGGCTGCGGAGCGACGCCAGCACCTGGATCTCCGCCTCGGCCCGCGCGCGTTCCCCGTGGTCGACGGGCCCGATGCGGAACACCTTGACCGCGACCTCGCGTCCGAGCATCTCGTCGACCGCCCGGTAGACGGACGCCATCCCGCCGTGCCCGAGCGTGCCCGTGACGCGGTACCTGCCGCCGAAGACCCGTTCCTCCATGTCCGGCAACCTACCGGGGTGACCTGACGGGCCGCGCACCACGGCGGAGCGCCGTCAGGTACAGCCGGTGGGCCGTGACGACGATCGCGAGCCACGCCAGCCCGAGCGCCCACGCCGCCAGCACGTCGGTCAGCCAGTGGTGCCCGAGGAACACGCGGGACGCACCGATCGACAGCACGAACACCGTCCCGAGGGCGATCGTCCACACGCGCACGACCAGCCGGGACTGCCGGAGGACGAGCAGGTAGACGATCGTCCCGACCACCACCGTGGCGTTGAGGGTGTGCCCGGACGGGAACGACGCGGAGTGCTCGTACGGGGGCACCGCATCGGCGAGGGGCGGACGAGCACGCCCGATGAGGTCCTTGCCGGCGATGGTCATGAGCAGCGAGCCACCGCTCGCCGCGACGAGCAGGACCAACGGCGTCCACGCCCGGCGCTGGATCGTGAACCCGACCAGGAACCCGACGGCGACGATCGGCATCCCGATGGTGCCGGCCACGTCCGTCCACCACGTGACGAGCGTGTCCGCGGTGGGCGACCGGAGCGTGAGCACCCAGTCGAGCACCGGGCGGTCGAGCACCGCGACGTCGTCCCCGGCACGGACGGCGTCGTAGACCTCGGAGGCGGCCCACGTCGCCGTGACGG
Organism: Curtobacterium phoenicis; assembly: GCF_047238015.1. Classification (NCBI taxonomy): domain Bacteria; kingdom Bacillati; phylum Actinomycetota; class Actinomycetes; order Micrococcales; family Microbacteriaceae; genus Curtobacterium; species Curtobacterium phoenicis. The sequence continues at coordinate 216,765 of NZ_JBDFLZ010000002.1, forward strand.
CCACGGCGATGCCGATCGCCAACGTGAGCACGAGGACGGGCAGCGCGCCGTACCGGTGGCCCAGGGCGGCCCAGGTGTCGGCGATCGTCCGACCCGCCCGGGTCCGCCACCGGGTGAGGTCGACGTCGCCGACGCGCTCGTCGGGGGTCTCGGCGTGGGTACCGTCCATCGACCCACCCTGCCCGGTCGTCGGTGTGAGCGGTCAGTCCTTCGCGTCGGCGTACGAGTCGACCACGGCCACGCTCAGGGGGAACGTCACCGGGAAGTCGCGGAACAGCAGCCGGCCGGCGTCGACCGCTGCCGCGCGGACCTGGTCGGCGACCCACTCGGCGTGCTCGGCCGGCGCGTGCACCACGAGCTCGTCGTGCACGAAGAACACCAGGTGCGGTCCCGCCGTGACCGGCCCCGGGAAGCGCCCGGCGAGGCGCGTCCGCAACGAGCCCATCCACGCGAGCGCCCACTCCGCTGCGGTGCCCTGCACGACGAAGTTCCGGGTGAACCGCCCCCAGCTCCGGGCCCGCGACTCGACGGCCCGCTGCATCGCCGGGGTGCCCTCCACCGCGTAGGCACGGTTGCGGGCCTCGAACCAGGACGCCTCCGGCACGGGCGACGTCCGGCCGAGCAGGGTCGTGACCGGCTCGCCGCGCTCCCCCGCCCGCGCTGCCCGCTCGACGAGCGCCAACGCCTGCGGGAAGGCGCGGGCGAGCCGGGGCACGAGCCGGCCGCCCTCGCCCTGCGTCGCGCCGTACATCGCGCCGAGCATCGCGCCCTTCGCCTGCTGACGCGTCTCGACCGCCCCGGAGGCGACGACGCCGTCGTAGAGGTCCCGACCGTCGCCGGCGGCGGCCATCGCGCGGTCCCCCGCCATCGCCGCGAGCACCCGAGGCTCGAGCTGTGCGGCGTCGGCCACGACGAGCTTCCAACCGTGGTCGGCGACCACGGCGCTCCGGATGCCCTTCGGCAGCTGCATCGCTCCGCCCCCGTCCGCCGCCCACCGCCCGGTGACGACGCCCCCGACGACGTACTTCGGGTGGAAGCGGCCGTCGCGGACCCAGTCGTCGAGCCACGTCCAGCCGTTCGCGGTGAGGAGCCGGGCGAGCCGCTTGTACTCCAGGAGCGGTTCGATGACGGGGTGGTCGAGCTCGCGGAGCTCCCACTTGCGGGTGCTCGTGACGGTGAGCCCGGCCCGGCGCAGCGCACGGAGGACGTCGGCGGGCGAGTCGGGGTTCAGGCCGGGGTCGTCGAGACGCTCGCGGATGACGGCGGCGATCTCCTCGAGCCGCTGCGGGCGCACGCCGTACGGCACCCGCGGCCCGAGCTCCTGCTCGAGCAGCCGTTCGTGGACGTCGACGCGCCACGGGAGTCCGGCGTGCAGCATCTCGGCGGCGACGAGCGCACCCGCGGACTCCGCGGTCAGGAGCAGCCGCAGCGCGCCCGGCGCGGAGGACGACGCGACGGCGTCGAGCTGTGCCCGGAACTCGGCGACCGGGTCGAGCGCGTCGTCCGGCACCGGCGCGGCGAAGAGCGCGTCGTCGAAGAGCCGGGCCTGCGTCGGCTGGGCGGCCCGTGCCTCCAGGGCGGGTGGCGCGTCGAGCGCGTCGGGCGGGGACGCCTGCAGTGCCGTCCCGCGCGCTGCGAGGGCGCCCCGGAGGACGCGACGGCCCAGCCGGAGGTCGACGCACCGCGCGACCCGACCGCCGGCCGCGAGGACGGCCGGGTACCAACGGGAGGTGTCGTCCCAGACCCAGCGCACGCTCGGCCCGTCGTGTGCTGCGACGAAGGCCGGGAGGCCCGACTCGGCGAAGCGGACCGGCTCGCCCTGCGCGGTCCCCGCGTCGGTCAGGGGCGTCGCGAGGACGCCGCCGTCGACGCGGCGGAGGACGTGGTGCACGGGACGATCATGCCGTGGACCACCGTCCTCCCGTGACGGTCACTCCCCCGGTCGGACCGCAGCGGTGTCGGCGACGTCGATCCGGACGTCGCCGTCGGGTGCCTCGGAGACCTCGACGCGGGGGTCGGCGTCGTGCTCGTCCGACCCGGACATGCGGCGCAGGGTGTCCTGCCGACGCTCCTCGAACGACATGTCGACGCCGTCCTCGAGGTGGTCGCGGTCGGGGTGCTGGTGTCCGTCGTGCTCGGTCATGGGCCAGACGGTACGCGCGCCCGTTGAACGTGACGATGGTTCGGCGATTCTGCGTCTTCTGGACATCTGGGCGATGATGGAGCGGTGCAACGGACGATCGACGACCACGACGCGTGGCAGGAGGTGCCTGCGGACGAGGTGCCCGTGAACGCGACCGTGCGCTACGACGACCGCGGCGAGCGACTCGTCGGCACGGTGGTCGACGAACTCGCGACACCGGGTGCGACCGCGCTCGTGGTGCTCGACGCGGACGGCGCACCGAGGGTGGTCCCGACCTCGGCCCGGCTCGAGATGCGGGTCGACGAGGTCCGGGCGAGCGGGAAGCCGGTCAGCACAGCGGGACGTTGACCGCCAGGCCGCCCATCGCCGTCTCCTTGTACTTCGACGACATGTCGGCGCCGGTCTGCCGCATGGTCTCGACGACCTGGTCGAGGGACACGTGGTGGACGCCGTCGCCGCGGAGGGCCATCCGCGCGGCGTTGATCGCCTTGTTCGCCGCGATCGCGTTCCGCTCGATGCAGGGGATCTGCACGAGGCCGCCGATCGGGTCGCAGGTCAGCCCGAGGTTGTGCTCCATCGCGATCTCGGCCGCGTTCTCGACCTGTTCGGGCGTCCCGCCGAGGACCTCCGCGAGCCCGGCGGCCGCCATCGACGCCGCCGAGCCGACCTCGCCCTGGCAACCGACCTCGGCGCCGGAGATCGACGCCCGCTCCTTGTAGATCGAGCCGACCGCACCGGCCGTGAGCAGGAACCGGACCACGGCGTCGCCACGGCGGTCGGCGGTGATCTCGGGGACGTAGGTGAGCGCGTACGACAGGACCGCGGGGATGATCCCGGCCGCGCCGTTCGTCGGGGCGGTGACGACCCGGCCGCCGGTCGCGTTCTCCTCGTTCACGGCCATCGCGACGAGGTTCACCCACTCCATCGCGAAGAGCGGGTCGTGGTCGGGGTCGTCCCGGACGAGCTGCTCGTACCAGGTGGCCGACCGACGGCGGACGTCGAGACCGCCCGGGAGCGTGCCGGTCCGGCGGACCGAGCGTTCGACGCACTGCTCCATGACGGCGTGGATGCCGAGGAGTCGCTCGCGGACGGCGGCCTCGGACGTGTCGAGGGCGACCTCGTTCGCGAGCGCGATGCCGCTCACGGGCAGGCCGGTCCGCGCGCACTCGGCGAGGAGCTCGGCGCCGCTCGAGAACGGGTGGGGCACGTGGTCGTCGACGGGGATGGCAGCCCCCGCGACCTCCGCGGCCGCCGCGACCTCGGCCACCGCGACCTCGGCCGCCGCACCGACGCCGGCGGTCTCGCCGCCCTCGGTCTCGCCGTCACGGGTGATGAACCCGCCGCCGATCGAGTAGTAGGTCTCGTCGGCGAGCAGGCTGCCGTCGGCGGCGGACGCCCGGAGCCGCATGCCGTTGGGGTGACGCGGCAGCATCGTCAGCGGGTGGAGGACGATGTCCCCGAGCCGGAAGGGCACGGTGGTGCCGTTCGCCAGGCGGAGCTCGCCCGTGCGCTCGAGGTCGCCGAGTCCGATCGCCATCCGGTCGGGGTCGACCGTCTCGGGGTCCGCACCGCCCAGGCCTGCCGCGACCGCACCGAGCGTGCCGTGCCCGTGGCCGGTCGACGCCAACGAACCGTAGAGGTCCACGCGGACCGAGGCCACGCCGTGGTCGGGCAGGGCGGCTGCGAAGGCGGCCCCGGCGCGCATCGGCCCCACCGTGTGGGAGCTCGACGGGCCGACACCGATGCTGAACAGATCGAAGACGGAGACCGGCACGCCGCCACACTAGCCCGTCCGGACGGACGGGGGCTCGGTGCCGGTCACCGGTGTCGGACACCGGCGCCGGTCATCGACGAGGGACGCGACGCAGCCGCTGCGAGCCCTCGGCCGGCATGAGGATCCACAGCACGACGTAGAGGACCCAGAGCGGGCCGGGGAAGAGGCTCAGGATCACCCACACCACGCGGACGAGGGCGCGGGACCAGCCAAGGCGGTCGGCGATGCCGGCGCAGACCCCGGCGAGGAGTCGTCCGGAACGGGGACGGAGGAAGGTGCTCATGCCGACCACGCTACGGAACCCGCACCGCTCCCGGACACCCGGGTACCCCGCGAGCGACGGTGGGGGCTACCCCCCCCTGGGCGCTACGGGACGAGGACGATCTTCCCCCGCGTGTGCCGCTGCTCGAGCTCGGCGTACGCGTCCTGCACGCGGTCGAGCGGGTAGGTCGCTGCGATCGGGACCTCGATGGCTCCCTCGGCGACCTGCAGCGCGAGCGCTCCGAGGATCTCCGGGTCCGCCGTGTCCGCGCTGCCCGAGGCCTTCGCCCCGAGCTCGGACGCGGCCTCGAACGCGATGATCGTCTCGATGCGGTCGACCGGGACGCCGAGCGCGACGCCGAGGTGCACGTACTCGGGGCCGTACGTGTCGATGAGCGCGTCGATGCCGTTCGTCGCGAGCTCCGTGATCCGCTCCTGCAGACCTTCGCCGTAGGCGACGGGTCGAGCACCCTTCGACCGGAGCCAGTCGTGGTTCGCCTCGGAGGCGATCGCGATGACGTCGATCCCCTCGTTGGTGAGCAGCTGCGTGACGAAACCTCCGACACCACCGGCAGCCCCGGAGACCACGACGGTCTCCCCCGGTCGCGGATCGACGGCTCGGACGGCGGCGGCCGCGGTGGTCGCGACGACGTCGAGTCCGCCGGCGACCTCCCACGGCAGCAGGTGCGGCTTCTGCACGACCTGACCGGCCGGCACGGACACGTACTCGGCCTGGCTCGACCGCTCCCACGACCAGCCGAGGACCTCCTCGCCCTCGTCGACGCCGTCCACACCCTCACCGACCGCCACGACGATGCCCGCGAAGTCCGTGCCCTGGCCGGAAGGGAGCTTCGACGGGTCCTCGCCGTCGAACAGACCCTGGCGGATCGCGGACTCGCCCGGGTTGATCCCGGCGGCGCGCACCCGGACGAGCACCCGGCCCGCCTCGACCTCGGGAACGGGGACCTGCTCGACGTGGAGCACGGACCGGTCACCCCACTCGGAGAACCGGACGGCGCGCATGGTCTCAGGGAGCTCTGCCATGCCGTCGACGCTACGCCCGCGATCGCCCCGACGAACATGGACCGCTCCATCAGCGCAACCGTGCGACACTGGCGCCATGCCCATCCTCAACAAGGACATGCAGGTCTGCATGTCGCTGGCGGCCCGTCCGAGCAACATCGGCACCCGGTTCCACAACTTCCTGTACGACGAGCTCGGGCTGAACTTCCTCTACAAGGCGTTCGCGACCACCGACCTCCCGGGTGCCGTCGCGGGCATCCGGGCACTCGGCATCCGTGGCTGCTCGGTGTCGATGCCCTTCAAGGAGGCGATCATCCCGCTCGTCGACGTCATCGAGGAGTCGGCGGCCGCGATCCAGTCCGTCAACACCGTCGTGAACGACGACGGCGTCCTCACGGCCTCGAACACCGACTACGAAGCGGTCGCGTCGCTGCTCGCGACCCACGACGTCGACCCCTCGTCGCAGGTGCTGCTGCGCGGATCCGGCGGCATGGCCAAGGCCGTCACGGCGGCGTTCCGCGGTGCCGGGTTCGAGCACCTCACGGTCGTCGCCCGCAACGACGAGACCGGTCCGGCCCTCGCCGCGCAGTACGGCTACGACCGGGTCGCCGACGAGCGCGACGCCGGTGACGCGGACGTCCTCGTGAACGTCACCCCACTCGGCATGCGTGGTGCGGACCAGGACGCGCTCGCCTTCGAGGACGCCCGCATCGCCGCCGCGACGACCGTCTTCGACGTGGTCGCCTTCCCGTCCGAGACCCCGCTCGTCCGCGCGGGACGAGCGGCCGACAAGCACGTCATCACGGGCGCGGAGGTCATCGCCCTGCAGGCGGCACGGCAGTTCGAGCGGTACACCGGCGTCGCCCTGACGGATGACCAGGTGCGTCGCGCGAGCGAGTTCAGCCGCGCCGAGTAGGGGCAGCGGCCGTCGTCGCAACGGACTGGAGGCCCGTGGCGGCGCCGCCACGGGCCTCCAGGCCGTCCTCAGTCGCGCCCGGCGCGACCCGCGGCGACCCAGCCGAGCCGCCGGAGCGTCTCGCGGTTCCGCACCCAGATGGCCGGCTGCATGAGGAGGTCCGGAACGTAGGAGCCGGGTCCGGCGATCGCGTTCTCGACGATCGTGACCTTGCAGCCGCGACGGTGCTCCTCGACGGTGAGCTGTACCCGCGCCTCGCCGATCGGCCACCCCTTCGGACGGATCGTCATCGCGCGGGGCGGATCCCAGACCTCGACGGTCGTGGTGTCGTCGATGACGAACGGCCACACACCGAACGAGTGGTGGATGCGGGTGCCGACCGCTGGCCAGGTGGCGTCCTGTCCGCGCATCCGGGAGGCCCCGACCACCCAGGTCGTGAACAGCCAGCCGTCACGCAGGACGTCGAACACGTCCTCGGGGCGGCAGTGCAGGATGCGGACGTTCTTCGCCATGGGTCACTCCTCCGGTGCGAGGTCGACGTCGACCGGCAGGCCGAACGTGTGCCGCAGGGCGCTCTTCGCGGCGTGCCACCCGGCCATGCCGTGCACGCCGGGGCCCGGCGCCGCGCTCTGCGAGGCGAGGTACATGCCGCCGCCCATGCGCCACGGGTCCGATGACAGCACGGGACGCTTCACGAGCTGCCAGAAGCTCGCCGCCCCCGCCGCGATGTCGCCTCGCTCGTAGTTCGGGTTGTACTCGGCCATCTGCACCGCAGTGCGGCTCGACGCGTGCAGCACGAGGTCGCGGAACCCCGGGGCGAAGCGCTCGATCTGCCGGGTGACGGCCTCGGTCTGGTCGACGTCGGAGCCGGCCGGGACGTGCGCGTACGCCCAGAAGACGTGCTTCCCCTCCGGAGCCCGGCTCGGGTCGACCACGGTCGGCTCGGAACCCAGGACGTACGGCCGCTCGGCGTGCTGCCCGCGGGCGACGGCCCCCTCCGCTGCGGCGATCTCGGCCCGCGTCCCGCCGATGTGCACCGTGCCCGCCTTCCGGAGCAGCTCGTTCTCCCACGGGACCGGCCCGGACAGCGCGAAGTCGACCTTGGCCGCGGCGTTGCCGAACCGGAACCGCCGGAGCGCGCCACGCTTCGGCGTCGGGATCTGCCTCCCCGCGATCCGGAGCATCCCCGGGACGCTCGTGTCGAAGAACACCGCCTTCGCGGGGGTGAGGTCGCCGAGGCTCGTGACCTCGCGACCGGTCTCGATCGTGCCGCCGTGTGCCAGGAGGTCCGCGGCGAGCGCGTCGACGATCGCCTGGCTCCCGCCGATCGGGACGGGCCAGCCCCGGGCGTGTGCGTACGAGCCGAGTGACAGCGCAGCGGCCGCCGTCGACAGCGAGGGCACGTGCTGGATCGAGTGCGCGGCGACGCCCGTGACCATCGCGGGTGCGACGTCCTCGCGGAAGCGGGCGTTCCAGGCGCGGGTCCCCTGCTCGAGCGCGCGGAGTCCGAACTTCGCGACGGTCACCGGGTGCCGAGGGACGTGCAGGAGCGCGTCGGTCGCGAAGTCGGCGACCTGGTCCGAGTGCCGCGCCAGCGGGGCCATCAGCTGGTGGAACGCCGGGCCGTCCGCTCCGAGGCCGGCCGCGGTCTCCGCGATGTCGCGGTACGCGATGCCGGCGCGGCCGCCGTCGAGCGGGTGGCCGTACTGGACCTCGGGCAGCCGGAGCTCGATGCGGTCCTCGAGCCGGAACGCGCGGAAGAACTCGGACTGCAGCGCCATCGGGTGCACGGCGGAGCAGACGTCGTGGCGGAAGCCGGGCAGGGTGAGCTCGGCCGTCCGTGCTCCCCCACCGATGGTGGCGTTCCGTTCGACGACCTCGACGCTGAGCCCGGCGCGCGCGAGCGTCACCGCTGCCGCGAGTCCGTTCGGCCCTGCTCCGACCACCACCGCGTCCACCATGCACCAGAGCCTAGGGACGCGACCGTGCGCTCGCGCTCAGCAGTGTTCGTCAGGCGCGGGCGGTGTCGGCGTCGGCCGGGTCGGAGCCGTCCTCGTCGCCGTCGACGTCGTCGGGCTCGTCGGCGTCCGGGGCCGTGGAGCCGACCGGGTGCTCTGCGAGCAGGGCCGCGAAGTCCTCGTCGAGCATCTGCTGCAGGCGTTCGTCGCGACCGATCTCGTAGTCGTCGGTCGGGCGCTGCGCCCACCCGAGGCGTCCGACCACCGTCGTGCCGATGTCGTCCCACGCGCGGGCCCGGGCCTGCAGCACGATGCCGTCGACGAACTTCTGGTCGTCCCGGCGGCGGTCGAGCAGGGCGGCGAGCTCCTCGTACGTGGCCTCGCGTGTGCGGAGCTTGTGGTCGTCGCCACGGCGGTAGTCGTGCTGGTGCCGGGACCGCCCCTTCTGCTTGCTCGCGGTGGCACGGATCTCGCGCATGCGGGCAGCGTCGCCGCGCTGCTCCTCGGCCATCCGGTGGAGTTCCTGGCGGGCGGCGTCGGCGATGAGCGCGTGGTCGAAGTACCCCTGGTCGCGGAGGGCGTTCGTGATGATGCGGTTCGCGACCGCCACGACGATCGCCGCCTTGGCGATGAGGAACCCCTCGTCGACGGCGCGCTTCAGTTCGACCTGACTCACGGGTCGGTCGCGCACGTCGTTCTTGCTGCGTCGTCCGAACAGGGCCATGCCACGACGATACCGGCGACGAGTGACCGTCAACCGCCCGACGGACCTCGGATCAGCGCACGGACGGACGACGCGCGCCGGCACCGTCCGTACGCTCGGAGCCATGACCTCGTACCCGACTGCTCCTCGTACCGGCCTCGGGACGGCCAGCCTCGTCCTCGGCATCTGCTCGCTGCTGGCGGGCTGGACGTTCTTCGCTCCGATCGTCGGGCTCTGCCTCGGCATCGCCTCCCGATCGCGGGAGCCGATGGCCCGCGGACGTGCCGGGTGGGGCATCCTGCTCAACCTCGTCGCCCTCGCGGTGTGGATCCTCGTGGGCGCGCTGCTCGTCATCGGCGGTTCGTTCGCCGTCTGGCACGGGGCGACGACCGGCCGCTGACCAGCTCTCCGGACCGCGCGCACCGGAAGCAGGAGGGTTGCACTTGTAAGTGCAACCCTCGTAGTGTGGTCACCACCTACTCCACTGAACGACAGGAGAGCGCGATGCCCCCCGTACGCAGCGTGGTCACGGAAGACACCACTCCGGATCCGGCAGTCCGCGACGAAGCCGCGGACACGGTCGAGCGCGCGCACGACCGCCAGGTGGTGGGCATGTCGCTCACGCTGGACGACGGAACGAGCATCGCGGTGCCGGGACACCTCGCCGCCTTCCTGGTGAACACACTCCGCTCGACCGCGAACGGGTCGGCGGTCGTGACCGTCTCGATCCCCGAGGAACTCACGACCACGACGGCCGCCAAGGAACTCGGGATCTCCCGCCCGACGCTCATGAAGTTGATCAGAGCGGGCGCGATCCCCTCGACGAAGGTGGGAACTCACACGCGACTCCGTCGACGTGACGTGCTCGAGCTCCGGCAGCGCCGCGACGCCGATCGTCGAGCCGCGGCGCGCGATGTCCGAACCGCCGGCGAAGCGTTCGACTGAAGTGTCACACGCCACCCGTAGTCTTGCGGTGTGCTCCAGCGGGTCTTCGTCGACGCCAACGTGTTCTTCAGCAGGACCCTGCGCGACTGGCTCTGCCTGCTCCGCGCCGAAGTGCCGCAGATGTTCCAGCTCCACACCACCGAGGACGTCCTGGCGGAGACCGTGGCGCGACTGCGGACGGTTCATCCCGACCGCGATGGCGGTGCGACGACGCAGCTCGTACGGAGCCTCAGGGGAGCCGTCGATGAACTCGTCGAGGACTTCGACGGCCGAGTCGACTGGCCCGGCAGCGATCGGAAGGACCGGCACGTCCACGCCGCGGCCATCGCATGCCGAGCGGACGTGCTCCTGACCGAGGACCGCGGCTTCGAGGAATTCGATGCGTTGCCGTACGAGGTGTACGGGTGCGACGACTTCTTCGTGCTGGCGGACGACGCCGTTCCGTGGCTCGTGCGAAACGTCGTCCTCGACCAGAACCGGTACTGGAACGGACGGCCGAACCGGAAGGGCCTCGCGGTCGCGCTGCGGGACGCCGGCTGCCCGGTGTTCGCTGAGCGGGTCGTCGCGCACCTTCGCGCGGCGAGCGGCGTCGGCGACACGAAGAGCGCGACTCGGTAGCGCCGGGGTCGTCAGCGGACCGCTCAGAGCACCAGCCCGTAGACGGCCACGTCGACGCGCCGCGACCCGAGCGGCATCGCGCTCCGCAGCGTCCCCTCGTGCACGAACCCGAGCCGCTCCGCGAGCCGACGGCTCCGCTCGTTGTCCACGGCCGTCCGGATCTCGACCCGAGCGCACCCCCGTGCCCTGGCCACACCGATGAGCACGGTGGCCGCGCGGCGCACGATGCCCCGGCCCTCCGTGCCGGCGTCGATCCAGTAGCCGAGTGACGCCTGCCCGAGGTACGGGTCGAACGCGAGCGAGGCCGCCCCGACGATGCGGTCGTCCGACCGGATGACGCACGGGAGCGACCGGTCCATCGCGTACTGACCGAGCAGGTGCTCGGTGTGCATCGCGATCGTGTCGACGCTCTGCACCTGCCACGCCCAGGGTTCGGCGGCCCTGAGCCGGTCGAGGTTGGCGACGACGAGCTCGTGCAGCGGCTCGACGGTGGTGAGGTCGCGCAGGGTCAACGTGCACCCGTCCCCGATGTCCCGTCCGAACGCCGCCACGGACCCGACACTATGCACGTCGGCGTCGCAGCGTCCGCCGACGGCTACAGTCGGAGCATGCCCGAACCACTGGGTCTGCGCGACCGGAAGCGCATCGAGACGCGACGTCGGATCGCCGAGTCCGCCCGGTCGTTGGCGCTCGAGCACGAGATCGACCACACGACGATCGAGCAGATCGCCGCGCGGGCGGACATCTCGCCCCGGACGTTCTTCAACTACTTCGACTCGAAGGAGGACGCCGTCCTCGGGCACACCGAGCTCGACCTGTCGGCGGAGGCGTTGGCGACACACCTCGAGGCGGTCGCGGGGGAGCCGGCGGCCCAGGCCGTCGTCGACCTCGCGTTCCTCGTGTTCGGCGACACGTTCGCGGACGAGGACGAGCGGACGGCCCGCAAGGAGCTCGTCGTGCGGTTCCCGCAGCTGATGAAGCGGCAGGTCACCCGGATGACGACCGTGTCGGAGGCGATGGTCGGCGCGGTCCGGACCGTGTTGGCGCGCGATCCGGCCTGGGGCCCGGAGGCCGCCACCGCCCAGGCCGCCGAGATGCTCCTCGGCATGTGCATGACGGCGATGCGCAGTGCAGCTCGGCACGACGGCTCCGACGCGGAGGAGGTCCGCGCCGAGGTGGTCGCGCTGATCCGCGACACGGCGTCGCGGATCGCGACGGACTGACACGCGACCCCGAGACGGCCGGGAGGCCCGTGGCGGCGTCCCCACGGGCCTCCCGGCCGGCTCCTGGTCGCGTCAGCCCTCGCTGATGAAGCCTTCCTTCGTCATCCAGTCGAAGGCGACGTCCGCGGGCTCGCGGCCCTCGACGTCGACCTGACGGTTGAGCTCCTGCAGGACGGCATCGGTGAGCTTCGGGGAGATCTGGTCGTAGACGTCCTCGAGCTGCGGGTACTCCTCCAGCGTCGTCGTGGCGAGCACGGGCGCGACGTTGTACGCCGGGAAGAACCCGCGGTCGTCCTCGAGCACCTGCAGGCCGAGCGACTTGATGCGGCCGTCGGTCGTGAAGACCTCGCCGAAGTTGCACTTGCCACGGTCGGTCGCGGTGTACACGGTGCCGGTGTCGAGGATGTCGACGTTGCCCGACGGGATCGCGGTGTCGCCCGATCCACCGACCTGCAGGCCGTACTTCTGCAGCATCGGCTTGAAGCCGTCGGCACGGGAGTTGAACTCGGACTCGACGCAGAACGTGCGCTGGTCGGCCGGCAGGTCGGCGATCTGCGACAGCTTCGTGATCCCACCGAGCTCGTCGACGGCTTCCTCGCGCACCGCGAACGCGTACGTGTTGTTCATCGGCGCGGGCGGCAGCCAGGTCAGTCCGTTGCCGGCGTCCTCCTTGCGGACGGCCTCGTACTGCTCCTGCTTGTCCGGGATCCCGGCCTCGTGCCCCATGTAGGTCAGCCACGCGGTGCCGGTGTACTCGTACGTCATGTCGGCCTGGTGCCCGGTCATGAGCTGACGGACGGCGACGCTGCCCGGCACGTTCGTCTCGTCGGTGACGTCGAACCCGGCGGCCTTCGCGGCGAGCACGGCGATCTTCCCGAGCACGAGCTGCTCGGTGAAGTTCTTCGACGTCACGGTGATGTGCGCGCCGTCCGGCAGGTCGTCGATGCGCTCGATGGTGCCGGGACCCGCGGCGGGCACGAACGACGCGGCGGGTTGCAGGCCGCAGCCGGTCAGGGCGAGGGCCGATGCCCCCACGAGGACGGCGGCGGCGACGGAGCGGCGCTTCATCGGAGTCCCTTCGGTCGTGCGACGGTCTCGACGATCCGGCCCACCCAGTCGATGGACAGGGCGAGGAGCGCGATCAGGAGCGCTCCGGACACGAGCACCTTCGGCAGGAAGAGGTTCACGCCCGTCGTGATGAGCAGCCCGAGCCCTCCGGCACCGATGAAGGTCGCGAGGGCCGCGGAACCGACGAGCAGCACGAGCGCGGTGCGGATGCCGGCGAGCATCACCGGGACCGCGAGGGGCAGCTCGACCCTGAACAGGACGGACGCGGCGCTCATGCCCATGCCGCGACCGGCCTCGACGAGTCGCTGGTCGACGCTCTCGATGCCGATGATCGTGTTCCGGAGCACCGGCAGGATCGCGTAGAGGACGAGGGCGACGATCGCGGCCCAGGAGGTGAAGCCGAGCCACGCCGCGAGCAGCACCACGAGGCCGACGGCCGGAGCCGCCTGCCCGACGTTCGCCACGGCGAGGATCGCGCCGCTCGCCCGCCGGAACGGGCCGCGGGTCAGGGCGACACCGAGCGGGATGCCGATCAGGAGCACGATGACCGTCGACGCGAGCGTCAGGTACAGGTGCTGCCCGGTGAGCGCGAGGATGTCCGCCGGGTTGAGCGTCGTGCGCTCGGTCGGGGTCAGAGCGGCGGTGTTCAGCCAGACGACGAAGGCCACGAGGACCAGCACGATGACGACCGGCTGGACGACGAGCCCGCGCCACGTGACGCGCGTCGGGCGGTCGGTACCGGCTGCGACGACGTCAGCCATCGGCGCGCTCCGTGTCGTCGGCGGCCGGTGACGCCGCGGGTGCCGGTGCGGACGGCATCGTCTCGATCGGGTTCGTGTTCGTGCCGACCGGGGTGTACGCCTGTTCCTCGGCCGCGGCGGCCCGCGACTTCGTGATGGCGTCCATGACGGTCTCGACGGTGATGACCCCGCGGAACGCGTCACGGCGCCCGGTCACGAGCGCGGCACCGGCACTCGACACGAGCATGGTGTCGAGCGCGTCGTTCAGGGTCGCGGCCTCGCCGACGACGGGCAGGTTCGGCTCGATGCCCTCGGGGATGCGCTCGAGGCGCTCGATCTGCCGACGGGTCGGCCAGCCGATCGGGCGCTGACGACGGTCGACCACGACGGCGTGCCCGTGCCCGCCGGCCTCGCGCATGCGCTGCAGGACGGCCTTCGCCTCCTCACCGGGGGAGCACGTCACGGCAGACTCGACCTCGACGTCCCGCACGCGGTTGAGCGTGAGCTGCTTGAGCCCCGCCCCGGACCCGATGAAGTTCTCCACGAACTCGTTCGCGGGCTCGGCGAGGATCCGCTCCGGGGTGTCGTACTGCACGATGTGGGCACCCTCGGAGAAGACGACGATCCAGTCGCCGAGCTTCACGGCCTCGTCGAAGTCGTGCGTGACGATGACGATCGTCTTGTGCAGCTCCTCCTGGATGCGGAGCAGCTCGTCCTGCAGCCGCTGCCGGGTGATCGGGTCGACGGCGCCGAACGGCTCGTCCATGAGCAGGACGGGCGGGTCCGCGGCGAGCGCCCGGGCCACGCCGACGCGCTGCTGCTGACCGCCCGAGAGCTCGCGGGGGTAGCGGTCGCGGTAGGTGTCCGGGTCGAGGGAGACCAGGTCGAGGAGCTCGTCGACGCGGGCGGCGATCTTCTCCTTCGACCAGCCGAGCATCTTCGGCACGATCGCGATGTTCGCTGCGACGGTCATGTGCGGGAAGAGTCCGCCGGCCTGGATGACGTAGCCCATGCGCCGACGGAGCTCGTCGCCGTCGATGTTCGTGACGTCGTCCTCGCCGACGACGATGCGGCCCTCGGTGGGCTCGATCAGGCGGTTGATCATCTTGAGCGTGGTGGTCTTGCCGCAGCCGGACGGGCCGACGAGCATGACGACCTTGCCGGCCGGGATCTCGAGCGTGATGCCGTCGACCGCCGGCTTCGCCTGGCCGGGGTAGCGCTTCGTGACCTCGTCGAGCAGGATGCTGCGTCCGGTGACGGCGGGGTCGGCGATGCCGGTGGCGGAGCCGGCAGCGCTGGCCTGGTCGGGGCTGGTGCGTTCAGTGCTGGACACGGATACCTCGCGAGGTGGTCAGACGGCCGAGGCCGAGGAGCAGGAGGTCGAGGACCAGGGCGAGGAGGACCACGCCCACGGTGCCGACGACCACGGAGTTGAGGGCGTTCGCCCCGCCGAGTCGGGACAACCCGGAGAAGATGAAGCCGCCGAGCCCAGGGCCGAGTGCGTAGGCGGCGACCGCGGCGACGCCCATCACCATCTGCGCGGACACCCGCACGCCGGTGAGGATGATCGGCCACGCCATCGGCAGCTCGACCTGCACGAGCGTGCGGAAACGGCTCATGCCGATGCCACGCGCCGACTCGACGACGGTGTCCGGGATCTCACCGAGCCCGACGACCGCGTTCCGGAGGATCGGCAGCGCGGCGAAGAACGTCACCGTCACCACGGACGGGACGACACCGAAGCCGAGCGGCACGAGCAGCAGGCCGATCACCGCGAACGACGGCAGGGTCAGCCCGACGGTCGACACCTCGTTCGCGGCGGCCCGGAGTCCGGGGATGCGGTAGACAAGTGCGGCGAGCACCACGGCGATGAGGGTGGCGAGGACGACGCACTGGACCACCAGCGAGAAGTGCTGCCACGAGGAGAACCAGATCTGGTCCCATCGCTCCACGACGTACTGGAACACGGGTGGGCGCTCCTTCCTGGTCGGTCGAAGTACCCACAGATCGGGGCACGAACGCGGACCAAGCTACGCAGCGCTTCGCTTCTTGTACATCTGCAAATGTTCGGATCGGCGGGTCAAGCCCGCGCGGATGCGATGAAAACGCCTGGTCAGGACCGGGGGCGCACGTCGACCCTGGGAGATCGGTAACGATGCCGAGCAGTGGTCGGCTATGTGCGGAGGTCGCGGAGACCCGCCCGTTCGGCGACGTCGACGAGGTGCTCCCGCCACGCGACCCAGTCGGCGGCGCTCTTCTCGGCGAGGTTGCCGTCGCCGTCGCCCGCGGTGCCGTCGAGCATCTCGCGGACGATGTCGGCGTGCCCGGCGTGCCGTGCGACCTCGTACCCGAGGTGCACGAGGACCTGGTGGAGCGTGACCTCGCGGCGGTCCTCCGGCCACCACGGGACGGTACCGCGGGCGTCGAGGTCGAGCGCCTCGATCGTGGCGTCCGCGTGCTCGGCGCTCCGGTGGTGGAACGCGATCACGTCGGCCATGGTCTCGTCGGGGGTCGCGTACATGTCGTCGCCCTCCCACGAGTCGAGCCAGGCGGGGGAGTCGGGCAGCGGACGCCCGAACACCTCGCCGAGGTAGCCCGCCTGCACGCCGGCGACGTGCTTGACGAGCCCGAGCAGGTTCGTGCCCGTCGGGGTGAGCGGCCAGCGAGCCTGCCGCTCGGCGAGCCCGTCGACCTTGGCGAGCAGGGCCGCTCGGTGCTTCCTGAGGTAGCGGTGCAGGGTCTCCTTCTCGGATCCCGTCACCGGACGCTCGGTGACGGCCGTCCCCGGGGCCGCGGGGCGGACCTCGGGGACGTCGTCGTCGGGGACCTCGTCGTTCATGCTCCCGATCGTGCCAGACCCGGGTCGGGGACGGTCGCCCGGACGCGCGCCGACTCGTGCACGGCGACGCGTTCGGCCGTCAGGAGCAGCCCCGCGACCTCCGCCGCGGTGCGGGAGGCCCGGTCGTTCCAGCTCGTCAGGTCGCGGACACGCGCCATCCGGACGTCGGGGGCCGGGCACCAGAGCACGGGGGAGCCCTCCTCGACCGCGAGCGCGTTCCAGACGAGGTCGAGTGCGCGCTGGACGCGTTGCGAATGGACGGCCGTGGGACCGCCGGCCGCGTAGACGACCGAGCCGACGAGGCAGGCGCCGACGAGCGGGCGTCCCTGCACGCCGACGGCGGAGGCGCTCGAGGCCTTGCGCACCCGGCCGTGGTCGTCGAGGTACGCGAACCAGGCGTGCTGGATCCAGCCGCGTTCGATGACCGCGCGGGCGTCGGAGAGCAGCGCTTCGAGCTCGCGCAGCTCCTCGACGCGCGCTGTGGCACGTCGGGTCCGGACGGCCGCCCGGTGGACGGCCCATCGGTCGAGCAGGCCGCGGATCCCTCGGCGTTCGGGCGGACTGGGGACGGGGGAGGCGTCGGTGGCGACGTCGTGCTGGACGCGGAACTCGAGGGTCATCAGGCCCCTCCGATCTTCACGTGCACGGATGTGTGGGGGTCAGGGTAACCCCGGGTCCGTGGCCCGCAACAGCCCTCAGTCGTCGAGGACCGCGTCGATCGCGCGACGGCCGACCGCGCGGAACGCCGGGTCGGAGGTGGTGTGCAGCGCCGAGGCGATCGAGACGGCCCAACCACGGGCCCGTCCCCAGGTCGCGTCGTCGACGGCCAGCGCTGTCCGGAAGCCGCAGCGGGCCTCCCGGTCGAGCGTCAGCCACGCGGTCGCGAGGTCCACGGCGCGGTCGCCCGACGTCACGTCGCCGAAGTCGAGGACCGCCGACAGGCGGTCGCCCTCGCAGTCCGGCTCGACGAGCAGGTTGAAGGGGTGCAGGTCGCCGTGCACCCAGACGGGAGGCGCGGTGGACGCCGGCAGCGCGGCCGCGGCCCGCCAGGCTGCGGCCAGTTCCCGGGCCCGTGGCACGTCCGCGGTCGCCAGTCGGTCGAGCACCGCGACGGAGCGCTGCGCGAGGGGGACGGCCCGGACGGGGTTCACCGGGGCATCTGCGGGTGCGGGCACGTGCAGGCGCTCGAGGAAGGCGGCGAGCGCGGTGGCGACCCCGCTCCCGCCGAGCCGCTCGCCGGCGACGACGCCGGGCAGCCACGGCACGATGCTCCACGCCCACGGGTAGTCGTCGGTGGGGGTCCCGGTGCGGACGGGCGCGGGGACCGCGACCACGGGTGCGACGCGACGGGCGATCTCCGGCAGCCACCGCTGCTCGTGCTCGATCAGCCGTGCGGCCGCTGCTCGTCGGGGGAGTCGGACCGCCAGGTCCTCGCCGAGCCGGACGAGCACGTTGTCCCAGCCGTTCGCGGCGACCTCGAGCGGTCGGTCGGCGAGGTCCGGGTGTTGGGCACGGAGGAGCGCGCGCACGAGCCGGACGTCGACGTGCACCTCGGCGGCGGGGGTGGGCACGCCTCGAGGCTACCGCCGTCGGCACCCGTGAACTGGGGTCGGAGCCGCAACGTACCGGTTGGTATCCTCGTGGTCAGGTGACGTGGGTGTCGCTGGGGGGACCCGCGTCACCGCGCCGGTCGTCCCTCGGCGTCCGGGGCGATGATCGCGACGAGGCGGGGGATCTCCGGCCGCGTCCGCTCGGTCACGAACGCGGCGAGGAGCACGGTCCAGAGCTCGCGGAGCCGCTCGAACAGGTCGGCGCGGTCCGACAGGACGTCCGAGACGGCCTGCACACCGGTGTACGCGGGGCTGACGACACGGCCGATGAGCGCCGGGTCCCACCGCGCGTCGACCTCGCCGGCCGCGATGGCCTCGCGGAAGATGTCGGCCGTCACGCGCATCCAGTCGGTGAAGGGGTCCTGGCGGTCGATGCCGTTGCCGGCGGGCTCGGTCGAGAGCCGGATGCCCGCGCTGACGACGACCTCGGTGGTCATCTGGACCGCGAGCCCCTGTGACATCCACATCATCGACTCGAGCGGGGTCCGACCCCGGGCGTGCGCGACCTCGGCGTAGGCGCGGGACACCTCGTGCTGGCGGGCGACGACGGCACCGGCGAGGTCGGCCTTCGACGCGAAGTGGAAGTACAGCGCGCCCTTCGTCACCCCGGCGCGCTCGGCGACGCCGTCCATCGAGGCACCGACGTAGCCGCGCTCGTCGAACTCCCTCGCGGCACCCTCGATGATCGCCGCCCGGGTCGCGACCGCCCGCCGCTGCCGGGAGGGTCCGTCCTGTGGCATGCACGACCTCCGCCCTGGATGCTACCGACGTCCAGCGCCCGGCCCGGTCACAGCCGACCACCGGCTGTCGCCCAGCAGCGGTGCCCTACGGTCGTCGGCATGCAGGCGTGGACGAACCCGGCACTCCTGGCCCGGACGGGTCGGTGGCTGCTGC
This sequence comes from Curtobacterium phoenicis, assembly GCF_047238015.1. NCBI lineage: Bacteria > Bacillati > Actinomycetota > Actinomycetes > Micrococcales > Microbacteriaceae > Curtobacterium > Curtobacterium phoenicis. Next base: position 235,480 of record NZ_JBDFLZ010000002.1, read on the forward strand.
TGCCCATCGCCGTGCTCGACTGGTTCGCGCTCGCCCCGCAGGCCGTGGTCGTGACCGCGTTCCTCGTCGCGGTGCTCGGACTCGCCGCGATGGCGACCGCCCTGGTCGTCCGGATGCTCCGGCGCTCCCGCCGCGCGATGGCCGGCGTCGGCGTCGCGATGCTGCTCGGTGGTCTCGTGGTGTTCGCGCTCGACCCCTTCCCGCCGACGTTCCCGCTCGTCGATGCGTGGTGGCCCGACGCGATCACGCAGCCGCAGGTCGTCGGCAGCGCGTACTGGATGCTCCTCGGCCTCGGGATCGTGCTCGCGGGCGTCGGGATGCTCGCGACGCTGCTCGTGGTCGCCCTGACCGGACCCACCGCTCGCCCCCACCAGCGCTGAGCGGGCTCAGTCCCGGCGGACGGTCGAGACGGTCGCGGCGAGCGACGGTGCGGCGGTGTCGAGCAGTGACCTGACGGCAGCGGAACCCGTGGCGGCCGTCCGCGCGAGGTCGGTCAGGTCGTCCACCCCGGGCAGCAGGAGCGCGCCGTCGGACGCGATCACGAGGACGTCCCCGGGCTCGAGGTCGACCGGGACCGGCGTCCGGTCGGAGTCCTGCGGTCGCAGACCGATCGGCAGGCTCGCGCTCCGGAGCTCCTCCACCGACCCGTCGCGGCGGACGACGGCCGCCAGGCCGTGCCCGAGGTCCACGAGGTCCACGTGACCGGTCCCCGGGTCGAGCCGCGCGTGCACGAGCGTGGCGACCGCCCCGGCGAGGGACAGGTCGGGGGCGATCTGTGCCTCCAGGCCGGCGACCGCGTGCTCGACGGGGACGTCGATCCGGGCGGCGACCGCCCCCCGGACCGCGGAGGCGAGGAGCGCCGAGGCGCGCCCCGCGACCACGGTGCCGACCGTCAGGTGCAGCGCGCCGTCCGGAGCCAGCCGCTGGTCCACGATGTCGCCTCCGCCGCCGCCGGGCTGCACCGTGACCGTCGTGACGGTGTGTCCAGGCACCTCGACGGGCTCTGGTGCGAGGCCCTCGAGCACCCGACGGACCCGCCGCTCGTCGATCGCGTGCCCGAGTTCACGCTCCGCCCACCGTGCGAGGTCGCGGAGCAGGGCGACGTCCTCGGCGCCGAACGTGCGCGGCTGGGCGTCCATGATGCAGAGCGTCCCGACACGCGTGCCGTCGAGCATCGACAGGGGAGCGCCCGCGTAGAAGCGGATCCCGTGCTCGGCGACCGCTGCCGTGGCGGCGAAGCGCGCGTCGAGCGTCGTGTCGGGGATCACCATCGGCTCGGGCGTCAGGACCGTCGTCGCGCAGAACTGCTCCGACGCCGGCACGCTCGTCCCCTGCTGCCACCCGAACGTCGACTGCGTGGTGACGACGTCGTGGTGCACGAGGTTGAGGAACGTCAGCGGGACGCCGAAGGCCTCCTGCGTCATCCGGGTGATCCGGTCGAAGCGCTCCTCGGGACCGCTGCCGAGCACGCCGAGCGCCTCGACGACGGCGGTGCGCCGCGCCGCGGGGTCGAGCGGGGGTGCGGTGGGGGACTGCGTCACACGCCCTGTCTACCCGCACCCTCCGCCGTGAACCAGTCCCGAGGGTGGGGGTCAGCCGTCAGCTCGCGGCGTTCGGACACCGGAGCGGCCCAGCGTGCGGCGTTCGCGAGCACCCGCTGCACGTCCGGGTGGTGGTACACCGGGTACTCCTGGTCGCCGGGGGAGAAGTAGAACACCCGGCCGAGGCCACGACGGTACGCGACGCCCGACCGGAAGACCTCGCCGCCGGAGAACGTGGAGAGGAAGACCTCCTCGTCCGGGCGGGGGATGTCGAAGAACTCGCCGTACATCTCCTGCTGATCGATGACGATCGGGTGCGGGACCCCTTCGGCGATGGGGTGGTCCGGGGCGATCGTCCAGACGAGCTCGCGGTCCTGCCCGTCGTTGCGCCACTTCAGCGAGCACGTGGTGCCCATCAGGCGCTTGAACGGCTTCGAGTAGTGGCCGGAGTGCAGCACCACGAGGCCCATCCCCGCGTGCACCGCGTCGACCACGCGCTGCACGACCTCGTCGGAGACCTCGTCGTGGGCGGCGTGCCCCCACCAGAACAGCACGTCCGTCTGCGCCAGGCGCTCCGCGGTGAGGCCGTGCTCGGGTTCCTGGAGCGTCGCGGTGGACACGTCGGCGCCCGGCACGAGCTCGCGGAGCGCGGCGGCGATGACCGCGTGCATGCCGTCCGGGTAGTGCCCGACGACCGTGGCGTCGCCGCGGCTCTCGTGCACGTTCTCGTTCCAGACGACGATCCTGGGTGCGTCGTTGCTCATGCGGTGACCTCCATCTCTCGACCCGCAGCAGCGGACGCGTAGATCGCGTCGACGACACGGCTGCGGTGCAGTGCGAACTCCCCGTGGTGCCCCTCGTGGTCCCTGGAGCGGATCGTGGCGAGGAACTCCTCGATCACGCGTTGGTGGTGTCCGGCGGGGACGCGCACACCCGGCCGGGTGACCGTCGGCACACCCTGCTCGTCGGAGTACAGCGTCACGGTGCCCTCGGTGGCGTAGTCGCGGACGAACAGGCGGGCGCCGCCGGTCGATCCGAGCAGCTCGACCTCGATGTCCTCGACGTCCTTGGAGTAGCTGGCCCAGCTCGCCTGGAGCTGCAGACTCGATCCGTCCTCGAACCGGAGCAGTGCGCTCGCGAAGTCCTCGACGTCGAAGGGGCGACCCGTGGCGGCGGACACCGGGTCGCGGTCGCTCCCGCCCCGACCGGCGCTGCCGAGCTCGTTGTACGCCACGGCGCTCGCGGTCACGACGCGCGGTTCGCCGAGCAGGTGCAGGGCGATGTCGAGCACGTGCGAGCCGAGGTCGATGAGCGGACCGCCGCCCGCGGTCTCCTTGTTCGCGAACCAGCTCCGGATGCCGGGGATCCCGGCTCGTCGCAGCCAGCTCGCTCGTGCGTGGTAGACGTGCCCGAGCGGGCCGTTCCCGGCGGCGTCGCGCTGTGCGAGGTGGCCGCTGAGGAACTGCACGTCCGCGCGCCGGCGGTGGTTGTACGCGACCTCGAGCACGCGGTCGTTCCGTACGGCGGCATCGACCATCTCCTGCGCCTGGTCGCCCGTCGTGGCGAGCGGCTTCTCGCAGAAGACGTGCTTGCCGGACTCGAGCGCCGCCACCGCGATCGGGTGGTGCAGGGCGTTCGGGACGCCGATCGACACGATGTCGAGGTCGTCGCGGGCGACGAGGTCCTGCCAGTCCGCGTAGCGGTGCGGCACGCCCCGCGAGTCGGCGAGCTCGTGCAGCCGGTCGGTCTCCTGGCCCGCGAGGGCGATGACCTCGACCCCGGGCAACGCGGTGTAGGCGTCGAGGTGCGTGGTGCCGGCGAAGCCGAGACCGATCACCCCGACGCGCAGGGGTGGTGTGGTGTCCGTTGGTGTCGTCGTCGACATGCCGTCAACGCTAGTCGGAACGCGGGTCGAATCGATACGACCCGCGGCGTGTCGGGGTGTCGGTGCGGGCTCGGTCGGAACGGTGCCGGGGTTCGGTCGGGGACGGTGTCGGGGTTCTGTCGGGACGGTGCGCCACCATGTCGGCATGACTCCCCGATCCCTGTTCCGCGCGGCTGCGGTCGCCGAACTCGTGACCTGGACCCTCCTCATCGCCGGGATGGTGATGAAGTACGGCTTCGATGCGGGCGATCGGGGCGTCCGGATCGGCGGCGGCGTGCACGGCTTCGTGTTCCTGGCGTACCTCGTCGTGACGACGGTGGTCGCGGTGAACCAGCGCTGGTCGGCGGGCGCGCTCGTGCTCGGGTGGGCGAGTGCCGTCGTGCCGTACGCGACGGTGCCGTTCGAGGTCGCGGTCGCCCGTCGCGGGATGCTCGACGGCGGGTGGCGCCGTTCGGCCGAGGGCCGCGCAGGGTTCCGGGACCGCCTGCTGTTCTTCGTGGTGCGGCGCCCCGCGCTCTCGGTCGTGATCGGCGTCGTGGCGGTGGCGCTCGTGTTCTCCGGGCTGCTCGTCGTCGGCCCGCCGGTGCCCGCCCGCAGCTGACACCCGGAGCGGCACGCTGACGACGACCCCGTCGAGGTTCCGCGACTCGCCGCTCACGTCCGCCGAGGTTCCGATCGCGGGGCGCTGAGCGCCGGAAAGTCCAGGACTTCGGAACCCCGGTCGCTCTCCGGCCCCGGCCCCGGCGCCGACCCGGCCACACGACGGACGGGAGGCGCGGTGCCGGCCGACACCGCGCCTCCCGTCCGTCCGTGGGTCGCGTCTACAGCGCGGCGAGGATCCCGTTGAGCGTCGTGGACGGGCGCATGACCGCGGCGGTCTTGGCGTCGTCCGGACGGTAGTAACCGCCGATGTCCGCCGGGTGTCCCTGCACGCCGTTCAGCTCGTCCACGATCGTCTGCTCGTCCGACCCGAGGCGCGCTGCCACGTCCGAGAACGCCGCCGCGAGCTCCGCGTCGTCGGTCTGCGCCGCGAGCTCCTTGGCCCAGTACTTGGCGAGGTAGTAGTGGCTGCCGCGGTTGTCGATCGTGCCGATCTTGCGGCCCGGGGACTTGTTCTCGTCGAGGAAGGTCCCGGTCGCACGGTCGAGGGTCTTGCCGAGGATCTTCGCCCGCTGGTTGCCGGTCACGCCCGCGAGGTGCTCGAACGACACTGCGAGCGCGAGGAACTCGCCCAGGGAGTCCCATCGCAGGTAGTTCTGCTCGACGAGCTGCTGCACGTGCTTCGGGGCGGAACCACCGGCTCCGGTCTCGAACAGGCCGCCGCCGCCGAGCAGCGGGACGACGGAGAGCATCTTGGCGGAGGTGCCGAGCTCCATGATCGGGAACAGGTCGGTCAGGTAGTCGCGGAGCACGTTCCCCGTGACGGAGATCGTGTCCTCGCCGCGGCGGATCCGCTCGAGCGAGAAGGCCATGGCGTCCTCGGGCGACATGATCTCGATCTGCAGCCCGTCGGTGTCGTGTTCACCGAGGTACGTCCGCACGAGCCCGATGAGGTTCGCGTCGTGCGCACGGGTCTCGTCGAGCCAGAACACGGCCGGGGTCGCCGAGGCACGGGCACGCGTCACCGCGAGCTTCACCCAGTCGCGGATCGCCACGTCCTTGGTCTGGCAGGCGCGCCAGATGTCGCCGGCCTCGACCTCGTGCTCGATGACGGTCTCGCCGCCGCTCGTGACGACCCGCACACGACCGGCTGCCGGGACCTCGAAGGTCTTGTCGTGCGAGCCGTACTCCTCTGCCTTCTGCGCCATCAGGCCGACGTTCGGCACCGAGCCCATGGTGGCCGGGTCGAAGGCGCCGTTCGCGCGGCAGTCCTCGATCACCGTCTGGTAGATGCCGGCGTAGCTCGAGTCCGGGATGACCGCGAGGGTGTCGTGCTCCTCGCCGTCCGGGCCCCACATGTGGCCGGAGGTGCGGATCATGGCGGGCATCGAGGCGTCGACGATGACGTCGCTCGGGACGTGCAGGTTCGTGATGCCCTTGTCGGAGTCGACCATCGCGAGGTCGGGGCCGGCGTCGATGCCCTCGTCGAACGCTCGCTTGATCTCCGCACCGTTCGGCAGTGCGTCGAGCCCGGCGAGGACCGAGCCGAGGCCGTCGTTCGGGTTCAGCCCGGCGGCGGCGAGGTCGGCGCCGAAGCGCTCGAACACGGTCGGGAAGAACGCCCGGATGACGTGGCCGAAGATGATCGGGTCGGAGACCTTCATCATCGTGGCCTTGAGGTGCACCGAGAACAGGACGCCCTGGGCCTTCGCCGCGGCGATCTGGTCCTGCAGGAAGGCCTCGAGCGCGCGGACGTGCAGGACGGTGCCGTCGACGACCTCGCCCGCGAGGACCGGGATCGACTGCTTGAGCACGGTGGTCTCGCCGTCGGCGCCGACGAACTCGATCGTCAGCGTGTCGTCCGCCGGGGCGATCCAGGACTGCTCGTTCGAACGGAAGTCGTCCTTGCCCATCGTCACGACGTTCGTCTTCGAGTCGTGGCTCCAGGCACCCATGCGGTGCGGGTGCTTCCTGGCGTAGTTCTTCACCGAGAGCGGGGCACGGCGGTCGGAGTTGCCCTCGCGCAGCACGGGGTTCACGGCACTGCCCTTGACGCGGTCGTAGCGGGCGCGGACGTCGCGCTCCTCGTCCGTGGCCGGCTCGTCGGGGTAGGCCGGCAGGTCGTAGCCCTGCGCCTGCAGCTCCTTGATCGCCGCCTTGAGCTGCGGGATCGACGCCGAGATGTTCGGCAGCTTGATGATGTTCGCCTCGGGGGTCGTCGCGAGCTCCCCGAGCTCGGTGAGGGCGTCGTCCAGGCGCTGCTCGTCGGTGAGCCGCTCCGGGAACTGCGCGATGATCCGGCCGGAGAGCGAGATGTCGCGGGTCTCCACGTCGACACCGGCGGTGCCGGCGAAGGCCTGGATGATCGGGAGGAAGGAGTGGGTCGCCAGGAACGGCGCCTCGTCCGTGAGCGTGTAGATGATCTTGGCCATGCTGGCGGGTACTCCCTTGTTCATGCCGTCGGTACGCCCCACGCTACTCGCAGGCGCGGGATGTCTCGATGTCAAGATACCTGGTCGGGCCACCTCACAGCGAACGGACGGCAGCCGCCCGGGAGGCACATGGCCGACGCATGGACACCACGCGTGGACTGGTCTCCCGCGGCTCCACGCCGCGGTGGGAGGAGCAGACCGTGACGACGACACGACGACGGACCCCGGAGGACTTCGGGTGGGCGGCCGAGGACCTCCGCTCCGCCTACGCGGTGGACGGCAGCGGGCCGTACCGGTACGCCCCCGACGGCTCGGGTCCCTTCTCGTACGGCGTGGACGGATCGGGTCCGTGGCTCGTCGGACCGGAACCGGCGCAGGGGATCGCCCGGTTCGCACCGCGGCAGCGCGGAGCTGGGTCGAGACTGCGCCGGATCGGGACCGCGTGCACCGCCGGCGCACTCGCGCTCGTGCTCGCGGTCGGGAGCGTGGCGGCCGTGGCGCACTCCGTCCCCGTCCAGCACCGGGTGGACGCCTCGGCCGCGCAGACCGCGGACCCGCACGGGGACTGACGCCGACCGGTGTCGCGCGGGGCGCGGAGACCGGGAGGGGCGGTCCGCTAGCGACCGATGGTGATCCGGAACACCCGCACGCCCGAGGTCTTCAGCGCCGCGAGCCCGAGGCGCATCCGGAGGTTCCGGAACGGGCGGTCCCGACCGGTGGGGGCTGCGGCCGCGCCGATCTGGTGGAGCACCTCGGACGTCAGCGTGCGCTCGACCTTCGGGGCGAGGCGGGTCATGCCCGACACCGTCACGACGATCCGTACCGCGTTCGGCGCGAGCAAGGGGTCGATGAGTTCCGCGGCCTCGTGGGCCCGGTGGAACGCGGGATCGTCGCCGGGGCGGCGGATCGCGATCACGGCGAGTTCGGCGTCCCCGGTCTCGCCCGGGTCCGGGAGGTCGTCGACGCCGACGACCCGCATCCGCATGGCGTCGACCCCGGCCCGGACCGCGGCGGCGCGCAGCACGGGCAGGAGTTCCTGGGTGCCGGCGAGGACGACCTCGGCGGAGCGCAGGTCGATCGGTTCGTGACGTTCACGCGGCGTTCGGGCCATGGGCTTCGGTCCTTCCGGTCGCTCTCCTCGGACAGTACCGATCGACACGGGAGCCCGTGGCGTCGGTGTGCGTCGTGTAACGGAATGATCACACTGGGGTCTGTACAAACGGACAGAGTCGTGCAGAATGGTGGGCGGCCATGACGACTGCACCCCATCCAGACCAGCACCCGGACACCCCGGTCGTGCACCTGTCGCGCCGTGCAGCCCTCGAGGCCGAGCGCGCCGCGGCCCGCAAGCAACCGCGCCGGACCGGTCGCCCGGTCGTCACCGACCGCACGGCCGCACCCGGTCGAGCGGCCACCACCGACCGTCCGACCGACACGGCTCGCGGGGCGGCGAGCGGGCGCGGGGTCGCCGTCGCACGGGCCACCACGGAGCACGCCAGCACCGCACACAGCGCGGCCCGTATCCGCCGGGTCGACCGCGACGTCACAGGCCCGACTCGCGCCGCCCGCACGGTCAGGTCGTCTGCAACAGCCCAGCCGCGACGCCCGCTGCGCGCCCGGGTCAACCCGCTCCGCTCGGCGAACCGCGCGAGCCGCGTCACCCTCACCAGCGCCCTCGCCGCCTTCGTGCTCTTCGCCGCCTCGGCGACGCCGGCCCACGCCGCGTCCAGCACCGCGATCGCCACGGCGACCCTCGCCCCGAGCGTCACCGGACAGGACTACTCGGTCACGCAGCTCGCCGCCCTCGCCGACCCCGCACGCGACGGCTTCACGGTCGGCGGCGGCTCGACGACGACGGAGCAGGCCACCGCGAGCGGCTCGGTCTCCTTCGGGGGCGAGGTCCGGTCGCCGTTCCCGGGCCCGGTGCAGATGAGCTCCGGCTTCGGCTACCGCTCGGCTCCGTGCGGCGCGTGCTCGTCGCTGCACGAGGGCCTCGACTTCACCCCGGGGCTCGGGACCCCGATCGGCGCGATCGCGAAGGGCACGGTCCGTGTCGCCGGCCCGTACTTCAACTACGGCACCGCTGTGGTCATCGACCACGTGATCGACGGCCGCAAGGTCGCCACGCTCTACGGCCACATGATCCCGGGATCGACCCCGCTCAGGGTCGGCGACACCGTCGAGGCCGGCGAGTTCATCGGCCAGGTGGGCAACTCGGGCGTCTCGACCGGAGCGCACCTGCACCTCGAGGTGCTCCTCGACGGGGTCACCCCGATCGACCCCGCCGCGTGGCTCGAGGCCCGCACCGGGCGCCCGATCACGGCCTAGGCAGACGAATCACAGCGCCCCCGCAGTCACCGCGGGGCGCACTCCCAGAACGCCTGTGCAGGCTCACAGGCATGGACGACTGTCACAGGCCCAGCGCCCGATCGCGACCGGTTCCACCCCGACCCGAGCGGACCGCCCGCTGATGGGCGCGGACACCTGGATCGCCTTCGGGCTCGTCATCCTCTTCGTGCTCGTCGGCGGTGTGTTCGCCGCCGCCGAGATCGCCCTCGTCTCCCTCCGCGAATCGCAGCTGCAGCAGCTCGAGCGCAAGGGACCGCGCGGCGCCCGGGTCGCCCAGCTCAGCCGTGACCCGAACCGCTTCCTCTCCGCGGTGCAGATCGGCGTCACCGTGGCCGGGTTCTTCTCGGCGGCGTACGGCGCCTCGACGATCGCACCCGACATCGCACCGCTGCTGCAGGGCGTCGGCCTCGACCGCGGTGCCGCCGAAGCCGTCGCCCTCGTGCTGCTCACCCTCGTCATCGCGTACCTGTCGCTCGTGTTCGGCGAGCTCGTCCCGAAGCGCCTGGCCCTCCAGCGCGCCGAGGGCTTCTCGATGATCGTGGCCCCGCCGCTCGACCGGTTCGCGACCCTCATGCGCCCGGTCATCTGGGTGCTGTCCAGCACGACGAACGCGATCGTGCGGCTGCTCGGCGGCGACCCGAACGCCCGCAGCGAGTCGATGAGCACGGAGGAGCTCCGTGACCTCGTCGCCGAGCACGACGCCATCGACGCGCAGGGCCGGCAGATCGCCAAGAGCGCCCTCGATGCCGGCGACCGCACCCTCCGCGAGTCCATGCGTCCCTGGTACGACGTCTCCACGATGGACGCCGACCTCTCCGTCCGCCGGGCGACGGACCTCGCGCTCGACGCCGGGCACTCCCGGTACCTGGTGACGTCTGGCTCGCGCGACCACGTCACGGGCTTCGTGCACCTCCGAGACCTCCTCCGCCCCGCCGACCCGGAAGCGCCGCTCGCGACGCTCGTCCGGCCGGTGCTGGCGATGCCGGAGACGAAGTCGCTGTCGAGCGCGATCGCCCAGATGCGCACGGACGGCCACCAGATCGCACTCGTCGTGGACGAGTACGGCGGCAGCGCGGGCATGGTGACGCTCGAGGCCCTGCTCGAGGACCTCGTCGGCCGCATCAAGGACGAGTGGGACACCGCCGAGGCGGACTCCTCGTCCGGCGCCCCCGAGGGCGTCGACGGGTCGCTCGTGCTCGAGGACCTCGCGGCCGACGGCGGCCCGGTCCTGCCCGACGGCGACTACGAGACCGTCGGCGGACTCGTGCAGGTCCACCTCGACCGCATCCCCGTGGTCGGTGACGTCGTCGAGCTCGACGACTGGACCATCGAGGTCACCGAGATGGACGGACACCGCGTGGCGCGGGTGCGCCTGGCCGCGCGCGAGCGCGCGCTGTAGCGGGGACCGCCACCGGACGGGAGGCGCGCGGCGGCACCGCCACGCGCCTCCCGTCCGACCCGTGTGGACCCGGTACCGAGGCAGGCACTCCCGGTACCTGTCCCGGTGCCGATCCCGCCACGTACCCTGACCGACATGGGTATCGACGTGCGCAAGGAGATCCAGGACTTCCTGTCCTCACGACGGGCGCGGCTCACCCCGGACCAGGTGGGCATGCCGACCTTCGGTGGGGGAGTCCGACGGGTCCCGGGCCTCCGCCGGCACGAGGTGGCGATGCTCGCGGGCGTGAGCGTCGACTACTACACGCGGCTCGAGCGGGGGACCCTCAAGGGCGTCTCCGACAGCGTGCTCGACGGTCTCGCCGCGGCCCTCCGGCTCGACGACGACGAGCGCACGCACCTCTGGGACCTCGCGCGGCTCGCGAACGCCGGCGTGAAGACCATGCACCGGAACGTCCCGACGCGGGTGCGTCCCGGGGTGCAGCAGCTCCTCGACGCGATCACCGGCGCACCGGCGTGGGTGCGGAACGAGCGCGGCGACGTCGTCGCGACGAACGAGCTCGGACGGGCGCTGTACTCGCCGATGTTCGCGGGGCCGGGCCGTCCGGTGAACACCGCGCGGTTCACGTTCCTCGACCCCGCCGCGCGCGAGTTCTTCCCCGACTGGGCGCAGACCGCGCGGGACGCCGTGGCGATCCTCCGTGCCGCGGCGGTCGCGAACCCGTGCGAGCCCGGGCTCGTGACGCTCGTCGGGGAGCTCTCGACCCGCAGCGAGGAGTTCCGCGCCTGGTGGGCGGCGCACGACGTCCGGTCGCACCGCACGGGGCGGAAGCGCATCGAGCACCCGGTCGTCGGCCGGCTCGAGCTGACGTACGAGGCGCTCGACCTCGTCGCGGACCCCGGGCTGACGATGTTCACGTACGGGGCCGAGCCCGGGAGCGAGTCGGAGCGCAACCTCGCGCTGCTCGGGACCTGGGCGGCGACGGAGCGCTCGGAGCGGTCCGCCGCGGTGTAGCCGGCGCGCGGCGGTGACGAAACGCGCGCGTTCCGACGTTCCGCGCGTCGTTCGACGGGTGCTTCGTCGGAGCGCACGCGTTTCGTGGGTCAGCGGGACGGGCCGGGCGAGCGGAGCTGCGGCGGTCCGTAGGCTGGGGCCGTGAGCCCTGACCAGAGTCGCTGGCGTCGGCCGGAGCCGTCCTTCGCCCGGGCGGTCACGAAGGCGCTCGGGGACGCCCGGACGGTGCTCGACGTCGCGCCCGGCGCCGTGTCGTACACCCCGACCGACCGCGAGACGACACCGGTCGAGGTCACGGCGGGCGACGTGCCGTTCGTCGCCGGTGCCTTCGACGCGGCCGTGATCACGGTCGACGTCGTGGGGTGCTCGGACCCCGAGCGCGTGTTCGCGGAGGTGCGACGGGTCACGAGGGGGCCGGTCGTCGTCGTGACCCACGACCCGGACCGCGTGCAGGACTCCTGGCTGACCGAGTACGCCCCGGAAGTGACGGCGGCCGAGGCCCGGCGGTACCCGGCCCTCGACCGGATCGCGACAGCACTCGGCGGCGCGGTCGAGACGACCCGCCTGCCGATCCCCTTCACGTGCGTCGACGGCTTCTCGGAGGCGTACTACGCCCGGCCCGAACGGCTCCTCGACCCGGGCGCTCGGCTTGCGGACCCGGCGTGGTCTGCGGTGGACGAGCTCACGGCGCGGCGATCGGTCACGGCCCTCCGCGACGCGCTCGAGTCCGGTGAGTGGGACCGCCGCCACGGCTCGCTCCGGGTGCGGCCCTCGTACGACGGGTCCCTCGTGCTGCTGCGAGGGATGCCGCGACCGGCGTGACGCCGTCGCGCACCGGTCCCGACACGCCCGGCTTGACACCCCGTCGTAGGCTGGTCGGGTGAGCTTCCAGGAGGTGGTCGGCGCGCAGAGCGCCGGCATCAGGGCGTGACGCCCCCGGTCGCACCGTGCGGTGCGGCCGCCGTCACCGACCCCTGACCACCCCTGCCCGGTGCGGCACGCGTCCGCGTGCCCCGGGCCCCCGTCGAGAGCGACACACCATGCTGCCCATCAGCGAGAAGACCATCCGCACGTCCTTCGTCAACGCCTCCCGCAAGGAGACGGCCGACATCACCCTCCCTGAGGGCTTCGAGACCATCGACTGGGACGCCCACGACTACCTCGGCTGGCGGGACCCGAAGATCGGCCGCCGCGCCTACGCCGTCGTCCCCACGCTCGAGGGCGAGCTCGTCGGGATCCTCTTCCGGCAGGCCGAGGCGTCGCCCCGCAACCGCGCGCAGTGCTCGTGGTGCCAGGACGTCAAGCTGCCGAACGACGTCGTGTTCTACAGCGCCAAGCGGTCCGGGAAGGCCGGCCGCAACGGCAACACCGTCGGCACGCTCGTCTGCCAGGACTTCCAGTGCTCGCGGAACGTCCGGAAGCTGCCGCCGCCCGCCTACGAGGGGTACGACGTCGAGGCCGCCCGGCTCCAGCGCATCGAGGACCTGCAGCTCCGCGCGGCCGCGTTCGCCGCGGAGGTCTGATCCCAGCGGGACCAGGAGACGGCCTGGAGGCCCGTGGCGAGCGTGCCACGGGCCTCCAGGCCGTCAGGTGGTCGCGTCGGCGACCCCCGCGTCGCGTCGGCGACGCGACCATCGCGTGGGCGACGCGCGTCAGCGACCGATCGAGGACATGTCCGGGTACCGGTCGCCCGTCGGGACGGGCAGCGACGAGAGCCGCGTGAGCTGGTCCGCCGAGAGCGTGATCTCGGTCGCACCGACGTTCTCCTCGAGTCGGCTGACCCGCTTCGTCCCCGGGATCGGCACGACGTCGTCGCCCTGCGCGAGGAGCCAGGCCAGCGCGACCTGGGCCGGGGTGCCGCCGACCTCGTCGGCGATCTCCTTGACGGAGTCGACGATCCGCATGTTCTGCGCGAAGGCCTCCTCCGCGAAGCGGGGGTTCGCGCGACGGAAGTCGTCGTCGTCCAGGTCGGACGGGCTCGTGATCGCGCCCGTGAGGAAGCCCCGGCCGAGCGGGGAGTAGGGCACGAGGCCGATGCCGAGCTCCCGGAGGGTGTCGAGCACCTCGCCCTCCGGGTCGCGCGTCCACAGCGAGTACTCGCTCTGCAGCGCCGTGATCGGGTGCACGGCGTGGGCCTTGCGGATCGTCGCTGCCGACGCCTCGGAGAGCCCGATGTGGCGGATCTTGCCCTCCCCCACGAAGCCGGCGAGCTGCCCGATAACGTCCTCGATCGGGACGGCCGGGTCGACGCGGTGCTGGTAGTAGAGGTCGATGTGGTCCGTGCCGAGTCGACGCAGCGAGCCCTCGAGCGCCTCCCGGACCGACTCGGGAGCGGAACTGATCCCGCGCTCGGTCGCCGGGGTGGCCTCGCCCGCCCGGTGCGTGATCAGGCCGAACTTCGTCGCGATGACGACGTCGTCCCGGCGGTCGGCGAGGGCCCGGCGGAGGAGCTCCTCGTTCGTGTACGGCCCGTAGGCCTCGGCGGTGTCGAACAGGGTGACGCCGAGGTCGATCGCGCGGTGGATCGTGCGGATCGACTCGTCGTCGTCGGAGCCGGCGCCGGAGTAGAAGGCGCTCATGCCCATGGTGCCGAGGCCGATCGGGCCGACCTCGAGGTCTGCGAGCTTGCGTGTCTGCATGCGTCCGGTCTACTCGCCGACCCGCGTTTGGAGGGAGGCACTGTCGGTGCCCGCCCAGCTGGGAACGCGCTCGTGCGGATCCTCCAACGGTGTCGCCCGGTGCACGGTGCAACTGGTGTGATCGGTCCGTGAACCTGTACTTCCGGCTGCTGCTCCTGACCCTGCGCACCCGTCTGACCTCGTCGCGTCGAGGCCGCGGGACGTCGCTGTGGGACGAGGCACGCACACCGTTCCGGGTCACGCTCACCGACCTCGACCCGCTGCGGCACGTCAACAACGGCAAGTACCTCTCGCTGCTCGACCTCGGCCGGTACGACCTGCTCACCCGCTCCGGGTTCTGGCAGGCGGCCTCCGAGCGCGGTTGGTACGCGGTGGTCGCGGCGCAGACGATCACGTACAAGCGGTCGCTGACGCTCGGGCAGCGCTTCGTCCTGCGCACACGGGTGCTCGGGATGGACGAGCGCTCGGTGTACATGGAGCAGACCCTCGTGCGGCGGGACGCCGTCATCGCGCGGGCGGTCGTGCAGGCGCGGTTCCTGCACCGGGACGGCGGGCACGTGACCCCGTCCGAGCTGCTCGCGATCACCGGTCCCGCACCCCGCGACCTCACCGTGCCGGGCTGGGTCCGGGAGTGGGCCGACGCTGTGCGGATCAGCAGCAGCCCGCGTTGACCGGGGTCTCGTGCATGCCACGCGGATGGCGTAGACAGGGGCGATGCACCCCGAGCCCGCCGAAGCTGCCGACCGCGCGTTCCGCCGGACCAGCCGGCGCGCACTGATCGGTGGCGGCGTCGGCATCGGGCTCGCCGGACTCCTGGCGGCGTGCTCCGGCGCGGCGCCGAAGCCGGGCAGGACGCCGTCGGGTTCGTCCTCCGCGACGGACGCGGCGCCGGTCCGCACACCGAGCACGACCCCGACACCGGGTGGCCCCGACTCCTGGCAGGCGCTCGCAGCCGCGGTGTCGGGACGGCTCCTGCGCTCCGGCTCGCAGGGCTGGGACGACGCCCGGGTGCTCGAGAACCCACGCTACGACGACGCCGACCCGCAGGGCATCCTGCTCGCCGCGAGCGAGGCGGACGTGCAGGCCGGGCTCGCCTTCGCGCGGAACACGCGCACGCCGGTCGCCCTGCGCGCCGGCGGCCACTCGTACACGGGGTGGTCGGCCGGCGGCGCCCCCGGCACCGAGGTCCCGCGCTCGCTCGTCATCAGCACGAAGGCGCTCGACGGCATCGAGGTCCACGAGGACGGCACGGCGACGATCGGCCCCGGGGCCCAGCTCGCGAACGTCTACGCGACGCTCGCCGCCCAGGGTCGGGCGATCGGCGCCGGCTCCTGCCCGACGGTCGGCACCGGCGGACTGACGCTCGGCGGCGGTGTCGGGGTGCTCACCCGCTCCTTCGGTCTGACCTGCGACCAGCTGACGGCCGTGCGGCTCGTCACGCCCGACGGTGCCGTGCACGACGTCTCCGCACAGGCGGAGCCGGACCTGTTCTGGGCCTGCCGCGGCGGCGGGGGCGGGACGGTGGGCGTCGTGACCTCGATGACGTTCCGGACCCGCGAGGCTCCGAACGTCCTGCTCTTCGAGCTCGCGTTCCCCGCGTCGGCAGCGGCCGACGTCGTCCGCGCGTGGCAGGACTGGGCTCCCACCGCCGACGACGAGCTCTGGTCGACGCTCAAGCTCCTCGGCGGATCCCGGCACTCCTCGCTGTCGGTCACCGTGACCGGCGTGTGGACCGGCTCGAAGACCGGTGCCGACGCCTCCGTCGACGGCTTCGTCGCCGCGACCGGAGCGACACCGACGCGCCACACGGCCGAGCAGCTGTCGTACGGCGCCGCGATGTCCGCACTCGCCGGCAAGCCGCAGCGCGTGTCCGAGGCGGCGACGTCGTCCATCGGCGGCACGAAGCTCACGGATGCGCAGATCGACGTCCTGGTGCAGCACGCGGAGGCCGCCGGTGACGTGTCCGGGAACCTCGAGGGCGGTGTCTCGCTCGACGCCCTCGGCGGGGCGGTCGCGCGGATCGGGCGGACGGACTCGGCGTTCCCGTGGCGGTCGGCGCTCATGACGGTCCAGTACACGTCGGTGTTCGCGGACGGGACGGACCCGGCGCCGTTCGACGCCTACGTGCGCGCGTTCCGGAAGGCGATGACGCCGGCGTGGGGGAGTGCTGCGTACGCGAACTACTGCGACGCGGCGATCACGGACCCCTCGGCCTACTTCGGCGTGAACACCTCGCGGCTGCACCGGATCGCCGAGCAGGTGGACCCGGACGGGCTGCTGTCGCAGCCGCACTGGGTCTGAGCGGTCGGCTCCCGCCCCGGCGGTCCGGCGATGCGGCGATCCGGCCTGGAGGCGCGGTGCGGGTCCGTCGCGGTCGTCACTGCGTCGGCGGTGCGGCCTAGCATCGGCGCATGGACATCGAGGACCTCGTCCTGCCCGACGTCGCGGCGTGGCGCGCCTGGCTCGACGAGCACGAGGACGACCCCGACGGCGTGTGGCTCGTCCTCGCCAAGAAGGGCACGACCGAGCCCACGTCGCTGACCTACGACCAGGCGCTCGACGAGGCGCTGTGCTCCGGCTGGATCGACGGGCAGAAGCGCGGCCGGGACACCGCCACCTTCCGGCAGCGCTTCACACCCCGACGCCGCGCGTCCCTCTGGTCGCAGCGGAACATCGGCTTGGTCGCGACGCTCGTGGCGGGCGGCCGGATGCGGGAACGGGGACAGGCCGAGATCGACCGGGCGAAGGGCGACGGTCGGTGGGACCGCGCCTACGCGGGGGCTGCGACCGCGACGGTGCCGGACGACCTGCAGGCTGCGCTCGACGCCGCCCCGGACGCCGCAGCGCTGTTCGCCGAGCTCGACGCCACGAACCGGTACGCGGTGCTGCACCGGGTGACGACGGCCCCGAGTGCGACGGCCCGGGCGAACCGGATCGCGAAGCTCGTCGGTGGACTGCAGCGCGGCGAGACCCCGTACCCACGGAAGCCGTCCGCCTGACCTCGCGCGGGGGACGGGCGCTCAGGGACGCGTCACGCGTGCGGCGTACAACGGCGTGCATGACCACTGGTACCGACACCACCCGTCCCGCCGCGTCCTCCGGCACCTTCCGCATCGGTGGCGACCTCGAGGTCCACCGCCTCGGCTACGGCACGATGCAGCTCACCGGCCCCGGCGTCTGGGGACCGCCGAAGGACCACGACGAAGCCGTCCGCGTCCTCAAGCGCGCCGTCGAGCTCGGCGTCGACTTCTTCGACACCGCCGACTCCTACGGCCCGTACGTCGCCGAGGACCTCCTCCGCGAGGCCCTGCACCCGTACGGCGACGACATCGTCATCGCGACGAAGGCCGGCTTGACCCGCACCGGACCGAACGAGTGGCCGCCGGTCGGCCGTCCGGAGTACCTCCGCCAGGAGTGCGAGATGAGCCTGCGCCGCCTCGGCCTCGAGCGCATCGACCTGTTCCAGCTGCACCGCATCGACCCGAAGGTCCCGCTCGAGGACCAGGTCGGCGAGCTCAAGAAGCTCCAGGACGAGGGCAAGATCCGCCACATCGGTCTGTCCGAGGTCTCGGTCGACGACGTGAAGGCGGCGCAGGAGCACGCCACGATCGTCACCGTGCAGAACCTCTACAACCTGCAGAAGCGCGACGCCGAGGAGCTCCTCGACTGGTCCGAGGAGCAGGGCATCGGCTTCATCCCGTGGTTCCCGCTCGCGACCGGCGGACTCACCGGAGACGACTCGCCACTCACCGCGATCGCCGAGCGCAAGGGCGCGACGCCGGCGCAGCTCGCCCTCGCATGGCTGCTCAAGCGTTCACCCGTGATGCTACCGATCCCCGGCACGTCCAGCGTCGACCACCTCGAGGACAACCTGCAGGGCGCCGTCGTCGAGCTCACGGACGAGGAGTTCGAGGAGCTCTCGGGGCTCGGTCACTGAGCGCGGCGGGTCGCGTCGCCGACGCGACCACACGACGGACGGGAGGCGCATGGCGGCTGGTCACGCGCCTCCCGTCCGTCACCCGGAGCGGCGTCCGTCGCCAGCGGATCAGACAGCGCGCAGGCGCGCCAGCACGGCGCGGTGGTCGCTGCCGTTCGCCGGCAGGACGCTCGTCGAGACCGTGCCGAGCCCGCGGACGAAGACGTGGTCGAGGCGGACGACCGGCATCTGCGCCGGCCAGGTGAACCCGAAGCCACCGCCCTCGGACAGCTCGGCCCGCAGGGGCGCCATGAGCGGGTCCGACGCGCCGCCGTTGAAGTCCCCCGCCACCACGAGCCGCTCGGCAGGGTCGTCGCGGACCTCCGTGGTGAGCGAGCGCAGCATCGTCGGCCGGGCGTCCTCCGTCCGCAGACGCAACGAGTCCACGTGCACGACGTAGAGCCGCACGTCGCCGATCGCGGTGGCGACCGTCACCCGGAGCGAGCGCGCCCATCCGAGGCCGAGCGTCAGGGGCTCCCCGTCGCTCAGCGTCGTCCGGCTCCACACCCCGACGGAGCCGACGCGGTAGTGGTGCGGGTAGGCACCCGCGAGCGCGGTCTGCACGGCGTCGCCGGAGTCACCGGTGAGCTCTTCGAGCGCGATGACGTCCGGGTGCCGGGCCGCGATGGCGGAGGCGGTGGCCGCCGGGTCCTCGTTGGTGGCCTCGACGTTCTGCGTGACGACCGTCAACTGGGGCTCGCCGGTCGCTGCGGGAGCGAGCACGCCGGGGAGCACCGCGACCGCCCAGGCGGCGGCGTACGCGACCGAGAGGACGGCGAGCCGCTTCGACCTCGTCCCGAGTGCGAGCCCGGCGACCGGGACGAGCAGGACGCCCATCCACGGCAGCAGTGACCCGATGGCGGACCCCGGCGACCCGAGCACGTCGAGCACGCGCGGGGCGAGCAGGACGACGACCCCGGCGACGAGCGCGGCACCGACGAGGGTGACGACCACCGTGCGACCGGGGTTCCGACTGCGGGGACGGAGGGGCACGGCCCGAGCGTAGGCAGCCGGTCTGACAGCGGCCGGGGCGTCCGGTGCGCGTCCGGTCTGCGTCCGCCGAGGGTGCGCCGCCGCACAGTTGCGCTTGCATACCGGGTATGGGCATACTCGGTATGCCCATACAGCGGGCCGGACGAGGGGGAGTGTCATGAGCGTACGGATGGGCGTGCTCGCGCTGCTGGTGGACGGACCCGGGTACGGGTACCAGCTCCGGGGGGAGTTCGAGCAGCGCACCGGTGGGAGCTGGCCGCTCAACATCGGCCAGGTCTACACGACCCTCGACCGGCTCGAGCGCGACGGGCTCGTCGCGCGCGGCGACGCCGACGACGACGGGCACGTCGTCTACACGGCCACCGAGGCCGGCCGCGACGCCGTGACGCGGTGGTTCAGCGAGCCGGTCCCGGCGAAGCGCGGTCGCGACGAGCTCGCGATCAAGTTCGCGCTCGCCGTGACGGTGCCCGGTGTCGACGTCGAGCGACTCGTGCAGGTGCAGCGCGGCGCAGCCGTCCGGAACCTCCAGGACCTGACACGGTTGAAGCGGACCGCGGATCCGGCCACCGACCTCGCGTGGTCGCTCGTGCTCGAGTCGATGGTGTTCCAGGCCGAGGCCGAGGTCCGCTGGCTCGACCACGTGGAGTCGAGCGTCTCCCGGTACCGACCGGCCGATCACCGCACGGCCGTGTCCGCGTCCGCCGACGAGACCGTCCGGAGCGCCCGGTGAACGCCGCGGCTCCACTCCTCGAGCTGGACGCCGTGAGCGTGCAGTACGGCACCGGCGCCAAGGCCGTGACCGCCCTGGCCGGTGTCGACCTGACCATCCGCCGCGGGGAGATGGTCGCCGTGATGGGCACCTCGGGTTCGGGGAAGTCGACGCTCCTGGCCTGTGCCGGCACGCTGCTGCCCCCGACGAGCGGCGAGGTCCGTATCGACGGCGAGTGGGTGGCGGACCGTCCGGCGAAGGAGCTCGCCGCCCTGCGTCGACGGCTCGTCGGGTTCGTGTTCCAGGACTTCAACCTCATCCCGTCCCTGACCGCCATCGAGAACGTCGCGCTGCCGCTCGAGCTCGACGGCTGGAAGACCAGCCGTGCGCGACGTGCCGCGCAGCTGGCGCTCGACAACGTGGAACTCGGCCACCGGGCCGACGCGTTCCCGGACGACCTGTCGGGCGGGCAGCAGCAGCGTGTGGCGATCGCCCGCGGGGTCGTCGGCGAGCGCCGCCTGGTCCTGGCCGACGAACCGACCGGCGCGCTCGACTCGCAGACCGGCGAGGTGGTGCTCCGCATGCTCCGTCGGCACGTCGACGCAGGTGCCGGCGCGCTCCTCGTGACCCACGACGCCCGGCACGCTGCCTGGGCGGACCGCATCGTGTTCCTGCGGGACGGACGCGTGGTCGACGAGACGGTGTACTCGGGCGTCGAGATGGCCCTCGCGGACCGGACCCACTCGTGATCCGGCTCCGGCCGGCACTCCGGCTGGGCCGACGGATGGCGTTCGCGAAGACCGGGCGCGCGGCGCTCATCGTCGCACTGATCGGCCTGCCGACCATGGGCTTCGCCGGAGTCTCGGTGTTGTTCACCTCGACGCAGCCGACCACCACCGAGCAGCTCCGGTACGACCTCGGGCACGCCCAGGCGCAGATGACGACGCAGCAACCGGACGCCCGGGGCATGCGGCAGGACCCCGTGCACTGGACGAACACCCAGACCGAGGAGAACAGCCCCGCAGCGAAGGCCGACGACGACACCCCCTACGCCGACGTCACCGAGTACGTGCCGAAGGGTGCGCTCGCGATCCCGGTGACGAGTACCGACGTCGTGCTGCGCGGTGCGCACGGCCCGGTCGGCACCACGGCGACCCTCGGTGACACGTGGGACCCGGTGCTCGACGGGCACTGGCACGTCCTCGACGGCACGGCTCCGACGGCACGCGACCAGGCGATGATGACGCCGGCGATGCTCGCGAAGACCGGGCTCCGCATCGGTGACACGGTCGACGTGACCGACCCGGTGACGAAGCGGTTCACCATCACGGGGACGATGCGCGACCTCGGGCAGGACCCGGACGAGACGGCGGTCTACCTGCCGTGGGGGAGCATCGCCGCGGACGCGGCCCCGATCTCGACGGGCCGTTCTGAGGCGGGTGCGGTCACGGTGTACCTGCCGACGGTCGCCCCGACGTGGTCGGAGATCAAGCGGCTGAACGACCACGGCATCGTCGTCCAGTCGCGTCCGGTCGTGCTCGATCCACCGGACGAACGGATCGACGGCGTCTCCGGTCCGCAGAGCCTCGGGTGGTACATCGCCGGGTTGGGGCTCGTCGGCGTGTTCGCCCTGTTCGAGGTCGGCCTGCTCGCGGGTGCCGCGTTCCTCGTCGGCACCCGTGCCGACGCCCGGTCGTACGCGATCCTGACCAGTGTCGGTGCCGAACGGGGTGTGGTCCGGTCGGTCGTCGCCGGGTCCGGGCTCGTGCTCGGCACTGCCGGTGCGGTCCTCGGGACGGCGATCGGGGTCGGGATCGGAGCGCTCGCGTTCCGGTTGCTCGACAACGGGAACGTGCACGCGTTCCCCGGGTTGCACGTCCCGGTGGTCATGCTCCTGTGCATCGCCGTGGCCGGCGTCGTCGCGGGTGTCCTGTCGTCCCTCGCCGCCGCGCGGGCAGCGACACGGGTGAACGTCCTCGCCGGACTCCGCGGGTCGCTCCGCCCGGAGACCCCGAGCCGGGCGACGACCCGCCGTCGTCGGGTGTGGGGACCGCTCCTCATCGTCCTCGGCGCGGTCATGACCGTCGCGTGCGGCATCGGTGTCCTCGTCCTGAACGACCGGCCGGAGCAGAGCGGGCAACGGGACGACTGGGCATGGGTCGTCGGCGCCGGTGTGGCGATCGGGCCGTGCCTCGTGCAGCTCGGGGTGGCGATCTGTTCGCCGTGGGTGCTCGCCCTCGTCGCGGGCGTGTCGAGCCGGTTCGGGCTCGCGGCGCGGATGGCAGGACGAGACGCGCGTCGGAACCCGGTCCGGACCGTGCCGGTGCTCGCGAGCGTGATGAGCGTCGTGTTCGTGGCCTCCGTGGTGATCACGTGGAACGCCTCGCAGCACGCCCAGTACGTCCGCGACTACCAGTACAGCACCGCGGTCGGGGTGGCCACGGCGGACGTCCGTCGGCTTGACAGCCGGTCGTACCCGCAGGGCTACGACGCCGCGGTGACGGCACGGGCTGCCGAGGTCAGCGCCCGCGTGCTCGACCACGACCGCATCCGCGTGCTCGGCCTCGTCGACGAGCAGCCGTCCGAGGAACCCAGCACCCTGACGCAACTCCACCTCTGGGAGCGCCCCGCCGACTGCACGGATGCGTCCTGCGGTTCGTGGCTCGAGCCCGGGGGCAGCGCGCACGTCCTGACCGGGACGGTCGACGACTACGCCGTGCTCACCGGACACCGGCCGTCCGCAGCGGTCCGTGACGCCCTCGCCGACGGGAAGGCCGTGTCGCTCTGGCCCGAGTACGTCCACGACGACGCTGTCCGGCTCGACACCTTCCGGGACCGCAGCTGGAAGGACGCGACGTCGCCCGACCCGGAGCACCCGGACGCCACGACGACGATCCCGGCGGTCCTCGACGAGCAGGACCCGCCGATCCAGATCGGCGTCTTCATGACGAAGGCGACCGCCGAGCGGTACCGGGTCCCCGCCGTGGACGGCCTGCTCGTGACCCGGCTCGACGGTGAGGTCTCACCGGAGCAGTGGGGCGCGCTCGCCTCGGCATGGCAGAGCTACGGCGGCTCCGCACGGGCGCAGGCCTCGGCGCCGACCTTCTTCTACGAGTCCGGCCCGGTCGATGCGAGTGCCCCGGTCCGGGCACTGGCGCTCGCCCTCGCGGCGGCCGTGACCATCGGCGCCACCGCGGTCGCGATCGGTCTCGCCCGGGCGGACGGCCGCCGTGACGACGAGGTGCTCGACGCGATCGGTGCCGCACCACGTCTGCGTCGGCGCACCACCGCCTGGCAGGCCGCCATCCTCACCACGGTCGGCGCGGTGATCGGGACCGTCCTGGGGCTCCTCCCGATCCGGGCGCTGACCCTGCGGTTCGGGGAGACGCCACCCGGGGTCAGCCACATGCCGTTCGTGGCCGACTGGCCCGTGCTGGCGCTGCTCGCGATCGGGCTCCCCGTGCTCGTGACGGCCGGGACGTGGCTGACCGCAGGTCGTGGTCGACGCCTTTCGGTGCGACGTGCTCACTGAGTCGCTGCCTCGAACGGGTGCGAGAAGCCACAGTCACCGCGACGATTCCCCAGGTCTGGGGCCTGGTGTCCCGAGCCGTTCCGCGGGATACCTGTAGTCGTGTCCCGCACCAGCCACCTCGTGGTCCTCATGAGCATCATCGCCTCCGCCGCCCTCGTCGGTACCGGAGCCGTCGTCATCGCCACCGCGCACACCGCGGCGGCCGACGGAGCCGTCGCCGTCCAGCAGGAGACGATCATCCGGAAGGACGCCGTCCTCCGGCAGGACGCCGAGCTCCGGCGGACGCCGGACCAGGTCGTGCGGGGCGCGCTCGACACGACACACGCTGCGGACGCCGTCACGTTCGCGTACGCGGGGGACTCCATCACGGCGCGGCCGGACTCGTGGCTGCACCAGCTCGAGGGTGACCCGGACCTCCACGCCGTGGGCGGGTACGCGCACAGCGGGTACCGCTCCGACCAGGTCCTCCGCGAGATCGGACCGGTGCCGGACGCCGACGTCCTCGTCGTCGAGCTCGGGACGAACGACGTCAACCAGGCCGTCCCTGTCGGACGGATCACCGCGAACGTCGACGCCCTGGTCCGCAAGGTCGACGCGCGCCACGTGCTGATCGTCGCCGGGCCGCCGTCGGACCGCACGACGAGCCTCTGGGGCGCTGACCGGCGGGCCGGGCAGCTCGTCCTCAGCCGGGAGCTCCGCGCCGAGGCCCAGGAGCACGGGTGGTCCTACGTCGACCCGTTCACGGCGATCCGCACGGCCGACGGCGCGTACGAGCCCGGGACGACCCCAGACGGCATCCACCCCACCGCCGCGGCGAACGTCCGGGTCGCCCAGGACATGGCGGACGCGATCGAGGCAGCCGCGCGCTGACCCGGGCACCCGCGAACCGAGCAGGGCTCAGCGAGGGACGCAGAACGACTCCACGCTGACGTGCACGCCGTCCTGCCCGCCGCTGAGGGCCATGCGGCGCACCGGGAGCGCGTCCTCCACGGGCATCAGGAAGTCGGTGCCCATGGCCCGGTCCACGACGGCGTAGCCGGATCGTTCCCACCCGCGCTGCACCGCGTCCGCGACGTCCTGCGGGGACACCGACGGAAGCACGAGCGAACCGGTCCAGCGGACGCCGCCCTCGCAGCGTTCCTCGGTCAGGGAGACCGGCGGAGCGGATGCCCGCGCGGGGGTCGGCGACGAGAGGTCGTCGAGCGGTCCCGCCCACCGCACCGAGTCGGTGAGCGCCCGTCGCGTCCCGGTCTCCACCGCGGTGGCATCGAGCGTCGTGCGCTCCGTCGGGACCGGCCCCGGCCATTCCGCGTCCGACTTCGCCGACGCACTGGGTCGGTCCTCCGCGTCCGGCACGGTCCGCAACCGGTCGGGCACGCCACCGCCGAGCGACCCGACCGCGACCACAAGCATCGCGGTCAGCAGGACCCCGACGACCGCGTCGGCGGGCCAGAGCGAGACCACGGACGGCCGGTCGTCCTCGGGGAGCAGCCCCAGCCGTCGCGAGCGCAGTGCGAGTGCGAGCACGAAGAGCGCGACCCCGACCGCCAGGAGCGGCACCGTCACGAGCGGGGTGGGCAGGCCGAGTCCGCACGACCACGAGATCACGGGTACGACCAGGGTCGCTGCCAGGGCGAGGTACGCGCCGGACAGGATCCGTGCCTCCCGGCCGGAGACCTGCAGGGAGGGGCGAGCCGGCCTGCGGAACCCGCCCAGCACCGCGCAGACCACGCCGTTCACGACGACGCCGACGCACCCCAGGCCGAGCCCGACGAACTGACCGAAGCCATCGAAGGGAGTCTCGTCGGGAACGGGGTAGCGGACGCGACCCGCCCCGTCGAGCAGGACCAGGACCCCGACGATGCCGGCCGCGAAGACGCCCCACACCCTCCGTGGCACGCTCAGGCGACGGAGCGCCGCGGCGACGAAGAGCACCGCCGCGGGCATGCCGAACAGCAGCGCGGCCCCCACCGCCGTGTCGAACGCCCCCAGCTCCACGGCGTCAGGCTAGGGGTACTCGCAACCCGCTCCCTGGGAGCCTCGGCCAGCGTCCATCACAGCGCTGACCGCAGAGATACCGCTGCAAACAAATTGTTGCAAATATGTCTTTGCACGAGTAGCTTCGTGTCATGGCCACCGAACACCGCGTCCTCGACCTCCCTGAGATGAAGGCGCTCTCGCACCCGTTGCGGGCACAGCTGCTCAACGAGCTGGCGACGCACGGCCCAGCGACGGCCACCACCCTCGCCGAACGCGTCGGGGAGTCGTCGGGCTCGACGAGCTACCACCTCCGGCAGCTCGAGAAGCACGGCTTCATCCAGGAGGTCGACGGCCGAGGGAACGGACGCGAACGCTGGTGGCGTCGGACCCCGGCGACGCTGCACAGCGGCGGCTCCGAGGGACCGCAGTCACCGGCCGCACTCGCCGCGGCACGCCTCGTGGCCGCCGGCTCGAACGACCACGCGGAGCAGGTCATCCGCGAGTTCATCGCCCGTGACGAACGCTCGCTCGGTGAGTGGCGCGACGCCGCGACCCTGTCGACGCTCGTCATGCGCCTGACGCCCGCAGAACTCCAGGAGCTCACCGACTCGACGCTCGAGCTCCTCACCACCTTCCGTCAGCGCCGTGACCCGGACGCCGACGAACCCGGCTCCGGTCGAGTGTTCGTCCGTTTCGCGGCCGTACCCGTCTTCGACGACGAAACCGAGGGATCATGACTGCCGCACTCCGTCTCACCCACGCCGGCCCGCTCGAACGCGCCGCGCACGCCACCGGCGTCTTCCTCCTCCGATGGAGTGAACGCCGCGTCGCCCGCGCCGGGCAGACCCGGGCGGCGCGGCGCACGCCCGACCTGATGTCCCCGGCGCTCGTCCACGAGGCCCGGAGCGCGAGGACCGCGCGGGAACTGCGCAACGAGACGCTCGCCGCCCAGTTCCCGCGGATCCGCTGACCCGTGCGCTCAGCCCGGAGGGGTCACTCGGGCAGCGGCTCCGCGTACGTGCGGAACGCACCGCGCTCGGCGTGCATCGTCCACAGGCGCTCGGCGACCGCTGCGCCCGAGTGGTCCTCCTGCCCGTCGTCGATCCCGAAGGGGATGATGAGCTGCGCGACGTGCACGTTCTCCTCGGCGACGGCGTCGTGCAGCAGTTGCGCGTAGGCGCTCTCGCCGGCGAACGCCACCGACGTCCCGGTCACCCGAGCACCGGGCCGGACCGCGCTGCCGCCGTTGACGAAGAGGATCGTGCCCTTCCCGAGCGCCCGCATGCCGGGGAGCACCTGGCGGACGGCGTTCACGGAGCCGTACACGGAGAACTCGATCGGTCCGACGAGGTCCTCCGCGGTCGTCTCGAGCACGGGGCGCATGTACTCCTTCGCGGGCAGCGGGCTGTACTGCAGCACCTCGATCGGTCCGAGCTGCTCGGTGGCCCGCTCGAGGGCGGCACGGAGGGAGTCCCCGTCGCGGACGTTCGCGGCGAAGCCGGCAGCCGTGTGGCCCTGCTCGCGGAGCTGTGCGGCGAGGGAGTCGAGGCGGTCCTGGTTGCGCGAGATCAGCGCGACCGAGAAGCCCTCGCGGGCGAAGCGGGCGGCGGTCTCGACGCCGAGGCCCTTGCCGGCGCCGACGATGGCGATGGTGGTCATGGTGTGGTCCTTCCGGGACGACGGTGTCCGGGCTGCGGCCCGTCGGCGGGACCGACCGGTCCCGCCGGGACCCACTGAACCAGCGCGCCTCCGCGAGAGACGGGTCCTGTCGTACCCCCTCTCGGCCGGGAGGCGCGGGCCGTCGCCGCCACGCGCCTCCCGGCAGACACGTGGCGGCACTGAGTCCCCGTACAGGCTCCTCACGACCGGAGCGTGTGCAATCGGGACACGACCCCGGGAGGCACACCGTGCACACGACCACCCGCCGCACCTGGAGCGCCATCGGCGCGGCCGCCGCTACGGCCCTCGTCCTGTCGGCCTGCACCGGCGGCGGTGCACGGACGGCACCGGACACCGTCACGTCGAGTCCGGCGCCCTCGTCGACGGCGACCGTCGCGTCACTCGTGCCGGACGGGGAGCCCGCCGACGTCGTGACCGGCCTCGACGCACCGTGGTCGGTCGTCCGCACCGGCGACGGTCCCGAGGCACTCATCAGCGAACGCGACTCGGCGAAGGTGCTCGAACTCGCGGCGGACGGCAGCACGCGGGAGGTCGGCACGGTCCCCGGCGTTCGGTCCGGCGGCGAGGGCGGACTGCTCGGGCTCGCGCTCCACGACGGCGACCTGTACGTGTACTCGACCGCCGAGGACGGCAACCGCATCCAACGCTTCGCGCTCACCGGCGACACGGGCTCGTACCGTCTCGGCGACGCCACCACGATCCTCGACGGGTTGCCGTCGAGCGGCATCCACAACGGTGGACGCATCGCGTTCGGTCCGGACGGCATGCTCTACGCGAGCGTGGGGGACGCCGGCAACGGGCCCGATGCGCAGGACCGTGACTCCCTCGCGGGCAAGATCCTGCGGATGACGGCCGATGGGGACGTCCCGGCCGCGAACCCGTTCCCGGACTCGTACGTGTGGAGCCTCGGGCACCGCAACGTGCAGGGCATGGGCTGGGCCGAGGACGGCACGATGTTCGCCGCCGAGTTCGGGCAGAACACCTGGGACGAGCTCAACCTCGTCGAGAAGGGCTCGAACTACGGCTGGCCGGAGTTCGAGGGGAAGGGCGGGACGGACGAGGGGTTCGTCGACCCCGTGCAGCAGTGGGCCACGAGCGACGCCTCCCCGAGCGGCCTCGCGGTGATCGGTGACACGGTCTTCGTGGCGAACCTGCAGGGCGAGTCGGTCCGGGCGGTCCCCGTGTCCGACCCGTCGCAGTCGACCGAGTGGTTCGGCGGCGACTTCGGGCGCGTCCGCACCGTGCTGGAAGGTCCCGAGGGTGTGCTCTGGTTCGTGACGAACAACACCGACGGACGGGGTGACCCCCGGGACGACGACGACCGCATCGTCGCCGTCCCGCTGTCCCGGGGCTGAACAGGGGTTCCGGCAGCACCTCGCAGGCCGCGCGACCGCGGACGTACGGTGACGGCATGGACCACCGTGACGAAGCCCGCGACTTCCTCTCGAGCCGCCGCGCGCGGATCACCCCCGAGCAGGCCGGCGTGGAGACCTTCGGCGGGCGCCGACGCGTCACCGGACTCCGCCGTGAAGAGGTCGCACGGCTCGCGGGCGTGAGCATCGACTACTACACCCGACTCGAGCGGGGGAACCTGCAGGGCGTCTCGGACAGCGTGCTCGACGCGATCGCCGGGGCGCTGCAGCTCGACGGCGCCGAGCACGAACACCTCCGGGACCTCGCGAAGCACCAGAACGACTCCCCGAGGCGGGCCGGGCGGACCACCCCGGTCGCCGCGGTGCGCCCGGAACTGCAGTACCTGCTCGACGTCATCACGGACGCGCCGGCGATGATCCTCAACAACCGGCAGGACATCGTCGCGGCGAACGACCTCGGGTACGCGATGCACTCCGTCCAGGTCGACTCCCCGGACCGGCCGATGAACTTCTCGCGCTTCATCTTCCTGCACCCCGTCGCCCGGGAGTTCTACCCGGACTGGCAACGGGCCGCGCACACGAACGTCGCGATCCTCCGCCGTGAGGCCGGACGGAACCCGCACGACAAGGACCTCGCGGCGCTCATCGGGGAGCTGTCGATGCGGAGCGACGAGTTCCGCGAACTCTGGGCCTCGCACGACGTCCGCCGGCACTACGCGGGCGTGAAGTCCTTCCGGCACCCGGTCGTCGGCCCCCTCGAGCTGCACTTCCAGACGCTGGAGCTCGCCGAGGACCCGGGGCTGTCCCTGACGATCTACCCGGCGACCCCGGGCAGCCCCACCGCCGACGCCCTCCGGGTGCTCGCCTCGTGGGCCGCGACGGAGCGCATCGGGGAGCGGGCCCGCGCGCTCGTCTGACGTGTGACGGAGGCCCTGCCGTGAGGGGTGTCGGCAGCCCCTGTCTCGGCCGTCGCGTCGGTCCTAGCGTGGAGGGACCGAACCCGATCCGGAAGGACGCACGATGACCGACACCTCGTCCATCGAGACCCCCGCCGCGGCCTCCGGCACGACGTCGTCCTGGGGTCGGCTGCGGTTCCGCTGGCAGGCCGAGCAGGAGCTCCACGAGCTGACCCGCGACCGTGCCCGGGAGGACCGGGTGCGCGCCGAGGCCGCCGTCCGGCTCGCTCCGAGCGCGGCCGCCTTCGCCGAGCTCTTCCGCCGGTGACCGACCACGGCCGAGCCGGGATGACGCCGGGCCGCACGCTGCTGTTCGCCGTCGCGGGCGGCGCGGCCGTCGGCAACCTCTACTGGGCGCAGCCCCTGCTCGACGACATCGCGTCGTCGCTCGGCACGTCCGCCGCGCTGGCCGGACTGCTCGTCACCCTCACCCAGGTCGGGTACGCCCTCGGCATCCTGCTCGTGGTGCCGCTCGGCGACGTCCTCGACCGCAAGCGGCTGATCCCCGGTGTGCTGATCGCCTCGGCCGCCGCGCTCCTGTTCGCCGCCGTGGCCCCCTCGTTCGCGGTCCTGCTCGTCGCCCTCGCACTCGTGGGGCTCACCACGGTCGCCGGGCAGCTGCTCATCCCACTCGCCGGCGACCTCGCTGATCCGGCGTCCCGGGGTCGGGTCGTCGGCACGATCGCCTCGGGCGTCCTCACCGGCATCCTCGTGTCACGGACGGTGAGCGGACTCGTCGCGGACGTCTTCGGGTGGCGGGCGATCTCCGTCATCGCCGCGGTCGCTGCGCTCGTCCTCGCGGTGCTGCTGCGCCGCGTGGTCCCCCGCCTCGATCGCCGCGAGCGCGTGCCGTACCCGACGCTGATCGTCTCGGTGTTCCGGGCGGTCGCGGCACACCGCTCCGTCCGCGTCACGCTGGTGATCAGCGCGACGGTGTTCGCCGTGTTCACGATGTTCTGGACGGCCCTGACGTTCCTGCTGAGCGGAGAGCCCTACGGGTACTCGACCTCGGCGATCGGGCTGGTCGGGCTCGCGGGCCTGGCCGGTGCGGTCGCGGCCCAGCGCGTCGGACGGCTGCACGACCGGGGCCTCTCCGTCCCGGTGACCGGTGCGGCACTGGCCCTCGTGCTTGCGTCGCTTGTGGTCGCGGGCCTCGGCGCCCGATCGATCGTCGTCGTGCTCGTCGCGGTCGTGCTGCTCGACGTCGGGGTGCAGGCGGCGAACGTGCTCAACCAGACGCGGCTGTTCGCGATCGACCCGGCCGCGCGGAGCCGGCTCAACACGGCGTTCGTGACCGGGAACTTCGTCGGCGGTGCCGTCGGGTCGGCCGTGGCCTCGGTGCTCTGGAACGTCGGCGGCTGGACCGCGGTGACGATCGGCGGTGCCGTGCTGCTCGGCTTCGCGCTCACCGTGTGGGCGGTGCACCGGAGCCGCGGACTCGTCGTCACCGCGGGTCACTGACCCGTCACACGACGAGCGGCCGCGCCACCTCGACCTCCCCGTTGTCGACGAGCCACCGCACCGCGTCGAGCACCGTCTCCTCGGCCGTGTACGCCGGCTCGTACCCGAGCACCCGCCGGGTCTTGTCCAGGCTGAACACCTGCGACCGCGACAGGTGCTGCCAACTGGCGTCGGCGTCGTCGGGAGCCGTGGTCTCGCGGAAGCGGTCCCACGTGACGGACTCGAGCCGGGCCTCCTGGCCGAACCACGAGGCGACCAGGTGCGCGTAGCCGCGGACGGTGAGCGCCGTCGAGGCCGTGACGAAGCAGTCCTCGCCGACGGCGGTGTCCCGGTGCTCGACGGCGAGCTGGAACGCCTGCGCGACGTCGTCGGCGTGCACGTGCGCCATCGACTCGGCACCGAGGCCCGGCACCTCGATCGGTTCGCCGGCGGACAGCCGGGTGATGACCGAGGTGTCCAGGTTGCCCAGCGGACCGATCGGCACCCAGCCCGGCCCGCTGATGTGCCCCGGGTGCAGGGTCGTCGTCGCGACACCCCCTGATGCGGTTTCCTCCTTGTACAGCCGGGCGATCGCGTCCTTCTGCTCGCCGTACTCGCCGAACGGCGGGGTCGCGTTCTCCTCGGCGATCGGCAGCACGTGCGAGACGCCGGCCCGCCAGATCGAGCCGCAGTGCACGAGGTGCGTGTCCGTCCCGCGGAGGGCGTCGAGCATCGCCCGCGCGCTGTCGACGGTGAAGCACACGAGGTCGATCACCGCGTCGGCGCGCAGTGCGGCGATGCGGTGGCCGAAGGTCCCGTCGCGGTCCTCCTGCTCGCGGTCGGCGGTGACCCGTTCGACCCGCTCCCACTCCGGAGCGTCGACGTAGGCGGAACGGGTGCCGCGGGAGACGACCACGACGTCGTGGCCGGAACGGACGAGACGCGGGACGAGGAAGGTGCCGATGTGGCCGGTGGCCCCGATGACGACGATGCGCATGACGGCCACGCTAGGCCTGCTGCCCTGCGCGTCGGAATGTTCCGACGCGGAACGGACTTGCTGCCCGCATGGCTGCACGATCCGGTGGTGTGGGCCTGCGCTCCGAGCGCGGGCCGATCCTGCTCTCCCTCATGCTCGCGACCGCGCTGGTCGCCCTCGACTCGACGATCATCGCCACGGCGTCGACGTCGATCGCCCGGGACCTCGGACACTTCCAGCAGCTCCCGTGGCTGTTCTCCGTCTACCTGCTCGCGCAGGCGGTGTCGGTGCCGATCTACGGCCGGCTCGCGGACGTGCTCGGCCGGAAGCGCCTGCTCCTCGTCGGCATCGGGCTCTTCCTGCTCGGGTCGGTGCTGTGCGGAGCGGCGTGGTCGATGGCGGCGCTCATCGCCGGTCGCGTGGTGCAGGGCCTCGGTGCCGGTGCGGTGCTGCCGATCTCGATGACGATCACGAGCGACATCTACACGCTGGAGGAGCGGGCGAAGACCCAGGGCTACCTCGCGTCCGTGTGGGGCATCTCGTCGGTGGTCGGTCCGACCCTCGGTGGGCTGTTCAGCGAGCTGGGCGCCTGGCGGTGGATCTTCTGGATCAACATCCCGCTGGCTCTCGTCGCGGGGTTCATGCTCGTCCGGGCATACACGGAGCACCGCTCGACCGACGGACCCCGCCAGCGCATCGACTACCCGGGGGCCGTGCTGCTCACGCTCGGGACTACCGCCCTGCTGCTCGGGCTGCTCGAGGGCGGGACGACGTGGGCGTGGGGCTCGGGTGCCTCGATCGGCATCTTCGCCGCGGCAGTCGTCTTCCTTTCGGTGTTCATCGTCGTGGAGCTGCGGACCGGACACCCGATCTTCTCCCTCGCGCTGCTCCGGCGGAGGGTCGTCGCCGCCTCCACCACCGCGTCCCTCGTCATCGGGGTCATCGTGATGGGACTCTCTACCTACGTCCCGATCTACGCGCAGGACGTCCTCGGCACGTCCGCACTGGTCGCCGGCTTCGCCCTGGCGGCCCTGACCCTCGGGTGGCCGATCTCGGCATCGCAGGCCGGCCGCTTCTACCTCCGCTGGGGCTTCCGCGCGACGGCGCTCCTCGGGTCGACCCTGGTGCTGCTCGGTGCCGCACTGACGATCGTGCTCGGGTCGTCCTCGTCGGTGTGGCTCGTCGCGGTGTTCTGCTTCGTCGTCGGTGCCGGCATGGGTCTCACGGCCGTCCCGACCCTGATCGCCGCGCAGTCGTCGGCAGCACACCACGAACGCGGCGCGGTGACGGGGACGAACATGTTCGCGCGGTCGATGGGTTCGGCGGTCGGTGTCGCGGTGTTCGGCGCGGTCGTCAACGCGCACGTGCGGCTGAACGCGACCGGGGCACCCGAGGGGCCCGGCCTGATGACGGCGATGCACCTCGTGTTCGTGTCCATCGCGGTGATCGCGGTGGTGTTGCTCGCCGCGGTGTCGTTCATGCCGGCACACCGTCGACGCGCGGAGGCGACTGCCGCGGCGGAGCCGGCAACCGCCTGAGGTGGTCACCACGCACCGGCCGGGAGGCACGGTGCGGGTCCGCCCCGCGCCTCCCGGCCGCTGGGGTCGGGCCGCCGGTGCCGAGACTCGGCTCCGCGGACACTTTCGCGGGCGGGAGCCGCGAAACTGTCCGCCGGGCCGAGTCTCGGGCGTCGCGGACACCGCGGCGCGGCGCGGTGTCGTGGCACAGCCGCGCGGCGCCGCGCGGCCCGCGTCAGTCGGCGGTGACGGCCTTCACGGAGCCGGCGATCACGGCGGCGTCCTCGGCGAGCGCCACCACCGGGTCCGGCAGGTGCGTCACGCCGCCGACGGCCTTGCGCGCCGCCCAGCCGACGAAGCTGCCGACGATGGCGCCGACACCGCCGAGGATCGCGCCCTCGACGGCGAGGTTGCGGCGACCGGTCGTGCCGAGGGCCGCCCCGGCGAGGGCGCCCGATGCCACGCGCCCGAGGATCGCGGGGAAGCCGATGCGGCTCGGCGTCGCGGGGAGCTTGTCCCCGATGACCTCGCCCACAGCGCCCGCGACGAGGAGGCCACGACCGAGCGGTGTCGCGAAGACCTTCCAGTCCTGCCATGCACCGGACAGCTTCTTGTTGTCGTGGTTCAGCGCGAGCACGGCGAGGGGCGTGGCGCTCCGGCCGCCGCTCAGGACGCCGAGTGCGAGTGTCCGGACGAGGGTTCGCTGTTCGTGGTCGGTGCTCATCGCTGTCTCCTCCTGGCTGACGCATCACGGACCGCTCGATCGACGTGCGGCGGCCCGTCCACGACGCTACGCACCCGCGCTGGGAGGCGTCGTACCCACCGACGGAGCCGTGCCTCTACCGTGGGCGCGCGCTTCCTCCTACCATCGGCGCATGAGCACGATCACGGTCGAGCGGCGCGAGCACGTGGGCGCCTCACCCGCCGCCGTCCTGCCCCTGCTGGCGGACCTCACCCAGTGGCCGACGTGGTCCCCGTGGGAGGGGGCAGATCCCGACCTGCACCGGGAGTACGGCGGCGAGCCGGGGAGCGTCGGTGCGACGTACGCGTGGTCGGGCAACCGGAAGGCCGGAGCCGGCACCATGCGGGTCACCGAGGTCACGCCGGACGGGGTGGTCGTCGCACTGGAGTTCACGAAGCCGTTCCGGTCGAGCAGCGTCTGCCGGTTCGTGCTCGTGCCGTCGGGCAGCGGTACCGACGTCACCTGGCGGATGGAGAGCCCGCGGACCTTCATGACCCGGGTGTTCCCGCTCGAGAAGCTCGTGGGACCCGACTTCGAGAAGGGCCTGCGACAGCTCAAGGTCGTCGCGGAGCGCGGCTGAGTCGCACGGAGGCCCGCCGGGTACCGTCCCGGTGATGAGCAACGTCATCCTGTTCGGCGGTCACGGGAAGGTCGCACTCCTCGCGACGCAGATCCTCGCCGACCGCGGCCACACCGTCACGTCCGTCATCCGCAACGCCGACCAGTCCGACGACGTCCGGGCACACGGGGGCGAGCCCCTCGTCGCGGACATCCAGGAGCAGACCCTCGAGTCGTTCACCGACCTCGTGCGCGGGCACGACGCCGTGGTGTGGTCGGCGGGCGCCGGCGGCGGGTCGGCCGACCGGACCTACGCGATCGACCGCGACGCTGCGGTGCTGACGGTGCAGGCCGCGGCCCGCGCCGGCGTCGACCGCTACGTCATGGTGTCCTGGTCGGGCTCGGTGCTCGACCACGGGGTACCCCAGGGCGACGACTTCTTCGCGTACGCGCAGTCGAAGTACGTCGCCGACGCCGTGCTCCGCGACTCCGGGCTCGCGTGGACCGTGGTGGCACCGAGCACCCTCACCGACGACGAGCCGACCGGCCGCGTGGACTGGGACGGCTCGTCGTCGCAGGTGCCCCGCGGGGACGTCGCACACGTGGTCGCCGACGTCGTCGAGGACCCGTCGACCGCCGGGCACACGTTCCGCTTCAACGGCGGGACCACCGAGATCGCGGCGTTCCTGTCGACAGGAGCGTGAGGGCCCGCCGACCGGTCAGCCCCGCGGTCGGCTGAACAGGTTCACGACGGTGCCGTCGGGGTCGCGGAACAGCGTCGAGCGGTTCCCCCACGGCATCGTCTTGGGTTCGAGGACGACGTCGTCGAGCAGGTCCCGGAGCCGCGCGAACTCGGCGTCCACGTCCGCGACCTCGAACTCGACGAGCACCGAGTCGTTCCGGCCGGGCCGTGGTGCACGGTCGCCGAGCATCGCGACCGTGGCGGTGGTGCCGATCGCGAGCACGGGACCGTGGTCACCGCGGAACTCGGCGAAGACGGGTGCCGGTCGGTGTGCGGTGGTCCCGGTCACCTGCTCGTAGAAGGCGACGAGTCGGTCGAGGTCGTCGGTGATGATGCGGATCGATGCGAATGCCATGTCGGCAGTTTGGGGGTGCTCCGCGACACCGTCCTGTCGGTGTTCCCCGGCGGCTCAGTCCTCGACCGCGTGGCGGGTCGTGCCGTGCGGGATGTCGAGGTCGGCGGCGTCGAACGGACGGAGGGGCGCGTGTTCACCGATCGGCTCGAGGGACTCGATCCGCGTGGCCCGGAAGGCGCGCACCGCCCGGCGCAGACGACACCAGGCGACGAGGTACCACACGCCGTCGCGGACCACGTACCCGAGGGGCTCGACCTCGCGGTCGCTCAGCTCGCCGTCCCGGTCGCGGTAGCGGAGTCGGAGGACCTGCCCGCCGCGCAGTGCCGTGGCCACGACGTCACGGGCCGGGGTGTCCTCGTCCGGCTCGAGGAACGCGATCCGCCGTGCGACGAGGAGGGACTCCGCCAGCCGCTCGTCCCGGGTCGCCGCGTGCACCTTGCCGAGGGCGCTCGCGGCGGCGTCGCGGAACGGACCCGTGGCGAGTACGCCGAGTCCGACGGTGACGGCGAGCGCCTCGTCCGCGGTCAGACCGAGCGGCGCGAGGGTGTGCTCGCGGTCGAGGCAGTACCCACCGGTCCGGCCGGGCTCGGCCCAGATCGGCACGCCCGCCTGCTGCAGCGCCGACAGGTCACGCTCGACCGTGCGCACGCTCACCTCGAACCGTTCGGCCAGGCGGCGGGCACTCAGCGGTCGCGGCGCGACCGCGCGGAGTGCCTCGACCAGTGCGTAGAGCCGGTCCGTGCGGTTCACGCGGTGACCGGGGGACGGACGGGAGGCACGGTGCGGCCCCGCCACGGGCCTCCCGGCCGGTGGGTGCCCACGCCGCCACCGGTGCGGGTGCTGCGGGTCATGCCACGATCGTAGGTGGACGCTCCGACGGCCGGACCACGCGCCGGCCGGACGCCGCCCACCGCAGGAGCGCACCGCCGCCGAGCGCGCCGACGAGGTCGGCCAGCAGGTCGCCGATCGTGTCGTCGTACCCGACGAAGATGGTCGCGTCGAGGAACGTGTGCCCGACCCACTCGCCCATCTCCCACACGGCGCCGATCGCCAGGCCCGCCGCACCGCACACCACGACCAGCGCGGCGACCGGCAGCGTCCGGACGTCGTGCAGGACACCGAGGTCGTACGCGATCAGGCACAGCAGGATGCCGAGCAGGCCGACCAGCACGACGTGCACGGCCTTGTCCCAGCCCGGGACCGTCGTGTACCAGTCGAGCGTGCTGCTCCACGCGGCGACGGAGGACGACACCACCACGGCGACGTCGACCGCCGGCCGCAGCCCGAGCATCCGGGGGACCACGGCCCCGAAGAGCGCGAGCATCGCGACGGCGAGGTCGATCGCACCCCAGCCGATCGCCGCGACCGGCACGCTGAGCGCCACGAACACGCGGACGACGTCGGCGGCCCACCCGGCACCGCGCGGCGGTCGGAGGAACGTCGGACCGAGCGACCCGAGCAGGGCACGGGTGCTCACGAGGCCTCCCAGCGGAGGACGGCCGAGACGGCGGCGTGGTCGGAGAACGCCGCCCCGCCAGGCGCGGCCGTGGTGATCGCCGTGGACCGCACCCGAGCCCGGACGCCGGCACCGGGACGCACCAGGACGCGGTCGAGGCGTGCGCCGCGCGGCCTCGGCGGCCGGTGGTTCGTGAAGGTGCCCACCGCAGGGGAGTCGTGCGTCTCCGCGAGGTCCCACGTGTCGACGAGGCCGGACGTGCCGAGCTCCCGGGCGACGCCTGAGCGTTCGGACGCGTTCCAGTCCGCCATCGCCACGACGGGTGTCCCTGCGTCCCGCGCGAGGGAACCGACGAGTCGGGCGCCGTTCCGGAGCGCGAGCGGCGAGAACGGGTCGAGGTGGGTGGCGATCGCCGTGAACCGGACGCCGGTGGCGCGGTCGTCGAGGGTCACGCTGACGGCGATGCGCGGGAAGAGGCTGCCCCAGGACCGGGAGCCGATCCGTTCCGGTCGACGCGAGAGGGCGGTGGTTCGGTGCGCCACGACCCGCAGCCGCTCGGTGTCGAGGAGGAGTCCGACGTGCTCGGCCTCGCGGGCTCGGCTCCGCGGCGAGACGACTGCCTGCCACCGGGCCCCGAGGGCTGCTCGTGCGGTGGCGAGCTGGGTGGGTACGGCTTCCTGGACAGCCAGCAGCGTCGGGCGCTCGGCGTCCAGGAACGCGGCGAGCGCCGCGTGGCGGACGTCCCAGGCGTCCGGGTGGTCGCGGCGGAGGTGCGGGACCGGCCGCCGCACGTTGAGGGTCGTGCAGTGCAGGTCGGGCGCGTCGGTCACGCGGAGGCCTCGGCGGAGACGGACTCGCGGGACGACGTGCCGCGGCCGGCCGCCCCACCGCCGGTCGGCACCGGGCGGGTCTCGGACCGGAAGCGTCGCAGCAGTCGTCCGGGCGGCAACGCACGGAGCCCCGAGACCGTGAAGGTGTGCTCGGCCTTGAGCGTCCGCCGGAGCAGGCCACGGAGGTCCCGGACGGGGCCGCCGGACACGGTGACGACGAGCGTCCGGTCGAGCACGATCCGCCACCGAGGGTCGAACTGCAGCGAGAGGTCGACGTCGTCGTGCACCTTCGGGTCCGTGCGGTGCACCCGGTGGCGCACGGCACGCCAGGCCGTCCGACGGAACAGCGCGTTCGAGCCGAACAGCGGCGGCCGACCGAGCGCCGCGGTCATCGTCACGAAGTACGCGCGCATGTACATCGTCTGCCAGAACGCCGATGCGACCGGCCCGAGGTCACGGAACACACCGGGGCCGGTGACGGCGGTGACGAGCGGGTCGTCGAACCACGGCAGCGCTCGCTCGAGCCAGTCGTCCGGCACGATCGTGTCGGCGTCGACGCGGGCGACCACGTCCCCGGTGGCGGCGTCGTACCCGGCGCTCGCCGCCGCGGCGATCCCGCGCAGGGCTTCGTGCACCACCCGGGCCCCGGCGGCGAGCGCGACCTCGACGCTGTCGTCGCTGCTGCCGTTGTCGACGACCACGACCTCGTCCGCGGGTCGGGTCTGCCGGGCGACGGCGGCGAGGCAGGCACGGAGGTGCTCCGCGTCGTCGAGCACGGGGACGACGACCGTGACGGACGGGGGCACTGCCATGTCCCCAACCAACCAGGGGACGACTGGGCGGCCCCGGCGCTGCGCCGGCGAACGCGGCGGGCCGACGTGTCAGTACTTCGCCGCGATGCCCGTCATGTCCCCGAGCCCGAGGGTCCGCGAGCCGAGCGCGCACGTGCCACCCGACGGCTCCATGACCTGGCCGGTACCGCTCGCCACGTGACCGAGCCCGTACAGGTGCCCCCACTCGTGCGTCGCGACGGCCTGCACGTCGTAGCGGTTGCCGGAGCACGACGCCGTG
Organism: Curtobacterium phoenicis; assembly: GCF_047238015.1. NCBI lineage: Bacteria > Bacillati > Actinomycetota > Actinomycetes > Micrococcales > Microbacteriaceae > Curtobacterium > Curtobacterium phoenicis. The sequence goes on from NZ_JBDFLZ010000002.1 coordinate 274,225, forward strand.
GACGACCACGCGTACCTCGTCGAGTATCGCTGGTCGGCCTCCTTCGCGACGCCGGCCTGGTCGAACCAGACGCACGTCACGCCGAGGGTCCCGGTCGGCAACGCACCCCATCCGGCGACGCTGTAGCCGCTGCTCGTCGAGCAGCCCCCCTCGGCGGTCACGTTCGGGGCCTGCGCCGCGATCCGCACGTACGCGTTCCTCGCGGTCGAGGTCACGGTCTTCCCGCAGGCGGTGATCGTCCCGGTCCAGGCGTTCGCGGCCTTCTGCAACGCGGACTGTGCGTAGGTGCCCTTCGACCCCGTCGCGTTGTAGTACCACTGCACGGTGCTCGACCAGCGGTAGCGGTTCTGCACGTTGGCGGTGCTCGTGCACTTCGTCGAGGCGGTGGCCTTCGCGCCCGTCGTGGCGGCACTGCCCGTCGTGGCGGCACTTCCCGTCACACCGGCGCTGCCAGGCGCACCGGCGCTGCCCGTCACGCCGACACTGCCCGCCACTGTACCGGCGGCGGCGCGCTGCTGCCGGACCGCCGCGGGTGCGCCCTGCCAGGTGTCGTCCACCCGGACGGCGACACCCGAGCGACCCGTGTTCGCGACCACGACCTCGGGCAGTTCGCTGGCCCCAGGTGCGGCGACGCTCAGTGCGACGACGGACTCACCGCTGGCCGGGATCGCGAAGGTGCGTCCGTCGGGCACCCGGACGGTACCGTCCGGCGTCGTGCACCCGGACCGGATCGTCGCGATGCTCAGCGTCCCGGCCGGGCACGGCGCACCCGGGTGCGGCGTCGCAGCGCTGGCGGGCGCGGCCGGATCGGTCAGCGCCGCCGCGGCGACGAGTACGGCGACCGCGGTGGTCCACCACGTGGTTCGTACGGGCATGGTCGTGCCTCCCCCGGCGGGGGCCCTGTCCCTCCGCCGTCCCTGATCGCGCCCATGGTAGGCACGGACCCCCGCGCGCGTCCGGCCCTCGTTCGGGACGCGCGTCACGCCGCGGGCGATCCGGCTCGGGGGCACCTGGTCGGGCGCTACTGGTCGGGCACCGACACGATGCGGTTCTGGTACGCCCAGACCACGGCCTGCAAGCGCGACTGCACCCCGAGCTTCGGGAGCATCCGCGCGAGGTGCGACTTCACCGTGGAGACCTCGACGACGAGCGCGGCCGCGATGTCCTCGTTCGACATCCCCTGCGCCAGGAGCAGGAGGACGTCACGCTCGCGTGCGGTGAGCAGCCCGTCGGCCCGGTCCCCCGTCACCGGTCGGAGGCTCCGGCGCGACACGAACTCGCGGAGCACCCGACGGGTGAGCGCCTGGTCGAGCGTGCCGTTCCCCGCCGCCACCTGCCGGACGGCCCCGGCGATGGTGTCGGGCTCGGCGTCCTTGAGCAGGAACCCGGATGCGCCGGCCTCGAGGGCGCCGAACACGTAGTCGTCGAGGTCGAACGTCGTGAGCACCAGCACCGCGACCTCGGGGTCGGCCCCGGGAGCGCAGAGCTCACGGGCGACCTCGATGCCGTTGCGCACCGGCATCCGGATGTCGAGGCACGCGACGTCCGGCCGGGTCCGACGGGCGAGCTCGAGTGCCGCGCCGCCGTCGGCGGCGACCGCGACGACCTCGATGTCGGGCTCCGCGTCGAGGAGCGCGGAGACGCCCGCGCGGACCAGCGGCTGGTCGTCCGCCACCAGGACGCGGATCACGGCTGCACCTCCGTGGCGGGCGTGAGCGGTGCCTCCCGGCCGAGCACCAGCTCCACCAGCCACCCGCCACCGTCCTGCGGACCGGCGTGGAGGCGCGCCCCCACCAGGTCCGCCCGCTCGCGCATGCCGCGGAGCCCGTTGCCGCCGGCGGCGGGCCCGCCGCCGGTCGACAGCGTCGGTTCGCCGTTCGCGACGCGGACGACGAGCTGCTCCGCAGCACGGTCGTCGATCGTCACGGTGCAGGTCGCCCCAGGAGCGTGCATGACCGCGTTCGCGAGCGACTCCTGCACGGCCCGGTAGGCCGCGAGCTGCGCGAGGGGGCCGACGCCGTCCGCGAGGGGGTGCTGGTCGGACGCGAGGACCTCGAGCTCGACCGGCATCCGCACGCGGGACCGCTCGACGAGGTCGACGATGCCCGCGATCGTCTCGACCGCGCGTTCGGCGGGGCCGTCGTCACGGAGGAGCCCGACCAGGCGGCGGAGGTCCTCCAGCACGGCGGTGCTCTGCTCCCGGACCTGGCGGACGCCCTCGTGGGCGCGGTCCGGGTCGGTGTCGATCTGCCGGTCGATGGCCGCCGACATCAGGGCGATCCCGGAGAGGTGGTGCGCGGCGATGTCGTGGAGTTCCCGTGCCATGGCGGCGCGTTCCCGGCCGATCGCGGCCTCGACCCAGGCGTCCTGCTCGCGGTCGACGGCGGACGCTTCGGCCGTCCGGGCGGCACGGACGTCGCGCCGGGAGCGGATGAGCAGGGCGACCAGGAGCGGGAGTCCGACGGCACCGACGGCCTGCAGGACGCCGGCGCCGAGGGAGGTGGCGAGGTGCTCGGTCGGCTGCGAGCGCACGCCACCGGACAGGACGAGGTCGTTGACGGCGGTCCCCGCGACGACGAGCGCGGCCGTGCCGACGAGGGCCGGCCACGAGCGGGCGAGGGGCTCGCGGGAGCCGAGCAGCACGACCGCCACCGCGACGGGCAGCAGGACCAGGCTGTAGGCACCGCTCGGCGTGGAGGCCGCGGCGGCCGCGACGATCGCGGTTCCGAGGGTGGTCGTCCGCGGCGCGCTGCGTGCGAACAGCAGCAGCGCGGACGCGACGAGCAGGGAGATCAACAGGGTCACCCAGGGTGCGCTGCCGACCGGAGGGGTCCCGGCGGCGACCGCCGCGGACGACCCGGTCTCGTCGAGCCGGTCGAGGGCGTCGAGACTGGGCAGGCCGCTGAGGAGCCCGACCGACACGAGCGCCGTCCCGGCCGCGACGACGAGGTCGGTGCGGGCGTCAGCGCGTGCCATCGTTCGATCCTACGAGGGCGGGGGCGGACGGCGTCGGCAGATCGGTCGCGCGCGGATGGACGTACCCGAGTCGGCCCCGGGTCACGATGAGCAGCACGGCGGCGGCCACGGTCGAGATCACGGCGAGCCCGAGCATCATCGTGCCGGCGGTCATGCCCGGGTACATGTCGGCCCAGAGCGTCGAGATCGTGTTGTTCACGCCGACGTGCAGGAGCAGGACCAGCGGCAGGCTCTCGCCGGTGCGGTTGAACGCCCAGATCATCACCACGTTGAACGTGATCGTGAAGACGGCGAACACGAGCGGCTCGGTCCAGTGCGCATCCGGCCACCCGCCCCAGTCGCTCAGGTAGAGCGGCATGTGCCAGAGCGCCCAGAGCGGACCGAGGACAGCGGCGGCGCCGAGCGGTCCGAACCGGTCCTGGAGGCGGGGGAGCGCGAAGTCGCGCCAGCCCGGCTCCTCCGACAGCCCCGTCGTGAAGACCTGCACGACGAGCCCGGGGACGAGCATGAGCAGCGCCGCGGCACTCGGTGCCTGCACCTGGCCGCCGGACAGCGGCAGCCCCGAGACGACGATGATCGCGGGGACCCCGACGAGCACCAGGGCGTACCAGCGCCACGACACCCGCCAGCGCCAGAGCCGGCCGACCCAGCGGCGGAGCCCCGGACGGCCGTCCGTGACCGCCGTCACGAGGAAGGCGCTGCCGAGCGGCCCGAGGAGTGCGCCGGGCAGGACGCCCGTGAACTGCGCGGTGCCGAGGAACTCGGGGAAGTGGAGGTCCCACACCCCGAGGCCGTGCGGCGACAGGATGTACGGCACCCACGCGGCCCAGCTCAGGCCGAGGGCGAGCACGAAGAACGCGCGGATGGGGTTCCGGGCGATCGTGCCCCGGATGCCAGGCCGGTCCGCGCCGGTGTGGATGTGGTTCGTCATGCCTCCGACGCTAGGAACGCGACGCGCGCCGGACGACCGGCGGAAGGACGCACCTCGGGGACTTGCATCCTTCGGAGGAGGCCGTCCGGGTGCACGCCGTCGCCCGCGTGGAGGCGGCGGTCCGTATGCTCGTCGACGAGCCGCCGGAGCGAGGGGCGCCCGGCGGATCCACGAGGGGGAACACACCATGACGCTGTCCAGGACGACCACCATCGGCGCCGCGCTCGTCGTCGGCGCACTCGCACTCACCGGCTGCAGCACGGGCGGTACCGGCCCGGGCGACGGGGAGTCCGCCTCGCGCACGGCCACACCGACGCCGACCGCCACCCCGACGGCGGAAGCGGACGGGGACGACGGGGTCGGCGGCACCGCGGCCGGAGCGCAGCCGGAGGACCTGACCTTCGAGGACGGCGCGGAGCTCTCGCCCACCCGCCTGCCCGCGTTCGGCGTCTCGGTGTCCTCGCTGCGTGACTGGGAGCTGACCCGCTCCGACCCGAGCGCCGGGTCGACCGAGTACACCCGCTCGGACGGCGCCGTGGCGACCGTCACGCAGCAGCGGGTCACCGGCCTCGACCCGACGATGGGCGACCGTGCCGCGACCGAGCAGCTCTTCCGGGCGTCCGGCGCTCCGGTCGAGGGGCTCGAGGAGCAGCTGCTGCCCACGGCCGGCGGCGGGACCGCGCAGTTCCTGTCGATCGCCGGGCAGGCCGACGGCACCTGGACCGCGACGGTCGCCCGGGCGTTCGCCCGCCCCGGCGTCGCGCTCACCGTGAAGATCGACGTGCCGTCCCGCGACGTGCTCCGCGACGACCTCCACGAGATCCTAATGAACGCGCAGGTCGTCATCACCTGACCGCTGACCGTCTCGTCGACGACGACCCGGATCAGTGTCGCGGCACGTTCTCCTGCACCCAGTCGCGCAGGTGCGCCAGCGGGACCGCCGCCCCGACGCCCAGCGGGGTGAGGGCGTACTCGACACGCGCCGGGACCTCGGCGAACACCGTGCGGTCGACGAGTCCTGCGGCCTCCATGCGCTTCAGCGAGGCGGAGAGCACCTTCGGGCTGACGCCGGGCAGCTGCCGCCGGAGCTCGCCGAACCGGCGCGGTCCTGCCTCGAGCACCCCGATCGCGAGCGCGGTCCACTTGTTCGCGAGCAGGTCGAGCATCTCGCGGCACGGGCACGCCTCCGCGTACACGTCGTTCCGGTCGCAGGCTCCGACGTGGACTGCTGGTCGCGGTCCGGTGCTGGTGACGGTCACAGCGGAACGCTAGACCGTCGCTCCGCCGAGCGACAAGACTGCAGTGGTCACCCCGGGGTGACCAGGTGCCCTTGTGGGTCACCACCGGGGACAGTGCACGGTGGACACATGACGACGAACGAGGTCCGGGCGATCGCCCAGACGGCAGCCCTCCCCATCAGCGACCCGCAGAGCCTGGTCGAGACGACGGTCGACGTCCCCGACCCGGGGCCGCACGACCTGCTGGTCGAGGTCAGCGCGGTCTCGGTGAACCCGGTCGACGTGAAGCTCCGCAGCGGCTCGGAGCCGGGAGGCGGGCTGCGCGTCCTCGGGTTCGACGCCTCCGGCACGGTCCGGGCCGTCGGATCCGAGGTGACCCGCTTCGCTCCTGGCGACGCGGTGGCCTACGCGGGAGCGATCGACCGCCCGGGCAGCAACGCCGCGCTCCAGCTCGTCGACGAGCGCATCGTGGGTCGCAAGCCGTCGACCCTCTCGCACGCCGAGGCCGCCGCACTCCCGCTCACCGCGATCACCGCGTGGGAGGCCCTGTTCGACAAGCTCCGCCTCGACGAGGAGTCGACCGGCACGCTACTGGTCGTCGGCGGAGCGGGCGGGGTCGGCTCGGTCGCCCTCCAGCTCGTCCGGGCGCTCCTGCCCGGCGTCCGCGTGGTCGCGACCGCCTCACGCCCGGAGAGCTCCGCCTGGGCTCGGGAGATGGGCGCGCACGAGGTCGTCGACCACCACGGGGACCTCCCGGCCCAGGTGCTCGCACTGGCTCCGGAGGGGATCGACTGGGTCTTCACGACGAACTCGTCGGGACAGCTCCCGGTGTACGAGCGGGTGTTGCGACCGTTCGGCCAGATCGTGGCGATCGACGACCCGGCCGAGGTCGACGTCCTGCCGCTGAAGTCGAAGGCCATCACCTGGCACTGGGAGTTCATGTTCGCCCGGTCCCTGCACCGTGCGACCGACATCGCCCGGCAGCACGAGGTCCTCGAGGCCGTGGCGGACCTGGTCGAGGCCGGGACGGTCCGGACCACCGCCACCACCGTCCTCCGTCCGGTCTCCGTCGAGACCCTGCGCGAGGCGCACCGTCTCGTCGAGGGCGGACGGGTCGTCGGGAAGGTGGTCGTGACGGACGAGCCCGTGTCCTGACGCGGACACGGCTGGTCGACGGACTGGAGGCGCATTGCGGGCCCGCCCCGCGCCTCCAGTCCGTCAAGGGGGAGCGTCTCAGACGGGGAGCGGCGCGACGCCCCACCATCCGACCCCATCGCGGTCCACCACCAGGTGGTCTGCCCGGGTACCCAGCGGTTCCGCGATGCCGAAGTCGGCGATCTCCCACCCGAACTGCTCGGCCGTCGGCTCGCCACCGGAGAAGGGCTCCGCGTACACGCCGTCGGCCCAGAGCGGTGCGTCCCGACTGCCCTCGAAAGCCGCCCGGAGTCCGACCGGTCCGAGTCCGGGCCAGGAGTAGACGACGCAGAAGCCCGCCGTGTCCCGCAGCGGCCAGGCATCGTGGACCGTGATCGAGCGCCACTCCGTCGGGCCGCCGTCACGGAGCTTGCGGAGGCAGGCGAGCAGCGCGCGATCGCTCCACGTCGGGGACGGCACTGCCTCGGCGGCGGCGATCAGGGCGTCGTGTTCGGGTCCGGGCACCTCGTCATCGTGTCACGGGGAGCTGTGGCGCGAGGTCCTGGATGCCGGTGACGCGGAGCAGGTCGAGCTTCGCGTCGTCCTCGCAGCCGGGGACCGTCGTGTAGACCACGACGCGCAGGTCGCCACCCGGGACGGTGAGCACGTCGCAGTCGACCTCGATCGGCCCGACCGGGGTGTGCACGCGCTTCCGGCTCGCCCGGTGCTCGGCGACGCGACCGGTGTCCCAGCGCCGCTCGAACTCCGGCGACTCCCGACGCAACCGCTCGACGAGGGCGGCGAGCTCACGGTCGGCGGGGTAGCGACCGGTCGCCTGACGGAGGTCCGCCACGAGGTCGCTCGAGAACTCCTCCTGGTGCTCGTCGTCCCAGTCGGTGCCGTCGTGCCCGTGCGTGAAGTGCCGCCACACGAGGTTGCCCTCCAGCCCCGTCCAGCGGCTCGGGTCCCCGTTCACCGCGGCCCAGAGGTCGTTCCAGAGCACGATGTCGTGCGCGGCCGTGAACACCGCGAGCGGCACGTCCCCGAGCCGGTCGACCATCCGTTGCACACCCGGGGTCACGTGCCGGGGCACGACCTGCCTCGACGGCGGTGCGACTCCCGCGATCCGGAAGAGGTGGTCACGCTCGGCAGTGGAGAGCCGGAGTGCGGTCGCGAGGGCACCGAGCAGTTGCGCCGACGGGTTCGTCGCTCGGCCCTGTTCCAACCGCACGACGTAGTCGACGCTGACCCCGGCGAGCGCCGCGAGCTCCTCGCGGCGGAGACCGGGCGTGCGACGGCCGGGTCCGGCCGGCAGGCCGACCTCCTCGGGACGCACCCGGTCCCGCCAGGAACGCAGTACCGTCGCGAACTCGCTCATGCCCACCATCCTCGCCCCGCGCCCGGCGTCCGTCCTGGTACTGCCGGTCCCACCGTCACCCGGTGCCTGGGAGCCGCTGCGGGACGGGCGCAGGCTCGATGCATGACCACCACACTGATCACCGGAGCCAACCGCAGTCTCGGGCTCGAGACCGCACGACGTCTCATCGAGGCCGGCCACACCGTGTACGCCGGCGTGCGCGACACGTCGAGCGCCGACGAAGCCCGGGCGCTCGGCGCCCACGTCGTGCAGCTCGACGTCACCGACCAGGCATCCGTCGACCGGGCCGTCGCGGAACTCCCGGAGCTCGACGTCCTCGTGAACAACGCCGGGGTCCTCGGCACCTCCTTCGGCGTCGACGACCTGGACGCTGCGGCGATGGCGTCCGTCCTCGACACCAACGTGACCGGCGTCGTCCGGGTGACCCAGGCGGCCCTGCCGAAGCTGCGTGCCTCCGCGAACCCGGTCATCGTGAACGTCGCGTCCGGGGTGGGCTTCCCGCGGTGGCTGACGACGCCCGGCCGTGACGAGTACCCGGTGCCGGCCGTGCCCTACGCGGCGTCGAAGGCCGCGCTCGTCGCCCTCACCGTGCAGTACGCCAAGAACCTGCCCGGCTTCCGGGTGAACGCGAGCGACCCCGGGTACACGGCGACCGAGTTCAACGGCTTCGGCGGACACCAGACCGTGACGGAGGGGACCGACGCGACCGTCGCGCTCGCGCTGCTCGGAGCGGACGGGCCGACCGGGGAGTTCCACGACCGGTCCGGGCGGATCGAGTACTGACGCCGGAACGCCCGACGACGCCGGCGCGGGTCACGATGCGGTGACGGTCCTGCTCTGGACCGTGCGGACCTGTCAGGCTGCGGGCATGGGGGAACGGCGGATCGTGGCGACGGTGTTCGGGATGCTGCTCGCGGTGGGCCTGGTGACGGGTTGCGCGGACGGGAACACTCCCGCAACCGACGGGCCGACCGGAGCCACAGGAGCCGCCGGTCCCACCAGAGCGGCCGGTCCCACCGGGGCCGCCGATCCCACCGGTGCCGCGGGGACGTACGCCCCGTCGGGTGACGGAGCCGGACCCGGTGCGGACGGCCCGCCGCAGTACTCGCTGAACAAGCGGCACCACGAGCGGACGGAGCTCGGGGCAGAGGCAGCAGCCGAACTCGCCGTCGCGCGCGCGGAAGCCGACCGGCGGATCGCCGATCTGCCCGCCCCGGTGACGCTCGCCGACGTGACCGAGGTCCTGCGCGCGGTCGGCGCGGCCGACCCGTGGATCGTCGACCACGACGACCGGGTGGAGTTCGAGACACAGGTCGAGATGAGCGGGTGCCTCGTCGGGTCGGTGCAGCGCGACGGTACCGCTGAGGTGTCGGCCGCCGGCTGGGTGCTCGACGGCGGGTGCCACGCACTCGACGGGCACTGAGTCCGCAGTCCCCGCTCCGGCCCCGCCACGTCGGCGGCCAGTGCTGCGTCGGCCTATCCTTGGCGGATGCTCTCGCGACGTGAGGCCGCCGTCCGGCTCGACATCCCCCTGGAGATGGCGACCCGTCACGGCATCCCGGCCCGGCTGAGCGAGGACGACCTCGCGGCGATCGAGCAGGATCCGCCCGCCTGGCTCGTGCAGTCGCGGGCGAACCGCACCGGGAAGAAGCAGGTCTGGCAGCGCCTCGAGTGCGTCGTCTGCGGGTACTCGGAGACGGCCCGGCCGAAGAAGTGGTGGCCGGACTGGGACCACCTCATGTGCGACTACCACGCCTCGTACCAGGCGCCCGAGCCGCCGGCCGGGTTCACCCGGCACGAGGTCGAGGGCATCGGGAGTCGGTTCGTCGCACTGGTCGACGAGCGCCCCTAGCCCAGCCCCTCGACCGTTCTCGTGACCACCCACCGGTGCTTGCCGATCATCCGGTCCCGGGTGAACCCTGCCTGCTCGAACGTCGACAGCGCCCCGTGGAAGAGGAACCCGGCCGGCACCGCTCCTGCCGGCTCCGGGTAGCCCTCGACCCGTCCGCCACCCGCGGCGGCGATGAGGTCGAGCGCACCCCGCAGCGCCGTCGTCGCGACGCCCCGACGTCGGAACCCCGCGCGGGCGTAGTTGCACCCGATCCGCCAGTCGGGCAGCGTGCCGTCCTGCGTCTGGTCGTAGCGGCGGCGGTTCTTGATGTGCACGATCTCGTCCGCGGGGCCGTACTGGCACCAGCCGACGCACAGCGCCCCCTCGAAGACGAGTGCTGCGTGCGCCGTCCCCGTGAGGACCCGGGTCCGCTTGCGCTCGCGGTTGGCCGCAGCATCACGCGAGAGCCCCTCCGCGTGCATGCCGTTGCACCAGCACCCGCTCGGGTACCCGTCGCTCGACGCGCAGAGCTCCTCGAACGCGTCCCACGTCGACTCGTCGAGCGGGCGCACCGCGTACGCGGGGACGGTCGTGCGGGCGTCGTCGGCCATGGGTACCTCCTGCCCGCAACCTACCGCCGCCGCGGCCGGGTCACTCGTGCTCGGGGTCTTCCTCCGGGTTGAAGTGCGAGTCGGTCTCGGAGAACCCGGCAGCGACCCCCTCCGGGTGGTTCGGGATGGTCGCGTCGTCGCCGAGGCCGCCGGACTTGGGGGTGCCGTCCCCGTCGTTGGTGCGGTCCTCGGGGTGGCTGTTGCTGGTGTCCGACATGGCTGCTCCTTCGCGGTCGTCAATGCGTGCGCTCATCCTGCGCGCCGATGCTGGGGAGGCGCCGCGCAGGTCGGGAAGCGGCCACGGACGCAACGTGCGGCCGGAGGGTGGCCGCGACCAGGAACCGGACTGGAGGCTCGTGGCGGCGCCGCCACGGGCCTCCAGTCCGGTGCTGGGCCGTTCACGGCCGGTGGCCGCCGGTCATGCGGGTGGCGTGAGTCGGTAGACGAGTCCGGCCGCGTCGTCGGTCACGTACAGCGAGCCGTCCGAACCGGGGACGGCGTCCACGGAACGGCCCCAGCGTGAGCCGTCGGCGTCCTGGAACCCCTCGACGATCGTGTGCGGCCGCCCGAGGGTCTTCGTCGCGTCGTCCCACGCGCTGTAGGAGACGGACGGCGGCCGCGGCGGCTCGCGGTTCCACGAGCCGTGCGTCGTGATGATCGCACCGTCCCGGAACGCGGCGGGGAGCGCGCTGCCGTGGGTGAACACGAACCCGATCGGAGCGCTGTGCGCCGGCAGGCCGACCATCGTCGGCGAGACGGTCGAGCAGTCGAGGGACTTCCCGTCCGGGTTGTTCGTGGGGTCATCGACGTACCCGAGGTCGAGCAGGTCGGGCTTCCCACGGGAGTCCGGCTGGCAGAACGGCCAGCCGAGCTCCGTGCCGCGGGCGATGCGCGTCACCTGGTCGTTCGGGTGCTCGTCGACGTACGACTGGACGCGCTTGCCGTACTGCCCGGTGTCGTCGCGGAACGGGTACGGCTGGTTGTCGGCCTGGTTCACGGCGGCGAAGAGTGTGCCATCCGGGGCGAAGCCGAGCCCCTCGCCGTTCCGGACGCCCGTCGCGAGCAACGTGTCGTCGCTGCCGTCGAGTCGGACCTGCCGGATGACCGCGCGGTCCGGGTGGTCTCGTCGGTCCGAGCCGTCGCTGTTCGACGCGAAGCCGATGTCGTACGCCACGATGCCGTCGTGCACGGCGACGAACTTCCCGCCGTGGCCACCCGTCGGCAGGTCGTCCACGAGGACCGATCGGTCCGACAGCTCGCCGTTCCGGTAGTGCCACGTCACGATGCGGGTGCCCTCACCGAGGACGACGACGGTCTGGCCGTCCTGCTCGGTCACGGCGACGCCCTGCGGGTCGTCGAGTCCGGTGGCCAGCTCGTCGACCGCCGGGGCCCTCCCGTCACTCCGCGGGTCGAGGCGGAGCAGGGTGCCGCGGTCGCCGGTCGTGAGGAGCATGCTGCCGTCCGGGAGCCAGGCGGCCATGCGGGCGTCGGGGACGTCGGCCCACACCTCGGCTCGCCAGCCGCTCGGGATCCGCAGCTCGCGGCCCTGCGCCGTGCCGGCGTCGGCGCCGTCGGCGACCGTGAGGCGGACAGCGTGCAGGTCGGCGGACGGGTTGCCGGTGGTGGCGCCCGTGCTCCCGGTGCCGGTGCTGCTCGCTGCGGTGCCGCCGGCTCCGGTGCAGGCGGTCAGGGCACCGAGGAGCAGTGCTGCTGTGGTCGCGCCGAAGAGGCGCCTGGTCGAGGTCGACACACCGTGAGGCTAGGCGTCGTCGCCCCGCACCGCCGGACCCGTGCGCCCTCCGGACCACCGGGTCCGGTGTCTGGACCGTGCTCAGTCGGCGTGCCGGTCCCGCGCGTCGTCGCTGCTGGACCGGGTGCGCGCCCGGCGCTCCTCCCGCGTCTCGAGTTCGTCCTTCTTCATGGCTGGCTCAGTCGATACGTAGAGGACATCAGGTTCTTGCTCTTCGTTGTCGTGCCCGTCTGTGGTGCGCACGGCGTGGAAGCCCCGCGATTCGTAGAAGTGGCGAGCGGCGGCGTTCCGCGCGAACACCCAGAGCCGCACAGCGCCGCGCTGCTCGTCGAGCGCGTCGGCGAGGAGCAGGGAGCCGAGTCCGCTCCGACGGTGTGGGGTCGCGACGTAGAGCTGGTCGATCCAGCCCGGGCGAGCGGCGACGACACCCACGATGTGGTCGGACCGCACCGCCGCTACTCGGACCCGGTGTTCCGGCAGGAGCACCGCACTGACCCAGGCGACGTCCTCCTCGAGCGAGTGGACGACCGGCAGCCACGGCATGGCGTCCGCCTTCGCCTGCTTGATGAGCTCTGCGATCGGTCGGGCATCGGCCTGCCGCGCGTCTCGGACGGTCACGGTCGGGCGAGGCCCTGTGTTCTTCACCATGCAGCGCTGCCCCTCATGCGTTCTGTCGGTGGGCGTCCTCGGCGAGCCGTTCCAGAGTGTCCGCGTCGGTGTGCGTGGGGTCGCCGGTCCCACCGACATCGGATCCGGTGCGGGCCGCTGCGGACGATCATCCGGGCACCCGGATGATGTGCCGGACCGCAACCCACTTCCGCCGCGACCAAGGCGCTGACAGTCACATCGTCGCACGAGACGATGGGGAAACGGACAAACGTCAAGCTGCCGTTTGTGCCCCAGTTGCGGCGATAGCTTCGCGGTACGCGGCGATCTTTCGTTCCAGCGCCAGGAGATGCCGCTGCACCTCGGCTTGCCGGATGAGGACGGCCGCGTGATGCTGCTCGAGGAGCGTCAGCCGTGCAGCGTCGTCGGCGCCGGCCCGGTACGCGGCCGCGTACTCGCGCATCTCCTGCACGCTCATTCCAGTCCCGCGGAGCATCACGGTTCCGGCGAGCCAGCTCAGCGCCGCCGTGTCGTACCGCCGCCACCCATCCGGCCCACGCTCCGGAACGGGCGCGATGCCTTCCTTCTCGTAGTAGCGGATCGTGTCGACGGTGATGCCGAGCAGCTCCGCCGCGGCGCTGATCGTGACCGGCTCATCGACGTGGACCTCGGGAAGCAGCATGAGCTGAGTCTCCCACTTGACATGGTGCGCACACCAGGGCGGAGGGTCGTCATCGTCCGGGTCATCCCGGCGACGAACGGAGAACACGCATGCAGCAGATCCCTCTCGGCTCCCAGGGCCTCGTCACGTCCGCGCTCGGCCTCGGATGCATGGGCGTGAGCGCCTTCTACGGCGGCGCGACCGAAGCCGGCTCCGTCGACACCATCCGGCATGCTCTCGACCTCGGAATCACCCTGTTTGACACCGCTGAGGCGTACGGGCCGTTCGAGAACGAGAAGCTCCTCGGCCGCGTCCTCGGCACCGACCGGGACCGGGTGGTTGTCGCGTCGAAGTTCGCCACCGACTTCACTGACGACGGTAAGCCCATCGGTCTTGACGGGTCCCCGGAACACGCACGTCGCGCAATCGACCGGTCCCTCAGTCATCTCGGCACCGACCTCGTCGACCTCTGGTACCTGCACCGGGCAGACCCGAACGTGCCCATCGAGGACACCGTCGGCGCGATGGCCGAAGCCGTCACCGCCGGCAAGGCCCGCTACATCGGCGTCTCCGAGACCTCAGCCGACACCCTGCGCCGGGCGCACGCGACGTTCCCGATCACCGCGATCCAGTCCGAGTACAGCCTCTTCGAGCGGGACGCCGAGCACAACGGCGTCCTCGACACCGCATCGGAGCTCGGTATCGGCTTCGTGCCGTTCTCCCCGCTTGGTCGCGGGTTCCTCTCCGGCACCATCACTCGGAAGGACGACCTCCCCGAGGGTGACGCACGACGAAACCTCCCCCGCTTCTCCGACGAAGCGATCGACGCGAACCTGCGCGTCGTCGAAGCACTCGAAGTCATCGCCAACGAGAAGAACGTCACCACCGCGCAACTCGCCCTCGCCTGGCTGATCCAAGCCGGCACCGTCCCGATCCCCGGAACGACCAAGCCGTCGCGAGTGGAGGAGAACGTCGCCGCAGCCGACATCGTCCTCACCACACGGGACCTCGAACGCATCGAGGCGGCTTCCCCGCACGGTGTCGCGGTCGGTACCCGCAACACTGAAGCCGGGATGGCGCGCGACCGGGGCTGAGCCGCCCCAAACGCCCCGCAGCACCAGTCAGTGCAGCGGGGCGTTTTCGTGTCCGATAGCCGATCCTCTGCCGGACGCCGTCGTACGCTGTCCTGGTGGTGAGCGTGATCATCCTCGTGATGGCCGAGTACATGGTCGACGATTCCCCGCTGTGGTACCGCGGATCGCGGTCGAGTGAACACTCCGGCGCCGCGGAAGCCACGAGCCTCGGACTGAGCACGTCCCTCCGGCGCGACCTGCAGGCGTGGAACGACGTCTTCGAGCAGGCGTGGGACGCCGTCTTTGACGACCGTGACGAGTCCCGCCCTGTCCCGTCGCCTTCGGTGTCCCCTGAGGTGTTGGCCGCCCACAGGGTCGAGGCATTCACCCTCGCGAGCCGCGTTCAGCTCGAGCTCGGTGACGACACGCACGTCTGGTGCGGCGCAGGCGAAGGCATCGACATGTTGACCGAGTCGGGGACGGCCGTGGTACTGCCGAGCAGACGACCAGGGACAGAGGTCGAGTTTTTGCATGACGGGAAGCGCGACGTCAGATCGGCTCGTGCTGCGGGCGCCCGTGAGGGAACAGCCAAAGCACTCGTTCACTGGCGTTCCCTCACCGAACGAGTCGGGACGCCGTTCGGCGACGCTGAGACCCGCGTCCTTGGACTTCAAACTGCCGGGCGCTTGCAGAGCGATGTCGGGCCGCACGCCCAGGTCATCTTCTACGCCGGCGCGTCAGCGCCGTACCACCCCGACCAATTCGACTGAAATCGTCACTGTCCGTAAGCCGATCGTCATTGGGACGCTTCAAGCTCCTGTGGGTCGATACTGCATGAGGGGCTTGTCGGGGTAGTCGCGCAGCACGAGCGCGGTGCTGACGGGTCCGAATCGGGCGAGTGAGTCGACCACCTGTTCGAGCCGACCGGCGTCGCCGCAATGGACGTCGAGGATGAGGCAGTCCTCGCCGGTCACGCGACGGGTGGAGGTGACCTCGTCGGTGCGCGCTGCGAGTTGCAGCGCTGCGCCGAGGTGCGCGTGGGTCGTCCGAAGGCGGACGACTGCGTGGATGTTGAGGCCGACGGCGGCCGGGTCGACGGTGGCGCGGTAGCCGGTGATGATGCCCTGCCGCTCGAGGCGGAGGATCCGAGCGCTGGCCGCGGGCTGCGACAGGCCGACCCGTCGTCCCACCTCCGCGCCGCTGAGGCGGCCGTCGGTTTGCAGGAGGGCGAGGATCTTCCGGTCGGTTTGGTCGAGCGGTTCCATCGTGTGCAGTGCCTTCCGCTTCGTGATCACTCGCAGGCGGACCGTCCGTGCGATGCCTTCCATCATGCTGGCTCGGGTGAGCTCCTCCGACTGGCGGCAGGAGAACGGAAGCAGGGGTGTCAGGTGATCGGACGCGTGATCGTTCCCGGGATCGGCGGATCCGACGGGACGCACTGGCAGACGCTGTGGCAGCAGCAGTGGGGCGCGGACGCGGTCCGCATCGACCCGGGGTCGTGGTCGCAGCCTGATCTCGATGACTGGGTCGCTGCAGTGGACCGGGCCGTGCATCTCCTCTCCCCACGGGTCGACGGGATCGCGTTGGTCGGGCACAGTCTCGGGTGTTGGGCGGTGGCTGAGTGGCTGCTGCGCACACCAGTTCGAGTCCCGATCGCCGCGTTCCTCGTGGCACCGCCAGACCCGACGGGTGATGTGTTCCCGTCCGAGGACGCTTCGACGTTCGTCACGCTGCAGGCGAGAAGGTTGCCTGTCCCCAGCATGGTGGTGGCGAGCACAAATGACCCGTACTGCGAACTTCGGGTCGCCGAGCAGCTGGCGGCTGCTTGGGGAAGTGATCTCGTTCAGGTCGAGCGGGCCGGGCACATCAACTCAGCCAGCAAGCTCGGAGGGTGGCCGATAGGCCGGGAAGCTCTCGAGCGAATTGAAGACCGCGTGCTCGCGGCCTGAAAGCCGAGAGAGCACCGTCCCGATAGTGGGTCCGCCAGTGAGCATCGCGGTACTTGCGGGGGCTTCGGACTCTTACGGCCCTGCTCTGGAGAGAAGCCTGTCTCACATAGGTGGTCCGCGGACTATCTCAGTTCACGCACGCTATACGGACGCCTCCCGGCGCACGAGGGCTGAGCCGGGCACTAGGCGACGTGGCTGTCCGCGCTGCCAAACAACCTGTCCAACTCCGTATTGCAGGACACGTTACGTGGCAGTAGGACAAGTTAGCTGGCGGACGACAACAGGAGCACTACTGCGGCATGTCGACGAACCGCGAGAACATCCCGTGGAACGCCACCGTGATCGTGTCCGTCGGCCCGTTGCGGTGCTTCGCCACGATGAGGTCGGCCTCACCCTGCCGCGGGTTGTCCTTCTCGTACGCCGACTCACGGTGCAGCAGGATGACCATGTCGGCGTCCTGCTCGATCGACCCGGACTCACGCAGGTCGGAGATCATCGGCTTCTTGTCGGCGCGCTGCTCGGGCCCACGGTTCAGCTGCGACAGCGCGATGACCGGCACACCGAGCTCCTTCGCCATGAGCTTGAGGGCACGAGAGAACTCGGAGACCTCTTGCTGACGGGACTCGACGCGCTTGCCCGAGGTCATCAGCTGCAGGTAGTCGATGACGACCAGCTTGAGGTTGTGCTGCTGCTTCAGACGGCGGCACTTCGCCCGGATCTCGACGAGCGTCATGTTGGGGGAGTCGTCGATGAAGAACGGGGCGTCGTTGATCCGCCCGCGGGTCTGCGCGATGGTCGTCCAGTCGCGGGAGTCGACGGTGCCCTTGCGCATGTTCTGCAGCGGCACGCTGGACTCGGCGGAGAGCAGACGCATGGCGATCTCGGCGCGCCCCATCTCGAGCGAGAAGAACGCGGCGGTCTGGTTGTGCTTGAGTGCGGCCGCTCGGCACAGGTCGAGCGCGAGGGTCGACTTGCCGAGTGCGGGTCGTGCGGCGACGATGATGAGCTGACCGGGGTGGAAGCCGTTCGTCAGGCCGTCGAGGCCGCTGAACCCGGTCGGCACGCCGGTCATCTGCCCGTCGCGACCCTTCGCGGCCTCGATCTCGTCGATGGCGGCACCGATCGCGTCGGTGAGCGGGACGTAGTCCTCGGTCTGGACCCCGCCGGCGACGTTGTAGACCTCGGCCTGGGCACTGTTGACGAGGTCGGTGACCTCTCCCTCGGAGGCGTAGCCCATCTGCACGATGCGGGTGCCGGCGTCGACGAGACGCCGGAGCACGGCCTTCTCGGCGACGATCGCGGCGTAGTAGCCCGCGTTGGCCGCGGTCGGCACCATGCTCGTCACGCTGTGCAGGTACTCGGCCCCGCCGGCACGGGAGAGCAGACCGGTCTTCGTCAGCTCGTCGGTGACCGCGATGACGTCGGTCGGCTCGCCGTGGGAGTACAGCGAGAGGATCGCGTCGAAGATGACCTCGTGCTTGGGGATGTAGAAGTCCACCCCGCGCGCGGTCTCGATGACGTCGGCGACGGCGTCCTTGGACAGCAGCATGCCGCCGATGGTCGACTGCTCGGCGAGGAGGTCGTGCGGCGGCGTCCGCTCCATGCCACCACGGTCTGCGACGTCGCGGGGGGACGGATCGAGATGCGCGATCGACACACGGACTCCTGTCGTTGGAACGGCACGAGCCCCTGCTCGCACTGAAGGTCTACCCCGAGCGACCGACATCAGCGAGTCGCTGGGCCACCGTACGGGGACAGAGTTATCCCCACAAACGGACCCTGTGGATAACTTTGTGGAGAGGCTGCGGAACACGCCGGGGTGCCGTGTGGAGAACTGTGGAGAGAGATGTGGACAACACCACCCTCGAACACAGTTTCGACCGCGCGACCTGGGGTTTTCTCTTCCACACCGTGTGTGGAGAAGTGGGGTTCAAGTCCCCATTGAAGGTTGGCGAATCGGTCGTTTCGGGTGTGTAAAACCAGTTGACAAACCGGAACCTGAGGACAACGTTCTCACGCCCCTCCCAGGTTCACGGCAGCCGCCTGAACGGTAACCAGCCAGGCGTGAACAGCCGGCCGAGGGGACGACGACGGGCGGGCCTCCCGGAGGAGACCCGCCCGTCGTGAGCGGTGTTCGCGGCCTTACTTGGCGGCGACGACCTTGAGGGAGATCACCGCGGTGATGTCCTCGCGCAGACGCACGGTGGCCTCGTGGTCACCGACGGTCTTGATGGTCGCGGGGACCTCGACCTTGCGCTTGTCGAGCGAGCCGACGCCCTGCGCCTCGACCGCAGCGGCGACGTCCGCCGGGCGGACCGAGCCGAACAGGCGGCCGTCCTTGCCGGCCTTGACCGACAGCTGGATGGTGGCGTTCTCGAGCTTCATCTTGAGGTCCTGGGCCTCTTCGATGGTGGCGAGCTCGCGAGCGGTGCGCGCGGCGCGGATCGACTCGACCTGCTTCTCGCCGCCCTTGGACCACGCGACAGCGAAGCCCTGGGGGATGAGGTAGTTGCGGGCGTAGCCGTTCTTGACGTCGACGACGTCACCGGCGGAACCGAGGCCGGAGACCTCGTGGGTGAGGATGAGCTTCGACATGGGAGATCCTCCGATCAGCGGCCGGAGCCGGCGTAGGGGAGGAGCGCCATCTCACGGGCGTTCTTCACGGCACGGGCGATGAGGCGCTGCTCCTGGACGGAGACGCCGGTGATGCGACGGGCGCGGATCTTGCCACGCTCGGAGATGAACTTGCGAAGGGTCGCGACGTCCTTGTAGTCGATGACGCCGACCTTGATCGACTTCGCGGGAGCGGCGTTCTTGCCACCCTTGCCGCGAGGCTTCCGGCGGTCGCCGGTGCTCTTTCCAGCCATTGTTTTTCCTTAGAGATGAAGAAGTTGTGTCCGGTGGACCGGAGGGATCAGAACGGGGTCTCGTCGTCGTACGAGCCGCCGGGCGTCGACCACACGTCGTTCGACTGTGCGTTGCCGCCGCCCTGCTGGCCGCCCTGGGGGGACCAGGGCGCGTCCGACTGCCCGCCACCGTTGTTCCAGTTGCCGCCGCCGTTGCCGCCAGCGTTGCCGCCGCCGACCTGGCCACGACCGCCGCCGTTGCCACCCGAAGCACGGGTGACCTGCGCGGTCGCGTAGCGGAGCGAGGGGCCGATCTCGTCGACCTCGAGCTCGATGCTCGTGCGCTGCTGGCCCTCACGGTCCTGGTACGAGCGCTGACGCAGACGACCCTGCGCGATGACGCGCGAGCCCTTCGTCAGCGAGCCCGCCACGTGCTCGGCGAACTCGCGCCACACGCTCGCACGGAGGAACAGCGCGTCGCCGTCCTTCCACTCGTTCGCCTGACGGTCGAACGTGCGAGGGGTGGAGGCGATGGTGAAGTTCGCCACCGCGAGCCCGTTCTGCGTGTAGCGCAGCTCGGGGTCCGCGGTGAGGTTGCCCACCACCGTGATGACGGTTTCGCCGGCCATGACTTACTCGGCGCTCGCGGTCGCGTTCGCGGCCTTGCGGGCCGCGCGGGCCTCGTCGCGCTGCTTCTGGGCGGCGACCTGAGCGATCGCCTCCTCGGCGCGGAGGACCTTCGTGCGGAGGACGGCCTCGGAGAGACCGAGCTGACGGTCGAGCTCCTTGGCGGCCTCGGGGGAGGACGTGAAGTCGACGACGGCGTAGATGCCCTCGGACTTCTTCGCGATCTCGTAGGCGAGACGACGACGGCCCCAGACGTCCACGTTGTCGACGGTCCCACCGTCGTTGCGGATCACGGCCAGGAACTTGTCCAGGCTGGGAGCGACGGTGCGCTCGTCGATCTCGGGGTCGAGGATCGCCATCAGTTCGTACTGGTGCATGCGGAACCCACCTCCTTTGGTCTCGGCGGCTCCGGGCGGTTCCCGGAGCAGGAGGGTTGATGCATGTGTCGTGCGCGAACGCGCAGAGGACAACCCGGGTAGCCTACCCGACCGCCTGGAGGCGCGCCACCACCTGTGGAAGACACCCCGGGCCTCCAGGCAGTCACCCTGGGCGCGGGGCGCTCCCCGTGGTGCGGACGCTCAGTCGGCGTCGCGTGCCGCCCACCAGGCGCGCAGGCGCGCCTCGGCCTCGTCGGCACCGAGCGGCCCCTCGTCCATCCGGGTCTCGAGCAGGAAGCGGTACGCCTCGCCGACCGCGCGGCCGGGGGCGATGTCGAGGATCCGCATGATGTCGTCACCGGTGAGGTCGGGACGGATCGAGTCGAGTTCCTCTTGTTCCGCCAGGGCCGCGATGCGGTCCTCGAGGTCGTCGTACGCGAAGCCGAGGCGGTCCGCCTTGCGACGGTTCCGCGTGGTCACGTCCGAGCGGGTGAGCTCGTGGAGCCGCTCCAGCTCCGGACCGGCGTCGCGGACGTAGCGACGGACGGCCGAGTCGGTCCAGGCGCCGTCGGTGTAGCCGAAGAAGCGCAGGTGCAGCTCGATGAGCCGGGCCACGGAGGCGATCGTGTCGTTGTCGAACCGCAGGGCACGGAGCCGCTTCTTCGCCAGCTTCGACCCGACGAGGTCGTGGTGGTGGAAGCTCACCGCACCGCCGGGCTCCAGCTTCCGGGTCGCGGGCTTGCCGATGTCGTGCAGGAGTGCCGCGAGCCGGAGCACGGTGTCCGGGGCCTCGCCGGGGTGGCGCTCGGCCTCGTACCCGATGGCCTGGGTCAGCACCGTGAGCGAGTGCTCGTACACGTCCTTGTGGTGGTGGTGCTCGTCGATCTCGAGCTTCATCGCGGGCAGCTCGGGCAGGAAGCGCTCGGCGAGCCCGGTGTCCACGAGCAGCCGGAGACCGGGCACCGGGTCGGCGGTGTTCAGCAGCTTGACGAGTTCCTCGCGCACGCGCTCCGCGGAGACGATCTCGATCGAGTCGGCGAGCTCGGCCATCGCGTCGCGGACGTCGTCCGACACGGTGAACCCGAGCTGCGAGGTGAAGCGCGCCGCCCGCATCATCCGCAGGGGGTCGTCGCGGAACGACACCGTCGCCTGCTGCGGGGTGCGGAGGCGCCCGGCGAGGAGGTCCTCGACGCCGCCGTGCACGTCCACGAGCTCGCGCTGGGGGAGGCGGAGCGCCATCGCGTTCACCGTGAAGTCACGGCGGAGCAGGTCGTCCTCGATGGTCTCGCCGAACGCGACCTCGGGTTTGCGGGTCTCGCCGTCGTAGACGTCGCTGCGGTACGTCGTGATCTCGACCTGTTCGTCGTGCACCCGTGCGGCGATGGTGCCGAACTGGCGGCCGACGTCCCACGTGGCGCTCGCGATCGGCTCGACGATGCGGAGCACGTCGTCCGGGGTGGCGTCCGTGGTGAAGTCGAGGTCCGTGACCGGACGTCCGAGGAACGCGTCGCGGACCGGTCCGCCGACGAGGGCGAGCTCGTGTCCGGCGTCGGCGAACGCCCGCGCGAGGGTGGCCACGGGGAGGGTTTCGGCGAGTGCGTCGAGTCGCTCGACGGCCTGGGCAACGGACTGCATGACGGACCAATCCTCCCAGATCGTGCCGACGAGTTCTCCACAGCGTGCGCGCGCACGGGCGGTGTTCATGGTGGGGCCTCATACACTCGTGCACGGTCCTGGTCGATCCCCCGGACACTCCTCTATGCAGCCCTTCCGCACCATGTTCGCCGCAGCAGCGTCGACCCTCGTCGCGCTCGGCCTCGTCGTGGCGCCCGTCGCCGCCCCGTCCGCGAGCGCCCTGACGACCGCGTCGGGGGTGTCGACCTCGGCGGCCGATCCCGCCTCCGGTGCCGAGGGCGGGACCACCGTCACGGTGGCCCCGGCGAACCGCGGGATCGTGCACCGCGACGAGGACCTGACGCTCTCGGTCACCGTGACGAACGACACCGACCAGCAGCTCCCGGCAGGGACGGCCGAGCTCGACATCTCCCGCGTGGTGAGCTCGCGCGACCAGCTCTCCGACTGGCTCGACGACACCAGCATGAACGGTTACCCCGGGGCTCCGATGGACACCGTGGACGTCCCGGCCGTCCCGGCGCACCGAGCGGTCACCCTGCGCTCGGTCAAGATCGTCCCCGGCAACGTCGGTCTCGGAGGCTACGGGTCGTTCGGTCCGCGACGGATCGCAGCGGTCTACAGCGCGGGCGAGACCACTGCCATCGCCCGCTCCGCCATCACCTGGGACCCAGCCTCGGCCGAGACGTCGGTGGGCGTCACCCCGGTCGGGGTCTCGGTCGCGATGCCGATCACCCTGCCGCACTCGTCGACCATGTTCGTCGGCGCCGACGAACTCGCCGCCGCGACCGCCGTCGACGGGACCCTGACGCAGCAACTCCGCGCTGCCGAGGGCCACAACGTCGCGGTCGGCATCGACCCGCGCATCATCGCGTCGATCCGGGTCCTGGGCCAGAACGCGCCGTCGAGCGCCATCGCCTGGTTGCAGGACCTCGAGGGCATCCGCAACGAGACCTTCGCGCTCCCCTGGGCCGACGCCGACGTCACGGGGCTCCGGCAGGCAGGTGCGGACGGGATCCTCGCGCCGATCTCGCTCGACCCGGGCATCGACCCGCAGAACTTCCCCGGTGCCTCCACCCCGTCCCCGACCCCCTCGACGACCACCCCGACGGACGCGCCCGCCACCGCGACGCCGGGCGACACCGCGACCGACACCCCGACGGACGGGCCCACCGGAGCAGCCGACGGCACCGACCCGGACAGCACCGAGGTCCTCCCCACGACCTCGTCGCTGCTCGACTTCGACTACTCGATGGACGACGTCGCGTGGCCGGTCGAGGGCACGGTCTCCCAGGGTGACCTCCCGGCACTCCGGGCAGCCGGCACCACGACGACGATCGTCGCGAGCGGGAACACCTCCGCCGGGGCGGACACCACCATCCCCGCGTCCGAGCGCATCGGCTCCGACAAGGTGCTCGTCGCCGACCAGGCGATGTCGTCGCTCCTGCGCCAGGCGGCCACCGCGTCCGACCAGCGCACCTGGGACACGGCGATGTCCGAACTCACCGCGACGCTCGCCAGCGCGGCCCGCGCCGGCACCGCGACGTCCCCGGTCCTCCTCACCCTCGGGCGGGACTGGCCGTCGGACTCCACGCGGCTGTCGCAGGCCCTCGACGCGCTCGAGAGCACCCCCTGGGCCGCCCCGACCGACCTGTCGTCGACGGCAGCGGCGACCCCCGGTTCGCTGACGTTGACCAAGGCGTCGGACGGAGACGCCCGCATCGACCGCCTCGAGCAGCTGGTCCGCGCGTCTGACTCGCTCACCGACTTCTCGACGGCACTCGACACCCCGGAGGACGTCACCGCGCCGGCTCGTCTCCAGCTCCTGGCCCTCGCCTCAAACTCGTGGCGGACGGACGACGACGCCCTCGACGCGGCGATCACGAACCGTGTGGCGAGTTGGGCGAGGACGACCGACTCGGTGACGATCACGGACTCGAGCAGCCTCACGCTGCTGGGGGACCGGTCGTCCCTGCCGATCTCGATCCGGAACGAGTCGAAGTACCCGGTGACCGTGCGGCTCTCCGTGCAGCCGTCGAACTCGGCGCTCCGCGTCGTCCGCAACGACATCGAGGTGAAGGTCCAGAGCGACTCCTCGACGCGCACCACGGTCCCGGTGCAGTCGGTGGCGAACGGCAAGGTGTCGCTCACCCTCGTGCTGACGACCCCCACCGGACAGACCATCGCGCAGCCGGCCACGGTCGAGCTGAACGTGCAGGCGCAGTGGGAGACCGTCATCACGGCGGCCGCCGGCATCGCGCTCGTGGCGATCTTCGGCTTCGGCATCTTCCGGAGCATCCGCAAGCGTGCACGTCGTCGCCGCGGTGAAGCGGACGACGAGGACGACGACCCGAACCGCCCGCTCGCCGAGCAGCCGGGCCAGCCCGGTCCGTCGGGTGGGGCGCGTCAGCCAGGTCAGGCCGTTCCGGCAGTCCAGCCGGGCAGGTCGGGTCAGCCGGGAGGCGCGGTGCCCGTCCGCCACGCCGCCGCCGGCACACGGGCTGCCACCGTCGCAGGGCCCCCCGACGGAGCGCGGGGGAGCAGCGTCGGCCAGGCCGGCCCGTCGGCGTCCGCCGCGGGCGGCGTCAGCCAGGCCGGCCCGTCGGCCGCTGCGTCGGCCGCTGCCTCGGCCGTCACCTCGAGCGCCGTCCCGACCGGGACGGCGCCGCACCGTGGCGACGTGGATCCCCGTGACGTGAGCCGCCGTGACGGAGGCGAGACCCGCCTCCAGGCCGGCGCCCGGGAGGGCGACGATCCGTGGGAGGACGACGCGAGCCTGCCGAACGACCGGACCACCGACCAGCCCGCACCCCAGGAGCCCCTCATCAGCACCACCCAGCCGCAGCCCGTCGTCGACGCCGAACCGGTCGCCGAGCGGAGCCTCGGACGAGCGAGCGCGATGCTCGCAGCCGGGACGATGGTGTCGCGCGTCCTGGGGTTCGCGAAGACGATCATCCTGGCCTACGCGATCGGTCAGCAGGGATCGGTCGCGGCCGACGCCTTCGCGGTGTCGAACCAGCTGCCGAACAACATCTACGCGCTCATCGCCGGCGGCCTCCTCTCCGCCGTGCTCATCCCGCAGATCGTCCGGTCGATGCAGCAGCACATCGACGGCGGCACCGCGTACGTCAACAAGATCGTGACGCTCGGCGGATCGGTGTTCGTGGTCATCACGATCATCGCCACCGCCCTGGCGCCGCTCCTCGTCCGCGTCTACAGCATCCAGGGCGGCGACGGATCGAAGGGCTTCAGTGCCGCTCAGACGGACCTCGCCGTGGCGTTCGCGTTCTGGTGCCTGCCGCAGATCCTCTTCTACGCGATGTACTCGCTCCTCGGCGAGGTCCTCAACGCCAAGCAGGTGTTCGGACCCTTCACATGGGCGCCCCTCATCAACAACGTGATCGCGGTCGGCGGCCTCATCGTCTTCATGGCGCTCTTCGGGGACCGCTCGGTGAACGCCGGCCTCGACGACTGGACGCCGGCGAAGATCGCGGTGCTCGCGGGCAGCGCCTCGTTCGGCGTCGTCGCGCAGGCCGCCTTCCTGCCGTTCTTCTGGCGTCGTGCCGGTCTGACCTACCGCCCGGACTTCCGGTGGCGGGGAGTCGGCCTCAAGGCGACGGGGACCGCTGCCGGGTGGCTCTTCGCGATGATCCTCGTCACGCAGCTCGCCGGCCTCGTCCAGTCGCGGGTCTCGTCCCTCGGGACCGGGGCCGCGGGCAACGCGGTGCTGCAGAACGCCTGGCTGCTGTTCATGCTTCCGCACTCGATCATCACCGTGTCGATCGCGACCGCGTACTTCACGCGGATGAGCCACGACGCCGAGCGCGGCGACCTCGACGCCGTCCGTCGGAACCTGTCCCTCAGCCTGCGGATCGTCGGGCTCTTCACCGTGTTCGCCTCCGTGGCGCTCATGGTGGTGTCGGTGCCGTTCGGCCGGATCTTCGCGAGCACGTTCGACGGTGCCCTGTCGATCGGTGCCGTGCTCCTCGCCTACATGCCCGGGCTCGTCCTGTTCAGCATGCTGTTCGTGATCCAGCGGGTGTTCTGGGCGCTGCACGACCACCGCACGCCGTTCCTGATGCAGTGCGTCCAGTCGGTGCTCTTCGTGATCGGTGCCCTGGCGGTGTCGCTGCTCCCCGGCGAGGCCATCGGGTTCTCGATCGCGGCGTGCACGACGCTCGCCGGCTCGGCCCAGACCGTCCTCGCACTCGTCCTCGTGTCCCGGCGGCTCAAGGGCATGGAGGGCGCGAACGTGACCCGGTCGCACCTGCAGTTCGTCGTCGCCGCGCTCGTGGCGGGAGCGGTCGGCCTGGTGGTCGTCTGGTTCTTCGGTGCGTTCAGCGCCGGCGGCTTCGCGATGTCCGACGCGACCGGTGCGGTCCTGACGATCGTCCTGACCGGCGTCGTGATGGCGCTGGTCTACTTCGGTGTGCTGGCGCTCGCGCGGAACCAGGAGATCCGCGGGGCGGTCGACATCGTGCGTGCTCGCCTCGGCCGCTGACCGGTCGGGCGCTGACCCGTCGACCGCGGCCCGTCGGCCGCTGGCCGCGCTGCACGGGTGCCGTGGAATGTCGCGCCGGTAGCATGTGTTGACCCGGTCAGCACTCAACGGAAGGGCAGCGAGGCATGCGCCAGCTCATCATCATCGGTTCCGGTCCGGCCGGGTTCACCGCCGGCATCTACGCCGCGCGCGCGGAGCTCAAGCCCCTGATCGTCGCGTCCAGCGTCGAGACCGGCGGCGAACTCACCAAGACCACCGAGGTCGAGAACTTCCCGGGCTTCCCCGAGGGCATCCAGGGCCCCGACCTGATGATCAAGATGCAGGAGCAGGCCGAGAAGTTCGGGGCCGAGGTCCTGTACGACGACGCCGTGTCGGTCGACCTCACCGGCCAGGTGAAGAAGGTCACCGTGGGCTCCGGCGAGACGTACGAGGCCCTCGCGGTGATCTACGCGACCGGCTCCGCCTACCGTCACCTGGGCCTCCCGGACGAGGAGCGCCTGTCGGGCCACGGTGTCTCGTGGTGCGCGACCTGCGACGGCTTCTTCTTCCGTCAGAAGAACATCGCGGTCGTCGGCGGTGGCGACTCCGCCATGGAAGAGGCGACGTTCCTCACCCGCTTCGCCGACAAGGTCACGGTCATCCACCGCAAGGACACCCTGCGCGCGTCGAAGATCATGCAGGACCGTGCCCACAACGACCCGAAGATCGAGTTCGCCTGGAACAAGGAGGTCATCGGCATCGACGGTGAGTCCTCCGTGACGGGTGTACAGCTCCGCGACACGGTGACCGGGGAGACCTCGTCGCTCGAGCTCGACGGACTCTTCATCGCGATCGGCAACGACCCGCGTACCCACCTCGTCCACGGGCAGATCGACATCGCCCCGGAGGGCACCATCGCCGTCCAGGGCCGTTCGTCGAAGACCAACCTGCCGGGTGTGTTCGCGGCCGGTGACGTCATCGACCCGACCTACCGGCAGGCGATCACCGCAGCCGGTTCGGGCACGGTCGCCGCGCTCGACGCAGAGAAGTACCTCGCCGAACTCGACGACGAACTGACGGGGCCGGCTGAGGGCGTCACCCTGGAATCGCCCGTCACGGTCGACGTCGAGGCCGCTCGCGCCTGACCGCGGGGAATGTCACAGCGGCCCCGCCGTTGTACCCACCGAACGACTTCTCGGCTGCGACCGGGATCCACGAAGGAGCACACATGTCCAACGCCAAGGCAGTCACCGACGCCACCTTCTCGGACGAGGTCCTGAAGTCCGACAAGACGATCCTCGTCGACTTCTGGGCTGAGTGGTGCGGCCCGTGTCGCGCGGTCTCGCCGATCCTCGACCAGATCGCCGCGGAGCACGCCGACAAGATCGAGATCGTCAAGCTCAACGTCGACGACAACCCCCAGTCCGCGATGAACTACCAGATCACCTCGATCCCCGCGATGAAGGTCTTCAAGGGCGGTGAGGTCGTCAAGACCGTGATCGGTGCGAAGCCGAAGCCCGCGCTCGAAGCGGACCTCGCCGAGTTCCTCGCGTAGTCGACCCGCAACGCACGAACGCCCCGTCCCCGGTCCCGGGGGCGGGGCGTTCTGCCGTCGCAGTGCGGAGCACCTGTGTGTCCGGTGGTGCGTTCTCTCACGCTGCAGGCCACGTGACGCCGATCGGACCCCGGGTTTCCGCAGCACATGTCGTAGTGTGGCGGGAATGCCTCAGTGAACGGAGCACACGATGACGAACGGCACCAGCCTCGACCCCTGGTACGACTCCTACGCCCAGCGCACCGCCGGGTTGAGCGCCTCCGAGGTCCGAGCCCTGTTCGCCGTCGCATCGCGCCCCGAGGTGGTCTCCCTGGCCGGAGGCATGCCGTACGTCTCCGCCCTGCCCCGTGAGCTCGTGACCGGCTCGATCGACCGTGTGATGGCCGAGGACGCCGCGATGGCGCTCCAGTACGGCGGCGGTCAGGGCCTGCGATCCCTCCGCGAGCACATCGTGGACGTGATGAGCCTCGAGGGCATCCGGGCGTCCGCGGACGACGTCGTCGTGACGACGGGCTCGCAGCACGCCCTGGACCTCGTCACGCGACTCTTCATCGACCCGGGCGACGTCGTCCTCGCCGAGTCGCCGTCCTACGTCGGTGCGATCGGGGTCTTCCGCTCGTACCAGGCCGAGACCGTCCACGTCACGACCGACGAGCACGGTCTCGTCCCGGAGGCCCTGCGCGAGGCGATCGCGAACCTCCGCACCCGGGGCAAGCGGATCAAGTTCCTCTACACGATCCCGAACTTCCACAACCCTGCCGGCGTCACGATGAGTCGTGAGCGTCGGATCGAGGTCCTCGACATCTGCCGCTCGAACGGCATCCTCGTGCTCGAGGACAACCCGTACGGGCTCCTGTGGTTCGACGAGCCGGCGCCGCAGGCGATCCGGTCTATCGACGACGAGGGCGTGGTGTACCTCGGGTCCTTCTCGAAGACCCTCGCACCGGGGTTCCGCGTCGGCTGGGCGCTCGCACCGCACGCAATCCGCGAGAAGCTCGTCCTCGCCAATGAGTCCGCCGTGCTCGCCCCGAACTCCTTCGGGCAGTACGTGGTGAACGCCTACCTGGACGCCGCCGACTGGAAGGGCCAGATCGAGACGTTCCGAGGTCTCTACGCCGAGCGCCGCGACGCGATGCTCTCCGCCCTGGGGGAGTTCCTGCCCGACCTCACCTGGACCCGACCGAACGGCGGATTCTTCGTGTGGCTCACCCTGCCTGAGACGCTCGATTCGAAGGGCATGCTGCCGCGCGCGGTGAAGGAGCTCGTGGCGTACACGCCGGGAACCGCTTTCTACGCCGACGGCCGCGGCGGCGGGAACATCCGGTTGTCCTTCTGCTACCCGACAGCGGAGCAGATCAGGGTCGGCGTCAAGCGCCTCGCGACGGTCGTGAACGACGAGCTCGAGCTGCTCGAGACCTTCGGATCCGCCACGCGGCCCAACACCGTCATCCGCGGCACGAGCTCGGTGTCCGCTCCGCCGCCGAACATCTCCTGATCAGCACTTTCGTACATCTTCACCACGAAGGACCCTTCGCATGGCCGCGCCCGCACATCGTCACGTCGTCGTCGTCGCCGGAGGGATCTCCCACGAGCGTGACGTCTCCCTCCGCTCAGGTCGACGGGTCGCCGACTCCCTGACCGGCTACGGCTGGGACGTCGACCTCCGCGACGCGGACGCCTCGCTGCTGCCTGTGCTCGCCGAGTCTCGTCCGGATGTCGTCTGGCCCGCCCTCCACGGCGCCTCCGGAGAGGACGGTGCCCTGCGAGGCATCCTGGAGGCACTCGACATCCCGTTCGTCGGCTCACGGTCGACGTCGGCCCGACTCGCATGGGACAAGCCCACGGCGTCCGCGCTCGTCGCACGTGCCGGCGTCAAGACGCCGCGATCGATCACGCTGTCGCACGACGTGTTCCGTGAGCTCGGCGCAGTCGGCGTCCTCGAGGCGATCGCCGGCGAGCACCCCGTTCCGCTCGCCGTGAAGCCGGCACGCGGCGGCAGTGCGCAAGGCGTCACCCTCGTGGACGACGTCGACGACCTCCCGCGAGCGATGGTGACCGCGTACACCTACTGCGACGACGTCGTCGTGGAGCAGCTCATCCGAGGCGTGGAGGTCGCCGTCGGCATCATCGACACCGGCGATGGTCCGGTCGCACTCTCCGCAGTCGAGATCGTTCCTCGGAGCGGTACCTACGGATTCGAGGCCCGGTACAACGCCGGCGAGACGACGTTCTACACGCCGGCACGACTGTCGGAGGAACAGGCAGCATCGGTGTCCACTGCCGCCATCGCTGCGCACGGCGCACTCGGTCTGCGTCACCTCTCCCGGGTCGACCTGATCATCGACGGCGCCGGAACGCCCTGGTTCTTGGAAGCCAACGTCCTGCCCGGCCTCACGGAAACCTCCTTGGTCCCCCAGGCGTTGACCGCGTCAGGCTTCGACCTCGGATGGACGTACGCGGAGCTTGCCGAGCAAGCGATCCGCGACGACGCACACTGAGCGCAGCGTGGGTCGCAGGTGCGTTCCACGTGGAACATCGCCCCTGGTGATCGCGATCGCCACCGCCACCACTGCGGGGACCATCGTGCTCGCAGACGTGCTGCATGCGCGGGCTGCACAACGCGGTCACGGTACCCGAGACCTAGCCCACGACGCCACGAACGGTTACGTCGTGCTCCTCGGCTCCGCGAACCGGGGACCGCAGATCAACATGATCAACCGCTGGCGCGCGCGCATTGCTGTTCGTTCCGCTCGTCGCCATCCTGGAGTGACGATCATCTGCAGCGGGGGACCGGTCCGCGGTTCCGTGGCAGAAGCAGAGCTCCTGCACCGGTACCTGCGGTCGGGCTTGGGTTGGTCGGGTCGGATCATCGTGGAGGACGAGAGCCGAACAACTTGGGAGAACGTTCGCAATGTCGCACCACTGCTCGTCGATGCGGATTGGATCATCTTCGCTTCGAACAGCCTGCACGCTGAGAGGGCCCGGGCATACCTTCGCCGGCAGCAACCAGGACTCGCGGCAAGACTCGTTCCGGGCCGTGATCATCGGTGGGGCGAGATGGCAGCGCTGAAGCCCATGTTCGCTGCAGTGGGTCTGTGGAAGCTCGCTCGGAGTCGAGCGTTCCGAGTGAAAGAGTGCCGTCAGCAATCGCCGCTCTGAGCGCACGCAATACGAAGCGGTGTTCCACGTGAAACAACGCCAACCCGCTCAGGACCCGGGGAGCGGTCACCGGAAGCCGTGCCGCGCACTGGTTGTCATCGGCCTCCGCCGCGCGACCGGTGTTCCACGTGGAACAACGGGGATTGAGTCGAGCATCGGGAAGCAATCACCTCGCCCGTTCCTCGCACAGGCCCAGCTGCGGCCGCCTGGTGCCACTCTGAGGTCACAGAAGGCTCGTTGCGTCCACGTAAGCGTCGCAGGTGGAAACGGCCCGGAGAAGGCCGCTGGTGCCCCGTCTCGCAGGCTCCGCGTCGAACGCCGGACATCCCGACGGGGAACCAGCAGGCGAAGACCACTCTTCCCCGCGGTACGCTCCCTTGATCGGCGGCTGGTCGACCGACCGGCCCGGTTCGCAGCTGCGCTCGTCCGCGGTCCGAGAATCATCCGTCAGAGCGCCGTAGTGCTCGCGAACGCCCGCGACTCGACTCGCTACTCCGCGATGTCGCTGATGCCGAGCTCGCCGAGGATGCGGTTCAGGTCCTCGCCGTTCGCGAAGTCGATCGTCACCGAGCTCTTCCGCGCTCCGACGGCAATCTTCACCCGGGTGTTGAGGCGGTCACCCAGACGTTCCGCAAGGTCATCGAAGTGTGCCTGACGCTTCGTCGTCTGCTGCTTGGGCTTCGCCGGGGTTCCGGCCGCGAGCTGCTGCGCCAGTGCCTCTGCCGTCCGAACAGAGAGGTCCTTGTTCACGATCTTCTCGGCGAGGTACTCCATCGACTCGGCGTCCGGCGCGGCGAGGATCGCGCGCGCGTGTCCGGCAGACAGCACGCCCGCAGCAACGCGCCGCTGCACGGGGGAGGGCAGACGGAGCAGTCGGATCGTGTTCGTGATCTGAGGCCGTGATCGGCCGATCTTCTGCGCGAGTTGCTCCTGCGTGATCCCGAAGTCCGCGAGGAGCTGCTGGTACGCCGATGCCTCTTCGAGCGGGTTGAGTTGCGCTCGGTGCAGGTTCTCGAGCAGCGCATCGCGGAGCATCGCGTCGTCTGGGGTGTCCTTCACGATCGCGGGGATCGTACTGAGACCGAGCTCCTTCGTCGCACGCAGCCGACGCTCACCCATGATGAGCTCGTACTGCGGTTCGGTACCGGACGCGCCAGCGATGGGACGGACGACGATCGGCTGGAGGACGCCGATCTCACGGATGGAATGGACGAGCTCCTGGAGCTCCTCTTCGCGGAACTCCTTGCGCGGCTGGTGGGCGTTCGGCACCACGTCCAGCGGGTTGAGGTTCGCCAGTCGGGCGCCCGGGACGGCGACGAGGTCGTCTGCCGTCGGCGCCGATGCCGGCGAGCCCCCGGTCGGGAAGAACACGTCCACGGGGCGGTCCTGCTGCTCGGTCGCCGTCGGGATGAGCGCGCCGATCCCACGGCCGAGTCCGGTTCGCTTGGGTGCCATCAGTTCTGTGCTCCTCGTGCTGCGATCTCGGAAGCCGCCTCCAAGTAGGAGAGCGAGCCGGTTGAGTTGACGTCGTAGGCCACGACGCTCTGGCCGTAGCTCGGGGCCTCGCTGACACGGACCGAGCGCGGGATCATCGACTTGAGCACCTGGTCGCCGAAGTGCTCACGGACGTCCGCGGCAACCTGGTTCGCGAGGTTCGTGCGGCCGTCGTACATCGTCAGCAGGATCGTGGAGACGCGGAGCTTCGGGTTGAGGTGCCGTTCGATCAGTTCGATGTTGCGCAGGAGCTGGCTCAGCCCCTCGAGCGCGTAGTACTCGCACTGGATCGGGATCAGCACTTCTTCTGCGGCGACGAAGGCATTGATCGTCAGCAGACCCAGCGACGGCGGGCAGTCGATGAAGACGTAGTGGTACGGCTCGTCGAGCGATTCGAGGTACTGGTCGAGTGCGGTCCGAAGCCGCTGCTCGCGCGCGACGAGCGACACGAGCTCGATCTCCGCGCCGGCGAGGTGGATCGTGGCCGGGACGCACCACAGCGTCTCGGACTCGGGGGAGCGCTGGACAGTGTCGGCGATCGGTGCCTCGTCGACGATGACGTCGTAGATGCTCGCCACCTCTGCCTGGTGATCGACACCAAGCGCGGTGGACGCATTTCCCTGGGGGTCGAGATCGATCACGAGCACACGAGCACCACCGTGCGCCAGCGCGGCAGCCAGGTTGACCGTGGTCGTGGTCTTGCCGACCCCGCCCTTCTGGTTCGAAACCGTCATGATGCGCGTCTTGCTGGGGAGGGGGAACTGCTGCGTCGCGATCGCACGGCGGCGACGGTTCAGATCAGCGATCTCACGAGCGAGCGGCGTCGATGCGTCGTAGTCGGTGGATG
Source organism: Curtobacterium phoenicis (assembly GCF_047238015.1). Lineage (NCBI taxonomy): Bacteria > Bacillati > Actinomycetota > Actinomycetes > Micrococcales > Microbacteriaceae > Curtobacterium > Curtobacterium phoenicis. The sequence continues at coordinate 307,380 of NZ_JBDFLZ010000002.1, forward strand.
AACTCAACGAGTGCTCTCTTCCCCGGTTCGTGTTTCACGTGGAACGCGGAGCGCTGCTGCCGGCGTCAATCAACTGTAGCCCGGAACACCCGCGTGGTCTCCTCGACCACACCGTCTCCGAGCTCGAGCACCTCGACGTCAGTCAGGCGCTTCCGCAGGATGACCTTCCGCGCCTTCTCGACCTCCTCGTCGACACGCGCACCCTTCATCAGGATCAACTGCCCGCCGGACCGGACGAGCGGAACTGTCAGCGGGATGAGCTTCGACAGAGCCGACACCGCCCGCGCGGTCACCTGGTCCACGACGATGTCGTCGGCAACGTCCTCGGCGCGCGCCCGGACCACCGTCACGTTGTCGAGGGGGAGTCGCTCCACCTCGGCGTTCAGCCAGTCGACTCGACGCTCCATCGGCTCGATGAGCGTGAAGTGCACGTCCGGACGTGCGATGGCCAGCACCAGGCCGGGCAACCCGGCACCGGAGCCGACGTCGGCAACGCGGCCCTGTGCCTCCAGGAGGGGAGCAAGCAGCGCGGAATTGAGGATATGTCGTGTCCACAGTCGGGGCAACTCGAGTGGGCCGATCAGGCCCAGCTCTTCTCCCCGTCGCGCCAGCTCGTTCGTGAAGGACCGTGCACGGTCGAGACGGTCTCCGAACAGGGCTGCGGCGGCGGCCGGCTCGACCTCCAGTTCCGGGACGCGAGCTTCGGTCATCGGGTGACGACGGTGTGCCGGTCGCGGCCCTCGCCCTCGGATTCCGAGTGGAAGCCCTTCTCGGCGACGAGGTCGTGGACCAGCTTGCGCTCGTACGACGACATCGGGGGGAGTGCCGCCGAGGACGAACCAGCCTCGATCCGCTCGACCGCGGTGTCGACGAGGCGCTGCAACTCCGAGGCCCGGGTGTCGCGCGAGCCGGCCACGTCGAGGATCAGACGGCTGAACTCGCCCGTCTCGGCCTGCACCGCGATGCGGGTGAGCTCCTGGAGCGCAGTCACCGTCTCCGGCTTCGACAGCACCCGGAGGGAGTCGCTGTCGTCCGTGACGGACAGGTACACGCGGCCGCCCCGCTCCTCGATCTCGATGTCGCCGTCGAGGTCGCAGATGTCGAGGAGTTCCTCGATGTAGTCCGCTGCGATGTCCGCCTCGTCGCGGTCGACCTCGGTGGCCTCAGCGGTGGTGCTGTCGTCCGTCACTTACTTCTTCCCGTTCTTCTTCGCTCGGTTCTTGCCGACCGGCTGCTGACGCTGTGTCGTGACCCGGACCGGCTCGACCTCCACGGCCGTGGCACCGGCACCTGCCTCGGCGAGCACCGGCGTGCCCCGGCGCTGTGCCTTCTTCGCGAGGCGGGCCTCGCGGGCGAGGGCGGCCTCGGAGCCCGGCGTCGGCATGCTGCGGATGACGAAGTACTGCTGCGCCATCGTCCAGATGTTCGAGGCGAGCCAGTAGAACATGACGCCGAGGGGGAACGAGAGACCCGAGATGACGAAGACCAGCGGGAGGATGTACAGCATCATCTTCTGCTGGCGGTACATCGGAGACTCCTTGGTCTCCGGGGACATGTTCTTCGCGACGAGCTGCAGCTGCGTGATGAACTGCGATGCCGTCATCACGACGATCATGAAGCCGGCGATCACCCGGACTTCCCAACCCGACGCGTTGGTGAAGGTCTCGTGCAGGGGGGCGCCGAAGAGCGAGGCGTTGCCGAAGCTCGCCGCCAGGTCGTTCGTCAGCAGGCCGATGCCGGTCTTGTTGATCTGTGCCTCGTGCAGCACCGAGTACAGCGAGAAGAAGATCGGCATCTGGATGAGCAGCGGCAGGCAGGAGCTCAGCGGGTTCGTCCCGGTCTCCTTGTAGAGCGCCATGGTCTCGCGGCTCATGGCCTCACGCGAGAACTGGTCCTTCTTGCCCTTGTACTTGTCCTGGATCTTCTTGAGCTGCGGCGCGACCTCGAGCATGCGGCGCTGCGACTTGATCTGGCGCACGAAGATCGGGATGAGGGCCGCGCGGACCACGAAGGTCAGGAAGATGATCGACAGCACCCAGGTGATACCGGCGCTGGGGTCCATGCCGAGGTTCTCGAAGACCCAGTGGAATCCGACGAGGATGGCGGAGACCACCCACTTGAGCGGCCAGAGGATCGTTCCGATGAAGTCCATGGGGGCGGTCACGCCTTTCGCGTTCGCTGGGGGAGCAGCAGCGGGGTGATCGCAGGCTGCTGGTGCTGCGGGGTGGTGCTGGGTCCGTCAGCCGGGCCGGTGACGAAGCCGAACCGGTTCACGGTGTAGGGACGGCGACGTTCCCGGACGTCGTCGATGCCGCCGGCTGCCCAGGGGTTGCAGCGGGCGATCCGCCACGCTCCCATGGCCGTGCCGCGGACCACCCCGTACTGCTGGATGGCCTCGAGCGCGTACCGGGAGCACGACGGGTGGTACCGGCAGACGTTCCCGTAGAGCGGCGAGATGACCGCTCGGTAGGCGCGGAGCACGACGACGCACGCGTTGCGCGGGAGCAACGCGACGACCCATGCGATGCGGGTCAGCCGACTGCGGTTCATGCTGCCTTCTCCACTCCGCGCGCGAACGAGCGCGAAACGTCTCCGAGCAGGGTAGGCCATCCGGCCTGCGCAGCGGCTGGCAGTGCGCGGATGACCACGTCGTGCCCGGTCGGCACGTCCGCGAGCAGGTCGTGCGCGATCGCCTTCAGCCGTCGACGGACGAGGTTGCGGGTGACGGCGTTGCCGACGGTCTTCGCGACGATGAAGCCGAACCGGGTCGGACCGACCAGCCCGGCGGGGTGACGGACCACGGATACGACGACGTGCGCCGTGGCGCTCTTGCGTCCACGGCGCACGACGGACCGGTAGTCGTCCCCTCGGACGATGCGGTTGGCGCGGGCCAGCATGCTCGCTACCGGAGGCCGATCCGCGAGCGGACCGGTCGGTGGCCGATCAGGCGTTGCCTGCTCAGGCGCTGAGCTCGGTGCGGCCCTTTGCGCGGCGCGCGGCGAGGATGGCGCGGCCGGCACGGGTACGCATGCGGGCGCGGAAGCCGTGCTTCTTGGCGCGGCGGCGGTTGTTCGGCTGGAAGGTGCGCTTGCTCATGATGATCTCCACGCGGCTGCACCGATCACCGCGCCGCTGGTGCACCGCGCGAGTGTCCGTGTGAGCCGTCACGTATGTATGTGTGTTGCCGCTCGGAGCACCGAACGACGCGTAACGGGCGCGACCAACTGGCCGCAGTCAACTGGTTAACGGTACGTGACAGCGGCGGGCAGGTCAAACGGCAGTCGGGACCGCGGTGAGCAGGACCATTGTCCACACTGGGGAAAACTTCGGTTCGGTACGACGCGCCGCGGTCCCGTACAGTGGTGTGATCGATCCGCCCTCGGCCCGGTACGACAGGGGAGTCCCCTTCCAGAGCTCGGTCGGGCGGTCGTGGACAAGGCTGTGGACAACCCTGTGGACCGCTTGGTCCGGCACAGTGTCCGCCACGGGTGCCGACGTACGCGCCGACGCCGTCCCCGACCGAGCGGTGCCGGGGGTCCTGCGGCGTGCAGCCGCCACCGCCGACGATGACCCGACCAGCACACGAGCACGAACGAACCTGGAGACGAGCGCGACATGACGATGCCGGCCGACCCCGTCGAGGACCTCTGGACCTCGGTGCTCGGACTCCTCGCCGAGGACGACCGCATCACGCCGCAGCTGCAGGGCTTCCTCAACCTGGTCGAACCGAAGGGCGTGCTGGCCGGGACCCTGTACCTCGAGGTGCCGAACGACCTCACCCGCGGGATGCTCGAACAGCGCATCCGTATCCCCCTCACCGAGGCGATAGCCCGGATCGGTGACGACAGGGTCGCCAACTTCGCGATCACCGTCAACCCGGACATGGCCTCGGAGCCCCGCGTGGACGTCGCCCCGACGCACGTGCCCGACTACGCCGAACCATCCCAGGCGACCGTCGAACAGAGCGTCGCGCCCCGGCAGTACATCGAGGCACCGTTCGTCCCGAGCCAGATCGACTCCCCGGGCACCGGTGGCCGGCCGGAGTCCCGGCTCAACCCGAAGTACAACTTCGACAACTTCGTCATCGGGTCCTCGAACCGCTTCGCCCACGCCGCAGCGGTCGCGGTCGCCGAGGCTCCGGCCAAGGCGTACAACCCGCTCTTCATCTACGGCGACTCCGGGCTCGGCAAGACCCACCTCCTCCACGCGATCGGCCACTACGCCGAGAGCCTCTACCCGGGCATCCGGGTGCGGTACGTGTCGAGCGAGGAGTTCACGAACGACTTCATCAACTCGATCGCGAACAACCGGTCGAACCAGTTCCAGCAGCGGTACCGCGACATCGACATCCTGCTGATCGACGACATCCAGTTCCTCCAGGGCAAGGACTCCACCCAGGAGGCCTTCTTCCACACGTTCAACACGCTGCACGACCACAACAAGCAGGTCGTCATCACGTCGGACGTCGCACCGAAGCACCTCACCGGCTTCGAGGACCGGATGCGCTCACGCTTCGAGTGGGGCCTCATCACCGACGTCCAGGCACCCGACCTCGAGACGCGCATCGCGATCCTCCGCAAGAAGGCCCAGTCCGACCACCTGCAGGTACCAGACGACATCCTCGAGTTCATGGCGTCGAAGGTGTCGAGCAACATCCGGGAGCTCGAGGGCACCCTGATCCGGGTGACCGCGTTCGCCAGCCTCAACCGGACAGCCGTCGACATGGCGCTCGTGCAGACCGTCCTGAAGGACCTGATCACGCTCGACGACGACAACGTCATCGCGCCGACGGACATCATCAACCACACCGCGGAGTACTTCAAGCTCTCCGTGGACGACCTCTACGGCTCCTCCCGCTCCCAGGCGATCGCGACCGCTCGGCAGATCGCGATGTACCTCTGCCGGGAGATGACGAGCCTGTCCCTGCCGAAGATCGGGCAGCTGTTCGGCAACCGCGACCACACCACGGTCATGTACGCGAACAAGAAGATCACCGAGCTGATGAAGGAGCGGCGGTCGATCTACAACCAGGTCACCGAGCTCACCAGCCGGATCAAGCAGGACCGCCGCTACCGCTGAGGAAGCGGGTCGCGTCGACGACGCGACCGCATGACGGCCTGGAGGCACGGTGCGGGCTGGCACCGTGCCTCCAGGCCGTCGTTCGTCGCCTCTGCGACATGTCGGATGCACGCGACACGCCTCGCGATCAGTGTGGATGCGCGCATGTCCACCATCTGAGACGGTTCCAGGCGGCGAGATTCCCACAGTGTGGAAAGCCTGTGGATAACTGTGGATGACACGCGGTGCTGTTGTACACAGATCTGTACCCACCTGTGGAGACTGGGGATGGAAGTGGATAGATGACTATCCCTCATCCAGACCTCGTCAACACACGATGCACAACTCACACCTGTGTAGTTCCCTGTGGACAAGCGGGATGCACAGAGTTGTCCACAGTGTGCACAGGCGTTAACACCATTGATCCTGGACAACGATGAATCTCCGCGGGACAACCTTGTGGACGGCGGGATGACAAGAATCCGGCGCTCGCTCCGCTGTGCCACAATGGGGCGGCCGGACAGTCCAAACGATCGACAGGGGTCCCAGCTGTGAAGTTCGAGGTCAACCGGGACGTCTTCTCCGAAGCCGTCTCCTTCGCGGTGAAGCTCCTCCCACAGCGCACGACCCTCCCGATCCTCTCCGGCGTGCTCATCCACGCGGAGGGCGACCGCCTCACGCTCTCGTCGTTCGACTACGAGGTCTCGGCGCAGACGTCGATCACCGCGCAGATCGACGAGCCGGGCACCGTCCTCGTCTCGGGCCGCCTGCTCAACGACATCGCGAGCCGGCTCCCGAACGCTCCGGTCACGTTCACCACCGAGGACACGAAGATCTCGGTCACCTGCGGCTCCGCGCACTTCACGCTGCTCTCGATGCCGGTCGAGGAGTACCCCACGCTGCCGGAGATCGGACCGCAGACCGGTGTCATCCCCGGCGACGCCTTCTCCGAGGCCGTCTCGCAGGTCGCCGTGGCCGCCAGCCGTGACGACGTCACACCGGTGATCACGGGCGTGCAGCTCGAGGTCGGCGACAACGACCTCTCGCTCATCGCGACGGACCGCTACCGCGTCGCAGTCCGCACGATCGCGTGGGACTCCGGCCGTGTCGGCTCGGAGCCGCTGCACGCCCTGGTGCCGGCCCGCACCCTGCAGGAGGTCGGCCGCACGTTCGGGTCGGCGTCCACGGTGTCGGTCTCGATCAGCGGCACCTCGGACCGCGAGCTCATCGCGTTCCACGCAGACGACAAGACCGTGACGTCGCTGCTCATCAAGGGCAACTACCCGCCGGTCCGCCGGCTCTTCCCCGAGACCGTCGACGACCACGCGGTGATCAACACCGCGGAACTCGTCGAGGCGGTCCGACGGGTCTCCCTCGTCCTGGAGCGCGAAGCGGCGCTCCGGTTCTCCTTCTCGGTCGACGGGCTCACGCTCGAGGCGATCGGGTCCGAACAAGCGCAGGCGTCAGAGTCGATCAGTGCGTTGCTGACCGGAGAGGAAACGGTGGTCTCGCTGAAGCCCGCCTTCCTCCTGGACGGGTTGAACGCGGTGCACTCCGAGTTCGTCCGCATCTCCTTCACCAAGACGGAGAACCCGAACAAGCCGGGTCCGGTGCTCCTCACCGGCCAGACTTCGCAGGAAGCACCTGCCACGGACGGATACCGGTACCTGCTGCAGCCCAATCTCCTGCTGCGGTAAGCGCAACAGCCGAACACTGCGCTGACGCGCCACCCCTGCATCAGCGCGACGACGAACAGAAGAGGAAATCATGCACATCGGTCTTGTCGGCCTCGGTCGCATGGGCAACAACATGCGTGCCCGTCTCCGCAACGCAGGCATCGAGGTCACCGGGTACGACGCGAACCCCGCCGTCTCGGACGTCGCCAGCCTCGCGGACCTCGCGGCCGCGCTGCCCGAGGGGCAGAAGCTCGTGTGGGTCATGGTCCCGCACGGCAAGATCACCGACGACGTCATCACGGAGCTCGCGGGCATCCTCGGCGAGGGCGACCTGGTGATCGACGGTGGCAACTCGAAGTGGCTCGACGACGCGAAGCACGCCGAGCAGCTCGCCGCGAACGGCATCCGCTACGTGGACGCCGGTGTCTCCGGCGGTGTCTGGGGCAAGGACAACGGCTACGGTCTCATGGTCGGCGGCGACGTCAAGGACGTCGAGTTCGCCATGCCGGTCTTCGACGCGCTCCGCCCCGAGGGTCCGCGTGAAGAGGGCTTCTCGCACGCCGGCGGCATCGGCGCGGGTCACTACGCGAAGATGGTCCACAACGGCATCGAGTACGCGATCATGCAGGCCTACGGCGAGGGGTACGAGCTCCTCGAGGCGAAGGACATCGTCCACGACGTCCCCGCGGTCTTCGCCGGCTGGCAGCGCGGCACCGTCGTGCGCTCCTGGCTGCTCGACCTGCTCGTGCTGGCCATCAACGAGGACCCGAAGCTCGACGAGCTCGAGGGCTACGTCGACGACTCCGGTGAGGGCCGTTGGACCCTCGAGGAGGCCATCGAGCTCGCCGTCCCGATGCCCGCGCTCTCGGCGGCGATGTTCGCCCGCTTCGTCTCGCGTCAGGGCAGCCAGTCCCCGACGATGAAGGCCGTCGCGGCGCTCCGCAACCAGTTCGGCGGCCACGCCGTCAAGAAGGCGTAGCTCGGGTAACCACCTGAGCTCGTCTCGGCCCGCGTGCACGTCGACCACCTGCAACTCACCGACTTCCGGAACTACCGGGAGGCGGAGGTCGACCTCGCACGCGGGCCGAACCTGTTCGTGGGCAGGAACGGCCAGGGCAAGACGAACCTCGTCGAGGCGATCGGCTACCTGTCCACGCTCGGCTCACACCGCGTCCCCACCGACGCGGCACTCGTCCGGCAGGGCTGCGACGCCGCGATCGTCCGTGCGCGGCTCGCCCACGAGGACCGGAGCATCCTCGCCGAGGTGCAGATCAACCGCTCGGGGTCGAACCGGGCGCAGGTGAACCGTGCGGCGATCAAGCCCCGCGAGCTCCCGCGCTACTGCACCAGTGTGCTCTTCGCCCCGGAGGACCTCGCGCTGGTCCGCGGGGAACCGGCCGGACGCCGCCGGATGCTCGATGAGCTCCTCGGGCAGATTGCCCCCCGGATGCAGGGGGTCCTCGCCGACTACGACCGGACACTCCGCCAGCGGAACACCCTGCTCAAGTCGGCCCGGGCGACGGGCTCGAAGGCGGGCGCCCTGTCGACGCTGGACGTGTGGGACGACCGGCTCGTGCAGTTCGGTGCCGAGATCATCGCCGCGCGCGACCACCTCACCCGTCGGCTCGCACCGTTCGTGACCGAGGCGTACGCGACCGTCGCCGGAGAACGGCACGAGGCGACGATCGCCGGCGTGCTCAGCGTCCGCGGCGGCGACCCGGAGGACGCGGCCGCCACCGACCCGGTCCTCGGGACGCCGGACGAGCCGGTGAGCGTGCCCGCGGCTGCCGAGGCGTTCCGCAGCGCGCTCGAACGCCGTCGTCGCGACGAACTCGACCGCGGACTGACCCTCGTCGGCCCACACCGCGACGACGTCCTCTTCCAGCTGAACGGGTTACCCGCGCGCGGGTACGCCAGTCACGGCGAGTCCTGGTCGTTCGCACTCGCCGTCCAGCTCGCGAGCGCCGCGGTGCTCCGGGCGCAGTCGACCCTCGGTGACCCGATCATCATCCTCGACGACGTGTTCGCGGAACTCGACGAGTCGCGTCGCGAACGCCTGGCGAACGCGGTGGCCGACTACGAGCAGGTGCTCATCACGGCGGCGGTGTTCGGAGACGTTCCGTCGCAGCTCGCGGCGCACACCGTGCACATCGAGGCCGGGACGATCGTCGACCCCGAGGCCCCGAGCGCGACCACCGCGTCGAGCGCGACCGACGGACCGGGCGTGACCGTGGGCCCGGCCGTGGCCGACGGACCGGGCGTGACCGACGCGCCGGACGTGACCGACGCGACGGACGCGACCCGCGCCTCCCGTCCGGTCCAGGCGACCGACCGGTCCGCGGGAGCCGGCGTCTGATGCCGAAGCCGTGGAAGCCGACCGAACCCGCCCGGTTCTACCGGCACCTCAAGGCGGTGTTCGGCGACCCATCGCTCCGGACGGTCGACGCCCGCCGACGTCGAGCGCGCGAGGTCGACGCCGACTCGGTCCCGTACGGTCGCGGTCGTGAGCCGAAGGGCCTCGGCGACGTCGTCGGTTCGCTCGCGGACGAGCTCGGCTGGGTGGAGCCCCTCGCGCGCTCCGAGCTGTTCGTCGACTGGCCGGGCGTCGTCGGCGAGGAGCTCGCGAAGCACTCCCGTCCGGTGACCATCGACGACGGTGCACTCGTCATCCGGTGCGACTCGACGGCATGGGCGACGCAGCTCCGACTCATGCGGTCGACCGTCACCACTACGATCGCGGAACGGCACCCGCAGGCAGGGGTCCAGTCGATCCGGGTTTCCGGGCCCGACGCCCCCACGTGGAAACGCGGTCCCAGGACGGTCCAGGGGCGCGGTCCTCGCGACACCTACGGCTGAGCCGACAATTTCATCCTGCCGGGCGAAAAAAGGCCCGTCAGCGCCCGGATTCCGCCTCGAACGAACGCCCGAGGCGGTAGACTGGGCAGTGCAGTGTGCGGGTGTTCCGCGCGCAGGCAGGAGCTCTCTCGACATGACATCAGGATCTGACGACGCACAGAAGAACGAACCGTCCTACGGTGCAGACCAGATCCAGGTGCTGGAGGGCCTCGAAGCCGTCCGCAAGCGCCCGGGCATGTACATCGGCTCGACGGGTCCGCGCGGTCTCCACCACCTGGTCTACGAGATCGTCGACAACTCCGTCGACGAAGCCCTCGCCGGCTACTGCGACACGATCGGCATCACCATCCGTGAGGACGGGGGCATCCGCGTCGTCGACAACGGTCGTGGCATCCCGGTCAGCACGCACCCGACCGAGGGTGTCTCCACCCTCCAGGTCGTCCTGACCGTCCTCCACGCCGGCGGCAAGTTCGGCGGTGGCGGCTACGCGGTCTCCGGTGGTCTGCACGGCGTCGGCTCGTCCGTCGTCAACGCCCTCAGCACCGAACTCGACGTCGAGGTCGCGCGTGACGGGCACGTCTACCGGCAGAGCTACACCGACGGCGTTCCCGTCGCCCCGGTCGCCGAGGGCGAGGAGACCGACCGCACCGGAACGACCATCACCTTCTGGCCGAACGACCAGATCTTCGAGACGACCGAGTTCGACTACGAGACGCTGCGCACGCGGTTCCAGCAGACGGCGTTCCTCAACAAGGGCCTGAAGATCGAGCTCCGTGACGAGCGCACCCCGGACGAGGGCGAAGAGGCCCGGAAGGACACCTTCCACTACGAGCGCGGACTCATCGACTACGTCGAGTACCTCAACGCGCAGAAGAAGTCCGACAAGGTCCACGAGGACGTCATCTCGATCGAGGCCGAGGACAAGGAGCGTCAGATCGCGCTCGAGATCGCGATGCAGTGGAACACCTCTTACCAGGAGAGCGTCCACACCTTCGCGAACACGATCAACACGCACGAGGGCGGCACCCACGAAGAGGGCTTCCGCGCCGCGCTGACGTGGCTCGTCAACAAGTACGCGCGCGAGAACCGGATCATCAAGGAGAAGGACGACAACCTCACGGGTGACGACATCCGCGAAGGCCTGACCGCCGTCATCTCCATCAAGCTCGGCGAGCCGCAGTTCGAGGGCCAGACGAAGACCAAGCTCGGCAACACCGAGGCCAAGGGATTCGTGCAGAAGGTCGTCGGCACCGAGCTCGCCGACTGGTTCGACCGGAACCCCACGCAGGCGCGCGACGTCATCCGCAAGGCGATCCAGGCGTCCCAGGCCCGACTCGCCGCCCGCAAGGCGCGCGAGACCACCCGCCGCAAGGGGCTCCTCGAGTCGGGCGGGATGCCCGGCAAGCTCAAGGACTGCCAGTCGAAGGACCCGACGATCTCCGAGATCTTCATGGTCGAGGGTGACTCCGCCGGTGGTTCGGCCGTGCAGGGGCGCAACCCGCTCACGCAGGCGATCCTGCCGCTGCGGGGAAAGATCCTGAACGTCGAGAAGGCGCGGCTCGACCGCGCCCTCGCGAACCAGGAGATCCAGTCGATGATCACGGCGTTCGGCGCCGGCATCGGGGAGGACTTCGACCCGGAGAAGGCGCGGTACCACAAGATCGTGCTCATGGCCGACGCCGACGTCGACGGGCAGCACATCACGACGCTGCTCCTCACGCTGTTGTTCCGCTACATGCGGCCGCTCATCGAACGTGGCTACGTCTACCTCGCGCAGCCGCCGCTGTACCGCCTGAAGTGGTCGAACTCGGCGCACGAGTACGTGTTCTCGGACCGCGAGCGCGACGCCCTGCTGCAGGCCGGCCTCGCGTCCGGCAAGCGGATCCCGAAGGACAACGGCATCCAGCGCTACAAGGGTCTCGGCGAGATGGACTACAAGGAGCTCTGGGACACCACGATGAACCCGGACACCCGCACGCTCCTGCAGGTCACGCTCGAGGACGCCGCGGCCGTCGACAGCGTCTTCGCGACGCTGATGGGCGAGGACGTCGACGCGCGTCGCCAGTTCATCCAGCAGAACGCCAAGGACGTCAGGTTCCTCGACATCTGACCCCGGCCTGGAGGCGCGGTGCCAGCCGCGTCGACAGTCCCGACCCCCTGTGGTCGCGCCCGGCGCGACCGACGGAACCCCTGCCTCCAGGCAGTGCAGAAAGGTGACCAGGCCACATGGCTGACGAGAACGAGAACCACGACGAGCCCGAGGTCGTGCACGGCGACAGCGGGGACATCGTCGTCTCCGGCGACCGCATCTCGCAGGTCGACCTGCAGCTCGAGATGCAGCGGTCGTACCTCGACTACGCGATGTCGGTCATCGTCGGTCGCGCCCTGCCGGAGGTCCGTGACGGACTGAAGCCGGTGCACCGCCGCGTGATCTACGCGATGTACGACGGCGGCTACCGCCCGGACCGCGCGTTCTCGAAGTGCTCCCGTGTCGTCGGCGACGTCATGGGCCAGTTCCACCCGCACGGCGACTCGGCGATCTACGACGCGCTGGTCCGCCTCGTGCAGCCGTGGTCGCTCCGGTACCCGCTCGCGCTCGGTCAGGGCAACTTCGGCTCCGCCGGCAACGACGGCGCCGCGGCTCCGCGGTACACCGAGACCAAGATGGCCCCGCTCGCGCTCGAGATGGTGCGGGACATCGAGGAAGAGACCGTCGACTTCCAGGACAACTACGACGGCCGGACCCAGGAGCCCGCGATCCTGCCGTCGCGGTTCCCGAACCTGCTCGTCAACGGCTCGGTCGGCATCGCGGTCGGCATGGCGACGAACATCCCGCCGCACAACCTCCGCGAGGTCGCGGACGGCGCGAAGTGGGCGCTCGAGAACCCCGAGGCGACGCGTGAGGAGCTCCTGACCGCGCTCATGCAGCGGATCAAGGGACCCGACTTCCCGACCGGCGCCCAGATCCTCGGTACGAAGGGCATCCAGGACGCCTACCGGACCGGTCGTGGCTCGATCACGATGCGCGCCGTCGTGAACGTCGAGGAGATCCAGGGCCGCACGTGCCTCGTCGTCACGGAGCTGCCGTACCAGGTGAACCCGGACAACCTCGCGATCAAGATCGCCGAGGGCGTGAAGGACGGCAAGCTCGCCGGCATCGCCGACATCCGCGACGAGACGTCCGGCCGCACCGGTCAGCGCCTCGTCATCGTGCTCAAGCGCGACGCGGTGGCGAAGGTCGTCCTCAACAACCTCTACAAGCACACGCAGCTGCAGGAGAACTTCGGCGCGAACATGCTCGCGATCGTCGACGGCGTGCCCCGCACCCTCGCGCTCGACGGGTTCATCTCCGCCTGGGTCGACCACCAGATCGACGTCATCGTCCGCCGGACCCAGTACCGGCTCCGCGAGGCCGAGAAGCGCGCGCACATCCTCCGCGGCTACCTCAAGGCGCTCGACGCCCTCGACGAGGTCATCGCGCTCATCCGTCGCTCGCCCGACGCCGAAGAGGCCCGATCGGGCCTGATGGAGCTGCTCGACGTCGACGAGATCCAGGCCCGGGCGATCCTCGAGCTCCAGCTCCGTCGCCTCGCCGCCCTCGAGCGTCAGAAGATCCACGACGAGGCCGAGGAGCTCGAGCGCAAGATCGCCGACTTCAACGACATCCTCGTCAAGCCGGAGCGGCAGCGCGCCATCGTCATCGAGGAGCTCGACGAGATCGTCGCGCGCTTCGGGGACGACCGTCGCAGCGAGATCATGCTCGGGTTCGACGGCGACATGTCGATGGAAGACCTCATCCCCGAAGAGGAGATGGTCGTCACCATCACCCGCGGCGGCTACGTCAAGCGCACGCGCAGCGACAACTACCGGTCGCAGCACCGCGGCGGACGCGGCGTGAAGGGCGCCCAGCTCCGCGCCGACGACATCGTCGAGCACTTCTTCGTCACCACGACGCACCACTGGCTGCTGTTCCTGACCGACCAGGGCCGGGTCTACCGCGCCAAGGCGTACGAGCTCCAGGAGGGCGGCCGCGACGCCAAGGGCCAACACGTCGCGAACCTGCTCGCCATGCAGCCCGACGAGCAGATCCAGCAGGTGCTCGACATCCGTGACTACGAGGCCGCCCAGTACCTCGTGCTCGCCACGGCGCACGGACTCGTCAAGAAGACCGCGCTCACCGAGTACGACACGAACCGCAGCGGCGGCATCATCGCGATCAACCTCCGCGACGGGGACACCCTCGTCCAGGCGCTGCTCGTCGACGAGACCGACGACCTGCTCCTCGTGTCGAAGCACGGCATGTCGCTGCGCTTCACCGCCTCGAACGACGCACTGCGTCCGATGGGGCGGTCGACCTCGGGTGTGAAGGGCATGTCCTTCCGCGACGACGACTCGCTGCTCGCGGCGAGGGTCGTGTCGGACGACGGGTACGTCTGGGTGATGACCGAGGGTGGGTACGCGAAGCGCACCTCCGTCGACCAGTACCGCGTGCAGGGCCGCGGTGGTCTCGGCATCAAGGTGGCCAAGCTGGCCGCCGACCGAGGCGACCTTGTGGGGGCTCTCATCGTCGGTGAGGACGACGAAGTGCTCGTCGTGCTGCAATCGGGCAAGGTGGTAAGGTCTGCCGTGGCCGAGGTGCCCGCCAAGGGCCGCGACACGATGGGCGTCGTCTTCGCGAGGTTCGCGGACAACGACCGCATCATCGCAGTGGCCCGGAACAGTGAGCGGAACCTGGACGACCAGGACGACGCCGAGATCGAGCCCGCGGGCCCGGTGGAGACGGTCAGCCCGACCGAAGCAGCCGACGACCAGCCCGCCGACCGCGAGGCCGGAGAGGACCAGTCAAGCAATGAGTAGTGTCGCCGAGAAGCTCCAGAAGAAGGCGAAGCGGCCCGTCGGCACCCGGCAGGTCCGCCTGCGTCTGGTGTACGTCGACTTCTGGTCGATGGTGAAGCTCAGTTTCCTCATCGCCCTCGCCGGATCGATCGTGATCGTCGTGGCAACGGCGTTGGTCTGGGTCATCCTGAACCAGACGGGCGTGTTCACCCAGGTGGATGCCCTGCTGAAGGACGTCACCGGCCAGAACAACTACTCGATCATGGACCAGTTCTCGCTGGGCCAGGTGCTCGGGTTCTCGATCGTCGTGGGGATCCTCAACGTCGTCGTCGGCACCGTGCTCGGCGCGATCGTGAGCGTCCTCTACAACCTCAGTGTCCGGATCACCGGCGGACTGCTCGTCGGGTTCACGAACAACTGACACACCCGGGCCGGATGAGGCCGACGGCTCGATTTCGTTCTGCGAGATCGGTACGGTAGGCTCTCTTCTGGTCTGAGGGGCTATAGCTCAGGCGGTTAGAGCGCTTCGCTGATAACGAAGAGGTCCAAGGTTCAAGTCCTTGTAGCCCCACCATCTCCCTCCCGGTCCAGTACGCTGGACCTCCCGGGGCCTTAGCTCAGTTGGTAGAGCGCCTGCTTTGCAAGCAGGATGTCAGGAGTTCGATTCTCCTAGGCTCCACTCGCGGAAGCCCCTGGTCGCGACTCCGTCGCTTCCCAGGGGCTTCGTTCTGTGCCGACCCGCGCCGCCGCCCCTGCGGCGCGTCGTCACCGAGCTGATGTCTCCGGTTCGACGTGCACCGCACCGCCCGGCCGATGGTGCTCGTTCTTGATGCCGAAATTACGGCATCTCGGCCCGATTCGTGGCCGTCCTCGGAACCTCAGCGAACGTGACCGGCATGTCGTGGAACCTCGGCGGAGCCCATCGAACATCGGCATCGTGAGGACCGGGGACCCGCGGACGACGAAGGCCCCCGGCACGAGCCGGGGGCCTTCGTACGAACCGAGGAGGTCAGGCGGCGGGCTTCTCCGCCGTGTCGGCGTCGTCGGCGACCCACAGGTCGTCGTCGGCGCGGAGCGTCTGGTAGGCGGCGTAGGCGGCACCGGCGACGGCCACGACACCGACGACGATCAGCGCGACGCCCCCGAAGCCGAGGCCCTTCTTCTTGTGCGGCGCGTACTTCTCCGCGGTCTTCTTCGCCTTCTTGCCCTTCTTCTGGGCCTCCTTGACGATCTTCTTGACCCGCGGGTCGCTCGCGAGGTCCTTGACGCTCATCACGGAGCCGGCGGTCGCGACGAGGCCGGGCACGACCTCGGTCTGGAAGCGGTGCGAAGCGGTCTGGGCAGCGCTCTTCGTGGCGTGCACGCCCGTGGCGACTGCGGGACGGATCCCGTTGTCGATGGCGTTCTGCACACGAGGTGCGATGTCCTTGCGCGCGGCGTCGGCGGCGTTCGAGCGGGCCTCGGCCAGGATCGCGTTCGCGTGCTCGAGGACCTTGCGCTGCTCACCCAGGAGTGAGGCGGTCTTGCCCTTGAGCTTCTTGATCTGCTTCCTGCGCTTGCGCGGGATCTCGATCGTCATCTGGTACCTCCACAGGATCGGCGTGACCCCATCCTGCCACCGCGCCGCCTGACAGGTCACGGAGGCTTGCCTGTGCGTACCGTCTGTACGTCAGCAGTACATGCGAGAATCGGAACATGTCTCTGCACACCGCTGTCGCAACGATCCACACCAACAAGGGCGACATCCGCGTCAACCTGTTCGGCAACCACGCCCCCAAGACCGTCAAGAACTTCGTCGACCTCGCGACGGGCAAGCAGGAGTGGACCCACCCGGGCACGGGCAAGGTCTCGACCGACAAGCTCTACGACGGCGTCATCTTCCACCGCATCATCAAGGACTTC
The DNA here is from genome assembly GCF_047238015.1 of Curtobacterium phoenicis. Classification (NCBI taxonomy): domain Bacteria; kingdom Bacillati; phylum Actinomycetota; class Actinomycetes; order Micrococcales; family Microbacteriaceae; genus Curtobacterium; species Curtobacterium phoenicis. The sequence goes on from NZ_JBDFLZ010000002.1 coordinate 323,708, forward strand.
ATGATCCAGGGCGGTGACCCGCTCGGTCAGGGCATCGGCGGCCCGGGCTACCGGTTCGACGACGAGATCCACCCGGAGCTCACCTTCCAGAACCCCTACATCTTCGCGATGGCCAACGCCGGCATCCAGGGCGGCCGCGGCACGAACGGTTCGCAGTTCTTCATCACCACCGTGGCGACGCCGTGGCTGCAGGGCAAGCACACCATCTTCGGTGAGGTCGCGGACGACGAGTCGCGCAAGGTCGTCGACGCGATCGAGGGCGTGGCGACCGATGGCCGGGACAAGCCGCTCGAGGACGTCGTCATCGAGAGCATCGACGTCGAGGACGTCTGAACCCGTTGACCGACCCCGCGTCCAACCCGAACACCTGCTACCGGCACCCTGATCGGCAGAGCTTCGTGCTCTGCCAACGGTGCGGCCGGACGATCTGCCCCGAGTGCCAGACCCCGGCGGCGGTCGGTGTGCACTGCCCCGAGTGTGTGCGTGAGCAGCGGGCGCAGTTCCAGGCGAACCGTCGGGCGTCCGGCGCTCCGAGTGGCCTGACGGTCGCCCGGCGTCGGTTCGCGATGCTCGACCAGAAGGCGACGCTCGTCATCGTCATCGTGTCCGTGGCGCTCTGGCTGTTGAACCAGGTCGCCGGCGGGTACGTGAACCTCTACCTGGCGTACGACACCCGGCTCCTCGGGAGCCAGCCCTGGCGGATCGTCACCGGGCTCTTCGTGCACTCGTCGTTCCTCCACATCCTCTTCAACATGTGGGCGGTGTGGATCTTCGGACGGATGCTCGAGAACATGCTCGGGACGTGGCGCTTCGTGGCGCTCTTCTTCCTGGCCGGACTGGGCGGTGACCTCGCGGTCACGCTCCTCAGCCCGCTGACGCCGGTCGTCGGTGCGTCCGGAGCGATCTTCGGGCTGTTCGCCGCCTTCTTCGTGATCCAGCGGAGCCTCGGGTACAACGCGGTGCAGCTGCTCGTCATCATGGGGCTGAACCTCATCGTCGGTTTCCTCCCGGGGACGAACATCTCGTGGCAGGCACACGTCGGTGGGATCGTGCTCGGGTTCATCACCGGGTTCGTGTTCTCCAAGACGCGCAACGTTCGGCAGCGTGGGCTGCAGATCGGCCTGCTCGTGGGTGAGGCCGTCGTGCTGCTCACGGGGATCGGCCTCGGCTACGCGGCACTCCTCGGGTAGGACGCGCGGCCAGTCCTCTGAACGCCCCGTCGCTCTGTGCGGCGGGGCGTTCGTCGTCCACGGCGGGCGCGTCGCATTCCACAGCATGGTGCCCAAGTTCTCCACAACTGTGGACAGATCGGTGAGTTACACGCGTGTGATTATCCCCACTGTGGATGCGCATGTGGATAACTCGGGGACGATTGTGTGGAGAGTGGTGTGGAAAGTGTGGACAGCTGCGCTTCGTCGGTGGAGAAATCGCCCACTGGCGTGAGCGTCGATCTGCAGCTTGTGGACAAACGACGACGCCTGTCGTACCGAGCGGTACGACGGGCGTCGAGGGATCTGGGGTGCGGTCAGCGCCACCGTGTGGTCATGAGGAAGCCGATGAACATGATCCCGAAGCCGATGAGGATGTTCCACGAGTCCAGCGACGGGACCGGCAGCGATCCCTGCGACACGTAGAAGACGATGACCCAGGCGAGTCCGAGGAGCATGAAGCCGAACATGACCGGCTTGAACCACACGGGGTTCGGGCTGTCCCCCGCGGTGTCGACCGAGTCGGCTCGGGTCTTCCGGGCGGGCTTGGTGCGGTCCTTGTCCTTGGCCATGGCCGGTATCCTACCGTCAACACAGGTGTGCAGGGGCTCGTTCCGACTGTGCACATCCCCCAGGAGTACGGTGAACCGCTCATGACCAAGATCCTCGTCGTCGACAACTACGACAGCTTCGTCTACACGCTGAACGGGTACGTCCAGCAGCTGGGCGCCGAGACGGACGTCGTCCGCAACGACTCGTTCTCCGAGGACGAGATCGCCGAGCGCATCGCCGACTACGACGGCGTGCTCCTCTCCCCTGGCCCCGGAACCCCCGCGGACGCCGGCGTCTCGATCCCCACCGTCCGCGCTGCGATCGCTGCGGACAAGCCGCTGCTGGGCGTGTGCCTCGGTCACCAGGCCATCGCCGAGGCCCTCGGCGCGACGGTGACCCACGCCGACGAGTTGATGCACGGCAAGACGTCGCAGGTCGACCACGACGACAGCACGCTCTTCGCGGGCGTCCCGCATCCGTTCACCGCGACGCGGTACCACTCCCTGGCGATCGTCGACGGCACCGTTCCCGACGAGCTCGTCGTCACTGCTCGAACGGGTGGCGGGGTGATCATGGGCGTCGAGCACCGGGATCACCCCGTGTACGGCGTGCAGTTCCACCCCGAGTCCGTCCTCACCGAGGGCGGGTACCGGATGGTGGGCAACTGGCTCCAGACGACCGGCCTGGACGGCGCAGCCGAGCGCGCCGCGGACCTCAACCCGCTCATCGCCGCGCACCGCCCCTGACGTTCCCGGCGCGGTCCGCCGCTCCGGCCGGTGCGCGCTCCGGACCCCAGGGCACGTCCGCGGACCGGCGTGCGCTCCAGGACGGCGCGCTCGCGCGCTTCCGGGCCGAGCGCCCGGAGAACGCCCTGCTCCGGACGGACGGCAGTACCGCCGACGCCGCGATCGTCGCTGCAGAACCGGAACCTCGACCGCCCCTGGAGACTCATGTCTCTGTGGGAGCGACGAGGCGCCAGCGCGCCGTGTTCTCGGGGCCCGACACGGGCCTCCTGGCCGCTTCGACGTCAGCCGTTGTTGCCCTGGCCGCCGTTGCCCTTGCCGTCGTTGCCCTTGCCGTCGTTGCCCTTGCCGCCCGAGGAGTCGCCGGGTGACGGCTGCTCGGTCTGCTGCGGCTGCGCCGAGCCGGCGCAGTAGGTCAGCGTGACGGTGCTGCCCTGTGCGATGTCACCGGCGGGCTGGTCCTGCTGGGTCACGAGGCCACCGGTGCAGGAGTACGAGGGGTTCTGCCCGACGGTGAGGCCGAGGTTCTGCAGGGTCTGGTTCGCGGCGGTGAACTGCTGGTTCGTGACGTCCGGCAGCTGCACCTTGCCGTTCGACACCGTGAGGTTCACGACCGTGCCCTTCGTGGCGGTCGCACCACTGCTCGGGTCGCTGCTCAGGACGGTGCCCTCCGGGACGGTCGACGAGTAGTCGGAGCTGACCGCCCCGACCTCGAGCCCGGCTGCCTGGAGCGCCTGTTGTGCGGCGTCCTGCGTCTGGTTGGCGAGGTTCGGGACGGTGACCTTGGCCGGACCGGTCGACACCACCACGTTCACCTTGTACTTGCGGGCGACCGTGTTGCCCGATCCCGGTTCGGTCCGGATGACGGAGCCGCTGTCGACGTCGTCCGAGGCCTCGGGCACCTTCACCGGGACGAGATCGTCCTTCTTCAGCCGCGACGCCGCCGAGTCCCACGTGGCCCCGACGACGTTCGGCACCGTGACCGAGGACGACACCGGAGCCTTGCCGGGCTGCAGGTTGGCGACGAAGAAGACCGTCGCGGCGATGATCGCGACGATGAGGACGATGCCGACCCAGATCCACGCCACCGGGGGCCGGTTCTGCGTGCGCTGCGGACGGTGCTCGGCAGTGTCGTCGTCGAGTTCGCGGAACGCCACCGCGGGGTTCGACGTGGTGCGCGGGTTGACCCCGAACAGCATCGTCGACGCGTCGTTCGCGTGCTGCTGCTGGAGCTTGCGCGTCGAGGAGGGGACCTGACCCGCGGCCGCCTGCTGCAGGTCCGTCCGGAACTCCGCCGCGCTCTGGAACCGGCGGGTGCGGTCCTTGACGAGTGCGTGGAGGGTCACCGCATCGAGCGCCGGGGAGACCGACGTCGCGATCGTGGACGGAGCGGCAGGCTGCTCGCTCACGTGCTGGTACGCCACGGCGACCGGGCTGTCGCCGATGAACGGCGGACGTCCGGTGAGCATCTCGAAGAGGACCACGCCGGTCGAGTAGAGGTCGGTGCGGGCGTCGACGGTCTCGCCGCGCGCCTGCTCCGGCGAGAAGTACGACGCCGTGCCGAGGATCGAGGTGGTCTGCGCGACCGTGGCGGAGGTGTCCGTGATGGCGCGGGCGATGCCGAAGTCCATCACCTTCACCTGGCCGGAGTGCGTGACCATGATGTTCGCCGGCTTGATGTCGCGGTGGACGACGCCGGCGCGGTGCGAGTACTCGAGCGCGGTGAGGATGCCCTCGGTGATGCGGACGGCCTCGGCCGGTGCGACCGGGCCGTCGGCGATGATGTCGGAGAGCGGGCGTCCCTCGACGTGCTCCATGACGATGTAGGGCACCTGGACCTCGGCGCCGGAGGTCTCCGTGACGGTCTCCTCGCCGGCGTCGTACACGCGCACGATCGTCGGGTGGGCCATCCGGGCGGCCGACTGGGCTTCCTGCCGGAAGCGCGTCCGGAACGCCGGGTCGTTGGCGAGGCTGGGCTTCAACAGCTTGACGGCCACCTTGCGCCCGAGCCGGGTGTCGTTGCCCAGGTGCACCGTGGCCATGCCACCACGACCGATGACGTCACCGATCTCGTAGCGGTCGGCGAGGAGCGTGATCCCCGCGGTCACACCTTCTGGCACGTACTCCTCCGTCTGTTCGTCCGGCCAAGTGTACGGCAGGACGACCTGGTGGGACGCTGGTGACGGGCGCTCGGACCGAACCGTTACGGAACGGTGTCGAGCCCCCGTCCGGGGGTCAGTCCTGCGCGCCCTGGCTCGGGTTCGTGCCGTCGCTCGGATCGGTGCCGTCGCCCGGGTCCGTCGTGTCACCGACCGTCCAGGTCGCCGTGGCGGCGTCGGAGCCGGGCGACTTGGCGAGGTTGTTGCCGCCGGCACCACAGGTGACCGAGTACTTGAACGTGACGGGCTCGTCAGCAGCGTCGGCCTGGATGTTCACGGCGGTCGAGGAGATCGTCCCGGACGTGGCGCCCGAGGAGTCCTTGCCCCCGGTGGCGTTCCACGTGTAGGTCGACACCGTGTACCCGGTCGGGCAGGTCGCCTCGGGCCAACTGAAGGTGACCGCGCCGGTGTCGGAGACGTCGCTGGCCGACGGGGTCGCGGGCTTCTCCACGCTCGGAGGCGTCGTGTACTGGCGAATCGTGACGGTCGTGCCGGCGGTCAGGCTGCCGGTCGGGTCGAGCGACTGCACCGTGTTCGCCTGGTTGGACCCGGTCGCGGCGTCGCCGTCCACGACGTTCGGGACCAGTCCGAGGTTCCGCAGCTCCGCCTCGACCTCGCTCGTGGAACGGCCGACGTAGTCCGACGAGTCGATGTCGATCCGTTGCACCTGGGTCGGCGTGGGCGTCGGGGTGCTCCGGGTCTGCGACGGCCGCGGGGCGGAGCTGGTCGACGCGGGCGTCTGCGGCTCCGCGTTGCCGTTCAGGGCCACCGCCGCGATCACACCACCGATCGCGAGCAGGACGACGATGCCGACGAGCCACCAGATCCAGGCGCGCTTCTTCTTCGGTTCCTCGTCCTGCGCGGTGGGCGACGGCGGGGTCCGGGGACCACCGACCGCTGCACCCGCCTGGGTGCCGAGGAGCGCGGTCGCCGCGTCGTCACCCTGCCGCTGCGGCGGGTTGAACGCGACGGTGCCGGCGTCGGCGAGCATCGGGACGGCGACCGTCGCCGCGGCCACGTCACCGCGCCGGAGCGCCTGCGCCGCGCGGGCCAGGTTCGCGGCGGTCGCCGGACGGTCAGCTGGCTTCTTGGCGATGCAGGACATCACGAGCGCGGAGACCGGCTCCGGCACGTCCGCCGGCAGGGCCGGGGGCTGCTCGTTGATGTGGGCCATCGCGATCGCGACCTGCGACTCGCCCGTGAAGGGGCGGCGGCCCGCGAGGCACTCGTACGCCACGATGCCGAGCGAGTAGATGTCCGTCGACGGCGACGCGGGGTGACCGCTCGCCTGCTCCGGCGAGAGGTACTGCACCGTCCCCATCACCTGGCCGGTCGCGGTCAGCGGGACCTGGTCGGCGATGCGTGCGATGCCGAAGTCGGTGATCTTGACGCGACCGTCGGGCGTGATGAGCAGGTTCCCGGGCTTGATGTCCCGGTGCACCAGGCCGACCGCGTGCGCGGCCTGCAGGGCGTTCGCGGTCTGGGCGACGATGTCGAGCACCTTGTCGACCGGGAGCGTGTGCTCCCGCTCGATCATGGTGGAGAGGGCCTCGCCCGGGACGAGCTCCATCACGAGGTACGCGCTGCCGTCTTCCTCGCCGTAGTCGAAGACGTTCGCGATGCCCTCGTGGTTGACGAGCGCCGCGTGCCGGGCCTCGGCGCGGAAGCGCTCGAGGAACCCGGGGTCGCCCAGGTACTCGTCCTTGAGGATCTTGAGCGCGACGGTGCGGCCGATGACCAGGTCGGTCGCCTGCCACACCTCACCCATGCCGCCGATCGCGACGCGGGACGAGAGCTGGTACCGCCCACCGAAGGTGAGCCCGCTGGTGGGTCTCATTTGTTCAGCACCGCCTCCATGACCTTCTTCGCGACCGGGGCCGCGACCGTGTTGCCGACCCCGGACTGCCCGAGACCGCCGCCGTTGCCGACGACGACGGCGACGGCGACCTCCGGGTCCTTCGCCGGAGCGAAGCCCGTGAACCAGAGCGTGTAGGGGTCGCCGGTCCCGCCCTCGGCGGTCCCGGTCTTGCCCGCGACGTCCACCCCGGGGATCTTGGCGTTCGTCCCGGTCCCCGCGTTGACGACGCTCTGCATCGCCTCGGTGAGGTCACCGGCCTCCGACGAGGACAGCGGGCTGCTGAATTCCTTCGGGGAGAACGACTCGACCGTCTTGAGGTCACTCGTCGTGATCGAGTCGATCAGCGTCGGCTGCATCACCGTACCGCCGTTCGCGATGCCCGCCGACACCATCGCCATCTGCAACGGGGTCACTCGGACGCTCGCCTGCCCGAACGCGCTGAGCATGAGCTGGGCGGTGTCGTCGCTGACGTCGGGGTACTGGCTCGCGGTGGCCTTCATCGGGACCTCGATCTGGTCGCCGAACCCGTACTTGTCCGCCATGCTCTTGATCGCGTCGTACCCGAGCTTCTGCCCGAGCTCCGCGAAGGGGATGTTGCAGGAGTACTGGATCGCGGTGCGGAGCTTGACCTTGTCGCCACCGCCGCAGCTGCCACCCTCGGCGTTGTTGATGTACGTGCTCGTCCCGGGGAGCTGCAGCCGCGACGGGTTCGGGAACGTCGAGTCGAGCGTGTACTTGCCGCCCTCGAGCGCCGCCGACGCGACGATGAGCTTGAAGACCGAACCGGGCGTGTACAGGTCACCGGCGATGGCGCGGTTCTTGAGCGGCTGTCCGGCCGCCTGCTCGAGTGCCTTGTACTCGGCGACGACCTCAGCGGTGTCGTGCGAGGTCAGGACGTTCGGGTCGTACGACTCCTTCGACACCATCGCCAGGATCTTGCCGGTCTTCGGCTGGATCGCCACCACGGCCCCGGTGTTCGAACCCAGGGCGTCGTACGCGGCCTTCTGCACGTCCGGGTCGATCGTCAGGTTGACGTTGTCCCCCTGGACGTCCTGGCCGGTGAGGATCGCGTTGAGGTTCTGGAAGAAGGAGGCGTCCGAGTTGCCGGAGAGCACGCCGTTCTCGGCGCTCTCGATGCCGGCGTTGCCCTGCCCGATCGTGAAGTACCCGGTGACGGCCGAGTACAGGTCGCCGTTGGTGTACTTCCGCTGGTACTGGTACTGGTCGTTCGACGGCGAGGACTCCGCGATCGGGCTGCCGTCGACGAGGATGGCGCCGCGCTTCGTGGAGTAGCTCGCGAGGATCGTCCGGGAGTTGCGGGGATCTGCCCGGAGCTGTTCCGCCGAGAAGAACTGGATCGACGTCGTCGACACGAAGAGCGCGACGAACATCAGCACGATGACGGTGGAGACACCGCGGAGTTGTCGGTTCACCGGGCACGCTCCTTCCTGGTCGCCCCTCGTCCGCGAGCAGCCGGGATCGACCCCTGCTGCACGCGCTGTTCGGCCGGGATCGAGTCGGTCAGCCGCAGCAGCATCGCCGCGATGATCCAGTTCGCGATCAGCGATGAACCGCCGGCGGCCATGAACGGCGTCGTGAGGCCCGTCACGGGGATCACCCGCGTGATCCCGCCGACGACGACGAACACCTGCAGGGCGATGGTGAAGCCGAACCCGACGCCGAGGAGCTTGCCGAAGTCGTCCTGCGCCATGAACCCGACGCGGATGCCACGCGAGGCGAAGATGATGAACAGGGCCAGGATCGCGAAGACGCCGATGAGCCCGAGTTCCTCACCGAGGGACGCGATGATGTAGTCGGCGTTGGCGACCGGGGTGATGTACGGGCGTCCCTGCCCGAGTCCGGTTCCGGTGATGCCACCGTTCGCGAAGCCGAACAGGCCCTGGACGAGCTGGTAACTGGCCTGGGTGTCGGCGTTGTAGATCGCGTTGTCGAAGGGGTTGAGCCACTGTTCGAACCGGCCGTGCACGTACACGAGGACGGACTGCGCCACGAGCGCACCGCCGACGAACAGCACGAGCCCGATGAGCACCCAGCTGAGCCGCGCGGTGGCGACGTAGATCATCACGAGGAACAGCCCGAAGTAGAGCAGCGCGGTGCCGAGGTCGCGCTGGAAGACGAGGACGCTCATCGCCGCAGCCCAGATGATGAGGATCGGGCCCAGGTCGCGCGCTCGCGGGAGGGTCATGCCGAGGACCTTGCGGCCGACGATCGACAGTGAGTCGCGCGCCGTGACGAGGTAGCCCGCGAAGAAGAGCGCCATCGTGATCTTCGCGAGCTCGCCGGGCTGGAACGAGAACGGCCCGAGGCGGATCCACACGCGCGCCCCGCCGGGTGCGTACCCGATCACGGGCAGCATCGGCAGGAGCAGCAGCACGATGGTCAGCAGCATGAAGATGTAGCGGTAGCGCTGCAGGAACCGGTGGTTGCGGACCACGAAGAGCACGATGATCGCCACGGCCATCGCCAGGATCGTCCAGACGATCTGCTTGACGCCGATCGCCGCCCAGCCCGTCAGGCCGTTGTGGACGTCGATGCGGTAGATCTCCGCGATGCCGATGCCGTTGAGTGCGAGGGCCACCGGCAGGATGAACGGGTCGGCGTTCTTCGCGACGATCCGCAGCACGACGTGCATGATCAACGCGAGACCGAGGATGGTGGCGCCGATCCAGAGCACGGACGTGTCGAAGAGCCGCCCCTTCGTGCCGAGCTGCACGAGCACCATCGCGCCCGCGCAGATGCCGCACGCGATGACCAGCAGCACGAGCTCGAGGTTCCGGGCCCGCGCCGGTTCGCGCAGCTTGATCGTGATCGCCTGCGTGAAGGACTGGGCGGTCGCGTTGCTCATCGCTTCTTCCCGGGGGTGGGTGACGGCGACGGCGAACCGGTCGCGGACGGCGACGCCGACGGCGACGAACCGCCCGTCCCCGCCTGGTCCTGCCCGGTCTCGGCGGCCTTCCGCAGTCGGTCGACGATGTCGCGGGCGTCGGACAGCGACTGCGCGTTGATGGTCGACCGGACGTTCTCCCGCGTGTACTCGGGCAGCCCGCTCACGCTGATGTCGGTGTCCTCGTAGACGTCCGAGAGCGCGATCGGTCCGATCGACTGCTGGACGCCCTTGTAGATCGCCACCGTCCCGCGGTCGGAGCCGACGTAGTAGTGGTCCTGCGTGATGCGCCACCCGAGGAACACGGCGCCGACGAGGGCCGCGATCGCGACGACGAGCGCGATGCTCCACGCGACGCGCCGCCGGACGCGGCGACGGCGGTCCTCCGCGATGAGTTCGGCGAAGAACTGGTCCGACTCGGGTTCGAAGTGGGAGTCCTCCGGGGCCGTGGTGACCTTGAGCGGGTGCAGCAGGATGGTGGGGAGGCGGATCGGCTTGCGGCCGGTCGACGCCTCGAACGTCAGCGGCGCTGCCGCGGAGCCGACCGTCGTGGCGGCGTCGTCCTCGTCGACGACGTCGGCGTCCGTGACGTCCATCACGACGACGGTCACGTTGTCCGGGGCGCCGTGGTCCAGCGTCTCCTTGACCAGGCGCTGGGTGGCCTGGTTCGCGTCCATGTTCGACGCGAGCGCGTGCCGGATCCGCTCTTCCGCCAGGTAGGAGGACAGGCCGTCGGAGCAGAGCAGCCACCGGTCGCCCGGTTGGATGTCCATGACCGCGGTGTCGACCTCGGGCGCCGCGTCGACGTCGCCGAGCACGCGCATGAGCACCGAGCGCCGCGGGTGGACCGCCGCTTCTTCCGGGGTGATGCGCCCGCTGTCGACGAGGCGCTGCACGAACGTGTGGTCGGACGTGATCTGCTGGAGCTCGCCGTCGCGGAACCGGTAGATGCGGGAGTCGCCGATGTGCGCGATCGCGATCTGGTCGCCGACCCGGATGAGCGCGGACACCGTGGTGCCCATGCCGGTGAGCTCCTGGTGCTCGAAGACCGTCTCGGTGATGAGCTGGTTCGCCGCGATGAGCGCCGACTGCAGGGCGAACTCGGCGTCGTGGGCCGACGGGAACTCACGGTCGACCTCGCGGATGCGGCGGATCGCGATCGCCGATGCGACGTCACCGCCGGCGTGGCCACCCATGCCGTCCGCCACCGCGAACAGGTGCGCCCCGGCGTAGCCGGAGTCCTGGTTGTTCGCGCGGATGCGCCCCACGTGGGACACAGCGGCGCTCAGCGTCCGTGCCGTCATCCGCGCCTACCGCCGCAGCTCGAACGTCGTCGTCCCGATCGTGATGGGCGTCCCCTCGGCGACGAGCACCGGGGAGGTCACCTTCTGACCGTTGACGAACGTGCCGTTGGTGGACTCGAGGTCGGTGACGACCCAGCCCTCGGCACGCAGATCGAGTCGGGCGTGGTTGGTGGACGTGTAGTCGTCACGGATGACGACGTTCGACTCGCTCGAGCGTCCGATGGTGATCGGACCGCCGCCGAGGGGCATCTCCATGCCCTCGCGCGACCCCTCGGTGATGACGAGCCTGGTGGCGACGGCGGTGTTCGACGCGGTGCCGCCGCGCTGGTCGATGAGCTCCGTGAACGCTCCGGCCGAGGCGGGCGCGGTCGTCGCGGTGGTCGGGATCGACGGGGTCGTCGGTCCGGACGGCCCGGCCTTCGGGTCGGTGGGGATGGTCCGGACGCGCTGCCCGAACAGGTCGCTCCGCAGGGCGAAGACGATCACGAACACGAACAGCCAGAGCACCGCGAGGAACGCGAAGCGCAGGACGAGCAGGGTCAGCCCCGTGGTCATCGAGCACCTCCGTCGTTCTCCGGGATCACCCGGAACACCATACGGGTACGTCCGATCTCGATGGTGGAGTCCGGCTCCACGATCGCCTGCTGGAAGCGCTCGCCGTTCAGCTTCGAGCCGTTCGTCGACCCGAGGTCGTTGGCCTGGGCGTGCTTGCCGTCCCAGATCACCTCGACGTGCTTCCGGCTCGTGCCGGTGTCCGCCACGGTGATGTCGGCGTCGGAGCCGCGTCCGATCACGGTGCGCCCGCGGTGCAGCTTGTGCCGCTGGGAACCGATGTCGAGGACCGCGACCCAGGCGACGTCGCGCTGGACGGTCGAGGAGTCGATCTGCAGGATCCCGGTGGACAGGGTGCCGTCCTGCTTGAGGGTGATCGACACGGGCCCGGAGAACGAGTAGTTTTGCGCCACCGCGTGCTGCTGCACCATCTGGCGCAGTTCGTCGATGAGTGGCTGCCCGATGTCCGTCATGCGCGTGCAGTCGGGCGGGGCGAGCCGGACGGTGAACTCGTTCGGGACGAGGATGCGCTCGCGCGAGACGACCGCGGCCTTCGTGTCGAGCTCGCGCCGGAGAGCGCTCGAGATCTCGACGGGCTGCACGCCGGAGCGGAAGGTCTTGGCGAACGCGCCGTTCACGGCACGCTCCAACCCTCGCTCGAAGCTGTCCAACAGGCCCATGGGTCTCCAGTGTTCTCGGTCAGGGACCTCTGCATGGTAGTGGTTGGCTCCTGGCACCGTCTGTGCATGGTAGTGTTCTGGGGCTGGCGCGAGTGGCGGAATTGGTAGACGCGCACGGTTCAGGTCCGTGTGCTGGAAACGGCGTGGGGGTTCAAGTCCCCCCTCGCGCACCGAGCAAGGAACAGGCCCCCGGAGGAATCCGGGGGCCTCTTCCGTTCCGCCCGCGTCCGCCCGGCGCCGCCCGTCACCCGGCCGGGAGGCACGGCTCGGCCCCGCCTCGTCGGTCGCGTCGACCGCGGCGCACTGCCGGCGCCGACGGCCGCGCTACCGTGACGACGTGGACACACCGACGACGGACGCGCGGCCGGGCCAGACGATCCCGGACGACCGGGGACGAACGGGTCTCGACAAGGTCGGCCGCGACCTCGACCGCAACCCGGACGTGGTCGTCCGCGACGTCGAGGTCGTGTCGAACGGCTGGCACGTGCTCCGACGGACGACCCTCGACGTCCGGCGCCGCGACGGCCGGTGGGACCGGCAGCAGCGCGAGACGTACGACCGGGGGAACGGCGCCACGGTGCTGCCGCACGACCCGGAGCGGGACACGGTGCTGCTCACCCGGCAGTTCCGCTGGCCGGCGTACGTCAACGGTCACCCCGACGGCATGCTCGTCGAGGCCGCGGCGGGACTGCTCGACGAGGACGACCCCGAGACCGCCGTGCGTCGCGAGGCAGCGGAGGAGCTCGGCATCCGACTCGGCCGGCTGACGGAGGTGTTCGACGCGTTCATGAGTCCGGGGTCGGTCACCGAGCGGGTGCACGGCTACGTCGGCGAGTACTCGCCGCGCGACCGGGTGGACGCCGGCGGTGGCCTCGAGGACGAGGGCGAGGACATCGAGGTGCTCGAGCTGCCGCTCGCCGAGGCGCTCGCGATGGTGGACGACGGGCGGATCGCGGACGGCAAGACGATCATGCTGCTGCAGTGGACCGCCCTGCACCGGGGCGCCCGCGACTGACCGGGCCGCTGGTCAGGCGCTCGCGCGCCAGACCACCTCGGTCGGCAGGATGAGTCCGTGCGGGCCGTCGTCGGTCCCGGCGATCTGTTCGAGCACCTGTCGCGCCGCGTGCTCGCCGAGGGTCTTCGCCGGCTGCCGCACGGTCGAGAGCGGCGGGTCACAGCGGAGCGCCCACGCACTGTCGTCGAACCCGACCACGCCGACGTCGCCGGGCACCGAGCGTCCGGCGCGCTGCAGGACGTCCATCGCCCCCGCGGCGACGGCGTCCGACGCCGCGAAGACCCCGTCGATGTCCGGCGCCCGGACGAGCAGCTCGCGCATGCCCTCGACACCGGCCGTGTAGCTGAAGAGCGGGTTCGGGGCGACGAGGGCGGGGTCGAAGCGGTCGCCGAGTGCGGCCTCGAAGCCGGCGAGGCGGTCCTGCCCCGAGTCGCGGTCGAGTCCGGACGCGAGCATCCCGATCCGCTGCCGTCCGGTCTCGACGAGCCGACTCGTGATCTCGAACGCGGCGGCACGGTTGTCGATCGCGATGTACGAGGTGTTCGGCGCGTCCGACGGATGGCCGACGAAGCACGCCGGCAGGCCGATCTCCTCGACGGCCCGGGTCACGGCGTCGCCGTCGCGGGCGGAGAGCACGATCGCTCCGTCGACGAAGCCCCCGCGGAGGTACTCGACCACGCGCTCGTTGTCGCGGGCGGAGTCGACCATGATTGTCACGAGCTGCTGGTCGGCTTCGGACAGCACCGTGTTCGTGCCGATGAGGATGTTGCCGATGTTGGGGTCGTCGAGCACCTGGACCGAGGGCTCGTGGACGATGAGTGCGACCGCTCCGGAGCGACGGGTGACGAGGCTGCGCGCTGCGGCGCTGCGGACGTAGCCGACGCGACGAACCGCTTCCTGCACGGCCTCGCGGGCCTTCGGGGAGACGTACGGCTCGTCGTTGAGGACCCGGGAGACGGTGCCGCGCGAGAGGCCGGCTTCGTCCGCGACGTCCTGGATCGTGGCGCGGGAACGGGCGGCACGGACGTCGGACATGCGGCAAGCGTACCGACCGTCCGCCGCGCTCCGTGCCGGTGCCGTGTTGACATCCGCTGCGTGCTGGTGTTCACTCTGGGAGCGCTCCCAGAACGACACGGACCCGTTCGTCCGCAGCTGACTGGGAGCGCTCCCAGAATCCTGGGTGGCCTTCGCCGTCGAAGGGGTCGTACGCGACCGGACGGCAGGGCCGCCCCGACCAGCGAGGACGCCCGTGACCACCACCACCCAGCCGACCGTCGCCACCGGTGCGCTCGGGCTCGGCTCGACCGGCCTGGCGTTCGGCTGCGACTACAACCCCGAGCAGTGGGACCCGGAGGTCTGGGTCGAGGACGTCCGGCTCATGCGCGAGGCCGGCGTGAACCTCGTCGCGATCAACGTCTTCGGGTGGTCGCACGTCGAGCCGCGGCAGGGGGAGTACGACTTCACCGCTCTCGACCGCGTCATCGAGCTGCTGCACGACGCCGGCATCGGGGTCGATCTCGGCACCGGCACCGCGTCGACCCCGCCGTGGCTGACCACCGCGCACCCCGAGGTCCTGCCGGTCGTCGCCGACGGCACCACCCGCTGGCCCGGAGGACGCCAGGCGTTCTGCCCGAGCAGCCCGGTCTACCGTGAGCACGCGCTCGCGCTCGTCCGTGCCACCGCCGAGCGCTACGGCGACCACCCGGCCGTCGAGCTGTGGCACGTCTCGAACGAACTCGGCTGCCACAACGCGCACTGCTACTGCGACGTCTCGGCGGAGGCCTTCCGGACCTGGCTGCGGGCCCGCTACGGCACGGTCGAGGAGCTCAACGCAGCCTGGGGCACCGCGTTCTGGAGCCAGCGCTACTCCGCGTGGGAGCAGGTCCTGCCGCCGCGCGCCACGCTCTCCTTCACCAACCCCGGCCAGACCCTCGACTTCGACCGGTTCTCCTCCGACGAACTGCTCGCGCACCACCGTGCCGAGGCCGAGGTCCTCCGCGGGCTCAGCGACAAGCCCGTCACCACGAACTTCATGGTCGCCGCGCACATCACCGCGATGGACTACTGGACGTGGACCGGTGACATGGACGTCATCGCGAACGACCACTACCTCGACCACCGCCTGCCCCGGCCGCACGTCGAGCTCGCCTTCGCCGCCGACACGACCCGTGGGCTCGCCGGTGGCGCCCCGTGGCTGCTCATGGAGCACTCGACGGGTGCCGTGAACTGGCAGCCGCACAACGTCGCGAAGGCCCCCGGCGAGATGCTCCGGAACACCGCTGCGCACATCGCCCGCGGCGCCGACGGGGTCTGCTTCTTCCAGTGGCGCGCGTCGGTGCAGGGCAGCGAGAAGTTCCACTCCGCGCTCCTGCCCCACGCCGGCACGGAGTCCCGCACCTGGCGCGACGTCGTCGACCTCGGCGCACTCGTCGAGCGCCTCGGCGAGCTCCGCGGCTCCCGCGTCGCCGCTGACGTCGCCCTCGTCTTCAGCTGGGAGAACCAGTGGGCGGCCGACCTGGAGGCGCACCCCACCACCGCGCTGCGGTACCTGGAGCAGGTCCACGCGTTCCACGGCGCGCTGTGGGACCTCGGCGTGACGGTCGACGTCGTCGCCCCCGGTGCACCGCTCGACGGCTACGCCGTGGTCGTCGTGCCCGAGCTGTACCTCGTCCGCGACGAGCACGCCGCGGTGATCGCCGACCACGTCGCCGGCGGTGGCAGCGCGGTCGTCACCTTCTTCAGCGGCATCGTCGACGAGCGCGACCGGGTCCGCACCGGCGGCTACCCGGGAGCCTTCCGCGACCTGCTCGGCGTCCGGGTCGACGAGTTCCTCCCGCTCGCCGCCGACCAGACCCTCGCGCTTTCCGACGGCACCCGCGCACACACCTGGTCCGAACCGGTGGAGCTCCGCGGCGCCGAGGCCGTCACGCACTACGCCGAGGGTCCGCTCGACGGCTCGCCCGCGGTCACCCGGAACGCGCACGGTGCCGGCAGCGCCTGGTACGTGTCGACCGTCCTCGAGGACGCCGCACGGGCCGACCTGCTCCGCCGGGTGCTCGACGAGGCCGGCGTGACACCGGACCCCGCCGCCCAGCCGGGCCTCGAGGTCGTCCGTCGCCGTGACGACCAGCACGAGTGGGTGTTCCTGCTCAACCACTCCGACCGGGCGGTCGAGCACCACGAGGCGGGCCACGAGCTCGTCGCCGACCGCGCCGTGGCCGGCACCACGACCATCGCCCCCGGTGGTACCCAGATCATCCGCACGGACAGGAAGCGTTCATGACCACCACAGCCC
This sequence comes from Curtobacterium phoenicis, assembly GCF_047238015.1. Lineage (NCBI taxonomy): Bacteria > Bacillati > Actinomycetota > Actinomycetes > Micrococcales > Microbacteriaceae > Curtobacterium > Curtobacterium phoenicis. Next base: position 339,979 of record NZ_JBDFLZ010000002.1, read on the forward strand.
AGCGACCCCGGGTCGCCCGACGTCGACGCGGCGGGGGCTTCCGGTACCGCCGCGCGATCGCGGTCTTCGTCACGCCGTTCGCCGTGCTCTTCGCCGCGTTCTACCTCGTCCCGATCCTCTACGCGGTGTGGCAGTCACTGCTGAAGATCGAGCGCCAGGGGACGTTCGGCGCCCCGACGCAGGTGTTCGGCGGCCTCAGCCAGTACGTGCTCGTCTTCCAGAACAGCGAGTTCTGGGGCTCGATCCTCCGCGTGCTGCTGTTCGGCGTCGTGCAGGTGCCCGTGATGCTCGCCCTCGCCCTGGTCTTCGCGCTCCTGCTCGACTCCCCGCTCCTGCGCGGCAAGCGGTTCTTCCGCCTGGCGTTCTTCGCGCCGTACGCCGTCCCCGGGGTCATCGCGGCGATCATGTGGGGCTACCTCTACGCGCCGGACCTCTCGCCGTTCTCCGCCGTCACGTCGAAGGTCGACCTGCTCGGGTCCGGCACCGTCCTCTGGGCCGTCGCGAACGTCGTCACGTGGGTCTACGTCGGCTACAACATGCTGATCATCTACTCGTCGCTCCTCGCGATCCCGACCGAGATCTACGAGGCCGCGAAGCTCGACGGCGCGTCCCAGTTCCGGATCGCCTGGTCGATCAAGATCCCGATGGTGATCCCCGCGATCGTCCTCACCGCGGTGTTCTCGATCATCGGCACCCTGCAGCTCCTGACCGAGCCGACCGTGTTCCGGCAGTTCACCTCGACGATCTCGTCGACCTTCACGCCGAACATGCTCGTCTACTCGACCTCCTCGGTACCGAACTTCAACCTCGCGGCGGCGTTCTCGGTCGTCCTCGCCGTCGCCACGTTCGTCCTGTCGATCGGGTTCCTCCGACTGACCCAGCGGAAGGCCGCCCAGTGACCGTCAACGCACCCTCCCGACGCGACCTCGTGGCGGACGCTGGCCGTCCGCTCGAACCGAACCGTGCCTCCCGGCCGCACCAGCGCGGAGCGCGGGGACCGCGCGAGAGCGTCATCTCGCGTGGCGCGGCGATGCTCGTCATGGGCGTCTTCACCGTCTACTTCCTGCTGCCGATCTTCTGGCTGCTGGTGTCGTCGACCAAGACGACCGCGAACTTCAACACGACGTTCTCGCTGTGGTTCAGCGCCTCGTCCGTGCAGGACTTCGTCGGCAACCTCGGCCGGCTGTTCACGTACCAGGACGGCGTCTACGTCCGGTGGATGCTCAACAGCATCGCCTACGCAGGCGTCGCCGGGCTCCTCGGCACCGTGCTCTCCGCGATGTGCGGCTACGCGCTCGCGAAGTACCGGTTCCGCGGCCGCAAGGTCCTCTTCAACGTGTTCCTCGGCGGGGTGCTCGTCCCGGCGACCGCACTGGCCCTGCCGCTGTTCCTCATCTTCAGCCAGGTGGACCTGACCGACACGTTCTGGTCGGTGTTCCTGCCGAGCATCGTCAGCCCGTTCGGCGTGTACCTGTCGCGCCTGTTCGCGGCGTCGAGTGTGCCGGACGAGATCATCGAGGCTGCCCGCATCGACGGCTCCGGTGAGGTCCGCACCTTCTTCACCGTGGCGGTGCGGCTCATGTCGCCCGCGCTCGTGACGATCTTCCTGTTCCAGTTCGTCGCGATCTGGAACAACTTCTTCCTGCCGCTCGTGATGCTCCGCGACTCGTCGCTGTTCCCCGTCACCCTCGGCCTCTACACGTGGAACTCCAGCGTGAACCAGTACCCGGACCTCCGGACCCTCGTGCTCATCGGGTCGTTCGTCTCGGTCATCCCGCTGCTCGTCGCGTTCCTCTCCCTCCAGCGCTTCTGGCGGTCCGGCCTCGGAGCCGGCGGTCTCAAGTAGCAGCGACCCCGACCCCGTCGCGGCGGTGTCCCCCCAGCCGCAGCCGCGTCGGCCTCCACCAGCACCACCGACCCTCCACCCACATCCGAACGGAAACAGCATGAAGACAACGAAGTTCCTCAGCGTCGCCGCCGTGGCGGTCGCCGCGACCGTGGCCCTCGCCGGCTGCAGCGCCGGCGGCAGCGGCTCCGGCAGCGGTTCCGACACCGCGGCCGCGAGCTGCAAGCCGTCGAGCGGCAAGGTCACGCTCGACTTCACCACCTGGGTCCCCAACATGGACAAGGTCGTGGCGATCTGGAACAAGGAGAACCCGGACATCCAGGTCAAGGTCTCCATCGTCGCGAACGGCAACAGCGGCACGTACCAGAACTTCTTCAACCAGCTGAAGGCGAAGCAGGCGCCGGACATCGGCCAGGTCGAGTACGACACCCTGCCGGCGTTCCGGGTGCAGGGCGGCCTCGAGGACATCGGCGCCTGCGCGGGCATCAGCGACGCGAAGAAGGACTTCTCGTCCGGCCTCTGGAACCAGGTCACGTTCGGCGAGTCGAAGTCGGTCTACGCCGTGCCGCAGGACTCCGGCCCGATGGCGCTGTACTACCGCAAGGACCTCTTCGAGAAGGCCGGCCTGTCCGTCCCGAAGACGTGGGACGAGTACGCCCAGGACGCCGTGAAGATCAAGGCGATGGGCGGCAACATCACCAACTTCGCCAAGGGCGACGTCAACCAGTTCGCCGGGCTCGTCTCGCAGGCCGGCGGCCAGTGGTTCTCGAACTCCGGCTCGGACTGGACGGTGAACCTGACGGACAGCGCCTCGAAGAAGGTCGCGGACTACTGGCAGGACCTCATCGACAAGAAGCTCGTCAACACCCTGCCGAGCTTCACCGACCAGTGGAACAACGCCTACGACAAGGGCCAGGACTGGACCTGGGTCTCGGCCGTCTGGGGCGCGAACACCATCTCGAGCGGTGCGCCCTCGACCTCGGGCAAGTGGGCCGTCGCGCCGATGCCGCAGTGGACCGCGGGTGAGACCAAGTCCGCTGCCTGGGGCGGCTCGTCCAACGTCGTCTTCACGGGCAGCAAGCACCCGGCCGAGGCGTCGAAGTTCCTCGTGTGGCTGAACACCTCGGAGGAGGCGCTCGCCGCCCTCAACAAGGAGGCCAACCTCTACCCGGCGTCGACCACCGGCGCCGACCTCCCCGCGCTGACCGAGGGGCTCCCCTTCTACGGCAACCAGAAGATCTACGAGGAGTTCGCGTCCGCGGCGAAGGACATCCAGCCCTTCACCTGGGGTCCGACGATGACCCAGACCTACTCGGACGTGTCCGACGGGTTCGGCCAGGCGGCGTCCGGGAACGGCACGCTCCTCGAGGCGCTCCAGTCGGGGCAGTCGAAGACCGTCGCGGCGCTCAAGGCGCAGTCGATCCCGGTCAAGGGCTGACGCCCTGACGGGCTGAGGCGCTGACGCGCTGACGGACGGGAGGCACGGTGCCGGCTGGCACCGTGCCTCCCGTCCGTCGTGTGGTCCCGCCGTGCGCCGCGCGGTGCGGCTCCCCACGCGGTGCGAGGTTGTGCGCACCGTGCGAGGGGAATGCCCTGCCACCGTGTGGGAAACCTCGCACCGAGCGCGCCGCGGGCACGACCCCGTGCCCGCGGCGGTGGCGTCAGCCGACCCGATGGAGGTCCGGCTGCCAACCCCGGCGCGTGATCTGCGCCGACCAGAGCGCCCGGCCCGACCGGTCGGACGTCTCGGCGTCGAGCTCGATGCCGTCCACCCTCCGGTCGACGGTGATCGGGAGTCGCGCCGTCGCGCCGCAGGGGACGTCCCGCTCCGCGAGTGCCTTCCCGGGGTGCAGGTCCTCGCCGTCGCCGTCCTTCGTCGACGTGAAGGCGCGGACGCTGATCCGCACGCTCGCGGTGGACCGGCAGACGGCGAGCACGTCGTAGGACCCCGGCGACACCGAGGACAGCGCCGCTCCGGCGAAGGCGCGTCCGTCGTCGCCGACCGTGAGCCGGCCACCGGCACCGCCCTGGCCGTGCGCATCGCTCAGGGCGGACGACATGCGGTCGAGCCACGCCTGGCCGTCGTGGTCCGGCGCCGAATCATGCTGCGAGCAGCCCGTGAGCACGAGTGCGGTGGCGACGACGGTCCCCACGAGAGCGATGCGGGCGGGACTGCGTGTCGGCACGTCCCGAGCATGCCCGTCGTCGAACCCGTGCCGCAACGCCCCGTCCGGGGTCGTCGCGGCTTCCGTGACGTCAGCTCAGCGAGTCGTCCTCGTGGACCTCGAACGCCTCCAGCCGCGGGTCGTCGAGGATCGCCTCGACGAGTGCCCGCGATCCGGCGACCAACGTCGAGTCGAGGTCGATCTCCGTCGCCATCGCCCACGCACGGTCTTCGGGCCACAGCAGCTGTGGCGTGTGTCGCATCGGGTGACCGTCACCGACCGTCGCTCGATCGGTCCAGGTCGGGTCGGCGAGCTCCGAGGCGTCCGTCGCGAAGCAGACGAGGTCTCGCAGCGGCCACTGCAGGCGCGGCCCGGCGAGCGCGGCCACGAGGGCGTCCTGGTCGGCGCGGTGCCGGGCAATGCGCTGGTCGGCGTCTGCCTGCATCGCGACACGCTCGGCGTGCGTCGGCCCCGGTTCGTCGTCGGACCGCTGCCAGCCGACGACCAGCGTCCCACTGCCGTTGAGGTCGCCCCACCCGTCCCAGATCCCGGCGACGAGGTCGTCGGGCGTCGACGTGGCTGTCGCCAGGTGACCGAAGAGGACCGCGAGTACGGACGGGTCGAGCCAGCCCTCCTGCGGGGGTTCAGCACGCCAGCCGTCCGGGAACGGAAGGTCCGACTCGTCGTCCAGACCCGTCAGGCGATCCCAGCGCGTCCGTGCGTCCACGGTCCCGCCCGTGCGCGCCGCGACGTCGGCCCAGCGCCACGTCGCCGTCTCGAGCACGGGATGGTCGCCCCACCGGTCCGTGGTGCCCCGGTCGTCGCGGTGCGCGGTCACCGGGTGGAGCACCCGCGCGCACGCGGTGAAGCCGGTGCCGACGACACCCCCGATCGTCGACCACGCACCGGCCCGCCGGACGAGCCAGTCGCCGCGACCGACGTCGGTGAGGTGTTCCACGCCGCGAGCGTAGCCGTCCGGTGCCTCGCTCCCAGCGTGGCCGGGACCGATTCGGCAACGCGCTGACGGACGGGAGGCACGGTGCGGGCTGGCACCGTGCCTCCCGTCCGTCGTGTGGTCCCGCCGTGCGCCGCGCGGCGCGGCTCCCCACTCGGTGCGAGGTTGTGCGCACCGTGCGAGGGGAACGCCCTGCCACCGTGCGGGGAACCTCGCACCGAGCGCGCCGCGGGCACGAGCGCGGGTCAGGCGTCCGGGCCAGGTGCGTCGAGCGCGCGCGGGTCGAGGCCGACGGCACGGGCGATCGTGTCGCGCACGAGGCCCTCCCGGGTGGGCCGGTCGAGGTAGTCGACGAGGGCGTACCCGTTCGTGGCGTCGACGAGGGCGAACAGCAGCCGGCCGACCGCCGCCGGGTCCTCGGCGTGCATGACCCCTCCGCGGACGCCCACTGCGACGACGTCGGTCGCGAGTCGCTGCCAGTCGTCCATGACGTCGCGCGCGGCGGCGGCGAGCACGTCGTTCGTGCGGCCGAGGCTCCAGGCGTCGGCCCAGAGGACGGCGACGTCGTCGCGTGCAGGATCGGTCACCGCCGCCACGAGGACGGCCAGCTGAGCCACCGGGTCGTCCTCGTCCGCGACGAGCCGGGCGACCTCCGCGACCTCGGCGGACGCGATCGAGCGGAACGTGTCGCCGACGAGCTCCTCCATCGAGGGGCGGTAGTGCGCGACGAGCGACGGGGCGACGCCGACCGCGGCGGCGACCCCGCGCAGGGTGACCGCGGTCAGGCCGTCAGCACGGGCGACCGCGACGGCCGCCTCGGTGATCTGGGCCGCCCGCTCCGCGGGACTGAGGCGCCGGCGGGTCGGTGTGGTCGGCACGCGCACAGCCTAGACGGCGGGAACGCCGGTGCTGGCCGTCGGGCCGGTGCTGCCGGTCGCGCCGGTGCCGTTGGACGGGCCGGTGCCGCTGGTCGGGCCGGTGCTGCCGTCGACGACGAACGCGGCCCAGAGGTCGGCGCGGGTGGCGAAGGCGGAGAGGTCGCGGTCGAGCAGCCGCCCGGCGTGCTCGACCCGGGCGCGGGCGGTGTGTCGGTGGACGCCGAGGGCCTGCGCGGCACGGTCGTACTCGCAGTTCTGCTCGAGCCACGTGCGGACCGTGCGGGTGAGCTCGGTACCGGCGTCGCGGTCGTGGTCGAGCAGCGGGGCGAGGAACGCGCGGGCGACGGCCCCCGCGTCGACGTCGACGTGCGCGAGGTGGGCGAGCACGCCCTCCCGTGCGAGGTCGCCGAACTCGGTGGTGCCGGGGCGTCCCTCGCGGCGGCGGTCCAGCGCCTGCACGGCCTCGGTGCGCGCTCGGCCGAAGTACCGGTAGGAGGCGCCGTCGGACAGTCCGGCGTGCAGCTCGAACCGGTCGACGAGTTCCTCGACCACGGCGGTGTCCTCCGCGCCGACGCAGAGGAAGAGCGCGTCGTCCACGGCGAAGAACAGCCGACCGGGTCGGTCCTGCACCCAGAGCTCGAGCAGGTCGACGACCGCGTCGACGTCCTGGTCGGGGACGTCGACGGCCGCGATCCGCACCGGCTCCGGGGGGAGCGGCCCCCACACCTCACGCGAGGTCGAGTCCACCACGGCCGGGTCCCCGACCGACAGCATCGTGAGGAGCCCGGTGCGCAGGAGGCCGCGCGCGCGGGCGAGCTCGCGGTTCTGCTGCAGCGCGAGCCCGGCGAGGGCGATGACGGCGGTGACGACCTCGCGTCCCGCCCGGTCGAGCGTCCCCCCGTTCTGGATCGCGAGCACGCCGGCGAGGTGGCCGCCGCTGCCGAGCGTCTGGAGCGTGTACCCGGTCCGGTGCTCGGTGGTGACCGGCAGGCTCGCTCGCTGGCCCGCACGCAGGAGACGGAGCGCCTCGGACCGCAGCACGTCGAGGTCGGCGACCGGGACGGCACCGTCGGGGAACCCGCGGTCGAGCCGCCCGGAGAGGTCGAACAGCCCGACCCAACCGTCGAGTTGCCGGGAGAGCTCGGCGATCGTCGCACCGAGACCGTCCGGACGCATCGCGGCCAGCGAGATCGCCCGCTGCGCCGCGAGGGCCCAGGCGTTCCGGGCGTTCGCCTCGCGGGACACCGCGTCCGCGTTGGCCTGCGCGACGGCGATGAACGACGTCTCGTACGGCACCTCGAAGAGCGGCAGCCCGAGGGCGTCGCAGGCCTCGAGGAGCGACGCCGGGGTCCCGGCGCGGACGACCTCGGTCCCGAAGCCGAGCGCGACCACGCCGCGTCGACGGAGTCGTCCCACGTACGCCTCGGCCGCGTCCGCATCCACCTCGGCGTCCCCGAACTGCGTGCCCGTCGTGAGGAGGCCCTGCCCGTCGGCGAGGAACGGCGTCGGGTCCTCGAGGTCCGAGCTGTGCAACCAGGACAGCGGGGCGTCCAGCGCCGGGGCGTCGTCGCTGGTGAGCAGCCGGAGCCGCAGGTCGGCTCGGCGGAGCAGGGAGCGCAGGGTGGCGGACATGGCAGGACTGTATCCGCTGTGGCGAAGGAGCACCCTGCGGGTGTACGTCGTGGACGGTGCGTCTCGCGAGAGGAGGCTCCTACGATCGCCGCATGACCTCCACCGTCGCACCCTCGACCAGCGCCGCCACGGGTGGCCCCTCGCTGCCGCAGGAGCGCCGGCTCGTCACCGAGGTGCCGGGTCCCCGCTCCCGGGAGCTCCTCGACCGCAAGCGTGCCGCCGTCGCCGCCGGTGTCGGGGTCGCCGTGCCGATCGCGGTCGTCGCGGCCGGCGGCGGCGTGGTCGTCGACGCGGACGGCAACTCGTTCGTCGACCTCGGATCGGGCATCGCGGTGACGAGCGTCGGCAACGCCCACCCCCGCGTGGTCGAGGCCGTGCAGGCGCAGGTCGCGTCGTTCACCCACACGTGCTTCACGATCGCCGCGTACGACGGGTACGTCGAGGTCGCGGAGGCGCTGAACCGACTGACCCCGGGTGACCACGAGAAGCGCACGGCGCTGTTCAACTCCGGCGCCGAGGCCGTCGAGAACGCCGTGAAGATCGCCCGCAAGCACACCGGCAAGCAGGCCGTCGTGGTGTTCGACCACGCCTACCACGGCCGGACCAACCTCACGATGGCGCTGACGGCGAAGAACCAGCCGTACAAGAACGGGTTCGGACCGTTCGCCCCCGAGGTGTACCGCGTGCCGATGTCCTACCCCTTCCGCGACGGCGGCCTGTCCGGCGCCGAGGCCGCGAAGCGTGCGATCACCCAGATCGAGAAGCAGGTCGGCGCCGAGAACACGGCAGCCGTGCTCATCGAGCCGATCCAGGGCGAGGGCGGTTTCGTCGTCCCGGCACCGGGCTTCCTGTCCGCGCTGTCCGCGTGGGCGACCGCGAACGACGTCGTCTTCATCGCCGACGAGGTCCAGACCGGGTTCGCACGCACCGGCGCGATGTTCGCCAGCGAGCACGAGGGCATCGTCCCCGACCTCGTCACGACCGCGAAGGGCATGGCCGGCGGGATGCCGCTCTCGGCCGTCACCGGTCGCGCCGAGATCATGGACTCCGCACACGTCGGTGGCCTCGGCGGCACGTACGGCGGCAACCCCGTCGCCTGCGCCGCAGCCCTCGCCGCGATCGACGCGTTCGAGCACGACGGCCTCGTGGAACGCGCGGCGGCGATCGGCGAGCTGCTGCTCGGGCGCCTCCGCGCAGCACAGGCCGCGGACCCCCGCATCGGCGACGTCCGCGGTCGCGGCGCCATGGTCGCGATCGAGCTCGTCGACCCGGCGACCGGCGAACCCGACGCCGCGCTCACCGGTCGTGTGGTCAAGTACGCGTACGAGCACGGCGTGATCGCGCTCACCGCGGGGACGTACGGCAACGTCCTCCGCTTCCTCCCCCCGCTCGCGATCGACGACGCCCTCCTCGGCGAAGGCCTGGACGTCGTCCTGGAAGGACTCGCCGCAGCATGACCGACACCCAGACCGACCACGGCACCCGGACCGACCACAGCACGGCCGGCCGCTCGGACGCCGAACGCGAGCTCCTCGCGAAGGTCCCCACGGGCCTCCTGATCGACGGCACCTGGCAGCAGGCGGCCGACGGCGCGACGTTCCCCGTCCTCGACCCGTCGACCGGGGAGACGCTCCTCGAGATCGCCGATGCAACCCCCGAGGACGGTGTCCGAGCGCTCGACGCCGCCGCCGCAGCCCAGCAGGCGTGGGCGTCCACCCCGCCCCGGCGGCGCGCCGAGGTGCTCCGGAAGGCGTTCGACCTGCTCCAGGAGCGCCGAGCGGACTTCGCGCTCCTCATGACGCTCGAGATGGGCAAGCCCCTCGCCGAAGCGAACGGCGAGGTCACCTACGGGGGCGAGTTCCTCCGCTGGTTCTCCGAGGAGGCCGTCCGAATCGGCGGCTCCTACGGCACCAACCCCGAGGGCTCCGGCCGGGCGATCGTCACGCACAAGCCCGTCGGGCCGACGTTCCTCATCACCCCGTGGAACTTCCCGCTCGCGATGGCGACGCGGAAGATCGCCCCGGCGCTCGCCGCCGGGTGCACCGCGGTCGTCAAGCCGGCGGAGCTCACCCCGCTCACCACCCTGCTGTTCGCGGACCTGCTGCTCGAGGCCGGGGTGCCGGCCGGGGTCGTGAACGTCGTCCCGACGAGCCAGGCGGGTGCGCTCTCCGAGCCGATCCTCAGCGACCCCCGACTCCGGAAGCTGTCGTTCACGGGGTCGACCCCCGTCGGCCGGACGCTCCTCGCGCAGGCCGCGCAGAACGTCCTTCGTACGAGCATGGAGCTCGGCGGCAACGCACCGTTCCTCGTGTTCGAGGACGCCGACCTCGACCTCGCGGTGGAGGGCGCCCTCGCGGCCAAGTTCCGCAACACCGGGCAGGCGTGCACCGCGGCCAACCGGTTCATCGTGCAGGAATCGGTCGCCGAGGAGTTCGCCCGCCGGCTCACGGAACGCGTCGAGGCGATGACGGTCGGCCGGGGCACGGAGGACGGCGTCGCGATCGGACCGCTCATCGACCAGCGTGCCGTCGACAAGGCGCACCGGCTCGTGACCGACGCGCTCGACCGTGGTGCCACCCTGCGCACCGGCGGGCGGCCCGTCGACGGCCCCGGGACGTTCTACGCGCCGACCGTCATCACGGACGTGCAGCCCGGGAGCGACCTGCTCCGCGACGAGATCTTCGGACCGGTCCTCGCGATCCGCACGTTCTCGTCGGAGGACGAGGGCATCGCCGCGGCGAACGACACCGAGTACGGCCTGGTCGGGTACGCGTTCACCGAGGACCCCGCGCGCGGCCAGCGGCTCATGGAGCGGCTCGAGACCGGCATGCTCGGCCTGAACACCGGCATCGTGTCGAACGCATCCGCACCGTTCGGCGGCGTCAAGCAGTCCGGCCTCGGGCGTGAGGGCGGCGGCGAGGGCCTGCACGAGTACCTCGAGACCATGTACACGTTGACGCCCGACCCGTTCGGGCGCACGAAGGGAACGCAGCGATGACCATCGAGAAGGACGTCGTCGTCATCGGCGCCGGGGTGACCGGGCTCGTCGCCGCGAACCGGCTCGTCGCGGAGGGCCGGAGTGTCGCCGTGCTCGAGGCCCGTGACCGGGTCGGCGGCCGGACGTGGACGAACGACATCGAGGGCGTCACGCTCGAGATCGGCGGCCAGTGGGTCTCCCCGGACCAGACCGCGCTGCTCGAGACGCTCGAGGAGCTCGGTCTCGAGACCTACGACCGCCACCGGGAGGGCTCGAGCGTCTACATCGACCAGCACGGCTCCCGCACCGAGTACACCGGGGACATCTTCCCGCTCCCGGAGGCCACCGCGACCGAGATCGAACGGCTCGTGGCGGTGGTGGACGAGTACGTCGCGAAGGTCGATCCCTCCCGGCCCTGGGAGACGCCGGACGCCGCGGCGCTCGACGAAGTGTCCTTCCGCGAGTGGCTCCGGCGCCTCAGCGACGACCGGGTCGCGACCGAGAACGTCGAGCTCTTCATCGCCGGCGCCATGCTGACGAAGCCCGCGCACACGTTCTCCGCGCTGCAGGCCCTGCTCATGGCGGCCTCGGCGGGGAGCTTCTCGAACCTCGTCGACGCCGACTTCATCCTCGACAAGCGCGTCGTCGGCGGGATGCAGCAGGTCTCCGAGCGGCTCGCGGCGAAGCTCGGCGACGACGTGCACCTGAACGCACCGGTCCGCACGCTCCGCTGGGACGACGAGGGCGTGGTCGCGATCGCGGACGGTGGCATCGAGGTTCGGGCACGGCAAGCCCTCGTGGCCGTCCCGCCGCCCCTCTACTCCCGCATCTCGTACGAGCCGCCGCTGCCCCGCCGGCAGCACCAGCTCCACCAGCACCTCTCGATGGGGTTCGTCATCAAGGTGCACGCCGTCTACGACCGGCCGTTCTGGCGCGGCGCCGGACTGTCCGGTACGGCGTTCAGCCCGTACGAGCTCGTGCACGAGGCGTACGACAACTCGATGCACGGCTCCGAGCAGGGCACGCTCGTGGGCTTCGTCTCCGACCAGCACGCGGACGACGTCTTCGCGCTGTCGGCCGAGGAGCGCAAGGCGCGCGTCCTCGACTCACTCGCGCACTACTACGGCGACGAGGCGCGCCGCCCGGTCGTCTACTACGAGAGCGACTGGGGGACCGAGGAGTGGACCCGCGGCGCGTACGCCGCGAGCTTCGACCTCGGCGGCCTCGTCCGGTACGGCGCCGACCAGCGCGCGGCCGTCGGACCGCTGCGGTTCGCGTCGAGCGACCTCGCCGGGCACGGGTACCAGCACGTCGACGGGGCGGTGCGGATCGGTCGCGAGGTGGCCGCCGAGATCCTCGCGGCTCTGCCGCAGCCGGCGGTGCGGTAGACGGGACCGGACGACGGCCGGGAGGCGCGGTGCCTGCCCGCACCGCGCCTCCAGTCCTCCTCCTGGTCACCTGGATGGGTGTGACACGCGCCGCGCGTAGCGTCCCGGCCATGAGCGACACGAGCAGCAGCCAGCCGTCCGACGCCGAGCGCGAGTACACCGAGGAGCTGCCGGACGGATCGCCGTCGGGCGACGCGACCGAGGACCCGTCGCAGGACAGCGACCACGACTCGGGCGGTGAGCCCGAGGAGCCGCAGGCGGACTAGTCCGTCACTCGCTGGCGCGGATCGGCTCGCCCGTCTCCGGGTCCCAGCCGACCACGCGCGGCTGCTGCGCCCTCGGAGCGCGAGCCGGACGCGGCGGGAACCAGGCCCGCGCCGGCGGGAGGTACGGGAGCACCCCGGCGACGGCCGCGGCCACGCGCTCGGCGGTGGTCAGGCCGTAGGGCGGGACCACCGCGTTCAGCAGGGCGAACGCCGCGAGCACCGCCAGCCAGAAGCGTGCGCGGCCGGAGCCCCGCGCCAGTCGGATCGCTCCGAAGGCGACGAACCCGATGAGCCCGAGCCCGATGACGTACCCGGCCACGGACCACGGCCCGTACTGCGCGGCGGTCCGGCCGATCACCAGGGTGTTGCCGATGAGCTGGGCGGCGGAGACCAGAAGCCAGAGCACGACGGCAGCGGTCACGAGGGCGGGGCGGGAGCGCGGAGCACCGGTGGTCACGAGCCGATCCTAGGACCGTCCGCCCGGGACGCCGACGACACGGGCGGCGGCGGCCCGTGCTGCCGCGGCCCACGGACGATCGGGGTCGGCCTGCGCGCTCGCCATCGCGCCGTCGTACAGGAGGCAGAGCTGCAGGGCCGTCGACTCCACGTCCTCGTGACCGGCCTCGGTCAGCAGTGACGTGAACAGACCGCGCACCCACGCGCGGTGCTCGAGGGTGACCTGGTGCGTGGGGTGCCCGGCGCCGTACTCGGCCTCGACGTTGATGAACGGGCACCCGCGGTACCCGGGCTCGTCGAACCACTCGCCCAGCAGGTCGAACACCGCGAGGACACGCTCCGCAGGCTCCGTTCCGCGCGAGGGGAGTTCGGTCGCCACGTGTTCCTGCCACGACGCGCTGCGTCCGCGGAGGTACCCGAGCACGAGGTCGTCCTTCGTCCGGAAGTGCGTGTACAGGCTCGCCTTCGAGATGTCCGCCTCGGCAGCGACTTGATCGACCCCCACTGCGTGGATGCCCTGCTCGTAGAACAGCCGGTCGGCGGTGGCGACGGCTCGTTCCCGGGCGGGACGACGACGGGTGCGCGCGGAGGTCGTATCGGACACGGTTTGACTTTACTGCACCGATCTGTACAGTTACCAGCACCCAAACCGTACCGATCTGTTCAGTTAGGACCACGCTCATGACCACCACCGCCCTCGTCACCGGATCCACCAGCGGGATCGGCCGCGCGGCCGCTGAACTCCTCGCCGCCCGCGGCGTGCACGTCGTCGTCTCCGGCCGCAACGCGGACCGCGGTGCCGCGGTCGTCGACGGCATCCGAGCCGCCGGCGGCACGGCCGACTTCGTCGCCGCCGACCTGCGGGACGCCCCGAGCGCCCGAGCCCTGGCCGACGAGGCCCTGCGCATCGGCGGCGGCCGCGTCGACGTCCTCGTCAACAGTGCGGGCATCTTCCCGTTCGGCGCAACGGCGGACACCACCCCGGACGGTTTCGACGAGGTCTTCGACATCAACGTGAAGGCGCCGTACTTCCTCGTCGCGGCGCTCGCACCCGGGATGGCTGAGCGCGGGACCGGCTCGATCGTGAACGTCACGACGATGGTCGCCGAGTTCGGTGCCGCCGGCATGGGCCTCTACGGCTCGACCAAGGCCGCCCTCGTGCTCCTCACGAAGTCGTGGGCGGCCGAGTTCGGGCCGGCCGGGGTGCGGGTGAACGCCGTCAGCCCCGGACCGACCCGCACCGAGGGGACCGCCGCCATGGGTGCGGCGCTCGACCAGCTCGCCGAGGCCGGACCCGCCGGACGCCCGGGAACGGCGCAGGAGGTCGCCGAGGCGATCGTGTTCCTCGCGACCGACGCTGCTTCGTTCGTGCACGGCGCGGTGCTGCCCGTCGACGGCGGGCGCATCGCGGTCTGACGCGGCCCAGAGCCGGACGGGAGGCGTGGGGCGGGCCCGCACCGCGCCTCCCGTCCGCACCTCCCCGTCGGGTGCACCGTCAGCCGGGGTACGCAGCCCGGCGCAGGTCACAGCGTCCGACCGGTACAAGGACGACATGACCACTTCCTCCCGCACCCCGCTCGGCGTGACGCTCGTCGACGGCGGCGCGAACGTCGCCCTCTTCTCGAGCACCGCCGAGCGCGTCGAGTTCTGCCGCTTCGACGAGGACGGCACTGAGCACCGCACCGAGCTCCGGAACCGCACCGGCTACACCTTCCACGACATCGTCCCCGACGTCACCGTCGGAACCCGCTACGGCTTCCGCGTCCACGGCGCGTGGGACCCTGCGAACGGCCTGCGGCACAACCCGGCCAAGCTCCTGCTCGACCCCTACGCCACGGCGATCGACGGCACCTACGAGTGGGGCCAGGCACTGTTCGGCCACGACATGGAGCAGCCGGACCAGCGCGACGACACCGACTCCGCGAGCGCGATGCCGAAGTCCGTCGTCGCCGACCGCGGGTTCGACTGGGACGGCGACACCCGACTCCGGACCCCCCTCGCGGACACGGTCGTGTACGAGGTCCACGTCAAGGGCTTCACGAAGCAGCACCCGGACGTGCCCGAGGAGATCCGCGGCACCTACGCCGGGCTCGCACACCCGGCAGCGATCAAGCACCTCACCGACCTCGGGGTCACCGCCGTCGAGCTCCTGCCCACGCACCAGTTCGTGCAGGACTCGACGCTCGCCGACAAGGGCCTCCGCAACTACTGGGGCTACAACTCCATCGGCTTCTTCGCCCCGCACGACGAGTACTCGTCCTCGGGTACCGCTGGGCAGCAGGTCGCCGAGTTCAAGGAGATGGTCAAGGCCCTGCACGCCGCCGGGCTCGAGGTCATCATGGACGTCGTCTACAACCACACCGCCGAGGGCAACCACATGGGCCCGACGCTGTCCTTCAAGGGCATCGATAACCAGTCGTACTACCGGCTGGTCGAGGGCGACGAGGCGAACTACTTCGACACCACCGGCACGGGCAACAGCCTCAACGTGTCGCATCCGTCCGCGCTCGGCCTCATCACCGACTCGCTCCGGTACTGGGTCGAGGAGATGCACGTCGACGGCTTCCGCTTCGACCTCGCCACGACGCTGACCCGGCAGGACGGCGAGGCCGAGAAGCACTCCGCGTTCCTCGACATCATCCACCAGGACCCGGTGCTCCGCGAGGTGAAGATGATCGCCGAGCCGTGGGACACCGCGGGGTACCAGGTCGGTGGTTTCCCCGCGGACTGGTCGGAGTGGAACGGGAAGTACCGCGACGACCTCCGCGCGTTCTGGCGCGGCGACGAGGGGACGCTCGGCGACGCCGTCCAGCGCGTGCTCGGCAGCCCGGACGTGTACGAGGGGTCCCGGCGCTCGCCGCTGTGCTCGGTCGACTTCATCACCGCGCACGACGGCTTCACCCTCGCCGACCTGACGATGTACGCCGAGAAGCACAACGAGGCGAACGGCGAGGACAACAACGACGGCGAGAGCGACAACACGTCGTTCAACGGCGGCATCGAGGGGCCGACCGACGACGGCGCCGTGAACGACTACCGCGACCGTCAACGCCGGAACTTCCTCGGGACGCTGCTGCTCTCCGCCGGTGTGCCGATGATCCTCGGCGGCGACGAGATCGCTCGCTCCCAGGGCGGCAACAACAACGCCTACTGCCAGGACGACGAGATCTCCTGGTTCGACTGGGCCGCTGCCGACCACGACCTGCTCGCCTTCACCACGGCGGCGATCGCCTTCCGCCGCGAGCACACGGCGCTCCGACCCGAGTGGTACCGCACCGCCCCCGGTGACTCCGACTCGACCGTGCAGATGCTCCGAGCCGATGCGCAGGGCTTCGAGGACGCCGACTGGGCCGACGGTGGGAACCGGGCCGTCATCCTCGTGCTGACGCAGGGCGACGACACGGTGGCGGTGCTCCTCAACGCGTCCGACACGACCGTGGAGTTCACGCTCCCCGAGAAGCACGGTGGTGGGAGCTGGTCGCTCGGGCTGTCGAGCGACCAGGAGCAGGCGATCGGCGGCGACGCCGCGACCGTGCTGGTGCGGGACGCGTCGTTCACGGCGTTGGTCTAGACCGAGGACGGACGAGAGCGCGCCCCGCTCAGCGGCAACGCAAAGCGTTGCGCGGGGCGCGCCGACCGAGCCTGCGAGGGAGGAGTGCTGGCTGGCACCGCGCCTCCCGTCCGTCCTGGCCGTTACTGAGCCGCTCACAGGTGCTGAACTCGGGTTCCGCGTGATCCCTCCCACATGGAGGGTGGTCAGCTCCGACATGTTCACGTTTCGCTGTACCGGATCACGACTGCGTTCACCTGCTCGTCCGAGAAGTCGCGTCTGATGAGCCGCTCGACGGCGCTCCGCTGGTGCCACACAACGAGTGGCACCCGTGGTCGGTCTTCCGCGCCGTCGCCGGGCATCTGGTCTTCACCAGGCTGTCTTTCCGTTGTTCTCGCAACCATGCTACGCACGCTATGTCAACGCTGAAATGTCGGCAAGGGGCTGGCTGGGAGGGAACATGTTCACGAGAACGATCACCAAAACGGCCGCGATCGTCGGTGGCGCTGTGCTGATCGGGGCCGCGAAACGAAACATACCTGACATCAGAGCGCTTCCGGAGGCACCCTCGCTGGGCAACCGGATGGAGGGGAGGCGCGGTACCGGCTGGCACCGCGCCTCCCGGACGTCGCTGGTCCGGTCGGACCGTCAGCCGATGCGGATGAGCTTCTTGTTGACGAACTCGTCGGCCCCGAGGGGGCCGAGCTCCCGCCCGAAGCCGCTCGCCTTGACGCCGCCGAACGGCAGCTCGGGGCTGTCCGCGCCGACGATGTTCACGTAGACCATGCCGGCCTCGATGCGGTCCGCGACACGGAGTGCCTGGTCGGCGTCGGTGGTGAAGAGGTAGGAGCCGAGGCCGAACGGGGTGTCGTTCGCGAGCTCGATCGCGGCGTCCTCGTCTGCGACGCGGTACACGGCGGCGACCGGGCCGAAGAACTCCTCGCGGTAGGCGTCGTTCTCCCGCGTGACGTCCGTCAGCACTGTCGGCGTGAAGGCGTTGCCCCGGCGCTCGCCCCCGGTGACGACCGTCGCGCCCTGCTCCTTCGCCGCAGCCAACTGCGCCTCGAGCCGATCGGCCGCGGTCGGGGACGACAGCGGTCCGAGCTCGGCGCCGGAGACGCTCGGGTCGGTCGGCTCGACGGCGGACATGGCTGCGGTGAACTTCGCGAGGAAGTCGTCGTACAGGTGGTCGGCCACCAGGAAGCGCTTCGCGGCGTTGCAGACCTGGCCGTTGCCTTCCAGGCGGGTGGCGACGGCGGACTCCACCACCGCGTCGAGGTCGTCGGTGGACAGCAGGATGAACGGGTCGGAGCCGCCGAGTTCGAGCACGACCTTGGTGAGGTTGCGTCCGGCGATCTCCGCGACGGCGGCGCCAGCACGGGCGGAGCCGGTCAGCGAGACGCCCTGGACCCGCGGGTCGGCGATGACGTCGGCGACCTGGTCGTTCGTGGCGAAGACGTTCGTGTAGGCACCATCGGGGAACCCGGCGTCCGTGAAGATCACCTCGATCGCGAGGGCTGACTCGGGGCACTGCGGGGCGTGCTTGAGCAGGACGGTGTTGCCGATGACGAGGTTCGGGCCGGCGAACCGGGCGATCTGGTACGCGGGGAAGTTCCACGGCATGATGCCGAGCAGCACACCGACGGAGGACTTCCGGATGAAGGCGCTGCCCTCGCTGCCCTCGGCCAGGGTGATGGGCTCGTCGGCGAGGAACTCCTCGGCGTGAGCGGCGTAGTAGTCGTAGATGTCGGCGCAGAAGTCGACCTCGCCGTACGCCTGGTCGATCGGCTTCGCCATCTCGCGGACGATCGTCGTCGCCAGGTCTTCGCGGCGCTCCCGGTAGAGCTCGGCGACGCGGTGCAGGAGGGCGGCTCGGTCGGCCACGCTGGTGGACCGACTCCAGCTCGCGTGCGTCCGGTCGGCGTCGGCGATCGCCTGCTGGAGCTCGGCGTCCGTGATCGTCGGGAAGGTGGCGAGGGTCTCCCCGGAGGCCGGGTCGGTGACCGCGTAGACGGTGGCCGTGTCGTTCATCGTGTCTCCTGTGTGGTTCAGACCTGGTCGGTCAGCTGCTTGTTGACGCCGGTCACGGGCTGGTTCTCGTCGAAGCCCCTCGGCTGGATCCGGAACCCCTTCGTGATGACCAGGAGGTACACGAACCCGATCGCGGCCCAGACCCCGCCGGCGATGAGCGCGTCGGCGTGCAGCTGAGACCAGAGAACACCCGTCAGGAGCATCGCGACGCCCGGCAGCACGATGTAGGCGAAGCGGTCACGGGCGGTGTGCCGTCGGCCCTGGCGCCAGGCGAAGTGCACGATGACGGTCAGGTTGACGAAGGTGAAGGCGATGAGGGCGCCGAAGTTGATGTAGGACGAGATCGTGTCGAGCGAGAACGTCATCGCCAGGAGCGTGACCGCGCCGACGATGACGATGTTCGGGATCGGCGTGCGGGTCCTCGGGCTCACGTAGCCGAAGACCTTCTTCGGCAGGACGTTGTTGCGGCCCATCACGAGCAGCATCCGGGCGACGCTGGCGTGCGACGCGAGTCCGGACGCCAGGGCGGCGACGAAGCCCGCGGCGACGAGGATCGCCTGGAAGACCGGGCCTCCCACGAGCAGGCCGATCTGCGGCAGCGGGTCGTCGGTGAACTCGCCGAACGGGGCGTTGGTCGGGAAGCGGAGCTGCGCGAAGTACGCGGACACCAGGAAGATCAGGCCGCCGAGCAGGACGGTGAGCAGGATCGCCTTCGGCATGATCCGGATGCTCTTGGCCTCTTCCGTGTACATCGTCACGGCGTCGAAGCCGATGAAGGAGAAGCACACGACGGTGGCTCCGGTGAGCAGGGCCGTCATGGTCACGCCGTCGTGCACGAACGGCTCGGTACTGACCACGGTGCCGGCGCCGGCCCCGCGCACGAGCTCGATCACGGCGAACACCACGAAGGCGATCATCGCCAGGATCGCGCCGATCAGCAGGACCATGTTGAGGTTCGACGTCCCGCGCATGGACAGGCAGATCACCGTGGTGACGAAGAGCGTGTAGACGACGACCGTGACCCACGCCGGCAACCCGGGGAACACCTGCTCGAGGTACAGCCGGATGATGAGCGCGTTGACCATCGGCAGCAGCAGGTAGTCGAGCAGGGAGGCCCAGCCCACCATGAACCCGGCGTTCGGGTGGATCGACTCGCGCACGTACGTGTACGCCGAGCCGGCCGCCGGGTAGACGCGCACCATCTTCCCGTAGCTCACCGCGGTCAGGAGCATGATCACGAGGGCCACGACGTACGCGCTCGGGACGGCGCCGTTCGTCTCGTCGGACACGATGCCGAACGTGTCGAACACGACCGTCGGGGTCATGTAGCCGAGCCCGAGTCCGACGATGGCCCAGAGGCCGAGGTTCCGCTTCAACGAACCGCCGCGGGCGGTCGTGCCGGGCGCCGCTGTGGCGAGGGTCGGTGTTGCCAAGGGTGGTTCCCTCCTGCTCGCGGCGCTGCCGCGGGGCCGGGGTCGGGGCGACGGTGCCCTGACCGGTACGGGTACCGGGACGCCCCGTCGGAGCGAGCCGGTGCGCAGACGATACCGACGGCGGCCAGCGGACCGGGCTCGCCGCGGAGTACACGGACTCGGAGCCGGTTGTACGTCATGTCGCTTGCTCGGAGGACGCCCGACGGTCGCTGTGGGCGGTCGGGGAGGACGCTCAGCCGGACGGTGCCGGACGGCAGCGAGTTCCCGGACCCGATCCCTACGCTCGCGGCCGGAGAACCCCTCCGAGGAGAGCGCACGCAGGACGAGGACGACCGATGGCACGCACACCCAGCACCCCCCGCCCACGCCGTGGCGGAGCCCTGCTCGCCGGCGGGCTCGTCGGCGGCCTCGTGGTCGGCCTCGCCGTCGGCGGGCTCGGCGGGTGGACCGCGAGTCACGCGGCGGCCCGGTCGGACGCGCAGGCCGCGACACCCGCGACCTCGACCCCGACCTCGTCGCGACCCGTGCCCACGTACACCCCGGTGCCGACCTCGTCGCTCGGCATCCCGGCGAGCGAGGCACCCGGCAGCTCCACCGCGCCGAGCAGCGTCGACCTCGCGACCTCGTGGACGGCACCCGACGGCATGCCGACCCAGGGGCGCCTGCTGCACGAGACGATCCCCGCGACGACGTCCCACTTCACCGCGCGCCAGGCCCTCGTGTACCTGCCGCCCGCCGCGCTGACCGCCGACCCCCCGCACCTCCCGGTGGACGTGCTCCTGTCCGGCCAGTCGAAGGGCGCCGGACCGAACGACGTCCAGAGCGGCGGACACATCGAGCAGACGATGGACGCCCTCGCCACCGTCGACCGCGGGCTCACCCCGATCGTGGTGGTGCCCGACCAGCTCGGCCCGCAGTCCGCGAACCCGATGTGCGTCGACGGGAAGCTCGGCAACAGCCGGACCTACCTGACGAAGGACGTCCCGGCGTGGATAACGAGTCACCTCAAGGTGCAGACCGCGGCGTCGGCGTGGACCATCGGCGGGTTCTCCCAGGGCGGGACCTGCGCGATCCAGCTCGGTGCCGGTGATCCCGCCCGGTTCGGCAACCTCATCGACGTCTCCGGCGAGGACGGCCCGACGCTCGGCAGCGAGGCGAAGACGATCGCGGACGGCTTCGACGGCAGCCGGGCCGCGTACCTCGCCGCGCAGCCGGAGGCCCTGCTACGGGCGAACGCGCCGTACCGGGACACGAACGCGTTCTTCGCCGCCGGACAGCTCGACCACACCTACGGGCCCGTCATGCCGGTCCAGGCCGCTCGTGCCCGCGCCGCCGGGATGCACGTCGCGACCTGGGTGGTGCCCGGTGACAAGCACAACTGGACGACCGCACGGGCCGCGCTCGCCGCAGGGCTGGCCTGGATGCAGTCGCGGATCGGGCTGGCGCCGTCCGGCGACTGACCCCGATCGACGCTCGCGCGCACGTCCGCCCGCTGCGGGCACGTCGGAGCGGGCCGGTGCTCGTGTCCGGCTGCGCGCGACGGGCCCGACGGCCCCGGCCGCTCAGCGCAGCCGGACGCTCGGCTGCTGCTGGGTGATGCAGTGCAGTCCACCGCCGCGCGCGAACACCTCCCGCGCGTCCACCGACCGCACCTCGCGCCCCGGGTACACGTCCGCGAGGATCCCACGAGCCCGGTCGTCGGCAGTCGGCTCCCCGAACGCGCACGCGATCACCGCGCCGTTCACCACGACGTGGTTCACGTAGTTCCAGTCCACCGGGCCGTCGTCGTCGGCGAGGGTCGACGGCGCCGGGAGTTCGACGATCGTGGCGTCCGTCGCTCGTTCGAGCGCCGCCCGGATC
Source organism: Curtobacterium phoenicis (assembly GCF_047238015.1). NCBI lineage: Bacteria > Bacillati > Actinomycetota > Actinomycetes > Micrococcales > Microbacteriaceae > Curtobacterium > Curtobacterium phoenicis. The sequence continues at coordinate 361,416 of NZ_JBDFLZ010000002.1, forward strand.
TGCGGCATCACGAGGTGGTCAGGGTGGCCGGCATCCGGCTGCGCGTGCAGGAGCAGGACGTCCGGCGAGGCGAAGGTCGCGACCATGTCCACGTGCCCGCGGGTCCCGAGTCCGTCGTAGTCCCGGGTCAGCCCGCGCGGGAGCCACACCACCTCGGTGGCGCCGATGGTCCGTGCGAGCTCCTCCTCCACGCGGAGGTGGTCCGCGTACGGGTTCCGCCGCGGGTCGAGCTGCACCGTCTCCGTGACCAGCACGGTGCCCCGACCGTCCACGTGGATCGCCCCGCCCTCGTTGACGAGGAGCGACGGGATCCGTCCCGCCTCGGCGGCCTCGGCGACCACGGCGGCGATCCGGGCGTCGCGCGTCCAGGTCGACCACGCGTTCGCACCCCAGCCGTTGAAGACCCAGTCCACCGCACCGAGGCGTCCGGTCTCGTCCTGCACGAACGTCGGCCCGATGTCCCGCATCCAGAAGTCGTCGAGCGGTGCCTCCAGGACGTCGACGTCACCGGACAGGAGGCGCGCGGCGTCCGCCCGGGCGACCGGGTCGACGACGACCGTGACCGGCTGGTGCTCCGCGATGGTGTTCGCCGTCGTCGCCCATGCCGAGCGGGCAGCGTCGGCGCTCGCCGCGTCGTCGCCGAGGGTCGCGCCCGGTCGGGGGAAGGCCATCCACGTGCGGTCCTGGGGTGCCGTCTCCGACGGCATCCGCCAGGTCACGCTCGGGCCGCCGCGGTCCGCGGGCCGTCTGCCCGGTGTGCGGTCGGCGCTTCCGCCAGGGAGGCACGGATCGCCTCGTCCGCGCCGTACCCGTCGCGCAGGCGGTCGACCGGAGCGGTGAGCGGGGCGTAGAGGTCCGGGCGCCGGGTCACGTAGAAGGGGAACAGTCGCAGCCACTCGGCTCGGGCGTCGAGGTCGAGGTCGGCGACGAGCACTGCGTCCGCGTCGCGTGGAGCCTCGACGAGCACGCGGCCGAACGGGTCCGAGATGAACGACGAGCCGTAGAAGGTGATCGCGCCCTCGTCGCCCCAGCGGTTCGGGACGACCATGAACTGCCCGGCGGTGATGCCGTTGGCGACGATGACGTGCCGCCAGATCGGAGCGGTGTCGAAGTCGGGGAAGGTCGGTTCGGAGCCGATCGCGGTGGGGTAGGCGAGCACCTCCGAGCCGGCGAGCCCGTAGGAGCGGGCGACCTCGGGGAACCACTCGTCCCAGCACGTGGGCAACCCGATCCGTACGCCGAGGCCCTCGGGTTCGTACACGGGGAACGCGTCGTCGTCGGGGCCCGGCCGGAAGTAGGTGTCCTCGTGGTAGCCGGCGCTGATCGGGATGTGGGTCTTCCGGGTCCGTCCGACGAGGGAGCCGTCCGGGGCGAGCAGCACTGCGGTGTTGTAGCCGCGCGGGTCGTCGGGGAGGTCGTCGTCCGCGGGTCGCTCGTACAGCGACGCGTGCACGAAGACGCCGTGGCGCCGTGCCTGCTCACGCGCGAAGGTCACCGTGCGCCCGTCCTCGAGCGACTCCGCGCCGTCCTTCGGGACCCCGTCCGCGGGGACGTCGCCGGGGTAGCGGGAGAGCGTGAGCTCCTGCAGGAACACCGCCGTGGCCCCGGCCGCCGTCGCGGACGCGATGCCGTCCGCGAGCACGCGTGCGTGCTCGTCGGGGTCCTCGTGCCAGCGGGTCTGGACGAGCGCGACGCGGACCCGACGACGGGCGGTCCCGGTGTCCTCGTGCAGTGGTGACGGTTGGTCGGCGGCGGTGATGACGTCCATGTCGCCATTGTTGATCCATTGATCAACAAGCGCAAGGGTCAGTTGATGATGTTGACCGCGCGCGATATGACGAGCGCGAGCAGGATGAACCCGCCGATCGCCTGGTACGCCATGATCATCTTCGCCCGCACCGTCAACGGCATCGTGTCCGTCGGGCTGAACGCCACCATGTTCGTCATCGCGACGTAGAGGTAGTCGAGGTACACCGGTCGCCACGCTGCCCTGGAGGGATCGGACTCCTGCGGGAACAGGAAGTCGGCCTCGCCGCTCGCCCAGAGCTGCGGCTGCCGACGCGCGACCGGGCCACCGCGGTCGAGCTCCCAGTACACGAGCCCGAACGCGATGATGCTGCTCACCCACACCTGCAGGGCCGTGAGCAGGACCGCGCCGCCGTCGGGATGCCCGTGCAGGAGCTGGTCGATCGTCTTCACGACGGTGAGCTGGTTCGCGACGGTGAGCAGGACCGCGAGCCCGGTCGACAGCCAGCGCGACCAGGTGGTCTCCCGCGTGAGCCGCCGCGGGTTGAAGACGACGAGCGGGGTGAGCAGCAGGAGGCCGAGCAGCGGCACCACCCACGCGGGGAAGAACAGCACCTCGTCAGGCAGGAGGAGGCTCAGTGCGAGGTTGACGAGCACGGCCACGGCGACCGGCGCTCGGTGCTCGTGCTGGTGGAGGGGCCGCGTCGACGTCACGGGTCGAGTGTGGCACCGCGACCCGGCTCGGCGGCCGTGCGACCCGTGCGGACCCTCTCAGCGCGGCACCCCGTGTCACGCCGACGGGACGTGGAACATCAGGAGGCCGACACGGAAGGTGGTCCGGATGTCGCATGACGACGAACCCGTCGGGGCTTCCGCCGGTTCAGGTGGGGATCGGGTCGGCGAGGGACGTCGGACGGACCTCGTGCCCGAGCAACCGCCCCGCGGCCCGCAGCCCGGACAGCAGCGCCCCGTGGACGGTCGCGGGGTCGTCGCCCCACGTGGCCTCCCCGGCGAGCTGCACCCGGCCGGACCGTGAGCCGAGCAGGTCGTGGTCGTCCGGCGACGCCCCGACGTGCAGGTACGAGTACGACCCCCGCGCGAACGGATCGGCCGCCCACCGGGTCATCCGCACGGCATCGGGGTCGGGGACGGTGGGACCGAACATCCGTCGCAGCGCGGTGACACCCTCGTCGACGACCAGCGCGTCCGGCAGCGACTCGATCCGCCGAGCGCCGGCACCACCCACGAGGGCCGCGAGCACCGGCTCGCCGGTCACCCGGGACATGTCGTACCAGGAGTGCCAGTCGACCCCGGCCGGGCCCTGCTGCCGCACGACCCAGTCGTCGCCCCAGAACCGCTCGGGGAACCGGAGGAACACCTTGTCGTAGACACCCATCCCGAGCCGCCCCATCGCGTCGAGGACGTCGGGGTCGAGCGGGGGCTCGAAGGTGACGGCGCCGGCCTGCAGGACGCCGAGCGGGACCGTGACGACGACCTCGGCGGCGGTGACGACCCTGCCGTCCGCGAGTTCGACGGCAGCACCGTCCGGGGACTGCCGCACGGCCCGGACGACCGAGGACAGCCGGACGTCGAGACCCTCGGCGAGGACACGGGCGTACTGGCCGTAGCCGCGGGGGAAGACGACCTCGTCCCCGGGTACGTGCTCTTCGTCGAGGCCGTGCGCGTCGAGCACCGTGACGGGCGCACCGCAGAGGTCCTCGGATCGGTGTGCGGTGTACTCCCGGACCCGGGCGGCCCGGTCGCCGTCGATCCGCAGGTCCCGCAGAGCGGTGTTGACGGCACTGGCGTAGGTGGACGGCGGCGGGGCGTGCTCCACCACCTCGGGCAGGGCGGCGTCGAGGGCGTGCAGGTCGGCGACGAACGACGCGGCCTCGTCCTCGCTGAGCCGGCGGCCGGAGGGCCCGTGCCAGGCGATCGGCCGACCGTCGAACTGGAAGCTGCCGACGGTGAACTCGACCGTGTCGATGCCGAGTGCGGGCGCGAGCTCCCACAGCGGGTTGCCGTCGACGCCGTGGATCCACGAGGCGCCCAGGTCGACCGGGACACCGAGCGTGTCGTCGGTCCAGGTGCGGCCACCGATGCGGTCCCGGGCCTCGAGCACGACGACGCGCTGCCCGCCCTGGGTCAGTGCGCGTGCTGCGGCGAGCCCGGACACCCCGGCTCCCACCACCACGACGTCGGCGTCCATCAGTGCCCTCCCGTCAGTGGTGCCAGCAGCCGCGCGGCGAGGCTCGGCCGCCCGGTCAGTGCTTCCTCGCGGTCGGCCAGGTCGGTCGCCAGGAGTCCGGCGTTCGCGCCGAGGAAGCGCAGGGGCTCGGGTTCCCAGTCCGGCGAACGGTGGTTCACCCACGGCAGCGCGGTCAGTGGCGTCGACACTCCGCGGACGAGGTCGGCGAGGGTCCGGCCCGCGAGGTTCGTCGTCGAGAGACCGTCACCGACGTAGCCGCCAGCAGTGCCCACGTGACCGTCCCACGTCACCGAGGCGCACCAGTCGCGGGGAACGCCGAGCGGACCGCCCCAGGTGTGCGTGATCGGGGCGTCGGCGACGGCGGGGAACAGGTCGACGAGTGCCTTCCGCAGGTGGGCGAACACCCGCGGCACCCGGTCGTGGCCCGGCGTGATCGACGAGCCCCAGTGGTAGCGCGCGCCGCGTCCGCCGAACGCGATGCGGTCTTCGGCGGTCCGTTGGCCGTACACGAGCATGTGCCGGTAGTCCGAGAACGTCTGCCCGTGCTCGATCCCGATGCGGTCCCACACCGCTGCCGGCAGCGGTGCGGTCGCGATCATGAGCGAGTACAGCGGGAGGATGCGCCGTCGGGTCTGCTCGAGCTGCGCGCCGTAGCCCTCGACGGCGATGACGACGGCGCCCGCCGTGACGGTCCCGCGCGCCGTGACCACCTGGCCCCGGTCCCAGGAGGAGGCGGGCGTGTGCTCCGCGATCCGGACGCCCCGTTCCTCCAGTGCGGCCGCGAGGCCACGGACCAGCGCGGCCGGCTGCACCCGGGCGCAGTCCGGGGTCCACGCGACCCCGGCGGTGCCGGCGGCGTCCCCGGCACGCGCGTCGCGGTAGGTCGTGCGGTCGCCCCACGCGGCGGAGGACGCGACCTCGTCGCGGGCGGCGCGCTCCTGCACGGCGGACCGGGCGTAGAGGACGGTGCCGCCCTTGACGAAGTCGCAGTCGATCCCGGCTTCGGCAGCGGCTCGGCCGACCTCGTCGACGGTGTCGCGCATGGCGGCGCGGAGCGCGTGGGCTGCGTCCCACCCGTCGCGTTCCGCGATCGACGCCGCGGAGGCGGGGAAGAGCGCGGAGCACCAGCCGCCGTTGCGGCCGGATGCGCCGAACCCCGCGATCTCGCGTTCCACGACGACGATCTGGAGGCCCGGGTCGGCCTGGTGCAGGTACCAGGCGGTCCAGAGACCCGTCAGTCCGGCACCGACGATGCAGACGTCGGCGGTCGTGTCGCCGTCCAGCGGGGGCCGGGGCATCAGGTCGTCGCGACCGCTCGTGACGAGCGCGTCGAGCCAGAACGAGACGCCCCGGTACCCCGTCATGGTCAGATCTTCGTCCAGGCCTCGGTCAGGACGCTCCGCAGGATCGACGTCATCTCGCGGAACTCCGGCTGCCCGATGGTCAGCGGCGGTGCGAGCTGCACGACGGGGTCGCCGCGGTCGTCCGCGCGGCAGTACAGCCCCGCGTCGAACAGCGCCTTCGACAGGAACCCGCGGAGGAGGCGCTCCGACTCGACGTCGTCGAAGGTCGTCTTCGTGGCCTTGTCCTTGACGAGCTCGATGCCGTAGAAGTACCCGTCGCCGCGCACGTCACCGACGATCGGCAGGTCGCGGAGCGTGTCGAGCTCGGCCTTGAACAGCGGGGCGTTCTGCTGGACGTTCTGCAGCAGGCCCTCCTCCTCGAAGATGTCGAGGTTCTCCATCGCGACCGCCGCCGACACCGGGTGCCCGCCGAACGTGTAGCCGTGGTAGAAGGTCGTGTCGCCGGTCGAGAACGGCTCGAACAGCTTGTCGCTGATGATCGTCGCGCCGATGGGGGAGTACCCGGAGGTCATCGCCTTCGCGCAGGTGATCATGTCCGGGACGAAGTCGTACGTGTCGCAAGCGAACATCGTGCCGATCCGGCCGAACGCGCAGATCACCTCGTCGGAGACGAGCAGCACGTCGTACTCGTCGCAGATCTCGCGGACCCGCTGGAAGTACCCGGGCGGCGGGGTGAAGCAGCCGCCGGAGTTCTGCACCGGCTCGAGGAAGACCGCGGCGACGCTGTCCGGCCCCTCGAACTCGATCATCTCGCGGATGCGCTCGGCCGCCCAGAAGCCGAACTCCTCCTCGGAGCCGCCGGCGAAGCCCATCTCCTCGGCGCGGTAGTAGTTCGTGTTCGGGACGCGGAAGCCACCCGGGGTCAGCGGCTCGAACATCTGCTTCATCGCCGGGATGCCCGTGATCGCGAGGGCGCCCTGCGGCGTGCCGTGGTACGCGACCGCGCGGGAGATCACCTTGTGCTTCATCGGCTTGCCGCGGAGCTTCCAGTAGTACTTCGCCAGCTTGAACGCGGTCTCGACGGCCTCACCGCCACCGGTCGAGAAGAACACCTTGTTGAGGTCGCCGGGGGCGTGGTCGGCGAGCCGGTCGGCGAGCTCGATCGCAGCGGGGTGGGCGTACGACCAGATCGGGAAGAACGACAGGGTCTCGGCCTGCTTGGCCGCCATCTCGGCCAGACGCCTGCGTCCGTGCCCGGCGGCGACGACGAACAGACCGGAGAGCCCGTCGATGTACTCCTTGCCGTGGCTGTCGTAGACGTGGTGCCCCTCGCCGCGGACCATGATCGGGACGTCGGCGCCCGCCTGGTTCGCGCCGTGCCGGGCGAAGTGCATCCAGAGGTGGTCGCGCGACTTCTGCTGCAGCGCGGCGTCGTCCACCGGGGCGAACGGGTCGTAGGACCCCAGGCGTGCACGTGGTTCGGAGATGGTCATCGCGTTCCCCAGTCGTAGAGCTGTTTGCGGAGTTGCAGGTAGACGAAGGTCTCGGTCTCGGCGACGCCCGGGATCGCCCGGATCGTGCCGTTGAGCAGTTCGATGAGGCCGTCGTCGTCCTCGCAGACGACCTCCACCATGAGGTCGAAGCTCCCGGCGGTCATGACGAGGTAGTCGACCGCCGGGAGCCGTTCGAGTGCATCGGCGACGGTTCGGGTGTCACCGCTGACCCGGATGCCGATCATCGCCTGCCGGTGGAACCCCAACTGCAGGGGGTCCGTGACCGCGACGATCTGCATGACGCCGGTCTCCGTGAGCTTCTGCACCCGTTGGCGGACCGCCGCCTCGCTGAGACCGACCGCCTTGCCGATCTCGCCGTACGGGCGGCGTCCGTCTGCCTGGAGTTGCTCGATGATCCGTTTCGAGGTCTCGTCGATCGGTCCCGGACGTCGTGGTGCTGCCGCCATGCCGGACAGCATGGCAGCGGCGTCCGAGCGACGCAAGGGATTTCGTTGTGAACACGATGTTTCGCGACGATTTCCGTTGTTACGGTTCTCCACAACCTGCGGAATCTTCTTCCGGAGCGGCGGATTCCGTGCCAGTATCGCCGCCATGCTGGACAGTGACACAGCCTCCTCGGGCGGCGCGACGGCCGTCTCCGGCCCGGCCGCTCGGCTCGGGGCGGACACGGGGGTGCTCCGGAACTTCGTCGGGGGCGGGCGGGTCGAGGCGCGCGGCGACGCGACCATGGACCTCGTCGCGCCGACGGACGAGCACGTGTACGGCACGTCACCGGTCTCCACCGCCGGGGACGTCGACGCCGCGTTCACCGCCGCGAGCGAGGCCTTCCGCTCGTGGCGGCGCACGACACCCGGTGAACGACAGCTCGCCCTGTTCCGGATCGCCGACGCGATGGAGCAGCGCGCCGAGGAGTTCGCCGACCTCGAGTCGCTCGACACCGGCAAGCCCCGGGCGACCCTCGTGCGGGACGAGATCCTGCTGTCCGTCGACCAGATCCGCTTCTTCGCCGGCGCCGCCCGGAACCTCGAGGGTCGGAGCGCCGGCGAGTACACGGCCGACCACACGTCCTTCGTCCGCCGGGAGCCGATCGGCGTCGTCGCCCAGGTCACGCCGTGGAACTACCCGCTCAACATGGCGGTGTGGAAGGTCGCCCCGGCGATCGCCGCGGGGAACACGACCGTGCTCAAGCCGAGTGACACGACGCCGCGCTCGACGCTCCTGCTCGCCGAGGTCGCCGCGGAGTTCCTGCCACCTGGGGTCCTCAACGTCGTGCTCGGCGACCGGACCACCGGCGCCGCGATGATCGACCACCCGACGCCCCAGCTCGTGAGCATCACCGGTTCGGTCCGCGCCGGCATGCAGGTCGCCCGCGCCGCCGCGTCCGACCTCAAGCGCACGCACCTCGAGCTCGGCGGCAAGGCCCCGGTCATCGTGTTCGACGACGCGGACGTCCCGTCCGCGGTCGCCGGGATCGTCGCCGCCGGGTTCTTCAACGCCGGGCAGGACTGCACCGCCGCCACCCGGCTGCTCGTGCAGGACGGCATCCACGACGAATTCGTCGCGGCCCTCGTCGCCGAGGCCCGCGCGAACGCCCGCACCGGACCCGACGTCGCCGACCCCGCCTTCGGCCCGGTCAACAACGCCGGCCAGCTCGCGCAGGTGCGCTCCTTCCTCGACGGCCTCCCCGACCACGCGACGGTCGAGATCGGCGGCCACCGGGTCGGTGACCGCGGCTTCCACCACGAGGCCACGATCGTGTCGGGGCTCCGGCAGGACGACCGCATCGTGCAGGAAGAGGTCTTCGGCCCGGTGCAGACGGTCCAGCGCTTCCGGACCGAGGACGAAGCGCTCCGGCTCGCGAACGACGTCGAGTACGGCCTCGCGAGCTCGGTGTGGACGACCGACCACGCGCGGGCGATGCGGTGCTCCCGCGACCTCGACTTCGGCTGCGTGTGGATCAACACGCACATCCCGATCGTCGCCGAGATGCCGCACGGCGGCTTCCGGCACTCCGGCTACGGCAAGGACCTGTCGCAGTACGGGTTCGACGACTACACCCGCATCAAGCACGTCATGTCCTACACCGGTTGACCCCGGACCCGACCCGCGCACCAGCAGCAGGAGGCACCATGGCAATGACCGGCACGTTCGCCGAATCGGGAGCCGATCTGCGGCTCGACCGGATCACCAAGGCCTTCCCGGGCCACACCGCGGTCGACTCGCTCGACCTCACGGTGCCCGCCGGGTCGTTCTTCGCCCTGCTCGGTCCGTCCGGCTGCGGCAAGACCACCACGCTGCGACTCGTCGCCGGTCTCGAGGAGCCCACGAGCGGCACGATCACGATCGGTGGGCGGGACGTCACCGACACGAAGCCGTACCAGCGGCCGGTCAACACGGTGTTCCAGAACTACGCGCTCTTCCCGCACATGAGCGTGCTCGAGAACGTCGCGTTCGGTCTCAAGCGTCGGCGCATCCCGGACCCGATGACGAAGGCGACCGAGGCGCTCCGGCTCGTCGAGCTCGAGGGCTCCGCGTCGAAGCGTCCCGCCCAGCTGTCCGGCGGTATGCAGCAGCGCGTCGCCCTCGCCCGCGCCATCGTGAACCGACCGGCGCTCCTGCTCCTCGACGAACCGCTCGGCGCGCTCGACCTGAAGCTCCGGCACCAGATGCAGTTCGAGCTGAAGTCGATCCAGGCCGAGGTCGGGCTCACCTTCCTGCACGTCACGCACGACCAGGAAGAGGCGATGACGATGGCCGACACGGTCGCCGTGATGAACGGCGGGCGGATCGAGCAGATGGGCAGCCCGCAGGAGCTCTACGAACTCCCGCGCACCGCATTCGTCGCGAACTTCCTCGGCCAGTCGAACCTGCTCGAGGGCGAGGTGCGCGGCACCGACGGCGACCTCCTGGTCGTGACGACCGCGGCAGGCACCCTCGCGGTCCCCACCGCCCGCGCCGTCGCGACGTCCGGCAGCGTGGTCGTCGGCGTCCGCCCCGAGAAGCTCAAGATCCGGACAGCGGAGCCGTCGCCGGAGGCCGGACGGAACATCCTCGGCCCCGGCCGGGTCGTGGACGTGTCGTTCTCCGGCGTGAGCACGCAGTACCTCGTCGACGTCCCCGGCGCCGGGCAGGTGTCGGTCTTCGCGCAGAACTCGAAGGGCGGGCCACGGATCGCCACCGGCACCGAGGTCTGGCTGACGTGGGGTGTCGACCACGGGTTCGGCCTGGAGGCGCACCCCGCGTCGGACGCGACCGTCACCACCCAGGGTGATCCGGGCCTCCAGTCCGAGCCGGCGACCGCAGGAGCGGTCGCGTGACCAGCCGACCCGACCTGGTGCGCGGCCTGACGTCCGCACGCGTCAGCCGACGCGGGTTCCTCGCTGGCGGCGGGGCCGCCGCGCTCGCCGCGCTGCTCGCCGGCTGCAGCATCAAGGGCTCGGCGGCCTCCCTCGCCGGCACCGAAGTCGACTGGCAGCGCTTCTGGGCCGACGCGAAGGCGACCAAGCAGCTCAACTTCGCGAACTGGCCGCTCTACATCGACTCCGACAAGGGCAAGTCCGAGTCGATCCAGCTGTTCGAGCAGGCCACCGGCATCTCCGTGGACTACCAGGCGGTCATCCAGGACAACGCGACGTTCTACGCCACGGTCTCGCCGATCCTCCGTGCCCAGGGCGCGACGGGGTACGACCTCGTCGTCATGACGAACGGGTTCGAGCTCACGCAGATGATCAAGAACGGGTTCGTGTGCGAGCTCGACCACGCGCGGCTGCCGAACTTCGCGAAGTACGCCGGCGACTCCGTGAAGGACCCGACGTACGACCCGGACAACAAGCACTCCGTGGTGTGGCAGACCGGCTTCACCGGACTCGCCTACAACCCGAAGTACATCGACCGTGAGATCACGTCCTTCCAGGACCTCCTCGACCCGGCGTTCCGCGGGCGGGTCGGCCTCATGAGCGACAACACCGAGCTCGGGTCGCTCGGGCTCCTGGCGAACGGGATCAACCCCGAGACCTCGACCCCGTCGGACTGGCGGAAGGCCCAGGACTGGCTGCGGAAGCTCCGGCCGAGCGTCACCGGGTTCTACGACCAGAGCTACATCAACAAGCTCGAGAACGGCGACACCTGGATCACGCAGGCCTGGTCCGGTGACGTCTTCCAGGCGCAGCAGTCCGGGTTCGAGCACCTGGAGTTCGTCACGCCCGAGGAAGGCCAGATGATGTGGCACGACAACCTCATGATCCCGAGGCAGGCGGCCAACCCGGTGTCGGCGCTCGCATGGATGGACTTCTACTACACGCCGAAGATCGCCGGGATCGTCGAGGACTACGTCAACTACGTGTGCCCCGTCCCCGGCGCCGAGGACTACGTGCGCGACGTCCTCGACGACCCGACGGTCGCCGACAGCCCGCTCGTGTTCCCGTCGAAGGACGTCCTCGACCGCTCCCACGAGTTCCGGGTGTTCGAGAACTACGACGAGTACTCGGAGTGGAACAGCATCTTCAACGCGGTGGTGCAGTCGTGACCGCCGTCGGGACCGCCGCCGTCGCCGGAGTCGGGACCGGTCCGGGTCGTCGCCGTCTGCGGGTGCCGTTCCTGCTCGGCATCGTCGGCACCGCGTACCTCTGCGTGTTCTTCGTCATCCCGCTCGTGTCCGGGCTCATCGTGTCGCTCATGTCGGGCAACCCGGACGACGGGTACACGTTCACGTGGAACTTCGGCATCTACTCGTCCCTGTTCGTGGACCCGCAGGTGCCCTACCTGACGTTCCTGCTCCGGTCGCTCTGGTACGGCGTCGCGGCGACGATCGTGACGATCCTGGTCGGGTACCCGGTGGCGTACTTCATCGCGTTCCGGGTGTCCCCGCGGTGGAAGAACCCGCTGCTCATGCTCGTGTTCATCAGCTTCCTGGTGTCGTTCGTGATCCGCACCGACATGTGGGCGTTCGTGCTCGCGTCGCAGGGGCCGGTCGTGACGACCCTGCAGGCGATCGGCCTCGCCGGCAAGGACTTCCACATCCTCGGCACCTCGGGCGCGGTGATCTTCGGCGACGCCTACAACGACCTCGCGTTCATGGTCCTGCCGATCTACGCGGCCCTCGAACGGATCGACCCCCGGCTCGGCGAGGCCGCGAACGACCTGTACGCCGGGAGGTTCCGCGCGTTCTGGCACACCACGCTGCCGCTGTCCCGCTCGGGCATCTTCGCCGGTGTGCTGCTCGTCTTCATCGACTGCGTGGGCGACCCGGTGAACTCGGCGCTCCTCGGCGGGACGAACACGTACACGATCGGCCAGGCGATCCAGGACGCCTACTCCGGCAACCAGCAGTACAACGTCGCCGCCGCGCTGTCGACCGTGCTCATGGTCGTGCTCGGCATCATCCTGTTCATCTACGCCCGGGTGTCCGGCACCGACGACCTCGAGGACCTCGTATGACCGCCGTCACACCGACCCGTCCGGGGTCGACCGCACCCCTGTCGCCCGTCGCGTCCAGCACGGCCGTCCCGCCGCAGCGCCGCCGTCGCGGGGCCCAGCGTCGCGGGCCGTGGCTCGCGATCGTCTACTGGGTCGTCATCGCGATCACCCTCGTCCCGATCGTCTCCATGGTCGCGTACTCGTTCAACGACGCCCCGACCAACCGGCTGACCTTCGCGTGGAACGGCTTCACGACGTACTGGTACCAGAACCTCTGGAACGTCTCGGGCCTCGGGGCGGCGTTCGGGACGTCGGTGCTCGTCGCGTTCCTGGCGGCGGTCGTCTCCGTGGCGATCGGCTTGCCGCTCGCCCTCGCCCTGGAGCGCTACCGGTTCCCCGGCCGCGGCATCGTCAGCTCGATCGTGTTCGCCGACATCGCGGCGCCGTCGATCGTCGTCGGGTCGGCGTCGCTGTCGTTCTTCCTGTCGGTCGGCCTCGGCACCGGATTCTGGACCATCCTCATCACCCACGTGGCCTTCGACGTGGCGTACGTCGTGGTGGTCCTCCGGGCGCGGATCGCCGGCACGTCCAAGGTGCTCGAGGAGGCCGCGGGTGACCTCGGCGCGACGCCCTTCCAGGCGTTCCGGCTCGTCACGCTGCCGCTGCTGGCGCCGGGCATGCTCGCTGCGGGGCTGCTGGCGCTCGCGATGTCGATCGACGACTACGTCATCACGTCGTTCGTCGCCGGACCGTCGGTCACGTTCCCGCTCTTCGTGTACGGCGCCGCGAAGGCCGGGATGCCGCCGCAGGTGCTCTGCTTCGGCACGCTCGTGTTCGCGGTGGGTCTCCTCGTGGCCCTGCTCAACGGTGCCCTCAACCGCCGGCTGGCACGGACGCGCGGCTAGGCCGGGCGGGTCAGCGGAACGCGCGCGTTCCGACGTCGCACGCGTCGATCGACCGGTGGTTCGTCGAAACGCGCGCGTTTCGTGGGACCAAGAGTCACCGGACGCTACCGCCGGCCGAAGAACGGGCGAGCGGCCGGCAGGAAGAGCAGCACCGCGGCCACCGCGGACAGCGCCACGAGCAGGAGCGTCGACACGCCGTCGCCGATGCTCAGGAGCGCCCGCGCCGCCGCGACCACCACGAGCACGATGCGTGCAGTCGCGGATCCTCGCCAGACCCGCAGCACCGCCCAGGCGACGAGCGCCCAGATCACCAGCGAGAGCACGACGGAGATCACCGTCACGAGGGCGCTCGCCGGGAACTCCACGAAGCCGATCACCGACGCGAGCACGCACCCGACGAGCCAGACGGCCCAGAGCACGACCGACACGGTCACCACCTGCGGACGGGCCTGTCGGGATGTCACGGGAGCAGCGTATCCGTCATGCTCCGCAACGATCCGTCGGACGCCGCGGTGCGGTCGGAGACTGGACGCATGACCGCCCCGTCCGTGTCCGCCGTCCGCCGTGCCGCTGCCACCGACCCGCGCGCCGAGCGATGGACGCACACAGGCGCCGTCGTCGAGTCGGCCGCCCCTGGCGAGCACCTCAGCGCGCTGACCAGACCGGGCGAGGTCCAACTGCGGTTCACCCACGACGGAGCGGACGGCGTGGACCGGGCTCTCTCCGACCTCGTGGACGCCGTGGTGGCGACGGCGGCCGCGCGGTACGCGTCGGCGGTCGTGGTCGACACCGCCGGACTCCCGGACGGGGTCCGTCGGCTCCTCGAGGCCCGCGACTTCGCCCGCGACCCCCGCGGCACCGCGGTGCGTTCCCTCGACCTGACGATCGCCGACGACGGCACCGCGACGCGGATGCTCGACAACCCCGCGCTCGCGTCGTTGAACGGTGCGCACGCCCGCTTCGCCGAGCGCCGGGGCGAGATCGTGCGGTACCTGCCGGACGTCTCGGTGTGGACCGGCGTCCCTGTCCACCCGACCGAACAGGACTGGGCGGACATCGCTGCGCTCCTCGGCCCCGGCGCCGGGTTCCGGGTCGACCCGTCCGCCGTGCTGCCGCCCGGGTGGCACGACCTGCAGGGTGCCGGAGGCGTGCAGCTCACCGGCGAGGCGGTCCTCGGCGAACCCGATCCCGAGGCGGTCCGGCTGACGACCGAGGACGTCCCCGAGATGCTCGACCTCGTCGCCCGCACGAAGCCCGGTCCGTTCCTCCCGCGCACGATCGAGCTCGGCACCTACCTCGGCATCCGCCGCGACGGCCGCCTCGTCGCGATGGCCGGTGAACGCCTGCACCCGCCGGGCTGGACCGAGATCAGCGCCGTGTGCACGGATCCCGGGTTCCGCGGGCAGGGGCTCGGTCGGCGGCTGGTGCTCGCGGTGGCGCACGGCATCCGGGAGCGCGGCGAGACGCCGATGCTCCACGCCGCAGCGACCAACACGGGGGCGATCGCCCTGTACGAGCACCTCGGCTTCCGCCAGCGTGATCGCGGAGCGATCCGCTTCGCGCAGGTCCCGGAGGTCCCTGCGCTGGACTGATGGCCGGCGGACCCACCGGACGGGAGGCCCGTGGCGGCGCCGCCACGGGCCTCCCGTCCGTCCGTCCGTCCGGCGCCTCCTGTGATCGTCGATTCTCTATGATCAGGGCATGACGAGCACCATGGCCGGCTTCGGCGACGAGCGGATCACCCAGCTCGGCCTGCGCGACCGGGTCTACGACCGGGTGCTCGAGTTCCTGATGGGCCACGACGTCGAACCGGGCATGCGCCTGTCGATCGACGGACTCGCCCGCACGCTCGGCGTCTCACCGACCCCGGTCCGCGAGGCGCTCGTCCAACTCGAGCGGACCGGGCTGATCACCCGCGAGGCGAACAAGGGGTACCGCGTCGCTCCACCCCTCGCCGGCGACCAGCTCGAGGCGCTGTTCGACGCGCGGCTCATCGTCGAGAGCGGTGCCGTCGAACTCGCCGCCCGTGGCGACGTCGAGGCGCTCCGGAGCAGGCTCGACGCGGCGCTCGCGGTGCAGGCAGAGGTGGCCGCCGAGGTCGCCGCGATCGAGGTCGGGACGGTGCCCGACGAGCTGATGGCCCGGTTCTTCCGCAGCGACTGGGACTTCCACCAGGTGCTCTTCGACGCGACGCACAACCCGTTCCTCGAGGAGATGTCCGAGATCATCACCACCCGGGTGCACCGGATGCGGCAGATCGTCGGCGGTGGTGACGACGACACGTCGCGGGCCGTCGCGGAGCACCGGTCGATCCTCGACGCGCTCGCGATCAGCCCGTCGGCCGCGGTGTCGGCCATGCGCGTGCACATCGACAACGTCCGGGTGCGCTCGCGGGCCGACGCGTCCCACGGGGCCTGATGGGTCGTCGCCGGGTCAGCCGGTCCATGCGGGGAAGTGGTCGAGACCGTCGCCGACCGGGACGACGCCGAGGGTGAGGTCCGATCGCGGTCGGAGCACCTCGCCGCGGCCGAGTGGATCCGGCCGGCCGAACACCTCGAAGCGTTGGCCGAGGGTGACGCGCTCCCGGGCGAACCCGGGGTCGAGGAAGACGGCGTCGGCTTCGTAGAGCACGAACGGCTCCAGGACGACCGCGCCCGTCATGAGGTGCATGTTCGTCGCCCAGTCCTCGGCCCGGTACAGGCACCTGACGTACGGGTGGGTCTCCGTGCCACGGGGGCCGGTCGGTTCGGACAGCTGGGCCGACCGGATCGGTCGGAACGCGATGCGCACGCGGACGATCAGGTCGTCCTCGGCCACCTGGATGTCCACGCGCTCACCGTACCGATCGCGCGGGCCGGGTTGCGCTCCGGTCGTTTGCGAGTATCTTTCCTATAGGAAAGAGGTTCGGCGCTGAACCGCACCGCACGACTGCGAAGGAGCATGCACGTGGCATCACCACAGGACTGGGTCACCCAGGATTGGGACCCGACGACCTGGACCGACGAGACGTGGCCGATCGCCGCCTGCCTGCACGGGTTCGCCCAGGTCACCCGCGACGGTACGGCCTTCCACGACGCCCCCGCCGAGGTGTGGGACGACGTCTTCGCGCAGATCGCGGCCGCGGGCTTCTCGCTGGCCGAGCTCGCCGACAGCCACATCCGCCCCGCCGACCTCGAGCGGTCCCGCCGCGACGAGCTCTTCGCGGTCGCCGCCGCGCACGGGGTCGGCATCCCCTCGGTGCACCTGCAGCGGAAGAGCGTCATCCAGCCCGGGCACGAGGAGGACAACCTCGCGTACGCGCACCGGACGATCGACGCCGCGGCCGAGTGGGGCATGCAGGTGTTCTCGACCGGGCTGCACCAGCCGTTCACCGAGGCGCAGCGGAAGGCGCTCTGGTTCTGGACGGCACCGGGCCCGAAGGACCCCGACGACCCCGAGGTGTGGGACGCTGCGGTGAAGCGCCTGCGGGAGCTCGGCGAGCACGCTGCGAGCGTCGGACTGCCGATGGCGCTCGAGCTGTACGAAGACACCTACCTCGGCACCGCCGACAGCGCCGTCCGCCTGGTCGAGGAGATCGGTCTGGACACCGTCGGCCTCAACGCGGACGTCGCGAACCTCATCCGCCTCCACCGTCCGGTCGAGGACTGGAAGGAGCTGTTCGCCAAGACCATGCCCCACACGAACTACCTCCACGTGAAGAACTACACGCGTGACGAAGCCGGCGACGGCAGCTGGGCGACGAGTGCGCCGAGCACCATGGAGACCGGACTCATCAACTACCGGCAGGTGCTCCGCGACGCCGTCGCCGACGGGTTCCGCGGGATCGTCATGACCGAGCAGTACGGCGGGGACAGCCTCGGCGTCTGCGCCACGAACCAGCAGTACATCCGATCCGTCCTCGCCACCTCGGTGGTCGGGACGACGAAGCAAGGAGCAACTCGATGAGCACCCTCGACATCGCCGTCGTCGGGTCCGGCTACATGGGCGGCGGGATCGCCCAGGTCCTCGCCCTCGCCGGCCACACCGTCCGGATCGCGGACGTGTCCGCCGAGATCGCCGCGTCCAACCGCGCCCGGCTCATCGCCGAGACCGAGCAGTTCGTCGCCGACGGCCTGTTCCCGGCCGACGCCGTGGAGCGGGTGGACGCCCACCTCAGCGCCGCCGACTCCATCGAGGACGCGGTCGCCACGGCCGACTTCATCGAGGAGGCCGTGCCCGAGAAGCTCGAGATCAAGCACGCCACCCTCCGCCGGATCAGCGAGGCCGCTCGCCCGGACGCCGTCATCGGCTCGAACACCTCGACGATCCTCATCGAATCTCTGGCCGAGGCGGTCACCGGACCCGAGCGGTTCCTCGGCGTGCACTTCTCGAACCCGGCGCCGTTCATCCCCGGCGTCGAGCTCATCCCGCACCCGACCACGAACGAGCACGCGATCGAGGTCGGCGAGACCGTCGTCGCCGCGACCGGCAAGCAGTCCGCACGGGTGAAGGACTCGACGGGCTTCGTGCTCAACCGCCTGCAGTACGCCCTGTTCGAGGAGGCGACGAAGATCGCGGACGAGGGCATCGCGAGCCCGGACGACATCGACACCATCGTCCGCACGACGTTCGGCTTCCGCCTGCCGTTCTTCGGACCCTTCGCGATCGCCGACATGGCCGGCCTCGACGTGTACGCGTTCTGCTTCGAGTCGCTCCAGACCCGTTGGCCCGAGCGGTTCGCCACCCCGCCGTCGCTCCAGCAGCACGTCGACGCCGGGGAGCTCGGCACGAAGTCCGGCGCCGGGTACCTCGACGTCGCCGCCGACCGCACGCCCGAACTCGTCGCCTACCGCAACCGGGCGTACGTCGCGATGCAGAAGCTCCTCGACGAGCTCGGCCCGGCGCCGATCCACTGAGGGGCCCGTCATGAGCAACGAACAGCAGACCGTGGTCCTCACCGGCGCAGCGTCACCGCGCGGCATCGGCCGGGCCGCAGCCCACCACCTCGCCGAGCAGGGCTGGAACGTCGGCATCATCGACCTCGACCAGGCAGCGAGCGAGCAGGTCGCCGCAGCGATCCGTGACGAGCACGGCGTCCAGGCCGTCGGCGCCGGGGCGAACGTCGCGGACGAGGCCGCCGTCCGCGCCGCGTTCGACAGGATCGAGTCCGCGCTGCCGCCGATCGCGGCGCTCGTGAACCTCGCGGGCGTCTCGTCCGCCCACGAGTACCTCGACCTGCCCGAGGGGGAGTGGCACCGCGTCCTGAGCATCAACCTCGACGGCGTGCACTTCGCGAGCCTCCGTGCCGCGCAGTCCATGGTCGAGCACGGGTACGGCCGCATCGTCAACCTGTCGTCGGTCTCCGCCCAGCGTGGCGGCGGCACCTTCAGCAAGACGCCGTACTCGGTCGCGAAGGCCGGGGTCATCGGGCTCACCCGTGGCATGGCCCGCGAACTCGGCCACCGGGGGATCACCGTGAACGCGATCGCACCCGGCCCGATCGACACCGACATCATGGGCGGCACGCTCTCCGAGGAACGCAAGACCGCGATGGCGGCCGACGGTGTGCTGCCGCGCATCGGCACCCCTCGGGACATCGCGGCGGCGATCGCCTACCTCATCAGCGAGGACGCCGGGTTCGTCACCGGGCAGACGCTGAACGTCGACGGCGGCCTCTACATGCACTGAGAACGGCACCGACGCGCAACCCGCGCAACCCGCGCACCAGCGCGCCCGCGCCGCGCAGCGCGCGCACCAGCGCACCCAGCGCGCACCGGGCCCAGACCGGCCCCACGACCAGAGCGAGCCGACGTGCTCGTCGTCGGTCGTGCCTCCAGGCCGCCACCGGCCGACCGACCCACCCGATCGCGAAGGAGCGATTCGTGTCCACAACCAGCCCCGCCCTGGGGTCCACCCACGATCCGGCCCTGCGGTCGGCGATCGGCAAGGCGACGAAGCACCTCATGCCGATGCTCGTCATCCTGTACTTCGTCGCCTTCCTCGACCGCACCAACGTCGGGTTCGCCGAAGAGGCGCTGAGCGTCGACCGGAACATCTCCGACGCCGCCTTCGCCCTCGGCGCCGGCATCTTCTTCATCGGCTACGCGATCTTCGAGATCCCGTCCAACCTGCTGCTCAAGCGGTTCGGCGCCCGCTTCTGGCTCGCCCGCATCGCCGTCACCTGGGGCATCGTCGCCGCATTGTTCTCGTTCACCACGAACGACACGATGTTCATCATCCTGCGGTTCCTGCTCGGCGTGACCGAGGCCGGGCTCTTCCCCGGCGTGATCATGTACCTCTCCGAGTGGTTCCCGAACAAGGTCCGCGTGCGGATGTTCGCGATCTTCTACCTGGCGCAGCCGTTCTCGCAGATGATCGGCGCGCCGCTCTCCGGCGGCCTCATCAGCGTCGGCGACCAGGTCACACCGTTCCACGGCTGGCAGGTCATGTTCTTCGGCGAGGGCATCCTCGCGGTGCTCGCCGGCGTCGCGGCCCTGTTCTTCCTGACGAACAGCCCGCAGCAGGCGAAGTGGCTCGACGACGGACAGAAGGCGTCCCTCACGGCGGCGATGGCCCGTGAGGACCACGCCCGGAACGAGGACGGCCCGAAGGGCATCTGGAAGGCGATGGCGAGCGGCCGCGTCTGGTACTTCACGATCATCTACTTCTGCCTGCAAGTCGCCGTCTACGGGACGACGTTCTACCTGCCGCAGCAGGTGTCGTCGCTCCTCGGGCAGGACGTCGGCTGGCAGGTCGGCCTCGTCGCCGCGATCCCGTGGCTCGTCGGCCTCGTCGCCTGCTACCTCGTCGGCTCGAAGGCGGACACCGTCGGACGTCGCCGTCGCTGGGGCACCATGTTCTACGTCACGACCGGCCTGTCGATCCTCGGGTCGGCGTGGGCCGGTGCGAACGGGCAACCGGTCCTCGGCATCCTGTTCATCACCCTGGCCGTGGCGAGCTTCCTCGCCGTCGGTCCGATCACCTGGGCGTACCCGACGGCGTTCCTCACCGGTGCCGCGGCGGCCGCGGGCATCGGCCTCATCAACTCGCTCGGCAACCTCGGCGGCTTCGTCGCCCCGATCATGCGGACCGCGATCAACGAGGTGGTCCCGACCGACAGCGGCGCGTTCGGCATCGTCTCGCTCGGTGTCCTCGCGTTCGTGGCGGCCGTGATGATCTTCTGCACGAAGTTCTTCCGAGGCGCGAAGGCGGATGATCTGCTCGACACGTCCCACGTGGCGACGAGTGCGTCGAAGGAGACGACACGATGACCAGGCTCTTCAACGACCCCGCGGACTTCGCGGACGAGGCGGCGGACGGGTTCGTCCTCGCCAACCAGCGGTGGGTCCGCCGGGTGCACGGCGGCGTCGCCCGCGCCACGACCAGCCCGGACGACACGGTCGCGGTCGTGATCGGCGGTGGCTCCGGCCACTACCCGGCCTTCGGCGGACTCGTCGGCCACGGTCTCGCCGCCGGCGCGGCGATGGGCAACCTGTTCGCGAGCCCGTCCGCGCAGCAGGTCGCCGGCGTCGCCCGCGCGTCCGAGCACGGCGGCGGGGTGCTCTTCTCGTACGGCAACTACGCGGGCGACTGCCTCAACTTCGACGCCGCAGCACGCACGCTCGAGGGCGAGGGCATCCCGGTCCGCACCGTCCGGGTCACCGACGACGTCGTGTCCGCACCCGCCGACCGGGCGTCCGAGCGCCGCGGCATCGCCGGCGACCTCTGCGTGTTCAAGGTCGCCGGTGCCGCCGCCGAGGAGGGCCGCACGCTCGACGACGTCACCGCGGTGGCGTCGCGAGCGAACGACCGGACCCGCTCGTTCGGCGTCGCGTTCTCCGGCTGCTCCCTCCCCGGCGCCGCCGAGCCGCTGTTCGAGGTGCCGGAGCGCCGCATGGCCATCGGCATGGGCATCCACGGTGAACGCGGCATCGACGAGACCGAGGTGCCCACGGCCGAGGGGCTCGCGTCCCTCCTGGTGTCGCGGCTGCTCGACGAACTGCCGACGGGCGTCACGGCGTCCGGCGCGCGGGTGGTCCCGATCCTCAACGGCCTCGGCAGCGTCAAGTACGAGGAGCTCTTCGTCGTCTACCGCTCGGTGGCCCGACTGCTCGAGGACGCCGGCGTCGTCATCGTCGAACCCGAGGTCGGGGAACTCGTCACGAGCTTCGACATGGCCGGCGTCTCGCTCACGCTGTTCTGGCTCGACGACGAACTCGAGCGGCTCTGGGCTGCTCCGGCCGACACCCCCGCCTTCCGGAAGGGCGGCGCGGTCACCGCCGAGCGCCTGCCGGAGTCCGAGCTCGAGGCGTCCGACGGCATCGAGGTCGGCACCGGTTCCACGGAGTCGCAAGCGGTCGCGACCCGGGTTGCCGCCGCGCTCGCCGCGGCGCGGCGGGTCATCGACGAGCACGTCGACGAGCTGGGCGAGATGGACGCGGTCGCCGGCGACGGCGACCACGGCATCGGCATGCAGCGCGGCGTGCACGCCGCGGACGCGGCGGCTTCCGGTGCACTGCACCGCGAGGTCGGCGCCGGAGGGCTCCTCGCGATCGCTGCGGACGCCTGGTCCGACAAGGCCGGCGGCACCTCCGGCGCGATCTGGGGAGCCGCCCTGGAGGCACTGGGTCGCGTCATCGGGGACGAGTCGCGTCCGTCGTCGGCGCAGCTCGCGGAGGCGGTGCACGCCGCGACGGCGGCGGTGTCGGCCTTCGGTGCCGTACCCGGGGACAAGACGTTGGTGGACGCCCTCGTGCCGTTCGACGAGGCCTTCGGGTCCGCGATCGAGGGCGGTGCCTCGACCCTGGACGCCTGGCGCGCGGCCGCGACCGCGGCTCGCGAGGCAGCGGACGCCACGGCGGACCTCGTGCCCCGCAAGGGACGCGCCAAGACCCACGCCGACCAGGCGGTGGGGACGAAGGACCCCGGAGCGGTGTCCTTCGCGTTGATCGTCGAGACGGTGACCTCGGTCATCGAGGAAGGAGCAGCACGATGACGCTGCGACTGGTGGTCGGATCGGACGATGCCGGCTTCGAGTACAAGGAGGCGATCAAGGCCGACCTGCTCGCGGACGAACGGGTCTCCGACGTCGCCGACGTCGGGGTGGACGCGGACGGGCACACCGCCTACCCGCACATCGCCGTCGACGCGGCTCGGATGGTGGCGAACGGCGAGGCCGACCGGGCGATCCTGATCTGCGGGACGGGGCTCGGGGTCGCGATCAGCGCCAACAAGGTCCCCGGGATCCGTGCCGTGACCGCCCACGACAGTTACAGTGTCGAGCGGTCGGTGCTGTCGAACGATGCGCAGGTGCTCTGCATGGGGCAGCGGGTCATCGGCCTGGAGCTCGCGCGACGGCTCGCGAAGGAGTGGCTCGGGTACGAGTTCGACACCTCCTCCGCCAGTGCGGAGAAGGTCGCGGCGATCTGCTCCTACGACGGGTCGGCTGCCGAGGGCATCGACGCGGCAGGGGCCGACCGCGCATGACGCTCGTCGGGGTGTCGCTCAAGATGTACTTCTCGCACGCCAGGACCCTCGAGTGGGTCCGGCAGGTTGTGGACATCGCCGAGCGGCACCCCGCCGTGCGCTCCGGGGCCGCGCAGCTGTTCGTGGTGCCGACGTTCCCGTCGCTCGTCCCCGTGCGGCAGGTCATCGGCGACGCCCCGGTGCTGCTCGGCGCGCAGGACCTGTCGTGGGCGGACGAGGGCGCGTTCACCGGGGAGGTCTCCGGAGCCGAGCTGCGTGAGATCGGGGTCGACCTCGTCGAGATCGGGCACGCCGAGCGGCGCTCCCTGTTCCACGAGACCGACGAGGACGTGGCGGGGAAGGTGCACGCGGCGTACCGCAACCACCTGCGGCCGCTGGTCTGCGTCGGGGAGCCGCACCGTGCCTCCCGTGCGGACGCGATCGTGGAGGTGACCGCGCAGCTGGACCGGTCGCTGGCCGCCGCGACCGCGGACGGCCTCGCGGGGCCGTTGATCGTGGCCTACGAACCCGTGTGGGCGATCGGTGCGCCGGCGCCCGCGCCGGACGAGCACATCGTCGAGGTCCTCGCGGGCATCGAGGAGCACCTGACGACGCGGCCGGAGCTCGCCGGCAGCACGGTGATCTACGGCGGCAGCGCCGGACCGGGCCTGTTGACCCGGGGGCGGGGCCGGATCGGCGGGCTGTTCCTCGGACGGTTCGCCCACGACCCGGCCGCGATCGCCACCATCCTCGACGAGGTCGACTCCGCCTAGCCCTCGTCCCGAGCGCCGGCGAGCCCGTGGTCGTGCGCGTACACGACGAGCTGCACCCGGTCGCGGAGCTGGAGCTTCCCCAGGATGCTCGAGATCTGGGTCTTCACCGTGGACTCGGTGACGAACTCCTTCGCCGCGATCTCCGCGTTCGACAGGCCCCGCGAGGCCCAGCCGAACACGATGCGTTCCCGGTCGGAGAGCGTCTGGAACTCCGGCGGCTGCGGCTTCGGCGCGCGCTCGACGTCGGCGCCGAACAGCTGGGCGAGGTCGTTCGGGGCGATGACCGAGCTGCCCTCGTGCACGGCGCGGATGGCCGCGAACAGGAACGGCGGCGTCGTGTCCTTGAGGAGGAACCCGCTGGCGCCGAGCCGGATCGCCGTCGCCGCCGCCGGGTCGAGGCCGAACGTCGTCAGGACGATGACGCGCGGGATCGGTCCGCCGACCGCGCCGGAGAAGAGCTGGCGCACGGTCTCGACGCCGTCCATGCCCGCCATCCGCATGTCGAGCAGCATGACGTCGGGGCGGACGGCCGGGATCGTGGCGAGGGCCTCGGCGCCGTCCGATGCCTCACCCACCACGACCATGTCGTCCTGGGCGTCGAGCACGACCCGGAGTCCCGCACGGAACAGCGCCTGGTCGTCGGTGAGCAGGACGCGGATGGGCGCGGAGCCGGCGATGCCGGTGGCTCCGGCGGGCGTGCCGGTCGGCTGGTCGGTCGCGCCGGTCCCCTGGTCGGTCGTGTCGGTCATCGGTGGTTCCCCCCTGGGATGTCGATCGGGATGCGGGCGCGGGCGACGAACACGTCGTCGAGGACCGCGGCGTCGAAGGAGCCGTCGAGCGCGGCGAGCCGGGAGCGCATGCCGTCGACGCCGCGGCCGGAACCGCCGGTGGCGCCCCCGCCGACGACGTTCTCGACCTCGAGGACGAGGTCCGCGGAGCGCCAGGTCTCACGGACCGTGACGGGCATGCCCGGAGCGCCGTGCCGGAGTGCGTTCGTGAGCATCTCCTGCAGCACCCGGCGGGCAGCGGTGCCGGCGTCCGGGCCGAACGGACGCGGGACGCCACGAACGGTGTGCTCCACGGTGACCCCGGCGTCGCGGATGCCCTGCACGATCTCGTCGAGCGTCGCGGGACCGGCGTCCCCGGTGCCGTCGATCTGCCCGAGCACCTGCCGGACCTCCATGAGCGAGCTGCGCGCGGTGCTGGCGATCGTCGCGCTGACCTCGCGGACGCGCGCCTCGTCGGCGAGGAACGGCACCGAGTCGGCCTGGGCGATGATCACGGCGAGGGAGTGGCCGACGACGTCGTGCACGTCGCGGGCGATCGCCGCTCGGATCCGCTCCGACTCCGCGACGTCGATGGCGCGGGTGGCGGTGGCCTCGGCCTCGGTGGCGACGGCCTCGGCTCGGGACCGCGCGGCCTCGGCATGGGCGCGCCGTTCGGATTCGCGGTCACGGGAGCGGAAGGCGCGGACGGCCAGGCCGCCGGCCCAGACTGCGAGCAGGGCGGCCGCAGGAGCCGCCATCGCCAGGAAGGCCTGGTCGCGCGGCCCGTTCACGAGCACCGCGAACCGGAAGCCGGTGACGGTCAGGTAGAGGGTCGCGCCCACTCCGGCGAAGAACGCGAGCAGGCCGGAGAGCACCACCTCGGCGCGGGTGCCGACGATCGCCGTGGTGCCGATGACGACGAAGATCGCGAGGTCGACCAGGGACGGACGCTCGCCGCCGGCGACCTGGACGAACCCGAGGGCGACGATGAGGAGCATCGCGACGGACGGCGAGATCCGTCGCACGGCGATGGCCCCGGCGGCCGCGACGACGGCGGGCACGCTGGCGTGCTCGAGCTCGAGGTCGACGGGGGCGAGGAACGCGAGCGCCGCGACGACCGCCCAGACCACGTCGACGACGATCGAGCGCGTGGCGAGCGGTCGGATGAACGTGCGCCCTTCCGTCACGGGTCCGATCATCGCACGGAGGCGTCCGTCGCTCGGCTGCGGGCCGGGACGCCCCCGCGGCCCTGGGAGGGGTCGGCCCGGCGCCTCACGCCACGGGGGACATCGCGATGAGCGCCCATGCGGTGACGGCGACGATGCCGGCGCAGACCGACAGGGTGGCGATGACGTGCTTGATCGAGGAGTCCATGCTCCTCAGCCTCGACGAACCGGGGCGGGACCGCATCGGGCGGACGGCCGAAGCGCATCGGCCGCGGGGACGAACGCGGTCACCGTCCGGTCGTCAGCGAGCGAGGGCGGCCAGGTCAGCGACCACGTCGGCCATCGGCCGGGTCGCATCGAGTTCGTGGGTGCACCCCGCACGGAGGAGGGGGAGCACCTCGGCGAAGTCGGCCTCGATCATCGCGCGCTCCACCGCGGTCTTCCCGTACGGGTTCGTCGTCCGGCGCGCGACCCGTTCGAGCAGGACGTCGAGTGGTGCGTCGAGGAGCACGACCGCGTCGAAGCGGTCGTACCAGCGGTCCTGGTTGCGGACACACCCCTGGACGAAGAGCGCCCGATCGTCCTCCTCGTCGAGGAGCGCCGTCATCCGTTCCTCGACCCAGAGCCACTTGCCCCGGTGTGCCTCATCGGACGGGTGCGGGTACGGGTGGTAGGCACGCCAGCCGGGGTCGTCGGTGTCCACGACCCGGTGGCCGAGCGTCGCCAGCCGCTCCAGTGCCGAGGACTTGCCCGTCCCCGACATCCCGGTGATCAACACCTTCGTCACGCCCGGGAGCCTACCGATCGGTCAGGCGTCGGACACCAGCACGATGCTCAGCGCGCGGCGTACAGGTCGCGGAGGAGTGCCGCCTCGGCCCCATGGTGGACCAGCTCGTCCGCCACGTGCAGGACGAACGACCGCTTCGTCGCCGCAGCGTTCGGCCCGGCGACCGCACCCATCGGCTCGGACGCGGTGTCGCTGGCCTCCGTCGCCGTCGCGAGGAACACTCGGATCGCCGCATCGAGGGCCACGAGGGCCTCGGCGGCGGTCACCGGACCGTCCGGCGTCGGGTCGGCCGTCGCCGCGAGTCCCAGCCACTCCCGGTTCCGGCTCGCCGTGAGCACCTCGACGACGTGGTCGAGCCGCCACCGCACGGTGACCTCCGCGTCCCCGGGGATCGGCTGCCACACCCACTCGTCGTCGGTGAGGCCCGTCATCCGGTCCGTCAGCCGATCGGCGGCGTACCCGACGAGCCCGACGACGTCCTGCTCCGCACTGTCCATGCCCCACGGTGACCCCGCACCGGGCGCGTGGACCGGGCGCGTGACGTGCCACGAGGCGGACGGGAGGCGCGGGGCGGCCCCGCGCCGGGCCTCCGGGCCGCCGCACCGCGGCTTCAGACGACGACGGACCCGAGCATCCGGTGCGCGATCGAGATCGACTCCCCGCTCAGCGCCGAGAGCGGTGAGGACAGGAAGGCGACGAGGTCCGCGATCTGCTGCGGGCTCGACTCCCCGCCGGCTCCGCGCTGCACCTCCGAGGAGGGCTCGTCCGTCACGGTTCCGGGGTTCACCACGTTCACGGCGACGCCGGTGCCGGCGAACTCGTCGGCGAGGTTCTTCGCGATCACGTTCGTCGCGGTGTTCCGCAGCGACGCCGTGATGTTGCCCGCGATGTAGGCGTTCTGGCCGCTGACCACGACGACGCGGCCGAAGCCAGCATCGCGCTGGTGGGGGAGGACGGCGTTCGCGACGCGGAGGAAGCCGAGCGCCTTGCCGTCGATCGCCTCGGCGACCTGCTCGGGGTCGGACTTCCGGGCCGGGTCGAGGGTCTGCGCACTCGGGGCGGCGGTCACCACGAGCACGTCGATCCGTCCGTGCCGCTCGACCACCGATGCGACTCCGGCGTCGACGGACGGCTGCGACGCGGTGTCGATCGACACGCTGTGCTCGTCGTCCCCGGCGTTCCGGGAGGCCACCACGACGGTCGCCCCCTCTGCTCGGAGACGGTCGACCACCGCCCGTCCGATGTAGCCCTTCCCCCCGACGACGAGTGCGACACGATCCGACAGCTGCAGGTCCATGTGCTGCACGCTACGCGCGAGCCACACCACACGTGCTCGCGCGATCCGGCCACGCTGCCCGCGTGATCGGGCCACTCCCGGTCACCCGTCCAGAGCGCGCAGCCGACCATCGGGCGCGTCGACGAAGACCGGTCGGCGCGGGACCGAGGTCCGACCGGCACGTGAAGCGATCAGGAGGCAACATGACCGACCAGCAGCAGCCCCCGGGCAGCGACCAGGAGCTCAGCCCGACGGCCGACCACGGCGAGCGGTCCTACCGGGGGTCCGGCAAGCTCACCGGCAAGCGGGCGGTCATCACGGGCGGTGACAGTGGCATCGGCAAGGCCGTCGCGATCGCCTTCGCCCGTGAGGGTGCCGACGTGCTCATCAGCTACCTCCCCGACGAGGAGGACGACGCCCAGGACACGAAGCGCTGGATCGAGGAGGCCGGTCGGACGGCCGTCCTGCTGCCCGGTGACGTGAGCGACCCGGCGTACTGCCGGTCGGTCGTCGCCACCGCGGTCGAGCAGCTCGGTGGACTCGACGTCCTCGTGAACAACGCGGCGTACCAGATGACCCACGAGACCATCGAGGAGATCAGCGACGAGGAGTGGGACCACACCCTCGCGACGAACCTCAGTGCCTACTTCCACCTCGTCAAGGCCGCGCTGCCGCACCTCGGGCCGGGGTCGGCGATCATCGGGTCGAGCTCGGTGAACTCCGACGACCCGAAGCCCGACCTCGCGCCCTACGACGTCACGAAGGCGGGCGTCGCGAACCTCTCGGCGGCGCTGGCACAGCTGCTCGGGCCGCGTGGCATCCGCGTCAACAGCGTCGCGCCCGGGCCGATCTGGACGCCGCTCATCCCCTCGACGATGCCGCCCGAGGAGGTCGAGCAGTTCGGCAAGCAGACGCCGCTCGGTCGTCCCGGGCAGCCCGCGGAGCTCGCCCCGGTCTACGTGCTGCTCGCGAGCGACGACGGCAGCTACGTCTCCGGTGCCCGCGTCGCCGTCACCGGCGGTACCCCGATCCTCTGAACCGAACGACCGAACGAAGACAGGAGCACGATTTGTACTTCCACAAGCAGGAACTCCAGTTCAAGTCCACCCCGGACAAGCCCGATGCCGTCTACGCGCGGAAGCTGCAGGAGGTGCTCGGCGGTCAGTACGGTGAGATCACCGTCGCGCTGCAGTACCAGTTCCAGGCGTGGAACATGCACATGCCCGGCAAGTACCGCGACCTGGTGTTCGGCATCGGCGCGGAGGAGATGGGCCACGTCGAGATGCTCGCGACGATGATCGCGCAGCTGCTCGAGAAGAGCCCGCTCGGCATCACCGAGGACGCCGTGCAGGACGACCCCACGGTCGCCGCGATCGTCGGTGGTACGGACGTCCAGCAGGGCATCGTCGCCGGTGCCGGCGCCCGCCCGGTCGACAGCAACGGCAACCCCTGGCAGGGATCGTTCATCACCGCGAGCGGCAACCTGCTCGCCGACTTCACGGCGAATGCGAACGCCGAGATGCAGGGACGCGTGCAGGTCGCCCGGCTGTACCACATGACCGACGACCACGGCATCCGTGACCTGCTGAGCTTCCTGCTCGCGCGCGACACCATGCACCAGAACATGTGGTCGACGGCCGCCGCGGAGCTCCGCGAGAAGGGCATCGAGGACTTCCCGGTGCCGAGCAACTTCCCGCAGGCGAAGGAGAACCAGGAGGTCAACTACCAGTACCTCAACTTCTCCGACGGCAAGGAAGCGGCGAACGGCCCCTGGGCGAGCGGCCCCTCGTTCGACGGAAAGGGCGAGTACACGTACCACGACGGGCCGACGACCACGTCGCCGATGCCGCCGCCCACGCACCCGGACGTGCGGTTCTACGGCACGACCGAGCTCCCGAACGTCGTGGAGAAGACCGCAGGGACCGTGCAGGACAAGCTCAACAAGGAGTAGTCCGCAGCACGAAACGCGTGCGTTTCGACGCGGCATCCGTCGATCGACCGGTGCGACGTCGGAACGCGCGCGTTTCGTGCACCCCCGGAAACCGACGAACGGACTGGAGGCACGGTGCCAGCCGGCACCGTGCCTCCAGTCCGTCATGTCGTCACCGCGCGGTCGTCGCCAGCGTCCCGGTGTCGTCCGCCGGCTCCGACGGCGGTCTGAAGACGCCGTCGTAGAGCCGGACGACGCTCCACCCGGCCGTGAGCGCCGCCGTCCCGAGGACCGCGGCGGCCCACGGAACGAGCCCGGAGAACGCGGCCGGCGCGACCACCCACGCGAGGAACGAGCCGACCGTGCTGCCGGTCGCCCCGAGCACCAGGGCCACCCGCCGGTCGAGACTCGTCGCGGTGAGCGCGGCGGTCACGGCCGCGATCGCGATCAGTGCGTTCAGCAGTCCTGCCACCGCACCTCCGACCTACTCGGCGGTCCCGCTGCCGACGGCGAGCTGCTGCGAGCCGCCGCCCACCGCGACCTCGATCTTGCGCGGCTTCGCCGACTCCTTGACCGGGATCGTGATGCTCAGCACACCGTTGTCGTAGTTCGCGGTGATCCGCCCGGCGTCGAGGTGGTCGCCGAGGGTCAGCTGTCGGACGAAGGTGCCGGGCTGCCGCTCGCGTGTGATCCACTGCGAGCCCTCCGGGGCGCCGAGGGTGCGCTCGGCGCGGATCGTGAGGACCGAGCCGTCCACGTCGACGTCGACGCTGCCCGGGTCGATGCCCGGCAGGTCGACGTCGAGGACGTAGTGGTCCCCGGTGCGGTACAGGTCCATCGGCATCGAACGCGGTCCGCCGGCGCTCCCGAGCAGGGAGCCGGCGAGGCGGTCGAGCTCGCGGAACGGGTCGAAGTTCATCGTCATCGTCGTCAACTCCTTCTGGTGGTCCCTGTTGAGTCCCCTCGACTCAACTGGCATCAGTTTTAGCACTCGAACCCAGAGAGTGCCAACAGTGCGCTCGGAGATCGCTGTGGGGCACCGTCCAGGTGGTTCAGTGCGCGAATCGTCCAGAACAAAAACTGTTCGTTGCACGAACCGTTCACGTCGTGAAAGAGTTCGGGTGTCCGCACGGACACCTCGACCACAGCAGGAAGGCGGGATCAGACATGCGCAGCACGTACACGGGGATGCCGCGACTCGCAGCCAGCGGCCGGAGCCACCCTCGCGTCGGCCTCACTGACCAGGCAGTGATCGACGCCTTCGTCCAGCGGCGGATCGACGACCCGTCGCTGCTCTCGAAGCAGACCGAACCGTCCTACGCCGACTTCTTCTCGGCCCCCCTCGTCTGACCAGGAGCGCATGACCGCATGCCGTTGACCGTCGTCCGCCGTGAGCACGCCCACCTCTACGCCCGCCAGCCCCGCTCGGCCGCCGCGAAGACCGCTGTCGACGCTCTGCTGCGCCTGCAGCACGCCGAGGAGCAGCAGATCGAGGCGGCACGGGTCGAGACCGGTCTGACGAAGAACGAGTCGCTCGCGCTCCGGTACCTGCTGCAGGCGCACCGCGACGAACGGCCGATGGGGCCGAAGGACCTCGCGGTGATGCTGTCGGTGTCCAACGCCTCCGTCACCAAGCTCGTCGACGGGCTCGTCGCATCGGGTGACCTGATCCGGGCAGCGCACCCGACGGACCGCCGCCAGCAGGTCCTCGAGCCGACCGACCAGGCCGCCGCGAAGATCGGCGCGTCCTACGCGTCCTTCCACGAGGCGGTGGTCGAGGTGCTCGACGGGCTCTCCGAACGGGACAACCAGGTGCTCACGCGGGCACTCTCCGCGGTCGTCGACGCGATCGGTGCGCGATCGCCGCAGCCGGTCGACGAGTACACCGTCGTGCCGGAGGGCGCCTGACCTCGCGGTCGCGCGGAAAACCTTCCAGCGGTAAGTTGGCGGGGTGACCACCCCGGCCGACGACGACGCGGTCCCGCAGCGACGCGGGTACCGCAAGGGTGCCGAGCGCCGGGCGCAGATCCTCGACGAGATGATCCGCATGGTGGCCGCGCAGGGAGTCGACGCTTCGTCCCTCCGATCGGTCGCCGACGCCCTCGGGATCACCCACGCGGCACTCCGGCACTACTTCCCCAGCCGGGACGAACTCCTGCTCGCGGTCTACCACGAGCACGAGGTCCGGTCGCAGGCCGACCCCGGACGTGACAAGTCGGCGATCGGCGACATGCGGGACAGTGCCGTCCGGAACCGCGCGGTCCCCGGCCTCGTGCAGCTCTACACGACCCTGTCCGCCGATGCCGTCGGCGAGGGTCACCCGGCCACGCGGGAGTTCATGCGCGAGCGCTTCGCGTCCCTGCGCGCCGAGCTCGCCGAGTGGATCCGGGCCGACCAGGCTGCCGGCCGGATCCGGGAGGACGTCGACGCGGTGGACCTCGCCAGCCTGAGCATCGCGGCGTCGGACGGTCTGCAGGTGCAGTGGCTGCTCGATCCGGACGCGGTCGACGGCGAGCGGGTGCTCCGGATGCTCGAACGACTGGTGCCGCGCTCCGACTGAACGCTCAGCGGGGCGCGACGGTGGTCGTCATGGTGACGAGCCGGGCGCCGGGGACGTCCTCGACCGCGATCACGACCACCGGGTCGACCAGTTCGGACACGGAGTCCGGGTGCGTGCCGCCGCAGGGGATCGTCGCGGTGCCCTCCGGGAGCTCGCACCGCCACTGCCGCCGTGCGGACAGACCGGTGCCCTCGGCGTCGACGTGTATCGCGCCGCCCGTGTCCGTCCACGACCGGAGCTGCGCGGTGACCTGGCTCGCGATCGCCTCCGGATCGTCGAAGGCCGTCGGGTCGAAGCCCTTCTTCCTGAGCGACTTCCCGATCCGGTAGTCGTCCACGGAGCGGTGCTCGTGGATCGAGGACCGGACGATCGCGAGCGAGTCGAACGCCGGGTGGCCGAGCGCGTCCGTCGACACCGGCTTCGACCAGCGGTCGGCGAGGACGGCGTCGAGCGCCAGGGCGGCGAGGTGGCAGGCGCTGTGCGCGACGCTGAGGGCGGCGCGGAGCTCCGGGTCGACGGTGACCGTGACGGGCTCGCCGACCTGCGGCGGGGTACCGACGACGACGTGCGCGACGCCGAAGACCCACCCCTCGGTGCCGGTCCGCACGGGCAGGGCGTCACCGATGTGCACGTGCCCGTCGTGGAACCCCGCGACGCGCACCTCGGCCACCTCGTGGGCGGTGTCGGGTGTCCGGAGGGTCACCCGGTCGGCGGGCTGGTCCGGCCACGCGGTGTCGACCGGGTGCGCGGCCGTGCGGTCGAGGAACACGGCCCACCGGTCGTCACCGGCGGGCTCGACCGACACGACGGTCCCCTCGCTCGTCAGGGCCCCCGCGGGGTAGGTGACCTCGGTGTCCGTCGTCGGTACTGCCATGCTGGGCCCTCCTGCTCGTCCGCCGCCCGGCGGCCTCCGACCATCATGGTGGCCGACGCCGGCGACCCGGCGGAGGCGGGCCGCGCCTCCCGGCCGACGACGACGGACCGCGGACGCACCGGAGGGGCCGGCTCCTGACGGAACCGGCCCCTCATCGTGCGGGTGACTAGGCGTTCACGCCCTCGGCGAGGACCGCGGCAGCGGGGTCGAAGTCCTCGGGCAGCGGTTCCGGCTTCGCGATGCGCGAGGCGATCTCGACGGCCTGGCCGGACTCGGCGGCATCACGGATGCCGAGCATGACGTCGAGCGCGTGCGAGGCGACGGCGCCGGAGGCACGCTCGGGGCGGCCCTCGGCGATCGCACGGGCCATCTCGACGACACCCGTGCCACGACCCCAGGTCGAGCCCTTGTGCGCCAGCGTGGTCGGCTCGTCCTCGCCGAGCGTCCACAGCGTGCTGTCACCGTCGAAGACGTTCGGGTCCGGCAGCACGATCGTGCCCTCCGAGCCGTTGATCTCGACGAAGCCGTTGCGCGGCAGGGCGTGCTGGAACGACAGCGTCGTCTGCGCGGACTGCCCGTCGGCGAACGAGATGAGCGCGGCGTGGTGCGTGGGCACCTCGACCGGGAACTCGGTGCCGGCGCGGGGTCCCGAACCGATCACACGGGTCTCACGCGACTTCGACGACACGGCCTGCACGCGCGAGGCGGAGCCGAACGCGTGGAGCAGCGTCGTGACGTAGTACGGGCCGATGTCGAACAGTGGTCCGGCACCCTGCGCGTACAGGAACTCGGGGTCCGGGTGCCACTGGTCCGGGCCGGGCACGTGGAACATCGTCGTCGCGGTGAGCGGCGTGCCGATGTCCCCGCGGGCGATGGCGCGGATCGCGGTCTGGATGCCCGCACCGAGCACGGTGTCCGGCGCCGTCGCGTAGCGGACACCAGCGGCCTCGGCAGCGGCGAGCAGCGCCTGGGCGTCCTCGGCCGTGGTGGCGACCGGCTTCTCGCTCCAGGTGTGCTTGCCGGCGGCGATGATCTGCTGGCCCACCTTCGCGTGCTCCGCCGGGATCGTGATGTTCACCACGATCGAGACGTCGTCGCGGGCGAGCAGCTCCTCGACCGTGCCGTACGACGGGACGCCGTACTTCTCGGCCTGGGACTTCGCGCGCTCCTGGATGAGGTCGGCGACGAACAGGACCTCGACGTCGGCGAACTGCGTGAGGTTCGTGAGGTACTGGTCGGAGATGTTGCCGGCACCGATGATGCCGACACCCACGCGGGTCACGCGGCGCTCCCGGCGGTGTCGTTGGTCCCGAGCCACTCGAGCGACTCCGCGATGCCCTCGAACACGTCGCCGGCGTAGGCGTCGAACTCGACGACGCGGATCGCCTGCGGCGCAGCGGCGAGGATGCCCGCCACGTCGACGTCGCCCTGGCCTGCCGGCTTCTGGTTCTCGAACGCGCGCTGGAGCGCCTCGGGGACGATGAGGGCGCTCTCGGCGGAGGGGAGGGCGGTGAGGATGTCACCGTCGACCTTGCCGTCCTTCACGTGGATCGCGACCACTCGGTCGCCGAGGGAGCGGAGCACGGCCGGGGCGTCCGCACCACCGACGGTCGCCCAGAAGGTGTCGACCTCGAGGACGGTCTCGGGCGCGAGCTGCTCGACGAAGAGGTCGTAGACGGTGCGGCCGTCGACCTTGTTCGTGAACTCCCACTGGTGGTTGTGGTAGCCGAACCGCAGGCCGTGGCCGGCGGCCTCGGCGGTGAGCTCGTTCACGCGGTCGGCGATCTTCTTCACGTCGTCGGCGGTCTGCCAGCGGTCGGTCGGGATGAACGGGTCGATGACGGTCTGGATGCCGAGGCGCTTCGCGGCGTCCCAGATCGGGGCGGTGTCCTCGGCGTCGATCACGGCGACGTGACCGGAGGGCGCCGTGAGACCGTTGGCCTGCAGTGCCCGCTCGAGGTCGTCGACGCGCTCGACGAACGCGTACGGCTCGACGTTCTCGTAGCCGATCTCGCGGACCCGGGCGATGGCCTTGTCGAGGTCTTCGGCGATGGCGTCGCGCAGCGAGTAGAGCTGCACAGAGGTGGTGGGCATTGCAGAGGCTCCTTCGGTCCTGACTGGTGTCGCGGCACTGGTCGCCGTGACGGTGTCGTCGCGGCCCTGGTCGTCGCAGCCCGCAGAGGAGCGATGCTCCACGGCGAGATCGAGGACGACGCTACCGGAAAAACCACCCGGTGGGTAGTTTTCGACGCCGTGTTGCTCGCGGTCGACGGGGGTGCCCTGCGGCGCCGTCCGCCGTGCGCTTGCGGTGACCCGGTCGAGCGGGTTCGATGGCGGGGTGCAACCGGTCGACGTCGACGCCCCTGCCCTCGCCCGCTGGCGGAACGCGATCATCGTCGCGTTCGCCATCGGCGGCGTGAGCCTCACAGCGTGGGGTCCCCGTCTCCCGGAACTGCGTGCCGACCTCGGCGTCGACGTCGGCACGATCGGGGTGATGCTCGCCGGGGTGACCGTCGGCAGCGTCGCCGGCCTGCTCGGCGCCGCTCCGCTCCTCCGTCGGCTGGGCGGGCGGCGGGCGCTCACCCTGGTCGTGGTGGTCGTACCCGCCGCGGTCGCACTCGTCGGGATCGCGGTGGCGGCGCACTCCGCCCCGCTCGCGACCGTCGGCTTCGTGGTGGCCGGCGCTGGCATCGGGTCGCTCGACGTGATGGCGAACGTCGAGGGCACCGCCATCGAGGTCCGCGCCGGGCGGACGCTCCTGCCACTCATGCACGCGGCGTGGTCCGGGGGCGCCGCACTCGGAGCAGGCGTCGCCGCGCTCTGTGCCTGGCTCGGTGTCACCCCGACGCAGCAGCTGCTCGGCCAGGCCGCGATCATCCTCGTGGTCGGCGTCCTCGCGGTGCGTGCCGTGCCGGACGGCAGCCGCGCCGAGGAACCCGACACCACGCTCACGCCCGGGCAGCGGCTCCGGCGGTGGGCACGGGGATGGACGGACGTCCGCCTGCTCCTCATCGGTGTCGTCATGCTCGGGGTCGAGCTGGGTGAAGGATCGGCGAACAACTGGCTCGCGCTCGCGACCACGGACGGGCACGGCGGGACGCCCGCGGTCGGCGCCCTGTTCTTCACCGTGTTCGCAGTCTCCGAGGCGGTGACGCGCGTCGCCGCCGGACCGGTGGTCGACCGACTCGGACGGGTCCGCACCGTCCGGGTGACGACGGCGCTCGGGATCGTCGGCGCGGTCCTCTTCATCCTCGGGCCGTCCTCGTGGGTGACCCTCCCCCGGGGTCGTCCTGTGGGCGGTCGGGGTCTCCATGGGCTTCCCGCTCGGCATGTCCGCCGCGGCGCAGAGCGGTGCGGACCCTGCGGCTCGGGTGAGCGTCGTCGCGTCCATCGGGTACTTCGCCAACTTCGCCGGCCCGCCCCTGGTCGGTGCGGTCGCAGAGCACGTGGGAGCGCTGACCGCGCTGTGGCTCGTCGCGGTCCTCTTCGTCGCGGCGTTCGCGG
The DNA here is from genome assembly GCF_047238015.1 of Curtobacterium phoenicis. Classification (NCBI taxonomy): domain Bacteria; kingdom Bacillati; phylum Actinomycetota; class Actinomycetes; order Micrococcales; family Microbacteriaceae; genus Curtobacterium; species Curtobacterium phoenicis. The sequence continues at coordinate 397,590 of NZ_JBDFLZ010000002.1, forward strand.
CGGCGGGCTCGCTGCGCCCGGTCGTGCGCGGCTGAGCCGACGGCGCCGGCCGTGCAGCGCGCGGGGATGGACGTGCCGTGCGCGGGGAAGGACCTCACGCGGGTGGGGATGCGTCTCGCGCGTGGGAGGCGTCTCGCGCGTGAGGAGGCGTCTCGCTCGTGGGTAGCGTGGACGCATGACCGACCTGCGCGCGTTCCCCACCCCGGTCGGCACCGTCCAGGCCCGTGTCGACGGTGACGTCGTCCGAGCGCAGGGGATCCCCTACGCCGTCGCCGAGCGCTTCGGCCGACCCCGACCCGTACCCGCGTCCACCACGCCGTTCGTCGCCGACACCCCTGCTCCGGTCGCGCCGCAGCCCCCCGCGGCCTTCGTCGACGAGCTGTTGCCGCCGATGCAGCACCTCGCCGTCGACGAGGACTGTCAGCGCCTCACGATCACGCTGCCCGCCGACCTGCGTCAGGACGAGCTGCTGCCGGTCATGGTCTGGGTCCACGGCGGCTCCTACGTCATCGGCGGTGGCGACCTCCCGATCCACGACGCCCGCGACCTCGTCGTCGAGCAGCGGGTCGTCGTCGTGTCCGTGACCTACCGGCTCGGGGTGCTCGGGTTCCTCGGCGACGGGGAGCGCGTCCCCGCCAACCTCGGGCTGCTCGACCTCGTCGAGGCGCTGCGGTGGGTCCACGGCAACATCCGGTCCTTCGGCGGCGACCCGGACTCCGTGACCCTGTTCGGGCAGTCCGCCGGGGGCGACGCGATCGCGCACCTCATGATCAGCAGCGGCACCGAGGGGCTGTTCCGTCGCGTGGTCATCCAGAGCGCTCCGCTCGGCATCTCCCGACGGCGAGCACGGATGACCCGCGCGGTGCTCCGGGCCGTCGGGGTCGTCGATGCGACCACCCCGCTCGACGAGGTCCTCGAGCGACAGCTGGCCGGCACGCGGGCGGGAGCGCCGTTCGGCCTCCGCGGGGGCATGCCCTTCGGCACGCAGTACGGTCACGACCCGCTGCCGGCAGAGCGGCGGGCCGCCGAGGCCTGGCGTGCGGTGGCTCCCCGGATCGACGTGCTCATCGGCTCGGCGGTCGACGAGGCCGCGATGTTCGTCCGGGCCGTCCCGGCGCTGGCCGCCGTCACCCGGATCCGCCCGCTGCGCTCGCTCGTGCGCTGGTGGCTGGTCCGACCGCTGTCCGACGTCATCTACGGACGCGACGTCCGGCGGTTCCGCGACCGGCACCGAGCAGCGGGCGGGCGAGCGACGTCGTACCGCCTGCTCCGGGGCGCCACGGCCCGGCCCACCGGCGCGGTGCACATGAGCGACCTGCCGATGTTGCTCGGCGGCCGCGCGGCGTGGGCGGGGTCGGCGTTCGTGCCCGAGCGGGACTGGCCGGCGGTCGAGGAGCGCGGTCGCCGCATCCGGGCGATCTGGGCCGGGTTCGCGCGCACCGGCCGGGTCGAGGAGCCGGACGACGAGACGATCGCGTTCGACCGCGGCTGACCTGCTGCCCGCGGTTCGCGGCCCGCTGCCGGCGAAGCGGGCGTGGCGCGAGGAGCGGACTGACCCCCTGAACTGGGCGGTGCTCCCGGCCCGGTGGTCGGGACAGGATCGACGGCATGCCCGATTCCGACGTCGACCTCCGGTCCCGCGTGGTCACCGGTGCCGTCGCGGCCTACCGATCCGGTGACTTCCACAGCGTGGGCCTCGCCGAGGTCGCCCGCGCGGCCGGCCTCGGGGAGGACGACGTCCGTCGCGCCTACCCGCTGTGGGACCTGCTGATCGTGGCGGTCATGGACCGGTGGAACAACGGCAGTCGGCGGGCGCTGTGGAGCGTCGCCGAGCGGGACGGCGTGGTGGCCTACCTCCGCGCCCGACTGCAGGCCGGCCTCGACGAACCCGCGCTCGTCCGGCTGCGGATCGCGCTCCTCAGTGCGGCGTCCACACCGGGTCACCCCGCCGAGGGCTGGTTCCGGGCGCAGTACGCCCGCTCGTTCGAGGACATCACGCTCGGACTCACCCGCGACGTCGTCGCCGGGCGCGAGCCGCGTGGCGCGTCGCCACGGCACGCGGCCGAGCAGCTCGTCGCCCTGTACGAGGGCCTGCAGCTGCAGGCCGTGCTCCGTGACGACACCGAGCCGCTCGGCGCGTTCGACCGGGCGGTCGCCCGGCTCCGGGCCGGGTGGAGCACGGTTCCCGTCTGACCGACCCGCCTCAGCGTGGTGTCGCGTCGGCCGGGAGGCGCGGCGCGGCTGGACGACACCCGCTCACCTTGCTGGCATGGTCGGGTCATGGAGTACACCGACTACGACACCCGGCTCGCGGCCTACGCCGTGGTCACGGAGGGCGACCGGGTGCTCCTCGCGAAGCTGCGCTTCCCGGAGGCCGGGACCTGGACGCTGCCGGGCGGCGGTGTGGAGTTCGACGAGACCGTGGAGCAGGCCGTCGTCCGGGAGGTGCGGGAGGAGACCGGACTCGAGGCGCGCGTCGGCCCCCTGCTCGGGATCCGTCACCACGTCGTCCCCGCCGAGCGCCGCATGCACGCGAGCGCGAAGGGGCGCCCGATGAAGGCCGTGCAGGTCGTGTTCCGGGCGACGATCGTCGGCGGGGAACTGCGTGACGAACTCGACGGCTCGACGGACGAGGCCCGCTGGATCCCGATCGCCGAGCTGCCCCACCACCGGCACGGGCTCCTCGTGCCGATCGCGCTCGCGTGGGCGGGAGCGCTCACACGCTGACCGACTGAGCGGACCGGCGGCCGTCTCGGCGGGGAACTGCCGCGCGGTCGCAGCGGGCCTACTCCTCGAGGAGGCTCAGCACGTTCCCCGACGGGTCGGTGAACCACGCGATGAGCGGGCCGCCCTGCCGGTTCACGCCCCGCTCGTCGGTCGCGCCGTCGTAGTGCAGGAACGCGACACCGGCTGCGGTGAGCTCGTCGACCGCCGCGTCGATGTCCGACACCGGGAAGTTCAGCACCGTGAAGGACGCCGGCTCGTGCGCCGGACCCTTCGGGTAGACCAGCACGTGCGTCCCGCCGACCTGCAGCGAGAGCATGCCGTGCTCCTCGGTCACCGGGACGCCGAGCACCCCCTCGTAGAACGCCCGCGCCTCGGCGACGTCACGCACCGAGAACCCGCTGAACGCCTTCGTCGCATCGACCATGCGGCCAGTGAACCACCGCGCCTGCGAGGATGACACCGTGCCGCAGCAGGAGATGTCCGTCGACGAGGCCGTCGAGCGAGCCGTCGACCTCGCGCGCAGTGCGGACCGCGTGGTCCTCGGCATCACCGGCGCCCCCGGTGCGGGGAAGTCGACGCTCGCCCGACGCATCGTCGTCGCGGTCGACGAACGCCTCGGAGCCGGGACGGCCGTCCAGGTGCCGATGGACGGGTTCCACCTCGCGAACGCCGCACTCGACACCCTCGGCCGGCACGAGCGGAAGGGCGCGGTCGACACCTTCGACGCTGCCGGGTACGTCGCGCTCGTCCGTCGACTCGCGACCGCCGACGAACCGGTCGTCTGGGCCCCGGACTTCGACCGACGGATCGACGAGCCCGTCGCCGGGAGCATCGCCGTCCCGAGCACGACCCGGCTCGTGGTGACCGAGGGCAACTACCTCCTCGACGCCGAGGCACCGTGGACCGGACTGCCGGAGCTCCTCACCGAGACCTGGGCCTGCGTCGTCGACGACGCGGTGCGCGTCGACCGCCTGGTCGGTCGCCACATGCGGCACGGCCGCGACCACGACGCGGCGCGTGCGTGGGCGCTGGAGGTGGACGGCGTGAACGCCGCACGGGTCGCTGCCACGGTGAGCCGCGCCTCCAGGACGGTCCGGACGTGACGACCCGACCGACGCGCGCCACCCGACCGACGCACGCCACCCGACCGACGCGGGCCGCGAGGCCCCGCGCCCCACGAGAGGACCGACCATGACCATCGCCGTCACCGGCGCCACCGGCAAGATCGGCGGCGCGGTCGCCCACGCGCTCGCCGCGGCCGGCGTGCCCTTCCGCATGATCGTCCGGGACGCCTCCCGTGCGCCGCAGCTCCCGGGCACCGAGGTCGCGGTCGCCTCCTACGGCGACGCCGAGGCGAGCCGGTCCGCGCTGGAGGGCGTCGACCTCCTCCTCATGGTGTCCGGTGCCGAAGCCCAGGACCGCCTCGCGCAGCACCGCACCTTCGTCGGCGCCGCCGCGACGGCGGGGGTCCGCCACGTCGTCTACACGTCGTTCGTCGGCGCGGCGGAGGACGCCACGTTCACCCTCGGCCGCGACCACTGGGCGACCGAGCAGGCGATCCGGGCGACCTCGATGGCCCACACGTTCCTCCGGGACTCGTTCTACCTCGACTTCGTGGAGGACCTCGTCGGTGAGGACGGCGTGATCCGTGGGCCGGCGGCGGACGGAGCGATGGCCGCCGTCGCACGCGCCGACGTCGCCCGGACCGCGACGGTCGTCCTGCAGGCGCCGACGTCGCACCTCGACCGGACGTACGAACTCACGGGACCGACCGCGATCACGCTCGCGCAGGCGGCGGCGATCGTCTCCGAGGTCCGCGGGCGCGCCGTCACGTACCACCCGGAGACCATCGACGAGGCGTACGCATCCCGCGCCCGCTGGGAGCCGGAGCCGTGGCAGGCCGACGCGTGGGTGAGCACCTACACGGCGATCGCGGAGGGAGCGCTCGCGCACGTCTCGGGGGACGTCGAACGGGTCACCGGTCGGCGACCGCTCTCCTTGCGCGAGGTGCTCGAGCAGGCCTGACGAGCAGCTCGACCGGGCCGTGCCCGTCGGCCGGGTGGACGAGCACCCGCCCGACGGTCGGCCCCGGCAACCCGCAGCGCCACACCGACCAGCGCAACCCGGCGATGGCCCACCGCCCGCGGGCGTGGTGCCCACCCGCGAGGACGTCGGCCACGGTCCGGCACCCGCCGAGCAGCACCGCGCGGAGCACCGGGTCGTCGAGGCGGGTGCCCTCGCGCACCACGACCACGCGGAGTCCGTGGTCGATCCGCTCCCGGACCTGGTGCGTCGTGAACACCGGGACGGTCCCGGAGAAGCCGCCGTCGGTCAGGACCGGCAGCCCGGTCGCCGAGATGATGCGGGACGACAGCCGCCAGGTGTCGGTGAGGAACAGCGGGGCACCGTGGCGGTGACCGTCGATGCGCTCCGCGAGCGTGACGAGCCGGCGCAGCGCAGTCGGGTAGGAGGTCGGCTCGCCGCCGCGCCAGTCCGGCGACGAGACACGGAACCGCTCCGCGGGGTCGGCCGTGCGACCCACCGACGCGTCGAGCCCGCTGCCGTCGCGTGCCGCGTCGAGCGCCTGCAGCGAGAAGGCGGCCGGTCCCGCGACGACGGCCAGTCCGGTGGCGACCGCGATGACCGCTCGGGAGGCACGGTGCAGCCCCGACGGTCCACCCACGACCGGCCGAGGTCGGCAGAGCAGCGCGACGACCGCCGCGACGAGGGTCGCGTTCGCGACGACGTGCGCCACGTGGGCGAGGACGGCCGGCTCGTCGGCGCCGTGCGCGAGGTACAGCCACCACGCCTCCTGCCCGACCGCGAGGACCACCGGCAGGGCACGCAGCCACGCTGACCGGGAGCGTGCGAGGGCGACGGCTCCGCACCAGCCGACGGCGGCGAGGACCGCGAGCTGCACACCGACCGCGGCGACGTACGCGGTGTGCGGGATCCGGGCCACGGACAGCACGGCCCCGGCGGTCACGAGCCAGACCGCCACGACGACGAGCGTGACCGCTCCGGCTCGGGTGCCGAACGCACCACCGCACAGCGGCGCGGCCCGGTCGCTTCGCCGGAGGCACAGGACGACGACACCGACGACGACGGCGAAGAGCGCGGCCGGCAGCAGCCACGAGACCTGCGAGGCGAGGTGTGGCGTGAGCAGTCCCGTCAGCGGGCGCGTGTCAGGGGACGACCCGGACGAGGCCGGAGGGCGCACGGCGACCGCCCCCGGGAACGCCCCCGGCCGGAAGCGGTCGATCCCGTTGTAGCCGAACACCATCGCCCACGGGTCGTCGTCCGTCGAGCCGTCCACGAACGGCCGGACCCCCACGGGCGTCCGGGCGAGCCAGACCACCCAGACGAGCGAGGCCGCGACGGCGACGCCGCCGAGCACCGCGGACCGCCCGAGCCGCACCCACACGCTCCACCGTCGTCCACCGGGCCGGGCGTCCGCGAGCAGTGCCCCGAGCACCAGCGCGGGCAGGACGAACCACGCCTGCAGCATCTTCGCCTGGAACCCGACCCCGACCGCCAGGCCGGACGCCACGAGCGGCCACCAGGTCCCGGTGATCGCGGCGCGCTGCCACCAGAGCAGTGCGACGGCGAGGGCGGCCGTGACGAGGGCGTCCTCCATCGGGTGCGCGAACACCGACACGAAGATCGGCGTGGTGGCCGCGGCGAGGGCAGCGACGAGTCCCGTCCCGACCCCGGCCCAGCGGAGGCCGACCACCGAGCACGCCCACACCGTGACGAGGCCCTCGACCACCTGCGGCAGCGCGAGGGCCGAGGTCGAGTCCCCGAGCAGCCGGACGCTCAGCGCCTGCGGCACGAGGAAGCCGCTGAGCTTGTCGAGCGTCACGGTCGCCGAGGGGTCGAACGAGCCGGACCACAGCGCGTGCCACGATCCGGACATCGAGCGGGCGGCCGCCGCGTAGAAGGGTGCGTCACCGCCGCGGGCGAGGTTCCACCCGAGCAGCACCGTGGACCCGAGCAACACGGCGAGCAGCGCGACCCGTGCCGCGGGGTGGTGATCGGCCCATCTGGCCGGACGTCGGGTGTCCACCCCTGGACCTTGGCGGTGCCGGGTGACGGCGCGCCGCGACACCGCCGCCAGCGCGCCGCGAAGACGGCCGGCGCGCTGAGTCGATCCGCGGGTCGTTCGAGGAACGTCCAGCGGACGTACGGCTTCGACCGGCCTGCGGCTCAGCCGACGCCGAGGTCTCGGCGGACGCGGCGCCCGTCAGCCGACGCGACGCGCCGAGATCGTCCCCGCGACGCCGAGGGTCAGCACGGCCACGAGGACGACGAGCAGCGGTGCCGTCCAGTCACCCGTGGCGCCGTGGAGGGACCCGGCCACGAGCGGCCCGGCGCTGCCGAGGAGGTACCCGCCGCCCTGCACGAACGCGGACATCCGCCGCGCATCGGCGTCGCTCGACACGATCCGGACGATCACGATGAAGATGACCGTGATGCCACCGCCTTGCGCCGCACCGCCGAGGACCGACCAGAGCAACCAGAGCTGGGGCGCGAACAGCAGCCCGAGCGGCATCGCCAGCCAGAAGAACGCCACGAGCGCGATGATCGCCCGGGGCCGCCACCTCGTCGCGAGCAGGGGCACCCCGAGCGCCCCGACGACGGCGAGGATCTGGAACACCGACGAGCTCGCGCCGGAGGACTCCTTCGAGAAGCCGATCTCGTCGTGCAGCAGCGTCGGGATCCACGCGGTGAGGGCGTAGTACGAGAACGCCTGCCCGCCGAACGCCAGCGTCAGCCCCCACGTGATGAGCCGCCGGGCCGGACGCACCGGGGCCACGCCCACGCTGTCGTCCACCGTCCGGACCGCCCCGGTGCCGAGCACCTGGTCGATCGGCCCGGTCTCGACGACGGGCTCGACCACGGCCGGTCGACGCCAAGCTGCCCGGGCGCCGACGGTGTACGTCCACCCGACGCCGGCGAGGACGGCCAGCACGCCCCAGATCGCGATCGCGACCGGCCAGCCCCAGACCGCCGCGATCGGCGCCGTCCCGAGCGAGGTGATCATCGACCCGACGTTGAGTGCCGACGTGTACACGCCCGTGACGAGTCCGACCCGCTCCGGGGACGTGTCGCGTCGGATGACGACCGGGATCACGACGTTCCCGATGGTGATGCCGATGCCGATGATCGCGGTCCCGACGAGCAGCGCCACCGACGAGGGCAGCGAGCGGACGACCGTGCCCGCCAGGACGACCACGAGCGAGAGCGACACGGCGCGCTCGGGGTCCGCCTTCGCGATCACCCAGCTCGCCAGCGGTGTCGCGAGCGCGAAGCAGAGCACCGGGATGGTCGTCAGGAGCCCGGCGGTGCTCGCCGTCAGCCCGAGGTCGGCCCGCACGTCGCCGATGACCGGCGCGGTCGCGACGATCGGCCCACGGAGGTTCAGCGCGATGAGGACGACCGCGGCGGGGAGCAGCCACGCGGCCCCGCGGAGCCCGGTGCGGACGGCGCCCGTCACGGGAGCAGGATCGGCAGGAGGTCGAGCGGCGTCGCGGCCCGGGCGACGGTGCCCTCGGCCTCGTCCGGGGAGCCGTAGCCCCACGCCGCGAAGATCGTCGGGACGCCGTGGGCGGCCGCGCCCTCGACGTCGTGCCTGCGGTCGCCGATCAGCACCGGCCGACTGACGTCGAACCCGCGGGCGTCGAGTCGGCGCAGCGCCTCCGCGACCACGTCGGCCTTCGAGCTGCGGACCTCGTCGTCGCTCGCGCCCGTGATGATGTCGATGTCGCCGGTGAGGCCGTAGTGCTCGAGGATGTACGTCGCCGGGGTCTCCGGCTTGCTCGTCGCGGTCGAGATCGGCAGCCCGGCCTCGTGCAGGGTGTGCAGCACCACGTCGATGCCGGGGAACATCGCGGAGTCGAGGGCACCGTGCGAGAGGTAGTGCTCGCGGTACACGGCGAGGGTGTGCTCGGCCTGCTCGGCGTCCATGCCCATCGCGTCGTGGAAGGTGTCGAGGATCGGCGGGCCGACGAACGACATGAGCGTCGCGTGGTCCGGCACGGGGACGCCCACGGTGGTGAAGGTGTGCGTCATGCTCTCGAGGATGCCCGGAGCGGAGTCGCTGATGGTGCCGTCGAGGTCGAAGAGGATGGCGGTGAACGGGCGCGTCATGTCCCGCCCAGCCTAGCCGGGGGCCCTGGACCGGGCCGTCCCGGTGCGCGCGCCGACGGGGCGGGCCCGCGCCGTGCCTCCCGGTCGTGTGTGAGCGCGGTCCACGAAACGCGCGCGGTTCGACCGTGCACCCGTCGATCGACGCGCGCGACGTCGGGATGCGCGCGTCCCGTCAGCCGACCGACCGTCAGAAGAGGCGGGTGTGTCCGCCCTCGATGCCGCGCATCGCGTCGTAGTCGAGCACGAGGACGCGGATGCCGCGGTCCTCGGCCAGGGTGCGGGCCTGCGGTGCCACCGTCTGCGCCGCGAGGACGCCCTGCACGGGACGGAGCAGTGGGTCGCGGTTCATGAGCTCGAGGTACCGGGTGAGCTGCTCCACCGCGTCGATGTTCGCGTTCCGCTTCATCTCGACCGCGACGCTCGCCCCGGCCTCGTCCCGCGCCAGGATGTCCACCGGACCGATTGCGGTCATGTACTCGCGGCGGACGAGGGTGTGCCCGTCGCCGAGGAGCTCGATCTGCTCGGCGAGGAGCTGCTGCAGGTGGGCCTCGACACCGTCCTTCACGAGCCCCGGGTCGACGCCGAGGTCGTGGGTCTCGTCCGCGATCACCTCGTACAGGCTGACGACGAGCTTGTCCTGCGTCTTCTTCTGGGTCACCGTCCAGACCTGCGTGATGCCGGCCTCGGCCTGCTCCTCGCTCGGCTCGCCCATCTCGATCGAGCACGGCGGACTCATCCAGTTCAGCGGCTTGTAGCTGCCGCCGTCGGAGTGCACGAGCAGCGAGCCGTCCGCCTTCAGCATGAGCAGGCGCGTGGCGAGGGGGAGGTGGGCCGAGAGTCGCCCCGCGTAGTCGACGGAGCAGCGGGCGATGACGAGACGCACCCGGCGATCCTAACGGTCGGTGCGTGTCCCGCCCGACGACGCCGGGTCCGCCATCGTGTCGTCCGTCGGGTGGTCCGAGTGGGCCGTGTGGTCCGTGTGGTCTGGGTGGTCGGCCTGGAGGCGCGGGTCGCCCCCGCCGTGCTGCGTCGCGTCCGCCTGGTGGTCGGGTGCCGCCCCGCGTGCGTGCTGGTCGTGTCCGGCCCCGTGGGCGCCGCCGGTGCCGTGGTCGCGGGCGGCCGAGCGGGTTCCGCCGTGGTCGCCGCCCCCGGCACGCCGCCTGCGCAGCGCCTCGGCAGCTGCGCCCGTCTCGCGGGCGGCGCCGGACGCCAGGCCCGCGCCGATGATGAAGACGAAGACCACGAGCAGGGCACCGAGCAGCCCCACGTGCTCGCCGAGGAAGCCGATGAGCGGCGGCCCGGCGAGGAAGGCCACGTAGCCGATCGTCGCGACCGCGCTGACCTTGAGCGCGGCGGAGCGGGGGTCGTCGGCCGCGGCGGACATCCCCATCGGGAAGCCGAGGCTCGCGCCGAGACCCCACAGGACCACGCCGAGGACGGCGATCGGGATGACGTCCACGAAGATGAGCAGGCCGAGGCCGACCACGGCGACGGCGGCGCTGACCCGGAGGACGGGGACGCGACCGAACCGGTCGATCAGGGGGCTGCCGGCGATGCGTCCCGCGGTCATCGCGGCGAGGAACACCGTGAGCACCGCGGAGCCCGCGGCGTTGTCGAGCCCGTGGCCGTCGATCATCGCGAGGGGGAGCCAGTCGTTCGCGGACCCCTCGGCCAGCGCCATGCCGAGCACGATGATGCCGATGAGGAGCGTCGAGGGCTGCGCCCACACCTGCCAGCGGGTGAGCTGCACCGGCGTCGGGCTGGTCTCGGTGCTCGTGTGCTCGTCGTACCGGTGCTCGTCGCCGAAGCGTGCGGCTGCTGCGAGCATGACGAGGCAGGTCACCACACCGAGGACCGCGAAGTGCAGGACCACGGGGACGTCGAGCGCCTCGGTCAGCGCGCCGATGCCGGCACCCGCGAGCGTGCCGACGCTGAACGCGGCGTGGAAGAGCGGCATGATCGTGCGGCCGCCGGCCTTCTCGGCGGCGGCACCGGAGACGTTCATCGAGACGTCGACGAGCCCGTTGCCGAAGCCGAACGCAACGAGGCTGGTCCAGATCGCGGCGAAGCCCCACCCGAAGGTGAGGGCGAAGCCCGCGAAGACGATCCCGACCGCGAGGCAGACCGAGGCGACCTGCACGCCCCGACGAGCCCCGACCTTGGCGACGATGTGCCCGGCGAACGTGAGGCCACCGATCGAGCCGACCGCCATGCCGAGCACGAGGAGCCCCATCTCGAACGTGGTCGCGCCGAGGGAGTCGCGCACGCTCGGGATCCGACCGAGCCAGGTGGCGATCGCGAGGCCGGACATGGTGAAGGCCGCGAACACGGCGGTGATCCACGCGCGGGTGGTCGGTGCGGTGCGGGCGGACGTCGTCGTCATGGTGTTCTTCCGGGTTCCGTGCTGGTGCGTGGTCACGCGTGGCTGTCACTCGACAGCTGCGTCGTCATGCGTGTCGGCTGCTCTGTCGAATCGATTCGACCGTCGATGACGATTACGCTAACGGGCGATGGACGAACCGGCAAGCGCGAACGGCGCGGCGCGACCCACGACGGGTCGTCGTGTCGCGCGCCCGACCCTCGCCGCGGTCGCACGGGCCGCCGGCGTGGCTCCCTCGACCGCATCGCTCGCGTTCAGCGGAGCCGGTCCGGTCTCGGACGAGGCTCGCGAGCGGGTCCTCGCGGCGGCCGCGGAACTCGGCTACGGCGGGCCCGACCCACGAGCACGCTCCCTCCGCCGCGGACGGTCCGGGGTCATCGGCGTGGTCATGGACGAGCGGTTGAGCGACGCGTTCCGCGACCCGGTGAACGTCCTGACGCTCGACGGCATCGCGGAGGTCGCGGGCGAGGCGGGGACCTCCCTGCTGCTCGTCCGCAGTCCGCTCGACGACGCCGGCCTCGTCGGGCCGCTCGTCGATGCGCCGGTGGACGCCGTCGTGCTCGTCGGCTGCAACGTCCGGATCGACCCGGCGGTCGCCGTCCTCCGCCGGCGGAACATCCCCGTCGTCGCCATCGAGGCCGACGACATCGAGGGCGCGGTCCCCGTCCAGCTCGACAACCGCGAGGCCTCGCGCCGTGCCGCTGCCTTCCTCCGTGACCTCGGCCACACCGACCTCGTCGTCGTGACGCTGCCGCTGGACGGCACGCACCGACGCGGCCCGATCAGCCCCGAGCGCGAGGCCGAGGGCATCGCGCACACCTCGCTCGAGCGCCTCCGCGGCGTCCGGGGTGTCTTCCCCGCGGCCCGGGCGTACGAGGCCGCGGGCAGCTCCGTGGAAGAGGGTCGGATCGCGGGCGCTGCGCTCTTCGCCCCGGACGGACCCCGCCCCACCGCGGTGGTCGTGCAGAGCGACGTCCTCGCGGTCGGGGTGATCTCGGCGGCGCTCGACGCCGGACTCCGCGTGCCCGAGGACGTCAGCGTGGTGGGGTTCGACGGCATCCCCGTCGACGACAGCCTGTTCCACCGCACCCCGATCCGGCAGCTGACCACGCTCGTGCAGCCCTTCGTCCAGAAGGGTCAGGCCGCGGCCCGGGCGGCGATCGCCATGCTCGAGGGGGCCCCGGCGCAACCAGCGGCCTTCCGCTCCGAGCTCCGGATCGGCGACACGACGGCGCCCCCGCCCGCGCACTGACGCCAGTGCGCGGCGCGCGCCGGCGATCGTCGTTTCCGCGAAAGCGACAGTCTGCCGCGGGGATCCGCTCGGTTCTTGTCGCTCTCGCGAAAGCGACACGGCACAACTGTCGCTGTCACGGCACCCGCGCGCCCTCACCAGGGCGCGCGGACGCCGCCGCTCAACGGGCCAGCGCCACCTCGATCCAGCCCCGCCGGTGCGCCCGCACCCCGAGCGTCACCGCGCGCACGCCGATGTACCCGAGCGCGAACGCAGCCCAGAGCCCAGCGAGCGTCCCGCCCGCCCACCACAGGAGTGGCAGGTACACGACGAGGTTCACGCCGCCCGCGAGCGCCAGGTACCGCGCGTCACCGGCGCCGATGAGCACCCCGTCGAGCACGAAGACGTAGCCCGCGACCGGCATCCCGACGGCGACGATCACCAGCACCAGGGGGAGCGCCCGCTGCACCGCAGCCGAGTCCGAGAACACCGGGCCGAGCCCCCCGCTCACCGCGGCGGTCACGAGTCCCAGCACCACGCCGCCCACGATCCCGAGCAGCACCAGCCGACCGGTCACGAGGCGGACCCGGTCCGGGTCGCGAGCGCCGAGCCCGTGCCCGACGAGCGCCTGGCCGGCGATGGCGAGGGCGTCGAGCGCGAACGCCAGCGTCGAGAACACGGTGAGGCCGACCTGGGTCGTGGCGAGCCCCGTGGTGCCCAGTCCCGTCGCCACCGACACGGTCGCGAGCATGGCGATCCGGAGCGATGCAGTGCGCAGGAACAGCCAGGCCCCCGAGCGGAGCGCGCGCGCAACACCCGAAGCACCGGGGCGCAACGGGGCACCGGACGCCCGTGCCGCCCGCACCGCGATCACGACGTAGACCGCTGCCATCGCCCACTGCACGAGCACGGTCCCGGCCGCGGACCCCTCGACGCCCCAGCCGGCTCCGTAGATGAGCGCGGCGTTCAGCAGCCCGTTCGCGACGAAGCCGACGGTCGCGACCACGAGCGGGGTCCGGGTGTCCTGCAGCCCGCGGAGGAGTCCCGTGGACGCGGTGACGACGAGGATCCCCGGCAGTCCGACGAGCGACAGGGTGAGGTAGGCGGTGGCGGCGGCGGAGACCTCGGCCGAGGCGCCGAACGCGCCGACGAGCGGTCCGGCGAGGGGCCAGCCGACCAGGGCGAGCACGACCCCGAGCACGAGCGCGAGCCACATGCCGTCGATCCCGGCGTGCACGGCTCCGCGTCGGTCACCGGCTCCGAGCGCACGGGCGACGGCTGGCGTGGTCGAGTACGCGAGGAACACGAGCAGCCCCGTGACGGTCTGGAGCACGGCGCTCGCGATCCCGACGGCGGCGAGCGGTGTCGCCCCGAGGTGACCGATCAACGCCGTGTCCGTCAGGAGGAACAGTGGCTCGACGACGAGGGCGCCGAGCGCGGGCACGGCGAGCCGGACGATGTCCCGGTCGACGCGACGACTCTCGATCCTCTGGGTCACCCGACCATCCTGGCGGCTCGCGCCGCGTCTGACGGGAGGCACGGGGCGGGCCCGCACCGTGCCTCCCGTCAGACCTGATCCTGCGTCTCAGCCGACGCGTGGCTCCGCGGGAACCGCGCCAGTGGCGGCGTGGTCCGCATCGGACGCCGCCGGCGTCGCCGGGTCCGTGCCGCGGGCCCGACCGATGAGGTCCATCACGTGGTAGACCACGATCGCCGCCACCGTGCCGACGATGATCCCGCCGAACGTGGCACTGCCGAACGCGAACGTGAAGTCCGCGATGCCCATGATGAGCGCGATCCCCGCCGTGAGCTGGTTCTTCGGCTTCGCGAAGTCGACGCGGTTCTCGACCCAGATCCGGATGCCGATGATGCCGATCAGGCCGTAGAGGGCGGTCGTCGCGCCCCCGAGCACCCCTGCCGGCACCGATGAGATGATCACGCCGATCTTCGGGGAGAGCCCGAGCAGGACCGCGACGATCGCGGCGACCCAGTAGGCGGCCGTCGAGAAGACCCGGGTCGCGGCCATCACGCCGATGTTCTCGCCGTAGGTCGTGGTCGCGGAGCCTCCGCCGATGCCGGCGAGGACCGTCGAGACCCCGTCGGCGAACAGTGCCCGGCCGGTCAGCGGGGTGAGGTCGCGGCCGGTCAGCTGCCCGACGCCCTTCACGTGGCCGACGTTCTCGGCGACCAGCGCCAGGACCACCGGGACGAAGCCGAGGTAGATCGCGAGCTGGCCGGCGTCGAACGCCGGAGCGGTGAACGTCGGCAGTCCGATCCACGGTGCCGCCGCGACCTTCGAGAAGTCGACCTCGCCCGCGACGATCGCCGCGACGTAGCCGACGACGACGCCGATGACGATGGAGAGCCGTCCGATGAGGCCCTTGAAGAGGACGGTCACGAGGATGATCGTGAGCAGCGTGATCACCGCGATGACGGGCGCTTCGACGAAGTTCTTCCTCGCGGACGGGGCGAGGTTGAACCCGATCAGCGCGACGATCGCACCGGACACCACCGGCGGCATCACCCGGTCGATCCACCCGGCACCGGCGAGGTGCACCACGAGCCCGACGACCGCGAGCAGCGCCCCGACGACGATGATGCCCGACAGTGCGAGGGGGATGCCGCCGATCTTCGTCGCGGCGCCGATCGGGGCGAGGAACGCGAACGAGGACCCGAGGTAGCTCGGCAGGCGGTTGCCGGTGATGAGCAGGAACAGGATCGTGCCGATGCCGCTGAACAGCAGCGTGGTCGACGGCGGGAACCCCGTGATGAGTGGGACGAGGAACGTCGCCCCGAACATCGCCACGACGTGCTGGACGCCGAGACCGACGGTCCGCCCCCAGCCGAGGCGTTCGTCGGGGGCCACGATCGTCGTCGCGGAGACGGTGCGGCCGTCGCCGTGCAGCTTCCAAGGGAGTCCCATGCTCAGAAACGGTAGTGGCACCCGGATGCCCGTGACGAGGACCTGCCGGATCTGTGGAGGAGCGCCGCTGGTGACCGTTCCGGCCGTCCGCCCGCGCACAGGGCAACCGTGGCTATCGTGGACGCCATGACCGACGTCGCAAGCACCTCCGGCATCCACACCGACGAGCTCGACGCAGGTGTGCGCCCCCAGGACGACCTCTACCGGCACGTCAACGGCAGCTGGGTCGCAGCCACACCGATCCCCGACGACAAGGCGCGGTACGGCGCGTTCACGATCCTCGCGGAAGAGGCGGAACTCGCCGTCCGGGAGATCGTCGAGCGGTCGCAGCAGGCGGCACCCGGCACCGAGGAGCGCAAGGTCGGCGACCTCTACACGGCGTTCGTCGACGAGGAGCGGCTCGAGGCGCTCGGCACCGGCCCGATCGAGCCGCTGCTCGCCGAGGTCGACGCGGTCGACTCGGTCGAGGACGTCGTCCGGATGGTCGGCCGCTTCGAGCGCCTCGGTCTGCCGAGCTTCCTGCAGCTGTTCGTCGACAACGACCCGGGCGACCCCGAGTCCTACGTCGTGTTCCTCGAGCAGAGCGGACTCGGGCTGCCGGACGAGTCCTACTACCGCGAGGACCGCTTCGCCGACATCCGTACGAAGTACCGCGAGTTCGTCGCCGCGATGTTCCCCCTCGCGGGCTTCGACGACGCGGGCGAGCGCAGCGACAACGTCATCGGCCTCGAGACCGCGCTCGCCGCCGAGCACTGGGACAACGTCACCACGCGTGACAGCCAGAAGACCTACAACAAGCTGCCGTGGTCGGAGGTGGCGGCGCTCGCCGAGGGCATCGACCTGCAGCAGTGGTGGGAGGCGATCGACGCCCCGGCCGGCGCGTTCGAGACCGTCGTCGTCCGTGAGCCCTCGTTCATCACCGGACTCGCCCGCCTGCTCCGCACCGAGCCGCTCGCAGCGTGGAAGGACTGGCTCCGCTGGCAGGTGGTGCGCGGCTCGGCGGCCTACCTGACGAGCGCGTTCTCCGCGACGAACTTCTCGTTCTACGGCACGGCACTCACCGGCGCACCGAAGCAGCGCGAGCGGTGGAAGCGCGGCGTCTCGCTCGTCGAGGGTGCGATGGGCGAGGCCGTCGGCCGCATCTACGTGCAGGAGCACTTCGACGAGACCTCGAAGGCCGAGATGGACGAGCTCGTGGCGAACCTCGTCGAGGCCTACCGGCAGAGCATCACGGGTCTCGACTGGATGACCGACGAGACGCGCGCGCGTGCACTCGACAAGCTCGACAAGTTCACGCCGAAGATCGGGTACCCGGTGAAGTGGCGCGACTACTCCGCGCTGGAGGTCTCCGCTGACGACCTCATCGGCAACGTCCGCGCCGTCGCGAACTTCCAGGTCGACCGCGAGCTCGGCAAGATCGGCAAGCCGATCGACCGCGACGAGTGGTTCATGACCCCGCAGACGATCAACGCCTACTACAACCCGGGCTTCAACGAGATCGTGTTCCCCGCGGCGATCCTGCAGTTCCCGTTCTTCGACGCCGGGCGGGACGCCGCCGCCAACTACGGGGCGATCGGTGCCGTCATCGGCCACGAGATCGGGCACGGCTTCGACGACCAGGGATCCCAGTACGACGGGGACGGCCGCCTGCAGAACTGGTGGACCGAGGCCGACCGCGCCGCGTTCGAGGAACGCACCAAGGCCCTCATCGCGCAGTACGACGCCCTCGTCCCGACCGAGGTCCCGGACGGCCACGTCAACGGCGCCCTGACGATCGGCGAGAACATCGGTGACCTCGGTGGCCTCTCGATCGCGTGGAAGGCCTACCTGCTGTCCCTCGACGGTCAGGAGCCGCCGGTCGTCGACGGTCTCAGCGGCGCGGAGCGGTTCTTCCTGAGCTGGGCCCAGGCCTGGCGGATGGCGATCCGTCCGCAGGAGGCCGCGCGCCTGCTCAGCATCGACCCGCACTCCCCGAACGAGTTCCGGTGCAACCAGGTCGTGCGCAACATCGACGGCTTCCACGACACGTTCGGCGTGACGGAGGGCGACTCGATGTACCTCGACCCGGCCGAGCGCGTCGCCATCTGGTGATGGTCGAGCCGGATGCGGCGCTGCCGTCCCGGCGGCGCCGTCACGGCCAGACCGGCGCCGGCGACGGCGACGGCGACCGACCGCGCGGGGGCGGCGGTGGTCGCGCGCACGGCCGCCACCGCGGCGGCGCCGACGAGCGGTTCGGGGCCACCCTGGAGGCACTGGGCGCGTTGGCGAGGGACGGCGCGGGGGTCAGCGCCTCCGTCATCGACACGTCGACCGGCAAGGCGCTGCTCGCGGTCGACGACACACTGGTCCAGCCGGTCGCGAGCCTCGGGCGGGTGCTGCTGCTCATCGAGGTGGCTGCGCTGCTCGAGGACGGTGGTCTGCACGGTGACCGTCTGCAGCGGATGGCCCGGGACACCGCGACGGGTGCTGGTCTGTGGCAGTTCCTGCAGGAGTCGACCATGCAGGTGTCGGACCTCGCGACCCTCGTGGGCGCGACGTCCGACGCCTGGGCCATGAACGCGCTGCTCTCGACCGTCGGGATCGATGCGGTCCGCGAGCGTGCGGAGTCGCTCGGCATCGAGCGGACGGCACTGATCGACCGCGTCCGTGACCGCCGGGGTCCGGATGACGCGCCCGATGCCTCGGTGGCGGCGACGGGGGAGCTCAGTTGGCTGTTCCGCGGGCTCGCGCTCGGCGAGGTCGTCGACGAGGCCGTCTCGAACCGGGTGCTCGGGTGGCTGTCCCTGTCGAGCGACCTCTCGCTCGTGGCGGGCTCCTTCGCGCTCGACCCGCTCGCGCACCGTTCGCTCGACCACGGACTCCAGCTCGTCTCGGCCACCGGTTCGTCGCTCGGGGTCCGCGCTGAGGCGGGCATCCTCCGCGGCCCCGCATCGTCGGTGAGCTACGCGGTCACGGTGACGTTCGACGACGCGACGCTCCAGCGGAGGCTGGCGGTCGTGGACGCCCTGCGCACGATGGGCACCGAGGTGCTCGAGGCCGTGCACCTGCCCGCTCGTCGCTGATCGGGCGGTCACGCGCGCAGGCACTCGCACGGGCGGCCAGCGGTTCAGCCGAGGAGCCGCCGCACCCAGGCGTCGAACCGCTGCCGGATGACCCGCGCCGTGACCTCCGCGCGCCCGATGCCCACGTAGTTCGGCTCCCACGACTCGAGGTACGGATCGGCCCGAGCAGCGGCGAGGACGTCCCACGCGTGCACGTCGCCCACCCGCACACCGCGCTCGCGCTCGTACGTGGCGAGGAAGCGATCGGCTGCGGACGGAGCGCCGAGGAGCACGAGGTCCTGTCGGCACCAGGCGACGTCGACACCCCGCGGGGCGGCCATCGCGCCCGACCAGTCGACGATCCCGGTGAGGTGGTCGCCCTGCCACACGGCGTTCCCGCTCCAGAAGTCGCCGTGGGTGAGGACCCGGGTCTGGTCGGTCGTCGGCCAGGCGAGACGTGCAGCACCACCCAGGCGTCCCGCGGTGCGCTTCGGCTCCCGCCCGTCGTCGGGCAGTCCGACGGGGTCGAGTCCGTGGACCAGGGCGAGGGCTGCACCGAGCTGCTCGGCGGCGGCGTCGAGGTCGAGGGAGACGGACGGAACGGTCCCCGTCAGCGCCGACGTCACGATGGTCGGGACGCGCCCGACCGTTCCGTGTGCGAGGAGCCGGGGCGCGAGCCCACCGAGGGGCGAGAGCCGCCCGAGCACGGACACCTCCCGGACGACGGCGTCGTCCCCGGGTGGGAACGTCCTGACCACGACGTGCTGCTCGCCGTCGACGGCGAGGACGGTGCGGGCGTGTTGTCCGCCGGTGAGCATGCGGACGGGGTGCAGCGGCCGACCGAGCAGCGCGCTGCCGTGGTCGACGACCGTCTGCTCCGTCGCGGGGTCCTGCTGGGTCGTGGCGGCCACGGGGCAAGGCTACCGACCGCCTGATGTCACGGAACGGTAACGGTGAGAAGTCGCCCCAATCCACTCTGCGGAGGGCGTCGAATCCCCTGCACAGACCGGGAACCACCCGGAGCGCTCACCAGCCGCAACCAGCTGGTTCTCCACCCGTCACCGGGTGGGTTCGGCGCGCCATCGAACGCCGCGCCGAGCGCGACCAAGCAAAGGAACGAACACCATGCGCAAGAGCCTGAAGACCTCGATCACCCTCGCCACGACCGGCGCGCTCGTCCTCGGTGGCGCCGCGTTCGGTGTCGGCGCCGCGAACGCGTCGACCCCGTCGGTGCACACCGTGTCGTCCAGCTCGTCGAAGATCCCCGCGCCGGTCGCGTCGGTGCCGGAGGTGCTGGGTGGCACCACGGCCGTGAAGCTCGACTCGGGCTTCACCGACGCCCTCACCGCGCTGAAGCTCACCCCGGGTGTGTCGGGCAACGCCAAGCTCGAGGACGGGTCGGTGTCGTTCCCGATCACGGCCGGTTCGGTGACGTACTGGAACCCGGACGGCTCGTACCGTCCGTACGTGCAGGGGCTGCTCAACCACGACGACTCGGGCCTGACGCTCAAGGCCGGTGACACGACGGTGACGCTGGAGAACTTCGTGGTGAACCCGGGTTCGTCCAAGCTCTACGGTGACGTGCTGGTCAACGGCAAGGTCGCTGCAGCGAACGCGTACCTGTTCGAGCTGTGGGGCGGCACCCTCAAGCCGCTGCAGCTCGAGGGCGACAACGCGGTCCTGACCGGCACCACGGTGCACATCTCGGAGGACGCTGCCGGGCTGCTGAACAAGACGTTCGGCACCGACGCGGTCAAGCGTGGCCTGCTCGTGGGCACCGCGACCATCACCGCCAAGATCAAGTAACACCCAGCACCACACCGAAGCGCCGCCCCCGGGACCCCCGGGAGCGGCGCTTCCGTGTGGGACGAACACCGGCAGGACGTCAGCGCAACAGCACGAACGACCGCAGCGGACCGGGTGCGACGTCGTGCACCTCGACGAACCCGAGCGACTCGTAGAACGCCCGCTGGCCGGGTTCGGCATCGGTCAGCAGGACCGTCTGCCGCACGTGCTCGTACCGGCGGAGCACCTCGGCGAGCAAGGCGCTACCGATCCCGAACCGCTGGTGCTCGGGGTGCACGAGGACGTCCTGCACGTACACGATCGTCGCACCGTCCGACACCGTGCGCGCGAGTCCCACCAGACGACCGGCGTCGCGGGCGGTGACCACGGCGTGCGAGCCTCGGGCCGCGGCGACGAGCAGCTCCGGGTCGCCGGTGTACGCCGTCCACTCGACCGCCCCGTACAGGTCGAGCAGCTCGTCGACCGTGGGCATGCCCGTCGCGATGGTCACCATGTGGCCATCGTGGCAGACCTCAGTCGGTCGCCTGCCCCTCCGGCACGAGTGCTTGCACGCTGAGCAAGGCCGCACCGGACGACCGGCACGCCGTGTAGCCCTCGTCCTTCAGGAACAGCGACGTCCTGGATCCGGGCGGGTACACGCGGAAGCCGTCGGGCGTCACCGGCGTGCACTCCGACGTCGGGAAGTTCTCCGCTCGGACGACCTTGACCGGTGCGACGGCGAGCTGCCCGGGCCGCAGGGTCACGGTCGGGTGCGGGGACGACCGGTCGAGGGACGCCGCGGCGCCGATCTGCTGCCCGTCTCCGCCGCCGACGAACGAGACACCCGGCCAGCCCTGCAGCGTGCAGGTCGCGGAGCCGGTGTTCTCCAGCGTGATGTGGAAGATCGTGCTCCCGGCGGCGCCGCCGCTGCCGGGCTCCGATCCGACGGCGAGCGATGCCGTGGCGCACGCCGCCACGGACCCCGACGAGCCCGACCCGGTCGACCCGGTGCCGGACGACGATCCGGACGTGGTCGACGACGATGACGCGGACGACGTCGGGGACGCGGACGACGACGGCGTCGCCGTCACCGTCTCGGTCGCGGTGGACGTCGCGGCGGTCGGCGTCGCCGCACCACCGCCTGCACACCCGGCGAGCACACCGACGGCGACCAGCCCGACGGCGACGGACACGACCCTGGGAACGGCGCTTCGATACATGGGTCCACGCAACCACCGCGGAGCGACCCGGACTCGGGCAGCATCCAGCCTCCGCGGGCACACTCGCGGTCACCGGCACGGGAGCGCCCGCGCCACGGACGACGGAGACCGAGATGACGGACAAGCACGAGCAGGCACGCGGCGACGACGGTCGCGCGGACGGCGTCGAACCCCGCGCCGGGTCCTTCACCGACAGCGAGATCCCGGGCGAGGAGCACGTCGCGAGCTCCGAGCCCGTCGGCGAGTTCGTGTCGAGCGACATCCCCGGCGAAGGCCGCCCGACGCCGGACGGTGAGCAGGGCGAGTACGTGGAGAGCGACATCCCCGGCGAGCCGGAGCCGACCGGTACCGAGGGCGTCGGCCACTACACCGACAAGGACGAGTAGCGACCGACGAGGACGAGTGGCGGGCGTCCTGCTCGTCAGTCGACGAGGTCCGCGGCGACGAGCCGTCGGAGCGTCTCCACACCCGCGGGCGGGCACCGGTCCGCGTCCGCGGAGGTGACCCACTCGACCTCGTCCACCTCTGCCGAGGCGACGGGCGCGGCGGAGTCGAGCGTGCCTCCAGGCCGGACCGTGAACAGCGCCATCGCCACCATCGTGCCTGGTGCCTGCCCGTGCGCGGGTTCCACCACCGTCCCGAACGCCTCGAGGTCCCGCGCCGTCAGGCGCAGCCCGGTCTCCTCGAACGCCTCGCGGATGGCGGCCTCGACGTCGCTCTCGTGCGGCTCGGCCTTGCCGCCGGGCAGGTAGAGGACGTCGCGCCCGCGGGCGCGCACCATGAGCACCTTCCGGTCACGCACCAGCAGCAGCGCGCTGACGCGCAGTGTCGGGGCGGACGGGAGGCTCAGCTCGCGTCCGCCTCGTCGGTGCGGTCCGCCTCGTCGCGGCCGGGCGCGGTGCGCTCCGCGAGCGGCACGACCGGGCTCGGTACCTGCGTCTCGGGGGCGGGCTGCACGCCGAACAGGGCGTCGAGCGCGCCGACGAACTCCTCGCCGCGACCGGCGCGTCCGAGCTCACGCGCGCGGACCGACGGGCGGTGCAGCAGGACGCCCACGAGGTGGCGGAGCGCACGCTCGGTCTGCTCCACGGACTCGGGGTCGCCGTCACGACGCTTCGCACGGTCGATCTCGTCGTCGAGGATGTCGAACACGTGCTTCCGGAACGCGACGAGTGCCGGGGTCGTCGACTGCTCGAGCGCCTGGGCACGGAAGCGCGACACGGCGTCGTCGACCATGGCGCGTGCCTCGGACTCGGCGTTCAGCTCGTTGATCGGGGCGTGGATGCTGATGGTCTCGAGGTCGAGCAACTCGACGCCGTCGACACCGGCCGCAGCGGGGTCGACGTTGCGGGGGAGCCCGAGGTCGATCACGATCCGGCGGACGCCGTCGTCGAGGTCCGCCGGCGCGACGACCGGGACCTCGCTCGAGGTGCAGGTGATGACCACGTCGCTCGACCCGATCGCCTGGCGGAGGTCGCGGGCCGCGACGAGGTCGTGCTTCGCCGCGAACCAGGCCGCGCGACCCGACGGCGAGAACACCTGGATGTTCACGGCGCCCCGGTCGCGCAGAGCCGCGATGGTCGTCGCCGCGTAGCTGCCGGTGCCGACCAGGAGCACGCGGGTCTGCGCCCAGTCGGTGACCCGGGAGGACGCCAGCTGGAGGCCGAGCCGGACGAGCGAGCGGCCGGCGGCGCCGATGCGGGTGCGGGTCTTGACGCCGCGGGAGGTGTGCGCTGCCTCTTGGAAGAGCCGTTCGAGGTCCGAGGTGGTCGTGCCGTTCGAGCGGGCGTCCTCGAGGGAACGACGCACCTGCCCGGAGATCTCGGTCTCGCCGACGACGACGGACTCGAGGCCGCTCGACACCGCGAAGAGGTGCTGCACGACGTCCTTGCCGCCGAGCACCCGGACGGAGTCGCGGAGTTCGGTCGGGGAGAGGTCGCTGGCGGCGGCGACGGCGTCGACGGTGGCCGAGACGGCGGAGTCACGGTCGTCCCCCGCGATGTCGAGGTAGGCCTCGAAGCGGTTGCACGTGGCCAGGACGACGGCCCCGTCCAACACGTCGGAGTCGGTCACGAGACGGCTCGCGGCGGTCGGTGCGCCGATGCTCAGTCGCTCCAGGAGGTCGAAGCTGGCGTTGCGGTGCGACGCCGTGAGACAGATGAGCACGTGTTCCATGGTAACCCGCGCTCGGTGTGCGGACGGCTCCCTGCACGGATGTGCGGGAAGCACCCCGACAGGCGGTGGGAGAATCGTCCGGTGACCGACGCCCCCGCCTCCGCCCTCCCCGGGACGCACCCCCTCACCTCCGGCCTGACCAGCGGTTCCCCGCTCGTCCGTGCGCTCCGTGGGGACCGTCCCGAGAGCCTCCCCGTCTGGTTCATGCGGCAGGCAGGGCGTTCGCTGCCGGAGTACCGCGAGCTTCGCGTCGGCACGGCCATGCTCGACGCCTGCCTCGACCCGGCGATGGCGTCCGAGATCACCCTCCAGCCGGTCCGGCGGCACGGGGTGGACGCCGGCATCTTCTTCAGTGACATCGTCGTGCCGATCAAGCTCGCGGGCGTCGACGTCGAGATCGTGCCCGGTCGCGGCCCGGTCCTCGGTGCGCCGATCCGCAGGGCAGCGGACGTGGACGCCCTGGAGCCGCTCGACCCGGCGTCGCTCGCACCGATCTCGGAGGCCGTCGCCCGGACGGTCGCCGAGCTCGGCAGCACGCCGCTCATCGGGTTCGCGGGCGCGCCCTTCACCCTCGCGGCGTACCTGGTCGAGGGCGGTCCGTCGAAGGACCACATCCGCGCCCGGACGCTCATGCACGCCGACCCGGAGACCTGGTCGCGGCTGCTCGCCTGGGCGGCTGACGTGTCCGGTGCCTTCCTCCGCGCGCAGGTGCTCGCCGGTGCTTCCGCCGCGCAGCTCTTCGACTCGTGGGTGGGGTCGCTGCCGCGCGCCGACTACCTCGCCTCCGTCGCACCGTACTCCGCCCGCGCGCTGGAGCACGTCGCGGACCTCGGCGTCCCCCGCATCCACTTCGGCGTGGGCAGCGGCGAGGTCCTGCACGACATGACCACCCTGGGCGGCGACTCCGCCGTGGTCGACGGTGTCGGTGTCGACTGGCGCATCCCGCTCGACGAGGCCGTCCGTCGCGTCGGCACCGACGTCACCGTGCAGGGCAACATCGACCCGGCGATGCTCTCCGCTCCCTGGCCGGTGCTCGAGGACCACGTGCGCGACGTCGTCCGCCGGGGTGGCTCGGCCCGCGCGCACGTCGCGAACCTCGGCCACGGGGTCCCGCCCGAGACCGACCCGACCGTGATCACCCGCGTCGTCGAGCTCGTGCACTCCCTGGGCGACGGCCGGACGGCGGGAGAGCCGGCGTGACCGACGTCGTCGTGGTCGGTGGTGGTGTCGCCGGCCTCGTCGCCGCGCGGGACCTCGCCAAGGGGGGTGCCCACGTGGTGCTCGTCGAGGCGTCCGGCGTGCTCGGTGGCATGGTCCGCCGGCACACGGTCGCCGGCATCGACCTCGACATGGCCGCGGACTCCTTCGCGACGCGGACGGACGCGGTCAGCCGGCTCGCGATCGAGCTCGGGCTCGGCAACGACATCGTGACCCCGGACCAGCGCGGCGCCTGGCTGATGACCCGCGACGGCCGCACTGCGCCGATCCCCGCCACGGGCCTCCTCGGCATCCCGAGCACGCCGATGGCGGCGGACGTGCTCGCCGTGATCGGGCAGAGGGCCGGGCTCCGCGCGCAGATGGACTCCCTGCTGCCGTCGCCCGTCGGCGCGAAGGCGGCGTCCCTCGGCGAGCTCGTCCGGAAGCGGATGGGCGAGCGGGTGCTCGACGACCTCGTGGTCCCGATCGCGGGCGGGGTGCACTCGACGCACCCGGACCGGCTCGATCCGGACCGGGCGGCACCGGGCCTGCGTGCCGCACTGCTCCGGGACGGCTCCCTCGGCCGCGCGGTGCTCGCGCTCCGATCCCGCGCCGCCGCTGGCTCCGCGGTCCAGGGCATCCGTGGCGGGATCGTGCGCCTGGTCGACGAACTCGTGGCGGACACGGAGACCTACCGGGTCGACGTCCGGCTGCACACGCGAGCGACCGCCGTGTCCGAGCACCACGTCGAGGTCACCGGGGCGGACGGCGAGACCGAGACGCTCGTGGCCGACCACGTCCTGTCCTCCACGGCCGACCCGCAGCGCACGGCGGCCGCCGACCGCACCGGGATCGAGCTCGTGACGCTCGTCGTCGACGAACCCGCCCTCAACGCCGCCCCTCGCGGGACGGGCATGCTCGTCCACCCGGACGCCGAGGGTGTCGGCGCCAAGGCCCTGACGCACGCCACGGTCAAGTGGCCCTGGCTCGCCGATGCCACGGGCGGCGCGCACGTCCTCCGGCTCAGCTACGCGACGCACGCCGCCGGAACCGGAACGGGACCGTCGACGCACACCGGATCCAACGGGGCGGACCTGCCGGACGTGGCCACGAGCCTCCCGGTCGACCCGGCGGACCCGACCGGGACGCGAGCCGTCCGTGACGCCGGCACCCTGTTGGGGGTGCGGTTCGGGGCGGACCGCGTCCGTGGCGCTGCCCGGGTCCGCTGGCACGGACCGGACACCACCGCCGCCGGACTGGCCGAGGGCGTCGTCGGGATCGGCGAGGCGACGACCGGTCGTGGCCTGTCCGGCATCGTCGCATCAGCCCGGGCAGCCGCTGAACGCATCCTGGACGACGCGGACCTGTGAACCTGGGCGGACCCGCCAGCGGCCGAGGGCTACTGTTGGGGGAACGCCGGACGTATTCCGCTCGGCGCATGACCACCGCACACTGACCCAACGGAGGAATCGCACATGCGAGGCAAGCTCCTGTTCGTCGCCGGCGCAGCACTCGGGTACGTCCTGGGATCACGAGCCGGACGGGCGCGGTACGAGCAGATCAAGACCGTCAGCGGCAAGATCTGGAACAGCAACGGATTCCAGAAGGGCGTCCACAAGGCTGAGGACTTCATCGCCGACAAGACCCCGGACGTCGCGGAGTTCGTCGGCGAGCAGACCAAGAAGGTCGTCCGCAAGGTCGGGCAGAAGAAGGACGCTCACACCTCATGACCGACACCCGCGACCGCAAGCCGCGTTCGCTGTTCGGTCTGGTCGGCGACGTCCCGAAGCTCGTCAAGGAGCTCGTGACCGGTGAGCTCAACCTGCTCAAGGCCGAGATGCTGGCGAAGGTCAAGATCTTCGCGCTCGCGGCCGGGCTCCTCATCGCGGCGCTCGTCATCGTGCTCTACGCGATCGGCGTGCTCCTGACGGCCGCCGTGATGGGCCTCGCGACCGTGATGCCGGCGTGGCTCGCCGCGCTGATCGTGGCCGTCGTCATGCTCATCGTGGCGGCGATCCTCGGGCTGATCGGGTGGAAGCGCTTCAAGAAGGGCCTGCCCCTCACCCCGAAGCGCACGATCGACAGCGTGAAGAACGACGTCAACGCGGTGAAGGGCCTCGGCAAGAAGCCGACCCCCGGCACGCAGTACGGCTCCCGGCGCCCCGACGTCGGCGGCCGGTTCTGACGACGCAGGCGCTCCGAGCACCACACCGCGCACCATGACAGCCGGATCCGGCACCAGCACCACCGACGGAGGAACCGTGACCGACCAGCACGACGACTTGGCCGACCGCGTCGCGGCGACCCGCGCGCAGCTGTTCGACACCCTCGACGCCATCGAGGACAAGCTCAACGTCCCGAAGCAGCTCGGCATCGCCGCCGCGAAGGTGAAGCAGCGCGCGGACGAGAACCCGGTGCCGTACCTGGCCGGGCTGGCAGCGGGCGTGGCGGTGGTCGGGGGTATCGTCGTAGCGGTGCTCCGACGGCGGTGACCGGCCGACGCATCGTCGCCGCGCGGGTCCGTCCTCGTCGGGCGCTCTTCGGCAGGGGGCCGAGGTAATCCCTGGCAACCGATAGGACAAAAGGACCCATGAGTTCCACCGTGCCCGCTCCGGGCGACGCCCACGAGACCGACCCGGCTTCCGGCATCGACCCGAACCTCCTGACGGCCTACGCCCTGTGGGCCGTCTTCCGCCGTCCGGTCGGCGCCGTCACCCCGGCCGGGGACGCCGGTGTCGCCGAGCTCGACGGCGTGGTGTCCGCCGCGGCCGACCGTGGCGTGACGATCCGGGGCTTCTACGACGTCTCCGGTTTCCGCGCCGACGCCGACGTCATGATCTGGCTGCACGGCGACGACGCACAGGCGATCCAGGCCGTGCTGCGCGAGATCCGCCGCACCCCACTCTTCCGCGACGCCGAGCCCGTCTGGCACGCGATGGCCATGCACCGCGAGGCCGAGTTCAACAAGCGGCACACCCCCGCGTTCCTCCGCGGCAAGGACCCCGAGGCGTGGATCACGGTGTACCCGTTCGTCCGCTCCTACGAGTGGTACCTGCTGCCGGAGGACGAGCGCTCGAAGATGCTCCGCGACCACGGCATCGCCGGCGCGAAGTACCGGCGGGTGCTCACCAACACGATCGCGACGTTCGCCCTCAGCGACTACGAGTGGATCCTCCCGCTCGAGAGCCCCGACCTGGTGGACCTCGTCGACCTCATGCGCGACCTGCGCTACACCGAGGCACGCCTCCACGTCCGTGAGGAAGTGCCGTTCTACACGGGTCGTCGCGTGACGACCGCCGAGCTGCCGGAGGTGCTCTCGTGACCGACACCAGCCAGATCACGAACGGACGCGGAGCCGTCCTCGCCGCGACCCCCGCGGCCGCCGACGGGCCCGAGCACGTCGAGGTCCCGACCGCCTACGACGCGATCCTCCTCGCGGGGTTCGGCGGTCCGGAGGGGCAGGACGACGTCATCCCCTTCCTCCGCAACGTCACCCGCGGCCGTGGCATCCCGGACGAGCGTCTCGAGGAAGTCGCGCACCACTACCGGCACTTCGGCGGCGTGAGCCCGATCAACGCGCAGAACCGCGCCCTCAAGGCCGCGCTCGAGGCGGAGCTCGCGAAGCGCGGGATCGACCTGCCCGTGCTGTGGGGCAACCGCAACTGGGACCCCTACCTCGAGGACGCCTTCACGGAGGCCGCAGACCGGGGACTCACGAACCTCATCGCGATCGCGACGAGCGCGTACTCGTCGTTCTCGAGCTGCCGGCAGTACCGCGAGGACTACGCCCGCGTGCTCGACGCCACGGGCCTGATCGACACGATCAAGATCGACAAGGTGCGGCAGTTCTTCGACCACCCCGGCTTCGTCCGGCCGTTCGTCGACGGCGTGCGTGACGGCCTCGCGAAGGCGATCGCGGAGAACGAGGGCCTCGACCTCGCGACCGAGCTCCACGTGCTCTTCTCGACGCACTCGATCCCCTCGGCCGACGCTGCGCGCTCCGGGCCCGACTTCCGCGGCTTCGACGAGCACGGCGCGTACGAGGCGCAGCACCTCGCGGTGGCCGAGGTGGTCCTCGACCAGGCGTGGGCGGAGCTCCTCGAGCAACCCGAGCACGCGCACCTGCAGGGCACGAGCAAGCCCGCGTGGAAGCTCGTCTACCAGTCGCGCTCGGGGCCCCCGACGCAGCCCTGGCTCGAGCCCGACATCAACGACTACATGAACGAAGAGCTCAAGGGCGGTCCGACCCGTGCCGTGCTCATCGTCCCGCTCGGCTTCGTGAGCGACCACATGGAGGTCATGTGGGACCTCGACGAAGAGGCGACCGAGACCGCGCAGGAGCTCGGCTTCTGGTCGATCCGGACTCAGACGCCCGGTGTCGACCCGGCGTACGTCGCAGGCCTGATCGACCTCGTGCTCGAGCGCGTCAACGGCGTCCCGACCTCGGAGCGTCCGCACCTGACCGACCTCGGTCCCTGGTACGACGTCTGCCGTCCGGGCTGCTGCGAGAACGTGCGCGCCGGGTTCAAGCCCGCCGCCGCCGGCCTCGCCCCGTGAGCGACCAGACGGCGGCCGAGCAGGGCACGCCGACCCCGATCAGGCTCGGAACCCGCGCCAGCCGGCTCGCGATGTCCCAGTCGCAGGACGTGGCCGACCGGCTCGCGAAGGCGTCCGGCCGACCGGTCGAGCTCGTCGAGGTGACGAGCGAGGGCGACACGAACCGCGCGTCGCTCGCGAGCCTCGGTGGCACCGGGGTGTTCGCGAGCGCCCTGCGCGAAGCACTCGTCGCCGGCGAGGTCGACGTCCTCGTGCACTCGCTCAAGGACCTCCCGACCGCGCCCTACCCGGGCCTGACGATCGCGGCGGTCCCGAAGCGTGCCGACGCGCGTGACGTCCTCGTCGCGCGCAACGGCGCCACGGTCGACTCGTTGCCCGTGGGTGCGAAGGTCGGCACGGGTTCGCCCCGCCGGGTCGCGCAGCTCAAGGCCAAGCGTCCGGACCTCGACGTCGTGGACATCCGCGGGAACATCGACACCCGGCTCGGTCGGGTGGAGGACGACCTCGACGCGGTCGTGCTCGCCGCCGCCGGTCTCGGGCGCATCGACCGCCTGGGCGCCGCGACGGAGCTCCTCGACCTCGGCTTCTGGCCGAGCGCCCCGGGGCAGGGAGCACTCGCGGTCGAGATCCGCTCGGACGAGTCGGACCGCAACCTGCTCGCCGCGCTCCGCAAGCTCGACCACGCGCCGACCCGCCTGACGGTCACCGCCGAACGCGAGGTCCTGGCGAAGCTCGAGGCCGGGTGCTCGGCCCCGATCGGTGCGACCGCGGTCGTGGACGCCGAACTCCTGCTCGTCAGCGCGACCGTGTACCGACCCGACGGGTCCGAGTACCGGACGGCGTCGCACGCGGCGCACCTCGACGGATCTGCCCAGGAACGTCTCGACGAAGCCCTCGACGTCGGACGGCGGGTCGCCGCCGAGCTCCTCGAGAACGGCGCGGCCGAGCTCGCCGATCTCGCGTCGTCGGTGTCGGACGCCCCGGCCGACGGTGACCACTCGGCCGGACCCGGCCTGGCCACCCCGGCCGCCGCCCAGCCGGCGGATGACGATTCGACGTCGGGCACCGGGACCACGACGGCGACCAGCACGGACTAGCCACGGACGGCCTCGCTCCCGCGCAGGACGAGCCACGACGCCCGGTCGTGCTCGTCCCTCGTGGTGGCGCCTGGGGCGAGCAGGTCGCGGCCGCGGCGCGGGCGCGCGGGCTCGACCCCGTCGTCGTCCCGCTCGTCACCGACGCGCCGCCGGCCGACCCGGCAGGTCTCGACGCCGCGCTCGCGCGGCTCGCGGACGCGGTCGGCGCGCCGTCGGACGGGAGGCACGGCGCGGCCCCGGCGGACGCGACCGGTGCCGACGGGGCCGGCTCGACCGCCCCCTGGCTCGCGGTGACCAGTGCGACGGCCGTGCGGGTGGTCGCCGGACGCGTGTCGCGCCTCCCGGCCGGGGTGTGCGTGGCCTGCGTGGGTGAGGCGACCGCGCGGGCTGCGCGGCAGGCGGGCTGGCGGGTCGACCTCGTGCCCGAGACGGAGTCCGCCGCCGGACTCGTCGCTGCCTTCCCGGGATCCGCCGGACGTGTCCTCTTCCCGCGTTCCGAGCTGGCCGCCCCCACGCTCGTCGAGGGGCTGCGTGCCCGCGGGATCGACGTCGAGGACGTGGTCGCGTACCGTACCGTGGGGACCGGTGACGAGCCGGTCCGTCTCGACCGGGCACCCGACGCGGTGCTCGTCACGAGCGGCAGCGTCGCCTCGCAGGTCGCCCGCCGGATGACCCCGCTCGACCCCCGCACCCGGATCGCGTGCATCGGCCCCGGCACCGCATCGGCCGCACGCGAGGTCGGCCTGCCCGTGCACGTCGTGGCACGCAGCCGTTCCGCGGAAGCCCTGCTCGACGCCGTCGCCGAGGCACTCCGAACCGAAGCACCAGAAGCACCAGAAGCACCCCGATCAGGAAGGTCATCGTGACCGGACAGTTCCCCCAGGTCCGCCCCCGCCGACTGCGCGCCACCCCGGCCATGCGCCGTCTCGTCGCCGAGACCCGTCTGCACCCCGCAGAGCTCGTGCTGCCGATGTTCATCCGCGAGGGCGCGACCGAGGCCGTGCCGATCTCGAGCATGCCCGGCGTGTCGCAGCACTCGCTCGACTCGTTCCGGCGCGCGCTCGTCGAGGGGGCGGAGCAGGGGATCGGCGGCGTGAACCTGTTCGGCGTCCCGACCTCGAAGGACGCCACCGGCTCCGGAGCCACCGACCCGGACGGCATCCTCAACGTCGCGATACGGGTCGCCCGCGAAGAGGTCGGCGACGCCCTCGTCGTGCAGTCCGACCTGTGCCTCGACGAGTTCACCGACCACGGGCACTGCGGGGTCCTCGCTGCGGACGGCTCGGTCGACAACGACGCGACGCTGCTCCGCTACCGCGACATGGCCGTCGCCCAGGCCGAGGCCGGGGCCGAGCTCGTCTGCATGAGCGGCATGATGGACGGCCAGATCGCCGCCGCCCGGGACGCCCTCGACACCGCGGGCCACAGCGGCACCGCGCTGCTGGCGTACTCGGCGAAGTACGCCAGCGCGTTCTACGGGCCCTTCCGCGAAGCCGTCGCATCCTCGCTCCAGGGCGACCGCCGCACGTACCAGATCGACGCCGCGGACGGGCGGCAGGGTCTCCGCGAGGTGCTGCTCGACATCGAGGAGGGCGCCGACGTCGTCATGGTGAAGCCCGCGATGAGCTACCTCGACGTGCTCGCCCGGACGGCCGACGTCTCCGAGGTCCCCGTGTGGGCGTACCAGATCAGCGGCGAGTACGCGATGATCACGGCAGCGGCACAGAACGGCTGGATCGACCGCGACGCCGCCGCGATGGAGGCACTCGTCGGCATCAAGCGCGCCGGTGCCGACGCGATCCTCACCTACTTCGCGGTGGAGGTCGCACGGAAGCTCAACCAGGAGGCCGGCCTGCGCACGTCCGGCAGCACCGCGGCGGTGTCCGGCGTCGCCTCGACCGGGAAGGCCCCCGAATGACGACCACGACGACCACCACGAACGACCAGCTCTTCGGGCGTGCCAAGAACAGCATCCCCGGCGGCGTCAACTCGCCCGTGCGGGCGTACGGCTCGGTCGGCGGCACGCCCCGGTTCCTGACCGCCGCGAAGGGCGCGTACGTCACCGACGCCGAGGGTCGCGAGTACGTCGACCTCGTCGCGTCGTGGGGGCCGGCGATCCTCGGGCACGCCCACCCCGGCACGGTCGAGGCCGTGCAGCAGGCGGCGTCGCGCGGGCTGTCGTTCGGCGCGTCGACGCCGGGCGAGACCGAGCTGGCCGAACTCGTCAAGCAGCGGGTCTCGGTGGACGGCGACGGTCCCATCGAGAAGATCCGCATGGTGTCGACGGGCACCGAGGCGACGATGACGGCGATCCGTCTCGCGCGGGGCTACACCGGCCGCGACCTCCTGGTGAAGTTCGCCGGGCACTACCACGGCCACTCCGACTCGCTCCTCGCCGAGGCCGGGTCGGGGGTCGCGACGCTGGCGATGCCCGGGTCCGCCGGCATCACCGCCGAGACCGCCGCGCAGACCCTCGTGCTGCCGTACAACGACCTCGATGCCGTCCGCCGCGCGTTCGACGAGCACTCCGAGCGGATCGCCGCCGTGATCGTCGAGGCCGCCGCCGCGAACATGGGCGTGCTCGCCCCCGAGCGCGGGTTCAACCGTGCTCTGGCGCAGATCACGCAGTCGCACGGTGCGCTGCTCATCGTCGACAAGGTCCTCACCGGTTTCCGTGTCGGCCCGGCCGGCTGGTGGGGCCTCGAGGCGTCGAAGGTCGTGCCCGACGGCGCCGGTTGGAAGCCCGACCTCGTGACGTTCGGCAAGGTCATCGGCGGCGGCATGCCGCTCGCCGCGCTCGGTGGTCGACGCGAGGTGATGGACTTCCTCGCGCCGCTCGGCCCGGTCTACCAGGCGGGCACCCTGTCCGGGAACCCGCTGGCGGTCGCCGCCGGGATCGCGACCCTCCGTGCGGCGACGCCCGAGGTCTACGCGCACCTCGACCGGACGGCGGCGACGATCGCGACCGCGACGAGCGAGGCGCTGTCGGCGGCGGGGGTCGAGCACACCGTGCAGCACGCCGGCAACCTGTTCTCGTTCGCCTTCACGGACACCGCTCCGCGGAACTACGACGACGTGCGGGCGCAGGAGGCGTTCCGGTACGCGCCGTTCTTCCACAGCATGCTCGACCAGGGCGTCACCCTGCCGCCGAGCGTGTTCGAGGCGTGGTTCGTCACGGCTGCGCACGACGACCGTGCGGTCGGGCGGGTCCTCGACGCGCTGCCGGCCGCGGCACGCGCGGCGGCGGCCGCCACGGCGTAGCAACTCCGGCGCGTCCGCTGCGTCCGGAACCTGGTTCCGCGGGACCGGCCTGGAGGCGCGGGTCGCCTACACCGCTCGGCGTGCGTGCCAGCGACCCTCCGACCGCACGATGGCGAGCGGGAAGTCGAAGGCGTGCGACACCGCGGACGACGTGATCACCTCGTCCGCGGAGCCCTGTGCGACCGCGCGACCGTCACGCAGCAGCATCGCGTGCGAGGTCGACGTCGGCAGGTCCTCGAGGTGGTGGGTGACCATCACGCTGCCGAGCTCGGGGTGCCGGTGCCGCAGCGCATCGACGGTCTCGAGCAGGTGCTCGCGGGCGGCGACGTCGAGCCCGGTCGCGGGTTCGTCGAGCAGCAGCAGCCGCGGTTCGGCCATGAGGGCCCGGGCGATGAGCGCTCGCCCGCGTTCGCCCTGGGACAGCACCGGCCACCGGGCGTCACGCCGTGCGGCGAGCCCGACGTCGGCGACGTGCTGCTCGGCAGCGGCGACCTGCTCGGTCGTCGGGGTCCACCGGAGCATGAGGTCGGTCGTCCCGGTGACGCCGGTCAGGACGGTCTCGAGGACGGTCAGCGGCGAGGTCATGCGGTGCCGGGGGTCGACGTGGCCGATGCGCTCGCGGAGCTCCCGGACGTCCACTCGACCGAGCCGACGTCCGAGCAGTTCCACGGTGCCGGCCGTCGGGTGCCCGGTCGCGCCGAGCACGGCGAGCAGGGTGGACTTGCCGGCGCCGTTCGGCCCGAGCAGCGCCCAGTGCTCGCCCTGCCGGACGGTCAGGTCGACGTCGTGGAGGAGGTCACGGCCGGATCGTGTCACCCGGACGCCGGTGGCCTCGATCAGCGTGTCGGTCACCGCGCGGCCCCGGTCGTCAGCGCTTCCGACCCTGTTGCGCGAGCGTGCTCTCCGTGGGCGCGACCTCGCGGACGTGGTCGGCGTGCTCTTCCACGGTCGTCGTGAGCGTGCGGATCGATGCTCCGGCAGCTTCCCCGTCCCGCTTCTTGACGGCCGCTCGGAGCGGGTCGATGAAGTGCTTGACGTCCCAGAAGACCCCGGTGGGGTGCGTGAGCGCGAGGAAGTTCGTCCGCGGCAGGAGCGAGGTCGACAGCTGGACGAGCAGCGCGTTCTCGGTCGCGCCGATGAGGAAGGTGACGATCGCGCCGATGTGCTGGTTCATCGAGGAGCGGTCCTCGGAGTCGGCCGCGGCACGCAGCGCCTCGAGCATGTCGAGCAGTTGCGCGGCGGCGGCGTCGTCGAGCTTCGGCACCGCCCACCTCGCGGCGAGTTCGGTGAACCCGCCGAGGACCTGCAGGGTGTCGTCGAACTGCTGCAGCGTGGGCGAGGCGATGCGCGTGTAGCGGTTCGCCTCCATCTCGACGAGGCCGTAGTCGACGAGTTTCGCGATGGCCTCGCGGATGGGGGTGCGACTGACGCCGAGCCACGCGACGAGCTCGTCGTCGTTGAGGCGTTCGCCGGCCTGCAGGGTGCCGTCCTGGATCGCGGCGAGCATCTTCTCGAGCACGACGTCGCGCAGGAGCTTCCGCGGCGAGTTCTCGACGGTGGACTTCGGGACGGGCATCGCTGCTCCTCACGGGTCGGGCGTGTTGTACTCCAATCCTAACGTGTCAATGTGCAAGCGTTTGTGAAATGATGGGGTAGTAGTATTTCGCTGGTCACCGGGCCGTCACGTCGACGACGGTGCGACCGTGCACGCGGCCGGCGACGACCTCGGCCCCGACCGCGATCGCGTCGGACAGCGACACCGTGCGGGTGACGTCGGCGAGCAGCGCCGGGTCGAGGTCGGTCGCGAGGCGGTCCCACGCCCGCTGCCGCAGCGCGTGCGGCGCCTCGACCGAGTTGATGCCGAGCAGCGAGACGGCGCGCAGGATGAACGGCATCACGGTCGTCGGCAGGGCGGAGTCCTGGGCGAGTCCGCAGGCCGTCACGGCTCCGCCCCACCGGGTGGCGGCGAGCACGTTGGCCAGCGTCGCGCCCCCGACGCTGTCGACCGCACCCGCCCAGGTCGCACGCTGCAGTGGCTTGCCGAGGTCCGACAGCGTGGCCCGGTCGACCACCTCGGTCGCGCCCAGACGCCGGAGCGACTCGGCGTTCGACGTCCGTCCGGTCGACGCCGTCACGGAGTACCCGCGGGCCGCGAGCAGCGCGATCGCCACGGTTCCGACCCCACCGGACGCGCCGGTCACGAGGACGGGGCCGTCGTCGGGCGCGACCATCCCTTCGAGCGCGAGGACGCTGAGCTGCGCCGTGAAGCCCGCGGTGCCGATCGCGGCGGCGAAGGAGTCCTCGACGTCGTCCGGTAGCACGACCAGTGCGTCCGCGGGCACGATCGTGTGTGCGGCCCACCCGCCGTGCCGCGTCTCACCGAGGCCGGCGCCGTTGCACGTCACGCGGTCGCCGATCGCGACGTCGCGCACACCAGGTCCGAGAGCGGAGACCGTCCCGACGACGTCGATGCCCGGCACGAGCGGGTCCACCCGCGCGACACCTGGGTTCCGGGCGAGTGCGAGACCGTCCTTGTAGTTGACGCTCGATGCGGAGACGTCGACGAGGACCTCGCCATCGGCGGGGTCGGCGAGGTCGACATCGGTGATGGCGGGCGGTGCGGAACTGGAGACGAGGACGGCGCGGGTCACGCGTCGGACGCTACCCCGTGCCTCCAGGCCGGGTCGCGGGGCGACCGTCCGGAGGTCGACCGGGCGCAGCCGAACATGATGGCGGCTTCGCCGGGGGTGGGCACTGCCCGGTCCTGCGGCACTCAGCCGAGCATGGTGGCGGCTTCGCCGGGGGTGGGCACTGCCCGGTCCTGCGCCACTCAGCCGAACATGATGGCGGCCTCGTCGTACCGGTCCTGCGGCACGGTCTTGAGCTCGCCGAGTGCCTCGTCGAACGAGACGTGCACGATGTCCGTCCCCTTGAGCGCGACCATGCGGCCCCACCGCTCCTCGACGACCGAGTCGATCGCCGCGAGCCCGAGACGGGTCGAGAGCACCCGGTCGTAGGCGGTCGGCGTGCCACCGCGCTGGATGTGCCCGAGGGTCGTGGCGCGCGTCTCGATGCCCGTCATCTCCTCGATCAGTGGCGCGAGCCGCTCACCGATCCCGCCGAGCCGTGGCCGCCCGAACGCGTCGAGCCCGCGCTCGGTGTGGGCGTTGTCCTCGTGGTCGGGCACGAAACCCTCCGCGACGACGACGAGCGGTGCACGGCCGCGGTCGTAGGCGGCGCGCACCCACTGCGCGATCTGCTCCATGCTCGTCTTCTGCTCGGGGATGAGGATCGCGTGCGCACCGGCGGCCATGCCCGAGTGCAGGGCGATCCAGCCGACGTGGCGGCCCATGACCTCGGCGACCATGCAGCGGGAGTGTGAGTCGCCCGTCGTGCGGAGGCGGTCCATCGCCTGGGTAGCGATCGCCACGGCCGTGTCGAAGCCGAACGTGTAGTCGGTGGCGCCGAGGTCGTTGTCGACGGTCTTCGGGACGCCGACGATCTTCAGGCCCGCGTCGGTGAGGCGCTTGGCGGCGGCCAGGGTGCCCTCGCCGCCGATCGCGACGATGGCGTCGATGCCGTGCCGCTGCAGCGTGCGCTCGATGTTCTCGACGCCACCGCGCTCGCCCTCGAAGGGGTTGGTGCGGCTCGTGCCGAGGATCGTGCCGCCCTGCTTCGCAATGCCCTGGATGTCCTTGCGTCCGAGCGGCACGATGTCGCCGTCGACCACGCCGCGCCAGCCGTCGCGGAACCCGACGAAGTCGTGGCCGTAGATCGCGATGCCCTTGAGCACGATCGCGCGGATGACCGCGTTGAGGCCGGGGCAGTCGCCGCCGGAGGTGAGGATGCCGATGCGCACGGGAACTCCATCGTCGGTGGTGGTGGGACACGCCCATCATGGCTGACGGTGGTTCCGCATTACCATCCTGGGGTGTCCCTCGCTGCGCCCGCCTCCGCCGCAGGCGGTGTCGACGACGCGGCCGACGCTGCCCGCCGCGCGGCCGGTGGTCCCCACCACGCGGCCGGACGGATCGACACGGTGTACCGCCCCGACGGCCCGGTGGACGTCCGCGCGACGCTCCGCCCACTGCAGCGCGGCTCCGGCGACCCCGCGTTCCGCGTGGTCGGTGCGGACACCTGGCTCGCACTGCGCACGCCGGTCGGGCCGGCATCGGTGCTCGTGCGCAGGGCCGGACCGGACGCGATCGCCGTCTCGGCCTGGGGCGACGGCGCCGAGTGGGCGGTGGTACACGCCCCCGAGATGCTCGGTCGCGGTGACGACTGGTCGGCGCTCGACGTGTCCGCGCACCCGTTCCTCGCCGATGCTCGGCACCGCCAGCCTGGCCTGCGGCTGCTCCGGACGAACGCGGTGGTCGCCGCCCTCGTGCCGGCGATCATGGAGCAGAAGGTGACCTCGCGGCAGGCATGGCGTGCGTGGCGGTACCTCCTGCGGCGCTTCGGGTCGCCCGCCCCCGGTCCGGCCCCGGCCGACATGTGGGTGCAGCCGACCGCGTCCGGGTGGGCGGCGATCCCGAGCTGGGAGTGGCACCGTGCCGGCATCGAGCCCGGGCGTTCGGCCACCGTGATGCGCGCGATGCGGGTCGCGCCGGCCCTCGAGCGCACCCTGGCGCTCGGCCGTGGTGGCGCGGTGGTGTCCGACCGGCTGCAGTCGGTGCCCGGTGTCGGCGGGTGGACCGCCGCCGAGACGGCCCAGCGGGCGCACGGGGATCCGGATGCTCCGAGCGTGGGCGACTACCACGTGCCGGCCCTCGTCGGGTGGGCGCTGACGGGCGGTCCGGTCGACGACGACGGGATGCTCGAGCTGCTCGAGCCGTACCGCGGTCACCGGGAGCGGGTCGTGCGGCTCATCGGGGGCTCGGGCTTCCGGAAGCCGTCGTTCGGGCCGCGCATGACGATCCAGGACCACCGGCACCACTGAGCGTCGACACAGTCGCCGGACACACGCCGTCCTCACCCGTATCCTCCTGCTGAGAACCGATCTCAGGAGGAATCATGACCGACACCGACCCCACTCCGGCACCCGGCGACGACGAGCACCGCATCGCCGAGCACGACGTCTCGGAGCACGACCACGAGCACGACGGCGGCGAGCACGAGACCGTCGAGCACGGCGACCACGTCGACTTCGTCCACGACGGCCACCGCCACGCTCGGCACGATGACCACTACGACGAGCACTGACGGTCGCTGACGCGACCACAGGACGGACGGGAGGCCCGTGGCGGCGCCGCCACGGGCCTCCCGTCCGCGACCTGGTCGCTGCGCGCGGCGACCGACGCCGTGCCGCCGTCACGCGGACCGCCTAGTGTCGACGTTCGTGAGTGCTGATCGTCATCGTCGCCGCGCGTCTCGGGTCGTCTCGATCGGCGTCGTCGCCGCGCTCGCCGCGTCCCTCACGGGATGTGGCGAGGGCTCAGGCGTCGACGCCGACTACGCGAAGATCTGCCGCGACAACGCGACCCAGAAGCGGCTGCCGGACGACGACTGCAACAACCACGGCGGGCACGCGGGCTGGTACTTCCTGCCGCTCAGCAGCAGCCGGACGACGAAGGTCCCGGCGGTCGGCGACACGGTGTCCGGCGGACGGACCTCGCTCCCGGCCGGCAAGACCGCGGAGTCCGGCGTCTCCTCCCGCGGCAGTTCCGTGTCGAAGGGTGGCTTCGGCGGGTCCGGTGAGCACGGCGGGTTCGGTGGCTGATGGAGCGCGTCGAGTTCACCGAGCGGCCGGACTGGCAGCGGAAGATCCAGCAGACCGGGCTGGTCTACTCCCGGTCCGAGCGCGAGGACGGGACGGCGGTCGAGTACTGGAACGACGGCGCGGCCTACGTGTTCACCCTCCCGGAGGTCGAGGCGCTGGAGGAGCAGACCGAGGAACTGCACCGGATGAGCCTCGAGGCCGCGCGGTACCTGGCGTCCGGCGAGCTCGGCACGCTCGGGCTCACCCCGGAGGGCTTCGAGCTCGCGTCCTGGTCGCTCGAGCAAGGCGAACCCGACGTCTACGCCCGCTTCGATCTCGCCTACGCCGGTGACGGGTCGCCCGCGAAGCTCCTCGAGTACAACGGCGACACGCCGACCGGGCTGATCGAGGCGTCGGTCACGCAGTGGCACTGGCTCCGTGACCGAGTCGGCTCCGGTGACCTGCCCGCCGACACCGACCAGTGGAACGGCATCCACGAGGCGCTCGTCGCACGCTGGCGGACGCTCCTGCACGAGTCGCTCCGGGCGGAGGAGGGCGGACGCCTGTTCGTGGCGCACTCCGACCTCGACACCGCCGGTGAGGACTGGGACACCGTCGCCTACATGCGGGACCTCGCCGGTGAGGCGGGCTGGGAGCACACCGGCATCGAGATGAAGGACGTGGGCTGGCACGCCGCCGCCCGCCAGTTCGTCGGCAACGAGGAGCCCGTCGGGTCGTCGCGGAGCGCCTACACCCTGCCCGGTGACGCGCCGGGCATGCAGTGGCCGGTGATCCGGAACCTCTTCAAGCTCTACCCGTGGGAGGACCTCGTGTCGGGCGACGACCGGGCGTCCGGTGACCAGGAGTTCGGCGCGTTCCTCGTGTCCGACCGGGGCCGCCTCGGCCGCTGGTACGAGCCGGCGTGGAAGATGTTCCTCTCGAACAAGCTCCTGCTCGTCGCGCTGTGGCGGCTCTTCCCGGGCCACGACAACCTGCTTCCCTCGTTCGCCGACGGACCCAGTGGGATGACGGATTTCGTGGTGAAGCCGGTGTTCGGACGCGAGGGCGACGGCATCGCCGTGCACCGCGCCGACGGCTCGGTGACGTCGAACGGCACCGAGTACCGCCGCGCGGGTACCGGGGGCGAGCGGGTGTGGCAGCAGTACCACGAGCTGCCGGACTTCCCCGGCCGGAACGGGCACAACCACCCGGTGCTCGGGTCGTGGGTCGTCGACGGGCAGTCGTTCGGCGTCGGCATCCGAGAGTCCGACGGGCCGATCACCGACTACTGGTGCCGGTTCGCGCCGAACCTCATCCGCGTCTGAGCGCCGTCGCGGCGGCACGACCACCGGACGGACGGGGTGCGGCGCGTCAGGGGTGCCGCGTGCCCTCGCCGGCGAGGACGGCTCGGTAGCCCTCGCGGAAGGTCGGGTAGCGCGGCGCCCAGCCCGACGAGCGGAGCAACGCGTTCGAGAGGCGCTTGTCCCCGCCCGCCTGTCGTCCGTCGCCGTCGCCCCGGGCCGGTTCCTCGACGCCGAGCTCGGCGGCGAGGAACCGGAGCACGTCGTCCAGGCGCACCGGCTCGTCATCCGTCCCGAGGTAGGTCGGCGCCGGGTCCTCGATCGTCGCGAGGTGCACGAGCGCCTCGGCCGCATCGTCGCGGTGGATGCGGTTCGTGTGCGGGGAGGTGCCCGGCGAGAGTCGGGCGCTGCCGGAACGCACCTGGTCGATCAGTCGCTCGCGACCCGGGCCGTAGACGCCGGACAGTCGGAGCAGGACGGCACCGGGTGCGCGCTGCTGAAGGAGTTCCTCGGCCTCGACGAGCACCGCGGCGGTCGGGGTGCCGCCACGTGCCGGGGTGTCCTCGCTGACCTCGCTCCCGTCGTCCACGTCGTACACCGCGGTCGACGACACCACGACGAGGCGGGGCCGAGCACCCGACGCGTCGATCCCGTCGAGCACGTTCCGGAGTCCGTCGACGTAGGTCGCCCGGTACGCGTCGACGTCCCGGCTGCCGGCCGCTGTCGCGACGACCACCACGGCCGCGTCGTCGGGGATCGTCGGCACCTGCGTCCTGAGGTCGGTGCTCCGTCCCTCGAGCGGAGCCGGCACGAGCTCGCCGCGACGGCGCAGGCCGATGACGTGGTGGCCGCGCTCCGCGAAGCGGAGACCGGCCTCGGTGCCCAGGTCGCCGCAGCCGGCGATGACGACGGTTCCGTGGTGCTGCACGCATCCACTGTGCCAGGCGGATGTCGAGGACACGCGCGCGCTTCGACGTCGCACACGTCGATCGACGCACGGGACGTCGAGCCGCGCGCGTTTCGCGGCGACCCCTCCGCCTCACACGGGCTGCAGCGGCTCCGGCTCGCCCTCGGGCAGCTCCACCCGCACGGCGTCGCCCGGTCGGACGGTTCCACCCGTGAGCACGACGGACATCACGCCGCCCTTCCGCTCGACGCTCCCGTCCTCCGCGCGCCCGAGGACGGCCTTGAGCAGCCCCGGCTCGAACCCGTTGATCTGCTGGCACGGGTTCCGCAGGCCGGTCACCCGGACGCGCGCCGACTCCCCGAGGTGCAGGACGGTCCCGGTCGGCAGCCCGAGCAGGTCGACGCCGCGCGTCGTCACGTTCTCGCCCATGTCGCCCGGAGCGACCTCGAACCCGGCGTCCGCGACCTCGTCGAAGAGCTCGGCGTGCAGCAGGTGCACCTGGCGGAGGTTCGGCTGCGAGGGGTCCCGCGCCACCCGGGACCGGTGCTGCACGGTCGTGCCGGCGTGCGCGTCCCCCTCGATGCCCCACCCGGCGACGAGCACGAC
Source organism: Curtobacterium phoenicis (assembly GCF_047238015.1). Classification (NCBI taxonomy): domain Bacteria; kingdom Bacillati; phylum Actinomycetota; class Actinomycetes; order Micrococcales; family Microbacteriaceae; genus Curtobacterium; species Curtobacterium phoenicis. The sequence goes on from NZ_JBDFLZ010000002.1 coordinate 439,846, forward strand.
CTCGTCCACGAGCGGCTTGCTGAAGTGGTGACCCCCGTCACGGGCCACGGCGACGACGACCGGTGTACGCGCTTCCACCCTCCGAGCCTGGCACGGATCGACACGCGGGTCGAGCACCCGGTGAACGATCCGGGGCGTTGTCTCGTGTCCTCGGTATGGGACTCCGCACACGCACCAAGGTCATCATCGGCATCGCCTCCGGCGTCGTGGTCGTCGGCGCGGCCGCAGCGATCGCCGGCCCGGTCATCTACGCGAACACCGTCAACGCGCAGGCCGAGGCCGCCCCGTCGCTCAGCGCGGCGCCGTCCGGCGGCAGCGGCTCGCTGACGGCAGCCGAGGCCGACGGCACCTGGAAGTCCACGGGCGACTCGTTCGCGGGCTACCGCGTCCACGAGGTGCTCCAGGGCCAGGATGTGAACGTGGTCGGACGCACGGAGGACGTCGAGGGCACCGCCGAGGTCAGCGGCGGTTCCCTCACGAAGGCGACCGTCACCGTGCAGGTCGCGAAGATCAGCACGCCCGAGGCAGCCCGCGACGAGTACTTCCGCACCACCGCGCTGCAGACCGACCAGCACCCCACGGCGACCTTCACGCTGACCGAGCCCGTCGACGTCTCCGGCGCGCTCGACGGCTCCACCCAGGACGTCACGCTCACCGGCACGATGGACCTCCACGGCGTGCAGAAGCCCGTCACCGCCGACGCCCAGGTCGCCGTCGGGAAGGACGGCAGGGTGCAGGTCGCGGGCAGCGTCCCGATCACCTTCGAGGACTACGGCGTCCAGGCGCCGTCGCTCGGCTTCGTCACCGTGGACCCGAAGGGCTCCGTCGAGTTCTCGCTCGACCTGGAGAAGTGATGGCCACGGGCAGGGGAGCCGACGAGCTGCTCGCGACGCTCCATCGTGAGCACGGCGACGCGCTCACGCGGTACGTCCGACACCTGACGCGGGACGGCCACGCCGTCGATGACGTCGTGCAGGAGACGATGGTCCGCGCCTGGCAGCGCCCGGCCGTGCTCGAGCGGACCCCCGACAGCGTTCGGGCCTGGCTGTTCACGGTCGCCCGGAACCTCGTGGTCGACGACGCCCGGTCGGCCCGGAACCGACACGAGCACGGCACGGAGCACCCGGTCGACCGCGCCGAGGCCGACCGCACCGACGCCGTCCTCGACCGCATCGTCGTGGCGGACGCGCTCGCCTCGCTCAGCCCGGAGCACCGCCGGGTCGTGGTGGACGCGTACTGGCTCGGCCACACCGTGCCGGAGATCGCCCGGCGGCACGACATCCCGGAGGGCACCGCGAAGTCGCGGTTGCACTACGGTCTGCGGGCCCTCCGGCTCGCACTGCAGGAACGAGGAGTGACCCGATGAGCGACGACCGCTACGCCGAGTGGGACGCCGCCTACGTGCTCGGCTCGCTGCCGGCGGACGAGCGGCTCGAGTACGAGCGGCACCTCGAGACGTGCGACCGCTGCGCGGCCGCCGTCGCCGAGCTGGTCGGGCTGCCCGGCCTGCTCGGGAAGCTCCCGGCCGACCAGGCGGTCGAGATCGCGGAGTCGGACGGGAGGCCCGTCACCGGTTCCGAGGGCACCCTCGCGTCCGTCGCGCACCGGGTCCGGCGCCGCCGGCGCAGCCGTCGCGTGTGGGTCGTCGCGACCGCGGCGGCGGCCGTCCTGGCGGCCGTGCTCGGCGGGCTCGCCGTGGGGACCGCCCGTGTCGACCCCGGTGACGTGCAGGCGGCCTCCCAGGGGCCGGCCGATCGGTACTCGCTGGTCGGCGCCCGCGGTCTCGACGTCGACCTGGCCGTCAGCGGCGAGCCGTGGGGGACGCGCTTCGACTGGGGCTGCTCGTACGGCGGGAAGTCCTGGGCGGCCGACGGATCGGTCCAGTACGACCTCGTCGTGGTGCGCGACGACGGCACGGCGGAGACGGTGGCGTCGTGGTCGGCAGCGGGGGAGGCAGCCCGTGGGCTGTCGGCCTCGACGACCGTCCCCCGGAGCGACATCGCCAGCGTGCAGGTCCGGCTCCGCGGCGACGACCGCGTCCTCGCGGACGTCGACCTCTAACCGGCCTCGGCTTCGAGGTTCACGGGACCGATCGCGGTGTGGAGGCGCTCGCTGACGGACCGCAGCGTGTCCGCGTCCGTCCCCACGGGCCTCCAGAACAGCTCCTCCAGCGCACCGGTGTGCGCGCGGATGCCGGACAACACCGCGCGACGGCCCGCCGGGGTCATCGACACCCAGCTGCCACGACCGTCGGTGGGGCAGTCGGCGCGCTCCACGAGGCCACGCGCCACCATGCGCGTGACCTGGTGGCTGACGCGGGACTTCTCCCAGCCGATGCCCGCGGCGATGTCGCGTACCCGCAGGCGGTGGTCCGGGTCACGGTGCAGGCCGATCAGGATCTCGAACTCGGGGATCGAGATGCCGGCGCCCTCCTGCACGGCGTGGTCGAGCGCACGGTCCAGCCGTCGCCAGGCGTCGTGGTAGGTGTCCCACGTGGCCCAGTCGTGGCCCTCGTCGTCCTGCGTCGCCATGCTCGACAGCGTATCGACGGGCGACCCGGACGAGCCCGGTTTCATCCGTCCGGATGACGCTCCGGTGACGCACGGCGTCCTCCGAGGGAGCGTCGGTGTGGGCGCATACGATCAGGGGCATGCCGAGTCCCCGCATCGCCGACTGCACCGACGACGCCGTCGCCCTCGTGCGACGCTGGCTGGCGGCCTCGGCGGGCACCAAGCCGGACCCGGGTGCGGCACGGCTGGCGGGAGTCCTCCGCGACGAGCAGGGGTTGGACTTCACCCGCGGCTTCGTCGACCGGGTGGTCCGGCCCGAGGACCCGCGGGTCGCCGCACGCAACCTCGAGAAGCTCAGCCAGGACGTGCCCGAGTTCCTCGCCTGGTACCTCCGCGGCGCGGTCACGATCGGCGGCGGCTTCGCGACGATGGCACCGTGGGCCGTGATCCCGACCGCGCGGCGGATCCTGCGCCGGATGACCGGACACCTCGTGATCGACGCCACCCCGGCGAAGCTCGGCCCGGCGCTCGCGAAGGTCGGCGGCGACGGCATCCGACTCAACGTCAACCTGCTCGGCGAGGCCGTGCTCGGCACCGCCGAGAGCGACCGTCGGCTGCAGGGCACCCTGGAGCTCCTCTCCCGCGACGACGTCGACCACGTGTCGATCAAGGCGAGCTCGGTCGTGCCGCAGATGTCGGCGTGGGCGTTCGACCAGACCGTGGAGCGCGTGGTCGACCGGCTCGTCCCGCTGTACCGCCTCGCCGCCGCTGGGCTGGCCGAGGGGCGGCCGGCGAAGTTCATCAACCTCGACATGGAGGAGTACCGCGACCTCGACGTCACCCTCGCGGTGTTCACGACGCTGCTCGACCGCGACGAGTTCACGGGACTCGAAGCCGGGATCGTGCTCCAGGCGTACCTCCCCGACGCCGCCGGGGCCCTCGACCGACTGACGAGCTGGGCCCAGGCGCGCCGGGCCCGAGGTGGAGCACCGATCACGGTCCGGCTCGTCAAGGGCGCGAACCTCGCGATGGAGCACGTCGACGCGATCCTGCACGAGTGGCCGCTCGCGACGTGGGGCAGCAAACGCGAGACCGACACCGCCTACCTCCGGCTGCTCGACACCGGCCTGACGCCCGAACGCACCGACGCCGTCCGGATCGGCGTGGCCGGGCACAACCTCTTCGACCTCGCGACCGCGTGGGTGCTCGCCCAGCGCCGCGGGGTCACCGACGCGGTCCACGTCGAGATGCTGCTCGGCATGGCGTCCACGCACGCTGAAGCCGTCCGCGCCGACGTCGGCCGGATCACGCTGTACACGCCGGTCGTCCAGCCGGAGGAGTTCGACTCCGCGATCGCCTACCTCGCCCGCCGCCTGCAGGAGAGCGCCAGTCCCGAGAACTTCATCTCCGGAGCCTTCGACATCGACCGCGACGCCAGCGTCTTCGAACGCGAGCACGGCCGGTACCTGGCCTCCGTCGCCGCCCTGGACGAGCCGGTCCCCACCACGAACCGCACGCAGGACCGCCGTCGTCCGCTCGGGGAGCCCGACCACCGCGACGGCTTCCGGAACGCTCCCGACACCGACCCCTCGATCGCCGCGAACCGCTCCTGGGCGCTCGACGTCCTGCGGCGCGTCCCGCGGTCCCAGCTCGGGGCGCAGACGATCCGTGGCGCCAGGGTCGTCGACCGCTCGACGCTCGAGCGCATCGTCGCCCGGACCGCGCAGGCCGGCGTGAACTGGGGACGCCAGGACCCGACCGACCGCGCCGAACTGCTCGACCTCATCGGGCACGAACTCGAGACGCGACGTGCCGACCTCGTCGAGGTGATGGCCGCGGAGACCGGCAAGACGCTGAGCGAGGCCGACGTCGAGGTCACCGAGGCCGTCGACGCCGCCCACTACTACGCCGAGAGCGCCCGCCGGCTGGCGACGCTCGACGGCGACGGAGCCCGGTTCGTCCCGCCGCGGCTGACCGTCGTCGTCCCGCCGTGGAACTTCCCCGTCGCGATCCCCGCGGGCGGGGTGCTCGCCGCGCTCGCCGCGGGCAGCGGGGTCGTGCTCAAGCCGGCGCCCGAGGCCAAGCGGTGCGGCGCGCTCCTCGCCGACGTGCTCTGGGACGCCGGGGTGCCGCACTCGCTCCTCCAGCTGGTCGACCTCGACGAGGACGCCCTCGGCCGCGAGCTCATCGCCCACCCCGCGGTCGACCGGGTCCTGCTCACGGGCAGCGCCGACACCGCCCGCTCCTTCCGGTGGTGGCGCGCCGGGCTCCCGCTGACGGCCGAGACGAGCGGCAAGAACGCGATCGTCGTCACGCCGAGTGCCGACATCGACCTCGCCGTGCAGGACATCGTGCAGTCCGCGTTCGGGCACGCCGGACAGAAGTGCTCCGCCGCGTCGCTCGTCGTGCTCGTCGGCTCCGTGGGCGACAGCGAGCGGTTCCGACGTCAGCTCGTGGACGCCACGCGGACGCTCCGGGTCGCGTGGCCCGACGACCCGGGTGCGCAGGTCGGCCCGGTGATCGCCCAGCCGACGGGCAAGCTGCTCACCGGGCTGACCGAGCTCGGTCCGGGCGAGTCCTGGCTCGTGCAGCCGACGCCGCTCGACGACTCCGGTCGACTGTGGTCCCCCGGGATCCGCGACGGCGTCCGGCCCGGCAGCGACTTCCACCAGACCGAGTACTTCGGTCCGGTGCTCGGCATCATGCGGGCGGAGACCCTCGAGCAGGCCGTCGCGATCCAGAACGGGACCGACTACGGCCTCACTGCCGGCATCCACTCGCTCGACGTCGACGAGGTCGCCGACTGGCTCGCCACCGTGCAGGCCGGCAACCTGTACGTCAACCGCAGCACCACCGGCGCGATCGTCGGTCGGCAGCCGTTCGGCGGCTGGAAGCGGTCGTCCGTCGGCACCGGCACCAAGGCAGGCGGACCGCTCTACGTCGCGACGCTCGGCCGGTGGGAGCGGACCGAGCGCACCGTCCACAAGAGCATCCAGTTGCACGGGCTCCCGCCGCGCGTGACGGCGCTCGTCGAGGCGGCCAGGAGCGGGCTGTCGTTCGAGGAGTTCGACCAGGTGCGGGCCGGCGCCCTGAGCGACGTCCGCGCCCGTGAGTCGCACTACGGCAGATCGCACGACGACTCCGGGCTCGTGGTGCAGCGCAACGTGCTCCGCTACCGCCCGCAGTCGGTGATCGTCCGGCACGCCGAGGACTCCGCGACGGGCGACCTCGTCCGGGTGCTGGCTGCCGCCACCGCTGCCCGGGCACACCTGATGCTCAGCACGGCCCGGCCGCTGCCCGGGCCGCTCACGCAGCTGCTCGCGTCCTCCCGCTCCCCGCTCGACGTCGTCGACCACGTCGTCGAGAGCGATGAGGAGTTCCTCGCCCGCGCCGCGTCCGGTGCGGTGTTCGACCAGCGGTGGAGCGACCCCGACGAGGAGCAGCAGGACGCCCTCGACCAGGTGCTCGCGCAGCCCGACGACCGGCCGCGCCACACCGCGTTCGGCGGCCCCGGGAGCCGGATCCGCCTGCTCGGCGGTGACCCGCTCGCGCTCGAGGAAGCGCTCGGCGTCAGCGTGGACACGGCGATCCACGACGCACCCGTGGTCGAGTCCGGCGTCATCGAGATGCTCCCGTTCCTCCGCGAGCAGTCCGTGTCGATCACCGCGCACCGCTTCGGCGACCTCGACCCCGAGTTCCAGGAGCTCCGGGTCTGACGACGGCGCGCTGCAGGTCGGCCGTTCCCCGAGGGGAAGATCGATGCGCTGTGCGCCGAGCAGCACCACCGTCGCCGGTGCGTTCCACGCGGCGGTCCACGGGTTCGACGTCGAGCGTCCCGCCGAGCGGCCCGGCCTCGACGCGGACCGCTCGGAGGCCCTGCGCACCCTCCGTGTGGACGTCGCGTGACCAGCGCCTCCCGGGAGCCGTCCCCGCCCTGCGGCGCGGTCGTGCTGTCCTCCGCTGCTCGGCGCCCCCGCTGCGTCAGGCGCTCCGGCGCCGCGTCAGGCGCCCGTGCGTCGGTAGTGCAGTTCGACCGCTCCGCCGTCGAAGGACGTGGTGCCGACCAGGTCGAAGACGGGGGTCGGAGCCGCGACCGGCAGCAGCGGCGCACCCGCCCCGAGGGCGATGGGCATGACGGTCACCCGGAGCTCGTCGAGGATGCCGGCCTGCTGGTACTGCGCGGCGAGCAGCCCACCGCCGACCACCCAGACGTCGCGACCGCCGGCCGAGGCCACGATCGCGTCGTGGTGCCGGGCGACGGCTCCCGACACGAACCGGACGTCGGCACCCCCTGGGACGGGGAACGCACGGCTCGTGAAGACCCACGTCGGTCGGTCCGGGTAGGCCCACGTGTCGTCGTGCTCGAGCAGCCACTCGTACGTCGTCGCTCCCATGACGAGCACACCGACGTCTGCGAGGAACCGGTCGTGGTGCTCCTGGAACGGCTCGAACCCGAACCGGAGCAGCCATTCGAGATCGTCACCGGGTGCGGCCACGAAGCCGTCCAGCGACGATGCGACGGAGTAGGTCGTGGTCATGTCGGGACGGTACCGACCACCTCCGACACCAGGACGTCAGGGGTGACGCCGGCCGTGACCCTGCCCGACCGCGGCGACCTCCGCGACGGCGAGCGCGGTCGCGAGGAGCACCTGGACGGCGGCGTACCCGCGGAGCCGCCCGCCGAACAGCGCGACCGGCACCATCGAGGTGCCGTGGAGCACGTCCACGACCGCACTGAGGGTGTGGGCGTCGGGCGAGCCGGAACGACCGACGAGCGCTGCCTGGCCGGTCTGGCGGACCGCGAGCACCGCGTCGAGCACCGTGGTGCCGCGCCGACCGACCAGCCGGACCGCGTGGCCCGTCGCCACCACGAGACGGAGCGTCTCGACCGTGCTCACCGGCGTCGTCCCGCCGCGAGGGCGATCGCTCCGGCGGCACCGAGGGCCGCTCCGAGGATCCCGTTGCCGAGTCGCCGGTGCTCGACCCACCAGGTCTGCGGGGACCAGGCGTGCGCCGAGTCGTCGAACACGCCGTGTGCCCCGTGGTCGCCGGGTATCGGCTCGTAGAGGTTGTCGCCCAGCTGGTCGCCGTCCTTCTGCGGCGCCTGCTGCCCGGACACGAGGGTCTTCGCCGCGTACCAGTCGGCGAAGCGCCCGCTGATCCGGTTGCCGAGGATCGTGTACACGGTCGACTCACCGACCCACGTGCGGCGGCGGGGTCGCTCGGCCGTCGTGGCGATCGCGCGCGCCCCGACCTCGGGCTGGTAGATCGGTGCGACGGGCTGCGGGTGGTGCGGCAGCTTCGACTTCACCCACTGGAACTGGATCGTGTTGAGCGCCGGCATGTCCACGCGCGAGACCGCGACGCTGCTGCCCTGCTCCTCGAGTTCGGACACGACGGACTCGGTGAAGCCGACGATCGCGTGCTTCGCCCCGCAGTAGGCGGCCTGCAGCGGGATGCCGCGGAACCCCAGGGCGGACCCGACCTGGATCACGTGTCCGCGGTCGCGCGGGACCATGCGGGAGAGCGCGGCGCGGGTGCCGTTCACGAAGCCGAGGTAGGTCACGTGCAGGGCGCGCTCGAAGTCCTCGGGCGCGGTGTCGAGGAACTTCCCGAACACGCCGACCATCACGCCGTTCACCCACAGGTCGATCGGCCCGAGCTCCTGCTCGACGCGGTCGGCCGCAGCCTCGACGGCGTCGCGGTCCGACACGTCGGCCACGAGTGCGAGCCCGCGGCGGCCAGCTGCCTCGACCTCCGCGACCGCGGCGTCCACACCGTCCTCCCCTCGTGCCAGGACGGCGACGTCCCACCCGCGGGCGGCGAGCTCGCGCACCGTCGCCCGTCCGAGTCCAGCCGAACCACCCGTCACCACAGCCACACGTGTCATTGATCCGTTGTACCGACGCGCGCATCGCGCCCCACCCAGCCCGCCGTCCCCCACGCCGCACCCGTCCGGACGGCCTGCACCACCCGAGGCGAGCATCATGGGGGAGTGGACGAGCGGGACGACGCGGGGGCGATCGTGCCCCGGTGGCTCCGGCGTGCTCCGATCCGTCCGGTGGAGTGGTGGGGCCCGCCGCTGGCGCAGCTCGTCGGATCGTTCGGCCTCGTCGCGCTCGGGACCTGGTTGCACCGTGCTGGCCTCTCGGGCGCGCTCCCCGCCACGGCCGTCGCCGGGGCGGTCGGCATCGCGGGCGCGGTCGCGCTCGGCCTCGTGGGGCACCGCGCCTACCAGTTCCCCGGTCGGGTGACCGCGTGGCGACTCCACCGCGTCCGCGTCGCCGCGTGGAGCGTCGGTGGGGTCGCGCTGGCGCTGTGTGCCCTCGTCGTCGGAGCGCAGACGATCCTGCTCGCGGTCGTGTTCGGCCTCGCCGGTGCCCGGACGATCCGGCGCGACGACCCTTCCCGGTTCGAACTCCTCGGCCGGTCCTGGGCTGCCGCCGCCGTCGCCGTGCTGTCGGCGGTGCTCGCCGTCGTGGCCCTGACCGTTCCGGGTGTCGATGATGCCCACGCGTCGCGGTGGATCGGTTGGGGCATCGTGATCGTGCCCGTCAGCGTCGTCTCGGCCGTCGTGGACCGACGAGGTGCGTCGAGGACGTCCGACCCTGACCTCGCCGACGAACCGCTCAGCGCCCCAGACCGAACCGCGTCGTGACCCCCGGCGCGTAGAGCACCGAGTCCGGCTCGAGCTCCGTCAGCGCGAACGGCAGCCCCGCCGAGGCGACCAGGTCGTCCCGCAGGTGCACGATCGATGCCCGGTGCAGCGGCCACGTCTCGTGCTCGTTCGGCCAGAACCGCGTCCGGCCGGCCCGGTGCACGTGCATGCCCCACCGCGCGGTGAGGAACGTCTCGAGCGCGGACGGCTCCTCGATCGGGTCGCCGATCCGCACGTCCACCATCGAGCGTGTGTGGGTGCCGTGCCGTCGCATCGCGTAGGCGGCCCGGTCGGGCTCCGGGCGGCGGAACTCGGCGTGCGCCCACCAGTACGGCAGCGCCGTCGCCACCCGGGCGCCGAGCGTCGGTAGCAGCTTGCCGGCGTCGAGCGACAGGAACACGACGCCGTGGCGGCCCCGGTCGTCGACGGTGTAGACGCGGACGTTCACCTCGACGAAGTCGCCGATGCGACCCACGCGGACGGGCGGGAACGCGGTGTCGGTGAACCGGAACGCGATGAGTCCCACCCAGGTGGTCGCGCCGTCGTCGACGCCGTCCGCTCCGAGCGTGTCGGGGCGCACGCCGGCCGGCAGGTGCGGCGCGACCGCCGAGACGTCCACCCGCCAGTGCACGAACACGACGTCGAGCCAGTCCTGCTGGATCCACGGTCGGCCGGGCAACCGCGGTGCGACCGACGAGATCGCGGTCACCGGAGGTCCGCCCCGCCGGTGGACGGCGCGTCGTCCCACCCCTGCTGCGGGGTGTCGCACGTGCCGCGGAACACGTACTGCGACGGCCGCTTCCGCTCGCTCGACGTCCAGTCGATGGCCGGGCGCCGACGCTCGGGCGGCAGGTACCCGATCCGGTACACGGCCATCAACTCCAGCGACGGAGGGACCCGGAGCAGCCCCTCGATCTCCTCCCACGCACCCGGGGTCTCCATCGGGAACGAGACGAACTGGATGCCGAGACCCAGCTCGGTGGTGGCGAGCCAGATGTTCTCCATCGCCGCGCCCATGCTGAACACCGAGTAGAAGCCGGACAGCTCCTCCTTCCGGTACTCGTGGCGGTCGAGCATCACCCCGAGCAGCAGCGGCGACCCGGCGACGAGCTTCCGGTTCTCCTCGCCGAGGGTCTGCGGCACGCGGAGGGTGTTCATGAGCAACTGCCCGCGCTTCGTGAACACCTGCTTCGTGAACGGCTTGAGCGGCCCGGGGAGCTTGTCGAACAGCATCCCGTCGCGCCGCTCGTCCATCTCGGCCTGTGAGAAGCGGAAGTACGGCTTGTACCGCTCGAAGAACGTGCCCTCGGCCATCGTCCGGGTCATCGACGAGCCGCTGATCTCGGCGACGCGGTCGATCGTCGCCCGTTCCTCGACGAGCACGAACCGCCACGGCTGGCTGTTCAGCTGCGACGGCGCACGCCCGGCGAGCTCCATCAGCAGGCGCTGGTGCTCCTCGGACACGGGGTCGGGCAGGAACGCGCCGTTGGTCGTGCGTCGACGTCGGATGGCTTCGAAGAGCTCCACTGCTACCTCTCTGGTCCGCGGCGTGCGAGCATCGCCCCCAGGTAGGACGGTGCGGCGGCGACCGCGACTCTCCAGTGTGCTCCGGAGCGCGGGTTCGTGCGTGGAGCGACGGCGAGCGGGACGAGTGCGGGCAGGAGGAACAGCCCGCTCCGGTCGCGGGTCCAGGCCGGCGTGGTCGCAGCGGCGACGGTCAGCGTCGCGGTGACGACGAACAGCCCGTGGTGCACGACACGGAGCTTTTCCGTCCGGATGAGGCGCACGGCGACGGCCGTGCCCCAGAGGCAGTTGGCCGCGTACGCAGCGGTGGCGGCGGCGACCGTCCGGCGGGCAGTCACGGACCGTCCGGGAGGCACACCGCGCCTCCCGGCTGTCGTCTTCCGTCCCACAGGGGCGAACCTACGCGCCCGAGGGCGGGGAGCCGTCAGGCGGATTCGCGGGTGACCAGCTTGGACAGCACGATGGCGCTCCGGGTGTGGTCGACCTGCGGTGCGAGCCGCACCCGGTCGAGGGCCTCCTCGAGGGCGGGGAGGTCCCTGGACCGCATGTGCACCACGGCGTCGGCGCTGCCGGTGACGGTGCCGGCGTCGATCACCTCGGGCACGCTGTCGAGCAGGGAGCGCAGCTCGTCGGGGGAGACGGTGCCCCGGCAGTAGAGCTCGACCCAGGCCTCGGTGCCGCGGTCCTCGACGGCCGGGTCGACCTTGATCGTGAAGCCCTGGATGACCCGGTCCGCGACGAGCCGGTCGACGCGACGCTTCACCGCGGAGGCCGAGAGTCCGACCACCGACCCGATGTCGCCGTAGCCGGCACGGGCGTTCTCCCGGAGCTGGTCCAGGATGCGGTGGTCGAGCGAATCCATTGCACCAATGCTACGCGTGCTTCTTGCACGTCAGGTGGGTCCCGCGCACGAAATGTGCGTCACCCGAACGGGTGCCACTCCGTGATGCTTCCGTGACTGCACTGCCCGGACGGTGTGTGCAAGACTCTCGATCGGCGTCGACCTGGTCCGCTACGGCGAGTGAGCCTGCATCTCGCCGGAGCTCTGCAACTCGTCCAGTGGTGGTTCCTGGCAGGCTCGGGCCCCGGTCCCCCAGGAGGACTGATGTCGAACACCGCTCCCGAATCCCTCGCCGCACCGACCCGCGTCGCCACGAAGCGCACGATCCTCATGTGCAAGCCGACCCACTACACGGTCAGCTACCGGATCAACCCGTGGATGCACCCGGAGGAGCCGACCGACACGTCGAAGGCCGTCGAGCAGTGGCAGTCGCTCGTCGACGTCTACGAGCAGCTCGGCTTCGACATCTCGTACATCGAGCCGATCGAGGGCCTGCCGGACATGGTCTACGCGGCCAACGGGGGGTTCGTGCTCGACGGCGTCGCGTACGGCGCGAAGTTCCAGTACCCCGAGCGCCAGCCCGAGGGCCCCGCGTACATGGACTGGTTCCGCAGCGCCGGTCTGACCGTGGCCGAGCCGGAGGAGACGAACGAGGGCGAGGGCGACTTCCTCCTCATCGGGGACACCATCTTCGCCGGCACCGGCTTCCGCTCGGACAGCACGTCGCACGAGGAGCTCGCGCGCATCTACGGCCGCGAGGTCGTCACGCTCAAGCTGGTCAACCCGAACTTCTACCACCTCGACACCGCGATCGCCGTGCTCGACCCCGAGCCGGACGCTTCCGGCCGCTCGAACATCGCGTACCTCGAGAGCGCCTTCGACGCGGCCTCGCTCACGATCCTGCGCGAGCGCTTCCCGGACGCCATCATCGCGACCGAGGAGGACGCCGCGATCCTCGGCCTGAACTCCTACTCGGACGGCTACAACGTCGTGATCGCCTCGCGCGCGACGACCTTCGCCGAGCAGCTGCGGGAGAAGGGCTACAACCCGATCGGCGTCGACCTCTCCGAGCTGCTGCTCGGCGGCGGCGGCGTCAAGTGCTGCACGCTCGACCTGCACCCGGTCGGCACCGGCAACTCGGTCGCGCGGTCCTGATGACCACCGCGACCGGCACCGCCACCGCTGCTGCGCTCGCCGTCGAGGACCGTGCCCTCGCCCACAACTACAGCCCGCTGCCCGTCGTCATCGCGTCGGGTGACGGGGCGTGGGTGACGGACGTCGACGGGAAGCGCTACCTCGACGGGCTCGCCGCGTACTCCGCGGTGAACTTCGGCCACGGCAACGCCCGCCTGCTGGACGCCGCACGTGCACAGCTCGATCGGGTGACCCTGACGAGCCGCGCGTTCGTGAACGACCGGCTCGGACCGTTCGCCGAGGCGCTCGCCGACCTGACGGGCACCGACATGGTGCTCCCGATGAACACCGGGGCCGAGGCGGTCGAGTCCGCGATCAAGGTCTCCCGAGCCTGGGGCTACCGGGTCAAGGGTGTGCCGACCGACCGGGCCACGATCATCGTCGCGTCCGGGAACTTCCACGGCCGCACGACGACGATCGTGTCGTTCTCGGACGACCCCTCGGCCCGGAACGACTTCGGGCCGTTCACCCCCGGGTTCCGCACGGTGCCGTACGGCGACGCCGACGCCCTCCGGGCCGCGATGGACGAGACCGTCGTCGCCGTGCTGCTCGAGCCGATCCAGGGCGAGGGCGGCGTGGTCATCCCGCCGGCGTCGTACCTGCCGTCGGTCCGCGAGGTCTGCGACGAGTTCGGCGCGCTGCTCGTCGCCGACGAGATCCAGTCCGGCCTCGGCCGCACCGGCCACACCCTCGCGGTCGAACGCGTCGGCGTCACACCCGACTTGATCACGCTCGGCAAGGCGCTCGGCGGCGGGATCGTCCCCGTCTCCGCCGTGGTCGGTCGCCGCGACGTCCTGGGCGTCCTGCGTCCGGGCGAGCACGGCTCGACGTTCGGGGGCAACCCGCTCGCGGCGGCCGTCGGCTCCGAGGTCGTGGCGATGCTCGGCGAGGGCACGTTCCAGCAGCGGGCACTCGACGGCGAGCCGCTGCTCCGTGGTCTGCTCGACGACCTCGTCGGCCACGGAGTCGTCACGCACCGCGTGGCCGGGCTCTGGGCGGGGATCGACATCGACCCCGCGCTCGGCACCGGCAAGGAGATCGCGCACGACATGGCCGACCGGGGCGTCCTCGTGAAGGACACCCACGGGTCGACGATCCGCTTCGCACCGCCGCTCGTCGTCACGGACGACGAGGTGCGCCACGCGGTCGACGCGCTCGGCGAGGTCCTGCGCGCCCGCAGCTGACGTTGCGGGCGCGCGCCGTGCCTCCCGGGCGGTCGTCCCGTGCACGCCCCGCGAGTCGCACTCGGATAGCGACATCGAACCAGGTCCCCAACCCGGTTCGATGTCGCTTTCGCGGTTCGGTGCGCCGTGCGCCGTGCGACCGCCCCGCGTCAGACCGCCCAGCGCTCCGCGAGCTCGTCCATCAGCCCGTCGAGCCGCTCGTCGACGACCTGCTCCTCCGGGTGCGCCTCGTACCAGGCGATGACCTCGCGCACGCCCTGCCGGTAGGGAATCCGCGGCCGGTACCACGGCACGAGCGAGCGCACCTTGCTGTTGTCGAACACCGAGCTGTTCGCCTTGTCGCCGAGGAGCGCCGCACCCCACTCCGGGTCGACAGCGTTGATCGCGTCCGCGGGCACGTGCACGATCCGCAGGTCGTCCACCCCGGCCGCCGCCGCGACCTCCTCCGCGATCTGGTTCCAGGTCGGCGCCTCGTCGCTCGTGATCGTGAACGCCTCGCCGACCGCCTCGGCCCGGTCGAGCAACCCGGTGAAGCCGACCGCGAAGTCGCGGCTGTTCGTCAGCGTCCAGAGCGACGACCCGTCGCCCGTGATGATGACCGGCTTGCCGGCGCGCATCCTCGCGACCGCCGTCCACCCACCCGTCAGCGGGAGCTTCGTCTCGTCGTAGGTGTGCGACGGCCGGATGATCGTCACCGGGAAGTCCTGCTCCCGGTAGGCCGTCATGAGCAGCTCCTCGCACGCGATCTTGTCGCGCGAGTACTGCCAGTACGGGTTCTTCAGCGGCGTCGACTCCGTGATCGGCAGGTGCGTCGCGGGTGTCTGGTACGCCGACGCCGAGCTGATGAACACGTACTGTCGGGTGCGTCCGGCGAAGAAGTCGACGTCCGCCTGCACCTGGTCGGCCGTGAAGGCGATCCAGTTGATCACGACGTCGAACCGGCGGTCGCCGAGTGCGTCCGCGAGGGCGGCGCGGTCCGCGACGTCGGCCTGGAGGCGCGTCACATCCTCCGGGATCGGCCTGCTCCCGGTGGTCCCCCGGTTGAGCACGGTCACGTCGAACCCCTGCTCGACGGCTTCACGGACGCACGCGGCGCTGATCACCCCGCTGCCGCCGATGAACAGCACGCTCGCTCCGGTCATGGATGCTCCCTCGCTCCCGGCGGTGCCGCTGTGCACCGCGCCCCTGCGATCCTGCACCTCCTCCGCCGCGTACCGTCACGGTTCGGACCGCACCGACGCGGCCCACGACAGGAGTGACACGCACATGGAGTACCGCTACCTCGGCAACTCGGGCCTCAAGGTGTCCGAGATCACCTACGGCAACTGGCTGACCCACGCCTCCCAGGTCGAGAACGACGCGGCGATCGCCTGCGTCCGGGCAGCGCTCGACGTCGGCATCTCGACGTTCGACACCGCCGACGTGTACGCGAACACCGGCGCCGAGACCGTCCTCGGCGAGGCGCTCAAAGGGGAGCGGCGCCAGTCGCTCGAGATCGCCACGAAGGTGTTCGGCCCGACCGGACCGAAGGGCCACAACGACACCGGTCTGTCCCGCAAGCACATCCTCGAGTCGATCGACGGTTCGCTCGAGCGACTGCAGACCGACTACGTCGACCTCTACCAGGCGCACCGGTTCGACCACGAGACCCCGCTCGAGGAGACCATGCAGGCCTTCGCGGACGTCGTGCGCGCCGGGAAGGTCCTCTACGTCGGCGTCTCGGAGTGGACCGCGGACCAACTCCGCGCCGGTGCCGCGCTCGCGAAGGAGCTCGGCTTCCAGCTCATCTCGAACCAGCCGCAGTACTCCGCGCTCTGGCGGGTCATCGAGGGCGAGGTCGTCCCGACGTCGAAGGAACTCGGCATCTCGCAGATCGTGTGGTCGCCCATCGCACAGGGCGTCCTGACCGGGAAGTACCAGCCGGGCCAGCCGCTCCCGGAAGGCTCGCGAGCCACCGACGACAAGGGCGGCGCGAAGATGATCGAGCGCTTCATGAGGGACGAGGTGCTGACGGCCGTGCAGGACCTCAAGCCGATCGCGGACGAGCTCGACCTGTCGATGGCGCAGCTCGCGGTCGCCTGGGTGCTGCAGAACGAGAACGTGGCGTCGGCGATCATCGGTGCCTCGCGTCCGGAGCAGGTGCACGACAACGCGGGTGCTGCCGGTGTGCAGATCCCGTCCGAGCTCATGTCGCGGATCGACGACGCCCTCGGTGGTGTGGTCGAGCGTGACCCGGCGAAGACGAACGACAGTAGCCCGAAGACCCGCGAGGCGTAGACAGTACCGCACACGCGAAAAGGCCCCCTACCGGAGTAGGGGGCCTTTCACCGTGGCTGGACACGGCATCGATCCGTGGACCTTTCGATTTTCAGTCGAACGCTCTACCAACTGAGCTATCCAGCCGTGGCGACCCTGACGGGACTTGAACCCGCGACCTCCGCCGTGACAGGGCGGCACGCTAACCAACTGCGCTACAGGGCCATGTTGAATTACTGTCTTGCTCGAACTGCTGTCTTGCTCGGTGTTGCTCTGCTTGCCTGCTCACTCACGGAGAGTGACCCCAACGGGATTCGAACCCGTGCTGCCGCCGTGAAAGGGCGGTGTCCTAGGCCACTAAACGATAGGGCCGCAAGCGGTGCAGTGCGCTACCGATGGACAAGCATACGGATGCCCCCCGGGTTTCACAAATCGGGCCGCTCCGGCGCGTCATCCCCGGCGTGTCGCGGGGTCCCGGGTCGTCCGCGGGCATTCACTCACCGTGGAGCAACAGGCTCCGTCCCGTGCCGTCGGTGCCCGCGTGCGAGCATCGTCGTCGCAGCCTGCTGCCCCTCGCACGAGGGGTGACCGGCTGCGACACCTGTTGTTACTGTTGCGTCTGTTAACAGTGTTACGTGCGTGAGCCTTGCCGCGCTGTTACGAAATCGAGACACATGTCGACCTCACCGCTCTCCCTCCGCTCCCGCAGCCGCCTCGTCGCCGCAGCGGTCGCCGTCGCGCTCACGGCTGGCACCCTCGCTGCGCTCACGCCGAGCGGACCGGCCAGCGCCACGAGCTACCCGAGCTGGGACGACGTGGAGAAGGCGAAGGCCTCCACGCAGGCCCAGCAGGACAAGGTCACCGAGATCAAGTCGCTGATCGAGACCCTCAAGGACGAGGCCGCGTCGAAGCAGAAGGCCGCGGAGGCAGCCGGCACGGCCTACCAGACGGCGCAGACGGAGTACGACCAGGCGACGCTCCGGCAGCAGAAGCTCCAGGCGCAGGCGGACGAGGCGAAGAAGACGGCCGCCGCGTCCGAGGCCCAGGCCGGCCAGCTCGCGGCGCAGCTCGGTCGTGCGAGCTCGAGCAACGTCTCGACCGACCTCCTGACGCACCCGGGCAAGTCCGGCGACCTGCTCTACGAGCTCGGCGCGATGTCCAAGCTCAGCGAGCAGGCGGACGGCATCTACGCGCAGGCGTCGCAAGACCGCGGGACCGCCCAGGGGCTCGCCGACAAGGCGGACGTCGCGAAGCGCGCGCTCGGCGCCCTCGCGGACGCGGCGGAGGCGAAGATGCAGCAGGCGCAGGGCGCTGCGGACGCAGCCCAGACCGCCGTCGACGCGCAGAACGACAACGAGGACCGCCTGGAGGCGCAGCTCACCCTCCTCACCACCAAGCAGCACGGCGTCGAGGCGAAGTACCGCAAGGGGGTCGAGGAGGAGAAGAAGCGTCAGGCGCGCATCGCCGCCGCGGCCGCCCGCGCCGCCGCCCGTGCGGCCGCGACGAACCAGGGCGGTACCGGCGGTGGCGCGCCGAACTCCTCCGGCTGGGTCCGTCCCGCCGGGGGCTACCAGACCAGTGGGTTCGGGATGCGCGTCGACCCGTACACGCACGCCACGGCCCTGCACGCCGGCGTCGACCTCGCGCCCGCCTGCTACTCCCCGATCTACGCCGCGCACGACGGCACCGTGACCTTCGCGGGCAACGGCGGCGGGTACGGCAACGAGGTCGTCCTGGACAACGGCGGCGGGATCTCCACCGCGTACGGCCACATCGTCGACGGCGGGATCCTGGTCGCCTACGGCCAGCACGTCAGCGCCGGTCAGCAGATCGCGAAGATCGGCTCGACCGGGTGGTCGACCGGGTGCCACCTCCACTTCGAGACCCGGGTCAACGGTGCCGCCACCGACCCGGTCCCCTTCATGGCAGCGCGGGGGATCTCGGTATGACCACGAGCGTCGCCAGGAGGCGTTGACCGAACCATGAAGCAGCCCGCCCGGTCCCTGACCTGCACCGCGGTCGTCGCCGTCGTCGGCATCGGCCTGTCCGTCGCCCTCGCCGCCCCGGCGCAGGCGGCGCCGTCGGCCCCGAGCTGGGACGACGTGCGGGCGGCGAAGTCCGACGCGGCAGCGGCGCAGCGCACGGCGGACGAGCTCAACGACCGGCTCGAGACGCTGCAGGACGCGGCGGACTCCGCCGGCGTCCGCGAGATGCAGGCCGGTCAGACCTACGCGCTCGCGGCGTCGCAGCAGCAGCAGGCCCAGCAGACGCTCGACGGACTGCGTGGACAGGCGAAGCGAGCCGAGAAGCAGGC
The DNA here is from genome assembly GCF_047238015.1 of Curtobacterium phoenicis. Taxonomy (NCBI): domain Bacteria; kingdom Bacillati; phylum Actinomycetota; class Actinomycetes; order Micrococcales; family Microbacteriaceae; genus Curtobacterium; species Curtobacterium phoenicis. The sequence continues at coordinate 458,327 of NZ_JBDFLZ010000002.1, forward strand.
GGAGGCGTCCGCGGGGCAGGTCGCCTCGCTCGTCGTCGAACTCGCGCGGACCGGCGGCGGGGACCTCTCGACCGCGATGCTCGTGGACGCGAAGGACTCGAAGGACCTGCTGTACCGCGTCGGCACGATGGCGCACCTGTCCCAGCACTCGGCCACCGTGCTCGCGGCTGCCGAGGCGGACCAGAACACGGTCGACGCGATCGCCGCCCAGCAGCGTTCCGCGACGAAGGCCCTGGCCACGGCCACCGCCACCACCAAGCGGGCCCTCGACGACGCGAACGCGGTCGCCGCCGCGGCGCAGCAGCGGGTGCAGAAGGAGCAGGACCAGCAGGGGCAGGTCCTCGAGCAGCTCGCCTTCCTCAAGGGCACGAGCCTCGCGACCGAGACCGCGTACTGGAACGCCCAGCAGGCGAAGCAGGCGGCGGCGGCACTCCCGACGACCTCGGGCGGCTCGTCGTCGGGTGGCGGCAGCGCTGCGTCCGGCGGCGCCTCGTCCTCCGGTGGCGGCTCGCCCGCGGGCGGTGGTTCGTCCTCGGGTGCTGGTTCGTCGTCCGGAGCAGGCTCGTCGTCGGGTGGTGCCTCGGCGTCCGGTGGTGGCTCGGCGTCCGGTGGCGGGCCGTCCTCTGGTGGCGCGTCGTCCTCGGGTGGTGGCTCGTCCTCGAGCGGCGGTTCGTCGTCCGGCGGGTCGAGCAGCCCGAGCCAGCCGAGCCGTCCGGCCCCGAAGCCGGCCCCGAAGCCGACCCCGACCCCGACGCCGACCCCGGCTCCGAGCTCGCCGTCACGGGCCGCCGGCGCCATCGCCTTCGCGCGGGCCCAGCTCGGCGACGCCTACGTGTGGGGTGCCGCGGGTCCGAACACCTGGGACTGCTCGGGCCTCGTGATGATGGCCTACAACTCCCAGGGCGTGGCGACCGGTGGCCACAACGTCGTCTGGCAGTACAACTACTTCGCCTCGATCGGTCGGCTCGTCCCGCTCTCGCAGCGCCAGCCCGGCGACATCCTGTTCTACTCGAGCAACGGAACCGCCAGCGGGGGTTACCACGACTCGATCTACACCGGCAACGACCAGATGATCGAGGCCGCACGCCCCGGCGTCGGCGTGGTCGAGCGCGCCGTCTGGCTGCCGAACCAGCTGCTGCCGTACGTCGCGCGCCCCACCGGCTCGCTCTGACGCGACGGCACACCGAACCCCGGGACATCGCCCCGGAACGAACGACGCGCCCCGCACGAGCGGGGCGCGTCGTTCGTCAGCAGGTGCGGACGATCAGTGACCGGCGGGGACGTAGGCCTGCTGGCCGGCCTGCACGATCGCCTCGGCCTCGGCGGCGTCGCCCCAGCCCTCGGCCTTGACCCACTTGTTCGGCTCGAGGTCCTTGTAGCGCTCGAAGAAGTGCGCGATCTCGGCCTTCGTCTGCTCGTCGACGTCCGAGATGTCCTGGATGTGCTGCCAGCGCGGGTCCTTGGCGGGGACCACGAGGACCTTCGCGTCGTTGCCGGCCTCATCGCTCATCTTGAACACACCGACCGGGCGGACCTTCACGCCGACGCCCGGGAACACCGGGTACTCGAGCAGCAGGAGCGCGTCCACGGGGTCGCCGTCGTCCGCGAGGGTGTTCTCGAAGAACCCGTAGTCGGTCGGGTACACGAACGAGGTGAACAGCACGCGGTCGAGGTACACGCGACCGGTCTCGTGGTCGACCTCGTACTTGTTGCGGCTGCCCTTGGGGATCTCGACGACGACGTCGTACGCGGCCATGTTGCGCTCCTGGTCTCATGTGCGGGAAGAAAGCGCGGCTAACGTTACCGGGTGAACACTCCGCGTCCCCGGTTGGACCCCGCCACCGCCGAGACCCGGCGTGCGGTGCGCACCCTGCTCGAGACGGCCCGTGCGGACGGCGTCCTCGCGGAGGGCGACGTCGTCCTCGTCGCGCTGAGCGGGGGAGCGGACTCGCTCGCGCTCGCCGCCGCGACCGCGTTCGAGGCGCCGAAGCAGGCGCTGCGCGCCGGCGCGGTCGTGGTCGACCACGCGCTCCAGGCGGGCTCCGCGGACGTGGCGAGCCGTGCCTCCAGGCAGGGTGCGGAGCTGGGACTCGACCCGGTGACGGTCCGTCGGGTGGCCGTCGGTCCCGCGGGCGGTCCCGAAGGGGCCGCACGGGAGGCACGGCACGCCTCGATCGCCCAGGTCGCCGCCGACGTCGGGTCGCCACTGGTCCTGTTCGGCCACACGCTCGACGACCAGGCCGAGACCGTCCTGCTCGGCCTGCTCCGCGGGAGCGGACCGGACGCGCTCTCCGGCATGCCGCCGCTCGCCGTGCGCTCCTCGGGCCCGGCCTACGGTCGTCCGCTGCTCGGCGTCCGCCGACACACCACGCGTGCGGCGTGCGTCGCTGCAGGCCTCGTGCCGTGGGACGACCCGCAGAACAGCGACCCGGCGTACGGGCGCGTCCGGGTGCGGAACACCCTGATGCCGGCACTCGAGCGGGAGCTCGGCGCCGGTGTGCCCGAAGCGCTCGCCCGCACGGCCGACCAGCTCCGCGAGGACTCCGCCGCGCTCGACCACTTCGCCGAGGAGATGGCCGAGGACCTCGCCGAGCACTCCGAGGCGGGGATCTCGCTGTCCGTGCGCGAGCTCGCCGCGAACCCGCCCGCACTCCGCCAACGGCTCGTCCGGCTCGCCGTCGAGAGCGAGTTCGGGGTGACGCTCTCGCGGGTGCAGACCCTCGAGGTCTGCCGGCTCGTCACCGAGTGGCACGGGCAGGGCCCGATCGACCTGCCGGGCGTGCGGGCCTCGCGGGAGGGCGAGCGCATCGAGTTCGCCGCCCGTTAGAGTGCTGTGGTGGAACTCTCCGACGTCCAGGCAGACCTGTCCGAAGTGCTCTTCACCCCCGAGCAGATCGACGAGAAGCTCGCCGAACTCGCCGCGGTGGTCGACCGTGACTACGCGGGCAAGGACCCCCTGCTCGTCGGCGTGCTCAAGGGTGCGGTCATGGTGATGGCCGACTTCTCCCGCCACCTCAAGATGCAGGCGCGCATGGACTGGATGGCGGTGTCGTCCTACGGCTCCGGCACGAAGTCGTCCGGTGTGGTCCGGATCCTCAAGGACCTCGACACCGACCTGCACGGCCGCGACGTCATCATCGTCGAGGACATCATCGACTCCGGCCTGACGCTGTCGTGGCTCAAGCAGAACCTCGAGTCCCGCGGCGCCGCGAGCGTCGAGATCGTCGCACTGCTCCGCAAGCCCGAGGCCGCCAAGGTCGAGGTGGACGTGAAGTACGTCGGCTTCGAGATCCCGGACGCATTCGTGGTGGGGTACGGCCTCGACTTCGACGAGCGCTACCGCAACCTGCGGGGCATCGGCGTCCTGGCACCGCACGTGTACGCCTGACCGCGTCCGGCTGAGTGCACTCGGCTGGCCCTGGCGGGGCGTGGAGTTCGCCCGCAGAGGACACCCATTCTCGCCACAGAATCACGGCCGTATGCTGACCTGCACGCAACTTCGGCAGAGAAAGGTGTCGGGCGTCCTGCCCGGATCACATGGACTTCAAGCGCATCCTCCGCGGGCCGTACATCTACATCTTGATCGCGCTCGTGGGGATCTGGATCGGCTGGGCGGTCATCAGTCAGGCCGGCACCCAGCAGATCGACACCCAGAAGGGCCTGCAGCAGCTCGCCGACGACAAGGTCTCCTCCGTCGTCGTGAACTCCACCGAGCAGCGCGTCGACCTCAAGCTGAAGGACGGCACGACCGAGCAGTTCTACTACGCGACGCCGCGTGGTGAGGACGTCATCAAGGCCGTCGACGACGCCAACCTGCCGGACGGCTACACCGACCGCGTGCAGCAGTCGAACTGGTTCCTCTCGCTGCTCGGGATCATCCTGCCGTTCCTGATCATCGGCGCGCTCTTCTGGTTCCTGCTCTCGAGCGCCCAGGGCGGCGGCTCGAAGGTCATGCAGTTCGGCAAGTCCCGCGCGAAGATGAACAACAAGGAGAACCCGCAGGTCTCCTTCGCGGACGTCGCCGGATCGGACGAGGCCATCGAGGAGCTCCACGAGATCAAGGAGTTCCTGCAGGAGCCCGCGAAGTTCCAGGCCGTCGGCGCGAAGATCCCCAAGGGCGTCCTGCTCTACGGCCCTCCCGGCACCGGCAAGACCCTCCTCGCCCGTGCGGTCGCCGGCGAGGCCGGTGTGCCGTTCTACTCGATCTCCGGTTCGGACTTCGTCGAGATGTTCGTCGGTGTCGGTGCGAGCCGCGTCCGCGACCTGTTCGATCAGGCCAAGCAGAACGCCCCCGCCATCGTCTTCATCGACGAGATCGACGCCGTCGGTCGTCACCGCGGTGCGGGCATCGGCGGCGGCAACGACGAGCGCGAGCAGACGCTGAACCAGCTCCTCGTCGAGATGGACGGCTTCGACGGCAAGACCAACGTCATCCTGATCGCCGCGACGAACCGTCCGGACGTCCTCGACCCCGCGCTGCTGCGCCCGGGCCGCTTCGACCGGCAGATCGGCGTGGACGCCCCGTCGCTCGACGGCCGCAAGCAGATCCTCGAGGTGCACGCGAAGGGCAAGCCCCTCGCCGCGAGCGTCGACCTCGAGCTGCTCGCCCGCAAGACGCCGGGCTTCACCGGCGCCGACCTGGCGAACGTCCTCAACGAGGCAGCGCTCCTGACGGCACGCTCGAACGCGCAGCTCATCGACAACCGTGCCCTCGACGAGGCCGTGGACCGCGTGATGGCCGGACCGCAGCGCCGCACGCGCATCATGTCCGACCAGGAGAAGCTCATCACGGCGTACCACGAGGGTGGACACGCCCTCGCGGCCGCGGCGATGCGCCACACCGACCCGGTCACGAAGATCACGATCCTGCCGCGCGGTCGCGCCCTCGGCTACACGATGGTGCTCCCGCTCGAGGACAAGTACTCCGTCACCCGCAACGAGCTGCTCGACCAACTCACGTACGCCATGGGCGGCCGCGTGGCCGAGGAGATCGTCTTCCACGACCCCACGACGGGTGCGTCGAACGACATCGAGAAGGCCACGTCCACCGCTCGCAAGATGGTCACCGAGTACGGCATGAGCCGTGCGGTCGGGTCCGTCAAGCTCGGATCGGGATCGAGTGAGCCGTTCGTCGGTCGTGAGATGGGCGGCGGCAGCGGTCGCGACTACTCGGAGAACATCGCCGAGACGGTCGACGCGGAGACCCGTGCGCTGCTCGAGGCCGCGCACGACGAGGCCTACGAGGTCCTCAACGCCAACCGTGACATCCTCGACCGCCTCGCCGGAGAGCTCCTCGAGAAGGAAACGCTCGACGCGCCGGAACTCGTGGAGATCTTCAAGGACGTCCGCAAGCTGCCCGAGCGCCCACAGTGGCTGTCGAGCGACAAGCGGCCGGTCTCGAACCTCCCGGCGATCGAGTTCCCCGGCAAGGCCGCCTCGACCGCGGCCGAGCCGAGCGACACCGAGTCGTCGTCGAAGCCCCGTCGTCGCCCGTTCGGCAACCCCGGTATCGCCCCCGCGTAGGTCGCCGGCATGACCGACCTGCCGACGAGACGCTTGCGTCGCCTCGCCGAGGCGGACCGTGCGCGCGCCGCCGAACACGAGGCGCGCACCGCCGCGGCGGAACCGCCGACGGTCGCGATCGACCTCCGTGCACCCGCACCGGTGCCGGAGATCGTGACCGGCCGTCGGCGCGACCGTGCGCCGCAGCAGCCTCCCCACGACCGCACGCGGGTGATGGGCATCCTCAACGTCACCCCCGACTCGTTCAGCGACGGTGGACTGCACCAGGCCTACGACGCCGCCGTGCGGCACGCCCGTGACCTCGTCGCGGCCGGGGCCGACCTCGTCGACGTCGGCGGCGAGTCCACCAGGCCCGGCGCCGAGCGTGTCCCGGTGGAGGTCGAGCAGGACCGCGTCATCCCGGTCGTCCGCGAGCTCGTGGCCGAGGGCATCGCGGTCAGCGTCGACACGATGAACGCGTCGACGGCCGAACGCGCGGTGGAGGCCGGTGCAGCGATCGTGAACGACGTCTCGGGTGGGCTGGCCGACGACGACATGGCCCGGGTCGTGCGCGACACCGGTGCCGGCTTCGTCGTGATGCACTGGCGCGGGCACAGCGACCGGATGTACCGCAACGCCGAGTACGCCCACGCCGTCGACGAGGTCCGCCGCGAGGTCGAGCACCGCGTCGCCGAGCTCATCATCCTCGGCGTGCGCGAGGAGCAGGTGGTCATCGACCCCGGCCTCGGGTTCGCCAAGCAGGGTGTCCAGAACTGGGAGATCCTCGCCGGGTACGAACGCTTCGCCTCGATCGGGCTGCCGGTGCTCGTGGCCGCCTCACGCAAGCGGTTCCTCGACGGGGTCGGCAGCGCTGCCGGAGCACCCCCTCGCGACCGCGACCTCGCCACCGCCGCCATCAGCCTGCTCGCCGCCGAACGCGGCGCGTGGGGGGTGCGCGTGCACGACCCCGCACCGACCCGTGCGGTACTCGACGTCTGGGACGCCTGGAGGGCAGCACGATCATGAGGGACACCATCCGACTCGCCGGGGTCCGTGCCCGGGGGAACCACGGCGTGTTCGACCACGAGCGCGCCGACGGGCAGGACTTCGTCGTCGACGTCGCGGTCGAGGTCGACGCCCGGGTCTCGTCCGGTTCCGACGACCTCGCCGACACGGTCCACTACGGCGTCGTCGCCGAACAGGTCGTCGCGGAGATCGAGGGCGGTCCGGTGGACCTCATCGAGACGCTCGCCGAGCGCATCGCCGCCGCCGTCCTGACGCACCGTGCGGCGCTCGCGGTCGAGGTCACGGTCCACAAGCCGCAAGCGCCCATCACGGTGCCGTTCACGGACGTGTCGATCACGATCCGCCGGACCCGCGGGGGCGGCTTGCCCGGATCCGCCGGCGAGGAGGAAGAGTGAGTCGCGCGGTCATCGCACTCGGCGCCAACCTCGGCGACCGCGGCAGTACGCTCCGGGCCGCAGCCTCGGCGATCGCGGCGCTGCCCGGCGTCTCGCCGGTGGCATCGAGCCGTGAGGTCGAGTCCGTCGCGGTGACGCTCGAGGGACGGGACGAGACGAAGCCGCGGTACCGGAACGCGGTGGTCGTCGTCGAGACCGACCTCGAGCCGCAGGCCCTGCTCGATGCGCTCCACGGGATCGAGGACGAGCACGGCCGCACGCGCGAGGTCCGTTGGGGCGACCGGACGCTCGACCTCGACGTCGTCGCCATCGACGACCTCGTGCTCGACACGGCGACCCTCACGGTGCCGCACCCGCGCGCGGCCGAGCGGGCGTTCGTGCTCGCGCCGTGGGCCGATGCCGACCCGGACGCGGTGCTGCCCGGTGCCGGGGCGGTGGCCGACCTGCTCGACGCCATCGGCGACGACACCGAGCGCGTCGACGAGCCGCGCCTGTTCGACGACGCAGCCCCGACGGGCGACGCACCCGCGACGGGCGACGCAGTCCCGATGGGCGACGGAGCCCCGACGCGCGACGCAGCCGCGATCGCCGGCGTGAGCCGTACGGACGACGCGACCGCGTCGGGTGGCGCGACCGCACCGGACGACGCGAGTCGCACGGACGGGCCGACCCGTGCCTCCCGGCCGGGGGAGCCCACGTGAAGCCGACCCGCGCCTCCGTCCTCGTCAGCGTCGCCGTCGTCGCCGCCGTCGCGGGCTTCGCCGTGGACGCCGTCCTCGCCTCGCGTGGCGCCCCGACCCTCCTGCTCTCCGTCCCGCTCGGCCTGACCCTCGCGTTCATCGGCGTCGCGGTCGTCCTCATGGCGCGCCCCGTCCGGCGTCACGCCAAGGAAGGCGCGCTCCGGCAGCGTGCGGTCGACCCGCTGTACGCCACGCGGGTCGTCGTCCTCGCGAAGGCGTCCAGCATCGGTGGCGCGCTCTTCGGCGGGTTCGGCGTCGGCCTGCTCCTGTACCTGCTGACCCGGAACGCGACCCCTTCGCTAGGCTCGACCCTGCCGAACGCCGTGGCGCTCGGCGGAGCAGTGGTCCTGACGGTGTGCGCCCTGGTCGCCGAACGGATGTGCATCGCCCCGCCCGGCGACGACGACCGGGACGACCGCCCCGGCGGCTCGGCGGCCACGAACTGAGGGAGCGGAGCCCGCGATGCCGAGAGAACGACTCGACGAGCCGGGCCTCGGCCTGACCGGCACCACCTGGACGCGGGTGTCCCCGAAGCTCGTGTGGACGGAGCTCGTGACCACCGTGGCCATCGGCGTCGTCGTGACCGCGGGCTGCGTGCTCCTCGGCGTCGTCAACGGCGGCTTCGACCGGACCGCGGGCACCGTGTGGACGCTGATCGGCATCGCGATCGGCATCGTCGCGCTCGTCACGGCGGTGCTCACCCCGCGCCGGGTCCGCTCGATCGGGTACGCACTGCGGGACGACGACCTGGTGTTCCGTCGTGGTCTGATGTGGCAGCGGTTCACGGCCGTGCCGTACGGCCGCATGCAGCTCGTCGACGTCGCGCGCGGTCCGCTCGACCGCGCGCTCGGCATGAGCGAGCTGAAGTTCGTCACGGCCGCGGCCGCGACCAACGTCCGGATCCCGGGCATCCCCGCGGCGGACGCCGACGATCTCCGCGACCGCCTGGTCGAGCTCGCCGAGTCCCGACGCGCCGGACTCTGAGGGGCTCGCCGTGACCTTCCGCCCCGGGCCTCCGTCGCCGACCCCGCCGAGCCAGGTCGGCAACGCCGCAGCCGCTGCGCCCCTGACCGACGGGGAGTGGCACCGGCTGCACCCGCTGACGCCCCTGCTGCGCGGCGGGATCGTCCTCATCGTCGTGCTCGGGTACGTGCTCAACAGCCTCCGTGACCAGCTCGTCGAGCTCGTGATCCCCGGGGGTGGTCCACCCGACGACGGTGACCCGGTCCGCTACGTGTACGAGCACGGGGCGGTCGGCTGGGTGCTGCTCGGCGTCGTCGTGCTCCTCGTGGTGCTCATCGGGCTCTTCTACCTGTCGTGGCGGATGCACGAGTTCCGCGTCACGGGGGAGATCGTCGAGGTGCGTTCGGGCGTGCTCTTCCGCAACGACCGGAAGGCCCGGCTCGACCGCATCCAGGGCATCAACATCTCCCGGCCGATCCTGCCGCGGCTCCTCGGCACCGCGAAGCTCGAGATCGCGCAGGCGGGCAACGACGCCAACGTGCAGCTCGCCTACCTCGGGTCGAAGCCCGCGGAGGACCTCCGTCGACGCATCCTCGTGCTCGCCTCGGGGGCGAAGGACGACGAGCGGCAGGGGCCGGGGCGGCAGTCGTACGGCGTGCTGCAGGACCGGCTCGAGGAGGTGTTCTCGCCCGAGCTCGACCCCGCCGCGGTGCAGGCCACCCGGGTCGTCAAGGTCCACCCGGGCCGGCTCATCGCGTCGATGCTGCTCTCCACGACGACCGTGTTCCTCGTCGTGCTCGTCGCGGTGATCATCGTGAGCATCGCGCTCACGGGCGAGTACGGCATCCTCTTCGCGCTGTTCCCCACCGTGATCGGTGCGGGCGGCTACTACGTCCGGAAGTTCTCGCGCTCCCTGCAGTACACGATCGCCGAGACCCGCGACGGCATCCGGATCGGCTTCGGCCTCGTGTCGACCTCGAACGAGACGCTGCCGCCCGGGCGCATCCACGCCGTGAGCGTCGCGCAGCCGCTGCTCTGGCGTCCGTTCGGCTGGTGGGACATCCGCATCAACCGGGCCACGAACGCCGGCAACGGGCAGTCGACCAACCAGCAGGCGTCCTCGATCGTGCTGCCCGTCGGTCGTGCCGAGGACGTCCGCGAGGTCCTCGACATCATCCTCCCGGGCCTCGTCGGCTCAGCCGTCGCCGGTCCGCGGGCGTCGCAGGAGGAACTGCGCGAGGGATCGGCGGAGGCCGTGAACGTCGTCGACGACAGCCTCACGACGACCGGTGACCACGGCGGGTTCGTCCACTCGCCCCGCCGTGGCGCGTGGCTCCGCCCGCTGTCCTTCCGCCGGAACGGGTACCGGTTCGTGCCGGGTGCGGTCCTGCTGCGACTCGGTGCCGTGTGGCGGTCACTCGTCATCGTGCCGTTGCCGCGCGTGCAGAGCGTCAAGGTCGAGCAGGGGCCGCTGGAACGCCTCCTCCGGCTCGCCGCCGTGCACGTGCACACCGTGCAGGGCCCGGTGAGTGCGCGCCTCGGAGCGATCGACGCGCTCGACGCGCAGCGGCTGTGGTCGGAGACCGCGCACCGCGCCGTCGAGGCCGCTGCGGTCGACACGTCCCACCGGTGGCGCGAACGGGAGGCACGGCTCGCGCCCGCCACGGACCGTCCGGACGCACAGCGGGTCGCCCCCGGCGCCGGACCGACCACCTCGGCACCCCAGCCCGCCTGGCGGGGACAGGACGGGCCTCCCGGCTGGGACGGCGTCCCCGGACCCGGAGCAGCGCGGTGAGGGCGGGGCGACTCGGCGTCGGCATCGTCGGCGCCGGACGGGTCGGACCCGTCCTCGGTGCGGCGCTCGCGAACGCGGAGCACGCCGTCGTCGGCGTGACCGCCGTGTCCGACGCCGGGCGCGACCGCGCCGAGGCGATGCTGCCCGGGGTCCCCGTGCTCGCGACACCGGACCTCGTCGAACGGAGCGAGCTCGTGCTGCTCGCGGTGCCGGACGACCAGCTCGGCGGGCTCGTGCAGGGGCTCGCGGACGCCGGGATCTGGCAGCCGGGCCAGCTCGTCGTGCACACGAGTCCCGACCACGGCACCGAGATCCTGCGGCCGGCCCTCGCGGCGGGTGCGATCCCGCTCGCGATCCACCCGGCGATGGTGTTCACCGGCACGAGCGTCGACCTCAGCCGCCTCCGTGACGCCTACTGCGCGGTCACCGCACCGGCACCGGTGCTCCCGATCGCGCAGGCCCTCGTGGTCGAGATGGGCGCCGAGCCGTTCGTCGTGGCCGAGCAGGACCGTCCCGCGTACGCCGACGCCGTCCGGGCGGCAGCGAGCTTCTCGACCGCGATCGTCGAGCAGTCCGCCGGCACGCTCGACGGCATCGGGGTCGAGCACCCCGGTCGGGTCCTCGGCGCCCTCGTCCGGAGCGCGGTCGACAACGCGCTCGCCGCGGCCGACGGCCAGGCGCGGCTCTGACGGACGGTCCTGACGTCCGCGGTTCCCGGCCGGCAGTCCGCGCCGGGTAGCATTTCCGCATCCCCCACGACCCCATCGGAGCCGCACGAGCAATGAGCGAAGAGACCGCCGCCGCAGACGTCCTGTCCGCCGAGGAGACCAGTGAGCAGCGACAGGTCCGGCTCGACAAGCGGTCGAAGCTCCTCGACGCCGGGATCGAGGCCTACCCGGCCGCGCTGCCGATCACCACGACGATCCCCGAGGTCCGTGCGCAGTACGCCTCGCTCGAGACCGGCGAGGAGACCCAGGACGTCGTCGGTGTGGCCGGGCGGATCGTGTTCTCGCGCAACACCGGCAAGCTCTGCTTCGCGTCGCTGCAGTCCGGAGACGGCTCGCGCATCCAGGCGATGGTCTCCCTGGCGGAGGTGGGCGAGGAGTCGCTCGCGCGCTGGAAGGAGTTCGTCGACCTCGGCGACCACGTGTTCGTGCACGGGCGCGTCATCTCCTCGCGCCGCGGCGAGCTGTCGATCATGGTCGACGACTGGCAGATCGCGGCGAAGGCGATCCTGCCGCTGCCGAACCTCCACAACGAGCTGAACGAGGAGACCCGGGTCCGCCAGCGCTACCTCGACCTCATCGTGCGTGACGACGCCCGCAGGACCGTCCGCGCCCGAGCCGCCGTGATGGCATCGCTCCGCCAGACCTTCGCCTCGCACGAGTACCTCGAGGTCGAGACGCCGATGCTGCAGACCCAGCACGGCGGGGCGTCGGCGCGACCGTTCGTCACGCACTCGAACGCGTTCGACACCGAGCTCTACCTGCGCATCGCTCCCGAGCTCTTCCTCAAGCGCGCGGTCGTCGGCGGCATCGACCGGGTGTTCGAGGTCAACCGGAACTTCCGCAACGAGGGCGCCGACTCGACGCACTCGCCCGAGTTCGCGATGCTCGAGGCCTACCAGGCGTACGGCGACTACGAGCAGATGGCCGACCTCACGCAGGAGCTCGTGCAGAACGCGGCCCGTGCGGTGACCGGCGGCTCGCTCGAGGTCACCTGGGCCGACGGCACCACGTACGACCTCGGCGGCGAGTGGCCGCGCATCGACATGTACGGCTCGCTCTCCGAAGCGGCCGGTCGCGAGATCAGCCCCGAGACGCCGCTGTCCGAGCTCCAGGCGCTGGCCGAGGCCGAGGGGGTCGAGGTCGCGCACGCCACGCACGGCAAGTACGTCGAGGAGCTCTGGGAGCACTTCGTCATCGATTCGCTCGACCGCCCGACGTTCGTCATGAACTTCCCGGTCGACACCTCGCCGCTGACCCGACAGCACCGCACCCGCCCGGGCATCGTCGAGAAGTGGGACCTCTACGTCCGTGGGTTCGAGCTCGCGACGGCGTACTCGGAGCTGGTCGACCCGGTCGTGCAGCGGGAGCGGTTCGTCGAGCAGGCGAAGCTCGCTGCCGGCGGCGACCCCGAGGCGATGCGCGTCGACGAGGAGTTCCTGCGGGCCCTCGAGCACGCCATGCCGCCGTCGGGTGGCATGGGCATGGGGATCGACCGGCTGCTCATGGCGATCACGGGGCTCGGCATCCGCGAGACCATCCTGTTCCCGCTGGTCAAGTAGCCCACGGCCGGGGGAGTTAGGATGACCCGGTGCCGCATGGAGTCGTGACCGGGATCATCTTCGCCCTGACGCCGACCGTCATCGTCGGCCTCATCTTCTGGTTCGTCATGCGCGCGATCATGCGCGCGGACCGCACCGAGCGCGCTGCCTACGCCAAGGTCGAAGCCGAGGAGCGCGCCCGCTTCGAGCGCGAACACGGCCGGCCCGCGCCCTCTCCCGCGTCCGCCGAGTAGCCGCAGCCAGACCGCCACCGGCTCCTGCGGGACCGGAGCGCCGGCACGGTCCCAGTCCGCACCGGAGTGCCGTGCCCGGCCGCAGCGGCGACGGAGTGCCGTGCCCGGCCGCAGCGGCGACGGAGTGCCGTGCCCGGCCGCAGCGGCGACGGAGTGCCGTCCCGGGCCGCAGCCGCGCCGGCGCGCCGACGTCCCCGTTCACCGGCGGTTCACGCGCCGGTGCTCCACTGACGGCATGACCTCCGTCCCGCCGGACCCCGCCGACCTCGACCCCGAGGACGCCTTCGGCCACCCGGTGCTCGGCGACCCCGCTCGTGACGAGCGCTGGGTCGACGGCGACGAGGACGACGTCGACGTCTGACCGCCCGGGGCCCGTCACCCGCCGTTCACCGCCCGGTCGCGAGCAGGTCGCTCTGCGGGGCGAGCATCGACCGCATGCCCATGCAGCAGTTCCCCGCCGGTCGCAGCCTCGTCGGCGACATCGAGAGCGAGTACGACGAGTTCGACCGCGACGCCGACCTCGAGGTCTCGAAGCGTCGAGACGGGTGGCTCGAACCCTCCTGGTGACCCCCACCCGTTCGGTATTCGGGGTACGACGACCAGATCGCACTGATCCGGCTCGCCGTACCCCTTTCTCGTGTCCACTCGACGCAACAGCGCGGGGTACACGCTCGGAAACGAGCAAGAAACACCGCTGCAACGCCGGAAACACGGCGACATCCTCTTGCCCTCGGGGCTCACGCGGCGTCAGACTGACGACGAGGTCGTACCCCGTGGGGGACGGTTTCGCGAGTGAAGCACGGAGAAGCCTGGGAATCGAACGGAACGATTTGTGGGGTACACCTCGCAACCGCTTTACTCATCAGCACCCCCACCTGAGGCCCATCACCGTCGAACGCAGGGAGAGCGTCACATGACGATCGCAACGGCAGCACCGACCACGAACGCCACCACCCGTCGCAGCACGACCAAGAAGGCCGCGGCCGCGAAGACCGCCGACGCAGCCGTCGAGTCGACCACCCTCGGCACCGAGGTCGAGGCGGACGAGCAGCTCGCCGGCGTCCGCGGCGCCTCCGTCGACCAGGTCGGCGACTACCTCCGCCACATCGGCCGGCTCTCGCTCCTCACCGCCGAGGAAGAGGCGCAGATCGCCCGCCGCATCGAGGTCGGTCTCTTCGCGGAGGAGAAGCTGAACACCGAGCCCGGGCTCGACAAGAACCTTCAGCGCGAGCTGCGCTGGCTCGTCCGCGACGGTGAGCGCGCCAAGGAGCGCATGATCACCTCGAACCTGCGGCTCGTCGTCAGCATCGCGAAGCGCTACTCGCAGCGCGGCCTGCCGTTCATGGACGTCATCCAGGAGGGCAACCTCGGCCTCGTCCGGGCGGTCGAGAAGTTCGACTTCACCCAGGGCTACAAGTTCTCGACCTACGCGACCTGGTGGATCCGGCAGGCCATCTCGCGCGGCCTCGCCGACAAGGCCCGGACGATCCGCATCCCGGTCCACACCGTCGAGCTCATCAACAAGATCAGCCGCACGGAGCGCGACCTCACCGTCGACCTCGGCCGTGCTCCGACGCCCGACGAGGTCGCGGCGGAGCTCAGCATGAGCGTCGAGGAGCTCCTCGACCTCAAGGGCCGCTCGCACGAGCCGGTGTCGATCCACACCGTCGTCGGCGACTCGGACGACAGCGAACTCGGCGACTTCATCGAGGACGAGGACGCCGCGAGCCCGAACGAGCTGACCGAGACCACGCTGCTGCACCGCGACATCCGGTCGATCGTGGCCGAGCTCCCGAGCGACGAGGCGAACGTGATCCGCATGCGCTACGGCCTCGACGACGACAAGCCGATGACGCTCGACGAGATCTCGAAGATCGTGCACACGACGCGACAGGCCGTCAGCCGGGTCGAGTCGCGCGCGAAGCTGCGCCTGTTCGCCAAGGCGGTCTCGCAGGACATGCAGCTGTACCTGACCGACTAGGTCAGCGAGGAACTTCGGCCGGGGCGCACGCTCCGGCTCGGGGAACCGGTCCGCTCTGTGGGAAGACGGACCGGTGGGGTGATGGGAAAGGCCCGTCCCGGCGATGCCGGGGCGGGCCTACCGTCGTTCCGGGCTACTGCTCGAGGTCGTGCGAGAGCCGCTGCCGGAGGTCCTGCGGAATGAGCTCGATGAGCTGGTCGGGACGCACCGGCAGGTCGAGCAGGCTGAGCTTCACGCGTCCGGTCCGACCGTGCCGGGCGGCGTCGAGGCGCACCACGCTCGACGCGTCCTTCCGGAGGCGGATGTCGATCTGGGCCCCCGTCGCGACCTCGCCGACGAC
This sequence comes from Curtobacterium phoenicis, assembly GCF_047238015.1. Lineage (NCBI taxonomy): Bacteria > Bacillati > Actinomycetota > Actinomycetes > Micrococcales > Microbacteriaceae > Curtobacterium > Curtobacterium phoenicis. Next base: position 473,589 of record NZ_JBDFLZ010000002.1, read on the forward strand.
GAGCCCGTCGACCTCGAGCGCGGCGCTCCGCGTCCCCTCGGCGATGTCGAGCCGGTACCGCTCGCGCGCCGCCAGCACCACGGACCGGTCGATCCCGGCCATCGGGGCGACCGGGGTGACGACCGAGCCCGAGAGCGCCGGGGAGAGCACCGGCCCGCCCGCCGCGTAGTTGTAGGCGGTCGACCCGGCCGGGGTGGAGGCCACGATCGCGTCCGCGCGGTAGTAGCCGTACCCGAGTCCGCCCACGCTGAGGTCCGCCGACACCTGACCCGCTCCCGGGCGCCGGACCACGGTGAGGTCGTTGAACGCGAGGTACTCCGTGCGCGCGCCGCTCCAGGACAGCTTCGCCTCGAGGGCGTGGTGCGGTTCGAGCTGGTACTCGCCGGCGGAGAGCCGTTCGAGCGCCGCCTCGAGCTCCGGGGGCTCGATCTCGACGAGGAAGCCGACGTTGCCGTAGTTCACGCCGAGCACGGGCACGGGTCGTCGGGCGACGAGTCGCATCGCTCCGAGCATGGTGCCGTCGCCGCCGAGCGCCACGACCATGTCCACACGGTCGGTGAACTCGTCCTCGTCGACGACGTCGATCGTGCCGCCCAGGCGCTGCGCGTCGGCACGTCGGGCGATGAGCTCACCGCGGCCGGAGGCGTTCCAGCGGCGCAGGGTCTCGACGGACTCCTGCACGTTCTTGGTCGGGTGGACGACGAGGCCGACGACGGGCTGCTCCATGTCCGGATGGTACCGACACTCGCCGGACAGCACCCTCCGGGTCGCGTCGCGACCACCCGTCGGACGCCAGGCGCGGGGCGGGTCCGCACCGAGCCTCCGCGCCGTCCCGTGGTCGCGTCGCGACCGCGCGGTGCACCAGGCGCACCAGGGGTCACGCCCACGGCGAACAGGGGCAGACCACCAGGGGTCCGCTGGTTAGTCTCGATGTACGTAACCGGGCCAGTTCCGGTCCGGCAAGGGAGAGCACATGTTCGAGAGATTCACCGACCGAGCCCGTCGTGTTGTCGTCCTCGCTCAAGAAGAAGCGAAGATGCTCAACCACAACTACATCGGCACCGAGCACATCCTCCTCGGCCTCATCCACGAGGGCGAGGGCGTCGCCGCCAAGGCGCTGGAGTCGCTCGGCATCTCGCTCGATGCCGTCCGCGAGCAGGTCCAGGACATCATCGGGCAGGGGCAGCAGCAGCCGACCGGGCACATCCCGTTCACGCCGCGCGCCAAGAAGGTGCTCGAGCTGTCCCTGCGCGAGGCGCTGCAGCTCGGCCACAACTACATCGGCACCGAGCACATCCTCCTCGGCCTCATCCGTGAGGGCGAGGGCGTCGCCGCCCAGGTGCTCGTCAAGCTCGGCGCGGACCTCAACCGCGTCCGTCAGCAGGTCATCCAGCTCCTGTCCGGCTACCAGGGCAAGGAAGCGGTCGCCGTCGGCGGCGAGACCCAGCAGAACGCGCAGCAGGGGTCGCAGGTCCTCGACCAGTTCGGTCGGAACCTCACCCAGGCCGCCCGCGACGCCAAGCTCGACCCGGTCATCGGGCGCGAGAAGGAGATGGAGCGGGTCATGCAGATCCTCTCCCGTCGCTCCAAGAACAACCCCGTCCTGATCGGTGAGCCGGGCGTCGGCAAGACCGCGGTCGTCGAGGGCCTCGCCCAGGCGATCGTCAAGGGCGACGTCCCGGAGACGCTGAAGGACAAGCAGCTCTACTCGCTCGACCTCGGGTCGCTCATCGCCGGGTCCCGCTACCGCGGTGACTTCGAGGAGCGCCTCAAGAAGGTCACCAAGGAGATCCGCACCCGCGGCGACATCATCGTCTTCATCGACGAGATCCACACGCTCGTCGGTGCCGGTGCTGCCGAGGGTGCGATCGACGCCGCGTCGATCCTCAAGCCGCTCCTCGCCCGCGGTGAGCTCCAGACCATCGGCGCCACCACGCTCGACGAGTACCGCAAGCACTTCGAGAAGGACGCCGCACTCGAGCGTCGCTTCCAGCCGGTGCAGGTCAACGAGCCGTCGCTGCCGCACGCGATCAACATCCTCAAGGGCCTCCGCGACAAGTACGAGGCGTTCCACAAGGTGTCCATCACCGACGGCGCGATCGTCGCCGCGGCGAACCTCGCGGACCGCTACGTGCAGGACCGCTTCCTGCCCGACAAGGCCATCGACCTGATCGACGAGGCCGGCGCACGCCTGCGTCTGTCGATCCTGTCGGCGCCGCCGGAGCTCCGCGAGTTCGACGAGAAGATCTCGACGGTCCGGGGGTCGAAGGAAGCCGCGATCGAGGAGCAGGACTTCGAGAAGGCCGCGTCGCTCCGTGACGAGGAGAAGAAGCTCCTCGGCGAGCGTCTCCGTCTCGAGAAGCAGTGGCGTGCGGGTGACGTCGCCGCGTCCGGCACCGTCGACGAGGGCATCATCGCCGAGGTCCTGGCGCAGGCCACGGGCATCCCGGTGTTCAAGCTCACGGAAGAGGAGACCTCGCGTCTCGTCTTCATGGAGAAGGCCCTGCACGAGCGCGTCATCGGTCAGGAAGAGGCCATCTCGGCCCTCTCGAAGACCATCCGTCGCACCCGTGCCGGTCTGAAGGACCCGAACCGCCCCTCGGGCTCGTTCATCTTCGCCGGCCCCACGGGCGTCGGGAAGACCGAGCTCGCCAAGGCGCTCGCCGAGTTCCTCTTCGACGACGAGGGCGCGCTGATCTCCCTCGACATGTCGGAGTTCGGCGAGAAGCACACGGTTTCGCGACTCTTCGGTGCCCCTCCCGGGTTCGTCGGCTTCGAGGAGGGCGGCCAGCTCACCGAGAAGGTCCGCCGGAAGCCGTTCTCCGTGGTCCTCTTCGACGAGATCGAGAAGGCCCACCCGGACATCTTCAACTCGCTGCTGCAGGTGCTCGAGGAAGGCCGTCTCACCGACGGTCAGGGCCGGGTCGTCGACTTCAAGAACACCGTCATCATCATGACCACGAACCTCGGTTCGCAGGGCATCGCGGGTGGCCCGGTGGGCTTCCAGATCGAGGGCGACTCGGGCGTCGGCTACGACCGCATGCGCTCGAAGGTGAACGAGGAGCTCAAGAAGCACTTCAAGCCGGAGTTCCTCAACCGTGTCGACGACACGATCGTGTTCCCGCAGCTCTCGCAGGACGAGCTCCTGCAGATCGTGGACCTGTTCGTGAAGCGTCTGGCGGACCGCCTCCTCGACCGCGACATGACGGTGGAGCTCACGCTCGCCGCCAAGGAGCAGCTCATCAAGGTCGGGTTCGACCCCGCCCTCGGTGCCCGCCCGCTGCGCCGGGCGATGCAGCACGAGGTCGAGGACCAGCTGTCCGAGCACATCCTGCAGGGGGAGCTCAACGCCGGCGACCACGTCAAGGTCGACTTCCACGACGGTGCGTTCCAGTTCGAGACCGGGCGTCAGCCGGGTCGCGAAGAGGTCCTCACCGGCGCTGCCGAGCCGGCCGGCGAGATCGAGTCCTAGGATGCGACCTCGTCACGGACGGGAGGCGCGGTGCCAGCTGGCACCGCGCCTCCCGTCCGTCATGGGTCGTGAGCAGTCCGTATCCCGTCACGTTGCGCGGATCGTGCTCCACATCCGTCGCCGTGTCGCGGTACGGTGGACCCACACCCGAGGCGTTCCCCCCAGCTCCTCGGATGTGAGCGGCTCGACTGTTCCCCCCAACGTGTCGAGTCGCCGACGGCCCCGGTCCTCACGGACCGGGGCCGTTGCGCTGTACGGGGTCGTTGCCCCCTGCCGGGAGTGTTCCGGTCAGGCGTGGTCCAGCGTCGCCGCGAACGTCCGGACGGCGCTGTCGAAGCGCTCCGGGTCCTCGTTCCACTCGAGCGTGTGCGGCGCGGTCGCGAAGCTCACGACCGTCGCACCGCCTCGGGCAGCGGCGGACACGTCGGTCGCCGCCACGAACGGGTCCGCGGTGGAGCGGAGCAGCAGGGTCGGCGTGCCGGACGCCTGCCAGGTCGCGGTCCGGACCGGCTCGGCCGCGCCCGCGAGCCGGGAGAGCACCGGGGTCGTCGCGATGCGTGCGGCCACGCTCCCGACGAAGCGGGGGAGCCGGAAGGCACCCACCGCACCCCGGAGCGCGGAGCGGACGTCGAGCAGCGGGGAGATGCCGACGAGACCGTCGACCGGCGTGCGGGACGCGGCGATCGAGCACGCGAGGGCGCCGGCAGACCAGCCCTGCAGGACAACGCGCTCGGCACCGCGCTCCCGGGCGGCGCGGACCCGGTCGACGATGCGGTCGGCGGCGCCGGGGTCGAGCGAGCGGAGCGGCAGGTCGGCGGTGTCGACGATCTCCGACGAGGCTCCCAGGGCCTGCCAGACGGGGATGCCGCGGAGGACCTGACGGGGGCCGAGCGACTGCCCGTGCACGTGGACGACGTGCGTCGTCGCGACGGCGGCGTCGGCTCCGGTGGCGGGGCCCGGGAGGACCTCGGCGACGACGTCGTGCATGAGGGCGTCCCACGTCCAGTCGCCGGCGGCCGGACGGGGGCCGTCGACGAGCTGTCGGCGGACGGTGTCGCCGTCGCCGTCGCCACTGCCGAGGAGCTGGCCGACCCGGACCGACGTGCTGCCCCGGGCGATCCGGTAGGTGCCGGGGAGCCGGGTGTCGCGGGTCGCTGCGAACGTGACCTCGTTCGCCGACCCCGCGGATGCCGGTGCCGAGGGCCGGACCGTCGCGGTCGCGGTGTACGGCGTGGGGAAGAGCAGCCGGCGGGCCACGAAGGCGCCGAGACCGAACGTCCCCGCGGCGCCGATCGCGGTCCCGATGGTGGTGGTGCGTGTCGCTGCGGTCATCTCGCTCCTGACGGGTCGGGTTCGGGGGTGGCGGGCGCGGCGAGTCCGGCCTCGCGGGCGCGGTCCTCGAGCTCCACGGCGAGGCGGTGCAGGCGACTGCGCCACTGTCGACGCTGCCACACGATGGTGAAGTACAGCCCCTGGTTGCCCGAGGCGGACTCGAGTCGGTGCAGTTCGGGTTCGAGTGTCCGGAACCGTCGGCGGGCAGCACGCCACTCGCGGAACTCCCGGACGGCGTCGGGCAGCACCCCGCCCGCGGCCCCCAGTGCGAGCAGGACCATGGAGGTCAGGAACACCGGCGCGTAGACGACCGACAGCACGCCGACGACCCCGGACGCACCGAGCACGTGCGCGGCGTCCATCGCGACCGCGATCACCGCGAGCAACACCATCGCGGCCGCGCCGACGACGAAGAGCCAGTACATCCGCCCCATCTGCTCACCGTGCCGGAACGCGCCGAGCACGGCGAGGGCCGAGCGGGCGATCACGACGGCGATGAACGACATCTCCGCCGCGGAGTAGAGGGCGGTCGGGAGCTGGTCGCCGTACACGACCATGAACTGCGCCGTCGGGCGGGGAGCGTCGATCAGCGAGAACAGCACCACGAGGGTGACGAGCACCGCGACGCACGCGAGGATCCGGCCGGGCCGCAGCAGTCGGGCCGTGCGTGCTGCGGCCTCGACCGACTGTGCGAGGGCGAACATGCCGCAGACCATCAGGCAGCGCCCGATGACGTCGGCGATGTTCGGCACGCCGGTGGTCCGCGCGAGGACGCCGAGCACGTCGGGCTGGTTGATCGACAGACCGACGGCGACGAACGCGCAGCACACCGTGAGCCACGTCACGCTCGCGGACTGCGTCCGGACGATCCAGAGCCGGACGACGAGGACCGCGAGGATGCCCCACACCGGCAGCGAGCCCCAGACGTGGAGGGTCACCGGAAGATCCCGGGTGTGCGCTGGTCGGGGTCGAGCAGGCCGATGTGCAGCGCGAGCTCGTCGGCGACGAGCTCGACGGTCTGCTCGTGCGGGGTGTCGAGCGACCGGGTGAACGCCGTCCGTCCCGTGAGCAGCCCGGTGTAGGCCTCGTGGTCGCAGCCGTGGTCGGCGAGGAAGACGTGCGCGAGCTCGTGGAGCACCGACGCCGTGCGCGATCGCTCGGACAGGCCGGACCGGGTCTCGAGCAGCGCGTGGTCGCGGCGCTGGATGAGCCGTGCCGACAGGTCGCCGGGGAGGTCGGACGTCCGTACCTCGATCGGCTTGCCGAGCATCGCCTCGGCCCGTGCGACGAGCTCCTGCAGGGTCAGGCGCCGTGGCAGCCCGAGCTGCTGCACCCGCCGACGCGCGTCCGCCTGCCGCCGCAGGGCCGCTGCGCGCTCACGGACGGTGCTCACGAGGTGCTCCCCGGGCCGTCGAGCGCCCGCAGGTGCTCGGTGAACTCGCGGATCTCGTCCGCCGAGGCGAACTCCCCGAGCCGCCGGGTCGCGAACGCGAGGACCTCGCGCTTGCGGAGCTCGAGGACGAGTTCGAGCTGCGCCTGCACCCGCGCCGGGACGTCGGTGCTGCCCGCGGCGTCCGTGAGGTACGCCGCGGGGACGCCGAAGAAGTGCGCGAGTGCCTCGAGCAACGGTCGGTCGCGCACGGCCGGACCGTTCCCGCCGAGCATGTAGCCCCAGCGCGGCCGGCTCATCGAGGCCCCCTGCGCCTCGATCTCCGCGGCGATCTCCTTGTACGACGGTCGCTGTCCCGAGTTCGCCTCGACGACGTCCATCAGCAGCTGGAGCTTCCGCGACAACTCGCGTCGGTGTGCGTCGTCGTCCGTGTACTCGATCACGGCTTCCCCTCCCGCTGCTGTCTCAGACATGGTAAAACGGTGTCCAAGGGATCGACCGCTCGTTCTACCCTGCCACGGTCGGCCGGTCCTGTCAGGTCGGCATTTCGTGGGGGGATGCCGAAGTGACCGCACGACGGACGGGAGGCACGGTGCCAGCTGGCACCGTGCCTCCCGTCCGGTTCGTGGTCGCGTCGCGACCCGCCGCGTCGCGCTGGTCCTGCGCTCCGCGCTGCGTCCCCGGTCTCAGGCCGGGACGTCGCCGCGCCAGCCCGGCTCCGTCGGGGCCGCCTCGACGCGCTCCTTGAAGTTCTGCAGGTCCTTCTTCACGGCGTGTCCGCCGACACCGACCGCCGAGCCGAGCTTCTCGAGGAGGCCGGACGGCTGCCAGTCGATCTGCGCCGTCACCCGGGTCGTCGTGTCGGACAGCTTGTGGAACGTCACCGCGCCGGCGTGGTCGGTGTCGCCGTCCTTGACGGTCCACGCCACACGCTCGTCGGGGTGCTGCTCGGTGATGACGGCGCGGAAGTCGCGCTCCTGGCCGGCGACCTCCACCGTCCAGTCCGTGGTGGTGTCGTCCACCTGGACGATCTTCTTCACCTCGTCGAGGAACTCCGGGAACTCCTCGAAGCGGGTCCACTGGTCGTAGGCCTGGCGGACGGGGACGTCCACGTCGACGGTCTCGATGATCTGGGGCATGGTGCTCCTTCGTCGTGTTCGGTCTCGATTGCCCGTGCGACGGTAGGCGGCGGGGTCTGGGTGCGCGTCCGGGGTCCGCGTCCCCCGGCGCTCGCTCGCTCGGTGCTTGCGCTGTCGCCGGGGTGCTCGTGTTGTTGTCGGAGTGCGCGCGCTCTCGCTCGGGTGCTCGCGCTGTCGCTCGGTGCTCGCGCTCTCGCTCGGGCGCTCGCGCTCTCGCTCGGGCGCTCGCGCTATCGTGAGGCGGATGAGCGAACACGGCCGGCACGCCTTCCACGAACGCGACGAGCACGGGATCCTCGTGCGACCGGCCGTCGCCTCCGACGTCCCCCACATCCAGCGCCTCATCGCGCCGTACGTCGACCGCCGCATCCTGCTCGGCAAGGAGAACGTCGCGCTCTACGGCTCCATCCAGCAGTTCCGCATCGCCGAGGGGCCCGACGGCGTGCCGATCGGCTGCGGCGCGCTCGCCGTGTTCTGGGACGACATCGCCGAGGTGCGGACCCTCGCCCTCGACGCCGAGTGGATCCACAAGCGCGTCGGGCACCGCATGCTTGAAGCGCTGGAACACGACGCTCGCGAACTCGGCGTCGCCCGCATCTTCTGCCTCACCTTCGAGGTCGACTTCTTCGCCAAGCACGGCTACCTCGAGATCGGCGAGAGCGTGGTGTCGCCGGACGTCTACGCTGAACTCGTGCGGTCCTCCGACGAGGGCGTCGCCGAGTTCCTCGACCTCGCCCGGGTGAAGCCGAACACGCTCGGCAACACCCGCATGCTGAAGATCCTCTGACGCGTCGCGCGGCAACCCGGCGTGCCGAGGGACCCGCCCTACCCTGTGCGCATGTCGTCGTTCCGTCACCCCGTCGGACCCGAGCGCCCCAGCGTGTACTGGCGCCGTCGAGCCATCGCGCTCGCAGCGGTCCTCGTCGTCGTGATCGTCGTCGTGCTGATCGTCGTCGGCCGGGGCGACGGGGCCGCTCCCGCGGCGGCACCGTCGGCGAGCTCGGGAACGGGGGCCGGGGCGTCGCCGTCGTCATCTGCTCCACCCGCTCCTTCTGCCTCGTCTCCGCGTCCGTCGCGGTCGCCGTCAGCATCCGCCGCTGCCGACGGCGCGGCGTGCACGAAGGACCAGATCGAGCTCACACCCGTCGTCGACAAGACCGCGTACGGTCCCACGGAGGACCCGAAGATCGCGATGTCGATCACGAACACCGGGTCGAACTCGTGCCACATGGACCTCGGATCCGCGCAGCAGGTGCTCACCATCAGCTCCGGCGAGGAGCAGTACTGGTCGTCGAAGGACTGCCAGACGAACGGCACGGACCAGGACGTCACGATCAAGGCAGGGCAGAAGCTCACCACGCCGTCGATCGCATGGGACCGGACCCGGTCGTCGACCTCGACGTGCGATGCCTCGCGGCCGTCGGTCACCGCCGGGGGAGCGAGCTACCACCTGTCGGTCGCGGTGGGGAACATCGAGTCGGCGAAGTCGGCGCAGTTCATCCTGCAGTGACTCCGGCTCGAGCGTCATGCCGAGCGCGTGGGGCTCGCGGGGTGGCGAACCTCGCACGGAGCGCGGGTCCCACGCTCCCGCGGACAAGCAGAACGGGCCCGCCGTCCGGAGACGACGAGCCCGTTCAGGGTGTTTCGGTGATCAGCCGATGACCGAGATGTTCTCGGCCTGCGGGCCCTTGCGGCCCTCGGTGATCTCGAACTCCACCTTCTGGTTCTCTTCGAGCGACTTGTAGCCGTTGCCCGAGATCGCGGAGAAGTGGGCGAAGACGTCAGCGCTGCCGTCGTCCGGCGCGATGAAGCCGAAGCCCTTTTCGTTGTTGAACCACTTGACGGTCCCAGTTGCCATGATGGCGTTTCCTTACTTTCTTGCGGGGCGACAATTTCTGCCGCTGATCCGCCGACGGTCGTCGTCGGATCGATGCGCCCCGCGGGCATGGGCCGGCGGAACGGGTTCGGGGCCAGGCGACCTGGGAAGGTCAGTGACCGATGGCGCTCGAGGTGCGCTGAGCACCGGAAGAACGATGGACTCCCGCCGGAGCGGTTGGTACCAACTTAGCGTGATCGGGCGACAACGGAAGAGTCGAGGTCGCAATCGGACCCATGAATCTGGTGGACTAGGGGTGATGGCAGACAAGGAACAGCGCTTCCGGAGCGAGCAGCTCGAGGAGGCCCTCGCGAAGCAGGACGTCGCAGCCGTGGCGTTCGCACTCCGGAACGACATCGTGATCGTCCCCCGACTCGTGACCGGCAAGAAGGACATGCAGGTGCGCGTCTTCGGCCGTGAGGGCTCGGACAAGCGCATCCTGCTGCTCTTCTCCTCCGCCGACGCCTACACCGCGATGGTGCCGAACGAGAAGATTCGGCAGGTCATGGTCTACGACGGGCCGCGGCTCGAAGCGTTCCTCGCCGAGCACCTTCGAGTCCCTCGAGGGCGTGTTCTTCGACATCGCCGGTCCCAACACGATGCAGTCGACCCCGGAGGACCTCCTGGCCGCGTTGCGCGCGTAGCGGATCACCGGGCCCGGAGGTGCGGCTCGCCTCGGGCGCCGCGGTCCCGTCTCCGGAACTCGCCTCGGGCCCCGCGGTCCCGTCTCCGGAACGGTCGCTTGTCTTGACGCGCGGCCGCCGGTCAGAACGCGCGATCGAGTTCGCGCTCGCGCGCCGACTTCGTCATCGAGAACGCCACCCGCAGCGCTTCGCGCAGGTGCTCGGCACCGGAACCGAGCACGGTGGTGAAGCCGAGCCGAGTGGCCTCGCCGGCCCGCTGCTTCGCCCCCGTCGCCGGGCGGATCTCGCCCGCGAGGCTGATCTCACCGATCGCCGCCAACGTGTGTGGGTACGCACGGTCCCGCGCCGCGCTCGCGAGTGCCAGCGCGATCGCGAGGTCGGCGCCCGGCTCCGTCAGCTTCATGCCGCCGACGGTCGACACGTAGACGTCGGCATCGGAGAGCTTCAGCCCCGCGCGGCGTTCGAGCACCGCGAGCAGCATCGCGACTCGGGAGGCGTCGACGCCGTTGACCACCCGGCGCGGCTGCGGTGCGGAGCTCGGGACGACGAGCGCCTGCACCTCGACGGGCAGGGCACGGCGGCCCTCGAGCGCGACCGTCACGCAGGTCCCGGAGACCGGTGCGCCGTTGCGGGACATGAAGAGCCCGCTCGGATCGGGGACCTCGTGGATGCCGTCGCCGCCCATGTCGAAGCAGCCGACCTCCTCCGTCGGGCCGAAGCGGTTCTTCAGGGCGCGCACGAACCGCAGCGCGGTCTGGCGGTCGCCCTCGAAGTGGCACACGACGTCGACGAGGTGCTCGAGCAGTCGCGGTCCGGCGATGGTGCCGTCCTTCGTGACGTGACCGACGATCAGGACCGGCAGGGCGCGTTCCTTGGCGACCCTGATCAGCGTCGAGGCGACCTCGCGCACCTGCGACGTGCCGCCGGCGATGCCGTCGATCGTGCTCGACGAGATGGTCTGGACGGAATCGGCGATGAGGAGGTCGGGCTGCACCTGGTCGATCTGGCCGAGGATGACGCCGAGGTCGACCTCGCTCGCCAGGTACAGGTCGTCGTGCATCGCGCCAGTGCGCTCGGCACGGAGCCGGACCTGGTCGACGGACTCCTCAGCGCTGACGTACAGGACGCGCTTCCCCGTGGCCGCAGCTCGCGAGGCGACCTCGAGCAGCAGGGTCGACTTGCCGACGCCCGGTTCACCGGACAGCAGGACCGCGGCCCCTGGGACGACGCCCCCGCCGAGGACACGGTCGAACTCGACGATGCCCGTCTGCCAGCGCTGCACCGCCGTGCCGCGAGCCTCGGTGATGGGACGGGCGACCCGTGCGCCCGCCACTGCGACGGCCGCGGTGCCCCGGGTGCTCGCCGACGCGGCGGAGGTGTCCTCGACGGCGCCCCACGTCTGGCACTCGCCGCAGCGGCCGACCCACTTGATGCTGGTCCAGCCGCACTCGGCGCAACGGTAGAGGGACTGCGGGCGTGCCATGACGGTCAGGCTAGGCGGAGCCGCCGACATCACCCGTGCGACGCTCGGTGTGCTCGGGCAGCGGGATCGAACCCGTCATCCGACGCCTGAGCCGGTCGACCCGGCTCGGGCGGTCTGCATGGTCGAGCGCACTGGCGTCGTCGGTGTCCTGCTCCGCGCGGGCCGCCGCGACCGCGCCCGCTCCGGAGCCGAGCTCCTCGGCCTCGCGCGCGGAGAGGTACTGCCGGATCGCCGCGACCGTGTCGACGCGGGCGTCCACGGCCGGCTCGAACGCGCTCGCCCAGATCTCGTAGCCGCGGTCGTTCGGGTGGAAGAGGTCGCCGTAGCTGTTGAAGAACGTCCGGCGGAGTCCGACGCGCTTCGTGATCACGTGCAGGGGAGCGACCGTCAGGCCGAACTCCTCGGCCACGCGGTGGACGATCTCGTTCGCGACCGCGACCTTGCGCTCCCGGTCCGGCACGAACATGCACGGCAGCTCGGCTACGATCGCGTGCGACGGCATCGCAGCGTAGATCGTCCGGATGTTCCGCTCGAACTTGTCGGGGTCGAAGTCGGCGATGTCGTTCGCGCCGATCGACACCGTGCAGATGTCCGGCGAGTACCCGCGGAGCTTCGGCAGCTGCTCCTGCTTCGCGCCCCACGTCGTCGCGCCGGACACGCTGAGGTTCACCACCCGCACGGTCATCCGGGACCGGTGCCGGATGCGACGGGCGAGCAGGCCGACGTACCCGCGGTTCGGGACGGTCGCTCCGACGCCCTGGGCAGCGGAGTCGCCGATCGCGAGGTACGTCAACTGGCCGTCGTGCTGCAGGTGCTCTCGCCACCACTGCGCGTTGACCGGGAGCATGTCGACCACGCGCTGGGAGGCGGCGCGTTGCCCGCGGATGCCCGCCCGGGCGCCGAACAGGCCGGCACCGACGACCGTCAGTCCGCCGAGGATCGACGAGAGCAGGGCGATGATGGTGCGTGACTTCATGCGGTGGACGGTACGCGGGGCCGCTCGACCCTTCTCGACTGCCGGCTGAACGGTGGACGAGCGCACCCGACCAGCCGCCTGTGGAGGGGAGCCGACCTGCGGTGGTCGGACGGGCCTCCCGAGTCGTGTAAACTCGCTCCCGGTACCGTGTCCGAGCGGCCTAAGGAGCATGTCTCGAAAACATGTGTGGGGGCAACTCCACCGTGGGTTCAAATCCCACCGGTACCGCCACAGAAAACCCCCGTTCACGCGGGGGTTTTCTTCTTTTGAGGAGCGTCCTTGGTGCATCTCTGGTGCACTCTCCTGAGCGCACGACCCCATGCCGTGCCTGCCTCCTCCTTGGCAGCGGGGCGAGCGACGGCGCGTCGGACCCGGTGTGCCAGGCCCACTCGCCTGTTCCTCGAGTGTGCGCAGCGAAGCGCAAGCCTTCACGTCGGTCTCCACTGGGCCTCGCCACCGCGTTGCGCCGCTGAAGCTCTAGATCAGCGCACAGATGTGTGGCAGAGGCCCGCGGGAGACCCTAGAACCACAGGCGCACAGCCAGCCGCGACTATGGCACTGGGGTATATGCCAGAGCAACCTGAGTGGGTGCAACAGAAGCCACACTTCAGATGGGCACTCAACCACCCATGAGCGCGCATAGGAGTCCGGGGTAAGCGGGGGTGGTCGAAGTAATAGACATGGAGTCGAGTCTCAACAACTGGTCACACCTGCGGAGGCCATGGGACCCCTGCGCGCCCCGCGCCTCCGATACGATGCACCTGAGCGAGGAGGACGCATGCCTGCGGCCCACATTACACAGACCACCTTTCGCGTTGCAGACTTTCTATCCTGGCAACGGCAAGGGCAGCTTCAACTGAGCCCTGCCTTCCAACGACGCTCAGTTTGGAACGTGAGCCAAAAGTCCTATTTGATCGATACAATCGTTCGGGGTCTCCCGATCCCAATCATATTTATACGGGAGTCAATCGACCTCGATACGCACTACAATCTGCGAGAGGTCGTCGATGGTCAGCAGCGACTTCGCACTCTAATATCCTTTATAGACCCGACGGCGCTCCCAGATCTCGACGAGGCCAGAGATCTTTTTACGGTGAGGCGTATCCACAACTCAGATATCGCAGAGAAGCCCTTTAGTCGCTTGCCGAAAGAAGTTCGGACTGCGATCCTCGGGTATGAGATAAGCACGCATGTCCTTCCGCTCACCTTTGAAGACCGAGACGTGCTTCAAGTTTTCGCTCGAATGAACTCGACTGGCCAGAAGCTTAATCAGCAAGAGTTGCGCAATGCAGAGTATGCCGGTGCGTTCAAAACTTACGCCTACGAGCTAGCAACCGAACAGTTGGACCGCTGGCGTGACTGGGGAATATTCACCGAGGATCAGGTGTCCCGCATGCGGGAAGTGGACCTTGTCAGTGATCTCCTGATGAACGCAGTCTCGGGGCTGACCGGCAAATCTCAACCGAAGATCGACAAATACTACGCGAGTAACGACCTAGAATGGCCTGGAGCCGAGCAATATGCCGGACGTTTCCGATTTGTAATGGACACAATTGACAAACTTCTGGGTCAGGAGCTACATGCTCGGTCCGCTTCGGCGTGGCGAAGCGAGGTTAACTTCTTCACCCTTTTCGCGGTGATCTATGACTTGGTTTGGGGCCTCGGATCGGATGTGAGCATACGCACAGCACCCCGAAAGCTCCCAAAAAACACCGTAACTCGCCTTATCGAGATCGGCGATCGGCTGCGAACGTCAGAAGTGCCGGCTGCGGTACTCGATGCCATGCAACGCGCGTCAGCTGACCTTGGTCGCCGGCGCACCCGATTCAACTTTGTGAAAAATGCCATCGAAGCCGACTAGTGCGGTAGCTGACGCGTGCGCTCGACGAGCGCGTTATTTGATCGGGTACTCAGCACGGATTGCTGCACGTTGCAAATCGGAAGCCGACCGCAATCAGGTGTACGCGGGTGCTTACGTGGCATACCTTGCCTTTTTTGAGCAGCAGCTTGAGGACCTGTTTATTGGGCTAATGAGCGGAAAATACGAGCACCCGCGTCCGGGTGTGCAGCCTCTGGTGCGGGTAACCAGTCGCGCCGTTGCTGTGGGTTTAGTCACGGGTGGTCGAAAGTATGTTGACTGGCTTCCATATGATCAACACACGCGGCAGCGCGCTCCGGCATTTCTAAAGGACGGTGAGCCGTTCAGTCAGTTGGGCAAGCCGGAGCGGGAGGCCCTAGAGCGCGCTTCGGTTCTTCGTAATGCTTTAGCGCATCAGAGTGATCACGCGCTGAGGCGATTCAATACCGTATTCACTTCCGGGAAAGTTTTGCGGGCAAGCGAGATGCGTCCGGGAGGATTTCTACGCGGTTCTCATTCCCTGGGGCGCACTAGGTTCCAGGTGCAGCTCCAGGAACTTGTGGGGGTAATGAACACGCTTTCGAGGTAGGCGCCACCAAACGGGTTTTGAATAGTGATCAGGAGACTGGGTCGGTTGCGAGGGGCGAGTTGATCACTAGCTCTTCATGGGGCAATCTCGGGCGCGTTGAGAATTTTACAAAACGGACACACGCTTCGTATCGGCGAGAGAAGGGAAAGGGCCGTCGGTCAGGGTCGTAAGGGGCTCGCGCCAACATCCGTGAAGCAGTAACCGAGGTCAACGGCCAGCACGTTCTTGGTGGCGTGAAGTCCCACGAACGGCGCTCTATCGCGTTTCCGGAATTTCTCGATGCCGCTGTCTCTGCGGCTTGTGATGGGAAGCATCCCGACGAGCGCCTCTGGTTGTCACCATCTGGAGGCTTTCTTCGCCCAGGCCACTCGCATCAAGGATGGTTCGCGCAAGCGGTGAAACGGGCCATGGCCGAGGATCCGAGCTTCCGTCGGGTGACGCCACACGACCTCCGCCATACGGCAGCCTCGCTGGCAATCAGCGCGGGCGCAAACGTGAAGGTCGTGCAGCGGATGCTAGGGCACAAGTCCGCGAAGGTGACGCTCGACACCTACGCGGCGTTGTTCCCGGATGACCTGGACAACCTGACTGCGGCGCTCAGTCGGCAGCGCGCGGACCAGCTGCTAACGCAGGGTGGCGCGACGAGTCACACGGCTCCTGAATCCCGATGACACTGAGCGCGGGACGAAATCGCCGGACCAGTCTCACCCGTGGGCGATCATCTCTTCAATCCCGCGCACGATCGGGCCCCAGTACGTCCACTCGTCCTCGATCGTCTGTTGACCCGGGACCGATTTGCCGCTGAACCGATGCTTGTCTGCTTCTGGTGTAAGGAATACGAGGTCGCCGTCCATCCTGAGCGCGCCACGCTTCTCCATGAACTTCAATACATTGCGAAGCTGGGCGGACTTCAAGGGCTGTCTGCCCTGAAGTTTCATGAAGTAGGTTGCTCTTCCGTCCGTATGACCGTGGGTTCGTGCAAGGTTTTGAAGCTTGTTCAAGAACCGAATCGCTTTCGATTGCGGGTCGATATCGTCGTCTTGTTCAAGTGCTACTCGATAAGTGGTCCAGGGGTAGATCAAGTCGACTTCCTCCGGCACTGCGAGCTCAAACGTCCCCGGCATTGGCGCGACCGAAATGAAGCTGGGAAGATCTATCGACTTCCCCTCGATTTCGAAACGTGAATCAGAGAACTCCGGGGTTGAGCCGGACCCGATCCTCGCGAAACGGGCTTCATCGCCGTCCAGGCGCAGGGCTGTCGCGCGCAAGTAGAGGTCAGGTCCAATCGCGCGTCCGCCCCTAAGGGGTGCAATGCGGATGCCTGATTCTGTTACGACGGTCAAGGACTCGAGGGGGCCGGCAAGGGTCAGGTGAGTCGAGTTCTCTGGGATCAGATCAAAGTTGAGTGCTAGTGGTCCGCTCGATCGGACGACCTCCATATGGCCCACGAAGCCCAGTTGCTCGTTGTCAATCAAGCTAACGTTCGCAGGGCTCCCCGAATACTCCCCAGCGAGGATGGATGAGTGCAGCGCGGCAAACTGAGGCTCATCAATGTAAATTGACTTCTGCTCCGATGGCACTGTTGATACGAAGTCAAACAGCAGTCCAGAATGGTTGCCGACCTCAAGAAGAAGAGTGGAAGGAGTCAGAATCTCGAAATTGAAGGCAGCAGCGTATGCCTCGAATACCACGCTTGCCCAATGCTGTTCTGAGCGGAACGGATGATCATTCAGGAATGGGCGGAGTTGCTTTCGGTACTCAAGGTCCGCCGCGGGGTCAACTATCTGATGCAGTTTCGGTGCGCTTGTACCTGTGATGTCGTGCCAAAGCCACTCGATCTGCTCTTGCGGCGTGTAGAGAGACTGCGGCGGAAGTCCGAGATCCCTGGATAGGGGCTCAAGTTTGCCCTGCTCTCGAATGAGGAGGCTGTCGAGAATATCCCGAAGGACGTCAATGTGTCTCGGGCTGCTCGAGCGAGACCGGAAATCCTGCGCTAGCTTGTAATGGTTCTGCTCGTCGACAAGCACAGCGGCGACGGCGTCGAGCACTGGGGCGTAGCCAACGAAAGTCTCGACGGTATCGTCGGTAACCGAACCGGCCAGCGCGCTGAGGAGCGCGTCTCGCGCTTCCGCGTAGTGGCGCCCCCCGATAGCTGCGGGCGCGCCGCGATGCGACACAAGACCGTCAATGTAAGTTTTCTGTGATTCGACAGGAAAATGCGAGACTTCCATCCAGGCGACGGTTCGGCCCGCGTCCGTGAGCTTCAACCAGACTTCCTCCAGCGTCCTGTCTCTGCCGAACAGGACCAAGCGGAGTCCCTGCTCGCTCGCGTTGGCGAGGGACTGAAGGAACTCGTCCCACGACTGAGCGGAGACACGAGAACGCGCCTCGTCAAGCGAATCGATCAAGACTGCCGGTGCCTCGCTGCGACTCCTCACGGTGGCTAGCGCGTTCACGGTGCTCAGGTAAGAGTCAAACGCGTGGGGGAGAGCGGCGCGACTCACGGCTGCGTCTCTTTCCAGGCGCCAAAGAGGTGCTCCAGCTCGTCTTGCAAGCTCGGCTGCGGTGCGGCTCTTTCCGGCCGCTCCTCTCGCGGAAACGAGGATCACGTCGGCGGCGAGATCGTCGAGACCTTCTTTGAAGACGAGGACCGGCTCAACGAAGAAGTTCAAGTCCGCGGGGATTCCGAAGGATGCTGTACCCGTTCCGCTTAGTGCGGCACCCGATAGCGACTCGGCCAGCGTAGCGAAAGAAGAATGCGACACAACCTCTACCTTTGCATCCGGACGGCCGAAATTGAAGGGCGCTCGGCACATGACCCGTGAACGGGGGTGCTAGCCATCTGATCCAGCCGCGCCGACGGACCGACCTGGATCCGGAGAGGGACCGGAAGACTGTCCTGGCTGCGAAGTCGGTGTCGGCGGCGAGCCAGGCGAGGCCGGACCGACCCGGAGGCGGGCCCCTGCCGCAAGCACCGCCTCGCGTTCTGGCATTGTCCTCGTGTGCACCCGATAGGGCGAGTCGACTGGTCCAACAAGTCGGTGGCGCCTTCAACACGCGATGGACGTACCCGCTGCGGCCTCTCGGAAGTGGCAGAACTAGACAACTCCATCAAGTCAGGAGGGCTCAGTCACTCACAGGACTCGGAGTGCCCTCATCGTCGAGGCCGGCTACAGCAGGGCGCGGTGCGCCGTGGTGCATTTTGGTGCGGCGCCACCTGGCTCGGACCGGCTCGACCTGTCCGGCGCCGGGGCGAACAACCGCTAGCTCACGCCGATCCGCCATCCAGTCCAGTGCCCCTGCAGGCACGGCGATGGGTTCAAATCCCACCGGTACCGCCACGACAAGAGCCTCGGCTCCCTTTCGCAGGGAGCCGAGGCTCTTGTCGTTCGTCTGGTCTACGACAGGTCGAGGTACCGCAGGACGTACCCGTCCGGCACGGTGCCGCTGTCCCGGAAGTAGTGGAAGAAGACGTCGGTGGTTTCGTCGGCGTCGAACACCTCGGCCGGGTGCACGGGGTGGTCGGTGCCCGCGACGTTCACCGTCTCGGTAAGGGGCTCGTCAACGTCGTGCGCCCGACCGACGACGTAGTGGCGCAGTTCGCCGTCCTCGACGCGTTGGATCTCGACACTCAACCGCTCGGCGCTACCACCGGCCTGGATGTAGCGGCTGTTCCAGTCGAAGTCTGAGTAGCCGGGTGCGTCGGGCCAGCCGGCCGAGTCGGGTACGAACCAGAGCTGGTAGGCGAAGCGACCTTCGCTCCTGCCGTCGAGCAGACCGAGCATGCGGCGGATCTGGTCGCGGTAGGAGAGGAACTCGTCCGAGAGCTCGGAGCTGTTGGCGCTGTTGACCGTGTTGATGAACACGAGGTTTCCTGTCTGAGGCGAGTGCGTCGGGACTTGCTCGAAGATGACGGACGTGATCTCCCGCGCCTTCTGATCCCGAACGTAGTGCAGGAAGACGGATGCTGCGCCGTCAGCGGTGAACAGCTCGGCGGGGTGCCGACGTTCGTGGACGTCCTGCACGTCGATGGTGTTCGTCGGCGGTTCCGGCAGGTCGTGCTCGCGGCCGACGATGGAGCACCGGAACTGCGCCGTCGGCGGCCCGACGGCGCAGTTCGACGCCCATCTTCTCCGCGGTACAGAATGATCACGGGCGCCTCGCCGCATCCGCCGTCGACGACGTGACCGCGAACGATTCGCCGGGTCTACGACAGGTCGAGGTACCGCAGGACGTACCCGTCCGGCACGGTGCCGCTGTCCTGGAAGTAGTGGAAGAAGACGTCGGTGGCTTCGTCGGCGTCGAACACCTCGGCCGGGTGCACGGGGTGGTCGGTGCCGGCGACGTTGACCGTCTCGGTGAGTGGTTCGTCGACGTCGTGCTCTCGGCCGACGACGTAGTGGCGGAGCTCGCCGTCCTCGACGCGTTGGATCTCGACGCTTATCCGTTCGGCGCTGCCGCCGGCCTGGATGTACCGGCTGTTCCAGTCCTCGTCCGAGTAGCCGGGGGCATCGGGCCAGCCGGCGGAGTCGGGCACGTACCAGAGCTGGTAGGCCCAGTCCTCGTCGTTGTCGAGCTGCCCGAGGTTGAAGCGGATCTGCTCGCGGTACGGCCGGAAGGCGTCGGTCAGCCGCATGCTGGAGGCCGAGTTGGTGGTCATGACGAACATCGGTCTCAGGGTACTTTCCGCTCGATCACCTCGGTGATCTTGATGGTCTTGCCGTTGAGGGTCGCAGTGGCGGGGCTCTCCGCACTGACGGCGTTGTCGAAAGCACGCTGTTCTGCGTTGCGGCTCGCGGTGCCGCTCTTGATCTCGACGCCGACGTAGGTGCCGTCGGGCTTCTCCGCGAGGCCGTCGTAGACCCGCCCGTTCGGGACACCGTCCACCTTTGCCTTCACCTTGGTGGTGTCGATCTTCGTGCCGAGCTGCTTCTCGACCTGCTTGATGCCCTCGGCCTCCTTCTGCGCGGCGTCGACGCGGGCTTCGTCGTTGTTCTGGGACCGGTACGTGCCGTCCTTGCTGCGGCCGGGGTGGTCCTCGTTCGGCTCCTTCGCGCGTCGGGCCTTGTCCGCCTCCGACGCGTGGTCGGTGCGGTAGGGCGCCTCGCGGTCGTCGGTCATCGCGTGGACGCCGATCTGGGTCGCGCCGGTGGCGGCCATGCCGGCGCCCGCGGCGATGACGCCAGCGCCAGCGATGTTCAGGGGGACGCCACCGATGGCTCCGACGCCGGTGAGGTCGAGCGCTCCGCCGCCGACCTCCATGGCGCTGCCTCCGGCCATCATCGCGATGCCGCCGAGGAGTTCGAGCGTCTCGTCCGGGTGCTCCACCATGGCGTTGCCGAGCGAGGCGAGGATGTTGCCGGCGACCGCCGCGGCGTCCTGCACGTGCGGCCACATCGCTTCGGCCTCGGCACCGAGCACGGCGCCACCGAGCCCGACGGCGGCCTTCGTGGTACGCCACGCATCCTCGAACCAGTTGCCGTGTCCCGAGCCCGAGCCCGAGCCCGAGCCCGAGCCGCTGCCGGAGACATCCGCGGCGGTGTGCACCGGGTGCGCGTCGACCGAGGACGGCGTGATCGTGTCGAACTGCGCGGCGATCGACTGCATCGTCGAGGACACGTCGTCGTTGTACGACCGGACCTGCATCCGGAGGCCGAGCTCCTCGGTGACGAGTGCCGGGACCTGCTGCCAGTGCTCGATGACGGTCCCGACGGCGCCGAGCAGGTCTCCCGACGCAGCCTGCCTGGCGGCTTCGGCAGCGACTCGACCCGGGGCGGACGCGTGGAACTGCTCGATCTGGGCGACGAGTGCGTCGTGGCGGTGCTGCAGCGCCTCGATGCTGGTGGCCGCGCGCAGGGCGACCCGCTCGAAGTCCTCGCCGGCGGCCTGGATCTGACGTGCCTTCTGCACGGCTGGGTCCATCAGCGGCGTGAGTGCCGGCTGCAGCGCCTCCGAGGTGAACACGGTCGGAAGGGCCGCCCACGCGGTCGAGCCGCTGGTGGCGCTGGTGAGCACACCCTCGGTCGCGGCCGCGAAGCGGCGGGCGGCGGCGCGGAGGGCTGCAGCGTCGTCGGTGACCTCGACCACGTCGGAAGCGCTGAGCGCCCCGGCGAGGACGCTCACCGCTCCAGCCGCTCGGCCGCACCGGCGAGTCCGCCGTCGGCAGTGAGCACCGCGTGTGCCGCGGTGGTGAGCGACGAGCCGAGGCTGGTCATCCGTGTCCCGACGTCGTCGGCGTTCCCACGGAACCGGTCGGCCAGACGCTGGACAGCGCCCGCGATCGTGGCCGTCGTCAGCGCTCCGGAAGCGGCGGCGAGTGCGGCGTCGGCGTCGGCGGCATGCCCGTCACTGGTCGCTCCGTGCGCCTGCAGTTCGCGGACCAGTCCGCTGAGTCCGCGCTCGTCGAGCCGCAGTTCCCCGCTCATGACACCCCCTCCGCCGAACACGATAAGCACGCCGATGCGCCGTGAGGCCGGGACTGTGAGGAGCCTCAGGCGCGTCCGTGGGTGCACAGTGGAA
Source organism: Curtobacterium phoenicis (assembly GCF_047238015.1). Taxonomy (NCBI): domain Bacteria; kingdom Bacillati; phylum Actinomycetota; class Actinomycetes; order Micrococcales; family Microbacteriaceae; genus Curtobacterium; species Curtobacterium phoenicis. The sequence goes on from NZ_JBDFLZ010000002.1 coordinate 494,867, forward strand.
CGATGAGCGACGACGCTTCCGTCCGACTCCTCGGCGAACCGTGGGGCGACACCTCCCGCCGGGGCCGCCCCTACGCCAAGGACCCGTCGGTGATCCGCTTCGGCGGTCGGTACCTCCTGTACTGCTCGCTCCCGTCCCCGAGCGACGACGAACCCGAGGGCTGGTCGGTCGGCATCGCGGAGAGCGACGACCTCGTGTCGTGGCGCACCGTCGCGGTGCTGCCGCCGTTCGGCGAGTACGACCGCAGCGGTGCGGCGGCCCCGGGCGCGGTCGTCATCGACGGTCGGGTGCACCTCTTCTTCCAGACGTACGGCCGCGGCCGCGAGGACTCGATCTGCCACGCGGTCAGCGACGACGGCCTGACGTTCACGCCGAACCCGGAGAACCCGGTGTTCCGACCGACCGGTGACTGGACGTGCGGCCGGGCGATCGACGCCGACCTCGTGGTCGCGGGGGACTGGCTGCTGCTGGCGTGGGTGACGCGGGACCCGACGATGACGACGCAGCTGCTCGGCACGTCGCGGGCACGGGTCGGCAGTGCGTACGGTCCGGCGGACTGGGAGCAGCTCTCGGCGGACGGGCCGGCGCTCGCACCCGAGCTTCCGTGGGAGCAGGACTGCATCGAGGCCCCGGCGCTGCGCTGGAACGGCGAGCAGTTCACGGTGTTCTACGCCGGCGCGTACAACAACGCTCCGCAGCAGATCGGGTGGGCGACGAGCCCGGACGGCCGGACGTGGACGCGCGGATCCGATGCGCCGCTCGTGCCCGCCGGCCCTGCGGGCAGCTGGAACCAGTCGGAGTCGGGCCACCCGGGGTACCTCCGTGACGACGACGGCCGCGAGTACCTGTTCTTCCAGGGCAACCCCGACGACGGGCACACCTGGCTGATCGCCGGGACGGAGCTCACCTTCGTCGACGGCCGGCCGACGGTGCAAACGGAGTGACCGCCCGGTACGGCCCGGACGCTGACCCGACCGTCACCCGGGCCCGACGAGTCCGCTCTCGTGCGCGAGCACCACGACGTGCACCCGGTCGCGCAGTTGCAGCTTCGCGAGGATCCGACCGACGTGCGTCTTCACGGTCTGCTCGGCGATGAACAGTTCGGACGCGATCTCGCCGTTGGACCGCCCCTTCGCGACGAGCAGGAAGACGTCGCGCTCGCGCTCGGTCAGCACGTCGAGCACCTCGGTCCGTGGGACGGCCGGAGCGGGGGCGGCGACGAACGCCTCGACGAGGTGCCGGGTGACGCGGGGCGCGAGCAGGGCCTCGCCGCCGGCGACGGTCCGGACGGCGGCGACGAGTTCCTCGGCACTGGCGTCCTTGAGCAGGAACCCGCTCGCCCCGGCGCGGAGGGCATCGAACACGTAGTCGTCGACGTCGAACGTGGTGAGCATGACGATCCGGACGGGCCGGTCGGTGGGCGCGGCGGTGATCCGTCGGGTCGCCTCGATGCCGTCCAGGTGCGGCATCCGCACGTCCATGAGCACCACGTCGGGCTGCTCACGCAGCACGAGCGCGACCGCCTCGGCGCCGTCCGCCGCTTCGCCCACCACCTCGAGGTCGTCCTGGGCCTGGAGGATCGCCCGCAGTCCCATGCGGAACATCTGTTGGTCGTCGACCACCACCACTCGGGTCACGGCTGCTCCTCGTCGGCTCGCGTCGTCGACGACGACGCCGGCGTCGTCGGCAGGGACACCGCGACGCGGTACCCGCCGTCCGGCTGCGGTCCGTGCTCGATCGTGCCGCCGAGTGCCGCGACGCGCTCCCGCATCCCGGCGAGCCCGAAGCCGCCGTCGTCGGGCGGTGGCGCGGCGAGCGTGCCGGCCGACGGTGCGTGGTTGGTGACCTCGACCCGGAGCGCCGCACCGTGCCTCCCGACCGTCACGACGGTGGACGCGCCGGACGCGTGCCGGGCCACGTTGCCGAGCGCCTCCTGCACGACCCGGTAGACCGTGAGCTGCGCGAGCCGGTCCTCGTCGCCGTGGGCGGCGTCGAGGTGCAGCGTGACCGGGATGCCGGCGGCGCGGGTGCGCTCGACCAGGTCGGGGAGGTCCGTCAGCTGCGGCTGCGGAGCGCGCTCGGCGTCGGCGCCGCCGCGGAGGGTCCCGAGCAGCTGCCGCATCTCGCGCAGCGCGGTGCGCGAGGTGCCGGCGATCGCGGCGAACTCGGCACGCGCCTCCGGCGGGAGGTCCTGGACGCGGTAGGGAGCCGACTCGGCCTGCATGTGCACGACGGACATGCTGTGCGCGACGACGTCGTGGAGTTCGCGGGCGATGCGCGCTCGCTCCTCGACCGTGCGACGCCGCTCCTGCTCGAGCTCGACGTCCCGTCGCGCCTCGGCGAGCTCGACGCGGACTGCCCGCCGCTGGCCGATGGCGACCGCGGCCCCGGCGAGCAGCAGGGTCGACCCGGCGGAGACGACGAAGGTGGAGGCCCAGACGTCGGCGGGCTCCCAGCGCGACGGGGCCACGGCGACCAGGGCGAGCGTGAGGACCGTCGCGGCCGTCCAGACCGCCGCGGTGAGCCGCCAGTCGGTCCGGACGCCGAGCACGACGACGAGCACCCCGAGGCCGACGATCGCGGTGACGGGCAGCGGCCACGGGGCGACGTCACCGCCGGTCGTCATCACGCCGAGGGCCGCGACCGCGACGAGGTGCGCGACCGAGGCGGTGCGGGGGAGCACGGGGGCGAGGCCGAGCGACACCGACAGCACGGCGGTGACGAGGAGCGCGAGCGGCACGGGCACGTCGTACACGACCGCGGTGACGGGGGCGGCGACGGCGAACAGGGTCGCGGCGATCACGACGAGGACGAGGCGGGCGACGACGACCGGCCAGGTCGCCCACTCCCGGCGGGTCGACCACGGGCGGCGGCGGCGTGGCGGGCGGATCGCGACGGGCGTGACCGGCGTGCGTGGCGTGCTCGGGTCGTGGTCGTCGCTGGTCACGGGCGGGCGGTCTCTCCGGTCGGAGTGGGGGTGCAGGTGGGGCGGGCGGTGTGGCTCGGGTGGGCGGCGTGGTCCGGGCGGGCGGTGCGGTCCGCGCTCGCGGCGCGACGTGTTGCGGCTGCCTCACGCCTGCGGCCGATCGTAGCGATCACCCGGTCGACCACGATGCCGAGCACCACCGCGAGGACCATCGACACCAGCGCCGCGACGACGGGCTCGTGCAGGACGGACGACGTCGCGAGGGCGATCCCGACCGAGGTCGCCGCCCAGGCGCTGCCCGCGACCGCGCTGATGCCGAGGAACCGACGGTAGGGGAGCCCCGTCGCACCGGCGGTCGTGTTCACCGCGACCCGGCCGACCGGGATGTACCGGCCCACGAGGATCAGGCTCGCGGGGCGACGCTCCGTCTGCCGCTCGGCGAACGCGAACGCCGCGGCGATCCGTGGCTGCCGGGAGGACGCGAGCCGCGCGAGCCCGACGCGGCGGCCGATCCAGTACGCAACCGAGTCACCCGCGACGGCGCCGGCAGCGGCGGCGGCGAGGACACCGACGAGCACCGGCTGTCCCGAGGTGGCGGCGACGGCGGCGACGGCGACGAGGGCCGTCTCGCTCGGCACCGGCGGGAAGAAGCCGTCGAGCAGGCAGAGGGCGAACAGCACGACGTAGACGAGCGGACTCGCCGCCAGGTCGACGACGAACGGGGTGATCTGGTCGAACACGGGAGCCTCCCTCCGTCGGCGGCGCTCGCCGACGAGGACGACGCTACGGAGACCGTGCGGGGCTGCCATCCGCCCGCGGTGTCGACCGTCCCCTACGTCGGTATGACATCTGGGCGTAGGGTCTCGACGCTCGGACTGTGCAGTGTGCATGAGTTCACATGCCCTTCACGACACTCTGCCCGTTCTGGTCGGTGGCGCGTCTCACTACCGTTGCCGCAACCCGGTCGCCCCGACCGGCTCCCTTCCCCCCAGGAGCACCCGATGGCCAGTGCAGCGTCAGCACCACCAGCCCCGTCCGTCGTCGTCGACGACCACTCCCTGTCCCGTGTCCCCCGCTCGGCCCGCTACGGCTGGTTCCAGGTCGCCGTCCAGCGCTTCGGGCAGATCTCCGCGCTCTCCCAGTTCCTGCTCGGCGCCACCCTCGGCTTCGGGATGGGGTTCTGGGAGGCCTTCTGGGCGATCACCCTCGGCGCGGTGATCCTCGAGATCGTGTCCGTCTTCGTCGGCATCATCGGCATGCGTGAGGGCCTCAACACGTCCGTCATCGCCCGGTGGACCGGTTTCGGCAAGGCCGGGTCGGCACTCGTCGGTCTCGCGATCGGCCTCAGCCTCATCGGCTGGTTCGGCATCCAGTCGGGGGTCTCGGCAGCCGGGCTCGTCGCGATCCTGCCGGTCCTGCCGGCCTGGGCGTGGTCCCTCGTGTTCGGCCTCGTCGTGACCGCGATCGTGCTGCGGGGCTTCCACTCCATGCAGTGGCTCGCGAACGTGACGGTCCCGCTGTTCCTCGTGCTCGTGGGGTGGGCGGTCGTCGTCGAGCTGAGCAAGCACTCGATCGCCGAACTCGCCGCCAAGGCCCCGGCCGGCCCGGAGCTGAGCTTCGTCGCGGGCACCACGCTCGTCGCCGGTGGGTTCATCGTCGGCGCGGTGATCACGCCGGACATGACCCGGTTCAACCGTTCGGTGGGTGACGTCGTCAAGCAGACCGCGCTCGGCGTGACGCTCGGCGAGTACGTCATCGGCCTCGCCGGGGTGCTGCTCGCGCACGCGGTCGGATCGTCCGACATCACCCGCGTGATCACGTCCAGCGTCGGCTGGGTCGGCATCCTCGTCATCCTGCTCGGCACGTTCAAGATCAACGACTGGAACATCTACAGCTCGAGCCTCGGCGTCACGAACTTCATCGACGTGGTCTTCGGTCGCAAGGTGAACCGCGGTGTCGTCACGCTCGTGCTCGGCATCGTCGGGTCGGTGCTCGCGGCGGTGGGCTTCCTCGATGCGTTCACGCCGTTCCTCATCGTCCTGGGCGTCGTGTTCCCGCCGATCGCCGGGATCATGGTCGCCGAGTACTTCGTCGTGAAGCGGTGGCGGCGCGAGCTGAGCGAGAGCGAGTCGCTCCCGGCGACGAGCCCGACCTGGGTCCCGGCGACACTCGTCATCTGGGCGATCGCGGCGGTCGTCGGCTACTTCGTCACCGTCGGGATCCCGTCGATCAACTCGGTCGTCATCGCCTTCGTGCTCTACGTCGTCGCCGGCAAGGCGGGTTGGGTCCGCGGACTCGGCGTCAGCCGGACCGAGCAGCCCGGTGACGAGACCGCGGCGGTGGCCCCGGCCCCGGCGCCCGCGACCGCGCCCTGACCCCCAGACCGGCGGACGGGTCCCCCCACCCGGCCGCCACCCCGGCCGACCGTGCCGCCACCACCTGATCCGGTGGCGGCACGGTCGGTCCCCCGGCCCCGGCCCGACACCGCCTCCACCACGCAGCACGACGGCACGGGGCACCGGCACCCGCTCCACGCCGGCACCGACCCCACGCAACACCGGCACCGGCACCGCGCCGGCACCGACCCCACGCAACACCGGCACCGGCACCGCGCCGGCACCGACCCCACGCCGGCGTCCGGCACCACGCCACCACCCGGCACCCGCACCACCCGGCACCCGCACCACCCGGCACCCGCACCACCCGGAAGGAACCCCATGCGCATCGGCATCGACGTCGGCGGCACGAACACCGACGCCGTCCTCATGGACGGCAGCACGGTCGCCGCGGCCGTGAAACGCTCCACGAGCCAGGACGTCACGACGGGCATCGTCGCGGCCCTCGCCGGCCTGCGCGAGCAACGTGACTTCGCGAGTCCCGAGGTCGACGGCGTGATGATCGGCACCACCCACTTCATCAACGCGCTCATCGAGGCACGCGGACTCGCCCCGACCGCGGCGGTCCGGCTCGGCCTCCCCGCCACCGCGTCCCTCCCGCCGTTCACCGACTGGCCCGCACACCTCGTCGGAGCCGTGCACGCCCGCCCCTTCCTGGCCCACGGCGGTCACGAGTTCGACGGTCGGGTGATCTCGGACCTCGACCCCGACGAGCTGAAGCGCCACGCGGAGGCCATCGCCGCCGACGGCATCCGCTCGGTCGCGATCTCCTCGGTCTTCTCCCCGATCAACGACGAGTTCGAACAGCGTGCGCAGGAGATCCTCGCCGCCGAGCTCGGTCCGGACGTGGCGTTCTCGCTCTCGAGCGAGATCGGCCGCATCGGGCTGCTCGAGCGGGAGAACGCCACCATCATCAACGCCGCACTCCGCGAGCTGGCCGACGGCATCGTCGACGGGCTGTCCGCGTCCGTCGCGGCGAGCGGCATCCAGGCGCCGCTCTTCCTCAGCCAGAACGACGGCACCCTGATGGACGTCGAGTACGCCCGTCGCTACCCGGTCGCCACGTTCGCGTCGGGACCGACGAACTCGATGCGTGGCGCGGCCGTGCTGTCCGGGTTCGACACCTGCGCGGTCGTCGACGTCGGCGGCACCACGAGCGACGTCGGCGTCCTGACCGGAGGCTTCCCCCGCGAGGCCACGGGCGAGGTCGCGGTGGCCGGCATCCGGACGAACTTCCGCATGCCGGACGTCCTGTCGGTGGGCATCGGTGGCGGCTCGCGCATCCGCGAGGACGGCGCCCTGGTCGGACCCGACTCGGTCGGCTACCGGCTCACCGAGGAGGGGCTCGTCTTCGGCGGCGACACCCTGACCGCCACCGACGTCGCGGTCCGCGGCGGTCGTGGTGCCATCGGGGACGCCGCGCGCGTGGCGGGCGTCCCGACCGAGGTGGCCGAGCGTGCCCTCGCCGTCATCGCCGAACGCGTCGCGGACATCGTCGAGCGGATGCGCACGTCGTCGGCCCCGCTGCCCGTCGTCGCGGTCGGCGGTGGGTCCGTCCTGCTCCCCGACGAGCTCCCCGGACTCGGCACCGTGCACCGCCCCGAGCACTACTCGGTCGCCAACGCCATCGGCGCCGCGATCGCCCAGGTCTCCGGCGAGGTGGACAAGGTCTACGCCATCAGCGACGGCAAGCGTTCCAGCGTCGTCGACGAGGCCCGGCAGGAGGCGGTCGACCGGGCCGTCGCGGCCGGCGCGGACCCGTCGAGCGTCGCGATCGTCGACTTCGACGAGGTCCCGATCCCGTACCTGCCCGGCAACGCGACCCGCATCCGCGCCAAGGCGGTCGGTGACCTCGCACTCGAGGCGCTGGTCCGGTGAGCGCCCTCGCACCGGCCCCGGCCCGGCAGCTCACCGAGATCGGTCCCGACTGCTCCGCCCTCGCCCGCGGCGCCGCGATCCTCGGTACCGGCGGCGGCGGCGACCCGTACATCGGCCGGCTGCTCGCCGAGGCCGCGGTCCGTGCGCACGGTCCGGTTGCGGTCGTCGCGGTCGACGACCTGCCCGACGACGCCGTCGTCCTCAACGTCGCGATGATCGGCGCGCCGACGGTGATGGTCGAGAAGCTCCCGTCGGCCGGCCAGTTCGCCGAGGCGATCCGGAGCCTCGCGACCCACCTCGGTGTCACACCGACCCACATCGCCTGCATCGAGGTCGGCGGCGTGAACTCGACGAGCCCGATCGTGGCCGCCGCCGAGCTCGGCCTCCCCGTCGTCGACGCGGACGCCATGGGCCGCGCCTTCCCCGAGGTCCAGATGGTCCTGCCGACGCTGTCCGGCGTGAGCGCGACCCCGATGGCGCTCGCCGACGAGAAGGGCAACACCGCCGTATTCGACACGGTCGACAACCGCTGGGCCGAACGACTCGCCCGCACGGCGACCGTCGAGATGGGCTGCTCCGCGATCACCGCGCAGTACGCGATGTCCGGCGCACAGGTCAAGGAGTCGTACGTCCGCGGCAGCCTCTCGCGGTGCGTCCAGCTGGGCGAGGCACTCGCCGACGCCCGCGCCGCCAACGAGGACCCCGTCGCCGCCGTCGCGGCGGTCCTCGGCGGCACGACCGTGTTCGAGGGCAAGGTCGCCGACGTCGAACGGAAGACCGTCACCGGCTTCGCGCGCGGGACCGCCCGCATCGTCGGTTCCGGTGCCGACACCGGCCTGGAGGCACGGCTCGCCTTCCAGAACGAGCACCTGCTGGTCGAGGTGGCCGGCTCGGTGCGCACCACCACCCCGGACCTCATCGTCACCCTGGACGCCGAGACCGGCGAACCGATCACCACCGAGGGACTCCGGTTCGGCGCACGCGTCCGGATCGTCACCGCGCCCGCCGACGAGCGCTGGCACTCCGCCGGCGGTCTCGGCCTCGCCGGTCCGGAGTACTTCGGGTACGACACCCCGGCGGTCCGCCACGACGGCACCGTCAGCGAAGGAGCGACCCGATGAGCTGGACCATCGACGTGGAGGACCTGCCCGACCTCGCCCGCGGAGCGGCCCTGCTCGGCACCGGCGGCGGCGGCGACCCCACCATCGGGATGCTGCTCGTCAAGGCGGCGATCGAGGAGCACGGGCCGGTGACGATCCTCGACCCCTCCGAGGTCGACGACGAGGCGCTCGTCATCCCGACCGCACAGATGGGTGCCCCGACCGTCGTGCTCGAGCGGATCCCCGCCGGCCCGGAGCCGCTCGGCGCACTCCGTCGGCTCGAGCAGCACCTCGGCCGGACCGCCACGGCCACCATGCCGATCGAGTGCGGCGGCATCAACTCGATGATCCCGCTGCTCGTCGGCGCCACCGGTGGCCTGCCGGTCGTCGACGCTGACGGCATGGGCCGGGCGTTCCCGGAGCTCCAGATGGAGACGTTCTCGGTGTACGGCGTCCCGGGGTCGCCGCTCGCGATCAGCGACGAGAACGGGCACGGCGTCGTCATCGACACGGGACACGACAACCGACAGATGGAGTGGCTCGCGCGCGGCGTCACGATCCGGCTCGGCGGCGTCGCGTACATCGCCGAGTACGCCATGACCGGACGGCAGGTCAAGGACACCGCCGTACCGCGGACGCTGTCGCTCGCCCTGTCGGTCGGCCGCGCCGTCCGGCGGGCGCGGGAGGAGCACCGCGACCCGGTGGCAGCACTCGCCGACGCGTTCGCGGAGACGATCTACACGCACCTGCGCGAACTGTTCGACGGCAAGGTCGTCGACGTGGAGCGCCGGACGGTGGACGGCTTCGCGAAGGGCCGGGCGGTCGTGCAGGCCGCCGACGGCGGGGCGCTGGAGATCGCCTTCCAGAACGAGAACCTCGTGGCGCGACGCGACGGCGAGGTCGTCGCCGTGGTGCCCGACCTGGTCTGCGTGCTCGACGCCGAGACCGCCGAACCGATCACGACCGAACGCCTCCGGTACGGGCAGCGCGTCCGGGTGGTCGGGGTCTCGACACCGGACCTGATGCGCACGCCCGAGGCGCTCGCGGTGTTCGGCCCGTCGTGCTTCGGGCTCGACGACGCGTTCGTCCCGGTGGAGGACCTCGTCCCGGCGCCGACGTCCGGGGAGCGGACCCTCGCGACCACCCGCTGAGCGGGGGCGGCGGGGTGAGAACATGGGCCCGTGCACCCGGGTGAGCAGCGTGACGGAGGCGTGACGGGCCTCCAGGCCGACGACGTCGACGAGTTCGCCCGCGGCACCGCCCTGCTCGGGTGCGGGGGCGGCGGCCAGGTCGACCACATGGCGCTCGCACTCCGTCGCGCGCTCGGGGACGGCGAGGTGCCGGTGGTCCCGGTCGGAGCCGGTGCGCGCTCGGTGATCGCGGTCGGGCTCATCGGCTCCACGACCGTCCTCGAGGAGAAGACCCCGAGCGGCCGGGAGCTCCCGGACGCGCTCGCGGCCGTCGAGCGGTGGACCGCACGTCGCGCCGACGCCGTCGTGGCCGCGCAGATCGGCGGCGTCACGGGCCCGGCAGCCGCCCTCACGGCGCACGCCGCCGGGTTGCCGCTCGTCGACGCCGACCTGGTCGGGCGCGCGACGCCGCGCATCGACCAGCTCTCGCTCTTCGTGGACCCGCTGCCCGCGGTCACCGCCGCCGCCGTCACCTCCAGCGGCCTCCGGATCGTCGTCGACGCTCCGGACCCCCGCGACCTCGAGACGGTCTGGCGTGAGGCCGTGTCGCACAGCGGTGGGTGGGCGGCCTTCGCGATCGGACCCGTCGACGCCGACGTGCTCGCCGAGCGGGCCGTGACCGGCAGCGTGGGTCGCGCGCTGCGGGTCGGCCGTGCGGCGGCGACGTCGGTCGACGTCGCCGGGCTCGTCCACGCGGTCGGCGGCCGACTCGTCGCGGAGGGGCGGGTCCTCGACGTCCAGCGCGGCGGGGACGCCGTGGCGTTCGTGCACGGGTCGATGGCGATCCGCGACGCCCGGACCGGCGCGATCGCCCGGATCGAGGCCGGCAGCGAGTGGGTGCACTGCTTGGTCGACGGCGAGCCGGCGGCGAGCACCCCGAGCTGCATCGTCGTCGTCGACGCGCGGTCCCTGCAGCCCGTGTCGACCGACCGGGCTCGGGTCGGGGACGAGCTCGCCGTGCTCGTGCTCCCCGGCGCGCCGTGGTGGTGGGAGGAGCCGCGCCGGACGGCACGGGTGTCGCCCCGCGCGTTCGGCATCGACGCCGAGGTCGTCCGAGAGGTCGTCGCGTGATCCGCGTCGTCGACTCCCTGCCGCTGCTCGGGGCGGACGCCACCGTGATCGCCGGACCGGTCTCCGGCACGATCACCGCGGTCCGTGGGGTCGCCGGCGTCCCCGCCCAGGTCGGCCGTGCGATCTCCGGCACGGAGGACGCCGTGGTGCTCCTCACGCCGGTCGAGCGGTTCGACGCGCGCTTCGACGTGCTGCTCCGACGTGCCGCGACCTCGGGCGTGACCCTGCTCGTCGTCGCGCCGGACGAGTCGGTCCCACCGCCCGGCGCCGGGACCACGGCGCTCGCAGACCGGCTGGGCGTCACCGTCGTCGGGGTCGGGGACCCGTGGGGCGCGTCGGTCCGGTTGCACGAGCTGCTCGGGACCGGAGACGCCCCGGCTGCCCGGGCAGCACTCGCCGCCGCACGCGTGGGCCTGGACGCCGGTCCCGCGCTCGAGGACCTGTTCGGACGACTCGAGGCCGAGCTCGGCCACCCGCTGCGGTTCCTGGACGCGTCCGGCCGAGCACTCCGCGGTCAGGCCGTGGCGCCGACCACCGCGGCACTCCTCGCCCGCACCTCCGGGACGAGCGAACCGGTCTGGGCGTCGGACGATCGCGGCGAGACGGTGGTCGCGGTGCCGGTGCCGACCGGCATCGGGGCGCGCGCGTGGCTGGCCGTCGGACTCGCCGCCCCCGTGCCGGCCGAGCGGACGACCGTCGCGACCGCGCTCCGGGTCGCGGCGGTCGCGACGGGCCACCGCCTCGTGCTGACCCGGCTGGACGACGAACGCGATGCCCGGTACCGCATGGCGATGCTCGACGACCTCCGCGCGGCGGACGGCACCCCGACCCCGGCCCTCGTGCAGCGGACGATCGCTGCCGGCTGGCGGCTCGACGCGTGGCACGTCGGCATCCGTCTCGTCGCCGCGCGCGACGCCGGGGACGGGGTGGACGCGGTCGCCCTGCGTCGGGAGGTCGAGACCGCGTTCGCCGTCCACGAGCTCGCGGTGACCGTGGTCGAGCAGACCGACGGATGGGCGCTGTGGACCTCCGTGGACCACGAACCCGACCAGGCCACCGTCACCGCGGTCGCGACGAGCGTCCGGGCTGCGCAGAACACCCTCCGCCAGGCCGTGGACACGAACGTGGGCGTCGGGAGTGTGCACGCCGGTCCGGCCGGCCTCGTCCGGACCCTCGGCGAGGCCGGTGACGCGGTGCGTCTCGCGGCCGCCCGACCTGAGTCCGGCTGGTTCGTGCACGTCGACCGGCTCGGGTTGGCGCAGCTCCTGCTCGCCTGGACGCAGACCGACACCTTCCTGCCGGCCGCCGAGCAGCTGCTCGCCCCGCTCGAGCGCGGGGGAGGTGCGCTCCGGGAGACCCTGGCGGCGTACCTGGACGCGGAGTCCTCGATCGCCGAGACCGCGGCCGTGCTGGGTGTGCACCGCAACACCGTGGCGGACCGCATCGCCCGGGTCGAGCGACGGCTCCGCGTGGACCTGTCGGACCCCGAGACGCGGTTGGCGCTGCACTTGGCGACCCGGGCACTCGGCGGGGCCTGAGCGAGACGGACTCCGCCGATCCGGTCAGAGCCGCTCGGTGATCGCGGCGACGACCTCCGCCGACGCCTCCCGCTGCACGAAGTGCCCGACGCCGGCGAGTTCGACGAGCCGGAAGTCGCCGTCGAACGACGACCGGGCGTCCCGCGCCGCCGCGACGGTCTCGCACCCGTCCGCGTCACCGACGATGAACGTGGTCGGCACGCGGATCACCGGCCAGGCGTCGAGCGTCGTCTGCAGGTCGGCGTACCGCGGGTTGCCCGGAGCCTCGCCGGCGCCGTGCCGGTAGTAGTGCACGACCGTGTCGACGAACTCGTCGGACGTGAACGAGGCGAGCAGGGTCGCCCGCTCCTCGGCCGGGATGGTGTTCGGTGGCGACCAGTGGTCCCACGACCAGACGAGCAGTTCGTCCGGAGAGCGTCGGAACGCAGTCTCTCCGACGTCGGTGCACAGCCACCAGCGGTACCAGGCGACCGCCGCGTCATCGAGGGACTCCTGCACGGTCAGGCCCGTGCGCGGGCCGTACGCGGTCGCGATCGTCACGAGCCCACGGAGCCGCTCGGGTGCGACGGCCGCGACCGCGTGGGCGGTACGGGAGCCCCAGTCGTGGCCGACGAGCAGGGCGTCGTGCAGGTCGAGCGCGTCGAAGAGGTCGAGCAGGTCCGTCGCGAGGGCGGCGACCTGGCCGGACCGTTCCACCGGGCGCACGCTGCTGCCGCCGACGCCGCGGAGCGACGGGCGGACGATGCGGAGACCGGCGGGCAGCGCGGCCACGACCGCGTCCCAGGTCGACGGGCCGTCCGGGAAGCCGTGCACGAGCACGACGGGTACGCCGTTCGGGTCCCCGTCCTCGCGGTACTCGATGACCCCTCGTGGCGTCGTGACCTGCGGCATGGGCGGCTCCTCGGTGCTCGGGCGTCGGTCTGCTGCCTGCATGCTGCCATGCAACGGTCCTCCGGCGTGCTGCCGGCCCGCGCTGCCCCCGGTACGCTGCCGGGCATGGGGGAACGACGAACACGTCGGCTGGTGCTCGCGGTCGTGGCGCCGGCGATCGTGCTGGCCGCGTCGCTCGCCGGGTGTTCCACGCAGTCGGACGTGCCGAACGGCGGCGTCCCGCTCGAGGCCACCGCGACCGCGACCTTCGCGCCTGCCGAACCGGTGGCGGACGGGGCGACCGTGGCCGCGGGCGACTGGGGCATCGTGCGCGCAGCGGACCCGTCGGAGGGCGACCGGATCGTCGCAGTGCGGGTCACCGCGGTCACGGAGGGGAAGCCCGGAGACTTCTCCGGTGTCCGGTCGCTCAGCGGCGGATCGATGTCGGACGCCGCCGTCGGCTGGTGGATCGACTACGACTGGGTGCTCGTCGACGGCCCCGGGCCCTGGTACCCGAACCAACGGATGCGGGCGGTGACGACGGACGCGGACCGCGACGACCTCTCCACGCTCAGCGTCCCGGACGACCTGCAGCACTGCCGTGACCCGGAGCGGGAGTCCTTCGGGGACGACCCCACGGGGGCCGTGCAGCACGTGTGCCTGACGGCCTCCGCGACCGGCGGCGCCCGACCGACCGGATTGACGTTCGACGGGACGACCGGATCCACGAAGGACGTCACCTGGGCGCTGCCGGATCGCTGACGACGAGCCGGCCACGCCGCGGGACGGACGCCAGGCCCGTGGCGGCGTCGCCACGGGCCTGGCGTCCGTCCCGTCGCCGGTCACCGCCCCGCGCCGTCACCGCCTCGGTCGGTGTCCTCGTCCGGCTTGCGGACGCCCGCCTTCGCGATGCCGCGGCTGAGGATGTAGGCCACGGTCACGAGCGCGACGTAGGACCACGCCTGGTCGGCACCGAAGCCGCTGTGGCCGGCGTCCGCGTCGTCGACCACCGCAGACGCGATGAGGATCGCCGCGGAGACGACGAGCCAGACCCAGAACTCCGTGGTCTTGAAGGCGGACTTGGTCTCGTTCCACGTGCGTCGGACGACGGTGTCGTGTCGTGCGGGGGTGTGTGCCGTGTTCGACATGGTGCTCCTCCTCGAGGCCACAGGGTGCGGCCCGTTGCAGGAGACGTTCATCGTCCTCGGTTGACTACGTCCCCAGGACGGTCCAGAGTGCGCGGTTAGCATCGGGACACGGGGAGCGGAGGTCCGACATGGCAGACGACGGGGAACGACGACGGCGCGAGCAGCAGGTCACGACCCGGCCGAGCACGACGGCCGGGGCCGAGGCACTCGACGGTCTCCAGGCGCTCAGCGACAGTGCGCACGAGTCCGACGAACTCGCGTTGCAGACACTGCAGTTGCGTTCCACGGAGGCCCTGGCGCTGCAGCACGTCGTCCGTGCGGACGTCGAAGGACGTTCCCTCAGCCCCACGATGCTCTCGGGCGCACTCCGACTGACCACCGCCGGTGTGACCAAGCTGGTGGACCGCCTGGCACGTGCCGGTCTGGTGGAGCGCGTCCCGAACCCGACCGACCGCCGTGCGCTCGCGGTCGTGCCCACGGACACGGCGCGGGTCGAGCTGGCCCGGGCGTACCGCCACGTCCAGGACCCGGTGATCGCGGTGATCGACGAGCTGACCGCTGCGGAGGCCGAGGTCGTCGGGCGGTTCGCGAACCGCCTGGCTGCCGCGCTGCGGACGGCGCGGGCCCTCCGGACCGTGGACTGAACCCCGCGTCAGCGCCGGATGGTGTCGCGCGGGTACTCCCCGAACTCCGCCGCGTAGGAGCCAGCGAACCGGCCGAGGTGCGAGAACCCCCACCGCCGGGCGACCTCCCGGACGCTCACCACCCCGGGATCCGCGATGAGCAGGTCCGACCGGACGCACTCGAGGCGGATGCGCAGCAGGTACTGCATCGGCGAGCACCCGAGCACCCGCATGAAGCCCTCCTGGAGGGAACGGACGCTGAGACCGGCGGCCGCGGCGACGTCCGACACGCGCACCGGTGCCGACGCGTGCTCGTGCATGTACTCGACCGCGACGCGGAGGCGAGACGCCCGGGGCGCGAGTACCTCCCGGGGCATCGTCGGCACCCGCGGCGGGTACATCGCCAGGAACGCGGCAGCGGTCTCGCGCGTGAGGGTCTGCCAGAGGAGCGTGCCGACGCCGTTGTGGAGCTCCCGCGAGAGGAGCGCGGTCTGTTCCTGGAACCGGCGGACGGCGACCGGGTCGAGCACGCGGAGGTGGTCGGGGCGGAGGTCGCCGACGGGCATCACCTGGAAGCGTTCGGCGGCGACCTCGTGCACGAGCGATCGTGACAGGTGCACCAACCGCTGGTCGTAGTCCTCGTACTCGAAGGTGAAGTCGCGGTTCGACGGGAAGAGCATCGGCTGGCCCACGGCGAGCGGGACCCGGTCGAGCACGACGTCGGGGACGCCGCGCCCCGCGGTGAGCCACTGGACGATGTACTCGTCCCCGGGACTGATCGCGCCCCGGATCCACCCGGTGATCCGTGAGCGCCGCAGGGTCACGTCGGTGTCACCGATCGCGGTGTACCGGTAGGTGAAGGGCAGCTCGGTCGGGCGGGCGCTCCAGCCGCGTCCGTCGTACAGTGCGCCGACCTCGTCGACGACGCCGTGCGGGGAGCTGCCGGCGGCCTCGAGCCGGACGGCGCTGCGCGTGGTCGCCTCGCTCACGGCGCGCGGAGGAAGTCGTCGTACGTCGGTTCGGGCGCCCGGCCCGTCGGCCCCGGTGCCTCGCCCGCCGGTCTCGGCGTGCTGGTCTCCGGTGTGCTGGTGTCCGGCGTGCGCGGAGGCGACTCAGGCGTCGTCTCGCGGCTGGTGTCGTCCGTCATCCTGACCATCCCTGACTGGCTCGAACGTCGTGCATCGGTGCAGTTGCCAGGGTCTGGGGCGACTGGTGGTCACGCTACGGCACTCGGACTCGTCGGGGCAAGCACCGGAACTGCGTCAGATGCTGACCCACCCGCCGTGCGCGGGCGGACGGTTCCTGTGCGGCCGGACAGTCGGCGGCCCCTACGGTTGACCCGTGGACGCCTTCGTCCCGGGAAGAGGCGCCTCACGATGGCTGGGAACCGGGATGCACTGTTGTTCGACGCCTTCACGGGGGCCGCGGCGACGATCGTGGAGGAGTACGACGTCGTCGAGCTCCTCCAGTCCCTGGTCGACGACGTCATGGCCATCTTCGACGTCGATGCCGCGGCGATCATGCTGCTCGACCCGCGTGGCGAACTCGAGCTCGCCGTCTCGACGAACGAGCGGACTTCCTTCGTCGGGTTCCTGCAGCTCGAGGACGGCGAAGGCCCCTGCATCGAGGCACACGTCGACGGCGTGGTGGTACGGGCGGACGACCTCGCCGCCATCCGCCGGCGCTGGCCGCGCTTCGCGGCGGCGGCCGACCGGGTCGGGTTCGCGTCGGTGCACTCGATCCCGCTGCGGGTCGCCGGTACCGCCCTCGGCTCGATGAACCTCTTCCGCGCTGCCCCGGGCGGGTTGGACGACGCGGACGCCTCGGCCGTGCAGGCGCTCACCAACGTCGCGACGATCGGCATCCTGCAGCAGCGGACCGCCGACTCCGCCGCCCGCGTCGAGCAGCAGCTCCAGCAGGCGCTCGACAGCCGGATCGTGATCGAGCAGGCGAAGGGCTTCATCGCACACACCCTCGACGTCGACATGGACACGGCGTTCGCCGTGCTCCGCTCGCACGCGCGCTCCAACCAGCGGCTCCTCGCGGAGACCGCACGTGCCATAGTCCAGCGCGAACTGCCCGTCCCACGCCCAGCGCCACGGTAGCGTCGTCCACGGCCCACCGGCCGTCCCCGACCCCGACCCGGATCGAGCAACGATGCACGACGTCCACCGTCCCGCCGACGACCGCTACGAGCAGCTCCCCTACGAGCGCGTGGGGAGGAGCGGCCTGCTCCTGCCGCGGATCTCTCTCGGGCTCTGGAACAACTTCGGCACCGACCGACCCCTGGCGACGCAGCGCGACATCCTGCTGCACGCCTTCGACCGCGGGATCACCCACTTCGACCTCGCGAACAACTACGGGCCGCCGCCCGGCGCCGCCGAGGAGCAGTTCGGCCGGGTCCTCGCCGACGACCTCCGCCCGTACCGCGACGAGCTCGTCGTCTCGACCAAGGCCGGATACGACATGTGGCCGGGCCCGTACGGCAACTGGGGCTCCCGCAAGCACATGCTCGCCTCGCTCGACCAGTCGCTGACCCGCCTCGGCCTCGAGTACGTCGACGTCTTCTACTCGCACCGCCCGGACCCGTCGACCCCGATCGAAGAGACCGTCAGCGCGCTCGTGACCGCGGTCCGCTCCGGCAAGGCCCTGTACGCGGGCATCTCCAACCACGACCCCGAGCAGACCCGAGCCGCGTCGGAGGCGCTCGCCGCAGAGGGCATCCACCTGCTCATCCACCAGCCGCGCTACAGCATGTTCGACCGGACCCCCGAGGGCGGGCTCTTCGACGAGCTCACCCGGATCGGTACGGGGGCGATCGTGTTCTCCCCGCTGGCCGGCGGGCTCCTCACGGACCGCTACCTCGACGGGTCGGTGCCGGTCGGGTCGCGTGCCGCCGAGGGCCGCTGGTTCGGCGCCGACCGGATCGACGACGACTACCTGCGGACGGCGCGGGCGCTGAACGACATCGCGGCGGCGCGCGGGCAGTCGCTCGCGCAGCTCGCGATCACGTGGGTGCTCCGGCAGCCCGCCGTCACGTCCGCGCTCGTCGGCGCGTCGAGCGTCCGGCAGCTGGACGACACGCTCGCGGCGCTCGACGGTGCGCCGCTCACCGACGACGAGCTGGCGGCCATCGACGCGCTGGTGCCGCGCGGCTGACGCCGGCCTGCGACGGACGGGAGGCGCGGTGCCAGCTGGCACCGCGCCTCCCGTCGGTCACACGGTCGCGCCGTAGGCGTGCGCCGTAGCGCCGTCAGGCGGCCCCTCACGCCGTCCGGCGCGCCCGCTCATGCCGTGGCGGTCGCCTCGTCGCGGTGCGGGAGCTTCCAACCCGGGCGCACGAAGTGGCAGGTGTACCCGTGCGGGTGCTTCTCGAGGTAGTCCTGGTGCTCCTCCTCGGCCTCCCAGAAGTCGCCCGCGGGCTCGACCTCGGTCACGACCTTGCCCGGCCAGATGCCGGACGCGTCGACGTCCGCGATGGTGTCGAGCGCGACCTGGCGCTGCTCGTCGTTCGTGAAGAAGATCGCGGAGCGGTAGCTGCGTCCGACGTCGTTGCCCTGCCGGTCCTTCGTCGACGGGTCGTGGATCTGGAAGAAGAACTCCAGCAGGTCGCGGTACGAGATCTGCGACGGGTCGAACACGATCTCGACGGCCTCGGCGTGGTCGCCGTGGTTCCGGTAGGTGGCGTTCGGGGTGTCGCCGCCGGAGTAGCCGACGCGCGTGCTGATGACGCCCGGGCGGCGACGGAGGAGCTGCTGCGCTCCCCAGAAGCACCCGCCGGCGAGGATGGCGGTCTCGGTGGTGGTCATGCTGGCCTCCTGGGCTTCGTCGTTGCCGCTGGCTGCGGCATCACCGGGTGCAACCGGCGGCACCCGCCGACTGTTCCCGCGCTCAGTCCATCGTGCCCGGCGTGCTCCGGCGACGGAGGGCTGCCGTCCAGCCGAGCGAGGTGACACCCGCTCCGATGAGCGCTTTCGCGACCCCGCCGACGACGAAGGGGTACAGCCCGTACTCGAGCGTGTGCTGCAGGTCGAGGCCGAGCGAGACGGCGAGCCAGACCATGCCGGCCGCGAACGTGACCACGGTGCCCAGGACGAAGGAGAGCAGCGCAGCGGTGAAGCGACGGTCGCCGAAGCGCTCGGCGACCCACCCCACGACGGCGGCCGCGGCGACGAACCCGATGATGTACCCGCCCGAGGGGCCCACGAGCACACCGGGGCCTGCGGCGCCGTCGGCGAAGACGGGCAGGCCGACCGTGCCGAGCAGCGCGTAGAGGGCCACCGACAACGCGCCGCGACGGGCACCGAGGGCGCTCCCGACGACGAGGACGGCGAGGGTCTGACCGGTGATCGGTACCGGCCAGAGCGGGACGGAGAGCTGTGCGGCGCCGGCGGTGAGGACGGCACCGGCGACGACGAGCGCGGTGCTCACGGCGACGGTGCGGGGGAGCAGGGCGTCGGCGAGCGGGCGGGGACGGGCGGTGGTGACGGCGGTCATGGCGGTCCTTCGTGGGAACGGGTCCGGACAGGGGTGGGTCAGGCCGAGACGGCCGCGGCTGCCGCGAGCAGTGCCGCGGCTCCGTCACGGGCGGTGGCGACGGCGTCGGTGTCGAGGCCACACACCCGGAGGCAGCTGCTCGTGATCGCCGCGCGGTCGCGGTCGTCCACCTCGCCGCCGCGGCGGAGCTGGATGACGGTCTCGACGAGCTGGATGAGGATCCCGCCGAGTTGCGCCGGGGCGACCGTGGCGGCGACCTCGGGCCTCGCTGCGAGCGAGCCGAGGCGTCCGTACACGTCCTGCAGCGCCTGTCGGTCCGCGCGGAAGCCGGCGAAGCGCTCGCCCTGCACCTCCGGCAGCAGGTACAGCGTGCCGACGTTGTGCGGGGTGGCCGTGAGCGTGCCGACGTCGAACGCGACGAGTGCGGCGAGCGCGACCGCTGCCGGGACGGCCCCGGGAACGCGTTCGTCGAGGTCCCGCGCGACCTCGAGGCTCGGGCGGACCGAGGTCTCGAGCAGCTCGACGAGCACGTCGTCCTTCCCGGCGAAGTGGTAGTACAGCGATGCCTGCCGGATGCCGACGCGGTCCGCGATCGCCCGGGTGGAGGTGGCGCCGAAGCCGTGCTCGACGAACAGGGCGGCGGCCGCGTCGAGGACCTGGTCGCGCGGGCTCAGGGTCGGGGCGGCGTCCGGGACCGCACGCGGGCGTCCGGGGCGCGTGGGACGGTCGTCGGCGGGCACGGACCCATCCTCGCAGCCGACCGTCACGCCGGTGCTCCGACCGTCTGCGACCGGTACGCGCGCCAGCCGCCGTGGTGCGTGATGTCCTCAGCACCCTCGACGGCGTACGGCTCGACCGTGAAGCCCGTGACCTCCGTCCCGTCGTCGAGGGCCACCGTGCCGATGGCCATGGGCGCGGGGAGTGCGGCGACGAAGGTCGCGAAGCCGGCGGCGGGCAGTCGCCAGACCTCGCCCGCGATGCCGGCGGTGCTGGCCGGACCGGCGGCTGGCGTCCGGACCAGGCCGGGCTTCGGCGGTACGGTGTCGAGCGCGAACAGGCGGTAGCCGCCGACCGTGCGTGCCTCGCGGAGGAACGTGCCACCGGCGGCGACGAGCTGCCCGTTGAGCGGCTCGTCCCGGAGGTGCGCGCCGACCACGAGCAGGTCGACGGTCGGTTCCGCGAACGCCGACGCGAGGGCGGCGAGCCGTCGGTCCGAGAACGCCGGTCCGGTGAGCATCACGCCGAACGGCAACCCGTCGACGAAGCCGGCCGGCACAGCGAGGGACGCCGTGTCGAGGATGTTCGCGAAGTTCGTGTACCTGCCCATCCGGCTGTTCGCGCCGACCGGGTCGGCGGCGACCTCGGCGAGCGTCGGGTGCCAGGTCGTCGTCGGGGTGAGGAGCGCGGTCGTGCCGTCGAGGGCCGCCCGGCCTGCGGCGCCGAGGGCGTCGAGCCGCTCCTGGTCGGCGAAGAGCTCTGCTGCCGTCGGAGCGGCTCCGCCGAGGACGATCCCGGCGACGGTCGGGTCGAGGTCGTCGCCGATCTGGTCACGGTTCGCCTCGATGTGGGCGCCGACCGCCGCGTACCGCTCGGCGACGAAGGCACCGTCGTAGAGGAGCCTGGCAGCGTCGAGCAACGGTGCGATGTCGACCTCGACGACCTCGTGGCCGAGTGCCCGGAACCGGTCGACGGCCCGCCCGAACGCCTCGGCCCATCCGGGGGCGAGGCCCTCGAGCTGCGACGGCAGCGGGACCGCGATCCGTGGGACCGGGGGCAACACGACGAGCGACCCGTCGGCCAGGGCGGCGTCCGGTCGGGCGAGCGGGTCGGTGCCGTCCGGCCCGGCCATCAGCTCGGCGACGGTGCGTGCGGTGCCGAGCGACCGCGCGAACACGGTCACGCAGTCCTGCGACCGGCAGGCCGGCACGACGCCGGTGTTCGGCACGAGGCCCTTCGTGGGCTTCACCCCGACGAGGTGGTTCAGCGCCGCCGGTACCCGACCGGAGCCGGCGGTGTCGGTGCCGAGCGCGAAGTCGACCGTGCCGAGGGCGACGGCGGTGGCGGAGCCGCTCGACGAGCCGCCGGAGATCCGGGTCGGGTCCCAGGCGTTCCGGACCGCGCCGAACGGTGACCGGGTGCCGACGAGGCCCGTGGCGAACTGGTCGAGGTTCGTCTTCCCGACCACGACCGCCCCTGCTGCTCGGAGCCGGGCGACCGCGGTGGCGTCCTCGGTCGGGGTGTACGCGTACGACCGGGAGGCGGCGGTGGTCGGGAGCCCGGCGACGTCGATGTTGTCCTTGACGGCGAAGAGCAGCCCGGCGAGGGGCAGGGTCGGGTCGACGGCCTCCGCCTCCGCGACGACCGCCGCGCGGGTGCGCAGGGTGATCCAGACCTCGGGCCGGTCGACAGCATCGATGCGGTCGAAGGCGTCGTGCACGCGAGCGACGGCGTCGCCCCCGGCGCTCACGCCGCCGCTCCGATGGCGGCGAGGACCTGCCCGGGCGCCACCTGGTCGCCCGGCTTCACGTAGACCTCGAGTACGTGCCCGTCGGCCGGTGCGTGCACCATCGACTCCATCTTCATCGCCTCCACGGCCAGCAGCTTCTGGCCCTCGTCCACGCGGTCACCCGGTCGGACGTCCACCTGCCACACCGTCGAGGTGAACGGTGCGGTGACCGCGGTCGCGCCGGCGGGCAGCACCACCTCGTCGGGCAGCACGACGGCGGGCTCGTCCCGGACGTCGAACTCGCCCGAGGCCCGCCACCGCTCCTTCTCCGCGTCGAACGCACGCGCCTGCTGGGCGCGGAACTCGGCGATGGATGACGCGTTCGACGCCAGGAAGCGGTTGTACGACGCGATCGAGAACTCGCCGTCGACGGTCTCGAAGTGCCCGCGGCCGGCGTCGGTCTCGGCCCGGAGCTCGAGGAGCTCCTCCGCCCCGACCGGGTACCACTCGATCCGGTCGAAGAACCGCAGCGCCCACGGGTCGTCCTGGAACAGTCCGCCGCGACGGAACCGGTTCCAGATCTGCACGGTGCGACCGACGAACTGGTACCCGCCGGGCCCCTCCATGCCGTAGATGCAGAGGTACGCGCCGCCGATGCCGACCGAGTTCTCCGCGGTCCAGGTCCGGGCGGGGTTGTACTTGGTCGTGACGAGCCGGTGCCGCGGGTCGAGCGGCGTGGCGACCGGAGCGCCGAGGTACACGTCGCCGAGCCCGAGCACGAGGTAGCTCGCGTCGAACACCGTACGGAACACGTCGTCCACGCTGTCCAGGCCGTTGATCCGCCGGATGAACTCGATGTTCCACGGCGTCCACGGTGCGTCGTCCCGCACGCCCGCCATGTACCGCTCGATCGCCAGCCGGGTCGCCGGGTCGTCCCACGACAGCGGCAGCTTCACGGTCCGTGACGGCACCACGAGCTGGTCGGTCGGCGGGATCTCGTCCTCGAGCTCGCGGAGGAGCCCGGCCATCGTGCTCGCCTTCAGCACGCTCGTGTCGGTGTGCACCTGCAGGGACCGTATGCCCGGCGTGACGTCGATGATCCCCGCCGGCGCCTCCTCCTGCAGCTTCGTCATGAGCGCGTGCACCCGCATCCGCAGCGCGATGTCGAGCGTCATGTCGCCGTACTCGACGAGGACGTTGTCGTCCCCGTCGCGCCGGTACGCGACGCTCGGACGTGCGTCCGTCGCGTCGAGGCGCGCCAGGACGCCGTCGTCGCCGTCGCCTCCGGTGCGCGGCACCGACCGGGAGGCCCGGTGCGCGTCGAGCGCGGCGGCGTCGGCCTCGCGGACGGGGACGAAGCGGACGGTGTCGCCCGGCCGCAGCTGGCCGAGCTTCCAGAGGTCGCCGCTGGCGACCACCGCGGGGCAGACGAAGCCGCCGAGCGAGGGGCCGTCCGGTCCGAGGATGATCGGGGTGTCCCCGGTGAAGTCGATCGCGCCGACGGCGTACGGGGTGTCGTGGATGTTCGACGGGTGCAGCCCCGCCTCGCCACCGTCGGTCCGCGCCCAACCCGGACGGGGGCCGATGAGCCGGACGCCGGTGCGGGCCGAGTTGTGGTGGACGACGTAGTCCGTCGCGTAGAACACGTCGAGGTCGTCCCGCGTGAAGAAGTCGGGGGCTCCGTGCGGCCCCTCGGTAACGGCGACCTCCCACGTGTCGGTCAGCGCCGTGCGGCGGTCGGCCGGGGTCGGGCCGCCGACGAGTCCGAGCCGGGCACCTGCGGGGAACGCCGGGTGCGGGGCGTCGGCGTCCGGGGAACCGGGGCGCAGGACGTCACCGGCCAGGAGCGCGCGCCCGGCGTGGCCGCCGAACCCGCCGAGCGTGAACGTGGCGGTCGACCCGAGGTAGGTCGGGACGTCGAACCCGCCCCGCACCGCCAGGTACGCCCGGAGCCCGGGGCCGGTGGCGGTGCCGACCGCGAGCGTCTGTCCCGCCGCGACCTCGACCGGCTCCCACATCGGCACGGTGTCTCCGTCGAGCGTCACCGGCACCGGGGCGCCCGTGATCGCGACCACGGCGCTCGCCGAGAAGCGGAGCGTCGGGCCGGTCGCGGTGACCTCGAGCGCGGGCGCGCCGTCCGGGTTGCCGACCACGCGGTTGGCCTCGGCGAAGGAGGCGCCGTCGAACGGGCCGCTCGGCGGGACACCGACCTGCCAGTACCCGGTGCGACCGGGCAGGTCCTGGATCGTGGTCATCGTGCCGGGCACCACGACGTCGATGCGCGGGTCCGGGTCGTCGGTCTCGTCGAGGGTCGACGTGCTGTGCGTGGCGGTCCGGAGCTCGAGGTCGTCGGTGAGCGCGCGGAGGAGGCCGGCGTTCGTCACGATGCCGTCGATCCGGGTCCCGGCGAGGCCGTCCCGGAGGCGGTCGAGCGCGTCGTCGCGGGTCTCGCCGGTCGCGATCACCTTCGCGAGCATCGGGTCGTAGAACGCGGACACCTCGGAGCCGGTCTCGACCCAGCCGTCGACGCGCAGGCCGGTCGTCTCGGGGAAGACCGCCTGGGTGACGAGGCCGCTCGACGGCAGGGAACCCTTCGCGGGGTCCTCGGCGTAGAGCCGGGCCTCGACGGCGTGCCCCTCCGGTGTCCACTCGCGCGTGAAGACGTCGTCGGCGATCCCGTCGGCGCCGTCGCGGGCGAGCCGGAGCATGAGCTCGACCAGGTCGACGCCGAAGACCTGCTCGGTGACGGGGTGCTCGACCTGCAGGCGCGTGTTCACCTCGAGGAACGACGCCTCCTCGCGCACCGGGTCGTAGACGAACTCGACGGTCCCGGCGCCGCGGTACCCGACGCTCTCGGCGAGCCGACGAGCGGACGTGTGCAGTGCCTCCCGGACGGATCGGGGGAGTGCCGGGGCCGGCGCCTCCTCGATGACCTTCTGGTTCCGGCGCTGGAGGGAGCAGTCGCGGTCGCCGATCACGGCGACCCGCCCCTCACCGTCTCCGAAGAGCTGGACCTCCACGTGGCGGGCCGGTCGGACGAGCCGTTCCAGGAAGATCCCGGCCGAGCCGAAGGCGGCCGAGGCGGTGCGCTCGACGCTCGCGTAGGCCTCCCGGACCTCGTCGAGGGTCGCGCAGGCCTGCATGCCGATGCCGCCGCCGCCCCCGGTGGCCTTGAGCATGACGGGGAGCCCGATGCGCTCGGCCTGCGCGACGGCGTCCTCGACGCTGGCGAGGAGCCCCGTACCGGCGAGCATCGGCACACCGGCCGCGGCGGCGAGCTCGCGGGCGGTGTGCTTCGCGCCGAACTGCACGATCTGCTCGGACGTCGGACCGACGAAGCGGATGCCCGCGGCCTCGCACGCGGCGGCGAACTCGGTGTTCTCGGAGAGGAAGCCGTACCCGGGGTGCACGAGCCCTGCGCCGGTGTCGATCGCGGCCTGCACGACGGCGTCGATCCGCAGGTAGGACTCGCGTGCAGGAGCGGGGCCGAGCCGGACCGCCGTGTCGGCCTCGCGGACGTGCGGGGCCGCGCGGTCGGCGTCCGAGTACACGGCGACGGTGCGCATGCCGAGCGCCTTCGCGGAGCGGATCACCCGTCGGGCGATCTCACCGCGGTTGGCGACGAGGACGGTGTCGGTGGAGAGCGGAGGAGTCACGGTGGCGGTCCCGGTGGGGTCGAGTGCGGCGGTGCTGTCCGTCGTCGTGGTCACGGCTGGACCACGATCATGCGCAGCGGTGTGCAGGAGAAGTCGTTGCAGGGGTTGTTCATCTGCGGGCAGTTGGACACGATCACGAGGACGTCCCGCTCGGCCCGGACCGCGACGCGCTTGCCGGGGGCGCTCATGCCGTCGACGATGCCGAGCGCACCGTCCGCCTCGACCGGGACGTTCATGAACCAGTTGAGGTTCGACACGAGGTCGCGGGCACCGAGCCCGTGGCGGGCGGCCTCAGCGAGGAAGTTCTCGCGGCAGCCGTGCTGGTACTGCGTGTGGTGCCCGTACCGGAGCGTGTTCGACTCCTTCGAGCACGCGCCGCCGATGGTGTCCTGCCGGTCGATCTCGTTCGCGACCACGGTCATCAGCGGACGACCCTCGTTCGACATCAGCACGGTGCCGGTCCGGACGTACGCGTTGCCCTGGGCCGCCAACGTGTCGGGCACGCTGTACCGCTCGTCCGGGTCGTGTGCGTCGTAGACGAGGCAGTCGGCGCTCTGGTTGCCGCCGACGTCGACGATCGTGAGGACCTTGCCGGCGTGGACCACGGCGGACCAGGGTGCGAGGGGCGCCACCCGGTCGTCGCGGACGACGGTGCCGGGGACGAGGGACTCGCTCCAGTCGAGCGGGACGTCGGGGGCGTGGACGGCGCCGACGGGGACGGTGGACGTGATGGTGGCGGTGGTCATCAGCAGCCTCGTGCTTCCGCGTAGTCGATCGAGTTGAGGTGGGCGCGGTGGAGCTCCGGTGTCGCGGTCGCCCGGTCGTCCTCCGCCGTGGTCGCCGTCCCACGCCAGGCGTGCACGCGGAGCGGCCCGACGGTGTACTCGGCGCGCGGGTCGAGCGGGTGGGCGACGTTGGCGACGAGGACGAGGAGCGGCAGCTCGGCGACGAGGGTGACGTGACGGTCCGGCCCGGCGCTCCCCGTGGGCGTCAGCGTGCCGTCCGCCTCGACGTGCACACCCTGGAAGAACGAGACGCTCGGCGGCAGGTCCCGCTTCGACAGGCCGTGCTTCGCCGCGGCCTTCGCGAGGAGCGACCGCCCGCTCGGGCTCGGTCCCTCGGGCGCGGCGTCGCCGTACTTCCGCTCGTTCCAGGCGTCGGTCGAGGTCCCGCAGAACGCGTCGTGGTGGCCGGAGGTGTCCTCGACGATGCTCGCGAGGACGCGTCCGTCGCCGCTGAGGAGCGGCGAGCCCTGCCCGAGGTACGCCTGCCACGGGATCTTCTGCGTGTCCGCGACGTTCAACCGCTCCCACGGCTCGAGCGCGTTGTAGACGAGGACGTTCGCGCACGCGTCGCCGGTCGGGTCGTCGAACCGGAACCGGGTCCCGCGGGCGAGCACCCGATGCGTGTAGCCGCCAGGGGCCACCGTCTCGGCCCACACCAGGTCGGTCGGGTCGACCCCCTCGGGGGCGAACGGCGACGTGGACGCGGGGAGGTACGGCATCCAGTCGGACGTCGCACCGGCCTGCGCGCGGGCGTCGGAGCGTGAGGCGGTCACGCTGTCGGTCTGGTGGAGGTCACGCACGGGTGGGCCTTTCGGTGGAGCGGGCGGTGCGAGCAGGGAGGGCGCCGTCAGGCCTCGACGGGGGCGATCGGCGTGGGAGCGGTGTGCGGCACCTCGGCGAGGGTCAGCGGCCCGTGTGCCCGGTGGCGCCACGAGGACCAGCCCCAGCCGATGAGCAGCACCGCGCCGATGAACAGGAGCGCGCTGTACTGCAGCCACCACGAGTTGCCCGTGAGGTCGTAGATCTCCGGCCGCGGCCAGATGAGGTTGACCGCCATGCCGACCTGGAACAGTACGGCGAGGGCGTTGAGCGGGATGCCCCAGCGGCCGAGCGTGAACAGTGGCTTCCCGTCCTCGTCCACGCCGGTCGGCAGGCCGGTGCGCCGAGTGCGGATCCGCTCGAGGAGCAGGGGGCCGGTCACACCGAGGTAGGCGAGGTACAGCATCGCGATGCAGAGGCTCGACAGGGCGGTGAAGATCGCCGACTGGCCGATGTTCACCGCGAGGGCCAGCCCGGCGCCGACGCCGACGACGATCGAGGCGGCGATCGGGGTGCCGGTCCGGGGCGAGACCCGGGACAGCACGCGGTGGAAGGGCAGCGCACGCTCCCGGGCCATCGAGTAGACCATGCGCGCGCCCGCGGTCTGGACGGCGAGCGTGCAGGCGAAGACGGCGACGGCGACGCAGCAGAGCAGGAGGCGACCGAAGACGTCACCGAGCGTCGAGGTGATCACCCACGCGAGACCCTGGGTGGCGAGGTTCCCGTCCGTCAGGCTCGGCGCGGCGACGAGGGCGCCGACGATGAGCAGGCCGCCGCCGAGGCCCGAGACCGTGAGGGCGCGGACGATCGTCTTCGGCGTGGTGCGACGCGGGTTGTGGGTCTCCTCGGCCAGCTCACCGGCGGAGTCGAACCCGACCATGACGTAGGCGGCCATGAGCGACGACGCGAGGAACGCCCACACGTACGGCTCGGTGCTCGTCGAGCCCGCGGTCGAGAACACCACGGCCGGCGAGCGGTGCGGCAGGACGAACAGGGCCGCGATGAGGACGACGACGCCGACGATCTCCACGAGGACGCCGAAGCTCGTCACCCGAGCCATGAACCTGACGCTCACGATGTTGACCACCGTCGTCAGCACGAGCATCACCAACCCGAGGACCACCGCGTTCGCGGCCCCCGTCGGCGAGGCCACCGAGGCGTTCGCCCCCGGGCCCCCGACGATCTGGAACCCGTCCCAGATCGACGGCAGCACCGCCTGCACGGCGATGGCGGCGACGGCCACGGTCAGGATCTGCCCGATGATCATCGTCCAGCCGGTGAACCAGCCGAAGCGGGCGCCCGCGAGTCGGCTCGACCACTGGAAGATCGCGCCGGAGATCGGCCAGCGTGCCGCGAGCTGCGCGAAGTTGAGCGCCACGAGGAGCTGTCCCGCGAAGACGAGCGGCCACGCCCAGAAGAACGCGGCGCCGCCGAGCCCGAAACCGAGGCCGAACAGCTGGAACACCGTGGTGAGGATCGACACGAAGGAGAACCCGGCGGCGAAGGACGAGAACGACCCGACGCCGCGGTGGAGCTCCTGCTCGTACCCGAGGGCGGCGAGGTCGGAGGCGGCCGTCGAGGGGCCGGCGGCGGGTCCGGAGGACGTGGTGGCGCGTGGTGCGTGGAGCGGAGCTTCGGGAGAGCGCATGGCTGCAGACCTTTCGCGGCAGTACCTGTCGGGCGACAGGTAGTACGAGTGTCGTGCGGCGCTGTGTCGTGGCCGTTGCCCGTCTGTTTCGTCCTCGTGTCGGCGGACGCCGCCGTGTGAACACTGTGCGACAGCGGGCTTCGGAGCGAGACTTATGGCAGTAACTGCCGAAAAATGCTACTTTCACTGCATGAAATCGACATCCACACCGTCGCCCGTGCTCGAGGCACGGTCGCTGTCCAAGGCCTACGGGCGCGGGGAGAACCGCTTCCAGGCCCTCTCGGACGTCTCGCTCCGCGTGGACCGGGGCGCATCGCTCGCCATCGTCGGCAAGAGCGGCTCCGGCAAGTCGACGCTCATGCACCTGCTCGCGATGCTGGACCGGCCGGACTCGGGGCAGCTGCTCGTCGACGGCGCCGACACCGCCGGACTGTCCGCGCGGCGGGTCAACGACCTGCGGAACCGACGCTTCGGCTTCGTGTTCCAGCAGTTCTTCCTCACCGCGAGCACCTCCGTGCTCGACAACGTCACCCTGCCGCTCGCCATCGCCGGGGTCCCCTCCGGAGAACGGCGGCGTCGTGGGCTCGAGGCGCTCCGTCGCTTCGGGCTCGAGGACAAGGCGAAGAACCGCGCCAGTGACCTGTCGGGTGGACAGAAGCAGCGCGTGGTGCTGACCCGTGCGCTCGTCGCCGAGCCGGACGTCATCTTCGCCGACGAGCCGACCGGCAACCTCGACTCCGCCACCGGCGCCATCGTCGAGGACGAGCTGTTCGGGCTCAACCGCGACCGCGGGATCACCCTCGTGATCGTCACCCACGACGAGGACCTCGCGGCGCGGTGCGACCGCCAGGTGCTCGTCCGCGACGGGCGCATCGTCGACGCCTCGACGGCGGTGGCGGCGTGAAGACCACCGACCTCGTCCGTGCCGCTGCGGCGAACACCTTCCGCAGCAAGCTCCGGACCGTCCTCACCGTCCTCGCGCTCTTCGTCGGGGCGTTCACGCTGACGATCACCACCGCGCTCGGCGCCGGGGTGTCCGACTACGTCACGAAGCAGGTCGCGTCCCTCGGCGCCGGCGACGTGTTCCTCGTGTCCAAGGCGTCCTCCGCCACGACCGGCTCAGGCCCGCAGGAGTACGACCCCGCGACCTCCACGGCGTCGAACGGCACGAGCAACCCACTCACCGGGTCCGCCGGAGCGCTGACGGATGCGGACATCGACGACCTGCGGCAGATCGACGGGCTGACCGACGTCGCGCCCGTGAACAGCGTCAGCATCGACTGGGTGCGGGGATCCGCTGACGAGCGCTACCAGTTCTCGATCGCTCCGACGTCGTCCATCGCGAAGGCGGACCTGGCCGCCGGTGCGCAACTCGATGCCGGGGCGGACGGACGGCAGGTCACCCTGCCCGCGGACTACGTCGACCCGCTCGGGTTCGGCAGTGCCCGGGCCGCTGTCGGACGCACCGTGACCCTCGGCTTCACCGACGTCCTCGGCGACGCGCACACGGTGAGCGCCACCGTCGTCGGCGTCTCGAACACGAGCCTGCTCAACTCCGGAGCCGGCGGGAACGCCGCACTCGTCCGGGACATCGCCGAGCAGCAGAAGGCCGGCACGAAGGCACCTGACCGCTACCAGGTGGCCATCGCGCACTTCTCCGCCGACGCCACCTCGTCCGAGGTCGCCTCCCTCAAGCGCTCCGTCGCCGATGCGGGGATGCGTGCGCAGACCATCGCGGACCAGCTCGGCACCGTGCAGACCGTCATCAGCGGGATCACCGGGGTGCTCAACGCGTTCGCCGTGATCGCCCTGCTCGCCGCGGCCTTCGGCATCGTGAACACCCTGCTCATGAGCGTGCAGGAGCGCACACGGGAGATCGGACTGATGAAGGCGATGGGGATGGGCAACGGAAGGGTGTTCACGGTGTTCAGCATCGAGGCGGTCATCATCGGCCTGCTCGGGAGCGTGCTCGGCGTCGTCGTGGCGATGCTCGTCGGCCTGCCGCTCAACGCCGTGCTCGCCGACGGTCCGCTCTCGGGCCTCGACGGGCTGCAGTTGCTGCTGTTCCGCCCCGAGGGCATCGCCGGGGTCGTCCTGCTCATCGTGGCGATCGCGTTCCTCGCCGGGACGCTGCCTGCTCGGCGCGCCGCCCGGAAGAACCCGATCGACGCGTTGCGGTACGAATAGACCATGGCGGCGACGACGGGCAGGACCACGAACGCGCGAGGCCGGGCGACCGCACGCGCCATCGAGGAGGCGGCGATCCGGCTGGCCGTCGAGCACGGCGTCGCCGCTCTGACCGTCGACCAGATCTGTGCCGAGGCCGGTGTCGGGCAGCGCACCTTCTTCAACCACTTCCCCACGAAGGAGGACGCACTGCTCGGCGCGGCCCTGCCGGCGCTCGACGAGGGTCGGGTGCGCGCCTACCTCGCCGATCCGGACGCCGGCGTGCTGTCCGGCCTGATCGGGTTGGTCGAGGTGCCGGACGGACCGGGCGGACTGGTCAGCCGACGCCGCGAGGTGCTCACGGCGTCCCCGGCGCTCGCGGAACGACAGGCGGGTCGGCTCCGGCCGCTCGCGCACGAGGTGGCCGGCATCGTGCGGTTGAAGCTCCGGTCGCTCGACCCCGGCGCCGACGACGAGCGCATCGAGGCCACGGCGCTGCTCGTGACGCAGATCGCGAGCGCGCTCCTCCTGCGTCCGCGCAGCGAGGACGAGCAGGGACCGGTGCTGGAGCCGCTCCGCTGGGTCTGGGACCGGCTGCTGTAGCGGGCAGTGGAGACGGACGGGAGGCGCGGTGCCAGCCGGCACCGTCCTCCCTCGCAGGCTCGGTCGGCGCGCCCCGCGCAACGCTTCGCGTCGCCGCTGAGCGGGGCGCGCCCGTCCGTCGTGTGGTCGCGTCAGCGACCGCTGCTCACGCGGTCGTGTCCTCCAGCGCGTCGAGCGCCGCGACGTCCTCCGCCGACAGCACGAAGTCCACGTCCGCGTTCTCCGCGATGCGCGACGGCGTCGTCGACTTCGGCAGCGGCAGCACGTCCTTCTCGAGCAGGTACCGGATAGCGACCTGCGCGACGGACTTGCCGTACTCCGCCGCGATGTCCCGGATCTTCGCGTTCTCGAGCAGCCCGCCGGTCGCGAGCGGCGAGTAGCCCTCGGTGAGGATGTCGTGCTCACGGTCGAACGCGGTCGTCTCGTCCTGCGTGTTCCCGACGAACCAGCGGATCTGGTTCGCGTGCGGCACGACGTCGGTCCGGTCGAGCAGGTCCTCGAGGTCGGCGACCATGAAGTTCGACACACCGATGCTCTTCGTCCGGCCGGCGTCGTAGAGCTCCTCGAACACCTTCCACACCTCGACGTTGCCGTCGCGGTGGTCGGACCCCATGTCGCTCCAGGGCCACGGCGCGTGGATCAGGTAGAGGTCGACGTGGCCGAGGTCGAGGTTCCGGGACGACTCCTCGAAGGCGTCACGGGCGCCGGAAGCCGTCTTCACCTCGGCGGGGAGCTTCGTCGTGATGAACAGTTCGTCGCGCGGGACTCCGCTGTCACGGACGGCCTCGCCGACGCTGGCCTCGTTGCCGTACGCGAGTGCGGTGTCGATGTGGCGGTAACCGGCCTCGATGGCGGTCTTCGTGGCGTCGTAGGCATCGCTGCCGGACGGGATCTGCCAGGTACCGAAGCCGATCTTCGGGATGTGCAGACCGTTGGACAGGGTGAACGTGTCGGTCACTGCGGGCATGCAGCGCACACTACGCCGTGCGACGCAGCGGGCTCCCGGCTCCTGGTTCCGCCTCGGTACCATCGGCGCATGTCATCGCGACCGCCGTTCCGAGCCGACGTCGTCGGCAGCTACCTCCGTCCCGCCGCCGTGCAGGAGGCCCGCGCCGCGCACGCAGCCGGGACGATCGACGACGACGCCCTCCGCGCCGTCGAGGACGAGGCCGTCCGGGCGCTCGCCGACGCGCAGCAGACGGCCGGGTTGCAGGTCGTCACGGACGGCGAGGCCCGGCGCAGCTGGTGGCACCTCGACTTCTGGGGCGGACTGGACGGTGTCGAGGTCGTCGAGCTCGACCACGGCATCGCCTTCCAGGGGGTCTCCACGACGCCGAAGGGGCTCCGCGTGACCGGCCCGGTGTCGTTCCCGTCCGACCACCCCTTCCTCGCGCACGCCCGGTTCGTCGTGCAGGAGGCAGCCCGTCGCGGGGTCACCGCGAAGTTCACCATCCCGTCGCCGACGGTGTTCGACTTCCGGCTCGACGCCGACCAGGTCCGCACGGAGCACTACGCCGACCGGGCCGCGATCACCGAGGACCTCGTCACGGCGTACCGCGACGCGATCGCCGCCTTCCACGGAGTCGGCGTCCGGTACCTGCAGCTCGACGACACCGCGTGGGCGTACCTCTGCTCCGACGTCGAGCTCGAGAAGGCTCGGGAGCGCGGCATCGACACCGACGGCATCGCCGCCCGGTTCTCCTCGATCGTCCGGCGGGTGCTCGACGGACGGCCGTCGGACCTCGTGGTGACGACGCACGTGTGCCGCGGCAACTTCCGCTCGACCTGGATCTCGTCCGGCGGGTACGAGTCCGTGGCCGAGGAGCTGCTCGGCAACACCGGCTACGACGGGTTCTTCCTCGAGTACGACAGTGACCGTGCCGGCGGTTTCGAGCCCCTGCGGTTCCTGCCGCACGGCGACCAGGTGGTCGTGCTCGGGCTCATCACGTCGAAGACCGGCGAGCTCGAGGACCCGGCGGTCGTCGAGCAGCGTATCCGGGACGCCGCGCAGTACGCGCCGCTCGAGCAGCTCGCGCTGAGCCCGCAGTGCGGGTTCGCGTCGACGGAGGAGGGCAACGTGCTGACCGAGGACGAGCAGTGGGCGAAGGTCCGCAGCGTGGTCGCGATCGCGGACCGCGTCTGGGGCTGACGCACCCTCTGGACGGACTGGAGGCGCGGTGCGGGCCCGCGCCGCGCCTCCAGTCCGTCATCGGGTCCGTCCCGGCGCTACGCGACCGCGATCTCGTTGGGGACACCGGGGAGCTCGTCGCTGGAGGCGACGACCTCCCCGCTGGTGAGGTCCACCGCGTGGACGGTCTTCGTCGCCGGATCCGTCACGAAGGCGGTGTCACCGACCACCTTCAGGGCGGGGTGCGGGTCCTGCCACTCGACGGGGCCCTCCCACGCGTCGATGACCGGGAACGTGTCGAGATGCTCGCCCGTCGTGACGTCGACGGTGTGCAGGGCGCCGTCGGACCCGAGGACCACCGCCTCGTCGTCCGGTCCGCGCGCGAGGTCGCGGAAGGTGAAGCCGACGCCCTCGGGCAGGTCCGCGGTCGCGTACGACTCCTGTGCGGTGTCGATCAGTGCGAGCTGGTCGAGGAGGTAGCCCTCACTGTCCGGGTCGTCGTTGTAGTCACCCACGGCCACGGTGCTCGTGTCGGTCGTGAAGAGGTTGCCGGTGCGGCCGTACTCGGTCGGGGCGTCGATCTTGGTGAAGGTGCCGTCCCGGTACACGAGCGCGCCGTCGGTGCAGCCGAAGACGGCGACCTCGTCCGCGACCGTGCCCTCGCCGTGCACGTTCGGGCAGACCTCGGAGCGCGCGACCTCGGAGCCGTCGTCGTCGAGCGCGCGCACGCCGGACCGGGACTCCTCGGTGCCGATCGTCGTGAGGAGCGTGCCGTCCTCGAGCTCGATCGCGACACCGTGGTGCGCGGCCTCGGACCGCGTCGTGTCGACCTCGGGCAGGCTGCCGTCGTCCACGGCGTCGGCGAGGTCGTCGTGGTCGAACGCCGTCACGTCGCCCGTGCCGTCGGCGAAGAGCGTCGTCCGGTCACCGTGGACGACCGCGTGGCCGCCGGCTTCGGCGGGGAAGACGGCGTCGGTGAGCGCCGGGTCCGACGCAGTGTCGAGGACGCGGAAGCCCTCGGGGACGGTGACGAGCACGTGACGGCCGTCCCCGGCGGGGTTGACGCGGGTGAAGCCCTCGATCGGGTCGTCGGACACCACGCGGAGGTCCTGGTCGAGGACGAGTACGCCGCCGTCGTAGGTGACGGTCACACGGGTCTCGTCGGCAGCGCGCGTGCGCTCTGCGCGGTCCGCTGTGTCCGCGGGGTCGGTGGAGCACGCGGTCAGGGTGAGGGCGGCCGCCCCGAGGAGCAGGGCGGGGGCGACGGCTGCGCGTCGCTTCGGTGGTGTCGTCGTGGTTCTCACTGCGTTGTTCCTCTTTCTCATCGGGAAGCCGACAGGCCGTCGGCGATGGCATCGGCGTTGGAGCGGGTCATGCCGACGTACGTGCTCGCGGGACCGGTCGGGGTCAGCGACTCGGTGGCGAGCGGGGTGATGGTGACCTCGACGCCCACCTCGTCGGCGAGGACCTCGGCGAGTCGGGCGGGCTGGGAGAGGTCGGCGAAGATCGTGGGGACGCCGGCGTCCTCGATCGCCGTCGCAAGGTCGCGGAGGTCGGCGGCGCTCGGCGAGGCGAGGGTCGTGCCGCTCGGGATGACGGCGCCGACCACCCGGAAGTCGTAGCGGTCGGCGAGGTAGCCGAACACGTGGTGGTTCGTCACGAGGGCGCGGCGCTCGGCGGGGACGGTCGCGAGGGCTGCGGCCACCTCGTCGTCGAGCGCGGCGAGCTCTGCTCGGTACGCGTCGGTCCCGGGGGCGTCGATCCCGACCGTGGACAGCGCCTCGTCCAGCGCGGCGACCACTTCGTTCATCCGCTGTGGGTCCGTCCAGAAGTGCGGGTCCGGGCCGGAGTCGTCCTCGGAGCGCCAGTCGAGCACGTCGATCGCGTCGCCGGCCGTGAACACCGGGACACCGTCGGCGGCTGCCGCCCCGACGTGCCGCGCCACCCCCTCCTCGAGCCCGAGACCGTTCTCGACGACGAGGTCGGCGGAACGGAGTCGCGCGGCCTGTTGGGCGGAGACCTCGAAGGAGTGCGGGTCCGCACCCGGGGGCATGAGGACCTCGACGTCCGCGGCGTCCCCCACGACCTCGCTGACGACGTCGCCGAGGATGTTCGTCGTCACGGCCACGAAGGGGCGGTCGCGCTCGGCCGTGGTGCAGCCGGCGGTGGTCGCGACGAGTCCGGCGACGAGGAGCGCGACGGTGGCACGCACGGCGGTGGCGCGCACGGCGGCCGTGCGGACGGCAGCGGTCGCTCGGGCTGCGGGGGTCACCGGCCGACCTCGGCGAAGGCGGCGACGGGGTGACCGAGCTCGATCGTGCGGGCCACCCGGGCGTCGTCCGCGAAGTCGATCTCGTGCACCGACCCGGTGGTCGGGTCGGCGACGTAGGCCCGCTGTGCGTCGACCTGCAGGAGGGCCGGGCTGTCCGCCGTGACCAGAGGGTCGGTCGTGGCGGTGCGGCCACTCGTGGACGTCGGGTCCGCCGTCGCGACGACGACCACCCGTCCCGTGTCGTCGACCGCGACGACGTGCCCGTCGGCGTCGTCGACCGCCGTGACCGCACGGAGCGGTCGTTCCGAGGCGACGTGCTGCCAGGAGCGCTCCCGTGCGTCGAGCAGCCAGGCACCACCGTCCCCGGCGACCCCGGCGACGGTCGGGCGTCCCGCTCGCGCCGCGAACGACGTCGGCCGGTCCGTCCTCCC
Source organism: Curtobacterium phoenicis (assembly GCF_047238015.1). Classification (NCBI taxonomy): domain Bacteria; kingdom Bacillati; phylum Actinomycetota; class Actinomycetes; order Micrococcales; family Microbacteriaceae; genus Curtobacterium; species Curtobacterium phoenicis. The sequence continues at coordinate 531,058 of NZ_JBDFLZ010000002.1, forward strand.
CTCCGGCAGCGGGACCGACGTCGCAGAGTCCTCGTCCACGACGACCGCGCCGTCCGCGCACCCGACCACGGCCCCCGCCCGCGTCACGATGCCGCCGGCCGGTTCCGGGCAGGCCACCGGGTCGCCCACGGCGCGGCCAGCGTCGTCGAGGACGGTCACCGTGTCGTCGGTCCCGGCGACGAAGCGGTCGCCGAACGGCAGCAGGACCGATGCCTCGACGCGCAGGACCTCCTCGACCTCGCCCTGCCCGAGTGCCTCGCGGTCCAGTGCGACGGCCTGGCCGCGGTCCGGCCAGGTCAGCGTCGTCGCCGTCTCGGAGGAGTGCACGTCGACCGCGCCGCCCCGGCCGACGTGCCCGACGACCCTCGGCTCGGCTGCGTAGTAGTGCGTGTGGTCGCCGTGGTCGACCGTCCAGGCGCCGCCGTCGGTGATCGTCGTCCGGTCGTCGTCGGACGTGACGAGGAACCGTCCGTCCGTCGCGGCGTGCGTCGGAGCGTCGACGTCGTCGAGTCCGGAGGACTCGTCGGTGAGTAGGTCGTGGATCGTGGCCTGGCCGTCGGGGCCCACCGCGAGGAGGCGGACCTGCGGTTCGCGGGCCTCCCGTGCGCCCTCGACGTACCCGTGCGGGCGGCCGGTCGTCGCGGAGGCTCCCGGTGTGGCCGGGTCGGTCGAGCAGGCGGCGAGCAGGAGCGTGAGTCCGAGCGCGGCGCCGACGGCGGGGGTGGAGCGGTGGTTCATGGGGCCTCTCGAGGTGCGGTGGACCCTGGGGTCCGTGTGGTCGGGACGGTCGGGGAGTGCGCCGGCGCGCGGCCGTGCAGCAGGGCGGCGGCACCACGGGAGACCGCCACGCCGAGGACCGCGACGACGGCGATGCTCGCGCCGGCGGCCGTGCCGAGGTGCCAGGAGACGAGCAGGCCGGCGAGGACGGCTGCGGCACCGATGCCGGCGCCGAGGAGCATCGTCGAGCGGACCGAACGGGTCCACGCGCGCGCGGCGGCGGCCGGGGCGAGGAGGAGCCCGACCACGAGGAGCGTCCCGACCGCCCGGTACGACGCGACGACGGCGAGGGTGACCAGGGCGACGAGGACCACCTCCGCCAGGCGCGGTCGCAGTCCGAGCGTCGCGGCCTTCCGGACGTCGAACGCCGTCGCGGCGAACGGTCGGTGGAAGCAGATCGCGGTGCCGAGCGCCACGGCGGCGGCCACGGCGAGGCCGGCGAGGTCCGCCGCGGTCACGGCGAGCACGTCCCCGAACAGGATCGCGGTCACGTCCGTCGCGAACGAGCGCGACGCGGACACGACGATGACGCCGAGGGCGAGCATGCCGACGAACAGCAGGCCGATCGACGCGTCGTAGGACAGGCGGGCGCGCCGGCGCAGTGCTCCGACGCCGAGGACCATGACGCCCGCGCTCGCCGCGGCACCGAGGGCGGCTGGGACGCCGGTCAGGGTCGCGACGGCGACGCCGGGGAGCATCCCGTGCGCGAGTGCCTCGCCGAGGAAGGCCATCCCGCGCACCAGGACCCAGGTGCCGACGACCGCGCACAGCACCGCGGCCAGCGTGCCGCCGACGAGGGCGCGCAGCATGAAGTCGACGGAGAAGGGGTCGGTCAGCCAGGTCACGATCGGAGACGCTACATGAAAACGACTATCAATACTGATAGCGTGCTCAGGTGCCCGAGATGACCATCGAACTGACCGACGTCACCCTGTTCCGTGGTGACCGCTGTGTCGTCGCTGGGCTGCACGCGACCTTCCGGGCCGGCGCCGTCACCGCGCTCACCGGACCCAACGGGTCGGGCAAGTCGACCGTGCTCGACGCGGTCGCGGGACTCGTTCCCTGGTCCGCCGGACTGGTGGCGGGCCTCCCGGCCGACGTTGCGTACGTGCCGCAGTCCGTCCCGCCCACCGCGCTGCCGCTGACCGTGCGTGACGCCGTGGCGATGGGGCGGTGGCGGGCCCGGCCCTGGTGGCGCCCGGCCACGCGGCGTGACCGCTCGGTCGTCGAGGCCCAGCTCGAGCGCCTGGCCGTCGCCGACCTCGCGCACCGCTCCTTCGACCAGCTGTCGGGCGGACAGCGGCAGCGTGCACTCCTCGCGCTCGGGCTCGCGCAGGAAGCGCCGGTGCTGCTCGTCGACGAACCCACGGCCGGTGTCGACGCGGCGTCGGCGGCGCTCGTCGTCGCCGCCCTGGCGGAGGAGGCCCGCGCGGGGGTGGTCGTCGTGCACGCGGCGCACGACCCGGTCGCCGTGGCGGCCGCCGACGCCGTGGTCGCGCTCGGTCAGTCCTCGGCGGCGCCGGCCTGCTCGTAGAGGCTCGTCGCCAGGTCGCTCAGCAGCGTGACGAGGTCGCCGTCGTGCGTGGCGTCGACCGCGGTGAGCAGCTCGGCGTACCGCTGCCGGTACCCCCGGACGACCGCGTCGCCCTCGGGTCGGAGTCGCAGGAGTGACCCCCGCCGGTCGTTCGGGTTCGGTGCGCGCTCGACGAGGCCGGCCGCGGTCATCCGGTCGACCATGTTCGTGACGGCACCGGAGGTGAGCCCCAGGTAGCCGGCGACCTCGGTCGGGGTCGAGTAGCCCGTGTCGTCGATGAGCACGAGTGCGCGGAGGGCGTTCTCGTGCACGCCCGCGCGAGCACTGAGCTGTCGGACCAGGACGGCGTTCGCGCGCACGACCGCGTCGAACGCGCTGATCAGCTCAGCGGGGTCAGTTCCGGCGTCCCTCACATTGGGGACAGTACACGAGTAGCCAAGTTTGTGAATGGTTGAGTATCTTGATGAGTGAAGCAAGTCGGCCCGAACCCCTTGCTCCTCCGGAAGAGCCGGACCACACCGACCAGCCAGACCACACCGACCGAAGAGGTTCCCCGTGTCCAAGAAGCCCCGCACCTCCGCAGCGAAGCGGATCCGTTTCGCCCCCGTCGCCCTGCTCGCGGGCATCTTCGCCGCCGTCCTCCTCTCGCTGTCGCTCACCGGCACGCTGTCCGGGTTCGCCGCGAGCATCACCAACAGCAGCAACACCGCCGCCAGCGGCACCCTGACCATGCAGGAGCAGAACGCCGGCGGCACGGTCACCTGCACCAGCACCGACGGCGGATCGGTCTCGACGAACGCCGCGACCTGCTCGACGATCAACAAGTTCGGTGGGAGCACGACGATGACGCCGGGCAACACCGTGAACACCGCGATCTCGATCAAGAACACCGGCACCGCCAACGCCGCCACCTTCACGCTGACCCCGGGCGCGACCTGCACCCAGTCCAACAACGGCACCGTCAACGGCAGCGCCACCGACCTGTGCTCGAAGATGAACCTCGTCATCACCTCCGGCTCGACCACCGTGTTCAGCGGCACGCTCGCCAGCTTCAAGGGCGCTGCCTCGACCGCGTTCACGATGCCGCCCGCCCCGGCGGCCGGTGCCAGCGTCCCGTTCAACTTCGCCGTGACGCTCGACTCGTCGGCCGGCAACACCTACCAGGGCCTCGCCGCCTCGGTGCCGATGACCTGGACCTTCACCGCCTAGCGGCCCGGACCACCCCAGACCGGCGACGCTCGACCGACCCCCCTCCGGCCGAGCGTCGCCACCCACCACCCCGTCCCCACCCCGCACCACCCTCGACGACCGGAGCAGCACATGAGCCAGACCGCAGCCGTCCCGCTCAGCGGCACGCTCGACCGGCCGCTCCTCGGCGGACACACCGCCACCCGCTTCGAGACCGTCCTCGCCTGGTCGGTCGCCGTCGTCGCCGCGGTCCTCCTCGGCGCTGCGGTCCTGTTCCTCGGCTCCGGCGGGCGCTGGTTCGTCGTCGAGACCCCGTCGATGGGCGTGGCCGCACCGGTCGGCACGCTCGTCCTCGACCTGCCGGCCCGCGCGTCGGACCTCGCGGTCGGTGACGTCGTCACGTTCGAGACCGCGGCGAACCCCGGTGTCGTCTACACGCACCGCATCATCGGCGTCGACCACGACGGCGGGCTGCACACCCGAGGCGACATCAACGGCGCGACCGACCCGTGGACCCTCACCCAGGCCGACGTCATCGGCTCGCCGGTACTGCTCGTCCCGCACCTCGGCTGGCTGTTCCGCGCGGCCCCGCTCCTGCTCATCGGCACGCTGGTGATCTGGACGCTCACGAGCGTCTTCACCGACCGTGTCACCCGCACGTGCCTCCGCATCGCGGGGGGCGCGCTCACCGTGTCCTACGCCGCGTTCGTCCTGAAGCCGTTCGTCAACGTGACCACGATCACGAACACCGCCGACCACACCGCCGTCGATGCGACCATCGTGTCCTCGGGTGTGTTCCCGGTGCGCATCACCGCGCCCGGTGCCGAACCGCTGCACCTCGTCGACGGGCAGGTCGGACACATGGTCATCCACGAGCTCACGAAGAACGGCCACTACCAGCTGACCGCGAACATCGACCTCGGCCCCGTCGGCTGGGGGCTCCTCATCGCCGCGTGCCTCGTGCCGCTGGTGCTCTGCCTCTCCGTCGGCCGGACCGACGCGGTGCGGGCGTCGTGACCGCGCTCCGGAGCCTCCGCGACGGCCGCGTGGTCGCACTCGTGCTCGTCCTCGCGATCGCCGCGGTCGTGCTGTTCAACGCGTTCGCCCCGACCCGGTCGGCGTTCGGTGCGAAGATCACGAACGACACGGACACCGCCGGGACCGCGCCGTACTTCACGTGCTCCGCAGCCGTCGGCGCCGACACCGCGAACGCCGTGTTCGCCTACCGCCTCGGTGAGGCCTCGGGGTCGACGGTGGCGACCGACTGGTCCGGCAAGGGCCAGAACGGTGCGTACCAGGGGTCCGTGGCGGCGGTCGCACCGAGTCCGAACGCCTGCCCGCGGGACGCCGGGACGGCCTACCAGCTGAACGGTTCCACGAGCTTCGTCTCGACGCCGACGCGGTACACGAACCCCACGACCTTCAGTACCGAGGTCTGGTTCCGTTCCACCGTCGCCGGCGGGATGCTCGTCGGCTTCGGCAGCAACCAGATCACGACGTCCGGACAGCACGACCGGCAGGTGTACCTCAACACCGCAGGGCAGCTCGTCTTCGGTTCGTACAACGGCACCACGCAGGTCGTCACCTCGCCGAAGGCCTACACCGACGGCGCGTGGCACCACGTCGTCGCGACGATGTCCGCGTCCACGGGGATGAAGCTCTACGCCGACGGCGCGCTCGTCGCGTCGAACGCCGCCTACACGACGCCCGAGAACTACGCCGGGTACTGGCGCATCGGCTACGACACCGTCTCCGGGTGGCCCGGTCAGCCGTCGAACTTCTTCTTCACGGGACAGATGCGGTACGCGGCCGTCTACAGCACCGTGCTCTCCGCGACGCAGGTCGCGAACCACGCCACCGCCGGACGCTGACGGGCGGGTCGCGTCGACGACGTGACCCAGCGCCGGCCGGGAGGCACGGTGCGGGCCCGCAACGCGACTCCCGTCCACCGGTGGTCGCTGCGCGGACCGGTGTCTGCGGTCAGGCGGCGACGACGTCCAGCGCGCGCCGAGCCGCCCGCACGACCTCGGCATCGGTGACGAAGTGGGCTGACCCGTCGTCGGAGCCGCCCATCGGGACGCCGGCGTGGGCGCTGCCGACGGCCGGGCGCTTCGCGGAGAGGTGCACGGCGGCCACCCCCACGGACACGAGTGCGGCGACGTCCGCCGGGGTCACGCCGGCGCCGGCCATGACCTGCACGCCACCGGCGGCCTCGACCACACGGGCGATCGTCGAGGCACCGGCTGCAGCGGTCGGCGCGCCACCGGACGTCAGCACCCGGGTGAAGCCGAGCTCGGCGAGCGACGCCGCGGCGGCGACGGGGTCCGCCGCGTGGTCGATCGCGCGGTGCAGGGTGACCTCGGCAGTGGCGCTCACCGACCGGGCGGCGTCGACGAACCGGCGCAGGGCGTCCGTGTCGAGCGTCCGGTCGGGGCGGAGGGCGCCGACGACGACCCCGGCCGCGCCGGAGCGGAGGACCGTGCGGACCTCGCGCTCCATGAGGTCGACCTCGTCACGGTCGTGCACGAACCCGCCCGGCCGGCACCGCACGAGCGCGTGTGCCGGGATGCCCGTCTCGTGCACGGTCTCGACGAGGGCCTGCGACGGGGTGAGGCCACCGAGTTCGAGGCCGACGCAGAGCTCGACGCGGTCGGCGCCGCCGTCCCGGGCGACGAGCGCGCCGGCAGGCGAGGTGACCGCGATCTCGAGGGCGACGGGGGCGGTGGTCACGCGATGGCTCCGAGCGGTTCGTTCGACGGCGGGATGATCCGGGCGCCGAGGTCGGGCGCCGACGGGAACTCCCGATCGTAGGGGAACATCGGACGCTGGATCCTGTGGTGCCCGAGCCGCTCGAGGTCCTGGTCGACGCCACCGGGCGTGAGCGCGAGCATCCAGTCCGCGGCCATGTCGAAGAGCTCGGGTTCGAGGTACCCGATCTTGACGATGACGACGTCGGCGTCCCGCGGGGCGAGGTCGAGGTCGGTGAAGTCGTGCTCGTGGTGGTACGGCTTCCGGAGCTTCGTGAGGATCGCGAACACCGACCCGACCTGGAGCACGACCTCGGTCTCGGCGTCGCGGTCCCCGTGCTTGACCGCGTGCACCCGGCCGGTCATGGTGACGGGCCCCGCGTGCACGGCGTCGACCGCTGCCCCGGCGGTGACGGTCACGGTCGCCCCGACTCCGGCCTCGACCGCGGTGGCAACGGCCTCCGGGCCGGGGACGCTCGCGTAGATGACGGTCGGGCCGTCCGGCGACGAGAATGCGGGGTTCGCGAGCACCTGCGTCAGCCCCCACGTCATGTCCCCGGAGCCACCTGCGGTGGGGTTGTCGCCCGAGTCCGAGACGAAGTACGGTCGCGCGGCCCCCGGCGCGAGCGCAGCGGCGAGGCACTCGTCGAACGAGCCGGTCGGCGCCACGAACACGAAGTCCTCGCGCACGTCCCAGAAGGCGCGGGCGAGCCGTTCGGCGCCGGCGGACACTGCCTCGCGGTCCCACCCGGTGACGACCGTGACGGCGCGGTCGCGGGGCTGGTCGGCCCAGGCGTACCCGACCCAGATCGCCGCGTCGAGCACGCCCTCCGCCGCTTCGACCTCCGGCACCTGCGCGTAGAGCGAGGCCGCTGGTTCGATGCGCGTCGAGGTCTGCTCGCCGGGGAGCAGCACGGGGATCGGCACCCAGGCCTTCACGGGACGTTGCTCGCCGACCGGCCTGGTGGTGAGCACGTCGACCAGGTTGCGGACGGCGCGCTCCTTCGTCTCGACGGCGTCCTCGTGCGGGGCCATCCGGTAGCAGGTGACGAGGTCGACCTGGTGCGCGAGCTCCGCCGTGACGTTGCCGTGCAGGTCCATCGACGCCGACACGACGACGTCCGGCCCGACCACCCCGCGGATGCGCCCGAGCAGGTCCGTCTCGGCGTCGTCGAGCCCCTCGACGACCATCGCGCCGTGGATGTCGTACCAGAGCCCGTCCACCGGGCCGTCCGCGACGATCACCGACAGCCGGTCACAGATCTCGGTCGCGAGCGACTCGTACGAGTCGCGGTCGACGATGCCGCCGGGCAGGGCGTGCCCGATCAGTGCGCCGTGGAACTCGGCCCGGTCCGCGTACGACGCGAGGAACGGGTACCGCGCGACGACCTCGCCGCCGCGGTCCGGGTGGAACGCGGGCGCGTGCGTCCGGGTGGGCGTGAACGTCGAGGTCTCGATGGCGAGCCCCGCGATCGCGATCACCGGGCGACGGACGCCGGACGCAGCGGGCGCGGCAGGCACGGATTCAGAGACGGACTCAGACACGGACGTTCCTCTTCCTGACGGTGGACTGGGGGATCGGGGTGGAGAGCTCCTTGAGCGAGGCGGTGAGCCCGCGCTGGAGCGCGAACTGTCCGGCGCCGACGAGCCCGGCGTCGGCGCCGAGTGACACCGGCTCGATCGCGAGGTGCTGCGTCATGAGCGGGTGGCAGCTCTCGTAGAGCTGGCTCCGGACCGCGGCGATGAACGGGTCGAGGGTCGACAGGATGCCGCCGAGGTACACCGCGTCCGGGTTGAAGAAGTTGACGTTCGCGGCGAGCACCTCGCCCAGGTACCGGCCGGCGAGCCGTACCGCCCGGGTGGCCTCGGGGTGCGCGTCCGAGGCGAGCCGGACCACGTCGGCCGTGGACTCGACCGCGACCCCGGCGTTCGACAGGATGCGCACGAGCGCAGCACCCGACGCCACCGTCTCCAGGCAGCCGGTGTTGCCGCACGAGCACGGGGTGTCGCCGGCGGCGTCGATGCGCACGTGCGTGATGTCGCCCGCGGACCCGGTCGACCCGCGGTACAGCCGACCGTCGATGACGATCCCGGCGCCGATCGCCGACCCGGCCTTGATCGTGATCGTCTGCCGACGGGACGGGTCCTGCACGCTCTGCTCACCGGCGGCCATGCAGTTCGCGTCGTTGTCCACGATCGCCGGCAACCCGAACCGTTCGGTGAGCCAGGACGCGACCGGGAACCCGTTCCACCCGGGCATCCGGCTCGGCAGGTCGACCACGCCGGCCTCGACGTCCACCGGGCCGGGCAGGCTGAGCCCGACTCCACGGAGTCCCGCGCGGCCCTGTTCGTCGGCGAGCCGCTCGAGCATCCCGGCCAACCGCTGCAGCCCCGCGGTCGGACCGTCGGCGAGCGCGAACGGGACGTTCGCGACGGACTCGAGCGCGCCTCCCGGTCGGACCACGCCGATCCGTGCGTGACCGCCGCCGACGTCCGCGGCGACCGCGTACTCGTCGGCCCCGCCGATCCGGAGCACCTTGCGGGGACGACCACCCGTCGAGACGTCGGTGCCCTCCTCGGCGAGGAGTCCGTGCGCGAGCAGCGACGCCACCACGTGCGAGACCGTCGACGGCGCCGCCGCGAGCAGGGCCGCGATCTCGGTGCGGCTGGAGGCCTGCCCGGAGGCGACGAGCTCCAGGACGCGGGCGCTGAGGTCCGGCACGACTTTCTCCAATCCGGGGGAAACGCGGTCGATCGCCGACCGTGGACCCGAGCCTAGGCGGCAGATCGACCGGTCCACCCTTTCGTCGGATCCGCAGAAACGAACTATTTACACGGAGATGTTTGTTTTTCCAACGGCTTTGGTCATTGACTGTCCCCGTGCCGACCGGCACGCGTGCTCCACACCCCGACACCTCCCACGCACCAGGAGACACACATGACCAAGCCCCGTCGCTGGGCGCTCCTCACCGGAGCCGCGATCGCCGTGAGCGCGCTGCTCGCCGGCTGCTCCGGGGGCGGCAACGCCTCGTCCGGCAGCAGCAACGCCGACGAGATCAACTACGCGCTGCCGGCGAACTTCACGCCGAACTGGATCCTGCCGATCGGCACCGCCGCGCACCTCAACACGAACAACGGGTCCATCGCGCAGTCGCTCTACGAGCCGCTCGTCGCGTACGACGGGTCGACGGGCAAGATCACCTGGAACAAGGCCGGGTCCGTCGCCACCGACGCCGCGTTCGCGAAGGACGGCAAGAGCGTCACGGTGACCCTCGGCGACCGGCACTGGTCGGACGGCAAGCCGATCACGAGCCGCGACGTCGAGTTCTGGTTCAACCTCATCAAGGCGAACAAGGACCAGTGGGGCTCGTACTCGAAGGGCAAGGCACCGGACAACTGGACGTCCTTCAAGGCCGTCGACGACACCCACTTCACGATCACGTTCGACAAGGCCTACAACTCGGACTGGATGCTCGCGAACCAGCTGAGCCACATCATCCCGCTGCCGCAGCACGCCTGGGACAAGACGAGTGCGAGCGGTTCGGTGGGCAACGCCGACGAGACCACCGACGGCGCGAAGCAGGTCTGGAAGTACCTCAACACCGCCGCCGGCAAGATCTCGGACTACGCCAGCGACGACCTGTGGAAGATCATCTCCGGCCCGTACGGCGTCAGCGCGTTCTCGACCGCCGGCAAGGTGACCCTGACGGCCAACAAGCAGTACGACGGCGGCGAGAAGCCGTCCATCAAGACGGTGAACCTCCTGCCGTTCACCTCCGCCGACGCCGAGGTCAACGCCGTCCGCTCGGGCGGGGTCGACTACGGCTACATCAACGCCACCGACATGGACCAGAAGGCGTCCTTCGAGGCCAAGGGCTACGAGGTCAAGCCCTGGACCGGCTGGGCCATCACGTACATGCCGTACAACTTCAACAACCCGACCATGGGTGCGGTCTTCAAGCAGCTCTACGCCCGCCAGGCCGTGCAGATGTCGATCGACCAGACCTCGCTGTCGAAGGTCGTGTTCAACGGCACCGCCACCTCGACCTACGGCCCGATCCCGCAGGCGCAGGAGTCCGACTACGTGTCGAGCATCCAGAAGGACAACCCGTACCCGTTCAGCACCTCCAAGGCCAAGGCGCTCCTGACGAGCCACGGCTGGGAGGAGCAGGGCGGCACGATGGTCTGCACCGACCCGGGCACGTCCGACAGCCAGTGCGGCGAGGGCGTGGACAAGGGCACGAAGTTCACGATGAACGTGCTCTCGCAGTCCGGCTCGACCGTGACCGACAACATGATGAGCGCGATCCAGTCCTCGCTCGCGAAGACCGGCATCGGCTTCACGATCAAGACCGCGCCGGTGTCGAGCGTCCTCTCGCAGACCCCGACCTGCACGAGCGACGAGGCGTCGTGCGACTGGGACCTCTCCTTCTTCGGAACGGCGGGCAGCTGGTACTTCCCGGCCTACCCGACGGGTGAGTCGCTCTTCCAGACCGATGGTTCGGCCAACTTCGGGTCGTACTCGAACAAGGAGGTCGACCAGCTCATCGACGCGACCACCACGTCGACCGACTCGACCGCCGTGCAGGCGTACAGCGCGGCCGTCGCGAAGGACCTCCCGGTGATCTGGCTCCCGGAGCCCGACTACCAGATCTCGGTCGTCAAGAAGGGCCTGACCGGGTTCGACCAGGACTCCCTCGCGAACTTCCACCCCGCGCAGTGGAAGTGGTCGAAGTAGGTCGCTGACGCGACCACGGCCTGGAGGCTCGGTGCGGGTCCGACCCGCACCGAGCCTCCAGGCCCACCCACCACCCATCTCGATGACGGAAGCCGCATGACCACAGCCCTGTACCTGCTCCGGCGCGTGCTGCAAGCACTCGCCGTGGTCCTCATCGTCACGATCGTCGTGTTCTGCCTGCTCCACGCCCTGCCGGGCGGCCCCGCCCGCGGCGTCCTCGGCGTCTCCGCGACACCGGCGCAGATCGCCGCCTTCAACCAGTCCCAGGGTCTCGACCAGCCGCTGCCCCTGCAGTACCTCCGGTTCCTCGGACGCCTGCTCAGCGGCGACATCGGCATGTCGTACACGCTGAACGAGCCGGTCGCGCAGCTCATCGCCGAGCGCCTGCCGAAGACCCTCGTGCTCACCGGCATGTCGGCCGTCCTCGGCCTCGTCATCGCGATCCCCGTCGGGATGTGGCAGGCCGTCCGCCGCAACGGTGCGGTCGACTACGCGGCCACGGCCCTGGCGTTCGTCTTCTACTCGACGCCGGCGTTCTTCCTCGGCCTCGTGCTCATCATCGTGTTCAGCCAGCAGCTCCCGTGGCTGCCGTCCCAAGCCCCGAGCGGGAACACCCTCGCCGAGGTCTTCCAGGACCCGGCCGGCCTCGTGCTCCCCGTCGTCACGGGTGCGCTCGCGATGATCGCCGTCTTCAGCCGGTACATGCGGGCCGCGACGCTCGAGAACCTGCAGGAGGACTACGTCCGCACCGCCCGCGCGGGGGGAGCGTCGACGGCGACGATCCTCCGACGGCACGTGTTCCGGAACTCGCTCACGCCCGTGGTCGCGATGCTCGGCTACTACCTGCCGGTGCTCTTCGGCGGCGCACTGGTGACCGAGCAGCTGTTCAACTACCCCGGCATGGGGTTGCTGTTCTGGAACGCAGCGCAGACGTCGGACTACCCGACGCTCCTCGGCTGCGTCCTCGTCATCTCGATCGCGACCGTGGTGGGTACGCTCCTCGCCGACGTCGCGCAGACCCTCATCGACCCGCGAACGAAGGCGAGCCGCGCATGAGCGCCGTCCAACTGGCCCCGGAAGCCCCGGGTGCACCCGTCGTCGTCGCGTCGACCGGCTGGCGCCTCGCCGTCCGACGCTTCCGACACAACACCCTGGCGGTGATCGGCCTCGTCGTCATCGTCGTGGTCGTCCTGTTCTGCTTCGTCGGCCCGTTCCTGTACCCGACCGACCAGACCCACACGCAGCTCGACCAGGTGAACCTCGCACCGAGCGCCGCGCACCTGCTCGGCACCGACGCCGTCGGGCACGACGTCCTCGGTCGGCTGATGTTCGGCGGCAAGGTGTCGCTCATGGTCGGCATCGCCGCGGGCATCCTCGCGACGGTCGTCGGCACGCTCTGGGGCTCGGTCGCCGGCTACGTCGGCGGGTGGGTCGACGCCGTGATGATGCGCATCGTCGACGCCGGCATCGCCATCCCCGCGCTGTTCATCCTGCTCGTCATCTCGGCGATCACCACCCCGGGCGTCGGGGGGCTCATCGTGATCCTCGGACTCGTGTCGTGGCTCGTGCCCTCCCGGCTCATCCGCGCGGAGACCCTCACGCTGAAGAACCGCGACTACGTGCTCACCCTGCGCGCCATCGGTGGCTCGCACGCCCGGGCGATCGGTCGGCACCTGCTGCCGAACTCGGTGTCCACGATCGTCGTCGCGGCCACGTTCCAGGTCGCGGACGCGATCCTCCTCGTGGCCTACGTCTCCTACCTCGGACTCGGCGTCCAGGCGCCCGCCACGGACTGGGGCGGGATGCTCTCGGCCGGCCTGACCTCGGCCTACTCCGGGAGGTGGTGGCTCATCGTGCCACCGGGACTCGCTGTGATCCTCGTCGTCTGCGCGTTCAACGCGGTGGGCGACGGTCTCCGGGACGCCTTCGACGTGAGGGGCCGCTGATGTCCGTCCTGACCACCACCGACCTCGGGGTCACCTTCTCGACCGAGTCCGGCACCGTCGACGCCGTCCGGGGCGTCACCCTGCACGTCGGACCGGGCGAGACGCTCGCGCTCGTCGGCGAGTCCGGCTCCGGCAAGTCCACCGTGGCGCTCGCCGCGATGGGGCTGCTCTCCGGCAACGCCACCGCCACCGGCAGCGCGGTCGTCGACGGTCACGAGGTCGTCGGCGCGCCCGAGTCGTCCCTCCGACCCCTGCGCGGGTCGACCGTCTCGATGGTGTTCCAGGAGCCCGCGACCGCGCTCGACCCGCTCACCCGGGTCGGCGCACAGATCGCCGAGGTCATCCGGAACCACCAGGACGTGTCCGCCGCGGACGCCGCAGCCCGAGCGGTCGAGTTGCTCGAGCGCGTCGGCATCCCGTCGCCCGCGGCCCGCGCGAAGGCGTACCCGTTCGAGCTGTCCGGCGGGCAGCGGCAGCGCGTCGTCATCGCGATGGCGATCGCGAACGAGCCGAAGCTCCTCATCGCCGACGAGCCGACCACTGCCCTCGACGTGACCGTGCAGGCCGAGATCCTCGAGCTCCTCCGCGGGCTCGCCGCCGACACCGGCACGGGCGTGCTCCTCGTGACGCACAACATGGGGGTCGTGGCGGACTTCGCGGACCGGGTCGCGGTCATGCTGCAGGGCGAGGTCGTCGAGACGGGAGGCGTCGAGGACGTCCTCCTCCGCCCGCAGCACGACTACACGAAGCGACTGCTCGCCGCGGTGCCGCGGCTCACGGTCGCGTCGGTCACGTCGGACCCGACGGCCACGTCGTCCGCGGCGTCGACGTCGTCCGACCCGGCCGGGAGGCACGACTCGCCCCCGGTGGTCGACCTCCGGGACGTCTCGGTGACGTTCGGGCGCGGGGCGCGCGCCGTGCACGCCCTCCGCGGGATCGACATCGCCGTCCACGCCGGCGAGACCGTCGGGCTCGTCGGCGAGTCCGGCTCGGGCAAGTCCACGGCCGCACGCGTCGCGCTCGGCCTGCAGAAGCCGACCTCGGGCAGCGTGCACCTCTTCGGCACCGACCTCGCCCGGGCCCGCGGACGTGACCGCCGCTCGCTCCGCTCGGGCATCGGCGTCGTGCTGCAGGACCCGGTGGCCTCGCTCGACGCCCGGATGTCCGTCGCCGAGTGCATCGCAGAACCGCTCGCCGTGCACCGTCGTGGGATGTCCTCGGCCGACAAGCGGCGCCGCATCGACGAGGTCCTCGACGCCGTCCGACTGCCCCGGGCCCTCGCGTCCCGGGCGCCGCGGGAGCTCTCCGGCGGGCAGCGTCAGCGGGTCTCGCTCGCGCGGGCGCTCGTGCTGTCGCCACGGCTCCTCGTGGCCGACGAACCGACGAGCGCGCTCGACGTGAGCGTGCAGGAGACCGTGCTCGACGTGCTCCGGGAACTCCAGGGCGAGCTCGGGTTCGCCTGCCTGTTCGTGTCGCACGACCTCGCCGTCGTGCAGCAGTTCGCCGAGCGCGTCGTCGTGATGCGCCAGGGCGTGGTCGAGGAGCAGGGCGCGACCGGTGCCACCCTCGTCCACCCGGAGACCGACTACACCCGGCGGCTCCTCGCGGCCGTGCCCGTGCCCGATCCCGTCGTGCAACGCCGTCGTCGTGCCGAGCGGCTCGCCGGCGCCGGTACGGTGACCGCATGAGCGCCGAGGTCATCGCCGGCATCGACGTCGGCGGGACGAACACGAAGGTGCTGCTCACCACACCCGACCTCGAGGTGCTCGACCGCATCGACCTGCCGACACCGGCGCACGCCGGAGGGGCGGCCATCGTCGCGACCGGCGTCCGCGCGGTGACGGACCTGCTCGACCGGCACCGGGCCTCCCTGGTGGGTGTCGGAGTCGGCGCAGCCGGCGTCGTCGACGCAGGGACCGGTACGGTCCTGGTGACCGGCAACTCGTTCACCGGTTGGGCCGGGTACGGCGTGACCGCGGCCGTGACCGAGGCGCTCGGCGTCCCCGCGACCCTCGACAACGACGTGAACGCGTTCCTGCTCGGCGAGGTCGCGACCGGCGCCGTCGCGGGCGAACCCGACGTGCTCGGGATGACGCTCGGCACCGGCGTGGGCGGAGCGCTCGTGCTCGGCGGGGCGCTCTTCGCCGGTCCCCGGGGTGCCGCCGGCGAGATCGGGCACGTCCCGGGCTTCGGCGACGCACGGTGCACGTGCGGGCAGGTCGGGCACCTCGAGACGCTCGCCGGTGCCCGAGGCATCGCCGACCGCTACGCCGAACGCTCCGGTCGGCGGGTCACCGCGCGCGAGGTCGCCGAGTCGGCCCGTGCCGGTGACGCCGACGCTGCCGAGGTCTTCGCGCGCGCCGGGTGGGGGCTCGCTCGCGCCGCGCTGCTGACCGCGGGGGTCCTCGACGTGACGACCGTCGTGATCGGCGGGGGGATCGCCCGGTCGTGGGACCTCCTCGAACCGGCGATCACCGCGGCCATCACGGCCGAACCCCCGGTCAGCGGCGCATCGATCCGGCTCGCGCTGTCCACGCTGGGGTCCGACGCCGTCGCGCTCGGCGCGGCGGCGCAGGCGCGGGACCTCGTGCTCGGGGGTGCGCCCGTCGTCTGACCCGGCGGCTGTCAGGGGCCGGCGACACCGGCCTGCGGGGGGTGCTCGACCACTTCGGCGGCGCCCGCCTTGTCGAGCATCCCGGGGAAGTTGAACCGAGCGAACCGTCCCGTCGGGTCGTGGATGCTCGTCGGTCGGGTGATCGACGAGCCGGCGAGCATCGCGAGCAGGGCCTCGCGTCGCACACCGGTCACGGCGGCGTCGCGACCTTCGCGGACGGCGATCGACACCTTCCGTCGCTTCCGAGTCCCCAGACGGAGGGAGAGCAGGTCCGGGTCCTCGTTCGTGGAGGGCGCCAGCTCAGCGAAGTCCACGTCGGAGAACGGCACGACCCGGTTGCGGATGCGCACGACACGACGACCGGGATCGATAGCGAACGGCCGTGACACCAGGTGGAGCACACCCCAGGATGCGAGCAGGATCACCCCCCACCCGACGAACCAGATCGGCACCGCGATCCAGCCGAGCCACTGGAACGGTGTCTCGCCGCCCTTGCTCATGAACGCCGAAGCCGTCCCGAGCGCCAGGACGAACGGCCAGACGCGCCGGAGTCGACGGCGAAGGACACGTCGCTCGGGCTCATCGTCGAACTCGACCCAGTCACCTGCCACCTCCCGGACGGTACCCGCACGAGTCCACCGGAGCCTCGGTGCTCGGGCGGTCGCCGGAGCTGCGGAGGATCAGAAGTCGGGGATGTACCGGAGCATGAACTCGTCGAACTGCGGGACCGTGAATTCGGCGTACCCGATGCTTTACAGCCTTACCAACCTCATCAAGACCGGATAGGGCTGTAAAGGTCGTCAACCCCGTGCGCAGCTCGCAGGCCTGGACCTGCGCGGAGCGGGGCGCGGGCATCGTGGGCGCATGAGCCAGTACGACAAGCGCGACCCGAAGACCCTCTACCCCGCACCGCCGTTCCCGGAGCAGGAGCAGTCGCTGCCCGGTGCCGCGTGGAAGATGGAACCCGAGCCGGACCACGGCGAACGGAGCTACGTCGGCAAGGAGCGGCTGACCGGCTACCGCGGCATCGTCACCGGAGCCGACTCGGGCATCGGCCGCGCCGCCGCGATCGCGCTCTCCCGCGAGGGCGCCGACCTCGTGCTCTCGTACCTCCCCGACGAGCAGGAGGACGCCGAGCAGGTCCGAGACCTCCTCGAGGGTGAGGGGCGCCGCGCGGTCCTCTTCCCCGGCGACATCTCCGACGAGCAGTACTGCCAGGACCTCGTGCAGAAGGCCGTCGACGAGTTCGGTGGGCTCGACACCCTCGTCATGGTCGCCGGTCGGATGGACAGCAACGACGACATCCTGTCGCTCGGCACCGAGCACTTCGACTCGACCTTCAAGACGAACATCTACTCGCTGTTCTGGCTCACCAAGGCAGCGGTGCCGCACCTCGAACCCGGTTCGACGATCGTCACCACGGGCTCGATCCAGGCCAGCACGCCCTCGCCGGACAAGATCGACTACGCGATCTCGAAGAGCGCCGTGAAGACCTTCACCGAGGCCGTCGCCCAGCAGCTCGCTCCGAAGGGCATCCGGGTGAACTCGGTCGCGCCCGGCCCGGTCTGGACGCCGCTGCAGCCGGGGTCCGACGACGCGCAGACCGTGGCGCACTTCGGCGAGTCGTCGCCGTTCGGCCGTCCGGGTCAGCCCGCGGAGCTCGCTGCGGCCTACGTCCACCTCGTCAGCCCCGAGTCGAGCTACCAGTCCGGCTCGACGATCACGATCGCGGGCGGGACGCCCGCGTTCTAGGAGCCGACGGACGGGAGGCACGGTGCCAGCTGGCACCGTGCCTCCCGTCAGTCACCCGGCCGCTCCCGCGGCCGGCGGGCGTCAGCCCTGCGGGGGCGCGTACAGCTGCAGGTCGTTGCCCTCGCTGTCCGTGAACGGGACGATCCGTCCCCACGGGTGCTCGCTGATGTCGCCCGTGAACTCCGCCCCCTTCGACCGGAGGTCGGCGACCTCGTCCTCGAGACTCCCGTCCGGCTGGAACGTGACGACCGCGCCGCCACCCTCCGACGGGCTGGCTGACTCCCGTGCGTTCAACCCGAGCCGCAGCCCGTTCGCGTCGATCTCGCTCCAGTCGTCCGACTCGCTCGCGACCGACAGGCCGAGCGTGTCCCGGTAGAACGCGACCGCTCGCTGCATGTCGGTGACCGGTACCCAGACCGCTGCCACTCCACTCGCCATGGTGTTCCCTCTCGTCGTCGATGTCGTGCCCGGCCGACGGTAGGTCGCGCGCATGTGGGCGGTCCCAGCCGACGTGGTGCCCAGCACCGCACGGGCAGCATGGAGTCCGACGACGGGAGCAGTGATGGCAGGCGTGACGCACGTGGTGTTGGTGACGTGGAACGGGACGGATGGACTCGCCACGCAGGCCGATGCGCTCGCCCGCGAGCACCTCACTCGCATCGAGGGCGTCGAGTCGGTGCGCTCCGGGCCGAGCGTGAGCACCGAGGGGCTGGAGGGTGGCTTCGACTGGATGCTCGTCGTGCGGTTCCGCGACCGCGCGGCGCTCGCCGGGTACCTGCCGCACCCCGAGCACCAGCCCGTCGCCGAGCACATCCGCGGCGGTAGCGAGCGCGTCGTGGTGTTCGACATCGAGGACTGACCGGTGACCCCCGTGGACGACGGACCCACCGCTCGCGATCGGGCTCGCGTGGACGACACAGAGTTCGTCTCGTCAGCCGACCAACGACTGGTTCCCGAGCGCGATCGCCAGCGCGAGCCGTTCGCCGTCCTCCGACCCCGGCTCCGCCGTGTACACGAGCACCGTGAGGTCGTCTGAAGCGATCTGCAGGGTGTCGCAGTCGAGCGCGATCCGCCCGACCGAGGGGTGTTCCACGACCTTCCGTCGCCCGACCTCGCGCACGGGTACGAGATCACCGGCCTCCCACAGCGACGTGAACCGCTGGCTCGCCGCACGGAGATCCCGCACCAGGTCTCGGAGGCCGTGGTCGAGCGGGAACCGAGCGACCGTCATCCGCAGCGCGGCCACGAGTGACGCCTCGAACGCGCGCTGCTCCTCGACGGTGTGCACGGCACGACTCCCCGGGCCGACGAGATGGCGCCACGCGGTGTTCCGTTCGTGCCCCCGAAGTGCATCGACGGGACCCATGAGCGCGTCGTACGGGGCGTTCGCAGTGAGGATCGTGCCCGCTGCGTCGAGCACCGCCACGGGAGTGTCCGCGAGTCGATCGAGCAGCCGCTGGACACTCGACGGGATCCGCGTCGGGACGACCTCGGCCCCGGGGACGGCGTGCCCGGCCAGCCGGAACAGCAGCTCCCGCTCGGCGTCGGCGACCCGGAGCGACCGGGCGAGCGCTTCGACGACCTGCGCCGAGGGCGTCATCGCGCGCCCTTGCTCGAGCCGGGTCAGGTAGTCGGCGGAGATCCCGGCGAGTGCGGCGAGCTCCTCGCGGCGGAGTCCCGCGGCTCGCCGCCGGCTGCCCGGCACCGCACCGACGGTCTCCGGCGCGACGTGGTCGCGCAGCCGCCGCAGCGTGCGGCCGAACTCGGTTGCCATGCGCCCAGTCTGCGACGCGGACGAACAGCTGTCCTGGGTCCGCTGGTCCCAGGACGATCGGACGACTGCCCGAGGTGAGCAGGGCGTCGCAGGCTGACGGCATGACAACGACACTCGTCACCGGAGCCTCGCGCGGGCTCGGCAAGGAGACCGCACGCCAGCTCGTCGCCGCCGGACACACCGTCTGGGTCGGCGCTCGCGACCTCGCGACCGGCCAGGCCGTCGCGAAGGAGATCAGCACCCCCACCACGACCGCCCGAGCCGTGCAGCTCGACGTGACCGACGACCGCTCGGTCGCCGCGGCCCTCGCCCACGTCGACGCCGAGGGCGGTCTCGACGTCCTCGTGAACAACGCCGGCATCGGAAAGGTCGCGCTGAACGGCCCCGAGGCGCTCGAGGTGTTCGACACGAACGCCGTCGGCGTGGTCCGCACGACCGAGGCCGCACTCCCGCTGCTCCGGCGCTCGACCGCGCCCGTCGTCGTGAACATCTCGAGTGCGCTCGGCTCGTTCGCCGCGAACCACGACCCGGAGAAACCGGCGTCGCAGTACCAGGCGATCGTCTACGGCGCATCGAAGGCTGCGGTCTCGATGCTGACCGTGCAGTACGCGCGCGCCGTGCCGGAGGTCCGGTTCGTCGCGGTCGAGCCTGGTTACACGGCGACGGAGTTCGGCGGTGTGGAGAATCCGCACGGCCGACCGGTCGAGGTCAGCGCCAGCTCCGTGGTGGCGGTCGCCGACGCCGGGGCCGACGCACCGACGGGTGCCTTCCTGGAGGACGGCGCGCCACTCGGGTGGTGACCGAGTGACGGCCGGGAGGCACGGGTCGGGCCCGCACCGAGCCTCCTGTCCGGCGTCACGCGGCTCGGGTGCCGTGGCACCCGGTCCGGGTCTGGTCGGGTCGCAGCACAGCATCGGTGTCGCACATGCGCTCGCTCCCGCACGGGTGCCTCGGCTGGGAACGCGACCGCTCGCTGCGTGACGCTGACCGGTGATCCCCGTGGACGGCGGACTCACCGCTCGCGATCGGGCTCGCGTGGACGGCTGACCGGCCCGGAGAAGTCGGCGTACACGGGGTCGTGGGGCAGGTTCTCGGCGAGTCGTCGGTGCACGAGCGCCTCGATGTCGGCCGGGTGGAGCATGCCGCGACGGTGCCACTCGTGGCGCTCGTCGACGTGCTCGTCGTGCTCGTTCGCGAGTTTCCCCTCGGCCGCGGCCGTGCCGAGTCCATGCGCTCCCGATGTCGTACATCAGCGGTCACGCACAACACTACACAGACCGGTCTGTGCTCCGTCGGCTCACGCCGCGGATCCGATGCCCTGCCCTCTAGGCTGGGGCCGTGGCCGACACGACCGGAACGACCGTCCTGCTCACCGCGTTCGAGCCGTTCGGCGGCGCGTCGACGAACCCCTCCTGGGATGCGGTGTCGGCGCTCGCCGAACGATGGGACGGCCCGGCGCGGCTCGTGACCGAACAGCTCCCGGTGGTGTTCGCCGAGGTGCGGCAGCGCCTCGCGGCGGCGATCCTCGAACACCAGCCCACGGTGGTCGTCGCGACGGGTCTGGCCGAGGGGCGGACGGCGGTCACGCCGGAGCGGGTCGCGATCAACGTGCAGGACGCCCGGATCCCGGACAACGCCGGCGACCAGCCGATCGACGAGCCGATCGACCCGAGTGGGCCGTCGGCGTACTTCTCGGGGTTGCCGATCAAGCGCATCGTCGCCCGGCTCCGCGCGCTCGGTGTCCCCGCGGCGGTGTCGAACACGGCGGGGACCTTCACCTGCAACCAGGCGTTCTACGAGCTCATGTCCCTCGCGGGCCGGGAGGGACTGCGCGCCGGGTTCGTGCACGTGCCGGCCACTCCGGGCTTCGGTGACGGGACGACGCCGACCGTCCCGCTCGACGACGTCGTCCGTGCGCTCGATGTCGTCGTCCGCGAAGCCCTCCGCGGCGGCCCGGACCTCGTCGAGCAGGGCGGCGCCGAGCACTGAGTTGCTCGACGCCGAGCGCCGAGCCGCTCGCTGAACGGTCTCTGAGGGAGCGTCACGGGAATCCGGGCCACCCGCCGCGCCGACCTGCGACCATGGTCGGATGACCGCCGACGCCCCGCTGCTGCGCCCCCGAGGCCGCTCGTCCGCCGACCGGGACGTCGTCGGCATCCTCGAGCCCGCCCGGTACCCGCTCGCGTCGGTGCTGCTCGCCGTGGTCGCGGTCATCGTGATCACGGTGGTCGGCTTCACGCTCGGGACGGTCGACCTCGGGCTGTCGAAGGCGCTCAACGCGGTGCACACGGGGGCGGTCGGCGCGTTCACCGACGCCGTCTACCACGTCATCAGCCCAGCGCCGGCGATCGCGATCACGTTCGTCGTGGTCGGGGTGATCTGGTGGCGGACCCGCGACCTCCGGCCGGCGCTGGCGTTCGGCGGCACCATCGCGATCACGTGGATCCCCTCGGCTGTCGTGAAGGAGGTCGTGCACCGTGCGCGGCCCGACGTCGGCGTCCTGCCGCACCCGTTCGCCGTGCAGCCGGACCCGGGCTACCCGAGCGGGCACACCGTGTACATCACGGCGTTCGTGATCGCGCTCATCTGGCTCCTGCGCGAGAACCGGTGGCACCGCGTCGTGCTCATCGCGGGGACGGCCGCGATCGTCGTGGTGTTCTTCGCGGTGTCGATCGACGCCGTGCACTACCCGACGGACGCGGCGGCCTCGATCCTCTGGTCCCTCGCGGTCGCCCCGGGTGTCCGGGTCGTCTGGGTCGACTGGCTCATGCCCCGCATCCCGTTCCTGCGCGGGCCGCGCACACGCACCACGACCTGACGGTCGCCCGAAGTCGTCCCGGGGTCGTCCCGGGGATGACGGAACGCGCACGTCCCGACGCCGCACGCGTCGATCGACGCGCGTCCGGTCGCAACGCGCGCGGTTCGTGACCGCCGGCCGGGACCGTGAGCCGGGGCTGCGGGCCGGGACCGCGGGCGCGCCCGTACCCGTCAGTCCTCGATCGGGAGCAGGCGCCGAGCGCCCGCGCCGTCCGCGCCCATCGCGTCGCCCGGGTTCATCACGAGGCAGGCGTTCAGTGAGACGCACCCGCAGCCGATGCACTGCGTCATCTCCTCCTGCAGCCGCTCGAGCTCGAGCTGGCGGGCTCGGAGTCGCGCGCGCCACCGCTCGTTGAGCCGTGCCCAGTCCCGGAGCGAGGGCATCCGGTCGCTCGGCAGCGTCTCGAACTGCTCGGCGACCTCGCTGAGCGGGATGTTGAGCCGCTTCGCCACCTGGATGATCGCGATCCGACGTTCGACGTGTCGCGGGTAGAGCCGCGTCCCGCCGGTCGTGCGCTCCGGGTGGATGAGGCCCCTGCGTTCGTAGAAGTGCAGCGCCGAGGCCGCGACTCCGGTCCGGCGGACCACCTCCCCGATCGACAACAGGTCGGTCGGCCGCGGCGCCGGGATCTCCACCATGGTCGAGATCCTATGCGCTTCTTTCCAATCGCACTTGACATGACATCGGGCCGGCAACATGTTGGACATCGTGAGGTCGACGCAGGGTCGGCCGACGTCCCGAAGGACCCGATCATGACCGTTCTCCCGCACCAGGACATCGCTCGCACCGTTCCCTCGAACTGGCCCGCGCCGACGGACAACCCCGTGCTCGATGCGGTGCTGTCCGGTCTCGAACAGTTCGGAGCGCGCTTGCCCCACGCGCTCGCGGTGCCCGTGATCGTCGCACACGAAGTGCTCTGCACCGTCGCCGAGCGCCGCTGATCCAGCGCCGCTGATCGAGCGCCGTTGATCGCGCGCCGCTGATCGAGCGCCGCTCACCGCGCGACGCGGACGCATGCGCGTGCCGACCGCCGGTGATGGAGCGTCACCACCGGTCGACCCGTCGACCCGTCGACCCGTCGACCCGTCGACCCGTCGACCCGTCGGCCTGGAGGCTCGTGACGCCGCCGACCCGTGCCTCCCGGCCGACAGGCGGTACCCTCGAGGCGCAAGCAGAACACGCAGTGTGTATCTACCGGCCGTCGGCCGCCCCACGCGGGGCCCGACGGACAGCGGCGGCACCCGATGGGCCCGCCCCCTGTCCGGCCGGGCCGAGAAGGCACACCCCCATGCTCCAGGCACGACCCACCTCACTCATCGGCCACGCCGGCCGGTGGTACTTCCCGATCGCGTTCATCGCGCGGCTCCCGTTCGCGATGATGGTCGTCGGCGTCCTGACGCTCGTCGTCGCGGCCCGTGACTCCGTGGCGCTCGGCGGCGTCAACTCCGCGTCCGTCGGCATCGGCTCGGCGATCTTCGGCCCGATGGTCGGGGCGGCAGCCGACCGCTTCGGTCAGCGCCGCGTCCTCGTGCCGGTCGGCATCGTCAACGGTGTCCTGCTCGGGGCGCTGCCGTTCGTGGTGTCGAGTGCGGCGCCGGACCTCGCCGTGCTCGCGATGTCCTTCCTCATCGGTGCCTCCGCGCCGCAGGTCGCGCCCATGTCCCGGACCCGCCTCGTGGCGATCATCCGGCAGCGGATGGCGAAGGACCGGCACGAGAAGGTCCTCAGCGGCACCATGGCGTACGAGTCCGCCGCGGACGAGACGGTGTTCATCATCGGGCCGTTCCTCGTCGGGGTGCTCGCGAGTGCGATCGCGCCGTGGGTCGCCGTCGTGGGGGCGTCCGTGCTGACCTTCCTGTTCGTGACCGCGTTCGCGCTCCACCCGACGGGCAAGCTCGTCGTCGCTGCGTCCGGTCCGGTCACGCAGGCGCCGGCCCGCGAGCTGCTCCGGCCGCGCCTCGTGGTCGTGGTGCTCGGGATCCTCGGCATCGGCCTGTTCTTCGGCGCGACGCTGACCTCGTTGACGGCGTTCATGGAGACGCACGGCGGGGCCTCCCGCGCCGGCCTCCTCTACGGCGTGATGGGCATCGGGTCGGCTGGACTCGCGCTCGGGTCCGCGGCGTTCCCGCGACGGTTCGGCCTCGGGTGGCGGTGGCTCGTGTTCGGGGTGGTCCTGTTCGCCGGTGCGGTGGCGTTCTCGCAGGCCGACTCGGTCGCCGCGGTCGCGATCGTGCTCGGCGTTATGGGGATCGGCATCGGGCCGACACTCGTGACGCAGTACTCGCTCGGGTCGGACCGCTCCCCGGTCGGTCGGTCCGCGACCACCATGACGATCCTGGGGTCGGCGGTCATCGTCGGGCAGTCGCTCGCGTCGGCGGTCACGGGCGAGGTCGCCGAGCGTGCCGGAGCCGCGGGCGCGATGGTGCTGCCCGCGGTGGCGGCGGCCGTGGTGGTGGTCGCCGCAGTGGCGAACCTCGTGCTCTCGCGCGCCGCGCGCGGGCGCTGACGGACGCGCGCCGCGCCTGACGGACGGGCCGTCGCGCCTGACGCACGGGCCGCCGGGCCTGACGGACGGGCCGGGGGCCTGATGGACGGGCCGGGGGCCTGATGGACGGGCCGCTGCGCCTGACGAACGGGGCGCCGCGTCGGCCGGGCTACTCGGTGTCGTCGTGCAGCAGCGCGTCGTGCCGGTAGTCACCCGACCGGAGCCCCGCCCGGGCGATCATGTGCGTCGAGACCGGCACCAGGAACAGCTGGAACACCATGATCGGCAGCACGAGCCACAGCGCCGTCCACGTCCACACCGCCACCACGACCGCCGCGAGTGCGCACGCCAGTCCGAGGACCTGCGGCTTCGCCATGGCGTGCAGTCGGACGAGCGGATCCGGGAAGCGGACGATGCCGACAGCAGCGCCGAGGGACAGCACGGACCCGACGATCAGCAGCCCGACGGCGACCCAGGCACGCACGCCGGCCTCGTCCACGAAGCCCTCGATCAGCTCGATCACGATGGCTCCTCCTCGATGGCGTGTTCCGGCGTGGTGACGTCGGACCCCTCGTCGGACGGGTCGGACGACGGCGTGACCGCCCGTGCGACAGCGATCGTCGCGAACACGCTCGTCGCCGCGATGACCACGAGCACGGGGACGGCGGTGAGGTCGCGCCGCAGCACCATCGCGGCGGCGATGACGAGCAGGACCGTCGTCAGCACCATGTCCGACCCGATCATGCGGTCGAGGATCGTCGGCCCGCGGACGATCCGGCCCACCGCGAGCCCCAGGGTCACACCGAGCAGCAGCAGGACGAGGGCGATGCACACCGCCATGACGACGACCCCGGCGCTCACCGGACCACCTCCGGCAGGGGCTCGGACAGCTCCGCGACGTCCTGGGCCGAGCCGAGCGCGCGGATGACCATCGCCTCGATCCGGAGGGCGGTCCGCCGTTCGGCCTCGACCTGCTCGAGCCGCTCGGTGTCGAGCACGTGCAGCAGGATCCGTCGGTGCCGGAGGTCGACGTCGGCGACGTACGACCCCGGCACGAGGGAGATCGCGATGGTCGCGAGGGTGAAGGTCATCTCCGACGTCGTGTGCAGCTGGACGAGCACGATCGAGCTGCGCCGAACCCCGCGTGGTCGGAACGCCGCCCAGGCGACGCGGAACGACGCCGCGACGACCAACCCGCTCCAGACCACGAGGAAGCGGAGGGCGGACAGGACGGAGAACCGCGCCGACAGCGGGACCGGCGGCAGTGGCAGCAGCTGGGTCACGAGGAGCGCCACCACCAGGCCGCAGAGCAACGTGAGCGGGGTCCACGATCCCCAGAGCAGCGCCCACAGCACGGTCAGCCCGGCGACGAGCGGGACGTCGTAGCGCCACGCGACGGCGATCCGCCGCGCGTTCGTGATGCGCCGGGTGTCGCTCACCGGTCACCCCCGAGCACGGCCTGGACGTACCGGTCCGGGGACTCGAGCGACTCGGCGGCGCGGGTCGCGTAGCCGTACAGCGGTCCGGCGACGACGGTGAGGGCGACCGACCCGAGGACCGCGACGGTCGTCACGCCGACCAGCATGCGGGGGAGGCGCACGCGCTCCGGTGCCTCGCCTGCGGTGGCCGTGGAACCGGTCGCCGGACGGGAGGCGGTGCTCACGTGCGCTGCGTCGGTGACGGTTGCCGAGCCTCCCGGGTGGTACGCCTCGCCGCTCTCCTCCGACACGGTCAGCGGCGCCGGTTCCGGCGCCCGCAGGTGCGCGTGCGGTTCGGCCGTGCTCGCGTGCGGCGCGGCCGGCTCCGCGGCCGGCTTCGGCCGCCAGAACGCGGCGTCCCAGACGCGCATGAGCGCGTAGAGGGTCAGGAGGCTCGTCACGACCCCGGCGGCGATCGTCGCGTACGCGAGGGGGGAGCCGTCCTCCGCTGCGGCGCGGAACAGGCCGAGCTTGCCGATGAACCCGGAGAACGGCGGGATGCCGCCGAGGTTGAACGCGGGGACGAGGTACAGGGCCGCCAGCAGGGGAGCGGCCCTGAGGAGACCGCCGAGGGACCGCGTCGAGGTCGTCCCGCCGACGCGTTCCATCAGCCCCGAGACGAGGAACAGCGTGGTCTGCACGACGATGTGGTGGACCGTGTAGAACACCGCCGCGGCCGTGCCGACGACCGAGCCGAGCCCGATGCCCATCACCATGAACCCGATGTGGCTGATGAGCGTGAAGGACAGCAGTCGTTTCACGTCCGTCTGCGAGACCGCGCCGAGCACCCCGACGACCATCGTGAGGATCGCCACCACGAGCAGCACCGTGTTGAGCTGTGGCCTCGGGAAGATGATCGTCTCGAGACGGATGATCGCGTAGATGCCCACCTTGGTGAGCAGACCGGCGAAGACCGCGGTGACCGGCGCCGGGGCCGTCGGGTACGAGTCCGGCAGCCAGAACGCGAGCGGGAACACGGCGGCCTTGATGCCGAACCCGATGAGCAACATCGTGTGGAGCAGGAGCTGCACGTGCTCCGGCAGGTCGGCGACGCGCTCCGAGATCTGGGCGATGTTCACGGTGCCGGTCGCCCCGTACACGAGTCCGATGGCGGCGAGGAAGATCGCGGACGCGATGAGGCTCGTCACGATGTACGTCGTGCCGGCCCGGACCCGCTGCTCGCTGCCGCCGACGGTGATGAGCACGTACGAGGCCACGAGCAGCATCTCGAACGCGACGTAGAGGTTGAAGAGGTCGCCCGCGATGAAGGAGTCGAGCACACCCGCCGCGAGCACGAGGTACGTCGGGTAGAAGATCGTGACCGGGGCGTCCGCGTCGTCGTCGGCGAGGCCCTGCCCGACCGAGAAGAGCAGGACGAGCAGGAGCACGCTCGCGCTCACCGTGAGGAGCAGCGCGCTCAGCCGGTCGACGACGAGCGAGATGCCGTACGGCGCCTGCCACCCGCCGACCTGCACCACGATCGTGCCGTGCCGGTCGACGAGCACCATGAGCGTCGCTGCGACCACCACGGCGACCACGAGCACGCCGACCGTGATCGCCCGCTGCGTCTTCTGGTGGCGGACGAGCCCGAGCGCCGCCGCCGCCCCGAGGAGCGGGACGAGCACGAGGAGGGGGACGAGCCAGGTCATCGGGTGTGCTCCTCCTGCTGGGCGGCCTCGGGGTCGGTGTCGAGCTCGGGGTCGTCGTCGGCGGGGTCCGTCTCGGCGTCGTCGCGGCCCCGACCGATGGCGGCGTCGGCCTCGTCGACCTCGACCTCGTCGGCGCGCGAGAGCTTCCACGACCGGTGGATCAGCGCGAGGAGGAACGCGCTCACGGCGAAGGTGATGACGATCGCGGTGAGCGCGAAGGCCTGGGGGAGCGGGTCGGTGATGCCGTCCGCTGACTTCCCGATCGGCGGCTTGCCGGCCGCGCCGGACATCACGAGCAGGAGCAGGTTGAGCGCGTTGCCGAGGAGCAGGAACCCGAGCAGCATCCGCGTGAGGGAGCGTTCGAGCAGCAGGTAGACGCCGCAGGAGAACAGCACGGCCATCGCGATGACCAGGACGAGGGTGACGGTCACGTGGCGCTCCCTTCCGGGGTGGTGGTGGCGGCGGCGTGGGCGGGGTCGGACTCGGTGGTGTCGGCGATCGGCGCGCGCGAGTCCTCGAGGCGCTGCCGGTCGACCTCGGCGCCGAGGCTGCGGAGGACGTCGAGGACGAGCCCGACGACGACGAGGTAGACACCGATGTCGAAGAACGTCGCCGTGACGAACTCGACGTGCCCGAGCACCGGGAGGGTGGCCTCGACGAACTCGGAGTACAGGGCTTCCCGTCCGAAGAGGAGCGGGACGAGCGCGGTCACGGCGGCCGTCGCGACCCCGAGTCCCAGCAGGCGACCGGCACGGACCGGAGCGGCCGCGCCGAGTTCGGCCGGGCCGCCGGCGAGGTACCGGGCGGCGAGTGCGATGCCGGCGACGAGTCCGCCGGCGAAGCCACCGCCCGCGGCGTTGTGGCCGGCGAAGAGCAGGTACACCGACAGCACGATGAGACCGTGGAACAGCAGCCGCACGACCACGTCGAGGAGCGCCGAACGGCCCGTCGGGATCGCCGCGCTCGTCGGCAGCCAGGCGCGGGGTTCGCCGTCCGGGCGGTGCTTGTCGCTGGTGATGCTCGAGGGGAGGTCCCGGAGCCGCGGCAGCGTGTCCTCGCGCGAGTTGACGAAGATCAGGCTCGCGACGCCGGTGGCCGCTGCGACCACGACGGTCAGTTCGCCGAGGGTGTCCCAGCCGCGGAGGTCGACCAGCGCGACGTTCACCACGTTGAGCCCGTGCCCGAACGAGCTCGTCAGCGCGGGCAGGTCGGGCCACAGCGGCTCCGCGGTCCGGGACGACGCGGCGACGATGACCACGACCGCGAGGGTGAGTCCGGCCAGCGCGGCGAACAGCGCCCGCACGATGCGGAAGCGGGAGGGGTTCGCCGTCGCGATCCGCGGGGGCAGTCGGCGCAGGACGAGGACGAACGCGATGAGCGTCACGGTCTCGACCACGAGCTGTGTGAGCGCGAGGTCGACCGCGCCGTGCAGCACGAACAGGACCGACATGCCGTACCCAGTGACCCCCACGAGGACCGCTGCGGCGAAGCGGGTCTTCGCGGTGAGCACGGCGATCGCGGCGATGCCCATCACGACCACCACGGGCACCTGTCCCCACGAGTCGGCGAACCGGACCGAGAACGCCCACGGGCCGCCGAGGACGAGGTTCAGGATCGCCCCGGCGACGAACACCGAGAGGATGACCGTCAGGTAGTACGGGAGCGAGCCGCGCTGGAGTGCGGCGGTGAGCCAGGTCGCTGCCCGGTCGAGTCCGCGCATCACCCGGCGGTAGGTGCCGGCCGCGCTCGGGGCACCGGCGAGCCGGTGCTGCAGCGCCTCGACGGGGCGGCGAGCGAGGAACAGCAGGACACCGCCGATGAATGTGGTCGCGGAGATGCCGAGCGCCGGCTCGAGTCCGTGCCAGAGCGCGAGGTGCGGGACCGCGGCGGAGCCGGCCGACGCGGCGCTCGCGGCCGGCTCGATGCCCTTCGCCACGAGCGGGGTGAGGACGCCGAGCACGACCCCGGCGACCCCGAGGACGGACGGGACGGCACCGAGTCCGTGCAGGCCGTGCGGTTCCGTCTGTGCGACGCCGGGCTTCCGGGCGAACGCGCCCCAGAGAAACCGCAGCGAGTAGGCCACCGTCAGCACCGAGCCGACCGTGACGCCGACGAGCGCGAACCACGCCCATCCGCTGCCGTCACCGTGCAGGGCCTCCACGAAGCCGGTGAGCACTGCCTCCTTCGCGACGAAACCGATCGTCGGGGGGAGCCCGGCCATCGAGGCGAGCGCGAGGACCGTGACGGCCACGAGCGACGGCATCCGACGTCCGAGGCCGCTCAGGCGGGTGAGGTCACGGGTGCCGGTCGCGTGGTCGATCGCCCCGACGACGAGGAACAGGGTCGACTTGAAGGTCGCGTGCGCCACCAGGAGCGCGACCCCGCCGAGTGCGATCGCCGGCTCGCCCCACCCCACGGCGAGGACGAGGAACCCGAGCTGTGCGACCGTGCCGTACGCGAGCAGCAGCTTGAGGTCGGTCTGCCGGAGTGCGCGGTACCCGCCGACCACCATGCCGAGGACACCGAGCACCGTGACGGTCTCCCGCCAGCCGTCCACGAGCGCGAACGCCGGGGCGAGCCGGGCGACGAGGTAGATTCCGGCCTTCACCATCGCCGCGGCGTGGAGGTAGGCGCTCACCGGGGTCGGCGCGGCCATCGCGGCGGGCAGCCAGAAGTGGAACGGGACGATCGCCGACTTGGTCAGGGCGCCGAGCAGCACGAGCGCCACCGCGACCGGGACCAGTGCACCGCCCGAGGCCGTCAGCGCGGGGCCGTCGTCGACGATCGCGCTGAGCAAGGTCGTGCCGGCGCGGACGGAGAGCAGGACGAGCCCGGCGAGCATCGCCAGTCCGCCGGCCGTGGTCACGACGAGTGCCTGCATCGCGGCCGCTCGGCTGGCCCGCTTCACCGCGTCGTGCCCGATGAGCAGGTACGAGAAGACCGTCGTGGCCTCCCACAGGACGAACAGCACGATGACGTCGTCGGCGACCACGAGCCCGTACATCGAGCCGGCGAACGCCGTCAGGACGCCCGCGAAGCGCCCGAGTCCGACCTCACGCTCCTCGAAGTACGCGGCGCAGTAGACGAGCACGAGGGTGCCGACCACCGTCACCACGAGCGCGAGCACCCACGACAGGGCGTCGACCCGCAGACCGATCGCGAGGTCGAGCTGCGGGA
Source organism: Curtobacterium phoenicis (assembly GCF_047238015.1). NCBI lineage: Bacteria > Bacillati > Actinomycetota > Actinomycetes > Micrococcales > Microbacteriaceae > Curtobacterium > Curtobacterium phoenicis. The sequence continues at coordinate 561,735 of NZ_JBDFLZ010000002.1, forward strand.
CCCAGGTGAAGCGCTCCCGGACACCGGTGCCGAGCGCCTCGGACGTCTGCGTGATCGTCAGGACCGCGGCGGCCGCGGGGGCGAGGGCTGCGACGAGGAACACCCGGCGCCCGAGCCACGGCGTGAGCGCCGGGACGATGAGGGCGAGCGCCGCGAACGCGATGAGGACGGTGACCATGGGGCACCTCCTCGGGGTCGGGCTGCAGTCCGGCTCACTGGATGCTCCAAGACTACGGAGCGCGGGATGGCAAGAACCTGTGTGCTCGGACAGGCGGCTCGATGACCAGCGAGCCGACGGGGTCCACTCTGCTCGTGCCGCACCCGTGCTGTCCGCTCACCGCCCGTGCGCCCGCGCCGGGATCTGGGTCGCGAGCTTGCCCCCGGAGACGTCGACGAGCGTCCCGGTGATGTACCCGGCCGCGTCGCTCGCGAGGAACACGAGCAGGTCGGCCACGTCGTCGGGTGTCCCCCACCGTCGGATCGAGAGCGTGTCGAGCAGCCGGTCCTGCTGCTCGGGCGCCATCTCGGCGAACCCGTTCATCGCCGTCGGCACCATCCCCGGCGCGTACGCGTTGACGGTGATGCCCCACGGCCCGAGCTCCGACGCGAGCACCCGGGTGAACTGCACGACGGCCGCCTTCGAGGCCGCGTACGCCGCGCTCCCGATGCTCGGCACGATCGCGGCGAACGACGCCGCGTTGACGATCCGACCGCGTCCCGCGGTGCGCATCACCGGCGCGACCGCCTGGCTCACGAGGAAGGTCCCGCCGACGTTGACGTCCATGCACCGTCGCCACGCCTCCCACTCGAGGTCGGCGACGAGCCCGTCGACGTTGATGCCCGCGTTGTTGACGAGCACGTCGATCGTGCCGTGCCGCTCCACGACGGCGTCGACCGCCGTCCGCACGGAGTCCGGGTCGGTGACGTCGCACACCACCTGGTCGACGTCGGGACCGTGGCTCGCGGCGGGGTCGAACCCGAGGTCGAACGCCACGACGCGGCAGCCCTCGGCGGCGAAGCGTGCGGCGATCACGGCACCGATGCCGCGCGCGGCTCCGGTCACGACCACCACCCGGTCGGTCAGGTCGAGGTGCATCGTCGCTCCCATCGTTGGTCCCCAATAGGCATACTATTCACCCATGACGGATGCACGGGTGCTCTGGATCACCGGCGGGGGGAGCGGCATGGGCGCGGCGGTGGCGGAGCGCGCGGCACGGGACGGCTGGACGGTGGTCCTCAGTGGACGTCGGGCCGACCGCCTCGACGCCGTCGCCGAGGCCGTGAACACGGCCGGCGGCAGCGCGGACGTCCTGCCGCTCGACACCGCCGACGTGGCGGCCGTCGCGTCCGCTCGCAACACCCTGCTCGCCCGGCACGGTCGGGTCGACGGACTCGTCCTCGCCGCCGGGCTGAACGCCCCCGAGCGCCGGTGGGACGACCAGTCGATGGCCGACTTCCGGGCGATCCTCGACACGAACCTGACCGGCGTGGTCGCCGTCGTGGACGCCGCGCTCCCGTCGCTCCGCGCCGCCGGCGGCACGGTGGTCGTGGTCTCGTCCTACGCCGGGTGGTCCTCCCAACCGGGCGCGGGCGTTGCGTACTCGGCGTCGAAGACCGCGCTCGGCTCCGTCGTCCGGACGCTCAACCAGCAGGGCGCCGAGCACGGAGTCCGGGCGACGCACCTCTGCCCCGGCGACGTCGCCACGGACTTCCTCGACCGCCGTCCCGTCGTCCCGGACGCCGCTGCGCGCGCGGTGATGCTCCAGCCCGACGACGTCGCCCGCGCCGTCTCGTTCGTGCTCGAGGCACCCGCTCACGTCCGCGTCGACGAGCTCGTCATCAGTCCGGTCGCGCAGCGGTGATCTACGAACGGGTCCTCGACGACCTCGGGTCGTCCGTCGTGCACGGCACGTTCGACCGCGACCCGGTGAGCATCGACGACCTCGTCACCCGCACGGGCGCCAGCCGCAGCATCGTGCGCGAGGCGGTCCGTGTCCTCGTCGGTCTTGGACTCCTCCGCGCACGGCGGCGGGTCGGCGTCGCGGCGCTCCCCGCCGCCGAGTGGGACGTGCTCGACCCGCGCGTGGTCGGGTGGCGACTCACGGGGCCGGACCGGCAGGCCGCGCTCGACGAACTGCGCGCGCTCCGCCGCGCCGTCGAACCGGTAGCGGCGGCGGCAGCTGCGGCCACCCGTGGCGACGTCGACGGCCTGGAGGCACTGCTCGCCTCCGCCGACCGTCTCGCCACCGCCACGGGTCCCGATGCCGCCGTCACGTTCCTCCAGGCCGACCGCGACCTGCACCGTCGCGTGCTGGACCGGTCCGGGAACGCGCTCTTCCGGCGCCTGCACGGCGTCGTCGAGCGCGCGCTCGACGAGCGTGCGGGGATCGCACCGGACGCGCACGACGTGCGCCTCCACGTCGTCCTCGCGCGCGCCGTCGCCGACGGCGACCCGACAGCAGCCCGGGCGGCGATGCAGGAGATCGTCGACCGCACGTGACCACCCGGCCGGTGCGATGCTGGCCACACCACCCACGCGAAGGAGCGTCATGGAGTTCACCGAGCTCGTCCCCGACCCGACCGCCGTCGAGCGGATCGCCACCGGGAGCACCTGGGCAGAGGGTCCGTGCTGGGTCCCCGCGTCCCGGACCCTGCGGTGGTCGGACATCCCGGGGGACCGGATCCTGCAGTGGCACGCGGACACCGGCGCCGTCGACACGTACGCCGAGGCGGTCGAGTTCACGAACGGACGGTTCCTCGACCGCGACGGCTCGGTGGTGCAGTGCTCCCACGGGCTCCGACGGGTCGAGCGCGACCGGGACGGCGACGTCGGCGTGATCGTGGACGGGTGGCACGGCCTGCGGCTCAACTCACCGAACGACGTCGTGGTCGCATCGGACGGAGCGGTCTGGTTCACGGACCCGGCGTACGGCATCACCCAGCCGCGCGAGGGGCACCCCGGTGTCCGGGAGTACGGCGACCACTGGGTGTTCCGGTGCGGTCCGGACGGCGACGACCTGCGACCGGTGGTCACCGACGCCGACGAACCGAACGGCCTCGCGTTCTCGCCGGACGAGCGGGTGCTCTACGTCGCCAGCTCCTCGGGGGAGCTCCCGCTGATCCGGGCGTACGACGTCGCGGTCGACGACGTCGGCGTCCGGGTGAAGAACGGGCGCGAGTTCGCACGCCTCGGTGCCGACGAGGGCATCCCCGACGGCATCCGGGTGGACGAGCACGGGAACGTGTGGTCCTCGTCGCACCGCGGCGTCGTCGTGTTCGACCCCGCGGGCCGACGGCTCGGCGAGGTCCCGGTGCCCGAGGTCGTCTCGAACCTCTGCTTCGGCGGCGACGACGGCACCGAACTGTTCCTCACCGCGACCTCGTCGATCTACCGCCTCCGGACCGGGACGAAGGACGCCGTCCTCCGCTGATCCGCGCTTCCCCGTGCTGATACTGCCGTGTAGAATATCATTGCAGTTGTCGGTCGAACGAGGGAGCAGCCGTGCCGAAGCGCGTCGCGATCATCGGGACCCGCGGGTACCCGTCGTACTACGGCGGGTTCGAGACCGCCGTCCGTCACGTGGCACCGGCGCTCGCCGACGCAGGGTGGGACGTCACCGTCTACGGGCGGCCCGGCCAGGAGCGCGCCGACGACCCGTCGCTCGACCCGCGCATCACCCGGCGCACCACCCGTGGGCTCGAGTCGCGGTCGCTCTCCACGCTGACCTACGGACTGTCGGCCGTGCTCGACACGATCCGCCGACGCCCGGACGTCGCCCTCGTCATGAACTGCGCGAACGGGTACTGGCTGCCGTTGCTCAAGCTCGCCGGCATCCCGACGGTGGTCAACGTCGACGGCATCGAGTGGGAGCGCGCGAAGTGGGGGCGGTTCGCGAAGGCGGTCTTCAAGACGGGTGCGCGGATGACCGCGTGGACCGCCGACCGTCTCGTCTTCGACGCCGACGCCATCGGCGCGTACTGGCGACGGGTGTTCGGGCGCGACGGCGTCGTGATCCCGTACGGCGGGACCGAAGCGCCCGCGCTCAGCCTGCACCCCGAGGACGCGCACCTCGCGGGGAGCCCGTTCGCGCTCGTCGTCGCCCGGTTCGTCCCCGAGAACACCGTGCCCGAGTTCCTCGTCGCTGCCGAGCGCATCGCCCAGCGCCACCCGGTCGTGATCGTCGGCTCGAGCGGGTACGGCGGTGACCTCGACCAGCACGCCCGACTGCTCGCCGACGCGGCCCCGGACGTGCACTGGCTCGGCCACGTCGCCGACGACGAGCGGCTCTTCGCGCTGTGGCAGCACGCCGGCGCCTACTTCCACGGGCACAGCGTCGGTGGGACGAACCCGGCGCTCGTCCAGGCGATGCACCTCGGAGCGCCGACCGTCGCCCGCGACACCGTCTTCAACCGGGAGGTCCTCGCCCGCACCGAGACCACCTTCGTGCAGCCCGAGCCGGACGCCATCGCCGACGCCGTCCTCGCGCTGCTCGACGACCCGGCCGAGCAGGAGCGTCTCGGACGGGCCGTGCGCGAGCGCGCGCGGGAGCACTACACGTGGCGTGCCGTCAGCGCCGGTTACGAGCGAGCGCTCGCCACGGAGGTCGGCGTTCCCGAGGGGATGACGGAGGTCGCAGCGTGAGCCCGGCGAGCATCCGTGTCGTCCCCGAACTGCGGGCAGCGCACATCGAGCGCCACCGCACCGGCACCGCCGCCGAGCTCCTCTACCTCGACACCAACTACGACCTCGCGGGAACCGAGCTCGCCGAGGGGATCCGCCGGACGACGCTCGTCGGTGCTCTCGGTCGTTTCCTGTCGACCGGGGCGAGCACCCTCGAGGTACCTGAGCCCCTGTGGGTGCGGTTCTGGCCGAAGCACGTCCTGCTCGCCGTCGGCTTCCGACTGGCGGGCGCGATCCGAGGTCGCCGACACAGTGTCGTGACGTACGCGATGGAGAACAACGAGGTCCGCACGCTCGTCGGCGGCCGACACGCAGTGCCCGCCTGGGTCGTCTCGGCGATCGCGTTGCTCGTCGGGGGCGTCGCGCGGTTGACCATCGACCGCATCTGGTTCGCGACGCCCGCCGCTCGTGCCGCCTACGCTCAGTTGCCGTTCATCGACTCCGTCGAGCACTCGGTCGGCTTGGAGCTCCCGGCAGCCGCGGCGGGCGTGGACCCGGCGGTGCCGGGAGCCTGCGTCTTCGTCGGCGTGCTCGAGGTCCGGAAGGGCGTCGACGTGCTCACGGCGGCTTGGGAGATCGTCGAGGAGCGCCGGACCGACGCGTTCCTCACGCTCATCGGCCCGGGGCCCGAGCGTGACCGGCTCCAGCGGTGGGCGGCGGAACGTCCACGCAGCCGTCGCGTCCTCGGGCAGCTGCCGCACCGCGCGACGAACGAGGAACTCGCTCGCGCATCGGTGCTCGTCGCTCCGTCGGTGCCGGACGGACGGTGGCGGGAGCAGGTCGGGCTGCCGGTCAAGGAGGCGCTCGCCGCGGGGCTCACCGTGGTGACGACCGACCAGACGGGGCTCGCGCCGTGGCTCGCCGAGCACGGGCACGGCGTCGTCCCGCCCGGAGACCCGCTTCGGCTCGCCGACGCGCTGCTCGCCGCGTTGGCCGCACCCCTCCCGCGTGACGCGGTTCGTGGGGCCCTCCCGGAGCGGGACGGTCGGATCGTCGCGGACGCTTGGCTGCACGCATGAGTGCCGCACGGATCGTCGTCGTCAACACCCTCGGAGGAGCACTGCACCACTACTCGGCGGCACTGGTGACGACGCTGGGCGGCCAGGCTCGTGGGGTCCGCCTCATCAGCGTCGACGAGCCGAGCGTCGCCGGGGGATCGGGGTTCGCCTGGATCGGGCGCACCGTGCGGGCGTTGGTCGAGGCCCGCCGCAGCGGTGGTCGCGTCGTCGTCACCTGGCCGGTCCTCGGGCACCTCGACCGGGTGCTCATGCGGGTCCTCCTCGGTGCACGGGCCGACGCGTCGGTCGTCGTGCACGATCCTCGGCCACTCGTCCACGCGCGTGGGTACGGCCGGGCGTCCAGGTGGGTGGGCCGCCGGTTCGGTCGTCAGGTCCGGATGATCGTGCACAGCGAGACCGCGCGGACCGATCTCCAGGAGGACTGCCCGGAGGACGTCGCGCTCCTCCTCCCGCACCCTGTCGCACCGCGCGCGTACGACGTGGGGCGTCCGGCGGTGGATGCGTGCACCATCCGCGTGCTCGGCCAGTACAAGCCCGACCGAGACCTCGAGCTGCTGGTGTGCCTCGCCGACCGTCTCCGAGGACGGTATCGACTGGAGGTGATCGGTCGTGGGTGGCCCGCCGTGGACGGTTGGGTGGTCCGTGACGCCTTCGTCGAGGAGGCCGCGCTCGACGAGCTGATCGCCGCGGCGGGCGTCGTGCTCGTGCCGTACCGCCGCTTCTACCAGTCCGGCGTCGCGATCCGGTCCCTCGAACTCGGCACGCCCGCCGTCGGACCGGCCGGATCGAGCATGACCGACCTCTACCCGGATGACCGGTACCTCGCCGGGGATCCGGTCGAGTCCTGGTGTGCCGCGATAGAACGAGCCGCTGCGGCACCCCGTGACGGTACCGCGGCGCTCGCGCGGGCCGCCGATGCGCGCGCACGGGAGGCCTGGCAGGGGGAGTACGCCGTATCCTGAGCCGGCCATGCAGTGCGACTACTTCGACCGCGGGGTGTGCCGATCGTGCACGCTCATGGGCCAGCCCTACGCCGACCAGGTCCTCGACAAGGAGATCCGGACCCGTGAGCTGCTCCACGACGCGGTGGACGCGGCGGGCGGTCCGGGTGCGGTGGCGTGGCTGCCGGCGATCACCAGCCCCGACTCCGGCTACCGGAACAAGGCGAAGATGGTCGTCGGGGGATCCGTGCAGCGACCCACGGTCGGGATCCTCGACCACCGGCAGCGCGGTGTCGATCTCCGGCACTGCGGCATCTGCACGCCCGGCATCCAGCGGGCGCTGCCGAACCTCGCGCAGTTCATCGCGGACGCCCGGCTGATCCCGTACGACGTCGCGGCCCGTCGGGGTGAGCTCAAGTTCGTGCTCGTCACCGAGTCACCCGACGGCGAACTCATGGTCCGGTTCGTGCTCCGGTCCGAGGGTCAGCTGCCCCGGCTCCGGGAGCACCTCGACGCGCTCCGGTCGGTCCTCCCGGAAGCCGTCGTCGTCACGGCGAACCTGCTTCCCGAACACAAGGCCGTCACCGAGGGTGACCGCGAGGTGGTGCTGACCGAGCAGGAGACCCTGCCGATGCGGATGGGCGCCGTCACGATGCACCTCCGCCCGCAGAGCTTCTTCCAGACGAACACCGCCGTGGCTGCGCAGCTCTACTCGCAGGCGTCCGCGTGGATCGACGAGGTAGACCCGGCGTCGATGTGGGACCTGTACTGCGGCGTCGGCGGGTTCGCACTGCACGCAGCCCGGCCCGGACGCGCGGTGACGGGCATCGAGACCAGCCGCGAGGCCGTCCGGTCCGCGGGGCAGTCCGCTCGGGAGGCCGGCCTGTCGGACGTCCGGTTCGCCGCGGACGACGCCACCGAGCACGCCCTCCGCGCGCGACCGGACGCGGTCCCGGAGCTCGTCGTCGTGAACCCGCCGCGACGCGGGATCGGCGCGACACTGTCCGATTGGCTCGAGCAGTCGACCGTCGGCCACGTCGTGTACTCGAGCTGCAACCCGGTCACCCTCGCGAAGGACCTGGCGCGCATGCCGTCCTTCCGGCTCGAGCGCGTCAGGGTGCTCGACATGTTCCCGCAGACCGACCACCTCGAAGCTGTGACGCTGCTCTCGCGGCGGTGATCCGAGCCTCCAGGCCGGTTTTCCCAGGGAATTGCCAAGTCACCCTTGTGGGGGACACGGCGTCCTGCGGTACGACGGCGATCGGCACGTACAGGAAGTGCCACGGGGTACATAGCATCGCTGGGTAGAACCGATTGTCTCGGTTTGATAACAGTCCGGACCCACCTATGGTGGCCCACCGAGGTGCCACCGGCGCGAGACCACTGCCCCCGGTGGCGCACCCCACAACGTGACCGCGAACGGTCGGGGTGGGCAGTGGACAGCCGGTCCTCCGGCGCGTGACCCCGGTGGAGCAATCACATGAAGAAGCTTTCCCGTACCCGCACCATCGTCGGTGGCCTCGCCTTCGCAGGCATCGCCGCGACGGGTGTCGGCCTCGCGGCTGCGCCCGCGAACGCAGCGTCCGGTTCGACCTGGGACGCGCTCGCACAGTGCGAGTCCGGTGGCAACTGGGCGATCAACACCGGCAACGGCTACTACGGCGGTCTGCAGTTCACCCTCGGCACCTGGCAGGCCAACGGCGGCTCCGGCAACCCGGCCTCGGCGAGCCGTTCGGCGCAGATCGCCGTCGCCGAGCGTGTCCTCGCGTCCCAGGGTTGGGGCGCGTGGCCCGCGTGCTCCGCGAAGCTCGGTCTGAGCGGCACCACCGGTGCGGCTCCGCAGGCCGCAGCCCCGGCTCCGGCGGAGCAGAGCACCACGCAGGCCGCTCCCCAGCAGGCGGCGCCGCAGCAGTCGGCGCCCCAGCAGTCGGCTCCGCAGCAGGCGGAGCCGAAGGCCACGACCGCCGCCCCGGCTGCGTCGAGCAAGCCGGCCCCGGTCAAGACGAGCGGCAAGACCTACAAGATCGCCTCCGGTGACACGCTCGACACGATCGCGACGAAGCTCGGCGTCACGGGCGGCTGGAAGCAGCTCTGGGCGGCGAACACGTCCACCATCGACGACCCGAACCTCATCTACGCGGGTCAGACCCTGCAGCTCCCGGCCTGATCGCCGCGAGCTCGTCCGACGGAACCCCCTCGACCGCGGTCGAGGGGGTTCCGTCGTCTGGCAGCTACTGCGGGGTCGCCTCGAGCCAGGTCGCCACGTCGTCGGAGCGCAGCGCCTGCGACAGCGACTGCACGGCGAGGCTGTCGACCGCGACGTACGACTGACCGTCCGGCGAGGTGCCCCCGCCGGCGGTCGGCATCGTGAAGGTGACGAGGTCGGACGACCGGACGCCGCGCAGCGACCAGCCGAGGTCGACCAGGGTCCGGAAGTCGAGTCCGGCATCGACCGAGAGGTACTCGCTCGTCGCCGCCACGAAGTCCTGGATGCGCCCGGGGTTCGTGATCGTGCCCTTCGAGAGCAGTCCGTCGACCACGCCGCGCATGAACGCCTGCTGGTTGCGGACGCGGGTGTGGTCGGCGTCGGCGAACGCGTACCGCTCTCGGACGAAGGTCAGTGCCGCGTCGCCGTCGAGGTGGTTCGGGCCCGCGGTGAAGGAGTGACCACGGGCTTCGAAGGCCTGCGGTGACCGCACCGTGACGCCTCCGAGCGCGTCCGTCATGCCCTCGAACCCGGCGAAGTCGATCTCGGCGACGTGGTCGATCCGACTGTCGAGCAGCTGTTCCACGGTCCGGACGACGAGCGGTACCCCGCCCCAGCTGTACGCGGCGTTGATCTTGGCCGTGCCGTGACCGGGGACGTCCACCCACGAGTCACGCATGATCGACATGAGGTGGACCGTCCGGCGGTCGGCGGAGACGTGCAGGAGCATCAGGGTGTCCGAACGCCCGCCGACCGCGCGGTCTCCGTCGGGGTCGAGTCCGACTCGCGAGTCCGAGCCGATCAGCAGGATGTTCTGCGCGCCCGCGGTGCCCTCCGGCCGCGGTCCGGCCGGGAAGGCGTCCGTGATCGTCGTCGTCCCGGCGTCGAAGGACCGAGCAAGGCCACCGATGAAGATGCTCGCGGTCACGGCGACGACCGCAGCGATCCCCACGAGCGAACCGATCGTCGCGACGAGTGCCACGAGGAACGGGCGTCGGCGACGCCGGTTCGTGGAGTGGGACACGGCTCGCTCGGCCGCGCGAGCGGCACGACGTTCTGACATGCGGACTCCCCGGGGGACAGGCCGGCCCTGATGCCGACCGAGCCAGCGTACCGCATTCCGTATATCAGTTGCTAGGGATTCGTTCGCGCGATGATGGCCGCGAGCGCGCCACGGAGTTGTTCGTCCTCCGGCAGGACCTCGCGCTCGATGTGCTTCGCCGTGTCCCAAGCGGCGCGACCGGCGTCGGTCACCGTCACGACCCTGCGTCGCCGATCGTCCGGGTGCGGGCTGCGTTCGACGAGGCCGTCACGCTCGAGGCGCTCGAGCGTGCGCGACATCGTCTGCGGCTGCACCCGGGCCGCTCGGGCGATCGTGTCCGCTCCGGTCGGGCCGGTCCGGATGAGGATGTCGATCGCGATGAGCCCGGCGTGGGGCAGCCCGATCTCGCGGAGGCGCTCGTCCCAGTCGCGTTCGACCCGTCGGGCGGCCGCGGCCAGCAGGCGACCCATGGGCCAGGCTGCGGGCTCGTCGTGCATGGATGCAGTCTACGGAGGCCGCATCGACACCAGATGATCAGCATGCTGACGATCCGTGTACGCTCGCACCGTGTCCCGCTTCCTCCGCATCGTGCTCCCCGCCGTCGTCATCGTCGCCTGGCTCGCCGTCGCCTCCGTCGGCGGACCGTACTTCGGCAAGATCGCCGACGTCTCGACGAACGACCAGACCTCGTTCCTGCCGGCATCGGCGGACGCCACGAAGGTGCAGGAGCGTGCCGCCGAGTTCCGGCAGGCGTCCGGGGCACCGGCGATCGTCGTGCTCGAGCGCGACGGTGGACTGACCCGGTCAGACCGCACCGCCGCCGCGCAGCTCGCCGACAGGCTCGGTGACCGCGACGACGTGCAGGGCGTGAGTCCTGTGATCCCGAGCGAGGACGGCGACGCCCTCGAGATCGTCGCGACGCTCGCGCAGTCCGCGGAGACCGGTGACGCGGTCGAGGCGATCCGCGCGGACGTCGACGACGCCCTCCCGTCCGGGTTGCGCGGGTACGTCACGGGACCGGCCGGGTTCACCGCCGACCTGACCGAGGCGTTCGCCGGCATCGACGGGCTCCTGCTCGGTGTGGCGCTGGCCGCGGTGTTCGTGATCCTCATCGTCGTGTACCGGTCGCCGCTCCTGCCCGTGCTCGTCCTCGGCACGGCGTCGTTCGCGCTCTGTGCCTCGATCCTCGTCGTGTACTGGCTCGCGAAGGCCGACGTCGTGACCGTCAACGGCCAGGTGCAGGGCATCCTCTCGATCCTGGTCATCGGCGCCGCGACCGACTACGCGCTGCTGCACACCGCGCGCTACCGCGAGGCACTCCGAGACCACCGGACCGGATGGGGTGCGACGAAGGCGGCCCTGCGCGGGAGTCTGGAACCGATCCTCGCGTCGGGTGGCACGGTCATCGTGGGCGTCCTCTGCCTGCTCTTCTCCGACCTCAACTCGAACAAGGCGCTCGGCCCGGTGGCGGCGATCGGCATCGCGTTCAGCCTGCTCGCGGCGCTCACGCTCCTCCCCGCGCTGCTGCTCGCCTTCCGGCGCGCGGCCTTCTGGCCGCTCCGGCCGGCGCATGGGTCCGCCCACCCCGTCGTGTCGGGTCCGGACGCGAAGGGGCTCTGGGCATCGGTCGGGAGGCTCGTGGCACGTCGGTCGCGGATCGTCTGGGTCGTGTGCACGGTCGGCCTCCTCGCCATGGGGGCGGGGCTGTTCGGCCTGCGGGCCGACGGCGTGCCACAGAGCGACCTCGTGATCGGGGCATCGCAGGCCCGCGACGGGCAGGACGTGCTCGCCGACCACTTCCCGGGCGGCTCCGGCAGCCCGGCGCAGGTCATCGGGAGCGCAGCCCGGCAGGACGAGCTGGTGCGGGCGATCACCGACGTCGACGGCGTGGACGGTGTGACCGCAGCGGCGAAGGACTCCCCGTCCGGCACCGTGCCGGTGAGCGCCGCGGGCGACGGCGGCGAGGGCAGCGGCACTGGCGGCGGGGGCTCGGGAGAGCCGACGGTGTCCCGGGGTGACGTCCTGCTCGAGGCCACGCTCGCCGACCCGGCGGACTCCGCTGCCGCCGAGCGGACCGTCCGCGAGCTCCGGACCGCCGTCGAGCGGGTCGACCCCGGCGCGATCGTCGGCGGGGTGACGGCGACCGCCCTCGACACCAACGACACCGGCATCCGTGACCGGTCCGTCATCATCCCGGTCGTCCTCGCCGTGATCCTCCTCATCCTCATGCTCCTGCTGCGGAGCATCGTCGCGCCGCTCGTCCTCATCGGCAGCGTGATCGTGTCGTTCGCGGCCGCGCTCGGCATCGGCGCGCTCGTGTTCGACCACGTGTTCCACTTCCCCGGGGCCGACCCGAGCGTGGTGCTGTACTCGTTCGTGTTCCTCGTGGCGCTCGGCGTCGACTACAACATCTTCCTGATGACCCGGGTGCGGGAGGAGGCCCTGCTGCACGGCCCGCGCGAGGGGGTGCTGCGCGGCCTCGGTGTCACCGGTGGCGTGATCACCTCTGCGGGCATCGTCCTCGCGGCGACCTTCGCGGCACTCGGCGTCATCCCGATCCTGTTCCTGGCGCAGATCGCGTTCGTCGTCGCCTTCGGGGTCCTGCTCGACACCGTGGTGGTCCGGTCCCTGCTCGTCCCGGCCCTGACGTACGAGCTCGGCCGTCGGGCGTGGTGGCCGTCGCGCCTCTCGCGCCCTGCCCATCACATGTGACACGCTGGGCACATGCCAGTGCCCTCGACCCAGCCCGCCGCCGAGCGGAAGCTCCTCCGCGACACCGTGCAGGACAAGATCCGCGACGCGATCATGGACGGCACCCTCGAACCCGGCGAGCGGCTGAACGACGACGACCTCATCGCCTGGCTCGGCGTCTCCCGCACCCCCATCCGTGAAGCACTGGCAGAACTCTCCCGGTCCGGGCTCATCGAGATGGCACCGAACCGGTACACCCGTGTGGCGGCGCCGACGAAGGACGAGCTCCTCGACGCCTACCGGACGCTCGGGGTGATCTACGGCGGCGTCGTTCGCCTCGCGGTCCCGCGCTTCACCGAGGCGCAGCGCAAGAAGGTCGTCAAGACCATCGACGACGTGATCGCGCGCTCGACGACGGGCAAGCAGGACGAGGTCGCCCGAGAGGGCGCGAACATCTACGCGATGTGGGTCGAGGCCTGCGGCAATGCCTCGCTCGCGGCCCTCTGCCGGTCCACGACCGACGGGCTGGCGTTCAAGCTGCGCGTGCCCGAGCTCGCCGAGCTCATCCCCGTCGACACGATCGTCCCCGAGCTCGAGAAGCTCAAGGCCGCGGTGCTGGCGAAGGACCCGATCGCGGCCGAGCTCGCGATGGAGGCCGTGCACCTCCTCCCCTCGCGCGAGCAGTAGCGAGGGCCGCGGACGCGACCGCCCGGCGGACGGGAGGCACGGCGCGGGCACGCACCGCGCCTCCCGTCCGCCCCGTGGTGACGGCCGTCCGGAGCGACCTGCCAGGCGTTCTCATGGCAGGTCCGAGCACTGCGGTTACCCTTTCCGGGTGAGCGATGCACCCGACGAGACGACCCGCCGCGCCCGTCGCGGCTCCGTGCCGCCCCGCCACGGGCGCCAGAAGCGGCGGCTGAGCGCCGTCTTCCCGGCGATCGCGGGTGTCGTCACCATGGCAGTCGCACTCAGCGGCGCGTACGCGTTCTACACGTACGACCAGCTCGCCGGCAGCGTCACGATCGTCAACGCGATCACCGGCAAGAAGGACACCAAGAACGACGTCGACGGCGAAGCGCAGAACATCCTGCTCGTCGGCGACGACCACCGGCCCGACAACGCGACCCCGGAACAGATGGCCGAGCTCAGCACGACGAGCGACGGCGGGGCGACCAACACGGACACGATGATCGTGCTCCACATCAACGCCGACGGCTCGCAGGCGACGATGATCTCCTTCCCCCGCGACTCGTACGTCGACATCCCGGGCGTCGGCAAGGGCAAGCTCAACAGCGCCTTCTACTACGGCACCCTCAACGGCGGGGGCGACACCGGCGGTGCGAAGCTGCTGATCAAGACGATCGAGGGCCTCAGCGGGCTGCAGATCGACCACTACGTCCGCGTCTCCCTGCTCGGCTTCTACCAGGTCGTCAAGGAACTCGGACCGGTCGACGTCTGCCTGAACAACGCGGTCAACGACCCGTACTCCGGCGTGAACCTGCCGAAGGGCAAGAGTTCGCTCGACGCCAAGCAGGCACTCTCGTTCGTCCGCCAGCGCCACGGCCTGCCGAACGGCGACCTCGACCGCAACGTCCGCCAGCAGTACTTCCTGTCCCAGGAGGCCCGGAAGGTCCTGTCCGCCGGCACCCTGCTCAACCCGGTCAAGCTCGGCAACATCCTCAAGGCGGTCGGCGGCTCGATCCAGACCGACACCGACCTGGTGTCGCTCGCGGCCCAGATGCGTGACCTCCGGCCCGGGAACATCCAGTCGGCGACGATCCCGACGCTCGGCACGCCGACGATCACCGTCAACGGCTCCGCGCTCTCGATCGTCCAGGTCGACGAGGTCGGTCTGCCCGCCTTCGTGCAGGGCCTCGTCGGCCAGCCGGAGGCCTACACCAAGGCCACGAGCGCCTCGCCCGCGAGCACGACGGTCACCGTGCTGAACGGCAGCGGGGTCACCGGGGCCGCGGCGGCCGCGAGCCAGAACCTCACCGCCCGCGGCTTCCAGGTCGGGACGCCCGGCTCCTCGGAGACCACCAAGGCCACGCAGGTCCAGTACCCGGACGGCATGGAGTCCCAGGCGAAGGCCGTCGCGGCGGTCACCCCGGGCGCGGTCGCCGTCCGGACGAACGACGTCACAGGCGTGACGCTCGTGCTCGGCTCCGACGGCAAGACCGTCTCCGCGCCGGCCCAGCCCGGATCGTCGGCCTCGACGCCGGCCGCCGGCGGGTCGGGTTCCTCCGGTGGATCGTCGTCCGGTGGCTCCTCCTCCAGCGACTCGTCGGCGAAGCCGAGCGGGGAGCCCTCGCCCAAGTCGACCGACGTGCACAACTACGGCAAGGCGAACGTCTGCATCAACTGACGCGCGCGTCCGGCGTCAGGCCGTGGTCGCGTGCCCCCGGATCGCCGCGATCGCGGCGTCCAGCCCGATGGCCAGTGGGCGCACGTCGCGGTGCACCTGCGCGAGGAGCAGGCCGCCCTGCAGCGCGACCATCACCCCGGTGGCGAGCGTCGCGGGGTCGGCGTCCGGTCCGAGCGCGCCGCGCTCCTGCATCACCGAGATCCCGCGCCGGAACAACTCCTCCCAGCGGGTGAAACCGGCCGCCACCAGGTCGCGTGCCGCGGTGTCCCGCTCGGCGACCTCGGTGCCGAGCGAGCCGAGCGGGCAACCACCGACACAGCCCCCTGCGTGCGCACCGTCCACCGTGCGGTCCCGCCACCGCGTCCAGGCGTCCCAGGTCGAGAAGTCGGCCTGATCGGCTCCCTGACGTGCCAGGACCGCATCGGCCTGCAGCTCGATCACGTCGTGGACGAGCCCGTCCTTGTCGGTGAAGTAGTGGTACAGCTGCGATCGACCGACACCCGCGGCAGCGCCGATGTCGTCGAGGGTGGTCCCCGCGACGCCGCGGGTCAGCATGAGGTCGGCTGCGGCCGCCACGATCCGAGAGCGGGTGCGCAGTCCCTTGGTGGTGCGGCGGCGAACGGTAGCGGGATCCGACGAGGGCACGGCCATACGCGGAGTGTACTTGTGAGTCCATTCTGCATCATGCAAAATATAGAATGTGAACGACGAACTCCTCGCCAAGCGCTCGCAGGAGTGCGACCTCATGCTCGCCGTGGCTGCCGGTGACCGTCGGGCCTTCACGGCACTGCACGAACGCTTCCGCCCGCTCGTCGAGCGGTACGTGCGTCACCAGTTGCACGACCCCAGCCAGGTGGAGGAGGTCGTGCAGGACGTCTTCCTCGAGATCTGGTTGATCGCCGAGCGGTACGACCCGCAGCACTCGGTCATCGCCTGGGTCCGGACGATCGCCCAACGCCGGGCCATCGACCGCGTGCGGAAGAGTCGCGCCGACCGGGAGCGCGATCTCCGGATCGGCGCCCGCGACCACGAGGCGATCGACCACTCCGCCGCGGAGCGCGCTGAGAGCGTCCTCGACCGCGCGGCCCTGCGCCGCAGCATCGCAGGTCTGCCTCCGAGGCAGCGCGAGGCGGTCGTGCTCCGGCACCTCGTGGGACTGTCCGGACCGGAGCTGGCCACCGAACTCGGCGTCCCGGTGGGGACCGCCAAGACGCGGGCTCGCGACGGGGTCATCGCGCTGCGGAGGGCCATGGCCCCGGAACCGGCGTGATCGGTAGGTTCGACGGGTGAGCAACGCCGAGCGTCCGATCACCCTGATGACCTACAACGTCAAGAACCCAGACCCCGCACACGACTGGCCCGCCCGTCTGCCGGTGCTGCTGGAGGTCGTGCGACGCCACGATCCGGACGTCCTGTGCGTACAGGAGGCGTTCGACCACCAGATGGACGACCTCCGCGCGGGCCTGCCGGAGCACGGAGACGTCGGTCAGGGTCGCGAGGGCGGGACCGCGGGCGAACACGCCGCCGTGTTCTTCCGACGCGACCGACTCCGTCCCGTCGAGCAGGGGTCGTTCTGGCTCTCGGACACCCCGGACGAGCCGGTGTCCAACACCTGGGGGAGCGTCTTCCCCCGCATCGCCAACCACGCGCGGTTCCTGGACGTCGACGGCGGAGCGTTCACGCTCGTGACGACGCACCTCGACCACGAGGAGGGCCCGCACGGCGACGAGGTCCGGGCGAAGAGCGCGGCGTTGATCGCGGAGCGGACGGCGGCTGTCGACGGACCGGTCGTCATCGCGGGGGACTGCAACGAACCCGCAGGCGCCGGTCGGGCGTCCCGGGTCCTCGGCGCTGCGGGTTACACGGATGCATGGGAGGCCGGTGGTGACCCGGACGACCGCACCGCGACGTTCAACGACTGGCAGCCGCCGGTGGCGTCGGGTGAGCGCATCGACTGGATCTGGACGCGGGGTGTGCGCGCCGTCGAACGGGTCGTGATCGACCACGACGGTCCGGAGACGTGGTTCGCGAGCGACCACTTCCCGGTCGTCGCGACGATCCGCGTGTGAGGCTCAGCAGCCGCCCGTCGCGTTGATCGGCATCGGTGATCCGAGCACGGTCACGGTGGTGTCGTCGGTCAGTGCGGAGACGCCGTTCCGGCCGGAGACCTCGGGGTCGGTGTCGTCGCCCACGGTGTCCCCGGCGGTCGACGCCGGCACCCGGCGGTCGTCGCTCGACCGGGAGTCGGTGCTGCGGGTGTCGGAGGCGTGCTCGCCGTCGTCCCAGCCGTGCTGCAGGAGCACCTGCCACGCGGAAGGGGCGTCCGAGTCGTCCGAGCCGAAGGACATCCGGTCCTCCGGGGCGGCCCGCTCGATGCGCCGCTCGACGTCGTCGCCGACCTGCACGCCGTGCGGGCCGGACAGCTCGACCATCGACCCGCTGCGGGAGCGCACCTCGTCGCGGAGGATGCGGATCTCGACGGCGTTGCCGAGCTCGGCGGGGGTGGTCAGCGCGGCGACGCGGATCGCACCGCCCCAGGTGTAGGTCGTACCGGCGGGGAAGCACGCCCCGCCGTCGCCCTCGGCGGTCTGGGTGCGCGACGGAGTCCCGAGGAGCCGGTTGAGCACGTTCACGGTCGAGCGGGCATCGCGCATCGACAGGTCGACGACGGCGCGGTGGTCTCGCTCGAGGACGAGCGACTCCGCGTGGAGCTCGATGGCGTCGACACGCTTGAGCTTGCCGTTCGACACGGACGCCGCCGACACTGACGCCGTCGACGCGGACGTCGTCGACACGGACGCCGTCGACTCGGACGCCCGCACGAACTCCGCCGCCCCGGCAGGTGCGCCGGTCGCGAGCACGGTCGCCGAGGCGGCCAGCACGGCGGCGCCGAGCGCGAGGAAGGGGCGGGAGGTCACCACACGACCGTACGACCTCGGACCTCGATGGGCGACGGGTGTTACCGAATCGGTTCCGGGCCGTCACCTCCCCGTGACATTCCCGTGCGGCCGTCGGGGGACAGCGCCCTGGACGACGACGGACCCGGGCGTGCGTACCGTGCAGCGCATGACGGACCAGTACACGATGCAGGACCCGACCGCGATGTACGCGGACAAGAAGCCCGACGAGCAGTACCTGCCCGGCGCCGGCACCGACGAGGAGATGGCGCAGAACGTGCCGGCCGACCACGGTGAGGACACCTACCGCGGCTCCGGTCGTCTCGAGGGCCGGAAGGCGCTCGTCACGGGCGGGGACTCCGGGATCGGCGCCGCCGTCGCGATCGCGTACGCCCGCGAGGGCGCCGACGTCGCGATCGCCTACCTCCCCGAGGAGGAAGAGGACGCGCAGCGCATCGTCGGACTCATCGAGGCCGCCGGACGGACGGCCGTGGCGCTCCCCGGCGACATCACGTCGAAGGAGTGGTGCGAAGAACTCGTCGCGAAGGCCGTCGAGGGTCTCGGGGGTCTCGACATCGTCGTGAACAACGCCGGCAAGCAGCAGAACGTCGACTCGATCACGGACATCGAGGACGAGGAGTTCGACGAGACGTTCAAGACGAACGTCTACGCGACGTTCCGGATCACGAAGGCCGCCGTGCCGCACCTCGCGCCGGGGTCGACCATCATCAACACGACGTCGATCCAGGCGTACGCGCCGTCGCCCCACCTCGTGCACTACGCGGCGACCAAGGCGACCGTGAACAACCTCGCCAAGGGTCTCGCCGCCCAGCTCGCGCCGAAGGGCATCCGGGTGAACGCCGTCGCGCCCGGACCGATCTGGACGCCGCTGCAGCCCGCCGGCGGGCAGAAGCCCGAGGACCTGCCGAGCGCGGGTGAGCAGACCTACCTCGGCCGTTGGGGACAGCCCGCCGAACTCGCACCGGCGTACGTGTTCCTCGCCAGCGGCGAGTCGTCCTACGTCGTGGGTGAGACCCTCCACGTGGACGGCGGCATGCCGACGCCGTAGCGGCGACCACCTGACGGACGGGAGGAGCGGTGCCGGCTGGCACCGCTCCTCCCGTCCGTCAGTGGGCCGAGCGCCGTCAGTGCGCCGCCCGCGGCGTCCTCAGGAGCAACCACACGAAGTAGGGCGTGCCGACGAGCGCGGTGAGGATGCCCGCGCCGAGCTGGGCCGGCGCGATGACGGTCCGTCCGAGCAGGTCCCCGAGGCAGACGAGCACCGCTCCGAGCAGCACCGCCACCGGCACGACCCGGGCGTGCGCTCGACCGACCAATGAGCGGGCGGCGTGCGGCGCGACGAGCCCGACGAAGCCGATCGTCCCGACGGCCGCGATCGCCGTGGCGGTGAGGAGCACCGAGAGCGTCAGGAAGCCGAGGCGGGTCCGGCCGAGTCGGACCCCGAGCAACCTGGGGGAGTCCTCGTCGAGGGACACGATGTCGAGCTCGCGGTGGCCGGGCAGCACGAGCGCGAGGGCCACCACGAGCACCGCGACCACGGGCAGTGAGTCCTGCCACGTCCGGCCGTACGTCGAACCCGACAGCCAGGTCAGGGCCTTGTTCGCGTTGAACGGGTCGGTGACCACGATGAGCAGGCTGATGAGTGCCGTGAGCCCGGCCGACACCCCGACGCCGACGAGCACGAGGCGGTTCTGCCGGAACCCGCCGCGGGCCGCGAGGCCGAACACCACGAGTGCCGCAGCTGCGGCGCCGGCGAACGCGGCACCGGCCACGCTCCACGTCGAGGCCGCGGGGACCGCGGTCACGACCAGTACTGCGCCGAGCCCGGCGCCGCTCGAGACACCGAGGACCCCGGGGTCGGCCAGCGGGTTGCGGGTGACGCCCTGCACGAGCGTCCCGGCGAGTGCCAGTGCAGCACCGGCCAGGAGCGCGGCGGTGACCCGCGGGACGCGGGTGTCGAGGATGAACGCGATCGCCTGGTTCGCCCTGCCGGTCAACCAGTTCGTGACGTCACCGAGCAGGAGCTTCGCGTCGCCGAGCAGCACCGACGCGACGACCACGCCGACGAGCACGGCCACGAGGGCGACCACCGTCAGGGTGACGGCGAGCCGCCCCGGGATGCGGGACACCTCGAGCGGGGTCGTCTGTCCGGTGTCCCGCATCCGGAGCGCCATCACGACGAGGAACACCGCGCCGACGACGCTCGTGACGACGCCAGTGGGGACGGTCACCGCCCGGTCACCGGACACGACGGCGCGGAGCAGCACGTCGGAGGCGACCACGATGCCGGCACCGACGAGCCCCGAGACCATCAGGAGCGCCCACGAGCGGTGCAGGGTCGGGAAGGTCCTCGCGATCGGACGCACGAGCGCGGGTGCACAGAGACCGACGAACCCGATCGGCCCCGCGATCGTGACCGCCGCCGCGCTGAGCAGCACGGCGAGCACGACCGCCACGACCCGGGTGCTCCGGACCGGGACGCCGAGCCCGCGGGCGGCGTCGTCGCCGAGCGCGAGGGCATCGACCCGGTGGGACAGGACCAGGAAGCCGACCACACCGACGGCCACCACCGGGAGCATCGACAGGACCGTGTCGTACCCGTTCTGCGCGATGCCGCCCTGGTTCCAGCTGTACAGGCCCCGGGTCTGCTGCGGGAACAGCAGGACGAGCGCCTGCGTGACGGATCCCAGGCCGAGAGCGAGCGCCGTCCCGGCGAGGACGAGCCGCAGGGCGCCGCTGCCGAGCCCGGACAGCGCGAGCACCAGGGCGGCTGCCGCGAGCCCGCCGAGGAACGCGATCCCGGACTGCGCGACGACCGGCAGTCCGATGCCCGACACCGCGACGATGCCGAGTGCGAGGTACGCGCCCGCGTTCACGGCGAGGGTGTCCGGCGCCGCGAGCACGTTCCGGGTCACCGCCTGCAGCGCTGCGCCGGCGACGCCGAGCGCGAAGCCGACCACGAGGCCGGCTGCGGCGCGGGGGAAGCGGGAGGCGACGACGACGGACGCGTCGGCGCCGTCCGCTCGGCCGGTGAGGGCCTTCCAGACGTCCGCGACCCCGACGTTCGCGGTGCCCTGGGTCGTGTCCACCGCTGCGAGCACCGCGACGAGCACGATCCCGGCGACGAGCAGCAGGACGCCGAGCGCGGGCCGGGCGACGCTCGTGGAGCGCCTCCCGGCCCGCGCGGGCGCGGTGGTCCCGGTCACCGCTACTTCGTGAGCGCGGCGACCGCGGCGTCGACGTAGGCGTCCATCGCCCCGGGACCGCCGAACATCCAGATGCCGTCGTCGAGACGGTGCACGTGGTCCTGCTCGACGAACGGCAGCGACTTCCACACGGCGTTCGACGCGAGCGTCGTGCCGAAGACGTCGTCCTCGCTCGCGGTCTTGTTGTCGATGTACAGGAACTGCGTGTCCGCCGGCAGCTTCGTCAGCCCTTCCACGTCGGTCGAGCCGAGGCCGTACGCGGCGTCGCCCTCGATGCCCGTCCCGGACCATGCGTCCGCGAGCCCGAGCTCGGCGTTGACCTGGCCGATGAGCGAGCCCTTCGTGTACGGCCGGATCGTGACCTGGTTCGACAGGACGTACCCGTCCGCGAACGCCACCTTCGTGCCGGCCTTGCCCGCGTCGGCGATCTCCTGCTTGCCGTCCGCGATCTTCTCCTCGAGGGCCTTCCACACGGCATCGGCCTTCGCGGTCGTGCCGGTCGCCTCCGCGATGAGGTCGAGCGTGTCCTTGATGGTGTCGAGCTGCGCGCCCGACTTCGCCGAGGCGATGACGATCGTCGGGGCGATCTTGCGGAGCTGCGCGACGACCGAGTCCTTGAGGTCGGTCGTGGCGACGATGAGGTCCGGGGCGATCGAGGCGATCGTGTCGGTGCTCGGCTCGCCGCGGGTGCCGATGTCCTTCGGGTCACCGGTCAGCGGGACCTTCGAGTCCCACTGGCTGTAGCCCTTCACGTCCGCGACGCCGGCGGGCGCCACCCCGAGGGTCTCGAGGTCCTCGACGACGTTCCACTCCGTGCCGACGACCTTCTTCGCGGGGCCGTCGAGCGTCACCTTCGTGCCCTGGGCGTCGGTGACCGTGATCTTCGCGGCGGAGGGGCTGGCGTCGGTCGCCGCCTGCGTCGAGCCGCAGGCGGTGAGGGCCAGTGCGGCTGCCGCGGCGATGGCAGTGGCGGTGAGGAGTCGTCGCTTCATGGCGGCTCGGTTCTTCCTGTTCGATGAGGGTGGAGCTGGGCTCGGACGCGTGCTGCGCCCGACGTCAGCGGGCGGGTGCAGGGGTGGTCCGGGAGTGGTGTCGACCGATCGCGCGGGTCCGGAGCGCTCCGGTGGTGGGGTCGTGGTCCACGTCGATGCGGATGCCGTACACGTCCGAGAGGCGCTCGGCGTCGAGGACGTCCTCCGGGCTGCCGTCCGCGACGACGACGCCGGCGCGCAGGAGCACGAGACGGTCCGCGACGGCGGCCGCCTGGTCGAGGTCGTGGAGCACGACGCCGACGGCGGTGCCGTGGACGTCAGCGAGGTCGCGGACCAGGTCGAGCAGCTCCACCTGGTAGCGGAGGTCGAGGTAGGTGGTCGGCTCGTCGAGCAGGAGGACGCCGGTCTGCTGCGCCAGGCAGCTCGCCAGCCACACCCGTTGCAGCTGTCCGCCGGACAGCTCGTCGGCGGGCCGCTCGGCGAGGCTCGTCAGACCCGTCACGTCGAGCGCGTGGGCGACGACGACCTGTCCGTCGGGGTCCTGTCCGCCGAACCGACCGCGGTGGGGGTGCCGTCCGAAGGTCACGAGGTCGCGGACCCGGAGGCCACCCGGGACGGGGCGGCCCTGGGTGAGCAGGGCGACCTGCCGGGCGAACGCCTTCGGCGTCAGTGCGAGGCCGTCGACGACGTCGGTCCCGTCGGCGTCCCCGGCCGCACGCGCCGTCGACACCGGCCTGGAGGCACGGCCCGCGTCGTGTGCGTCGGTCGCGCCGCGCAGGTGCACGGCCCCGGAGCGCGCGGGCTGGAGCCGCGCGATCGAGCGCAGGAGCGTCGACTTGCCGGACCCGTTCGGTCCGACGAGGGCGGTCACCGTCCCGGCGGCGAGCTCCAGCGAGGCGGCGTGGACGACGTCCTCGCCGTGGTACCCCACGGTGACGTCGCGTGCATGCAGATCGACCACGAGGTAAGGGTAGCCTCACCTACTTAGGTTCACCTAACGCGTGACGGGATCCCGGATGGACGATCGTCAGCAGGGCGCGTCGGAGGTGCGGGCCAGGCGCTCCAGCAGCTCGCGTGCCGACAGCGCGGCGGCGAGCTCGACCTCGACCGGGTTGATGCCGATGGCCCGCTCGAACGCACGACGTCGCGCCTGGTCCACGATCGGGACCTCCGGGCGCTGGGGGAGTTCGGCGATCGCACGCGCGGCGGCCTCGAAGGCTCCGGACGGCCGGCCGAGCTGCTCCCACATCGTCCGGACGTCGTGCGCGACCTGGTCGGCGTCGCCGCCGAACTCGAAGCCGGCGGACGCCATGGTCGCGAGGCCGTGCGCGATCGAGTCGTTCGGGGACATGGCGGCATCGTCACACGACCGGCCGCGAACCGGCTGAGCGGGGCGCCTGTCCCCCGTAATGCCGACACCCGGACCGGGGATTCTGGTGTCCCCCGTCATCCACCAGGATGGATCGTGCACCCGTTCCGGGTGCAGCACGCGCCCCACGAGGGCGCCCCGGACAGGACGTCCGGCGAACGGAGGGCACGATGCTCGAGAACACCAGCGCGGACACGCACGCGGCAGCCGCTGCGGCCGCCACCCTGCACCTGCGGATCACGATCGTCGGGGCGACCGTCGACCTCCTGCGCGACGTGCCCTTCCACGAGGCGCGACCCGAGCAGGTCGCAGAGCGGATGGGGATCACGCTCACCGAACTCGAACTGCACTTCCCGTCGTGGGACGGTCTCGTGCTCGCCGCCGTCGACCGCTGGAACGGCGGCCGCATGGAAGAGGTCGCGGCCGAGGTCGGCGACGCCGCCACGGTGGACCTCCTCCGCGCGATCGTCGCGTCGAACGCCGAGGACCCGGCACTCATGCGGCTGCTCGTCGCGCTGCTGTCGGTGGCCGGCAACCCGGCGCACCCGATGGCCACGTACCTCCGCTCCCGCTACCAGCTGTTCTTCTCGCAAATCAAGCGCGGCCTCGAGCGGGACGTGGCCGTCGGCCGGGCCCCGCACACGATGGACCCCCGGCGTGGTGCCGAGCAGCTCATCGCCCTCTACGAGGGGCTGCAGCTCCAGGCGCTCCTGCGTGCCGACATGGACCTCGTCCAGGCGTTCGACCGGGCCGTGGCGCGCCTCGAGGCTGGCTGGATGGAGCGGTACCAGCCTCGCGCCCAGGTCCAGCACGCCACGTGGAGCGACCCGGGCAGCTGGGAGATCTGACCCGCAACCCGGTGGTGTTGGCCGGGATGCGCGGACCCGTGCGGGGACGAAGTCCGAGCGGGGTACTCGGTGGAGACCCCAACCGGAAGGAGCCGTCGTGGCGAACCCCAACCCGATCGAGATCCAGAAGTACCTGAGCGGCATCGAGTACCCGGCGTCGAAGGACGACATCGTCGCGACCGCCGAGCGCGAGGGCGCCTCGGGCGACGCGCTCGAAGCCCTGAAGAACATCCCGGACGGTGACTACGACGCACCCACCGCCGTCTCGAGCGCCGTCACCGACGCGAGCTGACGACGCCACGGGCCGACATCGACCGGGGTGACGGCCGGCCGCGCCGGGGTCACCAGCGCGGCCGGCTGCCGTCCCCGGGGTCGTAACCCGAGTCGCGGATCACGCGGAGCGCCGTGGTGTCGCTGTGCACCGAGTGGACGACGACCTTCCGCGCTCGCCGCAGGGCCCGTCGCGCGCCCGGCGTCGCGAAGAGCCCGCCGAGCACGAGGCCGGCGCCGATCGCGAGCGCGACGGTCACGGCGGACACGAAGTCGAGTGCCGAGGTCGACGACCCCGACATCACGTTGAGCAGGGCGTTCGACACCGCGACACCGGGGAGCAGCGCGCCGCAGAACGCCGGGACGGCGATCGCCCCCACGGCGGTCCGCATCCGCGCAGCGGCGATCGTCGCGAGCACGCCGAGGAGCACGGACGCGAGGAACGTCGCGCCGAGGAGCGGGAACCCGAGCTGACGCAGCGCCCACAGCGACGCACCGGCGGCCACCGAGAAGGTCACCGCGACCGGGATCACCCGCGCGCTGGCCTGCTGCACGAAGCAGTTCGCCGCGGCGGACACGACCGTGAGGGACAGCGACGCCCACAGCGGCAGCGGATCGAGCACGATGCCGGACGGGTCGACCTCGATCCGCAGCCAGTGCGTCAACGCGATGCCCGCCGGGACCCCGACGACGATCGCGGCGATGACGAGCAGGATCGAGAAGGCCCGCGCGACCGCCATCGCCCGGAAGCCCGAGATCGCGTCCTGCGCCCAGGTCACGAGCGAGACGTGCGGCAGCAGCAGCACGACGAGCGCGGCCACCATCGTCGCCGCACCGGCCGGCCCGAGGACGCCCGCCGCGATCGCGAGGGTGCCGAGGGCTGAGGCCACCGCGCCCTGGGCTCCCGACACGAAGAACTGTGGGAAGCCCCGTCCGGTCAGCCAGCGGCCGGACACGATGATCCCCATCATCAGGACGAACGCCCCGAGGCCGGCTCGCCACCCGCCGCCGGCCTGCATCGCGATCGAGGTGCCGAGGATCGCGAGCCCGACGTCGGCGAGCCAGTTCGGCCACCGGGGCGGCATCCGGAGCACGGCGACGAGGGCGCTCACGGCTGAGGTCATGTCGCGCGCACCGTGCACGAGGTCGTCCACGATCTGGTTCGCCCACGCGAGGCGCCCGAGGTCGGAGCCGTCGATCGTCACGGTGCGGAACTTCACGAGCGCGGGGCCGTCGGCCGGCGCGTACTGGATCGTCACCGAGCTGCCGGTGAGGTCGAGGTCGAGCGGCGCGAGGTTCCACTTCGTCGACACCGCGACCACCGCGGTCTCGACGCTCCGGGTGTCGGCGCCCGAGGCGAGCATGACCTCCGCGAGGTCGAGGCAGAAGTCGACGATCTGCACGGGGGAGTACTGCTCGCGGGGTCGGACGTCCGGGGCGACGTCCTCGTAGATCGTGCCGCGCAGCCGTGCGCGGGCGTCGCGGAGGTCGTGCTGCGCGACCTTCCGGACGCGGGGCCGCGGCGGGCGGCCGGGTCTCGGCACGCCGGGGAGGGACTGCTCGGCCATCCCGCCATGGTGCCAGTCGCGGTCGACCGAGTCCGGACGTGCGCTGAACGCGGCCCTGCCGCCGGCTGGGACGGTCAGCGCCGTCGACGCACGCTGAGCCGGCCGAGGGCGAACGCTGCGACGACCGCGCCGACCAGGATGAGGACCGGCCCGACGACCTGCTGCCACGAGTGCGTCACCGGGTCGAAGACCGCTCCGGCGAGCGGGGCGTACGCGAACCAGCCGAACGAGGCGGTCGGTGCGGAGAGCCAGACCACCACGCCCGCGACCAGGACGGCGGCGCCCGCCCACAGGGCGAGCCAGGTCGGGGTGGCGAGGAACCGGGGCACGGCACTCAGCGTAGGTGACGGACGGACGGGAGGCCCGTGGCGGGGTCGCCACGGGCCTCCCGGCCGTCAGGGGGTGACGGCTACTGCTCGAACGTCGCGTGCAGCTCGATGTCGACGCCGGTGAGCGCCTTGGAGACCGGGCAGGTCGCTTTGGCCTCGTCAGCGGCCTTGAGGAAGGCCGCCTCGTCGATGCCGGAGACCTCGCCGCTCACGGTGAGGACGATGCCGGTGAGCTTGAAGCCGCCGGCCGAGTCCGGGCCGAGGGAGACGTCGGCCTTGACGTCGAGCGCCTCGACGGTGCCGCCGGCCTCGCCGAGGATCGCCGAGAACTGCATGGCGTAGCAGGAGGAGTGGGCCGCGGCGATCAGCTCCTCGGGGCTGGTGGTGCCACCGGCCTCGTCCGCGGCGCGCTTCGGGAAGGACACGTCGTAGGTGCCGACCTTCGAGCTCGAGAGTTCGACCTGGCCGGAACCGTCGTTGAGGCCGCCGTTCCAGGCGGTGCGTGCGGTGCGCGTGGGCATTCCCGCTCCTTTCGTGTGGGGTCGGCCCCGTGCGGAGCCGTCGACTCCGGTCCGGAGCCAAGGCCGAGTCAATCGGAGAACGACCGTTCTCGCAACCTGCTCACGGGGAAGACGCAGGTCTGCCCTACGATCGGGCGCATGGGGGACAGCACGTCGTTCCGGACGCGGGTGCTCGAGCAGGGGCCGGTCGACGTGTCCCGACGCCCGGACGTGGCGTGGGTGCGGTTCTGGACGCAGGGGTGGCGGTTCCACGGCCGCGCCAGCCGGACGGAGTTCTTCTGGGTCATCGCCCTGCAGGCAGTGGTCGCCCTCGCGGTCTGGTGGCTCGTGCAGCAGCTCGGCATGACCGCGCGCTGGACGGTCTACGCCGACCCGTTCGGCATCGTCCCGTCGCCGCAGGTCGGGTTCCACCTGTTCGAGATCCACCAGGGCCGGTCCTCCACCGCGTGGTGGGGGTACGGGTCGGGCCGTGACGCCTGGCCCGACAGCTGGGACGTCGCGATCATCGTGGGGCTGCTCGTCACCGCGATCCCGCGGTGGTCGTTGCTCGTCCGGCGGCTCCACGACCGCGACCACACCGGGATGTGGATCCTGCTCCTCGTCTTCACCGGCCCGATCGGGTGGTTGGTCGTCACCGGCATGGTGGTCAGTCGTCCCCGCGTGCGTGGTGCGCGCTTCGACCGTGGGCTGTTCGCCGGGCGTCGGGAGTCCCTGCCCGACCCGGATCCGGGCCCGGCACTTACGCAACAGGTGTAGTTTGGCGGTGGATCGGCCCGATCCGATCGCGACGCCGCACCCCGTGACGCCCGACGAGTCGAGTCGACGCTCACCAGTGACCCGTCAGGAGGAGCAGCAACCATGCGTGCCGTCGTGTTCGAGCAGTACCAGACCTTCCCGTCCCTCACGGACGTGCCGAAGCCCACGCCCGGGCCGGGCGAGGTGTTGCTCAAGGTCGCCGGCGCCGGGGCGTGCCACTCCGACGTCGCCGTCTACCGCGAGTTCCGCGAGGGCCAGCCGGGAGCGCAGGCACCCGCGTTCGTCCTCGGGCACGAGAACTCCGGCTGGGTCGAGTCGGTCGGCCCCGGCGTGACCGGGTTCACCTCGGGGGACGCCTACCTCGTGTACGGCCCCGTCGGGTGCGGGCACTGCTCGTACTGCTCCAAGGGGCAGGACACGTACTGCGAGAACGCCGCCACGAACCCGTACGCGGGCATCGGCCTCGGCCGCGACGGGGGCATGGCCGAGTACGTCGTCGTGCCCGCGCGGAACCTCGTGCCCCTCGGCGACGCCGACCCGATCACCGCGGCACCGCTCAGTGACGCCGCCCTGACGCCGTACCACGCCATCAAGGCAGCGCTGCCGAACCTCGCGGGCGGCGGCAAGTACGCGCTCGTCGTCGGGCTCGGCGGACTCGGACAGATCGCCGTGCAGATCCTCACCGCGCTCACCGGAGCGACCGTCATCGCGACGGACGTGAAGCAGGACGCGATGGACCGAGCCGCCGCCCGTGGCGCGGTCACCGTCCCTGGGGGCCCGGGCCAGGTCGCCGCCATCCGGGACATCACCGGCGGGCGCGGCGTCGACGCCGCGTTCGACTTCGTCGGTGCCACCCCGACGGTCAAGACGGCGCAGGCGTCGATGGCGATCGGCGGCCGGTTCACCGTCGTCGGCATCGCCGGCGGCACGACCGAGTGGAACTTCTTCTCGACCCCGTACGAGTCGACGATCACGAACACCTACTGGGGCACGATCGAGGACCTGCACGAGGTCGTCGCGATGTACCGGGCGGGCCAGATCGTGCCGGACGTCGAGCGGTACGCACTCGACGACGCGCTCGAGGCCTACCGGAAGCTCGAGGCCGGGGAGCTCTCCGGTCGAGCCGTCGTCGTGCCGACCCTCGGTCGCTGACGACGATCCGGTAACGGGACTGGTCCGGACCGGCCCGCCGGGGCTACCGTGAGCTCGCGGGGCAGTGGCTGCTCCGCAGTGGGGAGCAGATCATGGTGACGAACCCGGAGTACACCGAGGCCGTCAGGCCGCGGGCCTCAGGCGACGGGACCACCGACGGTGGCATGGCGGTGGGGATCCCGTACGACGCTCCCGAGCGCGGCCTCGTCAGCGGCGTGTCGGAACCGGTCTCGCGGTCGGGACTGGTCTGGCGGATCGTCGCCTCGATCGTCCTCGCCGCGATCGGCATCAACGCGCTCGTGGTCGTGGGCCGGATCCTCGCCGGCCCGGCTGACGTGTGGGCCGGCGCGATCGGCATGGCGGTCATCGCGCTGCTCGCGCTCGCGTACCCGGTCGTCAACCTCGTGCGCTGGGTGCGCGCCGCGCGGCCCCGCAGCTGACGCTCGACCGTCGGCCCGTGCGCCGGACGGGAGGCCCGTGGCGACTCCGCCCCGGGCCTCCCGTCGTCCGGCCCCGTCCTCAGCGAGCGATCGCGTAGCCCTGCGCGCCCCGAGGATTGGCCGCCGCCCCGACGACCCCGATTGACGGGTCGCGGGTGACGCAGCACAGCCGGCCGAGCGCCCAGTCGCCGGCTCTGGTGACGACGTGTCCACGGGCTTCCAGTGCGTCGATGACGTCGGCGCCGAGCCGGTCCTCGACCACGAGGCCAGCGGGTTCCCACGTCCGTGGCCAGAACGACCCGGGGAACGAGGTCGTGTGCAGCATCGGCGCGTCGATCGCCTGCTGTGGTGAGTAGCCGCCGACGATCCACCGCAGCAGGAAGAGCAGCTGCCACTGGTCCTGCTGGTCGCCCCCGGGCGACCCGAGCGCCGCGACCGGGTGGCCGTCCCGGAGCACGAGGGTCGGCGTGAGGGTGGTCCGGGGTCGCTCGCCGGGTGTCAGTGTGGACGCGGTGCCCTCCTCGAGCCAGGTCATCTGCAGCCGGGTGCCGAGGCAGAACCCGAGACCCGGGATCGTCGGCGACGACTGGAGCCACCCGCCGGACGGCGTCGCGCTGACGATGTTGCCCCAGCGGTCGACCACGTCGATGTGGACCGTGTCACCGCGTGTCTCGCCGTTCGGGGCGACGAACGGCTCGCCGCGGTCCTCGACCGGGACGGTCTCGTCCGCGTCGGAGGCGACCCGGACGGTCGGCTCGCCGACGGTGCCGTCGGCCTCGGTGTCGTACGCGGTGCGGAGCGGCGGGGTGGCGTGTTCGAAGCCTGGCACGGTGCCCGGTCGGAGCTCGGCCGAGGCCTGCTCGCCGATCAGGGTGCGACGCTCGTCGGTGTACGCGTCCGAGAGCAGGACCTCGAGGGGTACGTCCCCGTCGCCGTAGAACAGGTCGCGGTCGGCGAGGGCGAGCTTCTGCGCCTCGACGATCGTGTGGACGCCGACCTCGGTCGACGGGTCGAGCAGCGCGTCGTCGAACGGTTCGAGCAGCCGCAGGGTCTCGAGCAGCGCCGGGCCCTGGCCCCACGGCCCGGTCTTCGCGATCGTGCAGCCGCGGAACTCGGCCGTGGTCGCCGGTTCGTACGTCGCGCGGAACGCCTGCAGGTCGGTCGCGCGGATCACGCCGGCGTGGTCCGTGCCCGAGGCGTGCCGGTGCGGTTCGCGGACGAACGCGTCGATCGTCTGCGCGACGAGGCCCTCCGCCCACTCGGTGCGAGCGGCGTCGATGCGGGCCGTCCGGCCGGCGTGCTCACCGCCGGCGGCGACGAGCCGCTCGTAGACGGCCGCGAGCGGCTCGTTGCGGAGCAGGTCGCCTGGGACCGGCACCGTGCCTCCCGGCAGCCACTGCGCAGCCGACGTGGGCCAGTGCTCGCGGAACAGGTCCTGCACGGCCGTGATCGTCCGCACGACGCCGGCGGTGACCGGGTGACCGTCGCGGGCGTACCCGATCGCCGGGGCCAGGACGTCCGCGAGGTCCCAGGTTCCGCGATCGCGGAGCAGGAGGAGCCAGGCGTCCACCGCCCCGGGCACCGCGGCGGCGAGGGCGCCGGCGCCGGGGACGAGGTCGAGGCCCTCCGCGAGGAAGTGTCCACGTGTCGCGCCGGCGGGGGCCGGTCCCTGCCCGCAGAGCACGACCGGTGTCGGGTCGTCGGCCGTCGCGAACACCGCCGTGAGGTCACCGCCCGGACCGTTGAGGTGCGGCTCGACGACCTGCAGCACGAAGGCTCCGGCCACCGCGGCGTCGAACGCGTTGCCGCCACGCTCGAGCACCGACTGGGCCGTGGCGGTCGCGATCCAGTGCGTGGACGCGACCGCTCCGAACGTGCCGGCGAGGTCCGGGCGCGTCGGTGTCGAGGTGGGCGGGACGAAGGCGGGGTTCGGTGTCGGCATGCTCCCATCCTGCTCCGCTCGCACCGTGCCCCCGGAACTGGGGTTGTCCTCGCGGACGCAGAACACCGACCATCGTTCGGTGACTCGTGCAGGGCGGGTCGCAGTCCGTGCAGGGGCACGGCGCACCGACCAGCAGGGGAACCATGACCAGCAACCCGTCCATCGCCACGCGTCCGCGCCGGCCGTTCCGAGCCCGCGCGTCCCGCCTGGCAGCGGGCCTCGCAGCGATCGCCGTCGTCGCCGGTGGCTTCATCGGAACGGCCGAGCCGGCCTCCGCCGCCGTCGTCTGGAAGGGCTCCGTCCCTGCCGGGACCACGCTCAACCCGGGTGACTCGGTCACCTCGCCGAACGGACAGTTCCGCCTCGTCCTGCAGGGCGACGGCAACCTCGTCGAGTACGGCATCGGCAACGCTGTGCTGTGGGCGTCCGGAACCTCGAACAAGCCCGGCGCGATCCTCAAGATCGGCAAGAACCGTGCGGTCGACCTGCTCCTCGGCGGCAAGCGGGTCACGCGGTGGTCGTCGGCAGGCACCAAGCAGTCGACGTCGTTCGTCCTCCGCGGCGACGGCACGATGGCACTGCTCTCCGGCACGACGCCGATCGTCAGCTGGAAGGGGTACCAGGACCGGGTCCCGGCCGGGTACACGATCCTCGGCGGCACCACCCTCCGCTCCGACGCGAGCACCACCCGCACCCTCGAGATGCGCACCGACGGCAACCTCGTCCAGTCGGTGGCGGGCAAGGTCGTGTGGTCCTCCGGCACGTCCGGGAACCCCGGGGCGTACGCGGCCGTGCAGACCGACGGCAACCTCGTCGTCTACACGGCGGCGAACGCGGCCAAGTGGTCGACGCGCACGTACAAGTACGGCGGTGGTCAACTCCTCGTGCAGGTCGACGGGAACGTCGTGCTCTACGGGAAGAGCGACACCCGCGTCTGGTCGACGAAGCCGGTGACCGGCTTGCGCTGGCCGGTGGCGAGCACGAAGATCTCCGGACGGTACGGCGACGACCGCGGCGCGAACCACGTCCCGCGGTACCACCAGGGCACGGACTCCCCGGTGGCCGTCGGTACGCCGGTCTACGCCTCCGGGACGGGCACCGTGACGACCACCGTCGCGAACAACGCCACGTACGGGAACTACGTCGTCGTGACCTACGGCAACGTGACCGTCCTGACGGCACACCTGAGCGCGATCCAGGTCAAGAAGGGACAGATCGTGTCGCTCTCGACCACGATCGGGAAGTCGGGCAACACCGGACAGTCGACGGGGCCGCACGTGCACGTCGAGACCCGCCGCGGCGGCACCCTCATCGACCCGCTGTCGATCCTGCACTTCCGCTGACGCGGGCGGGCAGTCGGGGGCGACCTCTGCCCGGGGCAGTCGTCCGGGGAACGGCCGTCCCGCAGGACAGCCCACGGGGACTGGTACGCCGGTTCCCGCGACGCGCGTCCTAGGCTGGGACGATGCCCCGGACCCTCGCCCTCGTCGCGATCGGCGTCGTCGCCGGGCTCCTGTCGGGGCTGTTCGGCGTCGGCGGCGGTGTGGTCGTCGTCCCCGCCCTGATGGCCTTCGCCGGCATGGACCAGCGTCGTGCCTCCGCCACCTCGCTCGTGGCGATCGCACCGGCGGCCGTCGTCGGTGCGGTCACCTACGCCGTGCAGGGAGAGGTCCACTGGCTGGCGGCCCTCACGCTGGCGGTCGGCAGCGTCGTCGGTGCGCCGATCGGTGCACGACTCCTCCGGACCGTCCCGCTCCGTGCCCTGCCGTGGATCTTCGTCGGCTTCGTCGCGGTGGTGCTCGTCTCGCTGTTCACGACGGTCCCGACCCGCGGCGGCGAGGTGCACTTCGGCGTCGGCGAGGCCTTCGTCCTGCTCGCCCTCGGGCTCCTGTCGGGCGTCCTGTCCGGGCTCGTCGGTGTCGGGGGCGGTGTCGTGATCGTGCCGGGGCTCGAGGTGGCGCTCGGTGCCGGTGACCTGTTGGCGAAGGGGACGTCGCTGCTGACGATGGTGCCGACGTCGGTGTCCGGCACCGTCGCGAACCTCCGACGGCGTGCGGTGGACGTGCGGGTCGGCCTCACCGTCGGTGTGACCGCCGCCGTCTGCTCGCCGGCCGGTGCGTGGCTCGCACGGCTGGTGGACCCGCAGGTCAGCACGTGGCTGTTCGCGGCGTTCCTCGTCGTGGTCGCGGTGATCGTGCTGCGGCGCGGTCGCCGGAGCCGACGGGCGGCGGAGGCGACCGCCGGGGAGGTCGCGTGACGGGCCTCCAGGCCGGCGGGTCGGCGGAGGACGTCATCACGGCCCTCGCTCGCACGACCGGCGACGTCGCCGCGGCCCGCAGGGTCGCGCGGCGGTTCGCCGCCCTCGACGAGGGTGAGCGCTCGGCGCTGCTGTGGAGCGAGGACGCGGGTGCGCGGCTGGTCGCGGTGCTGCTCCTCGTGCAGGCGATGCGGGCGCGTCCGGACGACGAGTTGACCGAGGAGTACCTCGCCGCGGCGAAGGCCGAGCGGTTCGACGACCCGGTGCTCGTGGACCTCGCGGCGGAGGAGCTCGTGGGTGCACCCCTCGTCGCCGGCGGGTCGACGGGGCCGCTCTTCGCGCTCGCGAAGTCCGACGTCGCGATCGTGCGGCGGATCGCGGTGGTCGCGACGCTGGCGTTCGTGAAGCAGGGCGATGCGGACGTCGCTCTCGGGATCGTGGGTCGGCTCGTCCGGGAGCGCGGCGACACGGTGCAGTCCGCGATCGGCTGGGTGCTGCGGGAGGTCGGGAAGCGCGCTTCCGAACCGGCGCTCGTGGCGTTCCTCGAGCGGCAGGGCCGCTGGCTCACGCCCGTCGCGCGTGCGACGGCGACGGAGCACCTGCCCCCGGCGGAGCGGGACCGCTTGCGCGGGTGACGGCCTGGAGGCACGGGGCACCTCCGTCCCGTCGGTGGCGTGCCCGGGCCCACGTACGGCGCCCGTCTACCCTGCTGCCCATGGACACCGACGCGCCCCGCATCGACGCCGACCTCGTCCATCGGCTCGTCGCGACGCAGTTCCCCGGGTGGGCGGACCTGCCCGTCCGCGAGGTCGCGCACCAGGGCTGGGACAACCGGACCTTCCGGCTCGGTGACGACCTGAGCGTGCGCCTCCCGAGCGCCGCCGGGTACGTGCCCGCGGTCGAGAAGGAGCAGCGGGTCCTGCCGTACCTCGCCGCGCGCCTCGACGTCCCCGTTCCGGAGCCCGTCGCGACCGGGGCGCCCGACGCCGACTACCCGTTCCCGTGGTCGGTGCGCCGTTGGCTGCCGGGCTCCTTGCTCGTCGACGTGCCGGACGCGGACCGGACGCTGGCCGCGACCGACGTCGCCGCGGTGCTCGTGCAGTTGCGCAGCCTGCCTGTCGGACCGGGGCCGGCTGCTGGCGCGCACTCGTTCCACCGCGGGGCCCACCCGTCGCACTACGCCGCCGAGGTCGTCGCCGCGCTCGACCGACTCGGCGCCCGCGTCGACCGCCGGGCGTGTGAGGCCGTCTGGGACGCAGCGACGCGCTCGGCATGGAGCGGACCGCCCGTCTGGTTCCACGGCGACGTCGCTCCCGGGAACCTCCTCGTGGACGACGGAGGCCGTCTCAGCGCCGTGATCGACTTCGGGACGTGCGGCGTGGGGGACCCGGCGTGCGACCTGGTGCTGGCGTGGACGTTCCTCGACCCCGATGCCCGCCGGGTGTTCCGCGACGCGGTCGGCCTGGACGCGGACACATGGGCGCGGGCTCGCGGCTGGGCGCTCTGGAAGTCGCTCATCATGCTCGCCGGGAGCGCCGGGCCGGGTGACGCGGACGAACACCGGGCGGTCCTCGACGCCGTGCTCGCGGACCCGGTCACGGATCCTGGGAGGGTCTGACGGGATCAGCGCAGCGGAGCCCGATCAGCTCCGCGGATCGGGCTCCGCTGCGAGCGCCGCGCGCAGCACGACGTCGAGCGCCGCCGACTGGCGCTCGGGCGTCCAGTGCTCCGGGTCGCCGGCAGCGAGCGCGGTGACGCCCTCCACCGCCGCGCCGAGCGACGCTGCCCGCGCCGTGCAGGTGTCCGCAGGCAGGTCCGTCGCGGCGCCGATGAGGCGCGCGAGCCGATCGGCGAACGCGCGGGCGTTCCTGGCGTGTCGCTCGGCGAGGACCGGGTCGCCGAGTGCTGCAGCGAGGAAGCCGACCCAGACGCGGGCCTCCGCGGCACGGTCGGCGTCCGTCGCGAGTGCCCCGAGCGCCACGGCGCGGACGGCCGCGGCGGGGTCGGGAGCGGTCGACTCGGCCTGGTCGGCTCGGACCCGGGTGCGCTCGTGGAGGACGTCACGGGCGTGGAGGAGCAACGCGCGCTTGTCCGGGAAGGTGTGCAGGACGAGCCCGGTGGTGCAGCCGGCCCGCTCGGCGACGGCGCGCAGGGTCAGCCCGGTGGGGCCGAGTTCGGCAAGGGTCGTGAACACCGCGTCGGAGAGGCGTGCGCGCTGCGCGGCGTCGTCGCGGATCCGGGGCACAGAGTAAGCGTAACAGGTGTTACCGTAACGATCGTCACGAAAGGACGGCCATGCCCGACGCCACGCCCTGGACCATCACGACGACTTCCTTCGACGATCCCGACGCGGACCGCCTCCGCCGCGCGCAGCGCCGGGAGCTCGACGACCGCTACGGCTCGAGCGACCACGAACCGGGCGTGCCACCGTCGGCCGCTGACGTCCCGGTGTTCCTCGTCGCGCGGGACGCCGACGGCACTCCGGTGGCCTGCGGCGGACTCCGGCCGCTCACTGACGACGTGCTCGGACCCGGCGTGGTCGAGGTGAAGCGGATGTACGCGGCTCCCGGGGCCCGCGGCACCGGCGTGGCAACGGCGGTGCTCCGGGCACTGGAAGAGGAGGCCCGCCGACTCGGAGCACGGCGGCTGGTGCTCGAGACCGGGCCGGCCCAACCGGACGCGATCCGGTTCTACCAGCGCGAGGGGTACGAGCCGATCCCGCTCTTCGGCGCGTACACGGGCTCGGACGTCTCGGTCTGCTTCGGTCGCTCCCTCGACGCCGCGGATCCGGATCAGCGCGAGAACACGTCGTCGAGCGTGTAGGTCCCGAGTCGCCGCTGCCGGAGGAGTCGACCGAGCCGGGGGAGCGCACCGATCGTCCCGGGGTGGTTCGCGTGGCCGATGACGATCCGCCCCGCCGTGAACCACTCGTCGGCGAACCCGACGATCTGGCCGGCGCCGATGTCCCCGGAGTCCGCGAGCGTGCCGTACCAGAGCAACGGCGTCGTGTAGCCCACGCGCGCGGCGGCGGCGTCGACCCGGGCGTCGTGGTACCCGTACGGCGGCCGGAAGTACGGGCGGGCATCGACGCCGAAGGTCCGCTCGATGAAGTCGTGGTTGCGGGTGAGCTCGTCCTCGATCGCCTGGTCGGGTAGCCCCGTCAGTGCCGGGTGGTCCCACGTGTGGTTCCCGATCTGCACCTGGCCCGACTCCACCAGCGGACGGATGGCGTCGGCGTGCTCCGTCCACGACGGGCGCACGCCGTTGACGAAGAAGGTCAGCCGCGTGCCCGTCTCGCGGGCGAACCGGACGTAGGCGTCGACGACGTCGGAGGACGCGCCGTCGTCGACCGTCCACGCGATGGCGGGCGTCCCGGCGGGCAGCGCCGTCACCGTGCCGGCCGGGAGCGGGACCTTCGCGATCGTCGGCGCAGTCCAGGTCGGGGTCGGCGTCGGCGTCGGCGTCGACGACGGGACGCCGACGGGCACCGAGGAGCGTGACGGATCCGCGACGCGCCGAGGCGTGGCAGGCGAGCACGCCGACAGCGCCGAGGTGGCGAGCAGCGCACCGGCTCCGGCGAGCAGGGTGCGACGGGTGGTGCGGTGGTCCATCCCCACCACGATCCGACGGGTTCTCGTCCGGCACATCGCCGTGGCGGACGATCCTGCGGTGGCCGGTCGGCCACCGCAGGTCGCCGCACGGTCGGACGGGAGGCACGGCTCGCCGTCGCCGGTACCGCGTGTCGGGGACGCGGCTGGGAGGGCACCCGGGGGCGGGCGGGTAGCGACGGGGCGGAGACGAGCCGTGCCTCCAGGCCGGCCCGGAGCGACCACGAGAGGAACGCGACGTGCGCGCACTGACCTGGCAGGGCACCGAGAAGGTGTCCGTCGAGACCGTCCCCGACCCGACCATCCAGGAACCCACCGACGCGATCGTGCGCATCACGTCGACCGCGATCTGCGGGTCCGACCTGCACCTGTACCGGGTGCTCGGACCGTACATCGACAAGGGCGACGTCCTCGGGCACGAACCGATGGGCATCGTCGAGGAGGTCGGCTCCGGCGTCTCGAACCTCAAGGTCGGAGACCGCGTCGTCATCCCGTTCAACATCTCCTGCGGGCACTGCTGGATGTGTCGGCACGGGTTCCAGTCGCAG
The DNA here is from genome assembly GCF_047238015.1 of Curtobacterium phoenicis. Lineage (NCBI taxonomy): Bacteria > Bacillati > Actinomycetota > Actinomycetes > Micrococcales > Microbacteriaceae > Curtobacterium > Curtobacterium phoenicis. Next base: position 599,404 of record NZ_JBDFLZ010000002.1, read on the forward strand.
TGCGAGACCACCCAGGTGACGGAGTACGGCACCGGCGCGTCGCTCTTCGGGTACACGAAGATGTACGGCCAGGTGCCCGGCGGTCAGGCCGAGTACCTCCGGGTGCCCCACGCCGACTACGGTCCGATCGTCGTCCCCGACGACGGGACCCCGGACGACCGCTGGCTGTTCATGAGCGACATCCTGCCGACCGCCTGGCAGGCGGTGCAGTACGCCGACGTCCCCGAGGGCGGCACCCTCGCGGTGCTCGGTCTCGGCCCCGTCGGGCAGTTCGCCGCCCGGATCGGGAAGCACCTCGGCTACCGGGTGCTCGCCGTCGACCCCGAGCAGGTCCGACGCGACCTCGGGGCGGAGCACGGCGCCGAGGTGTTCGACCTGTCCGACGACCTCGTGCCGCAGCTGGTCGACCTGACCGACGGTCGCGGACCCGACGGCGTCGTCGACGCGGTCGGGATGGAGGCGCACGGCAACCCCGTCGCCGGGTTCGCGCAGCGCGCTGCCGGACTGCTGCCGGACAAGCTCGCCCAGAAGGCGATCGAGACCGCCGGTGTCGACCGGCTCGCAGCCGTGCACACCGCGATCGACCTGGTCCGCCGGGGCGGCACGGTGTCGCTCAGTGGAGTCTACGGCGGGATGGCCGACCCGATGCCGATGATGACGCTGTTCGACAAGCAGATCACCATCCGCGAGGGCCAGTGCAACGTCAAGCGCTGGATCGACGACATCATGCCGCTCGTGTCGGACCCCGCGGACCCGCTCGGCACGCTCGACCTCACGTCGCACCGCGTGTCGCTCGAGGACGCACCGCGCATGTACTCGGTGTTCCAGAAGAAGCAGGACGACTGCGTGAAGGTCGTGCTCGATCCCGCGATGGCCGCGGCGTGACCGGGTCGCTGGCGTCCTGTGGCGGGCCGGCGCGCGGGTCACGCTGATGCGGATCGTCGTGGTCGGGGCGACCGGCAACGTGGGGACCGCCGTGCTCCGCCGGCTCGCCGCGGCGCGCCTGGCCGGGGAGGGTGTCGACGGCGGCGACCTGCAGGTCGTCGGGGTCGCGCGCCGGCTGCCCGACGCCCGCGTCGCACCGTACGACGTGGCCGTCTGGCACGCGCTCGACGTCGGCGACCCCGGCGTCGTACCGCAGCTCGCCGCCGTGCTGCAGGGCGCGGACGCGGTCGTGCACCTCGCCTGGGCGCTCCAGCCGACCCACGACGTCTCCGCGCAACGACGGACGGACGTCGACGGTCAGGCGCACGTGCTCGAGGCCGCGGTCCGGGCGGGCGTCGGACACGTCGTCGTCGCCTCGTCGGTGGGTGCGTACCACGGTGTGGACGCGGCGGGGAAACGCACGCCCGTCGACGAGTCCTGGCCCGCCACGGGCATCCCGACCGCGACGTACTCGAAGCACAAGGCCGAGAACGAGGCCGCCCTCGACGCCTTCGCCGAGGCGCACCCGACGATCACCGTGTCGCGACTCCGCCCGGGGTTGGTGTTCCAGCGGAACGTCGCCGCTGAGCTGCGAGGGCTGTTCCTCGGGCACCTCGTGCCGATGCGCATCGTCCGCTGGGTGCGGTGGGCGATGCTGCCGCTGCCGTACCCGTTCGTGTTCCAGGCCGTGCACGCCGACGACCTCGCCGACGCGTACTGGCGGGTGCTCGACCAGCGGGCGGCGGGCGCGTTCAACGTCGCCGCGGCACCCGTGCTCACCCCGCCCCGCATCGCGCGGGCGCTCGGCATGCGCGGGGCCGTCCGCGTCCCGCTCCGGCTGCTGCGCGGCCTGGTGACGCTGACGTGGCGACTCCGACTGCAGCCGACGGACGCCGGGTGGATCGACATCGCGGCGGGGGTGCCGGTCATGCGCACCGACCGTGCCCGGACGGAGCTCGGGTGGGAACCGCGGCACACCGCGGAGGACGCGCTGCGCGAGCTCGTCGGTGGGTTCGCGGACGGGGCGAACGTGCCGGCGTCCGGGCCGCTGCAGGGGTGAGGACCTCGCACTGACGGGCGACTCCTCCGAGCGTCGGCAGGCCTCGTTCGCGGGGCAGCACGACCGACCCGGCGTCCACTACGGTCGGAGCAGTCCGACGAAGGGGGACGACGTGTTCGGAGAGTTGTTCGGCGACGAGATGGGCGCCGGCATCAGCGCGTTCGGGGTGCTGTTCGGCGTCGTCTCGGTGATCATCGGCCTCGGGTTCGTGGCGATCATCGTGACGATCGTCGTCCGGAGCACACGGATGGCGAAGCGTGGGCAGAACCCGTTCACGTTGCAGGAGGACCTGGCGTACCAGGCCATGCAGAGCCAGACCCTCGCACCGGCGAAGTCGCTCGAGCAGCGGCTCGCCGAGCTCGACGACCTCCACACCCGTGGGGTCATCTCCGACGAGGAGCACCGGAAGGCCCGCGGGGAGGCGCTCGGCGGGTGAGCATCCCCGAGCACGACGTCGAACCCGCCGCCGGGCCGCGGTTCTGGGCGGTGTTCCTCGGGGTGCTCGGCGCCGTCGTCGGTCTGCTCGCGGTCGTCGGCTGGCCGTTGCCCGTCGGCGCGGGACGGTACGGCTTCGACGACGGCGCCTGGGCCCGCATCGTCCACGACGTCGAGGCCTGGCTGGCCCACCACGGATGGCGGGTCTCCGGATCGTCCTGGGTGTACGGGGCCGCCGCGGTGGCGTTGCTGGCAGGCGCCGCCGTGCTCCTGCGCCCCGGTTGGTCCGACGCGCGGCGACTGCGCCTGGTCGTCGTCCCGGCCGGGGTGCTGCTGCTCGTCGGGCCGGCGACGCAGTGGGCGCTCGGTCTGCCCTGGTCGAACTACGGCGTCGGTTCGACTGCCGGCATCGCGGGTGGACTGCTCGCCGCAGCCGCTCTGGCCGGGGTGGGCAGCGCACTCTGGTTCGCGCTCCGACGCCGCCAGCGCGAGCAGGACCGGCCGGGCGAGCAGGACCGGCCGGGCGCGCGGGACCGGCCGGGCGCGCGGCCGTAGGGTGGACCCGTGCTGCAACCGACGGACCTCCTCGGGGAGTGGGAACTCCGGCGGCGGGTGGTCGACCGGCTCGCTCACGTCGAGGGCACCGTCACCGGGAGCACGACGCTGTCCCTGATCGGTCCGGATGAGGTGCGCTGGGACGAGTCCGGCACGATGACCCTCGACGGCCGCACGGTGCCGGTCTCGCGGACGCTGTCGGTCCAGCGTGACGACGACGGCTCGTGGATGGTGCACTTCTCGGACGGCCGGGTCTTCCACCCGTGGGTCTGGGGTACCTCCGTGGAGCACGCCTGCTCGCCGGACGACTACACCGGCGTCCTGGACGGGGACGCGGACCGGTGGACCGTCCGCTGGGACGCCCGCGGCCCGGCGAAGGACTACACGCTCGCGAGTGAGCTCCGACGTCGGACCCGCGGGGCAGACTGAGCGCATGGCCCGCAGAACCGACGGCACCGACGCCCCGCGCACCACCGTCCCGTCCCCGTCCGACCTCGAGCCGTGGACGCCGGGCCCCGGCGACGTCCTGTCCGGCGACCGGATCGAGGGCAAGCGCATCGCCGTGCTCGACCTCGCCGGGGAGCGCGTGCCCGACCTCGAGCTCGAGGAGTCCGTCGTCGAGTCGTTGCGCGCCGACGACGCCGACCTCCGAGGCTTGCGGATCCGGGACACCGTGGTCGAGGAACTGGACGCGCCCGTGCTCCGCGTCTCGAGCAGCACCTGGCGCGACGTGCGGGTCGCGGGCGGCCGCGTCGGGTCCGCCGAGCTCTACGACGCCGGGCTGAACGGTGTCGAGTTCGTCGGCATGAAGCTCGGCTTCGTGAACCTCCGTGGCGCGACCCTCACCGACGTCGTGTTGCGCGACTGCGTGGTCGACGAGCTCGACCTCGCCGACGCGAAGCTCGTCCGGGTGGCGTTCCCGGGGACGCGGATCCGCGTGGTCGAGGGGACGAACACCCGCATCGAGCACGTCGACCTGCGCGAGACCGACCTCGACCGCGTGGAGCGGCTCGAAGGCCTCCGCGGGGCGACGATCGGCAGCGAGCAGCTGTACACGCTCGCCCCGCTCCTCGCGGCCCAGGCGGGCTACCGCGTCGACTGAAGCGGCGACGCTGCAGCAGCCACCGCAGCCGCGAGGTCCGCCTGCACGAGGTCCCCGTGCACCGCCGCACCGACCGCCGTCCCCGCCGCGGCCGACGCGATCACGGTCGCCATCGGCGCGGTCACGTTCCCGGCCGCGTACACGCCCCGGACCGAGGTCTGCCCGACCCCGTCGACCGTCAGCGCAGACCCGAAGCGGTGGTCACCCACGACGAAGTCGGTGGCCTCGAGACCGACCCCGGCGAGGAAGTCCACCCGCGCCTCGACCGTGCTCGCTGCGGCGAGGGCGTCGAGTGCCACGAACTCCCCGGACCCGAGGGTCACGCCGATCAGCCGATCATCCTCGGACTCCACCGCGGCGACCGACTCGTGCACGACCTCGATCCCACGGGCGCGGAGACCGGCCAGGGCGGTGTCGTCGACGAGGCCCGGATCGGCGACGAACGCCGTCACCTCGTCACTCAGGGCGCGGAACATCAGGGCGTGGTGCGCGCCGTTCGGGGTCGTCACGAGCACGCCGATGCGCTGGTCGCGGACCTCCCACCCGTGACAGAACGGGCAGTGCACGACCCCGCGTCCCCACTGCTCGGCGAGGCCCGGGACCTCCGGCAGGACGTCGACGGCGCCGGAGGCGACGACCAGCCTGCGTGCCGTGACGACCGCGCCGGAGTCGAACGTGACCGAGAAGGCGACCGGATCGGTCCCGTCCCCCTCCGTGGTGGACGTCGCCACGATCCTGCCGGCCGTCACCTCGACGCCGTACGAGGCGACCTCCTCGCGACCGACGCGACCGAGCGCTGCTGGCGAGGCGCCCTCGCGCCCGAGGTAGTTGTGGATGCCCTCCGCCGGCGCGTTCCGGGGTTCGCCCGCGTCGACGACAAGGACGGAGCGTCGGGACCGACCGAGGATGAGCGCGGCTGACAGGCCGGCGGCCGCGCCGCCGACGACGATGACGTCGAAGTGATCTCGCATGACTGCAGCATGCGTACCGAGCACATGGATCAGCAAGGAACCTTGCCGACATGGCAACATGTCGGCATGGCACACGACCGGGAGGCACGGATCACCCCGCGGACGACCGCGGACGTCGTCGAGGCGGTCGGCCCACGACTCCGCGCGTTACGCGGGCGCCGCGACGTCACGCTGGCGGCGCTCGCCGCCGAGACCGGCATCTCGGTGTCGACGCTCTCGCGGCTCGAGTCCGGGCAGCGCAGGCCGACGCTCGAGCTGCTCCTGCCGCTCGCGCGGGCCTACCAGGTGCCGCTCGACGACCTCGTCGGAGCGCCGCCGACGGGGGACCCGCGGGTGCACCTCAAGCCCGAGCGGCACGGCGGACGGGTGGTCGTGCCGCTCACCCGGCGGACCGGCGGGATGCGGTCGTTCAAGCAGCTCATCCCGCCGGAACCCGCGAACACCGACCGGACCCTGCGGACGCACGAGGGCTACGAGTGGCTGTACGTGCTGTCGGGTCGGCTCCGGCTGTTGCTCGGCGACCGGGACTTCGACCTCGCACCCGGTGAGGTCGTCGAGTTCGACACGCACACCCCGCACTGGGTGGGGAACACGACCGAGGAGGTCACCGAGGTGCTGTGCCTGTACGGGCCGCAGGGCGAGCGGGCGCACGTCCGGTCGAAGCCCACCCCTCGGGAGGACTCGGACGTCCGCTAGAAGACGTGGTCGATGACGTCGTCGAGCAGACCCGAGGTCGTGACATTGGACTGCTGGATGTGGATGCCGACGTCGCCGCGCGTGTAGTACGTGTCGCCGTCGGTGACCGGGTACTGGGGGTTCTGCGAGACCTTCTGGCACCGGTAGCCGTACCCGTCGAGGGAGCAGTCGTAGCCCTGCAGTGCGCTCTGCAGGTGCGCGTACGCCGTCGTCGAGTCCACGACCGCGACCCGGATCGACAGGAAGGTCGTGTCCGCCCGGGGGTCGCGCCAGACGCAGTACAGGGACTTCCCGTCGGGCTGCAGCACCGGCGTCAGGTCGTCCTTCGGCGCCTCGACCGGGTCGCCGACGACGTCGGGGTCGTTCAGCGGCGCCGAGGCGAAGGCGTCGTCCCACTTCCCGGCCGTGACGAGCCCGGTGCAGCTGTCGGGGAGCTTGCCGGCGTCGTCGTCCACACCGGGGACCGGGGTGATCGTCGAGGTCGGCCGCGGGGTCGTCGCCGTCGTCGGTGACGGGGTCGTCGTGGTGGCCGCGGCGTCGGTCGCGCTCCCGGTGACGGGCGTCGCTGTCGGGTCGGCCGCCGTCGTCGTCGCGCAGCCGGTCAGCGCCAGGGCCGCCAGGAGCACCACGCCGATGCGCGTCCCGGTCGCCTCCCTCGTCCTCACACTTCGTTGCCTGCCCGCCATGACCGTCCCCCTGACCGTCCGTGCACTCGATGGCCGTCGAGGTGCACGGTAGCCCCGGGTTGCGCGTCCGGATCGTCGTCGCCGCCATCGTCACCGGATCGTGTCCGACCGGTTCGGACAGCGGTGGTCAGCCGCGCCGGACCACCCGCGGCGCGAGCAGGCGGTGCCCGGTCGTGGCTGGCAGGACAGCGGTGGTCAGCCGCGCCAGACCACCCGCGGCGCGAGCAGGCGGTGCCCGGTCGTCGCGGGCAGGACCGCGCGGCCCGACCCCATGAGGAAGCTCGACCGCCGCAGACGCCGCCGCGTCCAGGGGCTGCTCGACGCTCGAGATGCCGACGGCCTCGGCGACCGGGGTGTCGTCGTACCCGACCACGGGCACGTCCGCCCCGAGGGCGAACCGGGCTCCGAGCGCGAGCGTGTCGGAGGCGCAGACCACGGCGTCGAACGCGGCACCGTCGCGCGCCGCACGGGACACCACCGACTCGGCCGCAGCGACGTCGTCCTGACTGGTGAGCGCGTCCCGGTCACCGGCGAGCCCCGTTGCGGCCAGGGCGTCCCGCCAGCCGAGTCGCCGCTCGTCGCCCTGGCCGGAGGGGCTCGGCCAGCCGAGGAACCCGATCCGTCGGTGTCCGCGCGCGATGAGCCCCGCCGTGGCCTCCCGGAGCCCGGCCCGACCGTCGACGTCGACCCAGGGGTGCGAGGCGTCGTCCATGTCCGGCACACCCCACGGCCGACCGAAGGTCACGAACGGCACGGCGCGCTCACCGAGCCAGGCCGCCCGCGGATCACCGTGCGCCGTCGAGGTCAGGACGAACCCGTCGACGTCCGAGCCCTCGACGAGGCGCTCCATGTGCGCGAGCTCGTCGTCGACATCCGTCGCGGTGAAGAGCAGGATCCGCATGCCGCGCTCGTCCGCCCGCTCGACGAGCGCGTGCAGGAACCGGTCGAGGACCGCGCCGGAGATGCCGTGCACCGGCGGGAGCCGGACGCCCAGGGTGGAGCTCTGCCGTGTCCGCAGCCGCCGGGCCGAGGCGTGCGGCCGGTACCCGAGCTCGTCGATCGCGGCGCGCACCCGGTCCAGCGTCGCCGGCCGGACGACCTCGGGGCGGTTCAGCGCGTTCGACACCGTCTGTCGGGACACCCCGGCGGCCGCTGCGACGTCGGCGACGGTGGCGGGCTGGGACACGGGGTTCACGTTAGCGGTTCCAGGGTGTACCGTGACATCGTTTGATCGATCAAATTTGAACGATCGAAACCACCGTGAGCATGAACTCGACGAGGAGTCCCCGATGCAACGACCAGTGCGACGAAGCACAGCACGCAAGCTGACCGCGGGCGCGATCGCCCTCACGGCGGCACTCACCCTCTCCGCCTGCGGGTCCGGGTTCTCCGGGTCGGGCGGCTCCGGGGGATCGGGTGGCTCGGGCGGCTCCGCGTCCGGGAAGCTCACCTCGAGCAGCGACCCCATCAGTGTCCTGATCGGCTCGTCCGGCGATGCCGAGACCGCCGCGGTGAAGCGCGCCGCTGCGTCGTGGTCGAAGTCGTCCGGCACGAAGGCCACCGTGCAGGCCGCCAACAACCTCGACCAGCAGCTCGCCCAGGGCTTCGCGTCCGGCAAGCCCGCCGACGTCTTCTACGTCAGCACCTCGTCGCTCGCGGGCTACGCCTCGAACGGCTCGCTCCTGGCGTACGGCGACCAGCTGAAGGACACGAGCGACTTCTACCCGACCCTCACGAAGTCGTTCACCCTCGACGGCAAGCTGTACTGCGCGCCGAAGGACTTCTCGACCCTCGCGCTCTTCATCAACACGGCCGACTGGAAGGCCGCCGGGCTGACCGACGCCGACGTCCCCACGACCTGGGCCCAGCTGAAGTCCGTGTCCGAGAAGCTCACGCAGGACGGCCGCGTCGGGCTCGCGGTGAGCCCCCAGGTCGAGCGGCTCGGAGCGTTCATGGCCCAGGCCGGCGGCGCACTGACGAACAGTGACCAGACGAAGGCCACGGTCGACTCCGAGGCGAACGTCGAAGCGCTGGACTACGTCAAGGGCCTGCTCGACGACGGCTCGATGAAGTTCTCGAGCGACCTCGGCGAGAGCTGGGGCGGTGACGCCTTCGGCAAGAACAAGGCCGCGATGACGATCGAGGGCAACTGGCTCACCGGTGCGATGTCGTCGAGCTACCCGAGCGTCGGCTACGAGGTGGCGAAGCTCCCCGCGGGGCCGAAGGGCGCGGGGACGCTCCAGTTCACGAACTGCTGGGGCATCGCGAAGGACTCCCCGAACCAGAAGGCCGCCCTGTCGTTCGTGGAGAAGATGGTGAGCACCGACCAGCAGCTCGCGTTCGCGAAGGCGTTCGGCGTCATGCCCTCCGTCGAGTCGGCCGCGGGCACCTGGAAGCAGGAGTACCCGCAGTACGCGCCGTTCCTCGACCAGGCCGGCGACGCGGTGGGCCTGCCGACCAAGAGCGGGACGGCGGACGTCATCGCGGACATGGACTCGAAGCTCGGCACGCTGAAGAGCACGGACGTGAAGACGCTGCTCGAAGGCGTGCAGAAGAACATGTCCGCAGCGCTGCAGGGCTGACGACCGTGTCCCGGAAGAACCGCGGAGAGGCCGTCTCCGGCTGGCTGTTCACCGCCCCCACGGTGATCGTGCTCGGCCTGTTCCTCCTCGTCCCCGTCCTCATGGCCGCGTGGGTGAGCGTCTCGGACTGGCGCGGCGTCGGCAGCCCGTTCTCGTCCGGCGTCCAGTTCGTCGGCGGGCAGAACTACGCGAAGATCCTCGGCGGGGGCGGCCTCGACGAGCAGAACTTCGGCACGGCGCTGCGGAACAACCTCTGGTACGTCGTGTTCGTCGTGCCGCTGCAGACCGCCGTCGCGCTCGGTCTGGCCGTCCTCGTGAACGGCCGGGCCCTGCGCGGCCGCGGGTTCTTCCGCACCGCGTTCTACTTCCCGTCGGTGACGAGCTCGGTCGCGATCACGGTCCTCTGGCTGTTCCTGTTCTCCTCCACCGGGGCCGTGAACACGATCATCGGGTGGATCGGGGTGCAGGGGCCGAACTGGTTCAACGAGCCGACCGGCATCTTCCAGCTCGGCGGGGGCGAGCCGCCCGCCTTCCTCGCCGACCACACCGCTCTCGGCATCCCGTGGTCGGAGTGGCTTGCCGGCCCGTCGGTGGCGATGACGGCGTTCATCCTGCTTGCGGTGTTCACGACGAGCGGCACCTTCATGCTGCTGTTCATCGCGGCGCTGCAGAACCTGTCGCACGACGTCGACGAGGCCGCGATGATCGACGGCGCCGGTGCCTGGACGCGGTTCTGGCGGGTCACCCTGCCGCAGCTGCGCCCGACCCTGTTCACGGTGCTGACCCTCGGGCTGATCGGGACGTGGCAGGTGTTCGACCAGATCTACACCGGCACCAAGGGCGCGCCCGCGAACACCACGCTCACGCCCGCCTACCTGGCCTACTCGACCGCGTTCGGGCAGAACCAGCAGTGGGGCGTCGGCGCGGCGATCGCGTTCATCCTGTTCGCCATCATCATCGTCTTCACGCTCCTGCAGCGGTGGGCACTGCGCGAGCGTCCGGTCTCACGCCGCCGCATGCGCTGGATCGAGCAGGGAGGGTCGCGATGACCGCCACCTCCACCCGGCCGGGAGGCGCGGTGCCGGACCTCCGCGCCGCAGCCGTCACACAGGCGCCCGGCCCGGGCCGACGACCACGCAGGCTCACCGGCCGCGGGATCGCCCTGCTCGTCGTCGGCGCCGTCATCGCCGTCGTCTACCTGCTGCCGTTCTACGTCGCGATCGTGAACTCGTTCAAGACCGACGAGGACGCGTCGCTCCACCCGCTCGCCCTCCCCGCGACCTGGACGGGAGCGGCGTTCCGGACGCTGTTCGAGAACTCCGACTTCGGGATCTGGACGATGAACTCGGTGATCGTCGCCGTGTTCGTCACCGTCGGTCGGATCTTCTTCGACTCCCTCGCCGGCTACGCGCTGGCACGTCTTCGGTTCCCCGGGCGGCAGACGGTGTTCGCGCTCATCATCGCGGTGATGGCGGTGCCGAACGTCGTGCTGCTCATCCCGAAGTTCCTCGTGATCAACCAGCTCGGCATGTACGACTCGTACTCCGGCATGATCATCCCGCTGCTGGTCGACGCCGCCGGGGTGTTCATCATGAAGAACTTCTTCGAGTCGATCCCGGTGAGCGTCGAGGAACAGGCGAAGATCGACGGCGCCGGGGTGTTCCGGACGTTCTGGTCGATCGTGCTGCCGATGGCCAGGCCGGCCGTCGTGACCATCACGATCCTGTCGTTCCAGGGGTCCTGGAACGAGCTGCCGCACTTCATCGTGTCGGCGTCCTCGCCGGCACTCACCACCCTGACGAAGGGCGTCGCGTCCCTGGCCTCCGGTGCGTTGAGCGCCGGCAACCAGTTCCCGGTGAAGCTCGCCGCCGCGTTCGTGATGACGATCCCCGTCGCGATCGCCTTCTTCGTCTTCCAGAAGCGGATCATGAACACGAGCGACGGGGCGGTCAAGGAATGACCACGACGACCAGCGACACCACGACCACGACCACAGCAGCGTCAGCGGGGCCCAGGCAACCGCTGCTCCACGACGAGGTCGTCGTCCTCGCCGCGCCGACGCAGGCGTGGTCGGACCGGCACGGCACCGTCGGCACGAACCCCGTGCACGGGTACTGGACCGGCGACCAGCGGTTCGTGTCGCGGGTCGGGGTGACGATCGCGTCCACCGACGTGGAACCCGTGTCGACCGCGCCGGTGGACGCGAGGGAGGTCGTCTTCACCGCGCTCCTCCGCGGACTCGACGCGCCCGGTGCCGACCCCGACGTCCGGCTCGACCGCCGTCGGCGCGTGCGGACCGACGGCGTGGCCGAGACCCTCCGGATCACGGACCGGACGGTCGACGGTGCCGCCGCCGTCGACGCGTCCGCGGGGACGATCGAGGTAACCGTCCGCATCTCGCCGGACGCGAGCGGCATGGACGCGGTGAAGGGAGGCGGCGCCCCCGCGCCCGTCCCCGCCGCCCTCCCGACGCAGCCCGGACCCGACGGGGCGAGCCGCGCCTCCTGGACGGCCGGATCGGTCGAGGTGACGCTCAGCGCCCCCGGAGCCGACGTCTCCCTCGACGACGGTGACGTCGTCCTGACCTGGCGCGTCCGACGCGACCGCGTCGTCGAGCTCGGCTGGGACTGCTCCGTCGTCGCGCCGGACGCCGTCGTGACCGGCGCCACCAGCCCTGTTCCGTTCGCGGCACCGGACGGCGTCGGGGACGACCGTCTCCGCCGCTGGCTGGCACGGGCGACCGACGACCTCGACGCGCTGCGGCTCACCCGGCCCGAGGGGGAGTTCCTCGCCGCGGGCGCGCCCTGGTTCTTCACGCTGTTCGGCCGCGACTCCATCTGGGCCGCACGCTTCCTGCTGCCCGTCGACACGTCGATCGCCGGCGGGACGCTCCGGGTGCTCGCCGCGCTGCAGGGCACACGGACCGACCCCGCCACGGCCGAGCAGCCCGGCAAGGTCATGCACGAGCTCCGCCAGGCGACCCTCGCGATCGACAACGACGAGCTCACCCTGCCGCCGCTGTACTACGGCACCGTCGACGCCACCGCGCTCTGGGTCTGCCTGCTCCACGACGCCTGGCGGGCCGGACTGCCCGACGCCGAGGTCGAGGCGCTCCTCCCCGCGCTCGAACGGGCCCTGGCGTGGATGCGCGACCACGGCGACGACGACGGCGACGGGCTGCTCGAGTACGTCGACGAGACCGGCCGCGGTCTGGCGAACCAGGGGTGGAAGGACTCGGGCGACAGTGTGCAGTGGCGCGACGGGACGCTGGCCGAGGGGCCGATCGCGCTCTGCGAGGTGCAGGGGTACGCGCACGAGGCAGCAGTGCACGGCGCGGACCTGCTCGACGCGTTCGGCCGCAGCGGAGGCGACGACTGGCGGGCGTGGGCCGCTCGGCTGGCGGAGCGCTTCCGCGAGGCGTTCTGGGTCCGTGACGAGGTCGGGCCCTACCCGGCGATCGCCCTCGACGCCGCGAAGCGTCCGGTCGACTCCGCCACGAGCAACATCGGGCACCTGCTCGGCACCGGGATCCTCACCCCGGAGGAGGAGTCGGTCGTGGCCGCCCGTGTCGTCGCCCCGGACATGGCGAGCGGCTTCGGCCTGCGCACGCTGTCCACCACGGCCGCCGGCTACTGGCCGTTGAGCTACCACGGCGGCACCGTGTGGGCGCACGACACCGCGGTCGTCATCAGCGGGTTGGTCCGGACCGGACACGCGGTCGAGGCGCGGGTGCTCGCCGAGCAGCTGCTCGCGGCCGCGGTCGCGTTCGAGTTCCGGATGCCCGAACTGCACGCCGGGGACGCCGCCACCGACGTCGCTCGTCCGGCGCCGTACCCCGCCGCGTGCCGGCCGCAGGCCTGGAGTGCGGCGGCGGCGTTCCCGGTGTGGGTGGCGTTGCGCTGACAGCGGGCCGGGCGGTCCGCTCGACGCTGATGCGGCACGCGGCGGCGGGCGCGCGGCGCGCGGCGGCGGCGAGCGGCGGCGCGGCGCGTCCGCGCGCAGCGGACAACGAGACCGCGCCTGGTGGACGGTCTGGAACGGGTCGGAGCCGGCACGGCGCACGTTCGGCTCCGTACCCGCGGGCGCCGTGCTCGCGGGGCTCGAACCGGAAGGCCACCATGACCACGAACCCACCCGGGAACGACTCCGGGACGCCGATCCACGACCGCACCGCTGCCGCCGACGGCCTGCCGAGCACCGACCCCGGCGTGCCCCAGCGCTACGACCCGTTCGGCGAGGACGCACCGTTCGGCGAGGGCGCTGCGCAGCACGACGGCGCCGGTGCGACCGAGTACACCGGCACCGGCGGTGCCGAGCACGCCGGACGGGGTGTCGACCCCCTGCTCGACGAGCCACTGGACGCCCTCCCCGCCGACGAGCAGCTGCCGGCGACCCCGAGCGCGGCCGGCTCCGCGGGCATCGGGCTCGCGACCGGATCCAGCGCGAGCAGCGGCACCAGCAGCGCGGGCAGCGCGGGCAGCAGCGACGGCGCCGGCAGCGGGAAGGCCGACGCCGCGAAGGCCGCGGCCCAGGACGTCGCGGGCGACGCGAAGGACAAGGCCGCGAACGTCGCCGGGACCGCCAAGGAGCAGGCCGGCAAGGTCGCGTCCGAGGCCACCGACCACGCCAAGCAGCTCTACGGTCAGGCGAGCGAGACCCTGAAGTCCCAGGCTGCCGACCAGCAGCAGCGCGCCGCGTCCGGTCTCCGCGACATCGGCGAGCAACTGGGGCGCATGGCCGAGAACGACGACGAGCAGGGCATCGCGTCCAAGGTCGTCCGTGACCTGTCGCACCGTGCCAGCAGCGCCGCCGGGTACCTCGAAGGCCGTGACCCCGGCTCGCTCCTCGACGAGGTGAAGTCCTTCGCCGCGAAGCGACCCGGGACCTTCATCGCGATCGCCGCGGGTGCGGGCATCCTCGCCGGACGCCTGACGAAGGCGCTCGCGACCGAGGTCAAGCACGAGAAGGAAGCGGACGGCGCATGAGCCACACGCCACCGAGCGCCCACGAGACACCGCTCGGCGAACCGAGTCCGCAGGAGCGCGCGGCGACCACCCCGCTCGGCGAGCTGCTGTCCGACGTCTCGAAGGACCTGTCGAGCCTGTTCCGCCAGGAGGTCGCGCTGGCCAAGGCCGAGCTCACCGAGTCGGCGAAGAAGGCGGGCAAGGCGGGCGGGATGTTCGGCGGTGCCGGGATCACCGCACTCTTCGCACTGCTGTTCCTGTCGATCGCGGCGTGGTGGGGTCTCGGGTACCTCATCGGCAACGCCTGGTCCGCCGTCGTCGTCGCGGTCGTCTACGCAATCGTCGCCGCCGTGCTCGCGCTGCGTGGTCGCAAGGAGATCCAGGAGATCCAGGGCGCGCCGCAGACCGTCGAGACGGCCAAGGAAGTCCCCGAAGCACTCAAGCCCCACACCACCGGGAGGAAGTCATGAGCACCACCGACGAGAGCCGTACGCCCGACGAGATCCGTGCCGAGATCGAACGCACACGCGGCGAACTCGGCTCGGACGTCGACGCGCTGGCCGACAAGGTCAGCCCGTCGTCCATCGCCCACCGGCAGACCGAGAAGGTCAAGGGACGGTTCCAGAACGTCCGCGAGTCCGTGATGGGCGCTGCCGACTCCGCCCGTTCGAGCGCATCGGGCTCCGCCTCGGGTGTCGCCGACCACGCGAAGGACGTCGCGCACCAGGGCGTCGCGAAGGCCAAGGGCAACCCGCTCGCCGTCGGGCTCATCGCCTTCGGAGCGGGGTGGTTGGTCTCGTCGCTCATCCCGACGTCGGACAAGGAGGAGGAGCTGGCCGGTGAACTGAAGGACCGGGCCGCTCCGCTCGTCGAGGACGTCAAGGAACAGGCGAAGGACGTCGGCTCGCAGCTCGGCGACGCCGCGAAGGGGCACGCGCAGGACCTCAAGGGCACCGCGCAGGACGCGGCGCAGACCGTCAAGGACGAGGCGCAGGGCGCCGCGTCCGACGTGCAGGACCATGCGCAGGGCGCGGCGCAGGACGTGCGCAGCAGCTGACGCGACCAGCAGGCGGCCTGGAGGCCCGTGGCGACGCCGCCACGGGCCTCCAGGCCGTTGCGCGGTAGCGTTCCGGGCATGGACCGCGGCACGGAACCGGGTGGGGACCCGATCGACGCGCTCGCGGCGGAGCTGCGCCAGTCGCTCGGGCGCGTGGTGCGTGCCGTCCGCCGTGAGGGCGACACCATGCCGCCCGCCCACACGGCGTCGCTCGGGTTCCTCGTCCGGGAGGGGCCGCTCACGATCGCCGAGCTCGCCCGTCGACGCGGGGTGAAGCACCAGGGGCAGTCCCGGTCCGTCGCGGAGCTCGCAGCGCTCGGCCTCGTCGAGCGCGCCGCGTCCGAGGTTGACCGTCGCGCGACGGTGATCCGCGCCTCGGAAGCCGGTCGCGACGCGCTGCAGCAGGAGATGGACGCCCGCGCAGACTGGCTGGCCGAGGCGATGCGCGCCGAGCTCGACGACGACGAGATCGCACTCCTGACCCGGCTGCCGGAGCTGTTCGAGCGGTTGGCGCGGCACGCGGACCGAGCGCTCGCTCACCGTCAGCTCACCTGAACTGTACAACCGTGTTGTACAGTTGCGGGATGGAGCTGACGAAGTACACCCACGCCACGGTCGTCCTCGAGCGGGACGGCGCGACCCTCGTGATCGACCCCGGTGCCTTCACCCCGGAGGCCGCCGACCTGGTCCGTGCCGCGACCGGCGTCCTCGTCACGCACGAGCACTTCGACCACTTCGACGCCGACGCCGTCCGCGCCGGGCTCGAGGCGAACCCCGCGCTGGTGGTCCGTGCGCCGCAGCCCGTGGTCGACCAGCTCGGCGAGCACGACGGCCGCGTCGTCGCGGTGCAGGCAGGGGACGCGTTCGAGGTCGGTCCGTTCTCGGTCCGGGTCTTCGGCGAGCAGCACGCGGTCATCCACCCGGACATCCCGACGATCGCGAACGTCGGGTACCTCGTGGACGACGCCGTGTTCCACCCCGGTGACGCGTACCTCGTGCCCGGTGTCCCCGTGCAGACCCTCCTCGTGCCCACGAGTGGTCCGTGGTCCCACACCTCGGAGGCGGTCGACTTCGTGCGCGCTGTCGCTCCCGAGCGCGCCGTGCAGATCCACGAGGCCATGCTCAGCGAGATGGGGCAGCAGTCGGCCGCCCGGTTCCTCGGACCGGACGGACTCGGACCGGTGCCCGTGGCGATCCTGGCGTCCGGAGAGTCGATCACGGTCTGACGGACAGCCCTGGGAGGCGGCAGGTCGGGCGCCGAGGACCATGGCGTCATGGCCGACGCACCCACCACCGCAGTCCTCTTCGACATCGACGGCACGCTCGTCGACTCCAACTACGCCCACATCGACGCCTGGTGGCGGGCGTTCACGGCGATCGGCGAGTCCGTCGACGCGTGGCGCATCCACCGGTCGATCGGCATGGACTCGGCGAAGCTGCTCGGGGCACTCCTGCCCGACGCCTCCGACGAGACCCGTGACACCGCGAAGCAGTACCACTCGGCGTACTACGCCGAGCAGCAGCCGCGACTCCGGCTCCTGCCCGGCGCGCGGGACCTCCTCGCCGCCGTCGCCGGTGCCGGGCACGCCGTCGTCCTCGCCACGAGCGCCCCGGAGTCTGAGCTCGTCCGACTCCGGGAACTGCTCGACGCCGAGGAGTGGCTCACCGCGGTGACGAGCTCCGAGGACGTCGAGCAGGCGAAGCCCGACCCGGGGATCATCGCGGTCGCGCTGGAGCGGTCCGGGGTGTCCGCCGACGCCGCGGTCATGGTCGGCGATGCCGTGTGGGACGTCGAGTCGGCCGGGCGGGTCGGTGTCACGAGCATCGGGGTGATGACCGGGGGCGTCGGAGGTGACGAGCTCCGCGGAGCGGGGGCGGCGGCGGTGTACGACGACGCGGCCGCGGTCCTGGCGGCGCTCCGAGCTGGTGAGGGACCGATCGCCGCCCTGCGGTGAGCGCTGCGCCGCGCGTCGTCGGGCGCTCGCCGTCGTCCTGGCGTGCGAGGATCGTTCCTCGTGATCACGATCGAACGCGTCGCCTGGCACGACCCCCGCGGAGTGGCCCTCCGCGCCACGATGGACGAGGAGATGCACGAGCGGTACGGCTCGGCCAACGCCGCCGAGGACCCCGCCGTCACCGCCGAACGCGACCGGGTGCTGACGGTCGACCCGGCCGACGTGATCACGTCGCTCCTGGCGATCGACGAGGACGGCACGGCGCTCGGGCACATCGCCGTGCGTCGGCTCGGCGACGAGGTCGAGCTGAAGCGCCTCATCGTCCTGTCGGCCGCTCGCGGCAAGGGTGCCGCCACGGCACTGCTCGCCGAGGGGGAGCAGGTCGCACGTGAGGAGGGCGCCGCGCGGGTGATCCTGCAGACCGGCGACAAGCAGCCCGAGGCCGTCGCGCTCTACCGGAAGACCGGGTGGGAGCAGATCCCGGTCTACGCGCCGTACGCGGAGACCATGCCCTGGTCGTTCTGCTTCGCGAAGACGCTCTAGCCGCCGACCGTCCATTGCACTCTCAGATTGATAGTGCAATTCTTGTCGGGTGACCACGGCCGAGCGCACCCGCGCACTCCGACGACGCATGATCGTCGAGGCGCGCCGGGCGACGGTCGAGCACGGCCTGCACGGCTTCACGATCGAGCAGCTGTGCGAGACCGTGGGGGTGTCCCGTCGGACGTTCTTCAACCACTTCGCCTCGAAGGACGACGCCGTGCTCGGCATCGAACAGGGCGCGTCCGAAGCGTTGCTGCACGCCTTCGCCACCCGCGCCGTCGTGCCGGAGGACCTCGACCCGCTCGCGGCCGTCGTCGCGTTGGCGATCGAACAGGTGCACGTCGTCGGGCTCGACCGGGCCGAACAGGACCTCGCACGCCGGGTGTTCGAGCGCGAACCGGCCATGGTTCCGAAGTTCCTCGCCGTCGTCGACGAGCAGCTCGCCGCCGTCGCCCGCGCGGTCCGTGCGCGCTTCGGCTGGGACGACCCGGCGGACCGTCGCGCGCAGCTCGTGGCCGAGACCGCGGGCACCCTGCTCAAGGTCACCGCGGCCGCGTACTTCGACGACGCCTACGACGAGGCCACCGACCTGCCGTTCGAGGCGTTGCTCACCGACAACCTCCGCCAACTCAGGGCGGCCGTCACCACCACCGGACAGGACCCCACCGCATGACCGCCACCGCGCAGGGCTCGAGACGCGCCCGCCCCGGCTCCGACGGACCGCTGCTGCTCACCCAGCGGCGCATCTGGATCATCTTCTCCGCGCTGATCGCCGGCATGCTGCTGTCGAGCCTCGACCAGACCATCGTCTCGACCGCGATGCCGACCATCGTCGGCGACCTCGGCGGGGTGGCGCACCAGGCCTGGATCACGACCGGGTACCTGCTGGCGTCGACCGTCGTGATGCCGATCTACGGCAAGTTCGGCGACGTGATCGGCCGCCGCAACCTGTTCCTCGTGGCGATCGCGCTGTTCACGCTGGCGTCGCTCGGCTGCGCGGTGTCGACCGACTTCTGGCAGTTCGTGGTGTTCCGCGCGATGCAGGGCCTCGGCGGCGGCGGGCTCATGATCCTGTCGCAGGCGATCATCGCCGACATCGTGCCCGCGTCCGAGCGCGGCAAGTACCTCGGCCCCCTCGGGGCGATCTTCGGCCTCTCGGCGGTCGGCGGCCCCTTGCTCGGCGGCTTCTTCGTCGACCACCTGACCTGGCACTGGGCGTTCTGGATCAACATCCCGGTCGGGATCGCCGCGTTCGCCGTCGCGTGGTTCGCGCTGACCCTGCCGAGCAAGCGGGCCACCCGACGGATCGACGTCCCCGGCGTGCTCCTGCTCTCGGCGACGACCGCGTGCCTGGTGTTCTTCACCGAGTCGGGCGGCAACCGCGACCACGGCTGGGGTGCCCCCGAGACGTGGGCGTGGGGTGCCGGGTTCCTCGTCGCCGCCGCGCTCTTCGTGTTCGTCGAGTCCCGCGCCGAGGACCCGATCATCCCGCTGTCGTTCTTCCGCAACCGCACGTTCGTGACCGCGACGGCGATCGGCTTCGTGCTCGGCGTCGGCATGTTCGCGGCGATCGGCTTCGTCCCGACGTTCCTGCAGATGGCATCGGGGACCTCGGCCGCGGTCTCCGGCCTGCTGATGCTGCCGATGATGGCCGGGCTGATGGGGACCTCGATCCTGTCCGGCACGCTCATCACGAAGACCGGGAAGTACCGGATGTTCCCGATCGTCGGCACGGTCCTGGTCGGCCTCGCGATGCTCTCGATGACGACCCTCGCCGCGAGCACCCCGATCTGGCTCATCTGCGTGTACCTGTTCGTGTTCGGCGCCGGGCTCGGGCTCATCATGCAGGTGGTCGTCCTCGTGGCGCAGAACGCGGTCCCCCCGGAGCAGGTCGGCACCGCGACGTCGACGAACAACTACTTCCGCGAGGTCGGCGCCTCCCTCGGCGTCGCCGTCTTCGGTGCGCTCTTCACGTCGCGCCTGACCGACGCGCTGCGCGACGTGTTCACGAGCGCCGGGGGCAGCGCCTCCGACGCGGCCTCCGCGAGCGCGAGCATCGACCCGACGGCGCTCGCGAAGCTGCCGCAGGCGATCCAGGACGGCATCGTCAACGCCTACGCGGATTCGCTCGCACCGGTCTTCTGGTACCTCCTGCCGTTCATCGCGGTCGCGCTCGTGCTGGCGCTGTTCATCCCGCAGATGCAGCTCGCCGACGTGGCCGGGATGGTCGCCCGCGGTGAGGCCGTCGGCGGTGCCGAGGCCGACGAGCTCGAGCGCGCGCAGCGCGGCGCGAGCACGCCGGCCGCGGCGGCCGCGCCGGAGGGCGACGGCCGAGACCCGGCCTGAGCGGTTCCTGCGTCACCATCCCCGGACGGGAGGCGCTGTGCCAGCTGGTACCGCGCCTCCCGTCCGTCCGTGGTCTCGCGAGCGCGGTCGCTCGCCGACGAGCGATCTGTCGCTCTCGCGAAAGCGACAGATCTCCGCCGTCCACACGCGCGCACCTGTCGCTCTCGCAGCACTGACGGCGCCCCGTCCCCGCACGTTGTCGCTTTCGCGCCGGGCATCCCGGCTCGGCTCGGCGTCAGCCCGCGGTGCTCGCGCGGACGACGAGTCGCGTGGGGAGCGACGGGACCTCGGCGGCGCCACCGTCGAGCGTCGCGAGGAGCCGGAGGGCCGCGGCCCGGCCGAGGTCGGCTCCCGGCAGTGCGACGCTCGTCAGGGCCGGTGCGGTGACGGACGACGACGGCAGGTCGTCGAAGCCCGCGACCGCGAGCCGCTCCGGCACCCGGAGCCCACGCTCCGCCGCGGTCCGCAGCACGCCGTACGCCAGGGTGTCGGCGGCCGCGACCACCGCCGTGACCCCGTCCGCGACCCACTGGTCGAGCAGCTCCGACGCCGCCTCGGCGCCGGCGTCCACCGTGAGGTCGGCCCGCCCGACGAGCGGTGACACACTGAGCCCTGCGTCGGTCGCTGCGTCCTGGAGCAGGCGTCGGCGGAGCGCGAAGGTGGCCGCGCGGGACGTGCCGTCGAGGTACCCGACCCGGCGGTGTCCGAGGTCGGCCAGGTGCGCCACGAGGTGCTGCACGCCGGTCGTCAGGTCGTAGTTCACGGCGTCCGCACCGCCCGGGGCGTCGAGCTGCACGACGGGCACGCTCGCGGAGAGGTCCTCGCCGGCGGCAGGGGCGTCCACGAGGATCCCGGCCGGTCGGAGCCGCTCGAAGCGCCGCACGTCCGCGGTCTCGGGCTGCCGTCCGCGCTCGGTGACGGAGAGCACGAGCTGGAATCGGTCCGTCAGGGTGTCCCGGACGCCACGGATGACCTCGGCGAAGAACGGGTTCGAGAGGTCGGGGGCGATGAGCACCACCAGGTCGCCGCTGCCCCGGGCGAGGGAGCTCGCGGCGTGGTCGACGACGTACCCGAGCTCGTCGACCGCCGCGCGGACCCGCTCGGCGATCGGGGCCGAGACGCGGCCGCGGTCCTTCCCGTTGACCACGAGCGACACGGTGGCGATGCTCGTCCCCGCGCGCTCGGCGACCATCGCGGCGGTGACGCGGGCGGGGGAGGGCACCAGACGATCGTAGCGAGCGACCTCGGCGGACTTGACGTCAAACGCTTGACGTGCTTCCATGTCAAACGCTTGACGTGCCGCGGGAGCTGATTCCTCCGCCGCGGACCCCACCGCGTCAGGCCTCAGCGTTCCATCCCCGACGAAGTGGAGACCCCGTGGCAGACGACCGCGTGCCGAGCAAGATCATCCTCGACTGCGACCCCGGCCACGACGATGCCGTCGCCATGCTGCTCGCCCACGGGAACCCCGACGTCGAGCTGCTCGCCGTGACCACGGTCGTCGGCAACCAGACCCTCCCGAAGGTCACCCGCAACGCCCTCGCCGTCGCCCGGATCGCGGGCATCACCGGCGTCCCGTTCGCCGCCGGATCGCCGCGCCCGCTGCTGCGGGAGATCGAGGTGGCCGAGGACATCCACGGCGAGAGCGGCCTCGACGGGCCGGTGCTGCCCGAGCCGGCGTTCGGTCTCGACGAGCGGCACGCGGTCGACCTCATCATCGACACCGTGATGGCGCACGAGCCCGGCACGGTCACGCTCGTCCCGACCGCCGGCCTGACGAACATCGCCCTCGCCGCCCGCAAGGAGCCCCGCATCGTCGAGCGCGTCAAGGAGGTCGTCCTGATGGGCGGCGGCCTGCACGTCGGCAACTGGAGCCCGGTCGCCGAGTTCAACATCGTCATCGACCCCGAGGCCGCGGACATCGTGTTCGGCGCCGGGTGGGACGTCGTCATGGTCGGGCTCGACCTGACGCACCAGGCACTCGCCACCCCGGAGGTCGCCGCCCGCATCGCCGCCGTCGGAACCGGCCCGGCCGCGTTCGTCGGCGAGCTCCTCGACTTCTTCGGGCAGACCTACCAGGACGCGCAGGGCTTCGACGCGCCGCCGGTGCACGACCCCTGCGCCGTCGCGTACGTCATCGACCCGACCGTCGTGCGCACCGTGAAGGTGCCGATCACGATCGAGACGAAGGGCGAGCACACCCTCGGCATGACCGTCGCCGACTTCCGTGCCCCGGCGCCGGCGGACTGCCGCACGAGCGCCGCGACGGAGCTCGACCACGGCCGCTTCTGGGACCTCGTCGTCGATGCCCTCGAGCGCATCGGCGAGACGCCCGACACCGGCTGGACGCCCCGCGCTGCCGCCGCACCCCACGCCGTGGCCGCCACCATCACCGACCCCGACACCGCCGTCACCCCGGAGCACTGACCCACCATGACCACCACCTCGACGACGACGTCGACCGCCCCGGCGCGCTCCGTCGCGGCCCTCACCGCCGCCCTGCTCGCCGCCTGCGTCGCGTTC
The DNA here is from genome assembly GCF_047238015.1 of Curtobacterium phoenicis. Classification (NCBI taxonomy): domain Bacteria; kingdom Bacillati; phylum Actinomycetota; class Actinomycetes; order Micrococcales; family Microbacteriaceae; genus Curtobacterium; species Curtobacterium phoenicis. Next base: position 621,803 of record NZ_JBDFLZ010000002.1, read on the forward strand.
CAGCTGAACGCGAGCATGCTCAGCCCCGCCCTCGTCACGATGGCGCGCGAGCTCCGCACCGACGACGCGACGATCGGGCTCTCACAGACCCTGTTCTTCACCCTCGCGGCGCTGTTCTCGCTGTTCCTGCCCCGGCTGTCGGACATCGTCGGCCGCAAACGCGTCCTGCTCGGCATGCTCGTCGTGATGCTCGTCGGCAGTGTCGTCGCGGCGCTCGCGGTCAGCGTCCCGATGCTGTTCGTCGGCCGCATGATCCAGGGCGTCACCGGTCCGGTCGTGCCGATCGGCCTGCTCATCCTCCGCAACGAGATCGCCGACCCGAAGCGCTACGGCGCCGCGCTCGGCCTGCTCACCGCGGTCAACGGCGGCATCGCGGGCGTCGACGCGCTCGCGGGTGGTTGGATCGCGACGCACTTCGGGTTCCGGGGGATCTTCTGGGTGATCGCGGTCGTCACCGTCGTGGCCGCGCTCATGGTGGCCGCGTGGGGCGTCGAGTCGAAGCCGTCCGCCGGCACCCGGATGGACTGGTGGGGCGTCCTGCCGCTCGTCGTCAGCGTCGGCGCGCTCCTCACCGCGTTCGACGAGGCCGGCAAGCTCGCGGCCGCGGACTGGGCACTCGTCGTCGGCGGGATCGTCGTCGCGCTCGTCGCGTTCGGTGTCTTCTGGGCCGTCGAGTCGCGGGTGCGCGAGCCCCTCGTCGAGACACGGTTCCTCAGGCGCCGCGGTACGTGGGCGCTCCTCATCACGACCCTGCTCACGATGACCGGTGTCTTCGCGGTGGTCAACGGGCTGGTGACGTCGCTCGCGCAGAACACCGAGGTGGGCTTCGGGATGGAGGCCGACCTCGCCTCGCTCGCGTTCCTCACGCCGTACGCGCTGGTCGGCTGGGTCGTCGGGCCGTTCGCCGGGCGGCTCGCGCCCACCCTCGGCTACCGCGCGGTGCTGCGCGTCGGACTCGTCGGGAGCATCGTCGCGACGTTCGTGATGGCGTTCGTCGGCGTGCACTCCCTGCCGGTGCTCATCGCCGCGACCGTGCTCATCGGCATCACCTACGCGGGCATCGCGAACATCATCCTCAACGGGCTCGGCATCGTGCTCTCGCCGGAGTCGAACCCCGGCTTCCTGCCCGGCCTCAACGCCGGGGCGTTCAACCTCGGTGCCGGCATCAGCTTCGCCGTCCTCCCGGCCCTGCAGATCGCGCTCGGCACCGGCGGGTCCGCGGGTACCGCCGGGTACTCGGGTGGGATGCTGCTCGGGGCCGTGATCACCTGCGCGGCCCTCGCCACGTCCTTCCTCATCCCGCGCCCGGCCTCGGCCGAGACAGGAGCCGCCGCATGACCGGCATCGTCGTCGTGGGCAGCCTCAACGCGGACCTCGTGGTCCGCACGGAGCGCTTCCCGAAGCCCGGTGAGACCCTGCAGGGGTCGGACCTCGCGATCCTGCCCGGCGGCAAGTCCGCCAACCAGGCGGTGGCAGCCGGGAGGCTCGGGGGCACGGTGCGCATGATCGGTGCGGTCGGCGACGACGGGAACGGGTCGCTGCTCCGCGACTCCGTCGCGGCGGCCGGGGTCGACACGACGCTCGTCGCCGTCCGCGAGGGCGTCGCCACCGGCACCGCCGTCATCACGGTCGACGCCGCGGGCGAGAACACGATCGTGATCTCCGCCGGTGCGAACGGCACGCTGACGCCGGAGGACGTCCCGCCGGACGTCTTCGCCGACGCCGGGGTGCTCGGCCTGTGCCTCGAGGTCTCGATCGACGTCGTCCTCGCCGCCGCCCGTGCCGCGCACGAGGCCGGTGTCACGGTCCTCACGAACCTGTCACCGTTCGGTGCCGTGCCGGACGAGCTGCTCGACCTGACCGACGTCCTCCTCGTGAACGAGCACGAGGCGGCCGAGCTCGGCGACCACGGGGTCGCACGCTCGATCGTCACCCGGGGTGGTGCGGGCTGCACCGTGCACGACGGCGGCGCGGAGCCGGAGGCGGTGGACGCCGTCCGTGTGGAGCCCGTCGACACGACGGGGTGCGGGGACGCGTTCATGGGGGCCGTGGCGCTCCGGCTCGCGGCGGGCGACGCGCTCGTCGACGCCGCACGCTTCGCCGTCGGGGTCGGGGCCTACGCCGCGACGAAGCCGGGCGCACAGGCGTCCTACCCGACCACCGCGGAGCTGGAGGCGTTCCTGCGGGCGTAGGCCGGTCCTCCCGGCCCACTAGCGTGGTGCCATGCGCGTCGGAGTCCTCGACATCGGGTCCAACACCGGCCACCTGCTCGTGGTGGACGCCCACGGCGGGGCCGCCCCGTTGCCGGCGTCGTCCTTCAAGCAGCCGCTGCGCCTCGCGGAACACCTCGACGCGTCCGGCGCCGTCACGCAGGACGGCATCGACGCACTGACCGCCTTCGTCGCCGACGCCGTGCGCGTCGCCGAGGAGCGAGGCTGCGAGGACATGCTGGCGTTCGCGACCTCCGCCGTGCGCGACGCGGTCAACTCGGACGCCGTGCTCGTGCACGTGCAGGAGCAGACGGGCGTGGAGCTCGCGGTGCTGTCCGGTGACGACGAGGCACGCTTGACGTTCCTCGCCGTCCGGCGCTGGTTCGGGTGGTCCGCCGGCCGCCTCGCCGTGTTCGACATCGGCGGTGGATCACTCGAGATCGCCGGGGGAGCCGACGAGGCACCGGACGTGGCGTGGTCGATGCCGATCGGCGCGGCCCGGCTCGCGCGGTCGTTCTTCGCCGCGGGCACCCCCACGGACGAGGACGTCCGTCGACTCCGGCACGAGATCCGGGTCGAGATCGCGCGGGACGCAGGGCTGCTGCTGCGCGCCGGACGGCCGGACCGGGCCGTCGCGACCTCGAAGACGTTCCGGTCGATCGCGCGGATCTGCGGTGCTGCACCGTCCGCCGCCGGACCGCTCGTGCCCCGCGCCCTCGACGGTGCCGAGCTCCGGCGGCAGCTCCCCGCGCTGCTCGGCATGACGGTCGACCAGCTCGCGACGCTTCCCGGGGTCTCGCCGAGCCGGGCGCACCAGGTCGTTCCCGGTGCGCTCGTCGCCGAGGCCTGCCTCGACATCTTCGACCTGCCGGCGCTCGAGATCTGCCCGTGGGCACTCCGCGAGGGCGTCATCCTCGAGCGGCTCGATCAGCTGTCCGTACTGGGCTAGCCGTCCGCGCTGGCCCGACCCCGGGCCTCCCGGGGCGGGGCGAGCAGCCAGGGGCGGATCAACCCCGTCACGAACGGCAGCACCCAGAACGTCATGATCGGCGTCAGCACGAGCGTCGTGACGAGCACGCGCGGCAGCACGGCGAGGTGTCCGAACGCCGGGACGAGCCAGCCGACGAGGTACGTGAAGGCGAGGTTCACCGGGAAGAACCCGAGCCAGATGCTCACGGCCTGCTTCCACCGCGGGGGAGCGCTCGAGGCCGGGGTGTCCTGCGGGGCGTCGAACCAGCCCTCGATGCCCGTGCGCTTCTCGACCCGGGACTCCACCACGAGGTCGCGGCCGAGGTCGAGCCACCGCAGCCGGTCGTCGGAGTTCTCCCACGTGGCGAGCTGTTCGTGGTCGGCGAACCGGTAGAGCACGTGCCACTCGCGGCTCGTGGCGTGCGAGCGGACCCACCCCGAGCCGAGGAAGCCCGGGTAGCGGTTCGCCAGGTTGACACCGGACTGCACCCAGCGGGTGGCCTCCGGGATGCGGTCGGGGTCGACGAGGCGGGTGATGGACACGGTGACGGGCGGGCCTGCACTCACGGATGACGAGGTCAGGCTCCCAGGCTCTTGTGGAGTCATGCTCCCAGTGTCCCCGAAGCGTGTTTCCGGCTCGTGACGTGACCGGGCGGCAGGCGGCGCGATCGGGGCATCGCCGCGGGCAGTACGGTCACGGGATGAGCGAGTTGCAGCGGGGCCGGAACGAGACCCCGACCGAGCGGTGGGACCGCAACTGGAGCGACATCCAGCAGGAGCTGCGGATCGTGCAGACGGGGACGCAGATCCTCGCCGGGTTCCTGCTGACGCTGCCGTTCCAGCAGCGGTTCTCGTCGCTGAGCGCCCGCCAGGAGACGATCTACCTCACGCTCGTCGTGCTCGCCGTCGTCGTCACGGTGGTGGCACTCGCCGTCGTGGCCACCCACCGGCTCGTGTTCAAGCAGCGGCAGAAGCACGACCTCGTACGCGCCGGCAACGTCCTGCTGCTCGTGACGCTCTTCGCCGCGGCGCTCCTGTTCGCCGGGACGGTGTGGTTCGTGTTCGACGTGGTGCTCGGCGGCCGTGGGGGGATCATCGCCGGGGTCGCCGTGTTCATCGGGACCGGGACGCTGTGGACCGTGCTGCCGACGGTGCTGCGACGCACCGCGAAGGACACCGAGGGCTAGCTGGCGCGCTTCTTCGCCGGTGCCTTCTTCGCGGGTGCCTTCTTCGCCGCCGTCCCGGAGGTCGACGCCTTCGCGGTGCTCGTCTTCTTCGCGGTCGCCCGCTTCGGGGTGGTCTCCTGCGCAGCCGAATCCGCGGTGCTCGCCTTCGACGTGCCCGCCTTCGCGGTGCTCGCCTTCGACGTGCTCGCCTTCGCGGTGCGCGTCTTCGACGTGCTCGCCTTCGCGGTGCGCGTCGTCCGCCGGGCCGGCGCCTCCCCGGCGGACGTGCCGCCTGCCGTGGAGTCGTCCTTCGTGGAACGTGACCCGCTCCGGGAACGCGACCCCGAGCCTCCCGTCCGCTTCTTGTCGACCGACGCCCGCAGGGCGGCCATCAGGTCGATGACGTCGCCGCCCTCGCCCTCGTCGCCGTCCTCGTCCCGTTCGCCGAACGTCTCGGCGGTGTCGACGTCGTCGCCGGAGGCGAGCTTCGCGTCGATGAGCTGCTGCAGCTCCTCCTGGTAGGCGTCCGTGTACCGGTCCGGGTCGAAGTCCGTGGACATGCTGTCGACGAGCGAGGACGACATCTTCAGCTCGTTCGCGCTCACCTTCACGGAGGTGTCGAGGCTCTTGAAGTCCGGGGCCCGGACCTCGTCGCCCCAGAGCAGACCCTGCAGCAGGATGACGTCGTCGTTGACCCGCAGGACGCCGAGCCGGGTCTTCTGCCGGAGGGTGAACTGCACGATCGCCAGCCGATCGGTCTTGGTCAGCGTCTCGCGGAGCAGCACGTACGCCTTCGGGGACCGGGAGTCGGGCTCGAGGTAGTACGACTTCTCGAACATCATCGGGTCGACCTGCTCGACCGGGACGAACTCGAGGACCTCGATCTCGTGCGACTGCTCCTCGGGGAGCTGCTTGAAGTCGTCGGCGGTGAGCACGACGGTCTTCTCGCCGTCGTCGTAGGCGCGCTGGATGTCGGCGTACTCGACCTCGTGGCCGAACTCGCACACCCGCTTGTACCGGATGCGGCCCTTGTCCTCGTCGTGGACCTGGTGCAGGGAGACGTCGTGGGTCTCGGTGGCCGCGTACACCTTGATCGGCACGTTGACCAGCCCGAACGCGATGGAGCCCTTCCAGATCGACCTCATGGGGGACATGATGCCCGTCCCTGCACCGGAGCGTCCGGAGGGAGGGGTCGTCCACAGGCCTGCGGCTGCTGTGCCGGTCCCGGGCCAGGACGAGCACGATGGGCCCATGAGCCAGCTCGACAAGCAGGATCCGCGGACCCAGCACCCCCGCCCGCCGTTCCCCGCACAGACGCAGGAAGGCTCCGGACTCGCGAGCGCGATGGACCCGGCACCCGACCACGGCGAACGCAGCTACCAGGGCACGGGTCGGATGCCGGGGTACCGCGTCCTGGTCACGGGCGCCGACTCGGGCATCGGACGTGCCGCGGCGATCGCGATGGCGAAGGAGGGTGCGGACGTCGCCCTCACCGCCCTGCCGGAGGAACGCAGCGACCTCGAGGACGTCCGCGACGTCATCGGGGACCTCGGCCGCAAGGCGGTCGTCCTGCCGGGCGACCTCACCGACGAGCGCTTCTGTGCCGAACTCGTCCGAGACGCCGTGAGCACGCTCGGAGGCCTCGACGCCCTCGTCACCGTCGCGGGCTCCCAGCAGGTGCACGAGGACGTCACGGAGCAGACGACCGAGTCGTTCGACCGGACGCTCAAGGTGAACCTCTACTCGCTGTTCTGGCTCGTCCGGGCCGCGGTGCCGCACCTGGCCCCGGGGAGCGCCATCGTCACGACGAGCTCGGTGTCCGCGTACGAACCGCAGGCGCGGATGATCGACTACGCGGCGACGAAGTCCGCGATCATCACCTACACGAACGGCCTCGCCCGCCAGCTCGCACCGAAGGGCATCCGCGCGAACACGGTCGTCCCCGGGCCGGTGTGGACGCCGCTGCAGCCGATCAGCTACCCCGGCGACGAGATCGCCCACTACGGCGAGGGCACGCCGTTCGGCCGGCCGGCGCAGCCCGTCGAGCTCGGAAGCGCCTACGTCTACCTCGCCGGTCCGGAGTCGTCGTACACGTCGGGCTCCACCCTGACCGTGTCGGGAGCCACCGGGGTCGCGCTGTGAGCCGGGCGACGGGAACGGCCGGAGCGTCGCGGTGAGCCCGGTCGCGAAGCGCCGCACCGTCCTCGTCGGCGGGCGGCCGATCAGCCTGAGCAACACCGACAAGGTGCTCTACCCGGAGACCGGCACGACCAAGGGCCGGGTCATCGAGTACTACGAGCGGGTCGCGCCGTGGATGATCCCGCACGTGAAGGACCGCCCCGTGACCCGGAAGCGGTGGGCGAACGGCGTGGACGGGAAGGTCTTCTTCGAGAAGAACCTCCCCGACTCCGCCCCCGACTGGGTGCGACACCACACGATCGCCCACAAGGAGCACGACACCGAGTACCCGATCGTCGACGACGTGGCGACACTCGTCTGGATGGCACAGCAGGCCGCGCTCGAGCTGCACGTGCCCCAGTGGCGCTTCGGCCCGCGGGGCGGACACCAGAACCCCGACCGGCTCGTCCTCGACCTCGACCCCGGCGAGGGCGTCGGCCTGCCGGAGTGCGTCGAGGTCGCCGTCGCGGCGCGCGAGGTCCTGCAGGGCATGGGGCTCGAGCCGTATCCGGTGACGTCCGGGTCGAAGGGCATCCACCTCTACGCGGCGCTGGACGGCCGGGCCACGACGAGCCAGGTCTCGGACGTCGCGCACGAGCTCGCGCGGGCCCTCGAGCAGGACCTCCCCGACCTCGTCCTGTCGTCGATGAGCCGAGCCGAGCGCACCGGCAAGGTGTTCGTCGACTGGTCGCAGAACAACGGCAACAAGACGACGATCGCCCCGTACTCGCTCCGCGGCCGCGAGCGGCCGACGGTCGCCGCCCCGCGCACCTGGGACGAGCTCACCCAGCGTGGGCTCGCACAGCTCACGCTGGACGACGTGCTCGACCGCCTGGAGGCCCGTGGCGACCTCCTGCACCCGGTCGCCTCGGCTTCGCTGGCCGTCGGACGACCCGACGCCGGACACTGGGACAGCGACCGGACCGCCGACGCGAACCAGGCGAGCGAGGACCGCCTGACGGCGTACCGCGCCAAGCGCGATGCCGCCAGGACGCCCGAACCGGTGCCCGCCGGCGCACCGACCGTCCGCGACGACGGCACCCCGACGTTCGTGATCCAGGAGCACCACGCCACCAGGGACCACTACGACTTCCGCCTCGAGCACGACGGCGTGCTCGTCAGCTGGGCGCTGCCGAAGGGCGAACCGACCGACCCGGGGAAGAACCACCTCGCCGTGCAGACGGAGGACCACCCGCTCGAGTACGGCTCCTTCGAAGGGACCATCCCGAAAGCGGAGTACGGCGGCGGGACCGTCACGATCTGGGACGACGGCACCTACGAGCTCGAGAAGTGGCGCGACGGCGAAGAGGTGATCGTCACGCTGCACGGCCGGACCGGCGGTGCGCGACGGTTGGCGCTCCTGCACACCCGTGGCCGTGGGCGCGGCCGCGACGGCGACGAGAAGAACTGGCTCATCCACCGCACGAAGGACCAGCCGGATCGCGAACCGGGCCGAGCGACGGCCGGGGCGCACGGCGCCGGGTCGAGCCGTCCTCCCCGGTCGACGGGGCGGGCGACCGGTCCCGCGACCGCGCGCCCGGAGGAACGCCGCACCATGCAGGCGACCCTCGCGGAGGGCGAGCCGCGGCTCGACCCCGCGGACTGGGCGTTCGAGATGAAGTGGGACGGCATCCGGGCCCTCGCGACCGTCCGTGCGGGCAGGGTCACGCTCCGGAGCCGGAACGGCAACGACCTCACGGCGCAGTACCCCGAGCTGCAGGAACTCGCCGAGCGGGCCGGGGTCGACGGCGTCTTCGACGGGGAGATCGTGGCGCTCGACGACCGCGGACGGCCCTCGTTCCAGCTCCTGCAGAACCGGATGGGCCTCTCGAGGACGCGTGATGTCGAGGCGGCCCGCTCATCGACGCCCGTGCGGCTGCTGCTGTTCGACGTCCTCGAGGCCGACGGCCACGAGCTCACCCGCCACGGCTACACCGCCCGGCGGGAAGCCCTCGCGACCGTCGTCGAGCCCGGTGGAGCGATCGAGGTCCCCGACGCCGTCGAAGGGGACTTCGCAGCGGCGCTCGCCGAGTCCCGGCGCCGAGGGCTCGAAGGTGTCGTCGCGAAGAAGCGGAGCTCGAAGTACGCCGAGGGGCGGCGCTCGGAGGCGTGGCTCAAGGTCAAGCACCACGCCACGCAGGAAGTCGTGGTCGGCGGGTGGCGGCCCGGTGCGGGGCGGCGGGAGGGCGGTATCGGCTCGTTGCTGCTCGGCGTGCGGGGCCCGGACGGGCTCGAGTACGTCGGCAAGGTCGGGACCGGGTTCCGCGACCGCGACCTCGACGAGATCGCGGCGGCGCTCGAGCCGCTCGCGCGGAACACCTCGCCGTTCGTGGACGTCCCTCGTCCGGACGCCAGGGACGCGCACTGGGTCCGCCCGGTCCGGGTCGGCGAAGTGGAGTTCGCGGAGTGGACCGGCGACGGCCGGCTCCGGCAACCCTCGTGGCGCGGATGGCGCCCGGACAAGGGCCCCGACGACGTCGTGCGCGAGTCCTGATCGCGCACATGCACGCGCATGGGGTCCGCCCCGGGCGAACTTCCGTCCCCCGTTCGTCGCAACTCCGGGGGACGTTCGTGCGACCGTGCGCAACCGAGCGTCCCGCGACTGTTACGTTCGCCGGGACGGAAGGGCGTGACCATGAGCGCGAGCAAGTACCTGCCGCCGTTCACGCCGGAGGAACGCGGATCGGCAGCGGGCAGCCGGACACGAACCAGCCCGGTGGACACGGTGAGACCGGCGGACGTGGCTGTCGCGGACGAGGTCACCTACGCTGACTTCCTCGGCGACGAGGTCGACGGCTGACGCACAGCGGCCGTCCAAGCGGCTGACGCACTGCGGCCGTCGAAGCGGAGCGGGGGAAGGCGACCCGTGCGCCGGATCAGGGAACGCACGGGCCGCCGTCGAAGCGCCGTGACCGGTGTTCAGGGATGACCGGCCACGGCGCGCTGACGCCAGCCGCGGTGAGCAACTGACAGGCTCACCACTGAGACGGGACAGCGACCCGGTTCGTCACACCTGATCTCGAGATTGCTCCCGCGGGACGCCGCTCAGGGCGCGGGGGCCGGGCCGTCGGCCGGTGCAGCGTCGTCCGCGACCGGGACGTCCTGCTCGACGAGGTCGTCCTCGTCGGGTTCGGTCACATCGGCTGCAGCGGCCTTCGCGTCGTCGATCGCGTCCTGGGATCGGCGGAGGAGTTCGTCGTCGTGGTCGGTCATGTCCGCGAACCTACGCGGGCGACCCTGTGTCGGCTGCACGGTGGGGGAGCGGCACGGTGGGCATCGGTGCGCGCGGGGCCCGGGACGAATCGAGGTCGACGGCGGAGGTCGGCGCCGGGGTCGACGGCATCGCGGGTGCAGCGGGAGCGCCGATCGCATCGGCCGCGTCGAGCACGGCACGGGTGGCGGCGGCCGCGGTGCGGAGGGCGTCGGCCGTCGGCATCGCACGGTGCGCGGCGGTCCGGACCTCGACGCCCCACGGCTCGTCGAAGCCGAGGTCGCGCACGGTCCGGACGAACCCGGGCAGGTCCCACGCTCCGGAGCCGGGCAGGTGCCGTGCGGCGCGGGACTCCTCGGCGAGGGTCATGCCGGCCGGGGTGTGGAGGAGTCCGTCGCTCAGCTCGACGGCTGCGAGCACGGCGGGAGCGACGCCCTCGTGCACCGACGCCAGGGTCGAGCCGCTCCTGAGGGTGTGCATCGCGTCGAGGAGCAGGCCGCCGTTCGGGTGCCCGGCGGCCGTCACGAACCGAGCGGCCCGTTCGACCGTCGGCAGGTTCGACCACGGCTCCGGTTCGAGCACGAGCTGCGCACCGAGCTGCTCCGTCCGCGCCGCGAGCGCCACCCAGTCGTCGGTCATCGCCGTGGGACGGACGGTCAGGGTCGTGTCCGCTCCGACGACGACCTGCCACGCGCGGAGTGCCGCGGTCGCCTCGAAGACCACACCACGGTCGGCGTCCTCGTCGGCGGACCGGTCGTCGCTCGACCACCAGCGGTCGAGCGGGCCGAGCTGCACCCAGACGATCCCCGAGCCGTCGAGGATGCGCCGGAGCTCCGCGAAGCCGATCGTCGCGCGGACCTCGTGCAGGTCACCGACGGTGAGGGAGAGCCCCGCGAACCCGGCGTCACCGACGGCGCGCACCCGCTCGCCGATCGGTTCGTCGCCCGCCCAGGTCGATGACGTGGCGAGCAGGTCGTGTTCGAGCACGGCGGCACCTCCGGTTCCGGACGGGCGACTGCTCCCCGGCACCCGGTCACGTCCGTGATGTTGCGACGTCGCTGACCCCTGACGTCACCTGAGGTCTACGCTGCCGACCTGCGAGCGCTCCCAGTCCGTCGTCACGTGGCCGGAACGCGCGAGGGGTGTCGACGCGCGGGGAGACGCAAGGATCGTCGACGCGGGCAGCGAGGCGCGAGGCGTTCAGACCAGCCGGGTCCGCACCGAGCCGACCCCAGCGATGTGCCCCTCCACGAGGTCACCCCGGACGAGCGGGCCGACCCCTTCCGGTGTGCCGGTCATGAGCAGGTCGCCCGGGACGAGGCGGACCGAGCGGGACAGTTCGGCGATCGTCTCGGCGACCGACCAGATCTGGTCGCCGAGGTCTCCGGTCTGCCGGACGACGCCGTTCACGGTCAGCTCCACGGCTCCGGTCGTCGGGTCGACCCCGGCGGCGGGGACGAGGACGCCGACCGGAGCCGAGGCGTCGAACCCCTTCGCGGCGTCCCACGGGCGGCCGAGCTGTTTCGCCTCGGCCTGGAGGTCCCGGCGGGTGAGGTCGAGTCCGACGCCGTACCCCCAGACCACGTCGAGCGCCTCGGCCGGGCGCACATCCACGGCCGTCGCTCCGATCGCGACGACCAACTCGACCTCGTGCTCGAGCTGTCCGGTCAGGGGTGGGTAGGGCGTGTCGGCGCCGTCGACCACCACGGCGTCCGCGGGCTTCGTGAAGAAGAACGGCGGCTCGCGGTCGGGGTCGTGGCCCATCTCGCGGGCGTGCGCGGCGTAGTTGCGTCCGACGCAGAAGATCCGTCGGACGGGGAAGCGGCCACCCGTGCTCGTCGGGACGGACGGCTGCGACGGTACCGGGACGACGAAGTGACTCACCCGTCCAGCCTGGCACGGGCTCTGCGATGGACGTCGATCGGCTCAGCCCTCGGCGAAGGATGCTTCGGCGCGGAGCTTCCGGGCGCGGGCGCGTTCCTCGCGCTCGCGGCACTCGATGCGCATCTGCTCGAGTTCTGCGAGGGATCCGTCCGCTCGGATGATGGGCCCGTAGTGCGGGTCCTGCAGCAACTTGCGCGTGCTGCGCTCCACGCGCGCGAAGATCTCGAAGAAGCGCTCGTCTTCCATGTCACTGATCACTTCGTGCCTCCTTGCGTCGTCTCTGTGCTGCCCGGTACTCGTGCATGTCCAGGGCTCGTTCCATCCAGTCGTCGTCCGGTGTCGACCACGAGCGGCTCAGGACCGCTCGAGCCATCAGCGCCGCGGCGTCGTGGTCGCGTTCCACGTCCGAGAGCGCGCGCTCGGCGATCCACGACCAACGCTGCCACCAGTGATCGTGGTGTGCCGAGAACTTCGTGTGTCGCCTCGCTCGCACCCCCTCGACGATCGTCACCACGAGGCTCGCCACCGCGACCACGGCGCCGATCACCGCCACCGCTGCGCTCGTCCACCCCACGTCCATGTGGCGAGCCTGACGGAACAGGACCGGCCACGCGCCGGGCGTGACCGATCCTGTGGACGGCGATCCGCGCCTCCAGGGCGGTGCAGGAGACGCGTCCGCAGCGGAAGCCGCGCCGGACGGCGCAGACCTGCGGACCTGCGGAGCCGCGGCTCAGTCCTGCGGCCACCCCGCGAACTCCCACCCGGCGACCGACGGATGGTCCTCGCCCCGCGTGTACGCGTACTCCCGCGCCGCGTCCCGGGCCGCGGTGAGACGGTCGAGCAGCTCGGCGTGTGCCGCTGCGTCGACCCTGGTCAGCGCGTCGTGCGCCAACGCGAAGCGGTCCATGTCGTTCCGCATGAGCATGTCGAAGGGTGTGGTCGTGGTGCCATGCTCCTGGAAGCCGTGCACGTGGAGGTCGTCGTGCCCGTGGCGACGGTAGGTGAGCTGGTGCACGAGTGCCGGGTACCCGTGGAACGCGAAGACGGCGGGTGTCCCGGGCAGGAACACCTCGTCGTAGCGCTCGTCGGACACCGGGTGTTCGTGCTTCCGCGGGTCGCCGATGGACAGCAGGTCGACGACGTTGACGACCCGCACGCCGACACCGGGTGCGTGCTCGCGGATGATCGCGGCGGCAGCGAGCGTCTCGACCGTGGGGACGTCACCGGCGCCCACGAGCACGACGTCCACTCGACCGACCGTGGACTCCGTGCCGGCCCAGTCCCAGACGCCGAGGCCCGCCTCGGCGTGCGCGACGGCGTCCTCGAGCGAGAGGAACACGGGCTCCGGGTGCTTCCCGGCGACGATGACCTCGATGCGGTTCGTGGTCTCGAGCGCGTGGGCGGTGACGGCCAGCAGGGTGTTGGCGTCGGCGGGGAGCTTGATCCGCACGAGGTCCTGCTGCTTCGACGCGACGACGTCGAGGAACCCGGGGTCCTGGTGCGAGAACCCGTTGTGGTCCTGCCGCCAGACGTGCGACGAGAGCAGGATCGTCAGGTTCGACACCGGCAGGCGCCAGTCGAGGTCCTCCGAGGACTCGAGCCACTTCGCGTACTGCCCGACCATGGAGTCGATGATGTGGGCGAAGGCCTCGTAGGTGTTGAGGATGCCGTGCCGACCGGTCAGGACGTACCCCTCGAGCATGCCTTCGAGGACGTGCTCGGACAACACCTCGATGACGCGGCCGCGGGCGGAGAGGTGCTCGTCGCCGGGGGCGCGGTCCGCCCGCCAGACCCGGTTCGTGACGTCGAACACCGCGTCGAGCTTGTTCGAGATCGTCTCGTCCGGTCCGAACAGCCGGAAGTCCGTCCCGTTGCGTTCGACCAGGGCCGCGAGCCACGGTCCGAGGGTGCCCGTGGCCGAGGCGGGCTCGCCGGTGGGGACGCCGTGCTCGGCGATCGCGGGGAGGTCGAGTGCGGTCCGGATGCGCCCACCGTTCGCGAACGGCGTCGCGCTCATCCGCAGGTCGCCCTCGGGGCGGATGGAGCCGAGGATCCCGATCGGCTGGCCCTGCTCGTCGAAGAGTTCCTCCGGACGGTAGGAGCGCATCCACTCTTCGAGCCGGGCGCGGTCCTCGTCGTTCGTCCGCACGTCGGGCAGGGGGATCTGGTGCGAGTGGAAGGACCCCTCGTTCGGCCCCGTCCAGCCCTTCGGCGTGCGGAGGACGATCATCGGCCAGCGCGGACGGAGGTCGGCTGCGCCGGCGAGCTGGCCGGCTGCTGCCCGTTCGGCCTGCGCGCGGGCGGCGGCCTGGATGTCGTCGATGCGGGCGAGTGCCCGACGGAGCGCGGCGTCGAGCAGGGCGTGCACGGCGAACGGGTCGTGGTCCACCCGGGCGGAGTCCACCACGATGGGCTCGTACCCGTGTCCGCGGAACGTCGCGGTGAGGTCTTCGTCCGGGATGCGCGCGAGGACCGTCGGGTTGGCGATCTTCCACCCGTTGAGGTTGAGGATCGGCAGGACCGCGCCGTCGGACACCGGGTCGAGGAAGGTGTGCGCCTGCCAGGACGCCGCGAGCGGACCGGTCTCGGCCTCGCCGTCGCCGACCACGCACGCGACGACCAGGTCCGGGTTGTCGAGCGCAGCTCCGTACGCGTGGGCGAGTGAGTAGCCGAGCTCGCCGCCCTCGTTGATCGACCCGGGGGTCTCGGGTGCGGCGTGCGACGGGATGCCACCGGGGAACGAGAACTGCCGGAAGAACCGCTGCAGCCCGTCGGTGTCCGGTGTGATCTCCGGGTAGAGCTCGCCCCACGTGCCGTCGAGCCACGCGTTCGCGTTCATGGCCGGCCCGCCGTGCCCCGGCCCGCAGACGTACAGCAGCTGGCGGTCCGTCTCGGCGATGAGCGCGTTGCAGTGCGCGTAGACGAGGTTGAGCGCCGGCGAGGTCCCCCAGTGTCCGAGCAGGCGCGGCTTGATGTCGTCCGGCTCGATCGGCCGGGTGAGGAGCGGGTTGTCGAGCAGGTGGATCTGCCCGGCGGTGAGGTAGTTCGCGGCGCGCCACCAGGCGTCGATCGCCCGGATGCGGTCGGTGGTCGCGATGGGTGCAGGGGACATGCACCCACGCTACGGAGGGGCGGGTGGAGATTTTCCAGCAAACCGTCCAAACCGTTCGGGAGGGGGTACCGAATGCATGTCACCAGGGCGAAACGCCCAAGAAGCTCCCCGGTCACGCTCGGCCGGTACACGCCTCTCACACAGCGAGAGGGGCAAGGCCACCGGCCGGAGCACTCGATCAAGCAAAGGAACGAACACCATGCGCAAGAGCCTGAAGACCTCGATCACCCTCGCCACGACCGGCGCGCTCGTCCTCGGTGGCGCCGCGTTCGGTGTCGGCGCCGCGAACGCGTCGACCCCGTCGGTGCACACCGTGTCGTCCAGCTCGTCGAAGATCCCCGCGCCGGTCGCGTCGGTGCCGGAGGTGCTGGGTGGCACCACGGCCGTGAAGCTCGACTCGGGCTTCACCGACGCCCTCACCGCGCTGAAGCTCACCCCGGGTGTGTCGGGCAACGCCAAGCTCGAGGACGGGTCGGTGTCGTTCCCGATCACGGCCGGTTCGGTGACGTACTGGAACCCGGACGGCTCGTACCGTCCGTACGTGCAGGGGCTGCTCAACCACGACGACTCGGGCCTGACGCTCAAGGCCGGTGACACGACGGTGACGCTGGAGAACTTCGTGGTGAACCCGGGTTCGTCCAAGCTCTACGGTGACGTGCTGGTCAACGGCAAGGTCGCTGCGGCGAACGCGTACCTGTTCGAGCTGTGGGGCGGCACCCTCAAGCCGCTGCAGCTCGAGGGCGACAACGCGGTCCTGACCGGCACCACGGTGCACATCTCGGAGGACGCTGCCGGGCTGCTGAACAAGACGTTCGGCACCGACGCGGTCAAGCGTGGCCTGCTCGTGGGCACCGCGACCATCACCGCCAAGATCAAGTAACACCCAGCACCACACCGAAGCGCCGCTCCCGGGACCCCGGGAGCGGCGCTTCCGTGTGCACGGTGGATCGGCACGGTGGATCCGCACGCTGGGTCAGTACGGAGGCACGAATCGCCTCAGCGACGTCGGCGCCACCACCGTGGTGGCCGGCTGTCGGAGGCGGCCGCCTGCGCGGCTGCAGCCGTCGCGTCCGCCGCGCGTCGTGCCTCCCGGCGGTCGTGCCACGCACGGAGCTCCGCCTCGACGTCGCGGAGCGGCGTCACCACCGGCGGCCCGCCGAGCAGCTGCCGGCGGGCCTCCTTCACCCGCGCGTTGAAGTCCTCGAGGACGTCGCGGACGTCGGCCTCGGTCGAGAGTGCGTCGAGCTGGCCGTCGAGCTCGGCGTCCTCCTTCTTGAGCGCGAACGCGGGCGGCGCGATCCCGGTGATCTGTTCGCGCTCGATCTTCGACCGGATCCACCAGTCCGGGTCGTGCCGGCCGTCGTTGGAGGGGAGCGGCTTGCCGTGGTACGGGTTGTCCTCGAAGACCCCTCGGCGCTCGGCCTCCTCGATGAGTGCCCTGGCGTGCTGCCCGACGTCCTTCGCCCGCAGCAGCCGGCGTTCCTCGCGGACCTCGTCCGGGTCGAGGGATCCGCGCTCGATCTCGCTCTCCACGAGCCGCTCGTACCGGTAGCGAGCGGCGCGCCGGAGTCGGTCCATGCGTGCGTCGACGTCGTTCATGACCCCTCCATGATCACGCGCTCCGGTCGGACCCGCCAGTGTCGTCCGCGTCGGTGTCGGCGGTCTCGGCCCGGACCTCCTCGATGGTCAGCGCAGCCTGGATCAGCGCGAGGTGCGAGAGTCCCTGCGGCAGGTTCCCCATGAAGGAGCCGTCCTCGCTGATCATCTCGCTGTAGAGGCCGACGTCGTTCGCCTGTGCGACCATCGCGTCCATCAGCTCGGCTGCGTCGTCCACGCGCCCGGTGCACGCCATCGCGGCGGCGAGCCAGAACGAGCACGCGACGAACGGCGACTCCTCCCGTTCCATGCCCGAGTACCGGTAGACGAGGGGGCCGCGCTGCAGCTGCTCCTCGATCGCGCGGATCGTGGACGCCATGCGCGGACCGCGGTCGAACGCGCTCATCGCGTGCAGCAGGATCGAGGTGTCGAGCTTGTCCGACCCCGGGTACATCACGTAGTGACCGCGTTCCTCGTCCCACCCGTGCTCCGCGACCCACTGCTCGATGAGCTCGCGGTTCTCGACCCACTTGTCGCGCGGCCCGTCGATCATGCCGGCGTCGTGCAGCTCGGCCGCGGCGTCGAGGGCTTGCCAGCACCCGATCTTGCTCGAGACGTAGTGCTGCGTGTCCTGCAGCTCCCACATGCCCGAGTCGGCTTCCTCCCACCGGTGGCAGGCGTCGTCGGCGAGGTCCTGCAGCACCCCGGCGGTCTTGCGGTCGATCACGTTCCCGGCGCGCACGTACTGGCGCAGGATCTCGAACACGTCGCCCCACACGCCGAGCTGGAGCTGGCCGCTCGCCCGGTTGCCGATCGTCACCGGCCCGATGCCCTGCCACCCGGGAACGTCGCGTTCCTCGACGCCGTCACTCGCCGAACCGTCGAGCTCGTAGAAGATCGGCATCTCCTCGTCGTGGTCGGCGATCGTCCGCATCACCCACGACACGGCCGCGTGCGTCTCCTCACGCAGCCCGAAGCGGGTCAGCGCGTGGACCGTGTACGACAGGTCGCGGACCCACGCGAACCGGTAGTCCCAGTTCTTCCCACCGTCGCGGTCCTCCGGGAGGCTCGTGGTCGGCGCCGCCGCGATCGCGCCGGTGGGGGAGTAGATGAGCAACTTCAGGGCGAGGGCGCTCCGCTGGACCGCGTCCGCCCACGGGCCGTCGTAGTGGAAGGCCTCGGACCACTTCGCCCAGTTCTCGATCGTGCGGTCCATCGCGGCGAGCGCGGCCTCGGGCTTCGGCATGAAGATCGGTTCGTCGTACGTGCCGACGATCGTGAGGATGTGCTTCGACCCCTCGGTCGCGGTGAACCGGCCGGAGAAGCGCGGTCCGTCGTCGTGCACCGGCTCGAAGCCCTGCTCCACGATCGCGATGGTGACGCCGTCGATGCCGATGACGGCGCCGTTGGCCGTGTCGAGGCGCTTCGGCTCGGCGGTGTCCAGCAGGGTGCCTGGGACCACGGCCCACTCGAGCTCGACCGAGCCGCGGACGCCCTGCACGCACCGGGCGACCTCGGCCCACGGCAGCCGACCTGCGACGCCCGTCACCATCGCGTCCGTCACCGTGACCTGCCCGGTCGACGTGGTCCAGGTGGTCACGAGGACGTTCGTGCCGGGCAGGTACTCGCGCGTCACCTCGGCGTCGCCGGTCGGCCGCAGGGCGACGTGGCCGCCGTGTTCGGGGTCGAGGATGCTCGCGAAGACCGGCGGTGAGTCCATCGAGGGGATCGGGAGCCAGTCGATCCGACCGTCGAGTGCGACGAGGGCGACCGTGCGGCCGTCCCCGACCGCGCCGTAGGACCGCAGGGGGACGTAGCCGTCCGTGCGTTCCTCGTTCTCCGTCGCGTCGGGGGTGTCCAGGGTCCGCTCGCTCATGGTCCCAGCCTGCCCCGCGGGTGCGGCCGACCATCAGCGGGACGTACCCCGTCGTGGACGGCCGCACGGCGCCGCCGAGCTGTACAGGAGCCGTCAGTCGACGTTCGTCAGCCCCGTCGACGCCACCAGACGATCGAGGAGGAGCTGTCGGAACGGCACGGACGACCATCCGTGGTCAGCGCCCACGACCGGGGTGAAGACCGCTCCGGGGAGGACCTCGCCGTACCGTTCGCCGTACGACAGCGGGACGATCTGGTCCGCGGTCCCGTGGAGCACCTCCGCCGAACCGGTGTAGCGGTCGATGCCGTCGTACACGTCGAGCCCGGACCTCACCTCGTCGATGAACGCCGTCCCGAGCGCCATCCCGCCGAAGTCGAAGTACCCCTGCTCCCGTGCCGGGGCGAGCGGCTGCCCCTGGATCTCGTCCTTCCGCGCGATGTCGTCGACGACGACGCCCGCTGGTGACCACAGCGTGAGCGTGGCGACGAGGTCCGGTACGCGGGCCGCGGCGAGGGCCGACTCGACGGCTCCGAGGCTGTGTGCGACGACGTGCACGGGGGCGTCGGCGTCCGCGGCGAGGGTCCGGATCATCGTGGTGACCTGCTCGACCTCGTCCGTGATCGTGATGCCCGCGAAGTCGCCGTCGCTCGTCCCGTGGCCGAGCCGACTGTACGACCGGACCGCCGCACCGTGCTCGACCAGCCGCCGAGCGGTCTGGACGAAGAGCTGCTGCCCGCCGGTGTCCGTGCTGCCGAAGCCGTGCACGAGGAGGGCCGCCGGACGTCCGCGCTCGACGTCGCCGAGCTGCCAGCCGCGGAGTTCGCGGCCGCGGTGCTCGAGGAGGATCGACTGCATCAGTTCCGCCGGTCCGCGAAGCCGGCGGGGAGGTCGGCCGGGGCGGTGTCGACGACCGTCTCGTCGTCCTCGCCGACGTGCTCGAACAGCGTGATGTGCGCGAACTCCGGCACGACGTAGATCGGGTAGGTGGGGCCCTGGTCGCGGAACTCGCGCATCCGGTCGAGGTGGTCGTTCTGGAAGAGCACGGTCTTGCTGCCGTCCTCCTCGACCCAGTGCGGGAAGAAGATCGTGCCGTGCAGGACGCGCTCGTCGGGGACGACCGTGACGACGACGCTCGTGCCGGTGGGCTCGTTCCACGAGACCTTGTAGACACCGGCGGTCAGTACCACGAGGTCGACCTGCTGGTCCTTGACCCAGCGGCCCCCGACCATGCCGGAGTGGATGCGGTAGTCGATGGTCGTGGCGTTCTTGACGTACATCTCGTACTGCCAGCCGTTCGCGTACGTGTAGATGAACCGGTGTCCGACGATGCCGGAGAGGTCCTGCTCGGGCACGGGGTGTTCGACGCTCGTGGTGATCTGCATGCGTTCCAGTTTGCTCCAGTAATGCGTTTGTTTTAGACGCATTCCCGGTGAGTACGCTGAGAGGGTGTCCACCCGTCCGAACGACCCCGAGCTGCCCGCGGCCGCGCGCCGGCTGAGCGCGGAGGTCGGCCCGTTCCGGCGGGCGCTCCTCAACACTGCCCGTCGCTCCGTCGACCTGCCCGACATCCCGGACGCTCAGATCGAGGTGCTGCGACGGCTCGACGCCGACGGGTGGTCGAGTCCGACCACGCTCGGCCGGGCGCTCGGCCTCGCGCGGTCGACGGTCAGCAACCTCGTCGCGGCGATGGAGCGCGACGGGCTGGTGGAGCGACGGCTCGCGCGCGGTGACGGCCGGAGCACCGAGGTCGGGCTGACCGGGCTCGCCCGGCAGCGGCTCGCCGTGTACGACGCTTCGGCGGAGCGCGTCCTGGTCGCGGCGATGGAGGGCCTGGCCGACGGAGACCGTCGCGTGCTCGCGGAAGCCGGGGCCGTCCTGGCGCGCCTCCGGCAACGCCTGGAGGGTCGAGCGGACGAGGACGACTGACGGACGGCCGGGAGGCACGTGGCGGGCGCCGCCGCGCGCCTCACGGCCGCCGGCGGGCCGGTCCGGCGACCGCATCGCCCGGACACGGCCGCCGCGGACGGGCACGCTGGGTCGATGAGCGGAACGGCGGAACGAGCGGTCAAGGACGCCGGGCGGCAGGCCCGGCGGGTGGCGGACAGCCGGTGGTTCGAACTGCTGGCCCGTGGCGGCTTCATCGGCAGCGGCGTCGTCCACCTGCTGATCGGCTACCTCGTGGTGCTGCTCGGGATCGGGAGCGCCGCCGGCGGCCGCGAGACCGACCAGTCCGGTGCGCTGCAGCAGATCGAGGGCGTCCCCGGCGGGGTGTTCCTGCTCTGGGTGGTCGCGATCGGGACGGCGGCGCTCACGCTGCGGCTCGTGGTCGAGGCCGTCGTCGGCGGACGCAGCGACAGCGCACGCGCCTGGGGCGCCCGGGCGAAGAACGCCGGCAAGGCGATCGTGTACGGGGCCATCTCGGTGTCGGCGATGCAGTACGCGATCGGCGCCGGGACGAGCTCGAGCGGTTCGTCGCGGAGCGCCGCGGCCAAGGCACTCGCGACACCGGGTGGGGTGTTCCTCCTGCTCCTCGTCGCGCTGGTGGCGATCGGCATCGGGATCGCCCTCGTCGTCGAGGGCGTCCGACGCTCGTTCTGGAAGCAGCTGGTCCGCCCGCGACAGCCCGTCGAACACACGGTGACGGTGCTCGGGGTCGTCGGGTACGTCCTCAAGGGCGTCGCGGTGGTCGCCGTCGGCGTGCTCGTCGCCGTGGCGGCGTTCCGGAGCGACCCGGACCAGGCGACGGGACTCGACGGCGCCTTCGACGCCCTGCACGGCATGCCCGGTGGGGCGGTCGTGCTCGTCGCGATCGGCATCGGGTTCGTGGCGTTCGGCGTCTACAGCTTCTTCCGCGCCCGGTACGCCCGGCTCTGACACCGCTCGCCCGGCTCTGACACCGCTCGCGCCGTCCGGCCCTGGGTCGCGCGTCCGGCAGCGGGCGTGTCCACGCTCCGCCGGACATGTTGGACGAGCGCGGAGGCGTCCGCCGGTACGCAGGACCCATGGACACCGCGACGACCGGACCCGTCACCGTCTTCTGCGACGACCAGGCCGTGCTCGCCGAGAGCATCGTCTGGAGCCCGGAGGAGCGGGTGCTCCGCTGGACGGACATCACCCTCGGCACGCTCACGACGGCGGCCGCCGACGGCACGGTCCGGAGCGTGGTCCCGCTGCCGCCGCCGCTCGCGAGCTTCCAGCCCCGGTCGAGGGGCGGGTTCGTGGCCGCGCTGGGCGACACCGTGGTGCTGACCGACGCGGACGGCGCCGTCGACCGCGAGCTCGCGCGCGTGCAGCACGCGACGTCGGCCATGCGGTTCAACGAGGGCAAGTGCGACCCGTTCGGCCGCTTCGTCGTCGGCAGCATGGACCTCGGCGGTGACGACCCGGCCGGTGCCCTGTACGCGATCGAGCCCGACGGCGGCGTCCGGACGCTGCGCGGCGGGTTCGGCGTGGCGAACGGCTTCGAGTGGACGGCGGACGGCTCCGCGATGTTCGTGACGGACACGAGCACGTCGACGATCTACCGCGCGTCCTACGGACCGGGCGGGGAACTCGGCGAGCTGGTGCCGTTCATCAGCGGTGCGGCACACGACGGTCTCGTGCGCGACGACGAGGACTGCCTCTGGACGGCGGTCTACGGCGCGGGCCGGGTCGAGCGGTGGGGGCCGGACGGGACGCACCTCGAGACGGTCGAGATCCCTGCACCGAACGTGACCTCGGTGGCGTTCGGCGGCGACGACCTGTCGACGCTGTACGTCGGGACGGCGCGGGAGAACCTCGCGGAGGACGACCTCGAGCGGCACCCGCACTCGGGCGCCGTGTTCGGGGTGCCGACCCGCGTGCACGGCTTCCCCGCGTACACGTTCAGCGGCTGACGGGGTGGGGTCCGCCGAGCGGGCTATCGCCGCGGGTATCCTGGGCGACCGTTCGACCCGAGGAGACGCCGTGGACGACGACCGCAGTGCACACCGCCCCGACCCGACGAGCCGGCCCGCGCCGACGAACCGTCCCGCGTCGACCGGCCGCCCCGACCCGGCCAGCCGTCTCGCGCAGGCCGACGACGCCGACGTCACCGTCGAGGTCGACCGCGTCGCCCTCGACGGTACCTACGTCCGCGTCAGCTCCATCGGCCAGCCGGGCGACCGCGCGTTCGTGCTCGTCGCCGGGCTCGGCATCGCGGCGACGTACTACGAGCGACTCGCGCCGCACCTCAACGAGAACGGTCCGGTGCACGCCCTCGACCTGCCCGGCTTCGCGGGCGTGCCGCACTTCCGCGGACAGGTCTCGATCGAACGCTACGCGGACGCGGTCGAACGGGTCATCGACGAGCTCGGCCTCGAGGACCCGGTGCTCGTCGGCCACTCGATGGGCACCCAGGTAGTGACGGAGGTGGCGGCCCGACGGCCCGACATCTCGGACCTCGTGCTCATCAGCCCCGTGGTGGACTCCCGCGCCCGGACCGTCCGGCAGTCGGCGTTCCGGTTCCTGCGGTCGACGGTGCACGAACCCGCCGCGGTGCGGTGGCACGGGGTCACCGCGTACGTGCTCTGCGGATGGCACTGGTTCTCGAAGGTGCTGCCGCGGATGATCGCGTTCCCGATCGAGGAGCGCGCCGCCGAGGTGCAGGCGCGCACGCTCATCGTCCGCGGTGAGCACGACGCCCTCGTGCCGCGCGACTGGGTGCGGCGCCTCGCTCGCGTGTTCCCGTACGCGGTGCTCCGCGAGGTCGTCGACGGCGCGCACTCGGTCATGCACGCACAGGCGGACGCGGTCGCGCAGCTCGCGGTCGACCACGTGGGCCGCCGGATGCAGGACCGCGGGGTCTCGTCGCTGCAGCGGGTGCGCGACGACTCGACGTCCTCGGACCTCGCTCGCCTGAGCCCCGGAGACGCCTGGCTGCTCGTCAAGTCGCGCTTCATCGAGCTGTTCGGCATGGCGCGGAACGACGACGAGGCGCTCGAGGCCGCGAAGTCCGCGCACGCGGTCGCGATGGCGGACGGGGACGGCGTCCCGGTGGACCCGGCGGACCGTCGCGAGGTGGTCGACCAGGTCGCCCCCGAGGCGCGCGACGCGCGCTGACGTAGGGCCTGCCCCACAGACGGACCGGCACGATCCACGGACGGACGGGAGGCGCGGTACCAGCTGGTACCGCGCCTCCCGTCCGTCCGTGGTGCAGCCCGTCAGGGCTGGATGCGTCCGATGAGCAAGTCCGGCGTGAGCGAGTGGGCGTCGGCGAGCACCTTCCGGGCCTCGTCGGTCTTGTCCCAGACGTTCCAGAGGAGGACACCCTTCACGACCTGGTCGTCGTCGAGGTAGTAGACGACGCCGGTCACGGTCGGCTCGCGCCAGTCCTCGACGGTGTGGAGTGACGAGGTGACCTGCCCCACGGCCTCGTAGCCCATGTCGAACACGTCCGAGTAGAACATCGGCGTGTGGTCGTAGGTCTCGTCGGCGTCCGCGAGGTTCCGCCCGGCCTGCCGGCCCTGCTGCTGCGCGTTGTCGACGTGCTCCACGCGGCGGGTGCCGAGGATCCGGTCCGGGTACTCGGCCACGTCACCCGCGGCGAAGATCGACTCGTCGTCGGTCCGGAGCGTCGAGGACACCACGATGCCGTCGCGGACCGTGAGGCCCGCGTCGGAGGCGAGTTGCGTGACGGGCTCGATGCCGAGCCCGACGACGACCGCCTCCGCCTCGACGGTCGACCCGTCGTCGAGCGTGAGCACGACGCCGTCGGCGGTCTGCGTGCCCGACTCGACGCGTCGACCCAGGCGCAGGTCCACCCCGGCGTCGACGAAGCGCTGCTGGAACGCCTGCGCGAGGTCGGCCGGGAACATCCGGCCGCCCACGACCTCGTCCGGGTCCACGAACGTGACCTTCGCCCCGTTCTGCGAGATGCCCGCCGTGATCTCGGTGCCGATGTAGCCGCCGCCGACGACGACCACGTGCGCGCCGGCGTCCGCGAACTCCCGGAGCTTCCGGTAGTCGGCGGCGCTCCGGTAGTCGAGCACACGGTCGGAGGGCTCGAGGCCGTCGAGCCCGCGGGGCTTGCCGCCGGTCGCGATGAGCAGGCGCTCGTACCCGTGGGTGTCGCCCTGGTCGGTCGCGACGGTCTTCGCGTCGCGGTCGATCGCCGTGACGCGGGTGCCGAGCACGAAGGTCGCGCCGGTCTCCTCGGTGTGGAGGTCGACCTTCTCGTCCCAGCTGAAGTCGGGGTCGGTCCACAGCTTCTTCGAGAGTGCCGGCCGGGCGTACGGCCGGTCGACGTCCTCGCTGATGATCCCGATGGACCCGTCGGCGTCGAGTTCACGGATGCCGCGCGCAGCGGAGTCCGCGACCATCCCGCCGCCGACGATGAGGTACCGGAAGTCGGTCATGTGGTGCTCCTAGATCGTGGCGACCGAGCCGGAGTCGACCCGGTAGTTCGCGCCGTTGACGAAGCTCGCGAGGTCGGAGCAGAGGAACGCGACGACGTTCGCGACCTCCTCCGGTTCCCCGCGGCGTCCGAGTTCCATGTACGGGCGTTCCTCGTCGAGGAACGACGAGACGGCCTCGTCGAAGGACGTCCCGAGCTGCTTCGACCGCTTGTCCATCATCGCGTCGGTCATCGGCGTGTGGATGAACGCCGGGCTGACGCAGTTCACGAGGAGGCCCTCGGACGCGTAGCTGCGCGAGAGGCCCTTCGCGAACGAGAGGACCCCGGCCTTCGCGGCGCAGTACGGCAGCTCGTCGTCGTACGGCTGCGAGGCGTCCTCGGACACCAGGTAGACGATGCGACCCCAGCCGCCGTTCCGGAGGTCGGAGATGAACTCGCGCGTGATCCGCACCGGCCCCATGAGGTCGACGTCGATCGTCTCGAGCCAGCCCTGCTCGTCGATCTCGTGGAACAGCCCCTGCGCGCCGGTGACGCCCGAGGACTGCACGAGGATGTCGATCTCACCGACGGCCGCACGCACCCGGTCGTGCAGCGCGGCGAGGCTGTCCGCCTTCGTCACGTCGGCGGCGAAGGCGAACAGCGTGCCGTGCGGCGCCTCGAGCTGGTCGGCGCTGGTGTCCAGGCGGCTCTGGTCGAGGTCGGTGATGACGACCCTCGCGCCCTCGGCGAGCAGGATCCGCGCCGTGTTCCAGCCGATCCCCGAGTCCCCGCCGAAGACGAGCGCGGTCTTGCCCTGGATCCCGAGGTCCATGTGCTGCTTACTCGTGGTCGGAAGCGCTCGCGACCGCCGGGGTCGTGGCCGAGGCCAGCGGCGTGCTGGGGGAGCGGTTCTCCGCGGAGACCATCCAGGCCAGCTGCTCGAGGCGCTCGATGAAGCCGTGCAGCAGGTCGGCGGTGGTCGGGTCCTCCTCGTCGACCTCGTCGTGCACGTCGCGCATCGTGCCGGTTGCCTGGTAGAGGCGCAGCGTGATCTCGTCGATGGCGTCGTGCGTCGTGATCTCGCCGTCCGGGAAGGCGTCGAGGTGGCTCGACGCGGCGACGGTGGCCGAACGGCCGTCCGGCACGGCGTACAGGGCGCGCATGCGCTCCGCGGTGTCGTCCGCGAACTCGCGCGCTGCGTCGACGATCTCGTCGAGCTGCAGGTGGAGGTCACGGAAATTCGTGCCCAGGATGTTCCAGTGGGCCTGCTTGCCCTGGAGGTGCAGGTCGATGAGGTCCACGAGGACCGCCTGGAGGTTCTTGGCGAGCTTGTCCGATGCGTGCATGATCGGCTCCTTCCACGTCGGTGACCACTCCGGTCTACGCGGGGTCGCCTCCGTGCTCCCTGGCCGTCCGTCCCCCGGCGCGCTCTCGGCGCCGACCGGGCGGGCAGGTCGAGCCGGGCGAGTGGGGCCGGCTCAGTGCGCGGGCACGGGGTCGACGTGGTCGACCGCGCTGCGCATGTCCTCGAGGAACCGGGCGACGACCCGGGCATCGTCCGCAGGCAGACCCTCGGCGATCGCCATCATGCGGCGGTGCATCACGCCGAGCGTGGCACGGACCTCGTCGTCGGTCTCGGTGGTCGGCACGATGACGAGAGCGCGGCGGTCGGTGGGGTGCGGCTCCCGACGGACGTGGTTCGACTTGACCAACCGGTCGATGAGGATCGTCGTCGAGGCGGAGGAGATCTTGAGGTACGCCGCGAGGTCCTTCGGGCTGACCTGCCGCCCGGCACGCTGGGCCTGCAGCAGGAAGCGGACCGCGAGGAGGTCGGTCTCGCCCATGCCCATCGAGTCGCGTGTCCGGCGACGCATTGCGGTCTCGGCGGAACGGTAGCGACGCAGGGCGTTGAGGACGGCGACGCCCCGCTGCGTCGCGTCGTCGTCCGGGAACCAGTACCCGGACGCCTCGGTGATCTCCTGCGTGGACATGCGGGACAGAGTAACCCGTCTCCTTACTAGGTCGTCTAGCGAGTCTGCGGTTGGGGGACAGGCTGATGCGTACGCATGCTGTGCAGGCGACGGACTGGAGGCGCGGTGCGGGCTGGCACCGCGCCTCCGGGCTGCAGATGGTCGCGTCGGCCGACCGTCGTTGCGCCGCGGCGACCAGGTCGCCGTTACGCGGCGACCGGCTCCGACGCGGCGTCGTCGAGCGCGCGCAGCGCGCCCTGGACGAGCGAGACGACCTCGTCGTCCTCGCGCGGGTGGGTCTCGGCGAAGCGGACGACCGACTGCGGGATGGCGACCTTGACGTCCTCGAGCACCTTCGCGCCGGCGATCCCGGCGACCTTGCGGGCGTCGTCGTGCGCCCAGACGCCGCCGTACTGGCCGAACGCCGAACCGATGACGGCGAGCGGCTTGCCGGAGATCGGTGAGGCACCGAACGGACGCGACGCCCAGTCGAGCGCGTTCTTCAGCACGGCCGGGATCGTGCCGTTGTACTCGGGCGTGACGAGGAGCACGCCGTCCGCGGCGGCGAGGGCCTCGCGGAACGCGACGGCGGACGCGGGCGGGGTGTCGCCGTCGATGTCCTCGTTGTAGAAGGGCAGGTCGGTGATCGCGTCGTACGTGGTGAGTTCGACGCCCTCCGGAGCGTGCTGCTCCGCGGCCTCGGCGAGCTTGCGGTTGATGGAGCCGGCGCGGAGGCTGCCGACCAGGACCAGGACGTTCGTCATCAGCGTTCCCTTGTTCGTTGACGGAAAGGTGTCACGTACAACCAATCAGGTCGCCGGGGCCGCTATTCCCGTGCGCAGCGACCATCGGTATCGTCGGCCGCGTGAGCACCCCGAGGACGCCCGCCAGCACGCCCCGCACCCCCGATGCCGACTGGTGGCGCGACGCGGTCGTGTACCAGGTGTACCCGCGGAGCTTCGCGGACGCGGACGGCGACGGCCTCGGCGACGTCGCGGGGATCACCTCGCGCGTGCCCTACCTGGCGTCCCTCGGCGTGGACGCGGTGTGGCTCTCGCCGTTCTTCCCGTCACCGCTCGCCGACGGCGGGTACGACGTGGCCGACTACCGGGCGGTCGACCCGCGGCTCGGGACGCTCGAGGACTTCGACGCGTTCCTGCGTGCAGCGCACGAGCACGACCTCCGCGTCATCGTCGACATCGTGCCGAACCACACCTCCGACCAGCACGCGTGGTTCCGCGCCGCGCTCGCCGCGGCACCCGGTTCCCCCGAGCGTGCCCGGTACGTCTTCCGCGACGGCGCCGGGGAGTCCGGTGAGCTGCCGCCGAGCGACTGGGTGTCGAACTTCGGCGGCAGCGCGTGGACCCGGGTGCCGGACGGGCAGTGGTACCTGCACCTCTTCGCGCCGGAGCAGCCGGACCTCGACTGGTCGAACCCCGAGGTGCGCCGGGACTTCGAGGAGACGCTGCGGTTCTGGGCCGACCGCGGGGTCGACGGCTTCCGTGTCGACGTCGCGCACGGTCTCGCGAAGGACCTCTCGACGCCGTACCGATCGTCGAACGAGCACGCCCTGCCGCTCGACGGCTCCGACCCGCTCTACGACCGCGACGAGGTGCACGAGATCTTCGAGGGGTGGCGCCGCGTGCTCGACGAGTACGACCCGCCCCGCGCTGCCGTCGCCGAGGCGTGGGCACCGGCGCCGCGTCGCGTGCTCTACGCCCGGCCCACGGAGCTCGGGCAGGCGTTCAACTTCGACCTGCTCGAGGCCCCGTTCGACGCCGACGTCTTCCGTGCGATCGTGTCGCGGAACATCGCGGCCGCCGAGGAGTCGGGTGCGTCCTCGACGTGGGTCCTCTCGAACCACGACGTCGTCCGGCACGCCACCCGGTACGGCCTGCCCGACGGGACCGACACCGACGCGTGGCTCATGACCGACGGCACGACGCCGGCGCTCGACCGCGAGCGCGGACTCCGGCGGGCCCGGGCCGCGACGATGCTGCTGCTCGCGCTGCCCGGCTCGACCTACGTCTACCAGGGCGAGGAGCTCGGCCTGCACGAGGCGCCGGCGATCCCGCACGACGAACTGCAGGACCCGAAGTGGACCCGGACCGGGCACACCGTGAAGGGTCGCGACGGCTGCCGGGTCCCGATCCCGTGGACCACGTCGGGGCCGTCGTTCGGGTTCGGTGCCGTGGCGCCGCACCTGCCGCAGCCGGAGGACTTCGGGGCGAGTTCGGTGGAGGCCGAGGACGGTGACCCCGGGTCGACGCTGAGCCTGTACCGCGCAGCGCTCGCGGAGCGCGCCCGGTTGCAGCGCGGCGAGGAGCTGACCTGGGTGGACGAGGCGGCGTCGGAGGTCGTCACGTTCGACCGCCACGACGGCTGGCGGTGCGTCATGAACTTCGGGACGGAGCCGGTGCCGTTGCCCGCGGGGCGGGTCCTGCTGGCGTCCGGGCCGCTGGCTGACCGGGACCTCCCCGGCGAGACGACGGTCTGGGTGGCACCGCCCCGCTGAGCGTCGGTCGTGGGCAGCCGGGCCGTTCCTGCACAGCTGCCGGTGCGATCCCGCCCGTCCACCGATGAGGTTCGCAGCCCACGTCGACTGTGTCCTGCTCACGACGATCGGGTCATGACAGAACCCAGCACCACCAGATCTCGGACCCTCCGACGGCTGGCCGGCGTGGCGAGCGTGGGCACCGCCCTCGCCGTGCTCGCCGCCCCCGCACTCGTGTCGACCTCCTCGACCGCTGCGGAGCTCACGTTCCCGTACGACCATCGGTTCACGTCGCCCGCCGGCGGTGCGCTGCACGGCGACGCGACGGTCACCGGCGGCCGCCTGCGCCTCACCGAGGACGTCCGCAAGCAGGCCGGCGCCTGGTCGACCAACGACACGTTCCCGTCCGACACGGGGCTCGAGATCGAGTTCACGTACACGATGCACACCGCGAAGGACGATCCCGGCGCGGACGGCCTGCTGCTCTTCCTCGCGGACGGAGCCGCTCCCCAGGGCGTCGGCTCGTTCGGCGCCGGACTCGGCTACACCTGCCGCAAGGAGTCGACCGAGGGTGGCAGCCGGCAGTGCGACCTCCCCGGCGTCCCCGGCGGGTTCGCGGCCGTCGCGCTCGACCACTACGGCAACTTCTCGGCCCGCATCAACGGTTCGGGACCCGGAGCGAGCCCGCAGCACGTGGTCATCCGCGGCTCCGGCGACGGGGTCGAGGGGTACCGGTACATCGCCGGAGCGCCCGCGCCGACCGGCGTCCTCGCCCCCGGTGACGACCCGAGGCGCGTCCGGATCACGCTGCTGCCGGGTGACGCGGGCGAGCTGACGATGAGCGTGCGCCTGCAGGAGGGCGACGAGATGCGGCCCGTCCTCTCCGACGTCCCGCTGCACGGAGACGGACAGGCGCCGTTGCCCCCGACCCTGCGACTCGGCTTCTCCGCCGCGACCGGCAGCCACGTCAACGTCCACGAGATCGAGGAGTTCTCGGTCCGGAAGCCCGCCGACCTCGCCGTCGAGCAGGACCTGCCGCCGACCCTCGCGGCCGGCGAGACCGTCGAGTACACGGCCACCGCACGGAACGTGGGGGTGAACGACAGCGCGCCGAGCCCGTTCACGGTCGACGTCCCCGACGCCCTCCGCGACGTCACGTGGCGGTGCGCCGCGGCGGACGACTCCGCGTGCGGGGACCCGTCGGGCTCCGGCGACGTGCGGACCGATCTCGACCTGCCACGGGGCGGCTCGGCGACGGTCACGATCGCGGGCACGGTCGACGGCACCGCGGTCGGCGAGGCCGAGAGCACCGCCACCATCGCGGCCGCGCCGTCGGTGTCGGACGTGGACGAGTCCGACAACCGTTCCCGGGCGACGACGGTCGTCGAGGCGGCTGCCGTGGCGCACGTCGAGACCGACAAGCGCGTCGAGCCCTCGACGGACGTCGCTCCCGGGGACGAGGTCGAGTACACGGTGACCGCGCGCAACCGCGGGCCCGCGGACGCCGCAGACGTCGGAGCGGTCGACGAGCTGCCAGCAGCGATGCGCTTCGTGGGCTCGCCGGACGACTGCACGGCGGAGGGGCAGCGGGTGACCTGCCGCTCCGGGGAGTCGCTCGCGGCCGGCGAGTCCGTGGACTTCCGTGTCCGCGCGGTGCTGGATCCGGACTACACGGGCGACGGATCGGACGTGGTGAACGTGGCGACGGCGACCTCGCCGACCGATCCGGACGGCGGTGACGAGTCGGAGGAGGTCACCATCGGCGTCGTCGACCCGGCCGACCCCGGACCGACCACGACGCCGCGACCGTCCAATTCGTCCGGTCCGACGAGCTCCCCTGGCGTCGACCGGGGACAGCCCGACGACCGACGCCCCGACGGCGCGACCGGTGGCGGGTCCGACGGACGGCCGGCTGCCGGGGCGGGGGTGCTGGCCTACACCGGAGCCGCCGACCTCGGGGTCGCCGGGGCGCTCGCCGCGGTCGTGCTGTCCGCGGGCGCCGCCTGCTGGGGCATCGCGCGACGTCGCCGTCGAGCGGTGGACGTCGTCGCGGAGAGCGCACCGGCCGAGGCCGACCAGCGCTGACCCACGACACGGCCGGGGTGCGAGCATCCTCAGCGCGGACGCTCCGCCCCGGTCGGGTGCCCACCGAGGCGGCGGTAGGATCGACCGTACGATCCGCACGCCCGAAAGAGGTCCTGTGTCCGACTCCGTGGACGACGCCACCACCGTGGACGACGCCACCCGTCGCGCTCGGTACTGGCCGATCCCCGTCCTCCGAGCCGTGCCCGCGGCGATCGTCGCGCTCGTGATCACCTTCTCCTCGAACCACGCCGCCGGCTACGGGCTGGTGCTCTTCGGGGCGTACGCGGTGGTCGAGGCGGTCGTGCTCGCCGTCGGGTCCCGACGGCTCGACGACGACCGCCGTTCCCGGCGGTCGTCCCTCGCCCAGGCCGTCGTCGCGGGCGTCGCCGGACTCGCGGCCCTGGCACTGAGCGGCGGCGGACTCCCCGCGTTCATCACGATCGTCGTGGCGTTCGCGGTCCTCACCGGTGCGCTCGAACTGACGCAGGGGCTCCGCGCGCGCGGTCGCTCCCCGTTCGCGCGCGACTGGTCGACCGTGGGCGGCCTGACCCTGCTGCTCGCGATCGCCTTCCTCGTCACCCCGCCCGACTACTCCAAGCAGCTCGGCGGCATCGACGACGCGCAGGGCACCCTCGACGCACCGATCATCCTCGTCGGGCTGTTGGGTGCCTACCTCGCCGTCACGGCGGTCTTCCACGTGATCGCCGGACTCTCGCACAAGTGGGGCACGGCTGCTCCTGCCGCCGCCCCGAACGGAGCACCACACGCATGAGCACCCCCAGCCGTCGCGACCGCCTGCGCCCGGCCGAGCTCCTCGGGATCTCGGCGATCGTCGCCGTCTTCGTCGGCCTGGTCGTCCTGATCTCGACCCGCGAACCGCACCTCGCGGTGATCTTCCTCGGGGTCGCGTTCATCGTGGTGGTCGTCGTGCTGGCCATGCTCCAGCTCGCGTCCACGAGCGACCAGGACGACAACGACATGCTCGGTGGTCACAAGACCCCGGGCGAGGGGGACGGCAACGACTTCCACTGAGCGGGCTCCCCGCGCGACCAGCAGGCTCCGTCCGTTCCAGGGCGCTCCCGACCTCCCCGGGCGGTACCGGCACCCGCGCCTGATCCTCGCGATCTGCTGCACGAGCCTGTTCATCGTGTCGCTCGACGCGACCGTCGTGAACGTCGCGCTGCCCTCCATCGGCCGTGAACTCGGCAGCACGATCTCCGGCCTGCAGTGGACCATCGACGCCTACACCCTCGTGCTCGCGAGCCTGCTCCTGCTGTCGGGTTCCACCGCCGACCGGATCGGACGCCGGACGACGTTCCAGGTCGGGCTCGCGCTCTTCACGGTCGGCTCGCTCCTCTGCTCGCTCGCGCCGGGCGTCGGTTGGCTCGTGGTCTTCCGCATGGTGCAGGCCGTCGGGGGATCGATGATGAACCCCGTCGCGATGTCGATCATCACCGCGACGTTCGACGACGCGCGCGAGCGGGCCCGGGCGGTCGGTGTCTGGGGAGCGGTGGTCGGGGTGTCGATGGGGCTCGGACCGCTCGTCGGCGGTGCGCTGACCGACTCGGTCGGCTGGCGGGCGATCTTCTGGATCAACGTGCCGGTCGGGATCGCCGCGATCGTCCTGACCCTGCTGTTCGTCCCGGAGTCCCGCTCCCCGAAGCCGCGGAGGCTCGACCCGGTCGGCCAGGTGCTCGTCATCGTGCTGCTCGCCTCGCTGGTGGGCGGGCTCATCGAGGGGCCGAGGCTCGGCTGGACCTCGCCGGCGGCGCTCGGGCTCTTCGTCGTCGCGGCTGCCGCACTGGTCGTCCTCGTGACGGTCGAACGACGCCGACCGGAACCGCTCGTGGACGTGCGGTTCTTCCGGAGCATCCCGTTCTCGTCGGCGGTCGTGACGGCGATCGTGGCATTCGGGGCGAACGGCGCGTTCCTGTTCCTCAGCGCGCTGTACCTGCAGGAGGTCCGGAGCATGAGCCCCTTCGAGGCGGGACTCTGGACCCTCCCCGCCGCCGTGGCCACGATGCTGGTGTCGCCGGTGTCCGGCCGGGTCGTCGGCTCCGTCGGCGTCCGGGTACCGCTCCTGCTCGCCGGGCTCGGGATCGCCGGGGCCGGTGCCGTGCTCACGACCATCGGACCCGCGACACCGATGCCCGTGCTGCTCGTCGCCTTCGTGCTGTTCGGCTTCGGTTTCGGCATGGTGAACGCGCCGATCACGAACACGGCCGTCTCGGGCATGCCGCGTGCACAGTCCGGGTCGGCTGCCGCCGTGGCGTCGACGAGTCGGCAGACCGGGGTCTCGCTCGGGGTCGCCCTCGCCGGCACGGTCACGGGAGCGAGCGCGGTGGCGAGCGTCGGGCCGTCCTTCGCGGTGGCCACGCACGCCATGTGGTGGATCGTGGTCGGCATCGGCTGCGCGATCGTCGCGGTCGCGTTCCTGTCCACCTCCGCCGCCGCCGACCGCTCGGTGGCCGGGATCGCACCCCTCCTCGACGACTGAGCCGCACCCGGAGCCCACCGCTGCTCGACGACTGAGCCGCACCCGGAGCCCACCGCTGCTCGACGACTGAGCCGCACCCGGAGCCCACCGCTGCTCGACGACCGAGCCGCACGCGCTCCTCGCCATCGCGCGACACGCCCGGGATCACGGATCGGCCACGGTCCTGTCATGATCGCGGGTCCTGCCGACACTCCTGGTCGAAGGGGGTGGGATGTGGACGTGAGGACGGGTACCGAGACGGACGAGCAACTCGTCCGGGCCATCGGGCACGGCGACCAGCAGGCGCTCGCACGCGCCTTCGACCGGTACGCGGCCACGCTCACCCGGTACGCCTGGGCCGTCGTGGCGAGCCGCCCCGACGTCGAGGAGGCCGTGCAGGACACCTTCCTGACACTCTGGCAGCGCGCCGAGACGCTCGAGCTCCCGGCCGACACCGTGCTGCCGTGGTTGCTCGTCGTCTGTCGGAACCACGCGCTGAACGTCGGTCGGAAGCAGGCGCGACGCCGTGCGGTCGAACTGCCCGAGGAACTCCCGGCCCCCGACGACCGTGCGGAGGCAGCCGAGCGTCTGCGCTGGGTCCGTGACGAGATCGCGGCCCTGCCCGAGACCGACCGACGGATCTGCGAACTGTGCCTCCTGGAGGGACACAGCTACGCCGAGGCGGCACGGCTGCTCGGCCTCAGCGTCGGCGCGGTCACCCAGCGGGTCTCACGGTCCCGCGCACGACTGAGGAAGGCGGTGATGCACGATGAACACTGAACCCCCCGAGGGAGACGACCTCCAGCGGATGCTCGTGGCGATGAAGCAGAACGTCCTCGAGCGCGCCACCCCGCGTTCCCGGCGTCGCCGCATCCGTCCGGGCATCGCGATCGGGGTCGTCGGGCTGCTGGCACTCGGGACCGCGTCCGGCGCGGTCGCGGTGTCGCTGTCCCAGCAGGACCACCCGGTCGCCGCTCCCGCGACGACGCAGGAGCCCGCGCCGGCGCCGTCCGCCACCACCCCCACGTCCGCGCCGATCACGATGACCCCGGCGCCCCGCCCGGTGCAGACCCCGACGGCCACCCCGACGGCCAGCGGAGCAGGGGTCCGGATCCCGGGCGACTGTTACCTCCTGGTCCCCGACGCCGACTACGCCCGCTTCTTCGGGGCCGCGCGGCACACGTCGACGATCTGGACGGCCGACGGCGGCCAACGGGAACCGGACGGCAACGACCGCATCCAGGGGCTCCGCGATCCCGGCGAGGCGTTGTCGTGCGCCTGGCAGAACGAGGGCGTCGTCGCCAACATCTCCGTCGTGGTCCGCCCGGTTGCAGTGGACGCCGATGCCGGGATCGCGGACTTGGTGGCCGGGTCGAACCCGACGTGCGAAGACCGGTTGGGCGGGCGGGTCTGCAGCTGGACTCCGGGCACCGACAGCGGTGACGACGTCCGGGGGACGTACTTCACGCGCGGCAACCTGACGATCGACATCATGCAGACCGACTTCCCGACGAACGGGCTCCTGCCCGCGATCGTCGGGGAGATCTGGGGGGACTGACGGCCTGGAGGCGCGGGGCGGCCCCGCACCGTGCCTCCAGTCCGTCGGTCGGGGACTACCCGACGCGGGCCGCGACGATGTCGCGGGCCAGCGTCTGCGTCGCGCGGTTCGGCTCGGGCTCCGCCCGCATGGCGAGCCCGATCCGCAGCGGCGGCACCTCGTCCTCGAGCTCGAGCACCGCGCCCTCGTGCCGCACCCCCGAGTCCGGTACCACGCCCACCCCGAGGCCGGCTGCGGCGAACCGGACGACCGCCGGCATGTCGTTCATCTCCGCGACGATCCGGCGCCGGATGCCCCGCCGCTCGAACGCCTGGTCGAGGATCACGCGGTTCCCGAAGCCGTGCGCCGTGTCCACGAACGGTTCGTCCGCGAGCTCCGCCAGTGACACGGACGCGCGCCCCGCGAGGCGGTGGTCGGGCGCCGTGAACACCCGGAACGGCAGCTCCCGCAGCGGCTCGACGACGATGCCGCCGGGCGGGTTCGGCAAGCCGGAGTAGGCGA
Source organism: Curtobacterium phoenicis (assembly GCF_047238015.1). Classification (NCBI taxonomy): domain Bacteria; kingdom Bacillati; phylum Actinomycetota; class Actinomycetes; order Micrococcales; family Microbacteriaceae; genus Curtobacterium; species Curtobacterium phoenicis. Next base: position 657,441 of record NZ_JBDFLZ010000002.1, read on the forward strand.
GGTCGACACGCCCCGCCACGAGGTCCTGCACGAGCCCGGTCGTCCCCGAGGGCGACGTCATCAACTCGACGGCCACGAGCGGGTGCCGCTGTCGGAACCGTCGCACCACCCCGGTGAGGTCCACGATGTCCATGCTCGTGAAGATCCCGAGCCGCACGCGCCCGCGGAGGTCCTTGTCGTCCACCGTCGCGAGGTCGCGCATCCGGTCGAGGGACTCCAGGACGGCATGGGCGTGGGGCAGCAGGTCCTCGCCTGCGGTCGTGAGGACGAGTGCCCGGCCGGTGCGCTCGAACAGCCGGACGCCGAGCGTCCGTTCGAGTGACGCCAGCCCGGCGGACACCGTCGACTGCGCTGCCCAGAGGCGTTCGGCCGCACGGGTGACACCGCCCTCGTCGGCGACGGCGACGAACTGTTCGAGCAGGCGGGTCTCCACGACGTCATCATCGACCAGATCGATGGTGATCATCAAGAGCATCCGTTGGACTCGATGCGCGCTGCGGCAGAGGATCGGACCATGTCAGTCATCGAGCACACCTCCGGACCGAGTCGGTCGACCGAGGTCGCACCCGCTCCACGTGGTCGTCGGGCCCACACACGCCGGCGGCACGGCGCCGGCTTCTGGGCCGTCGCGTTCGCGTTCCTCTCGGTGATGGCGTTCGCGACCGTCCCGGCGCCCCTGTACGTCATCTACCAGGCGCGCGACGGCTTCCCGACGATCACGACGACCGTGGTCTTCGCGGCGTACGGCGTCGGCGTCGTCGGCGCCCTCTGGCTCGCCGGACACCTCAGCGACGTGCACGGACGGAAGCCGCTCATCCTCGTGTCGATCGCACTCGAACTCCTCGCCGCCGTGCTCTTCCTGGTCTGGAACGACGTCGGTGGGTTGGTCGTCGCACGGCTCGTGACCGGCCTGGGCGTCGGGACCCTGACCGCGACGGCGACCGCGCACCTCGGCGAACTGCGGGTCCGGGCGACCGGCTCCGAGGCATCGTCGAAGGGCGCGAGCGTGGCTGCGGGTGCGGTCAACCTCGGCGGGCTGTCCCTCGGCGCCCTCGTCGGTGGTGCGCTGGCCGAGTTCGTCGGGCAGCCCCTCATGGTCCCCTACGTCGTGTTCGTCGTCGCGCTGACGATCGCGTTCGTCGTGGTGCTCGCCGCGCCCGAGACCGTCGACCGCCCAGCGGGGCCGGTGTCGTACCGCCCGCAGCGCCTGCAGGCGCCCGAGGGGAAGGCGGCGGCCTTCTGGGCCGCCGGCACGGGAGCGTTCGCGGCACTCGCGGTGCAGGGCCTCTTCACCTCGGTGGCGCCGACGTTCCTCGCGACGACGTTCCACGTGACCGACCGGCTCGCGGCGGGAGCGACCACGTTCGGGGTGTTCGCCGCGAGCGCGCTGAGCCAGCTCGTGTTCGCCCGACTCTCGCAACGAGCGCAGATCCGGCTCGGGGTCGTGCTCCTCGTCGGCGGGCTCGCGGTGTTGGCCGTGGCCGCCGTCCTCCTGCAGGTCGCGGGGTTCATCGGCGGTGGGGTCGTCGCCGGAGCCGGCGTGGGGCTGCTCTTCCGCGCCTCGATCGCCAGCGCGGGCGCCCTCGTCGGACCGGAGGCGCGTGGCGGTGTGCTCGCTGCGACGTTCCTCATCGCCTACGCGGGGCTCACCGTCCCGGTGGTCGCGGTCGGCGCGGCACTGCTCGTGCTCCCCACGCTCGTCGTGCTCGTCGGGTACGTGGTGCTCGTGGCCGTGCTCGCCGTGGTCGCCGGACAGCGGCTGGCGGCCCGCTCCTAGCCGGGCGGCCGGTCCGCCGGCCGGCCGGCCGTCGCGATCGTCGAACCACGTTCCCGACATCGAACCGCGGATGCGGTCCGGTTCCATGTCGGGAGCGTGGTTCGTTCGGCGGGCCGTCGACGGTCCGGCGGGCGGCTGGCGTCGCGTGCACGTTCCGCGGGCTGGCGCCCCGGCCGGGAGGCGCGGTGCCGGTCCGGCATACTGTCCGCATGTCCCAGGAGCGTCGCCGGTCGGTCGTCACCGCAGTCGCCGCCGTGGTCGCCGCCGGTCTCCTCGCAGGCGGGCTCGCGCTCACCTCGGAGCGCGGCGTCGACGAACCGGTCCTGGACGGCGCCCCCTCGTCCGGCGGTCCGTCGGCCTCGGGGACGACGGGTCCGAGCGACGGCGTCGTGGTCATCACGCGCGACGGTCCGGACCTGCCCGGCGCGGACGTCCTCGACCGGTGCGAGGCGGACAGCCGACAGCTCGTGGCGCAGTACGACACCGCCGCCCTCGGCCGGGTCGTGCTCCAGTGCGGCAACTCCGGGCAGGGGTACGAGCACATCCGGGTCCGCCACGACCAGGACTGGACCGACGTCCTGGGTGGACGGGGCTCGCGCGACTGGGACGACGCCATGCTCACGGCGGTCCGGACGGCGTTGACGACACCGCGGTCGGGCTACCCGCAGGACGCCGGCGACGGCAAGGTCTGCTTCGCCGCGCCGGTGTCGTTCGACGACGGGTCGCGCCCGGAGCGCGAGCCGTTCGTCAAGGTCATCGTCTCGGTCACGACGGACCGCGTCATCACCGCCTACCCGACGCGCACCGACGGCTGCTGACCCGCCCCGACTGAGCGCACGAAACGCGCGCGTTCCGACGATGCACCCGTCGTTCGACACATGCATCGTCGCCCGGTGCTCTCACATCGACGTGCCCGGGACGGACGCGACGAAGCACGCCGTGATCGACGCGCGGGATGTCGAAACGCGCGCGCTCCGACGATGCACCCGACGTCCGACACGTGCATCGTCGCCCGGTGCTCTCGCATCGACGTGCCCGGGACGGATGCGACGAAGTACGCCGTGATCGACGCGCGGGATGTCGATCCGCGCGCGTTTCGTGGCCGCCCACCGCCCCGCGGGAAGGTCAGGCGTGGACCTCGTGCTCGTGGCGGCGGTGGGACGCGGGCTCGAGCTGGAACGTCGAGTGCTCCACGGGGACGTCGAAGTGCTGCGCCACGCACTGCTGCAGCTCGTCGAGGATGCGCGGCGCGTGGGCGGTCGAGAAGCAGTGGTCGTCCACCACGACGTGCGCGGTGAGGTTCGGCACGCCCGTCGCGACCAGGGTGGCGTGCAGGTCGTGGACCGCGATGACGTGGTCGAGTTCGAGGATGTGCCCCCGGACGGCGTCGAGGTCGAGCCCCGGGGGAGTCGACTCCAGCAGCACGTTCGCGGTCTCGCGGAGCAGCCGGAGCGCCCGCGGCAGGATGAGCAGCCCGATGAGGATCGCCGCCACCGAGTCGGCGCGCTCCCAACCGGTGACCATGAGCACGACCGCCGCGAGGATCACCGCGACCGAGCCGAGCGTGTCGTTGAGGACCTCGAGCCGTGCGGCACGTGAGGTGAAGCCCTCGCCCGAGGCCCGCAGCAGGACCGTGTACGCCACGAGGTTGCCGACGAGCCCGACCACGCCGAACACCAGGAGCGGACCGGAGTGGATCTCCGCCGGGACGAACAACCGTTGGATCGCCGAGATGATCACGAAGACGCCCACGGCGAGCAGGATCGCCGCCTGTGCCGTCGCGCCGAGCACCTCGGCACGCTGGTACCCCCAGGTGCGTTGCGCCGTCGGGCTCCGGCGGGCGAGCCGCGTGGCCACGAGCCCGATGCCGATCCCGCCCGTGTCGACCACCATGTGCCCCGCGTCGACGAGCAGCGCCAAGGACCCCGTGACCACGGCGCCGACGACCTCGGCGAGGAGGATGCCCGCCGAGATGCAGAACGCGACGAGCAGCGCACGCTCCGAGGCGTGTCCGTGCGCATGACCGTGGTCGTGTCCCATGCCGACATCGTAGGAGTCGCGACCGACGGCGTGCCAGGATCGGGACGTGGTCCGGTCGCCGTACGAGCTGAGCACGCCCGCCGACGTCCTCGCCGGGCTGCACCCGCGACTCCGGACCTACTTCGGCCCCGTTCCGCCCGGGTATCTCGGCCGGGGAACGGGGGTGTTCCACATCGTCGGCACGCCACGGCGGTGGTCCTGGCCGGTGCTCGCCTGGTTCGCCCGTGACGCGGTGATGTTCCCCGTGTGGGAGCACGACGTGCCGTTCACCGTGGAGAACCGGCCGGTGCGGGTCGGACGCGGACGAGGGGCAGGAGGCCACGTCGCCGTCCGGGCCCACCGGACGTTCCACTTCCGCACCGGCGACCGCACGATGGTGGACGCGATCACCGCCGGCCCCGACGGCCTCGTCGACCACCTCGGGCGTCGCGGGCGCGTCAGCGCACGACTCCGGGCCGAGGTCGACGTGGACGGGCCCGACGCGGGCGCCCTGCGCCTGGTCTCCACGCACGTCACGTTCCGGGCGCTGGGACGCGAGTGGAACCTCCCGGCCGCCGTCGCACCGCGTGTGACGCTCGTCGAACGATTCGATGACGATGCGGACCTGCAGCGCGTGTCCCTGGTGCTCCGAGCACCGATCGTCGGCACGCTGTACCGGTACGAGGGGGCGTTCCGCTACTCCGTCGTGCCGGAAGGAGAACGCTGATGCCAGCACCAGGACCGGGGTCGATGCCCCGGGTGGTCGTCGCGGGGGCGAGCGGCTTCGTGGGGCAGTACCTCCGTCGCGCCTTCGCGGACGAGGGGTACGAGGTCGTCACGGTCGGTCGGACCGGGGACGCCGTCTGGGGCAACACCCTCCGGGTCCGCGAGCTCGTCGACGGCGCGGCGATGGTCGTCAACATGGCGGGCAAGAGCGTCGACTGTCGGTACGGGCGGCGGAACCGTCGGGAGATCCTGCGCTCGCGAGTGGAGACGACGCTCGAAATCGCCGAGGCGATCCGCACGAGCGAGCACCCGCCGCCGCTGTGGGTGAACGCGTCGACCGCGACGATCTACCGGCACGCCGACGACCGTCCACAGGACGAACTGACGGGGGAGCTCGGCGAGGGGTTCTCCGTCGGCATCGCGAAGGCGTGGGAGCAGGCGTTCTTCGGCGCGGACCTGCCCCGGACCCGCCGTGTCGCGCTCCGGATGGCGATCGTGTTCGGCGACGGGAGCGCCCTCGTGCCGCTGCTCCGGCTGGCGCAGGCGGGGCTCGGCGGTCCGCAGTACGACGGTGCCTGGTTCCCCACGCCGGCACGGCTGCGCGCGGGGACGTACCACGAGCACCGCCCGACCCGCGGACGGCAGAAGTTCTCGTGGGTGCACATCGACGACGTCCTCGGCTCGATCCGGTTCGTCCGCGACCACGAGGACATCGAGGGACCCGTCAACGTGTCGAGCCCGAACCCGTCGGACAACCGCACGGTGATGGCGACGATCCGGGACGCCGTCGGTCGCCGCGTCGGGCTCCCGACGACGCGGTGGATGCTCGAACTCGGGTCCTTCGCGATCCGCACCGAGACCGAGCTCGTGCTGAAGAGCCGGTGGGTGGTGCCGACCCGACTGCTCGAGGCGGGCTACGAGTTCCGGTACCCGGAGCTGCGGGGCGCCCTCGCGGGGATCATCGCGGAGCGTCGGCAGCACCGGGCATGAGCGTGGCTGCCGGCTCCGGCACCGCGGGGACACCCGGCGACCCGGCCCGCGCCGGCACCGCGGGGACACCCGGCGACCCGGCCCGCGCCGGCACCGCGGGGACACCCGGCGACCCGGCCCGCGCCGGCCGTGACGACCACAGGACCGCCCCGACGACGACCGCGCCCGCCACGACCTCGACCGCGTCCGGCACCTCGCCGAACGCCACCCACGACGCGAGCACCCCGACCACAGGCACGAGCATCGAGAACGGCGCGACCGTGCTCGACGGGTAGGTCGCGAGGAGCCGCGACCAGATCCGGTACCCGACGAGGGTCGCCACGAGCACGATGTAGAGCAGCCCGAGGTCGGCCGGCAGTGCCGCGGGCGTGAAGACGGTGCCGAGCGCCCGTCCGATGCGCGACGGGCCCTCGACGGTCAACGACAGCACGGCCATCGGCACGGGCGGCACGATCGACCACCACAGGGTGAGGTGCAGCGGGTTCGACGCTCCCGCGCGCCGGGTCGCGACGTTGCCGATCGCCCACCCGAGCGCCCCGCAGAGCGCGAGCACCACGGGCAGCAGCGCCGCCGCCTGCGCCCGGTGGACGGCGATCGCAGCGAGGGCGCACACGGCGACCGTCACCCCGATCACCTGCCGCCCGCTGAGCCGCTCGCGGAGGAACACCCCCGCCAGCACGACGGTGAACGGCGCCGAGGCCTGCAGCACGAGCGACGCGAGCCCCGACGGCATCCCGGACGCCATGCTCAGGTAGAGGAACGCGAACTGCAGCACCCCGAGCCCGAGCCCGACGAGCAGGAGTCGCCCGAACGGGATGCGGGGCTGCGGCACGAACAGCACCGTCGGCACCGCGAGCAACGTGAACCGGAGCGCCGCGAGCAGGAACGGCGGGAAGTGATCGAGCGCGAGGGCGGTCGCGGGGAAGTTCAGCCCCCAGGCCACGGCGACGACGACGGCGAGGAGACGATCACGAGCGAGCACCTTCCCACCCTGGCCGCTCCCACGCTGTAGCACCAGCGAACGATGTGACAACGAGGATGTAGTGTCCCTGCATGGTCGACTTCGACGTCCAGCTCCTCGCCGTCCTCCGGGAGCTCGCCGAGCGGGGCAGCGTGACGGCCGTCGCCGAAGCCACCCACCGCACCCCGAGCGCCGTCTCGCAACAGCTGCGCACCCTGCAGCGACAGGTCGGGACACCGCTGGTGGAACGCAGCGGCCGCGGTGTCCGCCTCACCGAGGACGGCCGGGTGCTCGCCGGACTCGCCGCCGGCATCGCCACCGCGGTCGCCGAGGTCGACGCGGCCTGGCGGGAGCACGTCGGCGGCGCGGTCGGCCGGGTCGACCTCGCGATCTTCCCGTCCGCGGCGGAGCTGCTGCTGCCCGGCCTCCTCACCCGGATGCGCGAGCACCGCGGCATCGAGCTGGTGCTCGTCGACGTCGACGTCAGCGAGGACGAGTTCGGTCCGCTCGCCGCCGACCACGACGTCGTCGTCGGGCACCGCCCGGACGGGGCACCGCCGGCGGGGCGGTCGGGCCTCGAGACCGTCCCGCTCCTCCGGGAGCCGCTCGACGTCGCCTTCCCGTCGAGCCACCCGCTCGCCGGACGCCGACGGGTCGGGATCGACGACGTCGTGGGGGAGACCTGGATCGGGGTCCCGGAGGACTACCCGATCGATCGCGTCCTCACCGCGCTCGCCGCCGCGACGGACACCCCGCCGAGCGTCGCGTTCCGGACGATCCACCTGCCGGTGATCGAGAACCTCGTGGCCGCCGGCCACGGGATCGCCCTGGTGCCGCGGTACACGTCCGGCACGCGGGCGACCGGACGGTTCCACCTGGCGGAGCTCGCCGACGTGCGCGCCGGGCGGCGCATCGACGCGCTGGTCCGTCCGGAACGCATGGTCCGCCCCGGGGTGCGCACCGTCCTGGAGGCGCTGGTCGCCGAGGCGCGTGACGTCACCACGTGAGGTGGTGACGGACGCGGCGGGGCCGACCCGCTCCTCCAGGCCGACGCGCCAGCGCCTGGATCTGCGCCTGAACGTCGACGGCCGTCCCCGCGGTCGCGGGGACGGCCGTCGGACGAGGCGCGTCAGACCTCCAGGTGGTCCACCAGTTCGTCCGCCAACCCCGTGTAGGTCGCGGGCGTGAGGTTCGTCAGCCGGGCCTTCGCGCCGTCCGAGATGTCGAGCCCGTTCACGAACGCGACGAGGTCGGCCTGGCCGATGCGCTTTCCGCGGGTCAGTTCCTTGAGCATCGCGTACGGGTCCTCGATGTTCGACTGCCCGGCCGTGACCTCCGCGCGGATCACCGTCTGGATCGCCTCGCCGAGCACCTCCCAGTTGCCGTCGAGGTCCTCCGCGAGCCGCGACTCGTTCACGGCGATCTCGGACAGCCCGCGTCGGAGGTTGTCGAGCGCGAGCAGCGAGTGCCCGAACGCGACGCCGATGTTCCGCTGCGTCGTCGAGTCCGTCAGGTCGCGCTGCAGCCGGCTCGTGACCAACGTCTCGGAGAGCGTCGAGAACAGCGCGGACGAGATCTCGAGGTTCGCCTCGGCGTTCTCGAACCGGATCGGGTTGATCTTGTGCGGCATCGTCGACGAGCCCGTGGCACCGGCGACCGGGATCTGCGTGAAGTACCCCATCGAGATGTAGGTCCACACGTCGGTCGCGAGGTTGTGCAGGATGCGGTTCGCGTGGCGCACGCGGTCGTAGAGCTCCGCCTGCCAGTCGTGCGACTCGATCTGCGTCGTCAGGGGGTTCCAGGTGAGGCCGAGGCCCTCGACGAACTCGCGCGACAGCGTCGGCCAGTCGGCCTCGGGGTCCGCGGCGAGGTGCGCCGAGAACGTGCCGGTCGCGCCGCTGAACTTGCCGAGGTACTCGGTGGCCTCGACCTGGGCGAGGACGCGCTCGAGGCGGTACACGACGACCGCGAGCTCCTTGCCGAGCGTGGTCGGGGTCGCCGGCTGGCCGTGCGTGTGCGAGAGCATCGGGACGGCCTTGAGGTCCTCGGCCATCTGCCGGAGGGCAGCGATGACGGCCTTGAACGCGGGCAGCCAGACCTGGTCGACGGTGTCGCGCACGGTGAGGGCGTACGACAGGTTGTTGACGTCCTCGCTCGTGCAAGCGAAGTGCGTCAGTTCGGCGATCGCGTCGAGCCCGAGCTCCGAGAGCCGACGGCGGACGAAGTACTCGACCGCCTTGACGTCGTGCCGGGTCGTCGCCTCGATCTCGCCGAGCTCCGCGATCTGCTCCTGTCCGAACGACTCCGCGACGCGACGGAGCGCCACCTTGTCGTCGACGCTCAGCGGCGACGTGGTGAACATCGCGTGGTCGGTCAGGAAGACCAGCCACTCGACCTCGACGACGATGCGTGCGCGGTTGAGGCCGGCCTCGGACAGGTGCTCGCCCACCGTGTGCACGATCGGGTAGTACCGCCCGTCGAGCGGGCTGATCGGCTGCGGGGGAAGGGGGGTCATGGGGCTCCCTGACGGACTGCCGGCTCGAGTTGTCGGAAGAGCGCCCGGCAGGCCCGCTCGACGGTCGAGAGCACTCGGTCGAACTCGTGCCGGTCCGCGTAGTACGGGTCCGGTACGTCGGTCTGCTGGGGCCAGGCGTCGTCGTACCGCAGGAGGAGCGTCACCTTCGCGGCGTCGTCCATGGTCGGTGCCCACGAGCGCAGGACGCGTTCGTGGGAGCGGTCGAGTGCGACCACCAGGTCGAGGTCCGGGAACCGGTCCGGGTCGAACTGACGGGCGCGATGCCTGCTGCCATCGTATCCGCGCGCGGCGAGTGCCGCGATCGTGCGCTCGTCGGCCGGCTCGCCGACGTGCCAGTCCCCGGTGCCGGCTGACTCGACGACGAAGCGGTCGCTCAGCCCGGCGTCGGCGGCGAGCTGGGCGAAGACGATGCCGGCCATCGGGGAGCGACAGATGTTGCCGCTGCAGACGAAGGAGACGCGGAACGGGGCGTCGGCGTCCGTGGTCATGGGGACATCATGGCGCAGCGAGGTGGCCTCGGCGAGACCCGGGGCCCGGCCGGGAGGCACGGTGCCGGTCGACGGGGAGGCCCCGGTCGGGCGCGTGGTGGCGTGTGGGAGCGCCGCGCTCACGCGCGGCCGCGGTCGAGGACGGGGCGCACGAAGAGGCCGATCAGCCAGGCGAACACGGCCAGCACGAAGGCGCCGACGATGCCCCAGCCGAACGACTGCACCTGCAGGCCGAAGCCGATCGCCGTCGAGATGCCCGCGACGATGAGCAGCAGCACCGCGTTCACGATGAGCGCGATGAGCCCGAGGGTCAGGATGTAGAGCGGGAACGCGACCACCCGGATGATCGTGCCTATCACGGCGTTCACGAGGCCGAACACGAAGGCGACGAGCAGGTAGGTGAGGACGGTCGCGGTCGTGCCGCCGTCCCCGAACGCGGTCACGGAGACGCCGCTCACCAGGAGCGTGGTGAGCCAGAGCGCGAGGGCGTTGACGACGAGGCGGACGAGGAATCGCATGCGCCCATGATGCCCGTGCCCGCCCGGGCAGGTGCCGCGAGCAGCCTGCCGGTCCGCTGACGGCCGGTATCGTTCCGGTATGAGCGACGAGCGCGTCCACATCCGTCCCGACATCGCCGTGCTGCCCGCGTACAAGCAGGGTCGCCAGGCCGCGGCGGACGCCTTCAAGCTCTCCAGCAACGAGAACCCCTTCCCGCCGCTCCCCGGTGTGGTGCAGGCCGTGCAGGCGCAGACCGCGTTCAACCGGTACCCGGACGCAACCGCCCTCGCGGTCCGCGCCGAGCTCGCCCGCCGCTTCGACGTCAGCGCGGACGAGGTCCACGTCGCCCCGGGCAGCGTTGCGATCCTGCACGAGCTCGCGAAGGCCACGAGCGGTCCGGGCGACGAGGTCGTGTACGCGTGGCGGTCGTTCGAGGCCTACCCCGGTGTCGTCACCGTCGCGGGGGCGACCAGCGTGCAGGTCCCGAACCGCCCCGACGGCGGGCACGACCTCGACGCGATGGCCGCCGCGGTCACCGATCGCACGCGCATGGTGATCGTCTGCACGCCGAACAACCCCACGGGGCCGATCGTCACGGCGGACGAGTTCGAGCGCTTCATGGCGTCGGTGCCCCCGACCGTGCTGGTGGTCCTCGACGAGGCGTACGCCGAGTTCGTCACCGACGCGGGGGCGGTGCGTGGCGGTGCGCTCATCGGCCGGTTCCCGAACCTCGTCGTCCTGCGCACGTTCTCCAAGGCGTACGGGCTCGCCGGCCTCCGGGTCGGGTACGCGATCGGTCCGCAGTACGTCCTCGACGCCGTCCGCGCGTGTGCGATCCCGCTGTCGGTGACGGCGCAGGGACAGGCCGCGGCGCTCGCGAGCCTCGAACGCGAGGACGAGCTGCTCGAGCGCGTCGCCGAACTCGCTGCCAGCCGTGACCGCATCGTCGCCGCGCTGCGGGAGCAGGGCTGGCCGGTGCCGGACGCGCAGGGCAACTTCGTGTGGCTGCCGACGGGTCCCGGGACCGCCGCCGCGGCCGAGGCGTTCGAGGCCGCCGGCATCATCGTCCGGGCCTTCCCGCCCGAGGGGATCCGCATCTCGATCGGCGAGCACGAGGCTGTGGAAACGCTCCTCGAAACGGCCCGGTCACTTGTGGGGGACCTCACATCGGCGCGTTGAGCGCTGCCGCTACGCTGGCCCGCATGTCATTCCGCGCCGCGGCTCCCGCGACGACCACCGTCCGGCTCCTCGACCCAGAGGGCCGGTTCGTGGAGACCGACGAGAACGCCGAGTTCGCCGCCGCAGCGCGGGCGATCCCGGACGAGACCCTGCTGGCGATGCACCGCCGCATGGTGCTCACGCGTCGGTTCGACCACGCCGGTCACAACCTCCAGCGCACCGGGCAGCTCGGCCTGTGGGTGCCGAGCCACGGGCAGGAAGCCGCGCAGACCGGCTCCGTCTTCGCGCTCCGCGCCCAGGACCACGTCTTCCCGTCGTACCGCGAGCACGCCGTCACCACCGAGCGTGGCGTCGAGCCGATGGAGATCATCGCGATGTACCGCGGCCAGACGCACGGCGGCTGGGACCCGGACGAGCGCGGCAACACGCACATCTCGACGCTCGTGATCGGCTCCCAGACGCTGCACGCGACGGGCTACGCGCTCGGACAGAAGCTCGACGGCGTCGTCGGGACGGGTGACCCCGACGTCGACGCATGCTCCATCGTGTACTTCGGCGACGGCGCGACCAGCCAGGGCGACGTGAACGAGGCGTTCGTCTTCGCCTCGTCGACCAAGGCGCCCGTCGTGTTCTTCCTGCAGAACAACCACTGGGCGATCTCGGTCCCGGTCACGGTGCAGTCGCCGACCCCGCTCGTCGACCGCCCGCGCGGCTTCGGCATCCCGAGCGTCCTCATCGACGGCAACGACGTCCTCGCCTCCTACACGGCCTCGGTCGTCGCGTCCGAGCACGCGCGGAGCGGCCAGGGCCCCGCCTTCATCGAGGCCGACACCTACCGCATCGGCGCCCACACCAGCTCGGACGACCCGAGCCGGTACCGCGCCGACGGCGAGCTCGAGGAGTGGGTCCGCCGCGACCCGATCGCCCGCTCCGAGGCGTACCTCCGCTCGAAGGGCGCGACCGACGAGCAGTTCGCGGCGTTCGACGCCGAGGGCGAGGACCTCGCCGCCGACGTCCGCCGCCGCACCGTCGAGCTGACGCCGCCGCCCCTCGGCACCATGTTCGACCACGTCTACCGCGAGCCGCACCCGCTCGTCGCCGAGCAGAAGGCATGGCTCGAGCAGTACGAAGCCGGCTTCGAGGGGAGCGCCCACTGATGAGCACCACCGAGCAGCTCTTCGACTACACCCTCCGCGCCCACCCCGGCGCCGGGGAGGTCCCGAGCGACCCCACCCCCACGCTGACGATGGCCAAGGCGCTCAACGCCGGACTCGCCGCCGCGATGCAGGCCGACGAGAAGGTCCTGCTCATGGGCGAGGACATCGGCCAGCTCGGCGGCGTCTTCCGCATCACCGAGGGCCTGCAGCACCGGTTCGGCCCCGAGCGCGTGCGGGACACCCCGCTCGCCGAGTCCGGCATCATCGGCACCGCGATCGGGCTCGCCCTGCGCGGGTACCGGCCGGTCGTCGAGATCCAGTTCGACGGCTTCGTGTGGCCCGGCTTCGACCAGATCACCTCGCAGCTCGCGAAGATGCAGAACCGGCTGCCGGACCACATGTCGCTCCCGGTCGTCATCCGCATCCCCTACGGCGGTCACATCGGCGCCGTGGAGCACCACCAGGAGTCCCCGGAGACGTACTTCGCGCACACCGCGGGGCTCCGCGTGGTGAGCCCGAGCACCCCGAACGACGCCTACTGGATGATCCAGGAAGCGATCGCCTCGAAGGACCCGGTCGTCTTCCTCGAGCCGAAGTCCCGCTACTGGCCGAAGGGCCAGGTCGACCTCGTCGACGGGCACGTGCCGATGCACACCACCCGCGTCGCGCGCACCGGCACCGAGGTCACCCTCGTCGGCCACGGCGCGATGGTCGCGACGCTCATGCAGGCCGCTGAGATCGCCGAGTCCGAGGGCACCAGCTGCGAGGTCGTGGACCTCCGGTCGATCTCCCCGATCGACTGGGAACCGCTGCTCGCCTCGGTCGCGAAGACCGGCCGCCTCGTCATCGCACAGGAGGCCTCCGGTTTCGTGAGCGTCGGCAGCGAGATCGCCGCCACGGTCGCCGAGCGGGCGTTCTACACGCTGCAGGCGCCGCCGCTCCGGGTGTCCGGCTTCGACGTGCCGTTCCCGGTGTCGAAGCTCGAGCACCTGCACCTCCCGGACGCCGACCGCGTCCTCGAGGCCGTCGACCGCGCCCTCGCGTACTGACCACCCGTCCGACCCCGAACGACGCCGAAGGAGCCGTAGTGGCCGCCGCCGAATTCCCCCTGCCCGACGTGGGCGAAGGCCTCACCGAGGCCGAGATCGTCCAGTGGCGCGTCGCCATCGGGGACGAGATCGCCGTCGACCAGGTCCTCGTGGAGATCGAGACGGCGAAGTCGCTCGTGGAGCTCCCGTCGCCGTTCTCCGGCACCGTCACCGGTCTGCTCGTCGCCGAGGGCGACACGGTCGAGGTCGGCCGCCCGATCATCCGGGTCGACTCCGACACGCTCGCCGCCGGCCAGCCTGGAGGCTCGGCTCCCGTCGCCGAGGCCGCCCCGGCCTCGCCGGTGGTCGCCCCCACCTCGTCGGCCGCCCCCGCGGCGCCCGCTCCGGCAGCGCCGGCTCCCGCCGCGTCCACCCCGGTCGTCGCTCCCGCAGCGCCCGCCCCCGCGGCGGCCCCGGCCGTGGCCGCTCCCGCCGCGCAGGCTGCCGTCGCGCCGGCCCCTGCGGCGGCGCAGGGCGCAGCACCGACCTCCGTCGCCGACGGCGCGGCCGTCGTCGGCACCGACGAGACCTCCGGTGCCGTCCTCGTCGGGTACGGCTCCGCGACCTCCGCACCGTCGCGTCGCAAGCCGGGTGCCCGCCGGGCCGCAGCCCTCGCGGCCGAGGCGAGCCGTGCCTCCAGTGCGGACGCCGCCGCTCGGGCGGAAGCCGCTGCGGACCCCGGCGAGGACTCGACCGCCGACGCGGTCGCCAGCCAGGGCACACGTCCACGCAAGCAGAGCGTCGCGACCAACGTCCTCGCGAAGCCGCCGATCCGCAAGCTCGCCCGTGACCTCGGCGTCGAGCTGAGCGAGATCGTCGCGACGGGGCTGTCGGGGGAGATCACCCGTGACGACGTCATCCGGCACGCGAAGCAGGCCAGCGTCTTCCGGAACATCGAGACGCCGGAGTGGGGCGAGGTCCGGAGCGAGACGATCCCGGTCAAGGGCGTCCGCAAGGCCATCGCGACCGCCATGACCACCTCGGCGTTCACCGCACCGCACGTGTCGCTGTTCGTGGACGTCGACGCGACGCACACGATGGAGTTCGTCAAGCGCCTCAAGGCCTCGCCGACGTTCGCGGGTGTCAAGGTCTCGCCGCTGCTCATCGTCGCGAAGGCCGTCATCTGGGCGGTCCGCCGCAACCGCTCGGTGAACTCGACCTGGACCGACAGCGAGATCATCGTCCACCACTTCGTCAACCTCGGCATCGCCGCTGCGACGCCGCGCGGGCTGATCGTCCCGAACATCAAGGACGCGCAGGACATGTCGCTCCTCGAGCTCGCGCAGGCCCTCGAGCAGCTCACGATCACCGCGCGTGACGGCAAGACGACCCCGGCGCAGATGGCGAACGGCACGGTGTCCATCACGAACATCGGTGTCTTCGGCATGGACACCGGGACGCCGATCCTCAACCCGGGAGAGGTCGCGATCGTGGCGATGGGCACGATCAAGCCGAAGCCGTGGGTCGTCGACGGCGAGGTCCGCTCGCGCATGGTGACGACCATCGGCGCCTCGTTCGACCACCGGGTCGTCGACGGCGACGTGGCATCCCGCTTCGTGCACGACGTCGCCTCGGTGCTCGAGGAGCCGGCGCTCCTGCTCGACTGAGGCGGCGCGTGCGGGTTGCCGCACCACACAGGCCGAGTCGCGCGGATGTCGCGTGGTGTTCACGCGGATGTCGGTGGCCGGGGTGAGGATCGGACCATGGTCCACCAGCTCCTGGTCCCCCCGCAGGAGATCCGAACGGATCGACTGCTCCTGTCGCCGCTGACACCCGGCGACGTCGACGTCGTGCACGCGCTCTTCTCGGACGCGCGCACGTGGCAGCACCTGCCCGCCGGGCGGCACCGCTCCCGCGCGCAGACGGTGGAGCTGGTCCAGGCGAAGATCGGCGGGCGGATCCGACACGGCCTGGGCTCGTGGGTCGTGCGCTCCGTGCAGGACGGCACGTTCCTCGGGGTCGCCGGGGTGGACATGACCGCCGGGCACGTGTGGAACCTCGGCTACCGGTTCGTCCCCGAGTCCTGGGGCAACGGCTACGCCACCGAGGTCGCTGCCGCCGCGGTCCGAGCGGCGCACGACGCCGCGGCGGACGTCCCCGTCACCGGGCGGGTGCTGACGAACAACGCCGGGTCGGCCGTCGTCCTCCGGCGGTCGGGGCTCTCACTGGTGTGGCAGGGCACGACCGCGGCGCCGGCGCCCCGCGGGGTCGAACGCCAGGTGTGGTCCGACCGGGCCCTCACCGCCGAGCAGCACGCCTGGCTCGTCGCGCACGCCTGAGCGCTGCGCGCCCGGTAGCGCCCCGTGGCGCCGCTCTCGGCCGTCGAACCACGGACCCGACGTCGAACCAGGCGCGGCGGTCGGTTCGTCGTCGGGTTCGTGGTTCGACGCCACTGCCGGTCCCGCTCCCGCTGCCGGTCCCGCTCCCGCTGCCGGTCCCGCTGCCGGTCAGTCGGACGGCGCGCTGCCGGTCAGCCCGACAGTGCGTCGCAGAGCTGCGGCAGCTGCGAGCGGAGCGACCACTGCACGGTGTTCCAGTCGTGACCGCTCTTCGGTGCGGGCATGAACCGCGTCCGGATGCCGGCACGGGCGGCCGCGGCACCGAGCAGTCGGGCGTTCTCGGTGAACTCCCGGTCGCTCGACCCCGCCGTGAGCCACAGGTCGTGCCCGCGGTAGGGCGCGTGCTCGGCCATGAGCGCCCGCGGCGCGGCGGCCTTCCACCGTGCGACGGAGCCGCCGAACGCCTGGTCCGCGCTGTGCTGCGGCGACTGGTCGATCGGCTGGAGCTCGCTCGAGATCGCCAGCGCCGCCGCGAAGTCCGACGGGTGCCCGGTGAGGAACTGCACCGCACAGGTCGCCCCCTGCGAGAACCCGACGAGCCCCCAGCGCACCCGGTCCCGCGTCACGGGCAGGTGCGCCTCCGCCCACGCGGGGACGTCCCGGGTGACGTAGGTGTCGACGTCGCCGAGCCGTGAGTCCACGCACATCGTGTTCCGACCGGGAGCGGAGAGCTGGTCGACGGACAGCACGATCGGTGCCCGGCCGTGGTGTGCCCGGGCGTAGGCGTCGAGCACGGTGCCCATCTGCCCGGCGGTGAACATGTCGCTCGGTGCCCCCGGCTGCCCGGCGAACGCGAGGACGACGGGCAGCGGCCGGGGGTCGCGGACGAGCGCGGCCGGCGGGAGGTAGACGATCGCGGGCCGGGCGTCGAAGTGCGACCGGCGTCCGGGGATCGTGACCGTGCGGACCTCGCCGACGGCGGGCATCGTGGCCGCCGGCGCCGCGTGCGGGTCGAACGCCGGGTACGGGTCGCTCTGCACGACGGTGCCGAGCGTCGGGTACTTGGCGAACTCGACGTTCACCCCGAGCGCCGGTACCAGGAGCGCGGCGGGCACGAGGACGACCGCGGTGGCCCGACGCCAGCGTCCGCCCTGCACCAGGGCCGTCACCGCGAGCGCGAGGGCCGCGGCGGCGAGCGCGCACCACATGCGGGTCACCGGGCTGAGCGCCACCCCGAACAGGTTCAGCACGTCGCTCGTCACCCAGCAGACGACGAGCACGACCACGGCCGCGGCGGCCGCGGTGCCCGCTCGCAGCCCGACACCGCGCCAGGCAGCGGGGGAGCGCCACGCAGCCGCACGCCCCCTCACCGCGGGGAGCAGCACGAGCAGGGCGACGACGACGAACGCGAGGTCGATCGGGACGAGCTTCGACGGCGCCTGCAGCTGGGTGGCGAGGAGCCACTCGGTGACGGTCACGGGCGCCCGGCGGGAGCGGACGGCACGACGGCCGGCTGCTGCGACTGCGTGTGCGATCGCCGGTGCGCCTGGCGGAGTGCCCACAGGTGCTTCGGCCGGAGCCCCGGCACGTACGCGGCGGCCAGCGCGCGGGCCACCCGGGGCACGTGCAGCGGCGTCGGGACCACGAGCCAGAGCGGATCGTGCCGGGCGCCGAACTTCTCCTTGAAGCGCTGGAGCGACCGGAAGCCGTACACCGGCTCGAGGACGCGGGCGAGCACCGCGGACCCGCGGGTCACGAGCGCGCCGGCTCCGGGGTGCACGGCGAGCGGCGTCCCGGAGAGGCTGATCGTGGTGAGCCCGGCCTCCCGCGCGCGGAGGGCGGTGCGGGCGATGAGGAACTCCATCACGCCGGGCATGCCGTCCTCGCCGCGGCGCATCACGTCGAGCGTCCACCCCGTGAGGGCGCCGCGTTCGTGCACGGGCAGCCAGCTGGTGACCCCGACGACGCGGTCCTCGGCGTCGATCGCGAGCATGAGCCGCACGTCCGGGTCGTCGAGCTCCCGGAGTCCGCCGAGCGTGAAGCCCATCTCCGGCAGTCGTCGGTCCGCAGCCCACCGCGTGCAGATCGCCTCGACCTCGCTGCGGTGTGCGGGCGACAGCGCCCCGAACGTGGTCCACTCGTCACGGACACCCTCACGGTCGGCACGGTTCGAGGCCGTCCGGAGGTCCTGGCGCTTCTTCCCGCTCAGGCTGAACGCGGTGACGTCGAGCACCGCCTCGACACCGACCGGCACGGAGGTCCAGCCGTCGGCGGAGAGGATCTCCCGCACGGGCTCGTGCACGCTCGTGAACGCCGGGACCCAGCCGTTGCGTTCGCAGGCGTCTGCGAAGGCGCGGAGCACGGCTGGCCGGTCCGCGGCGGCGCACACCGGGTCCGAGACGGTCAGCGCGACGTCGCCGTGCACGCGGTACGCGACCGCGCCGAGGCCGTCCGGGTGCACCCAGGTGGCGTTGCCGTGCCAGGTGCCCATGTGCCCGAGGCTGCCGGCGTCCCCGTCGCGGAGCATCTCGACGAGCGCGGCCTGCGACCCGTCGACGGCGCGGAAGCGTGCGCGGACGAGGCGGCCGTGCAGCCCCAGCACCACGACGACGACCGTGGCGGGCACCAGCCACGCGCCGAGGAGCGTGACCTGCCACTCGAGGGCGTCGAGGCCCAGCCCCTGCCACTGCACGCCGCCCTCCTGCATCGGCTCGATGAGGAACGCATCGGCGAGCACCGCGGTCAGCGTCACGAGGACGCCGACGGCGATCGTCACGCCCAGCCGCCGGCCGTGCTGGACGAGCCAGGCCGCGATCAGCAGGAGGACGCCCACGGCGGCGACCGACCGGTCGCTCATCGCGTCCGCGAACGGCGACAGGACGCCGTCGGCCTGCGGGACGACGAGGGTCACCAGGGTGCCGGCGCCGAAGGCGCTCAGGGTCGCGACGACGAGCGTCCGCGGTGGCGGCACCGCGCGTCCGGTGCGCTCCACCGGCCGGGAGGCACGGGGCGCGACGAGCACGCCGGCTGCGGTCCCGAGGAGGGTCGCCAGGGCACGGGCCAGGTCCGACCCGTGGCCAGCGAACAGCACGAGCGTGAGCACGACGGTCCAGAGGACCGCGCGGACGCGCCACCGCGACTGCGTCGGCATCGTGGCGGACGCCGCGCCGAGCAGCGCCACCGCGACCGTGGACGGCGCGGTGAGGGGCTGTCCGACGGCGGCCTCCGCGTGCGCTTCGCCGAGCGCCGATCCGAGGCTCACGACGGCGAGCGTGGCGCCCGCGGCGAGCAGCGGCGCAGCGAGCCCGACGACGACGGTCCGCACGGACCCCAGGCGACGCTCCGCGACGAGTGTCGCGAGGACCACGGCGACGAGGGCGAGGCACGCCACCGGCGGGTGGTGCGGGAAGTCCGGCTCGGAGTGCATCATCCGCGCCGAGACGATCAGTGCCGTCGCGACGACCGCGACGACGACGGTCACCGGGAACGAGCGGAGCCGGGAGAGGACGGGAGGGAGTGCCACGTTCTCATCGAAGCGGCGGGCGGGGTGCCGGCACATCGCTCCGGGGCGTGATCCTCGGGTGGCCGATCGGCCATCCGGACCTCATCCGCCCGACGGTGTGTGGTCGGCGGGGATGCGGAGGTGCAGCGCGTACCCGTCGCCGGGCTGCGGGCCGGCCTCGAGCGACCCGCCGAGCAGCGACGCGCGTTCGCCGAGTCCGATGAGGCCGAGCCCCGAGCCGGGCAGTTCGAGCCGTTCGGCACGCGCGGGGCCGTTCACGAGGTCGACGAGGACCACGCCGTCGTGCATCCGGGCACTCACCCGCACGGCGGCGTCGGGTGCGTGCTTCCGGACGTTCGTCAGCCCCTCCTGCACGAACCGGTACACCGCGCGCTGCACGGGCTGGCCGAGCGACTCCGGCAGGTCCACGGTCGCGGTCGTCTCGAGGCCGCTGTCGGCGATGAGCCGCGGGAGGTCGGCGAGCACCGGCTGCGGGGCGATCTCCCGCGCGGTCCCGCCCGAGGCGCGCAGCACCTGCACCATCTCGCGGAGCTCCTGCAGCGTCACGACGCACAGCTGCCGGATCGTCCGGGCGAAGCCGCGCTCGGCCTCGTCCCGTCCGGCGACCTGGACCGCGCCGGCCTGCACCGCGATGAGGGTCACCTGGTGCGAGACGACGTCGTGCATCTCGCGAGCGAGCAGGGCCCGTTCGCGGGAGAGCGCGACCTCGGCCGCCTGCCGTCGTTCGTCCTCGCGGGCGAGCCGGACCTCGGTGAGCTGCTCGGTCAACCGCGCGCGGGTCCGGACGAGCAGCCCGATCGCGAGGGGCCCGAGGGCGAAGATCACGGCGTACAGGATGGACACGACGAGCTCGTCCAGGCTCTGTGGTGGTCCGACGAAGCCACTGAACCCGACGAACTGGACGGCTGCGGCGACGAGCATGAGCCAGCGCCGGTCGGTGCGCTCCCCGAGCGTGAACAGCGCGATGCTGGCGGCGACCACGGCCGACCCGACGAACAGCCCCGGCATGGTGAGCGCGAACGCGAGGACCGGCAGCCGTCGGCGCAGGAGGAGGGCGGCCGCGGCGAGGAGCGACAGCCCGGTCTCCACGCGGGTCGCCCCGGAGATGTCGAGCACGGCGTCCGCGACGGCGGCCACGACGAACAGGGCGTCGACCAGCCACCACGGCGGCCGGTGGGTGCGCACCCAGCGCAGGCCGACGTCGACGAGGCGGTCGAGCCTCCCGTCCGTCGCCCGCAGGAGCTGCGTGAGCCGCGACCGGTCCCGGTGCTCAGCCATCGAGCAGTCCCGCCTCGGCCGCGCGCAGCGCCAGCTGGACCCGCGTCGGGACGCCGAAGGCGACGAGGAGCGCGCGGACGTCCTCCTTGACGGTGCCGGTGCTCACCCCGAGTCGTCGGCCGATGTCCGGGTTGCTCGCGCCGTCCGCGATGCATCGGAGGACCTGGCGCTCGCGGTCGGTCAGCGGCGGGACGGTGACCGGGGTCCGCGCGGCGAAGAGCCGACGGCGGTCGACACCGGGCGCGATGACGACGCCGCCGCGCGCGAGGACGCGGACGTACTCGGCGAGCGCCTCGGGGTCGGTGTCCTTCAGCAGGAAGCCCGCGGCGCCGAGCTCCATCGCCCGGCCGATGTACTCCTCGGCGTCGAAGGTCGTGAGCATCGCGACGGCTGGTGGCTCGGGCAGGGCCCGCACCGCACCGAGGACGTCGAGGCCGTTCACGTGCGGCATCCGGATGTCGAGCAGGACGACGTCCGGGCGGTGCTCGGTGACCACCCGGACCGCGTCGACGTCGTTCGTCGTGGCGACGACGTCGATGTCGGGCGCCGCTCCGAGGATGAGTTCGAAGCCGTAGCGCACGAGCGTCTCGTCGTCGACGATCACCACCGAGGTCACGGCCGTCATCTTGTCACGGGCGTTGGCGTTCCGACGCGGACTCGCTACTGTGAAGGGCACTGGTCATGTCCGCGCATGACCACCCACCGAACCACCGCGGCAGCAGCACCAGGACCAGCGACGGAGCAGACCGAGCGATGACGACCCGCATCACCGAGGGTGCCGAACCGAAGCACCAGCAGCTGCGGCGCATCCTGCTCGACCTCGCGACCGCCCGGCTCGCTCCCGGCGCGGCGATCCCGTCCGAACGGCAGCTCATCCAGGAGTACGGCGTCTCGCGGATCACGGTGCGCGAGGCGCTCGGCCAGCTCGTCAACGAGGGGTACCTCGAGCGCGTGCGCGGCAAGGGGACGTTCGTGGCGCACCGTCCCGTGCAGTCGACACTGCACCTGGCGTCCTTCACCGAGGAGATGCGTGCGCTCGGACACGTCCCGACCACGGTCGTCCTCGTCCGTGAGGAACGGGTGCCACCGACGGACACCGTCGCCGCGCTCCGGCTCGCCGAGGACGAGTCCGCCTACCACCTCAAGCGCCTGCGGATGGCGGACGGGGCGCCGGTGTCGATCGACGACGCCTGGCTCTCGGCCTCCGCGTTCCCCGGCCTGCTCGACCACGACCTGTCGGGGTCGGTCTACTCCCTGGCGGCCACCGAGTACCGGACGCCGATCGACCGCGCGCAGCAGACCGTCGCGGCGAAGCCGGCGGCCGACGACGTCGCGACGTTGCTCGGCACGAAGACGGGCGCCCCCGTGCTCGAGTTCGACCGGGTGTCGTACTCGGGGGACCGCCCCGTCGAGCACTCCCGGTCGTGGTACCGCTCGGACCGTTACCGCGTGCAGATGGAGGTCACCGCGACGACGCCGCAGGCGGTCGCGTAGCCGCGCCGGGCGCATCCTGCACGCGAAAGCGACAGTCGGCCGCCCTGGCGGCGGGGCAGACTGTCGCTTTCGCGTGTTCGTCGGAGCAGTACCGCGCTCTACGCCTGGAAGAGTGCGTCGCCCTCGCGGACCGTGGTGCCGACGGTCCCCTGCTCGACCGAGTCCGGCGCGGACCCGAGCACGACGACGGGGCAGATCGGCGAGTAGCCGGCAGCCGAGATCACCGACGGGGTGAAGCGGACGACCGGGTCACCGGCGGAGACCGTGTCACCCTCGGCGGCCAGGAGTTCGAAGCCCTCGCCCCCGAGCTTCACGGTGTCGATCCCGACGTGCACGAGGACGTCCGTGCCAGCCGAGCCCTGCAACGCGAACGCGTGCGGGTGCAGCTTCACGATCGTGCCGTCGACCGGGGCCACCGCGGTGACCGGGCCCTCGACGCCCGTCGGGTCGACGGCGACGCCCGCGCCCACGAGCTGCCCCGCGAACACCGGGTCGGGCACGTCCGCCAGTGCGACGACCGGCCCGCCGAACGGGGTGCGGACCGCCGTCGTCACAGTTCGTCCTGGATGTCCTGCGCGAGGTTGTCCGCGATCGGTCCGACGATGACCTGCCAGCCGGTGCCTCCGCCGACGACGGCCTGGGCTCCGGCCGCCTGGAGGGCGGCCTTGTCCACGAGGTCGCCGTCCTCGACCTCGACTCGGAGGCGCGTGATGCAGCCCTCGACCTCGTCGATGTTGTCGGCTCCGCCGAGCGCGGCGATGATGTCGGCTGCCTTGATGTCGGCCATCGTTTCCTCCTTCGTTGAGGCGTTCCGTCCAGGTTGACACGGAACCGGTCTCGGTTCAGACTACGAAACTGGTCATGACCGGACAGGACCGGCCAGGTGTCGCTCCGAGCGTACCTGCGCCCGACCGTGCGACTCAACCCGCCCACAGCTCCACCAGCCGTAGCTCCACCACCCCGCAGCTCCACCCAACGACGAGAGGAACTCCGATGAGCGCCACCACCGCCACGGACGTGCCGGAGAAGAAGACCCCGAAGAAGCAGTCGAAGCTCTTCGCCAACGCGCAGCGCCTCGGGCGGAGCCTGCTCCTGCCGATCGCGGTCATGCCCGCCGCGGGCATCCTGCTCCGGCTCGGTCAGTCGGACATGCTCGGCGCGATCCCCGGCTTCCAGCAGGGTGCGACGATCATCGCGGCCGCCGGCAACGGCGTGTTCACCTGGTTGCCGCTGCTCTTCGCGGTCGGCATCGCGATCGGCTGGGCGAAGAAGTCCGACGGCACCACGGCGCTCGCCGCGGTCGTCGGCTACATGGTCATGTACCAGGTCTTCGCGGCGATGTCGCCGATCGTGCTCGCGGGGGTGAAGGACGCGAACGGCGACCAGGCGACGATCAACTTCGGCGTCCTCGGCGGCATCGTGATGGGACTCGTGTCGGCGATCCTGTGGCAGCGGTTCCACCGCACGAAGATGCCCGACTTCCTCGGCTTCTTCTCCGGCCGCCGCCTGGTCCCGATCCTCACCGCGGTCGCCGGTCTCGTGATCGCGGTCTTGATGTCCTTCGTCTACCGCTACTTCGACATCGCCCTCACCGCGGCCGGCCAGGCCGTCGCCGACAACGCCGTCCTGGGCGGCGGCATCTTCGGGTTCGTGAACCGCATGCTCATCCCGATCGGGCTGCACCAGCTCCTCAACTTCTTCCCCTGGTTCCAGCTCGGCAGCTTCACCACCGGTGGCGTGACCTACCACGGTGACATCGCCCGGTTCCTGGCGGGTGACCCGACGGCCGGCATCTTCCAGACCGGCTTCTTCCCGATCATGATGTTCGCCCTCCCGGCCGGTGCGCTCGCCATCTGGCGGAACGCGAAGCCGCAGAACCGGAAGCTCGTCGGCGGCATCATGATCTCCGCCGCGCTCACCTCGTTCGTGACCGGCATCACCGAGCCCCTCGAGTACTCGTTCATGTTCGTGGCGTTCCCGCTCTACGTCATCCACGCGTTCCTCACGGGCACCTCGCTCGCCCTCGTCAACGCGCTCGGCATCAGGGACGGCTTCTCGTTCTCGGCCGGGGCGATCGACTACGTGCTGAACTTCGGCAAGGCGGACGGCGCGATCTGGCTCATCCCGATCGGCCTCGGCTACGCGGTCGTCTACTACTTCCTGTTCTCGTTCGTGATCAAGAAGTGGAACCTCCGCACGCCCGGCCGCGAGGAGGACACGATCGCCGAGAACACGATCGACGCGGCCACCAAGGCGTAGCTCGGTCGCTCCGCGACGCGACCGACCGACGGACTGGAGGCGCGGTGCCAGCCGGCACCGCGCCTCCAGTCCGTTGTCTGACCGTTTGCTCACGCGACTGATTTTGACAACCGTTATCAAGAAGCAGTAGCGTCGACGACATGCAGCAGCGTCTCCTCGCCCTCCCGCTCATCGCCGGCGCAGCCGCGCTCGCCCTGTCGGGCTGCGCGACCAGCTCGGCCTCCGGCGACGGGGGCGCCGATGGCACCATCCGGGTCGTCGCCTCAACGAACGTCTACGGATCCCTCGTCGAGGCGGTCGGCGGCGACCAGGTGTCCGTGACGAGCATCCTGGACGACCCCTCGCAGGACCCGCACTCGTTCGAGTCGAGCGCCAAGACGCAGCTCGCGGTGTCGAAGGCCGACCTCCTCATCGAGAACGGCGGCGGGTACGACGACTTCATGACCACCCTCGCAGACGCCTCGAACACCAAGGCCGACACGATCAACGTGGTGAAGCTCTCCGGCCTCGACAAGGGTGGCGACGCCGAGTTCAACGAGCACGTGTTCTACGACTACCCGACGATGGTGAAGCTCGTGGACGACGTCGCGACCCGCCTGGGCGACCTCGACGGCTCGGGCAAGAGCACGTTCGAGGCGAACGCGAAGACCCTCACCGGCAAGCTCGAGCAGCTCGAGTCGCAGACGGCATCGCTCAAGACGCAGTACGACGGTGAGAAGGTCGCGTACACCGAGCCGGTGCCGGGCTACCTCTTCGACGCGATCGGCCTCGACAACGTCACGCCGGAAAAGTTCTCCGAGGCGATCGAGGAGGGCGACGACGTCCCGCCTGCCGCCCTCAACGAGACGCTCAAGCTGTTCAGCGAGAAGACCGTGAAGCTCCTCGCCTACAACGACCAGACGTCGAGCGCGGAGACCGAGCAGGTCAAGCAGGCCGCCCAGAAGGCCGGTGTCCCGGTGGTCGGTGTCACGGAGACCCTCCCGAAGGGGGATGATTACGTCTCGTGGCAGCAGGCGAACATCGACGCGGTGAAGGCGGCGCTGGCGAAGTGACCGTCCAGGCCCCCGAACGGACCGCCGCTGCACCACGCAGCGGCGGTTCCGCCGTGCTCACGCTCCGCGACGCCGGGCTCTCCTACGGCTCGCGGAAGCTCTGGGACGGCCTCGACCTCGACGTCGCGCCGGGGGAGTTCGTCGCGGTCCTCGGACCGAACGGCGCGGGCAAGACCTCGCTGCTCCGGACCGTCCTCGGTCAGCAAGCGCTGACGAGCGGCAGCATGTCGTTCCTCGGACAACCCGTCCGACGCGGGCACCGTCGCATCGGCTACATCCCGCAGCAGCGGCTCATGGAGGCCGGTACCCCGCTCCGCGCCCGGGACATGGTCGCGCAGGGCGTCACCGGGCACCGCTGGGGCGTGCGTCCGGCCTCACGGGCCGACCGTGCCCGCGTCGACCGCATCCTCGACGAGGTCGGGGCGACCGCGTTCGCCGACGCCCCCGTGGCCGAGCTCTCGGGCGGCGAGCAGCAGCGCACGCGCGTCGGGCAGGCGATCGCGGCCGACCCGGCGCTCCTGCTCTGCGACGAGCCGCTCATCTCGCTCGACCTCCGGCACCAGCGCGGCGTGACCGAGCTCATCGACCGCCAGCGTCGACAGCAGGGGGCCGCGGTGCTGTTCGTCACGCACGACGTCAACCCGATCCTCGACGTCGTCGACCGGGTGCTCTACATCGCCGGCGGTCGATTCCGGATCGGCGCTCCGGACGAGGTCCTGCGGACCGACGTGCTGAGCGACCTGTACGGCACGCCCGTCGACGTCGTGCGCACGATGGGCCGCATCGTCATCGTCGGCGCGAACGAGGCCGCGCACGACCACCACTGCGACCCGGACCCGCACGCTCCGACCACGGACGAAGGGCGTATCTGATGGACGTGTGGTCGCAGGTCTTCGCCTTCCAAGACTACGGCGAGCTCCTCGTGCTCGTGCAGAACTCGATCTGGGCGGGCGCGGTGCTCGGCATCGTCGGCGGGCTCATCGGCCCGTTCGTCGTCGCCCGGAACATGCCGTTCGCGGTGCACGGCATCTCGGAGCTCTCGTTCGCCGGTGCCTCGGCATCGCTGCTCCTCGGGGTGAACGTCGTCACGGGGTCCCTCGTCGGGTCGGTGATCGCGGCGCTGCTCATCGGGGTGCTCGGGTCGCGGGCTCGCGAGCGCAACTCGATCATCGCCGTGCTCATGCCGTTCGGCCTCGGGCTCGGCATCCTCTGCCTCGCGCTCTACAAGGGGCGTGCGGCGAACAAGTTCGGCCTGCTGACCGGGCAGATCGTCTCGGTGGACAACCCTCAGCTGACGTTCCTCATCGTCATCGCCGCGATCGTCGTCGCGACGCTGCTGGTCATCTGGCGCCCGCTGATGTTCTCGTCGGTCGACCCGGACGTGGCGGCCGCTGCGGGCATCCCGGTGCGGACGCTCGCGATCGTGTTCATGCTCGCGCTCGGCCTCGCAACCGCGGTGTCGGTGCAGATCGTCGGGGCGCTGCTCGTCCTCTCGCTGCTCGTCACCCCGGCAGCCGCCGCGCTCCGCCTGAGCTCGCACCCGGTCGTCGTGCCCGTGCTGTCGACCGTGTTCGCCGTGACGAGCGTCGTCGGCGGCATCCTGCTCGCCCTCGGCGGCGGCCTGCCGATCAGCCCCTACGTGACGACGATCTCGTTCGCGATCTGGGTGGTGTGCCGGATCGTGGGAGCGCGGAAGGACCGACGCGGACGCGACCGCGTCGCACGACGCGAGCGGACCGTCGGAGGTGATCCGGGCCTCCAGGCCGGCGGTGCCGGACCGGACACGAGGATCGGAGTCAACGCGTGAACGCCGTGCAGAAGCCCAAGCGGAACACCTGGCAGCGGGAGGCCGTCCGCGGCGCGCTCGACTCGACCGAGGGGTTCGTGAGCGCGCAGGCACTCCACCAGCACCTCCGCGAGGGCGGATCCACCATCGGGCTCGCGACCGTCTACCGGGCGCTCGCCGACCTGGCGTCCGAGGGCGACGCGGACTCCCTGCAGCAGGACGGTGAGTCGCTCTACCGCGCCTGCACGACCGACAAGCACCACCACCACCTCATCTGCCGGAACTGCGGGCGCACTGTCGAGATCGAGGCGGACCCGGTCGAGCGATGGGCGCAGGAGGTGGCCGCGCAGCACGGCTTCACGAACGCGAGCCACGTCGTGGACATCTTCGGTGAGTGTGCGACGTGCACCGCGGAGCGTCCGGGGGCGTAGCCTGCGCGGCATGCACGTGATCCTGGTGCCCGGGTTCTGGCTCGACGCGAGTGCGTGGGACGACGTCGCTCCGGTGCTGGTCGAGGCCGGCCACTCGGTGCAGGCCGTGACCCGCGCGGGCGACTCGCTCGACGAACAGGTCGCGTCGCTCGTCGCGCTCCTCGACGAGGCCGCGACGGCCCAGGAGCCCGTCGTGCTCGCGGGTCACTCCGGCGCCGGGCCGATTGCCTACATGGCTGCGGACCAGCGGCCGTCGCTCGTGGCGCACCTGCTCTACGTCGACACCTTCCCCGGGCCCCAGGGCGGCTGCGTGAACGACGAGCTGCCCGTGGTCGACGGGGTCGTACCGCTGCCGTCCTGGGACGTCTGGGAGACACCGACGCTCCGCGGCATGACCGACGAGCTGCGGGAGCGGTTCGAGCGCGTCGCGATCCCCGAGCCGGCGTCCGTGCCCTCCGACCCCTTCCACTACTCGGACCCCGCGCGGCACACGATCCCGGCGACGGTGATCTCGTGCGAGATCCCGGCGACCGACCTCGCGCAGATGGTGAACGACCACCAGGCGTGGGCGGCCGAACTCGTGGCGACGGAGGAGCTCACGATCGTGGGGCTCGACACCGGGCACTGGCCGATGTTCACGGCGCCGCGGGAGCTCGGCGAGCTCATGGTGCAGGCGCTCACGCCGAAGCCGACCGACGGGCCGTAGGGCGCGGCGCCTCGGATCGGACGGTCAGTGGACGGCACGTGCCCCGACCGGCCCGTGGCCGCCGCGGCGAGGTTCGCTGACGCGGCGAGGTTCCACGACTCGCCGCGCCTGTGCCGTCGAGGTTCCGCAACCCGCCGCGCCTGTGCCGTCGAGGTTCCAACGGAGGTCGTCGTGAGCGGCGAGATGCCGGAATCCTGGAACCTCGATCATCCGCGAGGCGGGCCGCAGTCCGTGTACCGGTCCCGCACCGCGCCTCCCGGCGGAAGCGGGGCCGGCTCGCAGCCACCCGCCCGGCTTGCGACACGCCCGACGCTCGCGTAACGTTGTCCCCTGGTCCTCCGCGCCCGCGCGGAGAACAGCTCGTTCCAAGCCCTCCGACCGTCGCGTACGCCGCGGTCGCGCGGTGTCCGACGGCCCTTCGACAGGGTCACCGGGCCTGGGCGGTGCGCACAACCCCCTCGTCGGTCCCCGGACCAGCGCGTGCGCACCAGGCAAGTGACCTTGGGTGCGGTCGTCCGACCGCACGGTACTCAGGAGGAAACCATGGCAGCAGTGTGCCAGGTGACCGGCGCCACCCCCGGCTTCGGTCACAACATCTCGCACTCGCACCGCCGGACGAAGCGCCGCTTCGACCCGAACGTGCAGAAGAAGACGTACTACGTGCCCTCGCTTCGTCGTAACGTCACGCTCACGCTCAGCGCAAAGGGCATCAAGGTGATCGACGCACGCGGCATCGAGTCCGTCGTGAAGGATCTCCTCGCCCGTGGGGAGAAGATCTGATGGCGAAAAAGGGTCAGGACATCCGTCCGATCATCAAGCTCCGCTCCACGGCGGGGACCGGGTTCACGTACGTGACCAAGAAGAACCGTCGGAACAACCCCGATCGTCTCGTGCTCAAGAAGTACGACCCGGTGGTCCGCAAGCACGTCGACTTCCGTGAGGAGCGCTAAGCATGGCGAAGAAGAGCAAGATCGCGAAGAACAACCAGCGCGCCGAGGTCATCGCGCGCTACGCCGAGCGTCGCCTCGAGCTGAAGAAGGCCCTCGTGGACCCGAACGGCACCGACGAGTCGCGTGAGGCCGCCCGCGTCGGCCTGCAGAAGCTCCCGCGCGACGCGTCGCCGGTGCGCTACCGCAACCGCGACGCCATCGACGGTCGCCCCCGTGGCCACCTCGGTGAGTACGGCATCAGCCGTGTCCGCTTCCGCGACATGGCCCACCGTGGCGAGCTCCCCGGCATCACGAAGAGCTCCTGGTAAGCATCCGCTTCCCGTCGGACGCCCCGTCACCTGCTGGTGGCGGGGCGTTCGTGTCCCCACGGCGGGACGGTGGTCTTCCCCACGGGAGCGCCCGTGCTCGCTCGGCGGTGCCTGTGAGCGGGGTACACGGGTCGTCACATCGGCCACATCTGCCCCGCCAGACCCGCGACAGGCCCGGAAATCCGGGCGAGTCGGCCGGAATCGCCCTGGGTGGCTGGTAGGTTCGACCCCGGTTCCACGGGCATCGCGCCTGATGGCCCGACCGATACCGAAGAAGTCCGAGGAGGACATCCAATGGCTGACAAGTCCCTGAACCGTACCGAGCTCGTCGCTGCCGTCGCGCAGGAGTCCGGCCAGAGCCAGGCCACCGTGAACGGCGTCGTCGACGCGCTGTTCAGCGTCGTCTCGAGCTCGGTTGCCGACGGCACCAAGGTCACGATCCCCGGCTGGATCGCCTTCGAGAAGACCCACCGCGCCGCCCGCACCGGCCGCAACCCGCAGACGGGTGAGGCCATCGAGATCGCCGCGAGCGACTCGGTCAAGGTCAGCGCCGGCTCGAAGCTGAAGGCCGCTGTCAAGTAAGACGGTTCTGCTGGTGGGAGGGACGGCTGCGGCCGTCCCTTTCGCATGTCCGCTCTCGTCGCCACGTCCTCCCTCCACCGGCCTGGAGGCACGGATCGCCGCCCACAGCTCGTCCCACCGGGTTCTGTGGCCGGGTGGGCAGCGCCTAGGCTTGTCGGGTGAACCGGATCGCGCGCACCGTCGGCCCAGCCGTGCTGTTGCTCGCCGCGTTCTTCTCGCTGTTGGTCGCGCTCGTGATCGGCGGGGGAGCGAACCCCGCCCTCATCGCCGACCCCGGGGCCGTCGTGCGCTTCGGGCTGCCGATCGCGCGCGTCGTGGTCGACCTCTCCGCGGCGGCGACGATCGGCGGGCTCGCCCTCGCGACCGTGGGGTTCTCACGCACTGCTCCGGAGTGGGACCGCGCGATCGACGTGGCCGCCGCTGCCGCCGGGCTCTGGACGGTGGCCAGCGTCGTCGCGACGTTCTTCACGTTCCTCAGCGTGGCCGGGTCGCAGGTCTCGCTGGACGAGCAGTTCGGGCAGTCGATGGGGGTGTTCCTCACCGGGACGGACCTCGGGCTCGCGTGGCTCGTGACCGTCCTCGTCGCCGCCTCCGTGACGGTGCTCTGCTTCGCGGTCCGCGGTCGGGGCATGGTCGCCCTCACCACCGGCGTGGCGATGATCGGCCTCGTCCCGCTCGCGCAACAGGGGCACGCCGCCGGCACCGCGAGCCACGACGCCGCGGTCACCGCACTCGGCCTGCACCTCGTCGGCGCCGCGCTGTGGGTCGGCGGTCTCGTGATGGTCGTGCTCGTCCGACCGGTCCTGGACGGTGACCGGCTCCCGCTCGTCATCGGGCGGTACTCGAGCATCGCGCTCGGGTGCTTCGTGCTCGTCGCGGTGTCCGGGACGGCATCGGCACAGATCCGCGTCGGGACGTTCACGAACCTGCTCACGCCCTACGGCGTCCTCGTGCTCGTCAAGGTCGCGGCCATCGTCGCGATGGGGGTCATCGGCGCGGTCCAACGGCAGCGGACGATCCGTTCGCTGATCGCCCGTCCCGAGCGCAGCCGTGCGTTCTGGTCGCTCGTCGTGACGGAGCTCGCGGTGATGGGCGTCGCGTCCGGGTTCGCCGCGGCACTCGGCCGGACCGCCACGCCGACGGACCAGATCGCGCTGAGCAAGACCACCGACCCGACACCGGCCGAGCTCCTCACGGACGACCCGCTGCCGCACGCCCCGGGCGCCTGGGGCTGGTTGACCGCTTGGAACATCGACCTCTGCTGGTTCATGGCGGCCGTCCTGCTCGCCGCGACGTACGTGGCCGGTGTGCTACGGCTGCGTCGTCGCGGGGGGCACTGGCCCGTCCGACGCTCGGTCGCCGCGACGATCGCCCTCGTGTGCCTCGTGGTCGCGACCTCGGGTCCGCTGCACACCTACGACCGATTCCTGGTCTCCGCGAACGTCGGCGCCCACGTGCTGCTCGGGCTCGTCGTCCCCGCACTCGTCTGGGCGGCCGCGCCCGTCCGGCTCATCCGTGCGGCGGTCCATCCTCGGCGGGACGGCAGCACCGGCGTCCGGGAGTGGACGGCCGTGCTCGTCGACAACGGCGTCGTGCGCTACCTCGTCCAGCCGTTCCCGGCGTTCCTGCTGCTGGCGGCCGTCTGGTGGGCGTTCTTCGCCACGCAGGCACTGCGCTGGTCGGTGAGCGACGCCACCGGGCGGACCGTCATCGACGCGGTCTTCCTGCTCGTCGGACTCGTCGCGGTGCCCGGGCTGCTGACCCCGGTCGCGGCCGGTGCTCGGCGGCCTTCCTGGTCCGCGGCCGTCGTGCGGATCGTCGGCGGCGTCGTGGTCGCGGCGGGTCTCGTGTCACTCGGCATGGCGATGCAGGGGCCGCTCGGACTCCTGCAGGCCTCGTGGTTCGGGGCGATGGGCCGGACGTGGGGGCCCGACCCGTACACCGACCAGTCGCGTGCCGGCACGGTGCTCGTCGTCGCCGGGGCCGCGGTCGTGGTACTCGTCGTCGTGGTGGTGCTCGTGCGACTCCGGCGGGAGGGGGCTGCGACGGCGGGGGCAGCGACGGCCGCCGGGGCCGTGCCGGGGGCAGGGGCATCCGTCCCGTCGATCGTGGACGACGAGCCGGCCGGTCCGCGCCTCGGCGTCGATGTCTCGCCGGACGTTCGCGTGGTCCGTCGTCGAGACCGCGGTTCGACCTCGGGCCACGTCGAGGACCCGGACGACGACTTCGACGACGCGAGCGATGACAGCGGGCCTGACCCGGCGAACCACGCCAGCCACACCGACCAGGAGGGCGCGGAGGCGGGGGCGACCCGTGCCTCCCGGCCTGCCACCGGCCACGGGGCGGACACGACGTGACCGTCGAACTCAGCACCGAACAGCGCGCCGTCTTCGACTACATCGAGCACACCCGCGACCACGTCTTCATCACCGGACGTGCGGGGACCGGCAAGTCGACCCTGCTCAACCACCTGTCGTGGCACACCGAGAAGCAGGTCGTGATCTGCGCGCCGACGGGTGTCGCTGCGCTGAACGTGGGCGGGCAGACGATCCACTCGCTGTTCCGGCTGCCGATCGGGCTCATCGGCGACGCCGACCTGCGCCAGGGGCCGGACACGCGCAAGCTCCTCAACACGATCGACACCCTCGTGATCGACGAGGTCTCGATGGTGAACGCCGACCTCCTCGACGCGATGGACCGCTCGCTCCGCAAGGCCCGCGGGCGGCAGTTCGAGGCCTTCGGCGGGGTGCAGGTCGTCATGTTCGGCGACCCGTACCAGCTGCCGCCGGTGCCGGGCGACGGGGACGAACGCGCCTACTTCACCGACCACTACCGGTCGATGTGGTTCTTCGACGCGAAGGTGTGGCTCGAGGCGGAGCTGCACATCGTCGAGCTCGCGACCGTGCACCGGCAGCGTGACGACGCGTTCGCCGCCATGCTGACCGCCGTGCGGCACGGCCGGGTGACCGCGGACATCGCCGGGCAGCTCAACACGGCGGGGGCACGCCCGGCGCCGGACGACGCGATCACCCTCGCCACCCGGAACGACACCGTGGCCCGGATCAACAAGGCCGCGCTCGACCGGCTGCCCGGCAGGGTGAAGACCGCCCGGGCCGACGTCAACGGAGACTTCGGCGGACGGAACTTCCCTGCGGACGAAGCCCTCGAGTTGAAACCAGGGGCCCACGTGATGTTCCTCCGGAACGACCCGGACCAGCGCTGGGTGAACGGCACGCTCGGCGTCGTGACCACGATCCGCGACACGGTGTGGGTCGACGTCGACGGGGAGTCGTTCGAGGTCCAGCCGTCCGTGTGGGAGAAGTTCAAGTACTCCTACGACCCGGACAAGAAGGAACTCAAGAAGGACACCGTGGGGGAGTTCCAGCAGTTCCCGCTCCGGCTCGCCTGGGCGGTGACGATCCACAAGTCGCAGGGCAGCACCTACGACCGAGCCGTGGTGGACCTCGGCAACCGGGTGTTCAGCGCCGGGCAGACGTACGTCGCGTTGTCGCGGCTGACCTCCCTCGAGGGGCTGTACCTGACGAGGCCGCTGCGTCCACAGGACATCATCGTGGACCTCGACGTCCGGCGGTTCATGTCCGAGGCCCCGCGCGTGGTCGCGACCGAGCTCGAGGCACCGAAGCCGGCTGAGGGCTGAGCCGGGGTCGGGCGTCGGCCGGTCCGCGCACCCGCGCAGCTGGCGCATTCCGCGTCTGCACAACCGAAGTCCGACCGAACCGTTCCGATCCGCGGTTCCGATCGACTTCGGTCGTGCGGACGCCGGTCGCCGCCGGTCGCCGCCGGTCGGGCGCGGCTGCCGCGCGTCACACACGACGACGCCCCGCCGACCATGTGGTCAGCGGGGCGTCAGCGAGCGCGGAGTGTCAGCTGTGCGCGGCCTCGGCTCGCAGGGCGTCGAGGTTGTCGCGGTCGGCGCGGAGCGCGCGGAGGTTCTCACGGTCGGCAGCGAGCGCCGTGACGAGCAGCACGAAGCCGACGATCGCGTTGAAACCGTTGTCGACCGCGTTCAGCGCGAACACGTTGGCCGAGGTGTCCATGAAGAGGAAGCCGTAGAGCGCGAGCACCAGCAGGACGATGCCGGCGAGGAGGTTCAGGTTGCGCGACCCGATCGTGGTGCCCAGCCCACCGATGAGCATCGCGGCGGCGAGGAGCGTCCAGACGAGGCAGAGTGCCGGGTTCACGAGGAATACGCCCCAGAGGTACCCGCCGTCCTTCCCGAAGAAGGCGTGGCCGCCGTCGCCTGCGAAGAAGAAGCCCAGGACACCCCAGATCGCCAGGATCGCACCGACGGTCAGGGCGAGGCCCCGGTTCGGAGAAGCGGTGATGCCCGGTTCCTTGACTGCCACTTCGGTTTCCTCCTCGTACACGGCGGGCGACGAGTACGCCAGCGCGTTGCCAGCAGGCCGTCGTTCAGCCGTGTTCCCAGCGTTCGACCTGCTCGACAACGGTATCGTGTCGGACCCCGACCGACCGAATCGGGCGGCCCGCTCGCCCTCGTCCGCAGGACGCCCGCGGAAGCGGCCGACGAGCCGGACGACGACCCCTGCCAGCAGCGCCCCGAGGAGGACCAGACCGGTGACGCGAACACCTCTGCCAGGCCCCGTCGTCTCACGGCGGGGACGATGGGCGCTGCTCGCGGTTCTCGGGTTCGTGATCGTGCCTCTCGTGTACGCGGTCGCCGTCCTGACGCCGCTCGGCCAGCGGGCGGAGGACGCCGCGCTCGGCGGCGTCCGGGAGTCCGACCTGTTCGGGTCGGACACGGCACTGAACGTGATCTCGGTGCCGGTGATCCTGTTGCTCGTCGTCGTGATGGTCGCCGTCGCGTTCGCCCGCCGACGCCTGACGGTGGGGCTCGGAGCCGGCGTCGTCGTGCTCGCGTCGGCTGCGACCTCGACGCTCGTCAAACATATCGCCGTGCGCCCGGAGATCGCTCAGTCGGAGACGCCGAACTCGTTCCCCTCGGGGCATGCGACGATCGCGCTCGCCGCGCTGTTCGGCGTGCTCATGGTCACGCCCCGGCGGTTCCGGCCGGTCGTGACCCTCGTCGGCGCCGCCTACGCCGTCTTCGTCGCGAACCAGACCGTCGTGTACGGCTGGCACCGGGTGAGCGACATCGTGGGGGCCTCGGCGATCGCGCTCTTCTGGGTCGGCGTCGTCCGTGCCGTCGGGCCTCGGGTGGACCGGGGTGAGCGTGGCGACCGTGACGGGCGCCGCGGCCCCCGGCGGGTCGTGAGCGCGGTGCTGCTCATCGCCAGCGGGCTCGCGTTCGCGGTCGGCGTCGCAGCGCTGGCGGTCGGGTTCTCCGGCGCAGCGCACGACCACGCGGCGATCCTGCTCGCCGGCCGGTTGGCGTCGAGCGTCAGCATCCTCGCCGTCGTCACCGCGGTGTGGTTCGCGGACGGGATGCACAGCGCGCCCCGCACCGACGCCCCGTTCTCCTAGCGCTCGCGATCGTCACTGCTGTGGCGCGAGTCCGAGGTGTCGCGCGCGCGGACCCTCGAGGACGACGCCTGACCCGACGGCGCGCGGCCGGTGTCACGCTGAGCACGCTCACTCGTACCGCAGCGCGGCGACCGGAGCGCTTCGAACCGCGCGGGCGGCCGGGCCGACGGCGGCGGCGAGCCCGTTGACCACCGCGCCGGCGGCCACGGTCACGATCACCCACGCGGGGACGACCGGGGTGATCAGCTGCGCCTCCGGGGTCGCCCCGAGGAGCGTGTACGCACCGGACCAGCCGTACGCGGTGCCGAGCAGCACGCCGAGCAGGACGGCGACGGCGATGGTCATGGCCGTCTCGGTCAGCACGAGCGCCCGGACCTGTCGCCGCGACGTCCCGATGACCCGCAGCAACCCGAGCTCCCGCGTGCGCTGGGCGATCGTGAGCGCGGTCACGACGACCACCCCGGCGGCGGCGATGACGCCCGCGACACCGGTCAGGCTCGCGAACAGCACCGCGAGCTGGTCGAACTGCTCCTCGATGTCGCGGTAGTACACCGGGTCGGCCGCGGACTGCTGCTGGAGCATCCGCGCGTAGGTCCCGAAGCCGACCGCGAAGGTCACCATCAGGGTCACCGCGATGAGGAGCCCGACGGTCGCCCGGGCCGTCCGACGGGGGGACCGCAGTGAGTTCCGCGCGGCCATCGCCCCGATGACGCTCCGGGAGGCGCCAGCCGCGACGAGTCGGATCGTCGCGGGCACGAGCACGGGGGTGGCGATGACCACTCCGGTGAAGGACACGGCTCCGGCCGCGACGGCGAGGAGCAGCGCACTCACACTCGTCGCACCGAGCACGATCGCGGCTCCGATCCCCGCAGCACCGACCACGAAGAGCGCCGAGGCGACGAGCCAGCGCGATCGTGCGCCGGAGCCCTCGGGCGCGCTCTCCTCGGCGGCGGCGTCGAGGGCACGCAGCGGTGGGATCGTCAGCACCGCACGGGATCCGCG
The DNA here is from genome assembly GCF_047238015.1 of Curtobacterium phoenicis. Classification (NCBI taxonomy): domain Bacteria; kingdom Bacillati; phylum Actinomycetota; class Actinomycetes; order Micrococcales; family Microbacteriaceae; genus Curtobacterium; species Curtobacterium phoenicis. Next base: position 693,973 of record NZ_JBDFLZ010000002.1, read on the forward strand.
CCGGTACGCGGCCGTGGTGATCGTGGCGACCAGGACGGTCACCGGGACGACGGCGAGCGGCAGGAGCAGGCCGACCCCCGGCAGGACCGTAGCGACAGCGGCGAGTGCCAGCGCACCGTTCGCGACCACGACGCCGAGCACGGCTCCGACGACCGAGCCGACGACCCCGGCGACGAGGCCCGAGCGCGTGATCTGGCTCCGCAGCTGCGCACCCGTCGCCCCGAGCACGCGCTGCAGGGCGAGGCTCCTGGTCCGGCCCGCGATGACGGTCGCGCACGTGTTCGAGGCGACGACGGCGCTGACGTACAGCGCGATCCCGACGAAGACCCACGCGACCACGGGCAGGATCATCGCGACGGTGGCGGACTGGCCGGTGCGCTCGCCGAGTTCGACGACGCGTTCGGCGGCGGCCGAGCCCGTGACGACGAGCGTGCCGAGCCCGGTGGACAGCGCCGCGACGCCGAGCGTGGCACGGTCGTCGCGCAGCGCCAGCGGCGACCGACCGGATGACCGGCGACGGACCCCGTCACGGTGTCGTGACGGAGTCACTTCCCGTCCTCCGTGTTGGGCGTCCACGCGATCCAGCGGGTGCCCCTCGAGCTCATCGACCACGCGCCGCACTTCGTGACCTCCTGTGCGGCGTAGGGATCCGGAGCCTCGTCGAAGGTGAGCGACGGAGCGGACATGCGGGGGACCTGCTCACAGCGATCGGCGGTGACGCCGTCCTCCGTGGTGAAGAGCATGCTCTTCGGCGCCGTTGCCGGGTCGGAGCTCTTCGTCCCGACGACGGTCGAGATGTCGGTCGCGTCCGCCGGGAGCCAGCTCGGAGCGTCCCGGAGATCTGCACGACCGTCTGCGTGCAACCTCGCCTCGCCGTGCGCGGCGTCGGAGAACTGCGCGCAGCCGCTGAGGCCGAGGGCCCCTGCCGTGACAGCGCCCAGTGCGAGGACCTTCGTGATCGTGGAGTGCATGGGAGCCCTTTCCGTGGGTTCGCTTCCATGCTGCCGAGGCCGCCGGCATGTCGTATCCCACTGCGGGATGACCTGCGTCGGTCCTGCAGATGACGTCGTCGACCTGGCGGGAATGGACGGGCGTGCGCTACGTTGTACCCAGCAAGTCGATGCAAACGCATTGAAATGGCGAAGGGCAGCACACCATGCAGTTCGGGATCTTCACGGTCAGCGACGTCACGACCGACCCCACCACCGGGACGACCCCGGACGACACCCAGCGCGTGCGGGACATCCTCACGATCGCCGAGCACGCGGACCAGGCCGGCCTCGACGTCTTCGCGACCGGTGAGCACCACAACCCGCCGTTCGTCGCGTCGAGCCCGACGACGATGCTCGGCTACCTCGCCGGACGGACGAAGCACATCACGCTCTCGACCTCGACGACCCTCATCACGACGAACGACCCCGTGCGCATCGCCGAGGAGTACGCGATGCTCCAGGTCATCTCCGACGGCCGCATGGACCTCATGATGGGCCGCGGCAACACCGGCCCCGTCTACCCGTGGTTCGGGCAGGACATCCGGCAGGGTGTGAACCTCGCCATCGAGAACTACGCGCTCGTCCGGCAGCTCTGGGAGAACGACGTCGTCAACTGGCAGGGGAAGTTCCGCACGCCGCTGCAGGGCTTCACCTCGACCCCGAGGCCGCTCGACGGTGTCCCGCCCTTCGTCTGGCACGGCTCGATCCGCACGCCGGAGATCGCCGAGCAGGCCGCGTACTACGGCGACGGCTTCCTCCACAACAACATCTTCTGGCCGATCCAGCACACCGAGCAGATGGTCGGCCTGTACCGGCAGCGGTTCGAGCACTACGGGCACGGCCGTGCGGACCAGGCGATCGTCGGCCTCGGCGGACAGTTCTTCGCGCGGAAGAACTCGCAGGACGCGTGGGACGAGTTCCGCCCGTACTTCGACAACGCCCCGGTCTACGGCCACGGCCCCTCGATGGAGGACTTCACCGCGCAGACCCCGCTCACGGTGGGCTCGCCCCAGCAGGTCATCGACCGGTACGCCGCCATGAAGGACCACGTCGGTCACTACCAGCGCCAGCTGTTCCTGGTCGACCACGCCGGCCTGCCGCTGAAGACGGTCCTGGAGCAGATCGACATCCTCGCCGAGGACATCGTGCCGGAGCTCCGCAAGATCAACGACGAGGGGCGTCCGGCCGACGTGCCGTCGGATCCGCCGTCGCACGCGGACCGCGTGGCGGCGGCCCTGGCCGCCGGCACGGCGGGCAGTGACCACGTCGCAGCGGAGGACGAGTGGACGGGCGCGTCCGTCTGACGACGTGACGCGGAGACGGCTTGGAGGCGCGGTGCCAGCTGGCACCGCGCCTCCAGTCCGTCCGTCGGTCGCGTCCCGCGACCGGCGCTCCCGAGTCTCGGCCTCGCGGACAGAACTCGCGCGTCAGCCGCGCGGAAGTGTCCGCGGAGCCGAGTCTCGGCGAGCCCGTCGACGCGCCGGCCGCGCCGGCACGAGCTTGAGCCCGACGACGCAGCCGACGATCCCGGCGATGAAGAGCAGCCGGAGGAACGTCACCGGCTCCGCCCCCGTCGCCATGCCCCAGAGCACGGTCAGGGCGGCACCGGTCCCGGTCCACACCGCGTACGCCGTGCTGATCGGGATGTGCCGCAGCACGTACCCGAACGCGCCGAGGCTCACGGCGATCGTCGCTGCGAAGACCAGGCTCGGTCCGAGCCTGGTGAAGCCGTGGCTCTCGCCGAGCGCGGTCGCCCACACGGTCTCGAGTGCGGCACTGACGAACAGGACCACCCAGGCCACGTCAGCTCACCACCTTGAGGCCGACGACGCAGGCCACGAGCCCGAAGACGAGCGCCAGTCGGGCGAAGGACGCGGCCTCCTGCCGGCGGAGCACCGCCACGACGACGGTCAACGACGCCCCGATGCCGACCCACACGGCGTAGGCCGTGCCCACCGGGACGGCCGTCATGGCGTACGCGAGACCGACCATGCTGAGCGCCATGCCCACCACGAACACGACCGTGGGCACGACCTTCTTGAACCCGTCGGAGGCGCTGAGGGCGGTGGCCCACACGGCCTCGAGCACGCCCGACAGCACCAACACGATCCACGTCACGAGTGCTCCCTCCGGATAGTCGCACAACTGTACGACAAAGAAGGTAGCACAGCCGTGCGACCATGGCCTCGTGGCGAGGAGCATCGACGTCGGGGAACGGCGCCGCATCGTGTCCGACGCGGCCGCGCGGGTGCTCGCGCGGAACGGCCTCGGCGCGCTGAGCGTCCGCGGGGTCGCGGCCGAGGCCGGGCTGCCCCCGTCGACCGTCCGGTACGTGTTCCCCACGCAGGCGAGCGTCCGGACGCACGCGCTCGAGACCGTGTTCGACGCGACCGCCCGCCGGGTCGACGCGGTGCCCGACACGCTGTCGGACCGCGAACGAGCGCGCCGCATCCTGCTCGAGCTGCTGCCGCTCGACGAGGAGCGGCTCGTCGAGCTCGACGTGTACCTCGCCCTCGGCAACGCGGCACTGACCGACCCGGAGCTCCGGCCGGCGCTCGACCGGGTCGTGTCGGACATGCAGGAGTGGACCGAGCGCATCGTCCACCTCGTCGGGGTGCCGGACGCCGAACGGGCGTACGAGGCTCGTCGCCTGCACGCCCTCATCGACGGGCTCGCGATGCACGTGTCGCGACTGGCTCCGGGGGAGTCGGCGGACTGGGCGATCGAGCTCCTCGACCGGCACCTCGACGGGCTCGCGGCGCGCTGACGAGCCGGCCGCCGTCGACGTCGCCTATCCTTGCGCAGGTGACGCGCGCGACCGCCACGGCCACGACCCCCGCCCCCGCCCGGAGCCTCACCGGCCCGGGGCTCGTGCTGCTCGCCGTCATCGTGCTCCTCGGCGTCCGGATCGTCTCGCCGAGCGTCGGGTCCGCGGGTCTGCCGGACGTCGTGCAGGACTTCCTGACGCTCGCGATCAGCGTCGTCGTCGAGTCCCTGCCGTTCGTCGTGCTCGGCATCCTGCTGTCGATCGTCGTCGAGGTCTGGGTGCCCGTCGGGGTGCTCGAACGGATCCTGCCGCAGCGTGCCGTGCCCCGTCGTGCGGTGATCTCGCTCATCGGCATGCTGTTCCCGGTGTGCGAGTGCGGCAACGTCCCCCTCGCCCGCGGCCTCATGCTCCGCGGGTTCACCCCCGCCGAGGCAGTCACGTTCCTCGTCGCCGCGCCGATCCTCAACCCGCTCGTGATCATCAGCACCGCGCAGGCGTTCGGCTGGTCCGGCTGGATCCTCCCGGTGCGGATCGTCGGCGGGTTCGTCATCGCGAACCTCGTCGGCTGGATCGTCGCCGCCCACCGACGCCCGGCCGACCTGCTGCTGCCCGCGTTCGAGGCCCGGTGCCGCGCGGCCGTCGGGGCGCCCCGCTCCCGGAACCGCTGGCGGGACAGCGCGGCGCAGTTCGGCGGTGAGACCGCGACGATGATGCCCGCCCTCTTCGTCGGCGCCGGACTGGCCGCGGCGATCCAGGTCGCCGTGCCCCGCTCGACGCTCGTGGCGATCGGCGCGAACCCCGTGCTGTCCGTCGGCGCGATGATGCTCCTCGCGATGACGGTGTCGCTCTGCTCGAACGTCGACGCCTTCTTCGCCCTGTCGTTCGCGTCGACGTTCCTGCCCGGGTCGATCACGGCGTTCCTCATCATCGGCCCGATCATCGACGTCAAGATGATCGCCCTCCTCCGCACGACGTTCCGCGCACGCTTCCTCGTGCTGCTCGCCGTCGTCTGCGTCCTGTTCGCCGCGACCGTCGGGTTGGTGATGAATGTCCTCGTCTGAGTCGACGGCGCCCGCCGCCCTGGGGCTCGGGTCCGTCCTCGCGGTCGCGTTGTGCACGCTCTGGCTGGCGCTGGTCGGGCACCTCGACCTCTACATCAACCCGCGGTACGCGGTCTTCACGATCGTGCTCGCCGTGCTCGCCGTGCCGGCGGCGGTCGCCGGGCTCGTCGTCGTCGCGCGCGGCCACGGGCACACGCACGGCGACGAGCCGGCCGGCGGCGGACACACGCACGACGAGGCGGCCGACGGTGCGCCCGCTCCCGCGGGCCCGGCAGCGGGACCGCACGACCGCGGCGGTCGGCCGGGAGGCGCGGGTCGCCGCACACGCGCCGTCCTCGGCTGGGCGGCGGCAGCCGTCACGGTCGGGGTCACGGTCGCCATGCTCGTCCTGCCGCCGACGACCCTGTCCGCCCGGACCGCGCAGCAGCGGAGCGTCGACGCCGCCACCCTCTCGAACGCCACCGGCACGCAGGGCGTCGCGCTCCTCGGCAGCGACGCCGTCGACACGTCCGACTACGGCGTGAAGGACTGGGCCGCCCTGATCCGCCAGACCACCGACACGAGCGCGCTCGTCGGCAAGCGGGTGGAGCTCACGGGCTTCGTCGTCCCCGCCGGTGACGGCTCGTTCACGCTCACCCGCTTCGTGATCAGCTGCTGCGCGGTCGACGCCCAACCCGTCGGCCTCGGCGTCACCATGAGCGGCGCCGTCCCCGACGCCGACCGGTGGGTGACCGTGCGGGGATCGCTCGTCGCCAACCCCGACCAGTCCGCCGCCGCCAGGATCGTCGTCAAGGCGTCCTCGGTCCGACAGATCGCGCAGCCGAGTGACCCCTACGAGTACTAACCACGACCGTCGCCCCCGCCGCGACCGCTTCCGCGCCCGGTACCTCGCCGTCACGGTGGTGCTCGTCGTCGTCGGCACGCTCGCCGCGGTCGTCGGGTCGCAGCAGGGTCCGCGCCTCCGGGACGTCACCTACGACGCCACCGGGCTCGTGTCGAAGCCGGCGCAGCGGGTGATCCTCACCGCGAACCAGGCCCTGCAGCCGGTCCGGGCCGCGGACGTGCGGGTCCGGCCGGCGGCAGCGCACACGGTCACCTCGAGCGGCAACACGATCGCGGTCGAGTTCGCCGGACCCCTGGCGTACGACCGGTCGTACGAGATCGCCGTGTCCGGGGTCCGTGCTCCGGGGCAGTCCTCGACGGCGACCCTCCGCGCCGAGGTCCGGACCGGGAGCACCGACGTCCTCGCGCTCGTGCCCTCCGGGTCGGACGGCGGCAAGGACCGGATCGTCCGACGCTCGCTCGACGCCGGCGGCGCCACGACGGTGTACGCCGACACCGGGATCACGGAGTTCACACGTCTCGGTCGCTCGCTGGTCGTCGTGCGCGATGCCGGCCGGGGCGCGTCGGCCGTCGACGTCGTCCCGCTCACCGGCGGCGTGCAGGACGACACCGTCCCGGTCGAGCACCTCACGCTGCCGACCTCCGCCGGCCGGGTGACCGCCCTGCACGCTGCCGACGACGGCGCCTCGTTCGGCTTCGAGTACGCCGACACCTCGTCGGGGCGCTCCGCGGACGTCGGGCTCTACGTCGTCGACATGACCGGGACGCACATGCCGACCGCGATCGCGGCCGACGGGAAGCCGACGACGGGTGCCGTGCCGATGACGGTCGGCCAGTGGGCGTACGTGCCCCGGACCGAGAGCGCCCTCGTCCGCACCAGCGGCGACGACCTCGTGCTCGTCGACATGAGCGGAGCGGCAGCAGCGGTCCGGCTCGGCAGCGCCACCACCCTGCACGGCTTCGTCGGCTCGGGCACCACGGCGGTCGTCGAGACCGGCACCGGCATCGAGTACCTCGACCTGACCGACGGCGCCCGGACACCGGTCGCCACCCCGGCGGGCAGCACCGACGCGCCCTACCTCGGCCGGATCGCGCCGCTCACCGACGCGACCTACCTGCGTGTGGTGGGCACCGTCCGTGCCGACGGGACGCTCGACCAACGCATCCTCCGTGTCGAGGCGACCCGCGCCTCCCGGCTGGCGGTGACGCTGCCCGCGGACGCGGGCGTCACGGCGGTGTGCCCCTCCCCGAACGGGCAGTTCGCCGCCGTCGTCACCCGCTCGGCCACCAGCGACCTGGTCAGCATCGTCGACGCGACCTCCGGCGCGCTCGAGGCGAGCGTCGAGGCGTCCACGGTCGACTGGTGCGGTGCGCTCCCGACGGGCGACGAGGTCGGTTAGCGCCGACGGAGCGTGTTCTTCGGGTACTCGCCGAAACGCTGCAGGAACTCGCTCGAGAACCGGCCCATGTGGCTGAAGCCCCAGCGTCGCGCGACGTCGGCGACCGTGGTCTCCTCGATGGAGGAGTGGAGCAGCTCCTCGTGGGCACGGCGGAGTCGGACCTCGCGGAGGTACTGCATCGGCGTCCGGTCGAGTGCCCGCTGGAAGGACTCCTGCAGGCCGCGCACGCTGAGGTCCGCGGCGCGCGCGATGTCCGACACCGTGAGCGGCAGGGCGGCGTGCCCGTGGATGTAGTCGACCGCTGCCCGCACCCGCCGGTTGCTCCGGGCACCGAAGTGGTCGGGCAGCTTCGGCGCCTGGAACCGGTAGAGGCCGAGGAGTGCCCGGGCGACCCCGCGCTGCGCCTCGTGCCACGCGAGCGATCCCGCACCGTCCTCCCGGAACGCGTGCACCGCACCCGCCACCGACCGCTGCCACTGCTGGATCGCTGGTGCGTCCGGTTCGACCCCGCGCTGGAAGCCGAGCGTGCCGTCGACGAGGTACTGCTCGGCCGCGACGTCGAGCACGAGGTCGCGGCGGAGGTGCACGAGCCGCTGGTCCCAGTCGCGGTACTCCATCTCGAAGCGCTGCTCGATCGGGAAGATCACCGGGACGCCGTGTCGCATGGGCGTCGCGTCGCGGTGGGTGTCGACGGTCGCGGTTCCGGAGTCGATCCACTGGACGACGACCTCGCCCTCGACGGCGACGTCGCCGCGGAGGTAGCCGTGCATCTGGGAGCGTCTGACGCTCATGCGGTCGTCGCCGATGCCGGCGTAGCGGTACCAGTAGTCATCGTCGACGTGGGCGGAGTACCACTGCTTGCCGGCGTACATCCCGGCGAGGTCGCGGATGGCAGAGTCCGTGTCGCTGCCGGCCACGGACACGAGCGCCGAGGTGGTGGGGGTGCAGGTTGTGGACATTCCCCCACTGTCCTCCCGGTGGACCGCTCCGTCGACCCGTCTGCGTCCCCTGGACGACGGCGGCGCGGTCTGCGGATGATCGCACGGCGCGTCGTGTCCACCACGACCGGGGGAACGGACGGGAGGCGCGTGACGGACCCGCCACGCGCCTCCCGTCCGTCCCTCGGCCGCGTCAGGCGAGCGTGGCGGCGTCGATCACGAAGCGGTACCGGACGTCCGAGGCGAGCACCCGCTCGTACGCCTCGTTGATCTGGTCGGCGCTGATGAGCTCGGTCTCCGGCAGGATGCCCTTCTCGGCGCAGAAGTCGAGCATCTCCTGGGTCTCTCGGATGCCGCCGATCGCCGAGCCCGCCCAGCTGAGGCGGCGCGGGATGAGGGCGAACGCCGGCACCTCGAGCGGCTCGGACGGCGCACCGACGTTCACCATCGTGCCGTCGACCTTGAGGAGCCCGAGGTAGGAGGCCATCGGGATCTTCGCCGAGACGGTGTTGATGATGAGCTCGAACGAGTTCGCGAGCTTCTCGAACGTCTCCGGGTCCTTCGTCGCGTAGTGGGCCTTCGCGCCGTAGCGGAGCGAGTCCTCCTGCTTCGACGTCGTCTGTGACAGGACGGTGACCTCGGCGCCGAGCGCGACCGCGATCTTCACGGCCATGTGGCCGAGGCCGCCCATGCCGATCACGGCGACCTTCGAGCCGGGGCCGACGCCCCAGTGGTGCAGCGGCGAGTACGTGGTGATGCCGGCGCAGAGCAGCGGCGCGACCTTCTCGATGTCGAGCGACTCGGGCACGCGGAGCACGAAGTCCTCGTTCACGACGATCGCCTGCGAGTAGCCGCCCTGGGTGATGCTGCCGTCGGCCGGGTCGACGCCCGCGTAGGTCTGGATGTTGCCCTTGAGGCAGTACTGCTCCTCGCCCTTGACGCAGTTCTCGCACTCGCCGCAGGAGTTCACCATGCAGCCGACGCCGACGCGGTCGCCGACCTGGTGCTTCGTGACGTCGGAGCCGACGGCGGAGACGTGGCCGACGATCTCGTGACCGACGACCTGCGGGTACTGGATCTCGCCCCACTCACCGCGGACGGTGTGGATGTCCGAGTGGCAGATGCCGGCGTAGGCGATGTCGATCTCGACGTCGTTCGGGCCGAGGTCGCGGCGGGTGATGGTGGTCTTGACGAGCGGCTCCGTGGCGGACGGGGCTGCGTAGGCGTTGACGGTGCGCAATGGTCTCCTCGTGGGGTGGGTCGATCGCTGACGGGCCGGGTGCGACCCCTCGCGAACGGGGCCGTCTCCGGTCCCGCGGGAAGGGGACGCCGTCGGCCCCGGACCAGTGTGCTCCTGCGTGCTGCGGACAGCGTGGTACCGGTGGGGTACCCCTCCTGTGCGCCCCCTCAGGCCATCCGGGCGAGTCGCGAGCCCGCGATCGTCGCGAACCGCAGCGGGTCGCTGAGCGCGTCGTCCGGCTCACCCGTGGTCTGCGTCGCGATCACCGTCAGCGAGGCCGCGGCGGCGAAGGCGTCCAGCGGAGCCTCGATCGCCCCGGCGACGAGCATCGCCCGAGCGCCCGGTGCGTGCTGCCCGACGAGTTCGTGCACGACCGAGACCACCTTGCCCACCGCGCTCTGCCCGTCGAACCGTCCCTCGCCCGTGACCACGACGTCGGCGCCGTCGAGCAGCTCCGGCAGGTTCAGGACCTCGGCGACGCCGTCCGCACCGCGCACGAGGGTCGCACCCCACGCGAGCAGCCCGAACCCGACGCCACCAGCGGCCCCGGCCCCGGGGGTCGCCGGGTCGACGTGGGGGAAGCGTGCGGCGAACGCCGACAGTCGGGCGTCGAACTCGGCCACGCGCTCGGGGGCGATGCCCTTCTGGGGTCCGAAGACGGCAGCGGCACCGGTCGGCCCGACGAGCGGCGAGGTGACGTCGGTGAGGACCGTCACGCCGTCGCGGGGGAGTGCCCGGTCACCGAGGACGTCGAGCACCGGTGCGCCCCCGTCCGTCGAGGCACTGCCCCCGATGCCGAGGACGAGCCCGCGCACCCCGGCGTCGAGCGCGGCGGCGATCGCCTCGCCGAAACCCCGCGAGGTCGCGGTGTCCGGCAGCAGGTCGCCGCCGAGCAACGGCAGACCGCTCGTCGCCGCGAGCTCGACCACCCCGCGTCCGTCGGGGAGGAGCAGCCACGCGGCCTCGACGGACTCGCCCGCGGGGCCGGTCACCGTCACGGGCTGCCGGACCGCCCCGGGGAACGCGGTCGCGAAGGCGTCGAGCGTCCCCTCGCCACCGTCGGCCATCGGCGCGAGGACCAGGTCGTCGTCCGGCCGCTCGGTGCGCCATCCGTCGGCGATCGCCGCAGCCACGGACGCCGCGGTCGCGGTGCCCTTGAACGAGTCCGGAGCCACCACGATGCGCACCCGACCACCGTAGTGGCACGGTCCGGAGCCGGACCAGTTCAGCTGGTCAGCGCGAACCGCGGGTGGGGATCGCCGCCGAGGGCCAGGTCCGCGAGCATCTTGCCCAGCAGCGGTGCGAACTTGAACCCGTGTCCGGAGAAGCCCGTCGCGACAGTCAGGGGGCCGCGGCGGTCGATGACGAAGTCCTCGTCAGGCGTCGTGTCGTAGAGACAGCTGATGAAGGTCGGCCTCGAGGCGTCGACGCCGGGGACGTACCGCGCGACGTACGCCTGCAGGCGCTCGGCCTCCGCGGGCACGGGCGTGGAGTCGCGGTGGTCGGGGTCGACCACCGGCCCCGTCCCGTGGAAGCCCACCTTCACGCCCTCGCCCGGGGTCAGCAGGCCGTACACGTCGTCACCGTCGGCCCAGTGCACGAAGCTCGGCCACGCCGCGTCCGGCAGGTGGCTGGGGAAGTGGGCCGGCTGCTCCTGGGTGACGCGGACGGCCGGGAGGCGCGCCCCGCGTCGCGCGAGCAGGTCGCCGACCAGCGTGGGGGCCCAGGACCCCGCGGCCGCGATCACCGACCGACTGCGGATCCGCGCGCCGTCGCTCGTCGACACCGTCAGTTCGTCGCCGTGGTCCTCGATGTCCGTCACCCGGGTGTCGAACCGGAGGTCCGCCGACCCGGAGGCCTCGGCGAGCGTCAGGAACGCCTCGATCGCCTCGGCGGAGCGGATGCGCCCGGCGGTGGCGTGGGTGAGCACGTGGCCCTCGAACGCGATGCCGGGCCAGCGCTCGGCCGCCTGCTCCGGCGTGAGCGTCTCGTGGGGGATGCCCGCGTCGGCCAGTGCCGCGGCGATGGCGTCGACCACCTCCGGCCGTCCGTGGTCCACCGCGCCGGTCCGGTCGAGGAGCTGTCTGCCCGCACGTGCCTCGAGCGCGTCCCAGCGTGCGAGCGCCCGGGTCGTCAGGGCGACGTACTCGGCATCGGCGTAGCCCTGCCGGAAGATCCGCGTGGCTCCGTGCGACGAGCCCCGGTCGTGCCCGCGGCCGTGCTGCTCGACGAGGACGACGCGCTCGCCGCGGGCGGTCAGCGCGTACGCCGTGGCAGCACCGACGACCCCGCTGCCGATGACGATGTGGACCGACGTGTCCTCGGGCGCGGGCATGGACTGAGCGTAGCGCGGCTCCGTCCGCGGTTGCGCGCCGTCCGGGCCATGGGGAATGAGTTCGCTCCGTGCGGCGCTCCGCGCAACACGCGCCCAAGCACCTGATGTTGTGAATTTGATGTTCCAAAAATAGATTACCGCTCGTCCCCTGATTGAGCCCGAGCAGAGCCGCTCGGCGAGGAAGGCCATCATGAAGGCATCGAAGACCATCCATGCGCGACGAACCGCACTCGTTGCGACAGCCACCATCGCGTTGTTCGCGTCTGCCGTCGTGGCGAGTCCGGCGAACGCCTCGGAATCCCGGATCACGGACGAGGACGCCCGTGTCATCCGGATGGCGATGACGACCGCGGGAATCGGAGCAGCCACGCAGGACGTGCTCATCGCCAAGATGCGCGCGGGCGAGCTGGTCGACTCGGAGCGATCGGACGCGCATCCCGTCTCCAGGACCGTCGTCGCACTGCGGACCGGGGGCGTCTCGCGGACAGAGACGTTCGCCGACGGCTCGCAGCGCACGACGTCCGAGGTGCCGATCACCATGCAGGGACAGGACGGGCCGGTCACCTCGCGGACCACCTACGCGTGCAACCTCATGCACTGCACCGCGCTGGCGAGCCGGGCGCAGACGAAGGCTCTTGCATCCGGGTACAACGCTGCCAAGGCAGTCATCATCGCGATGTGCGGTCCTGCTGCGTGGGCTTGCGCGATCGGGGTCGGGATCATGGTCGACACAGCGCTCCGAGCCGTGAGCCAACGGAAGTGCGTCGGGATCCGGAAGTTCACGACCGCTGCTCCCGTGTGGCCGGTCATCGAAGCGTGCCGTCAGTGAGGTCGGGCCGACATGACAGCGAACAAGCATCGGGGCTACGCGCCCCGCTCCCGTGCAGGTCTCCTGATCAGCTGCTCCGGGTTCGCCCTCCTCGCAGTGACCGCGATCAACCCAGCTCTCGCGAGAGCGGTCGACTCGACGATGGGCTTCGGCTTCGTGGTGGCTGTGGTCGTCGTCGTCTCGCTCCCGCGGCTGATCCCGGTCGGGCAGTCGTGGGCCCGAGCTGCGATGCCGAAGACGTTCGCGACGACCACCTTCGTCGCGTCTGGCGCAGCGGCGCTGGTCGCCGTGACCGTCGGCCCGTCCTGCGGCTCGGTCCTGTGGCCTTGCCTGTCGGCGACCGCAATCCTCGCAGCGGTGCTGACGGTAGCCGTGAGGGCTCCCGAGCGGTCCGGCTCGTGAGTCCGTCGCCGCATTCCCCAGGCGGGGCTGCTCGGGTGGAGCATGCGCGGATCTGACGTCGTGCTCTCGGTGCGCATGCGACAGCGCCGGTGCGTGATCAACGTGCGCGCAGCGGGGCGTCCCGTCAGCGAGCATGTCGATCACGTCGCGTGCTGCTCGCGCGTCGTCGACTGGTCGTCGCGATGACGCAGACGCGGAGAACTGGGTACCTGGAGCGAGTGACGGGAATCGAACCCGCGCTACCAGCTTGGGAAGCTGGAGTTCTACCATTGAACTACACTCGCGCATCCCGCTCGGCGGGACGTCGACAACCCTACCGGATTCTCCGCTGGAAGCCAGCCGAACGCGATCCCGCGGCCTGCGTGGCGTCGGTGACCCGTGCCTCCAGGCCGTGTCCGTGTAGGCGCTGTGAGCCGACCGGCGTGACGGACAGGTGTCGTCCTCGTGTGTACCGTCCAGGGGGATTCGAGCGGCAGGACGACCGAGGAGGAACCGGATGGTCAGGCATCCCCTCATCGACGACGTGGTCGGTTCAGCGATCGTGGTGGACTCCGCTTCGTCGGTGGTGTGGCTGACCGACGCTTTCGCCTCCCTGCTCCGGCGAGCCTCCGCCGCCGGTCGCATGGTCGTGCTCCGCACCGGGGCCGGCGCGGCGCTGACCCCGGCGATGCGCCACGCACTCGGTGCACACGGCGCCGCGTGGGCCGTCACCGACCTCGACGGGTCGCTGCGCGATGGTCGCACGGGTACGGCGGCCTCGGGGATCGAGGACTTCGTCCGTCGTGGACCCGAACTCGTCGGGACGCCGTCACCGGGGCACCCGGTGGCGTCCGACTCCGTGCGGCAGATCAGCATCGACCTCACACTCCGGCACCACGAGGGGCGTGCGGTCGACATGGGTTCCGCGATCGAGGCCCTGTGCGACACCGTCGGCGCATGTCCGACCCGCTGGGGGACCGCCGAGCCACTGACCGTGCCGTGGGACCGCTGGGTCGTGACGCAGTACGCGAAGCACGAAGCCCCGGAGGTGTCGACCTCGTACGCGATCGGTGACGGCTTCTCGGCGACGATGACCGCGCACCTGCAGAACGGGGTCGTGATCGAGACCATGTCGGCGGTGCTCACCGTGCCGGAGGAGCACGCCGACCCGTCGCTCGCCCCACGCCTGTTCGACGCGGTCCGGCAGGTCGCGGACGAGGTCGAGCCGGTGTTCGGCGTCGTCATGCAGCGCCGCGGTGACGCGGACCACCTCGTGCGGGCGGTGTCGCACGGTGAGCCGTCGCCACTCGCGGTGGTCGTCGGACCCGAGGCCACCGCGTTCCTGGACCGCGACGGGGAGTGGCCGCCGCCGCACACGTCGACCACGACGTTCGGGACTGCGGCGGACGCCTCGGACCCGCGCCGAGCCGTGGACGCCGGGCTGATCGTCCGGTTCGAGGACGGGTGGGAGGCACTCGAGGCGTTCCTCGACCGCATCGACGAAGACCGCTTCCTGCAGCTCGTCGGCGGCGCGCCGCTCGACCCGGCGCACGAGGACGGCCACGTCGGAACCCCGGCCAGCGGCGGTCCGGGTGCCGCGGTCAACGGGGGCCCCGGTGCCGCGTGAGGTGACACTCCTCTGTCGTCGGCCCGTGGAGATCCGCGACGTGGCGGAGGCGCTGCTGCTGCACGACGAGACGTGGGGTGTGCGTGCGCTCGACGACGGGCCGGTGATGCAGGTCTGCCGTGACGCGACGCACCCGGTGCTGACGGTGCTCGGGGTCCGGCGGGTCGACGCCTTCGACGAGGTCGAACGGATCCTGCCGGAGGCGCCGACGCTCGAGGTGCCGTTGTGGTGGGTGGACGTCGTGACGCCCGTGGGGCCGGACGGCGAGTCAGGGATCTCGGCGGCGCTCGAGGCGGCGATGGACCTCGACGCCGTGTGTCTCGTGCACGGGGACTGACGCGCTGGCGCGGCCGCCGGCGCACGCGCGGCCGCCGGCGCACGCGCGGCCGCCGCGGCCGTGGGCGCAGAACCAAAGTCCATCGACACCACGGGAAAGCGCGGTTCGAGCGGGCTTTGGTTGTGCGAACGCGAGACGCACCGGGCGCGCGACCGCGCCCGCCGCACGCCCGCGCCGGCGCGCGCCCGAGCCCGCGCCTCTCAGTCGCGGTCGCGCAACGCCGCCAGCTGCTCGTTGTACGCCCTGAGGTCGGCGTCCCCGTCGCGGTCGGCCTTGCGGTCGAGACGCTTGGCGTCCCGCGCGTCCGACTTCACCCAGTTCCGCACCACGAGCAGCGCGACGAACACCATCGGCAGCTCGCCGGCGCCCCACGCGATCCCGCCACCGGTGTGCTGGTCGGCCAGCAGCGCCGCGTCGTTCGTCTGTCCGAGCGCGTGGAACCAGTCGATCGCGAACACCGACTCCGAGGTCATCACCGCGACGCCGAAGAACGCGTGGAAGGCCAGCGTCGCGAGCAGGGCGATGATGAGGATCGGGTACTGCGGGCGGGCGGGGCCGGGGTCGATACCGACGAACACCCAGAAGAAGAGGTACCCGCTGAGGACGAAGTGCACGACCATCAGGACGTGCCACTCGTGCGACTGCATGGCGTTCTCGAACGCGGGCGTGAAGTAGAACACCACGAGGGACCCCGCGAAGATCACCCCGGCGACCGCGGGCTTCGCCATGAACTGCATGTAGCGGGAGTGCACGAAGAGCATGAGCCACTCGCGGGCACCCCGCGAGCCGTCGTTGCGCACGGGCAGCGTCCGGAGCGCGAGGAGCACCGGGCCGCCGAGGACGAGCGGCAGCGGCACGAACATCATGAGCAGCATGTGCTGGATCATGTGCGACGAGAAGTGGATCATGCCGTAGACGGCGGGGCCGCCCGACGTCGTCCAGATGAACAGCGCACAGCCGATCAGCCACGCGATCGTGCGCCCGACGGGCCACTTGTCCCCGCGCTTCCGGAGCTTCCGCACCGCGAGCAGGTACCAGCCGGCACCGGTCACCGCGAGGGCGGCCCACACCCAGTCCCAGTGCCACTCGGTGAGGTACGTGTGCAGGGTCTGCGTCGGCGGGTACGGGTAGCCGATGAGTCCGGAGCGGGTGTCGTCCCCGGTCTCGGGCGTCTGCGGGATCGGCGGCTGCGAGCGCGACACCGCGACCGAGACACCGATCGCCACCGCCATGAACACGATCTCGGCGAGGGCGAACCGGGTGAACGACCGACGGTCGAGCGGTGAACGGAGCAGTGCGGGCACCAGACGACGCCGCTGCACGACCCCGGCGAGCCCGAGGAGCACGAGGATCACGGCCTTGGTGGTGATCAGCCAGCCGTACGTCGTCGTGAACAGGTCGAGCGGTCCGGTCAACCGCAGCGAGGCGTTGACGATGCCCGAGAACGCGACCGCGGCGAACGACCACCCGGCGAGCGTCGAGTAGCGCGACACGACTCTGCCGGTCGCGCCCTTCGTCCTTGTCCGGAGCAGCAGGACGGCGACGAGTCCGCCTGCCCAGACGCACACGCCGACGAGGTGCACCGCGAGGGAGTTCACCGCGTTCGCGTGCTCGAGCGAGCCTGCTGCGTGCCCCGAGAGCGCCAGCGGCAGCAGCGCGAACAGGGCGAGGACGGTCGCGACCGCGAGGGTCGTCACCCGGGTGGCGAACGCGGCGACGACGGTCGCGGCGAGGATCGCGGCCGCGGACACGACGAGGGCCTGTCCGATCTCGACCTGGAAGGCGAAGAGCAGGAAGTTCCTGGCGAAGACCGGCGAGTCCAGCGGGACACCGAGCGTGTTCGCCCCGGTCAGGACGATGCTCACGACCGCGGCGAGGAACCACACGCCACCGGTCGCAGCGGCCCAACGGGTGGCCCGGTGCTGCACGCTCGAGATCGCCCCGTGGTCCTGCTTGCGGGCCGGGAGCGCGAACGCCGCGACGATGAGGAGTCCGATGGTGACGGCGGCCATCGTGTCGTGCACGGCACGCGCGATCGGCAGACCGTAGGTCACGAGGTCACCCGCGGAGACGAGCTGCTGGTCGGAGCCGAACGCCCCGGTGACGACCATCCCCAGGACGGCGCAGGCCGCTGCGAGCGGGACGGCGACGACGAGGACCGTCGCGACGGTGGACGTGCGCGCGGTGACGGGCGCCGATTCCGGCGCCGCGCCTCCGGACGGGGGTGCGGAGGACGTGACGGTCATGACCGTCCCATGGTAAGCGCCCCAGCCGGGAGGCCCGGTGTGCGTCCGCCGCGATCGCTGCGGTCCGGCTCAGACCGGGTCGGACGACCCGGCCCGGCCGGGCGCCGGATCAGTCGCGGTGCTCCCAGATCCCCTCGCTGCCGACCCCCACGAAGCCGACTGCCTCGTTCACGTCGAGCATCGGCCGGTTCTCCTCGGCGTTGAACGTGACGATCGACGGGCGCCCGGGGAACTCCCGCTCGACGAACGCGATGCCCTCCACCTTGAGCAACCACCCGAGCCGGTGTCCGCGGTGCTCCCGCAGGACGAGGGTGTCCCACTGCATGACGGCCCGCGCCGGATCGACCGGGACGGCCAGCTGCGTGAACCCGACGAGCGTGCCGGAGTCGACGTGCTCCACGGCGATCGTGACCATCGTCCGCGGCGCCCGCGCGAGCTCGGCTTCCTGCTCACGGAGGCGGTCGGCGTCCCAGACGTCCTCCGGCTCCTCCATGTCACCCTCGGGAGCGTCGGTCGACATCCGGGTGCGCAGCAGTGCGATGCGGTCGATCCACGGCTCGGGCGTCCGACCGGTCCAGGCGTGCACGCGGTACGCGTCACCCGCGGCACCGGCCGCGCGCTCCCTGAGGGCGGCGACGACCGAGGCGTCGGCGGGCAGCGCGAGCCGACTGATCCGGTTCACCTGGCCGAAGCGCCAGCCCCGACCCAGGAGGAAGCGGACCGCGGGCTCGTCCGCGGGGACGGCGCCGTACCCGGTCGGTGCCTGCAGGTACCCGTCGCCGGCGGCCGGCCCGACCTGCCGCGACACCGCGTACGTCTTCCACTGCGTGCGGCCCTCGTCGCGGGCGACCTGCTCGACGTGGTCCGCCAGGAGACGGCCGACGCCCCGGCCCTGGTGTGCGGGGTCGACGCCGACGGCCAGCCAGCAGTTCGTCGTCCCGGGCTCGGTCTTCGAGTCGTACGCGGCCGAGCCGACGACCGTCCCCGCGGCGTCCCGTGCGACGAACAGCCGACTGGGCGCTCCCGGCGTGTGGCACATCGGGAGGTACTCGCCCGGTGTCCAGGCCAGCTCGGTCAGTCCGTGCACGGCGCCCTCGGCACGGTCGGACACCTCGAGCCAGGCACGGAAGGCCGCCACGCGTGCGGGGTCGTCCTGCATCGTGGCGGGCACGTCGAGTTCCTCGATCACGTGCCCGGTCGACGGGGCGGTCTCGGCGGGGGCTGCGTCGGTCATCGTCCTGCTCCAGTTCGCCGCCCGGCCCTGGGCAGCCTCACAGGATATCGACGGCGGTGCCCGGCCGCTAGGCTTCCAGCGTGCTGCTCTCCGACCGCGACATCACCGCCCAGCTCGCCGACGGCCGCATCGGTCTCGACCCGTACGACGCGTCGCTCGTGCAGCCCTCGAGCATCGACGTCCGGCTCGACAAGTACTTCCGGCTCTTCGACAACCACAAGTACCCGCACATCGACCCGGCGGAGGACCAGCCGGAGCTCACGCGCCTGGTCGAGACCGACCCGGACGAGGCGTTCGTCCTGCACCCGGGGGAGTTCGTGCTCGGGTCGACGTTCGAGGTCGTGAGCCTGCCGGACGACATCGCGGCGCGGCTCGAGGGCAAGAGCTCGCTCGGGCGCCTGGGGCTGCTGACCCACTCCACGGCGGGCTTCATCGACCCCGGCTTCTCGGGCCACGTCACGCTCGAGCTGTCGAACGTCGCGACGCTGCCGATCAAGCTCTGGCCGGGCATGAAGATCGGCCAGCTCTGCTTCTTCCAGCTCTCGAGCCCCGCGGAGAAGCCGTACGGGTCGGCCGAGTACCAGTCGCGGTACCAGGGACAGCGCGGACCGACGGCGTCACGCTCGGCGCAGAACTTCCACCGCACGGACGTCTCGACGCGCGACTGAACCGCCCGCGCGGCCCCGTCGACCGGGACGGGAACGACGCTCCGCGATGTGGCAGGAGCAATCCCCGCGACCGGTTGTGGCGAACCGCAGGACATGGGCCGGAAAATGTCGCATTCTGTGTATCGTGGCCGCATGTCCGCAGTCCTCCCCAGGCCCGCGCCGCCGGTGTCGGCGGCCGAGCTGATCCGTGGCGCCCGCGTCCGCGCCGAACTGACCCAGGTGCAGCTCGCGATGCGTGCCGGCGTCACCCAGAGCGTCATCAGCACCTACGAGAACGGTCGCCGCGAGCCGTCGCTCGCGGCGCTGCAGCGCCTGCTGCTCGCGGCCGGCTTCACCGCATCGATCGAGCTCGAGCCGGTGGAGGAGCCGCCACCCCTCCGAGAACGCGTCGCGGCCGTCCGCACGGAGCTGTGCGCCATCGTGGAGCGCTTCGGTGGACGCAACCCACGACTCTTCGGGAGCGTCGCCCGGGGGCAGGACGGCCCGGGGAGCGACGTCGACCTCATGGTGGACCTCGGCCGCGGGCTCGGGATCTTCGCGCTCATGCGGATCCAGGACGAGGCCGAGCAGCTGCTCGGCACCCGGGTCGACGTCGTGGACGCGGCCGGCATGGACCCGCAGGTCGTGCGCGAGGCGATCCCGCTGTGACCCGGGGGACGGGGGAACGCCTGGACGACGTGATCCGGGCGTGCGGGCTGATCGGCGAGTACGTCAGCGACGACGCGCTGCCCGAACACCTCGTGTACGACGCGGTCCGGATGCGACTCGTCGAGATCGGGGAGGCCGTGCGGATGCTGCCGAGCGACCTGACGGCGACCGAGCCGAGCATCCCGTGGGGGAAGGTGTCGCTGCTCGCGGAGCGGCTCACCCGCCGGTACTTCGACACCACCCCGGCGGTCGTCTTCGGGACGGCGCGCACCGACGTCCCCCACCTGTGCGCGGCTGCTCGCCGCCTCCGGGCGGCGTCCGTCGGCGACGTCGCCCCGTGACGGGAGCGAGGCCCGGATCACCGCCGACCCTCGCCTCCCGTCCGTCTCCTGGTCGTGCGAGGACGCAGGACGGCCCCGCCTCGCAGGTGCGAGACGGGGCCGTCCGTGTGCTGTGTGCCGGGGGATCAGCCCTGCTTGGCGAGCGCCTCGAGGGTGTCGTTGCCCTTGTAGGCCTCGACCGCGTTCTCCTTGGTGACGAGGATCGGGGTCAGCTCGATCGCCGGGACCGTCTTGACGCCGTTGTAGTTGTTCGTCTTGTCGATCTTGGTGTCGGGCTTCTCACCCTTCGACAGCGTCGAGACCAGGTCGATGGCGGCCTGGGCCTCCTCCGTCGTGTTCTTGTAGATCGTCGAGTACTGCGTGCCCTTCATGATGAGCGGGATCGACGCGGTCTCGGAGTCCTGACCGGTGACGACGGGGTTCGGCTTGCCGGCCGCCTTCGTCGCGGTGAGGATCGCACGGGCGAGGGTGTCGTTCGGCGAGAGGACGCCGTCGAGCTTGGTGTCGCCCGAGTAGTACTGCGACAGCAGGTCGGTCATGCGCGACTGGGCGTTCTGCGCGAGCCAGCCCTTGGTCTGGACCTTCTGGAAGGTCTCCTGGCCGGACGTGACCTTGAGGGTGCCGTCCTTGATCTTCGGCTCGAGGACGCTCATCGCACCGTTGAAGAACACGGTGGCGTTCGCGTCGTCCGCCGAACCGGCGAAGAGCTCGATGTTGTACGGGCCGCTGCCCTTCTCGGCCTTGAGGCCGTCGAGGAGCGCGTTGGCCTGCAGCTGGCCGACCTTGTAGTTGTTGAACGCCACGTAGTAGTCGACGTCCTTGGTGTTCAGGATGTTGCGGTCCCAGGCGATGACGGTGACGCCCTTGGCCTTGGCGGCCTTGACCTGCGAGCCGAGCTGCGAACCGTCGGCGGCACCGATGATGACGACCTTCGCGCCCTTGGTGACCATGCCCGAGATCTGCGACTGCTGGTCCGGGACGGGGTTGCCGGCGTTGGCGTACTGGATGTCGGCCTTGAAGCCGGCGTCCTCGATCGACTTCTCGAACGCGGCGCCCGCGAGCACCCAGTTCTGCGAGGTCTTGGCCGGCAGGGCGACACCGATGAGGTCGCCCTTCTTGATCTCCGTGCTGGCGGAGTCCGAACCGGAGGTCCCGCGTGCGGAGCAGCCGCTGAGGGCGAGGCCCGCGACGAGGGCCAGGCCGATGCCGGCGATGAGCTTCTTGCGCATGAGATTGCTTTCTCTTCGTTGAGGGGTGGTGCTGTGGTGGTGGGGATCGTGCGCCGGGCGGACGGGCCGCCCGGCGCCACGTTCTACTGGGTGTTGACCTTCTGCGGCTGGTCCTCGATGGACCGCGGCTGCTGGGCCGCCACCGTGTTCTGCTCGGTGTCCTTCCGCTGGAACTGCCGCATCATGCCGCCGATCAGCGACGGGCGTCCCTGCGACTTCGAGTAGACGTCGAAGGCGACCGCGACGAGGAGGACGAGACCACGGATGATCTGGACCTTGTTCGACTCGATGCCCATGAGCTGGAGGCCGTTCGACAGGAGCGCCATCACGAGGCCACCGATGATCGACCCGGAGATGGTGCCGATGCCACCGGCGACCGCGGCGCCACCGACGAACACGGCCGCGATCGCGTCGAGCTCCCAGCCCGTGCCGTCGGCGGGTCCCGATGCGTTCGAGTAGCCGACGAACACCATGCCCGCGACGGCGGCCAGGACCGACATGTTCGCCATGACGAAGAAGTTGACCTTGCGGGCGCTGACGCCGGAGAGGACCGCAGCGCTGGCGTTGCCGCCGACCGCGTAGACCTGACGACCGAAGATCGTGTTCTTCGTGATGAAGCCGTAGATGATCGTCAGGACGCCGAGGATGATCGCCACGATCGGGATCGACGTGCCGACGGGGCCGGCGCCGAAGAGGTAGGTCGCGACCAGGGTGACGGCGACGAGGATGCCGGTGCGGACGATCGAGACCCACAGCGGCGGGACCTCTGCCTGCATCTTGCGACGGCGACGACGCCCGCGCACCTCGATGATGATGAGTGCGGCGATCGTCACGAGACCGATCAGGAGCGTGCCGTTGGAGTAGCCGAAGTCCGGTCCGAAGTCTCCGAGGTAGCCAGCACCGATGGTGTTGTACGAGTCCGGGGTCGGCACCGACGTGGACTGACCGATGATCTGGTTCGCGCCGCGGAAGATGAGCTGACCGGCCAGCGTCACGATGAACGCCGGGACGCGGACGAACGCGACCCAGAAGCCCTGCCAGGCACCGACGAGCGCACCGACGGCCAGACCGAGGATGATCGCGGCCCAGGCCGGCCAGTGCCACACCGACATCGACTGCGCGACGATGATGCCGACGAACGCCGCGACCGAACCGACCGAGAGGTCGATGTGGCCCGCGATGATCACCATCACCATGCCGAGCGCGAGGATGAGGATGTAGGAGTACTGCAGGAACAGGTTGATGACGTTGGTGGGCTCGAGGATGAGCCCGTCCGTGGTGAACCAGAAGAAGGCGACGATCACGATGAGCGCGATGATCATGCCGTACTGGCCGATGCTGTTGCCCTTGCCGAAGAGCAGTTTCAGGTTGTTCATGAGACGGTTGCGCCCTTCCGCGCGGAGGTCATGCTGCGCATGAGGGTTTCGGGGTCGGCCTGGTCCGCGGGGACGTCGGCGGTGATCTGGCCCTCGAAGATCGTGTAGATCCGGTCCGAGAGGCCGAGGAGTTCGGGCAGCTCGGACGAGATGAGGATGATGCCCTTCCCCTCGGCCGCGAGCTGCTGGATGATGCCGTAGATCTCGAACTTGGCGCCCACGTCGATGCCGCGGGTCGGCTCGTCGAGGATCAGGATGTCGGGGTCCGTAAACATCCACTTCGACAGGACGACCTTCTGCTGGTTCCCGCCGGAGAGCTTCCCGACGTTCTCCTCGACGGTCGGCACCTTCGTGCGGAGCATCTTCCGGTACTTGTCGGCGACGTTGTACTCCTCGAGGGAGTCGACGACGCCGGCCTTCGAGATCTTCTGCAGGTCGGCCGAGACCGTGCTGCGCTTGACCGTGTCGAGCAGGTTCAGCCCGAGCGCCTTGCGGTCCTCGGAGACGTACCCGATGCCGTGCTCGATGGCCTGCTGGACGTTCTTGACCTCGATCTCGCGGCCGTCCTTGATGATCTCGCCGCCGAGCCACGTGCCGTACGAGCGGCCGAAGATGCTCATCGCGAGCTCGGTGCGGCCGGCGCCCATGAGGCCAGCGAAGCCGACGATCTCGCCACGACGGACGTGGAAGTTCGAGCCCTTGCAGACCAGGCGCGACGGGTCGAGCGGGTGCTGCACGGTCCAGTTGCGGACCTCGAAGAACGTCTCGCCGATCTTCGGCGTGCGGTCCGGGAACCGGCTCTCGAGCGAGCGGCCGACCATCCCGCGGATGATGCGGTCCTCGTTGACGCCGTCGCCCTTCACGTTGAGGGTCTCGATCGTCTTGCCGTCGCGGATGATCGTGATGCTGTCCGCGATCTGCTCGATCTCGTTGAGCTTGTGGCTGATGATGATGCTCGAGATGCCCTTGGCCTTGAGCCCGACGATGAGGTCGAGCAGGTGCTGGGAGTCGTTCTCGTTCAGCGCGGCCGTCGGCTCGTCGAGGATGAGGAGCTTGACGTCCTTGTGCAGGGCCTTCGCGATCTCGACGAGCTGCTGCTTGCCGACGCCGATGTTCTTGATCTGCGTGTCCGGGTCCTCGGAGAGGCCGACGCGGGCGAGCAGGTCCTGCGCCTGGAGCTGTGCGGTCGTCCAGTCGATCACGCCGAACTTCGACGGCTCGTTGCCGAGGAACAGGTTCTCCGTGATCGAGAGCTCCGGGATCAGCGCGAGCTCCTGGTGGATGATCACGATGCCGGCCTGCTCGGACTGCTTGATGTCCTTGAAGCGGACCTCTTCGCCCTCGAAGACGATCTCGCCCTCGTAGGTGCCGTACGGGTACACGCCCGACAGCACCTTCATGAGGGTCGACTTGCCCGCGCCGTTCTCGCCGCAGATCGCGTGGATCTCGCCGGCGCGGACGTCGAGCGACACCTCGGAGAGGGCTTTCACGCCCGGGAACTCCTTGGTGATGGACCGCATCTCGAGGATGGTCTCGGCTGCGGTCACCGACCTGGTGGCCAGGTCGGGGCCCTGTGGGGTTGACGCCACGGTGCATCTCCTTCTGCCGCTCCAGCGCGGCAGTCATTCGGGTTGACACTGCGGCAGCGGGGGCGCAGTCACCTGCGTGGACCTCGTTGTCGCGTCCGGTGCCCCTGCCGTGTGACGGTCCATGTGAACGGTCACATCGGCTGGAACGGGGGCAATCCTACGCACACGTGTGCGGATCCTGTCAATTCGGGATTGTCGCGTTTGTGTAACGGCCCGCGTCATCCGGCCGGACGCACCGGTCCGCGTCCCCCGGTGTGGGGTGCTCCCGCGTGCTGTTGCGGATGTCCGCACCGGTCCGCCGACCTGGCGGCGACGCGGCCCGGAGGCGCGGGTCGGGCCCGCCACGCGCCTCCGGGCCGCTCCGTGCGCGCGTCGGCTCCGTCGGGCTGCGCGCCGTGAGTGGCTCGTCGGGTCGTGCCGCGGTGCGCGGTGCGTCAGCGCGAGCGCGGCGCGCTCGTGGATCCGCGCACGACGAGCTGCGGGACGATGTCGATCGGCCGGAGCTGTTCGTCGTCACGGGGGAGCAGGAGGTCGACACAGCGTCGGCCGAGTTCGGCGAAGTCGACCTGGACGGTGGTGAGCGGCGGCCAGAAGTGCTTCGCCTCGGGGATGTCGTCGTAACCGACCACCGAGAGGTCACCGGGCACGTCGAGGCCGTACGAGCGTGCCGCGTGCACGAGCCCGAGCGCCATCTGGTCGTTCGAGCAGAACACCGCCGTGCAGTCCCGCCAACGGAGGAGCTCCCGCCCCGCGTGGTAGCCGAAGTCGGCCGTCCAGTCCCCGAGGATCGGCGCCACGACGGGCATGTCGCGGTCCGACATCTCGCGGAGGAAGCCCTGCATCCGGGCGTCCGCCTCGATCCAGTCCTGGGGCCCGGCGATGTGCCGGACGTACTCGTGACCGAGGTCGAGGAGGTGCGCGGTGGCGAGCCGGGCGCCCTCCATCTGGTCCACCCAGAGCGCGGTCGGGTCCTCGCCGACGCTCGCGCGCATCGTGACGTACGGCGTCCGGATGCCCAGCTCCTCGATGAGGTCGAACACCTTCTGCTGCGGGGCGATCACCACGATCCCCTCGACGTCGAGGTCGAGCAGGCGCTGGATGCTCTCGCGCACCGCGTCGTCCGTGGTCTCGGTCAGGGTCGACGTCGTCACGTTGTACCCGCGGGCCACCGCGGCGTCCTCGATCGCCTGCAGTGCCACCGCGGGGCCGTAGTGCGCCCGACGCGCCGTCAGCACGCCGATCGTGTGCGTCCGGCTGGTCACCAGCGCCCGTGCGGCCCGGTTCGGCCGGTACTGCAACTGCTCCATCGCCGCGAGGACCCGGTCGCGGGTCTCGGCGCGGATCGCATCGGAGTTGTTCAGGACGCGGGAGACCGTCTGGTGGGAGACCCCGGCGACCCGTGCGACGTCCCGGATGCTGGGCGCACGCGACTGCTGTGCTCGCGTCGACGCCATTGCTGCTCATTCCTGCCCGGTGTCGTGGCACGTCGATGTGCACGTTCACATTCCGGGCCTGATCATTATGCACACCTCGTCGCTCCACGCCACCCGGGACCGATCCCGGGTTGTGCCGACCGCCGGCGATGGGGTCCCGTCCACGCCGTGTCCGGAATATTGTGGATCACGTCAACCGCAGATCGGCCGTCCACCCGAGGACGGCAGTCGCTCCAGACCTCAGAGAACAGCGACACCCGCAGCGCCACGGCCGACGTGTTCCAGCTGCCCTTGATCCGGGTGGTCGGGGACAGCGCGGCGGGCCGTGGTGCAGCCATCGGCGCCGCCGTCGCCACCGGCGTGCACCCGTCGTTCGATGCGGCGGCGGCCGCGATGGTCGTCGAGCGCGACCGGTTCGCGCCGGAACCGGAGCGCGCCGCGGTGTACGACGCGCTGCGTGCGGTGCACGTGGACGTCACCGCGCACACCGACGCTGTCTACCGCCGGACGGCGGCCATCGTCGGCTGACACGACGGTTCACGAGCCTGGAGGCGCGGTGCCAGCCGGCACCGCGCCTCCAGCCGTCAGCGGTCGCGCCCGGGACCCGCGATCGCGGTCCTGGTCCGTGACGCACGTCCGCGGTCTCGGTCGCAGAACCGGTCGCCTCGCGCGCCCGGTCTCGACCGTTCGCACGACCACGACGGCACGCACGCGGCGCGTCCTGCGACCGGTGCACCTGCGTCGGGCCAGCCAGCGAACCAGGGCACAGGCGCACCCGTGCCGGTCGCGGCTACAGCCAGTTGCGCTTGCGGAAGACCGCCCAGAGCAGGGCCATCAGGACGAGCATCGCGACGATCGCGACCGGGTACCCGAACCGCCAGTGGAGCTCCGGCATGTCGTCGAAGTTCATCCCGTAGATGCCCGCGATGAGGCCGGGCGCGAAGAGGATCGCCGCCCACGACGAGATCCGCTTCACCTCCTCGCCCTGTCGGTGCGCCGCTCGCGCGAGCTGCCGGCTCTCCTCGCCCTGGGCCAGGCTGGCGCTGGTCATCCGCCGCATCGCCTCGTTCTGCTCCTGGGAGACGAGCGTCGAGTGGAGCGTGAGGGCGTTCTCGAGCAGCGACCGGAAGGAGTC
The DNA here is from genome assembly GCF_047238015.1 of Curtobacterium phoenicis. Taxonomy (NCBI): domain Bacteria; kingdom Bacillati; phylum Actinomycetota; class Actinomycetes; order Micrococcales; family Microbacteriaceae; genus Curtobacterium; species Curtobacterium phoenicis. The sequence goes on from NZ_JBDFLZ010000002.1 coordinate 720,622, forward strand.
GACCCGCTCGGTGACCCGCAGGGCGTGGTCGAGCACGTTGCGCAGGCGGTGCTGGACCTCCTCGTCGACGCCGTACTTGTCGGCACCGCGCAGCAGACCCGTGACCATCGCCGGCACGGGGGTCGTCGCGCGCTGGAACCCGAGGACCTCGCTGAGGAGCTGGTAGATGCGCTTCGAGACGCCGGGGTCGACCTGGCCGGCGAAGAGCTGGTCCTCGATCGCGTCGATCTCCTCCTGGAGGATCTCCACGATCGGCGCGTACCCGTCGACGACCTCGTCGAGCACGGCCGCGGTGACGGCCTCGGACCCGCGGGCGAGGAACGCCGGGTCGGCCTCGCACCGTGCTCGGAGTGCCGCGAGGTCCGGCCGCTCGGCGTGCCGGACGCTGACCACGAAGCGGGCGCCCACGAAGAGGTGGACCTCGCCGAAGCGGACCTCCTCGGCGGTGCGGTCGTACCAGGCCGGCCGGAGGACGAGGAAGAGGGTGTCGCCGTACCGCTCGAGCTTCGCGCGCTGGTGTCCCTTGTGGGCGTCCTCGACCGCGTTCTCGTGCAGGTCGAACTCCGCGGCGACGGCGGCGAGCTCGGACGGCTCGGGACGGAGCAGCCCGATCCACGCGAGGTCGCCCCGGGTGGCGCGCGACGGGGTCGACGGCGAGTCGACGCGGTGTCCTGCGACGTAGACGGCGTTGTCGATCAGTGCCATGGCGTGCTCCTTGCGTGTCGGGAGCAGGCAGGCGCGAACCGCCCGGGGGCGGAGCGGGATCAGGGTCGGGGCGCGTGGACCCGCCGGGGCAGGTTCCGTCGGCCCGATCGAGGATGGTCACCCGACATCGCGCCTCACCTGCCCTTCTGGTCGTCCGTGGGCTGCCTCGTGCAGCCGACCTCCGAGCCTACCCAGGAGCGTCGAGGACGTCGACCCCGGTCGGCGACCGCTGAGCCGGGTCTGAGTGCCCTCACACGTCCCAGCCGTCACATGTCCCAGACGTCACGGTTCGACGAGGCGACGGCGACCGCTCCCGCACCGAGCGCGGCCATCACGTCCGCCTTGTCGCACACCAGACCGCCCGCGATGATCGGGACGTCGGTGTCCGCCCGGCACGCAGCCCGGGAGGATCTCGATCGCGTCCGGCACGGCCTGCTCCACGACGCGGGGGAGCCGGTGGTACGAGAACGAGTCGACGAGGAAGAACCGCTGCACGGCGACGAGCCCTGCCCGCCGTGCCGCACGGACGAGGTTCGACTTGGTGGACAGGACGCCGTCGGCCCGGGTGTTCGCGGCGAGCCACGTGACGACGACGTCAGCCTCGGTGCCGCCGACCACTGGTCGCGCTACGGGGTGATGCGGAGCCCCGCCTGCTCGGTCTCGGCGAGCTGCCACCCGAGCCACGGGCTCCACGCGAACGGCGCGCCGGCGACCGAGGCCCGCAGCTCGTCCTCGGACACCCACGCGTACTCGGCGACCTCGTCGTCCGCGGGCGCCGGCACGTCGTCGGTCACGGCGCGGAACACCGGGCACACCTCGTTCTCGACGATCCCCGACGCGTCGACCGCTCGGTACCGGAAGTCGGGCAGGACGGACTCGACGTCGCGGACGGTGATGCCCAGCTCGCGAGATGCCCGACGGGCGATCGCGTCCTCGAACGTCTCGTCCGGGCCCGGGTGACCGCAGAAGGTGTTCGTCCACACCCCCGGCCAGGTCTTCTTCGACAGCGCCCGACGGGTCACGAGGACCTGCCCGGCGGAGTTCCGCACGTGGCACGAGAAGGCCAGGTGGAGGGGCGTGTGGTCGGTGTGCACCGTGAACTTGTCCGCCGTCCCGACCGGGGTACGGTCGTCGGCCAGCAGCACCACGGATTCAGGGAAAGTCGTCATCTGCACCGATAGGTTAGGCCAATGAGCGAGGAAGCGACCACCGTGGCGCAGAACGACCTCGCGCTCGTCGACGACTGCCTCGAGCGCTTCTTCGCCGTGTCGAGCGCTCGTGCGGAGCGCTACGGCGGCCCGAACCCCGAACTCTGGCGCGTGCTCCGCCGGGCGAGCATGGGCGGCAAGCGCTTCCGCCCGCGCATGGTCCTCACCGCCTACAGCGCGCTCGGGGGCACGGACACCGCTGCGGCCGTACAGGTCGGCGCCGCCTACGAACTCCTGCACACCGCGCTCGTCGTGCACGACGACGTCATCGACCGCGACTGGTCACGCCGTGGGCAGCCGAACGTCGCCGGATCGTTCCGCGACACCGGGACCACGGGCGGGCTACCGCTGCCGACGGCTGAGCACCGTGGGACGAGCGCCGCGGTCATCGCCGGAGACCTCGCCCTCGCGGCGGCGCCCCGCTTCATCGAGGCGTCCGGGGTCACGGGCGAGCGACGCTCCCGGCTGCTCGACATCTTCGACGAGGCCGTGTTCGCGAGCGCCGCGGGCGAGATGGCCGACGTCGACCTCGCTCTCGGACCCATGCCGACCGTCGACGACGTCCTCGCGATGGAGCGCGCGAAGACGAGCGTGTACTCGTTCGAGGCGCCGCTGCAGTCGGGCGCTGTGCTCGCCGGCGCTCCGGAACCGATCGTCGCCGCGCTCGGTGCCTTCGGCCGTGAGATCGGCATCGCCTACCAGATCGTCGACGACCTGCTCGGAGTGTTCGGGTCCGAGGCCGAGACCGGCAAGACCGTCCTCGGGGACCTGCGTGAGGGCAAGCGCACCGTGCTCATCGCGCACGCCGCGGCGACGGACTGCTGGCCCGAGCTGTCGCCGCACCTCGGTGACCCGGACCTCACCGAGGAGCAGGCGGCCGAGCTCCGTGCCACGCTGGTGTCCTGCGGCGCCAAGTCCGCAGCCGAACAGCGCGTCGCCGAGCACACGGCCCTGGCCCGCGCCGAGCTCGCGGGGCTGCCCTACGACCTCGCCGACCGACTGGAGTCCATCGTGTCCGAACTCGTGGAGCGAGCCCGGTGACCCTCGCGCACCACCCGCAACCGAACCGCTCCGCCCGACTCCCGCTCTACGACGCGACGGCCGAGGCCGCGTCCGGGGTCGTGATCGCGCGGTACTCCACGTCGTTCGGCCTGGCCTCGCGTCTGCTGCGCAAGGACGCCCGCGAGCACATCCGCAACGTCTACGCGCTCGTCCGTGTCGCCGACGAGGTCGTCGACGGCCCCGCGACCGAGGCCGGCCTCGACCGCGAGCTGGCTCGCACGGTCCTCGACGAGCTCGAGCGCGACACCGAGCGCGCGATCGAGCTCGGCTTCTCGACGAACCCCGTCGTGCACGCCTTCGCCCGTTCGGCCCGCGTGACCGGCTTCGGCTCCGAGCTGACCCGGCCGTTCTTCGCGTCGATGCGCATGGACCTCGACAGGACGGAGCACGACGACGACTCGTTCCGGGAGTACGTGTACGGCTCGGCGGAGGTCGTCGGCCTGATGTGCCTCCGCGCGTTCGTCTACCGCGCCGGACGCCCGACGTTCGACGACCGCGTGCTCGTCGACGGCGCACGAGCCCTCGGCGCAGCGTTCCAGAAGGTCAACTTCCTCCGCGACCTGCACGCCGACTTCGAGGTCCTCGGTCGCTCGTACTTCCCCGGCGTGGACATCCGCACCTTCGACGAGGCCACGAAGGTCCGGCTCGTCGCCGACGTCCAGGCCGACCTCGACCGGGCCGCGATGACGATCCCGCTGCTGCCCCGGGACGCCCGGCACGCCGTCGGTCTCGCACATGCCCTGTTCCAGGAGCTCAACGCGCGCATCGCGCGCACGCCGGCCGCGCAGCTCGTCGCGACGCGCGTGCGCGTCCCCGACCCGGTCAAGGCGCGGCTGGCCGCGCAGGTCCTGTCCGGTCGTGGGCCGGCCACGCGTCGGCCTGGAGGCACGGCATGACCCCGCCCCGTGCCTCCCGTCCGACCGGCTCCGTGTCCACCACCCGGCGCAAGGTGCCCGTCCGTCGCGCCGTCGTGATCGGCGGCGGCATCAGCGGACTCGCGTCCGCGGCCCTCCTCGCGCGGGACGGCTACGCCGTCACGCTGCTCGAGCAGCGCAGCCAGCTCGGCGGCCGTGCCGGCTCGTGGGAGCGCGACGGCTTCACGTTCGACACCGGGCCGTCCTGGTACCTCATGCCGGAGGTGTTCGACCACTTCTTCCAGCTGCTCGGCACGACCGCCGCGGAGCAGCTCGACCTCGTCACGCTCGACCCCGGGTACCGCGTGTACTCGGAGGGGCACGACGAGCCGCTCGACCTCCGCGCCGACAAGGAGGCGAACATCGCGCTCTTCGAGTCGGTCGAGCCCGGCGCCGGCGAGCGGATCCGCAAGTACCTCGACTCCGCCGAGGAGACCTACGCGATGGCGGTGCGGCGGTTCCTCTACACGACCTTCGCGGACCTCCGGAAGCTCGCCGCCCCGGACGTCCTTCGGCGTCTGCCGAAGCTCCTCCGGCTGCTCACCGAGCCCCTCGCGAAGTACGCCGAGACCGCCGTGCGGGACCGTCGGCTCTGGCAGGTGCTCGGCTACCCGGCGGTGTTCCTCGGCACCAGCCCGTACAAGGCGCCGAGCATGTACCACCTCATGAGCCACCTCGACCTCGCCGACGGCGTGCAGTACCCGAAGGGCGGCATCCACGAGATCATCGGCGCGATCGGCCGACTCGCCCGCACCGAGGGCGCACAGGTCATCGCGGGCGCCAAGGTCGAGCGGATCGTCGTCGAGGACGGTCACGTCACGGGCGTGGTGCACCGCGACCGCGAGGGCGGACAGCACGTCGCGCCGGCCGACCTCGTGGTGAGCGCGGCCGACCTCCGACACACCGAGCTGCAGCTGCTCGACCCCGAGCACCGTACCTACCCGGCGAAGCACTGGCAGAAGCGCGACCCGGGGCCCTCGGCCGTCCTCGTCTACCTCGGCGTCGACGGTCCCGTACCGGGCCTCCTGCACCACACGCTCGTGTTCACCGCCGACTGGCAGGCGAACTTCGGCGCCATCTTCGGGAAGGACCGCCACGTCCCGGACCCCGCGTCGATCTACGTGTGCGCCCCGAGCGAGACCGACACGACGGTCGCCCCGCCCGGGTCGAGCAACCTCTTCGTCCTCGTGCCGCTGCCGGCCGACCTGTCGATCGGCAAGGGCGGCATCGACGGAGCCGGCGACTTCGAGGTCGAGCGGATCGCCGACCGCGCGATCGACGTCATCGCCGAACGCGCGGGCGTCCCCGACCTCCGCGAGCGCATCCGGGTCCGCCGGACCATCGGCCCGCAGGACTTCGCCGACGACTACAACGCCTGGAGCGGGTCGATGCTCGGGCCGGCGCACACCCTCACGCAGAGCGCGTTCTTCCGCGAGCCGAACCGGTCGGGGAAGGTCGACGGGCTCTACTACGTCGGCGCATCGACCACGCCGGGGATCGGCCTGCCGATGTGCCTGATCAGCGCCGAAGTGCTGATCAAGCGTCTGCACGGTGACACGAGCACCGAACCGCTCCCCACCCCGCTCCGGCGGGACGCAGCGGTCTGATGCCGGGGCTCTACCTCGCCGGGCTGCTCGTGTCGCTCGTCGGCATGACCGTGCTCGACGCCCGCTTCCGGCTGTTCTTCTGGCGGGCGCCGTGGCGGGCAGCGGCGGTCATGGCGATCGGCATGGTGTTCTTCCTCGTGTGGGACCTCGCCGGGGTCGCGGCGGGCATCTTCTTCATCGGGCCGCAGCGGGTGCTGACCGGACTCGTCGTCGCGCCGGAGGTGCCGGTCGAGGAGGTCTTCTTCCTGCTGCTGCTCTGCTACACGACGATGAACGCGTTCGGGGCGGCCAGGCCGCTCGTCGCCAGGGCGCTCGGACGGCGGCGCACGTGAGCTCGCACGCCGCCTACGCCCTGCTCGCGGTGCCGTTCCTCGCGGTGGCGGTCGTCGTCGCGGTCGTGGCCGGGCTCGTCGCCGCTCGACGCGCCCGTACCGCCGGTCGGCCCTCGGCTCCCGGCCGCCGGGTCACGCTCGTGAGCGGTGTGATCGCCGGGGTCGCGCTCCTCGTCATGACGATGGTGTTCGACAACGTCATCGTGACGCTGCGCGTGGTGGCGTACGACCCGTCCCTCATCAGCGGTGCGAAGATCGGTGCGATCCCGATCGAGGACCTCGCGTACTCGATCGGTGCCGTCCTGCTGCTCCCCGCGCTGTGGGTGCTGCTCGACCGTCCGTCCACGGCGCCACCGGCGCACCCGACCCGCTCTCCGTCACCGGAGCACCCGACACGCGACGCGCACGGTGCGCGACCGTCCGCAGAAGGCGAGCCGACCCCATGACCGCGACCCGTCCCTCCCGGCCGTCGACGCTGCAGGCGCTCTTCACGTCCTCGCGGCCGATCAGCTGGGTGAACACCGCCTACCCCTTCGGCGCCGCGTACCTGCTCGGCACCGACGTGTTCGGGTCCGCGCTCGGCGTCGTGACCTTCGTCGTCGGCGTCGTCTACTTCCTCGTGCCCTACAACCTCGCGATGTACGGCATCAACGACGTCTTCGACTACGAGTCCGACCTGCGGAACCCGCGGAAGGGCGGCGTCGAGGGCGCCCTGCTCGACAAGAGCGTGCACCGGACCACGCTGTGGGCGGTCGTCGTCACGAACGTCCCGTTCCTCGTCGCGCTCGTCGTGCTCGGCGGGCTGAGCGGCAACGGCCCGTGGTCGTGGCTCGTCCTCGCGATCAGCGTGTTCGCCGTGATCGCGTACTCGGCGCCGGGGCTGCGGTTCAAGGAGAAGCCGTTCCTCGACTCCCTGACCTCGTCGACGCACTTCGTGTCGCCGGCCGTGTACGGGCTCGCGCTCGCCGGGCCGCACTGGACGGGGCAGCTCGTCGCCGTGTGCGTGGCGTTCTTCCTGTGGGGTGTGGCGTCGCACGCGTTCGGGGCCGTGCAGGACGTCCTCGCGGACCGGGCAGGAGGGATCGGGTCGGTCGCCACCGTGATCGGGGCCCGTGCCACCGTGCGGCTCGCGTTCGTGGCGTACGTCGTCGCGGGGGTCGTCCTGCTGTTCTCGGCGTTCCCGGGGCCGATCGCGGCGGTCGTCGTCGTGCCCTACGCGCTCAACGTGCTGCCGTGGTGGAACGTGACCGACGCCGGGGCCGAGGCGGCGAACGCCGGGTGGAAGCGGTTCCTGTGGATCAACTACCTCGCGGGCTTCCTCGTGACCATGGCGCTCATCGCGTACGCGTTCGTGCGCTGACGGGGCGCCGGCGCACGACGCGCGCGAAGTCCGTCTCCCGAGGTTCCAGAATCCCGGCATCTCGGCCTCCACGGCGGCCGGGCGTGGAACCTCGGCGAACCGCACCCGGCGAGTCGTGGAACCTCGGCAGCACTCGCGCGCCCGGCATCCGCCGCCCGAGCGCGCCGCCCGAGCGCGCGGGCGCGGTCGTCGCCCGCTGACGGTCACGCCTGACAGACTGGAGGGACGTGCGCCGTCGAGGCCGCACGCGCCGAACACGAAGGAGTGCACGCATGCCGGTCCGCATCATCCACGTCGGTCTCGGAGGGTGGGGCGGCAACTGGGCCCGCACCGCCATCCCCGAGGTGTCCGAGGTCCAGGTCGTCGGCATCGTCGACCCGGTGCCCGCGACGCTCGACGCCGTGCGGACGGACCTCGGCCTGCCGGCCTCCGCCGCGTTCGCGTCCCTCACCGAGGCGCTCGCCGGCGTCGAGGCCGATGCCGTCGTCATCACCGCTCCGGCCGTCACGCACGTGCCGCTCGCGCTCGAGGCCCTCGACGCCGGCAAGCACGTCCTGGTCGAGAAGCCCTTCGCCAACACCGCAGAAGAGGCTGCGACCGCCGTCCGCCGTGCCGAGGAGCTCGGGCTCGTGCTGCAGGTCAGCCAGAACTACCGCTGGTACCCGGCGCCCCGGGTCGTGACCGAGCTGCTCGAGGCGGACGTGGTCGGCGAGCTCGCCACGATCGACGTCGACTTCCGGCAGTGGGACAACGACCGGGCCTTCGAGGAGCACCCGCACTACCGCTTCCCGCACGCGATGATCAACGACATGGCGATCCACCACTTCGACCTGATGCGGATGGTCACCGGCCGCGAGCCCGTGCGGGTCTACGCCCGGGCGTCGTCGCCGTCGTTCAGCAAGTACCAGGACGAGGCCATCGCGTCGATGCTCATCGAGCTCGAGGGCGGCCTGGTCGTCAGCTACCGCGGCAGCTGGCTCTCGCGGGCACCGCGGACGGCCTGGGCGGGGGAGTGGAGCATCCAGGGGGCGGACGGTGAGCTGTGGTTCACGAGCCGTTCTGGTGAGCCGAACGCCGTCGAGGGCGACCGCGTGACCCTCCGCCGGACGCAGGACGACGAGGCCGAGCCGGTGGAGCTCCCGACGATGGAGCACACCGACCGGCAGGGCGGCCTGCAGGCCTTCGCGCGCTCGGTCCTCGGTGGGCCGGCGCCGGAGACGAGCGGTCGCGACAACCTCCGGAGCCTCGCGGTGATGGAGGCGGCGCAGCGCTCGGCGGAGTCCGGCGTCCCCGAGGACGTCGTCGTCCCGGAGTAGGTGCGCGGCACCCCGCGCCACGGGCGGCGGTCCGTCGCTCCCGCGACGGCGACAGATCGCGGCGTCCCGGCGCCGAGGCCTGTCGCGTTCGCGTGCACGCTCCGGCGCCCACCTGGGACCCGTCGCTTCCGCGGCCCGCTGGCTGCCCCGGACGCGACCAGCAGCCGGCCGGGAGGCCCGTGGCGGGCCCGCACCGCGCCTCCCGGCCGTCACACCGTCACGACCGCCCGCTCACCGGGGTCCGTCGCTCGACGGCGAGTCTCGGGCCAGCGGACACGTCTCGTGCCCGAGGGCACGGGACATGTCCGCCAGCCCGGGTCTCGGGGCGCGCAGCGAGCCTGCGCGCCCCGCTCTGCGTGCCGGGCCGCCGCTCGTCGGGGTCGCCGCTACCCGGCGGCACCCGCGGCGCGCCGCGCCTGCGCGACCGCTGCCCGCACGCCGAGCGGCCACCCCGGACCGTGCCCCGGCAGCACGTGCCGCGCCTCCGTGTCCACGAGCCGGTCGAGCGACGCGACCGCCTCGGGCACGTCCGCCGTCGCCGCCGGGGCCACCACCCGCGGTCCGATCCCACCCGTGTAGGGATCGAACGTCACGAGGGCGTCCCCGACGAGGACGGCGTCCCGGTCGGCGAAGTGCAGCGCCACGTGCCCGTCGGTGTGTCCCGGCGTCTCGATGATCCACGGTGACCCGGGCACGTCCGCACGGGACTCCAGCGGCTCCGTGTCGGAGACCCCCTGCACCGACAGGGCGCCGGCCAGGAGCATCCGTCCGAGGGGTGCCAGGCCGCCGGGGTGGAGCGCCACGAAGCCGAACCGGTTCGTCTGCGGGCGGTAGGAGTACGGGTGCGCGGCCAGCTCCCGGTCACCCGGGTGCACGTACACGGGCGTCCCCCACTCGCGGTGCATCCGGTCCGCCGTGCCCACGTGGTCGAAGTGTCCGTGGGTGAGCAGCAGCGCCTCGACCGCGGCCGGCGTGTAGCCGAGGTCCCGCACGGCGAGCTGCAGGTGCGGCCACACCGCCGGGAGGCCGGCGTCGACCACGAGCAAACGGTCGCCGGTCTCGACGAGGTAGGTGTTGGTGTGGGCGACCTCCAGCCGGTGGATGCCCTCGGCGACGTCTCGGAACAACATGCCCGGCACCGTAGACGCCCTGAACTGTGGGCCGTCGCGGATCGGCCCTGGTAGGCACGGTGCATGGCCAACGACAGCCTCCCCGAGCTCGAACTCGCGAACACCCGTGCCCGCGAGGGCATCACCGACACCGTGGCGGAGATCCGCCGCCGTGCGGACGTGCCCGCGCGCACCCGCCTGGCGATCGCGAAGACGAAGCAGCGCTGGCACCGTGACCCGACCCCGCTCGTGGCGATGGGCATCACCGCCGCGGCCGGTGTCGCCGCGATCGTCCTCGGAGCGCGGATCGGCCGCACCGATGCCGGCCACCTCGCCCGACCGCCGGCGCAGACCGCGTTCACCGCGCTCCTGCCGTTCGGCGCCCGCGGCGGCGACGGCCCTGGGGCCGCTGAACAGTCCCAGCCCGGACGGAAGGGCCGGAAGGCGCGGAAGAAGGCGGCGGAGGAAGCGCTCGAGCGCGACCCGATGCACCGCAACCGCGTGAAGCAGCGCGCGGGCATCGCCGCCGTGCAGCGTCGTGCGACCAAGAACCGCAAGCAGGCCGCAGCCCGTGCGAAGGCGGCCTCGAAGGCAGCCGCGAAAGCCGCAGGCAGGAGCTGATCATGGCCCGCGAACGACAGAAGCCCGACGCGGACGACCCGCGCAAGCCGGACGGACCCACCGACCTCACGAAGCCGACGGTGCTGTACACGCTGAAGAAGACCCTCCGTGAGTTCTCCAGCGACCAGTGCACCGACCTGGCCGCGAGCCTGACGTACTACACGGTGCTCGCCCTGTTCCCCGGCATCCTCGCCGTGGTCTCCATCCTCGGGCTGGTGTCCGACCCGACGAGGACCATCGACAACGTCCTGAAGGTCGTGACGAACATCGGCGGCGGCGACGTGGCGAAACTGCTCAAGAACCCGGTCGAGGGCCTCGTCCGCTCACCCGCCGCACCGGTCACGTTCATCGTCGGTCTGCTCGGCGCGCTCTGGTCGGCCTCCGGCTACGTCGGCGCCTTCGGCCGCGCGATGAACCGCATCTACAACGTCCGCGAGGGGCGGCCGATCTGGAAGCTGCGCCCGACGATGCTCGGCGTGACGCTCTTCACGGTCGTCCTGCTCGTCCTCGGCCTCGTCGTCCTCGTCAGCGGCCCGCTGGCGAAGAGCGTCGGCGACCTCATCGGGCTCGGTGACGCCGCCGCGACCGTGCTGCTCATCGTGCAGTGGCCGATCCTGCTCGTCATCGCCGTGATCGTGGTCGCGGTGCTCTACTACTGGGCGCCGAACGTCGAGCAGCCGAAGTTCCGCTGGGTGAGCGGCGGTTCGATCGTCGCGATCCTGATCTGGATCATCGCGAGCCTCGGCTTCGGGTTCTACGTCGGCAACTTCTCGAACTACAACGCCACGTACGGCTCGCTCGGTGGCGTCATCGTCTTCCTGCTCTGGATCTGGATCACGAACAACGCCCTGCTGTTCGGCGCGGAGTTCGACGCCGAGCTCGAGCGCGGCCGGGAACTGCAGGCCGGCATCCGTGCCGAGGAGGACATCCAGCTCCCGGAGCGCGACACCCGGCAGATCGAGAAGCAGGACGAGCAGCGTGCGAAGGACGTCCTCCAGGGCATCAAGATCCGGCAGGGCGCCGACCGCGACTGAGCGCCGCGAGCGGGACCGGCCCGCCGACCGCGACTGAGGACATTCCCGGCGAGCGCCGTTACGGTGCGCGCGTGCCGTCCTTCCTCGACGACCTGCCCTTCTGGCCGCTCGTCGCCACCCTGCTCGTGATCGTGTTCTGCCGTGCGCAGGCCACGTACTGGGTCGCGCGCCTGGCGGTCACCGGCGCGTCGCGCTCGCGCCTCGGTCGGTGGGTCGACAGCGTCGCCGTCCGCCGCGGCTCCGCGCTCCTCGACCGCTGGGGTCTGCCGGTCGTCGCCGTCAGCTTCCTCACGGTCGGTCTCCAGACGGTGATGAACGCGGCCGCCGGCCTCGCCCGTGTCCCGTGGTGGCGGTACACGGCCGTGATGCTCGTCGGCTGCGTGGCCTGGGCGTTCGTGTACGCCACCGTCGGGCTGGCCGTGTTCTGGGCGGTCCTCGCCGCGGTCGCGGGATCACCGTGGGGCGTCGTCGCGCTCGTCACGGTCGTCGCGGCGGTCGCCGTCGGGTGGGCGGTGGCCCGCCGCCGGCGCCGCGCGTCGGCGGCACCGCGCTGACGCGCCGGTCCGGCCCGGCCCCCGCTGCGTGGACGGGGTCCCGTCGGACAGTGGTTGCGGCGGCCCCGGCCTGGAGGCACGGTGCGGCCCCGTCGGACCGCATCCGTAGGCTGGTGCGCATGAACGACACCGAGCCTCCCGTCAGCCTCCCCACCGCCCTCGTGACGGGCGCGACCCGCGGGATCGGCCGGGCCATCGCCCGCGACCTCGGGCGGACGCACCACGTGTTCGTCGGTGGCAGGAGCGCCGAGGCGGTGGACGCCCTCGTCGCGGAGTTGCCGCACGCGTCGCCCTTCGTGGGCGACCTCGGCGCCGGTGACGCCCCCGCCCTGCCGGACCGGCTCGACGTCCTCGTGCACAACGCCGGGGTGGAGGAGGGCACCACCGTCGCCGAGACCGAGCGCGTGGTGTGGGAGCGGGTCTTCGCGACCAACCTCTTCGCGGTCGCCGAGCTCACGCGGCGGGCGCTGCCGGCCCTCCGCGCGGCCCGGGGCATCGTCGTGGCGGTCAACTCCGGCTCCGGCTTCCACTCCGGCCCCGGCGGCGGGGTCTACGCGGCGTCGAAGTTCGCCCTCCGCGCGTTCGCCGACGCCCTGCGCGAAGAGGAGCGGGCGAACGGTGTCCGGGTGTCGAGCGTGCACCCGGGCCGGACCGACTCGGACATGCAGCGTGCCCTCACCGAGAAGCTCGGCGAGGAGTACGACACCGCCTACTACCTCGCTCCGGAGGACGTCGCAGCCGCGGTCCGCACCGTGGTCGACCTGCCGGAGCGGGGCACGGTGGAGTCGCTCGCGATCCGCCCGACGAAGCGGCGCTGAGCGTCCCGCCGTGGCCGTGGCCGTGGCCCCGGTCACGACAGCTCGATCCTGGTCGTCAGGTCGAGTCGGTCGAGGAACGCCTCGTCGTGGCTGACCACCACGAGTGCACCCCGGTAGGACCGCAGCGCGTCGACGAGCTGGTCGACGCTCGTCAGGTCGAGGTCGTTCGTCGGTTCGTCGAGCACCAGCAACTGCGGCGGGGGGTCGGCGAGGACGAGTGCCGCGAGTGCGACGCGGAACCGCTCGCCGCCGGACAGGTCACCGGCTCGGCGACCCACGGCGTCCCCGCGGACGAGGAACCGGGCGAGCCGGTTCTTCACCTCGGCGTCGCTCGCGGTCGGGGCGTGCCGGCGGACGTTGTCGAACACGGTCGCGGCGTCGTCGAGCGTGTCCTTCCGCTGCGGCAGGTACCCGATGCGCTCGACGTGCGCGACGGCACGGGTGTGCGGCAGCGGGTGGTCCCGGGCGTCCGGCACCCCGACGAGCTGTTCGAGCAGCGTCGTCTTGCCGACCCCGTTGTCACCCGTGACCGCGATCCGCTCCGGGCCCTGCACGACGGTGTCCCGGCCCCGGACGGTCACCGTGGCGATCATCCGGGAGGTCGGCACCTCCGGGTCGGGCAGCGCGACCGTGATCGACTCGTCCACGCGGAGGCGTGACTCGGCCTCGTGCTTGGCGGTCAGCGCGGCCGTCTCGTCGTCGGCGTACCCGGCCCGGAGGCGTCCGGCGGTCTGCTCGGCGTGCTTCCGTCGTTCGTCGGCCCACCCCTTCGGCATGTTCTCGGCGGACTTCCGCCCGGCGCGGGCCCGTCGTGCGATCTTCGTCTCGGCCTCGATGCGCTGCCGCTTCTCGGTCCGGTGTCGTTGTTCGGCGACGCGGACCTCGCGCAGGGCGGCGGCCTGCTGGACGGCGACGTGTTCCTCGTACGCGTGGAAGGTCCCCCCGAACACCGTCAGCGCCCCGGACCGCAGCTCGCACGTCTCGTCGACGTGCTCCAACAGCTCTCGGTCGTGGCTGACCAGCACGAGGGTCCCCGACCAGCCGTCGACCATGTCGAGCAGGACACTCCGTGCCCGCCGGTCGAGGTTGTTCGTCGGCTCGTCGAGGAACACGATCGGCGCCCGACGCATCCGGATACCCGCGACGGCGACGAGCACGGCCTGCCCACCGGACAGGGTCGCGACGGGACGGTCGAGGTCGGAGCCGTCGAGGCCGAGCCCGATGCCGGACAGGGCGGCGGTGGCCTGCTCCTCGACGTCCCAGTCGTCGCCGATCACGTCGAAGTGCTCCGGGGACGCGTCGCCTCCGAGGACCGCACGGAGTGCCGTGACCGTCTGCCGGATGCCGAGGAGGTCGGTCACGGTGTCGTCGGGCCGAGCGGTGAGGCGCTGCGGCAGCAGGTCGACGGGACCGGTCGTCGTGACCGATCCCGAGGTGGGGTGGAGCTGCCCCGTGACCAGCCGGACGAGGGTGGACTTGCCGGCCCCGTTCCTCCCGACCAGGCCGGTGCGGCCGCGGCCGAAGGCGGCGGTGCAGTGGTCGAGCGCGACGGTGCCGTCGGGCCAGGTGAAACTGATGTCGTTCAGGACGACGGACGGACTGCTGGGCATGCGGGTGCCTCCCCGGTTGTCGGTGCTGGGCGCACGACACCGGAGCCACCACCGTGCGGCCAGCACGAGCGGTGGAGCGCCCGACGGCGGGCGCGATCACGGTGTCAGCGCGTGGGCTGAGCGGAACCGGTGATCGACAGCAACTCGTCTGCTTCCGTCGGGGACCCCCGTGGCCGTCACCCGTGGCGGCGGCCGGTCGTCCCGCACCGCGACCCCGTGGTGACGACGGGGTGGACCACCACGGTACGCCCGGCCGCGCGCGGCACGCAAGGGGTCCTGCCGCTCGGCGTGACAGGCTGGGGGCATGCCGGAGAACCTGCTGCCGAACCCCGCCACCCCCGAGACCCTGCTGCCCGAGGAGCCGGAGGTGACATCGGCGCTCGCCGCGGACACCCCGGTCGCTTCGGTGGTGGTGTCGCACCCATCGTCGAGCCTGGCGTGGGCGCTCCTCGCCGACGAGGCGTGGGAACGCGGCGCGACGCTCGAGTCCTACGCCTACGCCCGGGTCGGGTACCACCGCGGCCTCGACGCACTGCGGAAGGCGGGGTGGCGTGGAGCCGGGCCGGTGCCGTGGTCGCACGAGCCGAACCGCGGGGTCCTCCGCGCACTGTTCGCGCTGCGGCGCGCGGCGGAGGCGATCGGAGAGGACGGCGAGCCCGAGCGGCTGACGGCGTTCCTCGAGCAGAGCGACCCGGAGGCGCTGCGCGCGCTCGGTGCGTAACTCGCGTCGCGGCGGGGCAGCGAGTGCGCCCAGCGCCGAATCGCACCGCGCCGCGCCGTACCGCGCCCTGGTGCGAAGCGCCGGCGCACAACCAAAGTCACCCCGAACCACGCGGAAACGCGGTTCGGGGTGACTTCGGTTGTGCGAATGCGAACGCGAACGCGAACGCCGCGCGCACCCGCGCCCTACGCCAGCACCACGCTCCACGACGCTGCGTGCGGCCACAGCTGGTGCTCCGGCAGCACGTCGAGCCCGCACGCGCGCGACCCCAGCCCGTGCTGCGCCGCGTCGAGGTACAGGTACGCGTGGTCCGGCGTGGGCAGCTCGTACGGGTGCCCGGCGCGCGCGACCTGCTGCGCGGTCCACGGCGTGAGCGTGAAGCCCGCGCGGGTCGCCCCGACCGTCGACACGGTGAGGTCGCCGACGGTCAGCGCGCGCAGCCCCGGACGGTGCCCGGACTCCTGCGGCCGTGAGTACTCGACCGTCAGCGAGCGCACCGGCGCGGTGAAGCGTCCGACCCGAGCAGCGTGCGAGGAGTCCGGGTAGGACTCCTCCGGACCGGTCCCGAACCACGTCGCGGTCTCGTCGAGGAACGACACCGGCAGGTCGAACCGCACGCCGAGCCGCGGCCACGTCACGTCCCACGCCCCGAACGGCACGGCATCCGTCTGCAGCTGCAGGCCTGCGTCGGTCAGGGTCCAGCGGTGCGTGACGTCGACGCCCCACCCGCTGTTCGCCGCCGCGACGCGGACACGCTGCTCCAGGCCAGACGGCGTGCGCGACACCGACACGAGCCGGTGCGTCAGCCGGTCGAGCCCCCGCTCGACCCACTTCACCGCCGAAGCCGGCGCGTTCGGGTCCCCGACCCCGCCGGTGAGCACCGGGTCCGCGGTCTCGTAGCCGCCCTGCGATGCGAGGCGGTCGTTGTCGGTGGGTGCACGCCACAGCTCGAGCCGGGGCCCCGCGACCTCGTGGCCCTTGAAGGCGACCAGGTCGCCGCGGGCGGTGAACGTCCCGTCACCGAGTCGGTCGCCGTCCCACCCCTGCCGGGAGGCCCGTGGCGCGTCCGCCGGTCGGCTCGCGACGAGCCGCTGGGTGCGTGCGACGACGTGGCCGGTGTCCGCCCACGCCGTCGGCCCGGCGAGTTCCGCGGTCACGTCGAACCACAGCTCGTCACCGGGCGCGAGCGTGCCCTGGTCCGCCGCGGCCCGGAGCACCTCGTCCGGTACCGGCACGGTGGCCGACGCCCGTGCGGCGATGACGCCCGGCGCGAGCCGATCGGCGGCCTCGACGACGCCGTTGCGCGAGAGCGTCCAGCAGAAGCGCAGTCCCGCGGTGGAGGCCGAGTGGTACCGGTTCTCGACCAGGAGGGTGGTCTCCGACGACGACATCCGGATCGGTGCGACCACGGCCGCGAACTCCGCCAGCCCCGGGGTCGGGGTGTCGTCGGGCAGCACGAGGCCGTCCATCACGAAGTTGCCGTCGTGCACGACCTCGCCGAAGTCGCCGCCGTACCCGTAGTACGGCGTGCCGTCGGCGGTGTGGGTGAGGAGTCCGTGGTCTCGCCACTCCCACACGAACCCGCCGTGCAGCCGCGGGTACCTGTCGACGAGGGCCTCGTACTCGGCGATCTGCCCCGGGCCGTTGCCCATCGCGTGCACGTACTCGCAGTGGATGAACGGCTTCGACCGCTGCCGCGCGGCCTCGGCGGGCCCGCACTCCAGCAGGGGCGTCGGAGTGCCGCCGCCGATCGACTCGGTCTCCTGCAGCGTCGGGTACATCCGGGAGTACACGTCCGTGTACTCGCCCGTGTAGTCGCCCTCGTAGTGCACCGGGCGTTCGTCGTCGCGGTCGTGCACCCACTGTGACATCGCCGCGAGGTTCCGACCGGTGCCGGACTCGTTGCCCAGGGACCACATCACGATCGACGGGTGGTTCTTGTCCCGCTCGACGGTCCGCGCGATCCGGTCGAGGTACGCGTCGCGCCAGGCCGGGTCGTCCGACGGGTTGCCGACCCACCCGGTGAAGATGAACCCGTGCGTCTCGAGGTCGCACTCCAGGATCACCCAGAACCCGAGCTCGTCCGCGAGGTCGAGCACCCGCGGGTGCGGCGGGTAGTGCGAGGTGCGGATCGCGTTGACGTTGTTCCGCTTCATGAGCGCCATGTCGGCGCGGGCGTGCTCCTCGTCGAAGACCCGACCGCGGACGGGGTGGGTCTCGTGCCGGTTCACGCCGTGGAACACCACGCGCTCGCCGTTCACGAGGAACCGGTCGCCCTCGATCCGCACCGACCGGAAGCCGAGGCGCAGCGAGACCGTCTCGCCGCCCGCGCGTCCGCCGGCAGCGGTACCGGTCGACAGCGTCGCGTCGTGGAGCCGCGGCTGCTCGGCGCTCCACGGCTCGACGCCCTCGACGATGATCGGTGCGACGTCGGACGCAGCTGCCCACGTCACGTCGACGCCGAGCGACGGAACGGAGAACCGCACCGGGAAGACGGCGTCGAGCGTCGGCACGGTGATCGTCCCCGTGCCGGTCGACGGCCGCCCCGACGCAGCGGTGCCGGCGGTGGCGGCGGACCCGAGCACGGGCTCCCAGCCGGCGCGCACGAACACGTCGTCGATCGCCGCGGTGGGACGCGCGAGCAGCGTGACGTCGCGGAAGATGCCGGGCAGCCACCACTGGTCCTGGTCCTCGAGGTACGAGGCCCCCGACCACTGGTGCACGCGCACGAGCAGCTCGTTCGGCCCCGGACGCAGCAGCGAGGTGACGTCGAACTCGGTGACGAGCCGGGAGCCGGTGCTCCACCCCACGAGCGACCCGTTCAGCCAGACCCGGAAGTGCGACTCCACGCCGTCGAACCGGAGCACGACCCGAGCAGCCGCGTCGAACGAGTCCGGCAGCGAGAACTCACGGCGGTGGTCACCGGTGGGGTTCTCCTCCGGCGGGTGCGGCGGGTCGATCGGGAACGGGTACTGCAGGTTGGTGTAGCTCGGTGCTCCGTGTCCGTGCAGGACCCAGTGCGACGGCACCGGGAGCGTTCCCCAGTCGTCGTCGGACCCGGGGAGCGGGACGTCGGCGACGGGGGACCAGCGGAAGTCCCAGTCGCCGTTCAGCGACAGCGTCGGGGCGTCCGTGTGTAACCAGGCACGGGGGGCCAGTCGCGTGTCGGATCCGGGAGTGGTGGACGCCAGGGCGGCGAGTGGGGTCGGTTCTGCAGCGACGGTCAACCCTTGACCGATCCTTCCGTGAGGCCCCCGCGCCAGAAGCGCTGCAGGACGATGATCGCGATGACCAGCGGGATGACCGAGACGAGCACGCCGCCGGTGGTGAGCTGGTAGAACTCTGGCAGACGATCGACCTGCGCGCGCCAGTTGTTGAGGCCGAGGGTGATCGGGTACAGCTTCTGGTCCGCCAACATGATGAGCGGGAGGAAGAAGTTGTTCCAGATGCCGACGACCTGGAACAGGAACACCGTCACGAGCGCCGGGGTCATCTGCCGCAGCACGATGGCGTGGAAGATCCGCAGCTCACCGGCGCCGTCGATGCGCGCCTGCTCGAGCAACGCCGTGTCGACCGACGCTGCCGCGTAGACCCGGCAGAGGAACAGCCCGAACGGTGACACGAGGCTCGGGATGAGCACGCTCCAGTACGTGTCGGTGAGGCCGAGCGTCGAGAACAGCAGGAACAGCGGCAGCGCGGTCGCGGTCCCGGGGACGAGCACGCCGCCGAGGATCGTGCCGAACACGAGCTGCCGGCCGCGGAACTCGTACTTCGCGAGCGCGTACCCACCGGCGGCGGCGAAGTAGGTCGCGAGCACGGCGCCGACCCCCGAGTACAGGATGCTGTTCGCGATCCACCGGACGAAGATGCCGCCGTCGTACGAGAACACCTGCGCGATGTTGCTGAACAGGGCGAACTCGCCGCCGAACCAGAACCCGTTCGTCGCGAACAGCGCGCCGGTGGTCTTCGTGGCCGCGATGACCACCCAGTACAGCGGCACCAGGAAGTAGATCGCGACGATGACGAGGATGCCCGTCACGACGATCTGGGACTTCCCGGACCGGTCGAGTTTGCGGCGCTGGTGCGCCGTGATGGCGGTCGTGTCGACGGGCTCGGCGGCCCGCTTGGTCACCGGTGCCTGGACGGCTTCGCTGGTCATCGGTTCTCCCCCTCAGCCTGGAGGCGCGGTGCGGCCCCGGTGGTCGTGCTGCGGTCCGCGACGCCGGTGGCGGGTCGCGACCCACCGTCGGCGGTGACACGCGTCTGGAGCGCACGCCGTGCCTCCAGGCCGTCGCGCTTCGCGCGCTTCCGCTGGTCCCGCTCGCTCTTCGGCGGCCGGTTCGTGAGCGCGAGGAACGCGAACGACAGGATGAACGCGGCCAGCGCGATGATCACGGCCTGGGCCGACGCGACGCCGTACTCGTTGAACGCGAAGGCGTTCGTGTAGGCCGCGTAGTTGGGCGTGTACTCCGTGTCGATCGCGGGTGCGACCGTGGACAGGATCTGCGGCTCCGCGAAGAGCTGCAGGGTGCCGATGATCGAGAACACCGTCGTGAGCACGAGTGCCGGCGCGATGAGCGGGATCTGGATCCGCCATGCGACCTGGAACGCGTTCGCGCCGTCCATCTTCGCGGCCTCGTAGACCTCGCCGGGGATGGACTTCAGCTGGGCCACGATGATGAGCATGTTGTAGCCGGTGTACGTCCAGGTGACGATGTTCGCGATCGACCACAGGACGCTGTTCGCGCCGAGGAAGTCCGGCTGCAACCCGATCGACTGCAGCAGCGCCACGATCGGGGAGAGCCCGGGCACGTAGAGGAACGACCACAGGATCGTCGCGATGACGCCGGGCACGCCGTACGGCATGAAGTACACGGCCCGGAAGAACGCGGGCCAGCGAGCGCTCGCCGACTCGAGGAGCAGCGCCAGGATCGTGCAGAGGACGATCATCACGGGCACCTGCACGATGCCGAACAGCAGCATGCGGCCGATCGAGGCGACGAAGCCGGAGTCCTGCAGTGCGATGGCGTAGTTGTCGAACCCGGCGAACCGGCCGACGACACCGTCCTCGCCGAACAGGCCCTTGCGGTCGACGGTGGTGAAGCTCTGGAACAGTGCGCTGATGATCGGGATGATGAACGTCAGCACGAACAGTGCGAGGAAGGGTCCGAGCAGGATCCACGGCGCTCGCTTCTGGGCGGCCGTGGCCTTCGTGCTGGTGCGGAAGCCGGCGCGCGGCTGCGAGGCGGCCGTCGCGCGGTCCTGGGTGGCGGTCATCGTGCGGTCCTCACGCTCAGGCCCTTGTCCTTGAAGGACTGGACGATCTCCCGTTGGGCGAGCTCGACCGCGTCGGTGAGCTTCAGACCGCCGGTCAGCTTGCGGCGGAACTGGTTCTGCAAGCTCGTGAACGCGGACTGCGTGACCGGCGACCACGACCAGTCGACGTTCTGCTCCTGCGCTGCGGGGACGAAGACCTCTTCGTTGTAGTTCTGCCCGGAGAACCACTTCGACGGCTTCTCACGCGCTGCCCCGATGTAGTCCTTCGCGGGCGACCAGCCGATGCCGCAGTACTTGATCATCGCGTCGATGCCCTCCTCCGAGGTCGTCATCCACGTGATGAACTCGAGCGCCTCGGCCGGGTGCTTCGCGTTCGCGAGGACCGCTGCCGTCGAGCCGCCGATGGCGCTCGAGCCGAAGCCGGTGTCGCCCCACGTCTGCATGGGCGCGACCTTCCACTTGCCCTCGCCGCCCTGCACCGACTGGATGAGTGCGTCACCCCAGCTCGCGCTCGTGACGGCCGCGATCTTGCCGCTGGCCGCCGCGGCGTACCAGCCGGGGGAGTACGCACCGGCGCTCGTGTCGACCAACTTGTCGTCGATGACCCCGTCGAAGAACTCGGCGACCATCATCGTCTTGTCGTCGGTCATGTCGACGACCCACTCGTCGCCGTCGATCCGGAACCACCGCGCCCCGGCCTGCTGTGCGTACGCGGCGAAGGGCGATGCGTCGGCGACGGGGAACACCTCGAGGTAGTTGCCGTTGCCCGTCCCCCGCACCTTGTCGGCGAGGTCGCGCCAATCGTCCCAGGTCTTCGGGGGTTCCCCGCCGGCCTGCTCGAGGATCGCGGTCTGGTAGTAGAAGCCCATCGGGCCGGTGTCCTGCGGGATGCCGTAGATGCCGTCCACGAACGACACCTGCGCCCACGCGGCCTCGTCGTACTTCGACTCGAAGTCCTTCGCGCCGTACCTGGCGAGGTCCGTCAGGCCGTTCGCGAGCATGAACTCGGGGATCTGCCGGAGCTCGACCTGCCCGATGTCCGGGCCGCCGCCCGCCGCGAGCGCGGAGTACATCTTCTGGTACCCGCCGCTGTTGCCGCCGGGGATCCAGTTCGCCGTGACCTGGATGTGGGGGTGCTTCGCGTTCCACACGTCGCAGACCTTCTGGAGGTCCTTGAGCCACGCCCAGTAGGTGAGCTGGACGGTCTCGCCGCCCGACGCGGCGGGGATGAGCGCCGCCTTGTTGACGTTCGTGGAGCCCGGCACCGCGCAGCCGGCGAGGAGTCCCGCCGCCGCCGTCCCCAGGCCGAAGCCCAGGAGTTGTCGTCTGGTGATCGGGCTCCGCCTGGCTGATGGCGTCATTGCACGGCTCCGGTTCGTCGTCGATCGGGGTCCCGCCCAGCCAATCACAAAACCGAGCGTTGCTGTACTTTCGCGCAGGTCGCTGGACGTTCCCTGGCGGATGTGGACGCGTCCGGTCCGAGGGGTGGATGGTGGGCCCACGCGGACGCAGGGGACCGTGAGAGGGTCCGACGAACCCGTCCGCCGTCGGGGCGGTCCTGCTCCGGCACGCTGAGCGGAAGGAGCTGCCATGACGTCGACCAACGCGACGAGCGAACTGCACGAGATCCTGGGACAGCGGCTGGAGGACGGGGGCAC
Source organism: Curtobacterium phoenicis (assembly GCF_047238015.1). NCBI lineage: Bacteria > Bacillati > Actinomycetota > Actinomycetes > Micrococcales > Microbacteriaceae > Curtobacterium > Curtobacterium phoenicis. The sequence goes on from NZ_JBDFLZ010000002.1 coordinate 742,528, forward strand.
GTGGGCCTGGGCCTACGCGGACGTCTCCGGCAACGTGGAGGACCCGAGGCGGCAGGCGGCGCTCAAGCTCCGCGCGGTCGAGGAGTCCCTTCGCGCGCAGGGTGCCACCGACGCCGTCGTGGACGCGATCGCCGCCGAGTTCGAGCAGGAAGTCGGCGTCCCCTCGCCCGTCACCCGCTACGTGCTCGTCCACGAGGGGTCGGTCGTCCTGAGCGAAGTGCTCCCCGGACACCTGCACGGCGCCGAGTCCATCGGTGTCGGTGCCGTCCCCGACCTCGTCCCGCTCGTCGCCCACCGCCCGGTCGACCTGCCGTTCCTCGTCGTGCACGCGGGCAAGGAGGGTGGGGCGTTCCGGACGTACCGCCTCGGCCACGCACCCGTGGCCCCGGACGAGCAGCAGGTCGAGGGTCGCAACGACACCCTGCACTACGCGAAGGCCGGCACCGGGTGGAAGCAGCCGCACTGGCAGCAGCACACCGAGGAGATCTGGAAGCAGAACCAGTCCGAGCTCGCGTCCGCCCTCGACGCCGCGGTGCGTGAGCGCCGACCGGGGCTCGTCGTGATCGCGGGCGACGTCACCGCCCGCGAGCTGCTCGTGAAGTCGCTGTCCGCGGAGACGAAGACCCTCGTGTCGGTGTTCCCCGGCGACCCCCGGGCGGACACCGCGTCGAAGCAGGCGTTCGTCGAGCACGTGGAGGTGGCGCTCGCCCGCGTCGTCGCCACTCGCCGACACGACCTCGAGGACCTCCTCCGCACCCACGTCGGGCGCGGCGACAACCAGGCCGTGACCGGGCTCGGCTCGGTGGTCGAGGCGCTGCAGCAGGCACAGAGCTCGGTGGTCGCGCTCGACGCCGTGGCGATCGGCGACCGGACCCTCCTCGCCCTCGGTGCGGCGCCGTGGGTCGCGACCGCGCCGGAGCAGGCGGGCGGCGTCCCGGTGATCGGACCCGTGCCGGCGGTGTGCGCGCTCGTGCGGGCGGCGGTCCTCACCGACGCGGAGCTCGTGCTCGTGAACGCGGCATCGCTACCGGGCGGCGCCGCGGCCGCCGCGCTGCTGCGCTGGCCGGTCGGACCGGCCGTCCCCGCGTGATGACGTGACCCCGGATCGGACGGGAGGCCCGTGGCGACCCCGCCACGGGCCTCCCGTCCGTCACCTGCGCGCGCAGCCCCCTCGCGCGTCGCCTGCTGAGGTTCCGGAATGTCGGCATCTCGTGCGCCCCCGCCGCCGTCCTCGGAACCTCGGCGATGTGCGCGCGGCGAGTCGTGGAACCCCAGCGCCACGCGTCCGGGCGCGCCGATGGCCACCACCCGGCCGAGCGCCCGGGCATCTCGGCCTCAGTCGCGCGACCGGTCCGCACGCGGCACGAGCGGCAGCGCCAGCAGCGGCAGCACTGCCACGATCGAGAACGACGCCGCGAACCCGAGCCCCGCGACGAGCGCTCCGACTCCGGGACCGACGGCGCTCGCCGCGATGAACTGGCCCGTGTTCTGCGCCCCGAGCGCACGGCCGGACCAGAACGGCCCCGCCGCCTCGGCCACCGATGTGTACGCCAGGCCGTTGTCGGCGACCGTGACGCTCGTCGCCACCACGAGGAACACCGCACCCGCCACCAGGTGCGTCACGTCCACGAGTGCCAGCACGCCCATCACCACCGCGGCGCTCACAGCGACGATCCGCAGCGGTCCGACCCGGGAACCGACCCGGTCGCTCCACGCCCCGACCGCGATGCGCCCGAGCGCCCCGACGAACTGCGCAGCCCCGACGAGGAGTCCGGCGGCGCCCGTCGACCACCCGAGCCCGACGAGCCACACCAGCCCGTACGTGGACAGCGTGAACTGCGGGACGACGAGCAGCACCGACACCGCGTGGACCCGCCAGAGGAAGCCACCGGTGCGGTAGGGGTTCGCCACGTGCTCCGGCGGCGCTCCATCGCGGGACGCACGGGGCGGGTTGACGATGCCGATCGCGCAGAGGACCGCGAGCACGCCGCACAGCAGGACCGGCAGCACGAGCGACGCGCGGATGCCTGTGCCCTCGGCGAGCTGCGGGACCGTCACCGCTGCGAGGGTGACGCCGAGCGGCTGCGACATCTGCCGGATCCCCATCGCGAGCCCGCGACGCTCCTTCGGGAACCACCCGACGACCACACGACCGCTCGCCGCGTTCGTCGACGCGCTCGTCATGCCCGCGGCCAGGAACGCGATCCCGAGCAGCACGGTGTCCCCGGCCGTGACCCACGCTGCCGCCACCGCCAGCGTCGTCAGGACGAGCCCGCCCGCGATGACGATCCGCTCACCGAACCGGTCCGTGACGGCTCCCCAGGCGATCAGGGTGAGCACCATGCCGAACGTGGGCGCCGCGGCGAGGACTCCTGCCGCCGGCAGCGGCGTCCCGTGCGCGTGCAGGTACGGGATGAGGAGCGCGGGAGCGGAGACGACGAGCGTGCCGGCTGCCTGAGCCGCAACCCCGAGTGCGAGCATCGTCCACGCCCGGCGGGTCGTCGTCGGGCGTGAGGTGATGGTCGTCGTCACGATGGTTCCGTTCGGGCACTGGTTGGTATACCAAAACGGTATACCATGCCTGCTAGGCTTCCCGACCGTGGCTGGAACGACAGACGTGGTGACCGCGGACGACGCGCCGGTCTCGCAGACCGCGCAGCTCTACGACAACCTCCGAGCGGCGATCCTGACCCTCGACATCGCCCCGGGCGAGCGCATCTCCGAGCGCGGCCTGGAGGCGCGCTTCCACGCCTCGCGGACCCCTGTCCGGGCCGCACTGTCCCGGCTCGAGCGTGAAGGGCTCATCCTGCACGAGGGGCGCTCGTGGACGGTCACCCCGATCGACCTCGACGAGATCGCCTCACTCGCGGAGCTCCGTGGCGTCCTCGAACCGGCGGCCGCACGGCTCGCGGTCGCTCGTGCCTCCGCCGAGCAGCTCGACGAGGTCCGGGCGCACCTCGACGACCTCCGTGCGGCCCCCGACCAGCGCTCCGGCATCCGGATGGGCTCGACGTTCCACCTCGACCTCGCCGCGCTCGGCGGCAACCGGTTCATCACCGACGCCGTCGCCGACGCGCTCACCCGGCTGGAGCGGACGCGGTGGATCGAGGTGCGCACGCCCGAGGCCCGCGACGCTGCCTGGGAGGAGCACAGCGCGATCCTCGAGGCCGTCCGTGCCGGAGACGCCGACCGGGCCGCGGACCTGCTCGCAGCGCACGTCGCCGGCACCAACGACCGGCTCCTCGCGTTCATCGCGCAGGAACGACGTCGACTCCGCGGGGCGGGCATGGCGATCGTCGGGCCGACCGAGCGCTGAGGGCCCGACCGGGCGCTGAGGGTCCGACCGGGCGCTGAGGGTCCGACCGGGCGCTGAGGGCCCGACCGGGCGTTGACGGTCCGACCGGGCGCTGAGGGCCCGACCGGGCGTTGACGGTCCGACCGGGCGCTGAGGTCCCACCTCGCGCCGGCAGCCCGACCTCGCGCCGCAGCCCGACCTCGCGCCGGCAGCCCGACCTCGCGCCGCAGCCCGACCTCGCGCCGGCAGCCCGACCTCGCGCCGGCAGCCCGATCGAGCGCTGCCGGCACGACGGTCGCGTCAGAGCGTCGGTTCCTCGCTCCCGTCGGCCTCGCCGAAGATCCAGGCGTTCTGGTTGCCCTGACTGTGGTCGAGCAGACCGCTCTTCACCTCGTCGAGGGCGATGGACTCCGTGATGACGTCACGGCTCTGTCCGCGGGTGTTCTTCGACATCGTGGGCTCCTGTGTGTGTGGGCATCGGATCGGTGGCGCAGGCCCCTGCCTGCGGATGCGCTTCCTCACGGGACGTACTGAGGTCGCTCAAGTGTGACCCGGTCTGTCCAACCTGCGCAAGAGTGCGAGCAGCCCTGTGGACAGACCGGTCGCGCGGGCGTGCCTAGGATGGTCCGGCCGCACCGGGCGCGGCACCACCAGCGCGACGGCGGACGGGAGGCACGGCATGGCTGGACAGCGCACCGCACCTCCCACGGTCTACGACGTGGCGTCCGCTGCCGGCGTCTCCATCGCCACCGTGTCGCGCGTGCTGCGCACGCCCGACGCCGTCCGCGAGGGCACCCGCGACCGCGTGCAGGCGGCCATCCGGACACTCGGCTACGTGCCCTCCGGCAACGCGAGGGCGCTCGCCGGCAAACGCACCGGCGTGGTCGGACTCCTGCTCCCGGGCTTCGACGTCGTACCCGACGAACGGCCGGACCTCGTCACTGACGGCGGTGTCCGCGTGGTCGACGACCGCCGGCACCTCACGCAGCCGTTCTCGTCCAACCTCTACTTCGACGAGGTGCTCCGCGGTGCGGAGCTCGAGGCGTGGCAGCGTGGTCTCGCGCTCATGGTCGCGGCCGGTCGTGGGCCGTCGCGGGACGTCATCGTGAACGACGTCGCCGGCCGGGTGGACGGCCTCGCGGTGCTCGCGCAGACCGTGCCGGACGAGCTGCTCGAACACGTCGCCCGCCGCATCCCCGTGGTCGTGCTCGCGGACGATCGGCGCTCGCACGGCTTCGACTCGGTGAGCGTGGACAACGCCGCGGGCATGCGGACGGTCGTGTCGCACGTGGTCGGTCGGCTCGGTATCCGCTCGATCGCGTACGTCGCCGGGCCGATCGACTCGCCGGACGACCTGGAGCGCTCGGCGGGCTTCCGCGCGGCGCTCGTCGAGCACGGGGTCGACCCGGCGGCCGTGCCCGTCGTGCACGGCGACTTCGGCCGCAGCCGTGCACGGGACCTCGCGTCGGCGCTCTTCGCGGGTGACGTCCCCCGCGCGGTCGTCTGCTCGAACGACCAGTCGGCGCTCGGAGTGCTCGACGCCGCTGCGGCACGCGGTATCCGGGTGCCGGAGGACGTCGTCGTCACCGGCTTCGACGGCATCGACGCGGGACGCTTCTCGCAGCCTCGTCTCACGACCGTGCACCAGCCGATGGGTGAACTCGGCCGCGCCGCCGTCCGGGCGATCGTCGAACGGCTCGTCCACCCCGACGGACCGCCGCGTGCCGTGCGCCTGCCGGTCGAGGTGCTCCTCCGTGAGAGCTGCCCGCCCGCCCTCGACACCTGACCGCGTCCCGCCCCGCGACGGCACGGTGCGAGCCCGTGCTCCACGCACCCCACTCTCTCCAGCGTGCGAGGTTCCGCGCGCAGTGCTGGGCTCGAGTCCTCGAACGCTGCGCGAAAGCCCGCACCGTCCGACCTCGCACCACGTCACACCCCGACGAACAACCCAGCCGCTTGCGCGTCGAGATGTAAGCGCATACATTGGTCCGGTACAAATCGACACGGAGGTCGACCGAGCAATGACGCTTCCCCCACAGCGCATGCGCGAAGCAGCGGGCACCCCCTCGCCCGCCCCGCGCCCGGGCCGCGGCACGCGCGCCGCCCGCCCCCGCCGCCGCGGCCGGCTCCTCGCCGCCCTGGCCGGCATCGCCGTCGTGGCCCTCGCGGCCAGCGGCTGCAGCATCCAGGTCCGCTCCCAGCCGGACCCGAGCATCGGCAAGGACACGATGCTCATCAACGCCGACCACGGCAACCCGCTGTTCGACCGCAACTTCAACCCGTACATCTCGAACGCCCGCACCGCGAGCAAGTGGATGTACGAGCCGCTGATCGAGATCAACCCGCTCGACGGCAAGGGCACGCCGTGGCTCGCGAGCAGCTGGACCCAGCCGGACGCCCGCACGATCGACATGACGATCAGGAAGGGCGTCGAGTGGTCGAACGGCGACCCGTTCAGCGCGAAGGACGTCGTCTTCACGTTCGACCTGCTCAAGAAGTTCCCCGCGATGGACATCAAGGGCGCCTGGCAGCACATCGACCGCATCGAGCAGGACGGCGACCACGTCGTCTTCCACCTCAAGAGCGACGATGTGCCGAGCCTCAACATCATCGGCGCGACCTACATCCTCGGCGAGCAGCACTGGGGGAAGGTCACGGACCCGACCACGTGGCGCGACCCGAACCCCGTCGGCACCGGCCCGTTCGTGCTCGGGAACTACACCGACCAGCAGTACTCGATGGACAAGAACCCGCGGTACTGGCAGGCCGACAAGATCGCGATCAAGCACCTCATCCTCCCGGCGACGAACACGCAGCTCGACACCGTCACCCGCGGCTACGACTGGGCCTACTCGTTCATCTCGGACGTCAAGGGCACCTGGGGTGCGGCCTCGAAGACCAACACCTGGTGGTTCCCGGCCGGCGGGGTGATCGGTCTCGTCCCGAACCTCACGAAGGCGCCGTACAACGACGTCAACGTCCGCAAGGGCATCTCGTACGCGCTCGACCGGAAGGAGATCGCCGAGACCGCGACCGAGGGCAACCTGACGGCCGCGGGCCAGACGGGCCTCATCCTGCCCAACCAGGAGCAGTACCTCGACCCGTCGATCCCGGACGAGGGCATGATCACGCAGGACGTGAAGCGGTCCCTGCAGGAGTTCGCGAAGTCCGGGTACACGCAGCAGGGCGGCAAACTCGTGAAGGACGGCAAGCAGCTGACCATCACGATCATGACCGCGAACGGCTACTCCGACTGGCTCCGTGCGGCCCAACAGGCGCAGCGCGACCTCACCGCGATCGGCATCAAGGTGTCCCTCCAGGCGCCGCAGCCCGCCGGCTACCAGGCGAACCTCAACAACGGCAAGTTCGACCTGGCGATGGGCGGCATGGGCAACGGCGACGTCTACCAGGCCTTCAACTCACTGCTGTCGAGCGACTTCTACCAGCCCGTCGGCAAGTCGACGGTGAACAACTACGAGCGCTACAGGAACGCCGACACGCAGGCGCTGCTCGACGAGTACAAGGCGACGACGGACGAGTCCCGGCAGCGAACGATCCTGCACCAGCTGCAGAACATCGTGTACGACGACGTCCCGGTCATCGGCATGTACTACGGCGGTCTCTGGGGCCTGTTCAACACGAACAAGTTCGTCGGGTGGCCGAGCGCGGAGGACCCCTACATGGCACCGCAGAACTACGACTCGGCACCGCTGCTGATCTTCTCGAAGCTGCGGCTCCGCGACAGTGCCGCAGGCCGCCAGATCCTCGAGGAACAGGAGGAGGCGAAGTGAAGTACCTCCTCCAGAAACTCGTCCTCTTCGTCCTGACCCTCTGGGCCGCGGTCACGCTGAACTTCGTGCTCCCGCGCCTCATGCCGGGCAGCCCGACCGATGCCGCGCTCGCCAAGCTCAGCCAGAACGGCCCCGTCACCGACGCCACGAAGAAGGCGATCGAGGCGCAGCTCGGCGTCCCGAGCGGCAACCTCTGGGACCAGTACGTCAGCTACCTGCACCAGGTCGTCACCCTCGACTTCGGCACGAGCTACACGTTCTACCCGCAGCCCGTCGGTGACCTCGTGGCACAGGCGCTGCCGTACACGCTGGTCCTCGTCGGTCTCGTCACGATCATCGCGTTCGTGCTCGGCACCCTGATCGGCGTCGGAGCGGCGTGGAAGCGCGGCACCTGGCTCGACTCGCTCCCGACCCTGTCCGGCAGCTTCATGTCGACGTTCCCGTACTTCTGGACGGCGCTGCTGCTGCTGTTCTTCCTCGGCTACGTCCTGCACTGGTTCCCGACCACCGGCGCCTACTCCGCAACGACGACGCCGGGCTTCAGCGGGCAGTTCATCGGCGACGCCCTGCAGCACGCGATGCTCCCCGCAATCACGATCCTGGTGACGAGCCTCGGTGGCTGGATCATCGGCATGCGCAACGCGATGATCAACACGCTCGGCGACGACTACGTCACCTTCGCGGAGGCGAACGGCCTCCGCGGCCGCACGGTCGCCGTCCGGTACGCCGCGCGGAACGCGATCCTGCCGAACCTCACCGGCTTCGGCCTGGCGCTCGGCGGTGTGGTCGGCGGCTCGGTGCTGGTCGAGCAGGTGTTCGGCTACCCGGGCATCGGCTACCTGCTGTTCAACGCCGTGATCGGGCAGGACTACCCGCTCATGCAGGCCCTCTTCCTGATGATCACCGTGTCGGTGCTCATCGCCAACTTCATCGTGGACGTCCTCTACGGCGTCCTGGACCCGAGGACGCGCCGATGACCGACAACGCGACCGTCGCAGTACGCACGCAGCAAGAACAGCAAGCCCCGTCCAGGTGGCTCGCCGCCGCCCGCCAGTTCGGCGTCGTGTGGAGCAACACCAAGGCCCGGATCGGCATCGTCATCCTCGGCGTGTTCGTCGTCGTGGCGATCGCCGCCCCGCTCCTCGCCCCCTACGGCGCCAGTCAGAACGGCTTCGCCCGCAGCGCCGACGCCACCTGGGCGCACTGGATGGGCACGACCGCCGCGGGCGAGGACGTCCTCTCCCAACTGATCTACGGCGCCAGGGTCTCCGTGCTCGTCGGCGCGGTCGCGGGCTTCCTCTCCACCCTCGTCGCGGTCGCGATCGGCCTGAGCTGGGGCTACATCCGCGGTTGGGTCGCCGAGGTCATCGGGTTCATCGTGAACCTCTTCCTCGTCATCCCGGGTCTCCCGCTCATGATCGTCATCGCGGCGTACCTGCAGAACGGCGGCATCGCGGTCATCATCGCCGTGATCGTCGTGACGGGCTGGGCCTGGGGTGCTCGCGTCCTCCGCAGCCAGACGCAGTCGCTCCGCAGCCGTGACTTCGTGACGGCCGCGCAGTTCTCCGGCGACGGCGGCACCCGCATCGTCTTCCGCGAGATCCTGCCGAACATGACGAGCCTCATCGTCGGCTCGTTCTTCGGAGCGGCGACGAGCGCGATCCTCGCCGAGGCCGGCCTCGAGTTCCTCGGGCTCGGCGACTCGTCGATCGTCAGCTGGGGCACGATCCTCTACTGGGCGCAGAACTCGAACGCCCTGCTCACCGGCCAGTGGATCCTGCTGTTCGCCCCTGGTCTCTGCATCGCCCTGCTGGCGATGAGCCTGACCCTGATCAACTTCGGCGTCGACGCCGTGTCCAACCCGCGGCTCCGCGAGGGCGCGCGCCGCAAGCGCAAGGAGGCAGCAGCATGAGCGGCCAGCCCACCACCGGACTGGAGGCGCGGGACGGCGCCGCCACGCGCCTCCCGTCCGACGCCACGAGCGTCACGCAGGACATCCTGCTGGACGTCCGCGACCTGTCGGTCGTCTACGAGTCCGCCGGTCAGGAGGCCGTGCAGGCCGTCGACCACGTCTCCTTCCAGCTGCGGAAGGGCGAGTTCGTCGGCCTCGTGGGGGAGTCCGGGTCCGGCAAGTCGACCCTCGGGTACGCGCTGACGCGGCTGCAGAAGCCGCCGGCGCGGACCAACGGCGGCAACATCTTCTTCGCCGGGTCCGACATCCGCGATCTCGACGACGAGGCGCTCCGCCAGCAGCGCCAGGGCGGGTTCGCGATGGTGCTGCAGTCGGGCATGAACGCGCTCAACCCGGTGCGGACGATCCGCAACCACTTCATCGACGTCTTCCGGGCCCACGGGCACGTGCCGCGCGAACGGTGGGACGCCCGGATGCGGGAGCTCGTCGAGAAGGTGAAGCTCCCCGCCACCATGCTCGCCCGCTACCCCGGGGAGCTCTCCGGCGGCATGCGGCAGCGCGTGTCGATCGCCCTCGCGCTGTCACTCGAACCGCAGCTCATGGTGTTCGACGAGCCGACCACGGCGCTCGACGTCCTCGTGCAGCACGCGGTGATGGACACGATCATCGAGCTCCAGCAGTCCGAGGGCTTCACGGCGATCCTCATCAGCCACGACCTCGGCATCGTCCTCGAGGCCACCGAGCGTGTCCTCGTCATGCACGAGGGGCGCATCGTCGAGGACGGCGGCTCGAAGGAGATCCTCCGCGACCCGCAGGACGACTACACGAAGATGCTGCTGTCGCACTACGCCGACCCGCGAGCGGAGGTCGTGTCGCTGCCGGGGTTCCCGGACCGGTCGCAGCGCACCGCGACCCGGCAGGAGACCACGTCGTCGTTCAGCACTGTCGGGTCGCGGGAGCGGTCCGCTGCTCGGAACCCGATCGTCGTCGACCACCTCGTGAAGACGTACCCGGCACCCCGACGCGGCGAGCAGCCCGTCCAGGCCGTCCGTGACGTCTCGTTCACCCTCGAACCCGGGCAGTCGCTCGCCCTCGTCGGCCAGTCCGGCTCGGGCAAGTCGACGATCGCGAAGATGCTCACCGGGGTCGAGAAGCCCACGACGGGCTCCGTCCGCTTCGGCGACGTCGACGTGGCGAAGCTCGGCAGGCGTGGCCTGAAGGACCTCCGCTCCCAAGTGCAGATGGTGTTCCAGGACCCGTACGCGGCGCTCAACCCGCTGCACACGGTCGAGTACATCCTGTCGCGGCCGATCGCGAACTACACGGGACTCCGCGGGCGGGACGCCCGACGCCGGATGCTCGAACTCCTCGAGACCGTGGGGCTCACCCCCGTGGAGCAGTTCGCGCAGAAGCTCCCGCACCAGCTCTCCGGCGGGCAGCGGCAGCGCGTCGTGATCGCCCGAGCACTCGCGAGCGACCCGCAGGTGATCATCGCCGACGAGCCGGTCTCGATGCTCGACGTCACGCTCCGCGCCGGGGTGCTCGCACTCCTCGAAGACCTGCGGGAGCAGTGGGGCGTCTCGTTGCTCTACATCACGCACGACCTGCTGAGTGCCCGGCTCATCACGGACGACATCATGGTGCTGCACGACGGCGCCGTGGTGGAACGGGGTCGCACGGCCGAGGTGCTGCAGGACCCGCAGGACCCGTACACGGTGGCGCTGCTCGACGCGGTGCCGAACCCTCGGAGGGCACTCCTCACATGACCACGCTTCACGACTTCCCGTCCGTCCCCGCCTTCGGCCACCTCCCCACCCCGGACGGTGTCGACGTCGTCGGCATCGACCTCCCCGTCGGACGCCTCACGGCCTACCGCGTCGTGCCGTCCGGGCCGTCGAAGGGCGTGGTGCTGATCGTCCCCGGGTACACCGGGTCGAAGGAGGACTGGCGCACGTTCATGCCGCTGCTCCGGGAGGCCGGCTGGACCGCCGTCGCGATCACCCGCCGCGGCCAGGCCGACTCGGCACGGGCAACCGGACCGGAGGGCTACACGCTCGACGAGGAAGCAGCCGACGTCGTCCGCGTCGCCGGCCTGCTCGACGACGGCGCGCCCGTGCACCTCATCGGCCACTCGCTCGGCGGTGTGATCGTCCGCGAGGCGGCCATCGCCTCGCCGTCGTCCTTCCGGCACGTCGTGCAGTTCTGCTCCGGACCGCACGGCTGGCCCTACCGCAAGGTCGCCGAGCTGACGATCCTGCACGACACCGGCGGGAACCTCCGTCAGCTGTTCGACTCGACGAACCCGCTCTGGGCGTACCGCCCCGACGACGAGCTCCCCGACGACCCGCGCTTCGTCCGCGACCGCTTCGACGCGCACGACCCCGCGAGCGTCGTCGCCGGCGGGCACATCCTCGAGGACCACACCGACTCGTCCGCCGAACTCCGCGCCACCGGCCTCCCGGTGCTCGTCACCCACGGCGAGTGGGACGGTGCCTGGCCCATCCCGTGGCAGCGGCAGATGGCGGAGGACACCGGTGCCTCCTACGAGGTGATCCCGGCGAGCTACCACGGCCCGCAGGTCGATAACCCGGCGGCGACGCTCGAGACCTTCGACCGATTCCTGACCGCACACTGACACGAGCACGCACTGAAAGGCACCATCATCACCACGCTGCAGTTCCCCGACGGCTTCCTCTGGGGCGCCGCCACCGCCGCCCACCAGATCGAGGGCAACAACGTCAACAGCAACTGGTGGGTGCACGAGCACGAGCCCGACACCACCATCGTCGAACCCTCTGGTGACGCCGCGGACAGTTACCACCGCTACCGCGAGGACATCCGCATCGCCGCCGACCTCGGCCTGAACTCCTACCGGTTCAGCATCGAGTGGGCGCGGATCGAGCCGGAGCGCGGCTTCGTCTCCCGCGCGGAGATCGACCACTACCGCCGCATGGTCGGCGCCTGTCACGAGGCCGGCATCGAGCCCATCGTCACGCTCATGCACTTCACCGTCCCGCGGTGGTTCGAGCGCGACGGCTTCTGGCGCGCACCGGACGCGGCGGACCTGTTCGCCCGGTACACCGAGGCCGCGCTGCCCGTCGTGCAGGACGGTGTCCGCTACGTGTGCACCATCAACGAGCCGAACATCGCCGCGATGCTCGCCGGGGGAGAGGACGCGTCGAACCTCGTCGCGTACGGCCTGCCGAACCCCGACCTCGGGGTCGCCGACGCCCTGCTCGCGTCGCACCGGCGCTCCCGCGAGGTCCTGTCGCAGGTGCCCGGGCTGCAGTCCGGCTGGACCATCGCGACCCAGGCGTTCCGCGCGGACGGCGAGCCCGGCTCCGAGGAGATGCTCCGTGAGTACGGCTACCCGCGCGACGACTGGTACCTCGAGCAGGCCGCCGGCGACGACTTCCTCGGCGTGCAGGCGTACACCCGCACGTTCATCGGCCCGTCGGGCCCGTTGCCCGTCGCGGACGACGTCGAGACGACCCTGACCGGCTGGGAGTTCTACCCCGAAGCCTCGGCCGACGGCCTCCGGTCGGCCTGGGAGCTCTCCGGCCACGTGCCGCTGATGATCACCGAGAACGGCATCGCCACCGCGGACGACACCCGCCGGGTCGCCTACACGCAGGGCGCCCTCGAGGGCATCCACCGCTGCATCGAGGACGGCATCGACGTCCTCGGGTACCAGCACTGGTCGCTCCTCGACAACTACGAGTGGGCGTCGGGCTTCCGCCCGACCTTCGGGCTCGTGGCGTGGGACCCGGAGACCTTCGAGCGGACCCCCAAGGACTCGGCGCGCTGGTACGGGCGCGTCGCGCAGGCGAACGCGCTCACGGTCTGAGACCCGACCGAACGACGGACGGGAGGCGCGGTGCCAGATGGCACCGCGCCTCCCGTCCGTCCCGTGTCGCGGTCCGTCCTGATCTCAGCCCGCCGATTCGTCGCTGGTGGGGTCCTCAGCCGCGACGTGGAGCCCTCCGGTCTGGTCGTCGAACCAGGCGAGCAGGACCTCCTCCGCCGTTCGCGCGCCGCGCTCGCGGGCGATCTCCAGCGCGCTGCGCCCCTCGGCGTCGAGCACGGTCGCGTCCGCCCCCCGTTCCAGCAGCGCCTCCGTGGTGCCGCGTCGGTCGAACCAGGCGGCCGCGTGCAGCGGGGCGAAGCCCCAGCGCGGGTCGACCTCGTCGATCCCCACCGGATCGCTGCCGATGCCGTCGAGCGCGAGCGAGAGCCCGCCGACGTCACCGTGCGCGGCAGCCCGGACCGCCGGTGTCGCCCACTCGACCCAACCGTCCGGCACCGGGCCGTGCCAGCCGTGTCGTCGGCGCTGCTCCAGGTCCGCCCAGTCGTCCTCGTGGACCGACCGGACCTCGATCGCGACGTCCCGGAAGTGCACCGCGAGCTCACCGGTGGGGGAGAGCAGCAGCCGCAGCTCCCACACGTCGGAGTCGACGTGCGCGAGCTCGCCGCGGGTGACGTGGACGTCCCCGGCCAGGAGGTCCAGCGCCGCCGTGTCGAGCGGCTCGAGCACGGCGCGGTCGAACCGCAGCGTGACGCGGGCGTGGTTCCACCGCTTCCAGAGCCCGTCGGGGGTGTCGAGCACCTCGTCGTTCCGGACGATCACCGCTGCGCTGACCACCGCGCTGCCGTCGTCCGCGGGCGTCTCGGTGTCCCACCGTTCGACGCGCGCTTCGTTCCAGGTGACCGAGGCGAGGGCCGCCACGGTAGGCGGGGCGTCGGTCAGCAGTCGTGCGAGGTGCTCGGCGTAGCCCTCGACGTCCTCGAGGGAGACGTACCCGACCGCCGGCCAACCCACTCGACTCCATCGCACGGTCCGAGCCTAGTGGTCGGTGATCCGTGTTCGTGCATATGACATGTTCACTGCTGGAGTGTGGCGCACTCCCTCCCTACGCTCCTGGGCATGCGCCCCCTTCCTCGCGACCCGCTCCGGCTCCTCGCGTCGTACCTGCACATGACGACGGCAGGCGCCCGCGCCCGGTTCGGGCGCCACCGCCTGACGTCGCCCGGCGGCCCCGTCGTGTCGTTGACCACGTTCGGAGCACGTGCCCGCGCGGTCCACCTGACGCTGGCGTCCATCGGAGCCGGCACCGTGCGGCCGTCGCGGCTGATCGTGTGGATCGATGACGACGACCTGCTCGCCGAGCCCCCACGGGCCCTACGTCGCCTCGTGGCACGGGGGGTCGAGCTCCGGCCGTGCGAGGACCTCGGACCGCACAAGAAGTACTTCCCCTACGTCCGCTCGGTCGCGCAACACCGCGTCCCGATGGTGACCGCGGACGACGACGTGCTCTACCCACGGAGGTGGCTCGAGACCCTCGCCGTGGAGCACGCCCGTCGGCCTGACGCCGTGTTCGCGCACCGGGTCAACCGCATCACCGTCGAGGGCGGCCGCGTTCTGCCGTACGAACGCTGGGGAAGGGCCACGTCGCCCGAGGTGACGCCGCGCAACTACGCGGTCGGCGTGAAGGGGGTGTTGTACCCGCCGGCGTTCCTGGACGCACTGCGCGACGCCGGTGACGGGTTCAGGTCGGTCGCTCCGGGGTCGTCGGACACCTGGTTGCACCATCGGTCACTGCGGGCGGCGGTTCCCGTGCTGCCGGTGACCGCCCTCGACGGGGTCGTGTTCTGGCCGGTCCGGGGGCTGCGGCGCTCGCCTGCCCTCCTCGACCAGAACGTCCGGGCCGGCCGGAACGACCGTGTCCGCGCGTCACTGTGGTCATCGACGGACGTCCACGTCATCGTCCAAGACACGTGGTCCCCTTGTTGAAATTACACATGTCATGTTCTAATGGGGGGACCCGTCCAGGAGGCTCCTCGTGCTGTTCCTCGTCCAGATCGTCCTGTCGCTCGCCACCGCTCTCACGACCGTCCGTCGGCCTCTGTGGGGCATCGCGGCCGTGGTCCTCTCCGCCGCACTGCTGCCGTTCGAGGTCGCGCGGAGCCTCCTCGGGACGAGCTGGCACCCGGCCACCACCGTGAGCATCGCGCTGCTCGTCGTGACCCTCGTCCGTGACCCGCGCCGGTTCGGTCGCACCGTCAGCCGTCACGTGGTCGTGACCGCCGTCCTGCTCGTGTTCTTCGCCATCGCGATCACGACCTCGTGGTTCAGCGGCCGCGCCGGCGACCTCGGCACGATCCTGCTGCAGCTCATCGCCCCGTCGATGGTGTTCCTGGTCGTGCGTGCACGGTCGAGTGATCAGCCCGGACTCCCGAGCGCCCTCGCCCGGACGCTCGTCCTCGTCGCCGTCGGCGAAGCGCTCCTGATCCTCGGCGTCTGGTCGGCCCTCGTGCCGCAGCCGTGGTTGAGCACGCTGGAGGGGTCCCGGTGGTGGGCCACGGACAACGAGCGGATGCTCGGCACCTTCGACCACCCGCTCGTCGCTGCGCTGTGGCTGTCAGCCGCTGTCCCGCTGACAGCCGTGCTCCGCAGCGGCTGGACCCGGACCGCGGCACCTGTCCTGCTCGTCGTGGGTGTGGCGCTGACCGGGTCACGCGTCGCGCTCTTCGCGGCGGTGCTCGCGGTGGCGGTGCTCATCGTCCGGTCTCACCTCGCCGCGGTCGTCAAGGTCGTCGCGATCGGTGCGGCGGCGGTCGGTCTGGCGGTCTTCCTGGGGAGCGCCGCGGGAACGATCGTCAGTGACCGCCTCGAGGACGACGGTGGCTCGTCGTCGGCCCGGTTCAAGACGATCGGGCTCGCCGTCGAGCAGTGGCGGGAGACGCTCGTCATCGGCCGCGGGTTCGGCGCGAGCGAGCAGGTCACCCGCAATGCCCTGATCGGGAACACGTTCGAGAACCCGTTCCTGATGTTCTCGGTCGACTTCGGACTGGTGGCGGCCGTGCTGTTCTTCGCGGCGATCGTCGGACTCGTCCTCGCCCGGCGAGCCGGAGCGGTGGGCGTGCCGGGAACGCGCCTCTCGGCGGCGCTCACGTTGCTGACGCTGCTGGGCTTCAACTCGCTCAGCACCAACACCCCGATCGGGCTGCTCCTCTTCCTGCTGTTGGCGATCATCCCGGGGGGCAGGGCCGGAGACACGGCCGGAGGTCGCGACGACTGTCCGACTGCGGACCTGCCGGACCAGACCGACTCGCGCTCCGTTGCCGGGGTCGAGCTGTGATCGCCGGGCACCAGAACCGGGTGGGGAACATCCTCGCGGCCCTCCTCGGGAATGCGTTCCCTCCGCTCGCGTCGATCGCGACGGCACCGATCCTCGCGCTCGCGCTCGGCGTGGACGGGCGGGGAGCGGTCGCGTCGGCCACGGCTCCGCTCTTCCTCGCTGTGGCCCTCGCGACCTTCGGAGTCCCGGCCAGCGTCACCCGCACGATCGCGAGGCAGCCGTGGCTCACCGGATCGTTCGTGTGGCGGGCAGCGGGGGTACTCGTCGCCGCCGGGGCCGCCGTCACCGCGGCGCTGCTGCTCACGTCGCCGTTCTTCGGCGGTGGCGATGACACCCTCACGCCGCTGGTCGGCATCGCCGCGCTCGCACTCGTCCCGACGCTCCTGACCACGCTGCTCCAATCCGTGGCGAGTGGACGTCACCGCTGGCGGCTGGTCACCGTCGAACGAGCGGTCACTGCTGGTGTCCGACTGGCCGCGCTCGCCGCGCTGGCGATGACCGACACGCTCGACGTGATGAGCGCAGTGGTCGTCCTCGCGCTCGCGCCCGTGGCCGGCGCAGTCGCGTACCTCGGGCTGCTCCGCACGGATCGGGTCACGCGTCCTGCTGGTTCTGCGGACGCTCGCTCCCGCGACGTGCTGTCCTTCGGGGTCCGGGTGTGGTTCGGGTCGGTGGCTGGCGTGCTCCTCACGCGGCTCGACCAGACGCTCATCACACCGCTCTCCGGGCCGGCCGAGCTCGGGCTCTACGTGGTCGCGGTCAACGTCGCGGACCTGCCGCTCGTCATCAGCAATGCCGTCCGGGACGTCTCGTTCGCTGCGGATGCAGCGGAGGCTGATGACCGACGCATGCTCTCTGCGTCGCGCATCTCGTCCGCGCTGTCCGTCGTCGCGAGCGCCGCGCTCGCCATGACTGCCTGGTGGTGGTTACCCGTCGTGTTCGGGCCCGAGTTCACGGCCGCGCTGCCCGCGTGTCTCGTCCTCCTGCTGGCCACGGCGGTCGGCGGCCAAGGCGCCCTCGCCGGTGTCACGCTCAGTGCCCGGGGGGCACCCGGACGGCGGAGCTGGTCGCTCGTCGTCGCCGCGGCGGTCAACACGACGCTCGTCGTGCTGCTCGTCCCCGGACTCGGTGCCGTCGGGGCGGCGATCGGCACCTTGGTCGGCTCGTTCGTCTCGAGCTCCCTCAACGTCCTGCAGGTCTGGCGACGACACGGCATACCTCCGCGCTCGTTCTACGGGCTGCGCGCGAGCGACCTGCGCGCCTGTGGACGGATCGTGCGGCGCGCTCGGAACCGCACGGCCACGTGACATACGGAATCCTCGCTCCTCCTCGGCCGCGCCCGTAGCGTCCTTGCGACGCCGCGGAGTGCGGCGCGGAGAGGAACGACATGGACGACCACCACGAACAGCCCCCGGCCGCACGGCTGAGTCGACGGGCAGTGCTGTCCGGAGGCGCGGCGGGGTTGGCTGCGGCAGCACTGACCGTGTGGACGAATCCGGCGCACGCGGCCACCGCGGAGTACTTCGTCGACTCCGCCGCGGGTGACGACTCCGCCGATGGCAGCCGGACGCGCCCCTGGGCGACGACCGCGAGGGTGAACCAGGCGATCGCGTCCGGAGCCGTCGCGGCCGGGAGCACCGTGCGCTTCCGTCGCGGCAGACGCTTCCACGGCATCATCCGGCCCGGGTCGACGCGCGGCCTGCGGTTCGAGTCCTGGGGCGACGAACCCGAGGCCCCGATGATCACGACCTACAAGTACGTCCAGGGAGAGGCGTGCTGGCGGAAGGTCGGCGACGGGCTCTGGCAGGTGGACCTCAGTCCTGGGAACGTCGGACGGACGCACCATGGCCACGTGAGCACCTGGACGACGGAGATCGGGTTCCTCAAGGTCGGCGGCACGCTGCACGGTGACCGGAAGGCTTCGATCAGTGCGCTCATCGAGGACTGGCAGTTCACGTCGATCGGGTCCGTCGTCACGGTACGGTGCGCGGAGAACCCGAGCGCCGGTGGCCGACGGGTGTGGCTGGCCGTGGCCGAACCGATCCTCGAGGGGCGCTCCGGAACCACCGTCCGCGACCTCGCCCTCCTCGGCACGGGGCGCAATGCGGTACAGACGGCGAACTCGGCCGTGCGGACGCAGGGTTTCACGCTCGCGGGGTGCATCGTCGGCGAAGCCGGAGGAGGCTTCGCCTCCGATGGCGTCTCGAGGATGGGCAACGGCGTACAGGTGTGGAGCGGTGCCGCGGACGTGCTGATCAGCGCCAACACGATCGTCGACTGCTGGGACACCGCGATGACGATCCAGGGGCCTGCGACAGCATCGGGGCCGTCGTGGTCGAACGTCGAGTTCAACGGCAACGTGACGGACCGGAACATGCAGACCTTCGAGTACTGGTCGTCCGGCGTCCCCGACAAGGACACGATGTCGACGTGCAGTGTCCGAGGAACCCGCGCATCGCGGGCTGGCTCCAGCTGGAGTGCGGGTGTCCGCCTCGACAGGGCGGGGAAGGGCGCGCACCTGCTCTTCTACTCGGACGCCGTCGAGCCGCAGATCACTGTGCGGGGCAACGAGTTCACCGGCGCATCGGACGCCTACCTCTACGCGAACGTCCGTGTCCCTGTCGGATTGACGAGCGACACGAACACGATCCGGCTCGCCCAGACCACACGTCTGCACTGGCAGCGGTCCGAGCGCATCGATCGGCATGCGGCGTGGTCGGCCGCGACAGGGCTGGAGCGGAACTCGACCTTCACCGCTCTGACCTGAGCGGCGCTGACCTGACGGGAGCGAGGAACCGGCCCGACCGGACGTGACTGGTCGATCGAACCGACCGGGTTGCCAGATCGACGGAGCGGACCGGACGGGCTCGACCTACCGATGGACCGGTGCGGCCGGATGGATCCGCCTGACCGACCGAACGCGTCTGCCCTGCCGAGCGCGTCCGCTGGGCAGGGCAGACCGGTCCTCAGTTCGCGGAACCGTCCGTGTGCGACCGGGTCGGTACCGCCGGGGCGACCGGGAACCCTCCCGTCTCAGTGTCGCGCAGTCGACGTCCACGCTTCGGTGTGGCAGCTGCGAGGTTGATCGTCGCGGCTCCACCGTAGTAGGCCCCGTACGCCGATCCGTACGCGTCGCCGTAACCCCTGCGTCCGCGGAAGGCCACCATGCTGACGACGACGCCGAGGACGGACGCCCCCACGCGGTCGAGGCGGTCGAGCGCGGCACGGAGCTGCGGGGTCCGGCTGCTGCGGGCGGAGGTGACCACGACGGCGCCGGAGGTCATCGTCGCGAGCACCGCGGCATCGGTCACCGGGAGGAGCGGCGGTGCGTCGAGGAGCACGTGGTCGTACTGCTCCGTCAGGAGCCCCAGCAACGCCTGCATCGCGGCCGACCCCAGGAGCTCGCTCGGGTTCGGCGGGACCAGTCCGGCTGGGAGCACGTCGAGCTTGGTGCGCCCCCAGGGCTGGACGACGTCGTGCACCTCGGCCCGCCCGATGAGGAGGTCGGTGAGACCGGCGGCGTTCTCGATCCCCATGACGTCGGCGATGCGCGGCCGGCGCAGGTCGGCGTCGATGAGCACGATGCGCGCACCGGTCTCGGCGAGCGCGATGGCGAGGTTCGCGGTCGACGTCGTCTTCCCTTCGCTGGGCATGGCGGAGGTCACGACGAAGCTGCCGTTGCCCGGCCCGAGGTCGACGAACTGGAGGTTGGTCCGGAGTGCGCGGTACGCCTCCGCGAGCGGATTGCGCGGGTCCGCGGAGACGATCAGGGGACGGCGCTTCGCTTCGTGGTCGAATCCGAGGGTGGCGAGGAGCGGCGAGTCGGTGACGGCGGCAACGTCATGGGGCCCGTGCACCCGGGTGTCGACGACGCTCCGGAGCAGCGCTGCGCCGAATCCGAGCAGGGCGCCGAGCGCGAGTCCGACGGCGACGTGCAACGGCTTGTTCGGCGAGGACGGCGCCCCCGGCACGACGGCGCTCTGGATGGTCGAGGCCCGAACGAGGCTCGTCGCGTCAGCGCTCGGCTTCTCCAGTCCCTCGATGACGCGGATGAAGCTCGTGCCGATGGCCTCCGCGATACGCGCGGACCGTCGGGCGGACTCGTCGGTGACGGCGATCGTCATCACGACGGTGTTCGTGTTGATCGTCGGCTGCACCCGTCGTGCGAGTGCCGTCGGGGTCGTGTCGAGCCCGAGTTCGTCGATCACCGGCTGCAGGATGCTCTCGGTCAGGATCACGTCCGCGTAGGAGCGGACCTTCTGCTGTGCCGCCGCGTTGCCCTGCGACACGTCGGTGGCGGACGCTGCATCCGGAGTGCGCACCGCGACGAAGAGTTTGACCGCTGCCGTGTACTCGGGCGTCGCGACCTCGGCGGCAGCGAGCCCGGCGCCTCCGCCGAGCGAGATGCCGATCGTGATGAGGAGCCATCCCTTGCGGAACACCTTCACGAGGTTCGCCGTGTCCATGTCGCATTCCTGTCTCGAGTGAGCGGGTTGTCGTAGTAAATATATCACATGATAATATTTGCATGACGGCCCCGGACGGAGACGAGATGACCAGCACTTCCCCTGCTTTCCGACTCGATGTGCATGGCCTGCGCGGCATCGCGGTCGTGCTCGTCCTCGCCGAGCATGCGCGGCTCGCGTTCGGCGGTGGGTTCGTGGGGGTCGACGTCTTCTTCGTGATCTCCGGCTTCCTCATCACCGGCCACCTCGTGCGCGAGCTCGAGCAGCGGGGCCGCATCGACCTCCGTGCGTTCTGGGCTCGACGTGTCCGGCGCATCCTGCCGTCGGCCGTCGTCGTCGCTCTCGTGACGGCGGTGGCCGGACTCGTGCTCGTCCCGCCCCTGGCGCACGGCGAACTGGTCGAGGCTGCGGTGGCGTCGCTCCTGTCGGTCCCGAACCTGTACTTCGCATCAGAAGGCACCGACTACCTCGCCGGGACGGCCCCGTCGCCGTTCCAGCACTACTGGTCCCTCGGGGTCGAGGAGCAGTTCTACTTGCTCTGGCCACTGCTGCTCCTGCTCGTCTGGCGACTCGGTGACCGTTCGTCGGACCGTCGGCGGACCGCTCTGCTCATCGGCACGGTCGTGGTGCTCGTCGGGCTCTCCCTGACCCTTGCGGTACTCCTGACCGACCGCTCGCAGCCGTGGGCCTTCTTCTCCTTGCCGTCCCGTACCTGGGAACTCGCTCTCGGTGGAGTCGCGGCGGTCGCGGTGCACCGGGGCGCGGTCATCAAGGGCCACGCTGCCGCGGTCATCGGTTGGGCGGGTCTCGCAGGAATCCTCCTCGCGGCGACCACGTTCGGCGAGACCACCGCGTACCCGGGGACGGCCGTCCTCCTGCCGGTCATCGGTGCTGTGGCAGTCGTGTGGAGCGGAGCTGCCGGCCACGCGTCCGGGCCCGTCGCCCTGCTCGGGATCCGTCCGTTCCAGTACTTCGGCGGCATCTCCTACGCGCTCTACCTCTGGCACTGGCCGCTGCTCGTCCTGCCCCAGTCGGCGATCGGACTCGCGACGCCCCTCCCGCTCTGGGCGCGTTCCGCGGCACTGGCCGCCGCCGTCGTCCTCGCGCACCTGACGACGCGGTACGTCGAGCGGCCGTTCCGGAGCGTCCGTGGATCGGACGTCCGGACCGTCCTGCTCGGGGTCGCGGCGAGCGCTGTCGCCATCGCTGTCGTCCTCGGCACGGGGATGGCCACCGCCCCACGCATGTTGACGTCGGACCGCACCGCCGCAGCCGTGACGCCCGAGGCGCCGCCGACCTTCACACCCTTCGTTCCCGTCGGGCTCGACCCGCAGCTGGATCGGGCGACCGAGACGACGTCGGCGTACCGACGCGCAGGCTGTCACGTGGAGTCGTCCTCGGACACGAGGGTCAACTCCTGCGTGCTCGGAGACCGCGGCGGTGCCCTGACGGTTGCGCTCGTGGGGGACTCGCACGCCGCGCACTGGATGCCGGCTCTCGAAGCGTGGGCCGAACGACGGGGCGGCGTCCGGGTCCTCGGCTACACGAAGAACGCGTGCACGATGGTCGACGTCAAGGTCCTCACATCGGGCCGCCCCTACCGGGAATGTGACGTGTGGCGAGCCGCTGTGCTGGAGCGACTCGAGGCCGAGGCGCCGGACGTCGTGCTCGTCGCCGGTTCCGCGCACCTGCCGCTCGTGGACGCGCCCGACGAGGCGGATCGAGGGGTCCGGACCGGCCTGTGGCGGGAGGGGCTGCGGCGGACCCTGGCCGCGCTGCCGGAGCGGTCGCGCGTGAGTGTGCTCGCCGACACACCGGAGTTCGCGGAGTCGGTCCCACGGTGCCTCTCCGCGAACCTCGACGACACCGACGCCTGTGCCGTCGGTCGGCGCGTCGGCGTGGACTCCGGTTGGGTCGCTTCGGAGCGACGCACCACCGAGGACGCCGGTCACCGCTACGTCGAGCTCACGGCTTGGTTCTGCTCGGCGACCCGGTGCGGCGTCGTGTCAGGCAACACCCTCCTGTACCGCGACCACGGACACCTCACCGAGGCGTGGGCGCGCTCGCTGTGGCGGCAGATCGGCGACGCCGTCGCGGAGGCCCGCTGAGTCGCGTCAGGAGACGCGCGACGCCGTCACCGTGAACTTGTCGGTCCGCGTCACCTGACGGGTCGGTCCCACGACCCGCTCCAGCACCGGCCGGTACCGCAGGTGCGAGTTCCACACGCACCACAGTTCTCCGCCGGACTGGAGGATCGTGGCCGCGTTCCGGAACATCGCCTCGGCGGCGTCGGTGGTCACCGTGGTGTCCGCGTGGAACGGCGGATTGCAGAGGACCAGCTGCGCGCAGCCGCCCTGCAGTTCGTCACCGGCGTCCGTCCGGACGACCTGCACGCGGTCCGCGACGCCGTTCGCCGCCGCGGTGGCCGCGGTCGATGCGACCGCGATCTGCGAGACGTCGGTCGCGATGACCTTGACCGCCGGCCTGCGGCGGGCGAGGGTCACCGCGATGACGCCGTTGCCGCACCCGAGGTCGACGGCCGTCCTCGCCGTCGGCACAGCGTCGTCCATGACGTCGAGGAGCACGCGCGTGCCCTGGTCCAGCGACGTCCCGGCGAAGACGCCTCCGTGCGCAACCACGGTCAGCCCGAGTTCGTCGTTGTGCACGGACCGCGGCCACGGGTTCGACGTGTCCGCGCGGACAGCCGAGGCGCGGAGCGGGTCCTGCGCGACGAGCAGGCGAGACTTCCCGCGACCTCGCGAGGCAGTGACCTCGCCGAAGTACCGGCGGAGGACGTCGTTCTGCCCGAGGTTCATGTGCTTCGACACCCCACCGCACAGCAGCACGACGTCGGGCGCGGCCCAGCGAGCGACCGCCCGAGCGATCTCGTCGAGCCGGTCGTTCGACTTCGACAGCCGGAGCAGGACGAGCCGCGCGTCGGTGAACGCTCCCTCGAGCGAGTCCGGGTGGTGGAAGCCCCGGCGCCCGAACACGCCAGCGTTCGCCTCGAGTGCACGCACTCCGACCAGGGAGTCCTGGACGACGCGGACGTCGGATGCGCCGTGCAGTGTGATCACCCCGAGCGTGAGGACGCCGTTGCGGTCGTCGACGACGGCGACCTCACCCGGCTGCCGGAGCGCGTCGCCGTGGACGTGCGGTGCTTCGTCGAGGATGAAGCGGTCGGTGCCGTCGATCGTGATCAGGTCCGGCACGTCGTCATCGCGACGGCGGAAGAGGTCGGCAAGGTCCGGTGGCACGGCGCAACCCTACCCAGAGCCGCTCAGCGCGGCGGACGCCACAGGACGATCTGCGTGTTCCGCTGTGGCCGCATACCGGCACGCAGGGGCACGGCCCCTCCGGTGGCCGACGCGGCGAACACGCGCGCTCCCGGCCGGTTGATGAGTTGATCGGCGAGGGCCGTCTCGAGTTCCGACACCCGCGCCCGGAGTGCACGGTTCTCGTTCTCCAACTCGAGCACCCGCCGGATGCCCTCGAGTGACACACCCTCGGAGCCGAGCCGCGCGATCTCCCGCAGCTGGGCGATGTCGCGCATCGAGTAGCGCCGAGACCCACCGCGGGTACGGCCCGGTACGACCAGGCCGAGCCGGTCGTACTGCCGCAGGGTCTGCGGGTGCATCTCGGCCAGCTCGGCAGCCATGGCGATGGCGAAGACGGGCGAGTTCTCGTCCATGTCGGTCATCGACCGCCCCTCTCGTTGGTCTGGTGGTGCAGATCAGCCTGGAGGCCCGGTGCGGCTCCCTGACGGAGCCGCGCCGTGCCTCCAGGCCGGTTCGATGCGCGCCGCGCGCGTGCGCTAGCCGCGCGCCTTGGCGAGGAGGTCCTCGCGGGGGTCCTCGTCGGGCAGTGCAGCCGCGAGCGCCTCGACGGCTTCGCGCTGCTTGTCGGACAGGTGGGAGGGCACCGCGACCTGCACGGTCGCGAGGAGGTCACCCGTGCCCTTCTTCGTGGAGACGCCACGGCCCTTGACGCGCAGGACGCGACCCGACGGGGTGCCGGGGGCGACCCGCAGCTTGACGGGTTCTCCGCCGAGCGTCGGGACCTGGATCGTCGCGCCGAGGGCCGCCTCGGTGAACGTCACGGGGACGTCCACGCGGAGGTTCAGCCCGTCCCGCTCGAACACCGGGTGCTTCCGGACCGAGACCGTGACCACGAGGTCGCCGGCCTCGCCGCCGTCGGGCGACGGCTGCCCGCGCCCGCGGAGGCGGATCTTCTGCCCGTCCGCGACCCCGGCCGGGATCCGGACGTTCACCGGTCGGCCGTTGCCCTGCGAGAGCTTGACCGTGTCGCCGGCGATCGCGGTCGCGAAGTCGAGCGTCGTGGACGCCGTGACGTCCGCGCCCTTCGAGGGACCGCCGAAGCCGCGGTAGCCACCGGTGGACTGTCCGAAGCCGCCTCCACCGCCGAACATCCCGCCGAGGATGTCCTCGAAGCCGCCTCCGCCGCCCTGACCGAACCGGACGCGCTGTCCGCCGCCCCCGCCGAACATGCCGCCGAAGACGTCCTCGAAGCCGCCCTGGGCGCCCGGGCCGCCCGCGGTGAAGCGGGCGCCCGAGCCCATGGCGCGGACCTGGTCGTACTCGGCGCGCTGGTCCTTGTCGGACAGCACCGAGTACGCCTCGCTGATCTCCTTGAAGCGGGCCTCGGCGGCGGCGTCACCCGGGTTGGAGTCCGGGTGGTACTGCCGCGCGAGCTTCCGGTAGGTCTTCTTCAGCTCAGCGTCGCTCGCCGTCTTGTCGACGCCGAGGACCTTGTAGAAGTCCTTGTCGAACCAGTCCTGACTGGCCATGAATCCCTACCTCCTTCCCGCGGTCAGGCCGGGACAGCGACCGCGACCTTGGCCGCACGGAGGACGCGCTCGCCGAGCTTGTAGCCCGGCTCGACGACGTCCGCCACGGTCTGCGCGGTCGCTCCCGGCGTGGGGAGCTGCACGATCGCCTCGTGGATGTTCGGGTCGAAGGCCTCACCCTTCTCGCCGATCTGCACGAGCTTGAACTTCTCGAAGCCGCCGCGGATCTTCTGCCCGATGACCTGCATCGGCCCCTCAGCGAGGTCACCGTGGGCCTCGGCGCGGGTGAGGTCGTCGAGCGCGGGCAGGAGTGCGCGGACGACCTCGGCGATGGCGACCTCGCGGTTGGCCTCGCGGTCACGCTCGACGCGCTTCCGGAAGTTCACCAGCTCGGCCTGCGCACGGAGCATGTCGGCGCGCATCTCCGCCACGAGGTCGCGGTCCTGCGGGCTGAGCTTGTCCTCGGCCATGCCGCGGGCTGCGTCCGCGAGCAGTGCTTCGTCCTCCGGGGAGAGGTCGCTCTGCGGCCCCCCGGCGGCGGGACCGTCCGTGGGGAGTTCCACGTCCGGCCCCTCCGCTTCGATGAGGTCCTCGGGCTGCTGCGCGTTCGTGGCGTCGCCCTCGACCTGGGGCTCGCCCTCCTCGGGCACGTTGTCCTTCGGGTCCGTCATCGTTACTTCTTGTCCTTGTCGTCCTCGTCGTCCACGACCTCGGCGTCGACGATGTCCTCGTCGTCCTGCGTCGCCTGGTCGCCGGCGGGCTGCTCGCCACCGGCCGCGGCACCCGCGTCCTGCTGGCTGTAGATCGCCTGGCCGAGCTTGCCCTGCGACTCGTTGAGCTTGTCGAACGCGGCCTTCACGGCGTCGTCGTCCTCACCCGCGAGCGCCGACTTCAGGGAGTCGACATCGCCCTGGACCTCGGACTTGACGTCCGCGGGGAGCTTGTCGTCGTTCTCCTTGATGAGCTTCTTGATCGAGTAGACGAGCTGCTCGGCCTGGTTGCGACGCTCGTTCGCCTCACGGCGGGCCTTGTCCTCGGCAGCGTGCTCCTCGGCCTCGCGCACCATGCGCTCGATGTCCTCCTTCGGCAGCGACGAGCCGCCGGAGATGACCATCGACTGCTCCTTGCCGGTGCCCTTGTCCTTCGCGGACACGTGCACGATGCCGTTCGCGTCGATGTCGAAGGTGACCTCGACCTGCGGGACGCCACGGGGAGCCGGGGCGATGCCGGTCAGCTCGAAGGTGCCGAGCGGCTTGTTGTCGCGGGTGAACTCGCGCTCGCCCTGGAAGACCTGGATCGCGACCGACGGCTGGTTGTCGTCGGCGGTCGTGAAGGTCTCGCTCCGCTTGGTCGGGATCGCGGTGTTCCGGTCGATGAGCTTCGTCATCAGACCGCCCTTGGTCTCGATGCCGAGCGACAGCGGCGTGACGTCGATGAGGAGGACGTCCTTGCGCTCGCCCTTCAGGACACCGGCCTGGAGCGCAGCGCCCACGGCGACGACCTCGTCCGGGTTGACACCCTGGTTCGGCTGCTTGCCGCCCGTGAGGCTCTTGACGACCTCGGCCACGGCGGGCATGCGGGTCGAGCCACCGACGAGCACCACGTGCGCGATGTCGCCCACCGAGACACCCGCCTCCTTGATGACGTCGTTGAACGGCTTCTTCGTGCGGTCGAGCAGGTCGGAGGTCATCTGCTCGAACTGCGCGCGGGAGATGGTCTCGTCGAGGTTGAGCGGGCCGTCGGCGGTGAGCGTCAGGTACGGGAGCTGGATGCTCGCCGACATCTGCGACGAGAGCTCCTTCTTCGCCTGCTCAGCGGCCTCCTTGAGACGCTGCTTCGCGATCTTGTCGGTCGAGAGGTCGACGCCGTGCTCGTCCTTGAACTTCTTGACGAGGTAGTCGACGATCCGCTGGTCCCAGTCGTCGCCACCGAGGCGGTTGTCACCGGCGGTCGCACGGACCTGGATCGTGGAGAAGTCGTCGTCCTTGCCCACCTCGAGCAGGGAGACGTCGAACGTGCCGCCACCGAGGTCGAAGACCAGGATGAGCTCGTCTTCCTTGCCCTTGTCGAGGCCGTAGGCGAGCGCGGCCGCGGTCGGCTCGTTGATGATGCGGAGGACGTTGAGGCCGGCGATCTCACCGGCGTCCTTCGTGGCCTGGCGCTCGGCGTCGTTGAAGTACGCCGGGACGGTGATGACCGCGTCGGTCACGTCCTCACCGAGGTACTGCTCGGCGTCGCGCTTGAGCTTGCCGAGGGTACGGGCCGAGATCTCCTGCGGCGTGTACTGCTTGCCGTCGATGTCGACCTTCCAGTCGGTGCCGATGTGGCGCTTGACGGAGGCGATGGTGCGGTCGACGTTCGTGACGGCCTGGCGCTTGGCGGTCTCGCCGACCAGGACCTCGCCGTCCTTCGTGAAGGCGACGATCGACGGCGTGGTGCGGAGACCCTTGGCGTTCGCGATGACCGTGGGCTCGCCGCCCTCGAGCACGCTGACGACCGAGTTGGTGGTTCCGAGGTCGATGCCTACTGCGCGTCCCATGTGTTGGTGCTCCTTCGTTTGGTGCGGAAGTCGGTTGGACTTGCGTCCGATGGACTCAACCTTACTCCGGACGGGAGGCGCGTCAACCCAGGGAGCTCAAAGTTGCGTCATGACGACTCAGCTTCCCTCCTGCATGAGGCTGATGGATAGCTATCCACATGCTTCACACCGGGGCTGTCCCTGTCGCGCTCGATCACGGCAACCCGGTGGTCATCACGTCGTTCGACGACGGCGACGATGTCGAACCCGGTCCGCAGGCGGTCAGCGGCATCGGGGAGAACGGATCCTCCGTGGCCCTGTCCGTGAACGGTGACGAGTACCCCGCCGTGAGCGTGTCGGACGGGCGAAGGAGTGTCGACGCGGAACTGCAGCCGGGCGAGAACCGCGTCATCGCGACGCAGCGATCGAGGGGGCGAACACGATGACCGTCTCGGTGACCGTCAGCGCCGGCGAGGCCGACGTCGAGCTGACTGCCGCCGGCTGGTTCGACGTGGAGGACGAGACCAAGCCGTCGGTGGCGTTCGGTGCCGCGCCGCACGGTTCGACCGTGGTGCTGCGGAATTCGGTGGGGCCCGAGATCGGTCGGGCGGTCGCGAAGGGTGACGCGTACGAGATCGCGATCGATCCGGCGAAGGCGACCTCGGGGGTGAACACCTTCGGTGTCATCATCGAGGGCGCGCCGGGATCGGAGGTGAGGTCGTTCATGCTCGACTACGGGCGACCCGCAGCACGGGTCATCGTGACGAGGCCCGAACCGGGGAGCACGGTCAAACCGGGGGTCGTGGAGTTCCGCGGGACCGGTGAACCCGGCGCCCGGCTCGTCGTCCGGGGGTCGAGTCGCGAAGTGGCGAGCACGCGGGTCGGTGCGGATGGATCGTGGAGTGCTGCGAACGCTGCTGACATGCCGCTTCCGGCCGGGAAGTACGACCTGTACTTTGATCAGGTCGGCAAGGGTGGGCTGACGTCGACGGTGCGGCATGCGTTCACGATCGGCCAGGTTGCTCCGATCGTGACGCCGCACACGGTGACCAGCCCGGGTGCCGGTGACGTCCTCGAGACGCTGACTCCGGAGTTCCGGGGTGCTGGGCACGAGGGTGCCACGATCACGGTTCGTGGTTCGTCGCGGGTCGTCGCGACCGGCACCGTGGTCAACGGCCAATGGGTGGCGAAGACCGACCCGGACGCGCCGCTGACGCCGGGCACGTACAACCTCTACGTCGACCAGTCGGTGCGTGGCACGGTCACGGGCACGATCCGTGCGTCCTTCACCGTGTCGAACGAGGCGTTCCGGGAGCTGACGCTGTCGGCGCCGGCACAGAACGAGAACGTCACGACGCTGCGTCCGACGTTCGTCGGGACCGCCACCCCGGGCGCTGAGATCCGTGTCGGGTCCTCCCGCACCACGGTCGCGACCGCCACGGTCGGTGAAGACGGTACCTGGCGTGCCACCGCCCTGGACGACCTCGCCCGCGGCGGGACCTACAACCTCGAGGTCAAGCAGACCACCAAGAGCGGCAAGGTGTCGACCGTCAGCGCACCGTTCACCGTCGACCGCAACGCCCAGTAACACCACCTCCCTCGGGGGCGGGGACCTGGCGCGGCCGTCGGGCCCAGCTCGCGGGGGGTTCACAGTTATGTTGTATGTCATGTTCGTCTGTGATATTTTGGTACGGCAGCGGGGTCTCCCGCGATGAAGATGACCGCGAGCCGCGGGCGACCCGATCGTCCCGAACGTCAGCGCGCGGCACGACCCCTCGAAAGGGATCACACTCATGTCCAACAAGACCAAGCGTCTCGCGAAGGGCTTGGGCGCGTCCGCGCTCGCCGTCGCCACCATCGCCACCGGCCTCTCTTTCGGTCCGAGCGCGGCTCTTGCCGACGAAGACGCCGACACCGCGCACAAGACCTACGCGAAGTTCGCGATCGCGACTTCCGAGCGGTGGTTCAGCATCCAAAACTTGAGTGGGGCCGAGTACATGATCCCCGCGCTCGATGAAAGCGATGCGTTGACCAAAGCGCTCGCCGTCTCCGTCCCCGGGGCACGGTGGGGGGAGATGCACATCGAGAACTCGGACAAGTGCATCGGCGTGACCACGTTCTCCTCGGGCGGTTACATCGGCGTTGTCCAGGACTGTGACGGCTCCGAAGTTCAAATGTTCCAGCTTGACGACGGGAAGCTGACCCCGAAGGTCGCTCCGGACCACTACTTGACGAACTTGACCGCCGGAGCCACGCCAGCGGCACTGTGGTTCCGGGGCTCCGGAACCCCCGTCACGATCGGACCCGGCTTCTCGGCCTTCAACGGCAGCGTGACCTCAACGAACTTCACCGAGCGTTCGGCAGTCGTCACGGGTAGCGGAGAGCCCGGGGCGAACGTTGTCCTGCAGTGGGGGGATGGTGAGTACGAAGATGCCACTCGCGTGAACGACGATGGCGTTTGGGACTTCGAGCTCGACAACCTGAAGCTCGGATCGAACCCGGTGAAGCTGCTGCAGTACGAGAACCAGCAGCTGACGGGCGAGTACGAGCTCGATGTCGAGCTGAAGGTCGCGGAGCTGACCGTGCAGCATGAGTTCGGCGACGCAGCTGAGGACCTCGTAACGCTCTCGGGTTCTGCTCAGGCCGGTGCGATCGTGCAGGTGTTCAACGAGGACGACCAGATGGTCGTCGCATCGGAACCCGCGAACGAGGTCACGGGTGCATGGAGTGTCGAACTTCCGGCGCCGAACAAGGGCGGCAGCTACGACCTGAACGTATACCAGTCGCTGCAGGGCGAGCGAACCAGCAAGACGCCGCTCTCGATCGACTACGGCAAGCAACTCGTCATCGATCGCCCTGAGAGCGGTTTCGCTCACCCCGGTGGTCAGCTCGACGTCCGGGGGACGGGCGAGTCGGATGCCGTGGTCGAGGTGCACGAGGGTGACCGTCGCGTGGGTGGTCCCGTGACCGTGCGACCCACCGGGAACTGGAGCTTGAAGACCATCGAGCTCAACGCCTCGGAGCACAAGCTGACCGTCACGCAGAAGTCGAAGGGCGGCAACGTCCAGGCCGAGACGATCGTGGTGAACGCCGGCGAGGACACGGTCGAGCTGACCGCTGCCGGCCGGTTCAACGCGGCCGACTCGACGAAGCCTGCTGAGGCGTTCGGCTCGGCGCCGACCGGTTCGACGGTGGTGCTGCGGAACTCGGTGGGGACCGAGATCGGTCGGGCGGTCGCGAAGGGTGACGCGTACGTCATCCCGATCGACCCGGCGAAGGCGACCTCGGGCGTGAACACCTTCAGCGTGGTCATGGAGGGCGCTCCCGAGTCCGACGCGAAGTCGTTCACGCTGAACTACGGGCAGCCCGCCGCTGCGGTCGTGGTCACGAAGCCGGCCGAGAACGGCACCGTCGAGCCGGGGCGCATCGCGTTCGCCGGAACCGGTGCGACCGGTTCGAAGATCGTGGTCCGGGGTTCGATCCGCGAGGTCGCGTCCGGCACGGTCACGGCTGGAGCCTGGTCGGCGACGTCCACGGTGGACCTCCAGAAGGGCAGCTACGACCTGTACTTCGATCAGATCGCCAAGGGTGGGCTCACGTCGACGGTGCGTCATGCGTTCACGATCGGTGAGACCGCCCCGATCGTGACGCCGCACACGGTGACGAGCCCGGCCGCTGGTGCGGTCGTCGACACGCTGACGCCGGAGTTCCGGGGGACCGGGCACG
The DNA here is from genome assembly GCF_047238015.1 of Curtobacterium phoenicis. Lineage (NCBI taxonomy): Bacteria > Bacillati > Actinomycetota > Actinomycetes > Micrococcales > Microbacteriaceae > Curtobacterium > Curtobacterium phoenicis. Next base: position 774,182 of record NZ_JBDFLZ010000002.1, read on the forward strand.
AGGGAGCGACGATCACGGTTCGTGGTTCGTCGCGGGTCGTCGCCACGGGCACCGTGCAGAACGGGCAGTGGGCCGCGAAGACCGATCCGGACGCACCGCTGACGCCGGGCACGTACAACCTCTACGTCGTCCAGTCGGTCCGTGGGACCGTCACGGGCACCATCCGTGTCGCGTTCACGGTGTCGAACGAGGCGTTCCGCGAGCTGTCGCTGTCGGCTCCGGCGCAAGGCGAGACCGTGACCGTGCTGCGTCCGACGTTCGTCGGGACCGCCACGCCGGGCGCTGAGATCACGGTCGCTTCCTCGCGGAGGACGGTCGCGACCGCGACGGTCGACGAGTTCGGCACGTTCCGTGCGACGGCGCTGTTCGACCTCGAACGGGGCGGCTCGTACCCGGGTCTCGAGGTGAAGCAGGTCACGAAGACCGGCAAGTCGTCCACGACCGCGGCGTTCTTCACCGTCGACCGCAACGCCCAGTGACACCAGTACCACCGCAGTCCGCGGTGACTGCACCGGAGGGTCCGGCGCGCCGGGCCGGGCCCTCCTCGTCACGAATCTCCCTGGCACCGACCGACCCCGAATGAAAGGCGCCGCCGTGCGTACTCCCCGGATCCTCATCCCCGCGCTCGCTGCTGCTGCGCTCGCCACCGTGCTCGCTGGCTGCTCGGCAGCTGACGGCACGACGTCTGACACCACTTCGAAGCCCAGAGCCTCCGCTTCGTCGGAGCCGTCGGTGCTGCCGCAGTCCGAGGTCCGGGTGCCGGACGCGAAGAAGACCGTCACGTGCAACGACGGGGCCGCGATCGTGGATCAGTCCGGCACCGAGGTGACCCTGAAGGGCGCATGCGCGAAGGTCACCGTGTCGGGCAACGACTCGATCGTGCACCTGGGCGACGTCGATGAGCTGATCGTCGAGAGCGCCATCAGCCGCATCACGGTCGGGACGGCCAAGACCGTCTCGCTCACCGGCAACGCGAACGACGTCCTCTACTCCGGTGACGAGCCGGCGAAGGTCACCGACGAGGGGACCTCGAACGTCGTCCAGGCCGACGAGGTGAAGTAGTCAGTCCGACGACGAAGGGCCGGGCGGCAACCTGTGGTTGCCGCCCGGCCCTTCGCGTTGCTCCCGGATCAGGCCGGGACGTAGTCGAACGTGTCCGGGTCCGGACCGGTGCGGTGACCCTTGTCGAGCGACGTGATCGCGGTCATGTCCTCGTCGGAGAGCTCGAAGTCGAAGATCGCGAAGTTCTCCTCGACGCGAGCGCGCGTGACCGACTTCGGGAAGACGATGTCGCCGCGCTGGATGTGCCAGCGGAGCACGACCTGCGCCGGGGTCTTGCCGGTGTTGCCCGCGATGCGGGTGATGGTCTCGTCGTCGAGGACGAGACCCTGCGCGATCGGGGACCAGGCCTCGGTCGCGATGCCGTGCTCGCGGTCGTACGCGCGCAGTTCCTCCTGCGTCAGGTACGGGTGCACCTCGATCTGGTTCACGGCCGGGGTGATGGTCGTCTCGGCGGCGAGGCGGTTGAGGTGGTGCGCCTGGAAGTTCGAGACGCCGATCGACCGGGCGGTGCCGGCGCGGTAGAGCTCCTCCATCGCCTTCCACGTCGGGACGAAGTCCGAGACGGTGGGCAGCGGCCAGTGGATGAGGAAGAGGTCGGTGTAGCCGCCGAGCAGGTCGGCCGACTTCTTGCCGTTCTCCAGCGCTGCCTCGGGGTCGTGGAAGCCGTTGTTGAGCTTCGACGTGACGAAGATCTCCTCGCGAGGGATGCCGGACGCCTCGATGGCCTCGCCGACCTCCTTCTCGTTGCCGTACATCTCGGCGGTGTCGATGTGGCGGTAGCCGACCTCGAGCGCTGCGAGCGTCGCGTCCTTGGTGTCCTCGGGCTTGATCTGGAAGACGCCGAAGCCGAGCTGCGGGATGGTCTTGCCGTCGTTCAGGGTGATGTTCGGAACGGTCATGTCGCCATGCAACCAAAGGCCGCCCAGCGCGCATTCCGACAACTCCCAGTCGGGCGCGTCACCCGGTTCGAGGGCGTTCAGTCCAGCGCAGAACGGATGTACGCGAGCAGCGCGGCGCCGTACGCGTCAGCGGCGTCGGGAGCGTCGAAGGTCTGCGGAGCACCGTCGATCACCGCGGTGACGGTCAGCGACGGCCCCGAACTCGCGAGCGACACGAAAGCACTCCCGAGCAGCGTCCGGAGCTGGTCCTCCCGCGGCAGCCACAGCGACTCGGCGGCCTCGACCGAGTCGAGTGCCCACTCCGTCGTCCCGTTGAAGCCGAGCACGGTGCCGGACGGGTAGTCGTGCCGTTCGACGGTCATCTCGGACACCGTGTAGACGTCGTCGTCGACCCCGGGCTTGTCGATGACGAACCGGTCCCCGGTCTCGGGGTGCCAACGGAGTCCGGAGTCACGGAGGGCCGCGGCGAGAGCAACTGTGATCACGGATCACAGCCTGCCACCCACCGCCGTGCAAGCTCCGCGTACTAGCATCGCCGGGCACCCCGTCGTGTGATCGCCCAGGCGCTCGCGCGCGCGACGTGACGACGCCCGGCTGACCGGTGTCGTGCCTCCAGGCCGGTTCCCGGCCGCCTGGCGGACACGCGGCCGGCGTCCCGACCGAGCGGACCACCGGTCCCGCCCGCCCAGAGAAGGACCCGCATGACCCTCGACCGCGAGGAACTCCGCGACGGCTGGACCGTGACGATGGCAGGCGGCAGCGGCGCCCCTGACGGCGTCGCAGGCCGTTCCATCCCGGCGACGGTGCCGGGCCAGGTGCACACCGACCTCCAGCGTGAGGGGCTGCTCGCCGACCCGACGTTCGACCGCAACGAGGCGGACGGCAAGTGGGTCGGCCGGGCTGACTGGGCGTACCAGCGGAACGTCGACGTCGACCTGCGGGGCCACGAGCGGATCGACCTGGTCTGCGACGGGCTCGACACCGTGTCGACGCTCACGCTCGACGGTGTCACGGTCGGGACGACGCGGAACATGCACCGTCGGTACCGGTTCGACCTGCGGGACGCGACCGGTGGGTCGAACGCGCGGACGGAGCGCGAGCTCGAGATCCTGTTCGAATCGCCCTACCGCGAGGCCGGTCGTGTCGCAGCGCGAGCGGGCAGCATGCCGGGGCCGTACGACGAGCCGTTCCCGTACGTGCGGAAGATGGCGTCGAACTTCGGGTGGGACTGGGGTCTGACGGCGGTGACGAGCGGCCCGTGGCGGCCGGTGGCGATCGAGCGCTGGTCGACGGCGCGGCTCCGCGAGGTGCGTCCGCTCGTGGACGTCGAGGCGGGCGAGGGTGTGCTCGACGCGCACGTCACGGTCGAGCGGTCGGGTATGAACGACCTGGACCAGGACGGCGAGGACGACGACCTCGTGCTCGTCGTGACCGTGAGCGGGCCGGACGCCGAGGGCGCAACGACCCGCCAGCGTTCGCGCGCGCAGTTGACGCCCAAGGACGACGAGACCGTCGTGACCGTCCGGGTGCCGGACGCGCAGCGGTGGTGGCCGCGGGGGTACGGCGAGCAGCCCCTCTACGACGTGACCGTCGAGCTGCAGACCGTCGAGGGGGAGGTCCTCGACCGCGACGTGTTCCGCACCGGCTTCCGGTCGACACGCATCGACACGGCGTCCGACACCATCGGCAAGCCGTTCGGCGTGTACGTCAACGGCACCCTGATCGACGTTCGCGGGGTGAACTGGATCCCGGACGACGTCATCGTCTCGCGGGTGGACCGCGCGCGCTACGAGTCCCGGCTGGGGACGGCGGCGGCGCTCCGGACCAACCTCGTCCGGGTCTGGGGCGGTGGCGTGTACGAGTCGCGGGACTTCTACGAGGTGTGCGACGAGCTCGGTCTGCTCGTCTGGCAGGACTTCGCGTTCGCGTGCTCGGCCTACCCCGAGACCGAGCCGATCCGGAGCGAGGTCGTCGCCGAGGCGCGGGACAACGTCGCCCGCCTGTCCCGCCACCCGTCGCTCGTGGTGTGGAACGGCAACAACGAGAACATCTGGCTGCACGACGTCGACGGCTGGGCCGAGACGCTCGGGGACCGCGGGTGGGGCCTCGACTACTACCTCGACCTCCTGCCGACGATCGTCGACGCCGTCGACCCGACGCGCTTCTACACGGTGGGGTCGCCGTGGTCCGGGGACGAAGACCTGCCGGCGAACGACGTCGACCACGAGACGCACCACTCGTGGGAGGCCTGGAACCGGCTGCCGGACAGCGCCTACCGCGCGTCGGTGCCCCGGTTCGTGTCCGAGTTCGGGTGGCAGGCGCCGCCCGCCTGGCGGACGCTGCGGGACGCGGTCACGGACGCTCCGATGCGGGTCGACTCGCCCGGCGTCGTCCACCACCAGAAGGCCGACGACGGCATGGGCAAGCTGGCGCGTGGGATCGCCCCGCGCTTCGGCGGCGTCGACCCGGCGTCGTTCGACGCGTGGCACTACCTCACGCAGCTGCAGCAGGTCCGCGCGATCGCGTCGGGCGTCGAGCACTGGCGGACGCACTGGCCCCGCAACACCGGAGTCGTCCTGTGGCAGCTGAACGACCTGTGGCCGGTCGCGTCGTGGTCGGCGGTCGACTCGGCGGGTCGGCTCAAGCCACTGGCGCACGAACTGCGTCGGCTGTACGACGACGTGCTGCTGACCATCCGGCCGGTGTCCTCGGTGGTCGGTCCGCGGACGGCCGGTCCGTCCGGCGCGTCGGCCGACGACCAGCCTGGAGGCGCGGATCACCCGGCCCCGTCGGCCCACGCAGGTGAGGCGGCTGAGCTCGGCGAGCTGGCGGACACGCTGTCGCTCGGGTCCGGGGGCGTCTCGCTCGGGGTGTCACCTGGTGCCTTCGGGTCGTCGCCCGTCGAGGTCGCGGTCCGCTCCACCCGGCCGGGCAACGACAGTGTCGTGCGCGTGCGACGGATGACGCTGGCGGGAGCCGTGCTCGCCGAGGTCACGCTCCCCGTGCACCTGTCGGCCGGGGTCGCCGTCGTCGCGCTGCCCGAATCCGTCGGGGTGGTCGACGACCCCCGGAACGAGCTCGTCGTCGCGGACCTCGGGGAGCACCGTGCCGTGTGGACGCCGTCACCCGACCGCGAGATGCGCTGGGAGTCCGCCCGCTTCGCCGCGAGGGCAGAAGTGGACGGCGGGACCGTCCGGGTGGTGGTCGAGGCGTCGACGCTGGTCCGGGACCTCCTGCTGCAGCCCGACCGCGTCGCACCCGCGGGGGTCGTCGATCGCGGGTTCGTGACCCTGCTGCCGGGCGAACGTGCTGTCTTCCGGGTCCGCGGGGTCGACCCGGCGGCTGCCGAGGCGTTGCTCGAGCCGCCCGTCCTGTGGTCGCTCGACGCCGTCCTTCGTGCTTGATGTCCGGAACATCACGGTGATATTCTGATTGGGTGCTGCTCGGTCGGCCGATGACGGCGACGCCTGCGGCATCCGATCGACGTCCTGTCGGTCCGGAACCCGACCGGAGGTACCGCGATGTCACTCGTCGTCCGACCAGCACGGCCCGCCACGGTCTTCCCCGAGGTCAGCCGACGTGCCTCGGCCGTTCCCGCCGGTGCTCCCGCCGGCTTCGCGATCGCCGTCGCCGCGCTCGACCTGCTCGTCCTGACCCTGGCGTTCGCCGTGGCACACGCTGCGCGGTTCCCCGGGGAGCTGCCCGTCGGGTCACGGACCGCCGGGTGGATCGAGTTCGTCGTCGCCCCGGCGATCGTCATCCTCTGGATGGCACTGCTGCACTCGTTCGGGACGCGGAACGCCCGGATCGCCGGCGTCGGCAACGAGGAGTACCGCCGCCTGGTGACCGCGAGCCTCGTCACCGGCGCGGGCGTGGCGATCGTGTCGTACGCGATCCAGCTCGACATCGCCCGCGGCTACGTGGCCATCGCCTTCCCGCTCGGCCTCCTGCTGCTGGTGCTCGAACGCAAGGTCGTCCGCACCGTGCTCGCCCGCCGTCGCGGACGGGGGGAGCGGCTGCAGGACGTCCTGCTCGTCGGCGACGGTGAGGACGTCCGCTACGTGGGGCGCCGGATCGCGGCCCCCCCCCCGTCGCCGGCTACCGGGTCGCCGGCGTGGTCACCGACTGTGTGGCCGTCGGCTCCGCCGTCGACCTCGGCTCGGCGCTGGTGCCGGTCGTCGGACGCATCGATGAGGTCCTCGACCGTGCGGCCACCTGTGGGGTGTCCGCGGTCGTCGTGGCCGGCGCGGTGCCGGGCGGACACGAACGGCTCCGGCGCCTCGGCTGGCAGCTCGAGGAGCACGGTGTCGAGCTCGTCGTCTCGTCACCGCTCGCGGACGTCGCGGCCGGTCGCGTGCACGAGCGCCCGGTCGACGGCCTTCCGCTCATGCACGTCGAGACTCCGGACTACCGCCGGCGGTTCGGCAAGCGTCTGCTCGACGTCGTGGGAGCGGGCCTCGGACTCCTGGTGCTCGCGCCGGTGTTCGCGCTGATCGCGCTCGCGATCCGGTTCGACGACGGCGGTCCGGTGTTCTTCCGGCAGACCCGGGTCGGGCGCGGCGGTCTCGACTTCTCGATCCTGAAGTTCCGGACGATGTGCGTCGACGCCGAAGCTCGGGTGGCCGCGCTCGAGGCGTCGAACGAGGGGGCGGGCCCGCTCTTCAAGATGAAGGACGACCCGCGAGTGACACGCGTCGGGGCATTCCTCCGCAAGACGTCGCTCGATGAGTTGCCGCAGCTCTGGAACGTGCTCAGGGGGTCCATGAGCCTCGTGGGGCCGCGCCCGGCGCTGCCGAAGGAGGTCGCCGTCTACGAGGACTTCGCCGATCGTCGACTGCTCGTGACCCCGGGCATCACCGGGCTCTGGCAGGTGAGTGGCCGCTCGGACCTCGACTGGGCCGAGGGGGTTCGGCTCGACCTGCACTACGTCGAGAACTGGTCGTTCCTGCACGACCTCGTCATCCTCGCGCGGACGATCCCGTCGGTGCTCCGCTCACGCGGCGCGTACTGACCCGATCGCGGCCGCCGAGCCTGTGCGAACGGTGTCCGTTCGGGCTCCCCGCCTGTGATTCCCGGACAGACCGAGTTACGATGATCCGACCACGAGCTTCCGCCGCGTGTGTCGAAGAAGACCCGAGCACGGCGACCAGTTCACCATCGAAGGAGTCATGATGTTCGCAGGCCTCACCGGCATCCATCTGCTGATCATCCTCGGGATCGTCATCCTGCTGTTCGGGGCGACCAAGCTCCCGGCACTCGCGAAGGGTCTCGGTCAGTCGATCAACATCTTCAAGAAGGAGATGGGCACGGACGACAAGCAGTCGCCCGACACATCGGCGCAGAACACCAGCGCGCAAAACACCGCTGCACAGCCGGCCGCGCCGGTCGTCAACCCGGGACCGTCGGTCCAGCCGAACGCGGACTCCAAGCAGTAGCACCAGACCGACGACACCCAGCCCCGTCCTGTCGGCAGCCCCCGCGACCATTCCGGTCGCGGGGGCTTCGTCGTGAGGGGGGCGTGGATGTGCCGTCGGCGGCAGGGGTTGGATGAACGCATGACGACACCCGCTGCACCGCTCCGCGACGACCGGCGCGTGGTGCTCGTCGTCGCGATCCTGGCGTCGTTCGTGGTCGGGTTGGACGCGAGCGTGGTGAACGTCGCCCTCCCGGCGATCCGGCACGACCTCGGTGGCGGGCTCGTCGTGCAGCAGTGGGTCGTCGACGCGTACATGGTGACGCTCGGTTCGCTCATCCTCGTCGCCGGCTCGCTGTCGGACCTGTTCGGCCGGGTGCGGGTCATCACGCTCGGGCTGATCATCTTCGGCGGCGCGTCGATCGTGTGCGCGGCAGCGCCGACGGGCGCGGTGCTCATCGTCGCCCGGGCACTGCAGGGTGTCGGTGGTGCGCTCGTCACGCCGAGTTCGCTCGCGCTCATCATCGCGGCGTTCCGCGGCGCGGCTCAGGGCAGGGCCATCGGTTCGTGGACTGCCTGGTCGAGCGCCGCCGTGATCGTCGGCCCGGTGATCGGCGGCGTGATCGTCGACGGCATCGGCTGGCGGTGGATCTTCGTGCTCACGGCGGTCCCGATCGCGGTCACGATCCCGCTCGTGGTGCGGATCTCGGGTGACGTCCGGCCTCCTGGTCGGCCTCGGGTCGACGTGATCGGGGCGGTGCTCGCGGTCGTCGGCATCGGCGGGGTCGTGCTCGGGCTGATCGAGCAGGAGCGGCTCGGGTGGTCATCGCCGATCGTGCTGGCGGCCCTCGTGGTCGGTGGGCTGGCACTCGTGGCGTTCGTGCCCTGGGAGCGGCGGACCACGCAACCGCTCGTGGACCTCGGGCTCTTCGGGGCGCGGAACTTCGCGGTCGGGAACCTCGCGACGCTGTCGATCTACGGGGCGCTCGGCATGGTCGGCTTCGTGGTGACGCTGTTCCTCCAGGAGGTCTGGGCCTTCCCGGCGTGGGTCGCCGGCATCGCGACGCTGCCGCCGACGGTCCTGCTCCTGCTGCTCTCGACCACGGTCGGGTCGTTCGCCGGGCGGTACGGACCGCGGTGGTTCATGGCCGCCGGTCCCGCGATCGCGGCGGTGGGGTCGTTCGTCATGGTGTTCGTGAGCAACGACCCGGCGGCGTACTGGTGGACCGTGTTCCCCGGGCTCGTGCTCGTCGGCCTCGGGATCGCGCTCATGGTGACTCCGCTGACGAGTGCGGTCCTCGGGTCGGTGCCGGAGTCCGAGGCGGGGATCGGATCAGCGGTCAACAACGCGGTCGCCCGGATCGCGAGCCTCGTGGTGGTGGCGCTCGCCGGTGTCGTGCTCGGTGGGGCGATGAGCGTGGTCGGGTTCCACCGCGCGGTCGTGGTCATGGGCTTCCTGCTGCTCGCCGGGTCGATCGTCAGTGCGATCGGCATCCGGAACCCGATGCGGGAAGATTCCGTGCCGGACAGAAGTTGAGTGCAGTAGACTCAAGTAGACGACCAACGCAACGAAAGGACGGAACGCATGGCGAACCTCCAGGGCGCTCCCGACTCGCAAGAGCGACAGAAGACCGCCCTCGAGCAGTACGGCGTCGACCTCACGGCGATCGCCCGCAGCGGCAAGCTCGACCCGGTGATCGGCCGCGACGCCGAGATCCGCCGCGTCTCACAGGTGCTGACGCGTCGGACGAAGAACAACCCGGTGCTCATCGGCGAGCCCGGCGTCGGCAAGACCGCCGTGGTCGAGGGTCTGGCGCAACGGATCGTCGCCGGTGACGTCGCCGATTCGCTCAAGGACAAGCGGCTCGTGTCGCTCGACATCTCCGCCCTCATCGCCGGTGCGAAGTACCGCGGTGAGTTCGAGGAGCGGCTCAAGGCCGTCCTCAAGGAGATCAACGATTCCGACGGTCAGGTCATCACCTTCATCGACGAGCTGCACACGCTCATGGGCGCAGGCGGGGGCGAGGGGTCGGTCGCGGCCTCGAACATGCTCAAGCCGATGCTGGCGCGCGGCGAGCTGCGACTGATCGGCGCGACGACGCTCGACGAGTACCGCGAGTACATCGAGAAGGACGCGGCGCTCGAACGGCGGTTCCAGCAGGTCTACGTGGGCGAGCCCAGTGTCGAGGACGCTGTGGCGATCCTGCGCGGGCTCAAGGAGCGGTACGAGGCGCACCACAAGGTCACGATCAACGACTCCGCGCTCGTCGCCGCGGCGAGCCTGTCGAACCGGTACATCTCCGGCCGTCAGCTGCCCGACAAGGCCATCGACCTCATCGACGAGGCGGCGTCGCGGCTCCGCATGGAGATCGACTCGTCCCCGGTCGAGATCGACGAGCTCAAGCGCACCGTCGACCGGCTGCGCGTCGAGGAGTTCGCGCTGAAGCAGGAGAAGGACGACGCATCGAAGGCGCGGCTCGAGACCCTGCGTGCCGAACTCGCGAGCCGCGAGACCCTGCTCGCCGAGCTCGAGCAGCGGTGGCAGGCCGAGCGTGCCTCGCTGAACCGGATCGGTGAACTGAAGCAGCGCCTCGACGACCTCAACATGCGGTCGCAGCGGGCACAGCGCGAGGCCGACTACGAGACGGTCAGCCGGCTCGAGTACGGCGAGAAGCCGCGGATCGAGGCCGAGCTCGCCGCCGCCGAGCAGGCCGAGAGTGCCGAGCGGATGGTGAACGACAGCGTCACCGACGAGGACATCGCCGCCGTGATCGCGCAGTGGACGGGCATCCCGATGGGACGTCTGCTCCAGGGCGAGACCGAGAAGCTGCTCCACCTCGAGAACGAGCTCGGGCGCCGCATCATCGGGCAGCGTTCGGCGGTGAACACCGTCTCCGAGGCCGTCCGTCGGACACGTGCGGGCATCTCCGACCCGGACCGTCCGACGGGGTCGTTCCTGTTCCTCGGACCCACCGGCGTCGGCAAGACCGAGCTGGCCAAGGCGCTGGCCGAGTTCCTGTTCGACGACGAGAAGGCCCTCGTCCGCATCGACATGAGCGAGTACGGCGAGAAGCACTCCGTCGCGCGGCTCATCGGCGCCCCGCCCGGCTACGTCGGCTACGAGGCCGGCGGGCAGCTGACCGAGTCCGTCCGACGTCGGCCCTACTCGGTCGTCCTGCTCGACGAGGTCGAGAAGGCCCACCCCGAGGTCTTCGACGTGCTGCTGCAGGTGCTCGACGACGGGCGGCTGACCGACGGTCAGGGCCGGACGGTCGACTTCCGGAACACGATCCTCATCCTGACGTCGAACCTCGGGTCGCAGTTCCTCACCGACACCGCGCTGACGCCGGAGCAGCGCGAGGAGGGTGTGCGGGAGCTCGTCACGCAGGCCTTCCGGCCGGAGTTCGTCAACCGGCTCGACGACATCGTGGTGTTCCAGGCGCTCACGTCGGAGGACCTCGGGCAGATCGTGTCGCTGTACGTCGACCGCCTCGCCCGCCGGCTGTCCGACCGTCGGCTCGAGCTCGCGGTCACGCCGTCGGCCCGGACGTGGCTCGCCGAGCGAGGGTACGACCCGGTGTACGGCGCGCGTCCGTTGCGGCGCCTCATGCAGCGACAGATCGACGACCGGCTGGCACGGGCGATCCTCGCGGGCGACGTCCGGGACGGCGACACCGTGCGGGTGGACGTCGCCGCCGACGGCGACGAGCTGACGGTCGAGCCGTTCGACCTCGGTGAGGTCGTCGAGGGGGAGATCGTCGAGGAGTAGCGGCTGACAGCCGCCGGAACCGGGTTCCGGACACGGCATCGCGGAACCGCGGGGTGTGGCGTCCGGAACCCGGTTCCGTGGCGGTTCGTCGCGTGGTCGCGTGTGGTGGCCGCCTGGAGGAGCGGTGCGCGTTCCTGGAACCCGCTGCGGGCCTCCAGGCCTACCGTCCAGGGCATGCCTGAGATCCGAGCCATCCGTCGCCTCACCGACGCCGTCGAGCACGCTGACGTGCTCGACAAGGCAGTCGACATCGACCGCGCCGTCGTCCGCGCCCTCGCACGTCCCCGGGCGCTCCGGCAGCTGCTGCACGGCGTGCCGTTCGGGCACCCACTGCACCCGCTCATGGTGCAGGTGCCGCTCGGGGCGTGGATCTCCGCTGCGGTGCTCGACCTGGTCGGCGGCGAGGGGAACGCGAAGGCCGCGAAGACCCTCGTCGGCACGGGCTTGGTGTCAGCCGGGAGCGCCTCCGTCGCCGGGTACGTGGACTGGTCCGAGCTCGACCGCGAGCAGCTCCGGACCGGCTGGGTGCACCAGGCGGTGAACTGGGTCGGGATCACGCTCTACGGGCTGTCGTGGATGCAGCGGAAGCGCGGGAACCACGGCGCCGGGAAGATGCTCGGGTTCGCGGGGCTGACCGCCGTCGGGGTCGGCGGCTACCTCGGCGGGCACCTGGCGTACCGGCAGCGCGCAGGGGTCGGGACGAGCGAGCACGTCCCCTTCGACGACTGAGCCCCTGGACTGCGTCGCGCCGAGGACGGACGGGAGGCCCGTGGCGGGATCGCCACGGGCCTCCCGTCCGTCGCTTCAGCGGATGCAGATCTTGCCTGGTCATGACCAGTTCGTCAAAGTTGCATCCCGATCTGTTCGACATCCGTGATCCCCCGGAAACATGCGGATCGCGTCGTCCCACAGGCTTGCGATCCGGTGTTGACATCCCCGCGTGATGGGTCTTTACTCACCATTACGCAACGTCCTTTCATAAAGGTCGGACCAAGGGAGTCAACGTGACACGCACGCGTTTCGCCGCACTCGGTGCGCTCGCCCTCGCAGGCGCGCTCGCCCTCACCGGGTGCTCCGCCGGAAGCAACGGAGCTTCCGACGGCGGCACGAAGTCCATCGGCACACCCGATGGCAAGGGCAAGACCATCACCGTGTGGATCATGAACGGCGACCTCAGCCCGAAGATCCTCGACGTCGCCGAGAAGCAGTTCACCGAGGCGACCGGAGCGAAGGTGAAGCTGCAACTGCAGCAGTGGGACGGGATCACGACCAAGCTCACGACGGCGCTCGCGCAGCAGGACGCGCCGGACGTGGTCGACCTCGGCAACACGCAGGTGCCGGTCTACGCGGCGACCGGCGGCCTCATGGACCTGACGCCCTACAAGAAGGAGCTGCAGGACGGGCAGACGTGGCTGTCCGGGCTCGAGGGGCCGGCGACGGTCGACGGCAAGCTCTACGGCGCTCCGCTCTTCGCCGGCAACCGCGCGGTCATCTACAACAAGAAGACCTGGGCGGACGCCGGGGTGACCGACGTGCCGAAGTCGTACGACCAGCTCACCGCCGACCTCGACAAGGTGAAGGCGAAGAACCTGCAGGCCGACTTCTCCGCGTTCTACATGCCCGGGCAGTACTGGTACGGCGGTCTGCAGTGGGTGTGGGACGCGGGCGGGCAGATCGCCACCGAGAAGGGCGGCAAGTGGACCGGAGCGATCGACTCCGCTGACGCCGTCACGGGCCTCACGGCGTGGAAGGACTTCCAGAACGCGTACTCCGCGAAGTCCACGCAGGACATCAACACCGACAAGCCGGCCGAGTCCGACGTCTTCGCGCAGGGCAACACGTCGGCGATCCTCGGGTCGGCGTGGGAGATCGGGTCGATCACCACGGCGAAGCCCGAGCTGAAGGACCAGATCGGCACCTTCCCGATGCCGTCCGCGACCGAGGGGAAGACCCAGCCGGTGTTCCTCGGCGGTTCCGACCTCGGCATCCCGTCGAAGTCGCAGAACCAGGAGCTCGCGCTCTACTACATGAAGATCTTGACCTCGAAGGAGTTCCAGAAGGACCAGGTGTTCGGCGTCGACGGGTGGGAGCCGAACTCGACGCAGCTGCTCGACGCGGTCGCCGGCGATGTGGACGAGCTCCACAAGCCGTACTTCGAGGCCGCCTCGACGAGCCGCCCGACCCCGGCGACCCCGGGCTGGGCGACCATCGAGGGCGACTCGAGCTTCCAGACGATGTTCGCCGACATCGCCACGGGACGGAAGACGCCGCAGCAGGCAGCCGAGGGCTTCTCGGAGCACCTCACGTCCGCGCTGAACGCGCAGCAGTAGTCGATGACCTCCACTGCGCAGCGGGTGTCCGGTCCGGCTCCGGCCGGGCCGGACACCCGGCGTGGCGGTCTCCGGCGGAGTCGCCCGGCGGGGTCGGGCCCGTCGGGGTCCGGCTCGGCGGGCGGTCGCGGCGGCCGTCGGCGGTCGTCGACGGCGTCCCGTGCGCCGCTCGTGCTGCTGGCGCCGGCCGCGGTCCTGCTGCTCGCGCTGGTCGTGTACCCGCTCGTGCGGCTGCTCGTCATCTCCTTCCAGGACTACGGGCTCCGCGCGATCTTCACCGGTCAGGCCGGGTTCGCGGGGCTCACGAACTACACGAACGTCCTCACGGACGCGAGCTTCTGGCCGGTCATCCTGCGGACGGTGCTCGTCACCGGGGCGATGGTGGTCGGGACGATCGGGATCGGCATGGCCGTGTCGCAGCTGCTCACCCGGCTCGGCGTCGTCATGCGCACGGTGGTCAGTGTCGTGCTCGTGCTGGCGTGGGCGATGCCCAACGTGGCGTCGAGCCTGGTGTGGCAGTGGCTCTTCCAGCCGTTCTACGGGGTGCTCAACTGGATCATCACGCAGCTCGGCGTCTTCGGGGACCACACGCAGGACAACTGGGCCTCGACCCCGGGGCAGTCATTGGCGATCGTGCTCTCGCTCGTCATCTGGCAGGCGGTGCCGTTCGTGGCCCTCACGCTGTACGCCGCGCAGTCGCAGATCGCGCCGGAGTACTACGAGGCCGGCGCCCTCGACGGGGCCTCGGCGTGGGCCATGTACCGCGCGATCACGCTGCCGGCGCTCGTACCGACGCTGCTCCTCGTGACGATCCTCTCGGTGATCTGGGACTTCAACGTCTTCAACCAGATCTGGCTGCTCACCAAGGGCGGCCCGGAGGACACCACGCTCACGCTCGGCATCTGGACCTTCGTGAAGTCCTTCGTGTCGAACGCGTACGGGCAGGGCGCGGCGATCGCCGTCATCTCGACGCTGATCCTCGGTGCGCTCACCAGCTACTACATCCGTCGGCTCGTCCGCAGTGGAGAGGAAGACCTGTGACGACGACATCGACGCCCGGGGTGACCGGGGTGACCGCGTCGGAGGCGCAGCCCGACGTGGCGGGGGCGGGGCGTGCCTCCAGGCCGGGCGGGCCGGGCCGCGTCGCCGTGACTGCGCGCGCGCGTCGTCGGAAGCCGCGTGTGGTCGCGAACACGATCGCGGTCGTGTTCTGCCTCGTGTGGGTGTTCCCGATCTACTGGATGGTGAACACCGCGTTCAAGCCTGCGGACGAGGTCACCACGCTCACGCCGATCTGGCTGCCGCTGCGACCGACGTTCGAGAACTTCACGAGGGCGCTCACCCAGGACGGGTTCCTCGTCTACCTGCGGAACTCGGCCATCGTCGTCGTGGCGGCGGTCCTGCTCTCGATCGTGGTCGGGTTCCTGGCGTCGGCGGCGCTGTCGCGGTTCCGGTTCCGGGGTCGGCGGGCCATCCTCGTCGCGATCCTGTTCGTGCAGATGATCCCGTCCGGGGCGCTGCTGATCCCGCTGTTCCTGTCGTTCCAGACGCTCGGGTTGCTCAACAGCTACATCGGGCTGATCCTCGCGTACGTGGCGAGTGTGCTGCCGTTCTCGATCTGGGTCATGCGCGGGTTCTTCGTGGCCGTGCCCGTCGAGATCGAGGAGGCCGCGAAGGTCGACGGTGCGGGGACGTTCCGGATCCTCTGGAGCGTGCTGTTCCCGCTCGTGATGCCCGGGGTGATCGCGACGAGCGTGTTCGCGTTCATCGCGGCGTGGAACGACTACCTGACCGCGTACGTGATGCTGAAGGACCAGGGGATGTACACGCTGCCGGTGTGGCTCGCCGGGTTCTCCACGAACAAGGGGACGGACTTCGGCGGGCTGATGGCGGCGTCTGTGCTGTTCTCGATCCCGGTGGTGGTGTTCTTCCTCATCGTGCAGCGGCGGCTCGTCAGCGGGATGACCGCGGGGGCCGTCAAGGGCTAGTCGCCGCCAGCGCGCGCACCCGAACGCCCCGTCCTGCCACGCGCAGGGCGGGGCGTTCGTGTGTGACCGTGTTGGTTCTGCGATGGAACAGTTGCGAACGTGTGGGTTTGGGGCGTACAGTGCTCGAAAACCACGGGAACGAAGGAGTTCGGGCATGTACGCAACCGAGCGGCACGACGCCATCGCCGCTTCGCTGCAGTCGGCAGGGCGGGTCTCCGTCGCCGAACTGGCCGAGCACTTCGACGTCACGACCGAGACGGTCCGGCGCGACCTGGACGCCCTCGAGTCCGCCGGCGTCCTGCGCCGCGTGCACGGGGGAGCGGTGCCGGTCGGGCGATCGAGTGTCGTCGAACTGAGCGTCGCCGAGCGCGAGGGACAGCACGGCTCCGCCAAGACCGCGATCGCCCGGGCCGCGATGCGCCTGGTGCCGCCGACGTTCACCGGTTCGATCGCCCTCGACGCGGGCACCACCTGTGCCGCCGTCGCCGCGGAACTCGCCCGGTGGGAGCCCGCCACGGCCGGAGCGACCATCACCGTCATCACGAACTCGGTGCCGATCGCCAGTGTCCTGCAGCACAGCGAGCACGTCGAGCTGCACCTCCTCGGCGGTCGGGTCCGTGGTGTCACGAGCGCCGCGGTCGGCACGGCCACGGTCGAGCAGATCGGCGCGCTCCGTCCCGACATCGCGTTCGTCGGCACGAACGGGCTCTCCGCGGGCTTCGGGTTGAGCACGCCGGACGAGTACGAGGCCGCCGTGAAGGGCGCCTACGTCGTCTCGGCCCGCCGGTCCGTGGTCCTCGCGGACGCGGCGAAGCACGGGGTCGAGGCGCTGATGCGCTTCGCCCGGCTCGACGAGGTCGACACGGTCGTGACCGACCAGGAGCCTCCGGCGGACCTCGCCGGTGCGCTCGCCGAAGCGGACGTCGAGGTGGTCGTCGCATGAGCGCCAACCAGAGCAACAGCAACAGCAACAGCCGGAGCACGCGCATCGTCACGGTGACCCCGAACCCGAGCCTCGACCGCACGATCGAGCTCGCCGGCGAACTCCAGCGCGGCGCCGTCCAGCGCGCTACCCGGTCCACGGCGGAGCCCGGCGGCAAGGGCGTCAACGTCTCCCGTGTCATCGTGGCGAGCGGCGGGGACACCGTCGCGGTGCTGCCCGGCGACGAACTCGACCCGGTGCTGCTCGGCCTCGCGACGCGCGGCATCCCGACCGCCGCGATGCCGATCGGCCTGCCGCTGCGGTCGAACGTGACGGTCACCGAACCGACCGGCACCACCACGAAGCTCAACGAACCCGGGCCGTCCCTCGCGGGGCGCCTCGACGAGTTCGCCGCCCTCGTGGCCGACGCCGCGGGGCCGACCCCGACCGGACCCGGAGCCCGCTGGGTCGTCCTCGCCGGATCGCTGCCGCCGGGTCTGCCGGACGACGCGCTCGCGGAGCTGATCCGGGCCGTCCGTGCCCGGCACGGCGAGGACGCCCGGATCGCCGTCGACTCCTCCGGCGTGCCGTTCACCGCGCTGCTGCAGTCCGGTGAGCGGATCGACCTCGTCAAGCCGAACGCCGAGGAACTCGCCGAGGTCGTCGGTGGCGACCCGGACGAGTACGAGCGCGACCTCGAAGCCGCGGCCGCGGCCGCCGAGCGGCTCCGGTCGCGGGGCGTCGACACCGTCCTGCTCACCCTCGGCAGCGCCGGCGCGGTCCTCGTCGGTCCCGACGGGGCGCACGCCGCGGCCGCGCCGAAGATCGTCGCGCGCTCCACCGTCGGCGCCGGGGACTCCTCCCTCGCCGGCTACCTGCTCGCCGAGGTCGCCGGAGCAGGGCCGGAGGAACGCCTCGCGCAGGCCGTCGCGACCGGAGCGGCAGCCGCTGCGCTCCCGGGCAGCGACGTCCCCGCGCTCGACCACACCGACCCGTCCGCCGTCGCGGTCCGCACCCTGCGGGCCGCGGCACCACCGGCACCGACGCCGACCGCAGCCGCACCCGTCGCGGCGCCGGAACCGGTCTGAACCGCACCACCAGCACGCACGCCCCACCCACCAGCACGAAGCACGGCCCGCGCCCCCGGCGCCACTGCAAAGGAGCAACCCATGTCCGCAGACACGACGCAGCGCCTCATCAGCGCTGAGCTCGTCGGCCTCGACGAAGACCTCGGAGCGACGTCGAGCGACGTCATCCGCGTCCTCGCCGACCGCGTCGCCGCCACCGGCCGCGCAGCCGACGGAGCCGCCCTCGCCGAGGACGCCATCAAGCGCGAAGCCAGCGTCGGCACCGGCGTGCCCGGCGGCATCGCCATCCCGCACGCCCGGTCGGCCTCGGTGTCGAGCCCGACCCTGGCGTTCTCGCGCCTCGCCCGGAAGGTCCCGTTCGGCGCGCCGGACGGCGACGCCGACGTGGTCTTCATGATCGCCGTGCCCGAGGGTGCCGACAAGGACCACCTCACGGTCCTGTCGACCCTCGCCCGCGCCCTCATCCGCGAGGACTTCACCGCGGCACTCCGCGCCGCGTCCAGCCCGCAGGAGATCGTCGACCTCGTTCAGCGCGAGGTGGGCGGCGAGGTCGCCGCAGCCGGCGTCGGCGGCGCGAGCAGTGCCTCCCGGCCGACCGCGACGACCCAGGAGGCGCAACCCGCCACCGCCACACACGCAGCGGCTGGCGACGCGACCACGAGCAACGCCACCGCCGCACGCAAGGTCATCGTCGGCGTCACCGCCTGCCCGACCGGCATCGCGCACACCTACATGGCCGCCGACGCCCTCGTCGCCGCGGCCCAGCGAGCCGGCGCCGAGATGCACGTCGAGACCCAGGGCTCCTCGCAGGTCGAGCCCCTCGACCCGGCGCTCATCGCCCGCGCGGACGCCGTCGTCTTCGCGGTCGACGTCGACGTGCGCGACCGCGGCCGGTTCGCGGGCAAGCCGCTCGTGTCCGGTCCCGTCAAGCGCGGGGTCGACGAGCCCGACAAGATGATCGCCGAAGCGCTCCGGGCCGCCGACGACCCGAACGCCGCGCGCGTCCAGGGCGGTGCGGCCACCTCGGAGACCACGAAGACCGACGAGCACTTCGGGCAGGCCCTCAAGCGCTGGCTCCTCACGGGCGTCAGCTACATGATCCCGTTCGTCGCGGGCGGCGGTCTCCTCATCGCGCTCGGCTTCCTGCTCGCCGGCTACGGCATCGCGCTGCAGCACGGCGACTCGGGCCAGAACAACGCCGTCTACACGCTGACGAACTACACGCTCGTCAACCTCCCGCCGGAGGGACTCGCCTACTACCTCGGCGCGGCCGCGTTCCAGATCGGTGGTGTGTCGCTCGGGTTCCTCGTCGCAGCACTCGCCGGGTACATCGCGTACGCGATCGCCGACCGACCCGGCATCGCGCCGGGCTTCGTCGCCGGTTCGATCGCCGTCTTCATGAACGCCGGCTTCCTCGGCGGGCTCGTCGGTGGCCTCATCGCCGGAGGTGCGGCGTACTGGATCGGGCGCATCCCGACCTGGCGCTGGCTGCGCGGCCTCATGCCCGTCGTGATCATCCCGCTGTTCGCGTCGATCATCGCCTCGGGACTCATGCTCCTCGTGCTCGGTGGTCCGATCGCCTGGGTCATGACGCAGCTCACCGCGTGGCTGAACTCGCTGTCCGGTGCCTCCGCGATCCTGCTCGGCATCATCCTCGGCCTGATGATGGCCTTCGACCTCGGTGGCCCGGTGAACAAGGTGGCGTACGCGTTCGCCGTCGCCGGTCTCGGCGCCGGCTCGGCCACCAACGTCGTCCCGTTCGAGATCATGGCCGCCGTGATGGCCGCGGGCATGGTCCCGCCGCTCGCCCTCGCGCTCGCCTCGACCGTGCTCTACCGCAAGGGCTTCACGAAGCCGGAGCGCGAGAACGGCAAGGCCGCCTGGCTGCTCGGCGCGTCCTTCATCTCCGAGGGTGCGATCCCGTTCGCCGCGGCCGACCCGCTGCGCGTCATCCCGGCGTCGATGGTCGGTGCCGCGGTGACCGGTGCGATCTCGATGGCCGCCGGCGTGACCTCGCGGGCGCCGCACGGTGGCATCTTCGTCTTCTTCGCGATCGGGAACATCTGGATGTTCATCGTCGCGATCCTCGCCGGCACCGTGGTCTCCGCGCTCGTGCTCGTCGGGCTGAAGAAGTGGGTGCGTCGTCGTCCGGCGGACGAGGTCGTGACGGGCTCCGAGGCCGCGGTCGCCGCCGAGACGGTGGGGCAGCGCGCGCCGGTCGCGGTGTAGTCGACGTCACCACGTGACGGACGGGAGGCACGGTGCCAGCTGGCACCGTGCCTCCCGTCCGTCACCGGGGTGCGTTGCGCAGCCGAGCCGGCCGCTCCAGATGCCGAAATTTCGGCATCTGGGTGTTCTCCGGAACGTTCCGCGGAACCTCGTCGGAACTGAGCGGCGAGTCATGGAATCTGCGGAGGCAGCCAGCACGAACGCACGGCCGGCCTCCGCCGACGCCCGCCCTACTCCGCGATGTTCGCCGTCACCGCGTCGATGTAGGCGGCGCGTTCCTCGCGCGAGTGCGGCCGACCGGGCACGCCCGGGCGCTGCTCCCACGGGAACGGCCCGGCCTCGTGCCGGTACTCGATCCCCATCGCCTCGAGCCGCGCCGTGTGCTCCGCCAGGCGTCCGCGGAACTCCGCGACGTCGCGCGGCCCGGCGACGTCGGCGGACCACAGTGCCTCGGCCAGCGCTGCGACGCGGGGGAACAGCTGGTAGTCGAGCTTGCGGGCGGTGTCGACGTGCTCGGTCCACATGTTGCCCTGGCCGCCGATGACGTGCGCGCGCTCGGCGTCGGTCAGGCCCGAGGGGACCGGGTCGAACGCGAAGACGTCGTCCACGGAGAGCACGATCGACACCGGGATCGGCTCGGTCGGCAGGTCGCTCTGCCGGTAGTCGAGGTACGCCTGGTCGTCCGGGGACGAGATGACGTCGTGTCCGCGCTTCGCCGCCGTCCGCGCGCCCGTGAGACCGCGCCACGACAGCACGGTGGCGGAGGACGACAGCGTGCCCCCCTCGAGGATCTCGTCCCAGCCGAAGGCTCGCCGCCCGCGGGACTCGACGTGCGCCGCGAGCCGGCCGATGATCCACGCCTGCAGCTGCTCCTCGTCCGCCAGCCCGAGCTCCCGCATGCGCTCCTGCGTGCGGGGGTCGTGCTGCCACTGCACCTTCGGGCACTCGTCGCCGCCGATGCCGATGTACGGGCTCGGGAAGAGGGCGATGACCTCGTCGAGGACGTCCTGGAAGAACGTGATCGTGGACTCCTCGGCGTTGAGGACGTCGTCGGCGATCCCCCACTCCGTCCAGACCTCGACCGGGCGGTCCGGGTGGACGCCGAGCTCCGGGTACGCGGCGAGGGCGGCGCGGACGTGGCCCGGTGTCTCGATCTCGGGCACGACGGTGACGAACCGGTCGGCCGCGTAGGCGACGATCTCGCGGACGTCGTCCTGCGTGTAGTACCCGCCGTGCGGGCGACCGTCGAACCCCGCGGGACGGAGCACCCCGTCGGCGTCCGCCACGTGCGCACCGACCTGGGATTCGCGTCGCCACGACCCGACCTCGGTCAGACGCGGGTACTTCCGGATCTCGATGCGCCACCCCTGGTCTTCCGTGAGGTGGAAGTGCAGGCGGTTGATCCGGTGCGCGGCGAGCTGGTCGACGACCCGCATGACCTCGTGCTTCGTCCGGAAGTGCCGGCAGACGTCGAGCATCACGCCCCGCCAGGCGAAGGCGGGAGCGTCCTCGACGACGGTCGCGGGGACGGTCCACGGGCCCGTACCGACGCGGCCGTGTCGGTACACGTCGGCGGGCAGGGACTGCAGCAGCGCCTGCACGCCGTAGAACACCCCGGCGGCCGAACCCCCGATGACCTCGATCCGCTCGGGCGTGACCGTGAGCCGGAACGCCTCGCTCCGGTCCTCCGGTGCCGTCGTGGGGCCGGCGGGCAGGCCGGCGCGTTCTGCGCCACCGGCGACCCGGAGCACGATGACGTCGCTGCCCGCGTGCCCTTCCGCGTCGCGCACCGGCAGCCCGGTCGAGCCGCGGAGGGTCTGCTGGAGGTACAGTCGCACCGAGGCGGTGTCGTCGTCAGCGGCGATGCGGGTCGTCGCGGTGATCTCGAAGGCACCGGTTCCCGCTTCGGCGCGGCGCGGGCGGGGGATGAGCATGTCAGGTCCACCATTCCTCAATGGTCTTTCGTAATATGGAGGCTATGGCCGTGGAAGAGACCGTGTCAACGCCCCCGAGCACCGTGGTGGGCACGACCCCCGGCGTACTGCGGCTGATCAACTCCCGCGCGATCCTCGACGAGCTCTTCCGCGATGACGCCTCGCGCACGGTCACCGAACTGAGCCGGACGGTCGGGCTCTCCCGTCCGACGGTCGAAGCGGCACTTGCCGACCTCGTCGACGAGGGGTGGGTGGCCGAGGCCGAGGCCATCGCCACACCCAACAAGGCCGGCCGGCGGGCGAAGCGGTTCGCCGCCGACGCATCGGCCGGCGCGGTCCTCGGCGTGGACCTCGGTCTGCACGGCATCGTCGGACTGCGCGCGGACCTCCGCGGCGTGACGACCGCACGGGTCGAGGAGCACTACGCCGACCTCACCAGCGCGGAGCAGGCGTGGTCGAGCGTGCAGGACGTCGTGCAGCGGCTCACGGAGGGCGTCGCGCCCGACCGGGTGCTCGCCGCCACCTTCGGCGTCCCGGCCGTCGTCGACCGATCGGGCGCGATCGACTACACCGTCGCCGTGCCGCAGTGGGTGGAGTCCCGGGTGCCCGGCCGCATCCAGGACCTCTTCCCCGGGGCGGCGACCTTCTTCGACAACGACGCCAAGCTCGCAGCGACCGCCGAGGCGATGTGGGGACGGTTCCGCGGCGTCGACGATGCGCTCTACCTCGTCATGGGGCGCCAGATCGGCGCGTCCTTCCTCGTCGACGGTTCGCTCGCGCGCGGTGCGCGCGGTGCGGCGGGCGAGGTGGGCGGCCTCGCCTCGACCGGGTGGCCGTCCGCTCCGGCCCGCCTGGAGGCGCGGATCGCCGCCGACACGGACCTCGAGTCGGTCTTCGCGGCGGCCGGGCACGGCGACGCGGCGGCGGTCGAGGTCGTCCGTGCGTTCGCGGCCGACGTCGCTCCCGGCGTGGTGCAGCTCGTCACGACGCTCGACCCGCAGGTGGTCGCGGTCGGGGGAGAGGTCCTGCCGGCCGCCGACGTCTTCGCCGCAGCCCTGCACGACCTCGTGACGCCCGAGCTCCGGCACCCGGTGGAGGTGGTGCCGTCGACGGTCGGTCGCGACGCGGTGGCCAGGGGCGCACTCGCGCGGTCCCTCACCCACGTGCGGACCTCCCACATGGGCCTCGGCTGACGTTCAGGTCCTGCGCCGGAGTCTGACAGGCCGTTCAGGGATGATCGGCGGATGACGACTGCCTTGCCCCGCCCCGTGGCTGCCGCCGATTCCGAGATGGGCGGGCTCTCCGGGCTCGTCCTGCAGCTCATCGACGCGCTCGGCGAGTGGGGCGTCGCGCTCATGCTCTTCGTCGAGACGGTCTTCCCGCCGATCCCGTCCGAGGTGATCCTGCCCCTCGCCGGGTTCCTCGCGGGGGCGGGGCAGATGAACCTCGTGCTCGTCCTCGTCGCGGCCACGCTCGGCTCGTACCTCGGCGCGCTGGTGCTCTACTGGCTCGGCGCCGTCATCGGGTTCGAGCGGACCGTTCGGCTGCTCGGCCGGCTGCCGCTCGTCGACGAGGACGACTTCCGCAAAGCCGCCGACTGGTTCCACCGGCACGGCAGGAGCGCCGTCTTCTTCGGGCGCTTCGTGCCGATCGTGCGCAGTCTCATCTCGCTGCCGGCCGGCGCGGACCGGATGCACCTCGGCACGTTCTCGGTCTTCACGATCATCGCGAGCGGCATCTGGAACGGCGCGCTCGTCCTGCTCGGCGCGGCGTTCGGGACGCAGTACGACAAGGTCGAGCAGTACACGGAATGGATCGACCGCGTGCTCTACGTCGCCATCGCGGTCGTCGTCGTGACCTTCGTCGTGCGCAGGGTCCGACGTGCCCGAGCCGAGCGTGCTGGCCGGACCGAGCGTGCCGGCCAGGGTGGGCGCGGTCGACGCCGTGCCACCCCAGCCGGCGACTGACCCGTCAGGCCTTCTTCAGCGTCGACTCCTTGTGGGCAGCCTTGCTGCCCGACTTCTCCGACTCGACGATCCAGTACGGGTCGTCGTCCTTCGGCTTGAAGTCCTGACCGTCGAACGTGAAGTCCTTCGTCTTCTTCTCGACCAGCTTGCCGGTCGTCTTCCCCTGCGAGGTGTTCCAGTGCACCTCGTCGCCCTTCGACAGCGCCATCGTGTCCTCCTTGCGCGTGAACGCTCATCCGTTTCGGTCATGCCTACACCGGCGGACCGGCATCAACACAGGGAAGTACCGGGCATCACGATGTCGTAACGAGCCCGCGGGATCGTGCGCGGGCGCGTACCGTACTGGGTGAGTCAACCCGAAGGCAACTGCTGCTCCCGACTCCCGACGGAACGACGTGCACATGACCTTGCTGGACAGCCCTCGGGCGGAGACGGTCCTCGCTGGCCGCTACCGACTCGTCCGGCTCATCGGCACCGGCGGCATGGGCACCGTGTACGAAGCGCGCGACGAGCACACGTACCGACCCGTCGCGGTGAAGCTGTTCGCGACGCCGGACACCATGACGACCGCCGACCGGGTCCGCCAGGAGCGCGAGATCCGACTGCTGAGCATGCTGTCGCATCCCGGGCTCATCCCGCTCTACGACGCCGGGACGCACGACTTCGAGGACGGCCCGCACCGCTTCATCGTGATGGAGCTCATCGCCGACACGACCCTCCTCCGACGCCTCGCCGAGGGGGCGCTGCACAACTACGAGGTGGCCGACCTCGGGGCGCAGCTGGCCGACGCGCTCGCCTACGTGCACTCCCGCGGCATCGTGCACCGTGACGTCAAGCCGGCGAACATCCTCATCAGCGACGAGGGTTCCTCCGGCTTCGCCCGGACCGTCAAGCTCACCGACTTCGGCGTCGCGCACTTCGTCGACGGCTCCCGGCTCACCAACGACGGCACGATCATCGGGACGGCCGCGTACCTCAGCCCGGAGCAGGTTGCCGGCGAGCCGATCGGTTTCGCGACCGACGTCTACTCACTGGGACTCGTCCTGCTCGAGGCCCTCACCGGCAAGCAGGAGTACTCCGGCACGCTCATCGAAGCCGCGCTGGCACGGCTCCGCCGTGATCCGGAGGTCCCGGAGGGCGTCGCGTCGGAGTGGCGCGACCTCCTCGAGCGCATGACGGCGCGGGACCCCGAGCGTCGCCCGACCGCGGTGGCCGTCGCGAACGCGCTGCGCGGCGGTTCGACGCAGATCACCGGACCCGTGCCGCTCGGCCCGGAGCGCACGAAGCACCTGCGCGCCCACAAGCTGCACCGGGCCGCGCACCGACACGCCAAGCGGGGCACCTTCGACGCGGTCAAGCGGTGGCGACGGCGGAACGTGCTGCTCGGCGCGTTCGCGATGTTCGGGCTCCTCGCCGCGTGCGGCGCGTCGTACCTGGCGGGCATGCTGCACTGAACCGGGGTGCGACCGCCACGGTGCGCCCTGGCAGGATGGACCGCATGACCGATCAGCGCTGGATCAAGATCTGCGGCCTCTCCACGCCCGAGACGGTGGACGCCGCCGTGGACGCCGGCGCCGACGCGGTCGGGTTCGTGTTCGCCGCGGGCAGCCCCCGCACGGTGACGGCCGACCTCGCGAAGGAACTCGTCGAGCGGGTGCCCGAGGGCATCGACGCCGTCGGCGTGTTCCGCGACCAGCAGATCGACGAGGTCGTCGGCATCGCCTCGGCGGTCGGACTGACGACCCTCCAGCTGCACGGGGGCGAGTCGGCCTCGGACTTCGCCCGTGCGCGTGACGCCGGCTTCTTCACGATCCGTGCGGTCAGCACCGAGGACTACCTGCGCGAGACCCCCGAGCAGCGGGGTGCGTTCGACCACGATCTCCTGCTGCTCGACGCCGCGGTGCCCGGGAGTGGCCGGCTGGTCGATCCGGCCACGATCGCGGGCAAGGTGGACGAGGCGTGGATCCTCGCGGGCGGGCTCACCCCGGCGAACGTCGTGGCCGCGGTCGAGGCGCTCGACCCGGACGGCGTGGACGTGTCGAGCGGTGTCGAGTCCGAGCGCGGCGTGAAGGACGCCGCCAAGATCCGCGCGTTCGTCGAGGCGGTCCGCAGCATCCCCTGACGTCGCGCCCCGCGCGCGGCGCTCTGCGCCAACGGGTTCGCGAAAGCGACAGTGGCGACGTGTCGCTCCCGCGGAAGCGACAGAGCAGCGCGGCCCGACGCGCGCGTTCTGTCGCTTTCGCGGAAGGGACAGAGCAGCGCGCCTCGCGCGGACGCGACCAGGCGGACGGACGGGAGGCCCGTGGCGGATCCGCCACGGGCCTCCCGTCCGTCCCGGTGCGCGTCAGCGCAGCGTCGGGATCAGCTCCGTCAGGAACGCGTCGGTGTCCTCCCAGCCCTCCACCGCGTGGCAGGGGACGCCGAGGGCCTTCACCGGGTAGTCGTTGCCCTCGGGGTCGAGGCGGTCACCGACGAACAGCATGTCGTCGAGCGCGATGCCCGTGAGTTCGGCGAGGCGACGCATCCCGTAGGCCTTGTCGATGCCCTTGCGGGTGATGTCGATGCTCGTGGATCCGCCCGAACGGACCTCGAGGTCCGGGAGATGCTCCTGTACGAGCCGGCGCAGGTGGTCCTTCTTCTCGCCGGTCGGATCCCACTGCTTCTTCACGTCGACCGGTGCCGCCTGGCCGAGGGCCGAGAAGGTGATCTGCGAGCCGCGGTCCTCGAGGATGTCACCCCAGGTCTGCGCCTCCCAGTAGCCGGCCTGCTTCGCCCGCTCCTCGACGGCGGCGAGGGCGCGGGCCTTCTGGTCGTCCGTGAGGTCCTCGGCGTACTGCAGGGCCCAGTCGTCGTCCTGCCAGCGGTAGTACCGGGTGCCGCAGGTCGGCAGGAGGTGGAGGTCGTCGAGCGTCAGGCCGTCGCGGTGCCGGAGCGGCGTGACGAGCTGCTGCTCGAACTGGTGGAAGTTGCCACCCGAGATGACGGCGACCGGCACGACCTCGAGCAGGGATGCGAAGGTCTCGAGCATGCGGGGGTCGAGCGGCGACTTCGACGGGGCGAGTGTGTCGTCCAGGTCGAAGGCGACGAGGCGGGGCGTGGTCATGGCACTGATCCTGCCAGAGTCGCACCGGGCGGACGGTGCGAGCAGGGGAGCGTGCGGATCGGTTGCGGGGGACCGCGCGGTCAGTGCGCCGTGCGGCTCGCGCCCTGCTGTCGGTCAGGCCCGGTGCGTCGCGGGGACGCGGTCCCGCGCGTAGGTGATGTCCGTGTAGCCGTGCGGCGCCGGGTTGCCGTCCTGGTCGAGGTTGACGAAGACGACCTCGTCGATGGTCAGGATGCTGCGGTGCGTGAAGAGGTTGCGCGCCTCCGCCCGCATCGTCAGCGAGGTCCGGCCGAAGCGGGTAGCGACGAGGCCGATCTCGACGATGTCGCCCTCGCGCGCGGACGACACGAAGACGATCTCGGACATGTACTTCGTCACGACCTTGCCGTTGCCGAGCTGGATGATCGCGTAGACCGCGGCCTCCTCGTCGATCCAGCGCAGGAGGCTGCCACCGAACAGCGTGCCGTTGGCGTTGAGGTCCTCGGGACGGACCCACTTGCGGGTGTAGAAGTTCATCTCGTTCTGCATGTCAGTACATACTACGACGGCCGGGCCCCCTCGGGACCCGGCCGTCGTCGCGGCGTGTGACGCCTACTCCTTGACGAGGACGACCTCGTCGAGCGGGAGGCGCGTGCGGGGAGCGACCTCGCGCTCGGCGGCCTTGTCGTCGAGCTGGGACGGGTCGGCGACCGTGCCGATCGCCGTCACGGTGTAGGGCAGGAAGCGCTCCGGCAGGTCGAACGCGGCGCGGAGCCCCTCAGCGTCGATGCCCGCCATCTGGTGCACGTGCAGCCCCTCGGCGTGCGCCTGCACGGTCAGCGCGGCGAGCGACTGGCCGAGGTCGTACTGCGCGAACGGGCGCTCCTCGCCGTCCTCGGACACGGTCTCGAGCACGCCGACCACGAGCGCGCTGGCACGGAACGCCCACGCGGCGTTGAAGCCGAGCAGGTTCTCGTTGATCTTCCGGAACGTCTCGGTGCCCCGGCGGCCGGCGATGAAGCGGCGCGGCTGGTGGTTCATGGCCGAAGCGGCCCAGCGTGCGGCCTCGAGGACGGCGTCGAACGCGGCGTCGTCGATGGTCGCGGTCTCGTCGTAGGAACGCGGGCTCCAGCGCTCCTCGAGGAGCGGCACGAGGGGCTGGCTGGAGTCGGTCGAGCGGGTGAGCGTCTGCGAGGTCATGGTGCCCTCAACGGTATTCGATGCGCTCGCATTTCCGGGCTGTACGACGTCACATGGAGTCGGGGTGCCAGGATGGACGGGATGGGTGGCGTCTTGACCGGGTTCGCGATCATCGGCGCGATCGTCGCCGCCGGCTACGTCGTGGGGCGGACCGGCCTGCTCGGTCCGCACGCCCAGTTCGTGATGAGCCGGCTCGCCTTCTTCGTGCTCATGCCGTGCCTGCTGTTCCGCACCATCGCGACGGCGGACATCGCCGCGCTCCTGTCGCCGGTGCTCTGGGTGTCGCTCCTCAGCGCGCTCGTGGTGGCACTGGCTGCTGCGACCGTGTTCCGGGTGGTGCTCCGGCGGCCCCTCGCGACGACGACGGTCGGCGCGCTCGCGTCGAGCTACGTCAACGCGAACAACATCGGCCTGCCGGTCGCCGTGTACGTGCTCGGGCAGGCCACCGCCGTCGTGCCGGTGATCCTGCTGCAGCTCATCGTCCTCGCGCCCATCGCGCTGACGGTCCTCGACACCGCGACAGCCGGGTCCGGCAGCATCGGGCGCCGGATCGCCGGGCCGTTCCGGAACCCGATCATCATCGCGTCGCTCGTCGGGCTCGCGTTCAGTGCGCTGCACGTCGAGCTGCCCACGCCCGTGCTCGAGCCGTTCTCGCTGGTCGGGGCCGCCGCCGTGCCCGTCGTGCTGCTCTCGTTCGGGATGAGCCTGCACGGCGCCACACCGCTGCGGGACCCGGCGATCCGGACCGACGTCGTCGTGGCGTCGGCGATCAAGCTCGTGGTGATGCCGGCGGTGGCGTTCGTGTTCGCCCGGTTCGTGTTCGGGCTCGGCGCGCATGACGTCTTCGTGCTCACCACGCTCGGCGCGCTGCCGTCGGCGCAGAACGTCTTCAACTACGCGCAGCGCTACGGCGCCGCCGTGCCGGTGGCGCGGGACGTCGTGCTCGTCACGACCGTCGGGTCGGTCCCGGTGCTCGTGGCGGTCGCGGCCCTGCTGCACCCGTAGCGCCGTGGCCGGCCGGTCCGACCGCCGGCCTGGAGGCGCGGGTCGGGCCCGCACCGCGCCTCCAGGCCGGCGTGGGTCGAGAACGGACCTGCACTCGCGACCCGCTCGGTGCACGCGACCCGCTCGGTGCCCGCGACCCGCTCAGTGCTCGGGAGCGCGAGCGCGCGTGCGCGCGCGAGGCCGCGTGCGCTCGTGGCGCGGGGAGGGTCAGAAGATCATCGGGCGGTCGTCGTCGAGCGAGGTGTCGAGGTCGAGGTCGACCGTCACGGGCACGTGGTCGCTCGGAGCGTCGCCCTTCCGCTCGGTGCGGTGGATCGCCGCGTCCGTCACGACGTCCGCGAACGCCTGCGAGCCGAGCACGAAGTCGATGCGCATGCCCTCGTTGCGCGGGAACCGCAGCGACTTGTAGTCCCAGTAGGTGTAGCCGTCGGGGACGATCGGCCGCACGACGTCCTGCAGACCGCGCTCCTCGAAGGCCCGGAACGCCGCCCGCTCCGGTTCGCTCACGTGGGTCGCGCCCTCGAACACGGCCATGTCCCAGACGTCCTGGTCGAGCGGGGCCACGTTCCAGTCGCCCATCAGCGCGAGCGGCAGCTGCGGGTCCTCGGTGAGCCACTCCGACGTGCGGTCGGCGAGCTGGGCCAGCCAGTCGAGCTTGTACGTGTAGTGCGGATCGCCGAGCTCGCGGCCGTTCGGCACGTACAGGCTCCAGAGCCGGACACCGTCCACGGTCACGCCGATCGCGCGGGCCTCGACCGGGAGATCAGGTCCCTCGTGCCCCTTGAGGAAGCCCGGCTGGCCGGGGAAGTCCCGCGTGATGTCCTCCATCGGCAGCCGACTGGCGAAGGCGACGCCGTTCCACTGGTTCAGCCCGTGCGCCTCGACCTGGTAGCCGGCGGCTTCGAAGGCCTCGGTCGGGAACTGCTCCGGCTTGCACTTGATCTCCTGCATGCCGAGGACGTCGACGTCCTCGCGCACCAGCCAGTCGACGATCCGACCCACTCGGGTGCGGACGGAGTTCACGTTCCAGGTCGCCACGCGCATGGGTCCGAACCTACCGGTCCCTCCCCGGTGGGATGGTGTTCGCTGGAGTGCACCACCGGATCAGATCGGAGACCCCCATGGCATCGACCACGGACCGCGTCGACGGGACCACCACCGGGACCACGACGACACAGGTGACCACCAAGGGCAAGACGCTCATCGACGACGCCGTCGTGGCGAAGGTCGCGGGCATCGCCGCCCGCGACGTCCCCGGCGTGCACGCCCTGGGCGGCAACACAGCGCGCGCGTTCGGGGCGATCCGGGACGCCATCGGGTCGAGCGACCTCGGGCAGGGCGTCCGCGTCGAGGTCGGCGAGACCCAGGCCGCGGTCGACGTCACGATCGTCGTCGAGTACCCCGTGCCGATGATGCAGGTCGCCTCCGCGGTGCGCGAAGCCGTGACCGCCGCGGTCACCGACCTCGTCGGGCTCGAGGTCACCGAGGTCAACGTCGCGATCAACGACGTCGAGATCCCGGGGCTGCCGGCCGCGACCGAGGACCCCGAGGGTCGCGTGCGATGAACGCCACCGTGGTCGGCGCGGGCGCCGGGGCGGTCCTCGCGATCGTCGCCGTGACGCTCGGGTTCTGGGCGTTCGTCGTCGTCGCCGTGTTCATGCTCGTCGGGGCACTCGTCGGTCGGATCGTGAGCGGCGACCTCGACGTGCGCCGACTCGTCGACGTGCTGCGCGGACGCCGGAGCTCGTCGTGACCGGCGCCGTCGTCGCCGGCGGGACCGGCAGCGGCGGCGTCGTGCCCGGGTGGGACCGCATCGGTCCCGCCGCGCTCGTCCACACTGCGCAGGCGGTCGCCTCCGAGGCGCTCCGCGCACCCCTCCGGGAGGTCCGTGCCCGGGTCGCCGACGACGGGCACGGTTCGCTCGCGGTCGAGATCACAGCCCCGCTCGTCGTGCCTGCGCTGGGAACCGGGAACGTCCCCTCTGAGCCGGTGCTGCGCACGGCACACCTCGCCCGTGGCACGATCGCCGAGCGGTTGCACGCGATCACCGGGCGGCAGGTCGACCGTGTGGACGTGACGTACGCATCGTCGGTCGTCGACGTGCCGAGGAGGGTGCGGTGAGCGCCGCGCCGGGCGGTGACCCGAACCGTGGGACCGACGACCCGTCTCCGGAGATCGAGCGGGTGTACCGACGGGTCCTCCGCCGCGAGACCTCGGCGTCGCGTTCGGGCACCGTCGTCGTCGCGATGCTGCTCACCGTCCTGCTGGCCGCTGCGGTCGTGTTCGCGGCCGCCGTCGTCCTCCTCGGTCAGCGGGTCCTCCGCGTCGATCCCCGAGCGGTCGTCGACACGGCGGTGCGGGCCCCTGCCGGCCTCGACACGACCGTCGTGGTGACCATCGGCGCGATCGTCGCCGTCGTCGGGTTGGTATTCCTGCTCCGCGGACTCCTGCCGCAGCGACGGCCCCGGCACACCCTGCCGTCCGATCGGCTCGCGGTGGTCGTCGACGACGAGGTGCTCGCGTCCGCCGCTGCCCGTGCGGCCCGTTCCGCCACCCGTCTCGGCCCGGACGCGGCCGTCGGCACCGTGGGCCGCCGGACGGTCGACGTGGTGCTGCGCCCCGCTGCCGGCGTCGACGTGCCCGTGATCGACGCCACCGAGGCCGTGCAGCGGGAGCTCGACGCCGTCGCGGCCCAGCCCACGGTGACGCCGCACGTCCGCGTGCAACCGACCGGGAGGGTGGACGGGTGAACGCCACGAACCGCGTCGTCGGACGAATCGCCCTCGTCCTCGTCGGGCTCACACTGCTCCTCGCCGGAGCCGGAGCCGTCCTGGTGCAGACCGTGCCGGTCGCCGCAGGGGTCTGGCACGACCTCGCACGAACGGGCCTGGCCGACCTCGGGACCCGCGTTGCCCAGGGAACGTCGCTCGTCGCGTGGACCGCGGTCCTCGGTGTCGCGGTCGTCGTCGGGGTGCTCGCCCTGGCGGTGCTCAGCACGCTCGGTGGTGGCCGCACGGGCACGGTCGTGCAGGACGACGGCGGCGCCGACGGTGTCGCGGGATCGGTCCGGATCGAGGCAGCAGCCGTCCAGCACGCCCTGTCCTCCGCGATCGGCGCACTGCCGCAGGTGGCGTCGCTCGCCGTGGACGTCTACCGGGTGCGTGGTCGCCGTGCCGTGCGGATCCGGGTGCGCCCGCGTCGAGGAGCCGGGCCGCGCGAGCTCACCGAGCGTGTCGAGGCGATCGTCGCGGACCTCGATGCGTTGCTCGGTGAGCGGCTGCCGGTCCTGCTCGAGATCGCGCGTGGCGGCGTCGGGTCGGGGAGGCCGGACCGGGTGCACTGACGCCGGCGCAGGTGGTTGCGGCGCGGTTGCCGGTGCTCGCGTGGGTGCCGGCGTCGGCGTGGGTACCGGCGCGGAGTGCCGGCGCGGGTTGCCGGCGCGCGCTCGACCGGAGGCATCTCGAACCGCGGATGCGCGCGGTTCGAGGTGTCTCGAGTTGTGCGAGCGCGTCGCAGCGGACCCGTCGGGCTAGATGCCGACGCCGCGAGCGCGGAGGAAGGGCACGGGGTCGGTCGTGGTGCCGCCCGTGTGGACCTCGACGTGTGCGTGGCACCCGGTCGAGTTCCCGGTGGAGCCCACGAGCGCGATGAGCTGCCCGGCCGAGACACGCTGCCCGGGCGACACCCGGAACCCGCCGTTCACGATGTGGCCGTAGGCGGTCGTGATCCCGCCAGCATGGGAGATGCGCACGTAGTTGCCGTAGCCGCCGTACCAGCCGACGTACTCGACCGTCCCGGCAGCGGCCGCGACGATGGCCGACGAGCAGGGGCTGCCGAGGTCGACCCCCTCGTGGAAGATGACGCCGCCGTGGATCGGGTGGACGCGGTAGCCGTACGGGCTCGTGATGCCGCCGCTGGCCGGCCGGACCCAGCCGGTGCCCGAGCCGGAGCCGGCCGAGCCGCCCGAGGACCCGCCGCTCGACCCCGCGGACGCGCCGGAGCCGCCAGCGGACGAGCCGCCACTGTTCGCCGCGGCGGCAGCGGCGGCCGCGGCAGCAGCGGCACGGGCGGCCGCTTCACGTGCTGCCTTCTCCTCCGCCGCCTTGCGGATCGCCTCGCCCTTCGCGAACTCCTTCTCGGAGCGGACGCGACCCGAGGTGAGCGTCGCGAGCTGCGCGTCGAGCCGCGCCTTGTTCGACTGCTGCTCCTCGTACGCTGCCTGGACCTCGTCGGACGCGGCCTGCGCTGCGTCCATCCGCTCCTTCGCCTCGTCCGCGAGTTCGTCGAGCTTCTTCGCCGCGCGGTCGGCCTGCGCCGTGAGGGACCGCGCGACCGAGGCGTCCGCGGAGGCAGCGGCCTCGACGCGTTCGGCCTGCTCGGACAGCTTGCTCAGGGCACCGAGGTTGTAGAGGAGGTCGGAGGCATCCTCGCTGCTCCCGACCACGGAGGCGGTGACGTCCGCGCCGCCGGATCGTGCCATCTGCGCCGCGAGCTGCCCGGCCTGTGCCGCGCTCTGCTCGGCGGTCTCGGCGTGTTCGTCGGCCTCGGCTCGGAGCTTCTGTTCCGTCTCGGCCTGCCGCTGCGCCGCGGACTGCGCCTTCTGGAACGCGTCACCGAGGCGCTGGGCCTCGGCCTGGGCTTCCTCGAGGTCGTCGGACAGGCCGTCGATGATGCCGCGGATCTCGGTGATCTGCGCCTGCTTGTCGGACTCCTTGCCCCGGGCGGCGAGGACGTCGTCCCACGACGGGTACGTCTTCGCCTGGGCCCCCGGCGCGTCCAGCACGACCGAACCGACGAGCCCCGCCAGTGCCAGAGCCGTCACGGCGAGGCGGAGCGGGAGGGCCGGGCGGCGAGGCCGGTGGCTGGTGGCACGAGTCACAGGAGGAAGCCTATACATCCGTACAGGCAGACCGGGCCGTGGGCGCGCCGCTGTGGAGAGAACCTGCTGGACACAGCGGGGCTCAGAAGCCGCGGTCGCGCAGGGTCTGCTCCGCGCTCCGAACGACCCGTTCGCGGAGGACGGCCGCGCCGGCGGTCCCCGCGTAGTCGTACACGTCGAACCCCGCGCAGTGCGTGATCGACGCCGGTGCGCCGAGCGAGTCCTCCACCGCGCGGGTCCACACGTCGCCCGAGCCGATGACCACGAAGGTCGGCCGCGCGCCGCGGTAGGCACCGAGGTCGACCAACCACGGGTAGGTGTCGAACGTGTCCCGAACCTGCAGGAGTTCGACGTTCGGCGCCGCGTACGTCGCGAGCGGCCGCACCGTCCAGAACTGTCCGACCCCGGTGACGTCGCGGCCCCCGGCCCAGCGGTCGAGGCAACCGGCGGCCGGGTAGCGCGCGTCGGCCACGCTCCGGACGGTCCCCGGGACGGTCGCCACCCCCGCCACGAGCACGGCTGCCGCGCCGATCGCGAGCACGGTGCGCACCGCGCGCGACGGTCGGTGGACGCGGGTCGCGCGGACGGCGGTGCGGGTGAGTTCGGCGACCGCGACGAACGCCAGGAGCGGCGCCGTCACGATGGGCTCGAGGTACCGCGGGGTCTCCGAACCGGCGACGACGACCCCGACGGACACGGCGACCACCGTCACGAGCGGCAGCACGGTGGCGACGAGCACCGTGCGCGAGGTCCGCACCCGCCAGGCCCACACCGTTCCGCCCACCGCGAGGAGCACCCCGACGAAGAGCAGCAGCAGCCCGGCGTCGCCCGCCGCGGAAGCCGCACGGTCGTCGGTGAGCTGCGCGAAGAACGCCAGGGTGTCGAACGCCTGCGCGGGGTGCACGTAGGTGGACGGGTCGAGCGACACGAACGGCCGGAGCGGGATCCGTGCGAGGTAGCCGACCACGGAGCCGACGACCAGCACGCCGCCGACCAGGGCGGCCGGACGCCACGGCACCCGTCGGGCCAGGGCGAGCAGCGCGAGGGTCACCACGACTGGGCCCGCCGACCACGGCACGAACAGCGGGTTCGACGCGGTCGTCAGCGCCGCGACGAGACCGAGCATGACGAGGACCGGCACCGACGCCCGTCCGGTCCGCACGGTTCGGAGCACGAGCACGGCGGTCCCGAGCATCGCCAGCACGGCGCCGTAGTAGTAGGTGGTCGTGAGGAGCAGCGACGCGAGTTCGAGCGAGGTCGCCGTCGCGGTCGACTCGGTCAGGACGAGTGCCGTGACGAACGCGAGCGCCAGCCCCGACACCGCGATCCGGGCCGCCCGCCCGGCCGAGGGCATGAGTTCGTTCGCCGCCGCGCGGAGCAGCGCGTAGACCGCGAGGAACACGAGCACACCGTTGAGTGCGAGTGCCTGCTGCGGGGTCGCCGTCACCACCGAGCAGAGCAGGTAGACCGGGAGCTCCGGGAAGAAGAACAGCGCGGGGGACATGGCCCACTCGAACGGCTGTCCGGCGTCGAGCGAGCGCCGGACCAGCGGGAGCAGCACCGAGTCGCCGTCGTACCAGAGCAGGGCGACCCGCGGGGTGGCGACGACGTGGCGCAACGCGATGACGGACAGGGCGAGCGCGACCAGGGCACCCAGTGCCTCCCGGCCGATCGCGGCCCACCTGCCCGCGGGGGCCGCACGTCCCGCCTCGACTGCTGGCGGCGGTGCGGAGCGGGGCATGCTCCGGAGCGTACCGAGCGCGCCTCGGCGTGCGCCGCCCAGGTGGACAGCAGCGCCCGACCACCCCGACCGGCTACTCTGGTGCGCTGTGACTGACGTGCGCGCCCAGCTGATCGACCACATCACGGCCGATGCCGTGTTCCACGGCGACTTCACCCTGACCAGCGGCAAGCAGGCGTCGTACTACATCGACCTGCGCAAGGTCAGCCTCGACCACCGTGTGGCACCCCTGATCGGGCAGGTGATGACCGACCTCATCGCCGAGGTCCCGGACGTCGCCGCCGTCGGCGGTCTCACCATGGGGGCTGACCCGATCGCGAGCGCCGTGCTGCACCAGGCGGCCGCCCGCGGCCTCGCGTACGACGCGTTCGTCGTCCGCAAGGAGCCGAAGGACCACGGTCGCGGCCGGCAGGTCGAGGGTCCCGACGTCCGCGGCAAGCGGGTCATCGTGCTCGAGGACACCTCGACCACCGGCGGCTCGCCGCTCAAGGCGGCCGAGGCGCTCGAGCGTGAGGGCGCGATCATCGCCGCGGTCGCCGTCGTGGTCGATCGTGACACCGGCGCCAAGGAGAAGATCGAGGCCGCCGGCTACCCCTACTACGCCGCCATCGGGCTGGCCGACCTGGGGTTGTCCGCGTGACCGGGGAGCGTCCGGACGACGCGCAGCGCCCCGAGGACACCGCCGGCACCGGAGACGGGACCGACGGCCTGGAGGCACGGCGCGCGTCGGACGCGGACGCTCCGTTCCACGGTCTCCGCAGTGCCGCGGACATCTTCGGCGCTCCCCGCTCGGCGGAGGAGTGGCCGTCCCGACGGGAGCGTCGTGAGGCGATCAAGGCCGCGCAGGAGACCGGTGCGCCGCTCCCGGAGCCGTTCACGGCACCGACGGAGGAGGACCACCCCGCCGATGCGGAGTCGGCTCCGGCCGGAGGTGCCGTCCGCGACGAGGAAGCCGCGCGCGACGAGGCCGCGGACGACGCCGACGCCGACGCCACGCAGGCGATCTCGATGCCCGAGGAACTCCGGGCGCCGTCGCAGCACGCCCACCCGAGCTCGATCCAGCTCCCGACCGCGCAGACGAACCGGGACGCGCGCGCTGCCGAGGCCCGGGCGCTCGACGAGGAACGCCGCCGCACCGACCCCACGGGGGCCGGCCGGGACGACGTCGACTGGCTCGGCCGTGCGACCGGCACCGGGACCGGAGCGGTGACGGTCGGGGAGCCGATGGCACGGCAGCCGCTCGGTGTCGAGGACGCCCTGCCGTCTGCCGACGAGCCGCCGAGCTTCACCGACCTGCTGCGGGTGCAGTCGTCGC
Source organism: Curtobacterium phoenicis (assembly GCF_047238015.1). Lineage (NCBI taxonomy): Bacteria > Bacillati > Actinomycetota > Actinomycetes > Micrococcales > Microbacteriaceae > Curtobacterium > Curtobacterium phoenicis. The sequence goes on from NZ_JBDFLZ010000002.1 coordinate 811,005, forward strand.
CCGACGACGGGGCTCCCGGGCCGGACCGACCCTTCGACTGGGCCGTGCGCGACGACGAGACGGGTGAGGTCCCCACGGCGCTGACCTCCGATGCGTACGACACGACCGCGTTCGGCACGGCCGCGTTCGACACCGGCGCGCTCGCCACGGGGTCGTGGAGCCTCGCGGACGAGGCCGAGGCCGAGGACGAGGTCGTCACGGGGGAGGTCCCCGCCGCGGGCCCCGGCGGCTCCGCCGCTGCCGCGCTCGGCGCTGCTGGAGCGGCCGCTGCCGGTGGGGCCGCCGCTGCGCCGACGGGAGCCGAGCCGGACGTCCCGACGACGCGACTGTCCGTACCGGACGCGGCCACGGGCCTCCCGGTCGAACCGTCACGGCCGTCGACCCCTGCCGAGCCGGAGCGCACGTCCGCGCCCGCCGAACCCGAGTCCGCGCCCGCCGAGCCCGAGTCCGCGCCGGCCGAGCCGGCCGCGTCCGCCGAGTCCGCACCCGGCGGGCCCGCGTCTGCGGCCGAGCCGGCTGCGTCCGCCCCGACCAGGTGGTCGCTCTCCGACGACGCCGAGGAGACCCCCACCGTCGCCTTCGAGCCGCCGCGCTCCGCGACCGCGACCCCGTGGTGGGCCGAGCCCGACGACGCGGTGCCGCCGACCGCCGCCCCGCCGCTGGTCGAGCCAGCCCCCGAGTCGTACCCGGCGCACCTCCCGCCCGCGGTCGGGCAGGACTTCGACGGACTCCTGTCCGACCCTGACCCCCGTCCGGACTCCGGGCCCGCCGCGACGGCCGGCCCCGCGGCCGGCCCGCTGCGACCGGAGGACATCGACCAGTCCGAGTGGACCGACCGCGAGACGAGCGACACGAGCGCGATCAAGGACCTCTTCGGAACCGCCGCCGTCGACCAGCTCGGCACGACCGGCTACGACCCACACGACACCGGCACGGCGATGATGCCGGCGGTCCGGTCCTCCCCGTCCGCCGCTCCAGCGGCCCGCGCACCGGAGACCCCGCCGCCGTCGCAGCAGGGCATCATCAACCAGCAGTTCGCCAAGTTGCAGGGCGAGGGGACGCGCGGCAAGCAGCTCCTCATCGGTGGCGCGGTCGTGCTCATCGTCGTGCTGCTCGTGCTCGTGTTCCTGTTCGCGAAGTGGATCATGGGCAACACGGTCGCCGACCACCTGGTGCCGCCCACGGCGTCGCCGACGGCGGCAGCGCAGTCCGCGGCGCCGTCGTCGACCCCCTCCGCCGAGGCCGAGCAGGCGCAGACGCCCGCGACGGCGCTCCAGTTCGCGACCACGCCGGCGGCCCCGGGCGAGCACGAGTGGACGGACCTCGCGGGCGGGGAGTGCCTGTCGCCGTTCACGAACGCGTGGGCGCAGACCTTCACGGTCGTCGACTGCAGCACGCCGCACGCTGCGCAGCTCACCGCGCGGCTGCCCGTGCAGGCGGACGCGTACCCCGGGGCGGACGCGCTCTCGGCGCAGGCTGCGGAGCAGTGCCAGACCTCGGCGGCGTTGGACACCGCGGCCGCGGCTTCGGTCGGCGACGTGCAGGTCCAGGGGGCCTACGCTCCGGACGAGTCCACGTGGCAGCAGGGCGACCGGTTCATCTCGTGCTTCGTCACACGGTCGTCCGGGCAGGAGCTCACGGGGTCGCTCGCGCCGACGGCGTAGGTCGAGGCGGCAGACACTGCGGCGGTGCGTCGCGGGAGCGACGGAGAACGTGTCGATCGACGCGTGCTCCGTCGCACCCGCGGGCCGCGGCAGCTCGGCCCGCGGTCAGCGCGCGGCAGACACCTTTGCCGACGCGTCCGACAGGGTCCGCAGTTCCTCGGCGCTGAGCTCGAGCTCCGCCGATGCCAGCAGCGCCGGCAGCTGGTCGGTGTTCCGGGCGCTGGCGATCGGCGCGACGACGTCGGGCTGCGCCTGGAGCCACGCCAGGGCCACGGTCGCGATCTCCACGCCGTGCCCGCTGGCGATCGTGTCGAGGGCGTCCACCACCGCGAGCCCCTCGTCGGTGAAGTAGCCCGACACCTGCCCCTCGCGGTCCGCCCCCGCGAAGTCCTCCTTCGAGCGGTACTTCCCGGTGAGGAACCCGGCGGCGAGGGCGAAGTACGGCACGACCCCGAGGTGCTCAGCGGCGGCGAGCGGCGCGATCTCCGACTCGTACGGCTCCCGCGTCACGAGGTTGTAGTGCGGCTGGATGGCGACCGGCTTCGCGAGGTCGTTCTCCGACGCGATGCGGATCCACTCCTCGGCGCGCTCCCGCGAGTAGTTCGAGATCGCGGTGTACCGGACGAGGCCCTCGCGCACGAGTTGGTCGAACGCCCGCACGGTCTCCTCGAGCGGGGTCGACTCGTCGTCGAAGTGCGCGTAGTACAGGTCGATCCGGTCGGTGCCGAGCCGCTCGAGGCTGGCCCGGGCGGCCGCAGCGACGTTCGACGCCGAGAGGCCCTGGAACTCCGGGTGCTGCGACACCTTGGTCGCGATGACGACGTCGTCGCGCTTCCCCGAGGCACGGAGCCACGAACCGATGACCCGCTCGGACTCGCCGCCGCTGTTGCCCGGCGCCCACGCGGAGTACACGTCGGCCGAGTCCACGAAGTCCCCGCCGGCGCCCGCGTACGCGTCGAGGACCCGGTGGGAGGTCTGCTCGTCGGCCGTCCAGCCGAACACGTTGCCGCCGAGGGCGAGGGGGAACACGGTGAGGTCGCTGGTACCGATGCGGGGCATGGTGGTCCTTTCGTGGTCGGAGCGCCACGGCGACGACGACGGCCGCGACCCTCCCACGCTATGCCCGGCTCCCTGTCGCCCGACCAGAGGCTTCGCAGTGTTGCATGAGGGGATGCCCACGCTGACCGACCACCTCACCGACCCCCGCTCCTCCGTGCGCCTGCGCGCCGTGATGGCGGCCGGCACCGCGGCGGACCCGCAGGACCTCGACGTCCTCCTCGAGCAGTGCGCGGTCGACCCGGACCTGCAGGTCCGGGAGGCCCTGACGTGGTCGCTCGTCCGACTGCCCGCCGACCTCGTCGTGCCGCGGCTCGTGGCCGAACTCGACCGACCTGAGGCCCAGGCGCGGTCGCAGGCGCTGCACACCCTCTCGAAGATCCGCGACGGCTCCGTGTACCCCGAGGTCGCCGACCGGATCGGCGACGACGACCCCGGCGTCCGGCGGACGGCCTGGCGCGCCGCCGCCGTGCTGGTGCCGGACGAGGAGCGTCCTGCCCTGGCACGTCGCCTCGCCCTCGAGCTCGGCGAGGGTGACCGCGACCGGCGTCTGGCTCTCAGCCGTGCCCTGGTGTCCCTCGGCGAGGACGTCGTCACGCCGGTCCTCGCCGACGCCTCGGCGCGCCGTGGTGACGCGGTCCGCGAGCACGCCGCCGAGACCGAGCGGCTGCTCCAGGACCCGGATGCCGCGTCGTCGCTCGCGCTGGAGCGCGCGCGGCGCGAGATGGCGCTGGGACGCAGCAAGCGCGCCTCGGGCTGACGACAGCGGCGCCGGCGCGCTTCCGGCTGGGGCGAGCGACGGACGGCCTGGAGGCGCGTGGCGGCGCCGCCACGCGCCTCCAGGCCGTCCGCGCCAGCGCAGGGCGGGTGATGGAACCCGGGGATTCGGCGTCTCGAAACCAGCGGATCGGCTTGCGTGTCCGCGCCGACACCGGCCAGGGTGGACGTCGAAGGGGAGTAGCTCCCAGCGCGTGCATCGACACACTGACCATCACGACGATCGGTCCGGTGCACCACCCGCGGCCGTCCGGCCCGGGCGAGCGAGACCTTCGGCCGTTCCGCCGTGGCCGAGGTCCTCCCGAGGTGCTCCGCCGTGGCTCCGACCTGGAGACACCATGACCGACACCCTGTCGAACCCGACGCCGCGCACCGCGTCGACGCCGACCATGCACGCCGCACGAATGGGCCGCAGCGCCTGGGGCCGCATCGCGATCTGCGTCGTGCTCGCCCTGCCCGCCGTCGTGTTCCGGCTGGCCGGCTTCGCCCCGAACCCCGTGGCGGACCTGCTCGTCTTCGGTGGCGCGGTCGTCGCCGCCTCGTTCCTGCTCGCGTGGGCCGCCGAGGCCGCGCAGAAGGACATCGCCGGTGCCCTGGCCATCGCGATCCTCGCGCTCATCGCCGTGCTGCCCGAGTACGCCGTGGACCTGTTCTACGCGTTCCGCTCCGGCTCCGACCCTGCGTTCGAGCAGTTCGCCGCCGCGAACATGACCGGGTCGAACCGGCTGTTGCTCGGATTCGGCTGGCCGCTCGTCGTGGTCATCTCGCTCCTCGTCGCCCGGCGGTACGTGCGCGCCGGCTCGCTGCCCGCGTCGGCCACACGGGTGCTGCAGCTCGAACAGTCGTCGCGGCTGGACATCGGGTTCCTCGCACTCCTGGCGATCGTGGCGTTCCTCATCCCGCTCTTCGGCTCGATCCCGCTGTGGTTCGGCTTCGTGCTCCTGGCGGCGTTCGTCGCGTACCTCTGGCGCGCGTCCAAGGTCGCCGACCGTGACGACGAGGACGAGGAGATGGTCGGCATGGCGGGGAACATCGCCTCCATGCCGACCCGTGCCCGGCGCTGGACGATCGTCGCGCTGTTCGTCGTCGCGGCCGCGGTGATCCTGTCGTCCGCGGAGCCCTTCGCCGAGGCGCTCGTCGACTCCGGCAGCGCGCTCGGCATCGACAGCTACTTCCTCGTGCAGTGGCTCGCGCCGCTCGCGACCGAGGCGCCGGAGTTCATCGTCGCCGCGCTCTTCGCCCTGCGGGGGATGGGCAGCGCGGCCATCGGGACGCTCATCGCCTCGAAGGTCAACCAGTGGTCGCTGCTCGTCGGATCGCTGCCGATCGCGCACGTGCTCGGTGGCGGCACCACGGGCGGGCTGCCACTCGACGGTCGGCAGGTCGAGGAGTTCATGCTCACGGCCTCGCAGACGGTGCTCGGCGTGGCGATCATCATCGCGCTGCGGTTCCACCGATGGTCGGCGATCGCGCTCGTGGCGCTCTTCGCGGTGCAGTTCGTGGTGACGGACACGAGCGGGCGGTGGGTGCTCAGCATCGTGCACCTCGTCGCGGCGGTCGTCGTGTTCTGGATCAACCGGCGCGAGATCGCGCCGACGGTGGCGGCGCCGTTCCGGCGGCAGGCGGCCGTCGAGCGCGCCTGAGGCGGTCCGCGGAGCGGCGTGCACCGCGACGTGCCCGGTGCACCGCACGCGGCGCGTGGTGCGCGGCGCGTGGTGCGTGGTGCGTGGTGCGCTGGGCGGTTGGTCGCAGAACCTGTCGGGTCACGGCAGTGCGGGCGACGGGTCCCGCGACCGGGGCAGACGTGAGCGGCAGGTCGTGCGACCAGGCTGCCGCCGGACGGGAGGCGCGGGGCGGGCTGGTGCCGTGCCTCCCGTCCGTGGGAAGGCGCGCGGGGCGCGGCGCGCGGTCGCAGGAGGTGCCGGGGTCACGGACGTGGGAACGACGCCCCCCTGCGACCACGACGGACCTGATCGGCAGGTCCTGCGACCAGGTCCGGGCCCGCTCAGTCGTCGTCGGGGGCGAGCCAGATGGCGGTCGCGGCCGCGGCGGGCAGGTCGACGAGGGACTCCGAACCGTCGGCGGACCGGCGTGCGACCGCGATGACGCCCGCGTAGTCCCGCACCTGCTCGACCCGGAGGTGCGTCCCGAGCGCGACCCCGAGCTCGTCGAAGTAGCGCAGGAGCGAGGGGTCGTCGTCGGACACCCGGTCGACCGTGCCGCAGGTCCCCGGGGTGACCGTGCCGAGGAGCGCGCCGGGGGACTCCGGCAGGGTGCCGTCCGCGCGGGGGATCGGATCGCCGTGCGGGTCGTGCGTCGGATGCCCGAGGTCGGCGTCGACGCGGTCGAGGAAGGTCTCCGACACCGCGTGCTCGAGCGCCTCGGCCTCGGTGTGGACCTCGTCCCAGCCGTAGCCGAGTCGCCGCACCAGGAAGGTCTCGATCAGCCGGTGTCGACGGACCATCGCCACCGCCACCTGCTGGCCGAGCGGGGTCAGGACGACGCCGTAGTAGGGGGTGTGCTCGATCAGGCCGTCACGGTCGAGCTTCCGGAGGTTGCCCGACACCGTCGACGCCGAGACCTTCAGCGCAGCCGCGATGTCCCGGGTGGCCAGACCCGCGTCGCCGCGCTCGCTCGCCTTCCAGATGAGCTTCACGTAGTCCTCGGCCATGGCGCTGAGGGAGGGAAGCCGCATACGCCAATGGTACAAACGCAAGGGTGACGTCAGCAGCCCCGGCCCGCAGACGGCGCTGGCCGGTTCCTCCTTCGCTCCTGGTCGGCGTCGCACCCCTCGTCGCGTTCGCTGCGGTCAGCGCCTGGCGGGCCCGTCCGAGTGACGACTACCCGAGCCTGGGGCAGACGGTCGACAGCGTCGTCCGGTCGCTCGTCGTCCCCGAGGCGATCGCGGTCGCGGCGCTCGCCGTCGTGGTCACGGGGCTCGGCTGGTGGCGGATCGCGACCGTCGACCCGACCCGGACGCCGCTCCGGTGGACGATGATCGCGCCGCTCGGGGTCCTGCTCGTGTGCCTGGTGCGGCTGCCGCTGATCGACTGGGATGCGCTGCCCGTGCGGTACTTCCTGCTGCTCACGGTCGGGGTGCTGTTCGTCGGCGTGTTCGAGGAGCTGATGACCCGGGGCGTCCTGCTCGTCGGGCTGCGTCGACGCCTGCCCGAGTTCGGCGTGTGGGCGGTGTCGTGCGTGCTGTTCGGGTTGCTGCACCTGCTGAACATCCTCGCCGGGGCCGGAGTCGGACCCACGGTGCTGCAGGTCGTGTTCGCGGCGTCGTTCGGCTCGACGCTGTACGTCGCACGGCGCCTGACCGGGAGCCTGCTCGCGCCCGTGCTGCTGCACGCGTTCTGGGACTTCGGGTCGATCGGCTACTCGGCCACGGCTGACCCGTCTGACGGCTCGATGCTCGTGACCGCCGGGGTGATCGGGCTGTTCTCGTTCGGGCTGCTCGCGTTCGGGATCGTCGCCGGCGGCATGGTCGCGTGGCGGGACGACCGCCCGCGGCGGCTGCGGCGACGGTGGGCCGGGGTGCCACCGATGGCGGCGTACGCGGCGCGCGGGGACGAGCCGCGCCTCCGGGGGTTCTGAGGGGAGCCGGCGCGTCGTGCGCGCCACGCGCGCGGCGAACGGTGCCGTGACCGGCGCACGACCGAAGTCACCCCGAACCGCGGGATGCACCGGTTCGGGGTGACTCTGGTTGTGCGGGCGCAGACGACACCGGGGCCCGCGCGGCGTGCGGGCGCGCGGGCGCGAGCGCGGGCGCGGGGGCGCGGCGCCTCAGCGCTTGCGGCCCACCGCGAACACCCGACGGAACGGGTACACCGTGCCGTGTCGACCGGCCGGGTACGCGGCGCGCAGGGCAGCGGCGTACCGCTCGGTGAACGCGGCCGTCAGCCCGCCCGACGGATCGGCTGCGTCGAGGGCGGCGACGGCCGGCCGGAGGCCCGTGCCACGGACCCACGCGAGCACCGGGTCCTCGCCGGACAGGAGCTGCGCGTACGTCGTCTCCCACGCCCGCGCCTCGAGGCCGGCGTCGAGCATGAGGCCGAGGTACCCCGCCGGGTCGAGCACCGGGTCAGCACGCAGGACGCCGTCGAGTGCGGACGCCCACGGACCCTCGGCCGCGACCGACCGCATGAGCGCGTGCGACGGCGAGCCGAAGTTGCCCGGCACCTGCATCGCGAACCACGCACCCCGCTGCAGCGCGGCGAACCAGCGCGGGAGCAGGTCGACGTGCGACGGCACCCACTGGAGCGCGGCGTTCGTCACGACGACGTCGTCGGACGCGCTCGGTGTCCAGTCCTCGATCGCGCCGAGCTCGAAGGACAGTCCGGGGACGTCGGACGGCGCCGCGGCCAACATCTCCGCGGAGCTGTCGATGCCGACCACCTCCGCGCCGGGCCAGCGCTCCGCGAGGGTGGCGGTGAGGGTCCCCGGGCCGCAACCGAGGTCGACGACGCGACCAGGTGCCTCCCGGCCGTCACCCGCGGGCCACGCGACCTGCGCGACAAGGTCGTGGAACGGCCGCGCGCGGTCGTCCGCGAAGGCGGCGTAGCGGTCCGGGTCCCAGCGCACGCCGTGCCTACATCTCGACTTCGAACGGCTCGGTGCGCACGAGCTCGTGCACGCCGGAGATGACCTCGCTCGGGCGGAACGGGTACTTCTCGATCTCGGCCTGGTCACTGATGCCGGTCATCACGAGCACGGTGTGGAGCCCGGCCTCGATGCCGGCCTGGACGTCGGTGTCCATCCGGTCGCCGATCATGCCGGTGTTCTCCGAGTGCGCCCCGATGCGGTTCATCGCGGAGCGGAACATCATCGGGTTCGGCTTGCCGACGACGTACGGCTGCTTGCCGGTGGCCTTCTCGATCATCGCGGCGATGGCGCCGGTCGCGGGCAGCACGCCCTCCGCACTCGGGCCCGTCGCGTCGGGGTTCGTGACGATGAAGCGGGCGCCGTCGCGGATGAGCCGCACGGCCTTCGTGATCGCCTCGAACGAGTAGTTCCGGGTCTCGCCGACGACCACGTAGTCGGGGGCGGTCTCGGTCATGATGAACCCGGCCTCGTGCAGTGCCGTGGTCATGCCGGCCTCGCCGATCACGAACGCGGAGCCGCCGGGCATCTGGGACCGGCAGAAGTCGGCGGTCGCGAGCGCGCTCGTCCAGATGCGCTCCTCGGGCACGTGCAGGCCGGACCCGCGGAGCCGGGCGCTCAGGTCGCGCGGCGTGAAGATCGAGTTGTTGGTCAGGACGAGGAACTCGGTGCCCTCGTCCAGCCACTGCTGGATGAGCTCCGGGGCCCCCGGGAGGGCCTGGTTCTCATGGACGAGCACGCCGTCCATGTCCGTCAGCCAGCACTCGACCTCGTCGCGGGTTGCCATGGCCTCACTGTAGTGCGCGCGCACGGTCGCGCCCGGCGCGTGCTGAGAGCAGGCCGGGAGGCTCGGATCGGCCCTTGCGCGTCGGCGTCGGTTCCCGGGATGGTCGAGTCACCGACCGCCGCTCGGCTTTGCCGTAGGGTTTTCGGTACACGTACTGGAAACGGAGACCCCACTGTGCTCGTCGACCCCGTCGCCCACTCCGCAACGCCTCGATCCGGCGCTGCTGGTGCCTCTGCCGCCCCCGCCGCCGGGGCTCTGGACGTCGGGGGCGAGGTGGCGCCGCGGCGTCGACGCGGTCGCCCGAACGTGCTCTCGCGCGAGCAGGTGATCGACGCAGCGACGCGGATCGCCAACGAGGAGGGGCTCGACCGGCTCTCGTTCCGGGCCCTCGGCGCAGCGCTCGGCGTGGCCCCGATGACCGTGCACCGGACGATCGGCGGGCTCGAGGACCTGCACGCCGAGCTCGTCCGCCGCACCGTCGACGAGTTCGCGTCCACGTTCGTGTGGCCCTCCGACTGGCGCGAGGTCGTCCGGGTCTTCGCGTACACCTTCCGTGACCTGATGACGACGCACCCGCTCGTGCTCGAGTCGCACAGCCGGCACGCCCCGCTGGCCTCGACCGAGTCGGACGGCGTCGTCCGGACCGTCGTGGGTGCCCTGCAGCGCGCCGGGTTGTCCGACCGTGAGGCGATGTACGCGTTCTTCGTCGTCTACGACTTCGTCGTCGGGCACGTCGGTGTCCTCGTCGGCCGGGGATCGTCCGAGGCCGGGCGTCCGGAGCGGCACGCGCTCGTGGCGGAGATCCTCGGGACGCACTCCTACGAGGACCGTTTCACGCTCGGGGTGGACGTGCTGCTCGCCGGCATCGACGCGCGGGTCGCGGGCCTGCGCGCGTCCTAGTCTGGAGGGCGTGATCGACGCCGCACCCGAGCCCTCCCACGAGCGCACGACCAACGGCGTCGGCCCACACCCGGAGCCGTGGCCCGACGACCCGCGCCTCGACCCGGAACTCCTCGCGAACGGTGACAGCCGCAACGTCGTCGACCGCTTCCGGTACTGGTCGATGGCGGCGATCGTCGCCGACCTCGACACCCGTCGCCACGCATTCGACGTCGCGATCGAGAACTGGCAGCACGACCTCAACATCGGGTCGATCGTGCGGAGCGCCAACGCGTTCCTCGCCGGCACCGTGCACGTCATCGGGCGACGCCGGTGGAACAAGCGCGGCGCGATGGTCACCGACCGCTACCAGCACGTCCGGTACCACCCGGACGTCGCGTCGTTCCTCGACGCCATGCGCGCCGAAGGGCGCCCGGTCGTCGCGATCGACAACACCGACGGCGCGGAGCGCATCGAGACCACGGCGATCCCGGAGCGCTGCGTGTTCCTCTTCGGGCAGGAGGGCCCCGGGCTGACCGACGAGGCCGTGGAGGGGGCGGACGCGCACCTCGAGATCACCCAGTACGGATCCACCCGGAGCATCAACGCATCGGCCGCCGCTGCGATCGTGATGCACAGCTGGATCGTGCAGCACGCCACGGACTGACGGCAGCGCGCTGCGCGCTGGAGTCGTGGTCCTCAGGCGTCGCGGGTCAGCAGCACCACGGTCACGTCGTCCTCGGCACGTTCGGCGGCGCGGAGCCGCACCGTCTCGAGGAACGCCTGGTGGTCCCGCGTGCGCTCGAACGTCCGAGCGAGCTCGGACAGGGTGTCGATCGTCCCGTCGCCGAGGTCGAGTGCGCCGTCGCTCGCGACGAGCAGTGCGTCACCGGGGGCCAGCGTGACGGTCGTGACCGACCGTGCGGCGCCGACCGGATGCAGGCCGAGCGGCAGGTCGTGCGAGCGGAGCACCCGGTGCCGGCCGTCGGCGCCGAGGTGCACGACGAGTCCGTGTCCAGCGTCGACCGCCTCGACCGCACCCGTGCCGAGGGTGACCCGGGCGTGGAACAGCGTGGCGAACGCGCTCGCGGCGACGAGGTCCTCCGCGACCGCCGGTTCGACGGCCCGCACGGCGTCCCCGGGTGCCCGGTCGCGGTGCTGTCGGAGCGCCGCCCGGATCCCTGCGGCGAGGATCGCTGCGGGTTGCTCCTTGCCCATCACGTCGGCGAGCGTCAGGGTGAGGTGCTGCCCGTCGGTCCACCAGTCGTGCAGGTCGCCGCTCGTCTCGCCGTACGGCACCGAGATCGCGGAGACGTGCAGGTCACCGACCCCGAGCGGAGCGGGTGTCAGAGCCGCCACGACGTCCTGCAGACGGTCGTGGTGGAGGCCCTGCCCGAGTGCGCGTTCCGCCCAGCGCCCGAAGTCGATCAGCGCCGCCTCGTCGGCGAGCGAGAAGTCCCGCGGCCGCGTGTCCATGAGGCAGAGCGTCCCGACGGGCACGCCGCCGGGCATCGTCAGCGGGACGCCGGCGTAGAAGCGGATGCCCCGGTTCGTCACCCCGGGCAGTCCGGCCGTTCGCGGGTCGGCGGTCGTGTCGCAGATCACCGTCGGTTCGACCTGCCGGACCGTCAGCTGGCAGAACGACCAGCCGATCGGTCCGGACACGATCTCGTCCGGGACGTTCGGCGTCAGCGTGTGCAGCAGGTCGTCGTCGAGGACGTTGACGTAGGACAGCGGGACGTCGAAGACCTCGCGGGCGACCCGGACGATCCGTTCGAACCGCTCGGACGGCGCCGCCCCCACCACGTCGAGCGCCGCCACGAGTGCCGCGCGCGCCGATCCGGAGCCGACCTCGTCCATCCTGCGTCCTCCTGGTCCGTTCCCGGTCGATCGCCGGGGGCGTCGCGAGGTGAAGCGCGCCGTCGCACCGTGACCGGGCAGCATCACCGTACCCGCCGTCGACTCCGCGTGACGACGGGCGGCCCGTCAGCCGGACAGGCGAGGTGCGTCGCGCCTCCCGTGCGCCTCATCGGCCCGCGGTTGGTCGGCCCCGACCGCCAGGAGGAGCCGGGCGTCGATGGACGGCGCCGGCCCGCGTGAGCCGGCGAAGGCGGCCGCCGCCTGCCGGACGGCCGAGCGCTCCTCGTCCGTCATCGTCCGCAACACCCCCCGGAACGCCGCGCGCCGACGGTCGAAGACCTCCGTGACGAGCTCGACCGCCGACGCGGTCGCGGCGATCTCCACCTCGCGGCCGACGGGGTGACGCTCGACGAAGCCGTCACGTACGAGCCGGCCCACCATGCGCGTGATGCCGGACGGCAGCAGCCCGAGGTCCTGCGCCAGGTCGCCGGCACGCACGGGACCGTTGGTCACGAGCAGGACCAGGATCCGGTACTGCTGCAGGGTCACCCGCTCCAGCGCGGGGGCGAGGGAGCGGATCACCAGGCCGAGACCCACGACCGACGCCCCGAGGAGCGCGTCCGCCTCGGTCGGTCCGTCGCCCGGCACGTCCTGCTCAGCTTCGGCCGCCATGCACCGCAGCCTACGTGCCGACCTCCACCGACCGGTGGTCCGGTCGGAAGCCGTTGCTCGTGCCCCAGAGGACGGCGTCGACCCGGTTCACCGCACCGATCTTGCTGTAGAGCGTGCGGATGTGGGTCTTCACGGTGTTCGGGCTGAGGTGGGTCAGCTCCGCGATCTCGAGGTTGCTCTTGCCCTGCGTGATGAGCGCCAGGATCTCGGACTGCCGATCGGAGATGCCGTGCGATCGCCCCGGCCAGTCGACGCCGGGTCCGCTCGGGACGCGGCGCCGCGGCGTGCCGATCACGCGGTCGCCGCCCGCCACCGCGACGAGCGCGGACGCGAGTTCGTCGCCGGACATGCTCTTCGGGAAGTACCCGGTCGCACCGCGGCGGACCGCGGCCTCGATGAGGTCACGGTCCATCTTCCAGGTGAACACGGCGACCGCGCGGATGCGGGGGTTGGCCGCCAGGCGCGACACGTCCTCGTCGTCCGGCCGGGGCTGCGCGAAGGTGTCGTAGAGCGCGACGTCGACCGGGACGTCGACCCGGTGGCCCGCGTCGAGCTGGACCACCTCGATCCGGTCCTCGAAGGGCGCCAGCATGTCCGCCAGTCCGCGGAGGACGAGTTCGTAGTCGTTGACCAGCGCGACCCGGATGCGTTCCATGCGACTCCTCTCAGCGACCACCCCCAGGGGTGAGACGACCGTTCCTCGCGGCGCGTTCCGTCGATCCCAGACGCTACGTCGGGGGCCTGTACCCCGTTCGCAGCGCTGCCTGGACGCACTGACTGTTGTCCAGGAGCAAGTTTCTCGTCGGGTCGCACGCCGCGGCTCGTCCAGCGGAAGGAAACCCCATGCCAGATGCGCTCGCTCCGTGGAACGCGACGCTCACGCTCGCGGAGCACTCGATCATCGTCTACGCACTGTCCGTCGCGGGACTCGCGCTCTTCGCGTTCTTCGTGAAGTCGTGGGTGTCCACGAACGAAGTGACCGGCCGCTACCGCAGCGGTGTGTACGCCGGCATGTGCATCACCGGCATCGCGTTCCTGTCCTACGTCCTCCTCGTGCTGGAGTTCGCCATCGGCTACGACCGCAAGGGCGACTCGTGGGTCCCGAACGCGAACGCGATCCTGTCGTGGGCGCCTCGGTACTTCGACTGGACCGTCACCGTCCCGCTGCTCGTGATCGAGCTCATCGCCGTCGCGACCCTCGCCGGCGCGGCCGCCCGACGCCTGCGCGCTGTGGGCATCGCCGCCGCGTTCCTGATGATCAGCACCGGGTTCATCGGCGGAGTCGCGATCGACTCCGGTACCGACACCGGTGCGCTCTGGCTCTGGGGCATCATCTCCGGCGTCTTCATGGTGATCCTGTACGTCCTGGTGATCTACGTCGTGGTGAAGGGCGGACGCGACCTGAAGGGCACCGAAGCCGCCACCACGCTGCGCAATGCCGGGATCCTGCTCATCGTCACGTGGATGGCGTACCCGATCATCTTCGGCCTGCAGGGCTGGGGCCACGGCGGAGCGGTCATCACCTGGATGCAGGTCGTCCTGTCGGTCGCCGACATCGTCGCGAAGGTCGGTTACGGCGCCATGATCCACAAGATCGCCAAGCTGCGGTCGGCGGAGGACGTCCGCGCCGGTGTCGACACGCTCCCGGAGGCGCTCTGGATCTCGTCGGAGAAGCTGTCCGACGGCACGATCCCGAAGCCCGTCACCAACCACCACTCGCAGCACGCAGCCCCCGTCATCGGCGACGAGCGTGGTCGCCGCTGACCCGACGGTCGCGACCCCCACCGAGGCCGGAGTGCACCGCGCTCCGGCCTCGGTCCCGGTCCGGCCCTCGCTCCCGGCGGCCGTCGACATCGCAGTGGTCGGGGGTGGCTGCTCCGGGATCGCCACCGCCGTGCGGCTCGCGGCGCTGCCCGGGCAGCGGGACGTGCTCGTCCTCGAGGGGCGGGGCGGCGACGACCCGCGGTCCTGGTGTTCCTGGGACGACGGGACCGACCCGCTGCCGGAAGCCCGCTCGGCCGCCTGGGACCGGTGGGAGGTCCGGAGCGACCGCGGTGTGAGCACGGGGACGGATCCGGAGCACCCCTACGTGCTCGTCCGGGCTGCCGACCGCCGGGCCGCGGCCGAGGCCCGGCTCGGAGCAGACGGACCCGTCCGCATCGTCCGGGGTGCTCCGGTGTCCGCCGTGACACCCGTCGACGCGGACGCCGGTGTGCTCGTCCGTTCGGCTGCGGGGACGGTCCGAGCCGGAACCGTGCTCGACGCGCGGGGCCCGCGGTGCCCGGGACACGTCGCGCCCGGTCGGGTCCTGCTCCACCAGCGCTTCGTCGGGCAGTGGATCACCACCAGTACGGCGGTGTTCGACCCGAGTACCGTCACGCTGATGGACTTCGTCGGTCAGCGGCAGGACGGACGCGTGGCCTTCGTCTACGTGCTCCCCGTCAGCACGACGTCCGCCCTGGTCGAGAGCACGGTGTTCACCCGGGACGAGGCAGACCCGTTCGACCACCGGACCGCGATCGCCGAGTACGTCCGCGACCGGTGGGGGCTCGACGGCGCAGCGTGGTCCGTCGTCGAGGAGGAGTCCGGGTGCATCCCGATGACGGACGCCCCGCCGGAGCGCCTGACGGCTCCGTCGCTCGCGGCACCCGTTGCTCCGCGTACAGCCGTGTCCACCGTCGTCGTCGTCGGCACGACGCGTCCGAGCAGCGGCTACGGCTTCGCCAGGAGCAACCGGCACAGCGCCACGGTCGCGCGCGCCCTGGTCGACGGGACGGTCGTCCCAGCGTTCCGCGACGGCCGGCGCACCGCGTTCCTCGACGCGGTGTTCCTCCGGTTCCTCCGCGACCGTGCAGCCGAGGCCCCGGAAGCGTTCCGGCGCCTGTTCGGTCTGCCCGGCCCCCTGGTCGTCCGCTTCCTGAGCGAACGGTCCAGCGTCCTCGACGACCTGCGGATCGTGTTCGCGCTGCCGAAGGTCCCGTTCCTCGCGGCGCTCGTGGTGATGCTCGTCGAACGTCGGCCCCGCCTCGGCGCTCCGGGCCGTCGCCCGGGTCGACGTCCGCAGTCGGGGACGTCATCGTGACCGCCGTGCTGCGGTCGGCAGGCAGCGGACCGGCGCAGCGGCCGGTCATCGCCCCGGCCGCGCTGCGGACGTGGGTCGCCGACCGCGTCCTGGCTCCGGTCACCGTGGTGCTCGCGGTCGTGGCACTCGCCTGCGTGGCCGTCCGGACCTCCGGCGGGAACGTCCCGATGCTGCTGCAACTGGTCCCGTTCGCCGTCAGCATCCTCGTCTTCGGACTCCCGCACGGCGCCCTCGACCACCTCGTCCCCGCGCGCCTGCGGCCGGGGACCGGCACGGTCCGGTCGATCCTGGTGGTCGTCGCGCTCTACGTCGTCGTCGGGTCAGCGACGGCGGCGCTGTGGGCCGCTGCGCCGCTCGTCGGCTTCGTGCTCTTCGTGGCGATCACCTGGTTCCACTGGGGGCAGGGCGACCTCTTCGTCGACCGCCTGCTCGGCGACGGCGTCCCGATGCGGTGGGGAGCCGCGCTCACGGTCTGCCTCCGCGGCGCCCTGCCGATGGTCGTGCCGTTCGTCACGCAGCCCGACGATGCGCTCCGGGTCGTCACGGGGACGGCGACCTCCGTGGGTGGCGCGGCGCACGGTGTCCTCGCGGTCCCGGTGGTGGTGCGGGTCGCCGGAGCGGTCGTCGTCCTCGGTCTCGTCGTCGCGCACCTGGTCGCGCTCCGCCGCGCCGGGGTCCCGCTCGCCCGGCAGGCGTGGGAGGACGCGGTGCTCCTCCTGACGTTCGCCGTCGTCCCGCCGGTCCTCGCGGTCGGCCTCTACTTCACGCTGTGGCACGCGGTCCGGCACATCCTCCGGCTCGAACTGACCGACCCGCTGTCAGCGGAGCAGCTCCACCGAGGGCGACTGCTGGCACCGTTCCTCCGCTTCGCCCGGCAGGCCTGGCCCGTGACCGTCGTCGCCGTCGCGATGCTCGCGGTGCTCGCTACCGTCCTGCACCGTGCCGACCTCGGGGTGTACCTCGCCCTCATCGCTGCCCTCACCACCCCGCACACCGTCGTCGTCACCTGGATGGACCGCCGACAACGGACATGGCGGCCGACGACCAACACCCCGACCGAGACGAGTCCACCGTGATCCCCTCCCCGACCGCTCAGCCGTCCACCCGGACCTCCGCGCTCCGCACCGGGGCGGTGTTCGCCGGCCGGCTCCTCGTGATCGCCGCCGCCGTCGGACTCGCCGGGTGGATCGCCGCGACGCTCGCGAACGTCGTCGTCCCGCTGCTCATCGGCATCGTCGTCGCGGCCCTCCTCGTCCCGCTCAGCAACCTCCTGCAGCGTCACGGCGTGCCGAAGTGGTTGGCGATCGTCACCGCTCTGCTGTCGGTCGTCGTCGGTGCGGCACTGCTGGTGTTCCTCGTGGTCTGGCGCGTGAGCGACCAGCTCCCCGGTCTCGAGTCGCGGACCGTCGCCCTCATCGGGAGCGTGCAGGACCTGCTCCGGCACCCGCCGCTCGGTCTGCCCGCCGTCGACCTCGACACACTCTCGACCGACGCGCGCGACTTCATTGCGCAGCACTCCGCAGAACTCCGGGAGGGGGTCGTCGTCGCGGGCGCCACGCTCGTCCACCTCGGCGAGGGCCTCTTCATCGTCACCTTCACGGTGATCTTCGCGCTGACCGGCGGACGGCGGATGTGGGAGTGGGTCGTGTCGCTCTTCCCCCGGGGCGCGCAGCACCGGCTCGGCGTCGCGGGGGAGGCCGGCTGGACGACCCTCACCCACTTCATCCGCGTGCAGGTCGTGATCGCGGCGACGGACGCGATCGGGATCGCCCTCGGCGCGTTCTTCCTCGGCGTGCCCCTCGCCGGCCCGATCGGCGTCGTCGTCTTCGTCGGGGCGTTCATCCCGGTGGTCGGGGCCTTCGCCGCGGGGGCCGTGGCGGTCCTCCTCGCACTGCTGTTCAAGGGGTGGGTGATCGCGCTCGTGATGCTGGGTGTGGTCGTCCTGGTGCAGCAGCTCGAGGGACAGGTACTGCATCCGTTCCTCACCGGGTCCGTCGTCGCCGTGCACCCGCTCGCCGTGCTGCTCGCCGTGATCGCCGGTACGACGGTCGATGGCATCGCCGGCGGGTTCTTCGCCGTGCCACTCGCCGCGACGGCGAACGCGATGATCCGCGCTGCCCGGCAGGACGACCCCGACGTCCCCATCGCCCTGCCGATCCCGCAGTCGGCACAGCCGTCGGACTGACGGCCCCGCCGCCCGAGCTGAGCACCGGCACAGGAAGCCGGGCACCTTGTACGGCATGGCAACGACACACCCCCCTGCGCCGACGACCGCGGACGGCGACGAACTCGGCGCACCGGTCACCACGACCCCGCGACTGAAGCGATGGGTGTTCTGGCCTGCTGCGGTCATCGTCCTCGGCTTCGTGGCCTGGACGCTCATCGCCCCGGCCACCGCGGAGAGCGCCTTCACCGCCCTGCAGGCCGGCATCGTCGCGAACTTCAGCTGGTACTACGTCCTCATCGCCGCGTTCTTCGTCGCCTTCTCGATCTTCGTCGGGTTCAGCAGGTTCGGCGACATCAAGCTCGGCAAGGACCAGGACGAGCCGGAGTTCTCGACCGGCTCCTGGTTCGCGCTCCTCTTCGCAGCCGGCATGGGCATCGGACTCGTGTTCTACGGCGTCTCGGAGCCGCTCAGCCACTTCGCCGACCCGCGACCCGGGGTCACCGGCGACGAGGCCTCGCTCGCGCAGCAGGCGATGACCCAGACCTTCCTGCACTGGGGACTCCACGCCTGGGCGATCTACGTCGTGCTCGGGCTGGCGCTGGCGTACGCGATCCACCGTCGCGGCCGCCCGGTCTCGATCCGCTGGGCCCTGGAGCCACTCCTCGGGAAGCGGGTCAAGGGCGGCTGGGGCAACACCATCGACGTCATCGCCCTCATCGGGACCCTGTTCGGGGTCGCGACCTCGCTCGGCCTCGGCGTCATCCAGATCGGCGCCGGTCTCGAGAGCGCGGGCATCGCCGAGAGCAGCACGGTGAGCCAGATCGCGATCATCGCCGTCATCACGGCGCTCACGATCGTGTCCCTCGTCACCGGTGTGACGAAGGGCATGAAGATCCTGTCGAACTTCAACCTGATCCTCGCTGCCGCGCTGCTGCTCTTCATCCTCATCGTCGGCCCGACGCAGTACCTGCTGCGTGACTTCGTCCAGTCGATCGGCGCGTACCTGCAGAACCTCGTCGGTCTCTCCTTCACCGTGAGCGCGCAGCAGGGTGCCGCAGGCGAGGCCTGGCAGGCGGCCTGGACGACGTTCTACTGGGGCTGGTGGATGTCCTGGGCGCCGTTCGTGGGGATCTTCATCGCCCGCATCTCCAAGGGCCGGACCGTGCGGCAGTTCGTGTTCGGCGTCCTCCTCGTCCCGACCGCGCTCACGATGCTCTGGTTCGCGGTGCTCGGCGGAGCGGCGATCCACCAGCAGTTGAACGGCGGCGGACTCGTCGGGACCGACGGCTCCGTGGACGTCGAGGGTTCGCTGTTCACCTTGCTCGCAGACCTGCCCGCCGGGACGGTGCTGACCTTCGGCGCGATCCTGCTCATCGGTGTCTTCTTCGTCACCTCGTCCGACTCCGGGTCCCTCGTGATGGCGATGATCGCGTCCGGTGGGGACATCGAGCCGAAGAACTGGCTCCGAGTGTTCTTCGCGGGGGTCTCGGCGCTCCTGGCGGTCGCGCTCCTGCTCACCGGCGGCCTCAACGCGCTCAAGACGGCCGCGATCACCACGGCCCTGCCGTTCAGCATCGTGCTCCTGCTGACGTGCTGGTCGACCATCATCGCGTTCACCCGGGAACGGCGTGCGTACGACCGCGCGGAGCGGGCCCTGCTGCTCGAACGCGTCGGCGAGTACTACGGGCTCGAGGTCGAAGGACCCGCTGAGCGCGGCGTGCAGACCGGACTCGGGCATCCGTGGCGGGTCATCCGGCAACGCCTCAAGCCGAGTGGGGGCGCGGCACGGCCGGAGGTCGCGCACGAGCCGGATCCGCCCATCAGCACCACTACGGTCTCGCCGGACCCGGCACTCGACCCGCGACTCGACGTCGCGGTGGCCCGCCAGGAGGAGACGACCGCAGACCGCTGAGGCGCCGTTGCGGCGGGAGCGGCAACCGCGATCCCGCCGCAGGCCGAGCGCGGTGTGCGACGGCGTCAGCGCCGTGCGGTCGTGCGCCGCGCGACCAGGCGTGGCTCGACGAGGATCTCCTGCGCGGGCGCGTCCGGTGCCGCGATCCGAGCGAGCAACCGCTCGCCCGCACCCCGACCGATCTCCACGCTCCGGTCGTCGATGCTCGTGAGGCCCACGTAGCGAGTGGCCGCGACGGGGGTGTCGTCGTACCCGATGACCGACACGTCCTCGGGCACCCGCAGTCCCCGCTCGGCGAGGCCGGACAGTGCACCGAGCGCCATCACGTCGTTCGCGGCGAAGACCGCCGTGACGTCGGGGTGCTCGTCGAACAGGACCGCGACGGCACGCACGCCGGCGTCCTCGGTGGGCTCACCGGGGAGGACCGCACTGACGACGGAGGCGCCGGCCCCTGCTGAGGCGACCCGTGCCTCCAGGCCGGTCCGTCGCTCGTCGGAGGCAGCGGACCGCGCGCCGACGAAGCCGATGCGGGTGTGGCCGAGGCCGAGCAGGTGGTCGGCGGCCATCGCACCGCCGGTGCGGTCGTCGTTCGCGACCGTGTCGGCGCGGGGGATCGCGACCCGACCGCCGGCGATGACCAGCGGCATCGACGCCGGCACCGCCAGGTCCGTGTCGGGCTCGCCGGCGATCACGATGCCCTCGACGCGCATCGAGAGGAAGCCCTCGACCGGCGAGGCGTCGAGCCCGGTGTTGAGGAACCGGTCGGCGACGACGAGCCGGTGGCCCTGGTCCTGCAGGGACTCGCGGAGGCCGGTGAGGAGGTCGACGAACCACTGGTTCCGGAAGTCGTCGAGCACCACGCCGATCGTTCGGGAACGCGTGCCCGCGAGTGCGACGGCTGCTGTCGACGGGCGGTAGTCGAGCTCCTGGATGGCCTGCAGCACGGCCGAGCGACGCTGGTCGCTCACCCGGGGGGAGCGCTGCAGGACGAGCGAGACGAGCGACTTGGAGACGCCGGCGCGGGCCGCGACGTCGTAGATGGTCGCCGGCTTGCCGCCGGCTGGCTTGCCGTCGCCCATGATCGGCATCGACCTCCTGGTGTCCTCGTCGATCCTAGCGGTGGTCGCTTTGGTGCTGTTGTCAGGACATTGGCCGGGAGGCCCGGTGCGGGTCCGCCCCGTCCGACCGGCCCGGTGGCCGGTCGCGGTCAGTTCGACCGCCGGCCGAGCGGCAGGTCCGCCATGCCGCCACCGAGGAACCGGATGTCCTCGCGCGGCAGGGCCGCGCGCTCGTCCTCGTCGAGCGCGACAGAGGCGTCGTCCTCGGGGTGGAAGCCGATCGCCTCGCCGGCGGACAGGTCGGCGGGGGACCCGGTGTTCCGCGAGACCGCCCAGACGACGTGGTGGCCCGGCTCCCGGAGCTCGACGGTCGCCTGCACGAGCCGCGCCAGGTCGTCCGGTGAGCTCCACATCAGGAGGGCCCGCCGGCTGCTCGGGCGCTCGCCGAAGGCGCCGATGCGGGCCGAGACGACCGACATGTCGTACCGGTCGGCGAAGAGACTGCCGAGGAGCTCCATCGCCGCCTTCGTGAACCCGTAGTACAGGTCGGGGCGGGGGAGCCGGTCGCCCGGGACGCTCCCGGGGGCGGCACCGTCCTCGGGGACCCGGCCGACCGCGTGGATCGAACTCGCCTGGACGACACGTCGGACCCGGGCCGCTGCCGCCGCCTCGAACAGGTTCTTCGTGCCGGTGAGGTTCGCGGCGACGAGGGTGTCCCACTCGTCCTCGGTCGGGATCCCGGCCAGGTGCACGACGGTGTCGACCCCCGGGAGCGCTGCCGCGAGGGCGGTGCGGTCGTTCACGTCGCCCTCGACGAAGCGCTCGCGGTCCCCGACGGGTGGGTCCGGCTGGCGGGTGTCGAGCAGGACGAGGTCGTGTCCGGCGGCCGTGAGCCTCGGGCGGAGGGCCGTCCCGATGCGTCCGGCCGCCCCGGTGATGAGCAGCGTCGCCATGCGCGCGACGGTACGCGGGGGTGGGTGTGCGGGGCGCGGGCGTGCGGCGGCGCGGATTGCCGGTACACAACCAAGAGCACCGCGAACCACGCGCTGGCGTGGTTCGCGGTGCCTTTGGTTGTGCGAGGGCAGCGGCCCGCAGCCCGGTGCTAGCCGATCAGGCTCGGGCGGAGGTCCCGCAGCGTGCGGCTCCGGGTCTGCCGGGCGGTCACGACGTACGAGACGAGCAGGGCCCCGAGGAGCCAGCAGAGCAACACGCCCGTGTCGGACCACGCCGCGGCCGCGGACCCGCCGTACATGGTCTGCCGGATGGCGTCGACGGAGTACGTCATCGGCAGCGCGAAGTGCAGCGCAGCCAACGGCCCGGGCAGTGTCTGCCACGGGAACGTCCCGCCGGCGGTGACCAGCTGCACGAGCATGAGCACGAGGCCGAGGAACTGCCCGACCGACCCGAGCAGCACGTTGAGCGCCATGATGATCGCCGCGAAGGTCGCCGAGGCGAGCACCATGATCCCGATGGTCGGGCCGGCCTGCACGACGTTGAGGTCGAGGGCGAACCGGACGATGAGGAACAGCGCCACCATCTGCACGACCCCGAGGAGCACGGGGGTGAGCCAGCCGCCGAGCACCACCCGCAGGGGCTTCCGCACGGCCGTGATGGCCCGCTTCGAGATCGGCTTGAGGATGAGGAACAGCGCGTACATGCCGATCCAGGCGGCGAGGGAGATGAAGAACGGGGCGAGGCCGGCTCCGTAGGTCCCCGCGGAGGCCACGTTGTCGTCGCCGACCTTCACGGGGTCGGAGATGACCGACGCCTGGTCCTCCCGCGACGACGCGGTCGACGCCGGGATCTTCGTGCGGCCGTCGTCGAGCTTGTCCGCGAGCTCCCTCGACCCGCTCTCGAGCTTCGTGAGCCCGGACGCGAGCGACTTCGCGCCGTCGTCGGCCGAAGCCGCGCCGGAGGCGAGCTGGGATGCGCCGCTCGACAGCGACGGGGCGGCGGCCGCGAGCTTCGACGTGCCCGCGGCGACCTGCGAGGCGCCACCCGACAGCGTGGACGCACCGTCCGCCGCGGTGGCGATCCCGTTCGCGAGGGTCGGCGACGCGTCGGCGAGCCGCTGCGTCCCGGCGGCGACCTGGGCCGATCCGTCGCGGAGCTGGTCGATCCCGGTCAGGGCCTGCTCGACCTTCGCCAGCTGCTCCTGGTTGCCGGAGTCCGCCAGCTGCTGCTCGACGGTCTGCTTGATGACCGCCTGTGCCTCGGGCGAGAGCTCCACGCCCTGCTTCGCCGCCGCCGCGGTGATCGCCGCGTTGACGGTGTCGGGGGAGAGTGCCTCGAGCGACTTCAGCGCCGGGTCGGTCGAGTCGGACAGGGTCTGCAGCCCGGACGCGACCTGCTGGGCGCCCGTGTTCAGCTGCTGGGTCTGCGACGGCAGCGATGCCGTCTGCTGCTCCGCGCCCGCGAGACCCGAGGCCAGCTTCGACGCCCCCGCCGAGACCTGCTGCGCGCCGCTGTCCAGCTGCTGCGTCTGCGACGGCAGGTCCGCGGTGCCGGCGGCGAGTTGCGCCGCGCCCGACGAGAGCTTGCCCGTGCCGTCGGCGAGCCGGTCGGCCCCGTCCTTGGCGGTCGTGGCACCGGAGGCGAGCTGTCCGGCGCCGTCGACGGCGTCGCCGAGGCTGTCCCGCACGTCGGCGAGCCCGACGAGCAGGGTCTTGGCGGCCTGCTTGCCGACCCGCTCGGCCACGGCGGTGCGCATGGTCTTGCCCGCTTGCTCCGCGATGGTCGACGCCAGGTAGGAGTTCGTGTCGGCGGTCGTCATGACGAGCTGCGCCCGGCGGGGGTCGTCCGACTGCGCCGAGACGAGCGCCGCCGAGAAGTCGTGCGGGATGGTGACGACGAAGTCGTACGTGCCGTTGCGCACGCCCGAGCGGGCGTCGGCCGCGGAGGTCTCGGTCCACTTGAAGTCGCCGCCGTCGATCGCCTCCTTCGCGACGTCCTTGCCGTAGTCGACGCGGTCGCCGTCGAGCGTGGCCCCGGCGTCCTGGTCGACGATCGCGGCGGGGACCTGGTCGAGCTTGGCGTAGGGGTCGCGGTTCGCCCACAGGTAGGCGCCGCCGTAGAGCAGCGGCACGCACATCAGCGCGATGAACGCGAGACGGGCGAGGGGCGTGGCGGTGAGGCGCGCGAGCTCCGCGCGGACGAGCGAGGTGGTGGTCACGTCAGGACGCTTCCTGGAGGCGCGGGTCGTCTCCGTCGGTGGCGGTCGCGTCGTCGGGGCCGTCGGTCTGGTGCGGGGAGGGAACCGGCGCCGCTCCCGGCGTCGGGATGGTGTCGAGGAGCGTCGCGGCGGTCTGCGCGGCGGCCTTCGACGTCACGAGGAGGACGGTGACGCCGCGGAGGGCGACGTCGCGCACGACGGCGAACCAGTCCTCGACGGCGCCGCCGTGCCGCTCGGGCGACGTGACCACGAGTCCGGTGACGCCGTCGCGGAGGAGGGCGAGCTCGACGAGCAGGCGGATGCGGACCTCGGTCGGGACGCGCTGGACGTGCGTGTCGGCGTACTGGGTCATCCCGAGCGACTCGATCACGGTGTCGACGTGCTCCCGCGAGGGGCGCTGTCCGGCGTAGGCCAGCTCCTCGCGCACGATGCGTCGGCAGCTCATCACGGGGAAGGGCTCCGCGACGCCGGGGGTGTCGACGAGGGCGAACGCGCGGCGCACGGCAGCCGGGTCCTCGTGCCCGTCGACGAGCACACGGCCGCGGGTGGGACGCATGCGGCCGCCGGCGACGAGTGACGCGAGCACCGGCGCCTGCTCGGTCTCGACGGCGACGATGCCCGGGCGGCCGGGTCCGGCGACGGCGGACACCACGGGCAGTGCTGCACCGGGCTCCTCGCCGATGCCGACGTGGTCGAGTTCGAGGGTCGTCATGCGGCGGGCTCCTGGGCGGTGGTCGAGGGCGTGGTGGTCGGCGTGGTGGGTTCGGAGAGCAGGGCGGTCCGCCAGTCGATGCCGGTCACGCCGAGCGCCGAGAGGACGACCATGCGACGGCCTTCGGCGTCGGAGCTGCCGGAGCGGGTCGCCTCGTCGAGCACGGCGATGCAGGCGTCCTCGACGAGTCGGCCGAGCGCGTCCGGGGAGACGTCGTCGCGCATGACCCCGTCGGCGATGCCGAGCGCACAGGCCTCGCGGACGCGGGCCCGGACAGGGGCGAACTCGGCCGCGACCGACTGGATGAAGGGTTCCCGCACGGCGACGGCCGCCATCGAGCGGACGTGCGAGACCTCGGCCCACAGCGCCACGGCGATCGCGGCGATGCGGGCGGCGGGCGGCACGTCGACGAGGTCGGCGGCCGTCGGCATCGCAGCGGCGATCCGGGCCGCGCCGGTGGTGACGACCTCGCGCACGAGGTCGTCACGGGAGGAGAAGTGTCCGTAGACCGCACGGCGCGACAGACCGGCGGCGGCCGCGATCGTCTCGAGCGACACGTCGGGGTCGCGCTGCAGTTCGGTCTTCGCGGCCTCGATGAGCGCAGCCCGGTTCTCCGTCGCGTCCCGACGGGGCGCACGATCGGGTGCTGCAGACGTGGTCATGACGCCCATCGTACTAACCTGCACACATGTGTGCAAGTTAGTGCCCGTGTACCCCCGGACGAGGGGCGGTCCTCCGAAGAGGGGACTAGGCGGCCTGAGAGGAACCGCATAGCTTCACAGGAATTCCACGAGGACCACGGACAGAGCCAGGAGTGCGCCCTTTGAACCGTGCAACACCGAACCCGAACCCGACACCACGCCGACTCGCACGCGTCCTGACCGCCGGCATCGCCGCCGCGGCCCTGGCGTGCGCGGGACTCGCGGTCGGCGGCACCGCCGTCGCAGCGACCCCGGGTGTCTCCATCCCCGAGCTGAAGCTCGCGCAGCCGCTGCGTGACGCGAAGCCCACCAAGACGGTCAGTGTGTTCGTGCGCACGACCGGGAAGGGCGCGCTCGAGGTCGACGCGCAGGCGAAGGGCGGGGACCTCTCCCGCTCGAAGTCCCCGTCGACGCAGGCGAAGCAGCGCGTGCAGTCGATCCGGTCGACCACCGCAGCCGTCCGCGCCGCCGTCAAGAAGGCCGACTCCCGGTCGACGGAGCTCTACTCGACCGAGTACACCGTCCCCGGCGTGGCGGTCGTCGCCGACGTCGACGCGCTCCAGCAGATCGCGAAGCGCTCCGACGTCGAGAGCATCATCCCGCTCACGCCGAAGAAGGTCGTCGAGCCGACGGTCAACGCCGACGCGTCCGCTGCGCCCTCCGGTGTCGACCCGAGCACGACGAAGGCGGGTGCCGACGGCGTCGCGCCGAAGAACGCCGCGAGCGACGTCTACACCCGCGCCCTCAACGCCTGGACCCAGACCGGGCACACCGGCAAGGGCGTCAACGTCGCGGTGCTCGACACGGGCCTCGACTACACGCAGGCCGACTTCGGCGGTCCCGGCACGGCCGAGGCGTACGCCGACGCGCTCGCCTCGACGTCGGCGCCGGCCGCCGGTTCGTACGACCCGCAGAAGTTCCTCGGCGGCTACGACTTCGCCGGTCCCACCTACAACGCGGACCCGTCGAGCGACGACTACCAGCCGGTGCCCGCCCCCGACGACAACCCCATCGACGGCAAGGGCGGCGACCACGGCACGCACGTGTCCGGTACCGTCGCGGGCTACGGTCTCACCGCCGACAAGAAGACCTTCGACGGCGACTACACCAAGCTCACCGCCCAGCAGGTCCAGGACATGTGGGTCGGCCCGGGCACTGCGCCCGAGGCGGGGCTCTACGCCCTCAAGGTGTTCGGCGACGGGGGCGGCTCGACCGACCTCACCGGCGCCGCACTCGACTGGGTCGGCCAGGCGCTCACGCAGGGCAAGGACATCAACGTCCTCAACCTCTCGCTCGGCTCCGACTACGGTGCGCCGGACGACCCCGACAACGCGAAGATCGACGCCCTCACCGACCGCGGCGTGCTGCCGGTGATCGCCTCGGGCAACGCCGACGACTTCACCGACATCGGGGGATCGCCGGGGACCGCCGAGGGCGCGCTGACCGTCGCCGCGAGCGCCACGGGCCAGTCGCTGTACGACGGCGTCCAGGCCACCGCGCCGAGCTCGGTCGCGAAGACCTGGCGCGCGCAGTACTCGCAGAACTACCAGGGCACGCTGCCGGTCGAGGGCGACGTCGTCGTCCCGACCACGAACATCGACGGCTGCACCGCGTTCACCGGGGCCGATGCCGCGGCGATCAAGGGCAAGGTCGTCTGGCTGAAGTGGACCGACGGTGCGCTCGAGTGCGGCTCCGGCGTGCGCTTCGGCAACGTCGCCGCCGCTGGCGGCGTCGGCGTGCTCCTCGCCGGCACGGTCAACACCTTCGACTCGGGCATCGCGGGGAACGCGACCATCCCGGGAGCCGAGCTGACCGCGGACAGCGTCACGGGCCTCCAGGCCGCGGCGAAGGCGGGGACCCTGCACGTGCGCTTCGCGGACGAGCTCAAGGGCTTCCAGCTCGCGACCGACCCCGAAGCCGTGAACACGCTCGCGTCGTTCACCAGCCGGGGTGTGCACGGTTCGTTCGACGACATCGTCAAGCCGGACATCGCCGGCCCCGGCGTCAACGTCATCTCCGCCGCCAACGGCACCGGTGACGGCCGCATGTCGATGAGCGGCACCTCGATGGCCACGCCGGACGTCGCGGGCATCGCGGCGCTGAAGTTCGAGTCGCACCCGAACTGGGCCGCGGACGACGTCAAGGCAGCGCTCATGAACACGGCGACGCACGACGTCAAGGACGGCAACACGTTCGCGACCCAGCTCCGCCAGGGCACCGGCCGCGTCGACGCGCTGCAGGCCGTCAACGCGGACACCACCGTGGTGAGCGCTGAGAACGGCAAGCTGGTCACGGCCTCGTTCGGGGTCGTCGAGGTGGCGAACAAGAACACCTCCGAGAAGCGGTCCCTGATCATCACGAACAAGGACTCCGTCGCGCACACGTACGACGTGGCCTACCAGTCGCGGGTGGCCCAGCCGGGCGTCGCGTTCTCGCTGGACCAGGCCCGCGTCACCGTCCGTGCCGGTGGACGTGCCGTGCTCACGCTGACGATGAAGGTCGCCGACCCGACGCAGCTGCGCCGGGTGATCGACCCGACCCAGGAGGCCGTGCAGCAGGGCTACCAGCGTGAGTTCGTCGCCGCCGCCACCGGCCTCGTGACCTTCACGCCGACCGACAAGACCCTCGAACCGCTCCGTCTCGGCACCTACGCCGCGCCGAAGCCGGTCAGTGCGGTCAAGGGCGGCACGGCGACCTTCACGAAGACCCGCACCGCGGACGTCAAGCTCACCGGTCGTTCCGTCGACCAGGGCGGTCTGACCACCGGCTACCACGCCGTGGTCGCACCGTTCGTGCTCGGCGGCACCGACACCGCCGAATCGTTCCCGGCCGGGTCGGCCGAGCAGTCGCTCCGCGCGGCGGACGTCCGCTCGTACGGTGCGAGCTACGACAAGGCGTCTGACGTGCTCGCGTTCGGCGTGCAGACCCAGGGCCCCGACGCCAACCCCGGCGCCGTGACCAACGTCGAGGTGTACATCGACGTGGACGGTGACGGCACGGACGACTACCTCGTCTACGACGCGAAGTCCTCGGTGGTCGACGCGACGTTCGTCACGACGGTCGACCTGCACGCGGCCGAGGACGAGGACCCCGTGGTCGACGCCTACCCGCTCAACGCCGGCGCGCCGGGCCAGGACGTCAACACGTTCGACAGCGCGGTGAAGGTCCTGCCGGTGACGGCCAGCCTGATCGGCGCCACCGGGAAGTCGGTGAGCTACCACGTGGAGACCGAATCGGCCTACGCGACCGGCGTCACCGGCTCCTCCGTGGTCGACGCGACCCCGGCCGTGACCTTCGACCTCGGCAAGCCCGCGCTCACCTTCGCGCAGTCGGGCACGGGCGGCACCCTCTTCGCCGACAAGGGGTCGCTCCAGGTCACGCGTGCCGGTGGCGTCACCGACGCGAAGATCCTGCTCCTCCACCTCGGCAACGCGGTCGGGGACCAGGCGCAGACCGTCGCCACGAAGGTCGTCCCGAAGCTGTCGCTCAAGAAGGGCAGCGCGGTGACGATCAGCGGGACCGCCAAGGTCGGCAAGACCCTGACGGCGAAGCACGGCACCTGGAACGCGTCGGGTGTGACCTACTCGTACCAGTGGTCCCGTGACGGCAAGGCCGTCCGGAACGCCACGGGCTCGACCTACAAGGCCGGTTCGGCCGACGTGGGGAAGAAGCTCACGGTGACGGTGGTCGCGAAGGCCAAGGGGTGGGTGGACGGGTCCTCGACCTCGAAGCCGACCGCGAAGGTCACGAAGAAGTAGCCCGGTCGGGTCCGCCCGGAGTGCGCTGACGGGACAGGTAGTTAGACAAACTAGTTGTTCCGTGGAATGGTGATCACATGCGACAGCAGAGCGACATCAAGCAGCTCCGGGCGAACCCCTCGGAGTGGCGTCGACGCGGTCTGACCCCGCCCGACGTGATCCAGGCCATGGTCGAGGAACGGCTCCGCGAGCCGGGCCACAGCCAGCCGGTCGGGGATCCCGCGTACGCGGACTTCTTCCGCAGCTGACGCTGCGAAGGCGGTCGCGATTCGGGCGCGACCGGGCAACGAACGGGAGGCACGGTGCCAGCTGGCACCGTGCCTCCCGTCCGTCTGTCCGGACGGTGGCGTGGAGGTGACCAGCCGATAGACTCGGGTGGACCACCGACCGAGCCGGTCGCGTGCGGTCCTCCGCCAACGTGAGGAGAACCAGATGCCCGCAGCAGTCATCATCGGCGCCCAGTGGGGCGACGAGGGCAAGGGGAAGGCCACCGACCTCCTCGGCTCCCGCATCGACTACGTCGTCAAGTTCAACGGCGGCAACAACGCCGGGCACACGGTCGTCGTCGGCGGCGAGAAGTACGCGCTGCACCTCCTGCCGTCGGGCATCCTCACGCCCGGGGTCACGCCGATCATCGGCAACGGCGTGGTCGTCGACCTCGAGGTCCTCTTCCAGGAGCTCGACGCGCTCAAGGCCCGCGGCGTCGACGTCTCCCGGCTGCTCGTGTCCGCGAACGCCCACGTCATCACGCACTACCACCGCACCATCGACAAGGTGACGGAGCGGTTCCTCGGCAAGCGGCAGATCGGCACCACCGGTCGCGGCATCGGACCGACCTACGCCGACAAGATCAACCGCGTCGGCATCCGCATCCAGGACATCTTCGACGAGAACATCCTGCGGCAGAAGGTCGAGGCAGCCCTCGACCAGAAGAACCACCTGCTCGTGAAGGTCTTCAACCGTCGCGCCATCGACGCGGACGAGGTCGTCGAGTCGCTGCTCTCCTTCGCCGACCGGCTCCGCCCGATGGTCGCCGACACCGCGCTGGAGATCCACCGTGCCCTCGAGCGCGGCGACACCGTGCTGTTCGAGGCCGGCCAGGCCACCATGCTCGACGTCGACCACGGTACCTACCCGTTCGTGACGTCGTCCTCCGCGACCGCCGGGGGAGCCGCGACCGGATCCGGCATCGGCCCCGGGAAGCTGGAGCGCATCATCGGCATCGTGAAGGCGTACACCACCCGGGTCGGCGCCGGCCCGTTCCCGACCGAGCTGTTCGACGAGTCGGGGGAGTTCCTCCGAGCGAACGGGTTCGAGTTCGGCACCACCACCGGTCGCCCGCGCCGCTGCGGCTGGTACGACGCCCCGATCGCCCGGTACACGGCGCGCATCAACGGTGTGACGGACTTCGTCCTCACCAAGCTCGACGTCCTCACCGGACTGTCGACGATCCCGGTCTGCGTGGCGTACGAGGTCGACGGGCAGCGGGTGGACGAGGTCCCCGTCAACCAGTCCGACTTCCACCACGCGAAGCCGATCTACGAGGAGTTCCCCGGCTGGACCGAGGACATCACCGGCGCCCGGTCGTTCGAGGACCTGCCGCAGGCAGCCCAGGACTACGTGCTCGCCGTCGAGCGGATGTCAGGCGCCCGGATCTCCGCCATCGGCGTCGGCCCCGGCCGTGACGCGATCGTCGTGCGGCACGACCTGCTCGACTCCGCCCCGACCGCGTCCTGACGATGCGCGTCCTGTTCGTCTGCAGCGGCAACCTCTGCCGGTCCCCGCTCGGCGCACAGGTCCTCACCGCCCGGCTCGGCCGTGACGCACCCGCGTTCACGGTCGAGTCGGCGGGCACGATCGCGCAGGACGGCGCCCCGATGGACGAGACCGCTGCCGTGCAGTCCCGCCGGCTGGGGGGTTCGCCGGACGGACACCGGGCGCGGTACCTGACGGCCGCGATCGCCGGAGACGCCGACCTCGTGCTCACCGCGGAGCGTGCCCACCGGGCTGCGGTGGTCTCCCTCGCTCCCCGGTCGACGAAGCGGTCGTTCACGATCGTTCAGTTCGCGCGGGTGCTCGACGCACTGGAGCCCGCCGACCTCGCCGATGTGTCCACCGGGGCTGCGCTCGTCGAGCTGGTCGCTCGGCTCCGGGGTTCGGTGGCGCCGCCGATCGACCCCGCGGACGACGACGTCGACGACCCGTACCGCCGCTCTGAGGCGACGCACGCCCGGGTCGCGGACGAGATCGGCGCTGCCGTGGCCACGATCGCGGACGCCTTGCGCGCCGTGCGCTGAGCGCGGTTGCGGGCGCCGCGGTTGCCGCGGTTGCCGCGCGTGCCGCGCGTGCCGCGGTTGCCGCGCGTGCCGCGGTTGCCGCGCGTGCCGCGGTTGCCGCGCGTGCCGCGGCGCTGCTCGAGTCTCGTGCCGAGCGACCGATCTCGGGCTCGAGGGCGCGCGACGTGTCGCTCAGCCCGAGGCTCATGGCGGTACTGACGAGTCTCGAGGGCGCGGCGCCGAGTCTCGCGGGCGCGTACCCCGGTCAGTGGTTCATCCACGGAACGAGTACCCCGACGGGGGACGTGTACCCCGAAGTGCTGTCGCCCGTCCCCGGAAAACCGGGCCTCGGCGATGGGGAGCATTGACACAACCCGTGAATCCGCGGGCCTGGGTGGCATGCCGCCCCCGCCGTCTCGTAGCGTTCTGGTGTCAGCAGATGTACCCCGGAACGCGAAGGAGCACGCCATGAGCACGACTGTCCAGACCGACACGCGAGCCGAGGTCACCCTCGACACCGACACCGTCGACACGATCGCGATCCTCGAGGCCGACGCCGCCGTCCACGGCCGCGCGACCCGCGCCAAGCTCACCTGGACGCAGGAGGACGACGACGAGTGGATCGCGAACTACGGCGGTTACTTCGGTGGCTCGGTCGACAAGCGTGACGGCCGGTACGTCGCCTCGGACACCTTCGGCATGGTCGTCGGTGACTTCGGATCGCTCGAAGAAGCCCAGGGCCGACTCGCGGACCAGCTGCACGTCATGCTCCCGGCCGTCATCCGGCCCGTCGCGTAGTGCCAGGCGACCATCCGCGCCCGTCGTCCGACGGGGGAACCGACACCACCACACCGCAGAGCACCACGGCGCACAGCGCCACCAGCACCAGGAGCACCACCATGAACACCCCCGTCGCGTCCGGCCAGCACACCGAGGTGGACGTCGACACGGCGACCATCGAGCTCATCACGGAGATCGGCGACGGCATCGTCTCGCCCGCGGCACCGGCCCGAGCACACGTGGTGTGGTCCGAAGCCGACGCCGGACTCTGGGCAGCCAACTACGGCGGGTACTACGGCGGTGTGGTCGACCAGCAGGGCGCGCACTTCTTCGTGTCCGACACCTTCGGCCAGTACGTCGGGGACTACCGGTCGCTCGATGAAGCCCAGGACCGTCTGGCCGAGCGCCTCCACGCGCTGCTCCCCGACGTCCGTCGCACGCTCGATTGAACGAGACCAGCCCCTTCGAGACCCCGCCGCCGGCCGGGTCTTCGTCGTTTCCGGGAAGGGTCAGGCAACCGGCTCGATCAACTGCGGTCCCTGGTTCCGGACGCTGTTCACCGCACGCGAGACCTCGTACTGCTCGAGCCCCGCGGCGACCGCGAGCGACTCGTGGTCGAGCAGCGCGAGCAGGTCGTCCGTCCCGAGGCCGCCGTCGAGCCAGTCGTCGTAGCCGTCGGGTGTGAGGAACGCCGGCATCCGGTCGTGCACCTCGCCCGGGGCGACGTGGGCGTCCCGCGTGATGATCGCGAGGGAGAGTCGCCACTTGTCCGGGTCGTCCTCGGGCTTGGTCGGGTCGGGCCAGGCGCTCACGACGCCCGCCATGGCGAGGGCGCCACCGGGTTCGTGGACGAAGTGCGGTTCCTTGCCGTCGTCGCGCACCACCCACTCGTAGTAGCCCAGCGCGGGCACGATGCACCGGTTCGTCGCGAACGCCCGCTTGAACATGCCGCTCGTGGCGACCGTCTCGATGCGGGCGTTGATCGGCTTCGGACGTTGCTTCTGGAAGTCCTTCGCCCAGCTCGGGACGAAGCCCCAACTGATCCGGGGGAGCTCGCGCAGCCCGTGCCGCTGCCGGACGGCGTACACGGGGTCGGTCGGGGCGACGTTCCAGCTCGGAGCGAGGCCGGGGCGGACCTCACCGGTGTCCTCGTCGACGTGCTCGGTGCGCGCGGCGAGTTCACCGACGAGTTCCGGCAGCAGGTCGGCGGTGGTGTCGGAGACGACGAACCTTCCACACATGTCGCCAGTCTGCCCGTGACCGCCGACAGGCGTCCGCGCGCGCCCGCGCCGGGGGTCAGCCCCGCGCGCCCACCGTCTCCCGCACGCCGCCGCCGTCCGGCGCCCCCGCGAGCATCCGGTCGGCCGTCCGCAACGACAGTGCCATGATCGTCAGCGCCGGGTTCGCGATCACAGCACTCGGGAACACCGAGTTGTCGCAGACCCAGAGGTTCGGCACGTCCCACGACCGGCCGTCCCGGTCCACGACGGACGACGATGCGTCGGTCCCCATCCGTGCGGTGCCGATCGTGTGCGCGGTCCGCTCGAGCACGCGGACGTCACGGCCCCCGGCTGCCTCGACGATCGCCGTCATGGTCTGCACGGCGTGCCGCTCGATCGCGTCCTCGTTCTCGCCGGGGCTGAACGTGACCCGCGCCCGAGGCACCCCGTGGGCGTCGAGCTCGTCGGTCAGCTCGAGGCGGTTCCCGTCGTACGGCAGGCACTCGGCGTTGATGCCCACCCCGGCCATCCGCGGGTAGTCCCGCATGGCCTCGACGAGCGCCTTCCCCCGGAGCCCGCCACCCCGGACGAGCGTCGTCGCGAACGTCAACGGCTGCACGCCGAGGCTCTGGATGAGGTACCCGCCCGCGAAGTCGGCGTCGTCCGGCCGCACGAAGTCCTCGGTGATGATCGACGACGGGTACCCGCGGTAGGACCGCATCGACTCGTCGAACGTCGCCCACACCTGCGTCGCCCCGTGCGCGGTGAAGTTCCGGCCGACCTGACCGCTGGAGTTCGCGAGCCCGGTGTGCAGCAGGAGTCGCGGGGTCTCGACCCCTCCCGCCGCGAGGACCAGGGAGCGGCACCGCTGCCGGTGGTCCCGGCCGCCCTGGTGGTACACGACCGCCTCGACCCGACCGAGTGCGTCCAGCTCGATGCCGTGCACGAACGCCTCCGGCCGGATCTCGGCGCCGAAGGCCACCGCTGCGGGCAGGTACGTGGTGTCCATCGACACCTTCGACCCGTTCCGGCAGCCCTGGTGGCAGGAGCCGCACGAGACACAGGCCTGGCGGAGGCCGTGGTGCTCCTGGTGCCGGTCCTCCGTGGTGAGCCCGACCGGCGCGTCGGTGGCGGTGATGCCGAGCGCCGCCGTGCCGCGCATCATCATGTCCGAGGACGCGTTCCGCGTCGGCGGGCGCATGCGGTAGCGCCGGGACGGGTCCCACGGGTAGTGCTCGGGTCCGGCGACGCCCACGCCGTGCTCGACCTGCTCGATGTAGCCGGTCAGCTCGTCGTGGTCGATCGGCCAGTCCTCGCCGAGCCCGGACTCGGTCCGGAGCTGCAGGTCGTGCTTGCTCGGCCGCGGGGTGAACGCACCCCAGTGCAGCGTCGACCCGCCGACCCCGGTGCCGCTGTTGTTCGGGCCGAACGCGGTCGGGGCGTCGCCGCCGCTGATCCGCTCGTCCATCCAGTTGACGTCCGCGGGAGCGAGCACCTTGTCGGGGATGTGGTCGCCGGGCTCGGTGTTCCTGCCGGCCTCGAGCGCGACGACGGAGAGCCCGCGTCGCGCCAGTGCCGCGGTGAGCGGGGCGCCGCCCGCGCCGGTGCCGACGACGACCACGTCGACGACCTCGTCCTCGTCCCAGTGCCGCTGTCCGTCGAGTCTCATCGCGTCGCCTCTGCTTCCGTCGTGTCCCTCGGGGGAACGGGAGACGGCGCCCCCGGCTCCCAACCCTCGCGCTGGCCCGCGCCGAGCAGCTGGAACCCTTGCTTCCGCACGCCGTCACCGCCGTTCGCGTAGCCGTCGTAGTCGATCGCCGCCATCGTCGCCGGGTGGGCGAGCCACTGCTTCGCGAGGTCCACCGCCGCGTCCTCTGCCCAGGCGGACAGCTGTGCGACGGTCAACGGGCCGGCCGGCTGGTACGAACCGTCCTCGATCGCAGCGAGGGTGGCAGCGAGCACGTCGGCGGCGTCGTCGCCGTCGGCGCCGCCACGCGAGACCGCCCCGCCGAGCTCGTCGAGCGCCGCCCGGTACGCCTCGGGGTCCGTCGGCAGTCCGTCCGGTCGCCAGCCGTCGCCGGCGCCCTCCGCCAACTGCGCGTCCACCCGGAGCGCGACGTCGACGGTCCGGTCACCGGACTGCGGCACGACGACCGCCGCGACGGCGCGGAGGGTGTCGAGCTGCGCGGCGGAGAGCACGCGCGGCTCCGCGTCGGGGTCGTCGGCGAGCGCCCGGACCGCCAGCGCGCCACGCGTGGCCGCGCTCACCCGCGGCGAGGCGATCACGCGGGCGTGCTCCTCCGGCACCACCGGGCCGTTGGCGGCGTGCCGTGCCCAGAAGACGCGGATGCGGTCGGCGACGTCGTCGGGCTGTTCCCAGGGCAGCAGGTGCGCCGCACCGGGCACGACCGCGAAGGCGCCGTTCGACCAGTGCGGCAGGACGAGCTCCTGCTGCGCCGACGGTCCGAGGTCGCCGTCGTCGGCGCCCGCGAGCACGAGTGCAGGGACGGGGTTCGTGGTGTCGTCGGACCAGTCCTCGCGGCTGCCCCGTTCGAGCCAGGCACGCCATGCCTCGGGATCGGTGCGCTCGACGTCGTACACGGCGGACCGCAGCCGGTCCGACCGCAGGGTCGCGGCGGTGTTCGCGTCCACGAACTCACCCGCGTGGTCGGTGCTGATGTGCCCGGCGGCGGCCCAGTCGAGCATGGACTGTCGGCGGTCCTCGCCCATCGGTTCGGGGGAGCGCGGTGACGCGGCCAGCAGGACGACGCCACGGAGGCCGAACAACCCGTTCGCGCCGGACACCGTCCGGTCGGCGACCACGGCCGCGATCTTCCCGCCCATCGAGTGCCCGATGAGCGCCCACTCCGTCACACCGCTGCGTCCGATGGCCCGCTCGACCCGCTCGACCATGTCCTCGACGGTCGTCCCGGAGGACGCCGGGCTCGACCCGAAGCCCGGCAGGTCGATGCCGACGAGGTCGAGCGTGTCGTCCAGCCGGTCGTGCAGCAGCGCGAACTCCTCGGAACTCGAGCCGAGGGCGTGGAGGCAGAACGCGGTGGCGGGCATGCATTCGTTCCTACGCGTCGCGCCATGTGGACACCGACGAGCCCTGTACCCCTCCGGGCGGACCGGGTGACATCGGGTAGAACATGAGGCGTGTTCCGACTCGGCTGCTCCGTCCTCCGTCGCCACGCGGGCGACGTCTTCGACCGCGCGCGGGTCCGGCGCGCGGTCGGCATCGCCGCGGCGGCCGTCGTCGTGAGCGTGGTCGCGATGGTCGGCCTGGAGGCACGGCTCGGCTGGACGCACTCCGGTCCGGTCCGCAGCGTGGTCGCGATCGCACTGCTCGCGCTCGGATTCGGGCTGTTCGTCCTCGGGTGCGTCCCGACCCGCCGCCCGCCCGACCCCGCCGCGACGATCAACGGACGGCAGGTCCGGGTCGACTGGCGGCTCGCCGCCCGGCCGGCCACGAAGCGGTACTTCGGCTGGCGGGCGGTCCCCGTCGACCCGTCCGACCGCGATGCCGTGCTCGCCGACGCGGTGCTCCTCCGACGCGGCCTCATCGGGCTGATCGGCCGAGCGGCCCCGCTCCTCGGTGCACTCGCGCTCGCCGTGGTCGGATTCCGCTCCGCGGGGTTCGAGTACTGGCTCCCGGTGTTCTGGGTGGTGCTGTACGGGTGCTCGCTGGAAGGGTACGTCGCCGACCTCGGTCGGACCGAGCGCGCACGGCTCGCGGCGCGCGCGCTGCCGGAGCCCGCGACGACGGACTGACCTCACTCACCCGGGAGCGCGAGCTTGCTCCCGCTGGGGCCCCCGGGTCGGCCACGCTTCGGCGGCGCGGGCGGGATCGGCGGGAGCGCCGACGCCTCGACGCGGAGCTGCTCCTGTCGCCCGAGCGTCCGGAGCCCGACGACGCCGTACCCGCCGGCGACCAGCGGCCAGATCGGCGCGTACAGGAACACCGGTCCATGGGTGACGGACTCCGTCACAGCGACCAGCACCCCACCGAGCAGGCCGAAGACCCACGACCCCAGCAGGAACGAGCTCTGCAGCGTCGACCGGACGACGAGGTCCCGGCTCACCTCGATCTCGCGCAGCACGACGTCACGGTGCTCCGGTGCGACCGCTGGAGGGGTGCGACGGTAGTAGCGCGCGATCGCCTCCTGCGTCCGCCAGCCGATCGTCGGTAGGGGCGGGATCGCCCACCCCTTCGGCCCGATCCGGCAGAACACCATCGCGAACCCGCCGGCCGCGACCCCGAACAGCAGCGCCTCGACCACCCCGACCACCGTGATCCCGTCGGTCAGCGCCGCGACGACGAGCAGTCCGACGAACACCACCGGCGCGACGATCGACGCCACCACCACGAGCCGCCGCCGATCCCGGTCGGAGACGAGCTCGGGCAGCCGCGCACGGAACACCTGCCAGCCCAGACGGAACACGCCTCCTGCCTACACGCGCTACCGTCGTCCGGTGATCGCCGACACCGACCGCTGCCCGTGCTTGAGCGGCAACCCCTACGGCGAGTGCTGCGGACCCCTGCACGCCGGCGCTCCCGCCCCGACCGCCGAACGGCTCATGCGCTCCCGGTTCACCGCGTTCGCGCTCGGCCTGCCGGAGTACCTGCTCGCGACCTGGCACCCGAGCACCCGACCGGCGTCCCTCGACCTCGACGACACCCAGCGCTGGACCCGGCTCGACATCGTGGCCACCCGCGCTGGCGGGCCGTTCGACACCTCGGGCACCGTCGCCTTCCGCGCGTTCTGGCGCTCGGCCGGCGAACGCGGCGTGCTCGAGGAGACGAGCGACTTCGTCCGCGAGGACGGCCGGTGGCTGTACGTCGACGGTGTCGTCAGCGCTGGCTGATCGACGGCTACAGGCCGACCGCGGACCGCATCGCCCGACGCACCGCAGCCTCGTCGGGGAGCAGCTGGTCCTGGTCTCCCGACAGGAAGAACCGTATCTGCCCGATGGCCTGCTCGGTCAACATGTCGAGGCCGTTCAGCACCCGGCCGCCCGCCTCCGACCAGCGGCTGGCGGCAACCGTCGGCCACGGCTCGTACGCCACGTCGAAGAGCACCGCGTCCGGGTCCGACGGCACGAGGTCGAGCTGGTCGGCTGCGCCACCCGGCAGGGTCGACAGGACGAAGCCGTGGTGCGTCCCCGGGAGGTCGGTCAGCGCGTGCACCTCGAGGGACACCCCGAGTCGGACGGCGAGATCGACGAGCCGCCGCGACTTGGCCCGATCGCGCAGGAACACCCGCACGAGGACCGCCCCGAGTCGGACGGCCGCGGTCACGGCGCTCGCCGCCGTCGCCCCGCCGCCGAGGACCGTGGCCTCACCGGGCAGCTGACCGAGTGCCTCGACCGGCCGGACCAGCCCCTCCACGTCGGTGTTCGCTCCGAGGCGCTCGACGCGGTCCCCGACCGTGCGGAAGAGGATCGTGTTGGCGACCCCGAGTTCGTCGACGAGCGGGGTCGTGCTGTCCAGCAGCGGCAGCACCTCGCGCTTGAGCGGCATGGTGAGGCTCAAGCCACGCCATTCCGGACCCAGGCCCGCGACGAACGCGTCGAGCCCGCCGGACGCGACCTCGTGCCTCCCGTACGTGAACGGCACCCCGAGGACGTCGTAGGCCGCAGCGTGCAGGGTGGGCGAGAGCGAGTGCGCGATGGGGGAGCCGAGCACCGCGAGGTGGGAGCGGGCCGGATCGGAGTACTGCACCCGGTCAGCGTACCGAGGCGACCGCGGCAGAAGTCTTAGGGTAG
The DNA here is from genome assembly GCF_047238015.1 of Curtobacterium phoenicis. Taxonomy (NCBI): domain Bacteria; kingdom Bacillati; phylum Actinomycetota; class Actinomycetes; order Micrococcales; family Microbacteriaceae; genus Curtobacterium; species Curtobacterium phoenicis. Next base: position 849,909 of record NZ_JBDFLZ010000002.1, read on the forward strand.
CCTTACCTACGTGACCCGCTCCTCCTCCCGACTCCGACGTGTGCTCGCAACCGCGGGCGCCGTCGTCGCAGCATCCCTCGTCCTCGCCGGTTGCGCCTCCGGCTCCGGAACGTCCACCGACGACGCGTCGTCCTCCGCCGGATCGGACGGCCAGTTCCCCGTCTCGATCACGACCGCGCTCGGTACGACCGAGATCACGAGTGCCCCCAAGCGCGTCGTCGCACTGGGCTGGGGCGACGCCGAGACCGCGCTCGAGCTCGGTGTGCAGCCCGTCGGCGCGAGCGACTGGCTCGGGTTCGGCGGCGACGGGGTCGGCCCGTGGCTCAAGGGCGCCTACACGAAGTCGCCCAAGATCATCCAGACGCTCGAGCCGAGCTACGAGGACATCATCAAGCTCAAGCCGGACGTCATCCTCGACGTCAAGAGCTCCGGCGACGCCGACCGCTACGCGAAGCTCTCCGCGATCGCCCCGACCGTCGCGGTGCCGAAGGGCGGCGCGAACTACCTCGCGACGACGAAGCAGCAGGTCGACATGATCGCGAAGGCACTCGGCAAGGAGTCCGAGGGCAAGAAGCTCCTGTCCGGCCTCGACGACGCCTACGCCGCGGCCCGCAAGGCGCACCCCGAGTTCGCGGGGAAGACCGCTGTCGTCGGCTCGTACTCGTCCGAGGGCTTCGGGGCGTACGCCTCGTCGGACAGCCGGTCGCAGTTCATGGAGAACCTCGGCTTCACCATCCCGAAGGCCATCGACCAGCAGGCCGGCAAGCAGTTCTCGGTGAGCCTCTCCGACGAGAACCTCGACCTGCTCGACGCCGACCTGACGCTCATTCTGCCGATCTTCGTCGACGCGTCGCAGGCGTCGTCGAACAAGCTGTTCCAGAAGGTGCCGTCGGTCGAGGCCGGGCACGACATCGTGTTCGACGACAAGGACGTGTCGAACGCGTTCTCGATCGGCACCACGGCCGCGATCGAGTGGGCGCTCGACCGGCTTCCCTCGCAGTTCGCCTCGAAGCTCGGCTGACACCGGGCAGTGCGCACGACGCCCCCGCCGGACCGCCGGCGGGGGCGTCGTCGTGTGGGTGGCGGGCGGTCGCACGCGCAGCCGGCGTGGCACGTCGAACCGGCGTGGCAGGTCGTTCCGCGCGTGGCAGGTCGATCCGCGCGTGGCAGGTCGTTCGTTCCGACCAGCTCCGCGCGTTTGCACTTCCCATGGCTGGCGCAGTGGGAAAGAACGCGCAGGCACCCCCGCCGGTAGTCAGCGGGAGCGCAGTGCGCGTCAGGCGCCGAAGGTGGAGCCGAGCAGCGCGGCCAGCAGCGCGAGGAACGGCAGCGTGCCCTGCGCCAGCGCAGCGCGGAGGTAGCGACGACCGGACCCGAGCAGCACCACGGCTGCACCGAGCATCGACGCCGTCGCGAAGACCGTGATCGGCCAGCCGACCCCGCCGTTGCCCGCCGCGACCAGGACGACGCCGAGGATCGCGCCGATCGCGAGGAAGAGGTTGTAGAAGCCCTGGTTGAACGCCATCGACCGTGTCGCGAGCGCGTCCGACTCGGTCTCGACGCTGAAGATGCGGCGGACGCGGGGGCTCGTCCAGGCGATCGACTCGAGGAAGAAGATGTACACGTGCACGAGTCCAGCGAGGACCGCGCACACGCTCGAGATCACGAGGAGAGCCGTCATGGGCTCCATTCTCGCAGGCGTGACCGCGCGGCATGACCGGCCGTCGTCGCCCCGTGACCGGCCGTCGTGGTCGCGTGACCGGCCGTCATCGTCGCGTGACCGTCCGGCGTCCTCGGTAGGCTCGTGCCATGAGCGACGACGACCGCACGCCCGCCCCCGACGACGGCGCCGTCGCCGAGCTGCAGAGCATCCGGCAGAGCATCGACAACATCGACGCCGCCGTGATCCACATGCTCGCCGAGCGCTTCAAGTACACGCAGCGCGTCGGCTACCTCAAGGCCGCCGCCGGCATGCCCGCGGCCGATCCCGCGCGCGAGCAGGTCCAGGTCGCTCGGCTCCGGGACCTCGCGGCCGAGTCGCACCTCGACCCGGCCTTCGCGGAGAAGTTCCTGAACTTCATCGTCGCCGAGGTCATCCACCACCACGAGCGCATCGCGGGCGGCAGCGAGTGAGCGGCGGCCTGCCGGAGGCGTCCGGGTGCGCGCTGCCGAACCTGCCCGACATGCTCGTCGGCTCCTACACGGCGACGGGTGGCGGCACCGCCACGGGCATCTCGCTCGTCCGCGACGGCGTGGCCCAGACCGTGGCCGTGATGGACGACCCGTCCTTCCTGGCCGTCTCCGGCGACCGCGTCTACGCCGTGTCCGAGACCGCCGAGGGCAGCGTCTCGGCCTTCCGCCGGACCGGGGGCGGCCTGGAGCACCTGTGGGACGCCACCGCCGGTGGCGACGCCCCGTGCCACGTCCGGGTCGACCCGTCGGGCGCGCTGGTCGTGGCGAACTACACCTCGGGCACCGTCACCGCGGTGTCGCTCGAGCGCGCCGAGTCGCACGCGGCCTCGGTGCTCGCCAGCGACGGGGTGGTCGGCGCGCACGGCACGGCCGACCGCCTCAGCGTCCCGGACGCCGCCGTCGTGACCGAGGTCCTCCCGGACGTCACCGGCCCGGTCGAGGACCGGCAGGAGGGCCCGCACGCCCACCAGTCGATCGCGACCCCGGACGGGACGGTCCTGGTGGCCGACCTCGGCGGCGATGCGCTGCACGAGTTCCGTGTGACGGGCGAGCCCACCGTCGAGCGGGTCCGGGTCCACCACGTCGCTCCCGGCACCGGCCCGCGGCACATGGCCTGGTACGAGGGCGACCTCATCGTCGCCGGCGAGCTCGACGGCCGGGTCCACCGCCTCCGCCGTGACGACTCCGGCTCCTTCACGGTCGTCGCGTCCGAACCGACCTTCGACGGTGCCGTCGGGGAGTCGCTCCTCAGCCACATCGAGGTCGACGACTTCGGGCGCGTGTACGTCGCCGTCCGCGGGCGCGACGAGGTCGTGGTGCTCGACGCCGCGGGCGGGGGACTGTCCCGCGTCGGCTCGGCCCCGGCCGGTGGGGCGTGGCCGCGGCACTTCGCCCGCGTCCCGGGGTACATGCTCGTCGCCAACCAGATGTCCGACGCGATCGCCGTGCTGCCCGTCGGCGAGGACGGCCTCCCCGGTGCGCCGGTGGCGCACATCGCGGTGGGCACGCCCGCCTGCATCGTCCCGGTCTGAGCAGCGGCGGGGTGGCGGCGGCACGAGTGCCGCGCTGGGTGACCGTTCGTTCTCGGGCCCGGCAGGGCGAGCACGCTCGCCTGGGCCGGGTCTCGCGCGCCGAGTCGGCCGGGAGGCGCGGCTCGTGTGATCGGGTTCGGCCAGACTGGGCGCATGGATCCGAGCTACACCATCGTCACCGGTCCGCCACCCCTCGCCGACTACCTGCGGCTGCGCCGCGACTCCGGGTTGACGCCCAAGACGCCCGAGCAGGGAGCCGGGGCGATCACCGGGAGCTGGACGGCCTGCCACGTCGTCGACCCCGAGGGGAACGTCGTCGCGATGGGCCGGGCGATCGGCGACGGCGGCTGGTACTTCCACATCGCCGACATCGCCACCGACCCGGAGCACCAGCGGCACGGGATCGGGCGTGCGGTGGTGGAGTGGCTCGTCGACGACATCCGCTCGCGAGCGCCCGAGGGTGCGTACGTCACCCTCGTCGGAGACCCGCCCGGGCAGCGGCTCTACCGGTCACTCGGTTTCGAGGACGTCGCTCCGAGCCTCGGGATGGCGCTGCCCATCGCATGACGGCCGGCGGCGCGCGTCGCCGGGCCACTGTCATCTCGGTGGGTCGCCGTCAGCGCGCGATGACGTTCTCGAACGGGCGGTGTTCCACGAGCGCGGCCACCTGCCGACGCACCAGCTCGATCGACCGCGGGACGCTGAGGTCGGTGTTGCCGCCGACGTGCGGCGTGAGGACGGTGTTCGGCGTGGTCCACAGCGGGTGACCGGCCGGGAGCGGTTCCGGGTCGGTGACGTCGAGCGCTGCCGAGAGCCGCCCGGAGCGCAGCTCGGCGACGAGCGCATCCGTGTCGACGACCTTGCCGCGCGCGACGTTCACCACGAGGGCGTCGTCCGGCAGTGCCGCGAGCAGCTCGGCGTCGACCAGGCGTTCGGTCTCGTCGGTGAGCGGCGTGATGAGCACGAGCACGTCCGTCGCCGCCGCGAGGGTCGGCAGATCGTCGAAGCCGTGCACCTGCCGACCGTCCTGCTCGCGTGCGGTCCGTGCGACGACCGTGACCTCGGTGCGGAACGCCTCGAACCGCGTCGCGATGGCGGACCCGATCGCCCCGTAGCCGACGACCGTCACCCGCCGGTCCGCGAGGGACCTGGTCGTCCGGGCGTCCCAGACGCCGTTCGCCCGGTCGGCCTGGAACGCCCCGAGTTCGCGGAGGCTGGTCAACGCCAGGCCCACGGCGAGCTCGGCGGTCTCGTCGTCGTGGATCCCACGGCCGTTCGCGAGCAGGGCGTGCTCGGGGACGTGCGGGAGGGCGTGCTCGTAGCCGGCGCTCGGGAGTTGCAGCAGCCGGAGGTTCGGCAGGTCGTGCACGAACTGCCAGCGGTGCCGCCCGCCGAAGTAGAACGGGAGCAGCGCGATCGCGACCTCGTCCGGGCGGTCGAACGGCTGCTCGACGTCCCACACGGCGAGCTCGACGCCGTCCGGCACCGGGCCGAACCGGTCGACGAGTTCCTGGAACGGGAGCGTGACGACGGACATCAGGCGATGCCCGTCGTCGACGTGCCCCGGACCGACGCGCTCAGGAGTCGGCCCGCGGCGAGAACGACCCGTGGTCGTCGAGCGGACCGCGTCCGACGTAGCCCTCGGTGACGTCCTCGGTGATGACGTCGCCGAACCGTGCCGGGAGCGTCGCGGCGTGGGTACCGCGGAGCTCGTCGAGCGTGGCCTCGAACGCGCCCTGGACCTCGAGCGAACCGCTGGTCGCGTCGGTCACACCGATGCGGAGCACCGGGAACCCGCGACCCTCGCAGAGGCCCTGGAAGCGCACGTCGTCCTCGCGCCGGACGGTCACGATGACCCGGCCGGTCGATTCCGAGAACAGCGCGGTCGCGGTGTCGACGCCGTCGCGGGTCTCGAGTTCGTCGAGGACGATCCGGGCGCCGATTCCGAAGCGCAGGACGGACTCGGCGAGGGACTGCCCGAGGCCACCGTCCGCGAGGTCGTGCGCGCTCGTCAGGAGCTGCTCGTTCGCCGCAGCGTGCAGAAGGTCCGCGAGCGCCTTCTCCTGTGCCAGGTCGACCGCCGGCGGACGCCCGCCGAGGTGCCCGTGCACGGTGCCTGCCCACGCCGAGCCGTCGAGTTCGAGCGAGGTCGTCCCGAGCAGGTACACGTTGTGGCCGTCGTCCTGCCAGCCGGACGGCACGCGGAGGGCGACGTCGTCGATGATCCCGAGGACACCGACCACGGGGGTCGGGTGGATCGGGGTCGTGCCGGTCTGGTTGTAGAACGACACGTTGCCGCCGGTGACCGGGATGCCGAGCTCCATGCACCCGTCCGCGAGGCCCTCGACGGCCTCGGAGAACTGCCACATGACCTCGGGGTTCTCGGGCGAACCGAAGTTCAAGCAGTCGGTGACCGCGGCCGGGACCGCCCCCGTGACCGCGACGTTCCGGTACGCCTCGGCCAGCGCCAGGCGTGCGCCCTGCTTCGGGTCGAGCTGGCAGTAGCGGCCGTTGGCGTCGGTGGCGATCGTCACGCCGAGCCCGGTCTCCTCGTCGACGCGGATCATGCCGCCGTCGTCCGGGAAGGACAGGGCGGTGTTGCCGAGGACGTAGGTGTCGTACTGGTTCGTCACCCAGTTCTTCGACGCGAGGTTCGGCGATCCGAGGAGCTGCAGGAACTGCGCCTTCAGCGCCGGGCCGTCGGCCGGCCGCTCGAGCGAGGCAGCCGAGTCGGCCTGCAGCGCGTCGATCCACGTCGGGTACGCGACCGGGCGGTCGTAGACGGGGCCGTCGACGGCGACGGTGCGCGGGTCGACGTTGACGATCTCCTGACCCTGCCAGTCGATGACGAGCCGGCCGGTCCCGGTGACCTCGCCGAGCACGCTCGTCTCGACCTCCCACTTGCGGACGACGGCGAGGAACTCGTCGAGCTTCTCGGGGCGGACGACCGCCATCATGCGCTCTTGGCTCTCCGACATGAGGATCTCCTCCGCCGTGAGCGTGGGGTCGCGGAGCAGGACGTCGTCGAGCGAGATGTGCATGCCGCCGTCGCCGTTCGACGCGAGCTCGCTCGTGGCGCAGGAGATGCCGGCGGCCCCGAGGTCCTGGATGCCCTCGACGAGCTCCTCCTGGAAGAGCTCGAGGCAGCACTCGATGAGCACCTTTTCGGCGAAGGGGTCGCCGACCTGCACGGCCGGACGCTTCGTCGGGCCGCCCTCGGTGAAGGTGTCGGACGCGAGGATCGAGGCGCCGCCGATGCCGTCGCCACCCGTGCGGGCGCCGAACAGCACGACCTTGTTGCCCGCGCCGGAGGCGTTCGCGAGGTGGAGGTCCTCGTGCCGGAGCACGCCGACCGCGAGGGCGTTGACGAGCGGGTTGCCCTGGTACACCGGGTCGAAGTAGGTCTCGCCACCGATGTTCGGCAGGCCGAGGCAGTTGCCGTAGAACGAGATGCCGCCGACGACCCCGTGCACGACGCGCTGCGTGTCCTCGTGGTCGATCGCGCCGAAGCGGAGCTGGTCCATGACCGCGACCGGACGGGCCCCCATCGAGATGATGTCGCGGACGATGCCGCCCACGCCGGTCGCCGCACCCTGGTACGGCTCGACGTACGAGGGGTGGTTGTGGGACTCCACCTTGAACGTCACGGCCCAGCCGTTGCCGATGTCGACCACGCCGGCGTTCTCGCCCATGCCGACCATGAGGTTCTTCGTCATCTCCGGCGTGACCTTCCTGCCGAACTGCCGGAGGTAGTTCTTGCTCGACTTGTACGAGCAGTGCTCCGACCACATGACGGAGTACATGGCGAGCTCACCCGAGGTGGGACGGCGGCCGAGGATCTCCTTGATGCGGGCGTACTCGTCGGCCTTGAGCCCGAGCGCCTCGTACGGCTGCTCCTTGTCGGGCGTCGCGGCGGCGTCCTGGACGGTGTCGGGCTTCGGGCGGACGTCGTTCGTCACGGTGGTGTCGTTCCCTGTCACTGGAGTCGTGGTGCCGGTCACTTGACGAGCGTCGACTCGATCACGGAGGTGAAGAAGGTGAGGCCGTCCGTGCCGGAGGCCATCGCCGCGGGGGTGTCCGGGCCGAACCCGGGCTCCGTCGCGTGCTCGGGGTGCGGCATGAGGCCGACGACGTTGCCACGCTCGTTCGAGACGCCCGCGATGTCGTCGATCGACCCGTTCGGGTTCACGCCCACGTAGCGGAACACGACCTGGCCGTTGTCCTCGATGCGCTTGATCTCGTCGGCGTCGGCCACGAACCGGCCGTCGGCGTTCTTCAGCGGGATGGTGATCTCCTGCTGGGCGGTGAAGCCACTCGTCCACGCCGTCGCGGTGTTCTCGACGCGGAGCTTCTGGTCACGCCGGATGAACTGCTGGTGCGCGTTGCGGGTGTGCGCTCCGGGGACGAGACGGGCCTCGGCGAGCATCTGGAAGCCGTTGCAGATGCCGAGCACGGGCATGCCCTTGCCGGCCGCGTCGATGACCTCGGCCATGATCGGGGCCTTCGCGGCGATCGCTCCGGCGCGGAGGTAGTCGCCGTAGGAGAACCCGCCGGGGAGGACGATCGCGCCGACACCCTGCAGGTCGTGGTCGCCGTGCCAGAGCGCGACGGGCTGGGCTCCGGCGAGGCGGACCGCGCGCTGGGCGTCGCGGTCGTCGAGCGAACCCGGGAACGTGATGACGCCGATGCGCATCCGCTTCACGCGTCCTGCACGCTGACGGACACGACGTCCTCGATGACGGCGTTCGAGAATACGTCGGCCGCGATCTCGCGGACCTCGGCGAGCTTGGCGTCGTCGACCGGGCCGTCGACGGCCACCTCGAAGCGCTTGCCGATGCGGACGTTGGTCAGGTCGGCCTTGCCGAGACGGGCGAGCGCGTTGCCCACCGCCTTGCCCTGCGGGTCGAGGATCTCGGCCTTGGGCATGACCTCGACGACGATCGTTGGCACGTGTTCACTCCAGCACTTCGGGGATGGGTGGGACGAGAACAGTCTAGGCGGCGAGCGCGGCACGCCCGACCGGTTGTGGAGAAACGGTCCAAGGCGTATATTCCAAGTCGAATAGTCGTGATGGAACACTGGTCTGGAGGCACGGATGGCATCGCTCACGCCGCTCGCGTTCTCCGCACTCGGCCTCCTCGCCGAGGCGCCGATGCACCCGTACGAGATGTTCCAGACGATGCTGCACCGTCGCGAGGACCAGAACGTCAAGGTCCGGCCGAGCACCCTCTACCACCAGATCGGTCGTCTCGTGGAGCTCGGCTACGCGGAGGCACTCGGCACCGCCCGCGAGGGCAACCGGCCCGAGCGGACCACCTACGCGATCACCGACCACGGCCGCGCCGCGCTCGAGGACGGACTCCGGCGCATGATCGCCGAGCCGGCCGACGAGTACCCGGAGTTCCCGCTCGCGGTGTCCCACGTCGACAACCTGACCGCGACGGACGCGGTGACCGCCCTGCGTGCCCGCGCCGACGCACTCCGTGCGCAACGTGCGGAGTACGACGAAGCCGCGACGGGCCTCCAGGCCAAGCGTCTGGCCGAACGCTTCTGGCTGGACGTGTCGTACGTCCGTGCCATGCTCACCGCGCAGATCGAGTGGATCTCGGCGACGGCCGACCGCATCGAACGCGGCGAACTCCCCTGGGACGGCCCGGCCGTCCCCACCACAGCAGACGACGAGACGAAGGAACGCACTCGATGACCACCACCGGCGCGACGCCGACCACCCGGAACACGGGCCCCGAGCGGAAGCCGTGGCCCGCCCTCTGGGCGCTGGTCGTCGGCTTCTTCATGATCCTCGTCGACTCGACCATCGTGTCGGTCGCGACCCCGACCATCGCCGCGAAGCTGGACGCCGACATCAACTCGGTGATCTGGGTCACGAGCGCGTACCTCCTCGCGTACGCCGTGCCGCTGCTCATCACCGGGCGGCTCGGCGACCGGTTCGGTCCGAAGGTGCTGTACCAGACCGGCCTCGTGGTCTTCACGCTGTCGAGCCTGTGGTGTGGTCTCGCCGGGTCGATCAAGGTGCTCATCCTCGCTCGCGTCGTGCAGGGTCTCGGCGCCGCCATGATGACCCCGCAGACGATGGCCGTCATCACGCGCATCTTCCCGCCGCAGAACCGCGGCGCGGCGATGGGGCTGTGGGGCGCCGTCGCCGGTGTCGCCTCGCTCGTCGGGCCGATCGTCGGCGGTCTGCTCGTCGACGGGTTCGGCTGGGAGTGGATCTTCTTCGTGAACGTCCCCGTCGGCGTCGTCGCGTTCGTGCTCGCGCAGCGCTTCGTCCCGTCGTTCGAGCGGCACGGCCACCGCTTCGACTACCTCGGCATCGTGCTGAGCGCGGTCGGCATGTTCCTGCTCGTCTTCGGCATCCAGGAGGGGGAGACCTACGACTGGGGGACCATCACCGGGCCGATCTCGGTCTGGTCGCTCATCATCGCCGGCGTCGTCGTGCTCGCCGGGTTCGTCGTGTGGCAGGGCGTGCAGAAGGGCGAGCCGCTGCTGCCGCTCGGGTTGTTCAAGGACCGCAACTTCACGCTCGCGAACATCGCCATCACCTCCGTCGGCGTCGCGATCTCGTCGTTCGCGCTCCCGATCATGCTGTGGGCGCAGGACGTCCTGACGTTCAGCCCGACGCAGGCTGCGCTCCTGCTCGTCCCGCAGGCCGTCCTGTCCGCCGGGCTCGCACCGCTCGTCGGCAAGAACCTGGACCGGTGGAGCCTCCGCTGGGTCGCCGCGTTCGGCCTCGCCTGCTTCTCGGGCGCGCTGTTCTGGTTCGGTTCGCTCCTCGCCTCGGGTGCCGCCTGGGGGTGGGTGCTCCTGCCGTCGACGCTCCTCGGCCTCGCGAACGCGTGCATGTGGGGTCCGCTGTCCGTCTCCGCGACGCGCAACCTCCCGCCGAAGCTCGCCGGTGCGGGCTCGGGCGTCTACAACACCACCCGGCAGATCGGTGCGGTCCTCGGCTCGGCCGGCATCGCCGCGCTGATCGAGGCGCGGATCACGGCGAACTTCCCGTCCGGCTCGGGCGGGTCGACTGGTGGCGGGGCCGAGCAGCAGGTGGGCACGCTCCCGGACTTCCTGCAGCAGCCGTTCGCGACGGCGATGGGGCAGTCGCTCGCGCTCCCCGCGCTGGTGCTGCTCGTCGGCATCGTCGCCGCCCTGTTCCTCGCGAAGCCGAAGCAGACCGTGGCGTGGCAGCAGACCGGCGCCGTGGCGACGCGAACCGGTGAGGCACACGCGCCAGAGGCTCCCGCCGACACCGAGCGCCACGGGGTGCACGCGGCCGCTCCCGCCCCGGAGACCCCCGAAGCCGAACTCGCCGCGACCGAACACCACGGGCGGCGCGCCGAGGCGTAGCCCGGTCTGGTCGAGCCCGCGCGAGCGACCCGGAACGCCGCCGCTGTCGTCGAACGGCAGCGGCGGCGTCGTCCGTCGCTCGTCGTGGGGTCGCCGAGCGTGTTGCTGACCTCGGACACTCGTGTCCGTCGGTGACCGCGCGCCGCGGTGCGCGTCCTCGACCGCACGCCGCGGTGCAGGAGCGACGAAGCACGTGTCGATCGACACGCGCGGCGTCCGACGACGGCAGTGCATCGGATGCGACCGCATCGAGCGACGAAGCACGTGTCGATCGACACGCGCGATGTCGATCGGGTTGCGTGGCCGTGGCCGTGGCCGTGGCCGTGGCCGTGGCCGTGGCCGTGGCCGTGGCCGTGGCCGCGACCGCTCCTGCTCCAGCGCCGCCGACTAGCCCCGACGCTCGAGGTGCGCCCGGGTGAGGGCCGCCATCTCCTCGTCGGTGAGCTCGTCGACGGCCTTCGCCTCGCGTCGATCGGTCCGCTGCCACCGGATGAACAGCGAGATGAGGACCGGGATGTCCGCGACCTCGGCGATGAACCACAGCAGGTCGCCGGCGAGGTGCTGGTCCTGCAACGGCGACGGGTACCAGGCCTTCCCGACGAGCACCGTGGTCGCGCCGTCGAGCACGTGGTTCGTGATCCGCAGGACGATGCCCGGGACAGCGTCGAGCATGAGCTCCACGAACGCCAGCAGGAACTCGACGGTCACGAACGTCGACGACCGGAGGATCCCCGGCTCCGACAGCGGCGCGAGCAGCCCGAACCCGAGCACCGGCACGAGCACGGTGATCGCCACCGCCCACACCGGTGACGTGCGGATCGCGGCGGACAGCGGGGTCAGGAGCACGCAGAACATCGCGAGGGCGACCAGCGGCGAGACGATCGCGTTGCCGAGGACCCGCACCGGACGTGACCGGAGGGCGGCGGTGGCGGTCTGCGCGAGGCGATCCGGGCCTCCCGTCCGCAGCAACGAGACGGGCGCGGCCAGCGCGGCGAAGGTGGGCACCGCGAAGAAGAGGACCGCGAGGCGGAGCACGAAGGCCCACCGGAGCTGCTCGGCGAAGACGCCGACGATGCCGAACTGTGCGACGCCGAACAGAGCGAGTGCGATGACGAACGCGAGGGTCCGCCACCACGGCCACCGGACCCCGCGACGAACGGCGCCGACCAGCCACCAACCGTAGGCGACCGCGCCGACACAGATCATCGCGGCGGCCAGCGGGTCGAACCGCCACGTTGACCAGAACTCGGGTGTCGACGGCGTGGGGTGCCTCCTGCGGATCGTGCTGCCGCAGTCATCCTCCGCCCGGTCGACCCGAGCGAGGGGGCACCGAGGGTGAGAACCGGTTCAGATCCGGATGACGCCCGCCGCCTGGGTGGTCCGCGTCAGCAGCCAGACACCGAGCGGCACGAGCAGCGCCCCGGCGACGGCGACCGGGAACGAGAGGTGCAGTTGCATGACGGCGAACGCGGGGCCGACCGTGCAGAGTGCAGCGACGACGAGGACCGGCCACGCCGGACGGTCGGAGCCCGGTACGAGTCGGGGGAGCGGGCGGTCGAACCTGCGGAGCGCCCTGGCGACTGCGATCGCGACCCCGAGCAGCACGACGAGCGCGACCGGTCGTGTCGCCCACCAGGCGGTGCTGCCCGGTTCGGGGAACGGCACGCCGACGAGGAGCGCCACGCCGTTGAGCGCGATGAACAGCGGCAGGTGCCAGAGGTAGATCGCCATGCCGTCCCGCCCGACGACGAACACCGAGGCCTGCGCCGCACGGATCCGCATCAGGCGCGTGAGCGGCCCGTGGACGAGGTGCACGAGGCAGGCCTGTGCGATCGCGAGGAACGCGAGCGGCAGCATCGGCGGGTTGAGGTCCTGCAGCATGTCCGGTGCCCAGAGCCCCACGGACGTCACGGGGACGAGCACCGCGTAGGCGGTGGCCGCGATGCCGACGAGGACGATCCGCGAGCGCTGTCCGAACCAGCCGTCCGCCCAGAGGAACCCGATCTGCTGCGCGAACAGCCACACCGGTCCGAGGTTGAGCAGGCCGACCTCCGCGACCCCGGTCGCGAGGCGGACGGCGTCCACCGCTGCCGCGAGCAGGAGGAGCGCGAGGAGGGTGCGCCACCGAGCTCGCTCGTGCAGGCGGACCATGAGGGGCACGCAGCACTGCGTGATGCCGTAGGCGGCGAGGAACCACAGCGGGGAGCCGATGCCGAACGCCACCTCGGCGAGGAGGTCTCCGGGCGTGCCGGCGACGGTGGCGGTGCCGAGTCCCGCGGCGAGCACGACGAAGAGCGGCACCGCGGGGCGGAAGAGCCGGACGAGCCGGGTGGCCCACCAGTCCCGGGCCCCGCCCCCGCGAGCGACGGTGCTCCGCCACCCGACGAAGCTCGCGAACCCGCCGACGACGAAGAACAGGGGCATGACCTGGCCCACCCAGGTCGCGGCGACGTACCAGGGGAGCTCCTGGAGGGGACTCGTCACGACGAGGCCCCCGTCGCCGGTGCCGACGCCGACCATCGTGACGTGCACGAAGACGACGAGGACGACGCACGCCGTCCGGATGAGGTCGACGACCAGGTCCCGCTGCGCGATGATCCCCCGGACGTCCTGTGCGGTGTGTGCCCGTTCCGGCACGTGCTGCTGCGAGGACATGGTCGGACGCTACCGTCGCGGACGGTGCGCACAGGTCGGGTCGAGCAGATCGCGGCCGTTTCGTGACCCGTCACATGCCGGCGGCGGCATGTGACGGGTCACGACGTCGGACCCGGGCGCGCAGTGCCCTGGAGTGGTCGCAGCCCTGCGAGCGGCCCCCTCCGCGCGGCGCCGCGGCTGTCAGCGCGGTGCAGTGGGACGGCTCCTCCGCGCGGTGCAGTGGCTCGCTACGCGCGACGCAGCACGCGGGCGGCCGACCCGGCGAGGGCTGCCCCGAGGACGGGGAACACCAGGAACGCCCACCACTGTGCGAGCCACTCCGGGCCGGCGAACACCGCCGTGGCGAACGACCGTGCCGGGTTCAGCGAAGCGTTCGACACCGGGATGAGCGTGAGGAGCAGGATCGTCAGCGTCCCGCCGATGACCACGGGCGCGGGCACCGGACTGCCCTCGGTGCCGGTCACCCGCAGGATGACGGTGACGAACACCGCCGTGGCCAGGGTCTCCGCGACGGCGACGCCGACCAGCGAGAACCCGCCGGGACTCTGCGTCCCGAAGCCGTTCGAGGCGAAGCCGCCGTCGAGCGCGGCTGCGAGGAAGCCCCCGCTGCCCTGGTCCGCGATCAGCAGCAGCGCGCCGGCTCCGATCGTGCCTCCGACGACCTGGGCGATCGCTTACGGCAGGACCTCGGCCCAGCGGTGTCGTCCCGCGACCGCGAGTCCGACCGTGACCGCGGGGTTGAAGTGCCCGCCGCTGATCGGACCGAAGGCGCTCGCACCGATCACCACGGTGAGACCGAGCGTCAGGGCGACGCCGAGCAACCCGACGCCGAGGGCGTTGTGCTCGTCGGGGAAGACAGCGGTGTAGGTCGCTGCGCCGACGAGCGCGAAGACGAGGAGGAACGTTCCCCCGGCTTCGGCGGCGAGGCGCACCGGCAGGCGCGGCGCCGACGGGACGGCCGTGGTGGATGTGTTCGGTGTTGCGTTGCTCATGCCCCACCGTTCGGTCCCTGGTCGGCACTGGACTGGTGCTACGCTGAGCGAGTTGTCTTGACCGCTGCAAGAGAAGGAGGGCCCGTGGAGGATGCCGAGCTGCTGCGCACCGCGGGTCTGCGTGTCACCGCCCCACGGTTGGCGGTCCTGCGCGCGACCGATCGGATGCCGCACGCGACCGCCGATGCCATCGTCTCCGCGCTCTCGGCCGAGCTCCCGACGACGAGCCACCAGGCGGTGTACGGCGTCCTCGCCGCGCTGACCGGTGTCGGGCTCGTCCGCCGCATCGAGCCGGCCGGCAGTCCGGCGCGGTACGAGCGACGCACGGGCGACAACCACCACCACATCGTCTGCACCATGTGCGGCGCGATCGAGGACGTCGACTGCGCGGTGGGGCACGCGCCGTGCCTGACGCCGTCGGAGACGCACGGCTTCGCGGTCACCACGGCCGAGGTCACCTACTGGGGGATCTGCGAGCGGTGCGCGGCTGCCGAGCGTGACGACACGCCGGCCGAGGCTGCCCCGGCCGAGGGCGCTGCGGCCGCGCATTCCTGACGTCCCAGGCGATCGAACCTCCCGGCTCCGAACGGGACCACGAGCAACCCGAGCACCCCTGACCGAACCAACGTTCCGAGGAGGAACCGTGTCCGACCAGAACACGACGACCGGCCAGCCGGTCGGCACCCCCACCACCACGACCAACAGCGGAGCTCCCGTCTCCAGCGACCAGCACTCCATGGGTGTCGGCGCCGACGGGCCCCTCGCGCTGCACGACCACTACCTCGTCGAGAAGCTCGCGCAGTTCAACCGCGAGCGCGTCCCGGAGCGCGTCGTCCACGCGAAGGGCGGCGGCGCGTTCGGCACGTTCACCGTCACGCACGACGTCTCGCAGTACACGCGCGCTGCGTTCCTGCAGCCGGGCGGGCAGACGGAGACGCTCGTGCGGTTCTCGTCCGTCGCCGGCGAGCAGGGCTCCCCGGACACCTGGCGTGACCCCCGCGGCTTCGCGCTGAAGTTCTACACCGAGGAGGGCAACTACGACCTCGTCGGCAACAACACCCCGGTGTTCTTCATCCGCGACGGCATCAAGTTCCCGGACTTCATCCGCTCGCAGAAGCGCCTGCCGGGGTCGCACCTCCGCGACCACGACATGCAGTGGGACTTCTGGACGCTCTCACCCGAGTCCGCGCACCAGGTCACGTGGCTCATGGGCGACCGAGGCCTCCCGGCCTCGTGGCGCGAGATGGACGGCTTCGGCTCGCACACCTACCAGTGGATCTCGGCCTCGGGCGAGCGCTTCTGGGTGAAGTACCACTTCATCACGCAGCAGGGGCACAAGACCCTGACGCAGGAGGACGCCGACCGCATCGCCGGTGAGGACGCCGACTTCCACATCCGTGACCTCCACGCCGCCATCGAGCGCGGAGACTTCCCGAAGTGGACGCTCAAGGTGCAGGTCATGCCCTACGCGGATGCCGAGTCCTACCGCTTCAACCCGTTCGACCTCACCAAGGTGTGGCCGCACGCGGACTACCCGCTCATCGAGGTCGGCGAGCTCGAGCTCAACCGCAACCCGGAGAACTACTTCGCGCAGATCGAGCAGGCGACCTTCGCCCCGTCGAACTTCGTGCCCGGCATCGCGGCGAGCCCGGACAAGATGCTCCTCGCGCGCATCTTCAGCTACGCGGACGCACACCGCTACCGCGTCGGCACGAACCACGCCCAGCTGCCGGTGAACGCGCCGAAGAACGAGGTGCACTCGTACTCGAAGGACGGCGCCATGCGCTTCGACTTCCAGAAGTCCGAGGTGCCGGTGTACGCGCCGAACTCGCTCGGTGGCGCCCACGCCGACCCCGCCGCGACCGACGAGGTGCCGGGCTGGGAGTCCGACGGCGCGCTCCAGCGCTCCGCGGCCACGCTGCACCCGGAGGACGACGACTTCGGCCAGGCCGGCACCCTCTACCGCGAGGTCCTCGACGACGCCGCCCGTGAGCGCCTCGTCGGGAACATCGCCGGTCACGTCTCGAAGGTGACCCGTGACGACCTGCGCGAGCGGGTCTTCGCCTACTGGACGAACGTCGACGCCGACCTCGGGGCGCGCGTGCGCGCGGCCGTCGCGCCGAGTGCGCCGGGCTCCAACGAGGACCCGGAGAAGGTCGCGGTCGAGGCGTAGGTCCCGCCGCACCACCTGACGGACGGGAGGCACGGTGCCAGCTGGCACCGTGCCTCCCGTCCGTCGTGCGTTGCGTGGAGCCACGAAACGCACGCGTTTCGACTTCGCGCGCGTCGATCGACGCGTGCCGCGTCGGAACGCGCGCGTTTCGTCGATCCGTGGGACCGGGCGGCCGCTAGACCTGCTGCGCGTTGAGGTGCACCGGGCCGGCCGGCCAGTCCTCGAGGGGTGCGGCCACCGGCAGCACCATCCAGCCGCCCTGCTCGGTCATCGGCATGCCCGCACCCTCCGCGCTGAACGCGGTGTAGTCGGTCACGACGTCGTCGAGCGCCTGCCACCCGACCCGCGCGTAGAACGGCACGCGGTCCTCGCCGGTGCCGAGGAAGCCGAACGGGACGGCGAGCCCGTCGAGGACGGCCCGGAGGCGTTCCATGAGGTCGCGGCCCATCCCGGTTCCCTGGAGTCGGGGTGTCACGGCGACGAGACCGGTGTCCCCGACGAGGAGGTCCTGGGTGCCGACGCTGATGAACATGCGCCGGATGCCGACGTGCGCGAGGACGACGCCGTCGGCATCGCGGGCGATCACCCGTCGTTCGGGCTGCATGCCGCTCCAGCTCCGGCTGCCGACGAACCAGTGCGACCAGTCCGGGAACGCCTGCGCGAGCATCGCCGCGATCGCTTCGTGGTCGGCGAGCGTCAGGGCGCTCTCCTCGACCACTTCCCACCGGGTGTCGTCATTCACGTGACCATCCTGCCGGAGCGTCGGGCGGCGGTCCTCAGCCCCGACCGGGAGCGGTGACCTCGATGCGGTTGGCCCACGGGTCCTCGAAGGCGACCGTGCGCCCGTCGTCGGCCAGCTGGACGCCGTGGTGGCGCATCCGCTCGGTGAGGGATCCGAGGTCGTCCGCGCCCGGGACCTCGATCCGGACGAGCCCGAGGCCGAGTGCGAGCTGCCGACGGCCGGCACCGCGGGAGTTCCACGTGTTCATCGCCATGTGGTGGTGGTAGCCGCCGGCGGACACGAAGAGTGCTTCGCCCCAGCCGGCGGTCGTCGCGAAGCCGAGCTGGTCGACGTAGAACGCCTTGGCCGTGGCGACGTCACCGACGGACAGGTGCACGTGGCCGACGCGTCCCGGGCGTGCAGCCGCATCGTCGAGGGCTTCCTGTGTGAGGTGCTCCCGGAGGAACGCGTTCGGGTCGAGGAAGATCGTGGCCATCTCGACCGTGCCGTGCGTCCACGACCACTCGGTGCGGTCGCGGTCCCAGTACAGCTCGACGCCGTTGCCCTCGGGGTCGGTGCAGTAGAACGCGTTGCTGACGAGGTGGTCGGCGCTGCCGGTGAACGACTGCGGGTACCGCGTGGCGACGGAGTACAACGCGGCGGCGAGGTCGGCGCGCGTGTCGAACAGGACGGCGGTGTGGAAGAGCCCGGCCTCGTGCGCGCCCGCGTGCTGCAGCTCGGGGGCGTGCTCGAGCACGAGGATCGGGAGCGATCCGCGGCCGAGGACCGTGCGTCCGGGGGACGACGACAGGACGCTGAGACGGACTCCGTCCGTGTAGTACGCCGTCATCCTGTCGAGGTCGGCCACGCGGAGGGTGACCGCACCCATGCCGGTGTCCGCGGCGAGGAGGTCCTGGGTCTGCATGGCACCAGTGTCGCTGCATTTGGTTGACGCGTCAACCAAATGGAGCGACGTGCTGTCCGCCCGCGACGAACTCGGTGTCCGATCGCATCGCACTCGGCGTCCTGTCGGCGTCGACGGCTGCGGTGAGGCCATGATGGACGGATGCCACCACGTCCGGATCCGCGCGACCTCCCGGTCGACCACGTCCGCGACCGGATGTCGTCCTACATCTACGGCAACATCACGGTGCTCAGCGCCGCGATCGCGGTCGGTCCGACGGAGATCGCGCACGGCGCGGCGGTGCTGACGGTGCTCGCGACGGCAGTGCTGACCTACCTCGCCCACGTCCTGGCGCACCTCGTCGCACACGGCATCGGCGCCGACCGTGACGACGACGACGCCCGACGCGAGAGCGCCGTGGTGATCGCTCGGAACGCGAACCCGATCGCGACGTCCGGCCTCATCCCGGCCGTGCTGTACGCCGCGGCCTGGGTCGGGTGGCTGCCGGCGGAGTGGGCGCAGATCGCCGCGGTCGTCATCCTCGTCGTGCGCGTCGGTCTCGTCGGCGTGTTCATGCAGCGGTTCTCAGGGGCGCGTCCGACGTTCCTCGGGCTCTGGGGCGGCATCGTGCTCGCCGCGGTCGCGTTCGTGATCGGACTGGTGAAGGTGGTGCTGACGCATTGACTGACCGATCGAGTGGTGCGACGTCCGAGGGCGGCGCGAAGCAGCGGGGCGGTTGGCGGTTCCTGCGCGACCTGGCCATCATCGTCGTGGCGGCGCTGATCGCCTCGTTCCTGGTCAAGACGTTCCTGGTCCGGTCGTTCTACATCCCGTCGGAGTCGATGGAGAACACCCTCCTGGTCGGCGACCGGGTGCTCGTCAACGAACTCGTTCCGGGCCTCGTACCGTTGCAACGTGGCGACGTCGTCGTGTTCACGGACCCGGGCGGGTGGCTCGGGACCGGCCAGGGCGACGACCTCATCAAGCGGGTGATCGGGCTCCCGGGCGACCGGGTGTCCTGCTGCGGGACGGACGGGCGGCTCTCGGTCAACGGGAAGGCCGTGGACGAACCGTACGTCGTGCGCGAAGCGGGCTCGGACCGGGTGTCGGGGACGGACTTCGACATCACGGTCCCGAAGAACCACATCTGGGTCATGGGCGACAACCGCTACGACTCCGCGGACAGCCGCGCGCACGGGTCCGTGCCGGTCGACGACGTCGTGGGACGCGCGTTCATCACGACGTGGCCCGTGTCCCGGTGGTCGGTACTGTCCCGCTACGGCGACGAGTGGGACCAGGTCCCCGACCGGGCGACGCGGTGACCGGCGCGACACGCTGACCGGCGAGACGCGGTGACCGGCGCGACACGCTGACAGAGGAGGGCGGAACGCGCCGGGTGCGACCTCGCTGCGGCGCGTTCGGGGGTGTCGTGCGCCGGTCACCCACCGGGTAGCGTGCTCGACATGCCGACGGACGATGCTGCGTTCGAGTACCAGACCGGCGGCGACGACGAGCTCTCGGTCCGGCGCATACGGACGAACGGCCCACAGGCCGGCACCATCGGACCGCGCCCCGACCACGTCGTGTTCTGGCTGGCGGACGGGCACGCGGTCCTCGTCGCGGACGACGGAGAGCGCTGGGAGGTCCGGTCCGGACAGCCGGTGGTGCTCTCCGCGTCGGTGGCGTACGCGTTCGAGACGGACGCCACGGCGATGACGCTCCTGCACGTCGCACCCGCGCTGCTCGGCGACGGGGACGAGCCGTACCGGTTCGTGCAGCCGGACCCCGCCGACAACCGGACGGAGCCGCTGCGGGCGCTGCTGCGCGACGTCGTCGACCGCGTGCTCGACGACGGGCTCCCCGAGGCGGATCGCCGGGCGGTGAAGCACCGCGTGGCCCGGGTCGTGCTCTCGACCTACACCCGAGCGCGGTCGGACGTCGAGCAGCGCATGCACCGTGCGATCGCGTTCGTGCACGAGCACGCGGGCGACCCGATCACCGTCGCGGACATCGCGGATGCCTGCGGGTTGAGGGAGCGGGGCCTGCAGGACCTGTTCCGCCGCCGCCTCGCGGTCTCGCCGATGCGCTACCTCCGCGAGGTGCGGCTCGACCGGGTGCACCTGGAGCTCACGACGAGGGGGCGGAGGATCCTCACCGTCCGGGACGTCGCCCACCGCTGGCAGTTCGCGCACCTCGGCCGCTTCGCGTCCGACTACCGCGCCCGGTTCGGGGAGAGTCCCCGCGAGACCCTCGCTCGGACCGCTGGTCGTCGCGGCTGACGACCGCTCAGCAGCCCGTCGTCGTCAGCGTGACGGTCGTCACCGACCCGTTCGACACCGTCGCGTGCTGCGGGCAGAGGTCCGTCGCACGGACGGTGACCTCGCCGAGGGGTACCCCGGCGAACGCCGCGGTGCCGCCCGGGAACACCCGCTGGTGCTCGGAGAGCTTGCCCGTCGACGCGTACACCTCGACCTCGTAGGGGCGCTGCGCGGCGTTCCCCGACACCGTGACCGAGATCTGCCCGGTCGAGTCGTGCGCACCGCAGCCCGCCAGGGTCAGCGTCGCGGCGACACCGAGCACGAGCGACGTGGCCACGCGGCGGAGGGGGCGGAGCACCGACCCAGGCTACGCCGTCCCGAGCAGCCAGCCGTTGTCCGCGGCGACCCGGAGCGCCTCGGTGGCGTTCCGTGCGGTGGTCTTGCCGATCGCGGCGGAGAGGTGGTTCCGCACGGTGCCCTCGGACAGGTGCAGCGCCGCGGCGACCCCGGCGACCGTCGGGCTCGTGCGGAAGGCGATGAGCACGTCGGTCTCTCGCGGGGTGAGCGGCGAGGGCCCGGCGGCGAGTGACTCGGCGGCGAGCACGGGGTCGACGACACGGAACCCGCCGGCGACCCGTCGTACGGCGTCGGCGAGCTGTTCGGCGGGGGTGTCCTTCACGACGAAACCGGCAGCGCCGGACTCGAGCGCGCGGCGGAGGTACCCGGGGCGCCCGAAGGTGGTCACGATGAGCGAGCGGCAGCCGGGGAGCCCCCGGGCGAGTGCAGCCGCGGCGGTGAGGCCGTCGGCACCGGGCATCTCGACGTCGAGCAGGGCGACCGTGGCACCCGACGCCCGTGCCGCCTCGAGGACCTCGTCGCCGCGGGCCACCTGGGCGACGACCTCGATGTCGGGTTCCAGGGACAGCAGCGAGGCGAGGGCGCCGCGGACGAGCGCCTGGTCGTCGGCGAGCAGCACCCGGATCGTGTCGGTCATCGTCGGCCCTTCCGTTCGACGCGCAGCAGGAACCCGCCGAGGGCGCTCGTGCCGGTGACGACGGTCGCGCCCACGGCGTCGGCCCGTTCCCGCAACCCGCGGAGCCCGTTGCCCCCGAGACCGACGGAAGCCTGCCCGGCACCGGCGGCACCGGCGGCACCGGCGGCACCGGCGGCACCGGCACCCGCCGCACCGGCACCCGCCGCACCGGCACCCGCGGCACCGGTGTCGCCCGTCCCGTCGTCCTCGATCGTCAGCGTCGTCCGCGTCAGCGTCACCCGCACCCGGGTGGCCGCCGCGTGCCGCAGGACGTTCGTCACTCCCTCCCGGAGCACCCAGGCGAACAGGCTCCGGACGTCCGGCGCCGCCGCCGCGCCGTCGGCCGGGAGATCGGCCTCGACGTCGGCGGCGGTCAGGGCGGCGCGGGCGGACACCAGCTCGGCCTCGAGGTCGGCCTCCCGGTACCCGCTGACCGCCCGGCGCAGCCCCTGCAGCGCCTCGCGCGAGAGCCGCTCGACGTCCTGCATCTCCGCCTTCGCCCGCGCAGGGTCGACGTCGACGAGTCGACCGGCGAGCTCGGACTTCATCGCGACGACGGTGAGCGAGTGGCCGAGCACGTCGTGCAGGTCGCGCGAGAACCGGGTCCGCTCCTCGACGACGGCCAGGCGGGTGAGTTCGTCCTGCGCGACGTCGAGCCGGTCCTCCGCCTCGCGCTGTCGCCCGAAGAACAGCATCGACGCCCCGACCGAGACCGTCACGACCGGCGCGAACAGGAGCCCGCTGGACACCGCGCCGTCCCACCCGAGCGACCCGGCGACGACGACCTGCGCCACGATGACGGTGAGGATCCCCACCCCGGCGACCCAGAACCGCTCGGCGACGAAGCCGGTGAGCGCGGCGACGAGGAGCCAGGTCCAGACCGCGAGCGGCCCGACGACGAGCAGCAGCAGGCCGGCGAGGGTCGCGATCCCGGCGAGCACGAGGACCCGGGTCCGCATGCCGCTCCGCCACATCAGCTCGGGTGCGAACAGGTACGCGGCGTACAGCACGAACAGTGCGAGGGTCGACCAGACGTGCGCCTCGAACGACCGGCCGTCGTTCCAGACCGCGACGAGTTCGAGGACCTGCCACAGCAGCGCGAACACGGCGCCGCCGTACCATCGGCGTCGGCCGACCCGTATCGCGTCCTCGGTCGCGCCCGGCGGTACGGCCCAGGGGAACGACCGGGCGGACGGCCTGGAGGCACGGCGCGCGTCCGCCCCGTCGCGCACGGCGACGGGGCGGGTGCTCGAGTCGGTCATGTCGGTCAGCGTAGGGCCACCGCTCGGCGAGGCAGCGGTCACTGGCGCGCCGCGTCGCGGCGGTAGCGCCACACGATCACGGCGGCGAGGGCGACCGCCCAACCCGTCAGCACGAGCGCGGGTTCGACCATGCCGGTGCTCCCGGTCGCGCCGGCCCCCGTCTGGCCGATGCGGTTGAGCCAGAAGGACGGGAGCAGGTGCGCGACGCTGCCCATCCAGCTCGGCATGACCGAGAGCGGGACCCAGAGACCACCGAGGATCGAGAGCCCCATGAACACGACCATGAAGAGCGGCTGCGCGAAGGACGGCTTCGCGAACTGCCCGACGAGGATCGCGATGAGCGCGAACGGGACGACGCCGCACCAGATGCCGAACGCCGCGGCGAGCCAGTGCCCGGGGTCGAGGGACGCGTGCAGGGCCACCACGGACACGGTGATCGTGATGCCGATGGACAGCGCCGCGAACGCCATCGCGGCGATGACCTTCGACACCATGAAGCCCCACCCGGAGAGCGGCGTCACGCGGAGCTGGCGGTTCCAGCCGATCGAGCGCTCGTTGACGATGGCGAAGGCCTGGCTGAGGGCCGCCATCATCGCGCCGTACGACGCCATCTGCAGCGTGGTGACGGTCAGGTAGCGCAGGCCCGTCGACCGGTCGAGTTGCGATCCGTAGGCGGCGCCGAAGACGAGGAGCATCACCACGGGGATCGCGAAGGTGAACACCATCGCCTTGACGTTGCGCAACTGACGGACGGTCTCGAGGGCGACGTAGCGGATCGGGAGACGGCCGCGGACCGTGGTGCGGGCGACGGGACGAACGGCTGGTGCGGCGACGGTGGTCGCGGTCGTGCTGGTCATGCGGAGACCTCCTGCGGGTCGGCGGTGAGGGCGAGGAAGGCGTCGTCCATGGTCGAGGCGACCACCTGGACGTCGTGTGCCTCCGGGAACGAGGTGAGGAGCGCCCGCAGCGTCTCGTCGCTGCGAACGGTGCGGAGCGTGACGGAGCCGTGCCGTGCCTCCAGGCCGGTGACGCCCGGCAGGGCGCGCAGGGCGACGTGCGTGTCGGGTCCGACGCCGGCGAACCGGACCGTCCGGCTCGACGCGACGGCCTTGATCTCGGTCGGGGTGCCGTCGGCGACGACGCGACCGGACCGCATGATGACGATGCGGTCGGCGAAGGCGTCGGCCTCGTCGAGGTAGTGGGTGGCGAAGACCACCGTGCGGCCGGCGTCGGTGAACTCGTGCATCGACGACCAGAACACGTGCCGGGCCTCGACGTCCATCGCCGCGGTCGGTTCGTCGAGCACGAGGAGCTCCGGGTCCGAGACGACGGCGACGGCGAACCGTGCACGCTGCAGCTGCCCGCCCGAGAGCTTGTTCACCCGGCGCCCGGCGATCTCGGTGCACCGCGCGCGGCGGAGGGCCTCGTCGACCGGCATGGGCGTGCGGTGCGCGGCGCCGACGAGGGCCACCACGTCGCGGACCGTCATGTCGGGGAGCAGCGCACCGCCCTGCAGCATCGCGCCGACCCGTCCGTCCACGACCGCGGCGCGGGGATCCTCCCCGAAGAGCCGGACCTCGCCGGCGGTCGGCGTCGAGAGCCCGAGCGCCAGGTCCACCGTCGTGGTCTTGCCGGCGCCGTTCGGCCCGAGGAGCGCGACGACCTCGCCGCGACGGATCGTGAGGTCCACGCCGTCGACGGCGTGCACGGCGCCGAAGCGCTTGTGGAGACCGCGCAGTGCGATGACCGCGTCGTCCGGGAGTCCTGTGCTGTTCATGGGGACCACCCTCGCGGTGATCGGGACGCCGCACCGCTGCGCTCCGTCACGACGTCACCGTGACAATCGTCACGGGCGGGCCGGTCCGACCCTCCGAACGGGGGTCCTGTCCACCGTTGTGGGGACGCACCGGTGGTCGTGCGCAGGGTTACCGTTGACGGCATGAGCCTCACCACCTCGTCGTCGACCGCCCACGCCTCCCCGGAGGCCGTCCGGAGGGCCGCGCTCCTCGCCGCGCTCGACGTCGTCGAGGGCGGCCCCGAGGAGCGGTTCGAGCGCATCACCCGCATCGCCCGCGAGGCCTTCGACGTCACCGGGGCGTTCCTCAACCTCGCGGGTGACTCCGTGCTGGTGATCAAGTCCCAGCAGAGCGAGCAGCGGTTCGGGCCGACGATCCCGCTGCAGGACACCTTCTGCGGTCGGACCCTCGGTGAAGCCGGACCGGTGGTCGTCGAGGACGCCACCGCCGACGCGCGCTACGCCGACGTGCCCATGGTGGTCGACGACCCGAACGTCCGCTTCTACGCCGGCGTCCCGCTCCGGCTCGGGGACGACGACGTGAAGGTCGGGACGCTGTGCCTCGTCGACCAGGCGCCGCGCACGATCAGCGACGACGACCTGGCGCTGCTCGAGGAACTCGGGGTGTGGGCGGAGCGTGAGCTCGCGGCCGGTGCCGACGAGGACCGCCTGCGTGCCGTCCTGGCCGGTCTCGAGCCGAGCGGGGTCACGGTCCCGGGGTACCGGGTCGCCGGCATGAGCGTGCCGCACGGCGTCGTCTCCGGAGACCTGCACGAGTGGCACCGTTCGGGCGACGGTCTCGTGGTCACCCTCGCCGACGTCATGGGCAAGGGCATGTCGGCAGGACTCCTCGCGGCGAACATCCGCGGTGCACTCCTCGCCCGCGGCGACGAACGACCGGACACCGCGGTCGCCGGGCTCGAAGCGCAGGTCGCCCCCGAGCTCAGCCGCGCCGAGTCCTTCGCCACGCTCTTCCACGGCCGGCTCGAGCCGTCGACCGGGCACCTCGACTTCGTGGACGCCGGACACGGACTCGTCCTGCACCTCCGCGCGGACGGTTCCGAGGAGGTGCTCCGCTCGTTCGACCTGCCCCTCGGCCTGCACCCCGCCGGGCTCGCCCGCACCACGGGGGCGCTCGACCTCGGCGTCGGGGACGTCCTCGTCCTGGTGAGCGACGGCGCGCTCGAACTGTGGGACTCGACACTCGCGTCGCTGTCGCGGATCGGCGAGCTCTACCGCGGCGCGGCGGACGTCGACGAGTTCCTCGGCAGGGTCCGTGCACGGTCGGTCGAACACGACCCGGGTGACGACCTGACGGTCGTGGTCGTCGCGCGCGACGCCTGACGCGGCGCGCAGCGTCCCGGGACGCGTCGCGACGTGTTGCGAGGGGTCGGATCGCGCGCATCGCGTGTCGAGACGCGGCGCGTCGGGATGCGTCGCGCCGTGTCGGGACGCGTCACGTCGGGACGCCTCGCGCCGTGTCGGGACGCGTCACGTCGGGACGCCTCGCCTCGCGTCGCGTCGCGTCGGGTCGCGTCAGGCGCCGAGGCGGTCGATGAGCTCGCGGTAGCGGGCGGCCGTCCGCTCGACGATCTCGTCTGGGAGCACCGGCGGCGTGCCCTGGCGGTCCCAGTTCGCGCTGAGCCAATCGCGCACGATCTGCTTGTCGAACGACTCCGTCCGGTTCGCGCCGCGGGCGTCCCAGTACCGGCTGGAGTCGCTCGTCAGGACCTCGTCCGCGATCCGGACCACGCCGTCGGCGTCACGGCCGAACTCGAACTTCGTGTCGGCGATGACGACACCGTGCTCGAGCGCGATCGCCGCTGCCTCGGCGTAGACGCGGAGTGACTGGTCGCGGAGGGTCTCGGCGTCCTGCTGCCCGATGAGCTCGGCGGTCTGCTCGAACGAGATGTTCTCGTCGTGCTCGCCCTGCGGCGCCTTGTACGCGGGGGTGTAGATCGGCTCGGGGAGGCGGTCCCCGTTCGACAGGCCGGACGGGAGTGCCACGCCGCAGACACTGCCGGTCTCCTGGTACTCCGCCCAGCCGCTGCCGACGAGGTACCCACGCACCACGCACTCGACCGGGAACATCGTCAGCGGCATCACGTGCATGGACCGCGACGCGACCTCGGCCGGCACCGGGGTCCCGCCGGCGGACGCGGGCAGGAGGTGGTTGGGGACGTCGGACAGCCGGTCGAACCAGAAGCGGGACAGGCGCGTCAGCAGCTCACCCTTGCCCGGGATCGGCGGCTCGAGCGCGAAGTCGTACGCGCTGACGCGGTCGGACGCCACGAGGAGCAGTTCGGACGCGTCCGCGACCCCCTCTGCGCCGGTGGGGACGTAGAGTTCGCGGACCTTGCCGGAGGCGACGTGCTGCCAGCCCTCGACGACCGGGGCGCTCACCGGGCGACCTTCGCGGCGATGTCCGTGCGGTACTGCGCACCCTCGAGCGAGATGTCGTGCAGGCCTGCGTACGCGCGTTCACGCGCCTCGGCGAAGTCGGCACCGGTCGCGACGACGCTCAGCACACGCCCGCCGGTCGCGACGAGCTCACCGTCCAGCAGTCCGGTCGCGGCGTGGGCGACCGAGACGCCCGGTCGCGCGTTCGCGGCGTCGATCCCGGTGATCCGACGACCGGTGTGCGGGTTCTCCGGGTAGCCCTCGCTCGCGAGGACCACGGTCACCGCGGCGTCGGCACGGAACTCCGGCGCGGGCACCGATCCGAGCCGACCGGTCGCCGCAGCGAGCATGAGGCCGCTCAGCGGGGTCGCGAGACGGGGGAGCACGACCTGGGTCTCCGGGTCGCCGAAGCGGGCGTTGAACTCGATGACGCGCACGCCCTGCTCGGTGACGATGAGGCCGCAGTACAGCAGACCGACGAACGGCGTGCCCTCGTGCTCGAGCCGCCGGACCGTCGGCAGGGCGACCAGGTCGGTGACCTCGGCCACGAAGGCGTCCTCGGAGGCCCAGCGGTCGGCGAGCCAGGGCAGGGGCGAGTAGGCGCCCATGCCGCCGGTGTTCGGGCCGGTGTCGCCGTCGCCGAGGCGTTTGTAGTCCTGTGCGGGGCTGAGCGCCCGGACGTCGTGCCCGTCGCTGAGGAAGAACAGCGAGACCTCTTCGCCGTCGAGGAACTCCTCGACCACGACGTGGCCGTGCTGGAGCCAGTACGTCGCGTGCTCGACCGCGGCCTGCCGGTCCTCCGTCACGAGGACGCCCTTGCCGGCCGCGAGTCCGTCAGCCTTGACCACGTACGGCGCGCCCAGCTCGTCGAGTGCAGCCACGGCTTCGTCCACCGTGCCCGCGTACACGGGACGCCCCGTCGGGACCCCTGCCTCGGCCATGATCCGCTTCGCGAACGCCTTGGAACCCTCGAGCTGTGCCGCGGCCTTCCCCGGACCGAACACCGGGATGCCGCGGGTCCGGACGGGGTCCGCGACGCCGGCGATCAGCGGCGCCTCGGGACCGACGACGACCAGTTCGACGTCGTTCTCGATCGCGTACTCGGCGACGAGTGCGCCGTTGGTCGGGTCGAGCGACACGGTCTCGACGTCGGCGGCGATGCCGGCGTTGCCCGGCGCGACCGTGATGACGTGCCCTGCCTGCTCCGCGAGGAGGGCCGTGACGATGGCGTGCTCGCGGGCACCGGAACCGAGGACGAGGATTCGCACCCGGCCAGCCTACCGAGCGCTGGTCCCGCGTTGCGATCGGCGTCGCTAGCCTGTGGACATGGCCCGCAGGACGATCGACGACGAGGACGGACGACGTGCGCTCGCCGCGGTGGTCGGGGGCAGCACGCAGCGCACCGACGTCGCGACCGCGGTCCGGTGGACGCTCCAGCGCCTCGCGGAGGACGTCCCGGGCAACAGCGTCGAGGTCCGCGTCCCGCCGTTCGCGGCAGTGCAGGCGATCCCCGGACCGAGGCACACCCGTGGCACCCCGCCGAACGTCGTGGAGACCGACGCCGCGACCTGGATCGCACTCGCCACCGGCACGCTGAGTTGGGAGGACGCGGTCGACGCCGCACGGGTCAGCGCCTCGGGATCGCGGGCGGACCTGACCGACTTCCTGCCGGTCCGACTCATTGCCTGACGCGCGGACGCGGACCGACGGTCGGGCGGTCGCTCGTCTGACGAACCGAATTAGGTAGGTCCTACCGATGCGCCCCACGCAACCGGTTGCCTATCGTGGAAGTCGCCGGGATTCGGACCCGACCCGAACGGGTCCGAACCCGGCGACACGCCACACGTTACGCGATTTCCGGCTCGCTGTGTCAATCATCCGGCGCGTCGTGCTGCATCCCGCAACGGAGATTGCGGTGTCCGGACGTCCGGAGTGACGTGTCCAGAGGTCCGGAGCAGCTCAGAGCAGCTCGGCGAGCTCGGTCCGCGCGTGCAGTTCCCACTTCTGGAACACCCGCGAGAGGTGGGCGTCGATCGTCCGGACCGACAGCCCGAGCGTCTCCGCGATGCGTCGGTTGCTGAGCCCCTCGGCCGCGAGCTTCGCGACCTCGTACTCGCGGTTCGTCAGCGGCGGTTTCGTGTGTCCGGCGGTGACGGACATCCCGTGTGCGGCGAGGCCACCCTGCGCGACGATGACCCGTGGTCGGTCCCGGGCCCGCACGGCGTCGAGGTACTCGACGATCGCGGCGGCGAGGGGCCCGTCCACGCGCTGGGCGGCGGCGCGGAGACGATCCGCCGACGGTCCGTCCTCCCGACCGGCCTGCAGGTCGTTGGCGTAGTGGAGCGTCTGGCCGTACATGACGTGCGTCCACGACCCCGACGCGGTCGACCGCTCGATGACCTCGTCCATGTGTCGCTGACCCTCGGGGTTGCCGAGGAGCCACTCCGTCCACGCGATCGACACGGCCACCTGTTCGCCCGTGATCCGCATGGCGCGCAGGGGCGTCGCCCGCGCGCGGTCCAGCGCGACCGCCGCCTCCTCGAGACGCCCCGCGTAGGCGAAGGCCATGGCGAGCCGGGCCCACGGGTACGCCGCGAAGCCGCCGTGGTCCGCGACGTCGTAGCGCTCGCACGCCGCCGAGAACGCGGCGATCGCGTCGTCCCACCGCCGCTGCCCGATCGCGAGGTTGCCGTCGCCGATGAGCTCCAGCGTGAAGTCGTACATGAGGTACGGGCTCGACCGTCGGACCGGCACCTCCGTGAGCAGGTCGGCGATGTCCCCGCGCCAGACCTGCACCTGGTGCAGCACGGACACGATCTCACCGACGCTCCACGGTGCGTCCTCGAGGTTCACCACGGCGGTCTGCAGGCACTTGCGGGCGAGCGCGACCGCGTCGTCGAGCCGCCCGGCGGTGGCGAGGGCCATCACGGCGCAGGGAGCCAGGCAGAGGAACCCGAACGGCACGGTCGGGGCGTGCACGACGCCGCTCGCCTCGACCTCGTCCCGCACCTCGGTGAACCGGCCGCCCCAGCCGAGGTGTGCGAGCCGGAGCAACCGGAGCCGTCCCGCGGCCTCGGGGCCGACGAGTCCGACGGCGGCGTCGGTGAGCGCCACGGCGGCGTCGACGTCGTCGTCGTGGAACTGCCGGATGTTCGCGAGCGTCTCGCACGCCTCGATGACCGCGGCGTCGTCGACGTCGTCCGACTCCCGGGCGATCCCCCACGCCGCTTCGGCATCGGCGCGACCGGCCTCGCGACCCGTGCTGTACGAGTGTGCGAGGGACCGCAGCACGTGGGCGGCGATCCGCTCGGTGCACGTCAGCGACGTCCGCAACGCCGCCGAGGTCAGGGCGACGGCACTCTCGAGCTCCTGCAGCCGGACGGCGACCTGCGCGGCGTCGAGCAGGGCCTCCGTGGCGGGCAGCACCCCGCACTCGAGCGACCACAGCGCGGCGCGGAGCCGAGCAGACGGCGGGGCGCCCTCCGGACGGTCGGTCCGGAACGCGTTGGCGCGCGCGAAGAGCTGCGTGCGACGGGCGACCGGCACGAGGGCGCGGACGACCTCGCCGACGAGGGGGTGTGACGGCCGTACCACCGCGGTGCCGTCCTCGGTGGAGTCCATCCGCACGAGGCCGAGCGCCACGACCCGGTCGATGTCGCCGCCGGCGACGAGTGCGAGCAGCCGGGGGAGCGGGATCGGGTCGGCGAGCGCGACGATGTCCACGACGTCGCGGAGGTCCTCGGGCAGCGCGCCGAGCTCCGTGCGGTACATGTCGGCGAGGCTGTTGGACGCGGTGACCCGGCCGCGCCAGTACCACCCCGACGCGGTCTGCTCGAGCGCTCCGGAGGCCAGTGCGGCGCGGACGACCTCGCGGACGTAGAGCGGGTTGCCCGCGGTCGCACGGTGCACGCGTTCCGCGGAGGCGTTCTCCAACGGGGCGCCGAGCGCGGTCGCGATGAGGTTCGCGGTCTCGTGGAGGTCGAGGGGCTGGAGGTCGATGCGTTCGAGCAGGTCGTCCTGCCACAGCGCCCGCAGGGGTCCTGGAAGCGCGGTGAAGTCCCGGCAGGTCAGCACGAGCCGGGCGCCCTGGTGCCGGACGAGCCACGCCACGTACCGGGCCGAGATGGCGTCGAGGTGGTCTGCGTCGTCGACCCGGAGCAGCACGTCGCGGTCCGCACCGCCGAGCGACCGGAGCCGCTCGGCCGCCTGGTGCTCGTCGGCGAGTTCCGCGAAGGTGGTCGGGAGTTCGCCGAAGTGTCCGGTGACCGCGTCGAAGGGCATCGACCGAGCGGCTTCGACCGCCGTGATCGGCACGACGAAGGTCCGTCCGGCGCCGTCGCGCCCGACGACCCGGTCGGTGATCCGCTCGGCAGCGGTGGTCTTCCCGAGGCCGGGAGCGCCGACGAGTGCGACGCTCCACCGGTGCTCGGCGACCACCGCGACCGCGCGGTCCTCCTCCTGCCTCCGGGCGATCGGCCAGGCGATGCGCGCAGGCGGGCGACGGTGGGGACCGGACCGGTGACCACGCTCGGTGCGTCCGCGCATGCGTGTCACCTCCGTTCCTCCCCCCACCCGTCGTCAGGGCGCGACCGGTGGGGACCATCCTGCACCGGATCGACCCTCGCGCACAGGCCGGAGCACGTCCCACAGTGGGGGACAATGGCCTGGTGAGCACCACTGACGGACCCGAAGAACGACCGGCCCCGAACGCCGTCTCGACCCCTGACGAGGTCACGATCCGACGAGCGCCGAAGTTCGGCGTGTTCATCCTCGGCGGCGCGGTGCTCGGCTTCCTCGTCACGCTGGTCGTCGTGTCCGCGACGATGAACCTCGACCGTGGGGACCAGCAGGAGACGGCGAGCTTCGGCTCGCTGGTGGGGTACTTCTCGCTGTGGGGGGTGACGATCGGCGCATTCGTCGGCGCCGTGGTCGCCGTCGTGCTGGACCGCGTGTTCGCGCGTCGCTCGGCAGCGCTGACCGCCGAGCGCGTGGACGTCGAACCCGCACCGGAGACGGTCGACGGCGAGGTCGAGGACCACGGCGACGACGTCGCCGGTCGCTGACGCGACCCTGTCCGGACGGGAGGCCCGTGGCGGTGTCGCCACGGGCCTCCCGTCCGTCTGTCGGTCGCCCTGGGCGACCGGACCTAGCTGAGCTGGTTGGCCTCGACCCAGGAGAGGTACTCGGGGCTGACGGTGCCCGTGACGTACTCGCCGGTGAAGCAGCTCATCTCGAGGTCGGTGACGTCCGAACCCTCGATGATCGCGTCGCGCATGTCCGCGATCTCCTGGTAGATCAGGTGGTCGCTGCCGAGCACGCGGTTGATCTCCGGGATCTTCCGGTCGTGCGCGATGAGCTCCGCGCGCGTCGGCATGTTGATGCCGTAGACGTGCGGGAAGCGGACAGGCGGGGCCGCGCTCGTGAAGGTGACCTCGTTCGCGCCGGCTGCGCGGGCCATCTCCACGATCTCCCTGCTCGTCGTGCCGCGCACGATCGAGTCGTCGACGATGAGGATGTTCTTGCCCTTGAACTCCGACGACATGGCGTTGAGCTTCTGGCGGACCGACCGCTTGCGCTCCGCCTGCCCGGGCATGATGAAGGTCCGGCCGACGTACCGGTTCTTGTAGAAGCCCTCGCGGTACTCGATGCCGAGCTTCTGCGCGACCTGCATCGCCGCGGGACGCGAGGAGTCCGGGATCGGCATCACGACGTCGATGTTCCCCGTCGGCGCGTACTGCTCGATCGTGTCGGCCAGGCGGTTGCCGAGCCGGAGCCGGGCGTCGTACACCGAGATGCCGTTCATGACCGAGTCGGGCCGGGCGAGGTAGACGTACTCGAACGAGCACGGCACGAGCCGCGGGTTCTTCGCGCACTGTCGCGCGTGCATCTGGCCGTTCATCTCGATGAACACGGCCTCGCCGGGGGCGATGTCGCGGACGATCTCGTAGCCGCCGGACTCGAGGACGAGCGACTCGGACGCGACGACCCACTCCGGCTGACCGGCCTCGTCGAACTTGTGCCCGAGGATGAGCGGGCGGATGCCGAACGGGTCGCGGAAGGCGAGCAGGCCGTGACCGGCGATGGTCGCGATCGCGGCGTAGGAGCCCTCGACGCGCTCGTGCACGCGCTCGACGGCGTCGAACACCTGACCGGGGTCGAGGTCCTTCCCGCGGACCTGGCCCTGGAGCTCGTGTGCGAGGACGTTCACGAGGAGCTCGGTGTCGGAGCTCGTGTTGAGGTGCCGGCGGTCGATGTCGAACAGCTCGCGGGTGAGCTCGCGCGTGTTCGTCAGGTTGCCGTTGTGCACGAGGACGATGCCGTACGGCGCGTTCACGTAGAAGGGCTGCGCCTCTTCCTCGTTGCTCGCGGCGCCCTTCGTGGCGTAGCGCACGTGGCCGAGACCCATCGTGCCGAGCAGGGACCGCATGTCACGCGTGCGGAAGGCCTCCCGCACGTGGCCACGCGTCTTGTGCATGTGGTGGATGTGACCCTCGACCGTGGCGATGCCGGTCGAGTCCTGTCCTCGGTGCTGCAGGAGGAGCAGAGCGTCGTAGATGGATTGGTTGGCAGGACTCTGGGCGACGAGCCCGACGATGCCGCACATTCGCGGTGTGCTCCAGACCGTAGAATCGGGGGGACCGAACAAGTCTGCCATGCCCCGCGGAGGACGACGCATGACGAACCCCTACGCCGAGGCCGGCGTCGACACAGCAGCCGGAGACCTCGCGGTCGAACTCATGAAGTCGGCGGTGTCGGCCACGCACAACGCGTCGGTGCTCGGCGGTGTCGGCGGGTTCGCCGGGCTCTACGACGTCTCGTTCCTGAAGGACTTCGAACGACCGCTGCTCGCGACCTCGACGGACGGTGTGGGCACGAAGGTCGCCATCGCGCAGGCGATCGACAAGCACGACACCATCGGGCAGGACCTCGTCGGCATGGTCGTCGACGACATCGTCGTGGTGGGCGCGAAGCCGCTCTTCATGACGGACTACATCGCGTGCGGCCGGGTCGTGCCGAACCGGATCGCGGACATCGTCGCCGGGATCGCCCGCGGCTGCTCGGAGACCGGGACCGCCCTCGTCGGCGGCGAGACGGCGGAGCACCCGGGGCTCCTCGGTCCGGACGACTACGACGTCGCGGGCGCGGCGACCGGCGTGGTCGAGGCCGGCGCCCAGCTCGGCGCCCACCTCGTCGAGGACGGCGACGTCGTCGTGGCGATCGCATCGTCGGGGCTCCACTCGAACGGCTACTCGCTCGTCCGGCACATCCTCTCCACGAAGGGCGTGCAGTACACCGACCAGCTGCCGGAGTTCGGCGCCGGGGTGTCCGTCGGCGAGGCCCTGCTCGAGCCGACCCGCCTCTACACGACCCCGCTGCTGTCCCTGCTGTCGGCGCACCCCGGCGCGGTGCACTCGCTCTCGCACGTCACCGGTGGGGGCATCGCCGCGAACCTGGCCCGCGTGCTGCCGGTCGGCTCCTGGGTCGAGGTCGACCGTTCGACGTGGTCCCCACTGCCCGTGTTCCGTGTCCTGTCCTCGATGGCGGGGACGCCGCTCGAGGACACCGAGGGCACCTGGAACCTCGGCATCGGGATGTTCGCCGTGGTGTCGGCCGGGGCGGCATCGGACGTCATCGCCTCGCTCGGTGCCGCCGGTCTGCCGTCGTGGGCGGTCGGGACGATCTCGACCGCGGCGCGCGAGGACCTCACCGGCTTCGAGCAGGGCGCGAAGGGTGTCGACGGCGGGGCCGTGCGCCTGGTGGGGTCCTACGCCGCCTGACGCGCTCGGGTGCGGTCGCGGCGCGCGTTCGTCAGGCTGGTGACGCGCGCGGGCGGGCATCGTCGAGATGCCGGAATCCTGGCACGTCGGCCGCCCCAGGCACGGTCCACGGAACCTCGACGCGATGGACGCGGCGAGTCGTGGGACCTCGACGCGATGCACGTGGCGAGTCGTGACCCTGGCGCGACGCACGCGGCGTTCGCGACGAGTCCTGCGACTCCGGCAGCTCGGTGGGACGGGGAGCGGGGGCGCAGCTACGCCCAGGTTCCACGACACCCCGTGTGGTGGACGTCGGGGTTCCACGACGGTGCCCTCGCCGGCGCGAGGTTCGCGAATCTTGGAACCTGAGCGGACGAGCACCGCACACGGAAACGCCGCACACCCGAGGGTGAGCGGCGTGTCACACAGGAGCGGGGCTCAGGCGGACTTGTTCTGGTCCTCGTGTTGCTCGAGCTCGAGGTCGTCCTCGTCGTCACCGTACTGGTCAGCCCAGCGGTCGACGTAGGAGTTCTCGTCCGAGTGCTGCCCGGCGGAGAGCTCGCGTTCGAGCGCACCGTAGTTCGTCTCCGGGCTGAAGTACTTCAGCTCCCGGGCGACCTTGGTGTGCTTTGCCTTCTGACGGCCGCGCCCCATGCGTGACCCCCTCGTGATCGGCTCTGGTCCGATCCTGGCGGGTGCGATTGGACACCCGGGGAATCGGACGGTTCGTGGTTTGAAATCTGCCGATCACTCTACCATGTACCCCGATCTGGAAGTCGCCCCGAGCACGGTGGACACAGCAGAATCGGATGTGATGAGCGACGCCACGAACCCCGCCCCGGACCAGGACGCGCGTGTCGTCGTCATCGGCGCGGGTCAGGCCGGGCTCTCGGTCGCCCACCACCTGCGCCGCCTCGGGCTCGCGCCGGGCTCGGAGCTCGTCGTCCTCGACCGTGGCCCGGACACCGGCGGCGCGTGGCAGTACCGGTGGGAGGCCCTGCGGCTCGGCGCGGCGCACCGGGTCCACGACCTGCCGGGGATGCGGGCGATGGGCCTCACCTTCGAGGACGCGGACCGCGCCCGACCCGCGCGGGACGTCGTCGCCGAGTACTACCGGCGCTTCGAGCAGCACTACGACCTGCGCGTCCGTCGCCCGGTGACGGTCACGTCGGTCACCCGGATCGAGGGCTCCGACCGGCTCTGTACGACCGTGCAGACCCCGGACGGACGGACGAGCCGGATCCGCTCCGAGGTCGTCGTCAATGCCTCGGGCACGTGGGGCACCCCGTTCGTGCCGTGGTACCCGGGGCGCGACGTCTTCACCGGCCGGCAGCTCGACACGACGGAGTACCGGAGCGCGTCGGAGTTCGCCGGGCAGGACGTCGTCGTGGTCGGCGGCGGGACGAGTGCGATCGGGTTCCTCCTCGAACTCGACGGCGTTGCGCGGTCCACCCGGTGGTTCACGCGGCGTCCCGTCGTCTGGTCGGACTCGGCGTCGCTCGACCTCGAGTCCGCCGTCGCCGCGGTCGACGAGCAGGATCGCGCTGCTCGGGCCGGTCGCGTCTTGCCGAGCATCGTCAGCGGCACCGGCATCCCGGTGACGCGGCGCATCCGAGCGGGCATCGACCGCGGCACGCTCGTGGCCTCGCCGATGTTCGCTCGGCTCGACAGGACGGGGGTCGTGACCGCCGACGGCGAGCACGTGCACGCCGACGCCGTCCTGTGGGCGACGGGCTTCCGTGCCGACCTCCGGCACCTCGCCCCACTGCGGTTGCGCACCGCGGAGGGCGGGATCGTCGTGGCGGACGGCCGTTCGGAGGACGAGCCGCGCCTGTTCCTCGCCGGCTACGGCCCGCAGGCGTCGACGATCGGGGCGAACCGCGCCGGCCGTCGCATCGCCCGGCAGGTCGTGGACGTGCTCGCCGGCGCCGCCTGACGGCGCGGTCGGCGTGTCGCCGGCTCGACGAGCGGACGGACGGGAGGCGCGGTGCGGGTCGCGCGCCGTCCTCCCGTGCGTCCGTGGTCGCGTCGGGGACGCCGGGTCAGGCGGGCAGCGGTTCGTCGACGCCGCGTCGCCGCCGGGCGGCGAGGAGCAGGAGCGCGTCGAGCGAGAACCGGCCGGGGCCGGTCAGGGCGACGGCGAGGGACCCGACGGCGAGGACGAGGACGTACTCGAAGCCGCCGTCCTGCGAGAAGAAGCCGGCCGAGGAGTGGGCGAGCAGGCCCGCGACCACCATGTCGACCGCCAGGAGCACCCCGACGACGCGGGTCGCGACGCCGAGGACGAGGAACACCCCGCCGACGAGTTCCAGCCCCGCGACGAGCGGCGCCGCGACGTCGGCGAGCGGGACCCCCATGCCCGCGAAGCCCCGGGTGACGTTCGGGATGCCCTGGGCGAACTTCTGTGCGCCGTGGGCGATGAACACCACGCCGAGGACGACGCGGAGCACGGTGAGGCCGATCGAGGTCGATGTCGTTCGCATGCCCGAGAAGGTAGCGGGTGACGCGTCACCGAGTACCCCCGGACGAGGGTCTCGACGCAGTTCGCCAGGGCATCGCCAGGACATGCCCAGACAGCGGTCCGCCGTTCGATGGACCCCGGCTCAGGAAGCGGTGTCGGACCCTCGGCCGGTCTGCGCCTGCAGTCGCTCGATGTGCTCGGACGCCTCGGCCTTGGTGAGGTCGGCGGGGAGTTCCTCGCCGGCCTCGCGCGCCAGGGTGTCGAGGTAGCTCCGCTGCGGGCCGGTCATCGGTTCGTCTCCGGTCACCCAGTCCTCGGGGTCCTTGCTCGCGGTCGTCGAGGGATCGGGGCGCGGCCCACCCAGCGTCTCGCCGGTGTGGTCGGTCTGGTCTGCATCGCTCATGCAGCGGACGCTACGCCGGACCCCCGACGGGCACCCCGGTGCGGCGTCCCCCGGACAGCCGCGGCGGGCCGGACGGTCGCGGCGGGCCGGGGAGCCGCGGCGGGACGTCAGCGGCGGCAGGACCGGCTGTCAGGCGACGACGGCGTACCGCACGAGGTCGGGACCGATCCCGCTCAGCGCGATCGGCACCACCGAACCGTCGCGCTCGATCCACATCGTCGCTGCGCGCTCGTCGATCCGGTCCACCACGTGCAGTGCGCCGTCGAGCAGCACCGACGCGGTCACCCGCTCGGTCCCCGTCGACGGCCGCGGCGGCAGACCGGGCACGTCGGCCGCGTACGCGGCGTACCGGCCGGGTGACAGGAAGGGCGACACCGGGGTCGTGACGAGTTCGAGCCCCTCCGGGACCGCGGTCACCGCCACGAGTCGGACCGCCTGGTCCTTCGGGAGCGGGACGTCGACGACCGGAGCGTCGTCGGGGCCGGCCAGCGCGCGGAAGGCGGGCCGGCCGTCGGGAGCGAGCAGTGCCTCCCGGCTGTCGATCCGCACCCGGCCGCGCCCACGCGAATCGGCGTACAGACCCGGGACGATGCCGGACCGGCGTGCCTCGAGGCGGGTGATCACGACGCGGTCCGGGCGGTACCAGTCGCGGAGGGTGGCCGGGTCGACCCAACCGATGGCCGGCTCGCCGCGCGAGAGCGCAGCGGAGTCGTCGGCGGCGCGTTCGTCGACCGCACCGAGGGGGTGCTCCCCGCGGACGGCGACCAGGCCCTCGAGCGGGCTGCCGGCTGGCGGCTCGTGGTCGAGCACCTCGACGCGCTTCGACACCTTGCCGCCGTGCGCGTCGAACGTCGCGAAGGCGCGGAGGTCGGTCGGGGTCATGGCGTCACATCGTACGACCGGGCACCGTCACGCGGTGTCACGAGCGGTCGGGGTCGGACGGTGAGGCGGGCGTGCGCGCCGAAGGAGGGGAGGCGACCAGGGTCCGGAGTTCGCCGGTGCAGCGTGCCGGGTCCACGCCCTCGGCGGGTCCGGCCGGTCGGGTCGCTCGACGTGGCCGGGCATCACCACGCGGTGCGAGGCTGTTCCGCTGGTCGGAGCGGAGCAGGCGGTCCTCCTCGCTGCCCTCGGACCGGAAGACCCCGTGCGGCGAACGGCGGAGGGGCGGCCGGACCGGTTCGCCGCGACGCTCCTGGCCGGGCAGCGGGCGCGAGCGGCGGCCGTAGAGCAGCTCGGACGAGTCGAGCAACCACGGCACGAGCGCGACCGTGACGCCGTGCACGAGCAGGAGCTTCTTCCGGATGCGGCGGCCGCGGTGGTTGTGGAGCAGGTTCTCCCACCAGTGCCCGACGACGAACACCGGGGTGTACACGGTGACCACCTCGGAGCCGTGCTCGGCGCGGTGGGCCTTGATGTACTTGATGAGCGGCATCGAGATGTCGCGGTACGGACTCGGCACGATCGTGAGCGGGACCTCGATGCCGTGGTCGGCCCACTGGTCGCGGAGCCGCGCGGCCTCGGCGTCGTCGATCGCGACGTGCACCGCCTCGAAGCTCGCGTGCTTCGCGGCGATGGCGTAGTCGAGGGCCTTGAGCACGGGCTTCTGCAGCTTGTTGACGAGCACGATCGCGTGGTCGCCGGTCGCGCCGAACTCGGTCTCCTCGTCGGCCTCGATCTCGTGCGACACATCGCGGTAGTACCGGTTCACGCCGAGCATGAGGACGAACAGCAGGGGCATGATCACGAACACGAGCCAGGCGCCGTGCGTGAACTTCGTGATCGTCACGATGACGAGCACGACGAAGGTGAAGCTCGCGCCGATCGTGTTGATGAGCCGTGAGCGCACGACCTGGCCGCGGTTGACCGGTTCCGGGGCCGTCCCCGCCCGGTCCTGTCGGAGCAGGCGGGTCCAGTGCACGACCATGCCGGTCTGCCCCAGGGTGAACGAGACGAACACGCCGATGATGTAGAGCTGGATGAGGCTCGTGACGTTGGCCCGGTAGACCACGAGGAGCGCCGCGGCGACGAGTGCCAGCACGATGACGCCGTTGGAGTAGATCAGGCGGTCGCCGCGCGTCGAGAGTGCCTTGGGCGCGTACGAGTCACGCGCGAGGATCGAGCCGAGCAACGGGAACCCGTTGAACGCGGTGTTCGCCGCGAGGAGCAGGACCGCGGCCGTGGTCGCCTGGACGACGAAGAACAGCACCGAGCCGTCCCCGAAGGTCGCGGCGGCGATCTGGGCGATGAGCGAGCGCTGCGGCGTGGTCGCGCAGTCGGCGAAGCCCTGCAGGTCGCAGGCGCGTTCGGCGTAGTGCACGCGGGCCACGAGGGCGAGCGTGATGAGCCCGACGAACAGGACGATCGCGATGCCGCCCATCGCGACGAGGGTCTTCTGGGCGTTCCGGATCTTCGGTCGGCGGAAGGCCTGCACGCCGTTCGCGATCGCCTCCACACCGGTGAGGGCCGAGCAGCCGGACGCGAAGGCGCGGAGGAGCAGCAGCACGAACGCGGCCTGCGTGGTGTGCTCGACGTTCTGCACGGTGTACTGCGCCGACTCCGCGACAGGGGCGTCCCCGACGGCGACGCGCACGAGCCCGGTGACGACCATGACGAACACCGACGCGACGAACAGGTACGTCGGGATCGCGAAGGCCTTGCTCGACTCGCGGACGCCGCGGAGGTTCACGGCCGCGAGCAGCACGACGAACAGCAGCGCGAGCTCGACGCGGAACTCGTTGAGGAACGGCAGTGCCGAGATGATGTTGTCCACACCGGAGGCCACCGACACGGCCACGGTCATCACGTAGTCGACGAGCAGCGCGCTCGCGACGACGAGGCCGGCCTTCTCGCCGAGGTTCCGGTGGGCCACCTCGTAGTCGCCGCCGCCGGACGGGTAGGCCTTGATGAGCTGCCGGTAGGAGGCGACGACCACCACGAGGAGGAGCACGACGAGTGCGGCCACCCACGGCGCGAAGGTCAGGAACGCCATGCCGCCGAGCAGGAGGATCATGAGGAGCTCCTGCGGCGCGTACGCCACGGAGGAGAGCGGGTCGCTCGCGAAGATCGGCAGCGCCAGGTGCTTCGGGAGGAGCTGTCCCTCGAGCTTCTCGGAGGGGAGGGGATCCCCGATCAGTCGCGCCTTCAGCGACCGGATCTCGTTCGTCACGAGCGGCAAACCTACTCATTTCGGACCCGGAGTCAACATGACCGGGCCGCCTCGTATTCCACCTCCGGGCACACCGGGCGATCCTGAGACGACCGGAAGGGTTGTGGTTGACGCAACGTCAACCTCTACCGTGTCGAGCATGAGCGATCGGACAGACAGCACGGGCGTCGCTGCGAAAGCCCCGCACACCATCGCCGACGTGGCGCGTTCCGCGGGTGTGTCCAGCCGGACCCTCCGGCACTACGACGCGGTCGGGCTGCTCCCGGCCACGGCGCTCGGCGAGGGCGGGCTCCGGCGCTACGACGACCGTGCACTCGTCCGGCTCCAGCGCATCCTGCTGCTCCGCGGGCTCGGGCTCGGGCTGGCCGAGATCGCCCGGG
The DNA here is from genome assembly GCF_047238015.1 of Curtobacterium phoenicis. NCBI lineage: Bacteria > Bacillati > Actinomycetota > Actinomycetes > Micrococcales > Microbacteriaceae > Curtobacterium > Curtobacterium phoenicis. The sequence continues at coordinate 890,852 of NZ_JBDFLZ010000002.1, forward strand.
TGCTCGACGGCGAGCAGGACGACGTCGCGGCACTCCGTGCGCACGTCGGGTGGCTCGAACAGGAGCGCGACCGGCTCGCACGACAGCTCGCGGCCGTGCGGACCACCATCACGAGGATCGAACGAGGAGACGACATGACCACACAGGACACCTTCGACGGGTTCGACCAGACCCGTTTCCGTCAGGAGGTCGAGGAACGCTGGGGTGCGGACGCCTGGCAGCGTGGGCAGGAGTGGTGGTCGGCGAAGGACGCCGCTGCGAAGGACGCGTTCCAGGCCGAGCAGCGCGCCGTCGCCACGGACGCCGCGGCGCTCGCCGCCTCCGGGGACGGCCCGACCTCGGCAGCGGGCACCGCCCTCGCGCGGCGGCAGCTCGCCTGGCTCGCGCAGGCGCCCGGCCCGGTGGTCGACGCCGACCGGTTCCGGACGCTCGCCGACATGTACGTGCACGACGAGCGCTTCACGCACGCGTACGAGTGGGCCGGCCCCGGCGCGGCGGCCGCGCTCCGGGACGCGATGCACGCCCTGGCCGACGCCGGCGAGGTGTGAGGCACCGGAACCTGGTTCCGTCGAACGGGGCGCAGACGCGCGGACGGGTCGGCCGGGAGGCGCGGTGTGCGTCCGCCCCGCCGGCCCGGCCCGTGCTCCTGTCGGGTGCTCCCGTCAGGTGCTCCCGTCAGGTGCTCTCGTCAGAGGGAGCGGCGCAACGCCTCGAGACCGTCCCGCAGGCGGGTCACCGTGTCCGCCGTGAGGGTGCCCCGGGTCGCCTGGCGACGGAGGTCGGCGCGGACCTGCTGCCGGAACGACGACAGGACCATCTCGACCTCACGGAGGGCGCTGGCGCCCGCGGTCGGGACGTCGACGGGCTCGTCGGCCGTCTGGCCGCGCGGGGCCTGGGCGCTCGCCGCGAGGTCGGCACGGAGGGACCGCATCGCCTCGCCCACCGAGGCGCGGACGCCGTCGGCGAGGGACTTGACCGAGTCGGTCACGCCGTCCTCGAGCGCGGCGACCTCCGCCGACCGGGCGTCGAGCTCGGCACGGCCGGCGTCGGTGATCGCGTAGACCGTCCTCCGGCCATCGGCGGTCCCCGTCACGAGGCCCTCCTCCTGGAGCTTCGCCAACCGGGGGTAGACGGTGCCGGCGCTCGGGACGTACGTGCCGCCGAACCGGTCGCCGAGGGCGGTGATGACCTCGTACCCGTGCATCGGGTGGTCGGCCAGCAGGACGAGCAGGTAGAGGCGCAGGTGACCGTGCGCGAAGACCGGGCTCATGCGGGCACCTCACCGTCGGTCGTCGGGGTGGTCGCAGGGCCGTCGGCCACCGGCGGGGCGTGGAGCACCGCGATGTCACCCGACACCGAGTTCACCTTGAGGTCGAGCCACTGGCCGGAGAGCTCCCCGCCCTGCTTGACGTACGAACCGCGCACGCCGCGGATCTCCGAGTCGTCGAACTGCAGCTTGCCGGAGGCCGTCGAGACCGTGCAGCGGTACGGGACACCGTCCTCGAGTCGGACGCTGACCGAACCGGACACCGTGTTGACCCGGGCCGAGTCCGGGGTCCCGTGCAGGTCGAGCACGACGTCCGCGTTCACCCCGTCCGCCTGGAACCGCGGGATCGACCCGGTCGCGACGACGTCGCCCGAGACGGTGTGCACGGTGAGTGCGCCGTCGAGCTCCCGCACGGTGGTCGTCCCGGAGACCGCGTTGACGGTGACGTCGCCGGCGACCCCGTCCACGACGACGTCACCGGAGACGGTGTGCAGTGTGGCGCCGCGGTCCGTGCCGGAGAGGAGCGACCCGGCCGACACGACCCCGAGGGTGACCGGAGCGTCGCGCGGCACGAGGATGCTCACGTCCGCCTGCGCGCGGCCGCGGAACGACTTGAGGAACCCGATCGGGTCGTCCCACCGGATCTGCGGGTGGTCGACCGTGAGGGTGTCGCCGTCGACCTCGACCATGAGGGGCTTGCCGGACACGCTGTGCACCTCCACCCGGGCCGTCGGTTCGTCGTGTGCGACGACGTCGACCTGACCGGCGACGAGCCCGACCTTCAGTCGTCGGACGATGCCGGTGTCGATGACCTTGGGCTCCTCCACGAGCCACTTCTCCTGTGCCATGGTGCCTCCTCGAAATCGCGATGTATCGCGTCTGGTGAGGACACGCTACATCGCGAGTCGCGCGGGCGGCAAGGAGGTCTTCAGGAGGTGACCCGCGCCTCCAGGCCGGGTGCGGGTGTCGCGACGGCGAGCCGCGTGCGCTCCGGACTCCACGGGAAGCGGCGGAAGAGCGGCATGAGCGGCTGCACCATCGGGCCGATCGCGAACGCCGCGATGACCGTTCCCGCACCGACGTCCCCGCCGAGGAGCCAGCCGACGATCACGACGGTGACCTCGATCACGGTGCGCGCCACCCAGATCGGCCAGCCGAAGCGCTGCGAGACGCCGACCATCAGTCCGTCCCGAGCGCCCGTGCCGAACCCGGCGCCGATGTAGAACGCGGTCGCGACGGCGAGCAGCAGCAGTCCCGCGACGAAGAGGCCGATGCGGGGGAGCAGCCCGTCGGGAGCCGGGACGAGCCAGAGCACGAGGTCCGCCGACGGGCCGATCGCCAGCGCGTTGAGCAGTGTCCCGATGCCCGGCTTCTGGCGGAGCGGGATCCAGAACAGGAGGATCACGCCGCTGGAGACCACCGTGATGACACCGAACGACCAGGGCACCACGTGCTCGAGCCCCTCGGTCAGCACCGTCCAGGACGCGACCCCCACGACCGCGCGGACCTGGAGCGCGGTCGAGGCGCCGTAGAGGAACAGGCCGAGGATGAGCTGCGCGAACCGGAGGGTGAGGGCGGGGGTGCGGGACATGCTCCGATCGTGGATGAGATTGGCCTGCTGGTCGAGGGCCAATCGCGCTACCGTGGATCCATGACGCCCGTCCTCCTCAGCGCCCGGTCCGCTGCACTCCTCCTCACCGACTGGCGCGCCGGTACCGATGCGGCCGCGTACAAGGCGCTCTCGGACGCCCTCCGGGTCCTCGCCATCGACGGTCGCATCCCGCAGGGCGTCCGGCTGCCCGCCGAGCGGGGGCTCGCGGAGGCGCTCGGCGTGTCCCGGACCACGGTCGCGAACGCCTACGCCCGGCTGCGGGAGGACGGGTTCCTCGTCTCGGTGCGGGGATCCGGCAGCGTCGTGCGCCTGCCGCGGGACCTCGTCGGACGACCGGACCCGGAACGGCTCGGCGGTGTCGTCGGCGGTGACGTGCTCGACCTCCGCAAGGCCGCGCTGCACGCCGCGCCGGGCATCGCCGAGGCCGTCGAACGAGCGGTGCGCCACGTGCCCGCGGCGCTCGCCGGGATCGGGTACGACACCGTCGGCGACCCCGGGCTCCGTCGGGCGATCGCCGACCGGTACGCCGCCCGCGGCCTGCCCACCGACCCGTCGCAGGTCGTCGTCACGATCGGCGCGCAGCACGCCATCGCCCTGCTCGCCCGCGTGCTCGTCCGTCGCGGCGACGCGGTGCTCGTCGAGTCCCCGACCTACCCGCACGCGCACGAGGCCTTCCGCGAGGTCGGCGGCCGGCTCGTCGGGGTGCCCGTGGACGCCCGGACCGGGTGGGACACCGCGGTCCTCGAGCACACGCTCCGCCGGACCGCGCCGTCGGTGGCGTACGTCATGCCGGCGCTCCACAACCCGACCGGCGCGACGATGACGCCCGACGCCCGCGACCTCCTCGTGTCGGTCGCCGCGTCGGTCGGGACGACCGTCGTCGCCGACGAGACGATGGGCGAGCTCCGCATCGACGGCCCCGCCGCGACGCCGCTCGCGGCGGCGTCCGACGACGTCGTCATGATCGGATCGGCCGACAAGGTGTTCTGGGGCGGGCTCCGCATCGGCTGGATCCGTGCTCGTCCGGAGCTGCTCCAGCGGCTCCTCCTCGCGCGCCCCACGGGCGACCTCGGCACCCCCGTGCTCGACCAGCTCGTCGCGCGCGAGCTGGTCCCGCGGACCGAGGCCGTCCTGGAGGAGCGGCGCGCGTACCTGGCGCAGGCCCGCGACGACGTCGTGGGTGCGTTGCGCGCGCGGCTCCCCGAGTGGGACGTCCCCGCGCCGGCGGGCGGCTTGACGACGTGGGTCGGCCTCGGTCGGCCGGTGTCGAGCGCGCTCGTCCTCGCGGCACGGGCGGAGGGGGTCGTGCTCGCCTCCGGCGGTGTGTTCGGTCCCGACGGCGGGTTCGAGCGCTTCCTCAGGGTGCCGTTCACGATGCCGGCCGCCGACCGCACCAGGATGGTCGACGTCCTGGAACGGGCGTGGGCGCGGGTCGGTGGCGAGGCGGTCGGCCCGAGCGGGTCGCTGGCAGCGGTGGTCTGACGACGGGATCATCCCGACGGTGGAGGCGGTGCGTCCCTCCGACGGATGTCCCGTGCGACCGACCGCGGGATCCTGAGGGCATGGAGACGACCGTGCACCCCGCGCAGACCGAAACCCCTGAGCGGCCGTCCGACCGACCGACGATGCCCGTGGCGGCCCGCGTGGGCACCGCGACCGGGCTCGCCCTGCTGGCCGGGATGCTCTGCTCCTACGGACAGGCCGTCCCGGGGCTCGGGGAGTTCGCGAACTCCGCCGGCCCGTGGTTCGTCGTGGCGGGGCTGCTCGTGCTCCTGTCCGGCCTCCACCGGCGACCGGCGATCCCGATGGTGCTGGGTGTGGTGTTCCTCGAGCTCATGCACGTCGGGTACTGGGCCGCGACCAACCTGCGCGGCTACGCCGACTTCCTGTCCCTCACGAACTTCTGGGTCCTCATCGGGATCCCCGCGGGACTCCTCGCGGGCCTCGTCGTGTGGGCGCTGCGGTCCGGATCGGGTCGCCTGGCCGCCGCGGCGATCGGTGTCACCGGAGCGGTGCTCGTCGGCGAGGGGGTGCGGGCACTGCTCCGGATCGCCGACACCACCGGCACGACCTTCTGGACGATCGAGGTCGCCGTGGGCGCCGCGGTCGTCGTCGTCGGGGTGCTGACGGCACGGTCGCCGATCGACCGGATCGTCGCGCTCGGCACCGGGGTGGTCGGGTCGTTGGGCGTCCTGGGCGCCTACCTGTTGCTCGGCTGAGCCTCCGACCGCGCGGGCCTGCGAGGATCGGACGGTGCACCTCCTCTCGGTCTTCAGCATCCGGAACCGGTCCCTCATCGCCCTCGTCACGATCGTCGTCGCGATCTTCGGCGGCATCTCGCTGACGAGCCTCAAGCAGGAGCTGATCCCGAGCGTCGAGTTCCCCCAGGTCGCCATCGTGAGCGCCTACCCGGGCGCGACGCCGGAGGTCGTGTCGAACGACGTCTCGACGAAGATCGAGCAGGCCATCCAGGTGGTGCCGAACCTCGAGTCGACGAGCGCGACGTCGTCCACCGGGCAGAGCGTCGTGTCCGCGTCGTTCGACTACGGCTCGAACCTCGCGAGCGCCGAGGACAAGATCCAGACCGCCGTCAACGCGCTGTCGCTGCCGGACACGGTCCAGACGCAGATCGTCACCGGGTCGTTCGACGACCTGCCGGTGCTGCAGCTCGCGGTCACGGGCGAGGGCAACCAGGAGCAGCTCGTCGACCGGCTGAACGCGACGGCGATCCCGGACCTCGAGAAGCTCGACGGGGTCCGGCAGGCCGACGTGTTCGGCAACCCCGGGCGCCGGGTCGTGATCACGCCGGACGAGGACGAGCTCGCCGCGAAGGGGCTCACGTCGCAGTCCATCTCGGACGCCCTCAGCGACAACGGCACGCTCATCCCCGGTGGCACGATCACGCAGGACGGGAAGACCCTCTCGGTCCAGACCGGTGAGCGCATCTCGTCCCTGAAGGACATCGAGGCGCTGCCGCTCACCGCGACGTCGAGCGGGAGCTCGTCCGGGTCCGGTGCCAGCGCGAGCGGGTCGACCGCCGGCGCCGGCGGGTCGACGACCGGACAGACCGCGACCGGGCAGACCGCGACCGGCGGGTCGGCCGCCGCCGGGGCGTCGGGGGCGACCAGCACGACCGGCGGGACCGGCGCGGCGGGCGGGAGCAGTGCCTCCAGTCCGGCCACCGGAACCACGGGCGCGACCGACACGTCGACGACGCCGACGAAGCTCGGCGACGTCGCGAAGGTCGCCATCGAGGAGTCGCCGCGCACCTCGATCAGCCGCGTCGACGGCAAGACCGCGCTGACGATCGCGATCACGAAGACCCAGGAGGCGAACACCGTCGACGTCTCGGAGACGGTGAAGAAGGCCCTGCCGGACATCGAGTCGAAGGTCGCCGGCGACCCGGAGTTCACGGTGGTGTTCGACCAGGCGCCGTACATCCAGCAGTCGATCGACTCCCTCGCCGAGGAGGGCCTGCTCGGACTCGGGTTCGCGGTCCTCGTGATCCTCGTGTTCCTGCTGTCCGTGCGGTCGACGCTCGTCACCGCGATCTCGATCCCGACGTCGGTGCTCCTCGCGGCGATCGGCATGCGCGCCGCCGGGTACACGCTCAACATCATCACGCTGGCCGCGCTCACGATCGCGATCGGCCGCGTGGTCGACGACTCCATCGTCGTCATCGAGAACATCAAGCGGCACATGCAGCCGGGGGTCGACCGGTCCCGGGCGGTGCTCGACGCCGTGCGGGAGGTCGCCGGGGCGGTCACGGCCTCGACCCTGACGACCGTCGCCGTGTTCCTGCCCGTGGCGTTCGTCGCGGAGCTCGTCGGCGAGCTCTTCCGGCCGTTCGCGCTCACGGTGACGATGGCCCTCCTGGCGTCGCTGCTCGTGTCGCTGACGATCGTGCCGGTGCTCGCGTACTGGTTCCTCCGGCCACCGAAGACCCACCGGCACGCCGAGGCCGAGGGCGTCGCCGCCGGGGCCGAGGGCGTCGCCGCCGACGGATCACCCGCCGAGGCGCACACTGTCGGCGGGACCACTGCCGGCTCGACCTCTGCGGGCGCGACCGCTCCCGGTGTGCCCGCTGCCGGCGCGACCACTGCTGGCGCCGCGACCGGCGTCCTGGCCTCCGCCGCCGACCTGCACGACGCCGGTCGTCGCGACCGACTCCAGCGCGGCTACCGCCCCGTCCTCGCGTGGGCCATGCGGCGCCCCTGGGTGGTCATCGTCCTCGCGGTCTTCGTGCTCGGCGGCACCCTCGCTGCCGTCCCGCTCGTCAAGACGAACTACCTCGGCGACTCCGGCCAGAACACCTTCACGGTGACGCAGGACCTGGCGCCGGGCACGAGCCTCGACGACCAGTCCGACGCGGCCGCGAAGGTCGAGAAGGTGCTCCGCGGGGTGAAGGGCGTCGAGACCGTGCAGACCACCATCGGGTCGAGCGGGCAGTCCATCCAGGCGGCCTTCGGTGGCGGGGCCTCCGCATCCGTCCAGTACAACGTCACGACCGACTCCGCGGCCGACCAGCCCACCATCCAGACGACCGCCCGTGACCGCATCGAGAAGATCGACGGCGTCGGCCAGGTGTCGCTGTCCTCCGCCGGCGGCGGCTTCGGCGGCTCGAGCGACATCGAGGTCGACGTGACCGCGCCGACCCAGGCCGAACTCCGGACCGCTGCCGACACCGTGCTCCGGAAGATGCGGGGTGTGGACGGCACCACGGAGGCCACGAGCAACCTCTCGGCCTCGGAGCCCTACCTCGCGGTGCAGGTCGACCGCCAGGAGGCCGCGGAGCGTGGTCTCACCGAGCAGCAGGTCGGCGCACTGGTCGCCGCTGCTGTGTCGCCGCGGGACACCGGCAGCGTCGAGATCGACGACGCCACGCTCGACGTGTACATCGCCGACCCGAACCCGCCGCAGACGATCGCGGCGCTGAAGAAGCTCTCGATCCCGACGTCGACCGGCGAGGTGCCGCTGTCCGACCTCGCGACCGTCGAGCAGTCCGAGGGCCCGACCACGATCACGACGTCGAACGCGGTCCGCACGGCGACGATCACGGTCACGCCGGACGCGACGAACCTCGGCGCCGCCGTGCAGAACGTGACCGCGGCGGTCGACGCGCTGAAGCTGCCGAAGGGTGCGTCGGCGTCGATCGGCGGCGTGGCCTCGAGCCAGTCGTCGGCGTTCAGCCAGCTGTTCCTGGCGATCCTCGTCGCGATCCTGATCGTCTACGTGATCATGGTCGCCACGTTCCGGAGCCTGCTGCAGCCCCTGCTCCTCCTCGTGTCGGTGCCGTTCGCGGCGACCGGAGCGCTCCTGCTGCAGATCATCACCGGCATCCCGCTCGGCGTCGCGTCGATCATCGGCCTGCTCATGCTGGTCGGCATCGTCGTGACGAACGCGATCGTGCTCGTCGACCTCGTCAACCAGTACCGACGGCGAGGGCTCCGCGTCGCCGAGGCCCTGGTCGAGGGCGCGACGAGGCGACTCCGCCCGATCCTCATGACCGCACTCGCGACGATCTTCGCGCTCGTGCCGATGGCGCTCGGACTCACCGGCAAGTCCGGGTTCATCTCGCAGCCGCTCGCGCTCGTCGTGATCGGTGGTCTCGTGTCGTCGACGCTCCTGACCCTCGTCGTCCTGCCGTCGGCCTACTTCGTCGTCGAGCGGGCGCGGGAGCGTCGGGCGGACCGCATCGCGGCGGGCATCACGCGCAAGCAGGCCCGGCAGCAGCGGCGCGAGGAGCGGAAGCGGCGTCGTGAGGAGCGGCGTGCGGCGCATTCCCAGAAGGCCGCATCGGCGGACTGACCCGGCGCGCGCCCCGTCGTTCGGTCCGAGGTTCCACGCAGCGTGTCAGGCTGCGCAGGTCGCACGGTCCGCGGAACCGCGCACCGGGCGGGTGCCCTCGCACGGTGCGCGGCGTCCGCTCGCACCGTGCAAGGGTTCGCCCGGAGACCGTCAGCGGTCGGACGCCTCCACCGCGCGGAACCAGTTGACGAGCACGACCACCAGGGTCGTGACGAAGACGATCGCCGCCACCTGCGCCAGGACCTGCATGTGCCCCGTCGCCGCCGCGTAGCCGCCGAACGCGACCGTCGCGCAGAACGACAGCCCGAGGAGGAGCTCGACCACCGACCGCAGAGCGGAGGCGTGCTGCCAGGTGGTCGGGGCGGTCGCGGGGCGCGTCGAGGTGTCGGTCACCCCGGAAGTCTGCGCGGCTCCGGCGCGCAACAGCAGTCCCGACTCCGGGTGGCACCCGGCCAGGGGACGCGGCGCCGACACGACGCGGGGGAGGCAGGTCTCGGGTCGCGCTTGGCCGTTCCGGTGCGCGGAACCCGGGTCCCGCGAACCGGAACGGTCACGCCGCAGATCGAGGTCCGACCCCGATCGGCGTCGATCCCGTCGGTCCGTGCCGGGCCGGCCCACGCCAGGCTGGTCTCCGCCTGTTGCGGACGCTTCGCGGCGGCGGACGGGAGGCGCGGTGCGCGCCCGCCCCGCGCCTCCTGTCCGACGGTCCGCTGGTCCGGACCCCTCAGCCGAGCCGCTCGCGCAGGAACGCGACCACGCGCTTGCTCATCGCCTCGTCGAGCTGCGCGATCGAGTGGGCCGTCCCCTGCACCTGCACGAACGTCACCGGTACGTCGTGGGACCGCAGCGTCGTCACGAACTCCTGCGACTCCCAGAGCGGGATGAACTCGTCCGTGGAGTGTCCGATGAAGAACGGCGGGGTGTCCGCCGTGACGTGGTACTCCGGCGACGCCTGCTCGGCCGCCGGGCACCGCGTGTACGTCCGGCACCCGAGGTAGAGCAGCTGCTTCCGCTGGAACGATGCGGACACCCCGTCGGCCTCGGTCGAGCGGCTCGTCAGGTTCGTCGGTCCGCTGAGGTCCACGACCGCCCGGATCCGGTCGCCGTCCGCGTACGCCGGGGAGTCGTGGTCCGTGACGGCGAGCAGCGCCGCGAGGTTGCCACCGGCGCTCCCGCCGAACAGCCCGACGCGGTCACGGTCGACGTCGTAGGTCGTGAGCGTGCTCGTCCGGAACACCCAGTCGAGTGCACGCCGGACGTCGTCGTACCCGGCGGGGAACGGGTCCGTCGGGGCGAGGCGGTAGTCGACGGCGAACGTGACGAACCCCTGCGAGGCGAGGTACTGGCACACCGACCGGTAAGCGGCCGTCGCCTTGTCACCGTGCGACCAGCTGCCGCCGTGGATCATCATCACCGCGGGGCGGGTACCGGAATCCCGTGCACCGCCCTTCGGAGTCGCCGGGGACGGTGCAGCGGTGGGCGTGGGTGTGGCGGTCGCGTCCGGTTCGCTGTCGGGCGGCAGGCAGACGTCGAGGCGCTGCAGCGGGTCCGCGCCGTACGGAACGTCCGCGACGACGTCGACGCCGTGGTAGCGGAGCGACAGTGGGTAGATCACCGGGTCGGTCGTGACGGTGGCGTTCCGGTCGCCGGTCGGGTCCGGGCTGCACGCGGCCAGGGCGACGAGCCCCGCGAGCACGCCGACGGCGGCGAGCAGCGAGCGGCGAGCATTTCCCATCACGACCACGCTAACCCGGCGGTCTGCGCGCCCACCTCCACCGGGGGACGGAGGAGCATCCGGGGCCGGAGAACGGCTGCCGGGCGCAGTGCGCCGGCCGGTGCCAGGATGGGCGACAGACCCCGCAGGAGGACCCGTGAGCCGTCGCAAGGCCTGGAACGCCGATCCCGAACCGCTGCTCCGCGTCGAGGAGGGCTTCCGCCTCGACCGCGTCGACCCCGACGGCACGCCGGGTTTCCCCGGACGCAAGATCGACGGACTCGAGGCGCTCGCCGCCGGTGCCGTACGGCTCTCCGCACTGCAGGAGCGCCTGCACGCCTCGGCCACGGCGGGGGACCAGCGGCGCGTGCTGCTCGTGCTCCAGGCGATGGACACGGCGGGCAAGGGCGGGATCGTCTCGCACGTGGTCGGCGCGGTCGACCCGAACGGCGTCCACTACGCGGGCTTCACGGCCCCGACCGCCGAGGAACGCGAACACGACTTCCTCTGGCGCATCGAGAAGGAGCTCCCCGGTGCCGGGCAGCTCGGGGTGTTCGACCGCTCGCACTACGAGGACGTCCTCATCCAGCGGGTGCGCTCGTTCGCGCCGCCGGAGGAGATCGAGCGACGCTACGGCGCGATCGTCGAATTCGAGGACCGGCTCGTCGCCGAGGGCACGACGATCGTCAAGGTCATGCTGCACATCTCGAAGGACGAGCAGCGCGAACGACTCGGCGACCGGCTCGACCGCCCCGACAAGCACTGGAAGTTCAACCCGGGCGACATCGACGAGCGTCTCCTCTGGGACGAGTACCAGCAGGCGTACCAGATCGTCTTCGACCGCACCTCGACCGCGCAGGCGCCGTGGTACGTCGTGCCCGCGAACCGGAAGTGGTACGCCCGGCTCGCCGTGCAGCAGCTCCTGCTCCGTGCGCTGGAGGACATGCAGCTCACGTGGCCGCCCGCGGACTTCGACGTGGCCGAGCAGCGTCGGCGGCTCGCCGAGTCCTGACCCCCGATCGGACCGGCCTGGAGGCACGCCCCACCTCCGTCCGACGGCGCGCGTCCGCGCGGGGCGGGCTGACGTAGGGCCTGCGCCTGACCTCCGCCCCCGGGGCTGGCCAGTCCGCGACGCATCGCGTAGACTCACTCGGTCGGCCTTCGACGCCGTGGCACTGTGACCACGGAGTTCTTCGTTTGGGTGTGTGTTGCTCGAGGGCTGGAATCACGTCGATCCGCGACGGGATGAACCCCCGCTCCACGATCCGCCCCCGCCGATGTCGCTGCCGGGTGTCGTGGCACGTCCGCACCCCGGAAAGAACCATGGCCCCGTACGACAAGGGCGCGCGTCAGCGTGCCGATGACCGAGTCCGCCACCCGAACGGCACCCCCGCCGCTCGCTCGAGCAAGCACCGCGGCTTCCGTGCCGCCGACCCGTCGCAGCCGCGCCAGAAGCAGCGCTGGGACGCCGAGGAGCGTCGTGGCCGCGGTGCGCAGGGCGACCGTCCCGCACGCCCGAACTGGGAGCCGCGCGAGGGCGGCCAGAGCCGTTGGAACCGCGACGACCGTGCGCCGCGTCGCGACCACGGCGACCGTCCGCGCCGCTTCGACCGTGACGACCGCGCGCCGCGTCGGTTCGACCGTGACGACCGCGCGCCGCGTCGGTTCGACCGTGACGACCGTGACCGTGACCGTGCGCCGCGTCGTGACCAGGACGACCGTGCCCCTCGCCGGTTCGACAGGGATGACCGTGCTCCGCGTCGGTTCGATCGTGATGACCGTGACCGTGACCGTGCGCCGCGTCGCGACCACGACGACCGCCCGCGTCGGTTCGACCGGGATGACCGTGCTCCGCGTCGGTTCGATCGTGACGACCGTGACCGTGCGCCGCGTCGCGACCAGGACGACCGTGCTCCCCGTCGGTTCGATCGGGACGACCGCGCGCCGCGTCGCTTCGACCGCGACGACCGCGACCGCGCCCCCCGCCGTTCGTTCGACGAGGACCGTCCCCGCCGTGAGCGCTTCGACCGCGACGACCGCGACCGCGCACCCCGTCGCTTCGACGACCGCCCGCGCCGCTCCTTCGACGAGGACCGCCCGCGCCGCGACCGCTCCGACCGCGACGAGACCCGTACCCCGTACGTGCCGGCCGACGACGTCAAGCTCGAGAAGCTCCAGGCCGAGGCGACCGTCGCGGCCGACGTCGAGGGCGTGACGTTCGCGGACCTCGGCATCGGTGGCAACATCTCCCGCACGCTCGCGGAGATGGGTGCATCGAACCCGTTCCCGATCCAGGCCGCCACGATCCCCGACGTCCTCGCCGGCAAGGACGTGCTCGGCCGTGGCCGTACCGGCTCCGGCAAGACCATCGCGTTCGGTGCGCCCCTCGTCGAGAAGCTCATGGAGCACGGCGGCGGCACGAAGCGGAAGATGGGCCGCGCCCCGCGTGCGCTCATCCTCGCCCCGACGCGCGAGCTCGCCCTGCAGATCGACCGCACGGTGCAGCCGATCGCCCGCTCGGTCGGGCTCTTCACGACGCAGATCTACGGCGGCGTGCCGTACGGCCGTCAGGAGGGTGCGCTCGAGCGCGGCGTCGACATCATCGTCGGCACGCCCGGTCGCGTGCAGGACCTCATGAACAAGGGCAAGCTCGACCTCAGCGAGGTCATCGTGTCCGTGCTCGACGAGGCCGACCACATGTGCGACCTCGGGTTCCTCGAGCCCGTTCGAGAGATCCTGTCCGCGACCGCCGAGGTCACGCCGCAGGGCAACCGCGCGCAGAAGCTCCTGTTCAGCGCCACCCTCGACGCGCAGGTCGCGTCGCTCGTGTCGGAGTTCCTGCACGAGCCGAGCGTCCACGAGGTCGCGGGGGAGGACCAGGCGTCCTCGACCATCGACCACCGCGTGCTCGTGGTCGAGCAGCGCCAGAAGGACCAACTGCTCGAGGAGCTCGTCGCGGGCTCCGGCAAGACCATCGTCTTCGCCCGGACCCGCGCGTACGCCGAGCGTCTCGCCGACCAGTTCGAGGACGCCGGCATCCGCGCGACCTCGCTCCACGGCGACCTCAACCAGTCCCGACGCACCCGGAACCTCGGGCTCCTGTCGAGCGGCCGGGTGAACGTGCTCGTCGCGACCGACGTCGCCGCCCGCGGCATCCACGTCGACGACGTGTCGCTCGTCGTGCAGGCGGACGCCCCGGACGACTACAAGGCGTACATGCACCGTTCGGGCCGTACCGGTCGTGCGGGCGCCGAGGGCACCGTCGTGACGATCGTCACCCGGAACCGCCGTCGCAAGATCGAGGGCATCCTCGACAACGCCGAGATCGAGGCCGAGCTCGTGGAGGCCGCCCCGGGCGACCGCCTCGTCGCGGAGCTCGCGGCGCGCTGACGCACGGACAGACCGACGGGAGGCGCGGTGCCGGCTGGCACCGCGCCTCCCGTCGGTCGTGCTCCCGCGTCAGCGGTTGAAGAAGAGCAGGCCGCGCACGTAACCGGCCTGGCCGGCGTGCTGGACGCAGTCGTCGAGGATGCTGACCAACCGGACACCGGCCGTCACGGGCGGATCCCAGGCGTCGTCGACCACGACGTCGAGGTCCTCCGGATCGAGCGTGGCGAGGTACTCGACGGTCCTCGCCGTCACCGCGTCCAGGTAACCGGTGAGCAGGTCCGCCGACGCGCGCACCCGGCCGACGTCGTCGCGGGACATGCCGTAGCCGAGCGCCTCGGCCGGGAAGGGCAGGCCGAACCGGTCGACCCAGCCGTCCGCGGTCCAGACCTGCTCGGACCCGGCGAGGTCCGCGACCTGGGCGTCCTGGCCGCGTGCGGCGTGCCAGGCGAGCCAGGCAAGGGTGTTCGCACCGGCTGCCGGACGTGCGGCGAGCTGGTCCTCGGAGAGGCCGTCGAGGGCGCGGCCGATCGTCTCCGGAACACGGGAGAACGCTTCGGTCAGGAGTTCGGAGGGCGTCATGCCCGTGAGGCTACGCGCGTGCCGCCAGGGCGGAACCGACCCGGTCGAACACCTCGGACAGTGCGGGACGGTCGCCGGGCGGTACGGACTCGGCGAAGACCGTCCGCCAGAGTCCGCCGATCTCCTCGGCGACGACTGCTCCGGCAGGCGTCAGGTGCAGGAGGATGCTCCGCCGGTCGTTCGGGTTCGGTCGGCGCTCGAGGTGACCGCGCTGCTCGAGTCGGTCGATGAGCGACGTCATCGCGCCCGTGGACAGTCGGAGGAACGCGCCGGCTTCCTTCGGTGTCATGCCCTCGCCGTCGGCTGCGGCGAGGTGGAAGACGAGGCGGATGTCGGTCGGCCCCAGCCCGTGTGCTGCGCTCGCTCGCTCGAGGGCCCGGGTGTGCCGCGATTGGAACAGCCGGAACGCGTCGACGAGGCGGTCGAGATCGCCGTCCGGCGCACCGACGACGACGTCGGGCGAGGCGGGTGCAGGGGGCAGACCGTCGGCTCGGCGGGCGGGGAGCACGGGGGTGGGGTCCGTCATCACGGTTCTCTCGGGTGGGGGTCGGCGCGTTCGGTCGCCGTTCCGCTCATCATCCAGGTATCTCAACGATTGAACCACCCCCGGAACAGGGGGTGTTCCTCGTCTTGTGAGTCACACGGTGAGCAAGTAGCTTGATGATCGTAACAACGCGATGGTCGCTCACCTCGACCATCACCACGGCACGCAGCGCGACCAACCACCGCGGGTCCGGGCCGACCACCGATCAGATCTCTTCTCCGCTGGAGCACACCCATGTCCCGTGTCACCCCTCGCGCCGCCCGTCTCGCCGCCTGGATCGCCGTCCCCGCCGCACTCGTCGCCTCGGGAGTCGTCGTCTCGACCGCCTCGTACTCGGCCTTCTCGGCCACCACCGTCAACCCGACGAGCAACTGGACCGCCGGCACCGTCGCGCTCACCGACGACGACGCCAACACCGCACTCTTCACCGCGACCGGCCTCAAGCCCGGCTCGACCGGCACGAACTGCATCGCCGTCACCTCCACCGGATCGCTGCCCTCGACCGTGAAGCTCTACGGCACGAACGCCGCCACGACGAAGGCGCTCGCGGCGAACATCAACCTCACGGTCGAGCAGGGCACCGGCGGCGGGTTCGGCTCCTGCACGGGGTTCACCGTCGGGACCGGGGGCAACCTCTACTCCGGCACGGTCGACGGCTTCGGCTCCGCCTCGACGAACTTCGCGAACGGTGTCGGGAGCTGGGCGCCGACCGGCACGGCCTCGGAGACCCGCGTGTACCGCTTCACCTACTCCGTGCCGACCACGGCGCCGAACTCGATCCAGGGCGGCACCGCGGCACTCGGCTTCACCTGGGAGGCCCAGAACAGCTGAGTCCTCCCGCACCCGTCGTCGCGCTCCCCGTCGGAGGTCCTCGTGGTCAGCATCGCCGTGCCCGGTGGCAGCACACCGCACAGCGCGATCCGTGACGCCGTCGACTGGGGGCGCGTCGTCGTCGGCACCCTCGCCCGCGGCGTGGTCGCCACCGTCCTCGGTCTCGCCCTCTGGGCCGCGGCGCCGGCGCTCATCGGGTGGCAGCCGACCACGGTCATGACCGGGTCGATGGAGCCCCGGCTCGTCCCCGGTGACGTCGTCGTCTCCCGTCCGGTGCCGCCGGCCGAGGTCCGGCCGGGCAGGATCCTGCTCGCAGACGACCCCGACCAGCCCGGCCACCTGCGGATGCACCGCTACGTCGAGGAGGGACCGAACGGCACCCTCGTCACGAAGGGTGACGCCAACCCGCAGGCCGACTCGACGCCGCTCGAGCCGGCCGCCGTGCACGGGGTGGCGTTCCTCCGGATCCCGTTCGTCGCCGCGCCGATCACCTGGCTCCGCGACGGCGAGTGGGCCCGGTTGGGGCTGCTCGGCCTCGGGTTCGCGGCCGTCCTCGCGCTCTGCGCCGTGGACGGGTCGCTCCGTCGCCTCGCCGCCGGCGACGACGGCGCGGACGAGGACGTGGACGACCAGGACGGCGATGGTCGCGGTCCGTCGCGACCAGGGGACGACCTGGAGGCGCGGGGCGGGCCCGCACCGTCCCTCCCGGCCGGTCGCGGCACGACCGTCACCCGTCGCTCGCTCCGGCGACGCGCTCGGCGGGGTCGGCGGGTGCGCCGCCTGGGTGGCGCGGCTGCCGTGGTCGTGCTGGCCGTCGGTCTCGGGACCCTGCTGTCCCCGTCGGCGGTGGCGGCGCCGTTCTCGCGCACGACGAGTTCGACGTCGACCTACGGAGCCGGGACGCCGGTGAGCGTGTCCGGCTTGTCCTGCGCGCCCGCCTCGGCCACCAGCGTCACGATCTCCTGGTCGTACCCACCGACGACGGACATCGGGGTGCCGACCTCGTTCGACCTCATGGACGGGACCACCCGGGTCGCGACCGCGCCCGGGACGGCGTCGTCCCTCGTCTACAGCGGGAGCGGTCTGCTCGCGCTCGGGACGGTCGACCTCCGCATCCGCACGAACCTCGGTGGGTCGTGGACCGTGCCGAGCTCGCAGTCGGTCAAGGTCCGGGTCCTCTCCCTGGCCGGGTCGGGCTCCGCGGGCTGCGGCTGATCCCTGCACCGGGGGCCCGGGCCGCCGATGCTCCACAGGGGCCGTGGGGTCCCCGGCGATGTCCGTGGGCGGCGCTACCGTGACCGCATGCGGATCCTGCACACCGGCGACTGGCACCTCGGCCGGACCCTCCTGGGCGCGGACCTGCTCGACCACCAGGCCGCCTTCCTCGACCACCTCGTCGACGTCGTCCGCGACCGGTCGGTCGACCTGGTCGTGGTCGCGGGTGACGTCTACGACCGGGCGATCCCACCGATCGAAGCGGTCCGCATGCTGTCCCGAGCGCTCGAACGGCTCGCCGAGCACGCGACCGTCGTGATCACCCCCGGCAACCACGACTCTGCGGCACGACTCGGGTTCGGCGCCGGGGTCATGGATCCCCGCGTCCGGATCATCGCGGAACCCGCCGGCATCGGCACACCTGTGGTCGTGGACGACCCGGACGGCGCCGTCGCCGTCTACGGGATCCCCTACCTGCACCCCGACCTCACCCGGTGGGCGCTCGCCGCGGTCCCGGACGAACCCCTGGCGCGGTCGCACCAGGCCGTCGTCGGCGCCGCCACCGAGCGGATCCGCGCTGATCTCGCGACCCGCCCCGGCACACGGAGCGTCGTCGTGGCGCACGCCTTCGTGGGCGGCGCCGAACCGAGCGACAGCGAGCAGGACATCCGCGTGGGCGGCGTCGACATGGTCGCGCGGTCGACCTTCGACGGGTTCGACTACGTCGCCCTCGGGCACCTGCACGGCCCGCAGCGGGTCGGGGACGGCGATCGGGTCCGCTACGCCGGGTCTCCGCTCGCGTTCTCCTTCGGGGAGCGGCACCAGGCGAAGTCCGTCACCCTCGTGGACCTCGCGGCGGACGGCGCCGTCACGGTCGAACTGCTGCCCACCCCCGTCCCACGACGCCTCGTCGACGTCCGGGCGACCATCGCTGCCATCGAGTCCGGCGTGCACGCGTCCGATGCCGACGCGTGGGTCCGGGTCGCGGTCACCGACACCGTGCACCCCGAGCGGATGTACCAGCGCGTCAAGGACCACCTGCCGCACGCGCTCGCGATCACGCACGAACCCGCCGACGTCGCCGCGCGGCCCGCAGCACGGGCGGTCACGGCGACGTCCGACCCGGTCGAGGTCGCAGCCGACTTCGTCACGTTCGCGACCGGTGTCGTGCCCGACGACGACGACCTCGCGGTCCTCACCGAGGCGTACGAGGCGGCCGCACGGGCCCTGCAGACCGAGGGGGACCGCTGATGTACCTGCACCGCCTGGAACTCCGCGCGATCGGGCCGTACCCGGACACGGTGACGATCGACTTCGCGGCGCTCGCCGCGTCCGGGGTGTTCCTGCTCGAGGGGCCGACGGGATCGGGCAAGTCGACCATCATCGACGCGGTGGTCTTCGCCCTGTACGGCGGGCTCGCCGGGGCCGACGCGAGCAGCGACCGGCTGCACAGCCAGCACGCCGACCCGTCGGTCGAGCCGTACGTCGAGCTCGTCTTCGAGACCGGCGCCGGGGTGTTCCGCGTCCGACGGACCCCGCAGTACGACCGCCCGAAGCAACGCGGGTCCGGCACCGTGAAGCAGCAGGCGTCCGCGCAGCTCCTCCGGCTCGCCGGCCCGGCCGACGCGGTGGGCGAACCCCTGTCCGCGCGCATCCCGGAGGTCGGTGCCGAGATCGCCCGGATCGTGGGACTCGACCGTGCGCAGTTCCTCCAGACGGTGGTGCTGCCGCAGGGCGAGTTCGCCCGGTTCCTCCGCTCCCCCGGTGAAGACCGGCGGAAGCTCCTGCAGTCACTGTTCGGGACACAGGTCTACGACCGCACCGCCGAGGAGCTCGCAGCACGTCGTCGCGCAGTGCTCGCGGAGGTCGAGGGGGCGGACGCCCGGGTCCGGGACGCGCTGGCCCGGTTCGCCCAGGCAGCGGGCGCCGACACCGCCACCGAGCGGGACGTGCCGTCGACGGTCGACTCGCTGCGGGACGCAGCAGACCGTGCCGAGCGCGTCCGGGCCGAGGCCGTCGTCGCGGCCCGCGCAGCTACCGACCGCGAGGACTCGTTGCGGGCCCGCGTGGCCGCGGTGGACCGCCGTCGTGACCTCCTCGCGCGACTTGCCGACCTCGACGCGGGCGCCGAGGCACTCGAAGCCACCCGTACCCGACTCGAGCGGTCGGCCCGTGCAGCCCGGGTGGTGTCCTTCGCGGACAGTCTCGGCGCCGCACGCGACCGCGCCGCTGCCGCCCGTGCCGATGCGGCCACCCTCCGCGAGCGGCACGGCCTCGACCGCGTGCACGACGTCGAGGGCCTCGACGAGCGCCTCCGCACGGCGCTCGGGGCGGAGCGTCACCTGGTCGACGTCGCGCGGCAGGTCGAGAGCCGTACCACCGCGCTCGACGCCGCCCGCCGCGACCTGCTCGCGCTCGACGACCGCGTGGCCGAGCTCGGCCACGCGCTGGCGTCCCGGCCCGAGAGCCGTGCGGAACTCGCCGCTCGGGCGACCGCGGCGTCGGAGACGGCTGCCGGCCGGACGGCTGCCGAGCACGAGGTCGAACGCCTCGTGGCCGTCCGCCGCGACCGAGCGGCGCTCGCCGAGGCCACCCGTCGCCTGAACGCCGCAGAGCAGGCCGTGGTGATCGCGCGCACCGGCGCGGAATCGGCCCTCGCGACCGAACGGGACCTGCGCGACCGCCGCATCGCGGGTCTCGCGGGCGAGCTCGGAGCCGCCCTGCAGGACGGCGCTCCGTGCCCGGTCTGCGGCGCCGTGGAGCACCCCGTCCGGGCGACCCCGAAGGACGACCATCCCACCACCGACGCGATCGATGAGGCTGCGGAGGCCGCCCGTGCTGCCGAAGCCGTCCTCGGCGACGTCGCTGCCGACCTCCGCGTCGCGCAGGCCGAACACCGACGGCTCACCGTGGCCGTCGGCGACCTCGACGACGGCGACCTCGCGGCGGCGTTCGACCACGCGGCAGCCGCCGTGACGGCCGCGCAGGACGCCGCTCGGGCAGCCGACGCCCTCGGACGCGAACTGGCCGCGTTCGACGAGGCCACGCGCGCGAGCGAACGCGCCCGGAACGACGCCCAGACCCGTCGTGCCGTGCTGGCCACCGCCGTCGAGGCCGACGCCGACCGGCTGCGTGAGGACACCGCGGCGATCAGCGCCGCGGTTGAGCGCCTGACCGCGCTCCCGGTGCCCGGGATCGACGGCAGCACCGGTCTCGGTCAGGCGGTCAGGGTGATCGAGGCGCACGTGGCGGTGCTCGGCGCCGTGGCGCGAGCCGACGCCGCGGTGGAACAGGACGACCGGGTGGTGGCCGACCGCACCGTCGAGGTCGACGCCGCGCTCGAGGAGCACGGCTTCGACGAGGTCTCCTCGGCGCGTGCGGCGCTCCTGGACGACGCCGCGGAACGCGAGCTCCGGCGCGCCGTCGACGACGCGATCGCGGCACGGGGCGCCGTCGAGGCCGGGCTCGCCGAACCGGCTGTGCAGGCAGCGGCCTCCGACGTCGACTCCGAGTTCGACCTCGCGGGCGCGGCAGCGGAGCGGGAGCGGGCTGCCGGCCTGCTCGACGAGGCGACCCGTGCCGCGGTGACCGCCACCGATCGCTCGACCGCGGTGCAGCGCTGCGCCGCCGAGCTCGCCGACGCGGTGCGTGCGCGTGACGACACCAGCGCACGCAGCCGCGCGGTGGTCCGACTCGCGGACGTCGCGAACGGGGCCACGGCCGCCAACCCGTCCGGGATCACCCTGGGCACCTACGTGCTCATGCGCCGCTTCGAGGACGTCGTCGCGGCGGCGAACGACAGGCTCCGCGGCATGCTCGCCGGCCGGTTCACCCTCGAGACGTCCGACGAGCGCGAGTCCGGGTCACGCGCCCGACGGACCGGGCTGGCGCTCGCGGTGCACGACCACACGACCGACACCGTCCGCGATCCGCGCAGTCTGTCCGGTGGCGAGACCTTCACGGTGTCGCTGTGCCTCGCGCTCGGGCTCGCGGACGTCGTCCAGGCCGAGGCCGGCGGCGTCTCACTCGGCACCCTCTTCGTCGACGAGGGCTTCGGCACGCTCGACCCGGAGGCGCTCGACGGTGTGCTCGTGCAACTGTCACGGCTGACGGCGGGTGGCCGTCAGGTCGGGATCGTCAGCCACGTCGAGGAGCTCAAGCAGCGGATCCCCGAACGGATCGCGGTGCGGCGGACGACGGGTGGCGGTTCGCGCGTGACGACGACGGTCTGAACCTCGCCGCCGCTGCCGCCTCGGCTGCCGCCGCCGCTGCCGCTTCGGCTGCCGCCGCCGCTGTCGCTACGGCTGCCGCCGCCGCTGTCGCTACGGCGACGGAGTCGAGTCGATCGTGCCGTCCGGTGGCGGCAGGATGTCCGCTGCGACCCAGGGGAAGACCCAGGTGAACAACACGAACACGATCGCCGCGAGGAGGACGAGCAGCTCGACCACCTTCAGTGCGGTCGGTCCGGGCAGGAGTCGCCAGACGAGCGGGAAGATCACTTGGCGAGCTCCTTCGGGGTGCCCTCGGACACGGGCATCCAGTAGTCGAGCTTGGCGTGCACGATGTAGCGTTCCGCGGCGGACCACATCGGGTGGCAGGCGGTGAGTGTCAGCCAACGGTCGTCCGCCGTCGGCTCGACCCCGGGCTCGTTCGGCACGGGTGCGATCGTCTCGACCTTGTCCGGCGTGACGATCTGGTGGTCGGTCACCTTGTAGACGTACCAGACGTCGAACTTCGTCGCCTTGTCGGTCACCCGGACGACGACCGCGTCGCCGTCCTGGAGCTCGGCGATCTGGTTGAGCGGCTTGCCGTACGTCACCCGGTGTCCGGCGACGGCGAAGTTTCCCTCGGCTCCGGGCATCGCGGTGTCCTGGTAGTGCCCGAGCCCGATGGTGTTGAGGACCTTCTCACGGTCGGTGCCCTCGCCGATCGGTCGGTCGTAGTCGGCGCCGAACCGGGGGATCTGCATCGTGCCGAACACGTCCTCGACGTCCTTCGGCTCGGCGAGGACCGGAGCAGGGCCGCGGTGCTCGGTCCCCGTGCCCTTCTGCGGTTCGGTCTGGCCGAGCCCGTCGACGAGCTTCGTCTGACCCTGGACCGCGACCACGTCCGTCCACCAGGCGGTCCACACCACGTAGAGTCCGGTGCCCGCGCCGGCGATGATGAGCAGCTCGGCGATGAGCGAGACGATCGCGCCACCGACGCCCTGACGACCGCGCGGCGCCCGGCCGCGCGATGCGCGACGTCGTGGCGCCCGACGGTCGTCGTCGCCCGTGTCGTCGCCCGATCGCGACGGGAGGGTGTCGTGCGCGGTCACGGTGCTCCTGATCCTGGGGTGGTCGGACAGTTGTACCATCCCATGCCGACGCCCGGGTGACGTCGTTCTCCACAGGACCGTTACCGTGTGGAGATGCAGCACGAGATCCGCGCCTTCGCCCGCCCGGACACCGAGGCGGTCGTCGCGCTCTGGGAAGCGTGCGGGCTCGTCCGGCCGTGGAACGACCCGCGTCGTGACATCGAGCGCAAGCTGACGGTGCAGCCCGAGCTGTTCCTCGTCGCCGTCGACGCGGACGGCCTCGTGGTCGGTGCCGGCATGGCGGGGTTCGACGGGCACCGGGGCTGGGTGAACTACCTCGCTGTGCGGCCCGACCTGCAGGGTTCCGGGCTCGGGACGGCCTTCATGCGGGAGTTCGAGCAGCGCCTGGCCGCGATGGGCTGCCCGAAGCTCAACCTCCAGGTGCGCGCGGGCAACGAGCAGGTGCTCGGCTTCTACAAGTCGCTCGGGTACGAGCCCGACCGCACGGTGTCCCTCGGCAAGCGCCTCATCCCCGACGCCTGACGCCCGCCCCGCCGTCCGTCCCGGACGCTCCCCCGAGACTCGGCTCCGCGGACGTTCGGCACGCGGATCCGCCGCGGAACCGTCCGCCGATCCGAGACTCGGGGGGCGCCGAGCCGCCGTCCCGCGCGGATCACACCAGCGCGAGTCCCACCGATGCCGTGAACGCCAGGAGGATGCCCACCAGCTGCAGGAGCGTCAGCCGTTCCCGGAGCACCACCCCGGCGAGCACCACCGTGCCGATCGGGTAGAGCGCGTTGAGCACGCTCATGACCGGCAGGGTCAGCGGGTCGTCGCTCGAGTGGAGGCCCGCCTGGATGAACACGTTCGCGAGGGCATCGAGCACACCGCACGCCACGACCGCGGCGACGAACGGACAGGACCAGCGCGTCCGCCTCGCGGCGGCGGCAGACCCGGAGGGCGTGACGGACGGGACGACGTGATCCGTGCCTCCAGGCCGGACCACCCGATCGGCGGATCCGGCGGATCCGGCGGGCCCGGCGGAACCGGCCGTCCCGTCCGGACCGGCGGACCCGGCGGGCGCGGCGGGCCCGGCGGAACCGGCCGTCCCGTCCGGACCGGCGGACCCGGCGGGCGCGGCGGACCCGGCGGAACCGGCCGTCCCGTCCGGACCGGCGGGACCCGGCAGCCGGGCCGAGCCGGCGCGCCCGGCCCGCACGACCACGACCGCCGCCGCCGCCGCTCCCAGCACCACCACCTGGAGCGCCCTCGCCACCAGCAGCGGCGCGACCCCGGAGTCCGCCGGCGTCATGTCGTACGCCAGCACGATCCCCCCGAACCCGCACCCCGCCACCGCTGCCGCGGCCACCCCGCGCACCGTGAGCCGCGCGCCGGAGCCGTCCCGCACGGACGCGACGAGCACCACGGCGACCACCGCCACCACGAGCATGACGACGGCGAGCGGCGACAGGGCCGTCCCCCTGGTCACCGAGACGACCACGGGGACGGACGCGGCGAACACCGCCGTGACGGGCGACAGCACGCTCATCGGGCCGATCGCGAGGGCCGCGTAGAGCAGCAGCACGGCGACCGCCCCCGCCCCGCCACCCACCAGTCCCCACACGACGGCGCGCGACGAGAATGACCCGCCGACCACGACCAGCCCGACCAGCAGCGGCACGATCCCCACGGCGGCGGCCACCGCGGTGACGACGACCGGCCGGACCCGTCGCGAGGCCAGGCCCCCGAGGAAGTCGGCGAACCCGTAGACGAGGGCACCGGAGAGGCCGAGGACGACGGTGAGCACGGCTCCCATCCTGCCCGCCCTTGTACCCTGCACCGCGTGAGTGTTCCCTACCAGCGCCTGACCCGCATCGATGCCCGGTGGCGGTGGTGGCGGCCGCTCGTGGCGCTGGCGGTCCTCGCGGGGTGGTACCTCGTCTCGCAGGTCCTCATCGTCATCGCGTACACGATCCCGGTGGGCGCCGCGGGCGGGGCCGAGGGGCTCGTGGACTTCGAGCAGAAGCTCGCGAGCGGCGCGCTCGACCCGACCGATCCACTGACGCTGTCGGTCTCGCTCGTGTCCCTCGTGGTGCTCCTGCCCGGGATCGTCCTCGCCGTGCGGATCGCGCGGCTCGGCCGCGGTGTGCTGTCGTCCGTGCGGTTCCGGGTCCGCTGGGGGTGGACGGCCTGGTGCGTCGTCCCGACCCTCGTCATCGCGGCGATCATGTTCGTGTTGCAGGCGCTCTACCCGTTCGGCGACGGCATGATCACGGGCGACGGCTGGAACCACGCGGCCATCGGGCAGTCGACGGTGACGCTCTCGACGCTCGTGCTGACGCTCGTCCTCGTCGTCGCGCTGGTGCCGTTCCAGGCCGCGGCGGAGGAGTACGTGTTCCGCGGGTTCCTCATGCAGACGATCGCCTCGTGGATCCCGCGGCGGGTCGGCACGGTCCTCGCCGTCGCGGTCTCGACCGTGGTGTTCGCGTCGCTGCACATCCCGAACGGCTACAACGTCTGGGGGATCCTCGACGTCGGCTCGTTCGGCCTCATCGCGGCGATCATCGTGCTCCGGACCGGCGGACTCGAGGCCACGGTCCTCCAGCACGCGTTCAACAACATCATGATCTTCGTGCTGCAGGCGCAGGGCTGGTCGCGGATCGACCTGCAGTCCCAGGACGCCAACGGCACGGTCGGTGGGTGGCTGGTCAGCCTCGGCACCTCCCTCGCGTACTGGGGGATGGTCGAGTTCCTCGCGAAGTGGCGCCGGCTGGACCGCCGCTCCGCCGGCCACGAGGCACCCCGCTTCCGTGGTCCGGTCCCGGCGTGGGCGGGCGGACCCCGGTGGACCGAGCCGGGAGGCACTGGCTGGGACGGAACACCGGCCCACGCCGCGGGGACGGCCGGGTCGGCGGCGGGGGCCGTCCGCGTGGGCGGCGCGGGGCCGGTGGACGACGCTGGCCCGGTGGATGGTGCAGGGCCTGTGGACGGCGCCGGTCCTGTGGACACGACCACTGGTGTCGCCGGCCGCTCGTAGGCTGGAGACATGAGCACGACGGCCACGACCTCCCCGTCGCGGTCCGCCGCGCTCGACGTCCTGCACCGGGTGTGGGGCTACGACGACTTCCGCGGACAGCAGGCCGCCATCATCGACCAGGTCGTCTCCGGCGGCGATGCGCTCGTGCTCATGCCGACGGGTGGCGGCAAGTCGCTGTGCTACCAGGTCCCGGCCCTGGTGCGCGACGGCATCGGCGTCGTGGTGTCGCCCCTCATCGCCCTCATGCAGGACCAGGTCGACGCCCTCGCCGCGAACGGCGTGCGTGCCGCGTTCCTCAACTCGACCCAGGGTCCGGACGAGCGGGCCCGCGTGGAGCAGGCGGTCGTGTCGGGGCAGGTCGACATGCTCTACCTCGCGCCCGAGCGGCTCCGGCTCGAGAACACCCGTGCCCTGCTCGACCGCGCCCGCATCGCCCTGTTCGCCATCGACGAGGCACACTGCGTCGCCCAGTGGGGTCACGACTTCCGCCCGGACTACCTCGAGCTGAGCGTGCTGCACGAGCGATGGCCCGCCGTGCCCCGGATCGCGCTGACCGCCACGGCGACGCCGCAGACCCACCGCGAGATCTCCGCGCGGCTCGGCCTCGACGACGCCGCACACTTCGTCGCCGACTTCGACCGGCCGAACATCCAGTACCGCATCGAACCGAAGACCGGCGCGCTGCAGCAGCTCCTCACCTTCATCCGGACCGAGCACAGCGGCGACGCCGGCATCGTGTACTGCCTGTCCCGCAACTCCGTCGAGCGCACCGCTGCGGCCCTCGCCGAACAGGGCATCCCGGCGCTCCCGTACCACGCGGGCCTCGACGCCCGGGTGCGGGAGCGCAACCAGGCGACGTTCCTGCGCGAGGACGGCGTCGTCATGGTGGCGACGATCGCGTTCGGCATGGGCATCGACAAGCCCGACGTCCGGTTCGTCGCCCACCTCGACCTCCCGAAGTCGGTCGAGGGCTACTACCAGGAGACCGGGCGTGCGGGCCGTGACGGTCTGCCGTCGACCGCGTGGCTCGCGTACGGCCTGAACGACGTCGTGCAGCAGCGGCGGATGATCGACCAGTCCGAGGGTGACGCTGTGCACCGTCGGCAGCTGAGCGCACACCTCGACGCCATGCTGGCCCTCTGCGAGACGATCGAGTGCCGTCGGGTGCGCCTGCTCGCCTACTTCGGGCAGGAGAGCACGGCGTGCGGCAACTGCGACACGTGCATCGCGCCGCCGGAGTCGTGGGACGGCACCGTGCCCGCGCAGAAGCTCCTGTCGACCGTGGTCCGTCTCGAGCGCGAGCGCGGCCAGCGGTACGGCGTCGCGCACCTCGTGGACATCCTCGTCGGCAAGCACTCGCCGCGCGTCCAGGAGCTCCGGCACGACTCCCTCGCGACCTTCGGCATCGGCAACGACCTGTCCGAGGGGGAGTGGCGCGCCGTCGCTCGGCAGCTGCTCGCGCAGGGGTACATGGCCGTCTCCGGCGACGGCTACGGCACGATCGTGCTGAGTTCCACCAGCGCCGACGTCCTCGCTGGACGGGTCGTCGTGCGGATGCGCCGCGATCCGGTGCGGGCACCGCGCGCGGGTCGTTCGCGGCGCACCGTCGTGACGGACATGCCGCAGGAGGCCCTGGGGCTGTTCGAAGCCCTGCGAGCGTGGCGAGCCGAGCAGGCACGCGAACAGGGCGTCCCGGCGTACGTGGTGTTCAACGACGCGACCCTCCGCGGGATCGCCGCCGTGAAACCGGCCGACGTCGATGCGCTCGGTGAGATCTCGGGGGTCGGATCGGCGAAGCTCGAGCGGTACGGCCGAGCCGTGCTCGACGTCGTCGCAGCAGCCGGCGACTGACCGGTCCCCGCACACTCCGGCAGTACGTGCCGCCTGCGGCATGTGTCCGGGACCGTCCTCACTACACTCGGAACCTCCCGTCACGAGGAGGCCCGGGTGTCCGGTTCGACCAAGTTCGCCACCGTTCTCAGCCGCGCGGTGGTCACGCCGCTCGCGCGCGCACTGTGGCGTCCGCGGATCGTCGGACGACGGAACGTCCCCCGACACGGCGCCGTGATCCTGGCGAGCAACCACCGGTCGTTCGTCGATTCCCCGGCGATCACGCTCATGGCCCCGCGGAAGGTGTCGTTCCTCGCCAAGCAGGAGTACTTCACCGGGACGGGTGTGAAGGGCGCGGCCTCGCGGGCGTTCTTCAGCGGGATCGGTGCGATCGGCGTCGAGCGTGGAGCGGGGTCGGCGGCGCAGCACGCCCTCGACCTCGGCCTCGAACGGCTCGAGGCGGGGGAGGCGTTCGCGATCTACCCCGAGGGCACCCGCTCGCTCGACGGACGCCTGTACAAGGGCCGGACGGGCGTGGCCTGGCTCGCGCTGACGAGTGGAGCGCCCGTCGTCCCGGTCGCGCTGAGCGGCACCGAGGACGTGCAGCCCGTGGGGTCGAGGTTCCCGCGCCTCGCGAAGGTGACGATCGAGTTCGGGAAGCCCCTCGACCTGTCGTCCTTCGGCGACGCGTCGTCCGGACGGGCGCGACGCCACGCGACCGACGCCGTGATGGCGGCGATCCAGGAACTCAGTGGGCAGCAGCCGGCGAACGCGTACAACAACCCGCCCGCCACGATCGTCGAACGCGTCAAGCAGGCACTCCGTCGAGACGACCCCACCGCAGCGGTCGAACCGGAGTGAGTATTGCGCATGTGAAATACTGATGCTGCAATAGGGGTGTGCCGTCGGCACCCGGGCGGACCGAACCGCCCGTCCCGCCCCGACCGGAAGG
This sequence comes from Curtobacterium phoenicis, assembly GCF_047238015.1. NCBI lineage: Bacteria > Bacillati > Actinomycetota > Actinomycetes > Micrococcales > Microbacteriaceae > Curtobacterium > Curtobacterium phoenicis. Next base: position 918,927 of record NZ_JBDFLZ010000002.1, read on the forward strand.
CAGGCAGCATGTCCTCCACGCCCCTCTTCGACTCCGTCGCCCGCTCGCGTGAGCGGGCCGCCGCACCGTCGCGGGTCCACGCGCCGGTTCCGACGTCTCCCATGTCCGCCCCGCTCGGCGCTCGCTCCTCGTCCGCCGTCCCCTCCGCGCTCGTCGCTGCGATCGACGACATCCCCCAGCGCGTCGTGGCGGGCATCCGCAACGAGCACCGTGTGGCGCCGGAGCAGCTCGTCCTGGTCGAGGCCGTCGCCGACGCGATCACCCGCGCGGTCGTCGACGCCGTCGTGACCGAGGTCGACCGCATCGCTCGCAACGGCGTCGTCAGCGCCTGAGGCCCGTCGTGACCGACACGACCGACCAGCCCCCGCTCCCGACTCGGCGTCAGCTACGAGCGGCTGAGCGTGGGCGGGGCACCCAGACCACCGGGGCGGCGGTGTCCCCTCCTGCCGCCCCGGTGCCGACCGTCGACGCCTCGATCGCGGTCTGCGCGACCGAGCTCCCGAACCGACGCAGCACGCGCGCTGCCGAGCACACGGTCTGCACGGCCGAGCTCCCGAACCGACGCAGCACGCGCGCTGCCGAGCACGCGCTCTCCACGACCGAGCTCCCGACTCGACGCAGCGTCCGCGCTGCCGAGGGCGCTTCCCGGCGGCGCCCCTCCGTGCGCGACGTCACGGCTGCTGTCGCAGGTGCGCTGACCGGCGCGATCACGGTTCCCCTCCGTGCGCTCGGCGGCGTCGTGCCGACCACGCGCGTGGTCCCGCTCACCGCGACGACCGTCGCCGCTTGCCTCGTCGTCTCGGTCGCGTCGCCGCAGTCCGCGACGGCGTCGACGCCGCAGGTCGCCACGCCCGCCGTCACGCTCGCCGGGCAGCAGTACGTCGCGCCTGCCGCCGTCGCCGCCGCGATCGCGCGGGACGCCTTCGCCGTCGGCACAGCGGCCCCGGCGTCCGCACCCCGAGCCGCGCGTCCGGCCGCGCGATCCTCGGCGCCGAGCATCGTCCGTCCCGTCTCCGGGGTGATCCCGACGGCCGGCGGATTCGGGGCTCGTCAGGTCGCCGGGTGCGGAGCGTGCTCGACCGACCACCGGGGCCTCGACTTCGCCGCTCCGCACGGGACTTCGGTCGTGGCGGTCATGTCCGGGCGCATCATCGCGGCAGGCGTCCTCGGCGGGTACGGCAACCAGGTCCTCGTCCAGCACGGTGACGGCACGCGGACCCGGTACGCCCACCTCTCCCGGATCGACGTCGTCGTGGGGCAGGCGGTCGGTGTCGGGCAGCGGATCGGCGCCGTGGGCAGCACCGGCGTCTCCACCGGGGCGCACCTCCACTTCGAGGTCGTCGTCGGTGGCGCCACGGTCGATCCCACGCCGTGGCTGTCCGCCCGCGGCGTGCTCTGACGGCGCGTTCCGACCACGGCGGCGTAGCGTCGGAGCGGTCGTGGCAGGGTGCCGCGGAGGACGGAGGCGCTCGTGCGCGTGTCGGTGTTGGGAACGGGTGCGATGGGTGCCGGGGTCGCGGGGTCGCTCCTGCGCGCCGGGCACGAGGTCACGGTCTGGAACCGGACGCGTGACCGGGCGGAACCCCTCGCGTCGCAGGGGGCGACCGTCGCGGGTACCCCCGCCGAGGCCGTCGAGCACGCCGAGGTCGTGCTCCTGACCCTGTTCGACACCGACGCGGTGGTGGACGTCCTGGAGCAGGCCGCCGGGGACGCCCCCGAGGGTGCGGTGTGGGTCCAGGCGTCGACGATCGGCACGGACGGCACCGGGACGGTCGTGCAGCTCGCGCAGAAGTACGGCGTGACGCTCGTCGAGGCGATGATGCTCGGGACGAAGGCGCCGGCGGAGCAGGGAAAGCTCACGCTCCTCGCCGCCGGACCGTCGGACGTGCTCGACGGCCTGACCCCGGTGTTCGACGCGATCGCGGTGAAGACCGTGCGAGCGGGTGACCAGGTGGGTCAGGGCACGGCGCTGAAGCTCGCGGCCAACGCGTGGATCGCCTCGATCACCGCGGCGACGGGACAGTCCCTCGCGATCGCGAGGGCGCTCGACCTCGACCCCGCGCTGTTCCTCGAGGCCATCGACGGCAGCGCCAGTGACTCCCCGTACGCCCACACGAAGGGTGAGTCGATGATCCGCGGCGAGTTCCCCGCGCAGTTCGCGCTCGACGGGTTGCGGAAGGACATCGGCCTCATCACGGACGCCGCTCGGGGTGCCGGCGTGTCGACGGTGCTGCTCGATGCGCTCGGTCGGGTCTACGCGGACGCGAGCACGGCCGGCCACGGCGACGACGACATCGCAGCGGTCGGCACGGCCTTCTGACCGACGCGCGATCGCCCCCGCGCGCGCAACCGGACCGGCGGAGACGCGCGGTCGCCCCGGTGCCACACCGGCACCCCGGCGCCACTCAGTGTCGCCGAAGCCACCGCCGCACCGCGCCCGCGAGTCGTCCGACGGCTTCGTCGTTCATCGTGTTCGCGAGGTCGAAGGCCTCGCGCGTGGGGTCCGACCCCGCGCGGATCCGACGGAGCGCGGCGTCCGCACGAGCCCGGGCGTCGAGTTCGGCCAGCGGCATGTCGTCCTCGGGGTCGTGCCCCTCGGTGCCCCGGTCCGCGCGCGTCATGCGGCGAGGCTACGCGACGGCGACGTCGTCCGACTGGGTGTCCTCAGGATCGATGTGGTCGACGACGCGGGTCATGTCGTCGAGGAACGACACGATGACCCGGAGGTCGGCCTCGCTCAGCGACGAGGCGACGGTGGCGCCGCTCTCGTCGAGTTGGTCGAGCACCCGGAACGCCTGACGCATCGAATCGCCGGAAGCGGTCAGGAACACCCCGCGACGATCGTGCGGGTCGGGGTGTCGCTCCACGTGTCCACTGCGGACCAGGCGCTCCACGAGTGCGGACGTCGACGCAGCGGTGATGCCGAGTTCCTCGGCGAGCTGCTTGGAGTTGACGCGCCGTCCGGACTGCTCGGCGTCGATGAGCACGCGGAGCGCGACGAGGGCGTTCTCCCCGACGCCGAGCGCTTCACGGGCCCGACGCTGTGCGGCGTTCTCAGCCGTGCGGTACCGACGGAGGGCGTTCAGCACGTCGACCGCGTCGACCCTCGAGCGATCGTCGTACCAGTACCCCGCCGAGTTGGTGACTTCCTCGGTGGACATACCACAATGCTAGACGCTCTAGTTAGGTTGTCTAGCGAGTGCGCGTCGAACGGCCACGCAACACCGGTGACCCGTGCCCGAAACACTCCGGCAACGACCGCTCAGTAGGTTCGCCGCATGCGGGTGCGGACGTGCTGAGCCATCTCGCCGGGAGCGTGTTCCGCCTCGGTGCCGCCGTCGAGCACACCGATGCCGTCGCCCGGCTCCTGGACGTCTACGTCGCCCGGCGACACCCGTCGATCGCGCCACCGGTCCAGGCGACCTCCGCTGCGCTCCGCGAGGTCGTCGGTGCCGCCGTCCGGCGCGACGCGGACCTCGCGGTCACCCTCGACGCCCTGGCGCTCGACCGCCACGAGCCGGCCTCGATCGCGAGTGCGATCGCGGTCGCGCGGGACAGCGCGCGCCGGGCCCGCGAGGTCGTCTCGACCGAGCTCTGGGACTGCCTGGACGTGACACGCTCCCGGATGCCGCGCAAGGTCGGCGGGGACCGTGCGCACGACTTCCTCACCTGGGCGAAGGAGCGCAGCGCCCTCGCGGTCGGGGTGGTCGACGGGGACGCGAGTCGCGACGAGGTGTGGGCGTTCTTCACCCTCGGTCGGTCGCTCACCCGGTGCCGGACGACCGCGGCGCTGCTCGGTTCCGAGCTGCTCGACCCCGACTCCGCTGAGTCGTGGTCGGACGCGCTGCGCGGGTGCGGCGCCCGTGAAGCGTTCCACCGCGGTGCCCACCACGAGGTCGAGCCCGCCGAGGCCGCCGCGTTCCTGCTCCTCGACACGAACAGCCCCCGTGCGCTCGGGTTCCTCGCCCACCGCGCGGCCGACGGACTCGCCGGAGTCGCTCCGGCGTGCGTGGCCGAGCAGGTCGCGGGGTTCCGCCGTGCGGTCGCGGCGCTCGACGCGGTCGCGCCCGAGGACGCGCTGGCCGCGCTGCCCGGGGTGACGACGCACCTCGTGGTCGCCGCAGCGGCGGTCGACACGGCGCTCGAGGAGCGCGTCTTCCAGGTGGTCGCCCCCGTCACGTGACCCGCCCGGCCGGGCGCGCCAGGGACGGCCGGGAGGCACGTGGCGGCGCCGCACCGTGCCTCCAGACCGACAGGCGGTCGAGTGCGCGACGCGGCTCGTCAGACCCCGCTGGACCGGTTCGCGACCGCCTCGTCGCGCGAGAGGTCCTGTCGCAGGGCGGCGCGCGCCGCCCGTGGGCTGACGACCGGGACGGCGTGCGTGACCGCGAGGTGCAGGCGGGAGTCGGCGTCGTACCGGAGCCGGAAGCGCTCGAAGCGGACGAGCCAGACCACCGCGATCGCGAGGGCGACGAACCCGGAGGCCGCACCGACCCCGATGGCCCACCGCGGCCCGGCGGCGTCGGCGATCGCGCCGACGATGGGTGCGCCGATCGGGGTGCCGCCCGCGAAGATCGCCATGTACAGCGCCATCACCCGGCCGCGCATGGCCGGCGCCGTGGTGGTCTGGACGAGGGCGTTCGCGGTCGTCATGAACGTGAGCGAGGCGAGCCCGACGAACACGAGGACGACCGCGAAGCTCCAGTACGTCGGCGCGAAGGCAGCGGCCGTGCAGGCGATGCCGAAGCCGGCCGACGCGACGACGAGCGTGCGCATCCGGGGGCGGTCCCGCCGTGCCGACAGGAGGGCACCGAGGACCGAGCCGATGGCCATGACCGAGTTGAGCAGGCCGAACTCGCCGGCGCCGCGGTGGAACTCGATCCTCGCCATCGTCGAGGTGAAGATCGGGAAGTTCACGCCGAACGTCCCCACGACGAAGATCATGCACAGCACCACGATGATGTCCGGCCGTGTCCGCACGTACCGGAAACCGGCGGCGATCTGGCCCTTGCCGCGCTTCGCCCGGGGTCGGTCGGCGAGCTGTGCCGGGTCGACGAACCGCAGTGCGAGGAGCACCGCCAGGAACGACGCCGCGTTGATGACGAAGACCCATCCCGAACCGATCGCCGCGATGAGCACACCGGCGACCGCGGGGCCGATGAGCCGAGCGGCGTTGAACGACGCGGAGTTGAGCGCCACGGCGTTCGACACGTGCTCGCCCTGCACCACGTCGGAGACGAAGGTCTGCCGGATCGGGGTGTCGAACGCGGCGACGATGCCGAGCGCGAGTGCGAAGCCGTAGAGCGAGAGCAGGGTCGCGGTGTGGGTGAGCACCATCACGCCGAGACCGAGGCCGAGCGCACCCATCAGCCCCTGCGTGAGCATGAGCATCTTCCGACGGTCGAACCGGTCGGCGACGAGCCCCGTGACCGGCAGCAGGAGCAGCTGCGGTCCGAACTGGAGCGCCATCGTGATCCCGACGGCGACCGCGTCGTTGTCCGAGAGCTGCGTGAGGACGATCCAGTCCTGCGCGGTGCGTTGCATCCAGGTGCCGACGTTCGACACGAGGGCACCGGCGAACCAGATGCGGTAGTTGCGTCCCGACAGGGACCGGAACATGGCCGTCACTGCTGTGCGAGCCTCCTCATGATCTCGGTGGCGTCGGCGAGCGTCTGGCGCTCCGCCGGCGTGAGGGTGGTGAGCCGCGGGCTGAGCCAGCCGTCGCGACGCCGTCGGGTCTCCTCGACGAAGGCCGCGCCGGCGTCGGTGGTGCCGATGAGCACCTTGCGTCGGTCGTCGCCGTGCAGACGCTTCGACACGAGCCCGCGCTCCATCAGGACGGCGACGGTCTTCGTCATCGATGGCGGGGTCACGCCGTCCTGCCGGCTGAGGTCGGCGAGGGTCATGGCTCCGTCGCGGTGCAGTCGAGCGAGGGCGGAGAACTGTGCGTCCGTGACCGTCTGGTCGGCCTTCTGGTTGCGCAGGGTCCGCGAGAGCCGGTTCACCGCGATGCGGAGGTCGGTCGCGAGCGACGTACGGGCAGCGGTTGCGGGCATGATCGTTAGCCTACCAAATTAGTTCAGTGAACGAATCGGTTTCGCGTGCGGCGGACGGGGAATGGACCCCGCGGGTGTACCGTTCGAATTGTGGGCAACAGGTGTTGCTCAACTGAACGGAAGAAGGAGCACATGTCCGAGTTCGAGGGCAAGGTCGCCGTCGTCACCGGTGGCGGCAGTGGCATCGGTGCGGCGATCGCGAAGGAGCTCGCCCGCGCGGGCGCGAGCGTCGTCGTCACCGACATCAAGCAGGACGCCGCACAGCGCGTCGTGGGTGAGATCGAGGCCGCCGGCGGGACCGCGAGCGCGTTCGAGGCGAACTCCGCGCTGGCCGGCGACAACGAGCGCATGGTGCAGTTCGCCGTCGACACGTACGGCGCGCTCCACCTCGCGGTGAACAACGCCGGCATCGGTGCCGCCCCGCAGTCGATCGGCGAGTACGACGTGGACGCGTGGGACCGCGTGCGATCGGTCGACCTCGACGGTGTCTTCTACGGGCTCCGCTACGAGATCCCCGCGATGCTCGCGGCCGGCGGTGGCGCGATCGTGAACATGTCGTCGGTGCTCGGCTCCGTCGGCATCGCCCAGAACGCCGCGTACGTCGCCTCGAAGCACGCGCTCGTCGGGCTCACCAAGGTCGCCGCGCTCGAGTACACCGCACAGGGCGTCCGCACGAACGCGGTCGGTCCGGGCTTCATCGACACCCCGCTCGTCCGCTCGTCGCTCTCGGCCGACGCGCTGTCGGCGCTCGAGCAGGAGCACGCCGCAGGACGGCTCGGCACCGACGCCGAGGTCGCGGCGCTCGTGCTCTTCCTGCTGAGCGACAAGGCGTCGTTCATCAGCGGCAGCTACCACCTGGTGGACGGCGGCTACAGCGCCCACTGACCTGAGCGTGCCCGGTGTCTCCGGGCGTGCCTGGTCTGCTCGGGCGTGCCTGGTGTTTCCGGGGCATACCTGGTGTTTCCGGGGTGTACCTGGTCAGAACGGGTGTACCTGGTCTCCCCGGGGGTGTACCTGGTCTCCCCGGGCGAACCTGGTCAGAACGGGTGTACCTGGTCAGAAGGGGCGTACCTGGTCGTCACGTTCGACCAGGTACGCCCGTTCTCACATCCGATAGCGGCCGCTCTGGGAAGGAACGGGCGGACGGGAGGCACGCCTCACGTGACCGACGCCGGTCGCGCGAGGCGTGCCTCCCGTCCGTCCGCATCGCACCGCGTCGCGGCGCTCGCCCCGCACCGCGGCGCGTCAGCGCGCCACCGTGCGCGCATCGCGACTGATCGCCCCCTCGGGGAGCAGGGCGTGCACGCCCCAGGTGCGGTTCGCGACCTGGGTGACGCGCATGCTCACGGCGACGCTCGCCATCGCGAGGGCCTCGGCGCGGCCGATGGCGAACAGCCCGGCGATCCAGTCCACCATCGCGTCGAGCGCGGTCGTCGTCGCGGTGTTGAGGTCCGCGTCGAAGCCGAACGTGATCCGTCCGGCCGGGCTGTCCGCGTGGATGCCGGCGACCGGGGCCTCGTCGAGCAGGGACAGGGTCACCGTGGTGGTCATCCCGCACTCGATCGCCGTCCCGGACACCTCGCCGTCCCCCTGCGCCGCGTGACCGTCACCGACCCAGAGCAGGGCGTCCGGCACGGTCACGGGCAGGAACAGCGTCGACCCGGCGACGAGCTCCCGGCAGTCGACGTTGCCGCCGCCGACCGGTCGCGGGGGGATCGTCGAGTGCTCGCCGGTCGGTTCCGGGGGCAGGCCGACGACCCCGAGGAACGGTGCCGTCCGGACCGCGAGTCCGAGCTGGTTGACCGCCCGACCAGCGGCAGCGTCGATCTCCCACAGGAGCGGGCCGCGGGATGCCGGGTCCGCCAGACCGAGGGCTCGGTTGACGGGCGTGTCGGCGCCGCCTGAACCGGTGTAGCCCCAGTCGTCCGGCACGAGGTCGTCGAAGTGCACGGCGAGGACCTGACCGGGACGGGCGCCGGCCACCGCGATGGGCCCCACGAGGCAGTGGCCGCGTCGGGACGGCAGGAGCGTCGGGACCTCGGCTCCCGGCTCGGGCTGGCGCTCGGTGTAGCCGGCGGCACTGAGCGTCCGGACCGTGACGGAGTCACCGGGATCCACGCGCAGGACGGCCGGGAGCGCCGCGTCGAACACGTCGACAGCGGTGGCCGGCGTGGGGTCGAGCCGATGAGTGGTCACCCGGTGATCCTCGCACCAGCCCGGCCCCGGCGGGCAGTGCTCAGCTGTGGAACTGTGGGATGGTCAGCCAGATCCCGAACAGCACCGCCGCGCCGCACAGCGCGAAGCAGGTCCACGCGCCGACCAGTGCGGACCGGGGTGTGTGTCCGGACCGCGGGGTCTCCTCGGCGTACTGCGTGCGCTCACCGGCGGTGTCGACCGGTTGTCCGGTGCCGAGCAGGCGCAGTCCGAGCGTGTAGAGCAGCACCACGCCGACCGCGGCGACGAAGCCCACCCACGCGACCGTCCAGATCGCTGCGAAGTCGATGTCCATCTCGTCCTCCGGTCAGGCCGCGACCGGCTGCTGCGCCGGCTGCTCGTCGTTGACGTTGTCGCGCGTCACCGGCCCACGCCGCGCGAGGAAGAAGAAGCCGAGCCCGGCCGCGAGGGCGAGCACCGCGACGAGCACGAGCCCGATCGTCGAGGTCGCCGCCACCGCCGTCGCGAGGGCACCCACCACGGCCGCCGCCGGCAGTGTGATCACCCAGGCGACGACGATCCGGCCGACGACCGACCAGTGCACGTCCGCGAGCTTCTTGCCGAGGCCCGACCCGATCACCGAGCCGCTCGTGACGTGCGTGGTCGACAGGGCGAACCCGAGGTGCGACGACACCAGGATCGTCGCCGCCGAGCTCGCCTCCGCCGCGAAGCCCTGCGGGGACTGCACGTCCGAGATCCGCTTGCCGACCGTCCGCATGATCCGCCAGCCGCCCGTGTACGTGCCGAGGCCGATCGCGAGCCCGCACGCCAGGATCACCCAGAGCGCCGGTCCGCTGCCGGACGGCTGGTAGTTCGCGGCGATGAGGGTCAGCGTGATGACACCCATCGTCTTCTGTGCGTCGTTCGTGCCGTGCGCGAGCGAGACGAGCGACGCGGAGATCGTCTGCCCGTGCCGGAACCCGGTCGCGGCGCCGTGCGTCGTGGCGTTCTTCGTGAGGGAGTACGCCAGGTACGTCGCGACGAGGGCGATCAGCCCCGCGATCACCGGGGAGAGCAGCGCCGGGAGCACGACCTTCGACACGACCGTGGCCCAGTCGACCGAGTTCAGTCCGGCGCCGATGATCGACGCGCCGATGAGCCCGCCGAACAGGGCGTGCGTGGACGACGACGGCAGGCCGAAGTACCACGTGGCGAGGTTCCACAGCACGGCGCCGACGAGTCCCGCGAAGATCATCACGGGGGAGATGTGGATGCCGTCCTGGCCCTCACGGATGATGCCCTGCGAGACGGTCTTGGCGACCTCGGTGGAGAGGAACGCGCCGACCACGTTGAGGACGGCGGAGATGAGCACGGCGGTCCGGGGCTTCAGTGCACCCGTGGCGACCGAGGTGGCCATGGCGTTCGCGGTGTCGTGGAACCCGTTCGTGAAGTCGAACACGAGGGCCACCACGATCACCAGCACGACGGTGACGAGGACGTCCATGCGCGCCAACGGTAGGCCCGCTCGGAGCCCGCTGCGTGAACACCGGGTGAACACGCCACGGAACCCGTGCGGCGCCCAGACGTCTGCGAGGATGCGAGGGTGCCGACCTTCTCCGCAGCCCGAGGGGACTCCTCCTTCACCGACGCGCACGGCGTCGAGATCGTCTACTCGACCTGGCGTGCCGGCAAGCCGAAGGGCGTCGTGCAGATCGCGCACGGCGTCGGCGAGCACTCGCTGCGCTACGAGCCGCTCGCGCAGGACCTCGTCCGCGCCGGGTGGACGGTCGTCGCCAACGACCACCGCGGACACGGCCGGACCGGCCTCGCGCAGTGGGACGGCGACCACACGAAGCTCGGTCGGCTCGGCCCCGGGGGCCTGCGGGCAGCGATCGTGGCGGTCGAGCAGCTCAGCGCCCTCGCCCGCGAGGACACACCGGGCGTCCCGCTCGTCCTGCTCGGCCACTCCTGGGGGTCGCTCATGGCGCAGCGGATCGTCAACACGTCGAGCGCGCTGTACGACGGTGTCGTGCTCTCCGCGACCGCGTACCGACTGCCGGGGTGGATGAACAGCGGCGACCTCAACGCAAGGTTCGCCGGCGCCGGACCGACCAAGTACGAGTGGATCAGTCGAGACCGGGCGGTCATCGAGGCGATCGGCAAGGACCCGCTCGCGGTCGAGGTCGACGTCATCCGGCTCTTCGGGCTCCCGGACACCCTGCGGCTGCTCGGCGTGCCGCGGCGGGGGATCCCGCACGACCTCCCGATGCTCCTGCAGGTCGGGTCCGACGACACCCTCGGCGGCCCGCGGTCCGTCGAGCGCCTGGCCCGGGCCTACCGGACGCGCGGGCGGCTGTCGGACGTCGAGGTGCGGGTGTACGACGGCGCCCGGCACGAGGTCTACAACGAGACGAACCGCGACGAGGTCGTGGGGGACCTCGTCGCGTGGCTGGAGCGCGCGGTCGCGCGCTGAGCGCCGGCGGCGGGGTGGACGCGAGGACAGGACGGACTGGAGGCGCGGGGCGGGCCCGCCCCGCGCCTCCAGGCCGAGAGGGGGGACGACGATGACCGGGCGGCACGCTGACGTGGTGGTGACGGTCCTCGACGCGGCGGCGACGGTGGCGCTCGAGCGACGCGAGCCGCCCGGGCGGCGGTACGCACGATGGGCGGCAGCCGCCCAGGACCGCGGCGAATTGACCGTCCTCGTCGCCTGGGCCGGCACGGAGCCGGTCGGGTCGGGGGAGGTCACGGCGGGCGACGAGCCGGAGCTGCGGAACCTCCGGGTCGAGCCGGACCACGGCGGGCGCGGTGTCGGATCGGCCCTCATCGCCGCGGCCGAACACCTCGCGACGCCGTCCGGGGTGCTCCGCATCGGCGTCGCGCTGGACAACCCGGACGCACGCCGCCCGTACGAGCGGGCCGGGTACGTCGCGACGGGCGAGGTCGAGGAGTACGACTACACGTACGTGGACGACGACGGTCGGCAGGTGGCCGCGCACGAGGCCTCGGTGTCCCTCGCGAAGGACCTCCGTCGCGGGCTCTGACCGATCCGCCGGCCGGAGCGCGCGGGCGTAGGCTCGTGCCCGTGCACGGTGAGTACAAGGTCCCAGGCGGGAAGCTCGTCGTCGTCGACCTCGAGGTCGTCGACGGATCGATCCAGGAGTTCCGGCTCGCCGGTGACTTCTTCCTCGAACCAGACGACGCGCTGCCACTGATCGACGCCGCCGTGAACGGTCTGCCGTCGACGACCGACGCCGCCGGGATCGCCGCAGCCGTCCGCGGTGCGCTGCCCGAGGGGGCGCAGCTGCTCGGCTTCACGCCCGAGTCCGTCGGCGTCGCCGTCCGCCGAGCCCTCTCGCGTGCGTCCTCGTGGCAGGACTACGACTGGGAGGTCATCCACGAGGGGCCGATCTCCCCGAACGAGCACCTCGCGCTCGACCAGGTCCTCACCGAGGAGGTCGGGGCCGGCCGCCGTGGCCCGACGCTCCGCATCTGGGAGTGGGACGAGTCCGCGGTGGTCATCGGGTCGTTCCAGTCGCTCAAGAACGAGGTCGACCCGGACGGCGCGGCGAGGTACGGCGTGCAGGTCGTCCGACGCATCTCCGGCGGCGGCGCGATGTTCATGGAGGCGGGCGCGATCATCTCGTACTCGCTCTACGTGCCCGCCGACCTCGTGCAGGGCATGACCTTCGCCGACTCGTACGCCTACCTCGACGAGTGGGTGATCGAGGCGCTGAAGTCGCTCGGCATCGATGCGTACTACCAGCCGCTCAACGACATCACCTCCGCGAAGGGCAAGATCGGCGGGGCTGCGCAGAAGCGCCTCGGCACCGGTGCCGTGCTGCACCACGCCACGATGAGCTACGACATGGACGGCCAGAAGATGGTCGAGGTGCTGCGGATCGGTCGCGAGAAGATGAGCGACAAGGGCACGACCTCGGCGGCGAAGCGCGTCGACCCGCTGCGCTCGCAGACCGGCCTGCCGCGGGCCGAGGTCATCGAGCGGCTGATCGGCACGTTCACGAAGCTGTACGGTGCGCACGAGGGGCACGTGACCGAGGCCGAGCGGCAGCGGGCGCAGGAGCTCATCGCGACGAAGTTCGCGACGAAGGAGTGGCTCGAGCGGGTGCCGTGACCTGATCGCGTCGCCGCGGGAACGCTGCTGCGCGGCGCTGATCAGGGTGCGGTGCTGAGCGCGTGAGCGAGGCCCCGAACCAGGAGCGCGCGCGAGCGATCTGTCGCAGTGCCGTCGGGGTCGCTCGCCGACGACCGGGTCAGGCCGTCCACGACGGCGATGACAGCATCGGCCGCCACCGGCGTCGGCACCGCCAAGACGACGCCGTGTCCCGTCGTCCAGTGCTGCAGCGCTGCGTCGACCGCGTCGCGCCAGAGTCCGCGCTCCGCCTCGACGAGGGGGCCGTCGCCGGCGGAGCTCGGTCCGCTGCTGCTCAGGGCCTCGAGCAGGCGGAAGCGCTCGGGCTCGCGCCGGACCAGCTCGAGCCACGCCGCCACCGCCGCGTCGAGCGCGGAGGCGAGGTCGTCGTGTGCGTCGGCAGCTCCGAGCACCCGGGGGAGCGATGCGCGGGCCTGGCGTTCGAGCAGTGCGACGACGAGGTGCTTCCGGGCACCGAACACGTAGTGCACCACGCCGTGGGCGACCCCCGCACGCGCCGCGACGGCACGCGTGGTCAGCCCGGCGAGACCGTCGTCGCGGACGACGAGGGCCGCGGCGTCGAGCAGCTCCTCACGCCGGTCCGCACGACTGCGGTACCCGCGCGTGCCCTCGTCCTCCGTCATCACAGGAAGCGTACGGCGCGTGCGCAGGGTTGTGCTCGACGATGAACTTGGCCAGATGGCCGAATCGTGGAGGAGTCACCATGGAGATCGTCGTCCGAGCCGCTGCGGAGCACGAGGTGCAGGCCGCCGCGACCGTCCTGGCCGAGGCCTTCGCCGAGGACCCCGTGCTCGCCGAGATCCGACCCGCGCGCGTCGGCGAGGACCGGGTGGCGGTGCTCGGTCGGCTGTTCGCCGCGTTGATCCGCGCGGTGCCGTCGCAGGGGCGCGCCGTCGACGTCGCGGTCGCTGGTGACCGGGTGGTCGGTGCCGGGTTCTGGCAGGTACCGCTCCCGCACCGTGGCGGGGTCCGGGCGTTCGTGCGGCAGGTGCCGGAGCTCGTCCGGGTGCTCGGGATCGCTGGCGGGCTCCGCGCGCTCGCCCACCTGCGCCGCATGGAGCGGGCCCGTCCGGACGCGCCGCACTGGTACCTCGCCGAGATCGGCGTGTCGGGGTCCGCGCGCGGTCAGGGCGTCGGCGGGCGGCTCCTCGAGCACGCCCTCGACCGGGTGGACCGAGGACGGCAGGGCTCGTACCTGGAGTCGTCGACACCGCACAACCGACGGCTCTACCGGCGACACGGGTTCGCCGAGGGGGCGCCGCTCACCGGGTTCGCGTCCGCAGCGCCCGTGTCGATGTGGCGTCCGGCGGCCGACGACGGGGTCGGCGGCCCGGGAGGGGGGAACCGGGCCGCCGCCACCCCAGTCTCGGCGTCCTCCCCAAGAACGACGTGTGTGGATCAGGAGAATCCCCCGCGCGGCTGATGTCGGGACCGGGACGTCCACGTAGCGTCGTGCACGTGAACTGGTTGATCCTCCTGGGGGCGGTGGCCGCAGCGGTCGTCGCGATGTGGGTCGCCGATCGCGTGGGTTGGATCGACCTGTCGAACAAGGCCACGCGCTCGGGCGGCTCGGGCGGCGTGGTCTCGATGATGGACGAGGTCTTCGCGCCGACCCGGCACGAGGCCCAGGCCGTGTACGAACGGCAGGCGCGTCTGCCGCGGGAGGCCCCGACGCCCGCCGACGACGACCACGACCTGCTCAGCGGTCACGTGCTCATCAGGGTGCCGGGGACCCGGGCGGACCGACGGCACGAGGTCCGTGCCGGAACGCACGACCGCACGTACTGACCGACCCCGGACGACCACGGCCGCGGCTCAGCGTGCGGTGAGCTCCTGGTAGTCCGGGTGCCGCTCGATCCAGGCCTTCACGTAGCTGCACTGCGGCACGACGGAGCGGGACGAGTTCGCGCGGACGTCGTCGAGCGCTGCCTGCACGAGCATCGAGGCGTGGCCGCCCCCGCGGTGCTCGGGATCCACCTCCGTGTGCACGAACCGGATCTCGTCGCCCTCGATCTCGTACGCGGCGAGTCCGATCACCTCTCCGTCCTCGACGAGGGAGTACTGCTGCTGCTCGGTGTCGTTCCGGACCTCGGGTGTCGCCATGCGCCCGACGCTACGCTGCACCTCCCGAAGAAGGGGCTGTGAACCGTCCGGGTGGAGCACTAGCCTCCGGACGTGCAGCACGACGCGCTCCCGTTCCGCTTCCGGACCGCTCCCGGCTGGCCTCAGCCCTCCGACGACTGGGTCGCCCGGCACCCGCTCGTGGAACCCGCGCCGGGGTGGACGCCCGCTCCGGGCACGCCTCCGGCTCCGGACGGTTGGGTCTTCTGGCGGACCGACCGGCGTGCACTCCGTGCGTTCCTCCCGCCGTCCGCTCGGGGCCTGGTCGTCGTGCGCGCGGTCGGCGCCGTGCTCGCGCTGCTCGGCCTGGTCGCGGGCATCGTCGCGTCGGTCGCCGGAAGCGTCCTCGCCTTCGCCGTGCTGCCCGTGCTCATCGCCGGCGTCGCGATGGTGGTCGTGGCCGGGGCGCGGCTGCTCGACGTCCGGGCCGCGACGATCCGGCAGGTCACTGCGATCGTCCGCCCCGACGACGACGATCCCGCGAGCGACTCAGCGTGGGACGTGCCCGGCGCGGCCCCCTTCCGTGCAGCCGACCGGGCGGCGTCCGACCGCCGGCTCCGTCGGTCCGGAGCCCGGGCGCTCGCCCTCCTCTCCGGCGCGGCCGCACTCGTGCTCGTCGCCGGCGTGAGCGCCGCGGCGGTCCCGACTTCCCGCGCCCTGGTCGACGTGGCCGACCGAGCCCAGGTCAGCGCCGCGCAGCAGGGCGGTCAGGACGACGGCTCCGGGACGCAGGGCACCGCCCCCGACGACGGCTCCGGCGGTCAGGCAGCGCCCGACGACGGCACCGGAACGGACCACGGCGACGGGTGGAAGGACCCGCAACCGTTCGTGACGCGGGACGGCGCGGTCACGATCGCGTTCCTCGGCGACGACGAGAGCACCGAGGCCACCTGCGGCACGGTGGGGGATGCCGACCAGGGCTGCTGGTCCTGGTACGCCACCGGCGAGTGCGACGGCCAGCTCGCCGTGACGATCGGGTTCTCGGCGACCGAGGACGGTGCGGAGACCCGGACCGTCCACCGGACGCTCGACGTCTCGAAGGCCACCCCGGCCGCGTTCGTCGAGACGGGCAGCGAGCAGTACGCCGCCATCGAGGACGCCGCGTGCACCGACACCCCGCCGCGCTCCCCGATGGGCATCACCGACAAGACGGCGCTCGACCCGGGTACGGCGGCGGGGACGTGGCCGGTCGCGTGCGACGACCTCGGGTGCGCGGGCTGGACGATCACCTCCGACCAGAGCTGCGCCGATGCCCAGGCCGTCTACCGCGTCGATGACCCGGTGGGGATCCTCGGCGGCCCGCACGCGGTCGCGGTGGAGTCGCCCGTGGTCGCCGGCCGACCCGTCACGATCTACGTCGCCGGGGTCCTCGACCAGGACGACGCACAGCTCGAGCAGCTCACCTGCCGCTGACCCCGTGCACCGGTCGTGCCCGACCGTACGCGAGGATGGACCCGTGCACGACGACCGCGGACCGGACAGGGTGGTCCACGGGGACGCCCTCGACGTCCTGCCGACCCTCGACGACGGCTCCTTCACGCTGGTCTACCTCGACCCGCCGTTCAACACGGGCCGCAAGCAGCGTCGGCACGCGAGCACGGCGGTCCGGCGCACGGAGGACGTGACGGCGACCCCCGGTCGTCGCGAGACCGTCACGGGGTTCCGCGGCGGCTCCTACGAGCGGGTCCGGGGCGACCTGCTCCGCTTCGACGACCGCTTCGACGACTACTGGTCGTTCCTCGAGCCGCGGCTGCTCGAGGCGTGGCGGGTCCTGGCCGACGACGGGACGCTCTACCTGCACCTCGACTACCGGGAGTCGCACTACGCGAAGGTGCTGCTCGACGCGCTCTTCGGCCGCGAGTCGTTCCTCAACGAGATCGTCTGGGCCTACGACTTCGGCGCGAAGGCGAAGACCCGGTGGCCGACCAAGCACGACACGATCCTCGTGTACGTGAAGGACCCCGACCGGTACCACTTCGACTCGGCGGCGGTCGACCGCGAGCCGTACATGGCACCGGGGCTCGTCACGCCCGAGCAACGGGAGCGCGGCAAGCTGCCGACCGACGTGTGGTGGCACACGATCGTGTCGCCCACCGGCCACGAGAAGACCGGCTACCCGACGCAGAAGCCCGAGGGCGTCCTCCGGCGCATCGTCCAGGCGTCCTCGCGCGAGGGCGACTGGGTGCTCGACTTCTTCGCCGGCAGCGGCACGACCGGCGCCGTCGCAACGGCACTCGGCCGGCGCTACGTGCTCGTCGACGACAACGCCGCCGCTGTCGAGGTCATGCGTCGACGCCTGCCCGGCGCGACGTTCTCCGTCGCCGACTGACGACGGAGAACGCGCGGCTGGTCGGGCGGTCGGCTACTCGGCCGAGTGACGGCCGTGCGGGTGGTCGCCGTGGTCCGGCCGGGAGGCACGGTTCGCCTCCGCCGGGTCGGGCTGCTGTGCCGACGTGGTCGTCTCCTGGTCGGACGCCGCCGCTCCGTCGGCCGGCGCGGCGTGCGCCGGACGGGTCCGGACCGTGCCCGTCGTCGTCGGCGGCTCGTCCACCGGCGCTGCCGCCGAGTGCGCGCCGTGGGTCGTGGCACCGGGCAGCGGGGCACGCGTGTCCGCGGAGGTGGGAGCCGACCGTCCGTCGGACGCGACCGGCGTGACGGTGGAGGCCGTGCCTCCCGGCCGGTCCTGACGCGGCACGGAGACGTCCGGCGACGTCGGCACCACGTCCATCGACCCGGTGTGCGGCGTGACGAGCGAACCCGTGTTCGCGGCGGCCTCCTGCGCGTCGGCGGTGAGGCGGTCCTGCCCGTCCTTCGCGGCGTTGGCCTGCTCCTGGAGGGCCGAGACCTTGCGGAGCGGCGGGACGCGGAAGAACCACGTGAGGACGAACGCGAGCAGGATCACGCCGAGCCCGACGTAGTAGACGGTGACCGCGGAGCTGCTGAACCCGACCAGGAACGAGCGGGTGAGCCGCGGGTCCGCGCCGTTGAGGAACGAGGTGTCGCTGGTCGTCGAGGAGGTCGACGAGCTCGTCGTGCCCTTCTCGAGCTGCTTCTTGATCGTCGGGGCGACCTCGTCGACGACGTTCTTCCGCTGCGTGGCGTTCGAGTAGTCGACCTGGACGGTGCCGTCGACGACCTCGGCCTTCGCCTTGGACGCCACCTGCTCGAGCGCCTGCTGCTCGGCGTCCGACTTCGCGGCGGAGACCTGCTCGGCGATGACGGAGTCAGCGGACGCCGCCGGGATCTGACCGGCGGCGACGGCCTGCTGCACCTTGGCGGTGACCTGCTTCGTGACGGCCTTGTCCGCGGCGGCCTTGGCCTTCGCAGCACCCTCGTTGAGCTGGTCCTGCACGTTCGACTGGATCGGGTCGACGATCCGGTTCCAGATCTGGTCCATGACCGCCTTGTTCTCCGAGGCGTTCGCGACGGAGGGGGTGAGCGCGGCGTTGAGGCTGCTCTTCAGCGTGGACTCGTTCTGCAGCGCCGTCGTGATGTTCGTCGGCATGAGCGAGAACAGGACGGAGAGCAGGACGGCCGTGCCCATGGTGCCGCCGATCTGGCGGAAGAAGGTCGCGGCGCTGGTGGCGACGCCGATGTCCCGAGGCGACACCGAGTTCTGCGCGGCGAGGGTCAGCGTCTGCATGAGCTGACCGAGTCCGAGGCCGATGCCGAACATGCCGAGCATGAGGAACCACAGCGGGCTGTCCGCCGTGAGGAACGTCAGCACCGTGAAGCCGATCGCGGTGAACGCGGTCCCCGTGACCGGGAAGACCTGGTACTTGCCCGTGCGGGAGATGATCTGACCCGAGGCGATCGACGCGATCATCAGGCCGAGGACCATCGGCAGCATCGCGAAGCCGGACTCGGTCGGCGTGACGCCCTTCACGATCTGCAGGTACAGCGGGATCGTGAGCATGGCGCCGAACATGCCGAAACCGACGAGCACGCTGAGGACCGCGGCCATCGAGAACACGTGCGAGCCGAAGAGCTTCAACGGCAGGATCGCGTTGTCGCCCATGGCCCGCTCGACGATGACGAACGCGATGAGCCCGGCGGCACCGATGCCGTAGCAGGCGAACGCGCCCACCGAGCTCCAGCCCCAGTCGCGGCCCTGCTCGGCGATGAGGAGCAGCGGGACGAGCGTGACGATGACGAGCGCCGCACCCCACCAGTCGATCCGCGGCTTGCCGCGGTCGCCGAACTTCGGCAGGTGCAGGAACGTCGTCACCATGATCAGCGCGATGATGCCGATCGGGACGTTGATGAGGAAGACCCAGCGCCAGCCGGCGATGAAGACGATCTCCGACGCGCCGGCGAAGAGGCCGCCGACGAGCGGGCCGATGACCGACGAGATGCCGAACACGGCGAGGAAGTACCCCTGGTACTTCGCGCGCTCGCGGGGAGCGAGCATGTCGCCCATGATCGCGAGGGGCAGCGACATCAGGCCACCGGCGCCGAGGCCCTGCAGAGCGCGGAAGCCCGCGAGCATGAGCATCGAGGTCGAGAACGACGCGAGCAGCGACCCGACGATGAAGATGCCGATCGCGGTGAGGAACAGCGGGCGACGGCCGAAGATGTCGGACAGCTTGCCGTAGATCGGCGTGGTGATCGTCGACGCGATCAGGTAGCCGGTGGTCACCCACGCCTGCTGGTCGAGGCCGTGGAGGTCGTCACCGATGGTGCGGATCGCGGTGCCGACGATCGTCTGGTCGAGGGCACCGAGGAACATGCCGGCCATGAGGCCGTAGATCACCAGCAGGATCTGCCGGTGGTTCATCACGGCGTTCGAGGACGTCGTGGGAGCCGCGGGTGCGGTCGCGGTCTGGGTCATGTGCAGGTCTCCCGAAACTTTGCGCTGGGTGCAAAGTTACAACCTCCGCAAGGCGAAGGTCCGCCCGGAGCCCGTTCCTGAGTGGATCGGCAGTCCTCCGGCTGCTGCCGACCAGCCGGAGGCTACGCCGGTGTCCCCCTACGCGCCGAGTGCTGCGTCGACGATCTCCTTGGCCTCGCGCTGGACCTGCTCGAGGTGCTCCTGTCCGACGAAGCTCTCGGCGTAGATCTTGTAGACGTCCTCGGTGCCGGACGGCCGGGCGGCGAACCACGCCTTGTCCGTGACCACCTTGACGCCGCCGACCGCCGCGTCGTTGCCCGGGGCCTTCGAGAGCTTCGCCGTGATCGGGTCGCCCGCGAGCGTGTCAGCGGCGATGGCGTCGCCGTCGAGCTTCGAGAGCCGTGCCTTCTGCTCCTTGCTCGCCGCGGCGTCGACCCGCTGGTACACGGGGGCGCCGAACCGCTCGGTCAGCTCGGCGTAGAGCTGGGACGGGGTCTTGCCGGTCACCGCGATGATCTCCGATGCGAGGAGCGCCAGGATGATGCCGTCCTTGTCGGTCGTCCACGCGGTGCCGTCCTTGCGGAGGAAGCTCGCACCGGCGGACTCCTCGCCGCCGAACGCCACCGAGCCGTCGATCAGGCCGGGCACGAACCACTTGAACCCGACCGGGACCTCCCACAGCCGGCGCCCGAGTGACTCCGCGACCCGGTCGATGATGCTCGACGAGACGAGGGTCTTGCCGATCGCGGCGTCGTCGCGCCACTCGGGCCGGTGGGCGTACAGGTACTCGATCGCGACCGCGAGGTAGTGGTTCGGGTTCATCAGGCCGGCGTCCGGGGTCACGATGCCGTGTCGGTCGGAGTCGGCGTCGTTGCCCGTCAGCACGTCGAACTCGTCCTTGCGGGCGACCACCGACGCCATCGCGCTCGCGCTCGACGGGTCCATGCGGATCTTGCCGTCCCAGTCGAGGGTCATGAACGCCCACGTCGGGTCGACCTCGGGGTTCACCACCGTGAGGTCGAGACCGTAGTGGTCACGGATGCGCTCCCAGTACGGCAGCGACGCCCCGCCGAGGGGGTCGGCACCGATCCGGACCCCGGCGCGCTTGATCGCGTCGATGTCGATGATGTTCTCGAGGTCCGCCACGTAGGAGCCGAGGTAGTCGTAGCCCTCGGCCGCGGTGTCGTCCTGGCGGCGCACCTCGGCGTTGCCGCCGGCGATGATGGCGTTCGCGCGGTCGGCGATCCAGCTCGTGGCGTCGCTGTCGGCCGGGCCGCCGTGCGGGGGGTTGTACTTGAAGCCGCCGTCGCGGGGCGGGTTGTGGCTCGGCGTGATGACGATGCCGTCCGCGGTGTCCGGGTTGCCGGCGCGGTTGTAGGCGATGATCGCGTGGCTGAGGGCCGGGGTCGGGACGAAACCGTCCGCGCTGTCGGCGAGCACCCGGACACCGTTCGCGGCGAGGACCTCGAGCGCGGTCCGCTCGGCCGGGGCCGAGAGTGCGTGGGTGTCGCGACCGATGAAGAGCGGTCCGTCGGTGCCCTGCTCGGTGCGGTACTCGACGATCGCCTGGGTGATCGCGGCGATGTGGGTGTCGTTGAACGCGGTGTCGAGGGACGAGCCGCGGTGCCCGGAGGTGCCGAACACGACCTTCTGCTCGGGGATCGAGACGTCCGGCACACGCTCGTGGTACGCGGCGATGAGGGCGTCGAGGTCGACGAGGTCGTCGGCGGTCGCGGGGGTTCCGGCGCGGTCGTTCATGTCCCCATCCTGGCACCCGGTGGTGGTGCGCGTGCTGGTCGTCCGTCCCCGGCGCGCGCGACGGACCGCGCGGTGTCTGCGGGAACGAAGCGAGCGGCCGCCCGACCCGGATCGGTGGGGGGAACGATCCGGTGGGCGACCGCTCGCGGTCTGGGGTTGCGCCGTCCGGCTGGGCTCAGGCGGTGCGGAACGAGCCGGTCGCGGTGCGGAGCGAACCCGTCGCCGTGCGGAACGAGCCGGTCGCGGTGCGGAGCGAACCCGTCGCCGTGCGGAACGAGCCGGTCGCGGTCCGGACGGAGCCGGTGGCCGTCCCGTGGTCGGACTGCGCGTCGACGAAGCGCCCGAGCGGACGGGCGACGGTGACGCCGGTGTAGGTGCCGAGGGGACGCTGCGCCGCGGTGACGGTGTAGGCGCCGAGCTCGTCGCGCCGCGTGGTGCCACTCACGAACGAGCCGCCGAAGGGGAAGTCGCGGTTCTGCATGAGACTCAGCCTAGCCGCTTTTCTTGCACGGTGCAAAAGAAGCGGTCGACGGTGTGTCCGGTCAGGCGATGAGTTCGCAGAACGTGCGGCCCTCGGCCGTCCAGCTCTGCCGGGCGAGCAGTCCCGCGTCCGCCGCGTGGCCGTGCAGGGCGTCGAGACCGACCTCGGCCCACGGGAACGCGGCGCTCTCGTGACCGTCGGTGTCCACCACGCGGGCGGTGTACGTCCGGTCGGCGGAACGATCCGGGTTCGTCTCGACGACGACGCGGCCGCCGACGCGCACGATCGCCCGGCACCGGGCGAGGAGGCCCGTCGGGTCGCCGCCGATGCCGATGTTCCCGTCGATCACGAGCGCGGTGTCCCAGTGGCCTTCGTCGGGCACCGGGTCGAAGACCGAGCCCTGCACCGCGTGGCCGCCGGAGCGGCGGGCGATCGCGACGGCCTCGGCGGAGACGTCCACACCGAGCGACGGCAGGCCCACGGCCCGCGCGGCGACGAGCATCCTGCCGGGGCCGCAGCCGATGTCGATGACCGGACCGTCGGCGTCGTCGAGCAGCGAGCGGTCGACCCGGTCGGCGGCGGCGCTCCACCTGCTGACGTCCATCGTGGTGACCGTGCCGGGTCGGCTCGGGTCCGTCAAGCGGAGACGTCCGTCGGAGCGCAGGGCGCGGGCGTACGGCTCGCCGCCCCCGGCGCCGAAGGTCATCGGGGCGTGCATGGTCATCGGGCACCTCCGGAAGGCGTGCGCTCGGCCGCGAGTGCGGCGGCGAACGCGGAGTCGGGAGCGAGTTCGGCCACCCGGTCGGCGTCGGCGATCTCGTCCACGTCGAGCAGGGGAGTGAGGTCGCCGACGTCGAGGCCGGCGTTCCCGAGTCGGGCGCGCTGCACGGCTCCGGTGTCGTCGCGGGACATCGGCACACCGCGGATGAGCGAGCCGTCCGGAACGTGCAGGTAGAGCGCCCAGAAGCCGCCGTCCTCGGCCGGACCGAACCACGCGTCGCGCTCCGGGTGCTCGAACACCGCGGCGAGGTCGTCCGGACGCACCTGCGGCGTGTCCATGCCGATCAGCAGGAGTGGCCCCTGCACCGCGTCGAACAGGGTCCCGAGGCGCTCGTCGAGGTCGCCCGCCGGTTGGGGGAGGACGTGGAAGCCCTCGGCCGCTGCCGGGACGACCTCACCGTCGAAGAACAGGATGCGACGCGCGGCCGGGAGGGCACGCACCGTCGCGAGGGTGTCCGACAGGCTGGCGGCCGCCACCCGGGCGGCGCCCTCGGGACCGAGCGCCGGGATGAGCCGGGTCTTCACCCGGCCGGGTAGGCACTCCTTGGCGACCACCGCGACGGTCACGGCGGTCACGAGCGGACGCCTTCGACCGGACCGGCCACGCGCTCGAGGGGAGCGGGGTCGGCGGGGGTGGGGCGGGCCTCCAGGCCGGTCGGACCGGGCTGTGCTGACGAGCCGGTGGTGGTGTCCACGGACGGGCGGACGGCGGTGCCCGGACGGCGCTCGCCGGAGCGGTAGGCGCGGAGCAGCCGCGACATGTCCCGCACGGCGTTGATCGTCCCGCGGAGCGTGCCGGTCACCTTGCTGTCGCCGATGCGCTGCGCGTAGCCGATGTCGCTCTCGTCGACACGGAGGCCGGCGGCGTGCGCGGCGAGCACCATCTCGAGCGGGTAGCCGCTGCGGCGGTCCTGCAGGTCGAGGGCGACGAGCTGTTCGCGGCGCATCACCCGCATCGGGCCGAGGTCGCGGAGGCGGTAGCCGGTGGCACGGCGCATGAGGATCGCCAGCACCCGGTTCGCGAAGCGCGCGTGCGGGGCCCATGCGCCGCGGGCGGTCGGGACACGTCGGCCGAGGGCGAGGTCGGTGCGACCCGACACCACCCGGTCGAGGAGGCCCGGAAGTTCGGCCGGGTCCATCGAGGCGTCCGCGTCGCAGAACGCCACGAAGTCGGCGGTCGCGGCCGCGAGACCGGCGGCGCACGCCGAGCCGAAGCCGCGGCGGGGTTCCGTGACGACGAGGGCGCCGTGTGCGCGGGCGACGTCGGCGGACCCGTCGGTCGAGCCGTTGTCGACGACGATCGCCCGGTAGCCCTGCGGGAGCCGCCCGATCACGCGGGGGAGGGCGTCGGCCTCGTCGAGGCACGGCAGGATCACGTCGACGTTCATGCCGTCTGTTCGGTGCGGACGGCCGGATCGACGGGGATCACCGTGCGGATCGGGGTTCGCGGGGCTCGCGGGCGTCGACATGGACCCCACGGTGCCCGAGCGCCCTGACCGGAACCGGGCCGGCGTGTACCCCGGTGTCCGCTTGTCGTGTCCCCCGATGTGGGGCGGGGCCGTCGGCCGGGGCTCGGCCGGGCCGCCGGGCGAGGCTGGGCGGGCGGGGTCGGCCGGCCCGTCGGGGCCGAGTCTCGTGGTGGGCGACCGCTCTCGGGGTCCGGCGTGCGAGGAGTGTCGCAGGGCCCGGGTCTCGAGCCCGCGGCTGCGGGTCCCGGGTCCGCTCCGGGTCGCACCGCGCGCCGCGGCGTCAGCGCACCCCGCACCGCGCGCCGCGGCGTCAGCGCACCGCGGCCCGCAGCGGCGCCGTCGCGAACTCGCGCATGCCCCGCTCGAAGTCGACCTCGGCGTGCCAACCGAGCTCCCGGCCGATGCGCTCCGACGACGCCGTGACGTGCCGGACGTCCCCGAGCCGGTACTCGCCCGTCACGACCGGCTGCGGACCGTCCGGCCCGGCGATCGCCGCCGCCATCTCGCCGATGGTGTGGACGGTGCCCGAGCCGACGTTGTACGCCCGGAAGGAGTCGTCCGGCAGGTCGGCCGTCGCCGCGATCGATGCCGCGTTGGCACCCGCGACGTCGTCCACGTGCACGAAGTCCCGTCGCTGCCGGCCGTCCTCGAACACCCGCGGGGCCTCACCCCGTGCGAGCGCCGAGCGGAACAGGGACGCGACACCCGCGTACGGCGTGTTCGCGGGCATGCCCGGGCCGTAGACGTTGTGGTAGCGGAGCGCGATGGCCCGGCCGCCGGTGGCCCGTGCCCACGAGGACGCCAGGTGCTCCTGCGCCACCTTCGTCTGCGCGTACACGTTGCGGGGGTCGAGCGCGGCGTCCTCGTCGATGAGCCCCGGCACGAGCGGTTCGCCGTCGGACCCGATCGGGTCGAACCGGCCGGCGTCGAGGTCCTCGCGTCGCCGCGCCGGCGGCCGGGTCGGTGCGCCGGCGGCGGTCGCGTACGCACCCTCGCCGTAGACGACCATCGAGCTCGCGACCACCAGTCGGCCGATGCCGTACCGGTCCATCGCGGCGAGGACGTGCGCCGTCCCGGTGTCGTTCGAGGACACGTAGTCCGGGGCGTCCTGGAAGTCGACGCCGAGCCCGACCTTCGCGGCCTGGTGACAGACGACGTCGATCCCGTCGAGGGCGGCGTCGAGGACGGTGTCGTCGCGGACGTCCCCCCGGACGAAGTCCACGCCCTCGGGGACGGGGGCGTGCCCTGCGCCGGCGTCGCCGTGCACGTCGGGCCGGAGCGAGTCCAGCACCCGGACCTCGTGGCCCTCGGTCAGTGCCCGCCGGACGATCGCGGAGCCGATGAACCCCGCGCCGCCGGTGACGAGCAGGCGGGTCACGCGTCGCCCTCGGCCACCGGCATCGCCAGCACGGCCTCGCTCGCTGTCGACGGCACGAGCTCGCGCGGCGCGAAGTCCTCGGGGATCGCCGCGACGATCGAGCCGATCGCCCGCACGATGACCTCGTTCGCCCGCTGCAGCCGCTCCATGACGGCCGCGTGCGTCACCGGCGCGTCGTCCGGGCCCGCCGCGAGCTCGAGGCCGGCGTCCGCGTCGGTCACGAACGACAGGTTCACCGTGCCGATGCCGAGCTCCGCGGCGAGGGGGACCTCCGGTGTCATCGTCATATTGATCGTGTGACCGCCCGCCTCGCGCATCCACACCGACTCCGCGCGGGTCGAGAACCGCGGGCCCTGGATGACGACGCAGGTCCCGGTCGGGCGGTGCGGCACGCCGAGGGCGGCGACGGCCTCGACGGCGGCGTCCCGGAGCACGGGGTCGAAGGGATCGGCGAACGACAGGTGCTGTACGTCGTCCTCGAAGAAGGTGTCGGCGCGGCCCCAGGTCCGGTCGATGAGCTGGTCCGTGACGACGAACGTGCCCGGCGCGTAGTCCGGGTGGAGGCCTCCGACGGCACTCGACGAGACGATCGCGCGGACGCCGAGCGACCGGAGCGCCCAGGTGTTCGCGCGGTGGTTGATGCGGTGCGGTGCGACCGAGTGCGACCGGCCGTGCCGGGTGAGGAACGCCACGCGCCGACCCGACATCGTGCCGATGCTGATCGGGCTGGAGGTCTCGCCGAACGGGGTGGCGACCGTCCGCTCCTCGGCCGTGCCCGCCTCGAACAGCTCGTACAGGCCCGATCCACCGATCACACCGATCGTCACGTCGTTCTCCACAGGTCCTCCGAATCGTCCTCGGCGCGGGATGCGCGCTGGATACGCTACTGACGCTCCCTGACGGAGGTTCCGTCGGGCGGGTCCGCCACACGACTTCGGAGGGCACAGTGCGAACGATCGGTCGACACGCGGAAGCGGTGGCTGCGCTCCTCGCTCCGGTCGCCGCCCGGCTCACGCCCGGCGCGCCCGACCACTCCGACCCTTCCGGCCTGGAGGCACTGCGCACCGTCGACCTCGCCGCCACAGCCACCGCGGGCGCACGTCGTCGGCTCGCCGGTCGCGTCGTCGCACCGGTCGCGCTCCCCGCGTTCGACAACAGCCAGATGGACGGCTTCGCCGTCCGCGCCGCCGACGCCGGCCGCACCGTCGCCGTAGGCGAGCCGATCCCCGCCGGCCGGGCACCCGCGCCGCTCGCTCCCGACACCGCTGCGCCGATCATGACCGGCGCGCGGATCCCCGATGGCGCCGACGCCGTCTTCCCCGTCGAACGCACCGACATCGGTGCGTTCCCCGCGGCGTTGGCCCTCCACAGCGTCCACGTGCCCGACGACGTCGCCGAGGGAGCCTTCGTCCGCACCGCGGGCTCCGACCTGCCCCGCGGCGGGGTCGTCGCCGAGGCCGGTGCGTTCGTCACCCCGGCCCTCCTCGGGGCGCTCGCCGCTGCCGGGGTGGAGCGGGTCGACGTCGTCCGGCCGGTCCGGGTGCTCGTCGTCAGCACCGGTTCCGAACTCGTCGGTGTCGACGTCCACGGTGCCGGCATCGGCGACGCGAACGGCGTGGCCCTGACCGCAGCGCTCGCCGAGGTCGGCGCCGATGCCCGGACGGTCGTGGTCCCCGACGACGAGACCGCATTCCTCGCGGGCGTCACCGGAGCCGTCGGCGACTGGGCCGACCTCGTCCTGACCACCGGTGGGATCAGCGCGGGTGCGTACGAGGTCGTGCGGCAGGCACTCGAGCCGCGCGGACTCGAGGTGACGCCGGTCGCGATGCAACCCGGTGGTCCGCAGGCGCTCGGGACGGTGTCGTTCGGCGACCGGGCCGTCCCCGTGGTCGCGTTCCCCGGGAACCCCGTCTCGGCGCTCGTCTCGTTCGAGGTGTTCCTCCGCCCGGTCCTCGCCCCGCTCGTCGGGCTCCCGGCCGACCGGCCCGTGCAGGTGCTCCCCGCGGCCGAGGCCGCCGTGTCGCCCGAGGGGAAGCACCAGGTCCGGCGCGGCAGGGTGGAGGACGGCCGCGTCCACCTCGTCGGCGGGCCGAGCTCCCACCTGCTCGCGCACTACGCCGCCGCGACGCACCTCGTCCACGTCCCCGTCGGCACCGCCGCTGTCGAACCGGGCGACCTGCTCACCGTCTGGAGTCTGTAGATGACCGACCTCTCCCACGTCCGCGCCGACGGATCGGCCCACATGGTCGACGTGTCCGACAAGGACGTCACCGACCGGTCGGCCACCGCGGCCGCGACCCTCGTGACCCGGCCCGACGTCGTCGCCCGGATCCTCGACGGCTCCCTGCCCAAGGGCGAGGTCATCGGCACCGCCCGCATCGCCGCGATCATGGCCGTGAAGAAGACGTCGGACCTCGTCCCCCTCTGCCACCCGCTGCCGATCTCCGGGGTGCAGGTCGACATCACGGGCACCGACGACCGGGTCGTGGTCGAGGTGTCGGTGCGCACCACGTCGCGCACCGGCGTCGAGATGGAGGCCCTGACCGGTGCCAGCGTCGGCGCGCTCACGGTGTACGACATGGTGAAGGCGGTCGACCGATCGGCGACGATCACCGACGTCCGCGTGCTCGAGAAGCACGGTGGCCGGTCGGGCGACTGGAAGGCGGACCGATGACCTCCGAACCGACGAAGGGCCGCGCGGCGGTGCTCGTCGTGTCCACGCAGGCTGCGGCGGACGCCGCGCTCGACCGCACCGGACCGGCCATCGCCGGCTGGCTCCGCGAGCGCGGCTTCACGGTGTCGGAACCGACGATCGTCCCCGACGGTGGTCCGATCGCCGAGACGATCACGGGTGCGGTCCTGGCCGGAGCCCGGGTCGTCATCACCACGGGGGGCACCGGCGTCACCCCCACCGACCGCACGCCCGAAGCCGTCGCACCGCTGCTCGACCTCGAGCTCCCGGGCATCGTCGAGGAGATCCGGCGCCGAGGCGTCGTCGGGGCCGGGCCGACCGCCCTCCTCAGCCGCGGAGTCGCCGGGATCGCCGCCGGTGGAGCGTTGGTCGTCACCCTGCCCGGCTCCCGGGGCGGTGTGGCCGACGGGCTCGACGTCCTCGACGGCCTGCTCGACCACGTGCTCGCCCAGCTCCACGGTGACGGGCACGCCCCGCGGAGCGCCTCGTGACCGGGGCACCGGCTTCCGGCCGGGTCCTGCTCGCCGACGTCGTCGACCGCGACGTGACGGTCGAGGAGACGAGCACCGCCGTGGCGTCCGACCGTGACGGCGCCGTCGTGACCTTCGCCGGGGTCGTCCGCGACCACGACGGCGGCAAGGGCGTCACCGCGCTCGACTACGAGGGCCACCCGACCGCCGCCGCCGTGCTCCGCGAGGTCGCCGAGACGATCGCGTCGGAGCACCCCGACGTCCGGATCGCCGTCCTGCACCGGGTCGGAGCCCTCGTCGTCGGGGACGTCGCGCTCGCCGCGGCCGTCGCCTCCCCGCACCGCGCGCAGGCCTTCGCTGCCTGTGCGGCCCTCATCGACCTCGTGAAGGAACGCACCCCGATCTGGAAGCACCAGCGCTTCCTCGACGGCACCGACGAGTGGGTCGCCGCGCTCTGACGGATCCTCGGTCCACGTGGTTCGATCAGGGGATCAGGGGATCAGGGGATCAGGGGATCAGGGGATCAGGGGATCAGGGGCACAGGGGCACAGGGGCACAGGGGCACAGTCGAGGGGGCACGATGACCGACACCGTCGAAGGGGCTGAACAGCGCTGGGCCGTGGCCCGAGCTCGGGCACTGGACGTGCTCGTGCTGCCGGCTCCCCGCCGGTTCTCCGTCGCCCTCGCGATCGCGCTGCTCGTGCTCCCCGCGGTGCTCGTCCTCGTCGTCGGCCTCGCGTTCCCGCCGTACTCGACCGGACGGGGGGCCGTCGCGTGGACCGGATCGATCGCGTACGCGGTCGTCCTCGCCGCGTCGCTGGCCGTGGAGTCGGGGAACCGCCGACGCGGCCGCGTGTCGCCCCCGGTGACGGACGTCCTGCTCCCGAGGGAGCAGCACGCCGTCCGCCGGGTGATCCGCGAGCGCGAGCGCGCACCCGAGGACCGACTCGACATCGTCCGCGCCGCCGCGGTCCAGCGGGCCCGGACGCCGACCATCGCGCTCCAGGCAGCGATCGTCACGTTCGGCGCCGCCGCCGTGCTCGTCGCCGGAGACTTCTGGCTGCTCAACGCCGGGTGGGCCGTGGTGGGACTCGGATCGGGGGCGATCTCGGTCCGTTCGGCGTTCCTCGCCCAGCGGTACCTCGACCACGCGGCCGAGTGACGCACCCGCGCTCGTTCGCGTCCGCGCGACTACCCTGTACGCCGTCGCAGGAGACCGTTGCCCGATCGCAACTCCGGCACGCGTTCGGGGCGTAGCCGGGCTCTCGGCCGCTCCATAGACTTCGTCCTCATGAGCGTGCTGCTGTACGGGGCGGGGACCCTCCTGCTCGTCTTCGCCCTGATCGACATCCTGACGAAGACGGACGCCGAGATCCGCGGCCTGCCGAAGCTCGCCTGGGTCCTCATCTGCATCTTCGTCCCCGTCGTCGGCCCGATCGTGTGGTTCGCCGTCGGTCACGACTGGGCTCCGGGTGAGCGGAACCACGGCCGCTACATGGACCCCGTGCGCCACGAGGACCGGTACGCCACCCTCGGCGAGGCCCGCTCGGCCCACGGTGACAAGCGCGTCAGCGGCACCGAGCAGGAACTCGCCGACCTCGAGCGCGAGATCGAGTACTGGGAGGCGCAAGCGCGCCTGAAGCGCGCGAAGGAAGCAGCCGGCGAAGGCGACGCGACCCCGTCGAGCTGAGCCGCGCCCCCAGGCCGCTCCGTCGGAACCAGGTTCCGGACACAGCACCGCGCTTTTCCGTGGTGCTGTGTCCGAAACCTGGTTCCGCGAGCGCCGCCACTGACGCGAGCGCCGACGCCACTGACGCGAGCGCGACCGCGCACGCCGCGCGCCCCCGTACCCTTGTCTGGTGGCTCATCTCCTCGGCGCCGAGAACGTGCATCTCGAGTTCCCCACCCGTGTCGTCTTCGACAGCGTCACCCTCGGCATCGACGAGGGCGACCGCATCGGTGTGGTCGGCCGCAACGGTGACGGCAAGTCGACGCTCCTCGCCCTGCTGTCGAAGCGGATCGAGCCGGACGACGGCCGGGTCACGCACCGCCGCGGTCTGACGGTCGGGTACCTCGACCAGCGTGACGTCCTGCCGGCCGGAGCGACCGTCGGCGCGACCGTCGTCGGTGACCGGGCCGAGCACGAGTGGGCCGGCGACCCGACGATCCGCGACATCATCGGCGGTCTCGTCTCGGACATCCCGTGGGAGGCGAACGTCGACGACCTGTCGGGCGGCCAGCGGCGCCGGATCGCCCTCGCGAAGCTCCTCGTCGGCGACTGGGACGTGCTCTTCCTCGACGAGCCGACGAACCACCTGGACGTCGAGGGCATCCAGTGGCTCGCCGACCACATCAAGCGGCGGTGGTCGGCGAACCAGGGCGGGCTCGTCGTCGTGACGCACGACCGGTGGTTCCTCGATGCCGTCTCGACCGACACGTGGGAAGTCCACGACGGCATCGTCGAGCCGTTCGAGGGCGGCTACGCGGCGTACATCCTGCAGCGCGTCGAGCGTGACCGGCAGGCCGCGGCGTCCGAGCAGCGCCGCCAGAACCTCGCCCGCAAGGAGCTCGCGTGGCTCCGCCGCGGTGCCCCGGCCCGCACGAGCAAGCCGAAGTTCCGCATCGACGCGGCCAACGCCCTGATCGACGACGTCCCGCCGATCCGCGACACCGTCGCACTGTCGCAGATGGCGACGGCGCGCCTCGGCAAGGACGTCGTCGACCTGCTGGACGCCGGAGTGGCCTTCGGCGACGACGTCATCCTGCGGGACGTCGAGTGGCGGATCGCACCGGGGGAGCGCACCGGCATCCTCGGGCCGAACGGCGCGGGCAAGTCGACGCTCCTCAACCTGGTGTCCGGCAAGCTGCAGCCGACCACCGGTCGCGTGAAGACCGGCAAGACCGTGCAGGTCGCGGTGCTCGACCAGCAGCTCGCCGACCTCCAGCAGTACGCGGACGACCGTGTCCGCGAGGTCGTCGCCCGGAAGAAGACGAGCTACGTGGCCGACGGCAAGGAGATGACGCCGTCGCAGCTCCTCGAGCGGCTCGGCTTCACCTCCGCGCAGCTCTCGACGCCGGTCAAGGACCTCAGCGGTGGGCAGAAGCGACGCCTCCAGCTCATGCTCATCCTGCTCGACGAACCGAACGTGCTCATCCTCGACGAGCCCACGAACGACCTCGACACCGACATGCTCGCCGCGATGGAGGACCTCCTCGACACCTGGCCGGGCACGCTCCTGGTGGTCTCGCACGACCGGTACCTGCTCGAGCGCGTCACCGACCAGCAGTACGCCGTGCTCGGCGGGCACCTCCGGCACCTCCCCGGCGGGGTCGACGAGTATATGCGGTTGCGTGCGTCGGGCTCGGTGCCCGCGACCGCGTCGGCGGCTGCCGCCGCTGCTGCCGGGAGGCCCGACACGGCAGGCGGGACCGGCTCGGCCGGCAACGTGGCCGGGTCGGGGGCTGGGGCAGGGGCCGGTGGCGCATCGGGCGGTCCGGCTGCGACTGCCGGTGCGGCAGCCGCTGCGGCTGCTCCGTCCGCGCCGGCGCTCTCCGGGGCGGAGCGTCGCGCGGCCGAGAAGGAGATGTCGGCGCTCGACCGCCGGATCGCCCGCGTCGGTGCCGACCGGCAGGAGGTCCTCGACGCCTTCGCGGCCCACGACCAGTCCGACTACGCGGGCCTCGGTGCGTTGCAGGCCAAGCTCGGGGCGCTCGAGGCCGAGGTCGAGCAGCTCGAGGAGCGGTGGCTCGAGGTCGCGGAGCAGCTCGGGGTGTAGCGGTGCGCGGCCGCGCACGGACGATTCCTCGGTCCATGGTTCAGCGCGCATTCGCACAACCGAAGACCGTACGAACCACGCCGATCCGTGGTTCTCGGTGACGTCAGTTGTGCGGCGGTCCCGTCAGACGGCAGGCGACGCGTCCGCCGGCTCGCCGCCGCCCGGGTTCGCCACGACCTCCCAGAGGTGACCGTCCGGGTCCTGGAAGAAGCCGGAGTACATGCCCCACGGACGCATGTACGGCGCCGCGAGCATCGTCGCCCCCGCGGCCCGCGCCCGTTCGAGGAACGCGTCCGCCTCGGCCCGTGAGTCGACGAAGTGCCCGATCGTCGACGTCGGACCGTGCGGGAGGTCGACGCCGGAGTCGAGGGCCATGTCCTCGCGGGCGTAGACGCTCACGATGAGGCCGTCGTCGAGGGCGAACATCGCCGTCGTGCCGCCCGCCTGCGATTTCGTCCGGGGGTACTCGGTGCCGATGACGCCGCTGCCCTCGATGCCGAGCAGGGCGCGGTAGAACTCCGCGGAGCGCTCGACGTCGGCCACGGCCAGGGTGATCGCGTGCATGGCCGCAGGCTAGCCCGACTGGTCGCGCTCGGTCGCGCCTGGCCGCGCTTCGCCCCGCCTGGCCGCGCTCCGCTCCGCCTGCTGGCGCTCCGCCCCGCCTGGTCGCGGTCAGTCGCCGAGCCCGAGGATGAGTCGACGCAGCAGACCGGACAGCTGGGCCTGCTCCGGGCCCGACACCTCGTCGAGGATCGCGCGCTCAGCGTCGAGCAGGTCGGCGATCGCCGCGTCCACCGCTCGCCGTCCGGACGCCGTCAGCGCCACGAGGATCCCGCGTCCGTCCCTCGGGTCCGTCCGACGGCTCACGAGGCCTCGTGCCGCCAACCTATCGACGCGGTTCGTCATCGTGCCGCTCGACACCATGGTCTGCTGCAGCAGCGTCTTCGGGCTCAGCTCGTACGGTTCGCCCGCACGTCGGAGTGCCGAGAGGACGTCGAACTCCCACGGCTCGACGCCGCTCGCGTCGAACGCTGCCCGACGTGCCCGGTCGAGGTGTCGCGCCAGCCGGTCGACCCGCGAGAACACCTCGAGCGGGGCGAAGTCGAGGTCGTCGCGCTCCCGACCCCACGCCGCGACGATGCGATCGACCTCGTCCTCCTGCGGCATCCCCCCATCTTGGCCGAACCGGGAGCGCACGGCCACCGACCGCGGCATGGGAGGATGGTCGGGCACCCGGTGGGCTCCACCCCGTCGAGTGTGTTCCGCCTTGGTGTAACGGCAGCACGACGGCCTTTGGTGCCGTTAGGTCCGGGTTCGAATCCTGGAGGCGGAGCGCGGGGGTGTTCGGAGTTTTCGGCGATCTCAGTCGGAAAATTCGGGCGTGACATCAGGCCGAGGTGGAAAACCGCGCTCAGCTCCGCTCCCAGGGTCGCTCGTCCTGTTCCGACGACCGCTGGGGGGCGTACCGCGACGCGTGCCTTGGTCTGCGTTCGCTTCGAGGAACGACGAATACCCCCTGCCGGAGGTGGCGAGGGGGAGTTCAGGGTCTATGAAGTTTGGAGGCGCGGGCTCGTCAGTCCAGTAGTTGGAACTCTGGTAGCTGCGCGATTGCGTTGAAGCCGTTTCGAGTGTCGTGCTCGTCGAGGGTGAGGGTGCTCAGGCCGGCCTCGAACAGGGCGGGGCTGGTGTTGTTCATGCGGTTGATGGGCGCGAGGCTCAGTCGCTCCTTCAGCCACTCGATGATGCGAGCGAGGTTTGCGCTTGCAGCTGCGAATGCGGCGGCGAGCTCGACGAACCAGGGTCCGCGGACGCGACGCTTCATAGCCACTCCGAGGGCTTCGCGATCGGCGTCTTTGAGGCGCGAGTTGCCGTTCTCGACATTGTTGCGCTGGCCGAACCAGGCACGCTGCTCGTCGGAACCGTACTCGAACTCCTGGTGGTACTTCAGGTGGCGCTGATTCAACACACCCGGGCGATTGCTGAGGTTGCCCGGGACCTTGACGGTCTTCCCGGGCACTTTGAGTTCCACGACTTCGCCGGATTCGGGATCGAACTCGACCTCATCGCTCTTGAACGTGGGATAGGTGTACTGCCGGGCGCCCGTCTGGTCGAAGTTGCTGCGAGGCTTCAGATGGTACTTGCTGCGCGAGTTCCGACGCTTCGTCGCGAGTGCCTCGGCCTCAGCGCGAGCGGCGCTTTGCGCTTCTTCCGGTAACTCTTCAATGGCGGCAAGTCGTGCCTGGTGGGTTTGTTCGAGGAAAATGAGGGTTGAGGGCATGCACGCCATGTACCAGTTGCCGCCCACCATGATGAGCTTGTGACGGCCGTCTTTGCTGTTGTAGGACGCCTGGATGCCGAGTTCGGTCGTCTTGTAGTCCATAACGACCTTGACGCCAGCTTTCGCGAGCGGCCCTTGGAGGTCTTGAACTCGGGCGCCGGGGAAGTACGCGCGGTCGCCGATGAGTGTCTTGACGTCGATTCCGCGCGAGCGCATCGAGTTGTAGAGATGCAGCCCGTGTCCGCGAGTCTTGCCCGGCTTGTGCCCGCTGGTCGCGAGGAACAGGAGCGGGTATGTGAAGTCGCTTTCAGCAGGGTCGCGAGTCATGACCGCGAACTCGACCTCCCACCCAAACTTGCGCTTGCTCTTCTTGACTCCGGACCCGTCGTGATCGCCATCGCGCGTGTACCACCCGCAGTCGAAGTTCACCGAAACCGTATCGTTCGGGCCGATTGTCTTGTCACCCTTCTGGCTGCCGGAGACCTCCGCAAAGGTGGCGTCGATGGCGACAGCGCCCTTAAACCGTCGGCGGACGTCCCTCGGCAGGAAGTTGACCGAGCCGTCGATGAGGAGGTTCGTGAGCTCGAGCATTCGCGCGTGCCGTTTGGCCATCTGCTTACGCTCTCGACTCGCGACGAGGAGGTCGTAGTTCTTCTTCAGCATTCGCTCGCCCCGCTTCCCGGGGTGTCGGTCAGTGAGGGTTCGCAGGCGCTGGATCGCCTCCCAGAGGCGGCGGTACTGCGTAGCCTGGTGCGGAGAGAAATGAAGGATGCCAATGGCTTCGCGTTGCCGAACAGTCAAGGACATCGCGACTTCGGTCATCTTCTTGATGCTGACGCTTCGTCGAGCTCGCATCGTCACGAACATCAACTTCAGAAGGCTTGCTTCTGAGAAGAGTGCGCGACGTCCTCGATTCGAGCGACGTTCCTCACGCCGCCACTCCATCACTCGTTCTTCAATCGGTGCGCGGCTGAACAGGAGGACCGTCTCGTGGACAGCGAGTTCGAGTGGAACCACTTCGCCGACGCGCATGTACTTCCCCATGGGCACACCGAAGGCCTCGAGCATGAATCGCTCAGCATCTTCGTAGTCGTGGTGCTTGGGAAGCGGCGCGGTCATCGTGCCACCTCCGCGCGGAGCTGGCTGCGGTAGGAGTCGGTGTCCAGTGCCGGGACATGGGCGACGAGTTGGTCGAGGTGTTCGAACTTCGTGACGCCGGCGGCGGTCATGAGAGCGCGCATGTCGGTGCGGGCGATGAGGTGGGTGATGAGCCAGGTGTTCCGCATGCGGGTGGTGACGGGACCTGGTTCGTTGCCGCGATCGGTGTCGTAGAGGAACGTGGTGAGCGTACTGATGCCGTGCTTGACCCGCTTCGGCGACCCGAATACCCAGTGCTCCGGCTCGACCTCGGCAATGGAGTTGAGCAGGAGCGTCTCAAATCGGGCCAGGAGCGGAACGGTCCGGGCTCCCGCCGTGACGGTGACGAGGACACCCTCGGCGTCAGCGACGATGTCGCGGCGGCGGACCTGGAGGAGCTCGTTCGCTTTGAGCCCCGCTCCAGCGCAGAGCGCGAGGACGACGCCGGCGCTGCGCCGTCGTGCCGCGGTCGACTGGCCCGTCGCCCAGCTCTCAAGGAGGTGCAGGTCGAGGTCGTCGTACGGTGCTGCGGTGTTCTGCGGAGCCGTCGGCGCGAACTCCAGCGGCACCTCGCCGACGAGAACCTCGGACATGCGCATCAGAGCGGACCGGTACGTGCGACGTGTGGTGTCCGACCAGGTGACGTCGGTCCGGGTGATGTACCGCCGGATGATGACGGGGTGGAACACGACGGCGGTCTTCGCCGGGTATCCGTTGACGTTGACGACCCAGTCGACGAACGGTGCCGCAACGACGATGAGCCGGTCGGCGGGCTGAGCGATGCATGCTGCCGCGTCGGCCACTGCGCTGACTACGAAGTCCCGGACAACGCTCCATCGGTCGTCCGCGAACGTCGGGACGTACTTCACCGGTGTTTCTCCGCGTGCGAGGAACGACACGAGGGCGCGCAGCATCGGGGCGATGTACTGACGCAGCGAGCAAAGGATCTGGCGAGGCATGCCCGGCCTATGCAGGCGCAGTGAGATGAGCTGTGGGAAAGCGCTCCAGATTCTGATCTCGCTGCCTGCCGATCCGCATGCTCGCAGGGATCGGTGGGTACCGCTGCCGATGCGAACGGACGCGTGATGCCGGGCGTGTCGCCGCTTGTTTGCGCACGTGACGGTGACGTCGGCGTCGTACGCGTGACGCTCGCGATGTGCATGCGATCCGGGCGGCTCTCTGCTTCGGGGACTCAGAAAACGTAGTGATCTTCGCGGCCGTATTGGTCCTGTTTGCGGACCCCGCTCGTCTGCGACCCGCGCGTCGTTCAAGATCACGCCCGTTCCGCGCATACCCCCTCCGAGGCCGACCGCCGGCCTCGGAGAGGACCACATGCCCACCCCGACCGAGGCGCTCGCAACGCTCCACGCCGAGTACGCCGACCACGCAGCACAGCCAGCCCTGACGCTCACCCTCGACCAACGGCGCGGCGTGGCGTTTTACCTCGCCGACACCGATGACTCCGTCGAGGTTGAATCCTTCGTACGACGCTGGACCGACCGAGTGCACGACCTCGACGACTTCGTCGACGAGCACGGACGGATGCCCCGTGCCGACTCGACCCGTCCTCGCCCTGCGACCGCTGAGCAGACCCTCGTTGACGCCCTCACGTACTTCCGGCAGGTCGGCGCTGCGGGCGGCTACTGCTCGTACCAGGTTCGACGACTTGAAGCGGTGCCGGGCTTCGCCTGGAACCCCCGGGACGCTCAGTGGTCATCGATGCTCGCCGCGCACCAGCAGTTCTGGGTCGATCATCAGCGACCGCCGCGTCGTCGCGCGACCGACCCTGCCGAGGTGACGATCGGACGGTGGGTTGCCCAGCAACGAGCCCAGCACGCCCGCGGCCGCCTGCTGCCCGAACGCGAACAGCAGCTCCGGGCAGCACGGTTCCGTGTCCTCTGATGGAGTTACCGAACTTCGCGGGCTTCGCCGAGGATCCGTCGACGGTGTTCGGCAGCGTCCATCGTCGGGATGTGCCGCAGGGACGTGATCAAGTGCTCGGGCTTGCGCAGTCCACCGGCAGCCATGAGCTCCCCGGCGTGCGTGCCGCCTGCGAGGTGCGTGGTGATCCACGTAGCGCGCATGCGCGTGGGGACTGGCTTCGGTTCGTTGCCGAAGTCGGTGTGGTTGATGAACGGCGTGACGAAGTTGTAGGTCGTCTTTCTGTCCTCCCTGCCAAGCACCCACGCGGCGTCGGGCACGTCCGCGAGGGAGTCGATGAGGAGCTGTTCCCATCGTTCGAGCACAGGTACCGACCTCGGCCTTCCGCCCTGGACGTCGACGAGCGCTCCGTCACGGTCAACGCGCACGTCGCTGCGCCGGAGGTGCTGCATCTCCCACGGGTCAAGCCCAGCACCTGCTCCCAGGGTGAGGACTGCGCCAGCACCTCGACGTCTCAGTGCCGTTGACTGCCCGCGCGCCCAGGACTCGAGCAGGTTGAGTTCGAGGTCGGTGTACGGGGCAGTGACGGACTGCCCATTCAACGGCGCAAACTCGATCGGACCCTCGTCGGGGAGGACGACCTCCGAGATCCGGAGCAGAAAGGACCGGTAGTCGCGGAGCGTCTTATCCTTGAGGTGGAGGTCGTCGCGGGATATGTACCGGCGGATCAGCACAGGGTGGAACACGTTCGCGACCTTCTGCATCCCGTTGACGTGGACGACCCAGTCAACGTACGGCGTCACCGCAACCATCAGCCGCTCAGCAAGGAAGGCACACGCGGGCGCGACGAGCGCGACAGCGTCCAGCACGAACGGCTCGATGTTGGCCCACCGGTCGGCGGGAACCGACTGGCTCCGGTACTTCCGCATCGCGTGGAGGGGCTCTGGGCGAAGCTGCGCGACAAGAGTCCCCTTGTCTGCGTTCGAGCTTCGGGCACCGAGCGTTGAGTCCCCGAGGATGAGCGGCGCGGGTTCCCAACATTGGACGTGCGAGCAGTGCTCGACGAGACCTCGACGTGGGAACGGACGGCCGAAGGCGGCGCCCATCGGGCGCCCCAGGGCGGTCGCGGACGTGACGGTCTCCTGGTTCGGCACGACGAGGTGCTCGGTTGAACTCGGTGAGCGGAGCGCCGCTCGAACGGCGGTAGGGAGCGAAGGCATGCCACGGCTATGCCTGACGGTCGGACCCTGACGTGAGGGTCACCGAGAAGTAGACCGATACGGCCTTCAAGGACCGCTCCTAGCCGACTTCCCCAGCTGGTTCGGGCGTGCCGGCATAGCTCCAGGACAACGACTCCTGGAGGACCCCTTGGACTACCGCACCGCTACCCGTGAAGAACGCGTTGCCGACTTCATCACCACCGCAACAGCGCTGCATGCAGGCCGATACGACTACACGCACGTCGAGCGGCAGTACGTCAACGGCGACACGAAGGTCTCCATCATCTGCCCGGAACACGGAGCGTTCCGGTTGACTCCGCGCGAGCACCGCCGTGTCCGTGAGACGAAGTACGGAACACAGCGTGGACAGGGATGCCGCGACTGCAACGGCTTCAATGCCAACGTCGACATCCGACGCGACCGCTTCGTCGCGAAGGCCGTCGCCGTGCACGGCGCCAGGTACGACTACGGGCAGGTCGAATACGTCGATGCGCGAACCGAGGTCACCGTGATCTGCGCTAAACACGGTGCGTTCTCAGTGCGCCCCGACAACCACACCTCGAAGTACGCGACCGGCTGCCCCGACTGCGCCCTCACTGGCCACCGCACGGCACCGCGCTCGAAGAAGGTCACCGAGAAGGGGCGGTGGCGGGATCGGCCCGCGGGCACGACCACCGGGCGGAAGCGAATGACGCCGAAGAGGAAGAGTGCATGACTGCGAACGCCGTGCAACCCGCCCCTAGGCGCACACGGAACAGTCCGACCCCGCTGAAGCGGGCATCCTAGCCCCGGTTGAACACAAGGCTTCTTGTCAGTAGTTCACTTCAGCGAGCCGATCGGCTGGCGCGCAGGCGCTGCGGAGTGGCCAGCACCGGCCGGCGGCCAGCAGACCCCTGCACCGCTCGTCGTACTTCGCCTCGTCAGCGCCAGCCCGGCGTCGGGCTCCCGAAGCCCAGTGCCAGTGGAAGCGACGGCGCTTACGAAGCCGCGGAGCCGGTCAAGAGGCTCCGACACCATCACGGTGGCGCTGCACGGGATGTTCTCGCGGTTCGGCGGGCGTCTCACTGCCGCCAGTGTTGTCGTCCGCCAACGAACGTGTCCAACTGCCACACAACGTGTCCTGAAATACGGAGGTGGACACGTTATTTGGCAGTCCCGCCGGTCTTCCTCAGACCTGAGTGACCACGCGGTGGCGTCGTGACCGCTCGCTACCTCGGCGCCCGCGAGGAGTGGTGTGTCCCTACTCGGCGTTACGCCAGCCCGGCGCTCAGATCGTCGTGCCGAACTGCCCGTCGTCGATGCTCGATGCTGACTCCGCCAGGGAACAGGTTGATGAGGACCAGTAGGTACGCCTCGTACCACTCATCTGCGATCTCTTCAGCGCGGCGGATGCGCTGGAGATCCTGCTCGGCGAAGCTGATTAGCTCCGGGTATTCGTCTTTGTCGACCGGTTTGTACGTGCCAGCATCCAGCCATCGATGTTCATCTGCCTGCCAAATCAGGCCAACGTAGTCGCGTTCATCGCCGGACAAGGGCTCGAAACCGAACTCCCAGTTGTCGGCCCACGCCTTTCCGAGCTCACTTGCGACGTAGCCGTCGGGTTCCGGCGTCTCGTCCGGGATTGGTTCATGGGGGTACCGCATGATGGTGTTTCCGTCCGCTGCGTGAAACACAACCTCACCGGTCAGTAGGGCGTAGACCACTGAGTGACGTTTACCTCTGCTGGCGAGATCGCCGCGGAACATCCACAGCGCCATGTCCGCCTGCTTCTGCCAGTCGTCCCATGCCTCCGCAGGCTCCGGCAGCGTCTCGCCGGGTGGCTCAATCGTCCACATGGTTCGGTCCCCGAGGACCCACGTCAGAGTGGCCCGTTGAGTCGCATCGGGTTGGAACCGCAACGTCTCTGGCCCGTTCTCCTCGCCGGCGACGGTCAGGCGGGGAGCGTTGAAGTGACGGCGGACCGCAGAGTGGTCGACCTGATGCGCCGGCCATTGATAGCGGATCTCGAGCACTACCGTCGCCACGCGAACCTCCCGCGACGTCGTACTGGTCGCTGACTCAGCGTGCCGTCTCCGTCGTCGGGCTCGTTGGGAGTGGTCGCCGCCACGGTCCCATGCTCTACCGCTTTGCTGGACGCGGGTTCCGATCGTTCGATCAGAATTGGATGTAGCCGTTCCAAGCTGCCTCTGCTTTTGCTCCGTCATCACCGAAGATGTCAGGGTCGACTGGGAAGTGCTCGTTCCGGAAGTGGTCCAGCTCCAGCTGCGCACGATCTCGGAGTGTCGCTCGGTCCTCGTCAGGATGTCCCAAAGCAAGCATGGCGGTGCGCCGCTCGATGACGGCATCCCACAGTTGTCGTCGGCTGACTTCCGCGATCAGTTGCGAAGCAACGAGCATCGAGTTGAACTCAAGCGATCCAGCGAATCGGTCCATCAAGGTGACAAGGTCTCTGTCCTTCACCTCGGTGAACACCTTCGGCTGCTTGCGTTGCTCCTCCATCATCCAACGGATCTGTGCACGGGCGTCCGCAATTGGGTTGGATTCTTGCTCGTCGGTCATGTCTTCATCCTCACCGTGCGGAGGCTTCATCGCGAGGTGAGTTTGGTGATCTCAGCGGGTGGGTGAGGTGAGCAGTGCCGCGACTGATTCGAGGGCGCCGGGGACGAGGGAGAAGTAGGCCCACGTGCCGCGCTTCTCCCGGTGCAGGATGCCGGCGTCGACGAGCACCTTGAGATGGTGCGACACGGTCGGCTGAGACAGGCCGAGCGGTTCCTGCAGGTCACAGACGCACGCTTCTGCACCCTCGTGCGCGGCAACCATCGAGATCAGCCGGAGCCGCGCAGGGTCAGCGATCGCCTTCAACGACTTCGCGAGGACTTCGGCGGACTCCTGCGTCATCGCTTCCGTCGTGACAGGCGAGCAGCATGCGGTGACGTCCTGGATGGGAAGCAGCTCGATCGTCGTCATCGCACCATCATCCCACGCCCTTCGATGCAGGTCTATATTTGCGTTCATCGATATCGACGTGCTTCGATGTTCCTGCTCGACTTCCGATCGATCTAAAGGACCGACCCGA
Organism: Curtobacterium phoenicis; assembly: GCF_047238015.1. Lineage (NCBI taxonomy): Bacteria > Bacillati > Actinomycetota > Actinomycetes > Micrococcales > Microbacteriaceae > Curtobacterium > Curtobacterium phoenicis. The sequence continues at coordinate 960,659 of NZ_JBDFLZ010000002.1, forward strand.
TGACTCACCTTGTTGCCGTTGGGGGCAGCGACGCCGGCATCGCCGCAGCGCTCCGCGCCCGTGAGCTGGACCCGTCGACCGACGTGACGGTGGTCCTCGCCGACGAGTTCCCGAACTTCTCCATCTGCGGCATCCCCTACTGGGTCTCCGGCGACGTCGCTACGGAAGCGTCTCTCGCGCACCGCACCCGCGGAGACCTCGAAGCCGCCGGGATGACCGTCCGCTCCTCCACCTGGGCTTCCGCCGTCGACGTCGACCGCCAGTTGCTCTCCGTCACCGGCCCGGCCGGTGAGGAGCAGATCGCCTACGACGAGCTGCTGATCGGGACCGGCGCGGAGCCGGTCCGCCCGGCCGGGATCCCGTTCGGTAAGCCCGGCATCCACCTGCTGCACTCGATGACCGACGCCGAGCAGGTTGTCGCCGCCCTGGAGCTCCTGCCTGCCGGCAGCCGCGTCGCGGTCGTCGGCGCCGGCTACATCGGTCTCGAGATGACCGAGGGGCTCGTCGCCCGCGGGTTCGACACGACGCTGATCCAGCGCGGCCCGGAAGTGCTCTCCACCCTCGACCCGGGACTCGGGTCCCTGGTCACCGAGGAGGTCCGTCGGCACGGTGCGACGGTGCTGACCGGTGCGACCGTCACCGGAATCACGCCCGCTGGCGGCGGGCAGTGGAGCGTCGCGACTACCTCCACGTTTGGGGACGCCGCCGGAACGTTCGCGCTCGTGGTGGTCTGTGTCGGGGTGCGGCCGGTGACGGATCTCGCGGTCGCGGCAGGTGCGCAGCTCGGGCAGGCCGGCGCGATCGTCGTCGACGAGCAGATGCGCACCGGGGTGCCGCACGTGTGGGCAGCGGGTGACTGCGTCGTGACACACCACCGCCTGCTCGGGACGACCTGGCTGCCGCTCGGGACAACCGCGCACAAGCAGGGACGCGTCGCCGGGGAGAACATGCTCGGCGGGTCCCGGACCTTCGCGGGCTCGGTGGGGACGCAGGTGGTGAAGGTGTTCGACCTCGTCGCCGCCCGCACCGGCCTCCGCCACCACGAAACCGCCCCGCTGGACGTGTCGCCGCTGACCCGTGTCACGGTCGCGGACGACCACAAGCGGTACTACCCGGGTGCAGTGCCGTTGACGATCAGCGTCACCGGCGACCACACGTCCGGACGGCTCCTCGGGGCGCAGATCGTCGGGGAACGCACCGCGGAGATCAGCAAGCGGATCGACACGTTCGCCACCGCCCTGCACGCCGGCCTGTCGGTCGACGACGTCATCGACTTGGACCTCAGCTACACGCCGCCGCTCGGGTCCCCGTGGGATGCCGTGCAGGTCGCCGCGCAGGGCTGGGAGCGCGCCGCCGCGGCAGCGAAGCCAGCCGGGGTGAGCGTCTGATGGTGCTGGCTGTCGTCGCTGCGGCGATCTTCGTCGCGACGCTCGTGGTGGTGATCTGGCAGCCCAAGGGCTTCCCGATCGGCTACACCGCGCTCATCGGTGCCGTCATCGCTCTCGCGACCACGGTCGTCGGGCTCGGGGACGTGCCGACGGTAGTCGGGATCGTCTGGAACGCGACGCTGACGTTCGTCGCGGTGGTGCTGATCTCGTTGATCCTCGACGAGGCCGGGTTCTTCGAGTGGGCCGCTCTCCACGTGGCCCGGTGGGGTCGCGGGAACGGTCGGCTGCTGTTCGTGCTGATCGTCGGCCTCGGCGCGGTCATCGCGGCCGTGTTCGCCAACGACGGGGCCGCGCTGATCCTCACCCCGATCGTCGTCGGGATGCTCCGCGCGCTGAACATGCCGGCGAAGGCGGCGCTAGGGTTCATCCTCGCCACCGGGTTCATCGCCGACACCGGCAGCCTCCCGCTGGTGGTGTCGAACCTGGTCAACATCGTCTCCGCCGACTACTTCAGCCTCGGGTTCGCCGAGTACGCCGCCGTCATGGTGCCCGTCGGCATCGTGTCCGTGCTGGCGTCCCTCGGGATGCTGCTGGCCTATTTCGGCAGGAGCATCCCGAAGCAGTACGACGTCCTCGCCCTCACCCGGCCCACCGCCGCGGTGAAGGACCGGGCGACGTTCCGCGCCGGATGGGTGGTCCTCGCCGTGCTGCTGGTCGGTTACTTCGCCGCGGACCCGCTCGGGGTTCCCCTCGCCGCGGTCGCTGGTGTCGGCGCGGTCGTGATCGTGCTCGTCGCCGCCCGGCAGCCCGCGTTCCTCTTCGCCCGCCAGGCGGCGTCCCCAGTCCTCGTCACCACCGGCGGCACCGCCACCGTCACCGCCGGCAGTGGTGGCCCCGGTGGTGGGTCGGGGCGGGTGATTCCGGTGTGGAAGACGATTCGAGAGGCGCCGTGGCAGATCGTGCTGTTCTCGATCGGCATGTACCTCGTCGTCTACGGGCTGCAGAACCAGGGCCTCACCGACTACCTCGCCCGCCTGTTCGACGTGTTCGGGGACCACGGGGTCCTCGTCACCGCGCTCGGGGTCGGATTCGTGATCGCGATCCTCGCGTCGCTGATGAACAACATGCCGACCGTCCTCATCGCCGCCCTCGCGATCGGCGGAGCCGGCGCGACCGGGCTCACCCACGAGGCGATGATCTACGCCAACGTCATCGGCTCCGACCTCGGCCCAAAGATCACCCCGATCGGGTCGCTGGCGACCCTGCTGTGGTTGCACGTGCTCGACCGGAAGGGCATCCACATCGGCTGGGGACAGTACTTCCGCACCGGCATCGTCCTGACCGTCCCCGTCCTCGCCGTCACCCTGACAGCCCTCGCCGGCTGGCTCACCCTCATCCGATGACCACGCCCACGCCTACCGAAAGCACCGCCATGACCGCGACCCCCACGATCCTGTTCGTCTGCGTCCACAACGCCGGCCGCTCCCAGATGGCCGCCGGCTACGCCCAGACCCTCGGTGGCGACCGCGTGCAGGTCCTCTCTGCAGGCTCCGCGCCGAAGGACCAGATCAACCCCGTCGCGATCGAAGCGATGGCGGAGGACGGCATCGACATCGCCTCAAACCAGCCGAAGATCCTCACCACCGACGCCGTCCGCGAGTCCGACGCGGTCATCACGATGGGCTGCGGCGACGCGTGCCCGATCTTCCCCGGCAAGCGGTACGAGGACTGGGACCTCACCGACCCCGCCGGGAAGGGCATCGACGACGTCCGCCCCATCCGCGACGAGATCAAGACCCGCGTGCAAGCGCTCCTGGCCGAGCTACTGCCCGCCGAAGCATCCGCCTGACCACCGGAAGGACCATGACCATGACGCTCACCCTCACCGTCCCACCCCATGCCGACGCGGACCGCCTCACCCGGCTGCCCGTCGCCGTCATCGGCGCCGGCCCCGTCGGGCTCGCCGCGGCCGCGCACCTGCTCGAGCAGGGTCTGCCCGTCGTCGTCTACGAAGCCGGCGACCAGGTCGGCACGTCCGTCCGTGCGTGGGGGCACACCAGGCTGTTCTCCCCGTGGCGGTACGTCATCGACGACGCCGCCCGCCGGCTCCTCGAACCCACCGGTTGGGCTGAGCCGCGCCGGTCGTCGCTGCCGACCGGCCACGACCTCGTCGCCCAGTACCTCGAACCCCTCGCCCAGACGCCCGAGCTGGCACCGGTGATCCGGTACGGGGTCCGCGTCGAAGCGGTGTCCCGGCAGGGCATGGACCGCACCCGCTCCGCCGGCCGCGCCGACACCCCATTCCTCCTCCGCCTCCACACCGCGGACGGCGTCGAGGACGTCACCGCCCGCGCCGTCGTCGACACCTCCGGCACGTACACGTCCCCGAACCCGCTCACCGCCGCCGGCCTCGACCCCACAGCCGACCTCGGCGACCGCATCGCGCACGCTCTGCCCGACGTGCTCGGTGTCGACCGGGCACGATTCGCCGGGAAGCGGGTCCTCGTCGTCGGTGCCGGCCACTCGGCCGCGAACACGCTCATCAAGCTCGCCGCCCTCGCGAAGGACGAACCGGGCACGACGCTGCTGTGGGCGATCCGGAACGCCGGCACTGCGCGCCTCGGCGCGGACGCCGCTGACGGGCTCGCCGCACGCGGGCAGCTCGGCTCGAATGTGCACGGGCTCGTCGAGTCCGGGCAGGTCGACCAGCTTGCCTCGTTCGAGATCGACGACGTCCGTCCTGACGGCGACCAAGTCACCGTCACCGGCCGCCGCTCCGGGGAGCCGTTCACCGTCATCGTGGACGTTGTGGTGAACGCGACGGGGTTCCGGCCTGACCTCGACATGCTCCGCGAGATCCGCTTGGGCCTGGACGACATTGTCGAAGCACCGCGGGCGCTCGCGCCGCTGATCGACCCGAACCTGCACTCTTGCGGCTCCGTTCCGCCGCACGGTGTCGCGGAGCTGGCGCACCCGGAGCCGAACTTCTTCATCGCCGGCATGAAGTCCTACGGCCGCGCCCCCACGTTCCTGCTCCTCACCGGGTACGAGCAGGTCCGCTCCATTGCCGCGGAACTCGCCGGCGACCACCAGGCCGCCCGCGACGTGCAGCTCGTGCTCCCCGAGACCGGCGTCTGCACCACCGATGTCGGCGGCTCATCCTCCTGCGGTGTTCCCGCGACGACCGAAGCGGCTGAGGGGTCGTCGTGCTGCGCCGCGCCCGCGCCGGCCGCGCCGCCCGCCAGCAGCTCCTGCTGCACGAACTGAACCGGACCCCACATGACCGACAAGCCCACCGTGCTGTTCATCTGCAAGCACAACGCCGGCCGCTCCCAACTCGGCGCAGCCCTTCTCGAACTCGCCGCCGACGACCGCTACACCGCCACCTCCGCAGGGGTCGCCCCCGCCAACGAGGTGAACCCGTCGATCGCCGTGACCGTCGCGGAACTCGGCCTCGACATCAGCAACCGCACCCCACGGCAGGTCACGCCCGAGCTGCTGGATCAGGCCGACGTCGTCGTGCTGATGAAGCCCGGCCTGAACCTTCCCGCGACGCCCCGCGGGACGGTGTTGCAGTGGTCGTTCCCGGACCCGGACTCCTGGTCCCCCGACGACGTACGCCCCATGCGCGACGCCGTCGCCGCTCGCATCCAGGACGAGCTCCTGCACCCATGACCGACGACACCCCGGTCTCCATTCGGCCGATGACCGCCGCCGACTGGCCAACTGTCGAGGCGATCTACCGGGAGGGCATTGCCACCGGGAACGCGACGTTCGAGGCGGAACCGCCGACCTGGGAGGCATTCGACGACGGGAAGCTGCCCGAGTATCGGTTCGTCGCCGTCGATGGCGACGAGGTCCTCGGCTGGGTGGCGGTCTCTCCGACCTCCGCCCGGCCGGTGTACCGGGGCGTCGTCGAGCACTCCGTCTACGTCGCCGCCGCAGCGCGCGGCCGCGGCGTCGGACACCTGCTCCTCGACGCACTGATCGCGTCGACCGAGGCAGCCGGCATCTGGACCATCCAGTCCGGGATCTTCCCCGAGAACACCGCCTCCCGAGCCCTCCACGCCCGCCACGGGTTCCGCGAACTCGGCACCCGCGAACGCATCGGCCTCATGACGTTCGGGCCGTGGGCCGGACAGTGGCGCGACAACGTCCTCGTCGAACGCCGAAGCCCCCACGCCGGCTCCTGAGCAGGAGCGGCACGCCCGATCCGCATGCTTGCAGGTATGTTCCCAAACCCGCTATGCTGTGGCACGCGTCATTAGTGCGCGCAAAAAGCCAGTCCATCGGACTGGCTTTCGTCATGTCCGGCCTGAATCGTAGGCTGGAACCGCTCGGAACGACTCTGCCCTCAGCGCAGCACCCGAGCACCACGAACAGGCCGGTCCCGTCAGGGCCGGCCTTTTCCATGCCCGCAACGCGCGAGCACACAGCAAGCCGACCGCTCCCGCATAGGGGTACCACTCGCCCACCGGGCGCTCGCGTCGGCTTCCGACGCTCTAGACCCCCGCCCACAACGGGCGGGCTGGCCACACGGCCAAACCCGAAGGAGGCAACATGCCCATCACCGACACCACGGTGGACATGCTGACGGCCTTCGGCGGCACCATCCTGACCGGCGTCATCACGGTCGTCCTCGCCGTGCTCGGCTTCCTCCTGCGCAAGCAGGTCGTGGAGCTGGTCAAGCACATCGTGGACGTCGTCGACGATCGCACGCTGGCCAGAGACCCCGAGCGGGCACGCATCGTCGCAGAACTGCGACGAGCCCGCCTTGGGAAGAAGTAGCCGCCGAAAAAACGCCAACCCTCATTCGGGAAGGAGAGCTCTACCTTGACTTGTATCGATAGGGGTGCCTCATGTGAGATTGCAAGCACCAATGGCCCGTCTTCCTAGGGCGTGTTGATCAAGAAGGTGCGGGGTGGCCAGCCGCCGCGAGTTGCGCGGGAGAATGGGCGTATGAAGATCCAGGTGCTGCATATCGAGGATTGCCCGAATTGGCAGGAGGCGGGCGATCGAGTACGGCTGGTGCTCGACTCGATCGGACGGGGCGATGTTCCGGTGGAGTTCGTGTTGATCCGCACCGAGGCTGAGGCGGTGAGCTCTGGTTTCGCGGGCTCGCCCACGATTCTTCTGGACGGTCAGGACTTGTTCCCGTCCCAGGGGAACACTGCCGACTTGGCGTGCAGGGTCTATCTGACCGAGCGCGGCTTTGCGGGTGCGCCGACGGTGGGACAGCTTGAGCGCACGCTGCAGGAGCGCGAAGCGCTCGGCGGAGATCGGTCTTGATCCAGATCAGCGCCGCGGCGAGGCTGACGGCGGCTCGGTAGTTGCGGGCGAGTTTGTCCGAGCGCATCGCGATGCCGCGCCACTGCTTGAGACGGTTGAAGCAGCGTTCTACGACGTTGCGTCCCTTGTAGCGTTCCTTCTGCTTGTCGCCGAAAGCGATCGGCCGGCCCGGCTTCTTGCGGCGGTGCGCGATCTGGTCGTCCCGCTCGGGGATGGTCGCCGCGATCCTCCGGTCGCGGAGCCAGGCGCGGTTCGCCCTTGAGGGGTACCCCTTGTCGGCGAGCACCCGGTCGGGGCGGGTGCGGGGGCGGCCCTTCCCGTCGCGGGGAACGCGGATGTTCTCCAGCACCGCGCTCATCATCGTGGTGTCGTTGATGTTCCCGGCGGTGATCATCATGCTCAGCGGCCGGCCGCGGCCGTCGCAGACCAGGTGCAGTTTGGTCGTCAGCCCGCCGCGGGAGCGTCCGATCCCGTGATCAGGCGGCTCGGACCACGGATTCTTGTGATTCGGCACAGCCCCCTGTGTCCCGGGCGAGGGTCGCGCCGTGCTGATGCACGCGCGCGATCGTGGAGTCGATCGAGACGACCCAGTCGATTTCCCCAGCGGCGTCGGCCTGCTTCTGCACCTCGGTGAGCAGCTTCTGCCAGGTGCCGTCCCCGGCCCACCGGTTGAACCGCTTGTAGATCGAGTTCCACTTCCCGAACCGTTCCGGAACGTCACGCCACGGCGCACCGGTCCGGTACTTCCACGCCATCCCCTCGATAGCGAGCCGGTGATCCGTCCACGGCCGCGACCGACCGGTCACCGTCGGCATCAACGGCTCCATCACGGCCCACACCTCGTCAGAGATCTCCTGTCGCGTCACCGTTCAAGACTCACCCACCGAGGAGCGGAACCTCTTGATCAACACGCCCTAGCCAGATGGGCCGCGGGACGGTCTGCCGAGACCCCTACAGACCGAGCAGGCGACATGCACCCACCCGCCGCTCGACGTCATCGAGACTGTCGTATCGGAACCGGAGCCCCGAGCGGAGCATGCACACCTGGCACTGTTCCGGCAGCGCCTCGACGTCCGCGACGGGCTCTCGATCGTCCGCAGACCAGAGCCGGTACCCGTCCGCGATGGCCTCGAACTCGAACCAGTCGAGCAGGAACCGCTCCCCGCGCTGCACAAGGAGCCCAGCCCGTCAGCAGCAGTCGCAGGTGTCGACGTCGCGCTCACCGGTCAGCGCCGACACCGGCTGCTTACACGCGTCGCCGCGCCAGGCCTCCAACCCCTCCCGGACCGCGAAGACCACCACGACCAGCCCCGCCACCGGGTCAGCCCAAGTCCACCCGAACAGCGTGTTCAGCAGTAGGCCAACCAGGACCGCGGCGGACAGGTAGCTGCACACGAGGGTCTGCTTCGAGTCAGCGATAGCGGACGCGGAGCCGAGTTCCTTCCCGGTGCGCCGTTCCAGCAAGCTGAGGAACGGCATCACCGCGAGGCTCACCGCGGCGAGGACGATGCCAACGGTGCTGTGCTCTGGCTCGCGAAGCCCGGCGAAGGTGAGGCCGGCGTCGACGGTGACGTACAGCGCGAGGCCGAAGAACGACACCGCGATGACCTTCAACGCGGTGCGCTCGCGCGCTTCCGGGTCGCGGCCGGCGAACTGCCACGCGACCGCTGCAGCGGAGAGCACTTCCACGATGGAGTCGAGACCGAACCCGATCAGCGCTGTGGAGGACGCCACCGTGCCGGCGGCGATCGCGATCACGGCTTCGATCACGTTGTAGGTGATCGTCGCGGCGACGATCCACCGCACCCGTCGCTGCAACAGCGTCCGACGCGCGGCGGTCAGGGGCGCACCAAGCTGCATCGCGGCGCTCATGCGCCGGCTCCGCAGCACAGCGGGACGTCGCAGTCCTCGTCCGTACACTCGGCGCCGTCATCGACGGCGAGAACGACGTCGACCAGTGCGCCCAGCGCTCGCGTGAGGTGCGGGTCCGCGATCTCGTACCGGGTGCTGCGCCCCTCCGGGACGGCGACGACGATGCCGCAGCCGCGGAGACACGCAAGGTGGTTCGACACGTTCGTGCGGGTCAACTGCAGCTCGTCCGCCAGGCGTGCCGGGTAGCCGGGTTCGTCCAGCAGCCGAAGCAGGATCCGGGCTCGGGACGGATCGGCCAGGGCACGTCCGAGACGGGTCATCACGTCAAGCCGCGAAGCAATGGTCAGCATGCGGTGACTATACAGTCTCCAATGACGTGTAGCTGGTAGTTGTCGACTACGGAAACCGACGGACACGGCGTTGCCGTCTGCCTGCTCGCCATGCAAGGATATTCGCATGAGCGAATATTCGAACGTGGGACTGTCGGAGTTTGACGATGCTCACGTCGAGATTGCGGCCGAGATCTTCTCGATGCTCGCTGATCCCACCCGGATTCGCCTGATCCTGGCGTTGCGGGAGGACGAGTTGTCGGTGAACCATCTCGCGGCGACGGTCGACCGGTCGCAGGCGGCGGTGTCTCAACACCTGGCGAAGCTGCGGATGGCGCGGATGGTGACCACCCGGCAGGAGGGCAATCGCGTGTTCTACCGGCTGGCGAACGACCACGCGAACAAGCTCGTGCACGACGCCATCTTCCAAGCCGAGCACACGGTCGGCGACGTGGTGCGACACCACCACAGTGCGGAGCACGACGCATGAGCACCGGACATGACCACGCCGCGGACGCGCACGCGCACGCAGTGAATCGCAAGCGCCTCGCAATCGCGTTTTCGATCACGGCGACGATCCTTGTCGCGGAAGTGGTCGGCGCGATCCTGACCAACAGCCTCGCCTTGTTGGTCGATGCGGCACACATGCTCACCGACGCCGGCGGCCTCGCGACCGCGTTGATCGCAGCGAACCTCGCACGCCGACCGGCCACAGCGAAGCGCACGTGGGGGTTCGCTCGCGCGGAAGTGCTGTCTGCGACCGCGCAGGCTGCGGTGCTGCTGGCGGTGGGTCTGTTCGTGCTGATCGAGGGTGTTCAGCGGTTGTTCGCGCCGCCGGAGATCGCTTCGGCGGGGCTGCTGACGTTTGGTGTGATCGGCCTGGTCGGCAACATCGCGTCGATCCTGGTCCTGGTCAGCGGACGAAACGCGAACTTCAATCTTCGGGCGGCGTTCCTCGAGGTCGTCAATGACGCGCTCGGGTCCGTCGCGGTCATCGTCGCCGCGCTCGTCATCGCGGTCACCGGATGGGGTGGCGCGGATGCGATTGCGGGGTTGCTGATTGGCGTTCTGATCCTTCCGCGGGCCTTCAAGCTGCTTCGTGAGACAGTGAGCGTGCTGCTTGAGACCACCCCGTCGGGTCTGGACCTCGACGCGGTGCGGCAGCACCTCCTGGAACGGGACCGCGTCGTGGATGTGCACGACTTGCACGCCAGCCAGATCGCGACCGGGCTGCCCGTGCTGACGGCGCACGTCATCGTCGACCGCGACTCCTTCACAGACGGTTCACTGCCGGCGCTTCTGGATGAGCTGCAGACCTGTGTCGCCGAGCATTTCGAGGTCAGCGTCGAGCACTCGACATTCCAGCTCGAACCTGCCGGTCACACGCAGCACGAGCACACCCCACACACCTGATCGGACTCCATGCCCCGCACCGACCACCGCACCCAAACCCGCGCAGGCAGGTGGCTTCGGTGACCGCTCCCACAGCCCCTCAGCAGCTCAGCCGACAGGGTGCCAATACGGTGACGGTGCTGACCGTCGCCGTGCCCGTTGCCCTTGGCTGCGCGCTGCTCGGCCTGACGATGACCGGCGCGCTGAACGAGGAAACGCAGCTCCTCGACGCCGGCAGCCTCGTCCGTTGGGGGCTGCCCGTCGCACGAGTCCTACATGACGCGATGGCGGCCGTCACTGTTGGGCTGTTGATCGTGGCCGCGTTCGCGTTGCCGGCCCGCCGCACCGACCACGGCGCTGTCTCCAGCGTCCAACACCGTGCTGCCCGGTGGGCGGCAACATCGGGAGCAGTCTGGTTCGTCGCCGCTGTCGCGGGCATCGTGTTCACCGGCGCGAACACAATTGGCGCTCCCATCGGCAGCGCCGTGTTCAACCGGATCTTTCCGGAGTTCTTGTTCCGCCTGGAGGCAGGCCAGGTGTACCTGGTGTCCGCCATCGCGGCGCTGATTGCAACAGTCCTCGCCGCCTTCGCGACTCGCGTAACGACCCTCGCTGTCGCGACCGTTGCTGCGCTCTTCGCGCTGCTGCCACTATCCCTCTCCGGTCACGCCGCGGGTTCCCTGGAACACGCCAACGCCGTGAACTCCCTGGCGATTCACCTCGTCGGGGTGTGCGTATGGGTCGGGGGGCTCGTCGCGGTGCTGCTGCTGCGGACCCGCACCAAGGGTGCCACCGGCCGGGTCATCGCCCGCTACTCGGCCCTTGCCGGGTGGGCGTTCGGCGCGGTCGCGTTCTCCGGCGTTGTGAACGCTTCGCTCCGTCTCACCGGCCCGCTGGACCTGGTCACCACCTCCTACGGGTGGCTGATTACCGTGAAAGCTGGAGCTCTGGTGCTCCTCGGCGTTGCTGGTGCGGTCCAACGACGAAAAATCGTCCCGGGGCTGCTGCGCGAGCCCACGAACCGACGGCTGTTCGTCCGGTTCGCGTTAGCGGAAATCGTGTTCATGGCGATCGCCATCGGCGCATCCGTGGCCGTATCTCGCAGCCAGCCGCCGATCCCACAGGCCCCTACAGTTGGCGCGGACACGCGCGACGGGCTGATCGGGTACACGTACCCGGATCCGCAGACGCTTCAACGGTTTCTCACCGCATGGCACTGGGACTGGGTGTGGACCGCCCTCGCCGTGACCGGGATCGTCTGGTATCTCCTGGCCGTCCGGAAACTACGGCAGCGCGGCGATCGGTGGCCGATCGGTCGCACGATCAGCTGGGTGCTCGGCTGCGCGGTGTTCATCTGGACGATGAACGGCGGCCCCGCCGTGTACGGCATGATCCACTTCTCCAGCCACATGATCCAGCACATGCTGCTGATGATGTTCGTCCCGTTGCCGCTGGTCCTTGGCGGTCCAGTTCTCCTTGCCCTCCGGACCCTGCCGATCCGCAACGACGGCTCCCGTGGCGCCCGCGAGTGGCTGCTGCTGTTCGTGCACTCGAAGTGGATGCAGTTCCTCGCCCAACCCGCCGTCGCCGGTGTCATCTTCGCCGGCTCGCTGGTCGCGTTCTACTTCACAGGTGCGTTCCAAGCGTCGATGCAGTCCCATGAATGGCACGTCGCGATGGTGCTGCACTTCGTGCTCAGCGGGTACCTGTTCTTCTGGGTCTTCGTCGGAATCGACCCCGGCCCCCGCCGGCCGCCGTACCCGATCCTGATCATCGCGTTGCTGGCGACGCTGGCGTTCCACGCGTTCTTCGGCGTCGCGGTGATGAGCAGCGCAACCGTGTACGCGCTCGACTGGTTCCGTGCTCTCGGACAGACCGACACCGCAGCGCTCCTGGCGGACCAACGCACCGGCGGCGGGATCGCCTGGGGAGCGGGTGAGTTGCCGATGGTGTTCGTCGCGCTCCTCGTCGTCCGGAACTGGCGACGCTCGGAAGAGCGCACCGCGAAACGCCTCGACCGGCAAGCTGACCGGGACGGCGACGCAGACCTGACCGCCTACAACGACCGGCTCGCCGCCCTCAACGACCGTGACTAGCCCAACAGCAGCACGACCCGCCACTGGCGCCGGTTTGCAGTGCTCTCCCATCCGGATCCCCGACAATCAGCGCGGCGGCAACACGCCACCATCCAGTCTGTGCGGCGCGAACGCGTCCTGCACACTGGATGAAGCCGCGCACGGCCCCCACATGATCATGACGACACTTCGCCACGACCTCCCGCTCCGGCTGCTTCGAGCAGTCACCGCGGTCGTTGCTGCCGTCTTGCTGCTGCTGGGTGCGCTAACACTGCAGAACCTCGCCAGCCACACCGACGAAGCAATCCCGACGCTCACCGGCGCCGTCGCATCTGCCCTCGACACAGCCGAAGTCGACCCGGCGGCGACGCATGTGGATGCGGAGCATGGTGCCGCGAGCATCTTCTGCGCCCTGCTCGGGTTGGCGGCGATGGTCGTTGGCGCGGTCGCCGCGCTGGCAGCGATCACCTCGCCGCGGCGGTCGCTGTTCACCCTGTCGCAGATGCTCGCCCGTGTGGCCATGGTGCCGCGGCGTATGGCAGCACCATCAGCGGTATCGCTGACGGTGCTCTCGATCGCGCGCGTCTGATCACTCTTCCAGACGACCCTGCGCTGCGGGGCCGTCAGTTGCGTCCTGCCCGCACCTCACCGGAAGACCTTTCGACGCGTGAATACTCCCGCACCCACCCCTGCCAACTCCGAACGTCCCTTGGCTCCACTGACCCGCCGTGAAGCCCTTGCCGCTGAGCGCCTCGAAACCCGTTCGCGCCCCGTCACCCGCAGACGGGTGACTGCAGGAACCGGTCGTCGCAGCACCCCTCGCCGGACTATGTCGCCGCCGGCTCCGGTCGCAACGTCCGCTGGTCGGGCGCGTCCCGTCCCGTCAGCTGCAGCCGCGACGGCGGCAGCGGCAGCGGTGGTGCTGTTCGCGTCCGCAGCCCTCCCGGGCCCGACTGCGGCCGCGGCCACACCCGGGATGCCACTCGCAACTGCGGCGCCCGCGCAGACATTGACCGTCGCAGCCGCAGCACTCGACCCGAACCTCGCCCGCGACAGCTTCACGGTCTCCGCCCCTGCACCGGCCCCCGCGACGTCGGCAGGCTCGTCAGGAATACCGGCAGTGGGGGCTTCGACCGGCGGTGGGGACGTGCAGTGGCCGTTCCCCGGCCCGGTGCCGATGAGCTCCGGGTTCGGGTACCGGATCGCCCCATGCGCAACCTGCTCAAGCGCCCACCAGGGGCTGGATTTGACGCCCGGCATGGGGACGCCGATCGGTGCCGTCGCTGCCGGCACCGTGCGCGTCGCCGGCCGACATTCGGAATTCGGCCAGTACGCGATCATCGACCACCGCATCAACGGTCGACTGGTTTCCACCCTCTACGCACACATGATCGTCGGCTCCTCGCCGCTGCGGGTCGGGCAGACCGTGGCCGCAGGCGACCGGGTCGGTCTCGTCGGTTCCTCCGGCCGGAGCACCGGCGCGCACCTGCACCTCGAAGTGCACCAGGACGGCACCACGCCCATCAATCCGGACACGTGGCTTCGCGCCAACGCTGGCCGTGTCTTCTAGGAAAGGTTCCCCGTGCGTCTTCGCGCTCTGATCGCCACCGCAGTTCCCGTTGCGGTCCTCGCCGCTGTCCTCGTCACCGCAACCCCAGCCGCAGCCCACGACGCCCTCGCGTCCGCCAACCCAGCCGCCGACAGTACTGTCGCCGGGGACCTCGACCAGATCACCCTGACGTACTCAGAGCCGCCGCTCGCAGCGCTGGAGAGCGGCATCATCATCAGCGTCGTCGACCCGGACGATGAAGAAGTCACCACCGGCCAGATCACCGTGGACGGCAGCACCCTCACCAAGCCGATCACCATCACCACGCCCGGTTCCTACACCGTCACCTGGCGGAGCGTGTCTGTCGACGGTCACCCCATCTCCGGCAGCTACCAGTTCACCTCCACCGGCAGCACACCCTCCCCCACCCCATCCGCGTCAACCCCGCAGGAGACCCCCACTCCGACAGCTGCAGCGTCATCCGCGGCGACTCCTGCCGCCTCCGGCGCGGAATCGGCCCCGAGTAACAGCGCCGGAATCTGGGTCCTTGCCGGCCTGACCGCCCTCTTCATCGTGGCAATCGTCGGGATTCTTCTCCTCACTCGCCGCCGCCCGAAGGCACCCGAGTGATGCGCCGGCATGTCCTCGCCGCCGTGACTGCCCTCACTGTCGCCGTCGCCAGCTTTGTCATAGCCGTCCCCGCCGCCGCGGCGACCGCGCCGACATGGGCTGATGTGCTCGAGGCGCGGAAGAGTGAAGCGGCCGCGGAATCGAAAGCCGCGGAGATCACTGCCCTGGTGCAGCAGCTCGAAACCGCGACCGCCGCAGCGAAGCAGACTGCAGCAGCCCGCGGCAAGGAGCTGCAAACTGCGCAAGATGCAGCGGACACCGCAACCGGCAAGTACGACACCCTCACCAAGCAAGCCAGCACCGCCCGTTCAGAAGCAGCAGGCGCTGAGGAGCAGATCGCGGCGTGGTCGGCGTACCTGTCCCGGTCGGCCGGGCGTGACCTGACCGCATCGATCACCGCGGATAGTGACACCCTCCTCGAGCGGCTCGGCACCGCGTCAAAGGTGACCGACACCATGAACGCTGCGCTCGAGGACGCGGCAACCCGCGCCGGAACCGCGGAGGCGTTAACCAAGCAAGCAGCCGCCGCCCGCCGCGAACGGGACCGGTTGCAGCAGAAGGCAGCTGACACCTTCGCTGCCGCTACGGCAGCCGCCACAGAGGCTGCCGAGGCCGAGACGGCGCAACGATCCCGGAAGCAGGAACTCACCGACCAGCTTGCAGTCCTGCGGGACCACACGCTCAACACCGAGTCGGCGTACGCAGAAGCGGAACGGCGCCGCGTCGCAGCAGCCCGAGCGGAAGCTGCCCGGATCGCCGCAGCAGCAGCTGCGGCCCGCGCAGCACAGACCCCACCAAGCACTGCAGACTCAGCGGCTGCACCAGGCGGGAACCCAGGGGCCGCGTCGTCGTCCGGATGGACGAAACCGATCCGGTCGTACTCGTCGTACCAGGCCTACGGCAACCGCCTCCACCCAATTCTCAACTACTACCGGCTGCACGCCGGCGACGATTTCGGAGCCGCGTGCGGCACCGGCCTCTACGCCGTCGCTGCCGGCACCGTCACCTACGCGGGCCCCTATGGCGACTACGGCAACCTCATCACCATCGACCACGGCGGCGGCGTCACCAGCAACTACGCGCACATGTTCTCCTCGGGGGTGCTCGTGCGAGCTGGCCAGAAAGTCAGCGCCGGCCAGACCGTCGCCGCAGTCGGTAACGCCGGCCTGTCCACCGGCTGTCACCTCCACTTCGAGATCCGTCAGAACGGCACCCCCGTCCCCCCGACACCGTTCCTCAACGCGCGCGGCGCGTGACTGAAAGGCCAGCACATGACCAAAAGCGCCCGCATCGGCATCATCTCCGGCGTCATCGCCGGAGCGCTCGTCATCATCCTCATCGCCGTGTTCGTCATCCGGGCGAACATCGAAAACACCCGTGCTGGTACTCCAGCCAGCACGGCAGCGGCCACAGCTGAAGCGCTCACGCCGACGCACGTACTCGGCGAGGAAGGCGACGGAGCGATCACCGTCGTTGAGTTCCTCGACTTCGAATGCGAAGCGTGCGGTGCGTTCTACCCCTACGTCGAACAGCTCCGGAAGGACTACGCCGGCAAGATCACGTTCGGGTTCCGCTACTTCCCGCTCCCCGGACACGGCAACTCCCGCACCTCCGCAAGCGCAGTCGAAGCAGCAGCTCGCCAGAACCAGCTCGAGCCGATGTACCAGCGGATGTACGAGACGCAAGCCGAGTGGGGTGAGCGGGGCACCGACTCCCAGGCCGACCGGTTCCGCGGCTACGCCGAAGACCTCGGCCTCGACATGCGACAGTACGACCGCGACGTCGACAGCTCCAGCGTGCAGAAGCTCATCCAGGACGACGTCAACCTCGGCACCCAGCTCGGTGTGAGCAGCACCCCGACGTTCTTCATCAACGGCAAACCGGTCACGCTGCAGTCGTACACCGACCTGCAGGACGCCGTCGACGCAGCACTCGAGGAAGCCCAATGAGGCCCCGGCAAACCCGGATCATCGTGGCAACCGTTGTGCTCGCCGTCAGCAGCGCGCTCGTGCTCACCGGCTGCTCCTCCAACAGCGACACCAACACCGGTCTGAGCGCGCAATACCGTGACGGCGGCACGAAAAACTACGTCTCCGGGGACGGCACTGTCACCCAAGTGCCCACTGCGAACCGGAAAACCGTCATCGACTTCGACGAGGTCTCCTCGGACGGAGAACCGATGCGCTCCGCCGACCTTCAGGGCAAGGTCGTCGTGCTCAACTTCTGGTACGCCGCATGCCCGCCGTGCCGCGCGGAAGCGAAGCACCTCAATACCGTCTGGGATCGCTACCAGGACCAGAACGTGCAAATGATCGGCGTGAACGTCCGCGACGCGAAGGGCACAGCGGACGCCTTCGAACGGCGCTTCAACATCCCCTACCCCAGCGTGCTCGACAATGATCAGGCCCGGATGCAGTTGGCGCTCTCCGGTGAAGTAGCCCCGAACGCTGTCCCCACCACCATCGTGCTCGACACCAAGGGTCGCGTCGCCGCTCGCATCGTCGGCGCGATCGATGGACCCGGCACCTTGTCCACACTCATCGACGACGAGCTGCGCCGATGACGCAGCCCGCACCCGTCGGCGCTGACCGACAACGATCACGCTGGCGATCCCGGCGCACACTCATCGCGGTCATCGTCACCGGTACCGCCATCGCGGTCCTCGACCAGATCAGTAAGCAGTGGGCCCTCTGGCACCTCGACCCGCACCGGACGATCCCCCTCGTGGGAGAGCTGCTCGGCCTGCGGCTGGCCTTCAACACCGGGGCAGCGTTCTCCCTCGGTAGCGACACGACCTGGATCCTGTCGCTGGCCTCGACCGTTGTCGTCATCGGACTCCTCACCCGAACCGTCCTCGGCATCCCGCCGAAATACACCGCAGGAGTCGGCGTGCTGCTCGGCGGCGCCGTCGGCAACCTGTTAGACCGGCTCGCCCGCGGCGACCAATTCGGCAGCGGCGTCGTCGTCGACATGATCAACTACGCCAATCTGGCCATCGGCAACATCGCCGATATCGCCATCGCGGTCGGCGTCGGCCTCCTCGCCCTCACCTACGCACGCACCTCGCCGTCCAAACGCCGCCACCGCGGAGCTACCACCGCCACCACCAACGCGGCGACCTCGACGTCAGAGAAGCTGCGATGACCTCGCTCGACGCAGCCTGCCCACGTGAGGAGCTGGAACGATGAACTGGCAGGAAGCCGTCTTCAGCGGGCAGATGATTGCAGCGATCCCGATCGCGCTCTTCGCCGGCCTGATCTCCTTCGCATCCCCGTGCGTGCTGCCACTCGTGCCGGGCTACCTCGGCTACGTCACCGGATCCGTCGCCGCATCCACGACCAGACGCACCATCATCGGCGCGCTGCTGTTCGTCACCGGATTCGGCATAGTGTTCATCGCCTACGGTGCACTGTTCGGCGCCCTCGGTACTTGGCTCGTGCAATGGCAGGACCTCATCATCAGGCTCCTCGGCGTCATCGTCATCGTGATGGGAGCAGCCTTCATCGGGTTACTGCGCCCACTGCAGCGCACCGTCCGGACGTCCTGGCGGCCACCCACGGGACTCACCAGCGCACCGCTCCTCGGCGCGACCTTCGGTCTCGGCTGGACCCCGTGCTTCGGCCCCACCCTCGCCACCATCACCGCACTCAGCCTCGACGCGGGCACCGCGGGCCGGGGCGCACTCCTCGGCCTGGCCTACTGCCTCGGCCTCGGGATCCCGTTCGTCCTCATCGCAGCCGGACTGGGCTGGGCGAAGAACACCGTCCGGTTCCTACGCACCCACATCCGCGCGGTCAACATCATCGGCGGCGCGATCCTCATCCTCACCGGCGCGGCCATGGTCACCGGCGTATGGACACGCATCATGTACGCCATGCAAGCCCTCATCTCCGGAACCACGATGCCGATCTGAGACCAAGCCACGACGACCCAGTTCCCCCCGCTGAGTCGCCGACTCAACGCGATCAGCCGTCACCACCGCAGACGAGGAAACGATGCAACCGCCACTCACCGACAGCGTTCACCGAGAACGAGCTCGACGGAGCTGCCCGGTTGAACAGCAGGAGCGACTGTAACGATGCCCCGTCTCGATTCGAACGTCCTCTGGTCCTGGGCGACGGGACCGCTGTCGCCCGTAGCGGTCGTCGCTGTTCTCCTAGCGACGACCTACCTCGTCCTGTACGTCAACGCCCGGCGCGGACCGCGTGCCCCAGCTCTCGGTCGGGCCGTGGTGTTCATCCTCGGGTGCGCGGTCATGTTCACAGCGACGACAACCGGCCTCCAGACCTACAGCCGCAAGCTGCTCTCAGCGTTCATGTTCCAGCAGCTGACTCTGCTGCTGATCGTCCCGCCGCTGCTGATTCTCGGTTCCCCGGGAACGGTGCTCCTGCGAGGCATGCCGCGTCGCGGATTCGGCCGCCGTGTGCTCAGGCTGGCGGTCGGCGTTCTCCGATCCCCGTTCGCCCGGCTGATCCTGCATCCGCTGGCAGTCGTGCCGCTGCTCGTCGTGCCCCTCTTCGGGCTCTACCTCACCGGGGCAGCGGATGCGCTTCTCTCCACGGAAGCAGGTCGAATCGCGCTCCAACTGACGTTCGTGGCTCTTGGCACAGTGATCATGCTGCCGCTCGCAACCGTTGACCCACTTCCCCGGCGCACGTCGTACGTCATCCGCATCGTCGATGCGTTCGTCGAGATGCAGATCCATGCCGCATTCGGGCTCACCCTGATGTTCAGCAGCGCACCCCTTGTGGCGACATTCGCCTCGCCGAGCGCCGAGTTCGAGACCACCGCACTTCGCGATCAGCAACTCGCCGGAGGTCTGGTCTGGACGTACGGCGAGCTACCGGTCGCCATCATCCTGCTCGCCAGCATCATCCGTTGGCAGCGACAGGACTCCCGAAAAGCCGCTCGCGCCACTCGCGAAGCCGACCGGCATGGAGACACTGAGCTCGACAACTACAACGCCTACCTCCAAGGCCTCCGACAAGGCAGTGGGCGCTGACTCGCATTGTTATACGAGGGCGCCCCCTCCACCCGTCTTAATAGCCGATGGCTGGTTGGACACCGCTGGGGCTAGGTGCTACAGCGTGCGTCCGGCGTTGGCGGTGAGCCACGGGATCGGGTCGATGGGTGTGGTGCCGCCAGGCATGACCTGCAGGTGCAGGTGCGCACCGGTGCTCGCGCCGGTGTTGCCGACGAGGCCAACGAGTTGCCCGACGGCGACGGTGTCGCCTGGGCGAAGCGGCGAGGAGCCGAATATCATGTGCGCGTACAGGGTGGACACGAGGCGACCGTCGATCTGGTGGTCGATGATGACGTACTGCCCGTACTCGGGGTGCGTTGTCGACACTCGGACAGTGCCGGCAGCGACAGCTCCGATGGGGGTGCCGGCGCCGGGGGTGAGGTCCGCGCCCTGGTGAATCGACGAGCAGGTCGCGCATGGGGCGCTTCGCGGACCGAACGGTGAGCTGACGGTGATAGTTCCGGCGACAGGCCATCGGATGTCGCCGATTCCGGTGTTCACGATCGTGCCGCCCGTGGTCGTGGGAACGCTCTGTTTCGTCGAGGCCGGTGTGGCCCCCGTTGGCGCGGCCTGCGAGGCGGGTGCGGTCTTGGTGATCACGGGCTTCGGGGCCGGCTTGGTGATCGTGTACCCATCGCGGTCGACCGTGAGGGCCAGCCCGGACGCGGTGAAGCTCTGCCCGGCGGCGGCAGGAGCGACACTGGACACGACTGCGGCGGAGCCGGTCGTCGCCTGCGCGGGCAGCGCCGCGGCAGCGGTGAACAGCGCCATCGCGGCCGCGGCACCAGTGATCGGGACCGCGGCGAGAACGCGTGACCGCAGTGAGCGGACCGGTGTTGCGGGTGCAGCCGCGACGGTCGGTAGCGGCCGCAGCGCCGGCTGGGCAGCGGCAGTGATCGTCGCGGTTCGGGTGCGGCTGGCGGTCGGGGCTGAGGCGGAGCGTTCGGCGGCGAGGGCTTCGCGGCGCGTCCGGGGTGCGGGAATGGCGGGGGTCAGGGGATGCTGCTGAGGCACGGGCAGGCTCCAAGAGTGGTGGTGGCCGGCAGGCCGAAACGGGAGGGGTGACCCGAACGCAAGTCGAGCAGGGAGGAGAGGGCGGGCCGGTCGTGGGCCGCGGCAGGAAAGGGGGGAGCCCGCCGCGACCCACGCCGGGGCTTTAGAGGGACGCGAGCATGTCCTGCATCTGGGTGATCTGCTCGGTCTGGCTGGACACGATCGACTTCGCCATCGCGACGGCGTCGGTGTTCTTGCCCTTGTCGACTTCGGTCTTGGCCATGTCGACGGCGCCCTTGTGGTGCTGGATCATCTGCTCGAGGTAGAGCTTCCCGGCGTCCTTCGCGGACGCCTTGTCGAGGTCGGTCATGTCGGAGTCGGACATCATCCCGGACATGGAGTGCCCCATCCCGGAGTGCTCCGACTCGACCGGCTCGCCCCAACCCTTGAGCCAACCGGTGAGCTGGTTGATCTCCGGGGACTGCTCGGCCTTGATCTGCTTCGCGAGTCCAGCGACGTCGGTATCGACGCCCGAGCCCTTGGCGAGGAGCATGTCGCTCATCTCGACGGCCTGCTTGTGGTGCGGCAGCATCATCTGCGCGAACATCACGTCCTGGTCGTTGTGCGCCGACGCCGCCGACGTCGACGAGGACGACGAGCCCGCGTCGGAGCCGCTATTGCTGGTGGAGCAGCCTGCGAGGGTGAGGCCGAGGGTCAGCGCGGCAGCGATCGCGAGCGTGCGCGTGGTGGTGGTGTGCATGATCTTCCGTTCCCGTGAATGCGTCAGGCGTTCCGGGCAGGCGGACGCCTCCCGGTTCTGGGCATGCGGAGGCCACCCATCGGGGGTGGGATCCCGCTGGGGGCGGATCAGATGCGGATGATCTGCAACGCCGTCAGTGATGGCGGTTTCGGTGCCGCGATGCGGCGCGGCAGCCGGTCAGCCAGCGCGAGAAGCCGCGCGAGCAGGTAGAGGATGCCGCCGGTCCGTGCGCGCAGCAGCGCCCACGTGAACAGGGCGATCGTCAGCGCGCACGCCATCCCCATCAGCGAGCACATCAGCGCACACAGGCCGCTGTCGCAGCCCGCATCGGTGAGGACGGTCATCACCGCAGTCGCAGGAGCCGCGTGCTCGGTGTGGCCGGCGGCGACGTGGCTGTGCTCGGCGGTGGCTGCGGGAGCAGCCATCGGGTGCTCGTGGCCGGCGGTGTGCCCGGCCATCGTGTGCATCAGGACCGTGAACCCGACCAGCAGCAGCAACGCCAGCGTCGCCGTGGCCTGCAACAGCAGCCGGCGACGCGGGGAGGTGGCGGTGGTGAGCATCAGTCTTTCGAGCAGACGGGTCGGAGGAGCGCTTCTATGGTGCGGTACCCCGAACGGCGGCGGCAACCTGGTGTCCGGATTCACACCGAACCCGCCGCGACCGGCCGAACCGGGAACATCGCGTGGAGTTTCGCGTTACAGCGCATGGTACCCCCTAGGGGTATATGTGAACTGTTGGCGTCGACCGCGCCAGATCGGAGCAGCATGGACACGCACGAGCACCATCAGATGAGCGGAGACGAGCACGCCGGCCACAGCGGCGGGCACGGGGCGACGACGTGGTCGATGGCTGCGCAAGCGACGCTGCACTGCCTCACCGGCTGCGCGATCGGTGAGGTCCTCGGCATGGTCATCGGCACCGCTGCCGGCTTCCAGAACGCCGGCACGATCGTCCTGTCAATCGTCCTCGCGTTCATCTTCGGCTACGCCCTCACCATGCGCGGCGTCATCAAGTCGGGTCTGAGCCTCGGCGCTGCGTTCAAGGTCGCTCTCGCCGCGGACACCGTGTCGATCGCGGTCATGGAGCTGATCGACAACACCGTCATCGTTGCGATCCCCGGCGCGATGGACGCGCAGCTCAGCGACTGGCTGTTCTGGACGGCGCTGCTGTTCTCCCTCGCGATCGCATTCGTGATCACCACGCCCGTGAACCGGTGGATGATCAGCCGCGGCCTCGGCCACGCCGTCGTCCACGGCCACCACTGACCGGTCCGCTAGTCAACTCGATCGCGGCGCGCGGTCAGGCGTGTGAGTGTTCGTGTGCGGGGTGGTCGTGGCCGCCGTCGTCGGGTGCGCCCTTCATCATCCGTAGCATCGACCAGGAGCCGCTGCGGATGAACACGGCCAGCAGGAACGACGCGATCAGCAGGAACACGATGTTGAGCCAGGTGGTGTAGTTCCAGCTGATAGAGGTCGCCACGATGCTCAGATGCCGGTTCGTAGGGATCAGGCCCAGCGGGGTGAACAGCAGTTCGACGGCGTAGCCGGCGAGGACCATCGCCCCGTAGAAGATCCCGGTGATCCGGAGGGCTGCCTTCCAGCCGTAGTACTTCCGGTAGATGACGATGATCGGGATGATGATCAGGTCCGCGAAGATGAAGCTGACCACCCCGCCGAAGCTGATCCCACCGTTCCACAACACCGCCGCGAGGGGCACGTTCCCCACGGAGCAGACGAAGCTCACCATCGCCAGCACCGGCCCGATGATCGGGTCGATGATGAACGCCAACGTCGGATGTCCCTCGAAGAAGACCGCCTGCAGCCAAGCCTTCGGCACCCAGGCATCGAACGCGCCGGCGATGAGCAGACCGATGATGATGTCGCGGAGCACGGACGCCCAGTCCATCACGAAGTACTGCGACACGCTCGTCAGCCCAGGCTTCGAGAACAACCGTCGCCAGAACCCCTGATCGCCCGGCACCGACATGTCCATCGCCGCGTGCCCCTCCATCGACCCAGCGAGCCCCTTGTCGGCCTGCTCACGGGCGGCGTCGAGGATCCTGCCGCGCATCCAGAGCCGGAAGCCGAGGGCGATGAGGATGATCATGATCGGCCCGCCGACAAACTCCGCGACCGTGAACTGCCACCCCATCACGAACGCCAGGATCAGCCCGAGCTCGACAACGAGGTTCGTCGACGCAACCTCGAACGCCATCGCGGCGCTCAGGCTCGCACCCTTCCGGAACAGGGCCCGCGCGAGCGCGACCGCGGCGTAGGAGCACGACGATGACAGGGCGCCAAGCCCGGTCGCGACACTGATCGCGCGTGGCGAGTCGTCGCGCATCAGCTTGGTGATCTGATCCGTACGGACGATCGCCTGGATGATGCCGGACAGGGTGAAGCCGAGCACGAGGGGCCAGAGGATCTCCCACCCCATCGAGCCAGCAGCCGCCAGCGCATCACCAACTCCTCGCAGCACGAACACGGGACCCTCCTTCGTCGGAATTCAACCTTGCTCCGCTGCAACGATCTCGGTATTGGCGCGAACGTGTGAAAGCACGCACGCGCAAGGCAGACGATGTCTCACTAGACGATCCCCAACCGGACACTTGGGCCCTCGGAGGCGGTCCGCGTCGGCTGTGAGCAGCTCCGCTCAGTGTCGCCCTTCAAGCTTCTTTCCCTGTCGTCCCGCGTCACGAAGCGGACCGGTTCTCGAGGTGCGGAAGATCGTCGGTGCGGGCATGGGGTGGTGGGTGCATACTGGTGGTGTCTTCGGACCCGGCAGTGGGGCTTGCCGGACCCAACCTCGACACTCGTCGACAACAGTCCCTATCTCAGCTGGTCGCGCTTCTGCACGCCTGAGGTAGGGAGATGTCATGGTCGAATCGAACACTGCCGGTGTTGTCGTCGTCGGTGTGCAGTCCGGGCAGGCGCACGACGTCGTCGGTGTCGCGGCTGCCGTCGCTGAACGCTTCAGCGCCCCGATGGTGTGTGTGGTCGTCGATCCGGCGCTGCTGTCAGCGGGGATGCGTGCGGACGGGTCGGAGATCATCGAACCGATCGACCCGGACACGGCGGACAGCGACCCGCAGCAGCTTCCCGACGATGACGTGCGGGTCATTCACGGTCTTGCTGCGGCGCGGTCAGTGGGCGTCGAGATTCTTCTCCCGGGTCGGAGATCCGAGTCACGCACTCGCTGCGGTGGCTGAGGAACGTGACGCGGTGATGATCGTCGTCGGATCCCAGGCTGGCCGACGCCGGATGGCGGAACTGCTCACCGGGTCCGTCGCCGCGCATCTGACGCATCAGCAGCACCGGCCGGTGCTGGTCGTCCCGCACGACCCGGTCGGCGCCACCGTCCTCCTCCCGTCGGAAGCCCCGTGACTGGCACGCTGACGCTCCTGCGGCATGGGGAGAGCACCGCGAACGAAGCCGGCACCTTCACCGGGCTCCTCGACGTCCCGCTCACGCCCCACGGACGACGGCAAGCGTCCGCAGCCGGATGGCTCCTCCGGTCGAACCACATCACGCCGGACGTCGTGGTCACCTCCACATTGCGCCGTGCCGTCCGCACCGCCGAACTGGTCTGCGACGCCCTCGGGACGCAGCTGCCCACGGAAGCGGTGTGGCAGCTCAACGAACGCAACTACGGCGCCCTGACCGGGATGACGAAGACCGACGCCCGTCACACGCTCGGTGACGACGAGTACATGCGGCTCCGCAGGTCCCGTACCGGCACACCGCCACCGATGTCGCTGCAGCTGTGGGAGGAACTGCGGTCGAGCTCCGCGCTGCACGGCCTGCCCGACGGTGCCCTCCGACGCACCGAGGCGCTCTCGGACGTCATCGAGCGGGTCCGTCCCGTGCTGCACGACCGGCTCCTGCCGATGGTGCGGTCAGGGCGGAGCGTCCTCGTCGTCGCGCACGGGAACTCGCTCCGCGCACTCTGCGCATGCATCGACGACCTCACCGACCCGGAGCTCGAGCAGCTCAACCTGCCGACCGGGCAACCCGTGCAGTACCACCTCGCCCCGACGGGTGCTCTCGTCCCTCGGGGTGGGGCGTTCCTCGATCCGGTAGCAGCACAGCACGCCGCGGCGTTGGTCGCGGCAGAAGGCGGAACATGACCACCCGAACGGACACCCCGATGCCCGACGACCAGCTCCCCTCCGACCCCGACGTCGACGTCTCCGACCCGTCAACGGCGATGCGGCCGGTGCATCTGCGGTGGCGGTACGTCGGCCTCGTCGCCATCGGTGGGGCAGCCGGTACTGCTCTCCGCGACGTCATCAGTAGCCTGCTCCCCGCCCAAGGCGGGGCGAGTTGGTCGATCTTCTGGATCAACATCACCGGAGCGCTGGCCCTCGGTGTGCTGTTGGAAGCGCTCGCGCACCGCGGGCCCGACGCCGGCCGCCGACGCGTGCTGCGGCTGCTCCTCGGCACCGGGGTCCTCGGCGGGTTCACCACCTACAGCACCCTCGCCGAGTCCACCGCCGCCCTGTTCCTCGACGGGCACGGCCTCGCCGGCACCGGCTACGCACTCCTAACCGTCCTGTCCGGCGCGATCGCGACCGCGGTCGGTCTCGTCGTCGCCGGCTGGTTCCGACCCCGCACGGAGGAAGCATGAGCCCGCTCCTGGTCCTCGCCGTCGCCCTCGGCGGCGGTGCCGGCGCTGCCGGCCGGTTCCTCCTCGACGGGCTCATCAACACCGGCCGAGAGTTCCGGCTCCCTGTCGGCACGTTGACGATCAACATCACCGGGTCGCTGCTGCTGGGGATCACCGTCGGCGCCGCCACCCACCTCGGCGCGGTGCCGGTCGCCGTCCTCGGCACCGGGGTGATGGGCGGCTACACCACGTTCAGCACCGCCAGCTTCGAAACCGTCCGCCTCGCCCGCAGCGGCCGCATCACCGCCGCCGCGATCAACGGTCTCGGAATGCTCGTCGTCTCCGTCACCGCCGCGACCGCCGGCATCCTCCTCGGCGGCACCCTGTGACCACCCCGCCCACGGACCACACACCCGCTCCAGAACCGGAGGCATCCATGCTGTTCGACGTCACGATCGAGATTCCCCGCGGTAGCGGCAACAAGTACGAAGTCGACCACGCCACCGGCCGGATCCGGCTCGACCGGGCGGTGTTCACCAGCATGGTGTTCCCCCAGGACTACGGCTCCATCGACAACACCCTCGGCGATGACGGCGACCCCCTCGACGCCCTCGTGCTCCTACCCCGTCCCACGTTCCCCGGCGTCGTCATCACGGTCCGGCCGGTCGGGATGCTGCGCATGGTCGACGAAAACGGCGGCGACGACAAGATCCTCACCGTCCCCGCCAACGACGACCGCTTCGCGCAGCTGCAGGACATCACCGACGTGCCGGAGCACACGCTGGCGGAGATCGAGCACTTCTTCTCCCACTACAAGGAGATCGAGCACGGCAAGCACGTCACCACCAATGGGTGGGCCGACCGTGCTGCTGCCGAAGCCATCATCCGCACCGCACAGGACGCCCACACCCGACACCCGTGACCTACGGGTCCACAGACTGCCGCGGGGAGGCACTGGCGCCGAGTGATCGCCAGCAGGTTGTCCCTCCGCTTCCCCGCGGCTTCCCGCAACCACCCGCCAGCTCGACGTATGACCCGAACCGAAGGAGCGTCACCATGAACGACTACATCAGCGGCATCCACCATCACGGAGCCCATCAGGGCGAGTACGTCACCCACCACGACCACCCGATCACCATCGACGCCGTCCACGCCGCCCGCATCCTCGACTCCCGCGGCTACCCGACCGTCCGCGTGTCCCTCGAACTCGACGACGGCAGCACCGTCACCGGGGACGCCCCAGCGGGCGCCTCCACCGGCGCCCACGAAGCCGTCGAGCTGCGCGACGGCGGTTCCGCGTTCGGCGGCCGCGACGTCACCCAGGCGCTGCACCTGATCGACACCGACATCTCAGGGCTCCTCACCGGCCGGTCCTGGTCGGCGATCGGGCAGATCGACGCCGCCCTCGCCGACCTCGACGGCACCACCGGGTACCGTCGGCTCGGCGGGAACAGCGTCGTTGCCACCTCGATCGCCGCCTCCAGGGCTCTCGCCCACGCCGCGGACCTCCCGCTCTGGCAGTGGATCGCCGAGATCACCGGCTCGACGCCGCGGATGCCGGTCCCGCACTTCAACGTCCTCAACGGCGGCGCGCACGCAGCGAACAAGCTGAACTTCCAGGAGTTCATGATCGCCCCCGTCAACGCAGGCTCGATGGCCGACGCCGTCCGAACCGGCGCGGACGTCTACCACGCCCTCGCGAGCCTGGTGCGGGACCGGTTCGGCAGCCTCGGCCTCGGCGACGAGGGCGGCTTCGCCCCTTCGATCGCTGCACCCGAGGAAGCGCTCGACCTGCTCGTCGCCGCGATCCGCGCCGCCGGCCACGAGCCGGGCGTCGATCAGGTGGCGATCGCCCTCGACCCGGCCGCGAACGAGTTCCACCAGGGCGCCGGCTCCTACCGGATGCTCGACGAAAGCCTCGACCGGGACGGACTGGTCGACTACTACCGACACCTCATCAACACGTATCCGGTCCGGAGCGTCGAAGACGGGTTCGCGGAGGACGACCATGAGGGGTTCCGCCGCATGCAGGCAGCGCTCGGCGGCCGGATCCAGACCGTCGGCGACGACCTCTACGTCACCGACCCGCAACGGATCCGCGACGGCGGCGAACAGCAGCTGACGAACGCGGCACTGATCAAGCCGAACCAGATCGGCACCGTCTCACAGACCCTCGAAGCGATTGCCACCGCCACCAGCATCGGGATGGGCAGCATGGTGTCGCACCGATCCGGGGAGACCACGGACACGTTCATCGCGGACCTCGTTGTCGGAACCGGCACCGGGCAGATCAAGTCCGGCGCACCCGCCCGGGGGGAACGGGTCGCGAAGTACAACCGGCTCACCGAGATCGCCGAGCAGCACCCGGATCTGCCCTACGGACTGATCTGACCACCGACGCTCGAGCTGCGGGCGGTGTCCAGGAACGCCGTCACAGCAGGCCTCGGGTGGCCCGACCAGATCGCACGCAGCGACCGGATCAGTGGCGGGCCGAGCAGCGGCACCCGGACGAGGGCGCCGTCGGCGAGGTCAGTGTCGACCGTGCGGAGACTCATCACCGCGGGCGCGATGCCTGCCCGAGCGTTGGCGCGGATGATGCCCGTCGTCTCCAGCACCGCCGCCGGCGGCGCTAGGGTCAGTCCCGCGTCGTCGAGCCATGCCTCGACCGTGGCGCGGGTGCCGGACCCTTCCTCCCGGAGCAGCAGCGGCGTCTCCGCGAGCTCATCCGCGGTGATGACCGAAGCGCTTGCCCACGGATGATGCGGAGCGACGACGACCACGAGTTCGTCTTCGTCGACCACCAGCGAGGACAGGTCAGGTGGCGCAGCAGGGGTCTCCGTGAATCCGACGTCGGCAGCGCCGGAGCGAACGAGGTCGGTCACCGCGGCGGAGTTCCCCGCGATCAGGCGCACCGACGCCTCGGGTGTCACGGCCCGGTGGGCGAGCAACCATCCGGGCAGCAGGAGTTCGGCGATCGTCTGCGACGCCGCAACCACGAGGGACCCCACGGGTTCTCCGAGTGCGGCAACTCCTGCTTCGAGCCGCCGGGAGGTCTCCAACACCGGAACAGCCAGACCGAGCACCACCCGACCGGCGTCGGTCAGCGCGGTCCCGGATGCCGCCCGGAGCGCCAGCGGCTGACCGACCGCCTGCTCCGCGGCACGTAAACGCGCAGACACCGCCTGCTGCGTCACCCCCAACACCTCAGCCGCGCGGGTCAACGAACCGGTCTCCGCGACGCGGACGAGGACCTCGAGGGTGTCGAGGTCCAGAGTCCGGTCCGTCAACCGCCGCAGTGCCACAAACGACCATTGTGCCCTGCCAACGAGTTCGCCGTTCCCGAACCGTGGGCAACTTGCGCACGCTTGATGCATGTCCGCTCATCCCGCCCACGCACCCGCAACGTCCGAGCACGGTGTGCGCGACCGGCGGCTGTTCCGAGAGCTGGAGCGGCCCGGCCTGATCGTGTCGAACCTCACCCCGAACTGGTTCGCGTCGATCATGGGCACCGGGATCGTCGCCGTCGCGGCTGCGTCGCTGCCGCTGCAGTTCCCGGGGCTCCGCACCGCCGCAACACTCGTCTGGGCGATCGCGGCGGTGCTGCTCGTCGCCCTCACGGTCGCGATGGTGCTGCACTGGGTCCGGTACCGGAGTACCGCAGCCAAGCACCACCTCCATCCGGTGATCTCGCACTTCTATGGGGCACCGCCGATGGCGTTCCTGACCGTCGGAGCCGGAACGATCCTCCTCGGCAAGGACTGGATCGGCCTCCCCGCCGCCGTCCACATCGACTGGGTCCTCTGGAGCATCGGCACCATCGGCGGCCTGCTCACCGCGGTCCTGGTGCCGTACCTGGCGTTCACCCGTCACGAGAACGGACCCGACTCCGCGTTCGGCGGCTGGTTGATGCCGATCGTCCCGCCGATGGTGTCCGCCTCCACCGGCGCGCTCCTGCTGCCGTACGCACCCGCCGGGCAAGTGCGGGAGACGCTGCTGTGGTCCTGCTACGGATTCTTCGGCCTCAGCCTCGTCACGTCCCTGGTCGTGATCACGCTGATCTGGAACCGACTCGCGCAGCACAAGGTCGGCGCCGCAGGCATGGTCCCGACCCTGTGGATCGTCCTCGGACCGGTCGGGCAGTCGATCACCGCAGTGAACCTCCTCGCCTCGAACGCGCCGACCGTGGTTGATGCGTCGACCGCCCACGCGCTCCTCGTCGTCGCGCTCGTGTACGGGTTCGCGATGCTCGGCTTCGCGCTGCTGTGGACCGTCATCGCCCTCGCCATCACCATCCGCACCGCTCGAGAACACCTGCCCTTCAGCCTGACGTGGTGGTCGTTCACGTTCCCCGTCGGTACCTGCGTCACCGGGCTGAACGGCCTGGCCCTGCACTCCGGACTCACCGTCGTCGCCGTCCTCGCAGTCGTCTACTACGCCGGCCTCGTCGCCGCGTGGATCACCGTTGCCGTCCGCACCTTCCACGGCTCCGTCATCCGCGGCACGCTCCTCGCACCACCACAGCCGGCGTGAGCACCCCTGACGAACTCGCGGATGAGGTCGCGGACGTTCGATCGCTGAACGTCCTCGCGGAGGCATGGCGCACCGCACCCGACGGCTCGCGACGGTTCGTCCCGAGCTTCGACCCACGATCCGGCGGCACGTCCAGCCGAGTGCTGGTCCTCATGCAGTCACCCGGCCCGCAGACCATTGCCGCAGCGCACTCGGCGGTCTGCAGCGAGGACAACCCGGGGCCGACCGCGGCCGCGTTCCGCGCAGCCCGCATCGAGTCCGGACTTGCACGCAACGAGTACCTCCGCTGGAACCTCATCCCGTGGGAACTCCCCGGCCGTGGACGACCCGCAGACATCGACGAGGGACGACATGCCCTCGGCGTTCTCCTCAGGGCGCTTCCCTCCGTCGAGGCGATCGTCACGTACGGGAGCATCGCTCTCGAGGGAGTCATGCGACACCTCACCCTGGACGAGCACGCCCGACTCGTCCCCGTCATCGCGGCACCACACCCCTCTCCCGCCAACGGCCGCCACCGCGCGGAACAGCACCGACGTTCCGTCCAGGCACTCCGACTCGCCGCAGGGACGCGTCGGATGTAGCGAGGCTTCAGCTGCCTTCACCGGCAAGGCACGAGTGAACCGGTAACCGGTGGCTCATCGGCCAGCCGTGGCCCGTCTGCTTGCCGCGGGTCGTCGAGTCGCAGATAGCCCGTCCGTTTTGATTCTCACCGGGCTGCCCTAAACGAACGTCGGGAAGCCCACCAGTGGGCCGTATCAGCTCGGCAGATTGTGCCGTAGGTCGTATCCAATGTCGGCGAGGAATTGCAGCCGGTTCCGTACTTCTGGCAGCGATGCCGAGTCGTCGTCGTTCCGCAGGTCGGCGCGGAGGAGTGTGTTGGAGTTGTTGATGTCGTCAGCGCCGGCGAAGCCGTCGGGCCGAGCTGATCACTCGCTGAGGTCGAGCAGGAAGTCGAGCCCGACGACGTCGTTGGTCAGGAGCCCGATCACGAAGGCTATGGCGACGAGAGCGGGCAGGTTTGGTGCGTTGAGGAGCCGCCGAAGCTTTGTCGCGTGGTAGGCGATCGTTGCGGGTGCGAGTGAGAGTTTGCGGGCGATAGTGTTGAAGTCGTCGCCGCGGGCGATGCCTTGGAGCACGGCGAGTTCCTCGGCTGACAGCTTCCGCCGTGCCGCGTCTCGGTCTTCGGTCCCCACCTGCTGACAGTACGACCGACGGCGATGCGGCCGATACGTGCACCGAACCCCCCGTTGTGGGGTCATCGCCTCGCTTGGGGACTATCGGATCACATAGTCTTCGGCCGATCCCGTAACGATTGTTGTTCGGCGGCGCATACGGTGCACGTAGTTCTGGGCGCGTACTTCTTTCTGAGGTTTTGGGGCGGCTCAGGTAGGACTCCGCGGTGCTTGCGGCCGCGAAGTGAGGGGCTCACGTGTCGTTGTTGTCTGGCCGGTTCCGGCTGCTCTGGGTTGCTGTGCTTGCGGTTGTCGCGGTGCTTGGTGCGATGCTCACCTCGATGTTCGTCGCGGCGGCTCCGGCGCAGGCGTCGACGTCGGGTACCGGGGGACAGTTCGTGGTGACCTCGGGTCGGATCGTCAGTGGGCATGCGCTGACGGCGGGGGCGTGGACGACTGTGCAGGTCGCTGGGCTTGCTGGTGTGCCGTCGGATGGGTCTGCCGGCGCTGTCGTCTTGAACGCGACGGTGTCGGGGGCGAGCGGTGAGGGGCAGCTGCACGGCCGTCCTGACTCGTCGACGAACTCGACGTTGATGGTGACGTACAACAGTGATGGTCGAGGGGCAGCGTCGGACACGTCAACGCTCGCGGTCGGCGCGAACGGCACGATCCAGGTGGAAGCAGACACGAGCGGGATCTTGTACCTCGACGTGCAGGGCTACTACACGACCACCGGTGGAGGCGCCGGGGTTGCTCCGGGCGGCTTCGTTCCGCTGCCGGGAACGCGGATCGTCGATACGCGGAACGGGACCGGTGCCGCGCAAGCGACGATTCCGTCGGGTGGGTCGCTGACAGTGCAGGTCGGCGGTCAGGGCGGTGTTGCGTCGACCGCGTCAGCGGTCGCGGCGAACATCATCGTCGTCAACGGGTCGTCGACAGCAGGGTACGTCACGCCGTATCCGGCAGGCGGAACCAAGCCCTCCGAGTCGCTGCACTACGTCGCGGGTTCTGGGATCGCGACGTCGAACACGGTGCAGGTCGCGTTGAGCTCGTCCGGGCAGGTGACGATCGCGAACACGGGCGGCACGGTCAACATCGTCATCGACGTGCAGGGGTACTTCGCCGCGACCACTGTCGGCGGATCATTTACCCCGGCGTCCGGAGCCGGCTTGCACGACAGCCGCGCGTCCGGGAACACCACACCGACTGCTGGGTCGACGACCGTCATCACCGCTGATGGTGTCGCCGGCGTCCCGGGCCTCGGCCACGGGGTCTCCGCCGTCGCGCTGCAGCTCACTGCGATCAACTCAGGCAGCAGCGGTGGGAACGCGGAGATGTGGGCGGACGGGGCAGCGAAGCCGCCGACCACGTCGATCAACTTCAGCGGAAACGACATCCGGTCGAACACGATCATCGTCGCGGTCGGCACGAACGGGAAGATCGACCTCTACACGTCATCGACCACCGACTACCAGGTGCTCGTCGAAGGCTGGTACAACGCGCTTCCCACGGGCCCGTCGACGACGAACCTGACCGGGTCGCGGTCGTCGGCGACGAACCTGTCGTTCCCGGTCGATGACCGCACCAGCGCGCAGGTCGACGTCGCGACCGGCAATCTGCTGCTCTCGACCAATGCGTTGACGATGACCGGCGTCACCAGTTCCGTCGCCATCGGCGCCGCATACAACTCCCGCGGAACGGAGACGGCCAGCACGGTCGCGCCGGATGCGAACAAATGGGCGTACGCGCTCGACGGCGCCGGGTCCCTGTCGAACAACGCCAACGGAGTCGTCTACACCGGGCCGGACGGGTCGACGTGGCAGTTTACCGCCGGCGCCGGCGGGACATTCACCGCCCCGGCCGGCCTGGACGCCACGCTCGTGCAAACATCGGGTGGCTACAAGCTGACGTCTTGGACCTCCAACCAGGTCGTCCACTTCAACCTCGCCGGTCAGCCAACCAGTGTCATCGACCGTTACTCGAACGAGGTGGACCTGAACTACAACAATTACCTATTGAGCACCGTCGTCACGAACGCTGGCCCTTCTGCGGCTCGGACTGCGTCGGTGGCGTACAGCAACGGCACGACCACGATCAGCCAGACCGACGGGACCAACACCCGCACCGTGTCGTGGTCGAAGAACAGCAGCGGCAACATCACCTCGTTCGTCGACGCCGACGGGAAGACCACCACCTTCACCTACTCCGGCACTGACCTGACCTCGGTCACAGCACCGGACGGCGGGAAGACAACGTTCACCTACAACGGCTCCGACCAGGTCACCGAGGTCGACCAGCCGACCGCAACATCCGCCACCGCGGCCACACGGTTCAGCTACGTCTCGAGCACGGAGACGCAGGTCGCGTCCCCGAACACGGACAGCACCCAGTCGGTCGCGTCCGTCGCGCACACCGACTACACCCTCGACCCGTCTACCCACGATGTGTTGAGCGCGGTTGACCCGGACGGCAACACCCGGTCGGCGTCCTACAACCCGGACAACAACGCTGCAGCCTCCACGACAGCGGGCTCGGGTAGTGAGTCGACGACGACGAACGGGACATGGAGCGGCAACACTGCGACGTCGAAGAAGGTGTCGCTGACACAGGTGCAATCCACGTCCGGAGCGTCTGGCAGCCAGACCACCGGCCCAGCGGCGACCGCGACGTACGCCAACTCTGGCGCGGCGGCGTACCTGCCCAGTCAGACGACCGACGGCGACGGCAACACCACGAAGATCTCCTACGACACGCAGGGTGGGATCAGCGGCAGCTCGGTGAATGGCAGCGGCGGCAGCGGACCGAGCTCGGCGTCGCAGGCAACCCTGACGCGCAACACGAACGGCACCCTCAAGAGCGCTACGTCGCCGGGGAACCAAGCAGCGAACCTCTCGACGCAGTACGGCTACGACGCGAATTCGCAGCTGAAGACCGTGACGCCTCCGACGATCGCGGCGAACACCGGGACGCAGCTCGGCACGAAGACGTACACGTACGACGGGTATGGGCGGATGGCATCCGAGAGCGACGGCAACGGCCACACGACCTCGTACACCTACGACGACGATGACCGGCAGCTCACGGAGTCCTTCTCGGATGGCACCACAACAGTCACGAACACCTACGACGGCAACGGCAACGAGCTCACCAGCGCCTCCGCGGGTGGGACGATCACGAACACCTACGATCCGGTCGGCCACTTGACGAGCACGCAGAACTCCGCCGGCGGGTCGACGATCTCGTACACGTACGACCGGGTCGGCAATGAGCTCACCAGCACCAACGGTGCAGGCACGGTGACCTACGCGTACGACGCGGCGAACGTGCTTTGGGCGATGACGTACCCGCATGGGTCCGGCACGGAAACCGACCGGTACAAGATCGACTCGCAGAGCCGACTCACCGACGCCTACACGGCAGCCGGCGCGAACGCGAGCAACACGACCAACGCGACGAACACGCAGCCGACATCGTTCCAGGGACACATCCACACCACGTACGACCAGGGCACAGGCCGTGAGAGCGAGGTCGTCGCCTCCACTGGCCAGGACGCGAATAAGGTGTTCGACACGACGTACTCCTACACGACCGCTTCGGGCGCATCCTCGAACCAGCTGCAAAGCGCCACCGACACCCTGACGGGGAAAGTCACCCACTACGGGTACGTCGATTCGAACGGCAACAGCACCACCCGTCTCACCGGCGTTACACAAACCGGGGGCACGGACGACGTCAACTGGGCGTACACCTACGACGCCGACGGGAACCGAACCGCCGCGACCGAGTCCGGGGCGGCGACGTTCAACCAGGCCCTGTCGTACAACGTGAACGACCAGATCGATTCCGCCGGGTACAGCTACGACGCAGCGGGCAACATGACCGCAGCACCCGGCGCGACGTACGCGTACAACGGAGCAGAGCAACTCACCTCCGAGACCCTGAACGGAACGACCACGAACTACACCTACGCGGGAGCAGCCCAGGACCAGCTGCTGACCGCCACGACCGGGTCGACGACCACGTCCTACACGTACGGGCAGTCCGGCATCGACACGTTCACCAGCAACGGATCGACCTCTCGAGTCCTCGCGAACCCGTCCGGACAGGTCTTGGACCTCACCGACGCGAACGGCGACACCGCAGCGTTCGTCGTCGACGGCATCGGCAACCAGGTCGGTGCACTCACCGACACCGGCAGCAACGCCTTCACCGTCAGCTACGACCCATACGGCACCGGCGACGTCACCACGGGCAGCACCAGCCCGTTCTGGACGCAGAAGCCTTTCGGGTTCAAGGTCGGAGCA
Source organism: Curtobacterium phoenicis (assembly GCF_047238015.1). Taxonomy (NCBI): domain Bacteria; kingdom Bacillati; phylum Actinomycetota; class Actinomycetes; order Micrococcales; family Microbacteriaceae; genus Curtobacterium; species Curtobacterium phoenicis. The sequence continues at coordinate 996,570 of NZ_JBDFLZ010000002.1, forward strand.
CGAGCCAGCCAAACCCAGAACGCCATCGTCCGCTTCGGGCTCCGCTGGTACCTACCCACCACCGGTACCTGGACCCAACGCGACACTCTCGACGCGCCCCTCGACCCCAACAACGCAGACCGGTACGCCTACGCCGGCGACGACCCCACCAATGGCAGCGACCCTGCGGGCAACTCGTACACCTCTTATGGCTTGGACCTCTGCCTCGACGTCTGTCTTGGTCCCTCGCTGGACGTCTCCGACGACGGGGGACCCTGGGGATTTTCAACGAGCGTTGGAGCGGGGGAGGGATTCTCGGTCGGCACAGCCGAGCACTCCGGAGAGGTCGAACGCGGTGCTGAGACTGATTTCGAGTGCGAACTGGGCAACTACGGACTCGGTTACTCCAGCTCCGGAGGGTGGTCTGTGGGAGAGCAGTCTGATTACTCGGAAGAAGTCAAATGTTCCCTCGAACGAGACCTCACAGCAACCTTCTGATCGTTGATGACAAAAGACATGCAAGAAAACTCGATGAAGAAGCAAACGCCACCAATCGTAGCTGTGGCGTTCGCCCTGATCGGAGCGGCAGTCGTTGTACGACTCGTTCTCGCAGGGTTGTTTATCGCAGGAGATGACGTTGTTTCTTCCCCAGTTGTGAAGCCGAACCAAATCATCTTTAACTTTGCAATTCAGATATGCATAGTGTTTGCTTTGGTTGTCGTTGGGGTGGCACTCATCCGCGGTAAACCGTCCGCACGATACTGGCTGATCGGTCTCTCGCTTGTGGGTATCATGGGTCCTGCTCCGCAGTTCTTGTTAGCGCCAATGGGGATGGGGGTAGTCGGAGGTGGTATTTTGTTTTCTCGGTCGTCAGCGCGGTTTTTCGAACCCTCGCCAAGTGCAGTCGAGCAAAATGATCTGAGGAAGTTACGGTCGCTCGCTCGAACCGGCCTGATCCTAAGTATTTTTCCGCTGACAGACCTGGCCGGGATAGTTCTGAGTGCGGTCGCATTTATTCGCCTTGGGCGCGTCAACGAAGGGCGTGCTATCGCGCTAGCTGGAATTATCGTGGCGCTTGCGACAGTGCTTTTGACGGTTATTGCAGTAATGCTGATCGTTCCCGAGTTTGTTCACGCCTTCCAGGTCTGCTCTAGCCTCGGTGATGGAGTGCATGTGGTGCGGGGAGTGAAGTACACCTGTAATACATGACTAACAGCCGCATAGGTGCAACGAGATAACCCGGCACATTTCTCACGACTAGAATTGGCGGTTTATCGGCCGAGCATTCGGTAAGAATGCGTTCTACCCGATGCCCTGCGGCCACCAGCCGGAGAACTACAACTTCCAGCTCGGCCACGGGGCAGTGAGCGTCGGTAAAAGCAGCATGAAGCCGGGATACATCGCAAACGTAGCATTCAAGGGCGTCGGCCGCATGTTTGGAATACGACTTGCATGACACCCAGCCGGATCTTTATGCGGATCATCCCGAGGAGCTGGTATCTACAGCCGGAGGGTACTGAAGTGTTCCTTCCAATAGCCGCCTTACCAAGGCCGCGCAGGCCGCGGGCGGCACGAACGTCACCTGGGCGTACACGTACGACAAGGCCGGGAACCAGCTCACCGCGAAGGAAACCGGGGATCGGACGAGTTCGCAGACGTTGACATACAACGCGGTCGGGCAGATCACCACAGACGGGTACTCGTACGACAAGGTCGGGAACCTTACCAAGGCGCCGGGGCAGACGTTCACCTACAACGGTGCGCAGCAGCTGACCTCGTCCACGAAGGACGGCGTCACCACGACGTATGAGTACGCGGGCGCTGACATGAACAAGCTGCTGTCGCAGTCCACGGACGGGGGTGCGGAGTACGACTACACGTATGGCGCCACCGACCAGAACGGTGTTCCCGTGATCAGCAGCCGCACCGTCGCCGGCACGGGCACCGCATCCGTGATCGGCGACCCCGTGACTGGGCAGCCGATGGATCTGCAGACCACGGACGGGACCACGAGCATGTGGGTCGTCGACGGAATCGGGAACCCGACCGCCGCAATCACCGACGCCGGCGCGAAGGCGTACGAGGTGCACTACGACCCGTACGGAGCGGAGCGCATCCACCGACCAGGACAAGACCAGCATCCAGTGGCAGCAGAACCCATACGGATTCAAGGCCGGCCTCCGCTCAAGCAACACCGACAACGGGCTCACCAAGTTCGGATACCGGTGGAAGTCCAGCGCCACCGGCGGGTGGATAGAACGCGACACCCTCGACGCACCACTCAGCCCGACCAACGCCAACCGATACGCCTACGCCGGAAGCGATCCAATCAATCTCGCGGATCCAACTGGACGCGTCTCGGGCGCTGACGTCGCAGGGATCTTTGCCGGTGCCGCCGCAGGAGCTGCAGTCGCTACCGTAGTGTGCGGTGTGACAGCAGGTGCCGGTTGTGGAGCGGGCGTCTATTTCGCCGGATTCCTTGGATCCTCGATTGGTTCGGCTGTGGGATCGGCAACTACCGCAGCCCTCAACGGTGACGATACCCAGGAGGCGTTCTTGAATGGTCTAGGAACTGGCGCAGTCGGCGGTGCGTTGGGACCAGCCGGCCGGTTCTTCCCCAAGGTTCGACTATGAGCCCCCGGCCGGTTATTCGCTGGATCGTCGTCTGCGTCGCGGCGCTAGTCGGAGCGGTGGTACTTGTTGCGCTGCGTCTGCCTCTGCTCTGGGTAATCCCAGTCATAGTGCTCGGGTTCGTCTGGGCGCTCGATGCTTCGCTCAAATCACGATCCCGGGGCGAGAAACGAGAGTAGAAATCAGTCATATGAAGCTCGCCGGACTGCTGCAGCACTGATCGTATTGAGCAATACGGGTTCGACTGGAGCCATCTCCCGCCTCTGTCAGCAAAAGTGTCGGTACCTTGAGAGGTACCGACACCGGGAGCGTCGTCGTCGGGACTTCAAGACGATGGCATGGGCGACAAGACGTGCGTGTCATGGGCAGGGCGCGGGCGACGCGATTCAGCTCGGCAGGTTATGCCGTAGGTCGTAGCCGGTGTCGGCGAGGAACTGTAGCCGGCTCCGGACTTCGTCAATCGATGCCGCGTCGTCGTCGTTGCGCAGGTCGGCGCGGAGGAGCGTGTTGGCGGTGATGATGTCGTCGGTTCGGTCCGCGTATCCGGCGGCGGCGCCCGTGAGGACGATGGTCGGGTCCGCGGGGAGGATGAGTTCGGTGCCGGCGAAGCCAACCGTGTCGGGTGTGAAGCCGAGCGCTTTCATGTCGACTTCGAGCTCGGTGAACGCGACGACCCGGTACGGCATCTCCCGTTTGCTAATGGCCGGGTAGCCGGGCCGGTCGGAGATGGCGCGGCCGGAGATGCGGCAGCCGGCGCTGATGAGCCGTTCCGCTTGCTCGATGAGCGGCAGGTCGGACGTCCACCGGGTTCGGACGCCGCCGGGTCCGGGGTAGCAGGCGATGGCGAAGTCGATGAGCCCGCCGACCTGCCGGGATTCCCATCCGATGTCGGTGCGGTGCACGCGTTTGCCGAGGCGAGCGAGCGCGTCGTCCACCTGCCCTGGGGTGAGACCGGCTCGCACCAGTCCGTCGAAGGTGGAGCCGTTGACGGCGAGGAGGCGTGCGACAGCGAACGTGACGTAGATGGGTGCGGCGTCCTTCCACCGGTCGCGCACGCCGAGGACCTGTTCGCCGTCGATCCAGACCCGGCGTCGGTCGACGTCGACGAGCAGCACGGTGTCGGTCTGCTCGGCGAGAGCGATCTGCGTCGCTGTCACGGTGCGCGGCGCCAGCAGCAGCAGGTCAGCGTCGACGTCTTCACCGCGCGGTCGCTGCGTCAACGACGGGAAGCGTGCCCTGCGGCCGTCGGGCAGGCGGATCGTGTCGTGCGACTCGATCACCGCGGCAAGCCCGGCGAGCTTGAGCACGGAGAGGGCGAGGGTCAGGTCCGTGGAGTCGCCGAGCCCGTACGGCAGCGTGATCTGCGGCCGGCCGGAGTACGCGGCGGCGACCCATTCAAGCCGCGGGCCCATCAGCTGCGCTCTTCCGGGGTGTCGGGCTGGGTGAGGGCGATGAGCCACCGGGTCTCTTCGAGGAACGGTTCCCACCCGTCGCGGGTGTCACCGTGAGCTGGTCCGCAGATGGTGCCGGTCTCGGTACTGCGGATGATGACCTGCCGCAGCGTGGTGCTGGGTGGGTCGCGGAAGAACACGTGCCCGTGGACGCCGGTGACGTCGAACGCGACGTTCAGGAGGAACAGATCCGGTCTGCTGCTCATGGCCGCCACCGTCGGCCGCGGAACAGGGCGATGATCGTCGTCAACGGTCGTCCTTCCCGCATCCAGTCGAGCGGTGTCAGGACTCGTTCGTCGACGGTGAGGAAGTCCAGGGGTGTGGTCATGAACTCCGTCATCGCTGCCGCGTCGAGGAGCGGTTGTGGTGCTGCCGCGTAGAGGACGTCGAGGCCTGGCAGCAGTGACGCCGGGTCGCCGAGCTCGGGGAGGGCGGGCTTGACGAGTTGCCAGTCGGGGATACGTTCTTCACCGTCGAGGTCGAAGCTGAGCAGCCGGTTCGCCTCGAACAGGGCCCCGACGTCGTCGATGCTGACCTGCAAGGCGGCGGCGACTTCGGGTTCGGTGAGCGTCGTCTCGAGGAGGTTCCGGCGGATGCGGGCTTGCGTGGTCTGCCACCAGTCCTCGGGCACGTCCGCTGGTGCGACGGGGGAGTGTTCGGGTTGTCGGGGGAGCTGTCGGCCTTCGTCGGCGTACGCGGAGAGTTGTTCGCGGGTGACTTCCCCGCGGGCGTACATCCACAGCTGCGACTGCCACGGCATGTCATCCGGGAACCCTTCCAAGTAGCCGGAGTGAATCACCGTCCGCACCGCTTTCTCCCTGCGCGCGATCTCGGAGGCGGGGATGAGGAGGGTCTGCACGATCCGGTTCGCTTCCCGCACTGCCGGCACGGTCAGGTCCGACAGGACCGTGTTGTGCTTGTCATAGAGCTCGTACCCGGGCTCCTTGTCGACGGGACGGACGAGGATCTGCGCCAGGCCGGCGTCGGGGTTCTCGGTGTCCTCGAGGAGCACATGCCCCCAGAGGATCCGGTCGTTCGACAGGTGCAGGGACACCAGACGCATCATCAGCGGAACCTCCAACAGGTGAGTGTGAGCAGAGCGGGTCAGGGCTGTGGGAAGTCGGCGGCGGTGCGGCCGATGCGGTCGGGTGTGTAGCGGAGGAGGAACCGCATGATCCGGTCCGCTTCGACCACCTCCGGGGCCGTCGGGGCCTGCGCAGTGGGGTCGACGTTGGTGAGGCGGAACCAGGGCGATTCGTCGGTGTGGTCGATGAGGACCGTCGCCGGCTTGTCGTCCGGGTGGTCGGGGTCGGTGAACATGACGGAGCCGAAGAATCGGGTGTCGTCGTAGGCCAGCGTGAGCGAGAGCAGTTGCAGCATCAGCGCACTCCGCCCTCACCGCTGTTGGGGTGCCAGCGGAGGTCATGGGCGAGGTCAGATCGGAAGTGCAGCAGCTGCCGCAACCCGTTCACCGCATCCGTGTTCGCGGCCACCCAGCTGTCCTCGTAGAGGACGTGCGCGGTGATGAAGTCGTCCGTGCAGCACCCCTCCGCGCCGGTCAGGATGGTGGTGTCCTGCGGGACGATGACTTTCACCGTCGCGTCATCCGCTGACGCGGGTTCGTAGCCGAGTGCGGCCATGTCGGGGTGGTCGGCGAAGAACGCCGTCAGCCGGTCCGGCGCGACGATGACGCCGGACTGCTGCGCGGCCCACCGGTCCGACATCACCCCGCCGAGGCTGATGAGCTGGTCGGCCTGCTGGTCGATGGTGGTGTCCCTGCGCCAGCAGGTACGGATCCCGCCAGGACCCGGGTATGCCGCCAGAGCCCAGTCGACCAGTGCGGGTCGGTCCCTGGCTTCCCACCCGATGGGCGTGTGGAAGACGTGCACGCCGAGTGCTGGCATGGCGGCGCGGACCTCATTGAAGGGGATGCCGACGCGGTCTGCGATGGCGTGTGTGCCGCCGCCGTGCATGACGATGCTGCGGGCGATCGCGAACACGGTCCGCCACCCCGGGGTCGCTTCCCGCTGCAATGACGTGCCGTGCACCTGTCGGCCGTCAGCCCACACTCGCCCGCGTTTGCCGTTCACGACCACCAGGTCCGGGTAGCGGCGGACCAGGGAGAGCACCCCACCCTCGGAACCGCCGGGCAGGAGGATCACATCATCCACACGGCCCTCAGCACCGTCGTCGTCGGTGACGGTGCTGGTCGGGTCGGGGGTGGCGAGGAACGCGGTCCTGCCGTCGTCGAATCGGAGCCGGTCGAACGCCTCCACACGCGCCGGCATGCCGGCAGCGGCGAGGGCTGTGAGGGTTTGGGTGATGTCGATCGTGTAACCCAGCCCGAACGGCAACGACAGGATCGTCTGCTCGTGGCGGATGGTCTGCACCCACTGCCGGTCAGACATCAGCAGGCCCGGCCGATTCCGGACCGCGGCCTACCGTACGAAGCTCTGACAGCACGTCCATCACCTGGGTCGCTGCTTCCAGCAGCGGGTCAGCAGGATCCGTTAGCGAGGCCCCATTGAGCAGCGTGCACACCCACCCGTCCTCTGTGGTGCGGACGTTGACGGTCCGTTGCAGGATCTTCCGTCCGGTGGAGTTCGTGAACGTCATCCCCGCCACCGTCGGCCAGATCCTGGCGTCGAACTGCGCCGACAACGACAGCAGCCGCAACGGCACCGGCTCGAACCGCAGCGCCGCCCCACGCTCAGGCATCGCCAGCCAGCCGCGGGTCGTCTTCCGAGAGCCGCTTCAGCCCGAGCCCGGACGCGTCGAGGATCGCATCCTCCGACTCCGTCGTGGCGACGAACGACCCGATCTGCGCGTTGACCGCGACAAGAGTCCCGATCCGACTCCGCGCATCCAACACGACTGCAGCGACTTCATCAGCCGTGCAGTCGGACGTGAGCTCCGGCTTCGATGGGTGCAGGGCGGGGAACTCGAGCTGCTGCACCGGCGGGTGCCACTTCACACCGATGCGCAGCACACGGCCGTCGGTGTCGTTGCGGTAGAACATCGACCCGAACGGGTGCCCCATGTCGAGCGTGAGCTCCGCACCGTAGAGGGTCCACCCTTCGGCGGCGTAAGCGGGATCCCACCGCTGGACGGTGAGAGCGCCGAGCCCCATCTTGAGGCCCGGGATCAGCGCCTGGCCGTCCTGCAGTTCGGCGTAGAGGGCCTGGAGGTTCGGGGGACTCTGGTCGCGCAGGTCCGATAACGGGATGCGCGCGATGCCACGAATCGCGGCGAGCTGCTGACGCTGCTTCGCGGTCAGCGCCGTCTCGTCGGGGCCGCCACTCACGACGCAGACCCGTCACCGGTCTCGGCAGTCTTCTCGGGACGCCCGGTCGGACTGGTGATGGCACTCCTGGTGTGACTCGCGATGCGACGCATGTTGCGCACGCTACGAGGCCCGCGCCACTCATGGGGCCGTTCGAGCGGCGCCGGGTCCACCAGCAGGAAAACTCGTCGCTGCCATGCGCTTCAGCGACTCCTGAGTCCCGGTCCGAACTCCCGGCGCGGACTCCCCACTCCGGGGGTCAGAAAACGCCGAACAGGCAACATTCTGGCCCACAAACGAGGGGGAAAACGGCTCTTAGGGTCCCAAATCAGGTCCGCGAACAGTGTCGGCGCCCCGCTCGCAAGCACGAGTTCGCATAGGGGTGGCGCAAGCGAGCAACCGCCTCGCTCCGACCTGAAGGACACCACCGTGGACCGCAACCTCACCATGAGCAACACCCCCATCGCGACCTGCACGCAGACGACGCACCACATCCACAGCGTCGAGGAGCTGCAGCAGCTGCGCATCGCCCTCCGCCGAGCCGGCCGCCGAGGCCGGCAGGAGTTCACCTGCCCGATGATCCGTGCCTGGCGCCGTCAGTTCGTCGACACTTACGCGGTGGAGGCCACGTTCATCCCGAGCGATGCGTCGCAGTCGGACAAGACGGAGCTGCACGGCAGCCGCGTGCTGGAGGCCGACATCCAGGTCGGCAACGTCCTGGTGCGCTGGCACTGCGACGGATGGCCCGTCGCCACGCCCCGCACCGCGGGGGAGACCAACCTGGACGGAGATGCGCTGCAGCCGGCCCCGACGCCCGCGCCGAACGACCCGAATTGCTTCGGGTACGCGCACCGTGTCCCCGCCGCGACGCTTCCGCCCACCCGCAAGGACGACCACCTCGAGGGTGCCCAGCGGCGCTCCACGCGGAACCTCATCGAGCAGCAGAACGCCGACCAGCAGAGCGTTCACCACTCGGCCACGGACGCGTCCACGCCGAGTCCGTGGAACTACCTGCCGGGCGTCAGCCAGCGCGTCGAGCTCGACGCGACCCCGTCGCACGCCGCGGACAACTCGGCCGACTCCGCCGAGTCGAACTACAAGCCCGGCTGGTACGACAAGCGACCGGCGACGGCGTTCCGACACGCGCCCTGGACCGTCAAGCTGATCGTCATGAAGCGCGACGCGTCCGAGTCTGGGCCGAGCCTCCTCGACCCTGACCTCCTCGACTAAGTCTCGTCGGCGGCGACTACCGCCTGCGGTAACGGTGTGGCCGCTGTCGGCCAGCCGCGCCGGCCCGTCGAAGCGCCGCTCACCATTGGTGAGCGGCGCTTCGTCATGTCGGTGACGCGTTTCGGCCCGGGCCTGGTTCCCCCCAGCTGCGAGTGCAAGATCGAAAGGAGGAGACGTCTGCTCTCGTGGTGATCCTCCAGCTGCTGCGCCGACGTCGGTTCCAATGGCGGTGAGATCGACCAGCGATCGCCAGCTTGCGACGTTCCGCGTCTGTATGGGCTCGCTGGACCGGTGCATTCGGCCACTATCCGGTTGACTGAATGAGCGTTATCAGCGAAGGAACTGGCCAGCTGGCCGATTGCAGAGGAAGGCGCAGATGCTGCGCTAGCTAGCGATACCTCGATGCCTGAGCTGATGTCATGTACTCTCCGGCTATGCCCGACTCATCTCTCCCCAACTTCAACGAGCTGCACTTCGGAGAGATCGACGCCAGTCAAGAGGCATCTGAGACGCCAGAACTGTTGACCAGGGGCTACTACGACTTTCGGGAGGCTGCCTATGGGCTCCAGACGGGCGGCGTGTGGGTGCTGCTTGGGCCAAAAGGCTCCGGAAAGTCGGCAGTGCTCGAGAACATCAGGCTCACTTGGCGCCACGACGCCCGTCGGTTCTACAGTGCCTGGGATCTAAGTGGTTTCCCCGTCAACGATGTGACTCGCATACCAATGGGTCAGACTGCCGGCGCATCAAGATCTCAAGCTGCGTGGGAATTCTTGCTGCTCCTGCACATTGTCGGGTCTCTCGCCGAAGATCAAGGATTGACAGCCCCAACAAGCTTTGATGCGATGGTTAAAGGGCTTCGGAAGGAAGGATTACTCAGCGGCAATTGGACCTCGCGTGTTGCAAACTGGTCTTCGATGACGCTCAAGTTTGACGCGAAAGTCTTCGGGGCCGAGCGCAGCTACAACTCGAGTGTTATCACTCCACTTGAGGCGAGCGCCCATATCAGGAGCGTTTTGAGCGAGGTGCGAACCGAGAGTCGTCACATGATCGCACTAGACGGGCTTGACTCGTTCTTCTTCGAAGCCGACGACGAGTGGACTTCGCTCGCGGGGCTGGTTCAGGCTGTGTACGGGATCAATACGGAGATGACGCAACTTGAGCTGCCCGTAACTGTAGCCGCGGCGATGCGGTCGGACATCATCGACGTGCTGCCTGGCCCTAACGTCAATAAGGTGAAATCGAAAGCCATCTACCTCGACTGGCATGCTCGTGGCATCGGGGCGAACAATCATCTCTGGCAACTGCTCAGTAACAAAGCAGCCGTTTCCCGTCCGGTCGTGCGAAACATTGTAAATCAGTACCTCAAAACGCCTGTTTCCATTGGGCCGCACACCGACCTTGCCGAATACTTCCTAGACAACACCCGACTCCTCCCGAGAGACGCGGTCGCGCTGATGGGCTACGTCCAGCGTTTTTACAAAGGCAACAAGGGCGTGACTGAGCATGCAGCGAAGAACGCCGTGCGCGCCTATGCTGAGGAGTACTTCGTCGGTGAGATCTTCGACAACCTTGCGGGTATTCTTCCGTCAGCCCGCGCAAGGGAGATCGCTTCTTTCAAGGAGGCGTTGCGGACTGCGCCGTCGCGTTTTTTCACGTTTGACTACCTGAAAGAGGAACTGTCCGGCGAGCTCGACCCCGCGGATATCAAGAAACTGCTTAAGCAGATGTTTGAGGTTGGCGGTATCGCAGTTCGTAACGGTGGCTATACCGACTTCGTCTTTAGGCGAGTGTCAGGAGCAGGTTTCAGCACGCGGTACGAGTTCCTCCTTCATGACGCCCTGACTCGGGCGTGGAATCGTCCGTGGCGATGACTGTGCTCATCAGGTAGCTTGAAGCAAGGGTCACGTCGCACGACCTCCACTTCGCGGCGGTGGTCGCGGCTAGAAGTAACCTAGCTGAACGCTGCTCCCCGCTGTCATCGACGGCAGTAGAGCTGCACTTTGTCGGGCATTCGCGGTCCCGCACGAAGCGCGGATTGTGATCTTTGCCCTCTCCGATGCAGTTCGACGATGCTTTTCTCCTGAACAGCGACGATTAGGGGTGAGAACCAGGAACGCCTCCGCTTTATGCTGCAGTGTTGATGCCCAGGGCCCGAAGAAGCTGGCGCAGTGAATCGTTACTTTTGGCAAGGTTACGGACGTCCGTGGTCCGCAGTCTTTCAATGACCTCATCCGGTGACGACTGCCGAAGGGACTTGCGGGCTTCCCAAGGAACGTCTGGCCTGGACAGCCCCAGAGCAACTTCCAGGTCGGGCGCAACCCAGATCAATTCGATAGCGGTTCCGCGAGACTCAGCTTGGGTCTGGAGTGATCGCAACGCTTCATGTAGCGGCGTGCTTTCTAGGTCCTGGTCAATCACGAGAATGATTGAGGGTGTGTCTCCCATCGTGAGTAGGCTTCGAACCAAGGAGGGCATAGCGGAAGGCCCGCCGGCCGATACAATCCGCGGCGCCACGGAAGTGCCGAGGAGCGTCTGTACGGACTGAAGGTAAAGAACATCCGCCTGACCCTCAGTGATCACGATTTGCCTACCAGGAAGTGCCCGCGAGTCTTGCACGATGCTACTCAATGGGAACGAAGGATTTCCGTACTCTCCCGCTTCGCGGAGTTTCCTCCGCAAAGCTTCGGAGACTGTCATTGTAGTATTTGCGAGGGTGCGAATGTCATCACCATCCGCAAGTATAAGGTTCAGCTCTTTCCCTGCGACGAGGGCATCGACCGCGTCCGGGCTGAACCCGCTCATGCTAATGAATAGGCCGAGCGTGCCTGAAAGCTTCCCGTCGACTTTACCCTTGAATTGATAGATGCTAGAAGCCGGATGGAAGCCCTGCGTCCACTTTGCCTCGATGAGGATGGTGCGACCCTCGAACCAGATCGCTCCGTCAATCTCCTCACCCTTGGGGCGGTAGGACAGCCTTGGTTCCAGCCCGGCGTCTGCAAACATGGCACGAAGGATCTTTTCAAACTTTCGGCCGCGGTCTGCTTTTTGCGCGCGCGAAGCATCGTCGGGGAGGGCTTCAGCATCGCGGAAGGCCTGTCGCCAATCAAAGTTGGAATGGTTCACGGTCTCTTGATACCAAGCTGCCTGCTCGCCCATCGGGCCACCTGCGGCGAGTCTCGAAAGTGTCGCGTCTTCGGTCTGTTGAGGAACACCCGTCACCCAATTGGCGTCTAATGTCGGCGCCGTGAGCGCTGGATCGGTGTGTCCGGCTGCTGCCGGTGGTGGGTTGGAGGTGAAGAGGTTCGGCTCCGCGCTACCCCCTAGACAGCCCCGTGACTGCTTCGAAGCCATCCACGCCCATGTCGAGGTCGTGCTCGATTCAGGCGACGGTAAGGCGGGCGGCTCTTGTTCGCTGATGGTTAGGGTGCTTGCTTCGGAGTTGGATGTCCCGGAGACGCGTCCGTCGGTGCCCTTCCATTGCTCGGCCTGCTCGGGGTGTAGTAGTCGACCCTGGCGTTTCGTGCCACTGTGGCGTCGACGGACCGCTCTTTGGGCGAGGTTCTGGATAAACGGGTGAGCGCAGTCCGCCGTGCGGCTCCTTGTCCCGCGGCTCCTCGTCGGACTGCCAGAGCGCGACAGGATGATCGCGGCGTGGCTCTCCACCCGAATGAACGTGATGAACGCCGCGCCTACTGGAGGCCAGGTCTTCAGAATCGCCGTTGGGGCGAGGAGTCGCACGCGAGCTGGCGCACCGGCAAGGTACCGACAGCATGGTTCGAAGAAGCGGTTTAGGCGCCACTGCCGCACAAGGAACGCAGAACTCCCCGAGTGATCGTGACCAGCACCGCAGCCGCAGCTGGGCTCGTGCTGACCGGCCTGACCGCTAGCGCCGCAGGGGGAACCGGCGCCAGCGTGGCGCATCTATGGGTTCGGAAGACAGCCGACGACACCTGACCGCGCGAGAGCGTGGAACAGAATCCCGAAAGCCGTGGAACACCGGTCAGCACTGGGGTGCGCGATCCCCGCCACTACTGGCATCCGCGAATAAGCCGAACACCTCGCGCGGGCAGATCCGAGTTTTCACGCGGGTGGGACGTCAGGGCAGGCGGCGCATCCCGTGCCTCCGCACACACCAGCACGCAGGCCGACGCCATCAACCGCGGACGGCAGATCGTCGGCAACGCCGGCGGCGGCGAGCTCAACATCCACGGCCGCAACGGGCAGATCCGCGCGAAGGACACCATCGCACCCGGCAGCGACCCACGAAGCAGCCGCGGCTGACCAACCCAGTACATCGGACGGGCCCACATGCTGTGGGCCCGTCCGATGTCATCGATGCGTTCCAAGCCATCCTGTCGCTGTCGCTGTCGACGGCTGCTGATGTGAGGGCCTCAGAGGCGCGTCGCTGACTAGAAGTTGCCGTTGAGGTTGCCGCTCGCCCGCAGGTTCGTCATCTGAGTGCTCGAGGCGATGCCTTGGACGACAACCGGGTTGACGACCTGGCCTGCGAACAGGTCACCGGTCTCGCCGTTATTCATGCCGGATCCGACCATCAGCGGGCCGGTCGGCGCGGAGTCCCCGGCGGGGAGGCTCCACGCGACGACGCCGCTTGAGGATGTTCCGGTCGCGAGTGAGCCGTTGATGAAGAGGCGAAGCTGGTGGTTGACCGCGTCCCACTGCAGGGCGACGTAGGTCCAGTTGGAGTCCGCACCGTCAGCGAGAGCGAACGAGGAGGTGGCGCAGGCGCCTGCGCTGCTGTCCTGTGCATGGATGCAGCCCTGGATCCGGGCACCGTCGACCTTGATCAGGAACGCGTACGTGGTGTCCCCGTTCTGGGAGAGCGCGGTGTAGGCGTGGTGTGCGGCACTGTCTTCCGCCGGATTGATCCATGCAGCTGCGGTGAAGCTCCTCGTGGTGTCGACCACGGTGTCCGCGGTCTCGGTGACGGTCTGCCGGGCGAAGTAGCCGAGGAGCTTGTCGACGGTGCGTCCCTCGCAGGCGGAGGAGCGGGAGTCGAAGTAGTCGGACCCGCTCTTGCACCGGTACACCGCCACCCCTTCAAGCGGCGCAGGCACTTCGGCGGCGCTCTTCCACGCCGATCCGAGCAACGTTGCGCTGCCGCCAGTGCCCTCGCAGGAGCTCGACGTGGAAGTCATGTTGCCCGCAGATGTCGCGCAGGAGTACAGCGGCGTGAGCCCGGTCGTGGGCTGTCCCGGGGAGAGGAGGTCGCCGAGGTTGGATTCGTAGTGGGATCCGGACGGGGCGCTGCCGTTGATGATCGCGGAGTGGTAGTCCCCGTAGTACCGGTTGATGCTGATCAGCGGGGTGTTCGAGTTGAAGTCGAGCGCGTTCGCTGTCGGGGGGCCGTTGAAGGATCCGCCCGGGGCGGCAGTCGAGGTGTTGGCGCCGATGGTCAAGGGTTCGGGGCTGTCGGTGTTGCCGTCGGCGATCGTTGAGGGGTTGGAGGTGCCGACGGGGACGGCCCAGGAGTGTCCGGGCCCGATGGCGACGGATGGGTCGTTTGCAGCGTTGTCGAACTCGAGGCCGGTGGAGGCGCTGTGTCCGGTGCTGTCGAGCGAAACGTTACCGGCCTTGTCGTAGGTGGCGACCCACAGTGTGGACGTGCTGTCGGTCGGGGCGACCGTCAGTGTGGTCGACGTTGCAGAGCCGGCGCAGACGCCCGTGACGGGCCCGTCAGTGAAGTCGCAATCCGTCGTAGAAGCGGGAGTGATGGTTGCCGGGGGGACGGGGGCAGGGCTGGTCAGCGCGGTCGGGGTCCACCAGTAGGCGACGGTTCGGACCGCGTCGGATGCCGCGTAGGTGATCGTGACGGAGACGGGTTTGCCGATCGTGGAGGAGTTCGACGAGGCACTCGTCACCTGTGGGAGTGCGGGGCCGCTGTTCTTGACGGTGAAGTAGCACCATCCGGACCAGCTGCTGGTGTCGTGTCCGTCGCTGGAGTCGGCACGGTAGGCGTACTCGGTCGGTGTTGCCGGTTTGAGGGCCCCGGCCTTAAGCGTTCCGGATTGCGTACCTTGCGATGTGAAACCGATCGGCACGCGGGTTACCTCGCTGCCGAGGTTGTTCGCTGCGGCGATCTGGATGACGGAGCTGATGTTGCCCGGGTCCGGGTCGGAAGCGTTGAACTGGAAGGTGATCCCTTGCACGAGGTTGTTCACGTACGCCGGTGAAGACGCGTTGGTGGCGCAAGCTCGCTGTGGGGAGGTCATCTGCAACGCGGTCGGCGTGCGAGGCGGATCGTTGTACGAGACGGTCAGGGTGGCGTTGTTGTTGAAGTGCTTGCGGGAGATGCTGCCTTCGTTGGTGGAGCGCAGGCCGATCTGAATGGTGGAACCCTTGGCTGCTGCGACGTCGCTGACGCCGTTGGTGACGTTCCAGCCGACGCTGGTCGGGGAGATCCCGCAGCCGCCAGTTGAGGTGAAGTTCTGCGTGTCGAGCTTGTCGCGCCAGAGGTTGGGGTCGCTGTTCCAGGTGAAGCCAGCGGTCGCCGGCCCGTACCGCCAAGCCTCGACGGCGACCGCGCTGCAGCTGTAGGTGGCGATTGCGCCGAACTGGGCGGAGAGGATGTGCTTGCCCGCGAGCGCGGAAGTGCCGAACTCCCAGAACGCACGGGAAAGGTATGTGGTGCCGTCCTGCTGCGCGTAACCGACGCTCTGGTAGCCGGCCGGGGACCCATCGAGGTAGGACTGCGTCGGGTACGCGCGGTCAGTGAACCAGAAGTGCTGCTGCCCGGCGGACCAGTCCGGGTCAACGTACAGGGGGTACGTGGCGTCCGACGTCGGCAGCTTCCCGACATCCAGCGTGATGGAATCATCGGTCGCCGTGTGGGGCAGAGGCTGCGGGATACCCGCACCCCCGGGTCCGTTCTCGTCGCCGTCGTGCGACGAATCCCACCACGTGGGCTTCGAGGACGAAACCGACGACCCGTCCGCAGCCGTCGCTGTCGCAGCAACAGCCGTCTCATGCACATCCGCGCTGCCGAGGGAGAGCTCAAGGGTCTGCAGATCCGGGTTCGCGGCAGCCTCAGCGTTCTGCACGACGAACACCTCGCTCATTCCCGCTGCAGACGCCTGCAGGCGCAGGTCGACACCGGGAAGGACATCCGCGTAAGTTGCGGTCGCGCCGTCGACGGTCGGGGCCGGCAAATCGCCGCCGTCCGGCAACGACTCGGCAACCCACGCCCCCGTCGGTGTTTGGACACGTGCCAGGACGTCGGAACCGCCCGACGAGAACTCGACCGGTGCGGGGACCTCCGTCGGGGCGAGCCAGTTCCCGTCCTTCTGCAGGTTCGTGTCGATGTCAACCCACTGACCGTCGTCGAGCACCCGTGTGGGCTCGGTCGTCTGCGTGAGCTGCATCGTGCCGTCCGGCTCAGCGACGACCTGTGAGGTCGGCGTCGTCGACCCGTCAACCACCGTCGGGTCTCCGGAAGCTTGCGCGTCTGCCATCGCGGTTTGTTCCGGCGTCTGGGATGTAGCGCCGCCGTCGACTGAGGCGTCGTTGGCGTTCGCGGCGACGGGTTGAAACACGAGAGCAGCCGAGGCGATGGCAGTTATCGCGGCAACGGAGAATGATCGACGCAGCAAAGAGGGCCCCAAACCTGATGACAACATTCGGCTTCAAAATGCCGGACGACGAAACCGTAGCGACCGGTGGCAAAGCGCCGCCCCCCTCGAATAGGGGGCCCCAAGGTGCCTGCGGGCGGTTCTGCCGCGGAATTCCGCGGTTCTGCCTGGATGCCGCTACAAGGTGAGGGTGCTCAAAGCATTCCTGCTCCAAGGTGCGGAAATCCGCGAAAAGGGTCAGGATCACCCTCGTTCGGGGGGTGGTTGGCTTGGGCTTGGCTCTCGCTAGCATTCGATCGCGCTGAACACTGATTGGTGTGCGCAAAGGTTGAGGGGTAACTGTGCGAACTGGTCACAATGCGGCGTGCGGCGGTCGTTATCGGAATGGGCGAAAGAAGTTGCACCTGCGCGCCCGCATGGTGACTGGTTTTCCGATCATCCTGATCACTGCACTCACGGCATCGCTGCTGACGGCGGTTCCCAGCAACGCGACAACGTTCCCGGTCATCGCGGACCTCGGCAAACCGGTTCCCGGTCACACCGCGGCGAACACCGTCACACCAACCCGCGGATCATCTTCGACCTCTACGGCGACCGACACCTCCCTCCCGACGGCGATCAGCCCGACAGCTGTGACGCTGCCCTCCGCTCCGGGCAGTACAGTTCACGTGCACGGATCGACCGGTGCCGCGCAGGCGCTGTCCCTTGGCCGATGGGCGAAGGTCGCGAAGACCGACATCGCAGTCGCCGCCGCGAGCGACAGCACTCGCCCGTCCGCATCGACGAAAGCCGTCGTCGGCGTACTCGGCAAGAAAGACCTCGAGAAGCAGCGGCTCAGCGGCCTCGTCGTCAGCGTGCGCCGCACCGACGCCGGGTCAGCAGCGCGGACGATCGCGGTGCGTGTTCCGAAGCAGCTGCTCGTCCGTACCTGGGGCGCCGACTTCGCTAGCCGGGCGCACTTCGTCGCGATCCCCGCTTCTGGCAAGAAGACCGCCACCCCGGTGCCGATGACCACATCGACCGACACCGTCGTCCTGGCACCGAAGGTATCCACCCGCACGATGCTCCTCGCCGCGACCGGGACAGCGACGTCCTCGTCCGGGACGGGCAGTTTCGCCGCGTCGCCGCTGAAAGCGTCGAGTAGCTGGGACGTGTCGGCGCAGACCGGGGACTTCTCCTGGCAGTACCCCCTCGCCGCCCCGCCCGCGGCGGCGGGCCCTGCTCCATCGCTCGCGCTGAACTACGACTCGCAATCCATCGACGGTGAGACCGGATCGACGAACAACCAGCCGTCTGCGATCGGCGACGGTTGGGAGCTCAGCGGCGGCGGCTTCATCGAACGGCAATACGTGTCCTGCTCGCAGGACGACGGTGCATCTGGCGCGGTGTCAACGTCCGGAGATCTCTGCTGGAAGACCGACAACGCCACCCTGTCCCTTGGCGGGCACAGCGCGCCGCTCGTGCGGGACAAAACGACCGGAGACTGGAAGCTCCTCGCCGACGACGGTTCCCGAGTCGAACACCTCACCGGCACCGCCCAGGGCTGCCAGTCGAACGGCACCTACGACACCGACTGCTGGCGTGTCACCACCACCGATGGCACGCAGTACTACTTCGGCCTGAACCACCTGCCGGGCTGGGCGTCCGGCAACGCCACCACGAACTCCGCGTGGACCGTCCCCGTGTTCGGCAACGACGCCGGCGAACCCTGCCACGCCTCGACGTTCGCAGCGTCCTCCTGCGTGCAGGCATGGCGGTGGAACCTCGACTACGTCGTCGACGTGCACAACAACGCCGAAGCGCTCTACTACAACGCCGAGACCAACAGCTACGGCAAGAACGGCTCCGGTGCCACGTCCTACGTTCGCGGCGGCCAGCTCAACCACATCGACTACGGACTGACCTCCTCAAACATCTACACGGCGAACGCCGCGTCGGACCGGGTGACCTTCGGTTACGACGCGTACGGCCGCTGCAACGACAGTAGCCACGCGAACTGCACGAAGGAGACCGTCAGCGGCGCGGCGACGAAGCCTGCCACCCCGGCCGCGTACCCGGATGTTCCCTTCGACCAGCTGTGCGCGTCGTCCTGCACCGCGAACCCGGTGCCGACGTTCTGGACCGACGCGATGCTCGACACGGTCACGACCGCTGCTCGGACGGCCTCGTCGACCTACACGACGGTCGACACGTGGACGCTGTCTCACTCGTTCCCCGCACCCGGTGACGGCACTAACGCTGCGCTCTGGCTCACCCAGGTGCAGCACACCGGATCCGCCGGTCAGACCGCCATCACGGAGCCGGCGACGAAGTTCTCCGGCACCACGATGCAGAACCGGGTGTGGGCCGTCGACGGGCTCGCCCCGCTCGACAAGTGGCGGATCTCCTCGATCCTGGACACGACCGGTTCGGTCACCTCCGTGAACTACTCCGCCCAGGACTGCCAGCCATCGGAGGCGTCAGCCATCGAAGCGGGCGCCGCAACGAACTCGCGCCGCTGCTTCCCGCAGTGGTGGACACCGCAGGTCACGCCCGCCGTTGCCCCGAAGCTCGACCTGTTCCACAAGTACGTCGTCACGAGCGTCATCGCCGACCCGAAGACCGGTGGCGGGGCCGACCGGCCGCAGGTGACGTCGTACATCTACACCGGGAAGCCAGCCTGGCGGTACAACACGTCGCCGTTCACCCCGGAGAAGAACCGCACCTGGTCCGTGTACGCCGGCTACAACACCGTCGAAGTGCGCGAGGGTGACACGAGCAGCCCCAGCACGGAGAAGACAACCGACTACGTCTTCTACCAGGGGATGGATGGCGACCGAGCAGGAACCAGCGGCGGCACGAAGTCCGTCACCGTTACCGGGGACGACGGCGTCACCGACTCCGCCTGGTTCGCTGGCACCACCCGCGAAACCAAGACCCTCAACGGCGTCGGCGGAGCGGTAATCGACGACGTCATAAACACCCCGTGGGCGTCCGACGTCACCGCGAGCGACGGAACGAACTCGGCCCGCATGCTCGGTGACAGCAGCAGCGTCGAAACGCAACCGACCAGCAGCGGCGGCACCCGCACCAAACGGATCACCACCACCCACGACGACGACGGGAACCCTGCCACCGTCAGCACCGTCACCTCCGACGCCGGCAGCACCTGCCAGAGCACCACATACGCTCCCGACAACACCACGGCGTGGATTCGAGGCCTTCCGCAGGAACAGCGAACCGTCGCCGTCGCGTGCGGACAGGCACCGTCCTTGCCCGACGACGCCATCAGCGACGTCCGCACCAGCTACGACGGCAACGCATACGGAGCCACCCCGACCAAGGGTGACGAAACCACCACCCAGGAAGTCGACAAGTACGACGGCAGCACGCCGCACTTCTTCACCAGCGCCTCGTCGACCTACGACGCCCTCGGCCGCGTCACGGCGAACACCGACGCCCTCGGCCGGACCACGACCACCGCCTACACACCCGCAACGAGCGGGCCGCTGACGAAGTCTGTCACCACGAACCCGGCCCCGTTCAAGTGGACCTCGACCACCACCGTCGACCCAACCCGCGGGTCGGTGCTCTCGGAAACCGCGACAGACGGCAGCGTGACCACGGCCATTTACGACGGACTCGGCCGCCGGGTGAACGTGTGGCTTCCGCAACGACCGCAGGCGTCCAACACCACGTCCCCATCGATCGCGTACGCGTACTCGGAATCGCAATCGGCACCGCTGTCCGTCGCCACCACCACGGTGATGGCGCACACGACTGCGACGACCTACCAGCTCTACGACGGCCTCGGACGTCCCGTGCAGACGCAGTCGTCCTCACCGTCCAGCGGCACGATCATCACCGACACGCAGTACGACCCCGCAGGAAACGTCTCCCAGACGAACAACCCCTACTGGACCGTCTCCGTCAGCCCGTCCGGGAAGCTGTTCGTCCCGGAGAACGAGCAGCAGATCGGCTCGAGCACGCAGAACATCTACGACGGCGCAGGCCGGCAGACCGCGACCGTCACGAAGTCGTTCGGTAGCGAACGGTTCCGCACCACTATCGCATACGACGGCGCCGACGAGACCGACGTGACGCCGCCGTCCGGGGGGACGCCGACCAGCACCTGGACGAACAGCCTCGGCCAGAAGACCAAGCTCGTCCAGTACCTCGCGTCCACGCCGAGCAGCACCGCGAAGCAGCAAGCCACAACCTACGGCTACGACAACCGAGGCAACATGACCTCAACCGTCGACCCTGCCGGAAACACCTGGTCCTGGACGTACGACCTGCTTGGGAACAAGATCAAGTCCGTCGACCCGGACACCGGCACCACCACGTCCACCTTCGACCTCGCCGGCCGTGAACTGACCACAACTGACGCACGCGGTCAGACCATCGCCACCGTCTACGACGCCCTGGACCGCAAGACCGCCGAGTACGCCGACGCAGCCACCACCGGACCGCTCCTCGACAGCTGGACGTGGGACACCGTCAAGAAGGGGCAACTCAGCTCCTCCAGCAGCTACACCAACTCCATCGCAGGAACCCCGGGCGACGCCTACACGCGGACAATCGCCGGATACGACGCCGGCAATCAACCCACCGGCATCACAACTACCTTCCCCGCATCAACCCCCGGGTTCGGGGCCTTCAGCTACAACGTCAGCTACACGTACAACCAAGACGAGTCCCTTAACAACGAGACCTATCCCGCAGTCGGCGGTCTCGCCGCGGAACGCATCGGCTACGCGTACGACGGCGTCGGCAACATGTCCAGCGTCACCGGTAACTCCGCGTATGCCTCCGCGATCTACACCAGCATTGGACAACTCGCGCAGATCAACCGCGGCGGCAACCTCACCAACTCCTCCGCCTACGGCTACGACGCAGCAACCGGCGCCGTCACCGAGATCAAGGACATTTCCGGCACCGGCTCCGCTACGGCAGTCCAAGCCGACCGCACGTACACCCGGAACGATGCGGGCACCGTCACCTCAGCGGCTGTCACCGGTGACGCCGGCACGGAAACGCAGTGCTACACGTACGACCAGCTGCAGGAGCTCACCGAGGCTTGGACTCCCAGCACGAATGGCTGCGCCAGCCCGCCGTCGAAGACCGCCCTGGGCGGCCCCGCGGCGTACTGGAACAGCTACACCTACGACACGCTCACCGGGAACCGCACCTCCACAACCCAGCACGGCGTCGGCGACGCGTCCGACACGACCAGCACCTACTCCTACCCAGCAGCCGGTGCGGCTGAGCCCCACGGCGTCCAAACAGTCAGCACCGGCGACACCAGCAGCGACGACTTCTACGGCTACGACCAGGCTGGTGATACGACCGCCATGCCGGGCCAGACGCTGACGTACGACGCGGACGGGCGCATCGCCACCGTCACGAAGGACGGCAAAACCCAGTCCGACATCTACGACGCCGACGGCACCCTCCTCGTCCAGACTGACCCGGACGCCGGAACTACTCTCTTCCTTGGCGGAACCGAGCTGCACAACCACCCTGACGGCACGACCACCGCAACGCGGACGTACACCCTCGACGGCACCGCGGTCGACGAACGCACCACTGACGGTGGGAGCAACAAGGTCTTCTCCCTCGACACCGACATCGATGGCACCGCCGACCTCGAGATCGGTGCTAGCGACCAGACCATCACCCGTCGATGGGTTGACCCGTTCGGTAACGAACGAGGCGCTACAACGAACTGGTCCTCGACGCACGGCTTCCTTAACAAGAGCGAATCTGCGCTCACTGGGCTCGCCCAACTCGGTGCGCGTGCCTACGACGCGACCCTCGGACGGTTCCTTTCCGTCGACCCTGTCTTCGCGCCAAGCAATCCCCAGCAGGACAACGGGTACAGCTACAGCGCAAACAGTCCCATCACGAATGCTGATCCGTCCGGGGCCTGCTATCTGGCATACAGCGATTCCCTCGACTTCCACACCAACTGCGCTGGGGGTATTCAAAAGCCTGTCACCCACGGGAGTAACGCCGCGGTTGGCGCGTATGGGAGCAAGTACACGCCGCCGCCCGGCTACCGGGCCCGCCCACGGCCGACACCTGTCCACTCCGGAGGCGGATGCTCGTACGACGGCGGAACATTGTGGTGTCCGACGGAGGCTTACACGCGGATGGCGGCTCCGCAAGTCGACCCTGCTCAGGCACGACGCCAGCACTTGCAAGCCCTCGTTGACGAGGTGCTTTGGGAACACGCGATGGCGACCAGTCAAGCGTGGCCTTGGATCAAGGCGGCCGCGGAATGGGAACACGGGCACGTGGGGGCGCTTGAGGGAGTAGCGGGGGCTTACGGAGGTGCGTACGGCGACGAAGGCGCGAGCAGTGGAGCGTACGGAGACGGCGGCACTAGCAGTGAGGCTCCCGATGAAGCGGACGTAGTGCCAGGAGTAGACGTGCCGGCAGCGCCCACCGAGGGCATCTACGTGATTCGAACTGCGCGCGGGACCTACGTGGGCCAGTCTGGCAACATCGATCGTCGCCTGGCAGAGCACGTCGTCTCGGGTAAGTTCAGTCTTGATGAAGTATCGTCGGCGGAGCGTTTCGAAGTCACCGGCGGGAAAACTGCACGCGAGGTTGCGGAGCAAAGGAAGATCGATGAACTCGGTGGAGTCGGAAACTTGTTGAACAAAGTGAATCCCATCGGTCAAAGACGGATTGCCTTGATGGGGCCTGGGTACACTCGATGAGTTTCGATATCGAAAAGGGGCCGTCGGGATACAAGCGCTTGGTTCTCCGAGGTGCCTGGAGCGCTGAGGCTCATGCTGCGTGGGAAGGAGGCCAATTCGACGCACTTGAATTGAACTACGCTCGCGGCTTCGAGGGTGGCATCGACTTCCTCCAAGGCCTAACTGTTACAGATCTCACGCTGATCGATCGCACTGTTGAGGACCTCGGAGCCCTTTACGCGACCGGAGATGTTCTCAGGAGCGCGACCCTAGCGATTGCGCCGCGAGTCAATGTCGATCTCGAACTCTTGCCTCACGTCCAAAGACTCAGTATCGAGAACTGGAGCCAGATTGCGAGTTCTATCGATGCACTTCCCGGACTTCGAGATCTCTACGCCGGCGGATACGGGGAAGTGGACCTCCAGCCTCTAGCTGACGCGCGGGGTCTTCGACGACTTCGGTTGAAAGATCGCCCAGCACTGGTATCGCTCCGCGGCGTCGAAGCACTCGACGAGCTCGAAGAGCTCCAGATCGTTGGCGCCCGGAAGCTTCAAGACTTTGGCCCACTCGAGGGGATCAATGACGGGCTGACTCGACTGTGGATCGAGTCTTGTAAGAAGCTCGGCGATATCGGGTTCACGAGTAGGCTCAACGCTCTGATAAGCCTCGCGATTGCCGACTGTGGCTCGATCGCAAGTATCTCACCGATCGCCGGCAACTCAGCGCTGCAAGAGGTTCTCATGTGGGAGAGCACCGAGATCGCGGATGGCGACCTCTCCCCGCTTATGACGCTACCGAGCCTCCGCACTGTACGAATGAAGAACCGGCGACACTACGTTCCGACGGTCGGGTCCATTGCGGCAGCCATTGGGCAAAGTTACCCGTAGCGAAACCTGGCCGAGCGGGCCCCCGCCAAAGTCAGCAAGTTCCCACAACGAAAAGTGGCTCCGCGGCGGGCGGCTTGCTCGTCCGGACCTAAAGGCCATCAACCGGTTGACCGGCGTGTTTCGGTAACGAACGAGCGGACCCTCAGGGATGTCGGCCAGCATCGACGACCACCAGTACGACTTGTTCTGCTGGTGTGCGCGTGGTGAAGCCAAGTACGTGGAGCACGACTCGGAGCCGGCGGTGACGACCGCACTGGCTAGCTCAGCGACCGCCTGCCTAAAGCCCACACCTGGCCATGGCTCTGGTCGCTCGGGTCCGTGGAACAAAAGCCTTAAACCCGTGGAACGCCCGTCAGCACTGGGATCCGCGATCCGCGCCACCACTGGCATCCGCGAATAAGCCGAACACCTCGCGCGGGCAGCGCAGGCAACTGCTCCGTGCGTCATGTCGACCAGGTCAGCAGGCAGCCCATCGGCGCCGCGACTCCGTACTCCGAGTGCACGGGCGCCTTGCCGGTGCCCGAATCATGTGGGGGAAAGTGGTGAGCGTCCCTGCGACACTACGCCTCGGGAGTGGCCGAAACGCCTCGCTAGCCCGAGCTTTTCTCGCGCCACCGACAGGTCGCGCGAGCCGAAGCCGTCTCGATGGGCGATCGGCCGGTGAGGCGGTCAGCTACTCGCTCGCGGTCGTCGCCGGCAGCCTCGCCGGCGTTCGCTTGCCGCCTGGCTATCGGCACAGCGCATCGTTCGGAGTACAGCCGGCGAAGCTCGCGCACCGCGATAGCAGTCGCTCAAAGCTCAGCAGGCGGGGAGGCAGTGAGGCCAGAGAGGACGTCCAGCTCACTCTCGCCGACGGGCGGCTCGATGCTCTGCACTACCAGGTTGACCGCGCCGGTGAGGACGCCGACGTCGCGGTCGCCCAACCAGAGTGTGCGCTGCACTGCCACGTCAGGGACTCGGCGGCAGCGGACCGGGCACGTACAGCTGCCCGCCCGTCACGACGAGCGCCGCCGCGACACCGAGGCCGACACTGAGGAGGAGCGCGACGAGCGCCAGACCCGCCCCGAGCCGCCTCGGCCGGACCGGTCGTGTCACGCTGCCGAGGATGACCGCTCCCGCCACCACCGCGACGACCGACGGTGCGAGCATCAGCGTCAGCGACGGTCCCTGGGTGGCGCCACCCGCTGTGCCGCGGGTCGCCTCCTCGGAGACACCCCACACCCAGAGCAGCGCGGCGCCGACCACGGGCACCCCGAGAGCGGCCAGGCTCCACAGCAGCGCGTGCCGCTTCGGCGACATCACGCGCGCGCCGCCCCGACGTCCGCGGGCACCTCGTCGGCGTCCAGTGAGCGCGCCGCCGCCCGCAACGCCCGCACCTCGTCGTGCACGAACGGGCCGAGCGCAGCACCCGCACCCGCGACGGTCCACCGTTCGAACCCGTCCCAGTACCCGCGCACTGCCGTCTCGGCGAGCACCGTCGCTCGGTGTGCCGGGACGCCGCGCTCCCGGAGCGCCGACACGAGTGCCTCGGTGACGACGTACCGCTTGTAGACGTACCGCTCCCGGAGTGCCTCATGCTCGACGATCAGTGCCGTGATCGCCGCACCGATCGCCTGCTGCTCGGGCACGTGGGCTGCCGCGAGTGCGTCGAGCACGTCGTCGACCACGTCCAGGTCGCTGCGGTCGGCGGGCGCTTCCCGCACAACGCGCGAGACGGTCTCGACCGTGGCCGCCTGCCCCTGGAAGAGGATCTCCCGCTTGTCCGGGAACTGCCGGAAGAGGGTCGCCTTCGTGAGTCCGGCGCGCTCGGCGATCTGCGCCGCGGTCGTCTCGTCGTAGCCCTGCTCCGCGAAGAGCTCGAGCGCCGCGCGCAGGAGTCGTCCGCGGGGATCGGGTTGCCATCGTGCCACCGGCTCATGCTAGCCGATGCGACTTGGTCTCATCAGGTGTACGGTGACGATACCAAGTCTCATCACCACGACGGCGCCGAACAGGACGGAGCCGGACAGGAGTCAGTACATGCAGGTCTTCATCACGGGAGCGTCCGGCTGGATCGGGAGCGCCCTCACCCGCGACCTCGTCGCGCACGGCCACGAGGTCGTCGGTCTCGCCCGCTCCGATGCCTCTGCTGAGCGCATCCGAACGGCGGGTGGCCGTCCGGTCCGGGGCGACGTGTCCGACCACGGCCTGATCGTCGAGCAGGCCCAGCATGCGGACGCGACGGCGCACCTGGCGTTCACGCTCGACTTCGACGCGTTCGACGAGACGATCGCGAACGAGGTCGCCTTGGTCGCCGCGCTCGGCGACGAACTCGCGGGCAGCGGGAAGGCCTTCTTCGCCGCGTCCGGCACGCCGACGAACCCGACCGGGATCGCGACCGAGGACGATGCGCTCGACCCCGAGGGCCCCGCCGGTGCACGGTCGCTGACCGCCGCCGCGGTCCTCGCGCTCGCCGACAGCGGCATCCGGTCAGGACTCGTCCGGATGCCACGGACGGTGCACGGCGCGGGGGACCACAACGGTCTCGTCGCCTCGCTCGTGCAGCTCGACCGTCAGCTCGGGGTCGCCGCCTACGTCGGCGACGGCGCGAACCGGTGGCCCGCGGTCCACGTCGAGGACGCGGCGCGGCTCCTCCGGCTCGCCCTCGAGGGAGCGCCGCCGCGGTCGGTCCTGCACGCCGTCGCCGAGGAGGGGGTGCCGATGCGCGCCGTCGCCGAGCGCATCAGCCGCCAGACCGGCCTGCCCGCGCAGCCGGTCGACCCGACGACGCTCGGCGTGTTCGGTGCGCTCCTCGGTGGCGACCAGCCGGCGTCGAGCGTGCGGACCCGCGCGCTCCTCGGCTGGGAGCCGGCCGGTCCGACCCTCCTCGAGGACCTGGACGCCGGGTACTACACGACGTCGGCCGACTGACCGACGCGGGTGCGGACGCACCGGACGGGAGGCCCGGATCACCGCAGCGGGTCTGCATGCGGTGATCCGAGCCTCCTGGCTGGTCGGCCTCCCGTCCGGTCGTCGGCGTCAGCGCCGCTCGGCGGCTGCCTCCCGGTGCTCGTGCTCCGGCTCGACGATGGTCCGGACCGCCTCGGTCGAGATGCGCTCGGTCGGTGCCGACGCCACCGGGGTTGCGCCGTGGTCGTCCGCGGACATCGTCCGCTCGTCGAAGGGCGCCGCTCCGGACAGCACCCGCTCGACCTGCTGCTTGTCGATCTGCCGGGTCCACGTGCCCACCAGCACGGTGGCGACGGCGTTGCCGGTGAAGTTCGTGAGCGCGCGGGCCTCGGACATGAACCGGTCGATGCCGACGATGAGCCCGACGCCGTTGACGAGGTCCGGCCGGTGGGCCTGGAGACCGCCCGCGAGGGTCGCGAGACCGGCGCCCGTGACGCCCGCGGCGCCTTTCGACGCGATGATCATGAAGACCAGGAGCGAGATCTGCTCCGGGATGTTCAGCGGGGTGCCGAGCGCGTTCGCGATGAACAGCGACGACATGGTCAGGTAGATCGCGGTGCCGTCGAGGTTGAACGAGTACCCGGTCGGGACGGTGACACCGACGACCGGCTTCGAGACGCCGAGGTGCTCCATCTTCGCGATGAGGCGCGGCAGGCTGACCTCGCTCGACGACGTCGAGACGATGAGCAGGTACTCGCGGCCGAGGTACTTCATGAGCCGGAAGATGTTGACCCCGGTGACGACGCGGAGCAGCACGCCGAGCACCCCGACGACGAACACGATGCAGGTGATGTAGAAGGCGACCATGAGCGTGCCGAGGGCCACGAGGGCGGCGACGCCGGTGGCACCGACGACCGCGGCGATCGCGCCGAAGGCACCGACCGGGGCGACCCACATGACCATCGCGAGGATGCGGAACACGAGCGCCTGCAGGTGCCGGATGCCGGTGAGGATCGGCGCGCCCTTCTCGCCCATCGCCTGCAGGGCGAAACCGACGAGCAGCGCGACGAAGAGGGTCTGCAGGATGCTGCCGCTCGTGAGCGAGGACACCAGGGTCGCGGGGATGATGCCGAGCAGGAAGCCCGACGTCGACGACGCGTCCTCGCTCGAGCCTGCGGGCGGCTCGTACTTCGCGGTGGTCATGTCGAGGTGGTCGCCCGGGTGGATGAGGTTCCCGACAACGAGACCGATCGCGAGCGCGAACGTCGACATCGCGACGAAGTAGCCGAGGGCCAGACCGCCGACCTTCCCGACCGTCGCGGCCTTCGCGATGGACCCGACGCCGAGGACGATCGTGCAGAAGATGACCGGCGCGATCATCATCTTGATCAGCGCGATGAAGCCGTCGCCGATCGGCTTGAGGCCGACCGCGAAGGTGGGGGCGGCGAGGCCGACCACGATGCCGGCGACCACCGCCACGATGACGGCGATGTAGAGCCAGTGCGAGCGGTCCAGGCCGCGACGCCGCACGGGGCGTGTGCTGGACGGGTACGTCGATGCCATGAGACTTCCTTGTCGTCGGGACCGGCGCGTCGTCGCGCCGGTCGGCTCGTCCTCTCGGGAGTGGGGACACCCTCGCCGGTTCGGGGTGCGCGCGTCGACTTGTGTTCATTGCGTTCACGCGAGTGCTGCGCGGACCCCGCGCGTGCGCGAGGATGGGTGTTCCCGCGACGAGGCGAGGAGGGCAGGACAGTGGCACCGAGACGGTGGAGCATCGCCACGCGGCTGTTCGCGCTGCAGCTCGTCTTCGTGGTCGTCGGGGTCGTGGTCGGCGGCGCCTGGAGCTGGGCGTCGGCACGGGCCGACCTCGAGGCGGACGCGGCGGAGAAGTCCGAGGCCGTCGCGGTCTCGATCGCCCGCAACCCGTTCGTCGTCGACCAGGCAGCGACGACGGACCCGTCGGAGCGACTCGAGCCGTACGCGCTCGACCTGATGCGCCGCACCCACACCGACTTCATCACGATCATGGCGCCCGACCGGACCCGTTGGACCCACCCGGACCGTGCCGAGATCGGGCAGCCGTTCCGCGGGACGATCGCCCCGGCGCTCTCGGGGAAGACCTTCACCGAGACGTTCACCGGCACGCTCGGACCCTCGGTGCGTGCCGTCACGCCGATCACCGACAGGGACGGCCGGGTCATCGGGCTCGTGGCCGCGGGGGTGACGGTCGCCAACATCTCGTCGGCCCTGGTGCCCCGCCTGGGATCCGTCGTGCTGCTGGCGCTCGCCGTGGTCGCCGTGTCGGCGCTGTTCTCGTGGTTGCTCAGCAGGTACCTCGGCCGTGTGACCGGGGGACGGGGACCGGAGGAGCTCGCGCGCGTGTTCGCCTCGTACGAGGGCGTCCTGCACTCGGTCCACGAAGGACTGGTCGTCATCGACCGCTCGGGTGACGTCGTCCTCCACAACGACCGTGCCGCCGAACTGCTCCACCTGCCTGCTCCGGTCGACGGACAGCGACCGGTCCCGCTGGCGTCGCTCGACGTCCCGGAGGGACTGCGGACCCTGCTCGCCTCGGGCGACCGTGCCGTCGACGAGACCTACCGGACGGCCGACCGGGTGCTCGTCGTCAACCAGGAGATGGCGTTCTCCCGTGCGTCGTCCCGCCCGCTCGGGACCGTCGCCACGATCCGGGACCAGACCGAACTCCTGCACCTGTCGGGCGAGCTCGCGGCGACCCGGACCCTCACCGACGCGCTGCGCTCGCAGACGCACGAGTTCGCGAACCGGCTGCACGCCGTGGTCGCGCTGATGGAGCTCGGGCGCGTGGACGAGGCGATCCGCTTCGCGTCCGACGAGCTCGACCGGCACGCGGACGCCCGCGTCGCCGGCCCGGATCCGGACGCGCCCGGCGGTGCTGCCGCCGATGTGGTCACCCCTGCCGACGTCCTCGCTGCGGTACTCGACGGCAAGCGTGCCCAGGCGCACGAGCGCGGAGTCTCGCTGACCGCCGACACGAGCGGTGTGACGGAGCCGGTGGCGGCCGCACCCGGCGACGTCATCACCGTCCTCGGCAACCTCGTCGACAACGCCGTCGACGCGACCGCCGAGCGCCGCGGCACCGTGACCGTCACGGTGACCACCATCGGCGGCCACACCCGGTTCGTCGTCGAGGACGACGGCCCCGGCATCCCCGACCTCGACGCGGCCTACGGACGCGGATGGTCCACCAAGTCCGCGGGTCCGGAGGGTCGCGGCTTCGGCCTCGACCTCGTCCGCTCCGCCGTGGCGCGCATCGGCGGAGACGTCTCCGTCAGCACGGGACCCGACGGCAGCACCTTCGTGGTCGACCTCACACCGGGGCGGGTGCCCGCGTGAGTGACACCGTCCGGGTCCTCATCGTCGAGGACGAACCCCTGACCGCCGAGGCGCACGCCGCGTACCTGGCGCGTCTCGACGGCTTCACGGTCGTCGGGTCGGCGGCGACCGGGCGCGCGATGCTGGCCGCCGTCGCCGCCGAGCAGCCGGACCTCGTCCTGCTCGACCTCAACCTGCCCGACGCCCACGGCCTCCAGCTCGTCCGTGCGCTGCGCGCCGCCGGGTCCGCCGTCGACGTCATCGCCGTGACCGCCGCCCACGACGCCCGCGGGGTGAAGAACGCGATCGCCCTCGGCATCGTGCAGTACCTCGTCAAGCCCTTCAGCTACCGCACCTTCGCCGAGCGGCTCACCACGTACCGCGAGTTCCGGCGCGGCTTCGAGGACCGCCGGTCCCTCACCCAGGCGGACATCGACCAGAGCCTCGGCTCACTGCGACCGACCGCGCCGCCGGACCACGAGAAGGGCATCGCCCGGGAGACCCTGGACGCGGTCCGGGCGCACCTGGTGCAGGCCGACGGGGCAGCGTCGGCATCCGAGGTCGCCGATGCGCTCGGCATCTCGCGGGTGACCGCGCGCCGGTACCTTGAGCACCTCATCGGTGCCGGGCAGGCCGGCAAGGACGTGCGGTACAGCGGGCCCGGCCGACCGGAGTACGCGTACCGCTGGCTGCGCTGAGCGCCGTCGGGCCGTCACTGATCGGCGGTGTCCCGCGCGTGCCACCGGACGACGAGCTCCCCGTAGTCCTCGACGGCCCGGCGCAGTGCCTCGACGGCCACGGACTCGTCCCGCCTGTGCGCCAGGTCAGTCTGACCCGGACCGAGCAGCACCACGCGGTCGCACCCGAGCGCGCCGGTGAGCACGGCCGCGTCCGTGAAGTAGCCGACGACCCGGTCGTCCGGCTGGATCCCGAGGCGCACGACCTCCGGGTCCTCCGGGTCGAGGAGCACCGCGGGCAGGGAGAGTTCGGTCTCGACCGAAGCGAGGTCCGGTTGCTCGCGCCACCAGACCGACGGGTCGGAGCGGGGGTCCGTCGTCCGGAGGTCGACCTGCGCCCATGCGCGGTCCGGGACGACGTTGACGGCGGTCCCCCCGGCGATCGTCCCGACGTTGAGCGTGTCCCACCCCGTGCCCTCCGCGGCCGCGCGGTCGAGGACCCGGGTCAGGCCGGTGACGGCGTTGCGGCCGAGGTGCGGTGTGCTGCCGTGGGCCGCGACGCCGTCAGTGGCGACGCGGAGCCACGTCACCCCACGGTGGCCGCGCACCACGCGTCCGTCGGTGGGCTCGGCGACGACCAGGAGGCCCGTGTCGAGTCCGTCGAGCAGGGTCGCCGCCTCCGCCGCGCCGCGACTCCCCGTCTCCTCCTCGACCGTGAAGAGCGCGCCGACCGCGCTGCCGGAGGGTGCCGCGTCGAGGGCGGCGACGATCGCCGCGACGCCGCCCTTCATGTCGGTGGTGCCCCGGCCGAGGACGCGCCCGTCGACGAGGTCACCGGAGAACGGCGGGGACGCCCAGAGGTCGGGGTCGCCGGTGGGGACGACGTCGACGTGCCCGGTGAACACGAGGAGCGGTCCGGTGGGGACCGCGGGGACGACCGCGACCGCCCGCAGCGCGCCGTCGGCGTCCGTCAAGGTCCGGATTGCGTAGCGGTCGTCGAACAGCCCCGTGAGGACACCGAGGACCTCGGCCTCGCCGGGACTCCCGGAGACCGACGGGATCCGCACGAGTCGGCGGGTGAGCTCGACGACGTCACTCGGCACGGTTCGGTTCCAGCGCGCGGATGACCCGGACCCCGCGGGACTCGAGGGCGTCGGCGGTCTCGTTCGGGCCGACGGCGTCGGTGACGACCGTCGTCACGCCGGCGAGGGTCGCCACGGGGGCGAACGACACCTGCCCGAGGTGCCGGGCCTCGCAGAGGACGATCACGTGGTCGGCGCTCGCCATCATGGTCGCCTTGAGCCGTGCGTCGGTCTCGTCGAAGTCCGTGACCGAGTCGTGGTCGGCGCTGATGCCGGCGACGCTCACGACGGCCACGTCCCACCGGTGCGTCCGGAAGAACTGCTCGGTGACCGACCCGTGCAGGCTGAGCTCGCCGGGCTTGAGCTCGCCGCCGGGGACGAGGAGGTGGATGTCGTCCTCCTGCCCCAGGACCTCCATCACCTGGACGCTCGTCGGGGCGACGAGCGCCTGCAGGTGTCGGCCGCGCATCTCGACGGCGACGTGGTACGCCTTGGTGCCGAAGTCGATCGCGACGTTCGCCTTGCGCGGAATGAGGTCGACGACGGCTCGGGCCATCGCCTGCTTCTCGGCGACGTTGGTGCGGACGCGGAGGCTGAACGGCGGCTCGAAGCTCCGGCCGGCAGCGAGGACGGCCCCGCCGTACACCCGGCGTGCGATGCCCTGCGTGTCGAGGTGGTCGATGTCGCGCCGGATCGTGAGTTCCGTGACGCCGAGCTCCTGGCTGAGCGTCGCGGTCTCGACCTTGCCGCCCTCCTCCAGCATCTCGACGATGCGCAGCAGCCGCTGGTCGCGCTTGTCACCCACGTCGTCCCACCCCTTCGTCGCCGATCACTGTAGCGGGAGCCATCAGCCGAGCTCGGGGTGCACGTCGGACACGCCGAGGACCCGCTCGAGCCGGTCCCCGAGGGCGAGCAGTTCGTCGTCGGCGCCGTACCGGCCGACCACCTGGATGCCGACGGGCAGGCCGGACTCGTCCCCGAAGCCCGCCGCCATCGCGAGCACCGGGTGCGCCGACGGCACGAGCCGACAGGCCATGCGCTGCCAGAGGAAGTACCGGTCGAACGAGACGCCGTCGACCTCGGTCACCCACGCGTCCTCCGCGTCGGGTGCGACGACCGGGGCGCCGGGCACGACGAACGCATCGAAGTCCTCGAGGAGCGCAGCCATCTTTGTGTACGCGCGGTACCGGCGGTCCATCGCCGCGACGATCTGCCCGGACGAGTATCCGGACGCCTCGGTCACGTTCCGTACGAAGTCGCCGCGGTACGCGTCCGGGTGCTCGATCGGGTCCGTGCCGAGCAGCGAGAACCAACCGAAGAGCTCGATGGTCTGCCAGGTCTCGTCGAGGCCCTCGGCGTCGATCTCGACGTCGACGACCTCGACCCCGGCCGCTTCGAGCGTGGCGCGGGTGGCGGCGTGGGCGGCGCGGACCTCGGGCGAGACCGGCAGGCCACCGAGGTCGGTGCTCCACGCCAGACGGATTGGGGTGGTCGGGGCGTCCCCGAGTTCCACCGCGGCAGCACGGCCGGCCGACAGCGGTGCGAGCTGGTCGGCGCCGGACATCCCGGTGAGCAGGAGCGCGGCGTCGCGGCAGTTGCGCGCCACCGGTCCGTTCACCGAGTGCGGTTCCCACGACGTGCCGCCCTGCACCGCGGGCACGAGGCCGGGGGTGGTGCGGAGCCCCACGGCGTTGCAGAACGAGGCCGGGTACCGCAGGCTCCCGCCCGAGTCCGACCCGTCGGCGAAGGGGAGCATGCCCGCGGCGACGGCGGCGACCCCGCCGGTCGACCCACCAGCGTGCCGGGAGAGGTCGAACGGGTTCCGGGTGATCCCGAACACGTCGTTCCAGGTCACCGTCCCGACGCCGAACTCCGGGGAGTTGGTCTTGCCGATGAGCAGCGCACCTGCGGCTCGCAGCATCGCGACGTGCGGTGCGTCCGTGGGCATCGGCCCCCGGTCGGCGAAGGCCCGGGAACCCCGCGAGGTCGGCATCCCGGCGACGTCCACGAGGTCCTTGATCGCGATCGGCAGGCCGTGCAGCGGTCCGAGCGGTGCGCCGGACGAGCGACGGGCGTCGGCCTCGGCGGCGAGGGCGAGTGCCTCATCACGGGGGAGGCGGTACACGATCACGTTGACGGCGGCGTTCGTGGCGTCGATGCGGTCGTAGAACGCGGTCATCACCTCGACGGCGGAGAGCGACCCGTCGGCGATCGCGTCGCGCAGGTCCGTCGCCGTCCGCCAGTGCAGCGGGGTCGCGGTCGTCGTCGTGTCGGGGCTGGTGGTGGTCACGGGGTGCTCCTGATCGGTGGGGTGGGACGGCGGAAGGGGAGGTCGACTGCGTCGGCGGCGACGGTGAGTTCGTCCGGGCCGACGACGGTGAGCAGGGCGAGGACGCGGGTCGTCCGGTGGACCCGGCGTGCATCGGGACCGATGCGGAAGCGGGCGGCGGTGGTGCCGACCGGCGGGACCGCGACCGACTGTGGCCCCACCTCGACCCACGCCCAGGCGGGCTCCGGGGCACCGTCGACGCTCGCGTGCACCTCGACGGTCACCCCGCCGTCCTGGTCGATCGTGGCGGTGCCGGACAGCTCCGCGACGACCGGTTCGGGCGTCCTGCCGTCGCGACCGCGCACTGGTGTCACGGCGGGGGAGCGCACCGCGCCCAGGACGGCCACCCCGGGCAGGGGAGCCGGCGTGCGCGGAGCGAGCCGTGCCTCCAGGGCGGATGCCACGTCGACCAGGTGCGCGTCGGACCAGGCGGGACCACAGACGGTCGCGCCGACCGGCATGCCGGTGTCGGCCATCGTGCCCGCAGGGATCGTGACGCTCGGGATGCCGACGCGCCGGAGGACGTGGTTGGTGGTGGAGAAGACGGTCCCGTCGGCCCAGGCGGCGCGAGCGGCCTCCGGGTCGACGTCGGCGTCGTACGGCGCGATGTCGGAGTTGGCGGGGAACGCGACGACGTCGATGCCCTCGCGGCGGAGCCAGTCCTCGAACAGCTCCCGACGTGCGCGGTCGAGCCCGGCGATCGCGGGACCGACCCGTGCCGCGATCTGCTCGTCCGACAGTGGCGCGTCCCGGGTGATCGCGGTGAAGTCGAAGACGTCCCGGCCCGGGTGCAGCCGACCGTTCTCGACCGCGTCGAGCGCGTCCGGGGGGTCGGGACGGATCGACCCTGGCGCGAGCTGCGCGAGCGAGACCGGCTCCGTCGCGTGTTCGTCGAGGAAGCGCTGCCACGACGCCGTGACGAGTTCGCGGAGTTCGAACGCCGTCCAGTCCTCGGCGAGGTGCCCGGTCTCCGTGACGGTCGGGGTGTCGCCGCGGCCCTCGAAGGCCTCGACGAGTGAGAAGCGGACGCGGACGATCCGGGCTCCGGCGGCGGTCAGGGCCTGTTCGACTGCCTCCCAGCGGGCGCGGATCGACGGGCGGAGGGGGATCGGCGGCGGGCCGTCGGCGCCGCTCGGGCTGCCGTCACCGAGACCGTCCGGGCCGCCCGGGTTGCCCGGGCCGCCCGGGACGTAGAGCGTGGGGACACCTACGACGAGGCCGGCGAGGGGCACCGCGTCGTGGTCGGCGCCGTGCCGGGGGTGCTCCCGGAACCGTGCGGCGACGGTCTCGGCGGCGGAGACGTCCACTGCGGTCTGCCGCTGCCAGACGTCGCGCGCGTCCGGTCCGGCGACCACGGCGAGCACCTCGCGGAGGTCCGCCGTGCTCCGGGTGTGCGGGACCACCACGTCGCGGTAGGGGTGCAGCGGCCAGTTGCCGACGCTCGGGACCACGCCCCACGACGGCGTGTAGGCCACGAGCGCGTTGTTCGACGCCGGGGAGCGCCCGGACGAGACGGTCTCCTCGCCGATGCCGAACGAGCAGAGATCGGCGGCGACGGCGACGGCGCTCCCGATCGAGGAGCCGGAGTGCCACGCGGCGGCGAGCCATTCCGGCGAGTACGGGCTGCGCGTCCGACCGTAGAGGCCGGGCTGGCCGCCGCCGATCGCCATCGGGGGCATGTTCGTCTTGCCCACGAGGACGGCCCCGGCTGCCAGCAACCGTTCGACCACGACGGCGTCCCGGCGGGCGACGGTGTGTGCGAAGGCGGGGGAGCCCGCGGCGACGGTGAGGCTGGCCACGGCGAAGCTGTCCTTCACGGTGAAGGGGATGCCGTGGAGCGGCCCGCACGTGCCCGCCGCGTCGGCGCCGGCGGATTCGCCCGCGGCAGCCCTGGCTGCGTCGCTCGCGACCCTGGCAGCGTCGCTCGCGGCGACCCTCGCTGCGTCGCTCGCGGCTGCCCGCTCGAGGAGACGGGGGTCGAGCACGGCGATCGCACCGAGTCGGGGCCCGTCGCGGTCCAACCGCGCGGTGCGGCGGAGGGCGTGCTGCGCCAGGGCGAGGGCAGTCGTCGCGCCGGTGCGGAGCTGTTCGCGGAGCGTGGCGATGTCGGATTCGAGCAACGGGCACCTCCTGGGCGGGCCGACGGACGGGCGGGCGGCGACCGACGGGCGAGCCGACGGGCGGGGACGGGACCGGAGGCGGGCATCGCGCTCCGCCTCCGGTCCCGAGCGTCAGAGCTTCGAGCAGTCCGACGTGTAGAGGTACTTCTTCACGTCCTCGCTGTCGACGTTGTCCTTCGTGACGAGCTTCCACGGCGAGTACACCGTCTGCTCCTTCACGTCGGACGCCTTCTGCTCACCCTTCACGAGCTTCGCGACGAGCTCGGTCGCCTCGTAGCCTTCGGTGTACGGGTCCTGCGCCACGAGGGCGTCGTACTCGCCCTTCTTGAGCGCCGCGACCTGGTTCGACGCGGTGTCGTACCCGATGTGCACGATGCCCTTCTCGCCCGAGGCCGCGATGGCGTTCGCGGCACCGGTACCCGCGCCGATGTTCGTCGAGAACACGAGCTTCACGTCGGGGTTCGCCGAGAGCTGCGAGGAGACGGTCTGCGACGCCTTGGCCGAGTCGCCGCCGACGTACTGGACGTCGAGGGCGGTGAGCTTGCTCTCCTTCTCGATCGCGTCCTTGAAGCCCTGGGCCCGGGCGGACTGCACCTGGTTGCCCGGAGCGTCCGTGACGATGACGACCTTGCCCGAGGTGAGCTTGAAGTCCTTCAGCGCCTGCACCGCTGCGTCGTACGACGACTGGTAGTTGTCGGTGCGGATGGACTGCACGTACTGCTTGTTCGAGAGGAACGAATCGGGCATCACGAGCGGCTTGCCGCTGTCCGTGTACGACTTCAGGGTCGAGTTGAAGGCGGTGTTGTCCCACACGGTGAGCAGCAGGCCGTCCGGGTTCGTCGCGAGCACCGACTGCAGGACCTGCATCTCGGCGTCGGTCGTGGTCTCCGGGGTGCCCTGGATCTTCAGGGTCACGCCTTCCTTCTTCGCGGCCGCCTGGGCGCCGCAGTACATGGTGCCGTAGAACTCGCCGGTGGACTCCGGCGTGACCATCGCGATGGTCTTGCCGGAGGACGAGCCGCCGCTGGTCGCGGCGGGGCTGGCGGTGGAGCAGCCGGCGAGGACGACGGCGAGGCCGATGGCGGAGGCCGCGGCGATGGCGGTGGTGGTCTTGGAACGGAACACGGGTTCTCCTAGTGGGGAGGGAGGGGATGGACAGGAGGTGGAGCCGTGGAGCGGGTGGGACGGGGAGGGGAGTGAGGCTGTGACGACCGGGCTAGGTGGTGCGCCGGTTGCGGCTGCTGCGGTCGAGGCTGACGGCGATGAGGAGCATCGCCCCGATCGCGATCGTCTGGAAGAACGGCGAGAGGTTGATGATGACGAGGCCGGACTGCAGGATGATCGCGAGGAACGCGCCGACGATGACGCCGAGGAAGTTGATCCGGCCGCCGGTCAGCGCGGTGCCGCCGATGAGTGCCGCGGCGATGGCTGCCAGGGAGTCGTTCGTGTGGCCGGAGATGTTCGTCGTCGAGTACCGCGCCAGGTCGATGAAGCCCGCGAGTCCGGCCAGCGCGGCGGACAGGGTGAAGATCCCGATCGTGTTCGTGAGGGTCTTGATGCCGACCCGTCGGGACGCGAGGAAGTTCGACCCCATCGCCAGCGTGTGCGTGCCCCACGCCGTGTACCGGTACAGCGCCCAGATCACCGCGAGCAGGACGAGCGCCAGGATCGTCGGGAGAGGGAAGGCGCCCACCGTGACGGTGCCGAAGTTCGCGGCGAGCTCGGTCGGGATGCCGACCAGGTTGACCCCCTTGGTGGCCACCTGCGCGATCCCGGTGGCGAGCGAGAGCATGCCGAGGGTGGTCACGAGCGAGTTGATGCCGACGACCCCGACGAACAGAGCGTTGACCGCGCCCAGGACGGCGCCGGTGGCGATCGCGACGAGCAGACCGACGAGGACCACGACGCCGACGGGCGACGAGGTGCCCATCGCGATCATCACCTGGCCCGACACGACCGACGACAGGATGAGGACGGCGCCCTGGGAGATGTCGATCTGTCCGGCCGACATCAGCACGGCTTGGCCCGCCGCGAGCAGGAGCACCTGCGAGGCGGTGAGGAGGATGCCGCGGATGTTCGCCTCGCTGAGGAACGCACCGCTCGGGGAGAGTGCCTGGAAGACCGCGATGAGGACGACCTCGACCGCGATGATCTGGACGGCGCGGTTGCCGAACACCCGGGCGACACCGTGCTTCACGGACGAGGTGGACCGCATCGAGGTGTCGGGTGCGGCTCCGGCGTTGGTCGCTGCGGTGGTCATGCTGCTGCCTCGTCTCCGACCATGACGGTCATGACGTCGGACACGGAGAGTCCGGCGGGGTCCAGGTCGGCGATGATCGTGCCGTGGCGGAGGACCACGATCCGGTCGGCGAGCTTCAGGACGTTGGGGATGTCGTGCGACACGAGGACGACGCCGAGGCCGTGGCTCGC
This sequence comes from Curtobacterium phoenicis, assembly GCF_047238015.1. Classification (NCBI taxonomy): domain Bacteria; kingdom Bacillati; phylum Actinomycetota; class Actinomycetes; order Micrococcales; family Microbacteriaceae; genus Curtobacterium; species Curtobacterium phoenicis. The sequence continues at coordinate 1,035,184 of NZ_JBDFLZ010000002.1, forward strand.
GGCGACGCGGATCGAGTCGAGCACGATGCCGACCTGCTTCGGGCCGAGGGCGGCCGTCGGCTCGTCGAGCAGGATGAGGTCGGACGCCCACTTCATGGCGCGTGCCACGGCGAGGACCTGTCGCTGCCCACCGGACAGCGAGCCGACGGGCAGCCGGACGTCGCGGAGCGTGGAGATGCCGAGCTGCTCGATCGCGGCGCGTGCCTCGGTGTGCATGCGCTTCCGGTCGAGCCAGGGACCGCGCCGGAGCTCGTTGCCGAGGAAGAGGTTCTCGGTGAGCGACAGGTGCGGGGCGAGTGCGAGGTCCTGGTAGACGACGCCGACGCCGAGGCGCTTGGCGTCGGCGAGGCCGGACATCGGCTGCCCGCTCACGTGGATCTCACCGTCGTCCGGGGTGTTCGAGCCGCAGATGATGTTCATCAGGGTCGACTTCCCGGCGCCGTTGTCGCCGAGGAGCGCGACGATCTCGCCCGACCGGACGACGAGGTCGACGTCGCGGAGAGCGCGGACGGCGCCGAAGTTCTTCCCGACCCCGGAGATGGTGAGCACCTCCCGGGAGGTGCCGGGCGTCGCGGTGGGTGTGTCGCTCATGAGGTGGGTCCTTCCTGCTGGAGCTCGGTGAGCACGGAGTCGTAGGCGGCGAGGAACGCGTCGGCGTCCTTCCGGGTGAAGACGAGCGGCGGGCGGACCTTGAGCACGCGTCCGTCGGCGCCGACCGCCGAGATGAGCACGTTCCGGGAGCGGAGCGCATTGACGACACGGGCGGCGAGCGCACCCGCGTCCGGACCGCGCATCTCGACGCCGATGAAGAGGCCGACGCCGCGGACGTCCGCGACGAGGCCGGTCGGAGCGGACCGCTCGGCGATCCCGCGCTGCAGGTACGCGCCGACGGTGCGCGCGTGCGCCACGAGGTCTCGGTCCTGCACCTCGTCGAGGACCGCGGTCGCTGCCGCGATCGACGCCGGGTTGCCGCCGAACGTGTTGAAGTAGCGGTGGCCCCGCGCGTACCCGTCGCTGAGCGCCGAGCCGAGCACGAGCGTCCCGATCGGCAGGCCGCCGGCGAGCGGCTTCCCGCAGGTCACCATGTCCACGTGACCGTCGACCGGGATACCGCCGGTGGCGGTCGGGTCGGCCTGGAGGCCCGGCTCGGTTCCGGCGGGTCGCGGCGGCTCGGTCGCGGTGTGCCGTTGGAACCCCCACATCGCCTCGCCGGTCCGACCGACGCCCGGCTGCACCTCGTCGGCGATCACGAGCCCGCCGGCGACGTGCGTCGCTCGGTACGCCGGGACGAGCATGCCGGCGGGCCCGGGGAAGATCCCGTCGGTCGACGTGATCGAGTCCAGGAGCAGCGCGGCGAGGCCGAAGCCGTGCCGGTCGAGGTCGGTCGCGGCCGCGGTGATCGCCGCCGCGAACCGCACGCCCGCCAGGTCGCCGTCGCGGTGGGTGTCCGGCGCGGGCACGGTCCGGACCCACGGGTGCAGCGGCATGCTCGCGCCGTTCTCGGGCGACGTCCCCGCGAGCAGCTGGGTCGTGCCGTGGTAGGCGTTCTCGGTGACGATGACGCCCTGGCGGCCGGTCCGCCACTGTGCGATGGTGATCGCGAGGTCGTTCGCCTCGGAGCCGGAGTTCGAGAAGATCACCCGGTCGAGGTGCTCCGGGTACGTCTGCAGGAACCGCTCCGCGAACGTGACGATGCCGTCCTGTAGGTAGCGGGTGTGGGTGTTCATCCGGGTCAGCTGCTCGTGCACGGCGGTGGCGACCCGCGGGTTGGCGTGCCCGACGGCCGGCACGTTGTTGTACGCGTCGAGGTACTCGGTGCCGTCTGCGTCCCAGAGTCGCGCGCCCTCGCCGCGGACCACGTGGACCGGCCGGGCGTAGAAGAGCGGGTAGATGTCCCCGAGCACGGCACGGCGGCGGGCCAGGAGCTGCTGGTCGGCGTCGGGCAGGAGCACTGCGTCGGCGGGGTCGAACCGGTTCACCATCGCCTCGGCGGCGTTCGCCGCTGCCGGCGCGTCGGTCGCTGCCGGCGCGGCGGTCGCGGCCGGTGCGCTCGCCGGTGCGGGGGGACTGTCGGTCTGCTGCACGGTCATGCGCCTTCCGGGACGAGGTGGACGGAGGTCGTGGGGGTGGCGCCGTCGACGTCGAGCAGCGCGACCGCGGCGCGGTCGTAGCGCAGCACGTAGTCCGCTCGGGCCGGGTCGCGGCGGGCGGTGTCGCGGGCGAGCACAACGGCCTGGACGAGTCGGCAGCCGGCGAGGGGGAGCACGGTGGCCCGTTCGGCGGGGGAGAGGTCGAGGGTCCGCGCGATGCGGTCGGTGTACCGGGCGACGAGCGGGTGGTGGAACGAGCCGAGCGCGATCGCCAGGTAGCAGGCGGTGACGGCGACGTCGAGGACCCGGGGCGCCTCGACCGCGTCGCCGAAGTCGATCACGCCGCTGATCCGTCCGTCGGTGACGAGGACGTTCGACAGGTTCGCGTCGGCGTGCAGCACCTGCCGGGGCATCGCGGCGAGGGCCGGGCCGAGCGTGTCCCGGTACATCGAGACGGCGTCGTGCATCGTGCCGCGGTGCCGCTCGTCCGCGAGCTCGTCGATCAGGGGCGCCTGACGCACGACGCTCTCGATCGACCAGTCGTTCTGTGCCGGCACGAGCGCGGCGGTCGCGTCGGCCGCCCTCAACGCGGTCACGAGCGTGGCCTGCACGTCGGCGAGGTCGTCCACGAGGGACGCGGTCAGTCCGACGTCCTCGAGCGGTACCCCCGGGATGCTCGTCATCACGAAGAGGTCACCGGCGTCGGTGGCGCGCACGGCGGTGCCGTCGGCCTCGGGCAGGACGCGGGGGACCGGCAGTGCCGGTGCGGCTGCGGCGACGGCGACCAGCAGCGCGGCCTGCATCCGGGAGCTGTCGGAGAGTTTCAGCACGACGTCCTGTCCGGCGGTGGCGACGAGGACGGTGCGGTCGGCCTCGGAGCCGGTGTCCCGCATGCCCGAGACATCCCGGACGCCGCGGGCGGTCAGGTGCGCGACGAGGTCAACCACCTGTGGCCTCGCTCGCGGCGGTGACGGTCGGTGCGGCCCCGGCGCCGCACAGGTCGAGGATGACGAGTGCCATCGCCTCGATGCAGGAGCGGTACTCGGCGAGGTCGAGGTGCTCGTCGGGCTGGTGCGCGACGCTCAGCTGTCCCGGGCCGAAGGTGATCGTGGGGACACCGGCCTTGATCGGCAGGCCCATGTCGGTGTGACTCGTGACGCCCTGGACGACTGCCTCGTGGCCGAGCGCGGCGAGGGCGGTCTGCGGGGCGACGACGAGCGGGTGCCTGTCGTCGGTCTCGCCGCAGTCGGCGTCCACGAGCCACGTCACGACGGGCGGGTGCTCGGTGAGCCAGGCGTCGGTGCCGACGAAGTCGCGGACGAGGTCTTCGATCTGCGCCCGGACCAGGCCGCCGCCGCCGTGCGCGTCGAGCTCCGCGGGCAGGTACTGGATGTCGAAGCGGATCGTGAACGACCCGGCGAAGGCACTCGGGTAGGTGCCGGCGTCGATCTCGGCCACGTTCACCTGGCACGGGAGCGGCATGTGCCGGTGGTTCTTCTCCGGCAGCGTGCGCCACCGGTCGTTGAGGGCGTCGATCGCGTCCAGCAGCCGGCGACCGTACGCGATCGCGTCGACGGCGCCACCGTCGCGCCAGTGCGGCTGCTCGATCTCGATGTGCCCGCTCTTGCCCGGGATCGTGATCTCGCCCCAGATGATGCCGCGGCACAGCGGTGCGACCTGCAGGCTGGTGGGCTCCGGGATGACGATGCCGAGTTCGGGGCGGTACCCGCGGTGCACGAGGGCGAGGGTTCCCATGCCGCCGGTCTCCTCCTCGGTGACGGACGCGAACTGCAGGTCCCTGGTGAGCGCGACCCCGCTCGACCGGACGGCCCGGATCGCGGCGAGGGCGGCTGCCATCCCGCCCTTCATGTCGCACGCGCCGCGCCCGATGACGCGTCCGTCACGGATCGTGCTCGTGAACGGCCCCTCGGTCCAGCCGGGGCCGCCCGGGACGACGTCGCAGTGGCCGAGGAACATGAGCGCCGGACGGTCGGTGTCGGCGCCGCCGGACCGGAACCGGCCGACGAGGTTCGGGCGCCCGGTGAAGTCGCGGTCGGCGAAGTACCCGGGACCGTCTGCGTGGACGGCGAGCTCGGCCGCAGACGGCTCCCACTGGTCCACGGCCGCGCCGAGTCCCTCGAGGTGTCGCCGGAGGTAGGCCTGGACGTCGCCCTCGCCGCTGACCGCAGCGTCGTCCCCAAACCAGGGACCGACGCTCGGGATGTCGATGAGGTCGCGCAGCAGGCCGACCGCTTCGTCGAACTGCGCGTCGACGAGGGCGAGGACCTCGCGCTGCTCGGGTGTCGTGGCCACCGGTGCTCCTGATCGTGTTCGGAACGTCTGCACCTGCAGAACGTTCACGAATCATGATCGAGAAGTAACAATCAGCGCCAGTGGAATGATCGTGACGTTACTTATCTTCACGACTGTGAAACAAGGACGAAACCCGTCCCTCGTTCGGGTGTCAGGCCGAGCCGCGCACAACGAGGGTCGGCGGCAGTGCGATCCGGGTGCCCGGTGCACGCTCGCCCGAGGGGACTCGGTCGAGGAGGCGCAGCACCTCCTCCGCCATCCGCGCGGTCGGCTGCCGGACGGTGGTGAGCGGCGGGCTCACGTACGCGGCGAACTCGAGGTCGTCGAGGCCGGTGACGGCTACGTCGTCCGGGATCCGCAGGCCGCCCTCGCGCAGCGCGTGTGCGACGCCGATCGCGAGGAGGTCGTCCGCGCAGACCACGGCGTCGGGCCGCTCGGTGCCGAGCTCGACGAACCGTTCCCCCGCGTCGATGCCGGCCGCGATCGTGAACGCGCCGGTCGCCGTCCACCGGGGGTCGGTGCGGATCCCGGCGCGTGCGCATGCATCCGTGAAGCCGGCAGCACGCTCACGGGTCGAGGAGTTCGCTGTCGCGGCGGTGACGAACCCTGCGGAGGTCACCCCGCGCTGTGCGAGCCGTCCGACCACGAGGTCCATCGCGGCCCGGTCGTCGAGTCCCACCCAGTCGGCGACCGGTTCGGGCACGTGGCGGTCGAGTTGCACGAGCGGCACCCGCGCCGCAGCCTCGACGACCGCTGCCGTGCTCCGCTCGTCGGCACAGGGGCTCACCACGATGCCGTCCACACCCCGCGCCACGAGCGACCGGAGGTGTCGCGCCTCGACCTCGACGTCGTCGCGGGCGTCGCACAGGTAGAGGACCCGGCCGGTGGCCTGCAGGGAGCGCTCGACGGCGTCCACGAGCGCGGTGAAGAACGGGTTCCGGATGCTGGGCACGACCATGCCGACCGCGTCCGTCCGCTGTCGACGCAGCGCCCGCGCCACCCCGTTGCCGGCGTAACCGAGCTCGCTGGCCGCGCGTTCGACCGCTGTGCGCACCGCGGGCGTGACCGCGCGCGAGCGCGCGAGCACCCGCGACGCCGTCGTGATCGAGACGCCCGCGCGGGCGGCGACGTCGGCGAGGGTGACGGCCATCTGCGCTCCGGAGGGTCGTGGCGAACGTTTGCCGAGCCTCCCGGCCCGGTGTAACGCAACCGTAACCCATGGACCCGACGCACCGGATACCGTTCGAGGGCAATCGATTGCCAAGGCAGTCACCCGACCAGAGACCAGGACACCCCATGGCCCGCATCCTCATCGCCGGCGAGAGCTGGATCACGACCACGACCCACGCCAAGGGCGTCGACGAGTTCACCGTGCACTCCTACGCGGAGGGCGTCACCCAGCTCCGCGACGCCCTCACCGCCACCGGGCACGAGGTCGTCCACCTGCCCGGGCACCTCGTCCCGACGGACTTCCCCGAGACGCCGGAGGCACTCGCCGCGTACGACGTCGTGGTGCTGTCCGACATCGGCGCGAACTCCCTGCAGCTCGCCCCCGCTGTGTTCGAGCGGTCCGTCCCCGGTGCAGACCGGATCGCGACGCTCGCCGACTGGGTGACCGCCGGCGGCGCGCTCCTGATGATCGGTGGCTACCTGTCGTTCTCCGGCTGGCAGGCGCGCGGTGCCTTCGCCGGGACGCGCATCGCCGACGTGCTGCCCGTCGACATCGCCCCGTACGACGACCGCGTCGAGCGTCCGGCCGGGTCCGTCGCCGTCGTGCACGACGAGGCCCACGCGGTCCTCGCGGGCGTCTCCGGGGCGTGGCCGGCGCTGCTCGGGTACAATCGCGTCGCCGCGAAGCCCGACGCCGACGTCCTCGCGACCATCGACGGCGACCCCCTCGTCGCCGTCCGCACCGAGGGCGCCGGGCGCACCGCGGTGTTCACGAGCGACTGCTCGCCGCACTGGGCGCCGCCGACGTTCTGCGAGGACTGGTCGGGCTACCCGGCACTGTTCGACGGGCTCGTGCGGTGGCTGACGGCACGGTGACGTCCCGGAGCGAGCGGGTGGTGGCCGCCTGCGCGGCCGAGCTCTCCCGCTCCGCCGCGGTGCGCTTCGTCCGCGAGGCCACCGACGGCACCGTCGACGACGACGCCTTCGCGGCGTACCTCGCGATCGAGGAGCGGTTCGTCCGCACGGCGACCCGCGTGACCGGGTACCTCGTGTGGGCGTCGTCGGACTGGACCGAGTCCGCGGCGCACGCCCGGAACGTCGGCGCCCTCGTCGGCGAGCAGCTCGACTGGTTCCACCGGGTCCGGCTGCGCTGGCCGGGAGGCGCGGCGCGGGTCGCGGACGCCGTGTCGCGTTCCGAGCCGCTCACCGAGCACGTCCTCCGGCTCACCACCGAGCACGGGGCGCCCGCGGCGCTCACCGCGATGCTCGCCGCGGAGACGCTCTACGCGGGGTGGTGCGGTCGCGCCGCCGCGCTCCCCGTCGAGCGCTTCGCCGACCTCCGTGAGTGGATCGACCTGCACGCCGCGTCGACCTTCACCGACGGTGTGCGTGCGCTGTCAGCGGCGGTGGACGCGATCCCGCCGTCCGTCACCGACGAGCAGATCGTCGGCTGGTTCCGGGGGACCCTCGCCGCCGAGGACGTGTTCCACGACGCGGTCTACCCGCTCGAGCCACCACCGCCCGTACCGCTGACCCGCTGAGGGGACCATGACCACCGAGACGACCACGCCTCCCGGATCCACGACCGGACCGGGGCCTGTACCCGTGCGGACCGTGACCGGCACCGTGCCGAGCGACGCCCTCGGGTTCACGCTGCCGCACGAGCACCTGCTCAACAGCATCGAGCTCGGCGGCATCGAGCCGGACCCCCGGCACCCCGAGCTGTTCGACCTGCCCGTGACGCCCGACATCGCCTGGCTGCTGCGCGACCACCCCTACGCGTCGCGCGACAACTGCCAGCTCGACGACCCCGAGGACGCCAGGGTCGAGCTCGAGGCGTACGCGCACCTCGGCGGGAAGACCGTGATCGAGGTCACCTCCGAGGGGCAGGGACGCGACCGGGCCGGGCTGGCCGCGCTGAGCCGGGCCACGGGCGTGCAGATCGTCGCCGGCGGCGGGTGGTACCTGGAACGCTTCCATCCGCCGATGACCGCCGACGACCCGGTCGACGCGCTGGCCGAGCACCTGCTCGCCGACCACGTCGACGGTCCGGACCGCGAGGAACCGATGTCGGGGGTCATCGGCGAGATCGGTGTGTCGCCCGCGTTCACCGAGCGCGAGGAACGGTCGCTCCGAGCCGCCTGCCGGGTGCAGCGCGAGGTCGGTCTGCCGATGTACGTGCACCTGCCCGGCTTCGTGCGGCACGGCCCGCGGGTGCTCGACGTCGTGCTCGACGAGGAGGGGGTCGACCCCGGCGCCGTCGTGCTCTGCCACATGGACCCGTCCGGCGACGACCCCGACCACCAGCGGGCTCTCGCCGACCGCGGCATCGTCGCCGAGTTCGACATGGTCGGCATGCCGTACCGCTTCACACTGCCCGGCGAGGGGGACTCCCCGTCCGTCGCGCAGACCGCGGGAGCGATCCGGGCCCTCGTGGGCGCTGGGCACGGCGACCGAGTGCTCGTCAGCCACGACCTCTTCCTCAAGGGCATGCTCCGGCGGAACGGGGGCAACGGCCTCTCGTACATCCCGGGGGCGTTCCTCGACCGGCTCCGCGACGAGGGCATCGACGACGGCGCGGTCCGCGCCCTGAACACGACGAACGTCCGCGCGCTCTTCGAACGCGCGGCCCACCGAGGGACCACACGATGAACGACGACACCGCCCGCGCGCTCGCCGACCTGACCGAGCTGACCGGGTTCGGTCCGCGCTTCCACGGCGAGCAGGGCATCCACGACGCCGCCGACTGGCTAGAGTCCCGCCTCACGGCGGTCGGCCTCGAGGTCAGACGGGAGCCCGTGTCCCTGCCCGCCTGGCGTCCGGGCGCGGAGGACACCCTGCTCGTCACCACGCCGATCGAACGGTCGATGCCGGTCTGGCCGATGCTCTGGAGCGGCTCCTCGGACGGCGTCGTCAGCGGACGGCTGCGCCCCCTCGGGCCGCAGGGCATCTGGGGCGACTCGATCACCTGGCAGCGCTTCCTCGTCGAGGGCTCGGACGGTGCCGTGCTCGCCTACGTCCACGCCCGCGACGTCGGTCCGGCCGCGCCCCAGCCGCTCCCGCACGGTTCCGACACGACCGTCCCGCACCTCGTGGTCGGTCGGCTCGACGGGCTGCAGCTCCGGGAGTGGGCCGTCACCGGCAAGGAGGTCACCGTGTCCCTCCGTGCCGACTCGTCCGCGCTCGACACCGTGGCTGTCGCCGACAACCTCATCGTCGACGTCCCCGGAACACCGGCGCCCGAGGCGCGCGACGCCGGCGGCACGGTGCTCGTCTGCGCGCACTACGACACCTTCTACAACACCGTCGGCGCGTACGACAACGGCAGCGGCACCATCGCGCTCCTCGCACTCGCGGAACGCTGGGCCGTCACCCCTCCCGGGCGACCCGTCCGACTCGTGTGGTTCACCGCCGAAGAGTGGCACCTCGGCGGGTCCCGGCATCACGTCGATTCGGCCACGGAGGAGGAGCTCGCAGCGATCGACCACGTCGTCAACGTCGACGGGCTGGGCCGTGGATCGTTCCTCGAGACGTTCGCCTCCCCGGAGGAGTTCGGCGTCGAGGTCGACCGCACCGTCAGCGCGTACGCCGCGGAGACCTGCCGCGTCCTCGAGACCGCGAACCGCTTCCCGCCGACGACCGGTACCGACGACGCCTCCTTCCACCGCGCCGGCGTCCCGTCCGTGTTCCTGACGTTCAACGACCTCCACCGGTTGCACCAGCCGGACGACCTGCCGAGCGCGGGCATCGCCGAGAACGTCGTCTGGGCGCTCGGGCTGGTCGAACGCTTCGTCGAGCTGTCCGCCCCGCGTCGCCCCGGCACCCCCGGGATCCTCTGATGGTCGGCATGACGGACCTCGGCAGGAACCCGCAGCTCGCCATCACCCTGTTCCGCCTCCGCGACGGGCTGACCGTCGACGCCTACCGCGAGTTCAGCCGCACCACCGTCCGGCCCGGCATGCTCGTCATGCCGTCGGTCATCGGTTTCCTCGACCACCGCGTCGTCGGCGGTCTGACCCCGACCGACGGCTGGGAACTGGTCGAGGTCATCGTGATCAGTTCCCGCGACGACTTCGAGCACGAGAACGCGACGATCGGCGCCGCACTCGCCACGGAGTGGGAGACCTGGGTGGCGGACTTCCGCGTGCTGTTCCTCGACGACCTCGTCGGGTCTCCGTGACACCGGCACACCGTCGTCGCGTCGCTGTCGTGGACTGGAGGCATGACGAACCAGACCGACCACAACGCCAGGACCCCTGCCGAGACCGCGCGCGACGCCTTCGACCGCTGGTCGACGATGTGGAACGGCGACGCCACCATCGCCCGCGAGGTCTGCGCCGACGACTTCCGCATCCGCTTCGCGGTCACCGAACCCGACGGCTCGACGCCGGCGGACAGGATCCGGACCGCCGACGACTTCACCGCGTACCTCGAGTGCTGGCACGGGCAGCACCCCGGTGCCGTGTCCACCGCGATCGGCGACGCGCTCGACGGTCGGCACGGACGGATCATCCGGCACAAGGAGGCGGGCGACGTGCACGTCGGCGGCGTCGACGTGTTCGACTTCGCCGAGGACGGTCGGGTGGCACGGGTCTGGTCCGCGGGCGGCCAGCGGAGCATGCGTGCCTCAAGCCGCTGCTCTCGCGTCCGGTGGAGGAGCTCGCGGCGGTCACGGAGGCCGCGGCGCGCGCGGTGGTGAGCGGCTGACGCCGGGTACCAGCCACAGCAGGGAGGCACGACATGCATTCCATGCGTGTCGTGCCTCCCGGCTGCTTCCTCGTCAGCCCACGGTGGTCGCGTAGCGGGCGATGCGGAATCAGCATCGTGCGGACCTCATGTGGAAATCAGCATCGTGCGGCCCTGATGTGGAAATCAGCATCGCAGGCGCTTGATGCGGAAAACAGCATCGCTTAGGCTTGATGAGAGAAAGGTACTCATCATGCGAAGCGCAGTCATCCGGGATGCCGGGATCCTCGGGGACCTCTTGGTCGAACTCCGCACCGAGGCGGGATTGAGTCAGCGGGAGCTCGCAGAGCGGCTCGGAGTGAGTCAGCGGTACGTCGTGGAGCTCGAACAGGGCAAGCAGACGAAGTCGATCGAGCGGCTGCTCGCGTTCGTCAAGACGACCGGGGGCGCGCTGTACCTCGAGCTCGGCGGCGATGATGCGTGAGCTCCGGATCGACCTCTACGGGGTCCGTGTCGGCACGCTCGCAGGTGAGCGCGAACGGTTCGACTTCTTCGCTCACGAGGAGGGGATGCGGCGATTCGGGGTCGGTGCGACCGTGTTGTCGGTCGCGGTGCCCCTGCTCCGGACCACGCGCCGGAGCCGTGTCGGTCTCCATCGGAGGCGCGCCTTCTTCGAGGAGGTCCTCGCTGAGGGCGGTGTCCGGCGAACGCTCGCCGAGAACGCACGGCTCGACCCCGACAACACCATGGGCCTGCTCGCTCGGTACGGACGCGACACGGCCGGGGCGCTTCAGATCTGGGACGAGAATGACCCCGCGGAGCCCCGCACGGCGGAGGCGCGCCCGGTGTCTGCTGCGGACGTGAAGACGATGTTCCGCGCGGTGAAGGCTGCTCCACTCGGCAACACGGGACGCCGACGTGTCTCGAGTCTTGCGGGCATGCAGGACAAGGTCTTGCTCGTCCGGACCGCGGATGGTTGGGCCGAGCCGCTGGACGGCTTCCCGTCGACCCACATCCTCAAACCGATCAACCCGCAGACGCCCAGCCTCGTCTTCGACGAGGAGTACGGCTCACGCTTCGTCCGCGCGCTTGGGCTGGCGTCCTTCAGTACGACGATCGAATCCTTCGATGGGGTGAACGCGCTCGTCATCGAGCGGTTCGACCGGGACGCCGACGGGGAGCGGGTGCACCAGGAGGACTTCAACCAGGCGCTGGGCAACATCGGGGACCGCAAGTACGAGGATCCCGGAGAGACTGACCGGCTCCGGGCGATCGCGGGCGTGCTGCGCGCCGGAGCCGCTGAGTCCGACCTCCACGCGCTCCTGCGGATGACGGCGCTGTCAGTCGTCCTCCGGAACTATGACATGCACGCGAAGAACATCGCGCTGCTGCACCCCGACGTCGGCGACGTCGCACTGGCGCCCATGTACGACGTCATCCCTTCCGCGCACCTGGAGGTCACACCCGAGTTCGCGCTCGCCGTCAACGGCAGGCGACGAGTCGAGGAGGTTTCCCTCATGGACGTCGTCGAGGAGGGTCGCTCCTGGGGTGTGCGCAACGCTCTGGACATCGTCCGCTCCACCGCCGAACAGGTTGTCGCGACCGCACGGGACGAACGACCGCACCCGGGCGCGCACGGTGGACTGGACTCGGCCGTGGAAACGGCCGGGACGACGCTGCTCGACCGGCTCACCCGGGATCGGGGCACCGCCCCGCAGGCCACGACTTCGAGTGTCGGCGGCAGGCCGTACCCACAGTCGCCGGGCGGCTGGGGCGGACCGGTTCCCTGAGGGCGGCGCGTCCGCCGCGGCTCAGCGGGGTGACGAGCCGTCGGACCTCGGACTCCACCCGAGCGCCGGGCCGAGGTGTTCGGCGATGTCGGTGACGATCTGGGCGTAGTCGTCGGCCCCGAAGGAGAAGGGGAGCGCGAACGCGACCTCCGTCGCGACCTGGTAGCCGGCGTCCGCACGCAGGCGGTCGGCGATCTCCGCGGACGTCCCGACGAGGTCGGCGGCGAACAACAGACCGGCGGGACCCTGCGGCACACCGACGCGGCCGGACCGGGATTCGGCGTACGCCCGGTACCGGGCGACCTGCTCGGGTGAGGCGCTGTCCGTGGGGATCACGACGAGCCCCTGCGACACCCGCGCGGCACCGGGGTCGGGGTGCGCGTCGAGGTACGCCTCGACCTGGGCGCGCTGGTTCGTGGCGAAGTCGGTGCCGACCTCGCTCCGGGTCACGCTCGAGGTGAGGAGGTGGAAGCCGTTCTGCGCAGCCCAGATCGCTGACCGCGTGCTGCCGGTGCCGTACCAGAGCCGGTCGGCCAGGCCTGCGCTCTGCGGCTGCACGGTCGTGGCGAACTCCTCGATGCCCCGGCGCTCGGCGGTGCTCGTCACCGGGTCACCCCGGACGAGGTCGCGGAGTCGCAGGAGCCGGGCCTCGCTGAAGTCCTCGAGCTCGGCGGTGTCGGGGTGGATCGCGTCACGGTAGAGGTCGTAGTTCATGGGTTTCCCGGACGAGAAGCCGGGCTGCAGTCGACCGCCGAGGAGCACGTCGACCGTGCCGAGGTCCTCCGCGAGCCGGAACGGGTTCTCGGCACCGATGGGCGTGACGGCGGTGCCGAGGTCGATCCGGGAGGTGCGTTGCGACGCCGCCGCCAGCAGCGCCACGGGGGAGGAGATCCCGTGCTGCAGGTGGCGGTGCCGCAGCCACGCGCTGTCGTAGCCGAGGGCCTCCGCGCGTTCGATCGTGCGGAGCGTGTCCTCGTGGCCGATCGCGGGCCGTGCCGGGTCGAACGACCCGATCGTGAGGAATCCGAGTCGTCCGAGGGGTTCACCGTCGCGGGGCATGGGTCGATGTTCGCAGACGGTGCGCCGCTGCACCGGGTGGACGGTGTGGCCCCCGTTCTGGGTAGACAGATCGGTTTGTCGGCACTTCGGCGGACCGCTAGAGTCGAAACCGAACGAACCGCACCCGACCGGTCCGACCCGAACGCACCGGGGTTCGTCATCGCGATGCCGTCCCGGCCCTCGAGTCACCCTGCTCGGGCCGGGACGCCGCTCGCGCTCCGTCCGTCACGCGTCCTCGACGCACCGGACCTGAACGGTTCCACGGGTAGGATCGCGCAGGTGCCGGACGGCCCACCATCCGGGTGGATCAGGTTGTCGGCCACGGAAGGAACGTCGCGTGCCGGACCTGCCCATCGCGTTCGAGATCGGGTCGATGGTCGTCGTCGTCGCGATCCTGCTCGCTGATCTCGTGATCGTCTCGCGTCGCTCGCACGAGCCGACGATGAAGGAGTCCGGGCTCTGGGTCGGCTTCTACGTCGGCCTGGCGCTGCTGTTCGCCCTGGCGATGCTCGTGTTCGCCGGGGGAGACGCGTCGGGGCAGTTCCTCGCGGGCTGGCTGACCGAGTACAGCCTGAGCATCGACAACCTGTTCGTCTTCGTGATCATCATGGCGCGGTTCGCCGTCCCGAAGCCGATCCAACAGGCGGTGCTCATGATGGGCATCATCATCGCGCTCGTGCTGCGCGGGATCTTCATCCTGCTCGGCGCGCGGCTCATCGAGGACTTCTCCTGGATCTTCTACCTCTTCGGTGCGTGGCTCATCTGGACCGCGATCCAGCAGGTCCGTGAGGACCACGACGACGAGGAGCAGGAGGACAGCTTCATCGTCCGGCTGCTCCGCCGACGGGTCCGGGTCACGGACACGTACGACGGCATCCGGCTGCGAACGCACGTCGACGGGCAACGACACTTCACGCCGATGCTCGTGGTGCTCGTCGCGATCGGCACCACCGACCTGCTGTTCGCGCTCGACTCGATCCCGGCGATCTTCGGCATCACCGAGAGCGCGTTCATCGTCTTCACCGCGAACGTCTTCGCGCTGATGGGCCTGCGGCAGCTCTACTTCCTGCTCGGTGGGCTGCTCGAGAAGCTGGTCTACCTCAAGTACGGCATCGCCCTGATCCTCGCGTTCATCGGCGTGAAGCTCGTCCTGCACGCACTGCACGAGAACGAGCTGCCCTTCCTGAACGGCGGGCAGCACGTCGAGTGGGCCCCCGAGATCGGGACCTGGACCTCACTCGCGGTGATCGTCGTCGCGATCGGCGGTGCGACCCTCGCGAGCCTCGTCCGGATGCGGCACGACGACGCCGCGCGCCGCCCCGTCGAGCGCGGACCCGTCGAGCGCTGACCAGGCCCCCCGCTCGGTCCGCACGGCCGTCCGTCGAAGGCCGAGCGCCACGACGGCCACGAGGTTCACCGCGCTGCCGACGAGGAACCCGGTGCTGCCCGCGGAGACGCCGGTCGCGGGGGCGAGCGCGGCCATGAGCACGACGCCGACCACGAACCCGGTCACCGACGCGAGCGCCACCTGCCGTGACAGTCCGGCCGCCAGCAGCAGGGCCGCGGGGACGAGCGACATCGTGAAGACCCAGACACCGAGCACGAGGTACCGGAGATCGGCGACGGCAGCGACGCCCTCGTCCGGGTAGAACAGCGGCAGGTACCAACCGGCGAGCAGTGCCACCAGGCCGAAGAGCACGGCGGTCACGGCGCCGAAGCCGATGACGAAGCGCAGCGTCCCCGGCGATCGGAGCGACGACGCTTCGGTCCGGTGTGCGAACCCGGGGACGACGACCTGGGCCACGGCCTGCCCGACCATCGACGCCGGGGTCGCGAGTGAGAACGCTGCGGCGTACACGCCGGCCTCGTGGGGCGTCGCGGTGACCTGCGCGCTGATCATGCTGAGCTGCAGCAGTCCGTTCGTCGTCAGACCCGCCAGGACGTTCCAGGCCGCGAAGCGCAGGAGACCGTCGGTGGGCTCGGACCGGGTGACGGCCCCGCCCGCGCTGACCGCTGTCCCGCGCGGCCAGCACGCCACGGCGAACACCGCGTAGCCGATGCCGAGCGGCAGCAGGACGAACGGCTCGGCTCGCGCGACGCCTGCGAGGACGAGCAGACCGAGCGTCAACAGACTCGTCAGGCCGTCCCAGGTGGCGACGCGTCGCGGTCGGTCGTAGCCGAGCTGTGCTCCGCGGGCGTAGCAGTAGAGCCCGTAGCCCACGACGACGGCGACCCCGCCGACGACGGTTCCCGGACCGTTCCCCCACGCGAGGGCGACCGGGACCGTGACAGCGGCGAGGACGAGCGAGGAGACGAGCATCGACGCGCCGAGCAGTCGGTTCACGGCGGTGTCGGAACGCCCCGTCCGCATCGCGATCGCGAGCGAGCGGGACGCGGTGTTGCCGGCAGCGGTCGGCCACAGGAGTGCGGCGAAGACGCCGAGCGACAGGAGCGCCGAGGACTGGCCCAGGGCCTCGGTGCCGAAGACCCTGCCGATGACGACCGTGGCGAGCAGCTTCGTCGCCCCCTGGACACCGATGCTGACGGTCGACAGCACCGCGGCCGAGGCGACCCCGGAGCGGGCCGTTGCGACGACGGACGGGTCAGTGCTCACGAGGCCTACCGCTCATGAGTCATGGAGCGTACCGACCCCGCCCGGGAGTCAGCGGCTCGCCCGGGGGATCAGCGGCGTCGCCGGCTCGACAGCAGCCCGCCGAAGACGACGGCCACCGCCACGCAGAACATGATGAGGGTGGGGACGTCGAAGCCGTCCAGGTTCATGGTGTCTCCTCCGGGTCGCTTCTGACGGTAGACACCGGGACCTGTGGGCGACGGGTGTTTCCGGGTCCGAGCCTGAGCACTCGTCGAGGCGTCGGTCAGTCGTCCGTGTCGACGGTGTTCGTGACGACAGCGCCGGATCCGGCGTCGATCCGGACGCTGTGCTTCGTGCCGTCGGTGCCGATGACGTCCGCCTCCCAGACGACCGCGCGCTGGTGGTCGTCCAGCCCGAGTTCGATGACGCTGCCGGGGACGACGTCCACGACCTTCGCGGCGGCCTCCACGGCGTCGAGGTCCGCGGCGTCCACGAACCGGCGGTTCTCGATGACGTCGTCGGGGTCGGTGGCGTCCGCGGTCGGGCCGGCCGTCACGCGCGAGCCGGCGGCATCGGTGTGCACCTCGTGCTCCGCGCCGTCGCGGTCGACGACCGTGACCTCCCACGAGGAGCCGCCGGCCTCCTGCTCGACCGCGACCACCGCGCCCGAGTCGACCGCGGCGCGTGCGGTCGACACCGCGGCGCGGAGAGCCGACCCGTCCGTCGTCGCGGCGTCGGCGGTCGCGCTGGCCGAGGGTGCGGACGAGCGCTCGGCGGCCGCGGAGGATCCGCTGCTCGATCCGCTGTCCGAGGAGCCGGTGTCCGAGGAACCGGTCGAGCACCCGGCGAGACCGAGGACGAGCGCGAGGGGGACCGCGGCGACGAGGGCGGTGCGACGGGCGGTGGCGGGGAAGCGTGTGGTTTCCATGCCGAGAGTGTCGCGAGCAGGCGTTGAAGCCACCCTGAAGCCCCCTGGGACCGAGCCCTGCGAGCGGATCCGGCCCGCGTCAGTCCGACGCGGGCAGCCGCACGACGAACCGCGCCCCGCCACCCGGGGCGTCCGACACCGCGACGCTCCCGCGGTGCGCCCGCACCACGTCGTGCACGATCGCCAGCCCGAGCCCCGACCCGCCGGCGTCACGCGCCCGGCCCTCGTCCAGCCGGACGAACCGCTCGAACACGCGCCCACGCTGCTCGACGGGAACGCCCGTGCCGTCGTCGTCGACGGTCAGCACGACCTCACGAACGTCGACGGCGAGGCCGAGGACCACCCGCGACCGTGCGTGCCGGGCGGCGTTGTCGACGAGGTTCCGCACCACCCGTCCGAGCAGCACCGGGTCGCCGGACGCCCGCGCGGCCCCCACCGAACCAGCGTCGACCGTGACGCCGAGGCCACGGAGCCGTGCTGCCTCGGCAAGCACGACGTCGTCGAGGTCCACGGCCGTGTCCCGTTCCACCCCGCGCTCGTCCATCCGCGTGAGCAGCAGGAGCGAGGTGACGAGGTCCTCCAGACGGGCGCCCTCGTCGAGCACGACGCCGGCGAGTTCGTCGGTGTCCGTCACCTCCGGGTGCGCACGCGCGAGCTCGGCGTGCTGCCGGATCGTCGCGAGCGGAGACCGCAGTTCGTGCGAGGCATCGGCGACGAACCGGCGCTGGACCTCCTGCGAGCGCTCGAGCCGGCCGAGCATGCGGTTCATCGTGGCGGCGAGCCGGTCGACCTCGTCGCCGCTGCCGGGTTCGGCGACCCGGGCGTTCAGGGTGGCTGCCGCGATCGAGTCCACCTCGCGGCGCATCCGGTCGACGGGTCGCAGGGCACGCCCGACCACGACCCAGGTCACCCCGGCCATGAGGAGCACCGCGACGGGCACGGCGACGGCGAGCAGCACCGAGACCTCCGCGGTCGCGGCGTCGGCGTCAGCGAGTGACGCCCCGACGACGAGGGTCGCCTCACCGCCGCCCGGCAGGTCGACGTCGTCGGCGCTGAGGAGCCAGGACTCGCCGTCGTGCCGGTACCGCGACCGGTCGGTCGTAAGGAGCGTCGGGCCGTCCGCGTCGTCGCCGTGGGCGAGCACCCGCCCGTCGGCGACGACCTGCACGAGCAGGTCGTCGTCCTGGTCGGCCACGACGGACGGTCCGTCGGCCTCGATGCGGGTGGCGAGGGTGTCGAGGGTCTGTTCCGCGGTCGTCCGCACACCGTCGACGAGCGAGGACCGGAGCACCCAGACGAACGCCACGGCGCCGACGACCAGGGCGACCGCGATCACCGCCGCGGCACCCGCCGTCGCACAGGCCCGGATGCTCGCAGGACGGCGACGTGGACGAGCGGGAGCAGCCAGCCCGCCGGAGCGCTCAGCCACCGTCGGCGTCGAGGCGGTACCCGGCCCCGCGGACGGTCTCGATCGCGGCGCGTCCGAACGGTCGGTCGACCTTCCTCCGGAGGTGTCCGACGTACACCTCGACGATGTTCGGGTCACCCTCGAACGCCTCGTCCCACACGCCCGCGATGACGTCCGACTTCGAGCGGACCTGCCCCGCGTGCCGCATGAGGTACGCGAGCACGGTGAACTCGCGGCTGGTCAGGTCGAGCAGCGTCTCGCCCCGCCACGCCCGTCGCTCGGCGGGGTCGAGCCGGAGGTCGCCCGCGGACAACACCGTCGGGCGCTCCCGCGAGCCACGCCGGACCAGCGCGCGCAGCCGGGCGACGAGCACCGGGTACGAGAACGGCTTCGTCACGTAGTCGTCGGCACCGCCGTCGAGTGCGTCGACCTGGTCCCACTCGCCGTCCTTCGCGGTGAGCATGAGCACGGGCGTCCAGTTGCCCTCGGCACGCAGGGTCTCGCAGACCTTCCACCCGCTCATGCCCGGCATCATCAGGTCCAGCAGGATCGCGTCGTAGGGGTGCTCGCGGGCGTACCAGAGGCCGTCGACCCCGTCGTGGGCGACGTCGACCGCGAAGCCCTCGGCCTCGAGCCCCCGGCGGATGCCGTCGGCGAGCCGGACCTCGTCGTCGACCACGAGTACGCGCACGCCGTCAGCCTGTCGGAGCCGCCTGAAGCGGTGCTGAAGCGGTCGGGGTCGCGACGCGACCCGGAACGGACTGGAGGCACGGTGCCAGCTGGCACCGTGCCTCCAGTCCGACCGCTGGTCGCCGATCAGGGCAGGTAGTACGTCGGGTTCGGCAGCTTGACGCTCCGGTCGGCGGAGCCGCCGATCAGGTCGCTGTACTGGTCACCGAAGTTCGCCACGATGTCGTAGCGACCGCCGGAGCGCGACTCGATGTGCGCCCGGGTCTGCGACTTGTACTCGATCGTGGTGCACTTGGCGGTCGCGCACGTGATGTACGACGGCTGCTGCGAGGTGCCGGTGCCGGTCCACTTCGTGTAGTAGGTGCGGTTGCCGTCCTGCTCGGCGGCGAACTGCGGGTAGCCGACCTTCTGGAGGTTCTCGATCGTGGCGGTCTGCTGCGCCTCGTTGCGGCCGGTGAGCCCGATGATCGTGCAGCCCGAGCGCTCCGCGACGGACACGAGCGAGGTCATCGACGGGGTGGCCGGGAAGCGCTCGTCCTGCACCCACTCGTCCTGGAGTGCCGGGTCGAACACGAAGTGCATGTCCGCGACCTCCATGTCGTACGTCCACAGCGTGGTGTCGTCGGCGTCGAGGACGATCGCCGGGTTGCGGTGCTGCTTCGACGCGACCGAGCACTGCGCGGCGACGAGCGGCGCCTGCTTCCGGACGATCGACCGCATCTCGCGGATGTACGGACTGTCGTCCTTGTTCGCGATCCCGGTGCCGGGGTCGCCGTAGTACGTGGCGATCGTCTTCTTGACGGAGTCGATGTTCGGGATGCCCTCGCCGCCCTGCGTCGCCCCGGACGAACCGTCGGCCGCCATCCGGAAGTGCGTGCGCGGGGACAGCCACGGCTCACGGACGCCGGGCAGGTCGGCGGACGGGAGGTAGTACGTCGGGTTCGGCAGCTTGACCTGCTCCTGGGCGTAGCCGCCCTGCAGGTCCGACCACTGGTCGCCGAGGTTGTCCACGATCGTGTAGCCGAGGTCGCGCTCGATGTGCTTCCGGGTCAACGCCTTGTACTCGACCGTCGTGCACGAGGCCGCGGCGCACTGCACGTAGGACGGCTGCTGCGAGGCGCCCTTGCCGGTCCACTTCGTGAAGTAGTGGTCGGACGTGAAGCCCTGGTAGCCGACCTTCTGCAGGTTGGCGATGGTGGCGGCCTTCTGGTCGTCGTTGCGCCCGGTCAGCCCGAAGATCGTGAAGCCCATCGCCTTGGCGGTGTTCACGTAGGAGACCATCGCGGGCACGGCCGGGAACCGCTCGTCCTGCACCCAGACGTCCTGCTCGGCCGGGGTGAACACGAAGTGCATGTCCCCGACCTCCATGTCGTACGTCCACAGGGTGGTGTCGTCGGCGTCGAGGACGATCGCGGGCTTCTGGTGGTGGGCGACCGCGCGGCGGTACTCGCCGCGGAGCTCCTTCGTCTGCTTCGCCATGATCGACCGCATCTCGCGGATGTACGGGCTGTCGTCCTTGTTCGCGATCCCGGTGCCGGGGTCGCCGTAGTACGTGGCGATCGTCTTCTTGACGGAGTCGATGTTCGGGATGCCCTCGCCGCCCTGCGTCGCCCCGGACGAGCCGTCGGCCGCCATGGTGAACGAGGTACGAGGCGTGAGCTGGCCGTCGTGGTGGCCGGGGTCGTGCGCGGGGTGCGCGCTGGCGGAGAGCGAGCCGGTCAGGACGGAACCGGCGACGAGCGCGGCCGTGGTCGTGGTGACGAGCACGGTGCGGCGGATCGGGAAGGGCATCGGTGTCGCTTTCGATCGGTGGGTGGCCCTCGAAGGGGGCACGACGACGTTAGCTGGGAATCCGCCCAGAAGCCAGTACCGAACCGGTACTTCCGGTGGGGACCGACGCCCTGTCGCACGGTTTGCGGACCACTCCGGACAAGCGTGCGCTCCGTCTGTACGTTGTCGGGAAGATCGCTGAACGCGGTCGATGCAGAGGGAGCACAACATGGCCAACACCACGTCGGGTCGTCCGACCACCGTCACCGTTTCGTTCATCATCTGGCTGGTGGTGATCCTGGCGAACATCCTGTCGGGCATCATCGGACTCGTCTCCGGTGGCAGCGCGGCAGCTGCCCAGGGCGTCGGCACCGCTCCGCTCGTCGGCGGCGCGATCTTCGCCTTCATCCTGGCGATCATCGAGCTGATCATCGTCTTCAAGATGCGCGACGGCCGGAACTGGGCGCGCATCGTCCTGCTCGTCATCGCGATCCTGCAGGTCATCGGTGTCGGCGTCGGCGCGGCCTCGGGTGGCAACGCCTTCGGCTTCATCGGTGGCATCGCGGTCATCGTCGCGACCATCCTGATGTTCGTCGGCGGCGCGAACGGCTACTTCCGCCGTCGCTGACGCGACCACCCCACGGACGGGAGGCGCGGTGCCGGCTGGCACCGCGCCTCCCGTCCGTCATGTGCTCGCGTCGGACGGGACCGGAGCGGCATCCGGCCGTCCATGTGCGCACGCTGCGAACGGCGGACCCCGGACGGTGCGAGGATGATCCGCGGCCGTCGCCCGGACGACCAGTGACGGAAGAGACGACGGTGACCGAGACCCGCGCTCACACACCCGCGACCGACATCGCCGAGGACGGCGGACACGGACCCGCGAAGGGCGTCGCTGCGCTCGCACTCGCCGCTCTCGGCGTGGTGTTCGGCGACATCGGCACGAGCCCGCTCTACGCACTCCGCACGGTGTTCACGATCGACGGCGGGATCGTCAAGGCGAACCAGGAGGACGTCTACGGCGTCATCTCGATGATGTTCTGGAGCGTCACGGTCATCGTGTCGATCAAGTACGTCCTCGTCCTCATGCGCGCCGACAACAACGGCGAGGGCGGCGTCATGGCCCTCGCGGCGCTGGCCCGACGGCTCTACGCCAAGCGCCGGGGCGGGGCGACGATCTTCCTCGTCATCGGCATCGTCGGGGTCTCGCTGTTCTACGGTGACTCGGTGATCACCCCGGCGGTCTCGGTGCTCTCCGCGGTCGAGGGCCTGCAGACGGCGGCGCCGAGCATCGAACACCTCATCGTGCCGATCGCGGCGGTCATCCTGATCGTGCTGTTCGCGGTGCAGCGGTTCGGCACGGGCAAGGTCGGCAACCTGTTCGGGCCGGTCATGCTCCTGTGGTTCGTCGTCATCGCGGCGGCCGGGGTGCCGCACATCGTCGCCCACCCGGGCGTGCTCCAGGGGCTCTCGCCGACGTGGGCGATCTCGTTCCTCGTCGCGCACCCGTACATCACGTTCGTCGCCATGGGCGCCGTGGTCCTCGTGATCACCGGTGCCGAGGCGCTCTACGCCGACATGGGGCACTTCGGCCGGAAGCCGATCCTCCGGGCCTGGTTCTTCGTCGTGTTCCCCGCGCTCGTGCTCAACTACCTCGGCCAGGCGTCGCTCGTGCTGCGCGACCCGTCGGCTGCGAAGGACCCGTTCTTCCTGCTCTTCCCGAGCGGGCTGCAGCTGCCCGTGGTGATCCTCGCGACCGCCGCGACGGTGATCGCGAGCCAGGCGGTCATCTCCGGGGCGTTCTCGCTCAGCCGGCAGGCCGTGCAGCTCGGACTCCTGCCGCCGCTGACGATCCGCCAGACCTCGCGCGAGGAGGGTGGGCAGATCTACCTCCCGGCCGTGAACCTCCTGCTGTTCATCGGCGTGCTCGCGGTCATGCTCACGTTCCGGTCGTCGGCGAGCCTCGCGACGGCGTACGGCGTCTCCGTCACGGGTGCGCTCGTCGTCGACACCCTGCTCCTGCTCCTCGTCGTGAAGCCGCTGTGGCAGTGGGCGACGTGGAAGCTCGTCCTCGCCGCGGTCGTGTTCGGCGGCCTCGAGCTGACGTTCCTCGCCGGCAACCTGTCGAAGATCGTGCACGGGGGCTGGGTCCCGCTCCTCATCGCGCTCGCGGTCATCACGCTCATGACGACCTGGCGACGCGGCCGGCAGCTCGTGCAGGAGGAGCGCAAGGAGCGCGAGGGCTCGCTCGCGGACTTCATCGAGAAGATCAACACGAAGGGGATCCCGCGGGTCCAGGGGATCGCGATCTTCCCGCACCCGAACAAGGAGACGACGCCGCTCGCCCTCCGCGCCAACGTCGAGCACAACCACGTGGTGCACCGGACCGTGATCATCGTGTCCGTCATCACCGCGAACGTGCCGCACGTGCCGCACGCGAAGGCGTTCTTCCGCGACGACCTCGGCTACGAGGACGACGGCATCGACCACATCACCATCAAGTTCGGGTTCTCCGACGACCAGGACCTCCCGCGCGCCCTGCACGCCGCGTGCCTGGCCGAGGTGTTGGAGCTCGACCCGGACGACATGGCGAAGGCGTCCTACTTCATCTCCCGCGGAGCGCTCCGGCCGCAGCCGGGGAACCGCGGCATGGTCAGCTGGCGGAAGAAGCTGTTCGTCGGTCTCGCCCACAACGCGGCCGACCCGGCGGCGCGGTTCGGCCTGCCGGCGCAGCGCACGGTGACGATGGGCAGCGACGTCGAGCTCTGACGCCCCGGTCGGCCCCGGCTCGGCGTTCCCGCCAGCGGGGGCGCCGGCTCAGTGGGTGCGGCCGCGCAGCCGGCCGATGCCGAGGACGACCCCGACGACGACCATCCCGAGGGCGAGCCCGAACACGGCCGAGATCGCGGTGTCGACGATCCACGTGACGACCGGGCCGGCTGCCTCGATGCCGTGCTCGACGGCGTGCAGGAGGTCGTACGGGCCGTGCCAGAACGTCTCGGCGAGGTTCTGCACCACGAGGTGCCCACCGACCCAGAGCATCGCCACCGTGCCGACGACCCCGATCACCCGGAAGACGGTCGGCATCGCCCGGACGACGCGGGCTCCGGCGCGACGGGTCGACCGGGACGGGTTCTTCATCATCTGCAGACCGATGTCGTCGATCTTCACGAGGAGCGCGACGGCGCCGTAGACCGCGATCGTCATGACGAGGCCGATGACGAGCAGCGCGCCGACGGTCTGCCAGAACCCGAGGTCGGGGTCGAGGCCGGCGAGCGCGATGAGCATGATCTCGGTGCTCAGGATGAGGTCGGTCCGGATCGCGCCGAACACGAGCTTCGGCTCCGTGGTCGGGGTCTCGGCGTCGGACTCGTGGTGCGTGCCGAACCACTCGGTGACCTTCTCGGCGCCCTCGAAGCACAGGTACGTCCCACCGATGAGGAGCAGCCACGGCAGCACCGACGGCGCGAACGCGGACAGCAGGAGCGCGAGCGGGATGATGATGACGAACTTGTTGAACAGGCTGCCGAGGGCGATCCGCCCGACGACCGGCAGTTCACGGGCCGGCGCGATGCCCTGCACGTACTGCGGGGTGACGGCGGCGTCGTCGATGACCACGCCGGCGGTCTTCGCGCTGGCCTTCAGCGCCGCGGACAGGATGTCGTCGACGACCGCGAGCAACCCCACTGACATGCTGATCTCCTCGTGCTGGTCCAGCCGCTTGCTGTCCGACCGCTCAGCCTAGCGGCCGGTGCTGACGCAGAACGGCCTGGAGGCGCGGTGCCAGCTGGCACCGCGCCTCCAGGCCTCGAGTGGTCGCGTCCGCGACGCAGGTCGGTCAGTCGACCCGCGTCGCGTCAGCGGCCCTCGTTGATGAGTCCGAGCCAGCGGCCGAAGCGCTGTTCCGGCGCGTCGTGGAGCGACGGGACGGGGCGGCAGCGCTTCTCGTCGCGGTCGGTCGGCTGGGGGTCGGTCTGGATCATGGCTCGCTCCTCGTGAGATCGGTGTTCATGTGTACGCCGGAGCGGCTGGGTCCATTCCCGGCACGGACGGAGCGGTCGGGCCCGTTCCCGGCTCGGCCGGACCCGTCACTCGACGTGGTCGGACGGCTCCTCGGTCTCGACGCCGGTCTCCGCGGCACGGTCGCGGAGGTGGTCGGCCATGGCGGCAGCACCCTCGTGTCCGTGGTCGTGCTCGACCTGCTCGACGAGGCCGTGCAGCTTCTCCTCGTTGGTCGCCTCCTCAGCACCGTCCATCACCGGGTGCTGCTGTTCTTCGGGTTCTCCGTGGTGTTCACTCATGCGCGGGACCGTACGCTCCGCGACCCTGATGCCGGGGTACAGGCCGCTCCGTATGCTCGCAACATGGCTGACTTCACCGCTGACCAGGCCGCCGTCGTCCGGATCACGCGCTCCGAGGAGGGGCGGTGGGACCTCGCCGTCGTGAGCGACAGCGGGGTCGTCATGGGTCGCGGCGTGTACCTCTTCGACGCCGCGCACGACGACGAAGTGGACGAGATCGCCGCCGCACGCGAGTTCGTCGGCCAGTACGGCTTCGACTTCGCACCGGACACCGTGCAGGAGGAGGCGCCGGACACGTTCTGGGCGCCGCTCGTCGCCGCGGGCTGACGCGCCGCGCTCCGCTCCGACCTCGGCGTCAGTCGAGGCAGAACTCGTTGCCCTCGACGTCCTGCATCACGATGCACGACTCGTTGATGCCGTCCGCGGTCATGCGCCGGACCTGGGTCGCGCCGAGCGCCACCAGCCGCGTGCTCTCGGTGTCGAGGGCGGCGAGACGCTCCTCCCCGACCAGGCCCGTCCCGACCCGGACGTCGAGATGGACCCGGTTCTTCACGACCTTGCCCTCCGGGACGCGCTGGAAGAACAGACGCGGCCCGACGCCGTCCGGGTCCTGGCAGGCGAACGCGGAACCCTGGTGCTCCGGAGGCAGCGCCGCGTCGAACGCAGCCCAGTCCGCGAAGCCCGGCGGCGGTGGCGGTACGACGTAGCCGAGGACCGCGCACCAGAACCGTGCGACGCGCTCCGGCTCCGCGCAGTCGAAGGTCACCTGGACCTGCCGAACGGCGCTCACTGCTCCTGCCCCTGCCCCTGGAGCGCCGAAGCCTCGTAGCCGATCAGCCACGTCACGCCGAACGCGTCACGCACCTGGCCGTCCCAGTCGCCCCACGGCCGTTGCTGCAGGGGATCGAGGACGGTGCCGTCGACGGAGAGCGACTCGAACCAGCGGGTCAGGGTCGCGGGGTCTGCGGCGCCGAGCAGCGAGAAGAGCACTCCGGTCGCCGAGAAGGTCGCCCCACCCTCGGCAGCGTCGGCCGCGAACAGCTCCAGGTCGCCCGCGAGCTGTCCGTGCGCGACCGCGTCGGCCGGACCGTCGGTGCGGCTGAAGTCGGCGTAGGTCGCGATCCGGACCTCGCCGCCGAACACCTCCGACCAGCGCTGCAGGGCCGCCCGGGCGGTGCCGGGGAGCTGGAAGTACGGCGACGGACCCTTGGCTCGCATGCAGGGAGGGTACTGCGGGCGACCTCCCACGTCGAGGGTGGCCGATCCGGTGCGCTCTCCTCGGGATCGGCGCACCGGATCGGCCATGCCTCACGAGTGACCTACCCGTGCGCGTCCGCGCGAGCAGGCCGGCGGACCGGTGCTCTCGGCGTCCCCGAGCGGCACCGCCTCAGGCACGCACGATCGCGTCGACCGCCGCCACGACGACCGCTCGCCGCCGGGCACCGTCGAGGTCGCGCACGAGGTCACCGAACTCCGGCGTGGAGCCGCTCCACAGGGCGGCCGTGTGGATGACGAGTCCGAGGAGTTCGGGCGCGGTGAAGGTGGTCGGGAGCGTTCCGGCTCGTTGCGCTGCTGCGATCGCTTCGACCTTGTCCGCGTTCGAGCGGACGACGGCGTCGATACGGGAGCCTGCGTCGCCCCGTTCGAGCCGGTACCACGTGGCCAGGCGCTGGACCCAGGGGCGCCGGTCGTACGAGTCGTGGAGCCGTCCGGCGTAGCCCGGGAGGTCGTCGGGCGTGATCTCGACCTCGTCGAGGGTGTCCGCCACCACGGCGTCGAAGACGGCGTCGAAGAGTCCGTCCTTGCTGCCGAAGTAGTGGTAGATCTGCGCCTTGTTGCTCGTCGCGGCTGCGGCGATCCGGTCGACCCGCGCCCCGGCGATGCCGACGGCGGCGAACTCGTCGCGCGCTGCCCCGAGGAGGCGGGCCCGGGTGGCGTCGGCGTCGCGCGGCATCGTCGGGGTCATGTGGTCGATGCTATCAACCGGACGGTTGACAACCGATCCGCAGAGGTGTTCGATGGCTGTTGTCAACCAAACAGTTAGTCAGGAGACATCATGTCCGTGTTCCTCGTCACCGGGGCTTCCCGAGGCCTCGGTCGATCCGTCGTCGAGACCGCACTCCGAGCCGGGCACCGGGTGGTGGCCGGCGTCCGCGACGTCAGCGCCCTCGGCGAGCTCGTCGGCGTCTTCCCCGACGCGCTCGAGGTGGTGCCCCTCGACGTCACCGACGCGCCCGCGGCCGAGCGTGCGGTCCAGATCGCCGTCGAGCGCTTCGGCGGTCTCGACGTCGTCGTCAACAACGCCGGCTACGCCAACGTCGCGAGCATCGAGGACGTCGATCCGGAGGACTTCCGGGCGCAGGTCGAGACGAACCTGTTCGGCGTCGTCACCGTCACTCGCGCGGCGTTGCCCGTGCTGCGTCGGCAAGGGCACGGCCACATCGTGCAGGTCTCGTCGGTCGGTGGCCGCATGGCCACCCCGGGACTCGGCGCGTACCAGACGGCGAAGTGGGCGGTGGGTGGCTTCTCGTCCGTGCTCGCGAAGGAGGTCGCGCCGTTCGGCGTCCGGGTGACCGTGCTCGAGCCGGGCGGGATGCGGACCGACTGGGCAGGGTCGTCGATGCGCATCGCCCCGGTGCGTCCGGAGTACGAGAGCACCGTCGGTGTCTCCGCTCGGATGCACGACGGCGGCTCGATCGGTGCGAGCGACCCACGGCTGGTCGCCGAGCTCCTGCTGCGGGTCGTCGCGATGGACGAGCCGCCGCTGCGCCTGCTCGTCGGCCCCGACGCGTTCCGGCACGGCACCGCGGCCGGCCGCGCGCTGCTGGCGGAGGACGAGCGCAACGAATCGTTGTCCCGGTCGACCACCGCTGCCGACGTGACCGAAGCGCAGCTCGACCCGCTCGCGCAGGCCTGACCCGACCGCCGGACGATCAGACGGTCGCGAGCGCGGCCATCTCGGCCACCACCGCTCGCAACCGATCGCCGAGCTCGACCGTGCTCGACACCGTGTCCCGGTGCGCGACCTCCGAGAGTGCCGACATGACCAGGGTGACGACCGTCCGGGCCGTCTGCTCGTCCGTCCGGGTCGTGACCACCGCGAGCATCGCCTGCCGGGACTCGGCCATCCACCGCATGACCATCGGTGTCATCTCGGGTCGGTGGACGAGCAGTTCCTTGGTGCGGCTACGGTCCGACGGGAGCGGCACGCTCCGGGCGACGAGGGTGCAGACGTCGTCGACGAGCCGGCCGCTGCCGGCACGGAACGCCTCGGCCACCCGGTCGGGCGTGACGACGGTGTCGAGCCCGAGGGCGGCGTGCGCCTTCGAGGTGAAGTAGTTGAAGAACGTCCGCGGGGAGACGTCCGCGTCCGCGCAGATCTGCTCGACGGTCACCCCGTCGAGGCCGTGCTCGATGACCCGGTCGAGTGCCGCGCCGTGGATGGCCTGCCGGGTCTGCTGCTTCTTGCGCTCGCGGAGGGTGCAGGGCTCGGGGTCGACGGCGGTGTCGCGTTCGAGCGCCGGGGTGGTCACGAGGGTCTCCTGGGGTGGTCGTGGTGTGGAGCGAGGGGGAGGGGGCGTCCGTCCGCGCGGGGGGAGCGGACGGACGCCCCGGTCGGTCACCGTCGGGCGGGGGTGGATCCCGTCGTCGGTGCGGACGAGACCGGCACGGAGCCCGTCATCGGTCCGGTGAAGGAGCCCGCCTCGGCCGCGGCGGCTCCGGCCTCGGCCTCGAGCTGCGCCTCGGCGGACAGGTCGTGCTGCTCCTGCAGGGCCGAACGCTGGCGCAGCGGCGGGACCCGGAAGAACCAGGTGAGCACGAACGCGAGCAGGATCACGCCGAGTCCGACCCAGTAGATCGTCACGGACGACGCGTTGAAGCCCGCCATGAACGGCCGGGTGAGTCGGCTGTCCGCGCCGGTCAGGAACGAGGTGTCGTTCGCGCTCGAGGCGTTCTCGCTCGTGCCCGACCCATCGTCGATCTGCTTCGCCAGCTTCGGGGTGAGCTGGTCGACCCAGGAGGAGCGCTGCGAGGCGTCGGCCCAGTCGACGGAGACGGTGCCGTCCTGCACGGTGGCGTGTGCCTTGTCGGCGACGGTGGCGAGGGCCTGCTGCTCGGCGGCGGGGGTGGCGGCGGCGACCTGCTGGTCGATGACCTGC
The DNA here is from genome assembly GCF_047238015.1 of Curtobacterium phoenicis. Classification (NCBI taxonomy): domain Bacteria; kingdom Bacillati; phylum Actinomycetota; class Actinomycetes; order Micrococcales; family Microbacteriaceae; genus Curtobacterium; species Curtobacterium phoenicis. The sequence goes on from NZ_JBDFLZ010000002.1 coordinate 1,064,142, forward strand.
TGCGCGGCGGACGCGGGGACGGCGCCGGCGGCGACCTGCTGCTGCACGGCGGCCGTCACCTGCTGCGTCACCGCTGCCCGCGCGGCCGACTTCGCCTGCGTGGCGGCGTCGTCGAGCTTCGCCTGCACGCCGTCCTCGAGCGGGGTCACGATGGGCGTCCAGATCTTGTCCATGACGCCGCGGTTCTCGCTCGCGGTCGCCACGGCCGGGTTCGTCGCGGCGCGGAGCGCGGCGGAGAGGTCCCGTTCGTTCGCGGTCGCGTGCAGGATGTTCGCCGGCATGACCGAGAACAGGATCGAGAGGAGCACCGCGGTGCCGAGCGTGCCACCGATCTGCCGGAAGAACGTCGCGGACGAGGTCGCCACGCCCATGTCCCGGGCCTCGACCGAACCCTGCGACGCGAGGGTCAGTGACTGCATGACCGAGCCGAGGCCGAGGCCGATGAGGAACATGCCGATCATGAGGAACCAGAGCGGCTTGTCGATCGTCATGAACGTGAGGACGACGTAGCCGGTCGACACCAGGAACGTGCCGATAACCGGGAAGATCCGGTAGCGGCCGACACGGGCGACGATCTGGCCGGACGTGATCGACGCGATCATCAGGCCGCCGACGAGCGGCAGGGTGGCGAAGCCCGACTCGGTCGGGGTGAGGCCGACGACGATCTGCAGGTAGAGCGGGATGGTCAGCATCGCGCCGAACATGGCGAAGCCCACGAGGAAGCCGATGACCGTGGCCATCGAGAACGTCCCCGAGCGGAAGAGCTTCAGCGGGATGATCGCCGCGTCGCCCATCTTCGACTCGATGACGAGCAGCCCGACCAGCCCGACGACACCGACGACGTAGCAGGCGATCGCGGCCGGCGAACCCCAGCCCCAGGTACGGCCCTGCTCGGCGACGAGGAGCAGCGGCACGAGCGTGACGATGACGGCGGTGGCACCCCACCAGTCGACGACGGGCCTGTCGCCGCCGCGGTGCACCTTCGGGAGGTGCAGGAAGACGATCACCATGATGAGTGCCGCGATGCCGATCGGCACGTTGATGAGGAGCACCCAACGCCAGCCGGTGATCCACAGGATCTCGGAGGAACCGGCGAGCAGGCCGCCGATGAGCGGGCCGATGACGGACGAGATCCCGAAGACCGCGAGGAAGTACCCCTGGTACTTCGCACGCTCGCGCGGGGCGAGGATGTCGCCCATGATCGCGAGCGGCAGCGACATGAGCGCACCGGCACCGATGCCCTGCACGGCGCGGAAGCCGGCGAGCATGATCATCGAGGTCGACATCGACGACAGCACGGCGCCGAGGATGAAGACGACGATGCCGAAGATGTACAGCGGACGGCGGCCGAAGATGTCCGAGAGCTTGCCGTAGATCGGCGTCGCGATCGTCGACGTGATGAGGTACGCGGTCGTGACCCAGGCCTGCTGGTCGAGGCCGTGCAGGTCGTCACCGATCGTGCGGATCGCGGTGCCGAAGACGGTCTGGCCGAGCGAGGACAGGAACATCCCCGCCATCAGGCCGTAGATGACGAGGAGGATCTGGCGGTGGGTCATCAGCGGCTGCTGACCGACCCCACCTGCGGCCGCGGGGGCCTGCACCGAGACGGGTGCGGTGGCTGTCATCGAGCTCCTTGGATCAAGCTGCGCGAAGGGGAGTTTCGCGCTGTGAAAGTTTGCAGACCGCGCAACGATACATCCGTTGCGTTCCGGAAGCAACTAAATCTGCCGGGTACGCTGACCCCGTGAACGAGGACCGGACGGCTGCCGAGCGACTCCTCCGATCGCAGCTCGACCGGCTGTGGGTGCGGCAGACCATCCGCGCCTCGCTCATCGAGTCGCGCGGCGGACTCGACCCGACTGCCCGCGTGATCCTCCGCGCCGTCGAGCACTTCGGTGCCGTGCGCTCCACCGCGATCGCGGACGCCACCGGACTCTCGCGCCCGGTCATCAGCCGGCGGGTCGCCTCGCTCGTCGACGCAGGCTTCCTCACCACGGCGCCGGACCCAGCGGACGGCCGAGCGGCCCTCCTGTCGCTCGCGCCGCTCGGCATCGAGGTGCTCGACCAGCTCGACCTGGCCGGAGCCGAGGTCTTCGACGACCTCACGGGCGGCTTCGGCACCGACGAGCTGCGGCAGCTCGCGGCGCTCCTCGAGCGCCTCAACGACCAGGCCGACAGCATCCTCGGGGTGGGTGCAGCCGCGCGCGACGCGGCCTCCTGAGCGCGCGTCGCGTCAGCGCGACGCCACCACGGGACGGACGGGAGGCGCGGTGCGGGCCCGCGCCGCGCCTCCCGTCCGGCGCAGGGTACGCCGCGCATTCACCCTCCGTGCCGCATCCGGGATACCGTTCTCCCCATGAGCACCGAGAACACCAGCACTTCCGAGACCGTCGACGAGGGGCCCGTGGTGACCTTCGCCGACCTCGGCCTGAGTGACCAGGTGCTCAAGGCCGTCAAGGACATCGGCTACGAGACCCCGTCCGCGATCCAGGAAGCCACCATCCCGACGCTGCTCGAGGGGCGCGACGTCGTCGGTCTCGCGCAGACCGGCACCGGCAAGACCGCCGCGTTCGCGCTGCCGATCCTGTCGCGGATGGAGTCGGGCAGCAAGGTGCCGCAGGCGCTCGTGCTGTCCCCGACGCGCGAACTCGCGCTCCAGGTCTGCGAGGCGTTCGAGCAGTTCGCGTCGCACATAAAGCACGTGCACGTCCTGCCCGTGTACGGCGGTCAGGCGTACGGCGTCCAGCTCTCCGCGCTCCGTCGCGGCGTGGACGTCGTCGTCGGCACCCCCGGCCGCATCATGGACCACATCGCCAAGGGCACGCTCGACCTGTCCGAGCTGAAGTACCTCGTGCTCGACGAGGCCGACGAGATGCTCAAGATGGGCTTCGCCGAGGACGTCGAGACGATCCTCGCGGAGACCCCGGACGACAAGCAGGTCGCGCTGTTCTCGGCGACGATGCCGGCGCAGATCCGCCGCATCTCGCAGCAGTACCTCACCGATCCGGCCGAGATCACCGTCAAGACGAAGACGAAGACCGCGGCGAACATCACGCAGCGGTACCTCATGGTGTCGTACCCGCAGAAGGTCGACGCCCTCACCCGCATCCTCGAGGTCGAGGACTTCGAGGGCATGATCATCTTCGTCCGCACGAAGAGCGAGACCGAGACGCTCGCCGAGAAGCTCCGTGCCCGCGGGTACGCCGCCGCCGCCATCAGCGGTGACGTCGCCCAGGCGCAGCGCGAACGCACCGTCAACCAGCTGAAGTCCGGCAAGCTCGACATCCTCGTCGCGACCGACGTCGCCGCCCGCGGACTCGACGTCGACCGCATCACCCACGTGGTGAACTTCGACATCCCCGTCGACATCGAGTCCTACGTCCACCGCATCGGCCGCACCGGTCGCGCCGGCCGCAAGGGCGACTCGATCAGCTTCGTCACGCCGCGCGAGCGCCGACTGCTCGCCGCGATCGAGCGCCACACGAAGCAGCCGCTCACGCAGATGCAGCTCCCGACGATCGAGGACGTCAACGAGACGCGCCTGACCCGCTTCGACGACGCCATCACCGCCGCGCTCGAGCAGCAGGACCGTATCTCGGCGTTCCGCGACGTCATCGCCCACTACGTCCGCAACCACGACGTGCCCGCCGAGGACGTCTCCGCGGCACTCGCGGTCGTGGCGCAGGGCGACGACCCGCTGCTGCTCGACCCGGCGTCGGACGAGCTCAGCGCGCGGGTCGGTCGCGACGGCGCGTCGGGCGGTCGCCGTGACCGTGACGACCGTGGTGACCGTTCCGAGCGCGAGGACCGCGGCCCCCGCCGGTCGCAGCCGATGACGGCCTACCGCATCGAGGTCGGGCGTCGGCACCGCGTCGAGCCGCGCCAGATCGTCGGCGCGCTCGCGAACGAGGGCGGCCTCCGCCGCGACGACTTCGGGGCGATCCAGATCCGGCCGGACTTCTCCATCGTGGAGCTGCCGACCGACATGGACGCCGGCGTGCTCGACCGCCTGTCGGACACCCGGATCAGCGGCAAGCTCATCGAGATCAAGCCGGACCGCCGCGGTGGGGCCGGTGGCCGTCGGTACGACCGCGACGACCGTGGTCCGCGCGGTGGTGCCCGGTACGACCGTGACCGTGACGACCGCGGGGGTCGTGACCGCGACGACCGCGGGCCGCGCGGTGGTGGCCGGTACGACCGTGACCGCGACGACCGAGGTGCACGCAAGCCGCGCCACTGAGGCGGCGTCCGCACGAGGCGTGAGCGCGCACGCTGCGGCGTTCGCGCGGGACTCGTGCTGAGCGACGACCCTCGCGCCGACGAGCCCGCGAGTCGTCGTCCAGCGCGAGACTCGGTCGCGCACGCGCGCACGCGCGCACGCGCGCACGCGCGCACGCGCGCACGCGCGCACCCACGGGCGCAGCGCGCCCGCACGGACGCAGCGGGCCCGCGCGGACGCAGCGCGCCCGCACGGACGCAGCGGGCCCGCGCGGACGCAGCGCGCCCGCACGGACGCAGCGCGCCCGCGCGGGCTCCGGCGGCCCGTTGCGGAGTCCCGCCAATCCCGAGCGCACCCCGCACGGTCGGCCCCCGCGGCTCCGGGCCGCGCCCTCGTGGTGCTTCGATGACGTTCAGTCGCGGCCACCCGAAGGCCGCGCTGACCGTAGGGGAACGATCGTGTACAGAGCAGTGCTCACCGCCGCGGCTGCCGCGGTGCTGGTGATCGGTGGAGTGACGCCCGCGATGGCGGCGACTCCCTCGTCGAGGCTCCCCGGAGCCCCGACGTCCGTCCACGTCAGCGGCGCCGGAGACGCCGCGACGCTGACCTGGAGTGCGCCCCGCTCGGGCGCGACCGTGCAGCGCTGGCGTGTCTCGGTCCGACCGACCGCCGGTCAGCCGGGCAGCGGCACCGACGTGGTCGCCGCGAACGTCCGGTCCGAGCGGTACGGCTGGATCCGGGCCGGTGTGCACTACACGTTCTCCGTCCGGGCGGTCGGGGCGAAGGGTGACGGTCGCTCCGTGTCGGTCCGCTACACGGCCCCGGCGAGCACGACGGTCGCGCAGTCGCTCTACGGCCTCGATGCCTCGGGTTCGGTCGTGCGCTTCCCGACCACGGGTACCGGCGCACCGAAGACCGTCGCGAAGGGCGGCACCGGCTACGCCGCGGACGACGTCGGCAACGTGTTCGTCCCCTCGAGCGACGGCACGAAGCTGCTCCAGTACCCGGCGAACGGCGGCGCGGCGCGGGTCCTCGCCACGGGGCTGCACCTCACGAAGGACCTGCGGACCGACGTCGCGGGCAACGTCTACTGGGTCGATTCCGTCTCCGGCGGAGTCGTGAAGTTGCCGATCGGCGCCGCTGTCCCGAAGACGATCCTCCCGTCGAGCGGCACCGCCTGGACCGTCGGTCGTGACGGCACCGTGTCCACCTTCACGACCGCACCGGGATCCTCGACCGGGCCGTCCGTCGGCACCGTGGTGAGCCGCACCGTCCACGGCGTGGTGACCACCCGGAACGTGGGTCAGGCGAGCGGTCAGCCGATCGGGTACTTCGGGGCCGTGGTCGCCGACGGCAGCGGCACGCTGTACCTCGACTACCGGGCGTTCGGCGGCAGCGGGTACCACGGCTTCTGGTCGCTGGCAGCCGGGTCGTCGACGCTCGTGCAGGTCCCCGCGAAGGTCAAGTACCAGTTCAGCGCGACGAACGACGACTCGCTCCTGCTCGGGCAGTCCGCCGGCTGGTGCTCGGCGACCTCCGAGGCGGACCCGTTCCACCCGTGCACCACCGACCACGCGCTGGCCGACCGGGTCACGCACGACGCGTCCGGCGCGACCCAGGACCACGCCGTCACCGGTGGTCCGGAGGTCCCGTCGAACGGGTACTACCCGGGCGCCGCGGACTCGGCCGGCGACCTCTTCGTCGACGCCGACTCCGGCCTCTGGCGGATCCCCGCCGCGGGCGGGGCCGCGCAGCAGCTCTCGACGGGGCAGTACGACCGGCTCACCTCGATCTGACGCGACCTGGCGACGGACGGGAGGCGCGGGGCCGGCTGGCACCGCGCCTCCCGTCCGTCAGGGGCACGTCGTTCACCCGAGCGATCGGCCCTGCAGGGGCAGCGATGCCGCCGATCCTGTGTACACAAGAGCGCACCACGTGGTGCGCTTCCGTGTACACCCGGACGGACGTGGATGCGTGGCCTGACTACGCGCGGTGACCGCGCCGACGCCGTGCCACCACGATGCCCGTGCCGACGAGCAGCGCGAGGAGCGCGGCGACCGCTGCGGGGACGAGTCCGTCGGCGCCGGTGGAGGCGAGCTCACCGGGGCTCGCCTCGTCCGCTGCGGCGACCATCACCGTCGTCGACCCGACGGCCACGCCGTCGACGACCACGACGATCGTGTGGGTCCCGGCGGGCAGGGCGGCCGGGACGGTCGCCGTGAGGGTGAACGCGCCGGACCCGTCGGTCCGGACGGTGCCGAGCAGGACGGGTTCCGAGTGGATCTCCACCCGGGCGTCGGTGTCGGCCGCGAAGCCGGTGCCGCGGACGGTCACCGGATCACCGGCGACGAGGTCACCCGTCACGGAGACACTGCCGTGCACCGTGGTCGGGTCGGTGGGGTCCTCCGAGCCCGGGTCGGCCGGCGACGTGCCGGGGTCGGCGGGTGCGGTGGGGTCCGTGCCGGGTTCGGTCGGGTCGGTGGGTCCGGTGCCGGAGCCGGGGTCGGTCGGGTCCGTCGGGTCCGTCGGGTCGGTGGGGTCCGTTCCCGGATCGCCCGGCTCGCCCGGGTCCGCGGCCAGCGTCTTCCGGTACTCGGTCATGTACGCGAGCTTGCCGGGCTTGTCCGACGAGTACGGCGCGGAGAGCTTCGCCCACTCGCCCTTCGTCGCGGCCTTGCCGTCGTTCCAGGCGGCGAGGGTGCTGAGGTCCGCCGCGGTGTACCCGCTCTCGGCGTCGACGACCTCGTCGCGGGGGAGAGCGACCTGCGCCTTCGTGATCCGTTCGACGAGTGCGAGCGACTCCGCGAAGTCGTCCTGGTCCCAGTCGGCGAGCCCGAGCTCCGGGTGTGCCCGGAGCCAGGACCCCCAGTAGAACTCCTGGAACGGCACGGCGCCGTCCGCCGTGTACCCGATGTCGCGCCCGAAGTACATGACGCTGCGGGCGGTGTCGTCCTGGAAGTTCGCGAGCCCGACGTTCTGCGGGAGCTGCGCGGGTGTGATGGCCTTCCCGGCGGTGTCCCGGAGCCACACCCACCGGTTGTCCTGCATCGTCTGCCAGAACGCGGACTCGGTCATGCCGGAGAGGTTGCCGAGCACCCGGAGCCGGACGTGCACGTCCGGCCCGCTGTCCTCGTCGAAGGAGGTCAGCGTGTGGTGCCCGTCGGTGAGGTACAGCGTGCCGCCGGGGCCGATCACGACGGTCTTCATCGGCGCGATGGTGTCCGCGGTCTCCGAACCGACCGGCACCGCGCAGCTGAAGGACGACGGGTCGGTCAGGGTCGAGGTCGCGGTGGCGGACGCCGCTTCCTCCTGGCCGTTCGCCTCGCACCAGTCGTCGAACTTCTTGTTGACGGCGTCCTTGCTCAGGGCGGTCGAGTAGCGGCCGAGCTTGTAGTACACCTCGTCGTAGCCGAGCGACGGCTGCGTCGGGTGGACGTCGCCGATGCGGACGTCGAGCAGGCTGCCGGGAGCGGCGCAGAGGTCGGCGGTGCTGCCACCGGTGCAGCTCGGGTCGCGGTCGTCGGTGATCGGGTCTGCGGCGGCGGTCGCGGTCTCGGGTGAGATCGCTGCGGCGCCGAGGGCGGCGGTCAACGCGGCGGTGAGCGCGATGATCCGCATGGTCCGGAGTGCGGGCACGGGGTTCCTGTCGGGAGCGGGTGAGTGGTCTGAGTGTCCTCGCATGTTCGCGACCTCGGTCGACGGGACGGTGACCGAAGGGTGAACGACAGGTGTTGCGCCTCCCCGTGCCGCGCGGCCTGCCGCGACCTCGCGCCTACAGTCCCTCGACCGTGCGCCGACACACCTCCTCCCACGGCGTCGGGTCGATCCCGAAGTGCGCCCGTGCCGCCGAGTCGTCGAGGACGTACGGCCGCGTCCACTGGTACGACATGTCCGCCATCTCGCGGAGGAAGGGCACGACGAGGCCGCCGGCGCGGATGACCCCCGCGGGCAGGCGCCGCACCGGCACCGGCGGCTTGCCGGCCACCGCGAGCATGTCGGTCACGGCCTGCTCCTGGGTGCGCGGCGGGTTCGACGGCACGTTCCAGGTCCGCCCGTGCGCGGACTCGTCGAGCGCCGCCGCCACGAGGGTCCGTGCGACGTCGAGCACGTCGGTGAAGGTGTGCGGCAGGTCGGTCCGGCAGAGCATCGTGACCGCCTTGCCCTGCAGCGCGGCGGGGAGCACCCGGGTCACGTGGCCGTTCCCGCCGATGCCCGGCCCGACGTAGTCCGAGCCGCGGACCTCGACCGCACGCACGCGGCCGGCCCGGTGTGCCGCGAGGGCATCGGCCCACAGCTTCGCGCGGAGGGCGCCCTTGTGGTCGGTGGCGGCGTCCGGCAGGCCCTCGTGCATCGGCCCGTCGACGGGGCCGTACGGGTAGAGGTTGCCCGTGATCGCGTACACCGCCCCGGTCCGCTCAGCGGCGGTGAGCATCGCGGTCATCAGTGGCGGCCACGTGCGCTCCCACTGGGTGTAGTCGCCGGGGTTCGCGCAGTTGTAGAGGACGGCCGCGCCGTCCGCTGCCCGGGTGAGTGCGTCGGCGTCGGAGGCGTCGAGGGCGACGTGACCCACTGCCTCCAGTTCGGTGTCGCGCCCCGAGCGGGTGGCGACCGTGACGTCCTCGCCGCGCTCCGCGAGGACGGCGGCGACGTGTCGGCCCACCGGGCCGGCTCCGATGACGAGGTGACGAGCGGACATGGGTTCCTCCTGGGTGAAATCGGAGAGCGGTGCTCTCTCAGGAGCAGTCTGCATCGGTTCGGATTGCAAGAGCACTGCTCTTGTTTGTGTGCACTGCTCTCGCGTGGCATGGTGGGGGGATGGACACCAAGCCGCCGACCGCCCGCGCACTGGCGCGCGAGGCCGTGCACGCGAGCATCCTCGCGGCGGCCAGGGCCCGGCTCACGCAGGAGGGGCCGAGCCAGCTCGCGCTCCGCGCCGTCGCGCGGGACGTCGGCATGGTCTCGTCGGCGGTGTACCGCTACTTCGCGAGCCGCGACGACCTGCTCACCGCGCTCCTCGTACTCGACTACGACGAACTCGGCGCGGCCGTCGAGACGGCGGACGCAGCCCTCGACCGCGCCGACGTCGGCGGCCGGTGGCGCGCCGCCTGCCACGCGATCCGGGACTGGGCGATCGCCCACCCGGGTGACTTCGCGCTGCTCTACGGCTCGCCCGTCCCGGGGTACGTCGCACCCCGGTCGACGATCGAGCCCGCGTCGCGCACGACCCACGTGCTCGTCCAGGTGGTCGTCGACGCGTGGGCGGCCGGGAGGCACGGTGCGCGCCCGGCGCCCGCGGCGGCGCCCGCAGACCTCACGCCCGCCATCGGCGACGCCGCCGCGTACCTGCGCGAGCGCGGTTTCGCCGACGACCTGCCCGACGAACTCGTCCTCCGGACCCTGATGGCGTGGACCACCGTGTTCGGCGTCGTGTCGTTCGAACTGTTCGGGCACGCGGTCGGCTCGGTGTCCGACGCGACGGCCTACTTCGACCACGTCGTCGCGCGTCTCGCGGACGACCTCGGGATCTCGGGACGCCGAACCACGGGTGTCGGCTGACAGCGGACCCCTGCCTGCGGTAGACAGTCCTGTACGCGACCACTCACCAGGTCGCGCCAGCAGGGGTGGACCCTCCCGAGGGAAGGACGTGGATGAGCGCGCTCGACGTCAGCCGGCAGGACCGGCGCCGGCTCACCACGGGCACCCCTCGTCGCCGCATGGTCGCGGTGCGCACGGTGGCCCTGCTCGCGTCGATCGCGGGCGTGAACTACATCGTCTGGCGGTGGGCCGCGTCGGTGAACTGGCACTCGTGGTGGATCGCGGTGCCGCTCATCCTCGCCGAGACCTACAGCGTGATCGACTCGCTCCTCTTCGCGTTCGGGGCGTGGCGGCTCCGTGAGCGCGGCGAACCGCCGACCCCACCGGGCGACCACGTGACCGTCGACGTCTTCATCACGACCTACAACGAGCCGGTCGACCTCGTGCTCCGCACCGCCCGTGCCGCGAAGGCCATCCGGCACCCGCACTCCACGTGGATCCTCGACGACGGCAACCGCCCCGAGATGCGAGCGGCCGCCGAGTCGCTCGGGATCGGCATCATCACGCGCGGTGCCGACTGGGTCGACCGTCCCCGCCACGCCAAGGCCGGCAACCTCAACAACGCCCTGCTCGCGACCCAGGGTAAGTTCCTCCTCATCCTCGACGCCGACCAGGTGCCGGACCCGGCGATCCTCGACCGCACGCTCGGGTACTTCAAGGACGACCGGATGGCGCTCGTCCAGACGCCGCAGTGGTTCGAGAACGTGCCGAAGGAAGACCTCCTCGGCAGCCAGGCCCCACTGTTCTACGGCCCGATCCAGCAGTCGAAGGACGGTTGGAACGCCGCGTTCTTCTGCGGGTCGAACGCGATCCTCCGGCGCGAGGCGCTCATGCAGCTCGGCGTCACCCGGTACGTGCGCGAGGTGGAGGCGTCCGTGCAGCGGACGATCAAGACCTCACGGACGCTGCTGGCCCGCGCGCGCGAGACCGAGACCGACCCGCGCGTCCTCGGCGCCCTCGACGAGGCCGAGGCCGTGGTCGATCGCGCCCGTGAGCAGGTGTCCCGCGGCGAACCGCTCGGGGACGTCACCTACGACTTCCAGCGCGGGATCGACGCGATCTCGTTCCGGTTCGCAGCCGCCGACCTCGAGTCCGTGCGGAACGACCTGCAGGAGCTCGCGGCGATGTCGACCGAGGCCGACACCTTCGCCGGACTCGACGACGCCGCGCTCGACGTGCTCGGACAGCGCGAGGCGTCCCCGGTCGCGGCGATCGAGTCGATCGCCGTGCTCGCGCGCGCGCTCGACGTGAACCGCGACGACGAGGCGCAGCCGATCATGCCGCTGGCGACGATCTCGGTCACCGAGGACATGGCCACCGCGATGCGCCTGCACGGGCTCGGCTGGAGGTCGGCGTACCACGACGAGATCCTCGCCACCGGGCTCGCGCCGGACGACCTCCCGACGATGCTCGTGCAGCGCCTCCGTTGGGCGCAGGGCACCATGCAGGTGTTCTTCCGCGAGAACCCCCTCGTGCAGAAGGGGCTGTCGTGGGGACAGCGGCTCATGTACTTCTCCACGATGTGGAGCTACCTGTCCGGCTTCGCCGCGATCGTCTACATCGCCGCGCCCGTGCTCTGCCTGTCCTTCGGGGTGATCCCCGTCCAGGCCTACAGCGTCGACTTCTTCGCCCGGCTCATCCCGTTCCTCGTGCTCAACCAGCTCCTGTTCTGGGTCGTGGCCGCAGGCAGACCGACCTGGCGCGGGCAGCAGTACTCGCTCGCGCTGTTCCCGGTGTGGATCGAGTCGGTGACGAGCGCGTTCGAGAACGTGTTCCGCGGCAAGCCGCTCGGCTTCCGGGTGACGCCGAAGGTCCGTGACGAGTCCGACCAGAAGCCGCGGTGGGACCTCGTGAAGCCACAGCTCTACGCGATGGGCGCGCTCGTGGCCGCGCTCGTCATGATCGCGATCCGGTACGCCACCGGCCAGGCGGACGGCATCGCGCCGCTCGTGAACACCGCGTGGGTGGTCTTCGACCTCTTCATCTTCAGCATCGTGATCCGCGCCGTCCTCTACCGCGCGCCGGTGTTCACGCCGCCCGTCGAGCACGAGTCGAGCACCGTGGGAGGACCCCTGTGAGCACGACGACCTTCGAGGTCCCCGCAGCTGCCGAGTCCCTCGACGAGGTCCAGGACCGCTTCGGTTCGTGGTGGGACGGCCTCGGCATCGACGACCCCGCCCTCCGCTTCAAGCTCGAGACCGCGCTCGCCGAGATCGCCGCGAACATCGTCGAGCACACCCGACGGACCGACCAGGAAGCAGGCAGACGCTACACCGTGCACCTCGAGGCCACCGACCACGCACTCACCGCCGTGCTGACGGACAACGGTCGCCCGGCCGACGTCGACCTCGCTGCGGTCACCATGGCCGACGTGCACGAGGAGAGCGGTCGAGGGCTCGCGCTCGCGATCGCGGCGCTCGACCGGCTGGAGCACCGCCACGAGCACGGACGGAACGTCTGGACCCTGGTGTGCGACCGGTGAGGCGGTTCCTCGCGCTCCTCGTCGTCGTCGCCACGCTCGTCCTCGGCGGCGCGTTGCCGGCCTCGGCGGCGGCGGCGAAGGACACCCCGGCCGGCCCGGCTGCGGGCGAGCGCTGGTTCGGCCCGGACCTCGACTGGGGTGACGACGCGCCGGACGGGTACGCGGGCCGCCTCGGTGCCGTGCCGTCGATGTACGGCGTCGAGATCGACTACCCGGTGGACCGCGCCGCCGAGCGGGAGCTGCTCCGCTCCACACGGGCCGCGGCCGCGCAGGGTGCCGTCCTCGTGGTCAGCCTCGAGCCCGACCACGAGCTCTCGACGTTGACGACCGCGGACGCCCGGAAGGCCAACCGGCTCCTCGAACAGGTCCACGAGCAGTACGGCACGAAGGTCCTCGTCCGGTACGCGCCGCAGATGAACGGCACGTGGGTGTCGTGGGGGCAGCAGCCGACCGACTTCACGCGGACGTTCCGGGCACTCGCGCGGCAGATCCACGCCGGCACCTCCGACGCCGCGATGGTCTGGGCGCCGTCGTACGGTGCCGGGTACCCGTTCGGCGAGTCCGCCGGACGGCTCCGCGACCTGTCCTCCACCGACGTGCAGGCGCTCGACACGAACGGGGACGGGAAGCTCACGGCGGCGGACGACCCCTACGCCCCGTACTGGCCCGGCGCGTCGAGCGTCGACTGGGTCGGGCTGTCGATGTTCTCGTTCGGCAAGGGGAAGGCGACCGAGGCCGCCGGCCGCGACGTCCCGCTCACCCGGAACGACGCGCCGGAGTCCGGCGAGGTCGAGGCACGGTTCGACGAGACGTGGGGCTACGAGCAGCCCGTGACCGACGGCACCTTCTACGACCGGTTCGCGAAGGGCCGCGACCTGCCGATGCTCCTCGACACCGGCGCCCTCTACGACCACTCGCTGCAGGGCGCGGCGGAGCTCACCGTCAAGCAGGGCTGGTGGCGCCAGGTCATCGCCGCGGTGCGGGACAGGCCGCTCGTCGAGGGCGTCACGTTCCTCGAGACGAACCGCCGCGAGCCCGAGGCCGGCAACCGGGTCGCCGACTGGCGCGACACGGCGGTCCCGGGCATCGCGGGCTCGTTCCGCACCGACCTCGAGCGTGCGGGCGACTTCGTGTTCGGGCCCGTCACCGAGCGCGTCACACCACAGGACGGTGCCGCGGCGACGAACCAGCAGTACGACACCGGCGGCGACCAGATGGCGTGGATCGTCTGGTTGGCGGTCGGCCTCGCCGCGGTCTTCCTGCTCAGCGGGCTGTTCGGTCGACTCGTCCCGAGCTGGCGCTACCCCGACGACGGCAAGCCCGGGCGCGACCTCCGGCTCGACCTGTTCCGCGGGTTCATCATCCTCGCCGTGGTCATCACGCACATCGAGATCGGCGGCCCGTACTCCTACATCACCCTGCACGCGGTCGGTGCGATCACCGGTGCCGAGATGTTCGTCTTCCTGTCGGGCATGGTGCTCGGCATGACCTACCCGTTCGCCATCAAGAAGTTCGGCGAGTGGGCTGCCGCCGTGGGTGCGTGGAAGCGAGCGCGGAAGCAGTACCTCGTCACCCTCGCGGTGATCCTCGTGGTCTTCGCGCTGAGCTTCGTCCCGTTCCTGAACACCGACGCGATCACGACCTTCACCGACCGCGGCACCGGCACCGGTGGCGTCGGTGCCGAGGGACGCGTGTACGACCTGTACCCGAACGCGATGCAGCTGCTGGCCTACCCGCCGCCGTGGTTCGCGATCCGGCAGTTCCTGCTGCTCGAGATGGGCCCCTGGCCGTTCAACATCATGGGCCTCTTCGTGGTGCTCAGCCTGTTCATCCCCGTCTTCATGTGGGTGATCCGGCGCGGGTTCTGGTGGGCGCTCCTCATCGTCAGCTGGGCGCTGTACGTCTACCAGGCGCTCAACCCGGACTTCCGGCCGCTGAACTCGCAGTTCGAGGCGGTCTTCCCGCTGCTCACCTGGCAGGTGGTGTTCACCCACGGCCTCGTCCTCGGCACCTACCGGCGGCAGATCATCGGCGCGCTCACCGGGCGGCTCGGCAAGGTGCTGATCAGTGTCGGGATCGTCGGCTACGCGCTGTTCCTGGTGTACGTGTGGGCGGGCGCCCACTTCGGGTTCGTCCCTGCTCCCTTCCCCGCGTCGATGTACGACCAGCTGTACAACACCGCGTACCAGCGGGTGGACCTGCAATGGGGCCGACTGGTCGACATCGCGTTCTTCGCCATCGTGTCGTACGCGATCCTCACGGTGTTCTGGAAGCCGCTCGCGGCGGCCATCGGGTGGCTGTGGATCCCGCTCGGGCAGGCGAGCCTCTACGTGTTCGTGTGGCAGGTGTTCTTCGCACTCGCCGTCGCGTCGATCCCCGGCGTCGACTGGTTCAACGGGTGGATCGGCTTCGCCGCGCACACCGCGCTGATCCTGCTGGCCTGGTACATGGTGCGGAAGAAGTTCCTGTTCTCGGTCATCCCACGCTGACGCCCGCCCGAGTCTCGGATCCGCGGACAACTCCGCGCTCGCGGGACCGCGGAAGTGCCCGCCGGGCCGAGTCTCGGTCCTCCGGGCGCACTGCTACTGTTCGACCAACCGAGGGGGACGACATGCGGGGAACCGGGACGACGATCCTGGCGGCGACGGTGGTGGTGCTGGCGCTCGCCGGGTGCACGCAGCACACCGATCGGGCCGACAGCAGGACCGACACCGGCACGACGCGGGCCGCGGCACCGACGCCGACCGCGACGGCTGCGGTCGCCGCTGCCGCCCGGTTCCACGTGCTGGACCGCGCGTTCGCGTCGAGTGACGCGCTGCCCGACGGGGCCGCCGCCCCCGAGGACCTCGAGGTCGACAGTCAGCGTCGCGTGGGGGAGTCGGACGGCACGACGTACTGGGTCGCGACCACCACGCACGCGGCGGTGTGCCTCATCGGGAACAACCCCGCGGCGGACAGCACGGACAACTTCTCGGTCTGCGGCGAGGTCCCCGGGACGGGCGACTCCGTCGTCACGTCCACGTCGGACGACCGCGGCCACACGACGGCTCTCGTCGCTGACGGCTTCCAGGACCACGGCACCGACGCCCTGCGCGAGCTCGTGCCGAACGTCTGGGTGCGCTGACACGCACTGCGCCTGCGGCGTTGACGGACGGGAGGCCCGTGGCGGATCCGCCACGGGCCTCCCGTCCGCCACCTGGTCGCGCTCAGCCGAGGGCGGCCGTGTCCGGTGACCCCGTCGACAACGCGCCGCGCACCGACCCCCACGCGGTGAGCCGCTCGCGGATCGCGGGGTCCTGCTCGTGCTCGATCGCCGTGGCGTGCGCCTGCTCGAGCACCTCGTCGATGACGATGCGCCGGCCGGTGCGCGCCGAGGCGATCGCCGCGTCCACCATCGTGAGGCTCATGACGTTGCCGTGGACCTCGCCGTCCGGGACCTCGCCGGTGCGGACCGCCCGCACGAAGGACGCGAGCGAACCGGCGATCTCGTTGCCGACGCTCGGGGCCGGCGCGGGCGACCCCGGGGTGCCGTCGAGGTCGCTCCACGGGTCGTGGTCACCGTCCCACAGTGCGGTGCCCGCTGCGCCGGAGGCCCGCCAGTCGCCGTTCCACGAGGTCTCGGCACCGGGCGCGCACCACGAGCCGTCGTAGACGTACCGGACGTCGTCCTCGAAGGTGAACACGGCGGCGGCGGCGGCGTCCCCGCGGTACCAGGACCACGACGGGTTCCACGACTCGCAATACACCGACACCGGGTCGCGCTCGAGCACGTACCGGGCCGAGTCGAACGCGTGGATCGCCATGTCGAGGAGGAGCACGTCGTCCATCTCCTCCCGGAAGCCGCCGAAGTGCGGTGCCTTCGCGAACCGGGTGTCGAGACCGCCGATGGCGCCGAGTCCGCGGACGTGCTGCCGGAACGCCACGAGCTGGTCGTTGTAGCGGCGGGACTGCGACACCATGAACAGCTTGCCGGTGGCCTCGGCGGCTGCGGCCAGGGCCAGGGCCTCCGCGACCGTCTGCGCCGCGGGCTTCTCGCCGAGGACGGGCAGGCCGGCACGGAGCGCCTCGAGCGTCACCGGGTGGTGGGCGACCGGCACGGTGATGTCGAGCACTGCCTCCGCGCCCGTCTCGGCGATGAGTGCGCTGAGGTCCCTGCCGACCGGGATCGACGGGTCGCCCGCGACCGAGGCACCGGCCCGCGCGGCGTCGAGGTCGAGGTCGACGATGCCGACGAGCTCGACGTCCGGGTCCGCGGCGACCGTGGCGAGCCAGGCGCGTCCCATGCCGCCGGCGCCGACCTGGACGACGCGCAAGGGAGCGGTCACGCCGGCACCTCCTCGTCGACGGGTGCGTCGTCGAACGGGCCGCGGTAGTGCTGCCCGTCGAAGTACTCGCCGAGGTCGTACCGCCGGAGTGTCGGCAGTTCGCGCTCCCGCTCCGGTCGGGCCCACTCGGCGCCGTTGGCGATCACGCGGCGGACGTCCTTGTGGTGGTACACGGGGAAGTCCTGGTCGCCGGGGGAGAAGTAGAAGATCTTCCCGAAGCCGCGACGGTAGGTCATGCCGCTCCGGAACACCTCGCCGCCGGTGAACCCCGAGATGAAGATGAGTTCGTCCGGGGTCGGCACGTCGAAGTACTCGCCGTACATCTCCTGCTCGGGGATGACGATCGGGTTCGGGACGCCGCGGGTGATCGGGTGCTGCGGGTTCACGGTCCAGACGAGTTCCTGGTCGTGCTCGCTGCGCCACCGGAGCGTGCACGTGGTGCCCATGAGCTTGCCGAAGATCTTCGACCAGTGGCCGGAGTGCAGGACGACGAGCCCCATGCCGGACAGGACGTGCTTGTGGACGCGGTCGACCACGGCGTCGTCGACGTCTGCGTGCGCGGCGTGGCCCCACCAGGTGAGGACGTCGGTCTCGGCGAGGACCTCGTCGGTGAGGCCGTGCTCGGGCTCCTGCATCGTCGCGGTGCGGACGACGGCGTCGGGCAGGTTCTCGCGGATGCCGTCCGCGATGGCGCCGTGCATGCCGTCGGGGTACCGCTCGGCCACGTGCTGCTCGACCTGCTCGTGGACGTTCTCGCCCCACACGGTGATGCGCAAGGGAGTGGAGGTCATGGTGTGCCTTTCTGGGCTGGGTTCGGGGACGTCGGACGGGCCGTCACTTGACGGCGCCGCCGAGCGCACCCGCGGAGATGTACCGCTGCGCGACGATGAGCAGCACGGCGGCCGGCAGGGACGCTAGGACCGAGGTGGCCATGACGGGCCCCCAGTCGGTGACGTTCGAGCCGATGTAGTTGTAGATGCCGAGCGTGATCGGGCGCACCGCCGGCGTGGAGGTCAGGGTGAGTGCGATGAGGAAGTCGCCCCAGGCCCCGAGGAAGGTGAAGAGCGCCGCGGTGACGATCGCGTTGCGGCTGATCGGGAGCACGATCGACACGAAGGCCCGGAAGTCGTTCGCGCCGTCGACGAGCGCCGCCTCGACGAGGCTCGGCGGGATCGACTCCATGAACGCCCGCATGAGCAGCACGGCGAACGGCACCTGCACGGCGCTGTCCGCGAGGATGAGTCCCACGTAGCTGTTGAGCAGGCCGATGTTGTTGAACAGCGTGTAGAGCGCGTTCGCGATGACGATCGCCGGGATCATCTGCGTGATGAGCAGCACGAGCAGGAACACCCGCGTGCCGCGCATCCGGAACCGGGCGAGGCCGTACGCCGCCGGGGTCGCGATGGCCAGGGTCAGGACGACCGTCCCGAGGCCGATGATCATGCTCGACAGGAAGTTCTGGCCCTGCTGCTGGAGTGCGGCCTCGTACCCGGCGAAGGTCGGGGACCACGGGAACCAGGTCGCGGTCGCGGCCCCGGACGTGGTCTGCAGGCTCGTGTTCACCATCCAGTACACGGGGAACACCATGATCGCGAGGAACACGATGCCGAGGATCGTGAGCGGGATGCCCTTGACGCTCCGCGGCCGTCGGGAGCGTGCCGTGCGTGCGGTCGTCATCGCGCGCGTGGCGGTGACGGTGGTCCTGCCTGCGAGTCCGACGCTCATTCGTCGACCGCCTTCCGGGAGATGGCGATGTAGATCATCGCGAAGACGAACGAGACGACGATGAGGACGTTGCTCACCGCGGCTCCGATGCCGAACTGGAAGTTGATGAACGACTGGTGGTAGGCGTTCGTGGCGAGGGTCTGCGTGGAGTTCGCCGGGCCACCGCCGGTCAGCCCGAGGATGATGTCGACGACCTTCAGGGTGTAGACCACGCCGAGGACGATCACCACGCTGACGACGCTCCGGATGCTCGGCCAGGTGATGTACCAGAAGGCCTTGAACCCGGTGGCGCCGTCGAGCGCCCCCGCTTCGTAGAGCTCCGGCGGCACTGACTGCAGACCGCTGTAGAGGATCGTCGTGTTGAACGGGATCCCGAGCCACACGTTGACGCCGATGACCGCGATGAGCGCGAGGCTCGGGCTGACCAGCCACGGCACCGGTGCGATGCCGACGAGGCCGAGCAGCTGGTTGAGCGCGCCGCTGTCCTGGTCGAGCAGCCACTTCCACACCGCGCTCGAGGCGATGAGGGGGAGCAGCCACGGCAAGAGGAGCAGTCCGCGCAGGAAGCCGGACAGCGGGAAGTGCCGGCGGAAGAACAGCGCGAGCCCGAGGCCGATGACGAACTGGAGGACGATCGACCCGGCCGTGAAGAGCGCGGTGTTCACGACGCTCGTGGTGAAGACCGAGCTCTGGAACACCGAGACGTAGTTCGCGAGTCCGACCCAGGGTGCCTCGCCGGTGAAGAAGGTCGCGGTCGTGTAGTCCTGGAAGGACATGAGGACGTTCTTGACCACGGGGTAGCCGAAGAAGACCGCCACGAAGAGCGCCGCCGGGATGACGAACAGCCAGCGGGTGATGCCGCTCCGGAGGCGCGCGCGGCGCTGGCCGGGGCGGACGGGCGGGGCGACGGCGGTACGTGTCGCCGGGCGGGACGGAGTGCGTGCAGGTGCCTGTGTCGAGGCGCTCATGCGGGATCCTCTCCTGGAGTGGGGGAGGGAGCCGGCCGGTCCGACCGGCTCCCTCGTGCACTACTGGTTCTGGGACTGCGCCTGCTTGAGCGCTGCCTCGGGGCTGGCCTTGCCCGTGAGGGCGAGCTGGACGGCGGTGTAGATCTTCGTCGCGGCCTTGGGCCAGTCGGGGCCGAGCTCACCGGTGCGGGCACGGGCCGTCTTCACCGTGGTGACGAACGAGGCGACCTGCGGGTGGCTCTCGGCCCACTTCGCGCCGGCCTCGAGGTTCGTCGGCACGTTCCCGCTGAGCTTCGCGAGGGCCTCCTGACCCTTCACGGAGTGCAGGCAGCCGACGAACTTGCCGGCGAGCTGCATCTTCGCCTTGTCGCCGGTCTGCGGAACGGTGAACGCCTCGCCGCCGAGCGGGGCGACCGGTGCGTCGCCGGTGCGGGTCGGGATCGGCACGCTGTCGAACTCGAGGCCCTTCTTGGCGTTGAGCGCCGGGAGCTGCCACGGGCCGTTGATCATCATCGCGGCCTTGCCGGCGAGGAACTGGTTGTTGACGTCGGCCTGGGCCCAGCTGATGGAGCTCTTCGACATCGAGCCGTCGTTCTGCAGGTCCTCGACGAACTGCAGGGCCTGCGCAGCCTGCGGCGTCGCGATGTCCTTCTCGTCGCCGCCGTTCGACCAGAAGAACGGGAGGAACTGCCAGGTGCCCTCGTACGTGTTGATGTTGCTCATCGCGAAGCCGTACGTCGAGCCCTTGGTGAGCTTCTTCGCGGCGGCCTTGAGCTCGTCCCACGTCTTCGGCGGCTGGACGCCGGCCTCGGAGAGCAGCTTCTTGTTGTAGTACAGCGCGATCGAGTTCGTGTTCGACTGCACGCCGTAGAGCTTGCCCTTGTAGGTGCTCGCCGCCTTGACGCCGGGGACGTCGCCGGAGGCGCTGAGTCCGTACGCGCTGAGGTCGGAGAGCGCACCCGACGACGCGATCTGCTGCACGTCCGGGTTGTCGAGCATGAGCACGTCGGGGAGGGTCTTCGACGACGCCTGCTGCAGCACCTTCGAGATCAGGCCGGCACCGGCGACGTGGTTGATGGTGACGGTGGCCCCGACGTCCTTCGCGCACTGCTTGTAGACGGGGTTGTAGCTCGCGTCGTAGTAGTCCTCGATCGTGAGGGCCTTGCTCCCGCCGGAGGAGGCGGACCCGGAGCCGGAGCAGCCGGTGAGCACCAGGGGGACCGTCGCGAGGACCGCTGCCGCGCCGAGCAGGGCACGGATCCGGCGGGGCGACGAGGGGAACTTCTGCTTCATTGCACAGCTCTTCTCTTGGTGGAGTCATGGACTTCGGGAGCACGACCACGACTCGCTGACGTCGTCGTCCCTGCGTTCCTTGGGGCGAGACGCTAACAGATAAGCGCTTCACCCGTAAAGCGCTTTTTTCGCAACCTGGGAGCTATGCTGAGCGGGTCGAGATCGAAACGGGGAGACGCAGTGGCAACGATGCAGCAGGTCGCCGACCGCGCCGGGGTCTCCATCGCCACGGTGTCGTTCGTCGTGAACGGCACGAAGTACGTGACCCCCGCCACGACCGCCCGCGTCCGGACCGCGATGCGCGAGCTGAAGTTCCGCGGGAACGTCGTCGCTCGGGCACTCGCGAGCCGCCGGACCCGGATCATCGCGCTGCTGTTCCCGACCACGGGCAACCGGTTCAGCCCGACCACCTCGGAGTTCTTCATGAGCGCGGCCGAGCGGGCCTCCGAGCGCGGGTACCACCTCGTGCTCTGGCCGGTCGACCCGGCGGGGGACGACCTCGACGACCTCGTGTCCGGCGGACTCGTGGACGGCGTCATCCTCATGGAGGTGCGGATGGACGACCCGCGCGTGGCCGTCCTCACCGACCTGGACGTCCCGTTCACGCTCATCGGTCGCACCCGGGACAGCACCGGCTTGCCGTTCGTCGACATCGACTTCGAGACCACGATCGTGGACAGCATCGAGCACCTCGTGTCGCTCGGCCACCGCCGCTTCGGCATCGTCCTCGAGAACCTCGAGGGCACGCCCATGGCCGGGTACGCCCCGCACCTCCGTGCCGAGTCGACGTTCCGGTCGACGATCGCCGACCGCGGCCTCTCGGGCACCGTCGTCTACGCCGGGCCCGGCAGCGAGGGCGGTCGGGCGGCGGCGGGGGCACTCCTCTCGGCCGACCCGGACTGCACCGCGGTGCTCCTCATGAAGGACGACAGTGCCGGCGGGTTGCTCGTCGGGCTCTTCGACGCCGGCCGTCGCGTCCCGGAGGAGGTCTCCGTGCTGAGCATCGCGTCCTCCGCGGCGAACGCGGACCAGCACTACCCGCGCCTGTCGACCATGCTCGCGCCCGGTCGCGAGCTCGGCACCCGCGCCGCCGACGCGCTCATCGACCAGCTCGACGGGGCCTCGGCGGACCTGCCGCACTTCCTGCTGCCCTGCACGCTCCGCACCGCGGAGTCCACCGCTCCCGCGCAGCGCTGACGCGACCACCTGTCGGTCGGGAGGCGCGGGTCGGGCCCGTACCGTGCCTCCCGTCCGCCTCCTGGCCGGGCGTCCGCACCGGCAGCCGCACGGGTCTCGTGCTGGACGACGGGTCTCGCGCTCGGCATCAGGCGACTCGTCGCTCAGGCGCGGGGCGACCACGTGACGGACGGGAGGCCCGGGTCGGATCCGACCCGGGCCTCCCGTCCGTCACGTGGTGCCGCTCGTCAGCGGCGACGCACGTCGCGCGCCGTGTCGCGGAAGAAGTCGTCCGGCGTCGACGGCGCCTCGCGGAGTTCGCCGTGCTTCCAGCGACGACGCATGCCGCGGATCGTCTCGATGCGCACCGGTTCGATGCCGGGCTCGGTCTCGTACGCGCCCATGGGGAGCTCCTCGATCGTCGGCGGTGCCGAGGCGGTCGCCCCGACCGTGCCGACGGTACGTGCCCGAGCGGCTGGCCGACCGGTCAAGTAGGTAGCAAAGTTACGTAGTTGCGCATGCTGGACAAACGGTCTGGGAGAGTCTCCGGACGCCCGTACTCTGCCGTCAGGCGCCCGGGGAACCGAGGTCGATCGCCGCGACGACGCGGTCGACGATCCGCACGAACCTGGCGCGCTCCCGTTCCGAGAAGGAGGCCATGAGGTCGTGCAGGTGCTGGTTCGTGCCGTCCATCGCGGCGGCGTACGCCCGACGCGTGGTCTCGGTGAGTTCGATGCGGCGGCTGCGTCCGTCGTCCGGGTTGGGCACCCGGCACACGTGACCCGACCGCTCCAGGCGGTCGACGAGTCCGGTGACCGCCGGGCCGGTCAGGCCGAGGTGCGTCGCGAGGTCCTTCACTCGGACCGTGCGCCCCGCTGTCTCGGCGCGCGCCACGAACTGGATCACCGTGAGGTCGCCCTGCGACACCTCGAGGCGCTCGCGCAGTCGCGCCCGGAGCGCGGCCACGGCATCCTCGAGCCGCGTGAGCGCGCCGAGCAGGTCGAGGTCGCTCATGCGGAGGCCCCCTCACTGCGGATCGGCTCCGCGCAACTGTACGCTGCGGTCACCGGTCAACCGTATCCGGATAGCGCGATCGCTTGCGCATCGGGGACAACCCGATCCTCAGCGGGGGTGACCCGGTGAGCGAAGCCTTCCTCGAGGACCAGCCCGTCGAGGCCGTGCGGTTCGAGCTGGCCGGCGACGAGCCTGCCGCCGCCGTTCGCGACCTCGGCGGCGTCTACGGTGGCGACGGCTGGATCGCTCGCGGCGGAGAGCGTGGGTTCTCGTACCGGTACACCGTCGTCGGCGACAGCGAGGTCTCCGTCCGGCGCTCGCAGTTGACCGGCGCGATCCGGGGGCCGATGGCACCGTCGGACGAGTACGTCGTCGGGTGGCTCACCGAGGGGTACACCGAGCTCGACCTGACCGGCGAGGCCGTCGAGATGCGGCCGGACGTGCCGGTGCTGTACCCGACCGACAAGACGTACACGTTCGCCGCGTCCGACTACGACCAGCGCCTGGTGCACTTCGACCGGGGCTTCGTCGAGCGGGTGGCGGCGCAGCACCTCGACCTCGGTGACCGACCCCTGCGGTTCGACCACCTCCTCGAACCGGTACCCGAGGCCGTGCGGTCCTGGCGTGTCGCGATCACCGGCCTCACCCGGGCGCTCCGGGCCGCCGGACCCGACAGCGACGCCTGGCGCACCGCGAAGGAGTCCGCCGCCCGGGTGTTCCTCGAGATGTTCCCGCCGCACCTCGACCAGCTGCCGGCCGTCCTCGGGCTGCCGAAGAACGCACGGCTCCGTGCCGCCGTCGAGCACATCCACGCACACGCGGCCGAGGAGGTCACCGTGGCCGAGCTGTCGGCGGTCGCCGGACTCAGCGTGCGGTCGGTGCAGGAGTCGTTCCGTCGGGTGTTCGACGTCTCGCCGCTGACGTACCTCCGTCAGGTCCGGCTCGACCGCGTGCACGAGGAGCTCCTGGCGCTCGATCCGCAGGTCGGGGCGGTCGGCGACGTCGCCCGGCGGTGGGGGTTCGCGCACCTCGGGCGGTTCTCGGCGGCGTACGCGGAGCGCTTCGGCGAGTACCCGAAGCAGACGCTCCGGCGCTGACTCGAGCCTCCCGCGGTCTGTGCGTGGCAGGGGCGGCTCAGGTGCGCGGCGGGTCCGTCCGGAGGCGCTTGGCCTCGGGCTCCTCGGAGTGCGAGGAGGCCGCGTCGACGAACCGTCCGCCGCCCACCGCCGCCGTCCGGCGCACGAGCTCGTTGACGAGGTCGTCGTCCTCCGGCTCGAGCTCGTCGTCGGGGGCCGTCTCGACCATCACCTGCGACGCCGGTCCGAGCAGCAGTTCCGCGTTGACCGCCGTGCCGCTGTCGTCGGCGGTCGGGATCTCGACGATGTCGGTCGTCCCGTTCTCGCCGAGAGCCGCCGCGTACGCCAGCACCGCATCCGCGATCGCGTCGCCGGTCATCACCCTGTTGTCCCCGTACACCACGTACTTCACCCGTCGGAGCAAACTCCTCGAGGCCGGGAATGTCCGCAGTGCGCAGTCGCATTCGGGGGACGGACCGTGCCGACAGAATGGGCGGTGCATGACGACGGACGCACAACCCCTCATCCACGTCGACCGCCACGGACTCGACATCGACGAGGCGGTCGCGTTCTACGAGCGTGTCTACTCGAGCCAGGACATCAGCGTCGGTCGGGCTGGTGCCGGTCGGTTCACCTGGCGCTTCCGCGCGGTCGGTGACGACGAGGTCGTCGTGGGGACGAGTTCGGTCCAGGCGCCGCGGTGGGGGACGATCGGACAGGCACCGAGCTACGTGCTCGCCTGGACCACCCGGCCCGGCCTCGCCGTCGACACCGCCGGCCGCGATCCGATCGTGATGGAGCCAGGCGTCCCGGTGATGTGGCCGTCCGGCCGCGACGTGGCCTTCGACGGGCAGCCGACCACCCTGCACACCGTGCGCTTCGACGCCGCGTTCCTCGAGTCGGTGGCCGCGGCGCAGCGTCGAGCCGTCCCGGGTCCGCTGCGGTTCTCGGTGACGGCCGCCCCCGGCGAATCCGACCACCTGCGGTCCGTCATCGCCGCGGCGGCGCCGGAACTCCTGCGGCCCGACACGCCGCGGGGCCGACGCGCCGCCGTGAACATGCTCGTCGCCGAGGCGGTGGTCGAGGCGTTCGACGTGACGCCGACGTTGGACCTGTCGCTCCACGAGGGCCCGGCGTCGATGCGGTTCGCCCAGGAGTGGATGGTCGCGAACGCGCACCGACCGATCACGAGCACCGACGTCAGCCGGGCCACGGGCATCAACGCACGGAGCCTGCAGGCCACCTTCCAGCGCCACGCCGGCACGAGTCCGATGGCGTTCCTCCGCCAGGTGCGGCTCCACCGGGTCCGGGCCCAGCTCGTCGCGGGCGACGCGGCCGAGACGACGGTCGCGGAGGTCGCGGGCGCCTGGGGCTTCGGACACCTGGGCCGCTTCGCGGGGTACTACGCGGACACGTTCGGCGAGCTGCCGTCGGAGACGCTCCGGCGCCGTCGCCACTGACCGGCGGCCGCGGAGCGGGCAGCGTCAGCGGGTGGGTGCCGACCCGGTGCTCTGCCGGACCCGCAGCGTCGTCGGGAGCCGCACGTGGTCGGACGTCTGCTCGCCGCGGAGCATCGCGAGCAGCATCTCCACCGCACGCGAACCGAGCTCGACCAGCGGCTGTGCGACCGTCGTGAGCGGCGGGGTCGTCGTCGCGGCCTGCGGGACGTCGTCGAACCCGACCACCGAGAGGTCCTCGGGCACTCGGAGTCCGAGCGCCGCGGCCGAGCGCAGGACACCGACGGCCGAGGAGTCGTTCGCGGCGAACACCGCGGTCGGACGGTCCGGTCCGGAGAGCAGCTCGAGGGCGACCTCGGCGGACCGGTCCTCCTGGTAGCCGCCGTCCCGCACGAGCGACTTGTCCACGGTCAGCCCGGCGGCGACGAGCGCCCGTCGGTACCCGGCCTCGCGGAGCTGGGCCGACGCTAGGTCCGGCCGCCCGCGGAGGTGCGCGATCCGCGTGTGTCCGAGCGACACGAGGTGCTCGACCGCCTGGGCCGCTCCGCCCTCGTTGTCGGAGTCGACCGTGGCGTGGCCCTCCGGCCCGGTGTGCGGGTCGATCGCGACGACGGGGATCGACGATGCCGAGAGCGCGGTGCTCGGGGTGACGACGATCGCCCCGTCGATGAGCGTGCCGGACAGGCGGGAGAGTGACCGGCGTTCCCAGCCCTTCTGCTCGGCACCGGTGACGAGCCCGGCGTAGGCGAGGAGTTCGTAGCCCGTGCCCGTCGTCGCCCCGGAGACCCCGCGCAGCAGCTCGGTGGAGAACGGCTCGAACTCGGTCACGAGGATCCCGACGACCCCCGTGCGCGAGCTCCGGAGGCTCCGCGCGACGAGCGAGGTCTCGTACCCGAGCTGCTCGACGACCTCCTGCACGCGGCGGATCGTGCCCTGCGCGACACCGTCACGCTGGTTGATGACCTTCGACACGGTCGGGATCGACACGCCGGCGGCGCGCGCGACGTCCGCGATGGTGACCCGGCCGGCGCCGGGGCGTGCGCCGATCGCCGTGTCCATCTGCACACCGTACCGCCGCTGAGCGTTCGCGACGGTAAAGAAAACGTTATCGATAACGATTGACAAGCCCGGTCGCGCCCTGGCACGCTCTCCGCAGAGGCGGCAGTCGATGTCGCTGCGAGTCAACGACGACACAACAGGAGTTCCACGATGACGAGGAAGATCCGTGCCGCGGCAGCCATCGCGCTGATCGGGGCGACAGCACTGACCGCCGCTGGCTGTTCAGCCGGCAGCGACGCGTCGAGCGACGGCGGGAAGGTCACGATGACCTTCTGGCACAACTCGACCACCGGCCCGGGCAAGGCGTTCTGGGACACGACGGTCAAGGACTTCGAGGCGAAGAACCCGAACGTCACCATCAAGATCCAGGCGATCCAGAACGAGGACCTGGACGGCAAGCTCCAGACCGCCCTCAACTCGAACTCCGCCCCGGACGTCTTCATGCAGCGCGGCGGCGGCAAGATGGCCGCGATGGTCAACGCCGGCCAGGTCATGGACATCTCCGACTCGATCGGTTCGAACGCGAAGAGCGAGATCAGCAAGGGCTCCTTCAAGGCCTTCGAGCTCAACGGCAAGACGTGGGCGATGCCGACCAACGTCGACCCCGAGGGCATCTGGTACAGCAAGGACCTGTTCGCGAAGGCCGGCATCTCCGGCACCCCGACCACGATCGACGAGCTGAACGCCGACATCCAGAAGCTCAAGGACAAGGACATCCAGCCCGTCGCGGTGGGGGCGAAGGACGCCTGGCCGGCCGCGCACTGGTACTACAACTTCGCGCTCCGCGCCTGCTCGTCGAGCGTCCTCACGAAGACCGCGCAGGACCTCAAGTTCGACAACGCGTGCTGGAAGCAGGCCGGTGAGGACACGAAGGCGTTCTTCGACACGAAGCCCTTCAACGACGGCTTCCTGACCACGTCGGCGCAGCAGGGCGCCGGCAGCTCGGCCGGTCTCATCGCGAACCACAAGGCCGCCATGGAGCTCATGGGTGCCTGGGACCCGGGCGTGATCTCCTCGCTCACCCCGGACGGCAAGCCGCTGTCCGACCTCGGCTTCTTCCCGTTCCCCGAGGTCTCCGGCGGCAAGGGGGAAGCAGGCTCGATGATGGGCGCCGTCGGCGGGCTGTCCTGCTCGGCGCAGGCCCCGAAGAAGGCGTGCACCGACTTCCTCAACTTCGTGACCCAGAAGACCGTGCAGGAGAACTACTACAAGGCGTTCAACTCGATCCCGGCGAACCAGTCGGCCCAGTCGGTCGTCACCGAGCCGTACCTGAAGACCGTGCTCAAGGCGTACAACGACGCCCCGTTCGTCTCGAACTACCTCGACACGCTCTACGGCCAGAACGTCGGCAACGCGCTCAACACCAGCGTCGTCAACCTCCTCGCCGGCAAGGGGTCCGTCTCGGACATCGTGTCGACCGTCAACCAGGCCGCAGCGAAGGGCTGACGCATGACCACCTCCGTCGCACCGCGCTCGAACGAGGCGCGGTCCGGGACGGGGCGTCGCACGGGCGGGGCCGACGGTACGCCGTCGGCCCCGGCCCGCCGGGTCCGCAAGGGCACCGACGTCCGAACCCGGGTCGAGATCGCCGTCCTCGCGGGCCCCGCGGTCATCATGTTCGTCGGGTTCGTCATCCTGCCCGTCGTGCTCGCCGCCTACTACGGCTTCTACAAGTGGCAGGGCTACGGTGCCCCCGTCGACTTCGTGGGGCTGCAGAACTACAAGGTCATCTTCACCGACCCGGACTTCCGGGCCGTGCTCTGGCACAACCTCTTCATCGTCGTCGGCTCGCTCCTCGTGCAGGGACCGATCGCGATCATCCTCGCGCTGCTGCTCAACCAGCGCATCCGCGGCCGCGGACTCATCCGCGTGCTGATCTTCCTGCCCTACGTCATCTCCGAGGTCATCGTCGGCACCGGGTGGAGCCTCATGCTCCAGTCGAGCGGCGCGGTGAACGACCTGCTGCAGTCGCTCGGCCTCGG
This sequence comes from Curtobacterium phoenicis, assembly GCF_047238015.1. NCBI lineage: Bacteria > Bacillati > Actinomycetota > Actinomycetes > Micrococcales > Microbacteriaceae > Curtobacterium > Curtobacterium phoenicis. Next base: position 1,092,513 of record NZ_JBDFLZ010000002.1, read on the forward strand.
GTTCCTGCGCAACGACTGGCTCTCGAACCCGGACATCGCGATCTGGACCCTGCTCGGGATCATCTCGTGGAAGTACATCGGCTTCGCGGTGATCCTGTTCCTCGCCGGGCTGCAGAGCATCCCGGAGGAGCTGTTCGAGGCCGCCCAGCTCGACGGTGCGAGCTACTGGCAGATCCAGCGGCGCATCACCCTGCCGCTCCTGGGCCCGACGCTGCGCATCTGGGCGTTCCTGTCGATCATCGGGTCGCTCCAGCTGTTCGACCTCGTCTACATCATCTGGGGCCAGTACATCGCCTCGACCGCCGGCACCTCGACGATGGCGACCTACATGGTCGGCAACGGGCGCCTCTCCGGCAACTACGGGTACGGCAACGCCGTCGCCGTGGTCATCTTCCTCATCTCGCTGGTCGTCGCCCTCGTCTACCAGCGGTTCGTCCTGCGCCGCGACACCGCCGGCGCCCTGACCGAGAAGGGCGACCGATGACCGCCACCGCCTCCATCGTCGCGCCGAAGCGGCGGCCGCACGACAGCCGTCCCGTCAAGCGCGAGCGCAACCTCGGCACGTACTTCATCGCGCTGCTGTTCATCGCCGTGTGCGTCGGCCCGGTCGCGTACATCGTGCTGGGCGGGTTCCGCACGAACTCGCAGATCACCGCGAGCCCCGCCGGCCTGCCGAACCCGTGGCAGATCGGCAACTACGTCAACGTCCTGACGAGCGGGGTGTTCTGGCAGCAGCTCGGCAACTCGGTGATCGCGGGCGTCACGACGACCGTCGGCGTCGTGGTGCTCGGGCTGATGGTGAGCTTCGTCCTCGCCCGGTACCGGTTCCGCGGTCGCGAGGCGCTCTACTCGCTCTTCGCCGCCGGCCTCATGTTCCCGATCACGGTCGCGATCACGCCGCTCTACATCCTCGTGAAGGACCTCGGCCTCACGAACAACCTCGCCGGGGTGATCCTGCCCCAGATCGCGTTCGCACTGCCGACGACGGTCATCATCCTCGTGCCGTTCCTCCGGGCGATCCCCGACGAGCTCGAGGAGGCCGCCGCCATCGACGGCGCGAGCCGGATCGGGTTCTTCTTCCGCATGGTCGTCCCGCTGTCCCTGCCGGGCGTCGTGACGGTCGGCATCCTCGCCTTCATCGGCAGCTGGAACAGCTACCTCCTGCCGCTGTTCATCCTCAACGACGCGTCGACCTACACCCTGCCCCTCGGGGTCCAGGCGTTCGCGTCGCAGTACTCGGTCGACACGGCGCGGGTGCTCGCGTTCACCTCGCTCTCGATGATCCCGGCGCTGGTGTTCTTCGCGATCTTCCAGAAGCGCATCGTCGGCGGCCTCACCGGGGCGGTGAAGGGGTGAGCACGCTCGGCCCGACGACAGCAACGACGGACGGCGCTGGGGCGACGGACGGCGCGGCGGCGACGGACGGTCTGGAGGCGCGACCCGCGTCGACGACGCCCGTCGCCACGGCCGACGGTGACGGACCGGAGGGACGCGGCGGGCCCGCACCGCGCCTCCGGTCCGAACCGACCGACCTGACCGACGCGGCCGGGCCGGACCGCGCGACCGCCCTGCTCGCCGCGATGACGCTCGAGGAGAAGACGGCGCAGCTCGTCGGCTACTGGCTCGACCAGAACGGCGTCGTCGCGCCCATGCAGGGCGAGATGGCCGCCGCACAGGACGGCACCACGCTCGCGGAGATCACGCGGCACGGGATCGGCCAGTTCACCCGCGTCTACGGCACCCGTCCCGTCGAACCGGACGAGCGCGCGGCGTGGCTGTGGGCGGAGCAGCGTCGCCTCAAGCGCGAGACCCGTCTCGGGATCCCCGCCCTCGTGCACGAGGAGTGCCTGACCGGTCTCGCCGCGTGGAAGGCCGCGACCTTCCCGACCCCGCTCGCGTGGGGTGCGGCGTTCGACCCCGAGCTCGTCGAGCAGGTCGGGACGGCGATCGGGGAGTCGATGCGCGAGCTCGGCGTGCACCAGGGCCTCGCTCCCGTCCTCGACGTCGTCCGGGACCCGCGCTGGGGGCGGGTCGACGAGTGCATCGGCGAGGACCCCTACCTCGTCGGCACGGTCGGCACGGCCTACGTGCGTGGCCTGCAGGCCGCCGGGGTCGACGCGACCCTGAAGCACTTCCTCGGGTACTCGGCGTCGCAGGCGGGACGGAACCACGCGCCCGTGCACGCCGGACCGCGCGAGGTCGCGGACGTGTCGCTGCCGCCGTTCGAGATGGCGCTGCGAGACGGCGGCGCCCGGTCGGTCATGAACTCCTACGCCGAGGTCGACGGGGTGCCGGTCGCCTCGGACCCGGCGCTCCTCACCGACCTGCTGCGGGACCGGCTCGGCTTCGACGGCACCGTCGTCGCCGACTACTTCTCGGTCGCGTTCCTCGAGGTCATGCACGGCGTCGCGGCCGACCGCGGTGAGGCCGCGGCGCTCGCCCTGGCGGCCGGGATCGACGTCGAGCTGCCGACCGGGGACGCGTACCTCGGGCCGCTCGTGGACCGCGTCCGGTCCGGCGCGGTGGACGAGGCGCTCGTCGACCGCGCGGTGCTCCGGGTCCTCCGGCAGAAGGAGCGGCTCGGCCTGCTCGACCCCGACGCGTTCGAGGACGACGCCCCGACCGGCATCGACCTGGACACGCCGCGGCACCGTTCGCTGGCCCGGACGCTCGCGGCGCGGTCGCTCGTCCTGCTCGCGAACGAACGCGTGGGGGCGGCACCCGTCCTCCCGCTCCCCGCAGGCGCCTCGGTGGCGGTCATCGGCCCGAACGCCGACCGAGCCGCGGCCCTGCAGGGCTGCTACTCCTTCGCGAACCACGTGCTCGCCGCCCACCCGGACCTGCCCCTCGGGTTCGCGATCCCCACCGTGCGCGAGGCCCTCGCCGACACGCTCGGCTCCGCAGCCGTGCGGTTCGCCACGGGCTGCTCGGTCACGGGCGAGGACCGCTCGGGCATCGCGGACGCGGTCGCCGTGGCACGGGCCTCGGACGTGGCGGTCGTCGTGGTCGGTGACCAGGCCGGACTCTTCGGGCGTGGCACGGTCGGGGAGGGCAACGACACCGAGTCGCTCGACCTGCCCGGCGTGCAGCGCGAGCTCGTCGAGGCCGTGGTCGCCACCGGCACGCCGACCGTCATGGTGCTCCTGACCGGCCGACCGTACGCGATCGGGTGGGCGCTCGACGGAGGAGGACCTCGACCGGCCGCGGTCGTCCAGGCGTTCTTCCCCGGCGAGGCGGGCGGCACCGCGATCGCCAACCTGCTGACGGGGGCGACCTCCCCGTCCGGCCGGCTGCCGGTCACCCTGCCCCGATCCGCCGGAGCGCAGCCGTACACGTACCTGCATCCGAAGCTCGGCGGGCCGTCCGACGTCACCGCGGCGGACTCGACGCCCGTGCGGCCCTTCGGCTTCGGCCTCGGGTACACGACCTTCGCGTACGAGGACCTCGTCGTCGACCAGTCCGTCCCGACCTCGGGTGCGTTCTGCGTCCGGGTGACCGTCCGCAACACCGGCGACCGCGACGGCGAGGAGGTCGTGCAGCTGTACGGCCACGACGTCACCGCGTCGGTCACCCGACCGCTCGTGCAGCTGCTCGGCTACACCCGCGTCGCCGTGCCCGCCGGGGGAACGGTGCAGGTGCGGTTCGACGTGCCGGTGCAGCGGTTCGGCTTCACCGACCGCGCGATGCGACGGGTCGTCGAGCCGGGGGACGTCGAGGTGTGGGTCGCGTCGCACGCCGGGGCGTCCCGACCGGGAGGCACGGTCCAAGCCGACGGGATCGTCGCGGTCGGTCGCGGGGCGGGGCCGGCTCCCGTGCCCGGGTCGGCGACGGACCGCGCGGTGGTGCGCGTCACCGGACCGGTGCGCGAGGTGCTGCCGACCGACCGGCGGGTGGTGACCGCGGCGGCGGGCTGAGCTGCGGCTGCTCGCATCCGCACGACCGGAGGCACCCTGGACCACGCTGCCTCGTGGTCCGGGGTGCCGCCGGTTGCACAGCGGTGCGGAACGCGTCAGGCGACGCGGCGGAGCGTCTCGCGCGGGTACTCGCCGTGCTGCTGCAGGTACGAGGCCGAGAACCGCCCGGCGTGCCCGAACCCCCAGTGCTTCGCGACGTCGGCGATGCTCGTGGTCGCCGGGTCACCGCGGAGCAGTTCGTCCCGGACGCGGTCGAGGCGCACCCGGCGGATGTAGGCGTTCGGCGAGCAGTCGAACGTCCGCTGGAACGCGTGCTGCAGCGCCCGGAGGCTCAGCGACGCCACCCGTGCGAGGTCGGTGCTCGTGATCGGCAGGTGGCAGTGCTCGTGGACGTACTCGACCGCTCGACGCACGTGCGCGTTGCGGGGGAGCAGCAGCTCGTCCGGCAGTGTCGCCGACACCACGGGGTAGAGCTCCAGCAGCGCCAGCGCACCGAGCCGACCCATCTCCGCCTGCAGCAGCGGCGAGGCCTTGCCGTCGAGCACCGTGTGCGAGATGAGCTGCACCGCGTTCCGCCACACCTGCAGTGCCCGGTCGTCGGGACGCACCCGGTGGTCGAGCTGCAGCGAGTCCGGGTCCGATCCCCGCTCGCCGGCGACCTCGCGGAGCGCCGAGTGGTTCACCTGGACGAGTCGCTGGTCGTAGTCGCGGTAGTCGAACGCCGCACCGTCGTGTGGCCAGAGCTGCGGTCGGTTCGCCTCCATGACGATCGGTTCCTCGCCCGGCGGCGTGATCGTCGCACGTCCGCGGGTCGTCCACTGCACGATGTGGTCGTCGGACCGGGACATCGTGCCGGACAGGTGACCGTCGAACCGGATCGTGCGGATCGTCATCGCTGCGTCGCCGACGGCCCGGAACCGGAAGCCGAACGGCTCGTCCGTCCGCTCCGCCCGCCACTCGCTGCCGGCGTACTCCTCCGCGAGGAGGTCGCGCGCGACGTCGAGGTCGTCGCTCTGGGAATCGACCTGGACTCGGGTGGGGGTGGGGTTGGTCATGGGGGTACCGGTGCAGCCTGCCCGTCCGCCCGGGTTCTGTCCGCGGAGCGCCGAAACCGGCCAGTCGACTGCGCACCCCAGTCCGGGGGCCCCTGGGCTCGTGGACCGCCGCTCAGACCCCGCGCAACGCCGGCTCGTCGGGCGCTACGTCCTTCTGCACCGCGAACTGGGTCCGGTGCAGCTCCTCGTAGCGGCCGCCCACGGCCAGCAGCTCCTCGTGCGTCCCGCGCTCCACGATCGTGCCGTCCTCGACGACGAGGATCTGGTCGGCGCTCCGGATCGTCGAGAGCCGGTGCGCGATCACGAGCGCCGTCCGGGCCTCGAGCGCCTCGCCGAGCGCCGCCTGCACGGCTGCCTCGGACGTCGAGTCGAGCGCGGCCGTCGCCTCGTCGAGGATCACGACCCGGGGCTGTGCGAGGAGGAGCCGTGCGATGGTCATCCGCTGGCGTTCGCCGCCGGACAACCGGTACCCGCGCTCGCCGACCATCGTGTCGAGCTGGTCCGGGAGGGACCGGACGAGCGGTTCCAGACGTGCGCGACGGACCGCGTCCCAGACCTCGTCGTCGGTCGCCTCCGGTCGGGCGAGACGCAGGTTCGACCCGATCGTCTCGTGGAAGAGGTGGCCGTCCTGGGTGACCATGCCCATGGTCGAGCGCAGCGAGGCGAACGAGACGTCGCGGACGTCGGTCCCCGCGAGCCGGACCGCTCCGCTGTCGACGTCGTACAGGCGCGAGAGCAGCTGCGCGATGGTGGACTTCCCGGCGCCCGACGTCCCGACGAGGGCGACGGTCTGCCCGGGCTCGATCCGGAACGAGACGCCGTGCAGCACCTCGTCCCCGCCGCGGGTGTCGAGCGTCGAGACCTCTTCCAGGGAGGCGAGGGAGACCTTGTCGGCGGACGGGTACGCGAACCGCACGTCGTCGAACTCCACCGCGACCGGACCGTCGGGCACGGTGACCGCGTCGGGCTTCTCCTGGATGAGCGGCACGATGTCGAGCACCTCGAAGACGCGTTCGAAGCTCACCACGGCGCTCATGATCTCGACCCGCGCGTTCGCGAGGCTCGTCAACGGCACGTAGAGTCGCGTGAGCAGGAGCGCCAGCGTCACGACGTCACCCGTGTTCAGCTGCCCGCCGAGCGCCAGCGCACCGCCGAGGCCGTACACGAGCGCGAGGGCGAGGGCGGCGACGAGCGTCAGTGCCGTGACGAACACGAACTGGAGCATCGCCGTGCGGACCCCGATGTCCCGGACGCGTGCGGCGCGGACCCGGAACTCCTCGGACTCCTCGTCCGGTCGGCCGAACAGCTTGACGAGGGTGGCACCCGGTGCCGAGAACCGCTCCGTCATCTGGGTGCTCATCGCGGAGTTGTGGTCGGCGGCTTCACGACGGAGCGCGGCCAGACGGGTGCCCATCCGGCGTGCCGGGACGAGGAAGAGCGGCAGCATGACGACCGCGATGACCGTCACGAGCCACGAGGTGCTGAGCATGACCACGAGGGTGAGGACGAGCGCCACCAGGTTCGTGACGACGCCGGACAGCGTGCCGCTGAACGCCTGCTGCGCGCCGATGACGTCGTTGTTGAGCCGACTGACGAGTGCGCCGGTCCGTGTCCGGGTGAAGAACGCGATCGGCATCTTCTGGACGTGGTCGAACACGGCCGTGCGGAGGTCGAGGATCACGCCCTCGCCGATGCGCGCCGAGTACCAGCGGGTCAGCAGCGATGCTCCCGCGTCGGCCACGGCGACGAGCGCGATGACGACGGCGAGCCGGACGATCGTGCCGACCTCGCCACGAGCAGCGATGACGTCGACCACCTGTCCGGCGAGGACCGGTGTCGCGACCGCGAGGAACGCCCCCACGACGGACAGGGCGATGAAGACGACGAGCTTCCACCGGTACGGCACCGCGAAGGTCATGATGCGTCGCAGCGAGGCACGGGAGAGCCCGTGCTTCCCGTCCTTCGCGGTGGAGATCTTGTAGAGCGAGCTCCAGGCCGCGCCTTCCATGCTCATGGTCGTTCCTCCCTCGGCCGACGCTCCGTGCGGGCAGCACCGGGTCCGGGCAAGGATACGGCCCGGCACCGACGCCGTCGGGTCCTGCGCGGCTGCTGATGTCCACGGAACGGCACCGCAGCCCGCCCGGACATCCACCTTTCGACGACGTCGCCCGCACCGCGTGCGTGACGATCGATGCATTCGTACCGTCATGGTCGAGAGAGCCCCCGGAACCGCCGGGGCACCGTACCGAGGAAGACCCGAGGAACCCGACGTGACCACGATCACCGACACCGACCTGCTGGTCGGCCCGAAGAACGCACACCTGTCCGTGTCCGTCTCCGGACGTCACCACCGGAGCCCGTTCAGCGAGGTCCGCGCGGCCCGCCGCCAGCGCGCGCTCGCCGTGGTCGCGGTGTGCACCGGGATCGTGTCGGTGTCGGTCGCGGCGTCGGCCGCCGTCGTCCTCGGACTGGGAGCGTGAACCGCATGGCTGCACCGTCGCTCGAGGAACTGCGCCGTGACCCACGCGAGTGGCACCGCCGTGGTCTGACGCACCCCGCAGTGCTGCGTGCCATGGTGGTGGCACGGGTGAACGGCCACGACGGTCCCGTGCAGGAGCCGTCGTACGCCGACTTCTTCGCCGGCTGACCCGAAGGAATGATGACCTCCCCGACCCTGACCCCCGCGCGGAGCACCACCGAGGTGCAGCACGCCGTGATCGACGCCGCCGATGCCCTGTTCTCCGAGCACGGCGTCGTGCCGGTGTCGACCGCGGACGTCGCCCGACGTGCCGGCCTCGAACCCGCCGTCGTGGTCGCCGCCTACCCGACGGAGCACGACCTCGTCGTCGCCGTGCTCCAGCGGTGGCACGCGACGTGGACCGCCGCCCTCGAGCGGATCGCCGACGAGTCCGAGGACCCGCGTGACGAGGTCCTCGCGGTGTTCGACCACCTCGAACGGTGCTTCGCCGCGGAGGACTGGCACGGGTGTGCGTTCATCAACCTCCACGCCGAGATCGGCCGCCAGGACCCCGAGGTCGCCGAACTCGCGCGAGCGCACGTGCGCCAGGTCGAGCAGCACCTGACGCAGGTCTGCTCGCGTGCCGGGCTCCCCGCACACGTGGCGCAGACGATCGTGCTGCTGGTCGAGGGAGCACGGGTCGACTCGGCCGTGCAGCGGTCTCCGCAGGCGGCCCGGACCGCACGACTCGGTGCCGCGATGCTCATGGCCGTCTACGGGACCGAGCAGTCCGCCTGACCGGACGCTCGCTGACGTGTCAGCATGGAGCGTGCTGACGGTCGCGGTCCTCGTCGTCGCCGGTGTGGTGGCGGGCGTCATCGGCACGGCCGGCGGCATCACGTCGCTCGTGGCGTACCCGGCGCTCCTGGCGGTCGGCATCCCGCCGTTCGCCGCGAACGTCACGAACTCGGTGGCGCTCCTCGGCAGCGGCGCGAGCTCCGCCTTCCGTGCCCGGTCGCAGCTCCGGGACCACCCCACCACGGTCCGACGATGGCTCCCGCTCACCGTCGCTGCGTCGCTCGCCGGTGCGGTGCTCCTCGTCGTCACCCCGGCGCACCTGTTCGACCGGATCGTCCCGTTCCTGGTGCTCGCGGGCGGCGCACTGCTCCTGCTCCAGCCGGTGCTCGATCGACGACGACGAGGACCGTCCGCCCCGACCGGAGCGACAGCGCCGACCGGGACGGGAGCGGCCGCGTCGAGCATCGCCGGGGTCGGTCTCTACAACGGGTACTTCGGCGCGGGGTCCGGCGTGCTGATGATCGCCGTGCTGCTCCTCACGGGCGAGCCGAGCCTGCCCCGTGCGAACGCGGTGAAGAACGTGCTCCTGCTCGCGGCCGACCTCCTGCCGGCCGTGGTGTTCGCCGTGTCCGGGCACGTGGTGTGGTCGGCGGCGCTGGCGCTCGGCGCGGGCGCGGTCGTCGGTGGACTGATCGGTCCGACGGTCGCCGCACGGGTGCCGCACGGCGTCCTGCGGGTCGCCATCGCGTGCTGCTCGGTCGCGCTCGCCGCGTACCTCGTCGTCACGGTGGACTGGACGGGCCCCTGACGGCACCCGCCCCGCTGCGGCGGACCGGAGCGGGGCGGGTGTGGACGCGGAACGTCAGGCAGCAGCCGATCGGTAGCGCTCGAGGACTTCGGGGTGCGGGTCCGCCGGGATCGTCGTGGTGGCGACGCTCCACGACGGCAGGGCACCGGTCAGCACCCACGCGGCCTGCCGAGCGGCACCGGCGGCGACGTACTCCCCGGGCTCCGGCAGCTCGACGTCGCGCCCGAACACCTGTGCGGCGACGGCCCGGACGGCCTCGTTCCTCGCGGCGCCGCCGATGAGCAGCAGCCGGGAGACCTCGACACCCGTGCCCTCGACGGCAGCCAGGCCGTCGGCGAGGGCGCAGAGCATCCCCTCGACGGCGGCGCGGGCGAGGTGCGCCCGGTCCGTCGTCCCCGGCGTCATGCCCAGGAGCGAAGCGGTCGCGTCCGGACGGTTCGGGGTGCGCTCGCCGACGAAGTACGGCACCAGGACGAGGCCGTCGGCACCGGCGGGCGCCTGCAGCGCCAGCTCGCCGAGGGCGTCGTGGTCGACGCCGAGGAGACCGCCGACCACCTCGAGCACGCGCGCCGCGTTGAGCGTCGTGACGATCGGGAGGCGCGACCCGGTCCCGTCGGCGAAGCCCGCCACGGTCCCGCTCGGGTCCGTCACCTCGGTGTCGGTGACCCCGAAGACGGTGCCGCTCGTGCCGAGGGACACGGCGACGTCACCCGGGCCCAGCCCGAGGCCGAGCGCTGCCCCGGCGTTGTCGCCCAGTCCCGCGCCGACGACGAGACCCGCCCGAGCGACCGAGCCGCCCGGCAGCTCGACGTCGCCCGCGAGCGACCCCATCGCCTCGTCCGGCGCGACCACCCGCGGCACCACGACCGCGTCCGCAGCCGTGCCCGGTGCACCGCCGGCGACGCGCAGGCCACGACCGAGCGCGGCCTCGAACAGCTCGGTGTCGTACTCGCGACGCACCGGGTCCCAGTACGCCGTGCCGCTGGCGTCCGAGCCGTCGGTCGCGAGCGCGTCGAGGTCGGGCCCGAGCGGGCTCTCGTCCGACGGGCCGTGGCCGCGCAGCCGCCACGACAGCCAGTCGTGGGGGAGCGCGACGGCGGCGACGCGCGCCGCGTTCGCCGGCTCCGCCTCGCGGAGCCACCGCAGCTTCGTGCCGGTGAACGATGCCACCGGGACCAGGCCCGTGCGGGCGACCCATGCCTCCCGGCCGAGCTCCTCGACCATCCGCGCCGCCGCGTCCGCGCTGCGCACGTCGTTCCACAGGAGCGCGTCGCGCACCACGCGACCGTCGGCGTCGAGCGCGACCATGCCGTGCTGCTGCCCCGCGACCGCGACGGCGGCGACGTCGTCGAACCCGCCGGCGTCCGCGATCGCGGCGCCGAGCGCGTCCCACCAGTGGCGGGGGTCGACGGACGTGCCGTCCGGGTGGGCCGCTCGGCCCTCCCGGACGACCGCGCCGGTGGCGGCGTCACGGATGGTGACCTTGCAGGACTGGGTCGACGAGTCGACCCCGGCGACGAGACGGCGCTCGCCGACGCCGTCAGCCACGAGCGCCCATGAGGTGCTCGATCGCCAGCTGCTGCAGGCGCACGAAGCCGAAGCCCTTGCCGCCGAAGTACGCGTCGGCGTCGAAGTCCTCGAAGGCGGAGCGGTCGGCGAGGAAGTCGTCGTACGACTCGCCGGCGTCCAGCGTCGGGGTGCTCAGCTCGTCGACCTTGGCGGCGGCGAGGGCCTCCTGCACCTCCGGGTCGGCACGGAAGGCCTGTGCGCGCTCCTTGAGGAGGAGGTACATGCGCATGTTCGCCTTCGCCGAGTCCCACACGCCCGTGATGTCCTCGGTGCGCGACGGCTTGTAGTCGAAGTGGCGGGGACCGTCGTAGGCCTGGCCACCCTGGGGAGCGCCGTGCTCGAGCAGGTCGACGAGCGAGAACGCGTTCTGCAGGTCGCCGTGGCCGAACACGAGGTCCTGGTCGTACTTGATGCCGCGCTGCCCGTTGAGGTCGATGTGGAAGAGCTTGCCCTGGTACAGCGCCTGGGCGATGCCCGCGGTGAAGTTCAGCCCCGCCATCTGCTCGTGGCCGACCTCGGGGTTGATGCCGAACAGTTCCGGACGCTCGAGCGTCTCGGTGAAGGCGATCGCGTGGCCGAGGGTGGGCAGGAGGATGTCGCCGCGGGGCTCGTTCGGCTTCGGCTCGATCGCGAAGCGGATGTCGTAGCCCTTGTCGGTGACGTACTGCGCGAGCAGGTTGACGGCTTCGCGGTAGCGCTCGAGCGCCGCCTGCACGTCCTTCGCGGAGTCGTACTCGGAGCCCTCGCGGCCGCCCCACATCACGAACGTCTTCGCGCCGAGCTCGGCGGCGAGGTCGATGTTGCGGAGCACCTTGCGGAGCGCGAACCGGCGGACCTGACGGTCGTTCGAGGTGAAGCCGCCGTCCTTGAACACGGGCGCCGAGAACAGGTTCGTCGTGACCATCGGCACGATGATCCCGGTCGACTCGAGGGCACCCTTGAGTCGGTCGATCTGGGTCTGGCGCTCGGCATCGGTCGAGCCGAAGGCGAACAGGTCGTCGTCGTGGAAGGTCAGGCCGTAGGCGCCGATCTCGTCGAGCTTCTCGACCGCCTCGACCACGTCGAGCGCGGGACGGGTCGGGCCGCCGAAGGGGTCGGAGCCGTTGTAGCCGATGGTCCAGAGACCGAAGGAGAACTTGTCTTCGCGGGTGGGCGTCGTTGCCATGGTGGATCACCGTTCGTCGTCGAAACAAAATGTTGCCGCGCCCAACATAAGCGGTAGTGTTGACTCTGGCAAGCGTGATCGCAAAGGAGCGAACGAATGGCATCGGACCGACAGGCGCAGGATCGACTGCGTGTGGCGATGGTGGGCCACGGCTTCATGGGAGCCGCCCACTCGCAGGGGTGGCGGACCGCCCCCAGGTTCTTCGACCTCGGGGTCGAACCGGAGATGGCGGTGATCGTCGGCCGTGATCCGGAGCGGACCGAGGCGGCCCGACGGCAGTACGGCTGGCAGGCGGCGTCGACCGACTGGCGTGCGGCCGTCACGGACCCCGACGTCGACGTGGTCGACATCTGCTCGCCCGGCTCCTCGCACGTCGAGGTGGCGATCGCCGCGCTCGAGGCCGGCAAGCACGTGCTCTGCGAGAAGCCCCTCGCCAACTCCGTCGCCGAGGCCGAGGCGATGACCGCGGCCGCCGCCGCTGCGCGGACGTCGGGCGTCCGCTCGATGGTCGGCTTCAGCTACCGTCGGGTGCCCGCCATCGCGTTCGCGAAGCAGCTGGTGGCGGCCGGGAGGCTCGGCACCGTCCGCCAGGTCCGCGCGCTCTACCTGCAGGACTGGTTGGCGGATCCCGACGGCCCGATGACCTGGCGACTCGACAAGTCGCTCGCGGGCTCCGGCTCCCTCGGTGACATCGGGGCGCACGCGATCGACCTCGTCGAGCACGTCACGGGGGCGTCCCTCGCGACGGTCTCCGGCACGCTCGAGACCTTCGTGACGGAACGTCCGCTCATGGCCGAGGGCGTCGGGCTGTCCGGTACCGCCTCGGAGGAGCGCGGGCAGGTCACGGTCGACGACGCCGCGTTCTTCACGGCCCGGCTCGCGGGCGGCGCGGCGGACGGCGCGATCGGCACGTTCGAGGCCACGCGGTACGCGACCGGCCGGAAGAACGGCCTCACCCTGGAGATCAGCGGGTCCGCAGGAGCGATCCAGTTCGACCTCGAGTCGATGAACGAGCTGCGGTTCTACGACGCCACCGCCCCGGCAGGTGAGCAGGGCTTCCAGCGGATCATCGTGACCGAGCCCGAGCACCCCTACATGGCAGCGTGGTGGCCGACCGGGCACCTCATCGGCTACGAACACACCTTCAGCCACGAGGTGAAGGACTTCGTGCAGGCGATCGTCGCGGGCGAGGACCCGTCCCCGTCGTTCGAGGAGGGGCTGCACGTGCAGCAGGTCCTCGACGCGGTCGAGCGCAGCGCGGCCGACGGCAGCGCCTGGACGGTGATCTGAGTGGCGGACACCAGGAAGGCCCTCGTCGTCCGCGGCGGATGGGACGGCCACATGCCCGTCGAGACCACGGACCTCTTCATCCCGTTCCTGCGGGACAACGGCTTCGACGTGCAGGTGTCCGAGTCGACCGCGGTCTACGCCGACGACGCCGTGATGGCGGACGTCGACCTCATCGTGCAGATCGTCACGATGTCGACGATCACCGACGACGAGTTCGCCGGCCTCCAGAAGGCCGTCCTCGGTGGTGCGGGCCTCGCCGGGTGGCACGGCGGGATCGCGGACGCGTTCCGGAACACCGCCGACTACCTCCACATGATCGGTGGGCAGTTCGCGCACCACGCGGGCAAGCACCCGTCCGAGCGCACCGGCGAGCAGTCGGACAACTACATCCCGTACACGGTGCACATCACCGAGGCCGGGCACGAGCACCCGATCACGCAGGGCATCGAGGACTTCGACCTCGTGACCGAGCAGTACTGGGTGCTCTCGGACGAGTACAACGACGTCCTGGCGACGACCACGCAGGAGGCCCGGGACTTCGACGCCTGGAACCGACCGGTCACGGCGCCCGCGATCTGGACCCGGCAGTGGGGGCAGGGGCGCGTGTTCGTCTCGGCACCGGGTCACCGGCTCGAGGTCGTCGAGTCGCAGCCGCTCCGCACGATCATCGAGAGGGGACTCCTGTGGGCAGCCCGATGAGGGTCGGTGTCGTCGGGGTCGGCGTCATCAGCCAGCAGTACTTCGAGCACTTCCCGGCACTGGCCGGGCTCGAGCTCACCGCGGTCGCGGACATCGACGTCGCCCGCGCGCAGTCGGTGGGCGAGACGCAGGGCGTCCGAGGGTCCTCGGTCGACGACCTGCTCGCCGCCGACGACGTCGACGTCGTGCTCAACCTGACGATCCCGGCCGCGCACGCCGAGGTCGCCACGCGTGCGCTCGAGGCCGGCAAGCACGTGTACGGCGAGAAGCCGCTCGCCATGTCCACCGCCGAGGCGCAGCCCGTGCTCGACCTCGCCCGTCGCTCGGGTCTGCGGGTCGGCAGCGCGCCCGACACCGTGCTCGGCACCGGCATCCAGACCGCTCGAGCCGCGCTCGACGACGGACTCATCGGCACGCCGGTCGGTGCCGCCGTGTCGTGGTCGGCACCGGGCCACGAGCTCTGGCACCCGGCGCCGGCGTTCTACTACCAGCCCGGTGGCGGTCCGCTGCTCGACATGGGGCCGTACTACCTGACGAGCCTCGTGCAGTTCTTCGGCCCGGTCGCCCGCGTGAGCGGCGCGTCCACCCGGTCCGACCGTGAACGCACCATCGCGACCGGACCCGCCGCCGGGACACCGCTCCGGGTCGACATCGACACGCACGTGGTGGCCGTGCTCGAGCACGCGAACGGCGTCGTCTCGACGGTCACGGTGTCGTTCGAGGTCTGGGCGACCCGGGCGCCGCTGTTCGAGGTGTACGGCACGTCCGGCACGCTCGGCGTCCCGGACCCGAACCGCTTCTCGGACCCGGTGTCGATCGCGACCGCCGACGACCGCGAGTGGCGCGAGCTGCCGGTGACCGCCGGGTACGCCGACGCCGGGCGGGGCTACGGCCTCGCCGACATGGCGCACGCGATCGACAGCGACCGGCCGCACCGGGCGAGCGGCGACCTCGCGTTCCACGTGCTCGAGGTGATGGAGGCCGTCGCGACCGCCGCCCGCGAGCACACCGTGGTCGAGGTGCGGTCGCACGTCGACCGGCCCGAGACCGTACCGGCCGGGGCCACCCCCGGGTCCTGGTGACCCACAGCACACGCGAGGAAGGACGACGACGATGACGACGACGGACGGACCGGCGACGACCGAGGGGACCGACGCGACGGACGGGACGGGCGCGGCGGACGCGACCCGCGCCTCCCGGCCGGTCACCCTGTTCACCGGACAGTGGGCCGACCTGCCCTTCGAGGAGGTGGCGCGCCTCGCCGGGGAGTGGGGCTACGACGGCCTCGAGATCGCCTGCTGGGGCGACCACCTCGACGTGCGGCGCGCCGCGACCGACCCGGACTACGTGGCGGACCGCAAGGCGGTCCTCGAGCGCAACGGCCTGCAGGTCTGGACGATCGCGAACCACCTCGTCGGCCAGGCCGTGTGCGACGACCCGATCGACCAGCGGCACCAGGACATCGTCCCGGAGCACGTGTGGGGCGACGGCGACCCCGAGGGCGTCCGCCAGCGGGCCGCCGAGGAACTCCAGTGGACCGCGCGTGCGGCCGCCGCTCTCGGCGTGCGGACGGTCACCGGGTTCTCGGGCTCGTCGATCTGGAAGACCGTCGCCGGGTTCCCGCCCGTGCCGCCGGGTATGGTCGACGCCGGCTACCAGGACTTCCACGACCGCTGGTCACCCATCCTCGACGTGTTCGAGGAGGTCGGCGTCCGCTTCGCGCTCGAGGTGCACCCGTCCGAGATCGCGTACGACTACTGGACCGCTCGACGGACGTTGGACGTGTTCGCGGACCGCCCGGCGTTCGGGTTCAACTTCGACCCGTCGCACTTCGTCTGGCAGGACCTCGATCCCGCTGCCTTCCTGCTCGACTTCGCCGACCGGGTCTACCACGTGCACTGCAAGGAGTCGGTCAAGCAGCTCGACGGGCGGAACGGGCGGCTGTCCTCGCACCTGCCGTGGGGCGACCCCCGGCGCGGCTGGGACTTCGTCACCGCCGGCCACGGGGACGTGCCCTGGGAGCGGGTGTTCCGCGTGCTGAACCACATCGGGTACGACGGCCCGACCAGTGTCGAGTGGGAGGACGCGGGCATGGACCGGCTCGTCGGCGGCCCCGAGGCGCTCGCGTTCGTGCGGAAGCTCGGCACGATCGCCCCGCCGGACGCCGCGTTCGACGCCGCGTTCTCGCGCTCGCGCTAGCCGCGTTCGCGTTCGCCGCGCCGCGTTCGCCGCGCCGCGGTCGCCGCGCCTCGCCGCGCCGCGCCGCGCGCGGGCCGAGACTCGGCCAGGCGGACAGTTTCGCGATCCCGCGACCGCGAAACTGTCCGCAGTGCCGAGACTCGGCCGACACGACCACCCACCACGACCGAAGGAGGACCGCTTGCCACCGCAGACCACGCCCGGCAACGCCGCACGTGTCCTCCGGCTCGTGCACGAGGAGGGGCCGATCAGCCGCGCCGAGGTCACCCGCCGCACGGGACTGAACCGCTCGACGACCCTCACGCTCGTCGGTGAGCTCGTCGACCTCGGACTCGTGCACGAGGAGGCTCCGCCCGCCGGGGTCCGCGGCACCGGGGTCGGTCGACCGAGTCCGGTGGTCCGGGCATCGGCGGACGTCGTGGCCGCGGCGGCCGTGGTGGAGATCGACGCCGTGACGGTCGCACTCGTAGGCCTCGACGGGTCCGTCCGGCACCACCGCGCCGCCCCGCAGGTCCGCCCGCCGACCGGGCCGGAGGCGGTCGACACGATCGCGGCGCTGCTCCGTGCGCTGACGGCGGACGCGGGCGAGCGGGCGCGCGACGCGGGCGACCGCGCGGGCGGCTCGGGCGACACGGTCGAGCGCTCGGCCGCGGTCCGCGTCGTCGGTGTCGGCGTCGCCGTCCCGGGCACCGTCCGGGTCGAGGACGGCACCGTCCAGTACGCCCCGCACCTCGGCTGGCGCGACGAACCCGTCGCCGGACCCCTCGCCGCACGCACCGGCCTCCCCGTCGCCGTCGCGAACGACGCCAACCTCGGCGCCTGGGCCGAACGGCTCGCCGGGAGCGGCCGCGGCGTCGACGACCTCGTCTACCTCAACGGTGGCGCGAGCGGCATCGGTGGCGGGGTCATCGCCGCGGCCCGGCCCCTGAGCGGCGCCGACGGGTACGCCGGCGAGCTCGGCCACACCTTCGTGGCGGCGAACGGCATCCGCTGCCACTGCGGCGCCGTCGGGTGCCTCGAGACCGAGGCCTCGCGCGAGGCCCTGACGACCGCGGCCGGCACAGCGCCTGACGACCTCCGCGCCCTCGCCCGGGCGCTCGCCGAGGGACGACCGGCGCTCGAAGCCGTCGTGGACCGCCAGGTGTCCGCGCTCGCGACCGCCCTGCGCAACGCGATCCACACCGTCAACCCCGAGGTCGTCGTGCTCGGCGGGTTCCTCGGAGTGCTCCTGACGCACGTGGGCGACCGGATCCTCGAGGCCGTCCGGGCGCAGTCGATGCCCGGCACGGCCGATCGGCTCCGCATCGTCCCGGCGGCCCTCGGCGACGACGTCCTGACGCGGGGGGCGGCCGAGGTCGGCTTCCGGGACCTCCTGCGTGACCCGGCCGCGGTCGCGCGGACGACCCCGGCCGCCGGGCTAGTCCCGGCCCCCGGGACCAACCCGGCCGCCGGGACGCGCCCGGCCCCCAGCACGCACGATCCCCAGACCGACCGCGACGCAGCGGTCGAGGAAGCGAGACCCGCATGACCAGGCAGCTCCCGGAGCAGCAGCGCACGAGCGTGCTCCTCGGCACCCAGGACCTCACCGTCGAGGAGCGACCCGTCCCGACACCCCAGCCCGGCGACGTGCTCGTCCGTGTGGCGGCGGTCGGCGTCTGCGGCTCCGACGTCCACTACTACCGGCACGGACGGATCGGCGACTTCGTCGTCGAGGAGCCGCTCGTCCTCGGTCACGAGCTGTCCGGCACGATCGTCGCCGTCGGTGAGGGCGTCGAGGCGTCCCGCGTGGGCGAGCGCGTCGCCGTCGAGCCGCAGCGGCCGTGCCACCGGTGTGCGCAGTGCCTCGCCGGCCGGTACAACCTCTGCCCGCACATGCGCTTCTACGCGACGCCGCCCGTGGACGGCGCGTTCACCGAGTACGTCACGATCGAGTCGGTGTTCGCGCACACCCTGCCCGACGCGGTCTCGTTCGAGGCCGGTGCGCTCCTCGAGCCCCTGTCGGTCGGGATCGCCGCTGCGCGCAAGGCCGGCATCGTCCCCGGGTCGTCCGTGCTCATCGCGGGCGCCGGTCCGATCGGTGTGATCTGCGCCCAGGTCGCGCGGGCCTTCGGCGCGACGCGGATCGTCGTGAGCGACCTCGTCGCCGAGCGTCGGGAGCGGGCGCTGTCCTTCGGCGCGACCGAGGTGGTCGACCCGGCGACGGTCGACGTCACCGCCGACATCGTGCCGGTCGACGCCTTCATCGACGCGAGCGGTGCGCCCCGCGCGGTCTCCGACGGCATCAGGGCGGTCGGACCCGCCGGTGCCGCGGTCCTCGTCGGGCTCGGCAACTCGGAGATGACGCTGCCGGTCGAGCACATCCAGAACCTCGAGGTCACGGTCACCGGGATCTTCCGGTACACGAACACCTGGCCGGTCGCGATCGGCTTGGTCGCGTCCGGGCAGGTCGACCTCGACTCGCTCGTCACGGGGCGCTACGGGCTCGACGACGTCCGCGAGGCCCTCGAGAGCGACACCGACCCGGCATCGCTCAAGTCGATCGTGCACCCGGGCGGCGTGCCCGCGTGAGCACTGCGCTCGAGTAGGTTCGTCGGGTGCCGACCCGAGTACTGTCCCTCGCCCACGACGTCCGCATCCGTGTCGGCGCCCTCGTCGTCATCGGCACGTGGGCACTCTTCCAGTGCCTCTGGAACCTCGGCGGGCCCAACGTCACGGGCGACGAGGACATCTACGTCCGAGCGGGGTGGCAGTACGTCCACGGCGACTTCACGAACAACCGTGAGCACCCGCCGACCGCGAAGTACCTCTTCGGCCTCGCACAGTTCGTCGCCGGACAGGGACCGATCGGACCGCGGGTCCTCGTCGGGCTGCTGACCCTCGCGGTCGGCGTGGTCGTGTTCCTCTGGATCCGCCGTGAGGTCGGGTGGTGGGGTGGCCTCCTCGCGGCGGCACTGTGGTGGCTGACCCCGCGCGGCGGAGCCGGGCCGCGCGTCGACCGTCTGGCGCTCCTCGACCCGGTGATGACGGCGTTCGCGGTGTTCGCGATCGTCGCCGCGTGGTGGTGGATCCGCAGTGAGCGGGCCTGGTGGCTGGCCCCGGTGTCCGGGGTGCTCATGGCCCTCTCGGTCACCTCGAAGGTGTCGACGGTGGTCCTGCTGCCCGCGTTCCTGCTGCTGCCGTTCCTGTTCCGCGCCGCGCGGAGGGGCATCGTCGGCGGGGCGCTCTGGGCCGCGGCGTTCGCGGTCACGTTCGTCGCGCTGTACCTGCCGATGGGCATCCGGTCCGCGATCACGTACATGATCACGTTCCAGGAGGGCCAGAACACCAACGGGCACCCCATCACGATCGACGGGAAGATCTACACCTTCGCACCGTGGTGGGCGAGCCTGCAGTTCATGGCGAACGGCACCGGGGAGGCCCTGCTCCTCGTCGTCGCGGTCGGGGTCGTCGCCGCCCTGGTCGTCCGGTCCGACCGGCTCGTGGCGTACGTCGGCGTCGCGTTCCTGCTCGTCGCCGGGTTCTACGTCGTCGTCGCCAAGATCGCGCTGCCGACGTACTACACGGCGTGGATGCCCTTCCTGCTCGTGCTCGCCGCGATCGGTCTCGCGCGCCTCGCGACCGTCCCGCCGCGGTGGCTCACGGTGCCCGTGGTCCTCGTGCTCGTCGTCGCACTCGTGGTGCCGTCGGTCCGGCTCAGCGAGGCCGTGGTCCGCGCGCACCCGACCGGCATCGCCCGGCTGCCCGGGTACCTCGGACGCGAGGGCGTACCGGACGGGCCGATCCTCTTCGCGGCCGCGACGCCGACGCTCTTCCGCCCCTACGTCGGGGACCTCGGCTCCAACCGTCTCGACCGCGGGCCGTACGTCGCGATCGTGGTCGGCGACGACCAGCGGCTGCCCGTACCCGGAGCCGTGACGCAGCTCCTCCGCGCAGACCGTTCGGCCTTCACGACGACGTCGCTCGACGGACTCCAGGTGTACGTGCCGAAGCACGGCCGCGTCCGGGAGTCCGGTGGGTCGCTCACCGTCGGCTGAGACGGTCCTCGCGGACCGTGCGCGCGTCCGGTGGGTCGCCGGTGCGCGTCGCGCCCCGCGCCCGGCGTGACCGGCTGTCGGCCTGGAGGCTCGTGGCGGCGCCGCCACGAGCCTCCAGGCCGTCCTGCGCACCCGCCACGCGACCGGCGGTGCCCCCTCGTCGGGGACCACCCGCGCGACACCCGGACGCGCTACGGTTCGGCCATGACCGTGTCGCCCACCGCCGTGCCACCGCAGCGCACCGACCGCCGCGCGCTCGTCTCGTGGGCGCTGTGGGACTGGGGGTCCGCGGCCTTCAACGCGGTCGTGACCACCTTCGTCTTCAGCACGTACCTCGCGAGCCGGGCGTTCGTCGACCCGGCACTCGTCGCGGACACGACGCCTGCGGGGAAGGCCCTCGTGGAGCGCGAGCTCGCGCACAACGCCGCCGTGGTGTCGACCACGCTCGCGATCGCCGGGATCGTCGTCGCCCTCGTCGCACCCGCGGTCGGCCGGCTCGCGGACAGCACCGGACACCGTCGCCGGTCCGTCCTCATCGCGACGATCGGCATCGCGCTCTCCATCGGCGGCATGGTGTTCGTCGCCCCGAGCCAGCCGTACCTGTACCTCGGCGCCGCCCTGCTCGGCATCGGCACGGTCGCGTACGAGATCGCGAGCGTCGGCTACAACGCGATGCTCGGACAGGTCGCCCCGGCGGACCGCACGGGTCGGGTGTCCGCGATCGGCTGGGCCGCGGGGTACTTCGGCGGCATCGTGCTCCTGGTCGTCCTGCTCGTCCTCTGCATCCAGGACTTCGGGCGCGGTGACGTCGCGGGGCTCCTGCAGCTGCCCGCCACCGTCGCGACCGGACAGTGGGACGTCCGCGTCGCGATCGGGATCGCCGCCGTCTGGCTCGCCGTGAGTTCGGTACCGCTCTTCCTCGTGGTGCCCGAGGCGGCCGCCGACCGGTCCCGCGGCGGGAACGTGTTCGCGGCCTACCGGGACCTCGCTCGCGACGTCGCACGGCTGTGGCGGGAGCGCCGGAACGTCCTCGGGTTCCTCGTCGCCAGCGCCGTCTTCCGGGACGGCGTCGGTGCCGTGTTCACCTTCGGCGGGATCATCGCCGCGCAGGTGTTCGGCTTCACCCCCTCGCAGGTGATCCTGTTCGCGATCGCCGCCAACGTCGTCGCGGGTGTCGCGACGTTCGCGTCCGGCCGGCTCGACGACCGGTTCGGTTCCCGCGCGCTCATCATGGTCTCGCTCGTCGGGCTCGCCCTCTGCGGGCTCGGGGTGCTGGCGGCCGGGTCCTCGGCCACGCTGTTCTGGGTGCTCGGGCTCACGCTCGCGCTGTTCGTCGGGCCGGTGCAGGCGTCGTCGCGGGCCTACCTCGCCCGGCTCGCGACCCCCGGCCGCGAAGGGGAGCTCTTCGGCCTGTACGCCACCACCGGACGCGCGGCGACGTTCCTCGCCCCGACGCTGTTCGCGGTCGCGGTGACGATCGGCGGATCGACGCGGTACGGCATCCTCGGGATCGTGGTCGTGCTCGTGGCGGGGCTGGTGTGCATGGCGTTCGTGCGGGCGGAGCCTGCCGGCCGCTGATACGCTACTGCGGCGACGTCGAGGGGAACACGGGGGAGTCATGGGTGCTGGGGAGCTCCGGGTCGAGTCGGAGACGCTGGCTGCGGTCACGGCGGCGCTGACCGAAGCGCGATCGGCGCTCGGAGCGGACGCGCAACGCTTCACCGGCCTCGACGAGGGGTGTCTCGGTGTCGTCGAGGTGATCAGCCGCGCGGCCGGGCTGTCGCTCGCTCACCAGGGCATGATCGACGCCGTCGACGCGACGCTCGAACAGGCGGCGGTCTTCCCACGCGACCTGGCGGCCCAGGTCGAGACCGAGGAAGCCAAGCTCGCGGCGAAGGCGGGCTGGTGCTGCGCGGCTCGCTGACGACCTGGCCGGCTTCCGAGCGACGCGGACCGACGATCTCACCTTGAACGTCGTCGGGCACTCGTACGGGACGACGACGGGCGCCGACGCGCTGCACGGCACAGGTGTGCACGTGGACAACTTCGTGGCAGTCGCGTCAGCTGGGATCGAGGGTGACGTCGGAGGCGCGAAGGGGATCGATGCTGACCACGTGTACGCAGGGCAGGCGACGTCCGGCCTGCCCACGAAGGACGTGAACGACAATCCGCGTGACCAGTACGCGTGGCTCGGACGACTTGGGAGCGGCCGTGACGACCCGATGGACTCCTCGTTCGGCGCGACGACGTTCGGGACCAACGGCGGAGACCCCTCCGAAGGTCACCAGACGACGATGCACGACCCGATCGGGTACGGCGGCGGGACCCGGGTACTTCGACTACGGCACGGAAGCCCTGAACAACGTTGCGCGGGCCACGATGAACGGCGGAGCCGGCATGACTCCGGCCGATGCCGCCGGGATGAGCGATCATGACAAGACGCTGTTCGACAACATGATGGGACCGTCGAGGTGACCAGACGACCGTCGGCGCTCGGGGCAGTGCTGCTCGCCGCCTTCGTGCTCGCGGGGTGCGCCGCGGGCAACCCGACCAAGGAGGACACCGTGGAACCTGTGCCCACTGCCGAGCACCAACGTCGGCTCGCAGCTGCCTACGTCGAGGAGACCATGGGCCGTTCCGGCGTCGACTGGGACGCCGCCCAGTCGCAGGAGTACCCGCAGGAGTGCGTGCTCCCCGACGGTTCAGCGGGGGCGCTGTACAACATCGTGCGGACGGGCGCAGGCGTGCGCGACCCTGAGGCCGTGACGAAGTCGGTGGGGAAGCGCTGGGCCGAGGACGGTCTGACGGTCGAGTACTCGACGGACAAGATGACCTCGGGCGCGGACCGGTTCCTCGTGAACGGGAGCGGCGGCGACGTCGAACGCATCCAGTTCGGTGCGGCCACCACGAAGTCGAGCATGGGCGGGGTGTCGAAGTGCGGCACCGGGAACGCGGCGGACCTGGGCTGAGCAGCGCGGGTTCCCGGCCGTGGGTGGAAGGGCGGATCCCGTCCGGGTAACCGGTTCGCGACGTGTGGGTGCTGCGGCACCGCGCACGGTTCCGCCCGGCACAGCGGTCCGGACCGCCCGTCGAGGCAGCGTGCGCCAGGATGGGGGGCATGACCGACCAGCGCATCGCCGTCGTCGTCCTCGCCGCAGGCCAGGGCACCCGCATGAAGTCCGCCACGCCCAAGGTGCTGCACCGCCTCGCCGGGCTGCCGCTCATCGCGCACGTGCTGCGGACCGCCTCGTCGCTCGAGCCCGAGCACGTCGCCGTCGTGGTGCGGCACGAGCGTGACCGTGTCGCGGCCGAGGTCGTCGAGCGTGCGCCGGACGCCCTCGTGGTCGACCAGGACGACGTCCCCGGTACCGGCCGCGCCGTCGAGGTGGCGGTGCAGGCGCTCCCCGACGACTTCGACGGCGCCGTCGTGGTGCTCTCGGGCGACGTGCCGTTGCTCGACGCCGTGTCCCTCCGGTCGCTCGTGGACGCCCACGTCGGCGGCGGCAACGGTGCCACCTTCGTGAGCGCGATCGCCCCGGACCCCACCGGCCTCGGTCGCATCGTGCGCGATGCCGACGGAGCGTTCGTGGGGGTCGTGGAGCACAAGGACGCGACGCCCGAGCAGCTGACGATCACCGAGGCGAACGCCGGCATCTACGCGTTCGACGTCACCCACCTCCGCGCGGTCCTGCCCTCGCTCACGACGGCGAACGCGCAGGGGGAGAAGTACATCACCGACGCGCCGGCGCTCATCGGCGAGCGGGGTGGGCGCATCGACGTCGTCACGCTCACCGACCCGTGGCTCGTCGCCGGCATCAACGACCGCGCGCAGCTGTCCGACGCCGCCCGTGAGCTGAACGCCCGGATCGTCCGCCGCCACCAGGTCGCCGGTGTCACCGTGCAGGACCCGGCGACGACCTGGATCGACCTCGACGTCACGATCGAGCCGGACGCCGAGGTCCTGCCGGGCACGCAACTCGTCGGGGCCACCGCCATCGCCTCCGGGGCGGTCGTCGGTCCGGACACCACGCTCCGCGACACCGAGGTCGGCGCGGGCGCCACCGTGAACCGGGTCGACGCGACCCTGGCCGTCATCGGCGCCGGGGCTTCCGTCGGGCCGTTCGCCTACCTGCGACCCGGGACGATCCTCGGCGACCAGGGCAAGATCGGCACCTTCGTGGAGACGAAGAACGCCGTGATCGGCCGGGCCAGCAAGGTCCCGCACCTGTCGTACATCGGTGACGCCGAGGTCGGCGAGGACTCGAACATCGGGGCGAACACGATCACGGCGAACTACGACGGCGTCGCGAAGCACCGTACCGAGGTCGGGTCGAACGTCCGGACCGGGTCGCACAACGTGTTCGTCGCCCCGGTTAGGATTGGTGACGGAGCGTACACCGGCGCCGGGACCACCGTCCGCAAGGACGTCCCTGCCGGGTCGCTGGCGATCAGCTACGCCCCACAGCGCAACACCGACGGCTGGGTCGAGGAACACCGACCCGGAACGCCGGCGGCCGAGGCGGCTCGGCGCGCGCGCGGCGAACAGATCTGACGGCCCCCGGGTCGATCGACACGGCCCTCCGGGGTCAGGGAGTGAGCACGGCACTTGTCCGGAATCAAAGCCACTGGTCAGAAGCGACTCGTCCTCGTCTCGGGCCGGGCACACCCCTCGCTGTCCGCGGAGATCGCCGAGGAGCTCGGCGTCGACCTCGTCCCGACCGACGCTCGAACGTTCGCCAACGGTGAGCTCTACGCGCGGTTCGACGAGTCGGTCCGCGGCTGCGACGCGTTCGTCATCCAGTCGCACACGGCGCCGATCAACGAGTGGCTCATGGAGCAGCTCATCATCGTGGACGCCCTCAAACGTGCGTCGGCGAAGCGGATCACCGTCGTCGCGCCGTTCTACCCGTACGCCCGTCAGGACAAGAAGGGTCGTGGCCGCGAGCCGATCTCGGCCCGTCTCGTCGCCGACCTCTTCAAGGCGGCCGGCGCGCACCGCATCATGAGCGTCGACCTGCACGCCGCGCAGATCCAGGGCTTCTTCGACGGTCCGGTCGACCACCTCTTCGCGATGCCCGTCCTGCTCGAGCGCTTCCAGGAGATCCTCGACCCGTCGACGCTCACCGTCGTCTCGCCCGACATGGGCCGCGTGCGCGTGGCCGACATCTGGTCGGAGAAGCTCGGGGCGCCCCTCGCGATCATCCACAAGCGGCGCGACCCGCTCGTGCCGAACCAGGTGTCCGTGCACGAGATCGTCGGTGACGTGAAGGGCCGCGTGTGCCTGCTCGTCGACGACCTGATCGACACGGGGCGCACCATCGCGAAGGCCGCCGAGGCGCTCAAGGCGAACGGTGCCACGGGCGTCGTGGTCGCCGCGACCCACGCCGTGTTCTCCGACCCGGCCACCGAGCTCCTCCAGAGCGAGTTCATCGACCGCGTCGTCGTCACCGACACGCTCCCGCTGCCGGAGGAGAAGCGCTGGGACCGTCTCGAGGTCCTGCCGATCGCGCCGCTCATCGCGCGCGCCATCCACGAGGTCTTCGACGACGGCTCCGTGACGTCGATGTTCGACGGCGCGGCCTGAGCCGCACCGACCCGTGGTGAGCTCGGCTGCGCGGGATGCCCTGACCACGCGGCTCCGTGCAGGCGGCAGCGTCTACGCGGAGGACGAGGCCGACCTGCTGCTCGCCGCCGGCGACGGCGACCCGGTCCGGCTCCGCGGCCTCGTCCAGCGGCGGCTGGGCGGCGAACCGCTCGAGTACGTCCTCGGGTGGGCGGCGTTCGACGGACACCGGGTGCGGGTCGCGCCCGGGGTGTTCGTACCGCGGGCCCGCACGGCTGTCGTCGTGGCCGAGGCTGCTCGGCGGCTCCACCGCTACGACCGCGTCGTCGACCTGTGCTGCGGGGCGGGCGCGATCGCGGTGGCACTCCTCGAACGGGTCGGTGCACTCGACCTCGTGGCCTCCGACATCGACCCCGCCGCGGTGGATGTGGCGGCGGAGAACATCGGCGACCGCGGGATCGTCGTCTCGGGCGACCTGTTCGGACCCTTGCCCGAGCGACTCCGGGGAGCGGTCGACGTCATCGCGGTGAACGCGCCGTACGTCCCGACCGACGCGGTCGCGACGATGCCGTCCGAGGCTCGCGACCACGAGCACCGGGTGGCGTTGGACGGAGGGGCGGACGGACTCGACCTGCACCGTCGGATCGCTGCAGGAGCGGGTCCGTGGCTGCGCCCGGGTGGCGCCGTCGTCATCGAGGTGTCCGCGGCACAGGCGTCGGCGTCTGCGCGGATCTTCGGGTCGAACGGCTTCGCCGCCGAGGTCGTCCACGACGACGCGGTCGACGGCACCTGCGTGGTCGCGACGTTGCCCCGGGAGGCGACGCTGCCCCAGGAGTGAGACGGCAGCCGCGCGATCCCTGACGAACGGGGCCGGGGCCCCTGACCATCCCGACCGGGGCCGTCCCTGCTGGCCCGGTGTTCAGTTCGCCGTGACCGTCACCTCGTGCCATCCCGTTGCTCCGTTCGGTGCCGGTGCCCGTTCGACACTCGTCTGCACCTCGCCGTCTGCGCTCGTCGCCCGGACCTGCAGGCGGTGGGTCCCCTTCGTCGGCGTCCACTTCCACACCCACTGCCGCCACGTGTCCGCCGAGATCGACTCGGCGAGCGTCGCGTCCTGCCACGCGCCACCGTCCACCCGGACCTGCACGCGCTCGACCCCGGTGTGCGGGTGCCACGCGACGCCGGCGACCGCGACCGTCGAGCCGGCCCGCACGCTGCTGCCGCCGCGCGGGACGTCGATCCGCGACTCGAGCTTGACCGGTCCCCGCTCCGACCAGCCCCGAGGGGTCCAGTAGCCCTGCGCGTCCGCGAACCGGGTGACCTCCAGGTCGGTCACCCACTTCGTCGCGGAGACGTAGCCGAACAACCCCGGTACGACCATGCGCACCGGGAACCCGTGCTCGGGCGGCAGCGGCTCACCGTTCATCCCGACGGCCAGGAGCGCGGCGGTGCCGCTGTCCTCGAGGACGTCGAGCGGCGTCCCCGCGGTGAAGCCGTCGACGCTCGTGGAGAGCACCATGTCCGCCGAGTCGTGCGGCCCGGCCTTCGCCAGGAGCTCACGGATCGGGTACCCGAGCCACTTCGCGGTCCCGATGAGGTCGCCGCCGACCTCGTTCGAGACACAGCTCATCGTCGCGACGTGCTCCTCGAGCGGGAGGGCCAGCAGTTCGTCCCACGTGACCTCGACCTCGCGGTCGACCGCGCCGTGGATCCGGAGCTTCCACGTCGCGGGGTCGACCTGGGGCACGCTCAGCGCGGTGTCGATGCGGTAGAAGGCGTCGTTCGGTGTGATGACCGGCGTGATGCCCGCGACGTCGAGGGAGGCTCCGGACGGTACGGCCGGCGCCGCTGTCGCGGGCTTCGGCAGGCGGATCGCCCGCCGCGCGGCGACCGCTGCCTGCATGGTCGCGGTCCCCAGCCGGGAGGCACCGCCCACCACGACCGCGAGCGCCGCGGTCGTGACGCCCCAGACGATGAACGCGCGGCGCTCCGGCCCCGCGGCACCCCCATCGGGACGGTCGGTCGTCGCCGCTCGGCTGGTCGGGACGTCGGCCG
This sequence comes from Curtobacterium phoenicis, assembly GCF_047238015.1. Lineage (NCBI taxonomy): Bacteria > Bacillati > Actinomycetota > Actinomycetes > Micrococcales > Microbacteriaceae > Curtobacterium > Curtobacterium phoenicis. The sequence goes on from NZ_JBDFLZ010000002.1 coordinate 1,120,120, forward strand.
TCGCCTCCCACCGGCGGAGCCGGGCGAGGAGCACCCGGAGCGTGACGATCGCCAGAGCGACGCCGACCACGGTGGGGGCGCCGTCGAGCGAGCCGCTCCCGGAGCGTGTCGTCACGGCGAGCAGCGACAGGACGCCGCCGATCGCGAACACCACGGCACCGCCCGGGGGGCGTCGACGCTCGAGCACGCCCGCCCCGGCGCTGATCGCCACGACGAGGACGATCATCAGCACGAAGAGGGCGACCTTGTCGCCGGTCCCGAACAGGGAGACCATGAGGTCCTTCGCGCCGCGTGGTGCGAGGTCGATCACGGCGCCGCCCACGCCGACGAGCGGACTGCCCGCGCCGCCGAGGAACACCGCCACGAGTTCGGCCGCGGCGAGGAACACGACGGCGGCGATCACCCCGACGACTGCTGCCCACGTCTTCCACACACCGCAGATCGTAGGTCGTCCCGCCCACGCGCTCGCTGGACGCCGTGCACCTGTGGAGCGCGGCCGACCTCACACGTTCACGCCACGGCCAGCACGAGCACTGTGATCCGTGCGACGATCAGGGGGTGCAGCGACGACCCGACCGTGTTCCCCGGTCCGGTCGTGTGCGGCGGAGCGGGCGTGAGCCGTGGTCGACGGCACGGAAGTTCGCGGCCCTCCGCTGGACGATCGTCGGGGTCTGGGCGGCGCTGCTGGCGGTCCGCATCGTCGTCGTCGCCACGTCACCCGACACCGACCTCGTCTGGTTCGGCGTCACGGAGGCGGTCGCGATCGCGGTCGGGGTGGCGCTCATCCTGTTCGCCCTGGTCCGTGCTCGCGCCGTGCGGCTCCGTCGGGAGGACGAAGCGCTCGCGCTCGCGATCCGCCGCATCGACCCGACGGTGTGGCTCGTCCCGGCAGCCCCGACCGAGGAGCTGCGCCGGTCCGTGACCGAGCTCCGCCCGGGCCGCGCCCTCGGCGACCGGGTGACCTGGGCGTTCGGCGCGACCGAGGCATCCCTCTGGGAGCTCGATGAACGGCGAGCGACCCGGATGCTCGTGATCCGGTGGTCGCGGATGGTGCACGTGGGGCTCGAGGACGAACCGACACCGACCGGCACGCGCGGCACCGCGGTCGTGCTGCACCACGTCCGGATGGACGACACCCCCGCCGTCGCGACGTTCTTCGTCCGGTCCGGTCCGGGCTCCCGGCGCCTGATCGGTCGCGGTCCGCGGCTCGAGCGGCTCGTCGCAGACCTCGCTCGCGAGCGCATCGTCGCGTGAGCGACACCGACGCCGACACCGACACCGACGCCGACGCCGACACCGACACCGACACGGTCGCGGCCGCCCGGGCCGACGCCGGGGCCAACCCAGGGCCACTCGGACGCCGGTCCCACCGACGCATCCGGCCGCGGTGCCCGGGAACCACGGAGGGCCCCGCCGGATCGGCGGAGCCCTCTCGTGGCGCGCGGTCGCACCGCGACCGGTCGGTGGGCTGGGCGTGGGACGCTCAGTGCGTCGAGGGCTCCTGCTCGGCCTCGCGGCGGTCGTCGTCCGACCACAGCGTGTGGAACGTGCCGTCCTTGTCGATGCGCTGGTAGGTGTGCGCGCCGAAGAAGTCGCGCTGCCCCTGGATGAGCGACGCCGGCAGTCGGTCCGACGCGAGCGAGTCGAAGTAGGCGAGCGCGGACGAGAACCCGGGCGCCGGGATGCCCGACGCTGCCGCGATCCCGACGATGCGACGCCATGCTGCTTCGCCCTCCGCGACCGCGTCCGCGAAGTACGGGTCGACCAGCAGGCTCTCGAGCGAGGGGTTCTTGTCGTACGCCTCGACGATGCGGTTCAGGAACTGCGCCCGGATGATGCAGCCACCGCGCCAGATCTTCGCCACCGCGCCGAGGTCGATGTCCCAGTCGTACTCCTTCGCGCCGGCGATGATGAGGTCGAACCCCTGCGCGTACGCGACGACCTTCGACGCGTAGAGCGCGGCGCGGACGTCGTCCGCGAAGGTGTCGGGGACGTCGGCGATGTCGGGGCGCGACTTCACCGACTGCTGCACGGCGGCACGCTGGGTCTGCTTCGAGGACACCGCTCGCGCGAACACCGCTTCGCCGATGCCGGAGACGGGGATCCCGAGCCCGACGGCGTTCTGCACGGTCCACACGCCGGTGCCCTTGGACCCGGCCTCGTCGCGGATGACGTCGACGAGCGGCTTGCCGGTGTCGGCGTCCTGCTGCTTGAGGACCTCGCCCGTGATCTCGATGAGGTACGACTCGAGGTCGCCCTTGTTCCATTCGTCGAACACCTGCACGAGCTGCTCGACCGACAGGCCTCCAGCGCGGCGGAGCAGGTCGTACGACTCGGCGATGAGCTGCATGTCGGCGTACTCGATGCCGTTGTGGACCATCTTCACGAAGTGACCGGCGCCGTCGGAACCGATGTGCGTGACGCAGGGCTCACCCTCGGCGACCGCGGCGATCGACTTCAGGATCGGACCGAGGGTCTCCCAGGCCTCCTTCGAGCCGCCGGGCATGATCGACGGCCCCTTGAGCGCGCCCTCCTCACCGCCGGAGATGCCGGTCCCGACGAAGTTCAGGCCCTTCTCACGGAGGTCGTGCTCGCGGCGGATGGTGTCGTGGAAGTTGGCGTTGCCGCCGTCGACGATGATGTCGCCCTCCTCGAACCGTTCCGCGAGCTGCTCGATGACCGCGTCGGTGCCCTTGCCGGCCTGCACCATGATGATCGCGGTGCGCGGCTTCGAGAGGGAGGCGACGAACCCGTCGATGTCCTCGGACGCGATGAACCCGGCGTCCCCGTGCTCCTTCATGAGCTCTTCGGTGCGGGCGTAGGTGCGGTTGTACACCGCAACCGTGTTGCCCTCGCGCGAGGCGAGGTTCCGCGCGAGGTTCGAGCCCATCACGGCGAGCCCGATCACGCCGATGTTCGCCTGTCCGTCGTTGTCTGCCACGAGGTCTCCTTCGTCCTGTCGTACCGGCCACCAACCTACGGCGCGCGCCCTGGGGCCGGGTGGGTGTTACGGCAACGTGGGGAGAACGTTCATCGCCGTCAATACTGTGGAGGGATGACCGACACCGCAGTCCTCCCGCCCGTCCTCGTCATGGGGGTGTCCGGCTCGGGCAAGTCCACCATCGGAGCCGCCGTCGCAGCGGCGCTCGCAGCACGGGGGGAACCGGCCGAGTTCGTCGACGCGGACGACCTGCACCCGGTGGCGAACAAGGAGAAGATGCGCGCCGGCATCCCGCTCACCGACGAGGACCGCTGGCCCTGGCTCGACGCGTGCGCGGACCGCATCGCGGCGATCGAGGCGTCCGGGAACCGCGCGGTGATGGCGAACTCGGCGCTCAAGCGCGCCTACCGCGACCGCCTTCGTGCGTCCGCGCCCGGACTCGTCATCGCGTTCCTCGACGGTTCGCGTGAGCTCATCGCCGATCGGCAGTCGCACCGGCACCACGAGTACATGCCGACGTCGCTGCTCGACTCGCAGTTCGCGACGCTGGAACGGCCGCAGCCCGACGAGGCCGCCCTCATCGTGCCGATCGACGGGTCCGTCGACGACACGGTGCGGACGATCCTCGCGGGCCTCGCGGTCACTTCCGGCTGAGCTCGGACAACCGTGCCCGGTACTCCTCGGCACTGATGTCGCCCCGGGCGAACCGGTCGGCGAGGACCGCCCGCGCGTCCGAGACGGCTCGCCACGACCCGCGTCGGAAGACCCCGAACACGAGGAACACGACGAGGAACACGAGGAAGAAGAACGCGGGGAAGACGAAGAAGGGGAACCCGCCGCCGTGCCAGTACGGCCCGGTCGCGGCGGCTGCGGTGGTGAGTGCGGTGGTGATCATGACTGCTCCTGTGGTCGGTTCGGTCCGCCTGGTCGGGGACCGTTCCAGCGTCCGGCCTGGAGGCCCGTCACGCGTCCGCCCTGCAGCCCCACTTCCGTCTGCTCCCGCAGTCGTGGGCAGGGCTCTCCTGCACAGCGAGGTACTCCCGGGGGAGTAGTCCACAGGTCGTGCTCACGCCCGATGCCGCCCCCCGGACCCGACCCTAGGCTCGACGCATGACCGACACGACCTCCTCGCCCGGCCTCCGGCCGGGCGGCCGAGTCCGCTTCGCGCGGGTCGGCCGGGTCGTGCCCGTCGCGCTCCTCCAGCTGATCGGGACCGTCGTCGCGTCCCGGTGGTCGGGCGGCGGTCGGGCCGGGCCGCCCTGGCTCACGCACGGCGTCGCGACGCCGGTCGAACCGGTCGCTCTCGGGCCGCTGGCCCTGGCGCTCCTGGTCGCCGGCGTCGTCGCGCTCCCGTTCCGCTGGTGGCGTCCACGGGGCGTGCTCTGGTTCGTCCTGGCCGCCACGCTCGGGTTCGCCGCGGTCGTCAGTCCGCGGGGGCCGTTCGTCGCCGCGTTGACGATGGCGCTCGCGAACGCCTGGTTCCGCGGGCGTCGCGTCGAGGTCGTCGTCGCCGCCGTGCTCGCGGTCCTCTGGCTGCCCTCCGCCGACGTCGTGCTGGGCCGGTCGCCCGCCTTCGATCCGGCGGTCGTGCTGCTTGCGCTCGCGTGGGCGGTCGTCACGATCGTGGTGACCGAGCTCGTCCGGGTCCGCGTCGAACGCGCGGCCGAACGCCGCCGTGCCCGAGCAGACGCCGAGCGCCGCCGTGCGGGGGAGGAACGCGTGCGGATCGCCCGTGAACTCCACGACTCGGTCGCGCACAGCATGTCCCTGATCAACCTGCAGTCCGGGGTCGCCCTCCATCTCGGCGCCGACCTGCCGGAGCCCACGCGCCAGGCACTGGGGAACATCCGCGACACCAGCCGCGAAGCCCTCGTCGAGCTGCGGACCATCCTCGGTGTGCTGCGGAGCGTCGACGGCCAGCCCGGGTCGGAACGGAACCCGACACCCGGTCTCGATCGTCTCCCGGACCTCGTCGAGCGTGCGCGCGCCGCCGGCATCGCGGTGGACGCAGACGTCACCGGGGAGCCCTCGAGCCTCGACGGCGCTGTGGACCGCAGTGCGTTCCGCATCGTGCAGGAGGCCATCACGAACGTCATGAAGCACGCGCCCGCGAACCGAGCCGCGATCACGGTCGTGATCGGCGACGAGACGGTCGCCGTCGCGGTCACCGACCATCCGCTCGACACCGATGCACACGGCGCGTCCCGCACCACTCCGATCAGCGACTCCGGGAACGGCTTGATCGGCATGCGGGAGCGTGCGACGGCCGTCGGCGGGACGTTCCGCGCCGGACCACGACCGGGCGGCGGGTGGGTGGTCGAGGCCCGGTTGCCGACCACGACCGCACGACCGGAGGACCCCGATGACCACTGAACCGTTGCGTGTCGCGCTCGTGGACGACCAGGTCCTCGTCCGCGCCGGGCTGCGCGCGCTCGTCGAGGCCGAGCCAGGGATGACCGTCGTCGGGGAGGCCGGCGACGGGGACGAGGCCCTCCTGCTCGTCCGGCGGGAACGGCCGGACGTCGTGCTGATGGACATCCGCATGCCGGGGACGGACGGCCTCGCCGCGACCCGTCGCATCTCGGCCGATCAGGACCTCGCCGCGGTGCACGTCGTCGTGCTGACCACCTTCGAGGAGGACGACTACGTCTTCGAGGCGATCCGCGGCGGCGCGGCCGGCTTCCTCGTGAAGGACACCGAGCCGGCCGAGCTGCTCCGCGCGGTGCGGACGGTCGCGGCGGGGGAGTCGCTGCTCTCGCCACGTGCGACCCGCTCACTCGTCGAGGCGTACGCGACCCACGCGAAGCCGTCCTCGCTCTCGCCCGAGCTCGACGTCCTCACCGTCCGGGAACGCGAGGTGATGCGTCTCGTCGCGGGCGGGCTCTCGAACGCCGAGATCGCCGAGCGGCTGTTCGTCAGTCCGATGACCACGAAGACGCACGTCTCGCGCGCGATGATCAAGCTCGGTGCCCGCGACCGGGCGCAACTCGTGGTCTTCGCCTACGAGACCGGCCTCGTCACCCCCGGGTGGACGCCCTGATGCTCGACACGTCCGCGCTCGCTCAGAGCTTGAACGTCGCCCGCGGGATGTCCGACACGATCCGGTGCGCCGTGCGCACGGCGTCCTCCTCGGTCAGCTGGTGCGTGACGACCAGCGACGCCAGGTACGCCGCATCGGCCCGACGTGCCATGTCGTGCCGCGCCGGGATCGAGCAGTACGCACGGGTGTCGTCGATGAACCCCGAGGTCTTCGTGAACGACGCGGAGTCCGTGATCGCCGCCCGGTACCGGCCGATCGCCGCCGGGGTGTCGATGAACCACCAGGGAGCCCCGGCGTACACCGCGGGGTAGAAGCCGGCGAGCGGGCCGATCTCGCGGGAGAACACGGTCTCGTCGACGGTGAAGAGGACGAGGTGGAACCCGGGGGCGGTGCCGAAGTCGTTGAGGAGCGGGCGCAGCGGCTCGGTGAAGGACCCGACCGCGGGCAGGTCGTGGCCGGTGTCCGGCCCGAAGCGGTCGAGCGTCGGCTGGTGGTGGTTGCGCAGCACCCCCGGGTGCAACTGCATGACGAGGCCGTCGTCGACGCTCATCTCCGCCCAGCGGTAGAGCATGTCGTGCCGGTAGGCGGTCGCCTCGGCCGCGGTGACGGCGTCCGGCCCGCGCATCGCCGCGGCGTGGATGCGCTCGCGTTCGGCGGCGGGCAGCGGCGCGGAGCCGGCGTCGAGGACACCGGTGTCGGTGGCCGTCGCGCCGTGCTGGATGAAGTACTGCCGCCGTGCGCGCAGCGCGGCGAGCAGCCCGTCGTGGGTGCCCACGTCGATGCCGGCGGCCGCACCGGTGGACGTCACCACGTGCCTCCAGTCCGACCGGGACGGGTCGAACACGGCGTCCGCGCGGAAGGTGGGGAGCACCCGGCCGGTGAAGGTGGGGTCCGCCGCGAGCCGCGCGTGCGCGGCGAGGTCGGCGTCCGGTGCGTCGGTCGTGGCGAGCACCTCGATGCCGAAGCTGTCGAAGAGGGCGCGCGGCCGGAACCCGGGGGAGCGGAGCAGTGTCGCGAGGTGGTCGTACTGCTCGTCGGCGTTCTCGGCGGAGGGTGCCGACCGGAGGCCGAAGACGTCGTGGAGCTCGGTCTCGAACCAGTACCGGACCGGGGTGCCGAGGAAGTCGTCCCAGTGCGTGGCGAGGTGCCGCCAGACCTCCCGGCCCTCGACCGGTGTCGTGGCGCCGCGACCGAGCTGGTCGAGGGGGACCCCGTTGGCGTGCAGCAGGCGGAGGACGTAGTGGTCCGGCGTGATGAGGAGCGCTGCCGGGTCCGGGAACGGCTCGTCGTCGGCGATGAGCGTGGCGTCGACGTGCCCGTGGGGCGAGATGATCGGCGTGTCGGCCACCGCCTCGTACACGGTCCGGGCGATGTCCCGGGTCGCCGGGTCGGCGGGCAGCAGCCGGTCGGGGTGCGGCGCCAGGGGGGTCGTGGTCGTGCTGTTCCGGGTCATCGTCGACTCCTTCGGGACGGACTGGGCGGGCTCAGGACGGACGGTGGGGCGAGGTCGGCGCGGGGCCGGTGGACTCGCGGACGGTCAGGTGCGTGGGCAGGGCGACGGCCCCGGCGGCGTGTCCGTCGGGCAGGTCGTCGCCGGACGACGATCCCGAGGGTGCCGCGCCGAGCCGGCCGAGGAGCATGCGGATCGCCACCCGTCCCGCACGCTCGATCGGTGACGTCATCGTGGTGAGCGGAGGGTTGCAGAAGTCGGCGCCGAAGATGTCGTCGCAGCCGACGACCGACATGTCCTCCGGGACACGGACCCCGCGCTCGCGCAGCCGCGACAGCATCCCGATCGCGATGAGGTCGTTGAACGCGATGCACGCCGTCGCACCGGCGTTCACCGCGGCGTCGGCGGCCGCGGCACCCGAGTCGACGAACGGGGCGTGCGGGCCGATCCGGGCGACCCGCACGCCGAGGCGCTTCGCTACCCGCACGAGGGCGCGCCAACGACGTTCGTTCGACCACGAACTGTCGGGACCGGCGACGTAGAGGACGTCCCGGTGGCCGAGGCTCACGAGGTGCTGCACCGCCTGCTCGACCCCGCCCGGGGTGTCGATGAGCACCGACGGCACACCGGCGGGCCGACGGTTGACGACGACGAGCGGTGTGCGTTCGGCGAACCGGGCGATCTGTGCGTCGGACAGGCGGGAGGCCGTGAGCACGGCGCCGTCCGCCTTCGTGGCGATCGCGCTGAGGGCGGCGAGCTCGGCGTCCGCGGACTCTTCGGTGTCGACGAGCAGCTGCGTCCACCCCGCGGCCGACAGCTGGTGCTGCGTCCCGCGGATGACGTCGAAGTAGAAGGGGTTCGTGATGTCCGAGACGAGCACGGCGACCGCGCGGGTCCGACCGGACGTCAGCGCCCGCGCCTGCGAGTTCGCGACGTAGCCGAGCTCCCGGGCGGCCTGCTGGATGCGCTGCTGGGTGACGCGGTTCACCCGGTCCGGCAGGGAGAGGGCACGGGACACCGTCGACGGCGCCACGCCGGTCGCGTCGGCGATGTCCCGGATCGTGACCCGACGACCGGTGTCACCGTCGCCGATCCCGGAACCGCCGCCGCCAGGACCGCCCCCGGCCTCGGTGCCCCCGACGGGGACCGTGTCTGCTCTGCTCACGATGCCGACGCTAGGCGTCCGTGGCAACAAGTGGCAACCGGTTGCCGGACGTTGCCACCGGCGGGACAGTGGTGGCACCCGGGCAGCGACGCCGACGGTCGGTCGGCGCACGCGGCCCACGGAGGTCTCGAGGAGGAAACCCCCGCATGAGGACACGAAGACTGAAGGCCCGCTCCGTGGTCGGAGCCGCCGCCGTCGTCGCGCTCGCAGCACTGTCGCTGCAGGGTTGCGCGATCGTCAACGGCAGCGGCGACGACCCGAACACCCTCCGCGTCATGATGGCCGCGGACACCACCTACCCCGAGGAACGCAAGCAGTGGCAGCAGGACGTCGCCGCCGAGTTCCAGCGCACCACCGGCGCGAAGGTGCAGTGGGAGACCTACTCGTCCGCGCAGGAGGAACTGACCGCGATCCAGACGAGCGTCATCTCCGGGCAGGGCCCCGACGTGTACGCGATCGGCACCACCTTCACCCCGACCGCGTACGCCACGGGCGCTTTCGTCGAGATGGGGAAGCAGGAGTGGGACGCCGTCGGCGGGAAGGACCAGTTCGACCCGGCGTCGTTCGGCATCTCCGGCCCGAGCTCGTCGAAGCAGATCGGCATCCCGCTCGCCAGCCGGCCCTTCGTGATGGCGGTCAACAAGGACCTGCTCGCGAAGGCCGGGATCACCGAGATGCCGACCACGTGGGACCAGCTGACCGCGGACGCGAAGAAGACGACCGAGGGTGACGTGCACGGCATGGCGGTCGCCTACGCCGACGGGTTCGACCCGTGGAAGTTCGTCTGGGGCATGGCGCAGAACGCCGGCAACACGATCGTGACGAAGGACGGCACGGCCGAGATCGACACGAAGGCCGTCGAGGACGCCTACCGCACCTACTTCGACTGGGTCACGAAGGACGGCGTCGTCGACAAGGCCGCGATCGGCTGGAACAACGCGCAGGCCCTCGCGCAGTTCACGGACGGCAAGGCCGCGTTCTTCCCGATGACGACCACCACCGCGATCAACTCGTTCAAGGACACGAAAGTCGACGGCAAGTACGAGTTCGCCCTGCTGCCGACCGTCCCGCCGGGTGCGACGTCCCGCCCCGGTGACGGCATCGAGGCCGCCAGCATCCTCTCCGGCGACAACTGGGTCGTCGCCGACTACGGGACGAAGCAGGACCTCTCGTTCGACTTCATCAAGCAGCTCAGCACGCCGAAGGCGCAGCTCGAGTACTACAAGCTCTTCGGCAACCTGCCCACCAACGCCGACGCCGCCGCACAGCTCGCAGCCGACAACCCGCAGCTCGCGCCGATCATCCAGGCCGGGAAGCTCTCGAAGCCCACCGCCTTCACCGGCGCCTGGTCGGACATCCAGCTCGCCCTCGTCGACGTCGTCGTGCAGTCCATCCCGCAGCTCAAGAGCGGCGAGGTCAGCGACGAGCAACTGCGGCAGCGCCTCGAGGCCGCGCAACGGGACGCCCAGTCCACCCTGAACCGCCAGAAGAACGGAGGGCTGTGATGACCGCCACCGAGACCCGGCCCCGCACGCAGCCCTCGCGACCCCACGGCGTCCGGCCCGTCGGCAAGACGCCCTTGTACAAGCGCGAGCGACCGCTCTGGATGCTCCTGCCCGGTGGTGTCCTCATGCTCGCCGTCATCGTGGTGCCGCTCCTCGTCGGCGTGTTCATCGCGATGCTCGACCTCGACCAGTACACGCTGCGGCAGTGGTTCAGCGCCCCCTTCATCGGGTTCGCGAACTTCGCCGAGGCCTTCACCGCCTCGCCGCTCCTGCACTCGATCTGGATCTCGGTGTCGCTGTCGGTCCTCGTCACCGCCGTGACGGTGCCGATCGGGGTCGCCGCCGCGATCTCGACCCAGAACCGCTTCCCCGGCCGCGGACTCGTCCGGTCCGTCTACCTCATCCCGTACGTGCTCCCCGCGTTCGTCGTCGGCACGTTCTTCCGGACCATGCTCCAGCCGCAGGGCGTCGTGAACTCGGTCCTGCACACCGACGTGCTCTGGCTGAACGGCTCCGCGTCGTACTGGGCGCTCGCGGGCGTCATGGTGTGGACGAGCTGGCCGTTCGTCTACCTGCTCTCCCTCGCCGGACTGCAGGCCGTCGACAACGAGGTGCACGAGGCCGCCGCCCTCGACGGCGTCACGTGGTGGGCGAAGCTGCGGTACATCATCTTCCCGTACCTGAGCGGCCCGCTCTCGCTCGCGGTGATCATCTCGATCCTGCACAACATCAACAACTTCACCCTCCCGTTCGTGCTGTTCGGCATCCCGCTGCCGTCGAGCGTCGAGGTGATGCCCGTCCTGACGTACATCGCGAGCTTCCAGTCGTTCCGCTTCGGCCTGTCCGCAGCCATGGCGATCTGCTCGCTCGTGATCGTCGCGATCCCGCTCTTCGTCTACCTCCGAGCGGTGAAGCTCGACACGGGTGACGACGCGGGCCCCACCCGCAAGCAGCGACGGGCCGACCGGGCCACGCTCGCCGCGGCGACCCCGGCCGCAGCCGCCGACATCGACGGAGCCCGCGCATGAGCACCCAGAGCACCTTCCGCACCCGCACCCGTCCGACCGCCACGCTCACCGAGAGCATCACGGCCCGGAACGGCCGCCCGGCGAAGCGGCCCTACGACACCGACGTCACCCGGCTCCTGCCACGCTGGCTGCTCGTCGTCGTCATCGCCGTGATCGTCGCGTTCATCGCCGTCCCGGTGCTGTACATCCTGTTCGGCTCCGTCAACTCGGACGTCGCGGTCGCCCGGGGGGAGTACTTCCCGTCCGAGTTCACGCTGGCGAACTACGTGAACATCTGGTCCACCGTCGCGCTCGGGCAGGGACTCGTGAACTCGATCCTCACGGCCGGGGCGGTCGCCGTCGCGAGTGCCGCGCTCGCCGTGTCCACCGCGTACGTCCTCGTCCGGTTCCGGTTCCTCGGCCGCCTCACGATCCTCCGCGGGCTCCTCGCCCTGCAGTCGATCCCGGGCACGCTCCTGCTCCTGCCCGTCTTCGTGGTGTTCTCGAACATCGCGAGCGCGACCGGCGTGCAGATCATCGGGACCAGGTGGGGCCTCTTCGTCACCTACCTGACCTTCGCCCTGCCGTTCTCGACCTGGGTCATGGTGACGTACCTCCGTGGCCTGCCGAAGGAGCTCGAGGAAGCCGCCCGCATCGACGGCGCCTCGAGCGGACGCATCCTCCGGAGCGTGGTCCTGCCCCTGTCGTGGCCCGGCATCGTCGTGTCGGCGATCTTCGCATTCCTGCTCGGCTGGAACGACGTCCTGTTCAGCACGATCATGACGACGCCGAACACCCGCACCGTCGCGGTGGTGCTCCAGGTGCTCGGCACCACCCAGGAGGGCGGCGCCGTCCCGATCTACGGCCAGATGATGGCCGCGTCGATCGTCTGTGCCGTGCCGGTCGTCGCGCTCTACCTCATCTTCCAGCGCTACCTGGTCGGCGGTCTGACGGCCGGCTCTGTGAAGTAGCGCTGTGCAGTCTTCCGACTTGTCCACAGACAGCCTGGAGGCGCGGTGCCAGCCCGCCCCGCGCCTCCAGACTGCCTACATGAAGGGAACGCAATGACCGACCAACCCACGTGGGAGCTCTCCGGGTTCGGCGACGAGATCGACGCCGACCCGGCGATCCAGGTCGCCGTGCTGCAGGCGCTCGGCGCCAGCGCCATCGAGGTGCGGAGCGCATGGGGGGTGAACGTCGTCGACCTCGACGAGGACCAGCTCGCCGGTCTCCACCGCCTGTTCGAGGAGCGCGGGCAGACCGTGTCCGCCATCGCCTCGCCGATCGGCAAGGTGTCCGTCGACGAGCCCGTCGAGCACGAGGTGGGACGGCTCGGACGTGCGATCGCCGCGGCGCACGCGCTCGGCACGACCAACATCCGGATCTTCTCGTTCTACTTCGAGGGTCGCACGGCCGAAGCCGTCCGCGACGATGTCCTCACCCGGATGCGCGCCCTCGCCGACCTCGCCGAACGCGAGGGCGTCACGCTGCTGCACGAGAACGAGAAGGACATCTACGGCGACGTGCCCGACCGGGTGCTCGACATCGTCGAGAGCGTCGGCTCGTCCGCGCTGCGCCTCGCGTGGGACAACGCGAACTACGTCCAGTGCGGCGTCCGGCCCTTCACCGACGGCTGGGCGCAGCTCGCTCCGTACGTCGACTACCTGCAGGTCAAGGACGCGCTCGCCGCCGACTCGTCCGTCGTGCCGGCGGGCGAGGGGGACGGCGAACTGCTGCAGACCCTGACCGCGCTCCGCGACGCCGGGTACGCCGGGTACGCATCCCTCGAACCGCACCTCAGCGACTTCACCTCCCTCGGCGGGTTCTCCGGCCCGGCGGCCTTCGGTCGCGCCGGCCGTGCCTTCCGCTCCCTCACCGACCAGATCGGAGTCACCCTGCGATGACCACCCCACTGAAGCTGGCAGTCGTCGGCGCCGGCGTCATCGGACGCCACCACGCCCGCGTCGCCGTACAGCACCCGGACCTCGAGGTCGTCGCCCTCGTCGACGCGATCCCCGCCGCGGCCACGAGCGCCGCCGACGAACTCGAGGCGATGGGCGTCGCGCGCCCGATCACCACCGAGACCATCGAGGAGGCGATCGAGCAGGCCGACATCGACGTGGTCGCGATCTGCTCGCCCTCCGGCATGCACGTCCAGCTCGCCGAGGCGGCACTCGCTGCCGGCAAGCACGTCGTGATCGAGAAGCCGCTCGACACGACGATGCCGCGAGCGCGGCAGATCGCGGCGCTCGCCGCGGACGCCCGCGAGCGCGGTCTCGTGACGAGCGTCATCAGTCAGCACCGCTTCGACCCGGCCTCGGTCGCGGTCGCCGGCGCCGCGCACGACGGCTCGTTCGGCACGGTCACCTCTGGCGTCGCGAGCGTCGCCTGGTACCGGTCACAGGGGTACTACGACTCCGGCGACTGGCGCGGCACGTGGGAGCTCGACGGTGGCGGCGCGGTGATGAACCAGGGCGTGCACACCGTCGACCTGCTCGTCTGGGCGCTCGGCCGCCCGGAGGAGATCTCGGCGCAGACCGGGCTGCTCGCGCACGAGCGGATCGAGGTCGAGGACACCGCCGTCGCCACGGTCCGCTTCCGGAACGGCGCCCTCGGCGTCATCCACTGCACGACCGCCGCCTACCCCGGCCTGTCCGCGCGCTACGCGGTGTACGGCACGCACGGTTCGGCGATCGTCGACGACGACCGGCTCGCCTACTTCCACGTCGCGCCGGACACCGCGACGCTCGAGTCGGCATCGACCACCGCGAACGCCACCGCCGTGGCCGACGCGGTCGACCAGAAGTCCGACGTCGTCCCACCCGAGCACGTCGTCGGTGGTCCGACCGAGCCCGACCACTTCGCCGCCGGCCACGCACGGCAGTACACGGACATCGTCGCCGCGATCCGTGAGGGCCGCCAGCCCGGCGTGACCGTCGACGCCGCGCTCGTGTCCCTCGCGACCGTCCGCGGGCTCTACGTCAGCGCGACGCTCGGCGGGCCGGTCCGGATCGACGACGTCATCGACGGCCGGTACGACGACGTGGTGCCGGTCGTCGGCGCTGCGACACCCAGTGAAGGAGCGACCCGATGAAGTTCTCCGTGTTCACCGCCTCCACCCCGGACTGGACCCCCACCGAAGCGGCGCAGACCCTGGCCGAGCAGGGGTGGGACGGGATCGAGTGGCGCGTCGTCGACGACCGTCCCGCGGACGGCGCCGAGGTGCCCGCCGGCCGGTCGTTCTGGGCCGGCAACAAGTCGACGTGGCAGTTCACCGGCATCGCCGACCGCGTCGGCGAGATCGCCAGCGTCACCGACGCCGCCGGGCTCGAGTACTCCGGCATCGGCGGCTACCAGCAGGTGTCCGACCACGACGGCGTCGAGACGATGCTCCGCGTCACCGCCGAGCTCGGCGCCCGTCAGGTCCGCGTGACGATGCCGATGTACCGCGCCGAGCAGGAGCGCACCGGCGAGACCTACAACGCGATGTTCGACCGCACCCGGGCCGACCTCGAGTGGGCGACCGGCCGCGCCGCCGAGCTCGGCGTCAAGGCGCTCGTCGAGCTGCACCACATGACGATCACCCCGTCGGCGTCCGCAGCACTCCGGCTCGTCGACGGACTCGACCCGGAGCACGTCGGCGTCATCCACGACCTCGGCAACCTCGTCATCGAGGGGCAGGAGGACCACCTCGCCGCCTTCGAGATGCTCGGTCCGTACCTCGCGCACGCCCACGTGAAGAACGCCCGCTGGGTCGACACCGGCGACACCCGGCCCGACGGCAGCCGCGTCTGGCAGAACGAGTGGGCACCGCTGCGCGACGGCCAGGCCTCGGTCGCCGAGTACCTCGACGCACTGCGGCAGCACGGCTACGACGGCTGGGTCACGATCGAGGACTTCTCCACCGACCTCCCGCTCGCGGAGCGCACGGCCGACAACCTCGCTTACCTCCGGTCCCTCGTCGCGGTGGCGGCATGACGGACCGCCGCCCCGGCATCGTCCACCTCGGCATCGGTGCGTTCGCGCGCGCCCACCTCGCCTGGTACACGGGTCGCGCCTCCGGCGAGCAGTGGGGCGTCACCGCCTTCACCGGTCGCTCGCCCGCCGTGACCGAGGCACTCGTCGCGCAGGACTGCCGGTACACGCTCGTCACCCGCGCCGCCGACGGCGACACCGCCGAGGTGGTCGACACGATCGTGGCTGCCCATCCCGGCAGCGACGACACGGCCTGGAGGCGCGTGGTCGCGTCCCCGGAGACGACCGTCGTCACGCTCACGGTCACGGAGCAGGGCTACCGGTCCGGCTCGGACGTGCCCGCGCGGCTCGTCGACGGGCTCGAGGCGCGGCGCCGTGCCGGCGCCGGCCGCATCGCCCTGGTGTCCCTCGACAACCTGACGCACAACGGTGAGGTCCTGCGATCGGCAGTGGTGGACGCCGCCGAGGACGATCAGCTGCGCACCTGGATCGAGTCGAACGTCGCGTTCCCCAGCTCGATGGTCGACCGGATCACCCCCGCCACCACCGAGGCCGACCTGGACGACCTCGCCGGGCTCCCGGGGGCGCTCGAGGGCGACCGCGCGCCCGTCGTCACCGAGCCGTTCGCCGAGTGGGTCCTCGAGGACCGGTTCGACGGCATCGACCGGCCGGCATGGGAGACCGCGGGCGTGCGGATCGTCGACGACGTGACCCCGTACGAGCAGCGGAAGCTCTGGCTGCTCAACGGGTCCCACTCCCTGCTCGCCTACCTCGGGCTCCTGCTCGGGCACGAGACCGTGGCGCAGGCGATGGACGACCCCCGGTGCCGCGCGGCCGTCGAGCAGCTCTGGGACGAGGCCGCCGCCGAGCTCCCGCTGCCCGACGCCGAGGTCCACACGGCCCGCGCCGCCCTCGTCGAGCGGTTCGCGAACCCGCGCATCCGGCACACGCTCCGGCAGATCGCCTCGGGCGGATCCCAGAAGCTCCCGGTCCGGGTGGTCGACGTGCTGCGGCACCGCCTCGCACGCGACCCGGACGCGGGCACCGGGCCGGGAGCCGCCTCGGCGCTCGCCGCCTGGTGGCTGCACCTGACCGAGCAGCCCGAGCTCGTGGACGACGCCGGAGCCCCCGGTCCAGACTCGGACGTGCACGACGTCCTGCGCACCGTCGCCCCGGACCTCGACACCACCACCGTGGTCGCCGCCGTGACCGCCGCGGCCGACCGCATCCGCTCGGCCAGGCACGACGACGCCGACACCCGCGCCGACGAAGCCGGCACCCGCACCGAAGAAGGAGCGCACGCATGACCGACACGACCACGAACCCCGCCGCGCCGGTGCCGGGTGCCGAGGACACCGGATCCGCGGCGGACCCGACGGCCGGCCGACCGGACACCTGGGCGTCGACCGACCGCGGGCAGCTCATCGACCGCGCCGAGGTCATCGTCACGAGCCCGAACCGGAACTTCGTCACGCTGAAGATCACCACCGTCGACGGTGTCACCGGACTCGGTGACGCGACGTTGAACGGTCGTGAGCTCGCGGTCGCGTCCTACCTGTCCGAGCACGTCGTCCCGCTGCTCGTCGGCCGCGACGCCAGCCGGATCGAGGACGCCTGGCAGTTCCTCTACCGGTCCTCGTACTGGCGCCGCGGCCCGGTCACGATGGCCGCGATCGCCGCCGTCGACATGGCGCTCTGGGACATCAAGGGCAAGGTCGCCGGGATGCCCGTCTACCAGCTGCTCGGCGGCGCCTCCCGCACCGGACTCATGGCGTACGGGCACGCGTCGGGCAAGGAGCTCCCGGAGCTCTTCGACTCGATCCGCGAGCACCAGGCCGAGGGCTACCGGTCCATCCGCGTCCAGACCGGCGTCCCCGGGCTGGAGAGCATCTACGGCATCGCCTCGAACACGACCTCCGAGGGCAACGAGGGCGTCCGGTACGACTTCGAACCCGCGCAGCGCGGGGCGTACCCGGCGATGGAGGACTGGGACACCCGCGCCTACCTCCGCCACGTGCCCACCGTGTTCGAGGCCGTGCGGAACGAGTTCGGCCCGGAGCTCCCGCTGCTGCACGACGGTCACCACCGGATGACGCCGCTGCAGGCCGCGAAGCTCGGCAAGAGCCTCGAGCCCTACGACCTGTTCTGGCTCGAGGACTGCACGCCCGCCGAGAACCAGGAGGCGCTCAAGCTCGTCCGGCAGCACACCACGACGCCGCTGGCGATCGGTGAGGTGTTCAACACGATCTGGGACTTCAAGGACATCATCCGCGACCAGCTCATCGACTACGTCCGCGGGGCCGTGACGCACATGGGCGGCATCTCCCCGCTGCGGAAGACGATGGACTACGCCGCGATGTACCAGATCAAGTCCGGGTTCCACGGCCCGACCGACATCTCCCCGGTCGGCCTCGCCGCCCAGATGCACCTCGGGCTCGCCATCCACAACTTCGGCATCCAGGAGTACATGCAGCACGGCCCGAAGACGAACCAGGTGTTCCGGCAGACCTTCACCTTCACCGACGGGTACCTGCACCCGGGCGACGAGCCGGGCCTCGGCGTCTCGCTCGACGTCGACGAGGCCGGCAAGTACCCGTACGAGCAGGCGTACCTGCCGTTCAACCGACTCGCCGACGGCACCGTCCACGACTGGTGACCCGCCGGCGGAACGCGGGCATGCTGGGCTGATGGAGTTCAGCGAGGTCGCCGGGGAGCTGCTGCTGGTGGCCCCCGGCGACTTCGTGCGCGCCCGGACGGAGCGGCAGCGCGCGGTGCGGAAGGACGACCGCGCCCTCGCCACCCGGATCGGCGGGCTCCGGAAGCCGGCACCGGCCGCGTGGGTCGTCGACCTCCTCGTGCACGACGACGCCCTCGACGAGGCCATCGACCTCGGGCCGGCCCTCCGCGACGCCCAGGCGAGCGCGGACCCCGACGAGATCGCCACGCTCCGGAAGCAGCGGGCACGACTCGTCCGCGGGCTGACCGAACGGGGAGCGGCCCTCGCTGCGGCGGCCGGGCACGAGGTGACCCGCGCGGTCCTCGACCAGGTGGCGGCCACGATCGAGGCGGCGATGATGGACCCCCACGCCGCAGCGGCCGTGCGTTCCGGGCTGCTCGTCCGCCCGCTCGAGAGCGTCGGGTTCGACGGCGTGGACCTCGACGGCGCACTGGCCGACCCCGACGCCGTGCCCGACGCGTGGAGTGGCGCGGACGCCGAACCGATCCCGATCGACGACGCCCCCAGCCGCAAGCGGACGCGCCGCGCCGACGGCCACCGCGACCACCGCGACGACGCCGGTCGCGGGACGGGGTCGACCCGTGCCTCCCGGCCGACGGCGGAGACGCGCCGAGCGGAACCGGACGCGCGACCGGACGACGACGTGCCGGTGCCGGACCGCGGGGCACTGCGCCGTGCGGAGACCGAGGCCCGACGAGCGTCCCGCGAGGCGGACGCCGCGCTCGACGCGGCCGAGGAGGCGCTCGACGCAGCGGACGCGCGGCGGCGGGAACTGGAGGACCGTCGAGCGGGACTCGCCGCCGAACTGGAGCAGCTGGATCACGACCTCGCCGACCTCGCGGACGAGACCGATCGGCTCCGAGACACCCGCGACGACGCCGAAGCCGTGAGTGACCGGGCCCGGGCCGAGCTCGACGCCGCACGCGACCGTCGACGGAACTGATCGGTGCGACACGCCCGGTCCACGCCTGGTAGGCTTGGCGACTGACTTCGGCGAGGGCTGCGCACGCGCAGCCGTGATCGACGCGGTGGGAGACCCGGCCCAGTCCTGGGAGCGTTCCTCACGCGTGCACGCGTTCGAGTTGCAACACCACAGACCCCCCGATGCCGGCACCCCGGCGTCGACCACGACACCAGGAGGCAACCATGGCCGACAACACCAAGCTCGCGGCGGAAGTCCGCACCAAGTTCGGCAAGGGCGCGGCCCGCAAGATCCGTGCGAACGACAAGATCCCCGCGGTCGTCTACGGCCACGGCACCGAGCCGAAGCACATCACCCTCCCGGGCCACGAGACGATGCTCATCGTCCGTACCGCCAACGCGATCATCGACCTCGACATCGAGGGCACCGCGCAGCTCGCCCTCGTGAAGGACGTCCAGCGCGACCCGGTGCGCCAGATCATCGAGCACATCGACCTCGTCGTCGTGCGCCGTGGTGAGAAGGTCACCGTCGACGTCCCGGTCGTCGTCGAGGGCGAGTCCTTCTCCGGCACCATCCACGTCCAGGACCTCGCCTCGGTCTCGCTCCTCGTCGAGGCGACGAAGATCCCCGAGCACGTCGTGGTGAGCGTCGAGGGCCTCGAGGACGGCAAGCAGGTCCTCGCCTCCGAGCTCGAGCTCCCGGCTGGTGCCGAGCTCGAGACCGACGCCGACGCGCTCGTCGTCCAGATCGTCACCCCGCGTGCGACCGCCGACGACATCGCGGCCGACGAAGAGGCCGCCGAGGCCGGTGCCGAGGCCGGCGCCGAGGGTGAGGCCGCTGCCTCCACCGACGACGAGTCCGAGTCGGACTCCGAGTAACACCCCGATCGCGGACATCTGGCCGACGCTGATGGCTGACAACGTGTTCGTCGTGGTCGGGCTCGGGAACCCCGGGCCCGGCTACGCCGGCAACCGCCACAACGTCGGCCAGATGGTCCTCGACGAACTCGCTGCCCGGATGGGTGCGACGTTCAAGAAGCACAAGACGCCGAACCAGGTCGCCGAGGGGCGCCTGGTGCCCGGCGGACCGAAGCTGGTGCTCGCCAAGCCCGCTTCGTTCATGAACACCTCCGGCGGCCCGGTGTCGTCGGTCCTCGGGTTCTACGGACTCGACGCCCGGTCGCTCGTGGTCGTGCACGACGAGCTCGACCTGCCGTACGACACCGTGCGGCTCAAGGGCAGCGGCGGTCACGGCGGACACAACGGGCTCCGCGACATCATCAAGGCGACCGGCACGAACGAGTTCGCCCGGGTGCGGATCGGCATCGGCCGTCCCCCGGGTCGACAGGACCCCGCCGACTACGTGCTGCGCGACTTCTCGCCCGCCGAGAAGAAGAACCTGCCGAACCTCATCGCAGACGGCGCCGATGCCGTCGAGGCGATCGCCGACCTCGGCCTGCTCGCGGCCCAGCAGCGGATCCACGCTCCTTCCTGATCGGCCTCCGACCCCACGGTCCCCGAACTGGGGGACCGCGACGTCCCCCGGGGTCGGTAGGTTCTGCCGGGGGGTGCCCGACCCCCGGTGAACGAGGGGGTCCTCCCGTGGCGCTGCACCGATCCCGGTGGTCCGGCCGACGAGTCGCGATCCCGACCGTCATCGTCTCCGCCGTCCTCCTCGCAGCAGCCGGGGGCATCGCCGCTGCCGTCGCGCCGGCGAACGCGGCCGGTGCGACGTGGGACCCGGACACCGTCATCACGGACGCACCCGGAGCAGCGTCGTCGTTGGACGCCCCGAACGACGTCCGGTACACGCGCTCGGGGGCACTGCTCGTCGCCGACTTCGCCGGGAACGGCGTGCTGCGACGCGATCCCGACGGCACGTGGTCGGTCCTCGCGCCGTTGGGGACCGACGACCGCTCGATGTGGAACCCGTCCGCGGTGACCGAGACCGACCGAGGTACGGTCCTCGTGGCCGAGGCCGGACGTCGGACCGTGGCGGAGCTCGACGGGCACGACGTCGTGCGGCGCTTCCCGGCACCCGGCGACCGTGCGGTGGGTGCACTCACGGCCGTCGGCACGACGCTCTTCGCGGCCGCACCCGGGAGCGGCTCGCTGTGGGTCACGGACACGGACACGGACACGGACTCGGCTGCGGGACGGTGGTCGTCCGTCGCCGGCCCGTGGGTCGACCCGGCGGGCGTCGCAGTGTCGCCCGACGGCAGCACGCTGATCGTGTCGGACCAGTCGACCGACACCGTGTGGCAGGTCGATCGCGCGACGGGTGACGTGTCGTCGCTCGGCAACCCGGGTGACGATCCCGCCCGGGTGCGCCTGCGGGGTGTGGCGGTGCTCGAGGACGGGTCGGTCGTGGTTGCGGACAATGGTGGCGGCCGGGTGTTCGTCCGACAGGACGGCGTCTGGAGCGTGGCGTTCGCGGCGGCTCCTGACGGCTCCCCGCTGGTGAACCCCACGGGGGTCTCCACCGGACCGGGCGGGAGGATCGCGGTCGCGGACTACAACCAGCGTCGGGTCGTGGAGGCCGCGCGGGTCGGGGGAGCGGAGGCGACCGCGACGCCGACCCCTGGTGTGCAGCCGACGCAGACTCCGACGCCCGACGCGACGCCGACGCCAGCGCCCGGCGAGCCGAGCACCGCACCGACCGTGGGTGCGACCCCGGCGCCAGCGGGTGGCGAGCCGAGCACCGCACCGACCGTCGGTGCGCCCCCGACGCCGGTGGCGTCCGGTACCGCCACTCCGACCCCGACTCCGACTCCGACTCTGACGCCGAGCCCGACTTCGACCCCGACCCCGACCCGGAGCCCGAGCCCGAGCCCGACTCCGGGCCGGACTCCGACTTCGACCCCGGCCCCGGCCCCGACCCCGACCGCTACTGCGGGCCCGACCGCGTCTCCGGAGCCCCTCGACCCCGATCCCGGAACCGCCGCCCCTGCAGGGAGTGGCAGCGTCGCCGACGCAGACGGGGGGTCCCGCGCCGGCACCGACGCCGTGACCCCACCGCCGAGCACCGCCGCGCCCCACCGAGCGCTCGCGAGCACCGGCGCCGGACCCGTCGGCGCCCTCGCCCTGGCGGCCGCCACGGCCCTCGTGGCCGGCGTCGTGCTCCGGACGACCACCCGCCGCCGCTGGCACCGCCGCTGAGACCGGCGCCCCACCGAGCGCCCGGTGTTCGCCGCCCGCGCACGCCCGCCCGTCTGTCGGAGGCCGCCGGTACCATGTCCTGAGTGACGATCTCGGGCATCATCCCTGCGCTTTCGCGCGCCTCCGCGTTCGATCGCGTCCTCCGCGCCGCCCCGCGTGACGCCGACTTCTCGGTCGTCGACGGCCTGCGCGTCCCCCTCCTCGCCGCCCTCCTCGCCGAGCGGAACGGCCCCCAGTGCGTCTTCGTCATCACCGCCACCGGGCGTGAGGCCGAGGCCGTGCGTGAGGCGGTCGGCAGCTACGTCCCCGACGCCAAGGTCCTCGAGTTCCCCGCGTGGGAGACCCTCCCACACGAGCGCCTGAGCCCGAGCGCGCAGACCGTCGGCACGCGCATCGCCACGCTGCGCAAGCTCGCCGCGTGGCAGGACGCCCCGGCTGCCGAGCGCCGCACCACCGTGGTCGTCGCGAGCGTCCGCGCCGCGCTCCAGCCGATCGCGGGCAACCTCACCGCCCTCGCGCCGGTCGTCCTCCGAACCGGGTCCCGTGGCAACGACCTCGGCGCGATCGCCTCCCAGCTCGTCGACCTCGCGTACGCCCGGGTCGACCTGGTCACCCGCCGTGGCGAGTTCGCCGTGCGCGGTGGCATCCTCGACGTCTTCCCGCCCACGGCAGACCACCCGGTGCGCGTCGACTTCTTCGGCGACGAGATCGAGGCGATCAAGGCGTTCTCGGTCGCCGACCAGCGCACGACGGACGACGACCTCGGCCAGGTCGAGCTGACGGCGTCCCGGGAACTGCTGCTCTCCGACGACGTCCGGCAGCGTGCTCGCGAGATGCTGCACGAGTTCCCCAACCTGTCGCAGATGCTCGCGAAGATCGCCGAGGGCATCCCGGTCGAGGGCATGGAGTCCCTCGCGCCCGCACTCGTCCAGGACCTCGTGCCGGTCACGAGCTACCTGCCGGAGGACGCCACCATCGCGGTGTTCTCGCCCGAGCGGGTCAGCGGGCGTGCGCACAGCCTCGCCGAGACGAACACGGAGTTCCTGCAGGCCGCGTGGAGCGCCGCCGTCGCGGGGGCCCAGGCGCCGATCGACCTCGACGCCGGCAACTTCCTCACGGTGCAGCAGCTCAAGAACGGCCGGGGGCAGCGCACGTGGTGGACGGTCTCGCCGTTCGACTCCGGCCTCGACGAGGGCGATCGCGACCGCGTGCTCACCGACGCCGAAGCCGCGGCCGAGGCGGGGGAGTACATCCGCGTCCGTGCCGAGGCGATCCCGGCCTTCGCCGGCAGCGCCGACGGCGCGATCGCCCACGTCAAGCAGCTGGCCGACGACGGGTGGGGCGTCGTGGTGACCGCCCAGGGCAAGGGACTGGTCGAGCGGGCGGTGCAGGTCCTCGCCGACGCCGGGGTCGCGGCCCGCGCCGAAGCCCTCACCGCGCCTCCCGAGCCGGGTGTGGCCATCGTGACCACCGCCGCCGTCGAGCACGGCTTCGCGATCCCGGACCCGCGCATCGCGGTCCTCAGCGAGGCCGAGTTCTACGGGCGCAGCGTGCAGCAGGGAGCCCGCACCGTCAAGAAGCTGGCGGGGCGGCGCAAGAACGTCGTCGACCCGCTGCAGCTCAAGGCGGGCGACGTCGTCGTGCACGCGACGCACGGCATCGGCAAGTTCGTCGAGCTCGTCTCGCGCGAGGTGAGCTCCGGCGGCCGCAACGCGGTGAAGACGCAGCGCGAGTACCTCGTGCTCGAGTACGCGCCCTCGAAGCGCGGCTACCCGGGCGACAAGCTCTTCGTCCCGACCGACCAGCTCGACCAGCTCTCCCGGTACGTCGGAGGCGAGAGCCCGACCCTGTCGAAGATGGGCGGCTCGGACTGGGCGGCCGCGAAGTCGAAGGCGCGCAAGGCCGTCCGCGACATCGCCGTCGACCTCGTCAAGCTGTACTCGGCGCGCATGGCGTCGAAGGGCCACGCGTTCGGCCCCGACACCCCGTGGCAGCGCGAGCTGGAAGAGGCGTTCCCGTTCGCGGAGACCGCCGACCAGCTCACCACCATCGACGAGATCAAGCGCGACATGGAGCGGCCGATCCCGATGGACCGCCTGCTCTCCGGCGACGTCGGGTACGGCAAGACCGAGGTGGCCATCCGTGCGGCGTTCAAGGCCGTGCAGGACGGCAAGCAGGTCGCCGTCCTCGTGCCGACGACCCTCCTCGTCCGCCAGCACATGGAGACCTTCCAGGAGCGGTTCGCCGGCTTCCCGGTGCACCTCCGCGCGCTCAGCCGGTTCCAGACCGAGAAGGAGTCGAAGGAGACGATCGCGGGCCTCGCCGACGGCACGGTCGACATCGTCATCGGGACGCACCGGATCCTGTCGCAGAACGTGCAGTTCAAGGACGTCGGGCTGGTCATCATCGACGAGGAGCAGCGCTTCGGCGTCGAGCACAAGGACCAGCTGAAGAAGCTCAAGACGAACGTCGACGTCCTCGCGATGTCGGCGACGCCGATCCCACGCTCGCTCGAGATGGCCGTGACGGGAATCCGCGAGATGTCCACGCTGGCCACTCCGCCGGAGGACCGCCACCCGATCCTCACGTTCGTCGGACCGCAGTCCGACCTGCAGGTCGCGGCGGCGATCCGGCGCGAGCTCCTCCGCGAGGGGCAGGTGTTCTACGTGCACAACCGCGTGAAGGACATCCAGTCGGTCGCGGCACACCTCGCCGAGATCGTTCCGGACGCCCGGATCGCGGTCGCGCACGGGCAGATGTCCGAGGGCACGCTCGAGCAGGTGATGGTCGACTTCTGGGAGCGTCGCTTCGACGTCCTCGTGTCCACCACCATCGTCGAGACCGGCCTCGACATCGCGAACGCGAACACGCTGATCATCGACAAGGCGGACAAGTACGGTCTCTCGCAGCTGCACCAGCTCCGCGGCCGTGTCGGTCGTGGGCGGGAGCGCGGCTACGCGTACTTCCTCTACGACGCCGACAAGCCGCTGTCCGAGACCGCGCAGGACCGCCTCGAGACCATCGCGGCGAACAACGAGCTCGGCGCGGGCATGCAGGTCGCGATGAAGGACCTCGAGATCCGCGGTGCGGGCAACCTCCTCGGCGGCGAACAGTCCGGGCACATCGCGGGCGTCGGCTTCGACCTGTACCTCCGCATGATCGGCGAAGCGGTGTCGCAGTTCCGGGGCGACGTCGCCGAGGGGCAGACCGAGCTCCGGCTCGAGATCCCGGTCGACGCGCACATCCCGGAGGACTACGTCGAGTCCGAGCGCCTCCGACTCGAGGCCTACCAGAAGCTCTCGGCGGCCTCCGCCCCGACGGCGCAACCCGAGGCGATCGACATGGTCCTCGACGAACTCACCGACCGCTACGGGCAGCCCCCGCAGGCGGTGCTCACGCTGGTGGAGGTCTCCCGGCTCCGGCGCATGGCGCAGCAGGTCGGCCTGTCCGACGTCGTCGTGATGGGGTCGAACCTCCGCGTCGCGGGCAAGGAGCTCGCCGACTCGTCGCAGGTGCGGCTGAAGCGGATGTTCCCGGGTGCGCGATGGTTCCCGCAGCAGAACGCCACGAGCATCCCGATGCCGCGTCCGCACGGTGAAGCGTTGCCGGACGGCGCGCTCATCGAGTGGGTCGAGAGCATCCTCACCGCTGTCTACGGCGCCTCAAAGGCGCCGGCCGAGACGGCCGCGTAGCGCGCGGGGCCCGACGGGAGGCACGTGGCGGGTCCGCCACGTGCCTCCCGTCGCTCGCCCCGTCAGCGGGCAGGTGCGTGGCGGGCCGGCGCCGTGCCTCCCGTCCGACGCCCTGTCCGTCAGGCGGTGCATGGCGGGGCTGGCGCCGCACCTTCCGTCCGGTGCGTCGTCGGCCCGGAGGCGCGTGGCGGCTCGGCACCGCGGGTCCCGTCCGGTGTGTCGTCGGCCGGGAGGCGCGTGGCGGCCCGACGCCGCACCTCCGGTCCGGTGTGTGGTCGCGGAACGACCTGGCCGTCGTCGTACGACGACGGGCAGGTCGTTCGTCGCGTCGTGCGGGAGCCGACGGGCACGACGAACGACCGGACCGCTGTCGCACGACAGCGGCCCGGTCGTTGCGCAGCGGTGCTCGCCCGACGCGCTCTACTCGGTCGACTCGGCCTCGGAGAGCTCGCGCCGTGCCCGGTACCGGCGCGCACGCGCGGACACCACGACGGCGGAGGCGACCATCGCGATCCCGGAACCGACGAGCACCGCGAGGACACCCTCGTCGAGGACCTCCTCGTTGCGGGCGAAGGCCAGCTCGTTCATGAGGAGCGAGACCGTGAACCCGATGCCGCCGAGCACGCTGACGGTCACGATCGACCCGAACGACAGCGTCGAGCGGCCGGGCGCCCGGAAGATCCGCGTCGCGATCGAGCCGAAGACCGTGATGCCGACGACCTTGCCCACCGGCAGCGCGAGCACCACCGCCCAGAACGTCGGGGACAGCTCCCCGAGCCCGACGTCGGGGATGACCACGGCCGCCGACGCGAACGCGAAGATCGGCAGCACCAGTCCGTTCGACCACGGCTCGACGCGCTCGTACACGGTGTGCCCGGACGGCCGGGGGAGCAGGAGCCCGAGCGCGACGCCGGCGATGGTCGCGTGGACGCCGGAGTGGTACACGAGCCACCACGCGAGGAGGCCGAGCACCACCATCGCGGCGATCAACAGCGGTCGGCGCCCGGCCCTGCGGCCGAGCCGGCGTCCGAGCAGCCAGAAGAGCGCGAGCACGACCACCGCGCCGGCGAGCGAGAGGAAGTCGGTGTCGTGCGCGAACACCACTGCGATGATGACGATCGCGATGAGGTCGTCGAGCACGGCCAGGGCGAGGAGGAAGACGCGGACGGTGGAGGGCAGGCCGCGACCGAACATCGCGAGCAGCCCGAGGGCGAACGCGATGTCCGTCGCGGTCGGGATCGGCCACCCGTGCTGGTACTGCGTCCCCGCTGTGACCGCGAGGTAGATCCCCGCCGGGACGAGCACGCCGCCGACCGCAGCGATCGCCGGGATCACCGCCGTCTTCGGGTTCGAGAGCTCCCCGGCGACGAGCTCCTGCTTCAGCTCGATCGCGACCAGCAGGAAGAACACCGCGAGCAGGCCGTCGCTGATCCAGTGCGACACCGAGAGGTCGAGGCCGACGGCTCCCCACGGGGAGTGGGCGTCGAGCACACGCTCGAGGCCGGACCCCAGCGGCGAGTTGGCGACGACGAGGCCGAGGACGGCCGCGGTGAGCAGTGCGACGGCGCTGAAGCGAGGGGAACGGAGGAGTGCAGACATGGAGCTCCGGTTCGTGGGTCGGTGAACGGTCCGTCGACCAGACTTCCCGACACGCCTCGACCAGGATACCGGAGGGCGCTGGCAGACCGGCTCCTCGGGCTCGTGCGAGCATGACGGCATGAGTGCCCTCACCGACCTCGAGGCCGTCGTCGATCGTCTGCTCGCTCCCGAGGGCGGGTGCGTGTGGAACCGGGAGCAGACGCACGCTTCCCTCGCGCGGTACGCCGTCGAGGAGGTGTACGAACTCGTCGACGCGATCGACGACGGTGACGAGGACGAACTGCGCGAGGAGCTCGGCGACGTGCTCTACCAGGTCGTGTTGCACGCCGGACTCGCCGAGACGTTCGACCTCGAGGACGTCGCAGCCGGCGTGCGGGACAAGATGGTCCGTCGACACCCGCACGTCTTCGGGGACGAGCACGCGGACACCGTGGCGGAGGTCGAGCGCGTGTGGCGTGCGGCGAAGGCGGCCGAGAAGGCGTCGCGGAAGAGTGCACTCGACGGCGTCCCGCGGGCGATGCCGCCCCTGGAACGTGTGGTGAAGCTGCTGGAACGCCTGGAGGAGCGGGTCGACGCCGGTGCGCTCGTCGCGTCCCTGGGGGCGCACGTAGACGACGAGGGCGGGGTCGGGGCCTCGTGGTCCGAGGACGATGTCGTGTCGGTCCCGACCGGGACGATCGCGGGGGCCGGACGGGTCGATCGCGGGTGGGGGATCGACGCCCTGCGCGCGGTCGCGGGGGCCCGTGCGGATGGCATCGACCCGATCGCCAGTCTGCGCGCCGCCGTCACCGCGCTCGAGGCCGAGGGGCGTGCGGCCGGGGCGTGACCTGACCTGGCCCGTGCGAGGGCCGACACCTGACGCCAGCAGCGACATCGAGACGTGGGTCGGCAGCGTCGCCCCTGCGAAGCAGACGGCACCGCGCCGACGGCGGGGCGCGAGTGCGCGATGAGAGAAGAGCGGGCGCCCCCCACCCGAAAGTGGGGGACAGGTACCCATATGGGGTTTCTCGACGACGCCGCGATCGGCTTCACGCTCCACACGAAATGGCGTGCGCCCCTCTGGGTCGCAGAACGCCTGTCGTCCGACCGGCACCTGCAGTGCGCGCAGCTCGCCGACTCCGCCTACGAGGCCGCCGGCCTCCGCCTGTTCAACGACGGACGCCTGCCGGGCGCCGTCTGTCCCGGCTCGTTCATCCCCATCTGGCAGCAGCACGGCTGGTGGCCGGCGAACGGCGCCGACTGATGCTGTTTCCCATCGGAGCCACCGTCATCTACAGGCGGGAAGCTCGGACCGCCGTCGGGTATCGCGACCACCCGCACACCCTCAAGTCCCTCGACGGAGGCCGCATCATGCACGAACCCGCGGACCGGGTCCGCCCCGCACCGTGAGGACCCGCATAGATATCGACGCCGAGCTCGCCGCGGTCCGCCAGCACGCAGCACGCCGCGCCGGCCAGCTAGTGCAGGACGTGCAACGCGAGCTTCGCCGCGCACGCAAGGAGGACCGGCGAATCATCCGCGAGGCCGCCAGACTGCCCGAACCCGAGAACCCGAGAACCCGTTCGCGTTCCTCGGCCGCGTGGTCTCCGGCTTCGTCGCCGCCCTGACTGGATTCGGCAAGCGCGTTGACCTGCGTCAGCCTCTGGTATCGCTCGAGGAACGGGTCGCCAGCCTCCCAGGCGTAGTGCGTGTGTGACATGAACTGCATCTGCGCGAACACGCGCGTCGGCGACGCCTTCATCGCGAAGCCGACGACGCGCTGCGCGCCACGGAGCTCGAACACGACGTCGAACCACACGGGTGGCTGCGGATCGAGGTCGACCGCCTCCGGGTCCGGGTCGAGGCTGACGACCTTCTCCGGGGTGGGCATCGGATGCTCCGGCGGTGACCACTGGTAGTCGGACATGCGGCGAGAATGCCGCCCGCCGCCGACATCACCCTCTCGACGTTGCAGTAGCCTCACGCTTCGCAGCCGTCAGCGTGCAGGTCCGCCCGCGGCCGGTCAGCACCGTGTTGACACCCGGCAAGCGCAGTATCGTCCTCCGGCAGTTCAGGCCTGCCGTTGCCCGAGCGGCACAGCTGGCAGCGCATGGAGCGTCTCGTACGGGCCGATGACAAAGCCCGGGTCACCGATAGCGATGAAGGTATGGCCGACGTGATGTGCCATGACGATTGCAAGCTCGCCGATGGCGGTACGTCGGCCATCGATCGCTTCGTTGTCGACCATGACAGTCAGCGGCTCCCAAGCAGCACGATCGAGTGATTCGGAGACGTCTGCACGGCTCGGCCTCGTCTCGTCAACGTCCCCGATGTTCGACACGAAGTCGTGCACGGCCGTGACAAGATCCGGCTCCCTCGAGTCGGTCGCTGAGTGGCGCGCGATTCCGTCCGAATGGCGTGAATCGTAGTAGAGGGTCGTGCCGGTGGTGATGCCACCGGCACGACCGCCGCCTTCCCATGCAAAGCCAGCCGTCTCGTAGGGCCCACTGGGCACCCGTCGGATGAGCGTCCCGCCGAAGGCGTTGAACTCTGCTGTGGTGTCCATGACGGTTGTCCGGGGACCGTCGTTACGTTCGGCATGCATGGGATGCTCCCTACTTCGTGTAGATGGCCAGCGGCTGACCTGATGTGCAGTCGAGGAGGGGGGTTTCGACGGTGCCCCCGGCCAGTGCTTCTACCTTCTGGCCCTTGCTGGCATAGATGTCCGTGGTACGCGTCGCGGACCAGGTCAGCGGCGTCCGCGGGAGGCCATTGAGGTTGTAGGCGAGGATGTCGTGCGGTGCGGTGACGACTACGTTCCACTTGTGCCCGAGCGACGGACCGTCCCACGGGTAGATCGTGTACCCGGTTTCGAACTCGGTGTGCGAGAGCCACTTGACGTAAGACGTTCCACAGTTCCCGGTCACCGTTGCATCGACGTGAACGCGTCCGGATGCGGTGACCGACTTCAGCGGAGCACCAGCCTTGAACAGCGGCGTCGAGCCGGCGTAGCTGCCTTCGGGAGTGCCTGCCGGGACGGCGTACTGGTAGCCGTCGGACGTTGTGCGGACGTCGTAGCCGTACTTCGCTGCGCGAGCAGCGTTGTACCCGCTGAAAGTCATCGGAACGGAGATCTCCGTGCCTGCTGCCGGTTCCTGCGACGTGAGTGCGTTGGCCGGCGCTGCGGCCCCGAGTGCTGCGAGAGTTACGACGGCCGCTGCCATGGCAGTCAGAAGTGTTTTGTTGCGCATGTGATTCCCACCAATCTCGGGAGCGCGAGCTCCCGGCTCCGAGCGGAGCGACCCCCGGGCGCGTTCCCCCTCGACGCGAACTGTCCTCCTCGAGGATGCCTGTCCGATAGTCGGCACTACGGAGGCCAAGCGGGGTACATGTAATATTTGCGTTGTCACAGGGTGAGGCTCGCACACCCAGACTCGCGGCTCGGGCGGAAAGAGCTCTCGGGTGTAGATCTACGGCATGGGCCTCATCTTCCGAGCGCGCCGACGCATCACTCCCGGCGTCACCGCGAACGTCTCCAAGCGCGGCTTCTCGCTCAGCGCGCGCCGGTCGGGCGTGTCCGTCGACAGCCGCGGCCGGATCACCATCCGCCTCGGCAAGGGCCTCACCTGGCGACTCTGAACGGACTCGCCTGCTCTGCGTCACCGCGTCTCGGTACCGTGCGAACCTGCGCGTCATCCCTGGCGCGGCGATCGCCGCTGCCGCCCTGCTCCTCCTGACCGCCTGCAGCGGGGGAGATGCTTTCATCGCAAAGGTGCAGTCGATCGCCGACGTCGACGCGACCGAGGTGTCCGTCGTGCTCAGCGTGAAGAACACCGGCTCGAGCGCCGACGCTCCAATCTGCTTCGTCGATCTCTACACGGCCGGCGGGTCGAAGGTCGGGCACTCCGGCGACGACGAGTTCCAGTCGAAGATCCAACCGGGCAAGACCGTGCACACCGCGATCGTCGTCGACGTCACGGCATCGGGGGAGCCGAACGTGAGCGCCGCGAACTCCGTCGCGACCTGCAGCTGACGGGCTCCGCGACGGGTTGGCTCCTCAGATGGCTCCACTCGGGAGGCTGATAGGCGAGAACATGGGAGAGAGGTGCGGGCGCCCTCCCAACCCGAAAAAGGGAGGGCGCCCGCGAGCGGGCCGTGCGCACCGACAGGGATACCGGCGCGGACGGGGGACCCCGCTCACCGCGGGGCACACTGCAGCACGTTGCCCTCGCGATCGGACCGGAGATGGATCAGGCATCTCCGGACCGAGGTTGTACATGGAGAATATCAGCGCACAGTAGGTCACGCAACCCGGGTCGGACGTTCTGGCAGGATTGCCGCATGGCGACGACCGTGACGGCCCCCCGTGGCATGCGTGACTTCCTCCCGGCGGACAAGGCGCGTCGGGAGCACGTGCTCGGGGTCGTCCGTGGCGTGTACGCGCGGCACGGGTTCGACGAGATCGAGACGCCCGTGGTCGAGGACGCGGCGCGGCTCCACTCCGGACTCGGCGGCGACAACGAGAAGCTCGCGTTCGCCGTGATGAAGCGGGGGCTCACCGTCGAGGACCTCCGGGCGGCCGACGCACCGCTCGACCTCGCCGACCTCGGGCTGCGCTTCGACCTGACCGTGCCGCTCGCCCGTTTCTACGCCTCCCACCGCGCCGAGCTGCCGACGGTCTTCCGATCGGTGCAGATCGCGCCCGTCTGGCGCGCCGAGCGTCCGCAGAAGGGGCGCTACCGGCAGTTCGTGCAGTGCGACATCGACATCCTCGGGGAGCCGGGGCAGCTCGCCGAGATCGAACTCATCCGTGCGACGACCGACGCCCTCGACGCGCTCGGTGTCTCCGGGACGTCGATCCGGATCAACGACCGGCGCATCCTGCTCGGGCTGCTCGCGTCGTGGGGGATCACGGACCCCGCCGCGGCCGACCGTGCGCTCATCACGATCGACAAGCTCGACAAGATCGGGCCGGACGGCGTCGCCGCCGAGCTCCGGGAGACGACCGGCTCGGACCTGCCCGGGCTCGAGGACACCATCCGCGCGCTCGAGTCCGCGGACTGGGACTCGGTCGGGGGAGCGGCGTGGCTCGACGAGGACGCGTTCGGCGAGCTGCTCGGCCTCCGGGGGGCCCTCGACGGCGTGGACCTCCGGTTCGACCCGACCCTCGTGCGGGGCATGGGGTACTACACGGGCACGATCTTCGAGGTCGCGCACCCCGACTTCGGGTACAGCCTCGGCGGTGGTGGTCGCTACGACGGCATGATCGGGCGCTTCCTCGGTCAGGACGTCCCGGCGGTGGGCTTCTCACTCGGGTTCGAGCGGCTCGTCGACCTCGTGACGCTGCCCGACGCCGAGTCGGCTGACGCGGTCGTGCTGCTCTACGACAAGGACGTCGAGCCGGTCCGACTCGCCGGGCTCAAGACCGAGGCGCTCGCGACGCACCAGCGCGTCCGGCTCGAGAAGCGCGCGAAGAACACGAAGAACCAGCTCGCCGCGCTCGCGGAGCAGGGCTTCGGGGCGTTCGCGTCGATCCGCACCGACACCACCTCGCTCGACGAGGTCGAGTTCCGTCCGCTCGGCTGACCGGCTCGGAGGTGTGCGTCACCGGCTGTTCTCCACCGGTGCGCGTCACGCGGAGTGTCCCGACCACCGCGCCTCGGTAGGATCGGACCCGCAATCACCACAACCGAACTCGTAGGGAGTACCCCGTGGCCCAGATCGATGCCGTAGGCGCACGCGAAGTCCTCGATTCCCGAGGCAATCCGACGGTCGAGGTCGAGGTCCTCCTCGACGACGGCGTCGTCTCGCGCGCGCTCGTCCCGTCCGGAGCCTCCACCGGCGCGTTCGAGGCGTACGAGCTCCGCGACGGCGACAAGGCCCGCTACGGCGGCAAGGGTGTCCTCAAGGCCGTGGACGCCGTCCTCGACGAGATCGGCCCGGCGCTCGAGGGCTTCGACGCGACCGACCAGCGCCTCGTCGACGCCGCGCTCATCGAGCTCGACGGCACCGAGAACAAGTCCCGCCTGGGCGCGAACGCGATCCTCGGCGCCTCGCTCGCCGTCGCACGTGCCGCCGCTGACTCGGCCGACCTGCCGCTGTTCCGCTACCTCGGCGGCCCGAACGCGCACACGCTGCCCGTCCCGCTGATGAACGTCGTCAACGGTGGTGCCCACGCCGACACCAACGTCGACATCCAGGAGTTCTTCCTCGTGCCCTACGGCGCCGAGACGTTCTCCGAGGCGCTCCGCTGGGGTGTCGAGACCTACCACGCCCTCAAGGGCGAGCTGAAGAAGCAGGGCCTCGCGACGGGCCTCGGCGACGAGGGCGGGTTCGCGCCCGAGCTCGCTTCGAACCGCGCGGCGCTCGACTTCCTGCTCGCCGCCATCGAGAAGGCCGGCTTCACCCCGGGCAAGGACATCGCGCTCGGCCTCGACGTCGCCGCGACCGAGTTCTTCCAGGACGGCAAGTACGCGTTCGAGGGCAAGCAGCTCTCGAGCGAGGAGTTCACGGGCTACTTCGCCGACCTGGTCGCGAACTACCCGCTCGTCACCATCGAGGACGCCCTGGCCGAAGACGACTGGGAGGGGTGGAAGCACCTCACCGCCGAGCTCGGCTCGAAGCTCCAGCTCGTCGGCGACGACCTGTACGTCACGAACCCGAAGCGTCTGCAGCGGGGCATCGACGAGCAGGCCGGCAACTCGATCCTGGTGAAGGTGAACCAGATCGGCACGCTCA
Organism: Curtobacterium phoenicis; assembly: GCF_047238015.1. NCBI lineage: Bacteria > Bacillati > Actinomycetota > Actinomycetes > Micrococcales > Microbacteriaceae > Curtobacterium > Curtobacterium phoenicis. The sequence goes on from NZ_JBDFLZ010000002.1 coordinate 1,154,028, forward strand.
CCGAGACGCTCGACGCGGTGTCGCTCGCGCACCGCCACGGCATGACCGCGATCCTCTCGCACCGCTCGGGCGAGACCGAGGACACCACCATCGCCGACATCGCGGTGGCGGTCGACGGCGGACAGATCAAGACCGGTGCGCCGGCTCGTTCGGACCGCGTCGCGAAGTACAACCAGCTGCTCCGCATCGAGGAGGAGCTCGGCGACGCCGCGGTCTACGCCGGTCGCTCGGCCTTCCCGCGCGCGGCGGCCATGTAACACCCCGGCGCCACCACGAGACGCCGTCCTCCTCACGGAGGGCGGCGTCTCGCCGTTCCTCGGCGTCGATCAGCCGTCCGCAAAGCTGGATCGGCGCCGGTGCCGGTGCCGGCGCGACGTGTCGGCGCACAACCGAAGCCCGTCGGAACCACGCGCAACCGTGGTTCGGCGTGACTTCGGTTGGGCGGTGGCCAAAGCCGGTGGACGGTGGGGGTGCGATGGCGGGGCGGGGCCGAGCCGTGCCTCCCGGCCGACGCTGGGAGGGTGCCCGACGCCCGCGTGCCGGGGCCGACCGCCCGCCCGCTGCGGGTTATCGTCGGCACGTGCCCAGCCAGAAGCCCCGCGTCCGCCGTGTCCCGGTGGCGATGCCGCACGCTGGTGCGGCCGCGCACCAGCCCTGGTACCGGTCGATCCGGTTCTCCGGGTTCAGCCTCCTCATGCTGGCGATCATCGTGCTGTTCGTGGTCGTGCTCGCGCCGTCGCTCCGGACGCTCATCCAGCAGCAGGAGCAGATCGCGCAGCAGCAGCAGCAGGTCGCCGCGCAGAAGGCCGACGTGTCGCAGAAGAAGCAGGACGTCGCGCGGTGGGACGACCCGGCCTACATCGAGGCGCAGGCCCGCGACCGGCTGCTCTACGTCTACCCCGGCGAGGAGAGCTACCTCGTGATGGGCAGCGAGGACACGAAGCGCTCCGGCCGTCCCGAGACCGACTCCGGCACGCCGGTCAGCTCGACCGTGCAGACGCCGAAGGTCGACTGGGTCCAGGCCATGCTGTCCTCGGTCCTGCAGTCCGGGCTCAGCGACGAGAGCACCGAGGAACTCGTGGCACCCGACGTCTCGGGCACCGGCGACACGAAGTAGGACGACGCTCAGGACTCGGGTAGGCTCACGTACCCGTGACGACCCCTCCCTTCGACCCGCCCACCGAGCACGACGTCCGCGTCGTCTCGGCGCAGCTCGGGCGACCGGCTCGCGACGTCATCGGGATCGCGGCGCGGTGCGTCTGTGGCAACCCCACGGTCGTGTCCACGAAGCCCCGGCTGTCGAACGGCACCCCGTTCCCGACGCTGTACTACCTGTGCCATCCCGCGGCCACCGCCGCGGTCAGCACCCTCGAGGCCACCCAGGTCATGCCGGAGTTGGCAGCCCTGCTCGAGGACCCGGACGTCGCGGAGCAGTACCGTGCCGCCCACGAGTCCTACCTGGCCGATCGTGAGTCGATCGAGCACGTCGACGAGATCGACGGCATCAGCGCCGGTGGCATGCCCACCCGCGTGAAGTGCCTCCACGCCCTCGTCGGGCACGCCCTCGCTGCCGGACCCGGCGTCAACCCCATCGGCGACCTCGCGCTCGAGCGCGCGGACTGGTCGCCCTCCCGGTGCGAGTGCCGGGCGTATGATGAGGATGCAGACGCCGGAGTCGGGGCGGGTGGCGGCGAGCTCTGACCAGCCTCCCGGCAAACCACCCCACTCCAAGGAGATCATCCCCCGTGCCCAAGATCCTCGTCGTCGGCGGCGGTTACGCCGGTTTCTACACCGCCTGGAAGCTCGAGAAGCACCTGCGTCAGGGTGAAGCCGAGGTCGTCATGGTCGACCCGCTGCCGTACATGACGTACCAGCCGTTCCTCCCCGAGGTCGCCGCCGGTTCGATCGAGCCGCGTCACGCGATCGTGTCGCACCGCCGTCACCTCAAGAAGACGCGGGTCGTCACGGCGAAGGTCACCAAGGTCGACCACGCCACCAGGACGGCGACCATCACGCCGTCCGAGGGTGAGCCGTGGGAGGAGACCTACGACCAGATCGTCATGACCGCCGGTGCCGTCTCCCGCACCTTCCCGATCCCGGGCGTCGCGGACGAGGCGATCGGCCTCAAGACCATCGAGGAAGCCGCGGCGATCCGCGACAAGATCCTCGTCAACTTCCACAAGGCGGCGAACCTGCCGGCTGGTCCCGAACGCGACCGCCTGCTGACCGTCGTCGTGGTCGGCGGTGGCTTCGCCGGCATCGAGGTGTTCGCCGAGCTCCGTTCGTTCGTCTCCGACCTGCTCAAGAGCTACCCGCAGCTGTCGTTCGACGACACCCACTTCCACCTCGTCGAGGCGATGGGCCGCATCATGCCCGAGGTGTCGCTCGAGACCTCGCACTGGGTGCTGGAGAACCTCGCCCAGCGTGGCGCGACCGTCCACCTCGAGACCCAGCTCGCCTCGGCCGAGGGCGGCGTCTGCCAGCTCAAGGCCAAGGACGAGTCGATCCAGACGATCCCGTCCGACCTCATCATCTGGACCGCCGGCGTCATGGCGAACCCGATGGTGAAGGGCACCGACTTCCCGCTCGAGCAGCGCGGACGCATCCGCGTGCAGCCCGACCTCCGCGTGGTCGACGACAACGGCGTGATCGCCGACGCGTGGGCCTGCGGTGACGTCGCGGCCGTGCCGGACCTCACGGGCGGCGGCGTCGGCGGCTTCTGCGTGCCGAACGCCCAGCACGCGGTCCGCCAGGCGAAGCAGCTCGCGAAGAACCTCGTCGCGGTCATCCGGGGCGAGGCGACGACCGACTACAAGCACGAGAACCTCGGCGCTGTCGCGGGCCTCGGTCTCGGCATCGGTGTGTTCCAGTCCGGCAAGTTCGCGATGAAGGGCTTCCTCGCCTGGGGTGCACACCGCGGCTACCACGGCCTCGCGATGCCGTCGTGGGAGCGCAAGTGGCGCGTCATCGGCGACTGGGTGGGCGGCTTCTTCCTCGGCCGTGACATCGCGTCGCTCGACGACCGCGAGACCCCGCGTGCCGCGTTCGAGGCGTGGGCCTCGCGTCCGAAGCCGGCCGTCGAGGCACCCGCGCCGGCCGCTGCTGCCGCTCCGGCTCCGGAGGAGGGCAAGCCCGCCGACGCCGCCGGCCCCGCGTACGCGACCCCCGCCGAGGACGTCTCCAAGGAGGCCGAGCCGGTGAAGGCCGAGGCATCCGCCGACGCGAAGTAGCCACCAGCTCCACCACGGACGGCGGTCACCCTGCGGGTGGCCGCCGTCCGGCGTTCCGGGAGGCAGCGGCTCGGTAGGCTGTTGCGGCCCGCCCCCGTGGCCCAACCGGTAGAGGCATGCGACTTAAAATCGCCGAGTTGTGGGTTCGAGTCCCACCGGGGGTACGCGCAGACCGCCGCGTGGTTCGTGATCGCGCCCGTGAGACTCGGCTCGGCGGACACTTTCGCGGTCTTCGTGGCGCGAAGTCGTCCGCATAGCCGAGACTCGGGCCTCCGCGCCCAAGCCAGCGCGCCGCCGCCGCCCGCCGCCACCCGCAGCGCGCCGCCGACCGCCGCGCCCGCTGCACGCCAGCTACGATCGACACTCGTGGTCGGACTCGGAAGCGCCATCGCCCAGCTGCGCAACACTCTCCGCCGTCCCGAACCGCACGTCGAGGTGATCGACGGCGAAGCGGTCCCGGTCGGCATGCTCCTCGGCACCCTCGGAGCCCTCCTCCTCGACGCCGGCAGCTCCGTCACCGACGTGCGTTCGGCACTCGAGAAGGCGCGCGACGCCGCCGGCATCGGCCCCGAGCTCGCTGTCGGGGTGCTCCCGGCACTGGTCATCGTCAGCGAGACCGCCAGCGGCGCTGCGACGATCGTCAACGCCGAGGGCGTCGAGCTGTCCGCGCGGCAGTCGGCCCGGGCGAACCGGATCGTCCTCGGGCTCGAGAGCGGCTCGATCGGTCTCGCCGAGATCCCCGCCCGCGTCCGTGCCATCCGCGCGAGCACTCGGCTCCCGGCACCGCTGCCGTGGATCCTCGGCAACGCCCTGACCTCGGCGGGCCTCGCCGTCGTGTTCCGTTGTCCGTGGTGGGCGGTGCTGCTGGCGCTCGGCGTCGGCGCCCTCGTCGGTGTGATCGGCATCGTCCTCCGGCGCTTCCGCGAGGCCCTGGCGATCGTGCCGTTCCTCGCCGCCTTCGTGTCGACGTCGATCGTCGGGCTCGTCGCCGCGGGGACCGGCTTCGGTCACGTGCCGTTGTTCGCGGTGTGCGCGCCGGTGGCGGTGTTCGTCCCGGGCGCGTTGATCACGAACGCCCTGCTCGAGCTCACCGCCGCCGACATCGTCACGGGCTCGTCGCGGCTCATGCAGGGCATCATCATGCTCGGCTTCATGGCCGCGGGCATCGCCGCCGGGAGCGCCCTGACCGGCCTGCACGTCGACCCGTCCTCGGCCGCGCTCGTCGGCGAGGTCGCGGCGGTCGGCACGGACCGCGGCGGGTGGGAGGCCGTCCCGCCCTACTGGGTCTCGTGGGTCGCGGTGGTCCTCCTCGCGGTCGGACTCGGGCTCGTGTTCCAGTCCGGCTGGCGGCTCACACTGGTGTCGGTGGTCGTGATGACGTCGGCCTACGGCCTCCTCACCGGCATCACCCCGCTCGGCGGGAGCGTGGTCGCGACGGGCGCGACCGCGGCGCTGCTGTTCGTCGCGACGCGCGTGCTCGAACGCATCGTCCCGGTCATCCCGGCGAACGTGTCGTTCTTCCCCGCGTTCCTCCTGCTCGTGCCCGGCACGGTGGGCCTCGTCGCGGTCGCGACGCTGTCCCCGGTCGCGCTCGCGACACCGCTCGCGACGTTCGTCAGCCTCTGCGTCGGCACGAAGATCGGCGGACTGCTGCCCGGCCTGTTCCGCCGGAACGCGCCGCACCGCGGCCCGGCCTGACCCACCGGCCTGGAGGCTCGTGGCGGGCCCGCACCGCGCCTCCAGGCCGGTGGCTGGCGCGTGGGCGCCGGGGGCGACCCACCAGTGCCGACCCGCCAGTGCCGAGCCGCCAGTGGTGACCGGGTCAGTGCCGACCCGTCAGGGGGCGATGAGGCGGCCCGCCGCCTGGTCCTCCGCCGCCGTCGCCTTCGCGAGGTAGTGCACCTTCTTGCCGGTGGCGTTGTACGGGAGCTCGGTGACGAACCGGTAGCGGCGCGGCCGCTTGTACCGGGCGAGGCCCGGGTGACCGGCGGTCCACTCCTCGAGGACGGCCGCGGCCTCGGTGTCGTCCTCCGGCAGCCGGCCGGGCGCGCGGACCACGAACGCGGTGACGACCTCGCCCCACTGCTCGTCCGGGACACCGACGACGATCGAGTCCGCGACGCCCGGGTGCTCCTGCAGGGCCGCCTCGACCTGCACCGGGTGGACGTTCTCGCCGCCCGAGATGATCATGTCGTCCTTGCGTCCGACGATCGTGACGCGCTCGTGCTCGTCCCACGTCGCGAGGTCGCCCGGGTAGAACCAGCCGTTCGCGAACTTCTCCGCCTCGAGTCCCGGGTTCCGGTACGAGTACCCGGACTTGACGGTGCGGACGGCGAACTCGCCGATCTCGGTGCCGTCCTTCGCGACCGTGTCGGACGGGTCGGCGAGCCGGTCCTCGAGGACGCGCACGACCGCGACGTCGTCGTCGGTGCTCGCGCGGCCGGTGGAGCCCGCGCCGTCGGGGAAGTCCTCGGGGCGGAGGAACGTGTTCCAGAAGGTCTCGGTCGTGCCGTAGCCGTTGAAGATCCGAGGCGACAGCAGCTCCTGGTAGCGCAGCGCCGCAGCCCGGTCGAGCGGAGCGCCCATCGTCACGATGCCGTGCAGGCTCGACAGGTCGCGAGGCCGTGCCTCCTGTGCGTTCGCGAGACCGACGAGGTTCGGGGGAGCGCCGATGAGGAACGTCAGCCGCTCGGACTCCACGAGGTCGAGGACCCGCTCGGGGTCGAAGTGCCGCAGCGTGGTGAGCTCGGCCCCGACGTAGAACACCGGGTTCGGGCCGCCCGAGTACAGCCCCCCTCGGTGGAACAGCGGCGACATGTTGAGGGTCTTGTCGAACGGGCTGAGCGGGAAGTGCATGATGACGTCGTGCGCGCTGAGCACCTCGACCAGGCTCGGGAGCGGGACCGGCTTCGGTCGTCCGGTCGTGCCGCTCGTGTAGAGCCGGGTCGTCTCGGCGTAGGTGTTCCGCGGCTCGACCGCGGCGATCTCCTCGGCGGTGACGGGAGTCGCGGCCAGGAGGTGCGCGAACTGGTCGTGCTCGCCGCCGACGGTCACGACGTGCGCGGGCCGGTGGTCGGACGCCTCGAGGGCCTGCACGATCTCGGCGTTCCGCGCGGCATCGTGGAGGAGGATGACCGGGGCGGAGTCCTCGATGATGAATGCCACCTCGTCCGGCGCCAGCCGGAAGTTCGTCGGCGAGAACACCGCTCCGATCCGGTGGCACGCGAGGTAGGTGATCGCGAACTCCGGGCCGTTGAAGAGCTCCACCATCACGACCGAGCCCGGGCCTGCGCCGTGCCGGACGAGCCACCCGCCGACCCGGTCGACCGCGTCGCCGAGCTCGGCGTACGTCCAGGAGCGACCGGTGTCCGGGTCGCGGAGAGCCGGGCGGCCGGCGAAGCGGTGGGTGTTCCGTGCGAAACCGTTCGCGTAGGTGAAGCTGCCCTCGAACACCTCGCGGAAGCGTGTGGCGTCGTAGTCGGATCGGGTGTCGGTCATCGTCGCTCCCTCGTGGCGTCCTCCCGCGGGGCGCTCACCGATCGTCAGCGTAGTGGCCACCCCGGGAGCGTGCTCGGGGCTCCTCGCTCGCCGGCCCGCGCGGCGATGCAGCTGCGGCGGTGGCTGGCGCGGGTGCGGCAGCGGTGGCTGGCGCGGCGGTGGCTGCGATGGCTGCGGTGGCTGGCGCGGCTGCGGCTGCGACTGCGGCGGGTGGCGTGGCTGCGACCGCGGCGGCCGACGCGGCGGACGCGGGCAGGTTCAGACGTCGGGGGCGGCGGCCGACCGCGCCCACAGACGGGCGACCAGGCCGGCGGCGACGCACAGCATGACGACGACGGCCCACGTGATCGGGGCGACGTGCGTGCCCGCGGCGCCGGAGTACACGGCAGCGGTCAACGCAGCGGCCACCGATGCGAGCGCGGCGTACCGGCTCCGCGCCTCGGCGAGGAGGACGGCTCCGACCGACCCGGTGAACGGCAGCAGCGAGACGACCGCCGCTCCGAGACCGCCGACGCACAGCGTGATCGCGACGTCCGACACGAAGGACGTCCAGACCCCGCCGCGGACCGCGACACTGTGCACGCCCCAGCCCGCGACCGCGACGACGAGGAACGCGGCCGACCGCCACGTGGCGCTGCGGACACGGGAGACGACGTCCGACCCGAGCCGCATCGGACCGGTGCCGAGGTCCGCACGGCCGGTCGGGACGAGCACGACCCCGACGACAAGCGCGGGGGACAGGTCGCCGGCACGGGTGAGCGCACACGCCACCAGCGCGGCCAGGACGAGCACGGGGGAGACGCGGTGTCCGACGAGGTGCCGGTCGCGGCCGGCCGCCCATCGGGTGGCGAGCACCGTCGCCGCCGTCAGGAGCGTGGAGCCGAGTGCGATCGCGAGCGTGAGTCGGACGTAGCGGGCCTCGAGCGAGACGCCGGTGCCGAGCAGCGTGCAGAGCGTCGCGATCGTCACCGAGGACACGATCGAGACCCACGTCGGCAGGGCGTCCTCCGCGAGCGACCGGCCCCGCGGGAGGTTCCGGCCCAGCAGCGCGGAGAAGGGCGAGCGGACCCGCCCGCGGACCACACCGGCGACCATCGCGAGCGGCACGAGGACGAGGACGAGGAACCCGGCGGCGACGGCGGTCGCGACGAGGACGGTCCGCCACGAGAACACGGACTGGATCGTCGGGACGGCCTGGTCGTACGCGGTCCGGGCACTCCAGTCACCGGCCGGCCCGGACCAGTCGAGGCCCCCACCCGCGCCGGGGCCGCTCGCGTGCGTCCCGCTGCCCGTCGTCCCGGAACCGCCGTCCGACCCGGTGCCGACGCCCGCCGAGGGTCCGGTGCCCGGTCCGCTCCCCGTCGCGGGACCGGTGCCGGCGGAACCGGTGTGGTGCGATCCGCCCGCAGGAGTGCCCTGGCCCGGGTTCCCCGACGCGCTTCCCGACGTGCTCGGGTCGGACGAGCCCGTCGTCGGGGTGGCCGAGGACGCGGCGACGAGGATCCTGACCCCGGAGGACGACCGCGAGGTGTTGCCCGCTGCGTCGCGTTGCACAGCGGAGACGACCTGCGGACCAGGGGCGATGACCGTGCCCGCCGTCGAGCACGACCAGCGACCGTCCGCGCCGACCGTGGCGATGCAGACCGGGGCGCGGCCGACCGAGACGGTGACGACGGCTCGCGGTTCACCGGTGCCGGACACCCGGAGCGGCTGTGTCCGCACGCTGTCGGCAGCGCGGGGTCCCAGGATCCGCGGCGCAGCGGGCGCGTTCCGGTCGAGGACGATCGTCCGGGGGGAGGACGCCGCGCTCCGGAGGTCCGACCGGTACCCCGTCGCCGTGCTCCCCGTCTGGGTCGCGACGAGCGTGAGCGTGCCGTCGCGGACGTCCCGGGGGAGCGAGACGACCCAGCGGCCGTCCCGCCCGACGATCGCTTCCCATGCAGCGGAGGAGCCCGAGGCGCTGAGGGCCACGGTCGCGCCGGGGTGACCGTCACCCGCCACCGTGCCGGTCGAGGTGCTGCGCGTGGCGACCGTCGGGGGCGTCACCACGTCGGACGACGGAGTGGCGGCGGTCCCGAGCGACGGTGCCGTGCGGTCGGACACCGTGAAGACCTGCGCCGGTCCGGACACCACGTTCCCGAGACACGACCAGGACCCGTCACGCTGCACCTGGGCGGAGCAGGTCACTGCGGGACCCGACGCCACCCGGAGCGTGTGCCCGGGGGTGCCTCGCCCGTGGAAGCGCGCGGTGCCGGTGGTGATGTCGCCGGGGTCGGCGATCGTCGGGGCGACCGGTGGCGTCGAGGTCGGCGGGGTCGTGGGGGTCGGATGGCCGTACACCGGACCGGTCGGGCTGTCGGAGGGGTCGGGGGTCGCGCCGGGCAGGAACCCGTCGGCGGGCTCGGTCGGCGCGTCGGTCGCGGCGCTCGACGCGGCCGTCGTGACGCTCGACGAGTCGGCCCTCTCCGCCGCGTCGCCCGACGTGTCGGTCGTGTCGGTCGTGACGCTCGCCGTGGCGGCCGTGGCGGCCGTGGCGGCCGTGTCGGCCGTGACGCTCGTCGCATCGGTCGCGGCGCTGGCGGTCGGGACCGTGCCGAGCCCGACCGCACCGAGCCCGACCACGGCTGCTGCGAGGACCGCGGCCCCCAGCACCGTCACGCCGGCCTGCCGGAGCAGCTGCACACGGAGCAGCTGCACACGGAGCAGTCGCGTACGGAGCTGCTGCGTCCCGATCTGCTGCGTCCGGGGTCGACGGACGGGGCCGTCGCCCCCGACGGCCCACTCGTCCACGTGCTCCCCGGGCGTGTTCACCGCCTCCATCCCACGTGATCTCGGCGCTCGCGTCAATCCGCCGCGCGGACGATCCGGCCTGCGCGGCCGCACCCCGAGCGTCCGGTGTGTACGACTCGGGAATCGCCCGTGAACCAGCAAGCGGGACGAGAGTGCGTCCTGTGCGTCGGTAGACTCTGCGATGGTCCGCGCGACCGCTGCACGACCGTTCCCGGCCGTCTCCGCCGCCCGGACCAGCCGACCGCGGTCACCGCGCGGTTCCCGACGCGCAAAGGAGTACGCCCGCATGGACACCGGTCTCGTCACGACGTTGGTCGTCGTCGGAGTGGTCGTCGTCGTCCTGGTGGTCGTCGGGATCTACCTCTGGGTGACGTACAACTCGCTCGTGACGCTGAAGGTCCGGGTCGACGAGGCGTGGAGCGACATCTCGGTGCAGCTCAAGCGCCGGGCAGACCTCATCCCGACGATCGTCGACACCGTGAAGGGCTACGCCGCGCACGAGAAGGCGGTGTTCACCGACGTGACCCAGGCGCGGGCGGAGACGCTCAGTGCCGGGGACGCGGCGGAGGCATCGGCTGCCGAAGGACACATGCAGAAGGCCCTCAAGAGCGTGTTCGCGGTGGCCGAGGGCTACCCGCAACTCCAGTCGAGCCAGAACTTCCTGCAGCTGCAGACGGAGCTCGTCGACACCGAGGACAAGATCCAGTCCGCGCGGCGCTTCTACAACGGCGGCGTCCGTGAGCTGAACACGAAGATCCGCGTCTTCCCGAACTCGGCGTTCGCGAAGAACCGCGGCTTCACCGAGGCGTCGTTCTTCGAGACCGCAGAGCCGGCGGCCATCGCCGAGCCGCCGCGCGTCCAGTTCTGACGCTCCCGCTCGGCCGCACCGTCCGACCGTGTACCGCGCGATCGCGCAGAACAAGCGCAACACCGTCCTGATCGTCCTGGCGTTCCTGCTGCTCGTGGGCGCGCTCGGCTTCCTCGGTGGGTACCTCGCCGGGAACGTGTCGATCGGCATCATCGTCCTCGTCGTCGCGATCGGCTACGCCGTCCTGCAGTACTTCACGGCCGCCCGACAGGCCACCGCGATCGCCGGGGCCGTCGAGATCGACCGCACCACCGAGCCGAGGCTCTGGCGAACGGTCGAGAACCTCGCGATCAGCACCGGGACGCCCATGCCCCGCGTCTACGTCATCGACGACCCGTCGCCGAACGCGTTCGCGACCGGGCGCGACCCCGAACACGCGATCGTCGCCGCGACGACGGGGCTGCTCGCGATCATGGACGACCAGGAGCTCCAGGGCGTGATGGCCCACGAGCTCGGGCACGTCCGGAACTACGACATCCGGGTGTCCACGATGGTGTTCGGCCTGGTCGTCGCCGTGGGGCTCATCGCGGACGTGCTGCTCCGGATCTCGATCTTCAGCGGGTTGAGCGGGCGGAACCGCAACGACAACAACGGCGGGAACAACCCGATCCTGCTCATCGCAGGGCTGGTGGCGGTCATCGTCGCGCCGATCGCCGCCGTGGCTGTGCAGGCGGCGGTGTCGCGGCAGCGCGAGTACCTCGCGGACGCCACGGGCGCGATGACGACCCGGCACCCCGAGGGCCTCGCCCGCGCGTTGGAGAAGCTCGGCGCGTACGGTCGGCCGATGCGCACGCAGAACTCGTCGATGGCACACCTGTGGATCGCGGACCCGATGCGCCCGGGTGTGATGGACCGGCTGTTCTCGACGCACCCGCCGCTGCCGGACCGCATCGCCCGCCTGCGCGGGAGCCTCGACCGGTTCTGACCGCGCCCGCACGACGAGCGCGACGCGACGAGCGTCACGGGCGGTGGTGAGCGTCTCCAGCGGCCCGGACGCGCGCCCCGCGCCCGACGGCGTACCTGCCGACCGGGAGGCACGTGGCGGCGCCCGCACGGGCCTCCCGGCCGGTCAGGCGGTGACGTCCAGATCGGGGGCCGGCTCCGCCACGTCCGCATCGTCTGCCACCTCGTGCGGAACCAGACGCACGCCGAGGGCGCCGGCCAGTGCCGCCGCAGCCGTCCCGCGGTCGGTGACCTCGATGTCGTCGAGCCCCTGCCAGGCCGCCGTCCGCCGGAGCACGTCGGCCAGCCGCTCGGCGTCGAGGTGCTCGCCCGGCTCCTCCCACGCCGTCCGGACCCGGAGCACCCCGCGCTGCCGGTCGCTCTTGAGGTCGATGCGCCCGGTCAGCCTGTCGTCCTGCAGGACGGGCAACACGTAGTACCCGAAGACCCGCTTCGGTGCGGGCGTGTAGATCTCGATCCGGTAGTGGAAGCCGTACATGCGCTCGGCCCGGCGTCGGAACCACACGACCGGGTCGAAGGGGCTGAGCACCGCGTCGGCCGTCAGCATCCGAGGCACCCGGGCGTCACGGTGCAGCCACGCGCGGTCCGCCCACCCCTCGACCCGCACGGGCAGGAGCTCGCCCGCGTCGGTCAGCTCGGTGAGGGCACGGCCGGTGTCGTCCGACCGCAGCCGGTAGTAGTCCGCGATGTCGGCCCGGGTGCCCACCCCGAGTGCCCGTGACGCGCGACGGACGAGCTCCCGCACGGCGTCGGGGCGGTCGGGGGCATCGTCGAGGAAGTGCTCGGGGAGGACCTGCTCGGGCAGCGCGTAGACCCGCTCGAACCCGGACCGACCGGCACTGACGACCTCGCCCCAGCGGAACATCTGCTCCAGGCCGATCTTGACGTCGCTCCACCCCCACCACGGCCCGCGCCGCACGTTCGACTCGTGCTCGACCTCGCTCGCCCGCATCGGACCCTCGGCGCGGAGCAGCGCGCGCAGCTCCCGCCGGACGCCCTCGGTGCGGACGACGGACTCGATGCGGTTCGGGCGGGCGTCCCGCTCCCGGAAGGCGTCCATGCGCCAGCGGAACAGGCGGAGGTCCTCGCGCGGGACGAACGCGGCCTCGTGCGCCCAGTACTCGGTGTACGGACCGCGTCGAGCGGTGGTGAGTCGGTCGAGCGTCGCCCGGTCGTAGGCGCCGAGGCGGGCGAACAACGGCAGGTAGTGGCTGCGCTCGAAGACGTTCACCGAGTCGATCTGCAGCAGGCCGAGCCGGGCGAACCCGGCGTTCAGCGCCCGGGTCGAGACGGCCTGGGAAGGGGCGGCGCCGAACCCCTGTGCCGCGAGGGCGACCCGGCGTGCCTCGGCGGCGGAGAGCGTCGTCCTGACCATGCCCCGACGCTACCGATCCGCACCGACATGCCCGACCGGTGCCCCGTATGCCTGATCCGGAACCTGTCAGGTTGTACATCGCTACAGTGGCGGGCATGGCCTGGGGCAAGAAGACTCATCCCGACCCCGTCGTCGAGGACTCGGTGCCCACGGGCATGCGGATCGCGGGGGCGTGGTCGTGGCGCGTGCTCGTCGTGGTCGGCGTGGTGGCGGTGTTCATCTACCTCGTCACGCTGTTCAGCGAGGTGCTCATCCCGTTCCTCATCGGCATCGTGGTGGCGTCACTGCTCGTGCCGCTCTCGAACTGGATGCAGCGGCACCACGTCCCGAAGTGGGTCGCCGTCGTGGTGAGCCTCGTCGGCGGACTCGCGGCCGTCGCCGGCTTGATCTGGCTCGTGGTCGACCAGATCGCCGCAGCGTGGCCGTCGCTCCGTGACCGTGCGCTCGAGCAGTACGACTCGGTGCAGCAACTGCTGAAGAACTCCGGCCTCGACATCAGCGAGAAGGAGTTCAACGGCTACCTGAACCAAGCGACGAACTGGCTGCAGGACAACTCCGGGTCGATCCTGTCCGGCGCCGCGAGCGTCGGGTCGTCGCTCACCCACGTGCTGACCGGCCTCTTCGTGGTCATCTTCACGGTGATCTTCCTGCTCATCGACGGCAAGAACGTCTGGCGCTGGGTCGTCCGGATCTTCCCGAAGAAGGCCCGTCCGGCCATCGACGGCGCGGGCGTCGCCGGCTGGACGACGCTCACGAGCTTCGTCAAGGTGCAGATCTTCGTCGCGTTCGTCGACGCGGTCGGCATCGGCATCGGGGCCGCGATCCTGCAACTGCCGCTCGTCGTGCCGATCGCCGTGTTCGTCTTCCTCGGCGCGTTCATCCCGGTCGTCGGTGCGATCGTGACCGGCATCCTCGCGGTGATCGTCGCGCTGCTCTTCAACGGGTGGGGCGCGGCGCTCATCATGCTCGGCGTCGTGCTCGCCGTGCAGCAGATCGAGGGCCACATCCTCCAGCCGCTCGTCATGGGCAACGCCGTGAAGGTCCACCCGCTGGCCGTCGTCCTCGGCGTCACCGCGGCGTCGGGTCTCGCGGGCATCGCCGGGGCCTTCTTCGCCGTCCCGCTCATCGCCACCCTCAACTCGATGGTCACCACGATCGCCAGCGGGAAGTGGCGCGGGCTCGACTCCGACCACGTGCTCGAGGCCAAGCAGCGCGACCACGCCGCCACCGTCGAGGCGAAGCGTCGGCGCCGGTGGCGCAAGCGGCACCGCGACGACGTCCCGGAGCCCGGCAGCGACGAGCAGCCGACCGCGGCGAAGGGCACCGCGGGCTGACGGAGCGTCACGAGTTCGCGGCGGTGCCTGCGAGCGACGATGATGGGCACGTGACCGACACCACCGCGCCCCAGATCCCGACCGCAGCGATCCCCACGCTCGCGGACATCGAGGCGGCCCGCGCGACCATCGCCGGGGTCGCCCGTGTCACGCCGATGGAGTCGTCGCAGTACCTGGCGGAGCTGCTCGGCTCGCCCGTACACCTCAAGTGCGAGAACCTGCAGCGCACCGGGGCGTACAAGGTCCGTGGTGCCTACAACCGCCTGTCCACCCTCACGCCGGAGCAGCGCGAGAAGGGCGTCGTCGCCGCGAGCGCCGGTAACCACGCGCAGGGCGTCGCGCTGGCAGCCCGTGAGCTCGGCATCCCCGCGACGATCTTCACCCCGGTCGGGGTCGCCCTGCCGAAGCTGCAGGCCACGCGGCACTACGGCGCCGACGTGGTCCTCCGCGGGCACTCGGTGGAGGAGGCCCTGAGCGCCGCCAAGGACTTCGCGCACCGCACCGGTGCCGTGTTCATCCCGCCGTTCGACCACCCCGCGGTGATCGCCGGACAGGGGACCCTCGGCCTCGAGATCCTCGACCAGGTGCCCGACGCCGACACCGTCGTCGTGCCGATCGGCGGCGGCGGGGTCATCGCCGGCATCGCCCTCGCGGTGAAGGGCATCGCCGAGCAGCAGGGCCGCACGATCCGCGTCATCGGCGTGCAGGCCGCGAACGCCGCAGCCTACCCGAGCTCGCTCCGGGCCGGCGAGCCGGTGACGGTGCAGACGACGCCGACCATCGCCGACGGCATCGCGGTGGCGCGCCCCGGTGACATGAACTTCCCGATCATCCGCGACCTCGTCGACGAGATCGTCACCGTGACCGAGGACGACGTCGCCCGGGCGCTCCTCGTGCTGCTCGAGCGCGCGAAGCTCGTCGTCGAGGCCGCCGGCGCGGTCGGTGTCGCAGCGATCATGGCCGGGTCGGTCCGCGACACCGGCAAGACCGTCGTGCTGCTGAGTGGCGGCAACATCGACCCGCTCATGATGGAGCGCATCATCACCCGCGGTCTCGTCGCGGCATCGCGCTACATCGGCATCCGCATCATGCTCCCGGACCGTCCGGGACAGCTCGCGCGGGTCGCGCAGGTCATCTCCGACGCGGGCGCGAACGTGGTCGAGGTGCTGCACACGCGGCACGGACAGGGCCTCGTGATCAACGAGGTCGCGCTCGACCTGTCGGTCGAGGCCCGCGGCCCCGAGCACGCGCAGGAGGTCCTCGGTCGTCTGCAGGAGGCGGGCTTCCGCCCGGAGATGATCGAGCGCTGACACGGCGGGAGCGCGCCCGCGGCGGGGGGCGTGCCCGCTCCGGGGCGCGCCCGCGGCGTCAGCAGACGTCACGTCAGCCGACCGCTCCGTCAGCAGACCGCACGGGTCCGGGTCCGCTCCGTCAGGGTTCCGTTCGCGGCGGCGACACCGGCCGGGAGGCGCGTGAGGCTGCCGTCATGACCCTCACGTCGATCCTCCCCAGCCTCCGCGCCTCGCTGCCCGACCCGCTCGACCCGACCGTGTGGCCCGCCGCCACCGCGGCGACGGTCGACGACGTGACGGTGCGGGCGGTGTCCCTGCAGCGGCTCGCGGCCGTCGCGGGGACGCCCTGCGTGCACACCGCCGAGGAAGCCCCGCCGCGGTACCGCCCGCGCGACTGGCAGCCGCGTACGGTGTGCGTGACCGTCGCCGCCGTGACGCGCGTTCGACGCCCGTGGGGCGTGCTCCTCGTCGAGCTCGACGCCGTGCTGCCCGACTGCGCGGTGCTGACCGAGGCCCGGCTGATCGGCCGCCCGTCGGTGGCGGCCGCCGCGGCCGTCACGGTGACCACGAACCCGACCGGCACCGCGGGCGTGGACGCGGTCCTGCCGGCGGACGTCGCGGTCGGCGACCTGGTGTGCTTCCCGTGCCGTCGCGCGCTGGCACTTCGGGACATCGTCGCGCGCTGAGCTCGGCCGGCGCCGTGGAACCACGAAACCGACGTCGAACCAGGGCGCTGGCCCGGTTCGACGTCGGTTTCGTGGTTCGATCCGCGCGGCACGTGCGCGGGTCGGTGCTGTTCGGGCCGACTAGGGCTGGTAGCGCTCGACCTTCGTGACCTCGACGGCGATCTCCTTGCCGTTCGGGGCGGTGTAGGTCGTCTTCTCGCCGGCGCGGAGGCCGAGGATGGCCGCGCCGACCGGGCTGACCGGGCTGTAAACGGTGAGGTCCGAGCCCTCGCCGACGATCTCGCGGTTGCCGACGAGGAACGTCGACTCGTCGCCCGCGATCACGGCCGTGACGACGGTACCGGGCTCGGCGGTGCCGTCGAAGTCCGCCTCGCCCACCGTGGCGTGCTTGAGCAGCTCGGTGAGCTGGCGGATGCGGGCCTCGATCTTGCCCTGCTCGTCCTTGGCGGCGTGGTAGCCGCCGTTCTCCTTGAGGTCGCCCTCTTCACGCGCCGCCTCGATGCGGTCCGCGATCTCCTTGCGCGCCGGGCCGGAGAGCTGCTCGAGCTCCGCCTGGAGGCGGTCGTGTGCCTCCTGGGTCAACCAGGTGCCCTGGGTGTCGTTGCTCATCGTGATCCCTTCGACAAAGAGCGAGACCGGCCGGTGTGGCCGGTCTCGCTCTGCGGATCACAGCAGTCTAGGGAACCCAGCAGTCGTGGATCAAGCCGGTCACGCCGCGGGTCGTCGTGCGGACCTCGGTCGAGATGGTCCGCGATCGCTGCTCGCTCGCCGGGATCGTCACGACCTTCCACCCCACGATCGTGTACGACTTGTCGAGCACCTGCACGGCGCACTCCGCCTCGGTGCCGGGGTCGAGGGACACCTGCGAGTGCACCACCGTCGTGTGGTCGGAGAGCACCTTGTACCCGAGGTCGTCGGTGTCGAGGCCGTGACTCGTCTGTCCCGGGCCCGCCCAGACCACCCACACGGCGAAGGTCACCGTGATCGCGATCGCGGCGATGATCGCGAGCATCCGCCCCCGGCGCCTGCGCGAGGGCGTCCGGCCGTACCGGTCGTCGAGCACGGCGGCGGTGGTGGCCGCTGCCGGCGCCGGTGTGGCGGGGTGCTGCTGTTCGGACAGTTCGGGGCTCCCGGGGTGATTATCCTGATGACCAGGGTAGTTCACGCCTGGCTGTGCGCCGCCCGCGTCCGCGACCGTCCCTGACCGCGAGGAACCCCCGTGCCGTACCGTCTGCTCGCCGTCCACGCCCACCCCGACGACGAGTCGAGCAAGGGAGCGGCGACCGCGGCGAAGTACGTCGCCGAGGGCAACCAGGTCCTCGTCGTGTCGTGCACGGGCGGCGAGGCCGGCGACATCCTCAACGACCAGCTCGGCGAGCCCGCGACGACACGCGCGCACCGCGACATGGCCGGGTACCGCCGCACCGAGATGGCCGCCGCGCAGCAGGCCCTCGGCATCGACCACGTGTGGCTCGGCTACCACGACTCCGGCCTCCCGGAAGAGGGCGAGACCGTCCGCCCCGGCACGTTCGCGACGGTCCCGCTCGAGTACTCGACCGAGGCGCTCGTCCGCGTCGTGCGCCGCTTCCGGCCGCACGTGCTCGTCACCTACGACGAGAACGGCGGCTACCCGCACCCCGACCACATCCGCGCGCACGAGGTGTCCGTGGCGGCCTGGCGCGACGCCGCCGACCCCGCGAAGTACCCGGAGGCGGGCGAGCCGTGGGCGGTCGCGAAGCTCTACTACGAGCGCACGTTGAACCCACGCCGGTTCCGTGCCCTCTACGACGCCATGGTGGAACGCGACCCGGAGGGCCCGGGTGTCGAGCAGCTCCGCGAGTGGGTCGAGCGGTTCGCCGACCGACCGGACCTCGCGACGACGCACGTCGACGTCCGCGGGTACTTCGACGCCCGTGACGCCGCCCTGCACGCGCACGCGAGCCAGGTGCCGCCGGACAGCTTCTTCTTCTCGTGGCCGAACGACCTCCTCGCGACGGTGTGGCCGACCGAGGACTACCAGCTCGTCGAGGCCCGCGTGCCGACGTCGACGCCGGAGTCCGACCTGTTCGCGGGGATCCCGGCAGACGAGGACACCACCGCGTGAGCACCACCTGGGCGACGATCGCCGCCGCCACCCCCAGCCCGAGCCCGACGTCGGTCGTCCCGGACGTCGACGTCACCCCGGGTGTCGCCGGCTTCATCGCGATCGCGGTCGTCGCGGTCGTGACGATCCTGCTCGTCGTCGACATGACGCGACGCATCCGTCGGACGCGCTACCGCGCCGAGATCCGCGAACGCCTCGAGGCCGAGGCGGGCGCCGAGGGCGCCGCGACCGACGAGCCGGAGCGGCGTGCCACGGAGGACGGCCGCACCGACGTCGGCGACGACACCGAACGCGGGTAGACGCGACCGGAAGACGGCCGGGAGGCTCGGGGCGGGCCCGCCACGAGCCTCCCGGCCGTCAGGTGAGCACGTCGAGTCCTGCCGCGCGCTCAGCGCACCGGGTCGAGCGCGACGATGAGGACGCCCACCCACTGGGCAGCGAAGGCGACCACGGTGAAGGCGTGGAAGACCTCGTGGAAACCGAAGACCGTCGGCGACGGGTCGGGACGCTTGAACCCGTAGACGAGCGCGCCGAGGATGTACGCGAGTCCGCCCGACAGGACCAGCACGGTCATCGGGACGCTCGCGGCGAAGAACTGGGGCAGCAGGCCGAGCGCAGCGCACCCGAGGACGAGGTAGATCGGGACGTAGAGCCAGCGCGGAGCACCGATCCAGAGCACGCGGAACGCGATGCCGAGGGCGGCACCGGACCACATCACCCACAGCACCACGACCATGAGCGTGTGCGGCAGGGCGCAGATCGCGATCGGCGTGTACGTGCCCGCGATGAGCAGCAGGATGTTCGTGTGGTCGATCCGCTTGAGGACCTTCTTCACCGTCGGCCCCCACGGGAACCGGTGGTACGTCGCCGAGACGCCGAACAGCAGGAGCGAGCTCGCCATGAACACGGCGCTCCCCGCCTTCGCTGCCGGTGACGCCGCGAGGCACACGAGCACGACGCCCATCGCGATCGCGAACGGGAACGTGCCCAGGTGGATCCAGCCGCGCCAGGCGGGGCGGGGCGGTTCGGTCGCGGTCGACGCCTCTTCGGTGAAGGGGACGTGCGGGAGGGTCCCGGTGCCGTTCGTGGCCTGCATGGGGCGACAGTAGGGCCCCAGTCCGAACGTCCGCCGAACACGCTTTCGGTCCTGGGGGTCCGTGAGCATCGGTGCACTACAGTCGTCCCGTGGCGAGCAGGGTGGGACCGACGGGACGGGGCATCCTCTACCGCGCCTACCAACGCCGCATCCGGATGCAGATCGACGGCGCTCCGACGCCGAAGCACGTCGCGATGATCGTCGACGGCAACCGACGATGGGCGAAGCAGCTCGGACTCGACTCCGCGGCGCACGGCCACCGCGCCGGTGCCGCGAAGATCCCCGAGTTCCTCGACTGGTGCGACGACCTCGGCATCGAGGTGGTGACGCTCTACCTGTTGTCGTCGGACAACCTCACGGGCCGCGGTGGAGAGGAGCTCGAGGACCTCGTCGGGATCATCGGGGAACTCGCCGGGGTGCTCGCCGACCACCGGGACTGGCGGGTGCAGCACGTCGGGTCGAACGAGGGGCTGCCGTCGTCGCTGGTGGCCGCGCTCGTCGACGCCGAGCAGCGCACGGCCGACCACACCGGCCTGCACGTGAACCTGGCGGTCGGCTACGGCGGACGCCGGGAGATCGCCGACGCGATGCGCAGCATCGTGCGGGCCCACGGCGAGGACGGCGGCACGCTCGACACCCTGGCCGAGGTCCTCACGCCCGAGCTCATCGGCGACCACCTCTACACGCAGGGGCAGCCCGACCCGGACCTCGTGATCCGGACCTCGGGGGAGCAGCGGCTGTCGGACTTCATGCTGTGGCAGAGCGCGCACAGCGAGTTCTACTTCGTCGAGGCCTTCTACCCGGACCTCCGCGAGGTCGACTTCCTGCGGGCGGTCCGCGACTTCGGGCTGCGGTCGCGGCGGTTCGGCGGCTGACCGCGCGGATCGGCCGGTTCGACCCCGTGCGTGCGCGGCCAGCGACGTGGCTGCTCGCCGTTGCGCACAGCGGACCGAGTTCGGCCCGTCGCTGGCCGTCCCAGTAGACTCACAGGGTTTTTCGTCCCACGGAAGGTTGCACCTGTGAACACCGACGAGTACGCCGCGGGCTTCGCTGAGGAGGCCGGCTACCTCGACCACGCCGCGTTCGGCCCGGTCCAGACAGCGGTGCTCGAGGAGCAGCGGGTGCTCGGCACGATCCAGGAGCACATGCGCTTCGGGGCGATGGAGACGCTCGACGAGCAGGACGCCCGCGTCCGCACGGTGGCCGCCCGGCTCGTCGGACGCCGCGACGACCAGGTCGTCTCGCAGACCGCGACGACCCCGGGCCTCGTGCACACCGCGTTCGGGCTGACCGGCGGCGTGCTCGTGTCGGCGGACGACTACCCGTCGATGCCCCTCGCGCTCGCGTCGGCTGCGTCGTCCACCGGCGGTCGGGTGCAGCCGGTCGTGATCGAGTCCGGCGCCGGGTGGACCACGCCGTCGCTGATCCGGGAACGCCTGACCGACGACGTCACCGCCGTCGCGGTCTCGCTCGTGGACTGGCGCACCGGCTACCTCGTCGACCTCGCAGCGATCCGCGAGGTCATCGGCGACCGCCTGCTCATCGTCGACGCGATCCAGGGCTTCGGCGTCGTCGACGTCCCCTACGAGGTCGCCGACGTCGTCGCCACCGGTGGCCAGAAGTGGCTGCACGCCGGGTGGGGAACCGGGTTCGTGGCCTTCAGCGACCGGG
The DNA here is from genome assembly GCF_047238015.1 of Curtobacterium phoenicis. NCBI lineage: Bacteria > Bacillati > Actinomycetota > Actinomycetes > Micrococcales > Microbacteriaceae > Curtobacterium > Curtobacterium phoenicis. The sequence continues at coordinate 1,174,935 of NZ_JBDFLZ010000002.1, forward strand.
CGCTCAACCGTCTGCGTCCGGCGTTGTCCGGCCCCGCGGGGACCACCGGGTGGCCGGACGAGGTGCCGTCGGTCCGGCCCGGTGCCGCCGGCTTCCGCTCGACGCGGATCGACCCCGTCGCACAGGCCCGGCTCGCGGTGTCGCTCGAGCGCCTCGCGTCCGTCGGGGTGTCCGCCGTGCAGGAGCGTGTGTCGGACCGGGTCGAGCGGGTCTTCGACATCGCGGACGAGTTCGGCCTCGTCGTGGAGTCCAGCCGCGACCCGCGCGAGCGTGCGGGCATCGTCGTCCTGCGGCCGCCGCAGGGGCGTCTGACGGCGCTCTCGGCGGCGATGCACAACCACGGCGTCACGGTGACGACCCGCTCGGGGACCGCCCGGGTGTCGCCGTTCGCCTCCACGACGGACGAGACGCTCGACATGTTCCGCGACGCCTGCCTGTCGTACGCCACGATGCCGTAGGGGCGTGCGCCGCTGGGGCCTGCCGCGGCGCGGGGCGCGGGGAGCGGATCGCGAAAGCGACAGATGCGACGGGATGCGCGCGCGGATCCTGTCGCTTTCGCGAAAGCGACAGATCTGACTGAACCGAAGGCCAGACACTGTCGCTTTCGCGATGGCGACCGACCGCCGGACGGGAGGCGCGGGACGGGCGCGCACCGTGCCTCCAGGCCGGTGCCACACGCGTCAGGCGTGACGCGTCACGCGTGACGCGTGACGCGTGACGCTCAGGCTGCGTTCACGCGACCGTAACCGGACACGCCGCGTGTCGTGATTCCGCGCCGCCGACGTCAGTCGTAGGTTGACCGCATCGGGCACCGCGCCCGATCGAAGCGGCCGCAGCAGGTGCTTCGAGACCCGCTCCAGTGGCCGCGTCGAGGACAAGGACCGGGTCCCTCGCGGCCCGGGGATGGAGTGGTCGTGACCTCTCAGAACGTCTCTCGCGGAACCGAGCACCAGCCCACCGCGGACTCGTCCACACCGGTCGCCCAGCGCACGTACGTGCTCGACACCTCCGTGCTCCTCAGCGATCCGCGGGCACTGTTCCGCTTCGCCGAGCACGCGGTCGTCCTGCCCGTGGTGGTCGTCAGCGAGCTGGAGTCGAAGCGCAACGACCCCGAGATCGGGTACTTCGCGAGGCAGGCGCTCCGGATCCTCGACGACCTGCGGGTCGAGCACGAACGACTGGACTTCCCGATCGCGATCGGCGACGGGGGTTCGCTGCGCGTCGAGTTGAACCACTCCAACCAGGCGGTCCTGCCCTCCGGGCTGCAGCTCGGGGACAACGACTCGCGGATCCTCGCGGTCGCGATGAACCTCGCGAACGACGGCCTCGACGTCGTCGTCGTGTCGAAGGACCTGCCGTTGCGGGTCAAGGCATCGTCGATCGGCATGGCGGCTGAGGAGTACCGCGCTGAGCTCGCGGTCGACAGCGGCTACACGGGCCTCACCGACCTCCAGGTGTCCGGCGAGCAGATGGCCGACCTCTACGAGCACGAGGAGATCCGTTCCGCCGCGCTCGCCGACGTGCCGGTCAACACCGGTGTCGTCATCCACTCCGAGCGCGGCTCCGCCCTCGGTCGCGTGCACACCGCCGGCTCGGTGGCGCTCGTGCGCGGTGATCGCGAGGTGTTCGGTCTCCGCGGCCGGTCCGCCGAGCAGCGACTCGCGATCGATGCGCTCCTCGACCCGGAGATCGGCATCGTGTCGCTCGGCGGCGCGGCCGGCACGGGCAAGTCGGCCCTCGCGCTCTGCGCCGGACTCGAGGCGGTCCTCGAACGGCAGCAGCACAAGAAGATCATGGTCTTCCGGCCGCTCTACGCGGTCGGCGGTCAGGAGCTCGGGTACCTGCCGGGCGACGCCGCCGAGAAGATGAACCCCTGGGCGCAGGCCGTGTACGACACCCTCGGCTCGGTGGTGTCGGACAACGTGCTCGACGAGGTGGTCGAGCGCGGGATGCTCGAGGTCCTGCCGCTCACCCACATCCGGGGCCGCTCCCTGCACGACGCGTTCGTCATCGTCGACGAAGCCCAGTCGCTGGAGCGGAACGTCCTCCTCACGATGCTGTCCCGGATCGGGCAGAACTCGCGGGTCGTCCTGACGCACGACGTGGCGCAGCGGGACAACCTCCGGGTCGGTCGGCACGACGGCATCGCGTCGGTGATCGAACGGCTCAAGGGGCACCCGCTGTTCGCGCACGTGACGCTGACCCGCTCGGAGCGCTCGGCGATCGCGGCGCTGGTGACGGAGATGCTCGACTCGCCCGACCTCGTGTAGGCGCGGCGCGGGGCGGGCGGCGCGCGGCAGCCTGCGGCTGCTCAGCACAACCAAAGTCACCTCGAACCACGTGGATACGTGGTTCGAGGTGACTTTGGTTGTGCGGCGGCGGCAGCAGCGCGAACGGGCAGGCGGGCGGGCGGGCGCCGTGAGGGCGACCGCATGACGGACGGGAGGCACGGTGCCAGCTGGCACCGCGCCTCCCGTCCGAAGTGCGGTCGCGTCGCGCGCGGCGCGTCAGTTCGGGTGCGTCATCGACAGAACGTCGAGGGCGCTGTCGAGCTGCTCCTCGGTGACCTCGCCCCGCTCGACGTAGCCGAGGGCGACGACGGCTTCTCGCACGGTGATGCCCTCGGCGACGGCGTGCTTCGCGACCTTGGCGGCGGCCTCGTACCCGATCACGCGGTTGAGCGGCGTCACGATCGACGGCGACGACTCCGCGAAGGCGCGAGCGCGGTCGAGGTTGGCCTCGAGGCCGTGGACCGTCTTGTCGGCGAGCACCCGCGAGCTGTTCGCGAGCAGGCGGATCGACTCGAGCAGGGCCGTGCCCATCACCGGGATCGCGACGTTCAGCTCGAACGCTCCCGACGCGCCGGCCCACGCAACGGTCGCGTCGTTGCCGATCACGCGGGCCGCGACCATCAGGGTGGCCTCGGGGATGACCGGGTTGACCTTGCCGGGCATGATCGAGGAACCGGGCTGGAGGTCGGGGATGTGGAGCTCGCCGAGGCCGGTGTTCGGCCCGGAGCCCATCCAGCGGAGGTCGTTGTTGATCTTCGTGAGGCTGACCGCGATGACCTTGAGCGCGCCGGACGCCTCGACGAGTGCGTCGCGCGCACCCTGCGCCTCGAAGTGGTCGAGCGCCTCGGTGATGGGCAGTCCGGTGTCCTCGGCGAGCTGCGCGATGACTTCCTGCGGGAAGCCCTTCGGGGTGTTGATCCCGGTGCCGACCGCGGTCCCGCCGAGCGGTACCTCGGCGACGCGGGGGAGGGTCGCGTTGACGCGCTCGATGCCGAGGCGGATCTGTCGCGCGTACCCGCCGAACTCCTGCCCGAGGGTCACCGGGGTGGCGTCCATGAGGTGGGTGCGCCCGGACTTCACGGCGTCGGCCCAGAGCGTCGCCTTCCGCTCGAACGCCTCGGCGAGGTGCTCGAGCGCGGGGACGAGGGTGCGGATGAGCGCCTCGGTCACGGCGACGTGCACGGATGTCGGGAACACGTCGTTCGAGGACTGCGAGGCGTTCACGTGGTCGTTCGGGTGCACGGCCGTGCCGACGACGTCGGAGGCCAGCGTCGCGAGGACCTTGTTCATGTTCATGTTCGACGAGGTGCCGCTGCCGGTCTGGTAGACGTCCACCGGGAACTGGTCGTGGTGCTGCCCGCCGATGATCGCGTCCGCGGCCGCGACGATCGCCTTCGCCACCGACTCGTCCACGATCCCGCGGGCTCCGTTGACGATCGCGGCCGCACGCTTCACCCGTGCGAGGGCGACGATCTGCGAGGGCTCCAGACCGCTGCCGGAGATCGGGAAGTTCTCGACGGCGCGCTGCGTCTGGGCGCGGTAGAGCGCCGACTTCGGCACCCGGACCTCGCCCATGGTGTCGTGCTCGATGCGGAAACCGTCATCGGTCGTCGCTGCGGTCTGGGTGGTGTCGGTCACGTCGTCGTGGTCCTTCCTGGGTGTGCTCCGGCGCGGTTGCGTCGGTCGGTGCTGCGACGGTGGTGGTCCGCCGCGTCGGTCGTGGCGGCTGGTCGCCGTCGTGCCGAACGTGTCGTGCCGGGGGGTTGCGTCGTGCCGGTCAGGCACGGACCGGGCCCTGCCCTGTTCAGGCTTCGCCCACGACGGTGTCGATCGTGACCTCGCCCGAGGCCAGGTCGTACGTCGCCCCGACGACGGCCAACCTACCCTCGGCGACGGCGTCGGACACGGCGCCCGACCGCTCGAGGACCTGCGCGAGGGTGTGCTCGAGGTGGGCGGCGCCGATCGCCTCCTGCGGGAGCTCGGCGTCGCTCGCACGGACCTTCTCGACGCTCGGGGCGATGGCGTCGACGAGTGACTGCAGGTGCGGGGCGGGCACCGGCTCGCCCGAGCGGGCGGCCGCGACCGCACCGCAGCGGGTGTGGCGGAGGACGACGACGAGCGGTGTGCCGAGGGCGACGACCGCGAACTCGATCGAGCCGAGGACCACGTCGTCGACGATCTGACCGGCGTTGCGGATGGCGAAGAGGTCGCCGATGCCCGCGTCGAACACGTGCTCGAACGGCACGCGCGAGTCGGAGCACCCGAGGACGGTCGCGAACGGTGCCTGTGACCCGGTGAGCTCCGAGCGGCGGTCGGGGTCGACTCGACCGGTCCGACGCTTGTCTGAGGCGAACCGCGCGTTGCCCTCGACGAGCAGTCGGAGGGCGTCGGACGGAGTGGAGGCGGCGCGGTCGGGCATGGGGCTCCTCGGTGTGCTGCGGTCGGTCAGGGGTGGGTGGCGGTGGTCACCGGTCCGCGAACTGCTCGGACACGGCGGTCGCGAGCGTGCGGAACGAGGCGTCGTCGGCGGTGCCGGCGAGGACGAAGGTGTACTTGCCGGTGGTCTGCACGAGCGCGTACGCGTTGTTGCCCGCGTCCTTGCCCTCGTCACGACGGTCGTACACGGTCCACTTCGTGCCGTCGATCGTCGTCGAACCCGTCGCGGGCTTCTGGTCGAGCTGGTTCGCCACCCACGACGCGTTCGCGTCGACGCCCTGCTGCAGCCCGATGTACTGCTTGTCCGGCGTCAGGAAGCCGACCGTCCAGACGTCGACGCCGTCGCCGGACTTGTCCGTCCAGTCGGCTCGGTTCGCGGAGAAGCCTTTCGGCAGCGTCGGTGCGGCGAGCTCGACGCCCCGGACGTTCGCATCGGCCGCGACCTGCCGGTAGTCCACGGTGCGGTCCACGATCTGGGTGTCCGGTCGGACGACGACCGCCACGAGGAACAGGACGATCCCGAGCGACGCGATCATCGCGATGACCAGGTTGAACGCCGTCTGGTGCTGCCTTCGAGCCGTGCGCGCAGCGTCCTTGCGTGCCCAGGTCTCCTCCGGGGTCTCGGCGCGACCGAGCTCGGCGACGATGGGCCGTCCGTCAGCGTCGGTCATCGGGCGTCACCACCGTCCGCCGCGGCGCCGCGCTCGTCCGAGGCGGCACGAGCAGCGTCGAGCCGTGCGCGGGCGCCCACCAGCCACTCCTCGCACCGGGCGGCGAGGGCCTCGCCCCGCTCCCACAGCCCGAGGGAACGCTCGAGCGTCGCGGAGCCCTGCTCGAGCTCGGCGACGACGCGGACGAGTTCGTCGCGCGCGGCCTCGTAGCTCAGCGTGGCGACGTCGACGACCTGCTCGGGTTCCTGCTGGGATGACACACCACGATCCTACCGAGCACCCACCGACGCGGCGTCGCGAGGCTGGAGGTTGTGGAGGCGCACGCACCGGACTGCACCTGTGGAGGACCGGCGTCGCGGGGCGGACGCGCGCCGTGCCTCCTGGTCGGCCGTCAGACCGAGCCGTCGGGACCGGGCCCGTCGGGCTCGAGCGTCCCGGTGGCCGTGCCCGCCCCGAGCGTGACGTGCACCGGTGTGGCTCCGTGGAGGTCCTCCGAAGCACGCACCACGCCGCCGTCCGCGGTCTGCACGATCGCGTACCCGCGGCGCAGTGTGTCGCGCGGCGACAGTGCGCGGAGCCGTGCCGTCAGGTGACCGACGTCGGCGTGGGAGCGTTCGAGTCGGCGGTCCAGGAGCTCGCGGGCGCGGGAGAGGTCGCGCGCCACCTCCTCCGCGCGGGTGTCGACGAGCCACGCGGTCGACGCGAGTGCCGGACGCGAGCGGAGGGCCGCGATCCGGTCGGCCTCGACCGAGAGCGTGTGCGAGAGCCGCAGGCCGAGCCGGGCACGTGCCTGCCGGACGTTCGCGAGCTCCTCGGCGACGTCGGGCACGACCCGCTTCGCCGCGTCGGTCGGGGTCGATGCGCGGAGGTCCGCGACCTCGTCGAGGATCGGGCGGTCGGCCTCGTGCCCGATCGCGGACACGATCGGAGTGGCGGCCGCGGCCGCGGTGCGCACGAGCGTCTCGTCGCTGAACCCGAGGAGGTTCTGGAAGTCGCCACCGCCGCGAGCGATGACGATCACGTCGACGGTCGGGTCGGCGTCGAGCTCGAGGATCGCGGCCGTGACCTCGCCCACGGTCCGTTCGCCCTGGACCGCGGTGTGCACCGTGCGGAACTCGACCTGCGGCCAGCGGAGCTGCGCGTTGCGCTTGACGTCCTTCTCGGCGTCGGAGTCCTTGCCGGTGATCAGGCCGATCCGGTGCGGGAGGAACGGCAGCCGCTTCTTCCGGGACGGGTCGAACAAGCCCTCGGCCGCGAGGGTGCGGCGGAGCCGTTCGAGCCGCTCGAGCAGGTCGCCGAGCCCGACGTGCTTCATCTCGACGACCTGCATCGTGAGCGAGCCGCCCTTGACCCAGTAGTTCGGCTTGACGGCCGCGACGACCCGGTCGCCCTGCTTGAGGTCGGCCGGCACCCGGGAGCGCACGCTCGACCAGATGGAGAACGACACGGTCGCGTCGACCTCGACGTCCTTGAGCTTGCCGTAGACGTTGCCGCCGGCGACGTTCCACTGCGTGATCTCGCCCTCGACCCAGGCGGTGCCGAGGCGGTCGATCCAGTCCCGGAGCTTGGCGCCGAGCAGCGCGACGGGCCAGGGGTTGTCGGCCGTCGGCGGGCCCTGTTCGATCGCCATGTCGCTCCTTCCGAACGCGGGACACCCATGCTGCCGCAGACCGGTGACACGGTCGGTCGCACCGCGCCGCGGGGAGTTCTCCACAGGGTTGGTCGCGCCCAGGTCGTGCGGGTGCCGCTCACCTATCATCGGGGACGTGACGATCACCAACGGCCACACGGTCCCCCTCGCCCCGCCGCGGGTGCACGCGGCGCGCGGGCGGCTGCGGGACGAACCGGTCGCGGGCGCCAAGAAGGTGCTGCTTGCCGCGCCGCGCGGGTACTGCGCGGGCGTCGACCGGGCGGTGGTCGCCGTGGAGCAGGCGCTCGAGCAGTACGGCGAGCCCGTCTACGTCCGGAAGCAGATCGTCCACAACGTCCACGTCGTGTCGACGCTCGAGCAGCGCGGGGCGGTGTTCGTCGACGACGTCACCGAGGTCCCGCGCGGTGCCCACGTGGTGTTCAGCGCGCACGGGGTGTCCCCGGCGGTCGTCGCCGGCGCCGCCGAGCGCGACCTCCACGCGATCGACGCCACGTGCCCGCTCGTGACGAAGGTCCACCGCGAGGCCACGCGCTTTGCGAAGGCGGACCGCACGATCGTCCTCATCGGGCACGAGGGCCACGAAGAGGTCGAGGGCACGATGGGCCACGCCCCCGACCGCACGATCCTCGTCAACGGTCCGGCGGACGTCGCCGCGCTCGAGGTGCCCGACCCCGACAACCTCGTCTGGCTCTCGCAGACCACGCTGAGCGTCGACGAGACGATGGAGACGGTGCGCCTGCTCCGCGAGAAGTTCCCGACCATCCAGGACCCGCCGTCGGACGACATCTGCTACGCCACGCAGAACCGGCAGGTCGCGATCAAGAAGGTCGCACCCGCAGCCGACCTCGTGATCGTCGTCGGGTCCGCGAACTCGTCGAACAGCGTCCGCCTGGTCGAGGTCGCGCTCGAGCACGGTGCCGCGGCCGCGCACCGCATCGACTACGCGGAGGAGATCCAGCAGGACTGGCTGGACGGCGTGGCGACCGTCGGGGTGACGAGCGGCGCCTCCGTGCCCGAGGAGCTCGTGACCGAGGTGCTCGAGCAGCTCGCCGACGCCGGTTACGGTGCCGTCGAAGAGGTCGTGACCGCGCACGAGGACCTCATGTTCTCGCTGCCGAAGGAACTCCGGACCGATGCGGCAGGTAGACCGACGCGTGCGCTGGGCGGGCGGCGCGCATGAGCGGCGACTGGTCCTCGACGCCGGCGCACGATCCGTCGGACGCTCGCCCGGCGGGCGACAGGGCAACGGACGGCAGCGCAGCGGACGCTCTGGAGGCGCGGCGCGGCCCCGTCACGTCGGCCGTCGCGCCGGCAGCGGGTCGCGTCCACGGCACGCCTGCTCCGCAGTACGGCGAGTACGCGCCCGAGGGTTGGGTGAACCCGGTCCTCGTCGAGCAGGAACGGCAGGAGCGCGAGGCGGCGTCCCGGGCACTCCCTGAGCAGGCGGCGCGCGAGGCCAGCACGGCGTCCGGTCGGAACGGTCCGGCCAGCGGACGCCCTCGCGTCGAGCACTCCGGCGTCGGGCACGACGGTCCGGGGCACCACGGTGCGGGCTGGCGCGGTGACGGGCGTCCGGGCGACGGGATCGCCGGAGCCGCTCCGTCGAGCCGCTTCGGACGGTCACCCCTCGACTTCGGCGCCACCGTGGGTCTGCTCGTCCTCGGACTCTGGTCGGTGCTGCAGTCGCTCTCGGTCGGGCAGGTCGCCTCCGCCGTCCGCCAGACCTTCGAGCAGCGCTACACGACCTTCTCCGACCCTTCGGCGCTGACCACCGCGGCGATCGTCGGAGCCGTCTCCGGTGTGGTGCTCTTCGCGCTCACGCTCTGGTGGTCGATCCGTCGGCTCCGCGCGCGTCGCTGGACGTTCTGGGTGCCGCTGCTCGGCGGTGTCGTGTCGACCGCGGTCAGCGTCACCGCGTTCCTCGTCGTGGTGATGCAGGACCCGCGGTTCGTCGAAGCGGTGCTCCGCCAGTCCGGCGGCGCCTGAGCGTTCGGTGCGGCGGCGCCTGAGCACGTCGAGTGTGGCGGCGCCGGAGCGCGTCGAGTCCGGCGACGGCGGAGCGCGTCGAGTCCGGCGACGGCGGAGCGCGTCGAGTCCGGCGACGGCGCCTGAGCGCGTCGAACCACGGTCCCGACGTCGAACCGGGCCGTCGGATCGGTTCGACGTCGGGAACGTGGTTCGACCTCGGACGGCCCAACGGTGCCGTCCGGCGCGCTCAGCCGGCGAGGAAGGCGGCGACCGCGCCGTGCAGCGCAGCGAGGTCGTCGACGTGCACGAGCTCGCGGACCGAGTGCATCGACAGGAGCCCGACGCCGATGTCGATCGTCGGGATGCCGAGCCGGGTCGCCGCGATCGGACCGATGGTCGAGCCTCCCGGGATGGTGTTGACGTTCACGAACGGCTGGTACTCGACGCCTGCCTGCTCGCACGCCGCCGCGAAGACCGCTTCGCCCTTCGCCTCGGTCATGTAGCGCTGGTTCGCGCTGATCTTCAGGAGCGGACCGCCGCCCGGCCGCGGTCGGTTCGTCGGGTCGTGCTTCTCCGGCTGGTTCGGGTGCACGAGGTGCCCGGCGTCGCTCGACAGCAGCCACGATGCGCGGAACGCTCGAGCGGCGTCGGACCGGTTCGCACCGAGGCCTTCCTGCACCCGGCCGAGGACGTCCTCGAGGAACGGTCCACCGGCACCCGACGGCGTCGAGGACCCGATCTCCTCGTGGTCGAACGCGGCGAACACGGGGATGTGCTCGGCGTCGGACGGAGCAGCGATGACCCCGAGGAGCCCGGCGTGCACACTCGTGAGGTTGTCCATCCGGCCGGACGCCAGGAACTCCCCGGCGATGCCGATCCGCGCCGGCGCCTGCGTGTCCGCGAGGAAGAGGTCCCCTGAGACCGCCTCGTCGCCGACCTGGCCACGGAGCCACGCGAGGACGTCGGTCCCGCCGACGTCGCCGCCGGTGCCGACCACCGGGATCGTGTGGCGCTGCCGGTCGATCTCCTTGCCGTCGTTCACGCCGCGGTCGAGGTGGATCGCGAGGTTCGGGATGCGGGCGACGGCGCCGGTCGACACGAGCCGCACCGTGCCGTCGGCGTCGACCACCCGGCCGGCGATCGCGAGGTCCCGGTCGAACCACGTCGACAGGAGTGCGCCCCCGTAGACCTCGACGTTCAGCTGCTCCCAACCGAGCGTCCGCACCGCCGGGTTCGGCTTCACCCGGAAGGTCGGGGAGTCGGTGTGCGCCCCGAGGATGCGGAACGGCGTCGTCGCGGTCGCGCTCTCGGGGAGCCGCCAGGCGATCACGGCACCGTCGCGGACGACGACGTAGGCGCCCGGGTCGGTCGGCCACGCGTCGAGTTCCGACAGCTCGGTGAACCCTGCCTCCACGAGCCGGTCCCGCGCCACGGCGGCCGCGTGGAACGCGGTGGGGGACTCGATGACGTACTGGGCGAACTCGGAGGCGATGGCGTCGGCGGTCACCCGACCATCGTGGCACGGTGCCTTGCCCGCCGTGGCCAGGCGGGACCGGACGTGCAACGGGGCGCGTCCGTCGGACGCGCCCCGTTCCTCCCGGCTGGTGTCTGCCGGATCAGCCCTTGGTGTGGCCGGCGGAGCCGAGCACCTTGGCGGCCTCGCCGACGCGGGCGGCCATGGCGGTCTCGGCGACCTTGCCCCAGGCACGCGGGTCGTACTGCTTCTTGTTGCCGACCTCGCCGTCGATCTTCAGCACACCGTCGTAGTTGCGGAACATGGAGTCGGCGATCGACCGGGTGAACGCGTACTGCGTGTCCGTGTCGATGTTCATCTTGATGACGCCGTTGCGCACGGCCTCGTGGATCTCGTCGTCGGTCGAGCCCGAGCCGCCGTGGAAGACGAGGTCGAGCGGGTTCTCGCCGGTGCCGTGCTTCTCGGCGATCGCGGCCTGGATCTCGCCGAGGAGTTCCGGACGGAGCTTGACGTTGCCGGGCTTGTAGACGCCGTGGACGTTGCCGAAGGTGAGCGCGGCGATCCAGCGGCCCTGGTCACCGAGGCCGAGTGCCTCGACGACCTTCTCGACGTCGTTCGGGGTCGTGTAGAGCGCATCGTTCGTGCCCTCGTGCTGGACGCCGTCCTCCTCGCCGCCGACGACGCCGATCTCGACCTCGAGGATGGCGTTGATGTTCCGCGTCTTCGCGATCATCGTCTTCGCGATCTCGATGTTCTCGTCGAGCGGCACCGCGGAACCGTCCCACATGTGCGACTGGAAGATCGGGTTGCGTCCCTGGCGGACCTCTTCCTCGCTCGCCGCGATGAGCGGGAGGACGAAGCCGTCGAGCGCGTCCTTCGGGCAGTGGTCGGTGTGGAGGGCGACCGTGATGTCGTAGTTCTTCGCGACCTCGTGCGCGAACTTCGCCATCGCGAGGGCACCTGCTGCGCGGTTCTTGACCGTGTGGCCCGCGAAGTAGTCCGCACCACCGGTGGTGACCTGGAGGATGCCGTCGGAGCCGGCCTCCTGGAGCCCCTGGAGGACCGCGTTGATCGTCTGCGACGACGAGACGTTGACCGCGGGGTAGGCGAACTTGCCGGCCTTCGCTCGTTCGAGCATCTCGGCGTACTGTTCCGGCGTTGCGATGGGCACTGCGATCTCCTTCGACGTGGTGGTTCCCCGCCGAGCCTAGTCAGAAGCCCTGGAGGCTCGGTGCCCGTTACGAGGGCCGGATCCGTCGCGCTGCACATGCGTCCACTGCTTCCCTGACCGGCCCGCCTTGCGGCGTGCCGTCGGTACGCTGGGAGCGTGACTCCCACGACTGAGACCGGCTCCCTGTTCCTCCAGCCCGACCGCAACCTCGCGCTCGAACTCGTCCGTGCGACGGAGGCCGCAGCGATCCGTGCGCAGCCGTGGGTCGGGCGTGGTGAGAAGAACCTCGCCGACGGTGCCGCAGTGGACGCGATGCGGAAGTTCCTCGGCACGGTGAACTTCGACGGCGTCGTCGTGATCGGTGAGGGCGAGAAGGACAACGCCCCGATGCTCTACAACGGTGAGCACGTCGGCAACGGCCACGGTCCGGCCTGCGACATCGCGGTCGACCCGATCGACGGCACGTCGCTGACCGCCGCCGGACGCCAGAACGCGATCTCGGTGATGGCCGTCTCGGACCGCGGCTCGATGTACGACCCGTCGGCGGTGTTCTACATGGACAAGATCGCCGCCGGACCCGAGGGGCGCGGGGTCCTCGACCTCGAGAAGCCGATCGGTGAGAACATCCGGGCGCTGGCGAAGGCGAAGCACAAGGACATCGAGGACATGCAGATCGCCGTCCTCGACCGTCCCCGTCACGACGAGCTGATCCGTGCGATCCGCGCCACGGGAGCCGGGACCCGGCTGCTGCTCGACGGTGACGTCGCGGGCGGGATCTCGGCGGCGCTGCCGGGGTCGAAGATCGACATGTGCGTCGGTGTCGGAGGTACCCCGGAGGGCATCATCACCGCGTGCGCGATCAAGGCCCTCGGTGGCGTGATCCTCGGGAAGCTGCAGCCCAAGGACGACGAGGAGCGCGACAAGGCGATCGCCGCCGGGCACGACCTCGACAAGGTCCTCGACCAGGACGACCTCGTCACGGGCGACAACACGTTCTTCGTCGCGACGGGTGTCACCGACGGTGTCCTCGTCGACGGTGTGCGCCGTTCGCGCGGTGTCATCCACACGGACTCGCTCGTGCTCCGGAGCCGGTCGAACACGATCCGTCGCATCCAGGCCGACCACCGCGCCGAGAAGTGGTTCTGATCCGCTGACGCTGACGCTGCCGACCCGGGCCGGCCGCTCGGCCCGGCCGGTGCCGGTCGAACCACGTGTGCGACATCGAACTCCCGAACGGGGTCTGTTCGATGTCGCATTCACGGTTCGACGCCGTGTGTGAGCATCGCCGGGTCAGTCGTCGTCGAGGGCGCCGACGAGCTCGGGTGCAGTGAGCAGCCGCGGCTCGTCGTCGATCGTCGCGGGATCGGCGATGACCTTCGACTCGTCGAGCAGGGACAGCCGCCGGGCGCTCGGCAGCACCTGCCGTTCGAGCGACCCCACGAAGCGGTTGTAGTCGACGACGGTGCCGCGGATGGCACGACCGAGCTTGTCCACGTGACCTGCGAGCGTCGACAGGCGTCCGTAGAGCTCGCGCGACACCCGGAAGAGCTCACGGGCCTCGGCGGTGACGACGTCCTGCTGCCACGAGAACGCCACCGTCTTGAGCACCGACCACAGTGTCACCGGCGAGGCGAGCGCCACCCGCTTGCGGAAGGCGTGGTCGAGCAGCCCCGGGTCCGCCGCGAGGGCGCTCGCGATGAGCGACTCGGACGGGATGAACGCCACGGTCAGCTCGGGTGACGCGTCGTACCCGGACCAGTACTCCCGCGCTGCGAGGGCGTCCACGTGCGCCCGGAGTGCCCGCACGTGCTGCTGCAGGAGCTGGTCGCGCCGGGCGCCCTCGGCCCCGGTGGCGGTCGCGGGGATCTCGGCCGCCTGCAGGTAGGCGCTGAACGGCACCTTCGCGTCGACGGCGATGGTCTTGCCGCCGGGCAGGTGCACGACCATGTCCGGGCGCGCGGCCCCGGCGGACGTCGTGACCGAGGACTGCACGTCGAAGTCGACCCGTTCGAGGAGACCGGCGGCCTCGACCACGTTCCGGAGCTGCGTCTCGCCCCACACGCCGCGCGTGCTGTTCGAGGAGAGCGCGCTCGCGAGCGTGTCCGCCGTGGCGCGGAGGCGCTCCTCGGACTCCGCAGCCGACCGCAGCTGCGCGGAGAGCGCCCCGTACTGCTCGCTCCGGGACTGCTCGAGCTCGGCGATCTTGGCGCGCATGACGTCGAGCGTCTGCGCCACCGGGCTCAGCGCCGAGAGGACCTTCGACTCGTTCTCGTTCCGCGCCGCATCGGCCCCGTGCATCCGCTGCACGAGGTGCTCGAGCTCGGCTGCCCGGCGCTCGAGCGAGTCGACCTGCCGGCGGTACTGCGTGTCCTGCGCGTCGAGCCGTTCCTCGGCATCGGCCCGGACGGTGTCGAGCTGTGCGCGGAGCGCGTCCGCCGTGGCGTGCGCGGCGGCGGCGTCGACACCGGCGCGCGAGCGGACGAGCGCCCAGGCGAGGACGACACCGACGGCCAGGCCGATGACGAGACCGATGACCAGGGCGAGGATCTGCATGACGCGACCCTTGCAGGAGCCACCGACACCGCGCCTCCAGGCCGGGAGCGCGACGGACGCACCGCGACGGACGCACCGCGACAAACGCACCGAAACCGACGCACCAGTTATGTAATGACATTAGGGCAAACGGGGTGTACAGTCGTCATCGTCCGCCGATGAAGCCGCACGGAAGGTCCATCCCGTCGCATGACGCACGAAGCACCGCACGCCTACGACGTGATCACGATGGGACGCGTCAGCGTCGACGTCTACCCCCAGCAGACCGGCCCGCTCGAGGACGTCCCGACCTTCTCGAAGTCCGTCGGCGGGAGCGCGACGAACGTCGCGATCGCCGCGGCCCGACACGGTGCGGACACCGCCGTGATCACCCGGACGGGCAACGACCCGTTCGGCCGCTACATCGCCCGGACCCTGCCGGAGTTCGGCGTCGCGAACGACTTCGTCGATACCGTGGACGGGCTGAACACCCCCGTCGCGTTCTGTGAGATCTTCCCGCCGGACGACTTCCCGCTGTACTTCTACCGCGCGCCCAAGGCGCCGGACCTCATGATCACCGCGAAGTCCCTCCCACTGCACGAGATCGAGCGGGCGAGGATCTTCTGGACCACCGTGACGGGCCTCAGCGAGGAGCCGAGTCGGCACGCCCACCACGTCGCGCTCGCGGCGCGGAGCGCGTCCACGGCCGAGACGAAGCAGCACACCGTGCTCGACCTCGACTACCGGGCGATGTTCTGGTCATCGCCCGAGGCCGCGACCCGCGAGGTCGCGGTCGCCCTCGAACACGCCACGGTCGCGGTCGGCAACCGCGAGGAGTGCGAGGTCGCGGTGGGGGAGACCGACCCGGTCCGCGCAGCCGACGCCCTGCTCGAGCGCGGTGTCGAGATCGCGGTCGTGAAGCAGGGCCCGAGGGGTGTGCTCGCGAAGACCCGCGACGAGGTCGTCGAGTTCCGACCGCACACGATCGACGTCGTGAACGGCCTCGGCTCCGGCGACGGCTTCGGTGGCGCACTGACCCACGGTCTGCTCGAGGGCTGGGACCTCGGGCGGATCCTCGCGTTCGCGAACGCCGCCGGCGCGATCGTCGCCACCCGGTTCGAGTGCTCCACCGCCATGCCGACGAGTGACGAGATCGAGCGGTTCATCGCGTCGAACCCGGCGGAGAGCACCCTGCACACCACCGCATCGCACACCACCGCGTCGCACACCGAGGAGACGGCCGATGCCTGAGCTCACCACCGCCGACTTCGAGCGTCTCCGTGACGTCCGCGCCGCCCAGCCCGAGGTCGTCCAGCGGACGCTGCACGCCCGTCGGAAGCGTGACCTGCTCGCCGAGGACGGCAAGCTGTTCATCGTCGCCGCCGACCACCCCGCCCGCGGGGCCCTCGCCGTCCGCGACGACGCATCCGCGATGGCTGACCGGTACGACCTCCTCGAACGCCTCGTCGTCGCCCTCGGCCGCCCCGGCGTCGACGGGGTGCTCGGGACGCCCGACGTCATCGAGGACCTCGCGCTCCTCGGCGCCCTCGACGACAAGGTCGTGGTCGGCTCGATGAACCGCGGCGGCCTGCGCGGGGCGACGTTCGAGATGGACGACCGCTACACGGCCTACTCGGCACGCGCCATCAAGGACGACGGGCTGGACTTCGCGAAGCTCCTCGTCCGGATCGCGCTCGAGGACGCCGGCACCGCTCCGACCCTCGAGGCCACCGCCCGCGCCGTGAGCGAGGCCGCCGCACTCCGGCTGCCGATCATGCTCGAGCCGTTCATGTCGTCGTGGCGCGACGGGAAGGTCGTCAACGACCTCACGGCCGACGCGGTCATCACCTCGATGGCCATCGCATCGGGTCTCGGCGAGTCCAGCGCCTACAGCTGGTTGAAGATCCCCGTCGTCGACGACATGGCGCGGGTCATGGCGGCCACGACCCTCCCGACGCTCCTGCTCGGCGGTGACCCCGCGTCGCGTCCCACGGAGACCTACGCGAAGTGGGCCGACGCGCTCGCCCTGCCGGGCGTCCGCGGGCTCGTCGTCGGACGGACCCTGCTCTACCCGCAGGACGGTGACGTCGCCGCCGCGGTCGACGTGGCCGCCGGACTCGTCCACAGCGCAGACCCGACGGCAGGCGCCGCATCGGCGTCCGTCCACAGCCTGGAGGCCCGGGTCGGGTCGTCCACAGATCCTCGCGACCGCGACACGCAGTACGCCGACGCCACCACCATGGACTCGTCCATCCCGGAAGGAAGCAACGCATGACCACCACGGAGCAGACCACCACGACGGTCGGGCACTGGATCGACGGCGCGCACGTCGCCTCCACCTCGGGCAACACCGCTCCCGTGTTCGACCCGGCGCTGGGCGTCGCGACGAAGCAGGTCGCCCTGGCCGACGAGTCCGAGATCCAGGCGGCGATCGCGAGTGCCAAGGCAGCGTTCCCGGCGTGGAGCAACCTGTCGCTGTCGAAGCGCCAGCAGATCCTGTTCGCGTTCCGGGAGATCCTCAACCGTGACAAGGCCGAGCTCGCCGAGATCATCACGAGCGAGCACGGCAAGGTCATCGACGACGCGCTCGGTGAGATCGCCCGTGGGCAAGAGGTGGTCGAGCTGGCGACGAACATCCCGTCGCTGATGAAGGGCGAGTTCTCCGACCAGGTGTCGACGGGCATCGACGTCTACTCGATCCGGCAGCCGCTCGGTGTCGTCGGGATCATCTCGCCGTTCAACTTCCCGGCGATGGTGCCGCTGTGGTTCCTGCCGATCGCGATCGCGGCCGGCAACACCGTCGTGCTCAAGCCGAGTGAGAAGGACCCGTCGGCCGCGATCTGGCTGGCCGCGAAGTTCCAGGAGGCGGGCCTGCCGGACGGCGTGTTCAACGTCCTCAACGGCGACAAGCTGAGCGTCGACGGGCTGCTGACCAGCCCGGACGTGGAGTCGATCTCGTTCGTCGGGTCGACGCCGATCGCACAGTACGTGTACGAGACCGGCACGAAGCACGGCAAGCGCGTGCAGGCCCTCGGCGGTGCGAAGAACCACATGCTGGTGCTGCCCGACGCCGATCTCGACCTCGTCGCGGACAACGCCATCAACGCGGGCTTCGGCTCCGCGGGTGAGCGGTGCATGGCGATCTCGGTCGTCGTCGCCGTCGAGCCGGTCGCTGACGAGCTCATCGAGAAGATCACGGAACGTGCGGCGACGCTGCGGATCGGGGACGGGCGTCGTGGCTGCGACATGGGTCCGCTCGTGACGAAGCAGCACCGCGACAAGGTCGCCTCGTACATCGAGGTCGCCGAGCAGGACGGTGCGGAGGTCGTGGTGGACGGCCGCACCGTCCGACCCGACGGCGACGAGAACGGCTTCTGGCTCGGCCCGACGCTGATCGACAAGGTTCCGACGACGAGCCGGGTGTACACCGAGGAGATCTTCGGACCCGTGCTCTCCGTCGTCCGCGTGCAGTCCTACGAGGAAGGCCTCGAGCTGATCAACTCGGGCGCGTTCGGCAACGGCACGGCGATCTTCACCAACGACGGCGGCGCCGCTCGTCGGTTCCAGCGCGACGTGCAGGTCGGCATGATCGGCATC
Organism: Curtobacterium phoenicis; assembly: GCF_047238015.1. Classification (NCBI taxonomy): domain Bacteria; kingdom Bacillati; phylum Actinomycetota; class Actinomycetes; order Micrococcales; family Microbacteriaceae; genus Curtobacterium; species Curtobacterium phoenicis. The sequence goes on from NZ_JBDFLZ010000002.1 coordinate 1,192,726, forward strand.
AACGTCCCCATCCCGGTGCCCGTCGCGTACTACTCGTTCGGCGGGTGGAAGAACTCGCTGTTCGGCGACCACAAGGCGTACGGCACCGACGGCGTGAGCTTCTTCACCCGGCAGAAGGCCGTCACCTCCCGGTGGTTGGATCCCTCGCACGGCGGCATCAACCTCGGCTTCCCGTCGAACGGCTGACGCACCCGATGACGAACGACAACTGGTTCATCCCCGCCGGCTCCCGCCCCGAGGCGGGCTGGACGGACGTGGTGGACGGGCGGGTCCCGGGGTGGGCGCACACCGGTCTCCGGACCGGCGCACTCCGCGACGGGGGTGAGTTGCGCCTCCCGGCCGACGCCGTGGAACGCCTGGTCGTCCCGCTGACGGGCAGCTTCGCCGTGGCGTACGACGACACCACGCAGGTCCTCGAGGGGCGTGCCAGCGTCTTCGAGGGGCCGACGGACGTGCTGTACCTCGGCTCCGGGACCGCCGCGACGATCACCGGCGCAGGGCGGGTCGCCGTGGCCGAGGCGCCGACCGAGACGGTCGAGCCGAGCACGTACATCGCTCGCGACGCGGTGCCGGTGGAGCTCCGCGGCGCCGGCCAGTCGAGCCGGCAGGTGCACAACTTCGGGACGCCGGCCGCGCTCGACGCGGCGAAGTTCATCGTGTGCGAGGTCATCACCCCGGCCGGGAACTGGTCGTCGTACCCGCCCCACAAGCACGACTCGCACGTGCCCGGGCAGGAGTCGAACCTCGAGGAGATCTACTACTACGAGGCCGCGGTGTCCCGCGGACTCGAGGACGTCGCTCCCGAGTCGGCGGACCCGTTCGCCCTGCACCGGACGTACGCCTCGGACGACCGGGCGATCGACGAGTTCCGTCAGGTCCGGACCGGCGACATCGCCCTCGTGCCGTACGGCTGGCACGGTCCGGCCGTCGCGGCCCCGGGCTACGACATGTACTACCTCAACGTGATGGCCGGGCCCGACCCGGAGCGCGTCTGGAACATCACCGACGACCCTGCCCACGGTTGGGTCCGTCAGGCGTGGACCTCCGAGTCGATCGACCCGCGCCTGCCCTACGAGAAGGAGACCGTCCGATGACCACGCAGCGCCAGCCCGGCGAGACGCGTCGGATGACCGTCGGCCAGGCACTCGTCGAGTTCCTGGCGAACCAGTGGACCGTCGACGGCGACGTCCGTGAGCGCACCGTCCCGGGGATCTTCGGCATCTTCGGGCACGGCAACGTCGCCGGGCTCGGGCAGGCGATCAAGCAGCTCCACGTCGAGCAGCCCGGTCTGCTGCCGTACCACCAGGCGCGCAACGAACAGGCCATGGTGCACGAGGCCGTCGGGTACGCACGCATGCACCGCCGTCGTGCGACCTTCGCGTCGACGGCGTCGGTCGGGCCGGGGGCTGCGAACATGCTGACCGCCGCGGCCCTCGCCACGACGAACCGCCTGCCGGCGCTGCTGCTGCCGTCCGACACCTTCGCGACACGGACGACCGATCCGGTCCTGCAGCAGATCGAGATGCCGCACGACACCTCGCTGCAGGTGACCGACGCGTTCCGGCCGCTGTCGCGCTTCTTCGACCGGGTCGAACGGCCCGAGCAGCTGTTCTCGATCGCCCTCGCCGCGATGCGGGTCCTCACCGACCCGGCCGAGACCGGCGCCGTGACGATCGCGCTCCCCGAGGACGTGCAGGCCGAGGCGCTCGACGTCCCGGTGTCGTTCCTGCAGCCGCGTGAGTGGCACATCCGCCGACCGCTGCCCGAGCGCGGTCCGCTCGCGCGCGCCGTCGAGGCCATCCAGAACGCGAAGCGGCCGGTGATCGTCGCCGGCGGTGGCGTGCTCTACTCCGGAGCCGAGCAGGAGCTCGCCGCCTTCGTCGAGGCGACCGGGATCCCCGTCGGCACCTCGCAGGCCGGCGGCGGCTCGCTCGTCTGGGACCACCCGCAGTACCTCGGTGGGGTCGGCGCGACGGGCACCGCGGCAGCGAACGCGATCGCAGCCCAGGCCGACGTCGTGATCGGCATCGGCACCCGCTACAGCGACTTCACGACGGCGTCGCGGACGGCCTTCCAGAACCCCGACGTGACCTTCGTCAACGTGAACGTCGCGGGCTTCGACGCCTACAAGCACGGCTCGCAGCTGCCGCTGATCGCCGACGCCCGGGAGGCACTGGTCGCCATGACGGAGTCGCTCACGACCGACGCGTCGTACGCCGTCGACGCCGGCTACGCCGCCGAGATCGCGCAGCGGAAGCAGGAGTGGGACGCCGTGGTCGACGCAGCCTTCGCGCCGTCCGGACTCGCGCTCCCCGGGCAGTCGGAGATCATCGGCGCCGTGCAGGCCGCGACCGATCCCCGCGACGTCGTCATCCAGGCCGCCGGCTCCCTGCCGGGGGACCTCCACAAGCTCTGGCGCGTGCGGGACGCCCTCGGGTACCACGTCGAGTACGCCTTCTCGTGCATGGGCTACGAGATCGCCGGCGGCATCGGGGTCCGCCGCGGCGCCCCGGACCGCGACGCGATCGTCATGGTCGGGGACGGCTCCTACCTCATGCTCCACACCGAGCTCGTGACGGCCGTCGCCGAGGGCATCAAGATCGTCGTCGTCCTCATCCAGAACAACGGGTACGCGTCGATCGGCCACCTGTCCGAGACGGTCGGCTCCGAGCGGTACGGCACGAAGTACCGCTACCTCGACGAGACCGGCTCGTTCGAGAACGACGCGGTGCTGCCCGTGGACCTCGCCGCGAACGCCCGCTCCTACGGGGTCGACGTGATCGAGGTCCAGCCGGGGCCGAACGCCGTCGCCGACCTGACGGCAGCGGTACGTCAGGCGAAGGCGAACGACCACACCACGCTCGTGCACGTGCACTCCGACCCGCTCGTCTACGCCCCCGAGGGCGACGGCTGGTGGGACGTCCCGGTCGCCCAGACCTCGACCCTGCCGAGCACCCGGCAGGCCCGCACCGAGTACGAGCAGCAGGTCGCCGCCCAACGGCCCCTCCTCGGCTGAACCACCCTCCACCCCACGAAGGACGACGACGTCATGACCGACACCGCCACCGCCACCGACGCCATCCGCATCGGCACCGCCCCGGACTCCTGGGGCGTCTGGTTCCCGGACGACCCGAAGCAGGTGCCGTGGCAGCGCTTCCTCGACGAGGCGGCCGCAGCCGGGTACGAGTGGATCGAGCTCGGTCCCTACGGGTACCTGCCGACCGATCCGTCGCAGCTGTCCGACGAGCTCGAGTCCCGGGGGCTCAAGCTCTCGGCCGGCACCGTGTTCACCGGGTTCCACAAGGGTGACGACCAGTTCCAGCGCGCCTGGGACCAGGCGGTGGCGGTCGCGGGACTCGCATCGAAGCTCGGTGCCGAACACCTCGTCACCATCCCCGACCTCTGGCGGTCGGACGCCACGAACGAGGTCCTCGAGTCGCGGACCCTGACCGACGAGCAGTGGGAGCGCCTCGGGAAGGGGCACGACCAGCTCGGCAAGGCACTGCTCGAGGAGTACGGCGTCCACCAGCAGTTCCACACCCACGCGGACAGCCACGTCGGCACCTACCGCGAGACCGTCCGGTTCCTCGAGGTCACCGACCCGCAGTACACGAACCTCTGCCTCGACACGGGACACTTCGCCTACTACGGCGGCGACAACCTCCGCATGATCGCCGAGCACCCGGAGCGCATCGGCTACCTGCACCTCAAGCAGGTCGACACCGAGCTGCTGTTCGACGTCCTCAAGAACGACGTGCCGTTCGCCACCGCGGTCGCGCAGGGGATCATGACCGAGCCACCGCACGGCACCCCGGAGCTGGCCCCGATCATCGAGGCCGTCGCGAAGATCAACCCGGACGTCTTCGGGATCGTCGAGCAGGACATGTACGGCTGCTCCGTCGACGCCCCCGGTCCGATCGCCGAGCGCACGTTCCAGCACATCTTCGGGTCGACCTCGGCCGCCCGGGTCTCGTAGCAGCGCCGTCCACCACCACTCGTCCGAGCAGGAGAACCCCATGAGCACCACCGAGAACCTCCGCGTCGCCGTCGTCGGTGCCGGCGCGATGGGCAGCGACCACGTGCGTCGCATCACGTCCACCATCGCCGGCGCGGACGTCGTCGCCATCGTCGACCCGGACACGGCGCGCGCCACGGCCGCGGCCGAGAAGGCTCCCGGCGCGATCACCGCGGCGTCGTTCGAGGACGCCCTCGACGCCACGCCGATCGACGCCGTCATCGTCGCGACGCCGGGCTTCCTGCACGAGCCGGTCCTCGTGCCCGCGATCGAGCGCGGGCTCGCCGTGCTGTGCGAGAAGCCCCTGACGACGAGCGCCGAGGACTCCCTGCGCATCGTCGAGCTCGAGCAGGCACGGTCCGACCGGCCGCGGATCCAGGTCGGGTTCATGCGCCGGTTCGACAAGGGCTACCAGGAGCTCAAGGCCCTCCGCGAGTCCGGGGCGAACGGCGCGCTGCTCGCCCTGCACCACGCACACCGCAACCCGACGACGCCGCCGAACTTCAGCGAGTCGATGCTCATCCACGACTCCGTGATCCACGAGATCGACATCATCCCGTTCCTCACCGGCGAGCCGATCATGTCCGTCGAGGTGAAGAAGCCGCGGAAGAACTCGTTGGCGCCGGCGGACCTGCCCGAGCCGCAGTTCGTGCTGTTCACCACCGAGTCGGGCACCATGGCGATCGTCGAGATCAACGTCAACGCACAGTTCGGGTACCAGGTCACGACCGACGCCGTGTTCGAGTCGGGCGTCGCGTACATCGGCAGGGAGACCGCGATGAACGTCGTGTCCGCCGGCGTCTCCGGGCAGGGCGTCACGCCGTCGTTCGTCGAGCGGTTCGGCGCGGCGTACGACGAGGAGGTCCAGCGCTGGGTCGACGCCGCGCGCACCGGCGGGATCGACGGACCGAGCGCTTGGGACGGCTACACGGCCTCCGTCGTCGCCGAGGTCGCGGTCCGTGCCCAGCAGTCGGGTGCGCTCGAGCAGGTCACCTACGCCACCGCGAAGCCCACGTTCTACGAGACAGAGACAGAGACAGAGACTGCCGACGGCGTCGTCGACGCGCTCGCCGGAGCCTGACGCATGCCGAAGATCGCCCTCGACCCGACGCCGTTCCACCACGACCTGTCACTGCTCGAGTTCCCGCGGAAGGTGGCCGACCTCGGCTACGAGTACCTCCAGCTCACCCCGCACCGGGACTTCATCCCCTTCTACACGCACCCCAAGGCGGACGACGACCTCGTCGACGCGTTCGCGGCGGCGAGCCGTGACGCCGACGTCGAGATCGCCAGCGTGCTGCCGGTGCTGCGCTGGTCGGGTCCCGACCGGGAGACCCGGGAGGCCGCGGTCAAGAAGTGGAAGCGCGTCATCGAGATCACGAAGCGCCTCGGCGTGGACACCATAAACACGGAGTTCTCCGGCCGCCCGGAGCGGGCCGAGGAATCCGAGGACCAGTTCTACTGGGCGATGGAGGAGCTCCTGCCGATCATCGAGGCATCGGACATCCGGGTGCTCATCGACCCGCACCCGGACGACTTCGTCGAGGACGGCCTCGAGGCGCTCCGGGTGATCCGTGGGCTGAACTCGAAGTCCGTCGGCTTCGTCTACGTCGCGTGCCACACGTTCCACTACGGCGGCAACATGGACGAGATCATCGACGCCGCGGGCGACTCACTGCAGCTCGTCCACGTCGCGGACGCGTACGACCACAGGCGGTCGCACGGTCTCCGGTACATCTCGAACCCACCCGGCAACACGACGCGCGTGCACCAGCACCTGCCGGTCGGGCAGGCAGACGTCGACTTCGCCGCGTTCTGGTCGGCGCTCGACCGCGTCGGTTTCTCCGCTCGGGCGGACACGATCGCGGTCTCGAGTGTCTTCGCCGAGGACGAGAACGCCGACGAGGTCTCGCGGTTCCAGCTCGACGCGATCACGAAGGGACTCACCCGATGACCACCACGCTCGACACGACGACCGACCGGCCCGGCACGGACACCCGTCCGGTGACCCTGCAGGCGGCGAGCCAGACCCCGACCGCGCTGTGGAACGACTCCGCCGATCCGCGCGAGCTCTCCACTGCGATCCACGAGTTCGGCGCCGTCGGCGCGACGTGCAACCCGGTGATCGCGTTCACCTGCATCCAGCAGGACCCGGAGCGGTGGGTGCCCCGCATCCGTGAGATCGCTGCCGAGCACCCGACCGCTTGGGAGTCCTGGATCGGGTGGAAAGCGGTCGAGGAGCTCTCGATCGCCGCTGCCGAGCAGCTGCTGCCCGCGTTCGAGGCGTCCGGCGGGCGCAACGGTCGGCTCAGCATGCAGACCGACCCGCGCCTGCACCGTGACCGGGACGCGCTCGTCGACCAGGCCGTCCGGTTCTCCGGGCTCGCGCCGAACATCATCGTGAAGATCCCTGCGACGAAGGTCGGCATCGCCGCGATCGAGGAGGCCGCGTACCGCGGTGTGTCGATCAACGCGACGGTGTCGTTCACCGTGCCGCAGGTGGTCGCCGTCGGTGAGGCGATCGAGCGTGCGCTCGACCGTCGGGCCGCCGACGGGTTGCCGGAACAGGAGTTCGGTCACGTCGTCACCCTCATGGCCGGGCGGTTCGACGACTGGCTGAAGACCGTCGTCAAGCGCGACCACGTGATGGTGGACCCGGGGATCCTCGAGTGGGCCGGGGTGGCTGCGGTGAAGAACGCCTACCGGGTGTTCCAGGAGCGCCGTTTCCGCTCACGGGTGCTCGTCGCGGCGTTCCGGAACCCGCTGCAGTGGTCGGAGTTCCAGGGTGGGGACCTGGTCGTGTCGCCGCCGTTCCAGTGGTCGAAGGACATCAACGACAACGCGTTCCCCTGGCGTCCGGACGCCATCGACGACGAGGTGCCGGCCGAGGTCATCGCGGCACTGCGAAAGGCGACGCCCGAGTTCGCCCGCGGCTACGACGTGGACGGCATGACCATCGACGAGTTCGACCGCTTCGGCGCGACCGTGACGACGCTCCGGCAGTTCCTCGACGCCGACGCGAAGCTCGACGCCCTCGTCCGCGACATCATCGTCCCGGCCGCGTGAGCACCGCCACGAACCGGCTCGGCGTCGGGCTCGTCTCGGTCGGCTGGATGGGCCGACTGCACTCGCGGGCGTACCGTGCCCTGCCGGACCACTTCCCGGAGCTCGGCGTACACCCGCGGCTCGTCGTCGCGGCCGACCCGATCGAGGCCGCACGCGAGCAGGCCACCACTCGACTCGGGTACGAACGCGCCGTCGCGGACTTCCACCAGGTGCTCGACGATCCCGAGGTGGACGTCGTGTCGATCTGCGCGCCGAACTTCCTGCACCGCGAGGTCGCCGTCGCCGCGGCCCGGGCCGGCAAGCCGTTCTGGATCGAGAAGCCGATGGGGCGGTACGCGAGCGACTCCCGCTCGATCCACGACGCCGTCCGGTCGGCAGGGCTCGTCACGAGCGTCGGCTTCAACTACCGACACGCTCCGGCGATCCAGCGCGCGCGTGAGCTCGTCCGCAGCGGGCGCCTCGGCAGGATCACGAACGTCCGCGGGTCGCTCCTCGCGGACTACTCGTCCGACCCGGACGCCCCGCTGACCTGGCGGTTCGAACGCGAACGGGCGGGGTCCGGGGTCCTCGGTGACCTGCTCTCGCACGGGCTCGACCTCGCGCAGTACGTCGTGGGCAGGATCGCGAGCGTGACCGCACTCGCGGAGACGTTCATCGAGACGCGGCCTCGCCCGGGGCAGGGGATCGTCGACCGCTCGGCCGCCGCCAGCGGCGAGCACGGCCCGGTGGAGAACGAGGACTACGCCGCGCTGCTGCTCCGCTTCGAGGACGGCGCGGTCGGCACGATGGACTCGAGCCGGGTGATGCGCGGGCCGCACGCCGAGTACGCCCTCGAGGTCTACGGGACGCACGGCTCCGTGCGCTGGGACTTCCAGCGTCTGAACGAACTCGAGGTCTTCCTCGACGGGCAGGAGGTCGACGGCTACGCCACCCACTTCGTCGCGTCGGGTGACGGGGAGTTCGCGCGGTTCCAGCCGGGAGCGGGCACGGCGATGGGCTACGACGACCTCAAGACGATCGAGGCCGCGCAGTTCGTCGCGAGCGTGCTCCGCGGTGAGCAGCTCGCGCCCTCGGTCGCGGACGGCCTGGCGGCCGCGAGCATCGTCGAAGCGGCGGAGGCGTCGTTCCGCGACGGCGCGTGGCACGACGTCGCGCGCGTGGACGGAGCGCTGACGTACCCTGCGGCGACCCCGGTGCTGTAGACGCGCCCCGGATCGGACTGGAGGCTCGGTGCAGGCTTGCACCGAGCCTCCGGTCCGATCCTCGGCCACTGGGTCTGTATTGTTGTATTGTCCTTACAAAGATCCGATCCCAGGAGGCAGCATGCCACTCGTCCGTATCGACCTCGTCACCGGTCGCAGCCCGGAGCAGGTCCGATCGATCGCCGACGCGATCCACACCGCGATCGTGGACGAGTACGGCATCCCGGAGCGCGACCGCTTCCAGATCATCACCGAGCACCCGGCGCAGCAGATCATCGCCGAGGATGCCGGCCTCGGGTTCGACCGCACCGAGGGCGTCGTCATGATCCAGGTGTTCACCCAGGGCGGGCGCACCGACGAGGCGAAGCAGTCGCTGTACGCCGCGGTCCACGACCGCCTCGTCGAGGTCGGCGTCGCGAGCGAGGACGTCTTCATCGGCTACGTCGAGAACGGTCCGCAGGACTGGTCGTTCGGCTTCGGCCGCGCGCAGTACGTCACGGGTGAGCTCGGCGTCCCGTCCGCGGACTGACGGGGTGGACCGCCGGTCGATCCGCGGTGCCGCGACCGCAGTCGGCTACTTGTCGACGAGGGTGACCTCGAACGAGTAGCGGTCCGGCCGGTAGCAGTGCACCCCGTACTCGACCGCACGTCCCGATGCGTCGTACGCGGTCCGGCTCATCGTCAGGACGGGATCGCCGTCCTCGATCTCGAGCAGTGACGCCTCGTCGTCGGTGACCGCGCGGGCGCCGATCCGCTGCTTCGCGACGCGCATCGTCACCCCGCGTCCGCGGAGCAGCTGGTAGAGCCCGTGCGCAGAGAGGTCCTCGTCGGTGATGTCGGAGAACTCCGGCGGGAGGAAGTTCTCGAGGATCGCCATCGGCACGTCCTCCGCGAACCGGACCCGTCGGATGTGCGGGACCACCGTGCCGGGCTCGACCCCGAGCGCCTCGGCCACCGCGTCGGTGGCGGGCACGTCGTCGCGGACGAGGAGCTTCGTCGTCGGTGCCTGGGACCCCTGCGCCAGGTCGTCGTAGAGGCTCGTCAGCTCGACCTTGCGGGTGACCGGACCGTGCACGACCTGCGTGCCGATCCCGCGGCGGCGGACGAGCAGACCCTTGTCGACGAGGTCCTGGATGGCGCGGCGGATCGTCGGCCGCGAGAGCCCGAGCCGTTCACCGAGCGCGATCTCGTTCTCGAGCCGGGCTCCTGGTGGCATCGCTCCGGAGCGGATGGCCTCCTCGATGCGCGACGCGACCTGGAAGTAGAGGGGCATCGGACCCGACCGGTCCAGGTCCATGAACAGGTCGGACGGCAGCTGGCCTTCGTTGGTCATCGCGGTCCTTCGGGGAGATCGAGCGCGGCACCGCTGCCGCCAGGGATTGTCGTGACAATACCACCGGGTCGCGTCGGGTCCGGGGACGTCGACCCGTCGAGTGCCCGACCGGGACGATCAGTCCGAGAACACCATCGGCCGACGGGAGAGCTTCGGCTGCGGTGCGGCCGCCCGCGGCTTCTCCTCACGAGGGCGGACCGGCGACACGTGCACCCGGGTGGCGGCGCCGAGGGCCTCGACCGTGTCGGCGCGGTGCAGCTCGGCGGCGTGCACGACGATCGCGGCGCAGGCCTCGGCATCGGCAGCGGCGTCGTGGTGTGCGAACCCGACGTGTCCCGCGGCACGGGCTGCCATCGGGAGTCGGTACGAGTCGAGGGTGTAGGTCTTCCGCGCGACCTGCAGCGAACACAGCGAGTGGTGCTCGGCGAGCGGGGTCCCGGTGGCGGCACACCCGCCGGCGATGACCCCCATGTCGAACCGTGCGTTGTGCGCGACCAGCACGTCGCCGTCCGCGAAGGCCACGATGTCGTCGTACTGCTCCGCCCACCCCTTGGCGCCGACGACGTCCGACGCGACGATCCCGTGGATGCGGGTGTTCCACTCGAGGAACGTGTCGTGCCCGACCGGCGGCTGGATGAACCAGGAGGCGCGCTCGACCACCCGGCCGGCGCGGATCTTCACGAGCCCCACGGAGCACGCGCTCGCGGGGGAGCTGTTCGCGGTCTCGAAGTCGATCGCGGTGAAGTTCAACGGCACGGTCCCGATCGTCGCACGGGGCTCCGACATCGGCTGCGCGCGACCTCGGCGTTGCGGCCGAGCGCGCAGTTCCAGCCCGCCGTCCCGCCGCGCGCAGCCCTGTCGCCGGGGGGGGGGGGGGGGGGCTCAGCCCCGCCGCAGCCCCTCGTCCATCCGTTCCAGCAGCGCCAGGGCCTCCGCGGTCCCGTCCTCGTCCCCGCCGAGCGCCGCGCGGAGCTTCGCCACCCAGTGCGCGTGCAACCGTCCGATGCTCGCGGCGGCGAGCTCCGTGGGGAGCAGCTGCACCGTGCGGGCGTCGGAGGGGTGCGGTCGCCGCTCGACCATCCCCTTGGCGACGAGGGAGCGGAGCGCGGCGCTGAGGTTGCTGCGCTGCAACCCTGTCGCGAGAGCGGTGGCGCTCGGCGAGGTGCCCGGATTCCGGTCGACCCACCGCATGACGAGCGCCTCGGTGCCGGTGAGCGGCACGATGTCCAGCGGGTCGCCGCCGTGGGGGTCGATCTCCCGCGAGATCCGGAGCACGACGTCGGCGAGCTCGGCGAGCTGGGCGTCGGACACCGGGGAGCGCATGGTCGTACTGTACCGATCCATCAGAGTCAGTTATGCTTTCATAACAATGACCACCGACACCGGAACCATCCGCACGCACACCGCGTCACCCTCGACCACGCAGCAGGGCATCACCGCCGCGCTCCTGCTCGTCCTCGGCCTGCTCAGTGCCGTCGCCCCGTTCGCCACCGACCTCTACCTGCCGGCGTTCCCGCGCATGACCACCGACCTCGGGGCGAGTGCCACGGCCGTGCAGCTCACCCTCACCGCGTTCCTCGTCGGCGTCACCGCCGGGCAGCTCGTCTTCGGCCCGCTCTCCGACCGGTTCGGCCGCGTCCCCCCGCTCGTCGCCGGTGCCGCCCTGTGCGTGCTCGCGAGCGTCGCCGCGGTGTTCGCGCCGACCATCGGAATCCTCATCGTCGCCCGCCTGCTGCAAGGCCTCGGCGGTGCGGCCGGCATGGTGATCAGTCGCGCCGTGATCTCCGACCTCGCCGCCGGGAAGGCCGCAGCTCGCGCGTTCTCGCTCATGATGATCGTCGGCGGCGTGGCTCCCGTCGTGGCCCCGCTGCTCGGCGGTCTCCTCACCGGACCGATCGGCTGGCGTGGCCTGCTCGCGATCGTCCTCGGGCTCTCGGTCGTCATGCTCATCGCCGTGCTCGCCGTCGTCCGCGAGACCCACGTCCGTGAACGTCGCGACGCACTCCGAGCGGAACGCCAGGGGTCCGGTCCGGGCCTGCGGGCGCTGCGCTCGCGTGCCTTCCTCGCCAACACCGCCGTCTTCGGCTTCGCGTTCGCCGTGATGATGGCGTACATCTCCGCGTCGCCGTTCCTCTACCAGGACATGATCGGCTTCGGCACCGTCGGCTACGGCCTCGCCTTCGGGCTCAACGCCCTCGCGCTGATGGGCGTCAGCATCCTGTCCGCGAAGCTCACCGCGACACGATCGGTCGCGGGCGTCCTCGGCCTCGGGATCGGGCTCGTGCTGGCGTCGACCATCGTCTTCGCGGTCCTCGTGGTGGTCGCTGCACCGGCGGTGTGGCTCGCCGTCCCGCTCTTCACCGCGGTCGGTTCGCTCGGCCTGGTGCTCGGGAACGCCACAGCGCTGGCGCTCGGTGCCGTGCCCGCCGCCGCGGGCAGCGCGTCGGCCGTCCTCGGTGCGCTGCAGTTCGGACTCGCGGCGCTCGTGTCCCCGTTGGTCAGCATCGGCGGGTCGACGACGGCGGCCCCGCTCGCGGTCGTGATGCTGGTGGCCGCCGTGATCGCCCTGGTCGCCCTGCTCGTCGGCCGGAGCACCAGGGCCTGAGCGGCGCGGCGCCGGGCCGTCGCGATGGCCGGCCCCGCCGCCCCTGGCCAGTGACCCGAACGTCGGGCGCGTGGCGCGCCTCCAGGCCGGGTTCCGTGACGCGGATGGCCACCCGACGATCCGGACTGGAGGCTCCCCACCGGCACGGCCGACCCGCCGCTGGCGCGTCGGTCCGGAACCGGCGGCGTGGGCCCTGGGTCGGCTCCGGCGAGCAGCCGCCGGTAGGGTGTCCTCCCGTGGCTCTCACCATCGGAATCGTCGGTCTCCCGAACGTCGGCAAGTCGACCCTGTTCAACGCCCTGACCAAGAACCAGGTCCTCGCCGCGAACTACCCGTTCGCGACGATCGAACCGAACGTCGGTGTGGTGAACCTGCCCGACCCGCGGCTCGACCAGCTCGCCGAGCTCTTCCACTCCGAGAAGACCGTGCCCGCGCCCGTGTCGTTCGTCGACATCGCCGGCATCGTCAAGGGCGCCAGCGAGGGCAAGGGGCTCGGCAACAAGTTCCTCGCGAACATCCGTGAGGCCGACGCCATCGCGCAGGTCGTCCGCGGCTTCGCCGACGACGACGTCGTGCACGTGGCGAACAAGGTGTCCCCGAAGGACGACCTCGAGGTCATCAACACCGAGTTGATCCTCGCGGACATGGAGACCATCGACAAGGCGCTCCCGCGCTACGAGAAGATGGTCAAGCTGAAGCAGGCCGAGCCGATCGTGCTCGACACCGCTCGTGAGGCCCGCGCCGCGCTCGAGCAGGGCACCCTGCTGTCCGCGACCTCGATCGACCTCGCGCCGATCGCCGAGCTCGGGCTGCTCTCCGCGAAGCCGTTCATCTTCGTGTTCAACGTCGACGAGGCCGTGCTCACCGACGAGGCCCGCAAGGCCGAGCTCGCCGCCCTCGTCGCCCCCGCGCAGGCGGTGTTCCTCGACGCGAAGATCGAGTCGGAGCTCATCGACCTCGATCCCTCGGACGCGGCGGAGCTCCTCGAGTCGACCGGCCAGACCGAGTCCGGGCTCGACCAGCTCGCACGCATCGGGTTCGACACCCTCGGGCTGCAGACCTACCTGACCGCTGGCCCCAAGGAGTCGCGGGCGTGGACGATCGGCAAGGGCTGGAAGGCGCCCCAGGCTGCCGGGGTCATCCACACCGACTTCGAGAAGGGCTTCATCAAGGCCGAGGTCATCTCGTTCGAGGACCTCATGGAGGCCGGCTCGATCGCCGAGGCACGGGCGCACGGCAAGGCCCGGATCGAGGGCAAGGACTACGTCATGCAGGACGGCGACGTGGTGGAGTTCCGCTTCAATAACTAGATGCGCGCAAAATCAACCATCTAGATGGGTCGTCTAACACAGATTCGGTGTGCTACGGGTCGGTTTGTGTCACTGCTGTGTTATTCCTCCTCCGGAGTCGTGATGTCGCACACCCCCCCCGATTGCGAGTCTCTAACTGCCCGTCTGAGGCGTCGTCATCTGCCGGTCGCGTGATTGTTCGCCTCCTGCGCGAGTGGCGCTCAGATCGTCTCCTGCGGTCGTAGCGACCCCCGACTGAGGGTCTCTCGGGATTGTGCTGCGTCCCGAAAGTGTGAAAGCTCACAGCCGATCACCATCAGGGGGAGCAGTATGCAGACCATCGCCATCGAGAACCAGAAGTTCATCGTCGAGGAGTTCGACAGGACCACGAAGAAGACGAAGGCGCCGCGGCTCGTCGCCAGCCTGGAGCCGTACCGGAAGCGCTACGCCTCCCAGGCGGACATCGAGACCTTCCACAGCACGGTCATGTCGGCCGGTCCCGCTCTCTGGGGTCTCACGGTCAAGGAAGCGACCGAGGAGGACATCGCGAACCACGGCGGGGAGCCGGAGGTCGTCGCGTTGGCGAACCTCTATGGCAACGCCGAGGCGAAGATGAAGGCCGACAAGCTCACCGCGGCGCGAGGCATCGTCAAGCACCTGTCCGAGAAGGTCAAGGACAAGGATGCGCTGGAGAGCTTCCTCTACATCTACGGCCTCAACACGGCTCAGGTCATGGCGATGCACAAGCTCGTCCGGGACGAGGATGGCACGCAGCTCGATGACGCCTTCGTGACGGTCTACTCGAAGCTGGTCGAGGAACGCGCGGCAACGACCGCCAGCCCCCGCAAGGCGGCGGCGGTCAAGACCGAGTGGAACAAGGTCGCCAAGGCCAACCAGAAGTAGCCACTACAGCACACAGTAAGAAGCCCCCGGGAATCAGGACCGGGGGCTTCTTGCGTTCTACGAGCAACGCCCCCGAATCGGGTTCCGGGGGCGTTGCGTCTCGTGGGGCAGGCTAGTTGCCTTCCTTCTTTAGCGCGTCGATGCGCTGCGCCAGCTCGTCCAGCACCTTGAGGGCGGCGTCACGCTTGGCGATCGCCTCCTCCTTCGATGCGGCGTAGAACGGCCGGGTGCGACCGGCGTCGTCCACCAGGCCGCCGACCTCGTGCTTGAGCCGGGCGAAGGTACGGGTGACGCTCGAACGGTCGAAGCTCTCGGGACTGCTGCAGGTTCGGTTGACTCGTTCGTTTAGGCCGCGAGTGCGACCTGTGGGTTGATGATCGTCTCGTACTCGATCGGGGTCAACTTCCCCAGACCGCGCTGGCGTCGCTTCCGGTGGTAGGTCGCCTCGATCCAGGTGATGATCGCGAGTCGGAGCTCGTCCCGGGTCGCCCATCGTTTTCGGTTGAGGACGTTCTTCTGCAGCAAGGCGAAGAACGATTCCATCGCCGCGTTGTCCGCGCATGCCCCGACCCGCCCCATCGATCCGAGCAGCCCGGCGTCCTGGATTGCCCGGACGAAGCGCTTGGAACGGAACTGGCTGCCGCGGTCCGAGTGCACGACTGTCCCGGCCGGGCTCCGTCGCTGCACCGCCATCTGCAGAGCCGCGACGGCGAGGGAGGACTGCATCCGGTCACCGATCGAGTACCCCATAATCCGCCGCGAGCAGGCGTCTTTCACCGCGCAGAGGTAGAGCTTGCCCTCGCCGGTCGGGTGCTCGGTGATGTCCGTCAGCCACAGTCGGTCCAGGTCCGACGCCGTGAACGCCCTCCGGACCCGGTCGTCATGCACCGGTGGTCCGGCCTTGCGGTGCAGGCCGCGCTTCTTCGCAGCAGCGACCAGAGCCGCTGCTGCGAGCACAACCGCCACACGCGTCGCTCCGAGACCCGGTGGCCGGCTGCGGCGAGGTCGTCGGCAATGAACCGGTACCCAAACGTCGGGTCGTCACGGTGCGCGTCGACGGCCGCGTTGGTCAGGTGCGCATCCGCCCAATCACGCTCGGTCACCGCGCTCGCGCGCCATCGATAGGACGCCTGCTTCGAGAACCCCAGCACCCGGCAGGCCACCGCGACGGGAATCCGATCTGCGGCGAGTTCGAGGACCAGCGGGTAGATCATTTTGGGAGTTGCGACTGGGCGAAGTACGCCGCTGCCCGGCGGAGGATATCGTTCTCCTGCTCGAGCAGCCGAATCCGCTTCTGCGCTTCTCGCAGCTCGGCCTGCTCGACCGCCTTCGCCGACGCAGACGCTGCCGATCCGTTGCCGTCGTCGCGGTCCGCCAGCCGGAGCCACCGCGCCAGACAGGTCTCTGAGATCCCGAAGTCCTTCGCGACCTGCCGCACCGACGTCTCGCCCTTGCGGGCGACCGCGATCACGTCACGGCGGAACTCTTCCGGATACGCCTTCACCATGGCGCACATCCTTCCAGCAGGAGCCCATGCCCCTACCTGTCAGGAGTCAACCGAACCGACAGCAGTCCCCATTCGATGACGCTTGGTCCCCCCTCGCCAGATCATCCTCACCCCCCGCCCCTCACACGACCAGCCCGGCGCGAAGCGCCGGACCCCGAAGATCCAGACCGGGCGCGAGCAGCGCGAGCGGCCCGCCGGGCCGTCCTGATGTCAGACCCCGTCCTCAGGCTCGCAGGATGACCCTGCCGCGTCTCTCCCACACGACCCGCGCCGTCGCTGACGCTGTCTCTCACTACCGCCAGCTGCGAGGGCTGACCCTCGAGGACCTCTCCGATGCCCTCGCCGAGGTGGATCACCGGATCAGCGCCGACGACCTCCGCTGGATCGAGCAGGGCAGGACCGTGATCACCGTCGACGACCTCGTCGCCGTCGCCGTCGTCCTCGAGATCTCGCCCGTCGTGCTGCTGGCCCACATCCCGATCGAGCATCCCGGCGAGGCCCCGCTCGCGACCGGCGTTCCCGGGGACGTCGACCAGTCCGAGCTGCGTGCCTGGATGACGGGCAGGACAGCCCTCGACCCCCAGTCACGGCTGTCCTGGGCGCTGGAGCGCGTCCAGTCCCTTCTGATCGCCAGCGCACATCACGAGGAGCAGCTGCAGGGCGCGTACGCCGAGCGGCGCGAGCTCGGCGTCCTCATGGTCCAGGAGGCCGACGCTGTGCCCGTGCAGCGTCTCCTGGACCGCATCCACGACGGTGAGCGTGCGGTCCGGGACGCCGAGCTGGCGCTGACGTACGCCGAGCACCGGCTCGAGGCGCTGCAGGGCGTTGAGCGCTGAGGCGAGCCCCGGCGGCGTCGCGCCGCTACGGGCTGAGCGGGGCGGCGGTCTGTAGCGTTCAAGCATGTCCTCGCACCCGCGCCTGCCCGTCGTGCTCGAGGCGGCGAACTCCCTCGCCGCGGGTCTCGTCAATCCGACGCTGCTCGTGACCCTTCACCGCGACATCGACGACCTCGAGGGCCTCGATGGGCGCAGGCTCGGCCGATCAGCCAAGCAGTACGCGCTCCGTTGGGCCGTGTTCGCCATGGCCTACGCGGCCCTCGAGTCGTTCTTCAACGACGTCCTCCGCGACCCGACGAGCCCGAGGACGCTACCGCTGAATCCGGACAAGCTCCGCAGCGCAGGTGACAAGCACGGCGTGAAGCTCTTCACCAACGACTGGGGCGTGCGCACGCGCGTCCTCGGCACCTCCGGCGGCAACAGATCGAGGTGGGCCCTGTACTCCGGCAAGCAGCAGCTGGTCGCCTATCTCGCAGACATGAAGCAGCTCCGTGATCTGCTGACGCACGGATCGGATCCCACCAAGGTGTCGAACGTGTCCGGTGCGCTCTGGCCGCTGGCGAACGGAGGCAGCTCGATGCGCCTCATGGGCGCTGAGGGATTCATCCAGGCGGCCGGTGATCTCGCTGCTCAGACCGTGCTCGCCTTCGGGGGTGAGGTCGGTGACGTACCGATCTGGCCCGAACCGGCACGTTCGGGCCTATCGGCAGAGCCGCGCCCAGCGCTTAAGCTCCTCGGTTCATAGACCCCGGCGGTTCCCGGCATCGCCTGAACGCGCACTTCGCTTGCGTCCCGCGCTCGAATGTCGGAAGCCGGTGCCAGGATGACCTCGAACCGGGAAGTCCTGGCCAATCTGGACTTGGAGGGCACCATGGCGCAGCGCGCATTCATCAGCTTCGACTACGACAACGACGCCAGGCTCAAGGACCTTCTCGTCGGTCAGTCGAAGAGCCCCGACTCTCCCTTCACGATCGCCGACTGGTCGATCAAGGAGCCCTCGGCGGACTGGAAGGACAAGGCGCGCCGGCGTATCCGCGCCAGCGGGCTCGTGATCGTGCTGTGCGGCAGGAACATGCGCACCGCGACCGGCGTGGCCGTCGAACTGTCCATCGCGCAGGAAGAGGGCATCCCGTACTTCCTCCTCGCCGGCTACACCAGCGGCTCAACCAGGCCCACGACGGCGAAGGCGAGCGACAAGCTCTACAAGTGGACCTGGGATAACCTCAAGGCACTGGTCGGCGGCGCGAGGTGACGACCGAGACCGCCCCCGACGCGCGGGTGATGGAGGCGTACAAGGTCGCCGTCGAGATGGCCGACAGGGTTTCGGCCCGCCGCGCCGTCGCGAATGCGTTCTTCCTCACCGTGAACACGACCCTCGTGGCCGTCGTCGGCCTGCGCGACACAGCGGCGAGCTCCGCGCTGCTGACAGTCTCCGTCTGCATCGCCGGCATCGCCGTCGCAGCGTGCTGGTGGTTCCTGCTCCAGAACTACCGCCGGCTCAACGAGGCGAAGTTCGCAGTCATCAACAAGATCGAGGCCGAGTATCTCCCGGTGAAGGTCTTCTCGGACGAGTGGGCGGTGCTCGGCGGGCCAGACGCGCCCAAGGGGCGGCTCGCCAGGATCAAAGCCGGATTCAAGCAGCTCGGCACCGTCGAGAAGGTCGTGCCCGTGGTCTTCGCGCTGTTGTACGTCATGCTCCTGATCGGGAGACTGGTCGCATGACGACGTACCTCAAGCGCGACGCCGACCTGATCAGGGCCTGCCTCCCAGACGGTGTCGAGGAACCGGACGGATCGGAGCCGCTGTTCCTCATGTATGCCGTGCTTCTGCGCGCCAAGGGGGTCGACACCACGGCGTCGGACGTCCACGACGCCTGGTCGGCGTGGATGATCGGGGTCGATCCGGATCACGAGTCGATCCGGCCGTTCTCAGAGCTCGACGCCGAGACGCGCGGTGAGGATGGCCCATTCCTCGTGGCCATCCGGCGCGCGGCCCAGAAGCGCGACTAGACGTCTACTAACCGCGCCGACGTGGTGGAGGGGAGATCTGCGCTCTAGCATCTGGTCGGCGACGAGACGGCACGACCGCGCAGTGTTTGACCTGTGCTGGTGGAACGCGTATCCTCGAAGTAACACGGCAGGCCCGCTTCTCTAGATGAGACGCGGGTCTGTTCTCTTTCTACCCCCGGGTGCCGGGGACGCCAGGACGATGCGCACGTGACGACCCCCGACAGCACTTACGCGAAGCCGTTCCTCACGGTCCCCGAACAGATCCGCCGGCTGCGCGAGCGCGGCATGGACTGCGGCGACGACGCTTACGCGGCCGACGTCCTGGAGCGCTACGGCTACTACCGGCTGTCGGGCTACTGGCACCTCTACCGCGACCGCCCCGCGCCTCCCGCTCCCCGGTTCGACGAGGAAGGCCGCGAGATCCGCCTGGACACGTTCGTGCCCGGGACCGGCCTCGCGCATGTTGTGTCCCTGTACGAGTTCGACCACGAGCTCCGCATGCGCCTCAGCGACGTCCTCAGCACCATCGAGACGACCTTCCGCTTCTTCATCGGCCACCGGCTCGGCAGGGTCGACGCGTTCGCCCACCGGCACCCCTGGGCGCTCGGCGCGACGAGACAGGAAGATCCCAACGCGCTAGCTCGTGTATGGAACAAAATCACCGGCCGAACCGCGAGCACTCGTGTTGTGCCGACCAATGCCTACCGCGATTGGCTCGAGGAATACGACCGGCACGAGAAGCGCGCCCGCGGCGACTTCGTCGTGCACTTCCGCCAGCAGTACGGCCCTCACCTGCCCATCTGGGTCGCGACAGAAGTGATGTCCTTCGGAGTGCTGAGCAGCCTCTACGACCTGATGCTGCAGTCGGACCAGGAGATCCTCGCCGCACGGTTCCAGGTCCGCACCGCCGACGGCCGCGGAGACCGCGGTGCCCTGGGCAACTGGCTGAACGACCTTAGAAACGTGCGGAACATCTGCGCCCACTACGGTCGGCTGTGGAACCGCGCGTTCGACGTGACCATCGACGCGCCGGGGCAGGCTCGAAAGGACGCTGATGACCTGCTCGCGCCGCTCGCGGACAACGGGACGAACAACAGGCTCTACGGCGTGCTGCTCGTCTTGCGCCACCTCCTGCTGAGCATAGCGCCGGAGAAGGGCGACGTCGTGGGCCTGGCCGACTTCATCGAAGAGAAGTCCCGCACCGTCGGCTTCGGACTGGAGCAGCTCGGATTCCCGGACGGCTGGCGGAGCAGTCCGATCTGGGACCGGGCCTTCGCGTTGGACCGCTCGCCGATGGCGGCCGCGAGCCTGCTCGACCGAGCCGAGTGCATGACCGCCGCCGAGACCCGTGCGTCGCTGACGGGGGCGGAAGTGATCGACGAGAAGCGGACTCGTACCTCGGCGCAGGCAGCGCGGGCGAAGAAGGCCGCCCAGCGCAGCCTGCTGCGGACCTACCTCAAGCACGACGTCGTGATCGAGGTCGAACTCGGAGGGACGAAATTCTACCCGGCCTTCCAGTTCCGCGACGGGAAGATCGTCGACGCGCTTGCCGAGATCAACCAGGCGCTCGCCCGGTCCTGCGGAGGCTCGGACCCGACCGACGTCGCCAGGGCGATCCTGGACTGGTGGCAGACGCCGCATCCGGACCTGCCGCAGGACGTGGACGGCTCGGACCGATCGCCCCTCGACCTGCTGGACTCGGTCACCGAGGAGGAATTCGCCGTGGCGATCGACGAGGCGGACGCCATGCGCAGCTTCGTCGTGCCTCACGACTTTGAGCAGGGCAAGGCGGGCGAGTCATCCTCCGTATCGGAGCGCCGGGGCACGAAGAACGCATCCGCGAGCTGACTCGGTTTGAGATTGAGGAGGGCCTTGGTGGAGGTCACGGACAGCCGTACGGCGACCGCGAGGCCACCGGCGACGGACTCGCGCCCAAGTGCGTGACCGACACATGCAGATGGCAGGCTTCAGACGTTCGCTATCCGCGGCGACGTGGTGGAGTTCCGCTTCAACAACTGATCGCCCGGGATCGTTACTCGGCGACCTCGTGCATGTTCTGTGCCTGCCAGCCCTCGGGCACGGTGCTCCGGTACGCGGCCAGGGCGGCGTCGTAGTTCGCCCCCGTCGCCTCGTGTGGCCGGAGCGCGGTCGAGCGGGCGATCGCCTTCACGGTGGACTCGCCCGTCGCCTTGCTCGTCACGGTGTTGACCTGGAGCAGCTGGAACCCGTCGAGGTCGAGCGCCGCGATCGCAGCCTCTCGTGCATCGCCGATGGTGCCGCCGCTGCCCTCGGCCTCGCGGGTCTCGGTCGAACGCAGGGTGCCTCGCAGTGTCGTCACCCCTCCAGTATGGATCGGTCGGACCCCCGTTCTGGACGGTGCGGGGCGTCGCCGGGCTCGGCCAGGATGAGCGCATGACGAACACGCAGGCGGGTTGGTACGACGACGGGTCCGGCACCATGCGGTGGTGGGACGGCACAGCGTGGACGGAGCAGGTGCAGCCCCCGGCCGCACCCGCACCGGGGATCGGCGGGGTGATCGGACGCATCCAGGCCGAGGCCTCCGTCGGCGGGCAGGCGCGCCCGGCTCCGGCGGGGATGAGCTACGTCGTGCTGCAGGTCGTGCTCAAGGAGAAGTTCTTCGGCACCGGTTCGGGCAACCTCACCGAGCTCGAGCGTTCGATCAACGCGCAGGCGGCGCTCGGGTACCGACTGCACACGATCACGACGTCGTCCTCGGGCAGCACCGGGTTCGGCGGGGGAGACCGCATCCAGGCGACGATGGTGTTCGAGAAGCTGGTCTGAGGAGTGGCCGCGCACGAACACGTCGGTGTGTACGGCGCATGGTTGCAGGACGGTCGGCTGGTGACGGTCGAGAAGTCCCGCGGGCCGTACACCAGGTGGCTCGACCTCCCCGGCGGTTCGCCCGAATCGGGGGAGAGCGAGCTCGAGACGCTCCGCCGTGAGTTGATGGAGGAGTGCGGGGTCACGGTCGCCGCGGTGCTCGCCTGGTTCGACTTCGACGTCCACGTCGACCGCGCGAGTGACGGCACGCCGATCGAGTTCCGGCACCGGGGCCGGATCGCCCTCGTTTCGGTGGATGGCCCGGTCACGCAGGTCGAGGGTGTCGAGGACGTCGCACGGGTCGTGCTCCTGGCGCCTGGCGAACCCCGTCCGGTGACGCCGACGGTGTCGTTGGCGTGGCGCTCGCTCTCTCAGCAGCGCTAGGTTGACGCTGACCGCCGAACAGCCAGGAGCCGCCATGTCGTACGTCGTCGACTTCGTGAACGTGTCCACCGTCGGGCTGGAGTCGTCGCCCGTGGCGGAGGCACTCGCCGGACTCCGGGCGAACGAGGCCAGGTACTTCGGGAACAAGTACGACCTGGAGTTCACGACGGAACCCGCTGCCGATGTGCCGGACCTCGTCGAGTACGTCGCACGGGTGCTCCGCGAGCGCGACATCGAGATCGCGTCGACGCCGTTGGAAGCGACCGAGTTCGAGGTAGAGGGCGTCCGGTGGACGTACGTCTTCTACGAGTCCGGGCTGTCGATCAACGTCCTCTACACGCTCGAGCCGGGCGGGAAGCGCGCGGTCGGCTTCAAGCTGTCCGA
This sequence comes from Curtobacterium phoenicis, assembly GCF_047238015.1. Lineage (NCBI taxonomy): Bacteria > Bacillati > Actinomycetota > Actinomycetes > Micrococcales > Microbacteriaceae > Curtobacterium > Curtobacterium phoenicis. The sequence continues at coordinate 1,215,100 of NZ_JBDFLZ010000002.1, forward strand.
CGGCATGGAGGTGCCGGAGGAACTTGCGGAGAAGTTCAAGTTCGTGCGGCAGCGGTCGAAGCTCGCGGGCACGATTCGAGGCTCGTACTTCGTGGTCAAGGGCGAGTACTGATCGCGGAGGCCGAAGCTCAGTCGAGGACCGCGAGGATGACGCCGGGAATGCGGTGCTCGATCACGTCCCAGACGATGTCCTTCTTCGCCTTCCGGTAGTCGTGCGACAGGATGTTCCGGGTCCGGCGGACCGCTGCGAGCGATAGCCCCTCGGGCAGCCGAGCAGCTCGGTCGCCGGGAAGCCTGCCGACGAGGTCGTCGAAGTGGATCACCACAGCCTCTGCCGCTCGGTACGTCAGGCTGCGCGGAGCGTCGAAAGCGGGTCGGCCGTGTTCGACGATGTCGGAGCACTCGGCGAGAAGGTCGAGGAAGGCTTCTCGCAGCGCTGACCAGCGCTCGTGTCGTTGCTCGGGTTCGGATCGAGGAGCAGGGCGGAACCGATCGATCACAGCGGCACGGCTTCGGTCAGGACGTGTGCGAAGTGCGGGTCCTCGTCGATGTCGTCCGTCAACAGGTCTACGTCGAAGCCGGTCATCTCTTCGACGGCGTGGGCGAATCCGCCGAGGTCGAACAGTGACGCCTCGGGCGTGAGCCCGACGAGGAGGTCGATGTCGCTGGCCGGAGTGTCGTGACCGCGGACTGCCGAGCCGAAGACGCGGATGTTGACGAGGTGGTGCTCGGCAGCCACGGCGATGATCTCGTCTGCGTACACGCTGAGCGGGATGCTCGGCCTGGTCTGAGCGGCGCGGAGGATGCGTTCGAGCGATTCTGCGCGGGGTTGCTGCCGCCCGCTCTCGTACGCGGAGATCGTCGGCTGCTGCATGCCCGCTGCAGCAGCGAGCGCTGTTTGCGACATCCCGACGTCGCGGCGGGCTGACCGGATCAGCTCGGCCGCTCGCTCAGTGCGCATGTGCCCGTCCCATAGCGAGGGACTATACCGTCACAGTCCGCCAGACGGCCGGGGGACGGTCCTAGCGACCGCTCCAGCGCACCCACGCCTGCACCTGCGCCCGAGCCCCTTCGAGGGACGAGTGGGCACCGCGGATCGAGCGGTCTGGCGATGAGACGACGTACTGGCGCGCGCGAGTGACCTCGCACAGCGGGTCAGTGCCGAACGACACCTTCCAGTGGTCCTCGGCGTCCCTGACCCACTCAAGACGGTTCGGCATGTCGACTCCCTGATCCTCCGCGTCCGTTCCGCGGTCGTGACACGGACAGTAGACCCGAACCCCGTGAGGTCGGGGTACGTCGTGGCCTCGATGCGCGGACCTCCGCGGCCGCTGGCTCCGGACCCCGTACCGTCGAGGCCAGTCGCAGGGAGGGGAGCAGTGAAGTACATCAGCTACGAGAACGTCGACATCATGACCGGGGACCTCATCGCCGACGCGGTGCTCGACTACGCCGCCGTCCTCGGCGCCAACGCTCGGACGGACACCATCGCGGTCCCGTCCGTCGGGCTGGACGGCTCACTGGTCGCGACGTCGATGCTCATCGGACCGGCCTCGGAGTTCGTCGTGGTCCCGGCTCCGGACGACGTGCTCGAGCCGGAGGACCCGGCGTTCATCCGCCGCCTGCGTGACGCAGCCGGCCGGGCCGGTGATGCGCGACCCCTCGACGCGGACGGTCGCCCTCGGTTCGTCGGCGCGGACGGACCTGGCGACCACTGATCCCGAACACGACGAAGCGCGCCGCCGGCGGACCGGAGACGCGCTTCAGTGGGACTCGATCAGGCGGCGAGCAGGAGCTCGCCGGCCGCGACCTCGTGCGCCTGCAGGAGGGTGCGGCTGGCCTCGCCTCGCCAGGAACGGCCGGGGATGGTCCAGCCGGCCTCGCCGCGCACCTCGATGCGGGCGCCGGCGGTGACGAACACCCCGAGCTCTGCGGCGTCGATCCGGACGAGGTACTCCCGGCCGGTCCAGACGTCGCGGACGGGGAACTCGGCGATGTTGTCAGGGGTCGTGACGGGTGCCGCGAGCGCGGTCCCGATGATCGTGAGTCGGTCGTTGCCGACGGTCGTGTTCGTGTTCATGGTGCTGGTCTTCCTCAGTCGTTCGGCGCCGTCGCGTCGTCCGCGGGTCAGTCCGTGACTTCGTGGTCCCGGTCGTCCGCGGTGGCCGCTGGCGCGCACGTCGTGTATCGACGTGCGACTCGTCCGTCTGGACGAGGGTGGTCTCGGGGGAATGCGATCCCGGTTGGATCGGTGTCGAGACGGTCGGTGTGCGCGAGTCAGATGGGTTCGCTGCAGTGCACCAACCAGACATTATACGGGCCACCCCGCGGGAAGTCCAGGGTCAGCCCAGGAAGGCGTCCCAGCGCTCGCCGCCGGCGCGGACGCTGCCGGAGCGATCGAGTCGCCCGGCCGGGGTCGTGGGCTTCCGGTCGGCCTGCTCGTGGATCAGCCCGTCGAACGCCGTCGAGAAGTCGAGGCGAGGGAGTGCCGCGGTGACCGAGCGCAGGACGACGTCGGGGACGCGATCGAAGCCCACGCCGGAGACGTCGAGCGAGGTCGCGACCTCGAGCAGGTGTCCCTCGACGTCGACGTCGGGATCGACCGCGGTCCACATGTGGCGCTCGATGACCTCGCTGACGCGTCCGGCCCGGGCGGCGTCCCACCCGGCCCCGAGCGCGAAGACCGAGCCCACCGCTCCGCCCGCGTCCTCGAACGGGACGGCATGGGCGTCGAACGTCGGGGTGACGCCGAGGTCGTGCAGCATCGCCGACACGAACAGCAGTTCGCGGTCCGGCTCGAGTCCGTCGGACTCGGCGATGACGGAGGCCCACGCCCAGGAGCGCAGGCAGTGGTTGACGAGCGCCGGTGTCGACCAGGTCCGGACGACGTCCAGTGCTCGGGCCGCGATCGCGGTCGGCGGGCGCAGCAGGGCATCGACGTCGGTGGTCACGGCATGACGCTAGCGCAGGCGGTGACGCTGCGGGATGACGGACGGGAGGCACGGTGCGGGCCCGCACCGTGCCTCCCGTCCGTCAGGTGGTTCAGTTCAGGGCCGGGGTGTCCTCCGGCACGACGCCGCCGCCGTACAGGTCGGTCGCGAGGTCGCGCAGTGCGCGGAGCGCGACGCGCTGCGTCAGCGGGCCGTACGAGATGCGGGCGACGCCGAGCGCCTCGTACTCGGCCGCGGGCAGGGCGCCCGGCAGGCCGATGACGGAGAGCTTGCCGCGTCCGAGGCCGTCCACGAGGCGCTCGACGACGTCGCGCTGGATCGCTCCGGGTACGAAGACGAGCGGGGCGCCGGCGTCGAGGAAGGCCCGGCCACGGGCGATGGCGTCCTCGATGCTCTCGTCGATCGGGCGGTCGCCGCCGCGAGCGATCGCGTCCGTGCGGGCGTTCAGCTGGAAGTCGATGCCCTCGGCCTCCACGGCCTTGGTGATCGCCGCGACCCGGGCGACGGCCTCGTCGAAGGGGCGCAGGCGGTCCTCGACGTTCGCACCGACGATGCCGGCGCCGATCGCGCGGCGGATCGTCTCGGCCGGGTCCTCGTAGCCGTCGTCGAGGTCCGCGGTGACGGGCAGATCGGTGGCGGCGGCGACGGTGGCCGCTCCGGCGAGGGCGAGGTCGAGGGGCATCCCGCCGTCGTCGTAGCCGTGGCTCGCGGCGATCGAGTGCCCGGCGGTCGCGATCGCCCGCGTCTCCGGCAGGTCGCTCACCACCTTCGCGCTGATCGCGTCCCACACGTTCACGACGCGGAGGATCTTGGGGGCTTCGTGCAACTGCTGCAGGGTGGACGCCTTGTCGGCGGTGCTCGTGCTCATGCTGCCGACAGTAGGCGGCGCCGGTCGCGGTGGCCCAGGGTGCGTGCCCACGCGACGCAGGATGACGGCGGGAGTCGCGCCGTGCCTCCCGGCCGGTGCATCCTGGGACGCATGGCGCACGACGAGCAGGACCCGGTCGGGGACCTCCGCGGGGTCCGCACGAGCATCAAGTGGACGCGGTACGCACCCGACGTGCTGCCCCTGTTCGTCGCCGAGATGGACCACGAGGTCGCACCGGAGATCCGGCAGGCGCTCATCGAACGGGTGCAGCAGTCCGACCTCGGCTACCTCGACGGACCCGGCCCGCTCGCGCCGGCGTTCGCTGGGTTCGCCCGTGACCGCTGGGGGTGGGACGTCGACCCGGGGCGCGTGTACCTCGCGACCGACGTGAGCGTCGGGATCGTCGAGTCGCTGCGGCTGGCGCTGCCCGACGGCGGCCGCGTCGCCATCACCCCGCCCGTGTACCCGCCGTTCTTCGAGCTGGTGGAGGAAGCGCGGTGTCAGGTGGAGGAGGTGCCGCTCCTCGAGCAGTGGGGCGACTACCGACTCGACCTCGCCGGACTCGAGGGGGCCTTCGCCGACGGCGTCGAGGTGTTCCTGCTGTGCAACCCGCACAACCCGGTCGGCCTCGTGCACGACCGCGCCGACCTCGTTGCGCTCGCCGAACTGGCGGCCCGGTACGACGTGCTCGTCATCAGCGACGAGATCCACGCGCCGCTGTCCCACCCCGGCGTGCAGTTCACCCCGTTCCCGATGGTCGCGGAACCGCTCGGCGCCCGGAGCGTGTGCGTGACGAGTGCGAGCAAGGGGTGGAACCTCGCGGGTGTGAAGTGCTCGGTCATCGTCGCCGGGGACGATCGGACGGCGGCGCTCCTCGACACCCTGTGGGAGGAGGTCGCCTGCCGGACGAGCATCCTCGGGTTGCACGCGAACACGGCGGCGTTCACCCTCGCGACCGGGTGGCTCGACGACGTCGTCGCGCGGATCGTCGCGAACGAACGGTTGCTCGGGTCACTGCTCGCCGAGCACCTGCCCGGCGTCGTGTACACCCGGCCGCGCGCCGGCTACCTCGCGTGGCTCGACTTCCGGGGCATCGGGCTCGGGGACGACCCGGCGGTGCCGCTGCGGGAGCATGCCTACGTCGCCCTGAACTCGGGGCTCGGCTTCGGGTCGCAGGGGCGGGGGTTCGCGCGGCTCAACCTCGCGTGTTCGCCGGAGACCCTCCGCGAAGCGGTGTTCCGGATCGCGGCGGCGTACCCGTCGAGCACGCAGGAGGGGCTCGTCTGGCACGTCGCGTGACCCCGGCGCGGGGGCTCAGGCCTCGCCGGGGTCGTCGTCGATGTACTGGTTGCGGCCGACCACGCGGATCTTCAGCTCGTCCTCGCGGTCCATCGCGAGGAACTCACGCGCGACGAAGCCGACCGACGGCCAGCGGGTGACCTCGGTGACGAGCAGCCCGTCGATGAACACCTGCCACGCGCCGCGCTCACGGACGGCCTGGACCTCGTACGTCGCCATGCCGTGAGCGTACCGGTCAGGCGAGGTCGAGCCGCATGTGCACGTCGGCGCGCTCGTACGGACTCGGCGTCACCTCGTGCGGTTCGAGGTGCCGGAACCCGAACGCCTCGTAGAGGTGCACCGCGCTCGCGAGTTGCGCGTTGCTCTCGAGCACGACCCGCCGGGCGCCGAGCTCGCGCGCCCGGTCCAGCGCCGCGGCGATCAGCCTGCGTCCGGTGCCGTGTCCCTGGTGTTCGGGTGAGACGGCCATCTTCACGAGCTCGTACTCACCGGGGCCGGCGGGGGCGAGGCCGACGCAGCCGATCACGGTCTCACCGCCGTCGCGGTGCTCGGGGGTGAGCCGCGCGACGAGCACTGCGCCGCCCGGTTCGACCACGTGCCCGACGGGGTCGCCGAGGTACCGTCGGTCCTCGTCCTCCAGCGCGAAGAACCGGGTGATCCAGGCCTCGTTGAGGGTGCGGAACGCCTCGGCATCGGCTGGCGTGGCGAGGTCGGCGATGGTGACCGTCGGTCGGGTCGCGGTGTGGGGAGTGCGGTCGGTGGGGGCGACGGTGTCGGGCGTGCGGTCGGTGGGGGCGACGGTGTCGGGCATGCGTCCATGATCCGTGGCCCGGTCTGGTCGCGTCCAATACTCGTTCGTGCAGATCGATACGCTGCGTGCATGGATCTCGACCTCCGGCAGCTCCGCGCCTTCCTCGCGGTCGCCGACGAACTGCACTTCGGACGCGCGGCGGCCGTGCTGCACATGGCCCAGCCCGCACTGTCGCAGCAGATCCGGCGGACCGAGCGGGAGCTCGGGGTCGACCTGTTCGTCCGGACCTCGCGGAGCGTGGCGCTCACACCCGCGGGCCGTGTGCTCCGGGGGCGTGCCCGGTCGCTGCTCGAGCAGGCGGCGCGGGACCTCGACGAGGCCGTGCGCGTCGGTCGCGGGGAGGCCGGACGCCTCGACGTCGGGTTCGTCGTGTCCGCCCTGCCGCTCGGCCCCATCGAACGGGTGCAGGCGTTCCGGGAGCGCTTCCCGCTCGTCCGGGTCGAGCTGACCGAGGGCTACACGTCCCACCTCGTCGCCCGGATCCTCCGGGGCGAGCTCGACCTCGCCGTCGTCCGCGACCCCGACCCGGAGCCGGGCGTCAGGCTCCTGCCGTTCCGGAGCGAACGGTTCGTCGCCGCCGTCCCGACCACGCACCGGTTCGCGGGCCGGTCGAGCGTCGAGGGGCCCGAGCTCGTCGACGACCCGTTCGTGTTCTTCCCGGCCGAGGCCGGCGCGCTCGCGACCGAGCGGAACCTCGCGCCGGTGACCGCCGGTGGACGGCGTCCGACCGTCGTGCAGGAGGCCACGACGTGGGCGACGGTGCTGCACCTGGTGGGCGCAGGGCTCGGCGTCACCGTGGTCCCGGAGAGCGCCGCGCTCGCCGCACCGTCGACCGTGTCGCTCCTGCCGCTCGCGGGCAGTGAGCACCGCAGCGAGCTGTCCTGGGCGACGCGGGCGGACGACGACCGTGAGATCCTCCGGAACTTCGTCGCGGCGACCGAGTAGGCGCACGCAGCGTCAGCGTCACCGGCGTCGTCGGCCGCGCTCCCGTCAGGCCAGCGGCAGCACCGGTGCCCGGTGGTGCCCGAGCTCGTCGTCGTGCCAGGGTCGGGACCCGGCGAGCTCGAGTCCGAGCTGCACGAGCACGAACCGCACGTGCGGTTCGACGTCCGGTTCCCAGGAGCCCTCGACACCCAAGCCGATCGTGCCGAGTTCGTCGTCGGCCTCGTCGGTGACGGTCAGACGCCAGCGACCGTCGCCGTCGTCGGACACGACGGCCCATCGGGCGGCGGTGAATCGGGAGGCCATGACCGAACCGTACCGGCGCCCTCCGACCATGCGGCGTTCGAGGCCGCCCCGACACGGGGTCGGGTGGCGCGACCGACGCCGGAACCGCGAGAATCCGACCGTGGAGACCCAGCACGGACATCACGAGAAGAGTGCCCTGGCGAGCTTCCTCCGGGCGCGGCGCGCGGCGCTCTCGCCGGACGACGTCGGGTTGCCCGCAGACCCGCGGCGACGCGTGACCGGGCTCCGGCGCGAGGAGGTCGCGCGGCTCGCGGGCATCAGCGTCGAGTACTACCGCCGACTGGAGCAGGGCAGTGGACACCAGATGTCGCTGCAGGTGTGCGCGTCGCTCGCCCGCGCACTCCGTCTCGACCGCGCCGGGGTGGCCTACCTGCAGCGACTGGCGCTCCCGGGTGCGGAGGCCGTCTACGAGGTCCACCGTGGCGAGGCCCCGCCGCCGGACCTGGTCGAGATGATCACGCTCTGGGACCACACCGCGGCGTACATCATCGACCGCAACCAGGACGTCCTCGTCCTCAACGACCTGATGCGCGCCGTCGCACCCGGGTACATGGAGGTCGGCAACAACCTCGGCCTGATGCAGTTCGAGGCACCCCCAGAGGTCCGGGCGCTGCCGTCGTGGGCGGAGGGCGCCCGCACGACCGTCTCCCGCCTGCGCTACCACGGCAACCCGTCCGACCCGCGGTGGCAGGAGATCGTCGCGCTGCTCCTCGACGACGAGGACTTCGCTGAACTGTGGCACCGGCACGAGGCTCACCCGATGACGTCGGGCCGAGCGCCGAACTTCTTCCCCGACCACGGCTGGGTCGACCTGCGGTGGCAGGTGCTCGAGGCGCACCCCGGGCTGTACACGCTCGTCTGCTACGGCGCCCCGGGGAGTCTGGGGGAGCGGGCGCTCGCCGAACTGCGCGCCGGTCGCGGCGAACGGCCGGGCGACGGCGCGACGACGCCGACCGACGGCAGCAGGCTCGCGCGGTACCGAGCCGGGTACTCGCAGGGGCACGACAGCCCGTCAGCGCACCCCTAGCGTCACCAGCATCCGCACCGACGAGAGGATGCGCCACCATGACATCGCCCACCATCGTGCTCGTCCACGGAGCGTTCGCCGACTCCGCGAGCTTCGCGCCCGTGACCCGGCTGCTGCTCGACCGTGGCTTCACCGTCCGCGTCCCCGCCGTCCCGAACCGGAGCCTGTCCGGCGACGCAGCGGCGGTCCGAGCCGTCGTCGAGGAGATCGACGGACCGGTGCTCCTGGTCGGCCACAGCTACGGCGGCGCCGTCATCACCGTCGCCGGGGTCGCCGAGAACGTCGTCGGCCTCGTCTACGTCGCGGGCTACGCGCTCGAGGAAGGGGAGAGCCTCGCGCAGCTGCAGGGTGGCTTCCCGGACTCCGACCTCGCGCAGAACCTCGTGTACGCGCCGTACCCGGTCGACGGCGGCGAGCCCGGCACCGACGTCTCGGTCGTCGTCGAGGCGTTCCCCGACGTGTTCGCCGCCGGCATCGACCGGGCGACCGCAGAAGGTGCTCGCGGTCTCGCAGCGACCGCTCTCCGCCGTGGCGTTCGGCGAGGCCGCGGCCGTCACGGCCTGGCGGACGAAGCCCGGCTGGGGCATCGTCTCCGCCGCGGACCACACGATCAACCCCGACGTCGAGCGCTTCGGGTACGAGCGAGCGGGACTGCGCTCCGTCGTCGAGCTCGACGCCCCGCACCTCGTGATGCACTCGCACCCCGCCGAGGTGACCGAGGTCATCACGACCGCGATCGCCGAACTCGGCTGAGCGCAGAGCCGAGCGCAGAGCCGAGCGCAGAGCAGAGCGCAGACCCGAGCACCCCACCGACCACCACCGAACGAGAGACCGGAGACGAACGCATGGCCTTCATCACCACCGACGACGGCGCCGAGATCTACTACAAGGACTGGGGCAGCCACGACGCCCAGCCGATCGTGTTCCACCACGGATGGCCGCTGTCGTCCGACGACTGGGACGCCCAGATGCTCTTCTTCCTGTCGCAGGGGTTCCGGGTCGTCGCGAGCGATCGCCGCGGGCACGGACGTTCCTCGCAGATCGACACCGGCCACGACATGGACCACTACGCGAGCGACGTGTCAGCCGTGGTCGAGCACCTCGACCTGCACGATGCGGTCCACGTGGGCCACTCCACCGGCGGCGGCCAGGTCGCCCGGTACGTCGCGCAGCACGGTCAGCCCCAGGGACGGGTCGCGAAGGCCGTGCTCGTGGCAGCGGTCCCGCCGCTCATGCTCAAGACCGACGCCAACCCCGAGGGCACGGACATCTCGGTCTTCGACGGATTCCGCGAGGCCCTCGCCGCCAACCGCGCCGAGTTCTTCCAGGCCGTCGCGTCAGGCCCGTTCTACGGGTACAACCGCCCCGGGGTCGAGCTGTCCGAGCCGGTCGTCGCGAACTGGTGGCGGCAGGGCATGACCGGCAGCGCACTCGCCCACCTCGAGGGGATCAAGGCGTTCTCGGAGACCGACCAGACGGAGGACCTCCGCGCGATCACGGTGCCCGTGCTCGTCCTGCAGGGCGACGACGACCAGGTGGTGCCGTACCAGGCGGCCTCCGTCAAGCAGGCCGAACTGCTGCAGGACGCGACGCTCAAGATCTACGAGGGGTACCCGCACGGCCTGCTCACCACGCACGCCGACGTCCTCAACCAGGACATCCTGGCGTTCATCCGGAGCTGATGCCGGACGCGCTCCGAGAGAGGAGCAGCGCGGCGGCGTACGGCCCGTCCCGGGCGACCGGGGCGGGCCGTGCCGTGTCGAGGCGCCCTACCGGGCAGAGCGCCTCGGTGCTACATTGCTAGCATGGTAGTCAGCAAGCGAAACGAGGGCGGCTCGCCGAAGGTGCAGTTCAACGTGTACCTGCCGGCCGATCTGGTGCGGGACCTCAAGCACCGGGCGATCGACGAGGGGGTCTCGCTCTCGGCGCTCGTGGAGCGCATCGCATCGCGCTACGTGGCCACCGGAAGCGACGGTACCGCCAGCACCGAGGAGGACGAACGATGACGATCACCGTGCAGCAGATCCAGTACACGACGGACCCCGGACCGTGGCACGCGCTCGCCGAGGCGCTCGGACTGCATCGGCTCCCGGGCGGCGACGAGGTCTGGACGGAGTTCGCCGGCGACGGGTTGCTCGCCGTCCACCGGGTCGACCGGCCGGAGGACGAGCGCACCGAGATCTGCTTCGTCACCGACGACCTCGACGGACTCGAGACGCGGCTCCGCGCCGCGAGAGCGGCCCTGCGGCGGGTCGAGACCGACGACATCGGTGCGGTCCTCGTCGTCGAGCACGCCGGCGTCACCTGCACCGCGACCTCCACATCGACGCCGGTCGCCCCGTCCGGGCCGCTCACCGTGCTGCCGATCTGGTACGGCCCGGACCTTTCGCTCCCGGGTGCGCTCCTCGACGCAGTGCCCCTGCGGCGACGGCTCGTGGCGGACAGCGGCGACTGGATCGACGCGAGCGCCGACGGGGGCGGTGCCGTCGCTCTCCACCGAGCGTCCGAGGTCCGGGTCGAGCTGTCGTTCGAGCACGACGGTGACCTCGACGCCCTCGCCTCCGCGCTCACGGCGGCCGGCCACACCGCGGTCGTCGTCGACGAGGCGTACAACCGGACGCTCCGGGTCCGTCGCCCGGACGGGCCCGACCTGTGGGTGAACGGCCGCCACGACGACCTGTACGGCTACACCCGGCTCAGCTAGGCGGTCTTCGCGACGTCCTCGGTGAAGCTGCGGACGCGACGCAGCAGCGCCTCACCACGCATCGCGATCGTCGCCGGCGGGTTGAGGTGCGGCGGCGCGGTGCGGATGAGCATCGAGCAGCCGAGGTCCTCGCAGATGTACGACCCGATCGTGTTGCCGTTCCGACCGGACTCCCCACCGCGGGCCGCGGAGAAGAGACGCACCTGCGTCGCCGGCTGCGGGGAGTGGCAGAACGAGCACATAGCCGCGATGCCCGGCCGCAGCGAGCCTCCGGCGGACCGCACGACGATGCCGACCGGCCGGTCGTCGATCCACGACACGATGTACCCGCGGCGTGCCGCCTGCGGGTCGCGCCACCCGAGGAACTCCCGGTCGTCCCAGAGCATCTCGTGCAGCCCCGGGATGGGCAGCTGCTCCAGCTCCTCCGGGGTGGCGTTGACGAACGACGAGCGGATGTCTGCTTCGGTCAGTGGCTTCACGGTGCCGCCACCCTAACCCTCCAGCCTGGAGGCGCGGATCACCCCGAGCGCGCTCGTCCCGTCAGCCACGAGGACGGCCCGGCGGACCGCGTCGCGGCCGAGCCGCCTGGCGGCGGCGTCGTCGGCGGCGAACTCGACGAGCACGCGCGTCGAGCGCGCCATGGCGCGAGCGCCCGGCACCCACGGGACCGCGCGCTCGATCGACTCGGCGACCGCGACCGCGACCGCGTGGTGCTGGGACAGGTGGGCGCGTTCGTGGGCGACCACGGCCTCCAGTTCGTCCGTCCGGAGCTGGTCCGCGAGGCCCGTGCTGACGAGCACCCCGCCGGCCCGGCCGGGGACCGCGCACGCGAGGGCGCGCTCCGCCTCGACCAGGGCGACCGGGACGCCCGCGATCTCGCGGTGGCCGGCGGCGCCGGAGCGCATCGCGTCGCGCACCGCGTCGTGCTCCGGGCCCGGGCGCACGCGGACCGCGACGACGAACGCGAGCACCGCGACGAGGGCGACCCCGACGTTGAGGCCGTGCGACGGCGAGGCCGCGATGCCGAACGGGTCGGTGAGCGGACGGTTCGCGAGGACCACCAGGGCGATGCCCGCGACGAAGCCGGCCACACCGAGCAGCACCGCGACGGACCATGACACGAGCGCCGTCCGGGGGTGGTCGATCGTCCACGCGGAGCGGGTGAGGACGCGCGGCGCGAGGACGACGACCGCGAGGGCGAGCACGATCAGGACCACTCCGGCGACGACCACGGGCGCTCCCGGTCAGCCCCGGGAGCGCGCGTCGAGGGCGCGGCGGAGGACGTCGAGGTCGTCCGATGCGAGCGAGCCGGTGAACTGCAGGAGCGCGGCCTCGCGGTCGGTGGCGGCGGCGAGCGCGTTCGACATGAGGGAGGCGGTCTGCTCCTCCCTGCTGTTCGTCGCGCGGAACGTCAGCGGGGCGTCGTCGTGCTGCTCGCGCTCGACCTGCCCCTTGCGCCCCAGTCGGTCGAGGACCGTCAGCACCGTCGTCAGCGCGGGACGGGGCTCGGGGAACGCGTCGAGCACCTGGCGGGCGGTGCAGCCCTCGGATGCCGACCAGAGGGCGTCGAGCACCGCCTGTTCGAGCTGCCCGCGGGGGCGCGATCGCTGTCCTGCCACCCGAGGATCCTACGACGGAGCTTCTACGAGATGTCGAACCGGGCGGCGACACCTGCCGGAAACACGGCGGCGGTATGCTCGACGGCGACAACTGAAGCACGGCCGATCACCCGCCGCGGGAGACGCCGGACCACGGTCCGCCGGGGTCCTGCACCGAAGGAGCAACGTCCCCGCCAATCTCTCAGGTCCAACACCGCGACGGACAGGCCACTCTGAAAAGCAGGCACTCCCGACCCCGGTCGGTCCGGTTCCTCGCCCACGGTGAAAGCCGCCGGACCTCACGGGCCGCGGTGAAACTCTCAGGCCCATGACAGAGGGGGAGTTCCCACCCGACGACGGTCGTCGGGTGTCGTCGAGGACGAGAGAACTCCACCATGCGTTCATCACCGCTCGAGGCCGCGCACGAAGCCGCCGGCGCCACCTTCACCGACTTCGCCGGGTACCGGATGCCCGTCCGGTACTCGTCCGACCTCGCCGAGCACCACGCGGTGCGCACGGCGGCCGGGGTCTTCGACCTGTCGCACATGGCCGAGATCGGTGTGACCGGCCCCGAGGCCGTCGCGTACCTCGACCACGCCCTCGCCGGATCCTTCGGCGCGATGACCGTCGGCCGGGCGAAGTACTCGCTGCTGCTCGCCGAGGACGGCGGCATCCTCGACGACCTCGTCGTGTACCGCACGGAGGAGCACGTGTTCCTCGTCGTGGCGAACGCGTCGAACCGACAGGTCGCGGTCGACGCCCTGACCGAGCGGGCGACGGGCTTCGACGTCCAGGTCTCCGACGACTCCGACACGACCGCGCTCGTCGCGATCCAGGGCCCGGCCGCCGCCGGGACGCTCGACGCGCTCGTCGTGGCCGACCGGCTGCAGCCCGAGACCCCCCTCGACGAACTCCGCTACTACTGGGTGCTGCACGCCCTGTTCGACGGCGCCGAGGTGCTCGTCGCCCGCACCGGGTACACGGGCGAGGACGGCTTCGAGATCTACTCGGACCCCTCGATCGCGACGACGATCTGGGACGCCCTGCTCGAGACCGGCGCCGACCGTGGTGTCGTCCCGGCGGGTCTGGCGGCTCGCGACACCCTGCGGCTCGAGGCCGGCATGCCCCTCTACGGGCACGAGCTCGGGACCGACGTCCGCCCCGGCCAGGCCGGTCTCGGCCGGGTCGTCGCGGCCGAGGGGGACTTCGTCGGTGGATCCGGCGTCTCGCCGGCCGAGGGCGCCCGCGTGCTCGTCGGTCTCGTCACCGAGGGTCGTCGTGCTCCCCGCGCCGGCTACGACGTCGTGCTCGACGGCGCGGTCGTCGGCACCGTCACCTCGGGTGCGCTGTCCCCGACACTCGGCCACCCGGTCGCGATGGCGTTCGTCGACCCGGCTGCGCTCGATGCGGTGTCGTCCGGCGAGCGAGTCCTGCACATCGACGTCCGGGGCACGGCCGTCCCCAGCACCGTCACCCCGTTCCCCTTCTACCGCCGTTCTCCGAGAGGCTGACCCCGTGACCGACCAGACCGCACTCCAGTACACCGCCGACCACGAGTGGCTGCTCGTCGAGGGCGACACCGTCACCGTCGGCATCACCGACCACGCCGCCGAACAGCTCGGTGACGTCGTGTTCGTCGAGCTCCCCGCCGTCGGCACCGCCACCACCGCGGGCGAGCAGATCGGCGAGATCGAGTCGACCAAGAGCGTCGGCGAGCTCTTCGCCCCGATCGAGGGCGAGGTCGTCGAGGTCAACGACGCCGTCGTCGACGCTCCCGACACCGTCAACCACGACCCGTTCGGCGCCGGTTGGCTCGTCAAGATCAAGGTCGACGGCACCTCGTTCCCCGAGGACCTCATGGACCACGACGCGTACCGGGCCTCCCTCGCATGAGCGACGCGCAGCAGAACCTCCAGACGTCCTTCGCCGACCGCCACATCGGCACGACGAGCGCCGACCAGCAGATCATGCTCGACGCCGTCGGCCAGCCGTCCCTCGACGCCCTCGTCCGCACCGCGATCCCGGAGTCGATCCACGCGGCGCCGGTCACGGACTCGGTGATCCCGGCAGCCGTCGGCGAGACCGAAGCGCTCGCCGAGCTCCGAGCGAAGGCCGGACGCAACACCGTCCGCCGCGCGATGATCGGTCTCGGCTACCACGGCACGCACACGCCCGCGGTGATCCAGCGGAACGTGCTCGAGAACCCGAGCTGGTACACGGCGTACACGCCCTACCAGCCGGAGATCTCGCAGGGCCGGCTCGAGGCCCTGATCAACTTCCAGACGATGGTCTCCGACCTCACCGGCATGGCCACCGCCGGCGCGTCCATGCTCGACGAGGGCACCGCCGTCGTCGAGGGCATGCTCCTCGCCCGCCGCGCCTCGAAGGTCAAGGGCGACGCGTTCCTCGTCGACGCCGACCTCCTGCCGCAGACCCGCGCGCTCCTCGACCACCGCGCCGACGCGGTGGGCATCACGCTCCGCGCGTTCGACGCCGCCGACGGCCCCACCGAGGAGCAGCTCGACGGTGCGTTCGGCGTGATCCTGCAGTACCCGGGCGCCTCCGGACGCATCGTCGACCCGAGCAGCACCATCGAGCGCGTCCACTCGGGCGGCGGCATCGCGGTCGTCGCGGCCGACCTGCTCGCGATGACGCTTCTCGCGAGCCCGGGCGACCTCGGCGCCGACGTCGCCGTGGGCACGAGCCAGCGCTTCGGCGTGCCGCTCGGCTTCGGGGGCCCGCACGCCGGGTACCTCGCCGTCCGTGCCGGTCTCGAGCGCCAGCTGCCCGGCCGCCTCGTCGGGGTCTCCTTCGACGCCGACGGGCAGATGGCCTACCGGCTCAGCCTGCAGACCCGCGAGCAGCACATCCGGCGTGAAAAGGCGACGAGCAACATCTGCACCGCGCAGGTGCTGCTCGCCGTCATCGCATCGATGTACGCCGTTTACCACGGCCCCGAGGGGTTGCGCTTCATCGCCGACCGGGTCGCCCGGACGACGACCGCGCTCGCCGACGCCGCTCGTGGTGCCGGGCTCGAGGTCGTGCACGACGCATGGTTCGACACCCTGACGCTCCGCGCGCCCGGGCGTGCGGAAGCCCTCGTCGGTGACGCCCGCGACCGTGGCTACCTCCTGCACCTCGTCGACGCCGACACCCTCCAGGTGTCCGTCGACGAGACCACCACGCCGGACGACGTGACGGCGCTCGCCGGCGTGTTCGGCGCGGTGGACCAGGCCGTCCCGGCGACGGAGGCGGCCGTGCGGGACGCGGTCACGGGCCTCCCGGCCGGTCTCCTGCGCAGCAGCGAGTACCTCACCCACCCCGTCTTCAGCGCGCACCGCAGCGAGACCCGGATGATGCGGTACCTCAAGCACCTGTCCGACAAGGACTACGCGCTCGATCGCGGCATGATCCCGCTCGGCAGCTGCACGATGAAGCTCAACGCGGCGACCGAGATGGCGGCCGTGACCTGGCCGGAGTTCGCGAACGTGCACCCGTTCGCCCCGGCCGAGGACGTCGCCGGGTACCTCGACATGATCGGTGACCTCGAGTCGTGGCTCGCCGAGGTCACCGGGTACGACACGGTGTCGCTGCAGCCGAACGCCGGCAGCCAGGGCGAGCTCGCGGGACTCCTCGCGATCCGCGGCTACCACCTCGCGAACGGCGACACCGACCGCACGGTCTGCCTCATCCCGTCGAGCGCGCACGGCACGAACGCGGCGTCGGCGGTCCTCGCCGGCATGCGGGTCGTGGTCGTGGCGTGCGACGAGGACGGCAACGTCGACCTCGACGACCTCCGGGCGAAGACCGCGCAGCACGGCGACCAGCTCGCCGCGCTGATGATCACGTACCCGTCGACCCACGGCGTGTACGAGCACGACATCACCGACATCACCGCGGCCGTGCACGACGCCGGCGGCCAGGTCTACGTCGACGGGGCGAACCTCAACGCGCTGCTCGGCCACGCGCGCTTCGGCGACTTCGGCGGCGACGTCTCGCACCTCAACCTGCACAAGACCTTCTGCATCCCGCACGGCGGCGGCGGGCCGGGTGTCGGGCCGGTCGCGGCGAAGGCGCACCTCGCGCCCCACCTGCCCGGTCACCCGATGGCGCAGCAGGCAGACCGTCGGTCCGGTGCCACTGCGGCGGACGCCGAGGGGCGGCTCGCCCACGCGGGTGGCCCGGTGTCGAGCGCGCCGTACGGCAGCCCGAGCATCCTGCCGATCACGTGGACGTACGTGCGCATGATGGGGCTCGAGGGACTCACGCGAGCGACCGAAGCGGCGGTGCTCGGCGCGAACTACATCGCCGCGCGACTCCGCGACGCCTACCCGGTCCTCTACACGGGGCAGGACGGGCTCGTTGCCCACGAGTGCATCCTCGACCTCCGGCCGCTGCGCGACAGCACGGGCATCACCGTGGACGACGTGGCGAAGCGCCTCGTCGACTACGGGTTCCACGCGCCGACGATGTCGTTCCCGGTCGCCGGCACGCTCATGGTGGAGCCGACCGAGAGCGAGGACCTGGCCGAACTCGACCGGTTCGTCGACGCGATGCTCGCGATCCGTGCCGAGGCCGCCGCCGTCGAGCGTGGCGAGTGGAGCGCGGAGGACAACCCGCTCGTGCACGCGCCGCACACCGCCTCGTCCGTGATCTCGGGGGAGTGGGCGCACGCCTACACCCGTGAGCAGGCGGTCTACCCGCTGCCGGGCATCAGCACGAGGAAGTACTGGCCACCGGTGCGCCGGATCGACCAGGCCTACGGCGACCGCAACCTGGTGTGCGCGTGCCCGCCGGTGGAGGCGTTCGCGTAGCGGCTCGCGTCGCCCGCGACGCACCAGTGAACACGCGGGAGGCCCGTGGCGGATCCGCCACGGGCCTCCCGTCACGGTGTGACACCTGTGACGCTTCACCGACCATCTGGAGTTCTCGAGCATCCCCTGGACGTCCCGAGCACGGACCCGTCGTGGCTGGTCACGTGGGTGCTGTCCGATCGAAACAGGGGAACAGGGGAACCACATGTCGATCACGAACAGCACCACCACCAGCAACACCGACGACGCGACGAAGGGCCGTCGCCGCCGCTGGACCCGTCGAGCTTCCGGTGTCGTCGCTGCCGGGGCCGCGGCGATCCTCGCGATCGGTGTCGCGTCGCCCGCGCAGGCCGCGACCGAGACGACGACACGGGTCACCGCGGTCGGGCAGTACACCTCGTCGGTGAGCTACCCGCAGGTCGACGGATCGAGCATCAGTCTCGTCGTGTACTCGAACTGGTCGTCCGTCTCGTCGTCGTCCGCCCATCTCGATTCCGTCAGGGTCTGCGTCGGTGCGTTGCCGGGCGGCGCGCCGAACTTCATCTCGCCCACGGTGACGAGCTACCACCCGGACGGCAACCAGGACCACGGGACGAAGGACATCCCGTACGCCGGGTGCAACACCTACTCCGTCGGCCGGACGTTCTCGACGTACTCGGGCGACGTCCGAGGCCAGATCGGCCTCACGTGGGTCGCACTCCCGTTCGGCGGCGAGGGTGCCCAGTCCGTCTTCGTGCAGTACAACAGCTGACCGAGCCGCGCTGGCGACCGACGGTCCGCGAGAGCCGGCCAGTCGTCACACGGGAGGCCCGTGGCGGATCCGCCACGGGCCTCCCGTCCGTCGTCAGCAGCGTCAGGCGACCGGCGCGACCGGCAGGTGCTGCGCCCACCAGGCGAGGACGTGCTCGAAGCGCTGCACGCGGTGGCGGGGGCGCCCGGAGCGCGAGAGCTCGTGGCCCTCGCCGGGGAACACGAGGAGCGACGCGTCGACCCCGGCCCGCTTGAGTGCGACGAACTGCCGGTGCCCCTGCTCGATCGGGCAGCGCCAGTCCTCCTCGGAGTGCGCGACCATGAACGGGATCGACACCTGGGCCGCGTACGTGAGCGGGCTGCGGCGGCGCTGCTCCTCCGGGTCCGCGCCGACGTAGGCGTCCGCGAAGAACCAGCCGATGTCGGAGCTGCCCGCGAAGGAGTCCCAGGCGTTGACCGCGCGTTCGCTCCACGCTGCGACGAAGCGCTCCCCGTGGTGGGCGGCGACCCAGCTCGTCATGAAGCCGCCGTACGAACCGCCCATGATGCCGACCCGGCTCGCGTCGAGGTCCGGACGCTCGAGCGCCGCGTCGAGCAGGGCGAGCACGTCGTCCACGTCGACCGTCCCCATCGCGCCGATCACCGCGCGGCCGTGGTCGAGTCCGTAGCCACCGGAGCCCCGGGGGTTGCCGATCACGACCGCGTAGCCGGCGCTCGCGTAGACCTGCGCCTCGTCGAAGAACGCCCAGGTGTCCTGGCCGAACGGTCCGCCGTGCACGACGCGGAGGACCGGGTGCGGGCCGTCGCCCTCCGGCAGCACGACCCAGCCGTGCACCGGGGTGCCGTCCGGGGAGGTGCCGGTGAGCTCCTCGATGCGGCGCACGCCGGGCGCGGACGCGACGTCGCGGAGGGGCGCCGCGTAGTCCGTGAGGACGGTCGGCTCGGCGCTCGCGCCGTCGGTCGGCTCGGCGCTCGAGCGGTCGGTCGGCTCGGCGCTCGCGCCGTCGGTCGGCTCAGCGCCCGCGCCGTCGGTCGGCTCGGCGCTCGCGCCGTCGGCGAGGTCGACGACGAGGACCTCGCCGGGGGAGTCGATGGTCGCGGCCGTCGCCAGCAGCACGTCGCCGGCGACGTCGAAGCCGGACACGACGAGGTGACCACCGAGCACGACCTCGAGGTCGTCGAGCCCGACGGGGCCGTCCGCGCCGCCGCGCACGCGGCGGACGCCGACCGTGCCGCGGTCGAGCACCGCGACGAGGACGTCCTCGGCGTGCACGACGGGCGCACCGGTCACGTCGACGGTCTCACGCGCGGTGAGCCGCACCGGGTGCGCGCCGTGGTCCGCGCGCCAGAGACCCTGCGGCTCCGCGACGAGCTGGCCGTCGGCGTGCGACGCGCCCGTGAAGAAGACGGAGCCGGTGGGGCCGACGGTGACCGCGCCGACCGAGCCCTCGGTGCGGATCGCGAGCGTCAGTGATCCGTCCGCCAGGTCCACGCGGTACAGGTCGTCGTCGTGGGTCTCACGGGCGCCGAGGTCGCGGGGCGCCACGACGAGGAGGGCGCTGCCGTCCGGGTACCAGACGGGGGAGCCCAGTGAGCAGGTCGCGCTCGTCAGGGCGGTCCGGACCGGCTCGGCGTCACGGTCGGTCACGTCGACGACGACCACCTGCTGCGGCTTGTCGAGCAGGTAGCCCGCACCGTCGACGTGGAAGTCGAGACGTGTGATGAGGCGCGGGGCCTCGGCGGCCGAGGCGGGCCGTCGGTCCTCGTCGCCCGTGGCCGCGGAGCCGTACCGACCCGGCTCCGGGAAGCGGGCCGTCACGGCGACGCGCGTGGAGTCCGGCGACCAGACGGGGGCACCGGCCCCGAGCGGCAGCGCGGTGACGACGCGTGCCTCGCCGCCGTCGACGGGTGCGACCGCGACCTGCGGACGGTCGGCTCCGTGCTCGTCCGTGACGACCCGGAGGAAGGCGAGCGACCGGCCGTCGGGCGAGAGCACCGGAGCGGAGTCACGGTCGCCCACGGTCCAGCGCACGGGGCCGGAAGCGGTCACCTGCTCGACCGTGGTGCGGTACGTGTCGGCGTCGACGTCCGGACGGGACACCGAGACGAAGGCCGCACCGCCGGTGCGCGGGTCGCCGGAGAGGGTCGGAGAAGACGGGACGTGGAGGTGGTGGATGTCGTTGGCGAGCACGCTGCCACGCTACGGCCACCACGGTCCGACGCGTCCGGAACTGGCCGCCGAGCGTTCCGCGACCATTCACCCTCGGGAGGTGTGTCCGCAAGACTGCGGACAATCGCGGGCGCAGTCAAGCACCCACGTTGCGCATCCTGCCCCGCAGACGCAGGTTTCCACAGTCTCACGCAACGATCCGCAGGCTACGTTTCCGGTGTGTAACAACTTCTTCCGGGATTTTGAGGCCCCTCCGACGGACACCTATGGTTCTTGCGAACGCGCCGTGGAGCCTGCCTCCTGTCGTGTTCGGTCACATTCCATCAGGAGGATCACAGAGTGAACATCACCAAGAAGCGAGGGCGCCAGCTGCTCGGCGCCGTCGCCCTGGCCGGGGCGGCCGCGATCGCCCTCGCCGGTTGCACCACTTCTCCCAGCGCCAACGAGTCGGGTTCGGCGTCGAACAAGACCATCACCGTCGCACAGGTCAACGAAGTCACGTCGTTCAACTACAACACCCCCCAGGGCAACCTGGACATGAACGGCATGATCAACTACATGACCCAGCCGCAGTTCGTGACGCTGGGGTCGGACTACAAGATCACGCCGAACACCGACCTCGGCACCGTCAAGAAGCTCAGCGACGACCCGCTGACGGTGAAGTACACGCTGAACAAGAACGCGAAGTGGTCCGACGGCAAGCAGATCACCTCTGACGACCTCCTCCTGGGTTGGGCGCAGGCCTCCGGTTACTACGACTCCGCGACGCAGGACGAGAACACCGGCAAGGTCACGAGCGGGACGCAGTACTTCTCGCTCGCGTCGGCGTCGCCGTTCAAGACCGACTACCCGACGGACATCACCAAGGACTCCATCACCATCAAGTACAAGGAGCCCTACGTCGACTGGCAGCTGGTGAACCCGATCCAGTTCCCGGCGCACGTCGTCACGGAAGAGGCGGGCACCACGGTCGACGACCTCCTCAAGGCGCTCAAGGACACCCCTGCCGGTGACCCCGCCAAGCCCGCCGCCGCGAACTCGGTCCTCAAGAAGGTCGCCGACTTCGTCAACACCGGCTACGACAAGACCAGCCTGCCGAGCGACAAGAAGCTGCTCGTCTCGGGCGGTCCGCTCATGGTCTCCGCGTGGACCCCGAAGCAGTCGATGACCCTCGTCCCGAACCCCGAGTACACGGGCGACCACAAGGTCAAGTTCGGCAAGCTCGTCGTCCGCTTCATCGGTGACGCGAACGCGCAGGTGACCGCGCTCCAGAACGGCGAGGTCGACGCGATCCAGCCGCAGGCCTCGGCCGACACGGTGAAGGCGCTCGACGCCGCCTCCGGTGTGAAGACCATCGAGGGCTCGCAGGTCGCCTACGACCACCTCGACCTGAACTTCGGTTCGTCGGTTTTCAAGGACGAGAACGTCCGCAAGGCGTTCCTCCTCACCATCCCGCGTGAGCAGATCCTGAACTCGATCGTCACCCCGATCAACAAGGACGCCAAGGTCCTCGACTCGCAGCTCTACCTGCCGGGCCAGGACGGCTACGACGAGACGGTCAAGAACAACGACTCGTCCACCTACGACAAGGTCGACATCGCCGAGGCGAAGAAGCTCCTCAACGGTGCCACGCCGACCGTCAAGATCCTCTACAACACCGAGAACCCGAACCGCGTGGACACGTTCCAGGCGATCCAGGCCTCGGCTGCGAAGGCCGGGATCAAGGTCGTCGACGGCGGCTCGCCCGACTGGTCCTCGCTCCTCGCGGGCGGCGACTACGACGCCTCGATCTTCGGTTGGGTCAACCCGGGTGCCGGCAACGCCGCGATCCCGCAGCTCTTCCAGACGAACAACTCGGGCAACTACAACAAGTTCAACGACGCCACTGCCTCGAAGCTCGCTGTCGAGACCCAGAGCACGCTGGACGAGTCCAAGCTGAACGACATGAAGATGGAGATCGACAAGATCGCCTTCGACAAGGCGTACGGCCTGCCCCTGTTCCAGAGCCCCGGCCTCTTCGCCACGGGTTCGAACCTGAAGGGCGTCCAGTACTTCGGCGGCCAGACGGGCATCTTCTGGAACGTCTGGGACTGGACCAAGTGACCCTGACCGGTCGCTGATCAAGCACCACGCACGAGGGGGCGCCGGACTCGACGAGTCCGGCGCCCTCCCGTGAGCCGGGACCCTGACCGGCACACCACCTCTGGCCGAGACCCGGCCCCACACCGCTGAGCATCGTCGAAGACGACGATGCGGCGGGACCCAGTACCCTTGCTGCTCGGGTCGCCCGATCGGACGATCAGCAGCTCGAACCACCACACCGGAGAGGCACCCATCGCCCATGGTGAGTTTCATCGCGAGACGGATCCTCGTCTCGGTCCTCATCCTCATCGCCGCGTCGTTCATCATGTACAACCTGGCGGCGATCGCGGGGAACCCCCTGCAGGACCTCCAACAGAGCAACTCGCCGAACCGTGAGCAGCTCATCGCCGCACGAGTCGCAGCGCAGCACCTCGACCTGATTCCGCCGCTCCGCTGGGGTCTGTGGATCAGCGGCGTCGGCAAGTGCGTCATCGGCCAGTGCGACCTCGGCGTCACGTTCCAGAACCAGCCGGTCGCCCAGCTGCTCCCGCAGGCCGTCGGCTCCACCATCCAGCTGGTGACGTTCTCGTTCATCCTCGCCATCATCTTCGGCATCGGTCTCGGCGTCGTGACCGCGCTGCGCGTCTACTCGGGCTTCGACTACTCGATCACCCTCGTCAGCTTCTTCCTGTACTCGCTGCCGTCGTTCCTGATGGCCGTGCTCCTGAAGTCGTTCATCGCGCTGGACTACAACAACTTCCTCGTCGACCCGAAGATCCCTCCCGTCAACCTCGTCGTGATCGCCGTCGTCGTCGGTCTCGTGATCCAGTTGATCGTCGGTGGCATCCTGAAGCGTCGCCTGATCGTCTTCGCGATCAGCGCGGTCGTGACCGCTGGCATGCTCCTGCTCATGCAGGCCACGGGCTGGTTCACCGACCCGTCGCTCGGCCCGGTCTTCGTGATCCTCTTCAGCGCGGGCATCGGCCTGGCGATGGTGACGCTGCTCGCCGGCACGAAGAACCGGCGTGCGTGGCTCGTCGCGGGCATCAACGTCCTCGTCGCGATCATCTGCTACTTCGCGCTGCAGGGCCTGTTGAACATCTCGTCCGCCGGGACGATCGTGATCCTGGCCGTCGCCACGATCGCCGTGGGGCTCATCTCGGGCTTCCTCGTCGGCGGCCACGACCGCGGGCTGATGATGCGCATCGGCGCACTCACCGCGTTCCTCAGCGCCGGCGTCATCCTGCTCGACCGCTTCATGCGGTCCTGGATCGACTACACGCAGAACTACGTGTCCCGTCCGATCGCGACCGTCGGCTCGCAGACGCCCGGTCTGACGGGCGACTTCTGGATCACCGGCATCGACACCTACACGCACCTGCTGCTGCCGACGATCTCGCTCCTGCTCATCAGCTTCGCGAGCTACACCCGGTACTCGCGATCGGGCATGCTCGAGGTCCTCGACCAGGACTACGTGCGGACCGCACGTGCGAAGGGCCTGCCGGAGCGCACCGTCATCGTCCGCCACGCCCTCCGCAACATGCTCATCCCGATCGCGACCCTCGTCGCCACCGACATCGGTGCGCTGCTGGGTGGTGCGATCATCACCGAGCGCGTGTTCGCCATCTCGGGCATGGGCAGCCTGTTCAACAGCGGCCTGTCGATCACCGACGTGAACCCGGTGATGGGGTACTTCCTCGTCATCGCGATCACGGCGATCGCGTTCAACTTCCTCGCCGACCTGGCCTACTCGGCCCTCGACCCGCGGGTGCGTGTCCGATGACCGCCGACGCCGCGGTCACGGACCCGACCAGCCTGACGGACCTGCACCTCCAGGAGGACCACCGATGAGCACCATCCAGGGCGGCGCGCCGCTCGAGCCGAACATCGGCGACGGCACCGACGTCGGCCAGACCCCCGACTCGCACGAGAAGCGCGTCGGGGAGAGCCAGGGGCGGATCATCCTCCGCCGCTTCCTCGCCAACAAGCTCGCGGTCATCGCACTCATCGTGTACGTCCTCGTGCTGGTCTTCGCCGTGTCCGCGGTCGGCCTCGGCCCGATCCCGGGCTGGTGGCACTACTCGTACAAGGCCCTCGAGGACCTCCAGAACGGTGGCGCGCCGACGGCCGACCACCCGTTCGGGCAGGACCGCATCGGCAAGGACTACTTCGCCCTGACGATGCGCGGGATCCAGAACTCCGTGCTCGTCATGATCGTGATCGGCCTGTTCGCCACGTTCATCGGCGTCGTCGTCGGCGCGATCGCGGGCTACTTCCGCGGCACCGTCGACGCGGTGCTCATGCGCATCACCGACATCTTCATCGTCATCCCCGCGATCGTCATCGGCGCCGTGGTCGGCAAGACGGCGAACGGCCTGGGCGCCTGGGGCCTCGCGCTCCTGCTCGGCCTGGTGTCGTGGATGGTCATCGCCCGACTCGTCCGTGCCGAGTTCCTCTCGCTCCGTGAACGCGAGTTCGTCGAGGCGGCCCGGGTCGCCGGGGCGTCCGACGCGCGGATCATCTTCCGCCACATCCTGCCGAACGCGATCGGCGTGATCATCGTCTCCGCGACGCTGCTCATCGCCTCCGCGATCCTGCTCGAGACGGCGCTCAGCTACCTCGGCTACGGCATCAAGGCGCCGGACTCGTCCCTCGGCCTGCTCATCAGCCAGAACCAGTCGGCGTTCCAGACCCGCCCGTACCTGTTCTGGTGGCCGGCCTCCTTCATCGTGCTGCTCGCGCTCTGCGTGAACTTCATCGGTGACGGCCTGCGCGACGCGTTCGACCCGCGCTCGAAGCGGTTCAGCCTCCGCAAGACGCGGGAGCCGCAGAACAGCGCCGGCTCGGAGATGATCAGCGCGTGACGTCCGCCGCCCTCCTAGCGTGCCGCGACGGCGAACCAGCCGCCGACGGCCGTCACCGCGAGCAGCGCGATCGACGCCCAGTGCAGCGTGACCGGGACGCGGACGGCGTCGGCCGTGCCGAGTTCGATCGCGTCGCGCTCGCGGAGCTCCTCCCAGCGGTGCCGGACGAGGTACGCGGCGTCGCCGGACGCCGTGGACAGCAGGTCGCCGGCCCGTCGGTGTCCGCCGTCGAGGTCCGGGACACTGCGGCCGTGACGCTGCTCCTGGCGACGGGCGAGGGCGACGCCGGCACGTCCCGGCGCGGGGGCCGCCCACACCGAGACGCGCCGGCCCGGCGTGACGAGCGTGAGGGCGAAGCGCGTGTCGACGTGCACGAGTGCCGCCCAGGGCACGCGGACGGTGTGGAACACGTTGACGACCTCGATGCCGTCGTCGTCGACGGTCATCCGCGGTCGCCAGAGCACGATCCAGCCGAGTGCGACGCCGAACAGCGTCGGCACGACGGCCAGGGCCCGGTCCGACCAGGTCGTGTCGGTCGCGGTCGTCGTGGCGAAGAGCAGGGCCACGATCAGCCAGAGCGCGATCGCGAGACCGCGGTTGAACTTGGACACGAACACATCGCGCGTCGACGGGGAAGCAGGCATGCCTCCATCGTCGCAGGTCAGGGCCCCGTGACCCGACGCCTGCCGCTCCGTCGTCAGCGCCCCACCAACACCACCCACGCGGCCGCCACGAGCGGTCGGGAAAGGACCGGACGTCGTTGAGCACGCCCGCCTCCGCGGCCACCACCCCGGCCGCCACCAGCACCCCCGTCGTCAAGGTCTCCGGACTGGACGTCGACTTCGCGGTCGACGACGTCTGGACCCCCGCGGTCAAGAAGCTGTCGTACGAGATCCGTTCCGGTGAGGTCCTCGCCCTCGTCGGTGAGTCCGGCTCGGGCAAGTCCGTGAGCTCGATGTCGATCCTCGGGCTCCTGCCGCGGAACGCACGCGTGAACGGCTCGATCGAGTTCAACGGCAAGGAGATCCTCGGCCTGCGGTCGGCGCAGCTCCGGGAGTACCGAGGCAAGGAGATCGCGGTCATCTTCCAGGAGCCGATGACGGCCCTGAACCCGGTCTTCACCGTCGGCTCGCAGATCGTCGAGACCCTCCGCATCCACTACGGCATCTCGCCGAGCGAGGCGAAGGACCGCGCCATCGAGCTGCTGACGCTCGTGGAGATGCCCGACCCGCAGAAGGCGTTCAACTCGTACCCGCACCAGCTCTCGGGCGGCCAGCGGCAGCGCGCCATGATCGCGCAGTCGATCTCCTGCGACCCGAAGCTGCTGATCGCCGACGAGCCGACCACGGCCCTCGACGTGACGGTGCAGGCCGAGATCCTCGACCTCATCCGCGACCTCGCGGGCAAGCTCGGCAGCGCGGTCCTCCTGATCACCCACGACATGGGCGTCGTGGCGGACCTGGCGGACCGGATCGTCGTGATGCAGCAGGGCGTCGCCGTCGAGACCGGGTCCGTCCGCGAGGTCTTCGCAGAGCCGAAGCACGAGTACACCCGCACGCTCCTCGACGCCGTCCCGCGCCTCGGCCAGGCCGGCGACACCGTGATCGACCTCACCGAGACCCTCGAGTCCGTCGTCGAGAGCGACGCGCCCGTGCACGTCGGCGCGGAGCCGGTGCTCCACACCGACGTCGTACCGACGCTCGGTCCGGCCGTGCTCGAGTTCTCGAACGTCGTCATCGAGTACCCGGGCCGCGGCCGCGTCAAGGCGTTCCGCGCGATCGACGGTGTCGACCTCTCGGTCCACGAGGGAGAGGTCGTCGGCCTCGTCGGCGAGTCAGGGTCGGGCAAGTCGACCCTCGGCCGCGCGGCCATCGGGCTGCTGCCGATCACCTCGGGTGGTCTCGAGGTGACGGGCGTCGACCTGTCGAAGCCGACCCGCTCGCTCGTCCGCAAGGTCCACCAGAACGCGGGCATCGTCTTCCAGGACCCCTCGTCGTCGCTCAACCCGCGCATGACGATCGGCCAGTCCATCGGCGAGCCGCTGCTCCTGGCCAAGGGCATGAAGGGCCGCGAGCTCGAGCGCGAGGTCGAGTCCCTGCTCGAGGCGGTACGGCTGCCCACGTCGTACTCGACGCGCTTCCCGCACGAGCTGTCCGGCGGGCAGAAGCAGCGCATCGGCATCGCCCGGGCGCTCGCCCTCCGCCCGAAGCTGCTCATCGCCGACGAGCCGACGTCGGCCCTGGACGTCTCTGTGCAGGCGACGGTGCTCGAGCTCCTCAAGGACCTCCAGCGCGAGTTCCGCTTCGCGTGCCTCTTCGTCACGCACGACCTCGCGGTCATCGACGTGCTCGCCGACCGCATCGCGGTGCTGCACCACGGGCACCTGGCGGAGGTCGGCACGCGCGACCAGATCCTCCGCGACCCGCAGGACCCGTACACCCAGCGACTCATCGCCGCGGTGCCGCTGCCGGACCCCGACGTCCAGCGCGAGCGGCGCGAGCTGCGTCGTCAGATCCTCGCGGCCGGCTCGGACGAGTAGCGCTGACCGCGCAGGACGCCCCCTGACACCGGTGCGGTGTCAGGGGGCGTCCTGCGTCCGGCCTGGAGGCACGGGTCACGCCCGCCCCGCCGGCTCAGCGGGCGACGGCGGCGGTGCGCTCCGTGAGCAGGTGGTTCTGGTCCGTCTGGACGCACGCCACACCGCGACCGTGCACGTCCTGCAGCCTCGGGTCGACCGAACGGCACTGCTGCTGCCGGCCATCGTCGAGGAGCTGGTAGAGCGGGCACCGGGTGCGGAACCGGCAGCCCTCGATCCGGTCCGTGGGGGAGGGCAGGTCACCGTCGAGCAGGATCCGCCCGCGCGCAGCCTCGGCCGAGGGGTCCGGCACGGGCACCGCTGAGAGCAACGCGCGGGTGTACGGGTGCTGCGGGTCGTCGAACACCCGGTCGCCCTCGCCGTACTCGACGATCCGTCCGAGGTACATCACCGCGACGTCGTCGGCGATGTGCCGGACGACCGAGAGGTCGTGCGCGACGAACAGGTACGAGAGGCCGAGGCGGTGCTTGAGGTCCTCGAGCAGGTTGATGACGCCGGCCTGCACGGACACGTCGAGCGCGGAGACGGGCTCGTCGAGCACGAGGATCTTGGGCTCCACGATGAGCGCCCGGGCGATGCCGATGCGCTGCCGCTGGCCGCCGGAGAACTCGTGCGGGTACCGGTCGATGTAGCTCGGCTCGAGTCCGACGAGTTCGAGCGAGTCACGCACCCGGCGGCGGATCTCGTCCTTCGGGACCCCGTGCACGGTGAGCGGCTCGCCGATGACGGAGCCGATGTCGAGGCGCGGGTCGATCGAGGCCATCGGGTCCTGGAAGACGACCTGGATGTCGCTCCGGAGCGCCCGGCGGTCCTGCTTCGTCAACGTGCTCGTGTCGACGCCGTTGACCTTGATCGTGCCCTGCTGCGCGCCGGCGAGCTCGAGGATCTCCATGATCGTCGTCGTCTTGCCGCAACCGGACTCACCGACCAGGCCCAGGACCTGGCCGCGCTTCAGCGTCAGGGAGATGCCGTCGACCGCGTGCACCTCGCCGATCCGGCGGCGGAAGACGGCGCCCTTGGTGAGCGGGAAGGTCTTCACGACGTCGTCGAGCTCGAGCACCACCTCGTCGCCGTGGTCGATCGACGCCTCGGGGACGTCCGCGGGGCGGGGGAAGATCTCGGAGCGGGCGAGCGTCCCAGCGGCGATCTCGTCGCGCCGGATGCAGGCGGCCGTGTGCTCGTCGGCGGGGAAGCCGTTCGTGATCGTCGGCGTGGTGCCGGTCAGGACCGGGTTGTCGGCGCTGGAGGCCACCGTGGGTGCGACCAGCGCCGGCTCGCCCTCGCGGCAGGCGTCGAGCACGGCAGGGCAGCGGTCGGCGAACGGGCAGCCGGTCGGCTTCTGGGTGAGGAGCGGCGGACGGCCGTCGAGCGGCACGAGGCGCTCGGCCCGCGACGACGCCATGTTCGGCATCGACCGCAGCAGGCCGATCGTGTACGGCATCACCGGTTCGCGGAACAGCGGCTCGACCGGGGCGGTCTCCACGATCCGGCCCGCGTACATCACCGCGACCCGGTCCGCGTTGCCCGCGACGACGCCGAGGTCGTGCGTGATGAGGACGACGGCGGCACCGGTCAGGTCCTTCGCCTTCTGCAGGACGTCGAGGATCTGCGCCTGGATCGTCACGTCGAGTGCCGTGGTGGGCTCGTCGGCGATGATGAGCTTCGGGTCGTTCGCGATCGCGATGGCGATCATCGCGCGTTGGCGCATGCCGCCGGAGAACTCGTGCGGGAAGGCGTCGAGCCGTCGTGCCGGGTTCGGGATGCCGACGGCGCGCAGGAGTTCCTCGGCGCGGGTGCGGGCGGCGTGCGGGGTGAGCGCCCGGTCGTGGAGCCGCAGCCCCTCGATGATCTGCTGGCCGATCGTGTAGACCGGTGTCAGGGCCGACAGGGGGTCCTGGAACACCATGGCGATGTCGCCGCCGCGGAGCTTCGACAGCTCGCGGTCGTTCAGCCCGAGGAGCTCACGACCGCCGAACCTGATGCTGCCCTCGACCTTGGCCGACGACGGGAGCAGCCCCATCACGGCCATCGACGACACCGACTTGCCCGAACCGGACTCGCCGACGATGCCGAGGAACTCGCCCTGGTTCACCGTGTAGTCGACCCCGCGGACCGCGTACACGGGCTTCGTCGACGGGTTGAACGTGACGGAGAGGTCGGAGACGGTGAGCAGCGGCTCAGTCACGGTTGGCTCCAGAGGTGGGGTCGATGGCGTCGCGCAGGGCGTCGCCGAGCAGGCTGGTGGAGAGGACGGTGGCGACCAGGGTCGCGGCCGGCAGGACGAACAGCCACGGCCGGGTGACCGCGGACTGGCTGCCGGCGGCGAGCAGGGTGCCGAGGGACACGTCCGGCACCTGGATGCCGAAGCCGAAGAAGCTCAGGGCGCTCTCGGACAGGATCATCGCCCCGACGCCCAGCGTGGCGTCGATGATGAGCAGCGACGCGACGTTCGGCAGGATGTGCCGACGGATGATCGTGAACGACGGCACGCCCATGAACCGCGCGGCCTTGACGTAGTCGCGCTCGCGCAGCGACATCGTCTGCCCGCGGATCACGCGCGCCATGATCATCCAGCCGAAGATCGCCAGACCGATGATGAGCGCCAACCAGCTGAGGCTCTTGAACAGCGGGCTGAGGAGCACCAGGGCGTAGAACGACGGGATCACGAGCAGCAGGTCGATGCCCCAGACGAGCGCTCGGTCGACGAAGCCGCCGAAGTAGCCCGCGATGGCCCCGACGATGCCCGCGATGAGGGTCGCGGCCGGGCCGGCGATGAGGCCGATGAGCAGCGACTTCTGCAGGCCGACGAGCGTCTGGGCGTAGATGTCCTGCCCGATGTCGTTCGTGCCGAACCAGTGCGACGCGCTCGGCGGCATGCCGAAGGCCAGGCCGTCCGAGTCCACCGCGTTCCAGTGGTAGAGGTACGGGCCGACGAAGGCCCAGAGGATGATGAGCAGGAGGGCGCCACCACCGATGCGGGCGCGCCAGGTGCCGAACACCTTGCGCCAGAGCGGCGTCCGGCCTCCCTTCACCTCGACGACGTGCGCCGGCTCGCCGGCCTTGCCGTCGCCGGGGTCACCGGCGGTGGTCGTGGTCGTGGGGTCGAGTACGGACACGGGTCACACCCTCACTCGCGGGTCGAGCGCGGCGTAGAGCAGGTCCGCGAGGGTGCCTGCGATGAGCACGAGGATCGCCGTGAAGAGGATCGTGCCCGCTGCCGCGTTGATGTCGTTGTTGCTGATGCTCTGGACGAAGTACTCACCCATGCCGTGCCAGCTGAAGACCAGCTCGGTGATGCTCGCACCGGTCAGGATGAGGCCGAACGAGTAGGCGAAGAAGGTCGACATCGGGATGAGCGCCACGCGGACCCCGTGTCGCATGATGGCGGATGCCCGCGTCCGACCCTTGGACCGCGCGGTCCGGATGTAGTCGCTGGACAGGACGTCGAGCATCGCCGAGCGCTGGTACCGGGAGTACGAGGCGACCGCTCCGACCGTGAGCGAGATCGTCGGCAACAACAGGTGCACGAGCCGGTCGCCGAGGACCGGGAAGAACCCCGTCACCCCCGGGGTGTACTCGCCGGTGAAGCTGATCACCTGTGTGCCGACGGCGTTGTTCGTGGTCGTCGCGAGGATCATCAGGACGACCGCGATGACGAACGGCGGGGTCGCGAGCACCGCGAACGACAAGTAGGTCGAGACCTGGTCGGACGCCTTGTACTGGCGGACGGCGTTCCAGACGCCGAGCAGCACGCCGAGGAGCGCACCGAGCAGCGTGCCGATGACGAGGAGCCGGAGACTGGTGCCGGCCCGGGCGAAGATGTCGGAGGTGACCTCGGTCCCCCGCGAACTGATCCCGAGGGAACCGTGCGTCAGGAGGTTCACCCACCAGTTCCAGGTGCGGACGAGGAGCGGCACGTTGGGGTCGGCGCCGAGCTTCTGCAGCGACGCGTCGATGGTGCCCTGGGGAACCGCGGGGTTCCGGCCCAGGAACCGTGCTGCGGGGTTGAGCGTCGCGCTGGCGAGGATGTAACCGAGGGTCGTCGCGACGATCGTCAGGATCACGTAGTTGACGATCCGCTTCGCGAGGAAAGCAAGCATGTACGGGGACCTCTTGGGTGCGGCCGTCCGTCCGGACGGCGTTGTTCGGTCCGGACAGGCTAACGGCTCCGGACCGCGGAGGGTGATCGACAGCGACGCTATGCGGCCCGCGTTACGAGCATGTTTCGATCTCGTACGATCGCCCGCTTCGACGGTGGACGTGTGCCAGGGTTCTTCACCAACAGGCGTGTCAGCCGGGGGCTGCCGCGCGTCTGCGCCTCGGCGCGAACCACACGGAAAGGGAATCCTCGCCATGCGAATGAGGATCAAGACGACGGCCGTGCTCGCCACGGCAGCCGCAGCAGCACTCGTGCTCGCGGGCTGCTCGGGCGGCGGGAACGCCGGAGGAAGCAGCTCGGCCGTCGCCCAGTCGACGCTGAAGTCGACGGGCTGGACGACTGCCGACCGGAGCGACATCAAGGACGGCGGCTCACTCACGCTGCCGATCGACTCGGCTCCGGCGAACTTCCAGGTCAGCAACCTCGACTCCGGCACGGTCGACGACGCCACCATCTCGGGTGTCTACCTGCCTGGGTTCATCCAGTTCAAGGAGAACGGCGAGTGGGAGGTCAACAAGGACTTCGCCACCTCGGTCGAGCTGACGAAGGACTCCCCGCAGACCGTCGAGATCAAGATCAACCCGAAGGCCACCTGGTCCGACGGCACCCCGATCACCGAGAAGGACGTCGAGGCCAACTGGAAGGCCCTCAACGGGACCAACAAGGCCTTCGCGCCCCTCGCCACCAACGTGTGGGAGGACGTCGACTCGGTCAAGCAGGGCTCGGACGAGCGTGACGTCGTCATGACGTTCTCGAAGACGAACGCCGACTGGCCGAGCGTCCTCGGGACGATCTACCCCTACTGGGCCGTCGACACCCCCGACCACTTCAACAAGGCGTGGGCCAAGGGCCCGTACGCGGCCGACGGCAAGACCTACGTCTCGGGCGGCCCGTACATCGTCAAGTCGTTCGACAGCAACGGTGGCGTCCTCACGTTCGAGAAGAACGCGAAGTGGTGGGGCGACGCGCCGAAGCTCGACACGATCGTCTTCAAGACGGTGTCGCGTGACGGAGTCGCCCAGGCGTACGCCAACAAGGAGTTCGACGCGTTCAACCTGAACGGCTCCGCCGACAACTTCAAGACCGCGAACACCCGCAGCGACTCGAAGATCGAGCGCTCGCTCGGCACGACGCAGCGGCAGATCACCCTGAACGGCACCTCCGACGTCTTCAAGGACAAGGAGGTCCGCCAGGCGTTCGCGCAGGCGATCAACCGACAGACCCTCGCCCAGGCGATCCTGTCGCCGGTGAAGAGCCCGGTCACGGTGCTCAACAACCTCATCTACCTGCCGGGTCAGAAGGGCTACACCGACCACGCCTCCAGCGTGTACGGCTACAGCGTCGACAAGGCCAAGCAGAAGCTCGAGGACGCCGGCTGGAAGATCGGCTCGGACGGCTACGCGGCGAAGGGCGGCAAGACGCTGTCGGTCCGCTTCGTGATCCCGTCCGACAACCAGAACTCGGCGAACATCGCGCAGCTCGTGCAGCAGCAGACCAAGGCCGCCGGCTTCAAGGTGACGATCGACACCGTGCCGACCGACGACTTCTTCACGAAGTACATCACCACGACGACGCGCGACTTCGACGCGACGTACTTCGCCTGGCAGGGCACGCCGTTCCCGGTGTCGTCCACCAAGTCGATCTACTACCCGGCGAACTCGGGCCAGAACTACATGGGCATCACCGACGACTCGCTCGGCGGCCTGTGGGACACCGCGAACGGTGAGCTCGACGCCGATGCCCGCATCAAGGACGCGAACGCGATCGACAAGGTGATCGTCTCGCTCGCCGGCACGATCCCGCTGTTCCCGGAGCCCTACGCGTGGGGCGTCCGCAAGGACCTCGTGAACTACGGTCCGGCGCAGTTCCAGCAGTCCTCGGTGAAGTGGCAGGACGTGGGCTACGAGAAGTAAGGACGTGGGCTACGCGAAGTAGTCGACGCACCCACGCACCGCACACGACACCCCCGGCGCCTCGGCGCCGGGGGTGTCGTCGTGACCGGGGGGGGGGGCGACCGCTCAGAGCTGGGCGGCCGCCATCGTCGCGACGAGGCCGAGCACCACCAGGGCGAGCACCGACCAGCCGTGCGCACGGTGTGTGATCGGCGCCGCGGCGACGCTCGCCGGGGGCGGGCCGTCCTGCGGACCGGCCACGGGGACCATCGCACGCACCTCGTCAGCCGCGGCGTCGACGGTGAGCCGCACCGTGCCTCCCGGCCGGTGTGCCGCGAGGCGGGCCGACGGCCGCGTCGCGATCCAGGTGCGGCGGACGCCCTCGCTGGAGACGACCTCGAGGCCGTACCTGGTGCGCACCTCGGTGATGCGCTTCCAGGCGTAGCTGCTCGTGCGCCGGACGTCGACGACGCGGAGTGCGTCGGGTGTGAGCTCGATGCGGGGGCGCCAGAGCGCGGCCCAGGCGAGGAACGCGATGAAGACGCTCGGGATCGGGGCGAGCCAGGGGGACCCGTCCCCGACGAGGGCGAGGGGGACGAGCGCGACGGAGGCGGCCCAGAGCACGACGGCGAGCACGCGCATCCCGGGCGCGACGATGACGGTCACGCACACAGCGTAGGAGAGACCGATCGAGTGTTCCGAGAGTGCCTCCCCGGAGACATCCGGGGAGCGGGTGTGACACACCGGCGCGTATCTCCGGATGACCCGATTCTCCGGGGAGGCAAGTCCTACGTGGACCTCTCGTTCCACCAATGGTCCCCGGACCCCCGTTCGGGTGTCAATACCCCAGGCTGGGAGATTCCGGAGATCGACACGCCGTCAGGAGACGAGTTGCTCGATCTGCTCGCGGATGACCTCGGCCTTCGGGAACCGCAGCCCGACGAGACCGATGTGCCGCCAGCGCACGATGCCGTCCGGTCCGATGACGAAGACCGACCGACGGAGACCGATCCCCGGGGCGCGGACGCCGTAGGACCGGACGACCGCGCCGGACGGGTCGCTCAGGAGGGGGAAGGTGAGCGAGGACCCACGGGCGAACACCTCGTGCGAGTCGAGCGCCTGCGGGCTGATGCCCCACACGACGGCACCCAGGTCGTCGAAGTCGTCGAGCTCCTCCTGGTAGCTGCACAGCTGCGCGCTGCACACCGGGGTGGCGTCGCCCGGGTAGAAGGCGAGCACCACGGTGCGACCGATCTGCGCGGAGAGGTCGTAGACGCCGTCCGTGCGCGTGCCGTCGCGGACGACGGTGCCGGCCAGGCTGAACGCCGGTGCGGGTTCACCGACCTCGGGGATGCTCATGTGCTCACGGTACGGCCGGTGGCGACGTGGCTGTCCGCGGAGCGCTGTGGATCTGCTGTGCGTCCCCAGGAGTGGGGTGCACGGTGTCCGTGAGGTCGCTGACGCCCAGACGGGGGTGGCAGCACGCGGCACGCAGTGCGCGGACGGTCGCCCGGCGCCGTCACCGGAAGAGCTGCGGGAACGCGGCGGCCACCCAGGGGTACCCGACGAACACGACGGCGTCGAGCAGGCAATGTGTGATGACGAGCGGGAGGAGCCTGCCCCACTTCGTGTAGATCCACCCGAACACGACGCCCATCACCGCGTTGCCGACGAACGCGCCGAACCCCTGGTAGAGGTGGTAGCTGCCGCGCAGCACGGCCGTGCTGAGGATGACCTGCCACCGGCCCCACCCGAGCCCGCCGAGTCGCTCGTAGAGGTAGCCGATGACGATCACCTCCTCCTGCAGCCCTGACCGGACCGCCGAGAGCAGCAGGACGGGGATCGTCCACCAGTACGAGTCGAGCGCCGCGGGGTCGACGTTCACGGTGAAGCCGAGGGCCCTGCCCGTGAAGTACAGCGCGAGCCCCGGGATGCCGATGCACAGTGCGATGAGCGCCGCGCCGCCGAGGTCCGGACGCGCCCGGAAGCGGTCGATGCCGAGACGGGACAGGTGCGGGCGCGTGGTGCTCCACAGGAGGTAGCAGACGAGCGCGACCGGGGCGAGGTCCACGGCGATGCCGACGAGCTGCCGCGCGAGGTCGACGTACTGCACGGTCGTCGTCGACTGGTTGAGCGCGGTGGACTGCTGCCCGAGCGGGGTGGTCTGCGAGAGGTCGTCGATGATCTGCAGGATCGAGTAGAGCGCGCTGCCGCCGAGGGAGAGCATCAGGACGATCGTGATCTCGGTCCACGTTCGCCGTCGGCTCATGTCCTGTACTCCTGTCGCTTGCGAACTACCGGTAGACTGGCGTGTCGGGCGTTCTGCCCGCGGGTGCCGTGTGTCCACGACGACCGGCCGCCCGATCTTCTCCGAACACTTGAAGGATGTCCTGTATGGCGCTCGCCACCCGGTCCGACCTGCGCAACGTCGCCATCGTGGCACACGTCGACCACGGCAAGACCACCCTCGTCGACGCGATGCTCACGCAGACCAACTCGTTCGACGCCCACTTCGAGGGCGAGGACCGGATGATGGACTCGAACGACCTCGAGCGCGAGAAGGGCATCACCATCCTCGCGAAGAACACCTCGGTGCTCTACAACGGGAAGCACGCCGAGGAGTTCAACCCGGGCGGTCGCATCACGATCAACGTGATCGACACCCCCGGCCACGCCGACTTCGGCGGTGAGGTCGAGCGCGGCCTCTCCATGGTCGACGGCGTCGTCCTGCTCGTCGACGCGTCCGAGGGCCCGCTGCCCCAGACCCGCTTCGTGCTCCGCAAGGCGCTCGCCGCGAAGCTCCCGGTGATCCTGCTCGTCAACAAGACGGACCGCCCGGACTCCCGCATCGACGAGGTCGTCTCCGAGTCGCAGGACCTGCTGCTCGGCCTGGCCTCCGACCTGTCGGACGAGGTCGACGACCTCGACCTCGACGCCATCCTCGACGTCCCCGTGGTGTACGCCTCGGGACGCAACGGCGCCGCGAGCCGCAACAAGCCGAACGACGGCGAGCTGCCGGACAACGACGACCTCGAGCCGCTGTTCGAGGCGATCCTGCAGCACGTGCCGGCTCCGACCCACGACGACGAGCACCCGCTGCAGGCGCACGTCACGAACCTCGACGCCTCGCCGTTCCTCGGTCGTCTCGCGCTGCTGCGCATCTTCCACGGCACGATGAAGAAGGGCCAGACCGTGGCCTGGGTGAAGCACGACGGTTCCGTGCAGAACGCCCGCATCACCGAGCTCCTCATCACGAAGGCGCTCGACCGCTACCCGGCCGAGTCCGCGGGCCCCGGTGACATCGTCGCCGTCGCCGGCTTCGAGGACATCACCATCGGTGAGACCCTGACCGACCCCGAGGACGTCCGTCCGCTGCCGACCATCACGGTCGACGACCCGGCGATCTCGATGACGATCGGCACCAACACCAGCCCGCTCGTCGGCAAGGTCAAGGGCCACAAGCTCACCGCCCGCATGGTCAAGGACCGCCTCGACCGCGAGCTCGTCGGCAACGTCTCGCTCAAGGTGCAGGACATCGGCCGCCCCGACGCGTGGGAGGTCCAGGGCCGCGGCGAGCTCGCACTGGCGATCCTCGTCGAGCAGATGCGCCGCGAGGGCTACGAGCTCACCGTCGGCAAGCCGCAGGTCGTCACGAAGAAGGACGAGAACGGCAAGACGCTCGAGCCCTACGAGCACATGACGATCGACACGCCGGAGGAGTACCTCGGCGCCATCACCCAGCTCATGGCCGCCCGCAAGGGCCGCATGGAGAACATGGTGAACCACGGCACCGGGTGGATCCGCATGGAGTTCATCGTGCCGTCGCGTGGCCTGATCGGCTTCCGCACGTCGTTCCTCACCGAGACCCGCGGCACGGGCATCGCCAACGCGATCTCGCACGGCTACGGCGAGTGGGCCGGCCCGATCCAGACCCGCATCAACGGCTCGATCGTCTCCGACCGCGCCGGCGTCGTCACGCCGTTCGCCATCACGAACCTCCAGGAGCGGATGACGTTCTTCGTCAACCCGACCGAGGAGGTCTACGAGGGCATGGTCATCGGCGAGAACTCGCGCGCCGACGACATGGACGTGAACATCACGAAGGAGAAGAAGCTGACGAACATGCGTTCGTCGACCGCCGACACCTTCGAGTCGATGACCCCGTCGCGGCAGCTGTCGCTCGAGGAATGCCTCGAGTTCGCGCGCGAGGACGAGTGCGTCGAGGTCACCCCGGACGCCGTCCGCATCCGCAAGGTGGAGCTGGACGCGCAGGCCCGCCAGCGCGCCTACGCCCGCCTCAAGCGCCAGGATGCGTAGGCACGTCGCGTAGGCACGTCGCCTAGGCGGCAGGCGCTCCAGCCTGGAGGCCCGTCATCCGTCCGACGGCCCGGTCACCTCGTCGAGGTGGCCGGGCCGTCGGCGTGTCACGGCCCGGTTGTACGGTGGTCTGCGTGACGTTCGATCTGCTTGCCATCTACCAAGACCTCCACGCACACCCGGAGCTCGGCTTCCAGGAGCACCGGACGGCGGGGGTGATCGCCGAGCGGCTCGCGGAGCTGCCCGGTGTCGAGGTCACCACGGGCGTCGGCGGCACGGGCGTCGTCGCGGTCCTGCGGAACGGCGAGGGGCCGACGATCTGGCTGCGTGCCGACATGGACGGGCTGCCCGTGCAGGAGCGCACCGGTCTGTCCTACGCGAGCGAACACACCGGCCAGGACGAGTCCGGCGCCACCGTCGCGACCATGCACGCCTGCGGGCACGACATCCACGTGACCTGGCTCCTCGGCGCGCTCGAGCGGCTCGTGGCGACCACCGACGAGTGGCACGGCACCGTGGTCGGCGTGTTCCAACCGGCGGAAGAAGTGATCTCGGGCGCCCGGGCGATGATCGACGACGGGCTCGTCGAGCGCTTCCCGGAACCCGACGTCGTCCTCGGGCAGCACTCCGCTCCCGCCCCGGTCGGCACCGTCGCGGTCGGCTCCGGCCCGGTGATGGCGTCGAGCGACCGGCTGACCGTCACGTTCAACGGTCGCGGTGCGCACGGTTCGGCACCGCAGGCGTCCCTCGACCCGATCGTCACCGCCGCGTCCGCCGTGGTGCGGCTGCAGACCGTCGTCTCGCGCGAGGTCGCCCCGAGCGACGCCGGGGTCGTCACGGTCGGCTCGTTCCACGCGGGGACGCGCGCGAACATCATCCCGGACCAAGCGGTCATCGAGATCTCCACCCGCGCCCGCAACGAGGAGACCCGCGGCCGGATCATCAGCTCGATCGAGCGCATCGTCCGTGCCGAGAGCGAGGCGGGCGGCCTCCCCGCGCCGACGATCGAGCGGGCGCCGGGTGCGGACGTGCTCGTGAACGACCCGGAGCAGGCGGCGAAGGTCCTCGCCGCCGTCCGCGAGGCCGTGCCGAACGCCATCGACCTCGAGTCCGGCCTGGCGATGGCGTCGGAGGACGTCGGCCAGCTCGCGACCGCCGCGGGCGTGCCGATCGTCTACTGGTTCACCGGCATCACCGACCCGGAGCTCTTCCGCACCGGGCAGGAGATCCCGAGCAACCACTCGCCCTTCTACGCACCGCAGGCCGAGACGTCGATCCCGGTCGGCGTGGACGCGGCCGTGGCCGCGGCGCGCGCCTACCTGGCCTGACCGTCGTCGGACGGGAGGTTCACAGCGAACGCGCGCCGGGCCTCCCGTCAGACCATCTAGGGTGCTGCGCATGCGCACCCCGACCCGCACCCTGATCGCCGCCGTCGCCGCCGGCATCGCCCTCGCCGGGCTGAGCGGCTGCTCCTCCGACACCGTCCGCCAGGCGACCGACCTCGGCTCGTCGGTGGCATCGGACGTGTCGAGCGCGGTGCAGGGCATCGACGGCACGGCGATCCAGGACGGCATGGCCTCGGTCGCCGGGGGCATCGACGGCGCGCTCGACACGGCGCTCAAGGGCGCGAAGGTGACCTCGGACGGGCAGCTGCCCGACGGGTTCCCGACGAAGGACGTGCCGCTCGTCGACGGTACGGTCCTCGGCGGGGGATCGGGCCCGGACGGCTCCGGTTGGGTCGTCCAGGTCCGGGTCGGGTCGGTCGACGAGTTCCCGGCCGCGGCCGACGCCCTGACCGGTGCCGGGTACACCGAGTCGGTGAGGCGGGCGGACTCCTCGAGCGCCTTCGGGCTGTTCCGGAGCGACGGGTACCGCGTCGTCCTGACGTTCGCGAAGACCGACGCCGGGGTCACCGCGACGTACATCGTGACCTCGCGGTAGACCCGTCCCGTACGCTGGGCACCGATGTCCGAGGCCCCCGTCACCCGCCCAGAGCGCGTCCTGTTCGTGCACGCCCACCCCGACGACGAGACCCTCGTGTCGGGCGGGACGATCGCCACCCTGCTCGAGCTCGGGGCCGAGGTCACCGTCCTCACCGCGACACGCGGCGAGCGGGGCGAGATGCTCACCGCCGAGCTCGCACCGCTCGAGGGCGACGGCCCGCGCGTCGCCGCCCACCGCGAGGGGGAGATCGCCGCCGCGCTGGCCGCGCTCGGTGGCCCGGCGCACCTCTGGCTCGGGGGAGCCGGAGCGCGCCCGACCGACCTGCCCGAGCGTCGCTACGCCGACTCCGGGATGCAGTGGGGGCCGGACGGCCGCGCGACGGCTGCCGACGACGCCCCGGCGGACTCGCTCACCGCGGCGGACCTCGGCGAGGTCGTGGACGACGTCCGTGCCGCGATCCGGTCGACGATGGCGGACGCGGTCGTGAGCTACGCGGACGACGGCGGGTACGGGCACCCCGACCACGTCCGGGTGCACCACGCGGCCCGGTACGCCGCGCGCGCCGAGGAGGTCCCCTTCTCGATGATCGTCGGACCCGACTCCGGACAGGCCGACCTCACCGTCGACGTCGTCCCCGTGCGGGCGAAGGTCCGTGCGGCGCTCGAGCAGTACCGCTCACAGCTGACGGTCGACCCGGTCGACCCGTCCGACCCGATGGCGCTCTCCTGGGTGATGCCCCACGGCGAACGCCAGCACGCCCCCGCCGTCGAGGCCTTCCGCCACGACACCGACCCGGCCGCGCCGGCGCCGCAGACCTTCGCCGAGTTCTCCCCGCAGGGCAAGGCGACCGCGGTCGTCGTGTCGTTCGTCCTCGGACTCGTCGCGGGCGGCCTCGGCTCCGTGACGCACCAGCAGACGATCGGCGCGTTCCCCGTCGGTATCTTCCTGCCGACCCTCATCGTGATCGGGCTGCTCGCGGGCATCCGGCTGCTCTACCGCTCGCGGGTGCTCGTCGTCGCGGTGTGGCTCGGCATCGCACTCGCGACCACGTTCCTGCTCCAGCTCGTGCTCGCGAACGCCGCGGGCTACACGTGGATGATCGCGCCGACGGCCGTCGCGTTCGTCGTGCTCGTCTGGCCGGACTTCGGCGACACCCGTCGCGCGGTCGGACCCGGCGGGGGACCGGCGACGACCGAGGTCCCCCAGGCGGCACCGTCGGACGCCGGCCTGTCCGGATCCGCCCAGGGCCGCGAGTAGGATCGAACCGTGACGTACGTGATCGCTCAGCCCTGTGTGGACGTCAAGGACCGCGCCTGCATCGACGAGTGCCCGGTCGACTGCATCTACGAGGGCGACCGCTCGCTGTACATCCACCCCGACGAGTGCGTCGACTGCGGTGCCTGCGAGCCGGTCTGCCCGGTGGAGGCGATCTACTACGAGGACGACCTCCCCGAGGAGTGGGCCGACTACTACAAGGCCAACGTCGAGTTCTTCGAAGAGGTCGGTTCGCCCGGCGGTGCCGCGAAGGTCGGTGTGATCCACAAGGACCACCCCGTCGTCCTCGCCGAGCCCCCGCGCGGCTGACCCGGACCCGCCCGTGGCGCTCGACCTCCCCGACTTCCCCTGGGACCAGCTCGTCCCGTTCAAGCAGCGCGCAGCGACCGTCGAGGGCGGCATCGTCGACCTCAGTGTCGGCTCGCCCGTCGACCCGACGCCCGAGCTCGTCCGCCGGGCCCTCGCCGAGGCCACCGACGCGCACGCCTACCCGCAGGTCGCCGGCACCCCGGCCCTGCGCGAGGCGATCGCCGCGTGGTACGGCCGCCGGCAGGGCGTGACCCTCACGGCCGAGCAGGTCCTGCCGACGATCGGCTCGAAGGAGTTCATCGCCGGACTCGCGCTCTGGCTCGGCATCGGCCGTGGCGACACCGTCGTGTTCCCGGAGGCCGCCTACCCCACGTACGAGCTCGGCGCCGCCCTCGTCGGCGCCGCAGCACTCGCCTCGGACGACCCCGCTGCGTGGCCGGAGACGACGAAGCTCGTGTGGCTGAACTCCCCGGGGAACCCCGACGGCCGCGTGCTGTCGATCGAGCAGCTGCGTGCCGCGGTCGAGCGCGCCCGCGAGCTCGGCGCCGTGATCGTGGGCGACGAGTGCTACGCCGAGCTCGGCTGGGAGCCGCCGTACGACACTGCCCCGACCCCGACCATCCTCGACCCGCGGGTCGTGGGCGACTCGGTCGACGGCGTGCTCAGCGTGTACTCGCTCTCCAAGCAGTCGAACCTCGCCGGGTACCGCGCGGCGTTCGTGGCCGGCGACGCCGCGCTGCTCGCCGAGGTCCTCGCGGTCCGCAAGCACACCGGCATGATGCCGCCGCTGCCCGTGCAGCAGGCCATGATCGTCGCGCTCGAGGACGAGACCCACGTGCAGCAGCAGAAGGCGCGGTACAAGGCGCGGCGGAACATGCTCCGCCGGGCACTCGACGGAGCCGGGTTCCGGATCGACCACAGCGAGGCCGGCCTGTACCTCTGGGCCACCCGCGGTGAGCCGGCGCTCGAGACCGTCGCGTGGCTCGCCGACCGCGGGATCCTCGTCGCCCCCGGGACGTTCTACGGTCCCGCCGGGGCGGAGCACGTCCGGGTGGCCCTCACCGCCACCGACGAGCGCATCGCGGCGGCCGCGCAGCGGCTGGCGAGTGCACGCCGCACCAGCCGGGCGTCCGCGGACTGAACCCGGTCCGACGGGCGGGTGTCGTGCCTCCCGTCCGGCCGGCACCACGTGGTGCGCTGTCAGCGCAATCCGTAGTTCCCACCAATCCCGGAGCGCGGGAGTGTGCACGACCGACAGTGGGCGCGATTAGGCTGTCACCGTGACTGACACTGCCAACGATGCTCAGAAGACGGCCACACCGCCCACCACGCCCGTCCCCGTGAGCCCGGCTGCGGAGCAGCAGACCGAGACCGCGACGCTGACGTACCCGGGTGGCTCCGCGGAGTTCCCGATCCTGCCGAGCGTCGACGGCGCGTCCACGGTGGACATCTCGACCTTCAAGAAGCAGACGGGGATGAACACCCTCGACTACGGCTTCGTGAACACCGGCTCGACGAAGAGCGCGATCACGTACATCGACGGCGACCAGGGCATCCTGCGGTACCGCGGCTACCCGATCGACCAGGTCGCGTCGAACTGCACCTTCCTCGAGGTCGCGTGGCTGCTCATCTACGGCGAACTGCCGACGGCCGCCGAGCTCGAGTCGTTCGACGCCCGCATCCGTCGTCACACGCTGCTGCACGAGGACCTCCGTCGTCTGTTCGACGCCCTCCCGCACTCGGCGCACCCGATGTCTGTCCTGTCGAGCGCCGTCAGCGCCCTGTCGACCTACTACGAGGACGACATGAGCGTCGACGACCCGGAGAAGGTCGAGCTGCAGACCGTGCGGCTGCTCGCGAAGCTCCCGGTCATCGCCGCGTACGCGCACAAGAAGTCGATCGGGCAGGCGTTCCTCTACCCGGACAACTCGCTGTCGTTCGTCGACAACTTCCTCCGGCTGAACTTCGGCACCATGGCCGAGACGTACGAGCCGAACCCGGTGCTCTCCAAGGCGCTCGAGCGGCTGCTCATCCTGCACGAGGACCACGAGCAGAACGCCTCCACCGCGACCGTCCGGCTCGTCGGCTCCACGAAGGCGAACATGTTCGCGTCGATCTCGGCCGGCATCAACGCCCTCTACGGCCCGCTGCACGGGGGCGCGAACGAGGCCGTGCTCGAGATGCTCCAGCAGATCAAGGACTCCGGCGAGCCGGTGTCGCGCTTCGTCGAGCGGGTGAAGAACAAGGAGCGCGGGGTGAAGCTCATGGGCTTCGGGCACCGCGTCTACAAGAACTACGACCCGCGGGCGAAGCTCGTGAAGGAGTCCGCGCACGAGGTGCTCGAGGCACTCGGCGTGCAGGACGACCTGCTCGACATCGCGATGGAGCTCGAGGGGATCGCGCTCGAGGACGAGTACTTCGTCAGCCGCAAGCTCTACCCGAACGTCGACTTCTACACGGGCATCATCTACAAGGCGATGGGCTTCCCGCCGCGGATGTTCACCGTGCTGTTCGCG
Source organism: Curtobacterium phoenicis (assembly GCF_047238015.1). Taxonomy (NCBI): domain Bacteria; kingdom Bacillati; phylum Actinomycetota; class Actinomycetes; order Micrococcales; family Microbacteriaceae; genus Curtobacterium; species Curtobacterium phoenicis. The sequence goes on from NZ_JBDFLZ010000002.1 coordinate 1,259,294, forward strand.
ATCGGGCGGCTGCCGGGGTGGATCGCCCAGTGGCGCGAGCTCAACAACGACCCGCTGAACAAGATCGGGCGGCCGCAGCAGCTCTACGTGGGGTACCCCGAGCGGGACCTCCCGGCGCGCTGAGCCGCGCCGCGCGCGGAGGCCCGCGGGTCCTCGGCTCCGCACCATGAAAGCGACGTCGAACCAGCCACGCGCGCTGGTTCGATGTCGCTTCCGCGGTTCGCCCCTGCGACGCGACCAGCGGCTCCGGCGCGTCGGACGACTCGGGCGTGCGCCCTGTCGGGGACGCGCTGCTTCGGCGACGCGGGCCCGCTAGCGGGCTGCTCGCGCCAGCGCCCAGACGGTCACGAGATCGAGCGCGGCGTCGGAGTCCGGCGTGCCCGGTCGGTTGAGGAACGCGTGCCGCGCACCCGGCAGCACGTGGCGCTCGACGTCCGCGCCGGCACTGCGCAGTTCCGCCACGAACCGGTCGCCCGACGACCGCATCGTGTCGTGTTCGGCGTCCACCATCAGGACGGGCGGGAACCCCGACAGGTCCTGCCCGCCCGGGAACGCGGCGTCCGTCGACGCCTCGCGCCCGACGAGGTTCCGGTTCGCCCGGTCGAGCAGGGCGGGGTGGTGGGTCACCCGACGGTGACCCCGGACGGTCCGGGTGACGGCAGCGTCGCGCGGGGTGCGTGCGTGGAAGAAGCCGTACGCGAGGAACACGCCGTCGGGCCGGTCCCCGGTCGGTAGGGACCGGGTGACGGCAGCAGCGAGGCACGCGCCGGCGCTCGCTCCACCGAGGAGCAGCTGTCCTGGCACCTCGTGGCGGACGGCGTCGAGCACGGCCCGGACATCGTCAGCAGCGACCGGGTGGCGTCGTCGGCCGCGTGGCCCGTGGCGCCCGACGAACGGCAGGCCGGGCACGGGTGCGAGCCGGTAGTCGACCGCGACGACGTCGATCCCGCGGTCCGCAAGGGCCGTCGCCACCGCGTGCGACTCCGGGAGGTCGAGGTCGCCGCGGAAGAACCCGCCGCCGTGCAGCCACACGAGGGTGACGGCCGCCGCTGACCCGTAGCGGCGGATCGGGACGGGACCGTGCGGACCCGCGATCGTCCGACCCGCAGGTGTCGCCCCCACGGGCGTCGGCTACTTGTGCAGCGCGGTGTTGAGCTGGATGCCCTGGCCCTGGCGCTGCAGGGCCTCGACCGCGCCGGTGACGGAGTTGCGCCGGAAGAGGATGTTCGGCGTGCCCGAGAGCTCCGCGGCCTTGACGGTCTTCGGGGTGCCGTCCGGGTTCGGCGCCGCACCGACGAGCACGACCTTGGTGCCGGCGGTCACGTAGAGCCCTGCCTCGACCACGGAGTCGTCGCCGAGGGAGATCCCGAGCCCCGCGTTGGCGCCGAGGAGGGCTCGCGCACCGAGCGACACCCGGTGCGTGCCCCCGCCCGAGAGCGTGCCCATGATGGAGGCACCGCCACCGATGTCCGTGCCGTCGCCGACGACGACGCCCTGGGACACCCGCCCCTCGATCATCGCGTCGCCGAGGGTGCCGGCGTTGAAGTTCACGAACCCCTCGTGCATGACCGTGGTGCCGGGCGCGAGGTGTGCGCCGAGACGGACCCGGTTGGCGTCACCGATGCGCACACGGTCCGGCACGACGTAGTCGACCAGCCGCGGGAACTTGTCGATCGCGTGCACAGCGATGCCCGCGCGCTGGAGGGACGGGCGCAGGCGGGTGAGGTCCGCGGGGGAGACGGGGCCGGCGTTCGTCCAGGCGACGATCGGCAGGTGCGCGAAGACGCCGTCGAGGTTGACCTCGTTCGGGCGGACGTGCAGGTGGCTGAGGAGGTGCAGGCGCAGGTAAGCGTCCGGCGTGCTCGCTGGAGCGGCGTCGATCGTGACCTCGGTCGTGACGGCCTCGATCCGGACGTCTCGGCGCGGGTCGTCACCGACGTGCGCACGCAGCTCCTCGGGGAAGGCCGCGTCCGACGGTCGTGCGCCGAGGTGCGTCTCCGGGTACCAGGTGTCGAGCGTCGTGCCGTCGGCGGCGATCGTCGCGAGGCCGTGGCCCCAGGCGGTGGTCGGGCAGTCGGAGGCGGTCGTGTCGGTCACGTGGACAAGGGTAGCGAGGTACGCGCGGTGACCACCGTCCGGCCGGACGGGCTGTGGAGAACGCGCCACGAGCCTCCCGACCGGCTTCGCGCGGGACGCGATCCGCGCCTCCGCAGCGGCCTGGAGGCACGCCCCTGTGGACGAGCTGCCCACCTTCCACAGGCGGCAGGCTCCGGCGGCGAGCGGCAAGGGTCGGCCGGTAGGCTGCCCGCATGCCGGAGCAGCTCGACCTCACCGCCTCGTCCATCGACATCACGCGCGCCATCTGCGACATCGAGTCCGTGTCCGGCAACGAGGGCGCGCTCGCCGACGCGATCGAGGCGGCGCTCGCGCCGCTGCCCCACCTCGACGTCGTCCGTGACGGTGACGCGATCGTGGCGCGGACGGACCTCGGGCGTGACCGCCGGGTCGTCATCGCCGGGCACATCGACACCGTCCCGCTGAACGACAACCTGCCGACTGAGTTCCGCACGACGGAGGACGGCACCGAGATCCTCTGGGGCCGCGGCACGGTGGACATGAAGGCCGGCGTGGCGGTGCAGCTCAAGCTCGCGTACGACCTCGCCGAGCCGACCAACGACGTGACGTGGGTGTTCTACGACCACGAAGAGGTCAGTGACTCGCTGAACGGTCTCGGCCGACTGGCGCGCACCCGACCGGAGCTCCTGGCCGGCGACTTCGCGATCCTGGGTGAACCGTCCGGCGCGCAGATCGAGGGCGGGTGCAACGGCAACCTCCGGGCCGAGATCCGCACGTTCGGCAAGCGGTCGCACAGCGCCCGGAGCTGGATCGGCGACAACGCGATCCACAAGACGGCGCCGATCCTCGCGACGCTCGCGGCGTACGAGCCGCGCACGGTGACGGTCGACGGACTCGAGTACCGCGAGGGGCTGAACGCGGTCGGCATCTCCGGCGGCATCGCGGGGAACGTCATCCCGGACGAGGCCATGGTCCACGTCAACTACCGGTTCGCGCCCTCCCGCAGCGCAGACGAGGCGGTCGCCCACATCCGGGAGCTCTTCGACGGCTACGACGTGCAGATCGTCGACCTCGCCGCCGGCGCCCGGCCGGGGCTCGACGCGCCGCTCGCGCAGGAGTTCGTCGCCGCGGTCGGCGGTCCGGCGCCCCGACCGAAGTACGGCTGGACCGACGTCGCGCGGTTCTCGGCCCTCGGTGTCCCCGCGGTCAACTACGGCCCGGGCGAGCCGGTCTTCGCCCACCACGACGACGAGCAGGTGCCGCTCGCGCAGATCACCTCGGTCGAGGACGGCCTCCGTCGGTGGCTGACCGCCTGACGACCGGCGGGAGCCTCCGCGCACGGTCGAGTCCGGCCGTCCGGTGGCGCGCTCGATACCGAGCGGTGCCGTGGTGGGCCCGGATCACGGTCGTCTACGTGCTCGCGCGCATCGTCACGACGGTGATGATGCAGGGGTTCGCTGCCGTGCAGTCGGCGAACTCCTTCACGTCGGACCACCCGTCGTACCTGTCGTTCGCCGCGATCTGGGACGGTGCCTGGTACCGGGTGATCGCGACCGGTGGCTACCCGTCGGCGCTCCCGGTGGACGCCGCGGGGCACGTCACCGAGAACGCGTGGGCGTTCATGCCCGCCTACCCGTTCCTCGTGCGGGGTCTCATGCTGCTCACCGGTGCGTCGTTCGAAGCCGTGGCGGTCACCGTGTCCCTCCTGGCAGGCCTGGGGGCGGCGCTCGTGTTCCGGCGGCTCGTCGGTCGGTTCCTCGACGCGCCGCAGGCGACGTTCGCCACCGTGCTGCTGTGCGTCGCGCCGACCTCGGTGATGTTCCAGGTCGCGTACGCCGAGTCGCTCGGGCTCTTCCTGCTCTTCGTGGCGCTGCTGCTCGCGGTGGACCGTCACTGGTGGACGATGCTGCCGGTGGTGCTCCTGCTCGGCATGACCCGGCCGACCGGGCTGGCGTTCGCGTTCTTCCTCGCCCTGTTCCTGGCCGTGTGGTGGTTCCGACCCGCCTGGGTCCGCGAGACCGAGCGTCCCACGCTCCGCACCGGCCTGCCCCCGCTCGTCGTGGCGGTCGTCTCCGGACTCGTCGGGCTGGCGTGGCCGGCGATCGCGTGGGCCGTAACCGGGGTGCCGAAGGCGTACACCGACACCGAGCTCGCCTGGCGTTCGTCCTACGTCGGCTGGGGAGAGCTCCTGCCGTTCTCGCCGTGGGTCGAGGGGTTCTCCTGGTGGCTGCGCTACCCCGGTGGCTGGCCGGCGGCGCTCGCGATCCCGCTCGGCCTCGCCGCGATCGCCTTCCTCGTGTGGGCCCCCGCGGCACGACGGGTCGGGCTCGAACTGCGTCTCTGGGCCGTGGCGTACGTCGTGTACCTCCTCGCGGTGTTCTTCCCGCAGTCGAGCACCTGGCGCATCCTCATGCCGATCGCGCCCCTGCTCGCGGTCGTGGCACTGCCGCGGTCGCGGGTCTACCGGGTCGTGCTGGTCGTCTTCGCGGTCCTGCTGCAGTGGGTGTGGCTGTACGCGAACTGGTGGGTGGACGGCTACGACTGGACCCCACCGTGATCGACGACCCCCGCTAGTCGGTCTCCGGCGCCGGCTCGTGGCGCTCGATGCGCTCGATGTCGGAGAGCGGCACACCGTCCTCGGGGCGCCACGCCGCGGCGGCGTTCACCATTGCGTTGACCGTGGCGATGAACGGCACCGCGAAGAACGCGCCGACGACGCCGGCGATCGTCGTACCGGCCGTGACCCCGAGGACCACGCCGAGCGGGTGCACCTTGACGGCGCTGCCGGTGAGGAACGGGTGCAGGACGTGGCTCTCGAGCTGCTGCACGAGGACGATGATGCCGAGCATGATGAGCGCCGGCACCCACCCGTTGAACACCAGGGCGATGACGACCGCGACGATGCCCGCGACGATCGCTCCGACCACGGGGACGAACGCGCCGAAGAAGACGATCACGCCGATCGGGATCGCCAGCGGGATCTGCAGGATGAGCGCGCCGATGACGACGCCGAGCGCGTCCGTGATCGCCACGACGAGCTGCACGCGGATGAAGCTCGTCAGGGTCTTCCAACCGGCGTGCCCCGCGACGTCGAGCCGGGCCCGCGCGCGGCGCGGGAAGATCCGCACGACCCACTGCCAGATGCGAGGACCGTCGATGAGCACGAACAGGGTCGTGAAGATGATGATGAACAGACCCTCGAACACGTGGATCGCACCGGAGCCCGCAGCGAGGAACCCGGAGAAGATCGACGACGCGTGGGACTGCAGGTAGTCCGAGCCGTCCGAGATCCACTTGTTGACCTGCGACGCGGTGATGCCGAACGGTTCCGAGGCGAGCAGCGACTGCAGAGAGGAGATGCTCGCGTGCAGGCGCTTCTCGAGCGAGGGCAGGTCGTAGCGGATCTGCGCGGTCACGATGAGGCCGAGTCCGCCGATCGCCACGAGGACGGACACCAGGCTCGTGAGGATCGCGAGCCACTTCGGCCAGCGGTGCCGGCGGAGGAACGACGACATCGGCACGAGCAGCGCGCAGAGCAGCAGCGCGATGAGGAACGGCACGATGATGTCCTGCAGCAGGACGACCAGCAGGATCAGCACGGCGAGGGCCGCGCCGACGACGAGCAGCCGCCACGAGAACGCCGCCGCGATGCGCATGCCCGCGGGCACTGCGTCGTCGGAGGGCGCGGGGTCGCTGCCGCGGAGCATGGAGCGGATGTTCGGCATCCGCATAGGTTAGGGAGCAGAACCGCGAGAACGTCGCGTTTCGCGACCCCCAACCTGGGCGGTTTCGCAGTTGCCCCTCCGATACGGGATAATGGGCAGGCATGTACTGCACGAAAGGGGACATCTGATGGCAGCCATGAAGCCGAGGACCGGTGACGGGCCGATGGAGGCTGTTAAGGAGGGTCGACTCATCATCGTGCGGGTTCCGCTCGAGGGTGGAGGCCGCCTGGTCGTCTCGGTCAACGATGCCGAGGCCAAGGAACTCCACGACGCACTCGCCGAGGTCGTCTCGGCCTAGTCCGTCGAAGCACTGAACGACGAAGCCCGGAGCGCGTACGCTCCGGGCTTCGTCGCGTCCCGGCGACGGCGACGGCGCGACGGACGATTCTGCGACGACGTCGTCGGTGGCACCGGGCAGGATGAACCCGTGCGCAGGTCCCACATGCCGATCACCCGGGTCGAGGAGTTCAACGACCCGGGTCCGATGCCCCGTGACGTCTGGCCGGCGACGCTGCCCCCGGTCCGGCAGCTGCTCGACGAAGGGCTCGACCTCGACCCCGTGACCGTGTTCGTCGGCGACAACGGCGTCGGCAAGTCCACGATCGTCGAGGCGATCGCGCTGCAGTTCGGCATGGGGCCGGAGGGCGGGGGCACCGGGTCGCAGCACTCGACCCGCCCGTCGGAATCGACGCTGTGCGAACACATCCGCCTCCGTCGCGACTTCGGGGCGCCGCGGGGCGGCTTCTTCCTGCGCGCCGAGACCATGCACGGCTTCTTCACCTACCTCGAGGAGCACCCGAACCTGAGCCGCCCGGAGCCGGTGTTCCACGAGCGCAGCCACGGCGAGTCGTTCCTCGACTTCGTGATCGACCGTGCGCGGTGGCCGGGTCTCTGGATCCTCGACGAGCCCGAGTCGGCGCTGTCCTTCTCCGGCTGCCTCGCACTCATCGGGCTGCTGCAGACGATCGTCGACAGCGGGGTCGGCCAGGTGATCCTGTCGACGCACTCGCCGGTGCTCGCGGCGTTCCCTGGTGCGACCATCCACGAGGTGGGGGAGTGGGGTCTCCGCCGGACGGCGTGGGAGGACCTCGACCTGGTGCGGCACCAACGGTCGTTCCTCGAATCGCCGGAACGCTACCTGCGCCACCTCGGCGACGAGGACTGACCCCGAGCACCCCGGCGATCGGCCTCGAACGCGGCACCCGGCCCCGAGCGCGGCATCCGGCCCCGAGCGCGGCATCCGGCCCCGAACGCGGCAAGCGGCTCCGCTGGACGCCGCTACGCCGCTGGACGCCGCTGGACGCCGCTACGCCGCTACGCCGCTACGCCGTGAGCTTCGTCAGTTGCAGCAGCCCGTCGCCCGCGGGCGAGAGTGCGCTCCGCACCGCACCCGACGTCGACACCTCCGTCAGCAGCAGCCGGAAGTCGGTCGTCGCACGGTCCCGCTTCACGGGGTCCGCCACGCGTCCACGCCACAGCGCGTGCGGCACGAGCACCGTCCCACCGAGTCGTGCGAGCCGCAGCCCGTGCTCGACGTACTCGATCACGTGCTCCGGGTCGGCGTCGACGAGCACGACGTCGTACGAGGCCTCGTTCATCCGTGGGAGCACCTGGTTCGCGCGGCCGGGGATGAGCCGAACGCGTGCGGGTGCGGTACCGGCAGCGATGAACGCGTCACGGGCGGCCTGCTGGTGGTCCACCTCGACGTCGATCGTGGTGAGTGTGGCCTCGGGAGCGCCGGCGAGCAGGTACAGCCCGGAGACCCCGAGTCCGGTGCCGATCTCGATCATGCTCGTCGCCCGTGAGGCCGCGGCGATCACGCTGATCTGTGCGCCGATGGCAGGGGAGATCGCCTCGACCCCGAGTTCCAACGAGTGCTCACGCGCGCGGGCGATCGTCTCGGGTTCGGCGACGATGTCCTCGGCGAACTTCCAGTTCGACTCTTTCTCTGACACGCACACTCCGTTCGGTTGACAACTCTACGGGTGATGCGCGGGGAGGACGGGTTACGCTCGTACCGTGTTCGACGGCTTCGAGAAGTTCCTGGTCATCGGGATCATCGGTGTCCTGATCGTCGGGCCGCAACGCTTGCCCACGTACGCCGCGAAGCTCGCCGAGTTCGTGAAGGCCGTCCGCCGGTTCGCCGACACCGCGAAGGAGCGGATGCGCGACGAGATGGGCCCGGAGTTCGATGACATCGAGTGGCAGAAGCTCGATCCACGACAGTACGACCCCCGCCGGATCATCCGTGACGCGCTCCTCGACAGCGGCGGCAGCGTCGCGGCCGTCGAGACGGCGCAGGTCACGGCGTCGAAGGTGCGCGCGACGGCTCCCGTCGTGCCGCTCGCCGCCGGCGAGGCCGCGCCGTTCGACAACGAGGCGACCTAGCGTCCGTCACGCTCCACGAGACGGACTGGAGGCTCGGTGCCAGCTGGCACCGAGCCTCCCGTCCGTCGTCGGCTGGCGTCTACTTCAGGTCGGCGAGGAACCGGTCGGTCCACGCGAGCGCCGGCGCGCTCGGCACGGAGCTGCACGTGGCCATCGCCGTCGTCGAGGAACACGGGGTGTCCCGGTCGAGCGACCACACGTGGAGGCCGGCGAGGCCGTTCGCCTTCGCGTAGGACGTCAGCGTGTCGACGTCGGCGAGGGTGAAGACCTCGTCGGAGGCGTCGTTCACGCCGAGCATCGGGGTGACCTCGATCTTCGACGGGGCGATGCCGTAGGTGTGCTCGAGGTTGGTGACGGCCTGGATCGCCGAACGCCCCATCTCGCAGGTCGCCCCGGAGAGCACGCAGTTCGCGGCGGTCGCCCGGCCGAAGTCCATCGTCATGAGGTTGACCGTGTAGTGCGTCAGGCTCGACGCCTTGATCGCCTTGACCACGGCGTCGCCGGTGCTGTTCAGGCCGCCGTACGACCCGTCGGACGCGGCGAGGGTCGCGAGGGTGAACGAGAACCGCATGCCCGGGTACTTCGACTGCGCGAGCGCCGCTGCGTTCACGAGGTTCTGCACGTCGGCGGCGGACTGCCCGCTCTCGATGTCGAAGTCGACGCCGATCATGTGCGGGGTCGCGTACCGCGCGATGAAGGACTGCAGCGCCGTGCCGGAGCACGTGAAGGAGCCTGCCGCGCCGCCGGTGCTCACGATGTAGTCGACGCCCGCCGCATCGAGCTTCGGGATGTTGGCGTTCGCGAAGGCGTCCGCGGCGACACCGCCCCAGTTCTCGCTGCCGCAGGTCCCGGTGGCGAACGCGAGGGTGATCGCCTTCAGGCCCGGCTCACGCGTGGACACGAGACTGTTCGACAACCCGACGACGGGGATGCGCGTCCCGGTGACCGCCGTGTTCATGAGGTTCGTGTTCCAGTCCAGGTTGACCGTGACGTCCTTGTACGGGCTGAACACGAGGCCGCTCGCGGTCCCGCCGCTGCCGCCGGTCCCGGTGCCGCTGCCGGTCCCTCCGCCCGTTCCCGTGCCGCCCCCGGTACCCGTTCCGCCCCCGGTGCCACCGCCCGTGCTCGTGCCGCTGCACGCGCCCGTCGACGACCACGGCTGCCCGCTCCCCGTCGCGCCCGAGTGCGTCGCGGGCTCGTCGCCCTGCGTCCACCAGTTCGCGGTGTAGTTCGTGCCGTTCTCACTGACGGTGGCGCCGCCGGTGTACGCGGTGCCGGCGCTCCATGCACCGGCGCACGCCGGGGTGGCCGCCGTGGCCGGAGCCGCTGCGACGGCGCCCCCCGCCAACGCGGCCGCCACCACCGCGACGATCCCGATCCTGGTCCTGGTCCTGGTCCTGCTGATCACACGGTCCTCCTGTCCTCGGTCCGGCGACGTTGCCGGACGGGCTGGAACTCCTGCGGACCCGATTCCGCAGGAGCATTGTGGAATACCCCTGCACAATGCACCCACGTGGAACGACCTGTCCATGAAAGGACGTACAGCCGAGCGGTTCAGTCCTTCGTCGCGACGATCGTGAAGGTGGTGGGGACGCGGTCCCGATCCGCGCCAGGCCAGGCGAAGTCGCCGTCCTCGGTCTCCTCCATCCGGGCGCTGAAACGCCACGGCAGCGTCCGGCCCTCGTCCAGGAACCGCAGTCGGAGCCCGGCGCCGAGCAGTGCGTTCACGATCTCGGACAGCGGGTGCGGCCACTCGTAGGTCCTGGTGTTCGCGACCGTCCCGTCGCCGACGTACGTGCCGGCGTCGTCCCACTGCTGCGCGGTCCCGTCCGCGAAGTACCGGTGCCGTGCGACGAGCTCGTCGGCGTCCTCGTCGAGGGCGTACAGCGCCGGGTGACCGTCGCGGATGAAGAACACCCCACCGGGACGGAGGAGCGCGGAGACCTGCGTGGCCCAGCGACCGAGGTCGTCGAGCCAGCAGATCGTCCCGATGCTCGTGTACACGACGTCGAAGTCCCCGGTCACGGCGGCCCGGGCGTCCAGGACGTCGGTCTCCACCCAGGTGACGTCGAGTCCGAGTCGGTCCGCCAGGGCTCGGGCGGAGTCGAGTGCCGCGGGCGAGAAGTCGACACCGGTGAGCCGAGCGCCCTCGCGGGCGAGCGACACGGTGTCGGTGCCGATGTGGCACTGCAGGTGACAGACGTCGAGTCCGTCGAGGGAGCCGCCCGGAAGCCACCGGGCGAGGACGGGCAGGTCCTCGCGGACGACCCCGGAGCGGTGCGCGGGGTCGATCAGCGCGTCGATGTCGTAGGCGCCCTCGTGGATGGGGACGCGGTCGTCCCAGTTGGCGCGGTTCGTGTCGCGGGCCTGGTCCCAGTCGACGCTGACGTGATCAGTGCTCATGCACCCGACCCTACCGAGCGAGTGGTCCGCCCCTGGTGACGGCGCTGCCCGTCGCTCGGTGGCGATCAGCCGACCGACAGCCCGAGCTTCCGCCCCGAGAGGCCACGGCCCATCGTCGTCACCCGGTCCGCGATCGCCGCGAGGGCGAGGGACGCGGGGTCGTCCGGCGCGCCGAGCACCACCGGCAACCCGGCGTCCCCGCCCTCCCGGAGCGGTACCGACAGCGGCACACTGCCGAGGACCGGAACCGGGACGTCCTGCCCGCGCGAGAGCCGAGCGGCCGTCTCGGCGCCCCCGCCCTCGCCGAAGAGGTGCAGGACGGACCCGTCGGGCTGGACGAACCCGGCCATGTTCTCCACGACGCCGATGACCCGCTGCCCGGTCTGCCGTGCCACGATGCCGCTGCGCTCGGCCACGTCCGCAGCCGCAGTCTGGGGTGTCGTGACCACGAGGACCTCGGCGTGGGGGAGCAGCTGACCGACCGAGATCGCCACGTCGCCGGTGCCGGGCGGGAGGTCGAGGAGCAGTACGTCGAGGTCGCCGAAGAACACGTCGGTGAGGAACTGCGACACCGTCCGGTGCAGCATCGGCCCGCGCCAGGACACCGCGGTCGAGACGTCGTCGACGAACATGCCGATCGAGACGACCTTCACCTCGTGCGCCACCGGCGGCAGGATCATGCTGTCGACGCGGGTCGGTCGCGGCGCCACCCCCGCGGAGTCCGTGAGGCCCATGAGCCCGGGGATGCTGAAGCCGTGCACGTCGACGTCGACGATGCCCACGCGTTGTCCCCGAGCAGCGAGCGCGACGGCGAGGTTCGCCGTGACGGTGGACTTGCCGACACCACCCTTCCCGCTCGTCACCGCGATCACGCGCGTCAACGAGTCCGGGGTGAACTGCACTCCGCGGGGACGACCCGCGCGGAGCCGTTCGGTCAGCGCGGCCCGGGTAGCCGGCGACATGACGGAGACGTCCACGTCGACCGCGGTGACGCCGTCCACGGAACCGGCGGCTGCACGGACGTCGCGCTCGATCGTGTCGGCGGCCGGGCACCCGGTGATGGTGAGCTGCAGGTCGACGCGCACCGAGCCTCCCGGCTGCACGTCGACCCCGCGGATCATGTCGAGCTCCGTGACGGGCCGACGGATCTCCGGGTCGATCACCCGGCCGAGCGCAGCGAGGACGGCGGTGCCGAGGGCCTGGTCGGCGTCCTCAGCCACGCGCTGCCGTACCGGGCTCGTCGGCGAAGCCGGCGTCGTCCGCGTCGCGGCGGTCGAGCTCCTCGAGGAGCGACCGGATCTCGGCGCGGATGAAGTCCTTCGACGCCATGTCGCGCATCGCGAGGCGCAGTGCCACGACCTCGCGGGCGAGGTACTCGGTGTCCGCGAGGTTGCGCTCCGCACGCTGCCGGTCCTGCTCGAACTGCACGCGGTCGCGGTCGTCCTGCCGGTTCTGCGCGAGGAGGATGAGCGGTGCCGCGTACGACGCCTGGAGCGACAGCACGAGGGTGAGCGCGGTGAAGCCGATGGCCGCTGAGTCGAACTGCCACGGTTTCGGCGCGACGGTGTTGTAGATCATCCAGACCGCACAGAAGAGCGTCAGGCCGACGAGGAACCAGGGCGTCCCCATCGCCCGCGCGATGCCCTCGGTGGCGCGACCGAAGGTGTCGCCCCGACCGCGGCGGCGGGTCGGGAGCACGCGGGTGCGCATGCCCTTCGGGGAGTCCAGGCGCTCCTGGCGGGTGTCATCCGTTCGGGCCACTGGTGGTCCTCCTTCCCGTGGTCACGGGCGTCTTGCGCGAGCGTTGGCGAGGCAGGGGTGAGGGTTCTCCCTCACCCTGACTTCGCCAGTCGTCGGGCAGGACGTGGTCGAGGACGTCGTCGATCGTCACCACCCCGACGAGACGGTGGGCGTCGTCGACCACGGGGACGGACAGCAGGTTGTAGGTCGCCATGATCCGCGTGACCTCGGCGGCGCTCGCGTCGACCCGGACCGGCTCGGTCTGCTGGTCGATGAGCGTGCCGAGCCGCTCGTTCGGCGGGTAGCGGAGCATGCGCTGGAAGTGCACCAGGCCGAGGAAGCGCCCGGTCGGCGGCTCGTACGGCGGGAGCACGACGCACACGCTCGCGCCGAGGGCCGGGGCGAGCTCGTGGCGGCGGACGAGGGCGAGCCCCTCGGCCACGGTGGCGTCGGCCGAGACGATCACGGGCTCGGTCGTCATGAGACCACCGGCGGTGTCGGGCTCGTACTCCAGGAGCATGCGGACGTCCTGCGCCTCCTCCGGCTCCATGAGCTGGAGGAGGGCCTCGGACCGGTCGTCCGGGAACTGCGCGAGGACGTCGGCCGCGTCGTCGGGCTGCATCTGGTCGAGGACGTCGGCGGCGCGGGCGTCCTCGAGTCGGCTGAGGATCTCGATGCGCTCCTGGTCGGGCATCTCCTCGAGGACGTCGGCGAGGCGGTCGTCCGGGAGCTCCTCCGCGACCTCGAACCGGCGTTCCTCGGGCAGGTCGAGCAGCGTCGACGCGAGGTCGGCCGGCAGCAGGTCGGAGTACGCGGCGATGACGTGCTCGGCGGACTGTGCTTCGCCGGGGAGCTCGTCCTCGGTGACCTCGTTCCAGGTCGCGAAGGTGGTCGGACCCTTGCCGAACGGGGACGGCGTCGTCTTCGGCTTGCGGAGGAAGAGCTGCGACACCTCCCAGTCGCCCTGCCCGCGGTCCTCGATCGCGACGTCCTCGATCGTCGCCCGGATGCGCTGGTTCTTGATGAGCACCTTGCGGCCGAGCATCTCCGCGATCACCCGGACCTCGCCGCCGCGCTGCTCGAAGCGGCGCATGTTGACGAGGCCGGTGGTGATGACCTGCCCGGCGCCGATCGACGTGATCCGGCCGACCGAGACGAAGATGCGACGCTTGCCGGGCACCTCGACGATCAGACCCACCACACGCGGCGCGTCCACCCGTCTGTAGACCACGAGCACGTCTCGGACCCGGCCCACGCGGTCGCCCGCGGGGTCGAAGACGGAGCACCCGGCGAGGCGGGCGACGAAGACCTTCGTGGCGCTCACCCGTCCAGCGTAGTCGCTCGCTCCCGGGCGGAGTCCGCGTCGCCTGTGGACCCGTACGGTTCCGCTCATCGACTGACGGGCCGTTCCCGGTCCCGAGCCGGGCCGGTCCCGGTCGGCGGCTTCCCTGGGAGTGCACGTGCGATTGCAAGGTGTCCGGTGGATGATGGCTGAGTGAGCAATCAGAGCCCCTTCGGCGGCCGGACGGCCCAGGCATTCCCGACGCTGCCGCGCGGCGACGTCCTCGGCACCTACGACAGCTACCCGGAGGCGCAGCGTGTCGTCGCGAAGCTCGCCGAGTCGGACTTCCCGGTCGCCAAGATCTCGATCGTCGGGAACGACCTCAAGACCGTCGAGCGGGTCACCGGCAAGATGACCTACGGCCGCGCCGCCATCGCGGGAGCCCTGTCCGGGCTCTGGCTCGGCATCTTCTTCGGCATCGTCCTCACCCTGTTCTCGCCGACCGCCGGCGGCCTCATCATCGCCGCGGCGATCATCGGTGCTGCGTTCGGCATGCTCTACGGCATCGTCTCGTTCGCGATCACGAAGCGGCAGCGCGACTTCACGAGCGTCCACCAGGTGCTCGCGACGAACTACCAGATCGTGGTGGACCCGCAGCTCACCGGACAGGCGCAGAAGATCCTCGGGCAGTTCGGGGCGACGCAGTCCACCCACTGGAACTCGCCGTCGCCGGGAGCGCCGACGAACCGGCAGGAGCCGTGGCGGCCCGAGCCGCGCCAGCAGGAGCCGTGGCGGCCCGAGCCGCGCCAGCAGCAGGCCCCGTACGGCGGGCACGCGACACCCCACCAGCAGCCTGGAGGCACGCAGCAGCCCGGCGCGTCCGCCCACGGCGCGCAGACGGGAGCGCCGCGGTTCGGCACGAACGACGGGCCGCGGTACGGCACGAACGACGGGCCGCGGTACGGCGAGACGCCCTCCGGCGCTCCGGCGGGGCCCGCCGCAGGAGCGCCCGCCGCTCCCTCGGGCGCTCCGGCCGGTCCGCCGCGCTACGGGACGAACGACGGGCCCCGGTACCAGCCGCCGGCAGCCGGCACCGACCGCCCCGCCGAAGCAGCTCGCCCCGACGCGCAGCCCCAGTTCGGCGAACGCGTCACGCCGACCTCCGCGCCGTCGTCCGCGCCGGAGCAGGGCAAGGGCACCGACGACAGCCGGTCCTGACGGCGCTCGGCAGCCGGACACCCTAGTGGTCGGCCCTCCCGACCGTCCATGGGCGTGTCCGACCGTTCGCGGCCTCCGTGGCCTCCCGCCGGTGTGAGCAGAGCCGCCGAGGTTCCACGACTTGCCGTCGTCGGTCCGCCGAGGTTCCACGACTTGCCGTCGTCAGTCCGCCGAGGTTCCACGAACCCACGGCGACGCTTCTCGAGATGCCGAAATCGTGGAACCTCGGGCGCCGCCAACCCGGGCCGGCCGGACCGGCGCTACAGGACCTTGGAGTAGCAGACCGAGGTCGGCACGCCCGCGTACGGACCGAAGTTGGCGATGCGCGTGAAGCCCTCGCGCTCGTAGAAGCCGATCGACCGCTTCTGCTCCGTGCCCGTCTCGAGCACCAGCGCCGGTGAGCCGAGGTCGAGCGCGGCCTCCTCCAGCCGACGCAGCAGCGCGGTCGACACCCCGGCACCGCGCGACTCCGGCCGCACGTACATCCGCTTGATCTCGGTGATGCCGTCCTGCACGATCCGCAGTCCACCGCAGCCGAGCGGCGTGCCCGAGCCATCCCGTGCGACGAAGAACACCGCGATGGACTCGGCCGTGGGCTTCTCGCCCGGTTCGGTGTCCTGGCCGTAGGCACGGTCGATCTCCAGACGCTGCGCGGCACGGAGCCGCTGGGCGTCCGGGGAGTCGAAGTGCTCGACCTCGATGTCGAGGTCGTCCGTCGTCGGCGTGTGCTCGGGCGTGGTCACCCGCTCAGGCTAGCGGCCGGAGCGGGCGATCCACCCCTCCACTTCCGAGGGGGTCCGGGGGATCCCGACCGACAGGTTCTCGGCGCCGTCCTCGGTCACGAGGATGTCGTCCTCGATGCGGACGCCGATGCCGCGGAACTCCTCCGGGACGGTCAGGTCGTCCTGCTGGAAGTACAGCCCGGGCTCGATCGTGAACACCATGCCGGGCTGCACGATCCCGTCGATGTACATCTCGCGGCGGGCCTTCGCGCAGTCGTGCACGTCGAGGCCGAGGTGGTGGCTCGTCCCGTGCACCATGTACCGGCGGTGGAACTGGTTCTCGGACTGCAGCGATTCCTCAGCCGTGCCGGGCAGGAAGCCCCACTCGGCGGTCTTGCGCGCGATGACCTCCATCGCGGTCGCGTGCACCTGGCGGAAGGTGATGCCCGGCTCGACGATCGCGAACGCCGCGTCCGCCGCCTCGAGCACGGCTTCGTAGACCATGCGCTGCACGTCGGTGAAGGTGCCGCTCACCGGCAGGGTCCGCGTGATGTCGGCGGTGTAGAACGAGTCGACCTCGACCCCGGCGTCGATGAGGATGAGGTCGCCCGGCTGCACGGCCCCGTCGTTGCGGGTCCAGTGCAGGATGCACGCGTGGTGTCCGGACGCCGCGATGGTGTCGTAGCCGACGGTGTTGCCGTCGGCACGGGCGCGGCGATTGAAGGTGCCCTCGACGATGCGCTCGCCGCGGGGGTGCGCGAGGACGGCGTCGAAGTCGGCGATGACGTCGTCGAACCCGGCCTTCGTCGCCGCGACGGCCTGGCGCAGCTCGTGCACCTCGTACGCGTCCTTGACCAGGCGGAGTTCCGAGAGGTCGCGGGCGAGGACGTCGTCCGTCGCCGGGGCACCGTCCTGTTCGGGGGCGCCGCCGACCGCGCTGCCGAAGCGCTCGTCGAACGAGCGGGTCAGCTCTGTGTCGGCGTCACGCACCACGAGCACGGTCTGGTCGAGGCCGTCGACGACCGCGTCGAGGTCGCCGAGGTCGGCGGTGGCGAGCCCGAGGTCGGCGGCGACCTCGGCGAGTGACGGACGCGGGCCGACCCAGAACTCGCCGATCTCCGGGTTGGCGTAGAACTCCTCGGAGTCACGGCCCGCCGTGGCCCGGAAGTACAGGGTGGCGTCGTGGCCGGAGCCGTTCGGCGTCATCACGAGCACGGAACCGACGACCGTGTCGGAACCCCAGCCGGTGAGGTGCGCGAACGCGGAGTGCGGTCGGAACGGGTAGTCGCAGTCGTTCGAGCGGACCTTCGCCTGACCGGCCGGCACGACGATCGTCCGGCCGGGGTGCAGCTCGGAGATCCGTGCCCGACGCGCGGCGGCGTACGGTGCCTGCTCGCGGGGCTCGGGGAGCGGGCGCTCGCGCTCGGCCCACTGCGACCCGATGTAGTCCTTGAAGGTCGAGGAGCCGGGGGTCGTGGAACGGTTGCTCGTCGCGCGGGGAGTGGTGTCGGCCATGCCCCCATCCTCGCACCGTCCGGAGCACCACGGCCGCTGCCCGTGCTCACCTGTGGATACCATTGGCGACGTGCCCGATCCGTTCATCGACCTGCACACGCACTCGAGCGTGTCCGACGGCACCGAGCGCCCCGCCGAGCTCGTCCGGGCCGCGGCGGCCGCGGGCCTGGACGGCGTCGCACTGACGGACCACGACACCACCGCGGGTTGGGACGAGGCGATCGCGACCGCCAGGGGACTCCCGGTCACGCTCCTCCCCGGACTCGAGCTGAGCACCCGCATCGGGTACCGCAGCGTGCACGTGCTCGGGTACCTCGTCGACCCGACCGACCCCGACCTCGTCGCGGAGACCACGCGCATCCGCGACGGTCGTCTGGCCCGCGCGCGTCGCATGGTCGAGCGCATCGGCGCCGACCACCCGCTCACCTGGGAGGACGTGCTCGCGCAGGCCAGCGAGGGCGCGACCATCGGCCGCCCGCACATCGCGGACGCCCTGGTCGCCCGCGGCCTCGAACCGGACCGGAGTGCGGCGTTCCGCGGCATCCTCCACCCCGCCTCCGGGTACTACGAACCGCACGAGGCGCCGTCGCCCCTGCGCGGCGTCGAGCTCATCCGCGGCGCCGGTGGCGTGCCGGTCATCGCGCACCCGGCAGCGTCCTCGCGTGGCATCGTCATCGACGAGGAGATGCTGCGCGCGCTCGTCGACGCCGGTCTCGGCGGGCTCGAGGTCGATCACCGCGAGAACGTCTCCCACGGCAAGCGCACCCTGCTCGACTGGGCGGTGCGCTTCGACCTCTTCGTGACCGGCTCGAGTGACTACCACGGCACGGGCAAGCCGAACCGGCTCGGCGAACACCGCACGTCGCGTGCCGCCTTCGACGCGATCGTCGCCGAGGCCACGGGCACCGAGCCGGTCGTCGGCACCGGGTCCCGTCTCGCCTGACCCCGCTCCGTCCGTCAGGTCCGTCTGGTCCGTCCGTCTGGCCGACTTCGGTCCGCGCGGCTCCGTCCCGTGCACACGACGAAGGGCCCGTCGCGTCAGCGACGGGCCCTTCGTCCTGGAGGCGCTACTCGCCCTCTCCGGCGGCCTGCGGTGCCGAGGCGGTCGCCTCGGACGCGCCACCACCGCTGCGGCGGCGACGCCGGCGGCGGCGCTTCGCCGCACCGTCGCCGGAACCGGCCTCGGCGGTCGCGCCGTCCGCGGGGGGCGTGGTGGGCGCCTGCGTGTCGGACTGCTCGGTCGTGGCCGGTGCCGAGCCTCCCGAGCGGGTGCGACTGCGGGACCGCGACCGCGAGGCGCTCGCGCGACCCTCGCCCTGCTGACCGCCGCGCGGGCGGTCGCCGCCCCGGGCCTCGCCGGCCGACGCGGCGTGCGCCGAGGCCCCCGGCAGACGGCCCTTGGTGCCCGCGGGGATGTCGAGGTCGGTGAAGAGGTGCGGGGACGACGAGTACGTCTCGACGGGCTCCGGGATGCCGAACTGGAGCGCCTTGTCGATCAGCGTCCACTTGTGCAGGTCGTCCCAGTCGACGAACGTGACCGCGATGCCGGTCTTGCCGGCGCGGCCCGTGCGTCCGGCACGGTGCAGGTAGGTGTCGGGGTCGTCCGGGATCGTGTGGTTGATGACGTGCGTCACGTCGTCGACGTCGATGCCACGGGCCGCGACGTCGGTCGCGATGAGGACGTCGCGCTTGCCGGCCTTGAACGCGGCCATCGCGCGCTCGCGCTGCTCCTGGTTGAGGTCGCCGTGGACGGCGGCGGCGTTGAAGCCGCGGTCCTTCAGTTCCTCGACGAGCTTCGCGGCGGCACGCTTCGTGCGGGTGAAGATCACGGTCTTGCCGCGACCCTCGGCCTGCAGGATGCGGGCGATGACCTCGTCCTTGTCGAGCGAGTGCGCGCGGTAGATGACGTGCTTGATGTTCGCCTGCGTCAGGCCCTCGTCCGGGTCGGTCGCGCGGATGTGCACCGGGCGCGACATGAAGCGACGGGCCAGTGCGACGATCGGGGCGGGCATCGTCGCCGAGAACAGCATGGTGTGCCGCACGGCGGGGACTGCCTGGAAGATGCGCTCGATGTCCGAGAGGAACCCGAGGTCGAGCATGCGGTCGGCCTCGTCGAGCACGACCTCCTGCACGTGGGAGAGGTCGAGCAGCCGCTGGCGCTGCAGGTCGATGAGGCGACCCGGCGTCCCGACGACGATCTGCGCGCCGGCCTTGAGCTGCTCGATCTGGCCCTCGTACGCCTTGCCGCCGTAGATCGACACGATGGTCGTCGGGCGGTTCGAGGTCGCCAGTTCGAGGTCCTCGGTCACCTGCACCGCGAGCTCGCGGGTGGGGACGACGACGAGGGCCTTCACGCCCGGCTCCGGAGCGGCACCGAGTCGCTGGACGAGCGGGAGGCCGAAGCCGAAGGTCTTGCCGGTGCCCGTCTTGGCCTGACCGATGATGTCCTGGCCGGTCAGGGCGAGCGGGATCGTCTGCTGCTGGATCGGGAAGGGCTCGATGATGCCCTTCGTCGCGAGCGCGTCGACGATGTCCTGCTCGATGTTGAGGTCTGCGAAAGTCAAAGAATCACCCTAGTCCTGGTGGAAGTCCCGACCAGTCTACCGACGCGGACCGGGGTCCCGGGTCCGGACCCCTATGCTGCTGGCGTGGTGTCTTGGTGGAACCGGAAACGTGCCGCGCGGCTGGCCGCCGCCTGGCTCGCCTCGCGCAACCCGAAGAAGGCGTCCGGGGAGCGGCTCCGGCTGGACGACGTCAGCCCCGAGCTCGACGTCTACCTCGGGCAGGCCGCGTACCTGCAGCTGTCGATGTACGAGACGATGGGCCGGGCCGGTGCGGCCGCGCCGACGCTCTCCGGACGACTGGTCACCGGGGTGCTCGCCACGACGGCGCTCGAGCGACACCGGTCCATCGTCGCCGAGATCGAGCGCAACGGGCAGGACCCGGCCGTGCTCATGGCACCCCACCGTGAGGCGATCGACCGGTTCCTCGAGCGGACGAGCGGTGCCGACTGGTACGAGTCGATGCTCACGGGCTACGTCACCGCGGGGATCCTCAACGACCTGTTCGACGACCTGCTGCGCTCGCTCCCGATCGACGTCCGGCAGCGCCTCCGCACGGTGTTCGACGCGCGTGAGGAGGCGGCGGTCGTCGAGGAGCTGACCGCGCACATCGAGGCCGACCCCCGGGTCGGGTCCCGGCTGGCGATGTGGGGCCGGCGACTCGTCGGGGACACCCTGCTCGTGGCCCGGTCGGCGCTCGCGTCGCACGCCCGCGAGGACCAGTCCCGCCTCGAGCCGGTCTGGACGGAGCTCATCGCGGCGCACAGCCGTCGGATGGACGCACTCGGACTGACCGCCTGACGCGCGGACGCGGGCACACGGACGTCGCGGCGCCCGGCCGTCGCGGCGGGTGTGCGGCGCGCGGTCGCGATGACGCCCGGACGTCGCGGCGCGCGTCGGTCCGCGGCGGGTCAGGCGCCGTTCGCCCGGACCCGCTCGTAGTACGCGTCGTCCGCCGACCGGCGACGGCTGCCGAGCACCCACCCGACGACGACCGCCGCGACGGCCGCGCCGACGAGGGCGGCGACCCAGATCCACCCGCCGTCGTACGGCCAGCCGGCCCAGGTCAGGGCTTCCCAGAGGACGGCCGCGGCGACGCCGCCGACGACCGGCCCCACGAGGACGCCCCGGCTCGCGCGCCACGGCAGCACGACGTGCGCCACGGCCCCGACGAGCAGGCCGCCGAGCACGGCGAAGAGCAGCTCCACGTCAGGCGACGAAGCCGATGCGGCGAGACTCCTCCGCGCCGACCTCGACGTAGGCGAGCGACGCGACCGGCACGATGAAGCGACGGCCCTTCTCGTCCTGCAGGGACAGGTGCGTCGCCTTCGCCGTGAGGGCCTCCGACACCGCCTGCTCGATCTGGTCAGCGGTCTGCGCGCTCTCGAACGCGATCTCGCGCGGGCTGTTCATGATGCCGATCTTGATGTCCACGAGCACAGCGTAGCGGGGCGGCCCCCGGCTGCTCCGGCCGTTCGCCGCGGGCGCACACCGCCCGTGCGGAACGGTCTCCACGCCCGTGTCGGGTGCTGGCGGTGTCGGCCGTCCTGGGTACCGTACGAGCGTGCCCCGGACGACCCTCACGCCCACCCCCGACGACACGGGTGTCGCGCGTGCGCTGGCTCCGGACACGGCACAGGAGGCCGTGCTCGCGCTGCCCCCGGGTCGGCACGCCGCCGTCATCGGCGCCCCGGGCACGGGCAAGACCACGACCCTCGCGCGGTTCGTCGCCCGGCGGCTCGGCGCGGACGACGCGATCTCGGCCGACGGGTACATCACGGTCCTCGCACTGACCTCGGCCCGCACCGCCGCGACGGCCCTGCGTGACCGGCTGGCCGCCGCGGTGGACCGTGTGGTGCCGGGGGCACTCGCCCGGACGGTCAACTCCCTCGCGTTCCAGATCGTGACGCACGCCGCCGTCGCAGCGGGGCAGGAGGTGCCGACGCTCCTCACCGGTGGCGAGCAGGACCGCATCATCGCCGACCTCCTCGCCGGGCACGAGGCGGACGGCACCGGGCCGGACTGGCCGGAGCCGATCACCGCCGTGGTCCGCGAGCGTGCCGGGTTCCGCACGGCGCTGCGCGACGTGATGATGCGGGCGGTCGCCGCGGGGATCGAGCCCGACGAGATGCGCGAACTCGGCGACGACACCGGCCACCCGGAGTGGCGTGCGATCGGGGACTTCGTCGACGGCTACCGCGCGGCGCTCTCGGCGTTCCGCGCGACGAGCCTCGACGCCGCCGAGCTCGTCGCGTACGCGACCGCCGCCGTGCTGCGCGGTCAGGTCCCGCCGGCGGTCGCCGCGCTGCGGACCGTCGTGGTCGACGACACGCAGGAGCTCGTCGAGGGCGAGATCGCCCTGCTCGGAGCGTTGGCGCGCTCGGGTGTGCAGATCGTGGCGTTCGGTGACCCGGACATCGCCGCGTCGGCGTTCCGGGGGGCCGTGCCGGACGTGCTCGGTCGGCTCGGGGCCCGGCTCGGTGTCCCCGACGTCGAGCAGGTCGTCCTCGGGACGGTGCACCGTCACGCGGCACCGATCCGGGCGCTCGTCACCGGGATCACCGCGCGGATCGGCACGGCGGCGGCCGGTCGGCAGCGCTCCGCGGTCGCGCCGGTCACCGACGCCCGGTCCGACGCGGTCGTGCACCTGCAGGGCGCGAGCCGTGCGGCCCTCGTCGTCGCGATCGCCCGGCGGCTCCGCGAGCACCGGCTCCTCGACGGCGTGCCCTGGCACCGGATGGTGGTCGTGACCCGTAGCGGGGCGGCGATCCCCGAGCTCGTCCGGGCGCTCTCGGTGGCCGAGGTGCCGGCCACCGCGGGGGCCGCACCCGTCCGGGTCCGGGACGACTCGGCAGCACGGTCGCTGCTCGACGCGGCGGCTGTGGCCCTCGGGGTGCTCCCGCTCGACGCCGAGCTCGCCACCGCGTTCGCGACCGGGCCGCTCGGCGGACTCGACACCCTCGCGATGCGGCGGCTCCGCCTCGCCCTCCGCCGTGAGGAACTCGCCGGCGACGGCACGCGCACCGCCGACGAACTCCTCGTCGAGGCGCTCGGAGCTCCGGAACGCCTCGCCACGATCGACGCCGGGTTCGCGCGGCGGGCCACCCGACTGGCGAAGAGCCTCGTGCAGGCACGCGCCGACGCCGAGGCGGACGCCAGCATCGAGGAGATCCTCTGGGGACTCTGGGAGCGCAGCGGGCTCGCGGAGGTCTGGCGGTCGCAGTCCGAGGCGGGCGGTGTCGGCGCGGGGGAGGCCGACCGGCACCTCGACGCCGTGGTCGGTCTCTTCACCGCGGCGAAGCGGTTCGTCGAGCGCACGCCGGACGCCCCCGCGCGCGTGTTCGTCGACGACCTGCTCGACGCGGACCTGCCGGAGGACTCCATCGGACCCGACCGGACCGCCGGACGCGTGCGCGTGCTCACCCCGTCGGCGACCGTCGGCCTCGAGTGCGACGTCGTCGTGGTCCTCGGGCTGCAGGACGGCGTGTGGCCGAACACCCGGGTGCGGGGGAGCCTGCTCGACCCGGACGGCCTGGTCCGCGCGGCGGAGGGCACGGAGCGCTCGGCCGTGGACGACCGTGCCGCCGTGATCGCCGACGAGCTCCGCCTCTTCGCCCGCGCGGTGTCCCGTGCGACGACCCAGGTCGTGATCGGCACGGTCGCGAACGACGACGAGTCGCCATCGCCCTTCGTCCACCTCGTGCCGCAGCCGCCCGACCGCGCCGCGACCGTGCACCCGCTGTCCCTCCGCGGTCTCGCCGGGGCGCTCCGACGACGCGTCGTGTCCTCGGGCGACCCGGAGGCCGCGTCCGCCCTCGCCCGCCTCGCCGAGGCCGGGGTCCCCGGTGCCGACCCGGACGACTGGTACGGCACGGCCGAGCCGACGACGGACGCCCCGCTGGTCGACCTCGACGCGGAGCCGGCGCCGGAGTACGAGGGCGGACCGGTGGTCGCACCGACCGTGAGCGTCTCGCCGTCACGCATCGGCACGTTCGAGGAGTGCCCGGTGCACTGGTTCGTGCAGACCTTCGGGGGTGGCGCGCCGAGCCCGGCGATGGGCATCGGCACGATCGTCCACGACGCCATGGAGCACGCCACGAGCGTCGACGTCAAGTCCCTCTGGGCCCACGTCGAGTCCCGCTGGGGCGAACTCACCTTCGAGTCGCCGTGGATCGCCGACCGCGAGCGCGCCCGCACCCGCCGGATGATCGAGGGGCTGAGCGACTACCTCCGGACCTTCGCCGCGGCCGGGCGGCGGCTCCTCGGCGCCGAGACCGCGTTCTCGCTCGTGACCGGCCCGGCTCGGATGCGGGGCAGCATCGACCGCATCGAGGTCGATCCCGACGGACGCATCAGCGTGGTGGACCTCAAGACCGGTCGGTCGATGCCGAGCGAGAAGAACGACATGCCGGCCCACCCGCAGCTCGGCGCGTACCAACTCGCGGTCGAGGACGGCGCTGTCGAGGGCGTCCCGGCCGGGGCTCCGATGGCGGACGCCCGTCTGGTCTTCGTGCAGAACGCCCGGAGCACCCACGCGTACTCGGAGCGGACGCAGCACGCCTTCGACCCCGAGGCACGAGAGGCCTACCGGGAACGCCTGCACGGCGTCGCGCGGGGGATGGCCGGGCGGACGTTCCTCGCGAACGTCGACGACCACTGCGAGCAGTCCCGGACCGGCGCCGAATGCCGGATCCACGTGGTGGGGGAGGTCACCTGGTGAGCACGGAACAGGTCGACGCCGAACGGGTCGACGCCGAACAGACCCTCCCCGAGCAGGTCGACGCCGGCCAGACCCTGCCCGAGCAGGTCGAGGCCGCACGGGACGCGTCCGGTCATGCGGTCCGCAGCGCGGACGAGATCGCCGACGCGCTCGGCCGTCCCCGTCCCACGGCGCAGCAGCGCGCCGTGATCGAGTCGCCGCTCGCTCCGGCACTCGTCGTCGCGGGCGCCGGCAGCGGCAAGACCGAGACCATGGCGTCCCGCGTGGTCTGGCTCCTCGCCAACGGTCTCGTCCGTCCCGACGAGGTCCTCGGCCTGACCTTCACCCGCAAGGCCGCCGGCGAGCTCTCGGTCCGCATCAACGACCGCATCCGGGCCCTCGAGGACGTCGGGCTCATCACCCCCGGCGACGCGTTCGAGGCGCCGACCGTGTCGACGTACAACGCGTTCGCGAACTCCGTGTTCCGTGAGAACGCGCTCCTGGTCGGCCGTGACGGCGAGTCGCAGGTCCTCACCGAGCCCTCCGCCTGGCAGCTCGCCCGCCGGGTCGTGGTCGACGCCCGCGACGACCGGCTCGCCGGCCTCGACCGTGACGTCGACACCGTCACCGCCGCCGTCGTCGCCCTCGCCGGGGCCTCGTCGGAGCACCTGGTCGAACCCGAGCAGCTGCGGCGGTTCGCGATCGAGTTCGCCGGGGTCCTGGAGCTCCCCGGCAACCGCGGGAAGCCCTACGCGGACGTCGCGAAGGCCGTGGCCGCGGTGGGCGGACTCGAGCCCCTCGCCGACCTCGTCGACCGGTTCCGACGGCAGAAGGTCGACCGTGGGTTCGTCGAGTTCTCCGACCAGATCGCCCTGGCGCTCGCCGCGGCCGAGTCGTCGCCCCGCGTCGTGGACGACCTCCGGAGTCGGTTCGGCGTGGTGCTCCTCGACGAGTACCAGGACACGTCGGTCGTGCAGACCCGGTTCCTCGCGCGGCTGTTCCGGGGCCACCCGGTGATGGCGGTCGGCGACCCGCACCAGTCGATCTACGGCTTCCGGGGTGCGAGCGCGGCGAACCTGGGGCGGTTCCCGCGCGACTTCGGGGGCGACGACCAACCGACGCCGATGACGTTCCCGCTGTCGACGAGCTGGCGCAACCCGGTGGAGGTGCTCGCCGCCGCGAACGCCGTCGTGTCGCCGCTGTCCGAGGCCTCCGACGTCGCGGTCGAGCGGCTCTCCCCGCGCCCCGGTGCCGACGACGGCTCGGTCGAGGCCGTGTTCACCGAGACGCTGCCGGAGGAAGCCGCGGCCGTCGCACAGTGGTTCCGTGCCCACCGTCAGCGCGACCCACGCGCGTCGATGGCGCTGCTGCTCCGGGCGCGGAAGGACCTGGCGGCGTTCACCGGGGCGCTCGGGGAGCTCGGGGTGCCGTTCCACGTGCTCGGCACCGGTGGGCTCCTGCAGCGCCCGGAGATCGTGGACCTCGTCGCGTGCCTCCGGGTGCTCCACGACCCCGCGGCCGGCAACGACCTCATCCGACTGCTCGCCGGCGCCCGGTGGCGTGTCGGCGCCGCGGACATCGCGGCGCTGCACGACCTCGCGACGTGGCTGTTCGGCCGCGACCACACCCAGCAGCGGCTCGACGACGACCTGACCGTTGCGTTCCGCGCCTCGGTCGCAGCGGGGGAGCACGGGTCGGTCGTCGACGCGCTCGACTTCGTGGCGACCGCGCCCGACGAGCACGGTGCGCTGGGACGGATTTCGCCGGCCGGACGCGCTCGGATGCGCGCGCTCGGCCAGCAGCTGCAGGCCCTCAGGCAGCGCGCCCGCGGCGACCTCGTCGACTTCGTGACGCTCGTCGTGCAGGAGATGCGGCTCGACATCGAGGTCGCCGCGCACGAGCAGGGCAGCCAGGCGTTCCTCGACGCCTTCCTCGACGAGCTCGCCGGGTTCGTCGCGACCGACGACCGTGCCGACCTCGGGGCGTTCCTCGGATGGATCGACGCGGCCGCCCGACGGGACGACATGGGGCCGCGGTCCGAGGAACCCGAGGCGGGGACGGTCCAGATCCTCACGATCCACGGGTCGAAGGGACTGGAGTGGGACGCCGTCGCCGTGCCGCGGATGGTCGAGGGCGGCCTGCCCGCGCGGCCACAGGAAGGCTCCTCCGGCTGGATCGGTTTCGGTCGGCTGCCGTACGAGTTCCGCGGCGACGCCGACGAGCTCCCGCGGCTGGCCTGGCGGGGGCAGGAGACCCAGAAGGACGTCCGCGACGCGATCGAGGCGTTCAAGGCCGAGATGCAGGTCCGCAACGAGGACGAGGAGCGGCGCCTCACCTACGTGGCGCTCACCCGGGCGAAGCACGACCTCCTCGTGTCCGGCTCGTTCTGGTCGGGCGGTGTGCAGCCGACCGCGCCGAGCCGGTACCTCGCGGACCTCCGCGACGCCGGGGTCATCGCAGCCGACGCCGTGCCCGAGCGGTCGCACCACGAACGCGACCCTCTGGGCGAGTCGGGTGCGACGCAGTCCTGGCCGCACGTGCCGTTCGGTCAGCGGGCGGCGCGCGTGCACGCGGCTGCCGACCGTGTCCGGAACGCGAACCCCGGTGCCGCCGGGCGCTTCGCCGCCGACATCGACCTGCTGCTCGCCGAACGGGCGGCCGTCCGCAGCGCCCGGCACGCCGTGGTGGTGCCGCACCGCGTGCCCGCCTCCGGGTTCAAGGACTACCTGTCCGAGCCGGACCGGGTCGCCGAGCGGCTCCGGCGCCCGATGCCCGAGCGACCGTACCGGGCGACCCGCCTCGGGACGCTCTTCCACCAGTGGGTCGAGCAGCGCGCGCGGTCGGGCGGCTCGCTGGAGACGCTCGACCTGTGGATCGGCGAGGCGGACCTCGACACGGACGACCTGCCCGACGCCTCGGCGACGGCCGCCGTCACGGACGACGACGCCCGACGGCTCGCGGCGTTCCAGGAGACCTTCGCACGATCGCGGTGGGCCGCGCTGACGCCGATCGAGGTCGAGCGTGAGATCCACATCCCGTTCCTCGGGCACAGCGTGGTCTGCAAGCTCGACGCGGTGTACGAAATCGACGGGCGTGCCGAGGTCGTCGACTGGAAGACGGGCAAGGCACCGAGCGGGCGCGACGACCTGGCGAAGCGGCAGCTGCAGCTCGCGCTGTACCGCGTCGCCTACGCGGAGTTCACGGGTCGGCCGCTCGCGGAGGTCGACGCGGTGTTCTACTTCGTGGCCGACGACCTCGAGGTGCGGCCGACCGGGCTGCTCGACCGGGCCGGTCTCGAGCGGGCCTGGCGCGACGCGATCGGCTGACGTTCACGACGAGGCCAGCGCACCGTGCACCGCCGTGTCCGCGCACCCGCAATGCGTTCCGCGCACAGGGTGCGGACCACCGGACGGGAGGCACGGTTCCGGCCCGCCACGGGCCTCCAGACCGTCAGGTGGTGGAGTCAGCCGTGTCGACGCTCGGTCGACGACAGCAGCTGCTCGACCTCGCCGATCTCCATCGTCTCCGGCGAGACCGACTGCAGCGGCGCCGCGCTCGGCGCGTGCACGGCCTCGACCAGCCGGTGCATCATCGCGACCGCGTCGTCGACGACCTCGGTGCTCTTCACCTGGACGCCGTGCAGCAGCCACTGCGCGGTCTCGAGCTCGTGGTGCACCCGAGCGCGCTGCGCGAGCTGCCGGTCCCGGCCGCCGCCGTTCGCCTCGTACGCACCGAGGACGGTGTCGAACGCGTCCGACCGCCCGGCCAGCACCCACGCGAGGTCTTTCGCCGGGTCGCCGAGGCGGAGCTCGCCCCAGCCGAGGACACCGGTCACGGCGTCGCCCTCGACGAGCACCGACTCGGTGCCGAGGGAGCCGTGCACGACGGTCGGCGTGAACTGCCAGAGCTGCTGGTCGCGGGCAGCGCCCTCCCAGCGCTCCTTGAGCGCGGCGGGCACGAGCTTCGTGGCGACCGCGCGGTCCATCACCGAGACCGCCGAGCGCAGCACCTCGAAGGGGGTGAGCGACGGCAGACCGGCGTCGGTGACGAAGCTCGTGGGGAGCTGGTGCACCGCAGCGACGGCACGGCCGACGGAGATGGCGAGCCCCGGCTGCTCCGCGAGCGACCGCAGCGTCGGGTGGGCCCCCGGGACGTACGTGGTCACGATGGCGCGGGTCGAACCGATCGGCGCCTGGCCGCGGTACTCGGCCACCGCGAACGGGAGGCGCGTGCGGATGCCGGCGCTCAGCGCACGGATCGCGACGAGGTCGGCCGACTGCCGCGCCTCGGCGCGCTGGTTGCGCGGTCGGCGGATCGCGAGCGTGCCGCCGTCCGCGTCGCGGAGGACGGCGGACTCGTAGTCCCCGGACGCGGCCGAGCCGAGCATGCGCGTCCCCGTGACGACGAGCCCGGGCACGGCCGTCGTCGCCAACGCGGCTAGAGTGAACTGGGATCCCGCCATGCCCATCAGGGTAGGTCCGTGTCGTCGCCATCCGGGCGCGCCACGCTGACCCGGGCGCTCCCGGCCGAAGCCGCTGATCTGAGGAGCCCTCCGCCGTGACCGTCGAGTTCGCCGCCAGACTGCCGCTGTCCCGGAACGAACTCGACCGCGATGCCGAGTTCCGCACCACGCCCGACCTCGACCGCGTCCTGCGCGAGGACGCGTCCACCCGGTACCTGCCGCTGCGCGGTGCCGAGATGCTCCGGAACGCCGACGGCACGCTCCGCTTCGTGTCCGCGGCGGACGTCCCCGAGGGCACCGTGACGCTGTACCTCGGACGCGCGATCGCCGACGCGGCCGATGCGCCCGCCGGAACCCGGTTCGTCGCGGCCTTCGTCGACCCGGACACCGCCACGACGATCGAGCCGGACGAGGACGCCTGGGAGAGCCTCCGCATGTTCGGCACGGAGCTGTCCGCGCGGGACCAGGGCCTCGCGGTCGAAGCGGTCGCGATGGCGAACTGGCACGCCGTGCACGGCTTCTCGCCCCGGACCGGGTCGCCGTCCGAGGTCACCGCGGGCGGCTGGGTCCGGCGCGACCCGGAGGGACACGAACTCTTCCCGCGCACCGACGCCGCGATCATCGTCGGTGTGACCGACGCCGACGACCGCATCCTGCTCGGCTCGAACGCGGCGTGGGACGCGAACCGCTACTCGCTCCTCGCGGGCTTCGTCGAGCCGGGGGAGTCGCTCGAGGACGCCGTGCGGCGCGAGGTCTGGGAGGAGTCCGGCGTCCGCGTCGAGGAGCCCGAGTACCTCGGGTCGCAGCCGTGGCCGTTCCCCGCGTCGCTCATGCTCGGGTTCCGCGCCCGCGCGGTGGACGGCGACCCGACGACCGCGCGGCCGGACGGCGTGGAGATCCTCGACGTCCGCTGGTTCTCGCGGGACGAGATCCGCGAGCGTGCGGGCGACACCCTCCTGCTGCCCGGCCGGACCTCCATCGCCCGCGCCATCATCGAGGAGTGGTACGGCGGCCCGCTGGACCTGCCGTGAGCGAGGTCGGTGCCGGACGGGCGCCGAGCGCCCCGGGCGTCGGTGCCGGACGGGTGCCGAGCGCCCTGGTCGGCGGTGCTGCGGCCCCGTCGGCTGACGAGCTCCTCGCCGCACTCGACCCCGAGCAGCGCACGGTCGCCCGGACGCTGCTCGGACCCGTCGCGGTGCTCGCCGGCGCCGGGACCGGCAAGACCCGGGCGATCACGCACCGGATCGCGTACGGCGTGGCGACCGGTACCTACTCGCCGAACCACGTCCTCGCCCTGACGTTCACCACCCGGGCCGCCGGCGAGCTCCGGTCGCGGCTCCGCGCGCTCGGCGCCGGGACGGTGCAGGCGAGGACGTTCCACTCGGCGGCGATGGCCCAGCTCAGCTACTTCTGGCCGGACACCGTGGGCGGGCACGCGCCGCGACTCGTGGACAAGAAGGGGCGGGCGATCGCGCACGCCGCGGACACGGTCGGACTGCACGTCGACACCCCGGTCCTGCGGGACCTCGCGGCCGAGGTCGAGTGGCGCAAGGTCCAGATGCTCTCGCTCGAGGAGTACGAGGCGGCCGCCGCCGAGCGGACCATGCCGCGGGACACCACGCCACGACGAGTGGTGGACCTCATGCGCGCGTACGAGCAGCTCAAGGACGACCGCCGGCAGCTCGACTTCGAGGACGTGCTGCTGGCGACGCTCGGCATGGTCGAGTCGGAGCCACGGGTCGCCTCCTACGTGCGGCAGCAGTACCGGTTCTTCGTCGTCGACGAGTACCAGGACGTCTCACCGGTGCAGCACGCGCTGCTCCGCGCCTGGCTCGGCGGGCGGGACGACGTGTGCGTCGTCGGTGACGCCAGCCAGACGATCTACTCGTTCGCCGGGGCGTCGAGTGGGTTCCTGCTCGGGTTCGGGTCGGAGTTCCCGCGGGGCTCCGTCCTGCGGCTCGAGCGGAACTACCGGTCGACGCGTGAGGTGGTGCACGCCGCGAACACGCTCATGCGCGGGCAGCCGGGCGCGCTCGACCTCGTCGCCCAGAGCACGGCACCAGGGCCCGAGCCGTCGGTCGTGGCGTGCGTCCACGACGGCGACGAGGCGCAGACCGTCGCACGCACGATCGGTGACGTCGTCGCCGGTGGCGCGTCCTTCGGTGACGTCGCGGTGCTCTTCCGAGTCGGCGCGCAGTCGGCCGCGCTCGAGTCCGCACTCGGCCGCGCGGGCATCCCGTACCGCGTGCAGGGCGGCACCCGCTTCTTCGACCGTCCCGAGGTGAAGCTCGCCGTGCACCACATGCGGGGCGAGGCCGTCCGGCAGACGGACGACGAGCTGACGCGTCGGGTGGGCCTCGTGCTGCAGGTCAGCGGGTGGACCCCCACCCCGCCGGAGGGCACGGGAGCGGTGCGCGAGCAGTGGGAGGCGCTGCAGGCGATCATGGGCCTCGCCGAGGACGCCCCCGCCGGCACGACGATGCAGCAGTTCACCCAGGACCTCGTCGACCGCGCTGCCACGCACCACGAACCGGACCTCGACGCCGTGACCCTCGCGACCCTGCACTCCTCGAAGGGTCTGGAGTGGCCGCACGTCGTCATCGTCGGGGCCGCAGAAGGGGCTCTTGCCGATCTCACACGCGACCACCGACGCCGAGGTCGACGAGGAACGACGCCTGTTCTACGTGGGGCTCACCCGAGCGCGTCGTTCGGTGACGGTGACGTGGTCGCGGCAGGGGTCGGTGCGCGGGGGGACGCGGGCACCGAGCCGGTTCCTGGCAGCCCTCGACACGCACAGCGCGGATGGGGCAGCACCCGGCGACGTGTGACCGCCGCGTCGGACCGGTCGAGGACGAGTTGGTCGCGATCGGGTCGGTCGCTGTCGTCCGGTCGGCCCCGGGCGACGGCCGCGCCGGGCAGCCGTCCGAGCGCCACCCCCACGGCGGCGACCGCGACCGCCGCGGTGCGCCAGGGGCCGAGCGGAGCAGCGGGACGGCCCCACACCTGCGCGGCGATAGCGGGCCAGGCCGGGTCCTCGTCGGCCCGGGCGTACTCGAGGCACTGCAGACACGGGCCGTCGTCGCCCGACACCACCGGCCCGATCCGGACGGTGCCGTCGCCGACCACGACCGCCAGGTGCGGGACGTCACGGCGCGTCCACGACGCTCGGAGCGCAGGGTCGACGACGTGTTCGGCGACGACGACGGCGAACGCGAGCGAGACGTCGCCGGGCTCCGCGCGGGCGGCCGACCGGTCGTCCGCACCGGTCGTCGGTGGTCCGGTCCGGACGACCGCCGCGCCCTCGCCGGACAACTGTCCGGCGATCGCGTCGGCGAGCGGCCCCGTGCCGTGCACCTGCACGCGGGGTGATGGCGGCGGCAGGACCTCGATGACGGCGGGGGACGCGGCGGCGAGGACGGACGCCGCGACCTCCGGCCGGCAGCCGACGGTGTCGGCGAGCGCGGTCAGGGCATCGCGGCCCGTCTCACGGCGCAGCGCGCAGAGGAAGCGCTCCTCGGCGGTCGTGGGCACGGGGACGACCGCGCGCGGTGGGTCGGTCCCGAGCTGGACCGTCGCCGGGTCGCGCCAGACGAACTCGAGCGTCGGGTCGATGCGGATGCCCATGCACCCACCGTCGCGTACGCGGGCCGTTTCCGGGGCGGGCGGCGGCGATCTGTGGAGAACCGGGGCGGCTCAGGCCTTCGGGTCGTCCGCGTCGTCGTCCCCGTCGGTGTCCGCGACCCGGCCCTGCTCGTCCTCGTGCGGACGGGTCCCGGTGCTGTCGTCGAGGAGGTCCTGCAGCGCCTTGTCGAACTCGTCGTCCTCCGCGGAGAAGCCCGGGTTCTTCAGCCGGAGCACGAGCGCGTCCGGGGCGTCGATGTCCTCGGACGTCGGCACCGCGTCGAAGTGCGACCACAGGGCGTCGCGGCCCTCGGCGCCGAGCTCGTCGGTGACCCGTTGCCACATCGCAGCGGCCTCGCGCAGTCGGCGTGGACGGAGCTCGAGCCCCACGAGCGTGGCGAACGCCGACTCCGCCGGACCGCCGGCCGCCCGACGCCGCCGGACCATCTCGGCGATCGCGTCCGCGCGGGGGAGCCGGGCGGTGGCGGCGGCGGTGACGGTGTCGACCCAGCCCTCGACGAGCGCGAGCATCGTCTCGAGGCGCGCGAGCGCGGCGTCCTGCTCGGGCGTCCGCGGGGGGATGAGCGCACCGGAGGCGAGGGCGTCGCGGAGCTGCTCCTGGTCGGTCGGGTCGATGTCGGCCGCGAGCTCCTCGACGCGGTCGAACGGGATGTGGATGCCCTTGGCGTAGTCGGTGATCGAGGAGATGATGTGCAACCGGAGCCACCGCGCGGAGCGGAAGAGGCGCGCGTGCGCGAGCTCGCGGACGGCCAGCCAGATGCGGACCTCGTCCTCGGGCACGTCGAGCCCCTCGGCGAACTCCGCGACGTTCTGGGGGAGGAGCGCAGCGACCTGCTCGTCGAGCAGCGGCACGCCGACGTCGCCACCGGACACGACCTCCTTCGAGAGCTGTCCGACGACCTGCCCGAGCTGGATCGCGAAGAGGGCGCCGCCGACGCCGCGCATCGCCTTCGAGACGTCGCCGAGCATGGCCTTGAGCTCCTCGGGCGCACGCTGGTCGATCGCCTCGGTGAGGGCGTTCGCGATGCTCGACGCGACCGGTTCGGCGATCTGCGTCCACACCGGAGCCGTCGCCTTCGCCCACTGCTCGCGGGTGTAGAGGCTCGGGGTGGCGGTGAGCTCGGCGACGGTCGTGACCTCGTCGAGCCACAGTGCGGCGACCTGGAACGCCTGGTCCGACGCCTGCGAGGTCACCGGGTCGACCGCGTGGCCGCCGTCCCGCGCGATCGCCGTCGCGCGCTCCGCCGTGACGGAGAAGTCGATGCCGTCCCCGCCCGACTGCGCGGCCCGCTGGAGCTGGCTCATGAGGTTCGCGACGAACGCCGGGTCGTTCGGGAGCCCGGCCGCACCCGCGAGCTGCGACGGGTCGATCTGGCCCTCCCCGGACAGCAGCTTGCGCAGCATCTCCTGGAAGTCGTCGTCCGGCCCCGGCTGCGGTTCATCAGGCATGCCGACTACGCTAACCGCTGCTCACGGGCACCGACCTGGGACGCTCCCGTGGGAACGCCCGAACCGCTGCGCCGAGGGCGAACACCCCCGTGGAAGGACCCTGCGTGACGCTCTTCGCCCCCGAGCCCCGTCGTCGATCGCGTGCCCGGACACTCGGCTGGGCCTTCGTGATCGGGGCCGTCGTGCTCGGTCTCCTCGCGAGCTTCCTGCCGAGTCCGTACCTCATCGAGGTCCCCGGTCCGGTGTACAACACCATCGGCACCCAGGAGCAGGGGCAGGGCAAGGACGCGAAGCAGGTCGAGCTCATCCAGATCTCGGGCCGGAAGACCTACCCGACGTCCGGCGCCCTCGACATGCTGACCGTCGGCGTCCAGGGCGACGCCACCCACCGGCCGAGCTGGACGAGCGTGATCCGCGCGCTGTTCACGAAGTCGCAGGCCGTGGTCCCCGCCTCGGCGATCTACCCGCCCGGCACCACGAACGAGCAGGTCAGTCAGCAGGACACCGCCGACATGCAGCAGTCGCAGCAGTCCGCGGTCGCCGCGGCGCTCGTGCAGCAGCACATCCCCGTGCCGACCGAGCTCGAGGTCGGCACGGTCCAGAAGGGGTCCGCGGCGGACGGCACGATCGAGAAGGGCGACGTCATCCGCGCCTTCGACGGCACCCAGCTCACCGAGAGCGTGGACGCGTCGACGCTCCGGGCAGCGGTCGCGAAGCACGGCACGAGCAGCCCGGCGACGATCACGATCGAGCGCGACGGGGAGGAACGACAGGTCCGGGTCACCCCGCGCGAGGAGGACGGCACCGCGCTCCTCGGCGTCGGCGTGGTCGAGCACTACGACTTCCCGTTCGACGTGAAGATCACCCTGCAGGACGTCGGCGGCCCCTCCGCGGGCATGATGTTCGCGCTCGGGATCATCGACGAGATCACCCCCGGCACGCTCAACGGCGGCGAGCACGTCGCGGGTACCGGGACGATCACGGCGCAGGGGCAGGTCGGGCCGATCGGCGGCATCCGCCAGAAGATGTACGGTGCGAAGGACGCGGGGGCGACGATCTTCCTCGCTCCCGCGGACAACTGCGACGAGGTCGTCGGCCACGTCCCGGACGGCCTCGACGTCTACAAGGTCAGCACGCTCGACCAGGCGGTCACCGACCTGCAGACCATCGCCGCCGGGAAGAGCACCGCGCGGCTCGCGCGCTGCACGTCCTGAGCCGGCCACACGGTCGACGCGACGCGCACGCACGTCGCGATCCGCGCCTCCAGGCGGCCTGCCGGGAGGCCCGGATCACCTTCCTGAGTCCCCGTACAGTTTCGCTGTCGGTCGCGACCCGTAGGATCGATGCACTGACGGCCCGCCGCGCCGGGCCCGCCGGTCCGACACGTCTGGAGCACATCAAGTGACGACCACCTCGTCCACCTCGGGTCCATCCTCCTCTGGGCGGCGCTCGCCGCGGGTCCCGATCGTGGTCACGATCATCGTGCTGGCCGCACTGGTGATCGGCTTCTTCATCTTCGCCAGCCTCTACACCGACTACGCGTGGTTCGCGCAGCTCGGGTTCCAGCAGGTCCTCACCACGCGGTGGATCGCCGGCACCCTGATGTTCGTCGCCGGGTTCCTCGGCATGGCCGTCCCGGTGTACGTCAGCATCGCGCTCGCGTTCCGGTTCCGACCGGTCTACGCGAAGCTCAACTCGCAGCTCGACCGCTACCAGCAGGTCATCGAGCCGCTCCGACGCGCGGTCATGATCGGCATCCCGGTCGTGCTCGGCGTCTTCGCCGGGCTCTCCACGTCGGGCCGCTGGAGCATGGTTCTCGAGTACTTCAACCGGACGCCCTTCGGCAAGAAGGACCCGCAGTTCGGACTCGACATCGGCTTCTACGTGTTCGAGCTGCCGTTCTGGCGCTCGGTCGTGGCGTACTCCTCGGCGGTCGTGCTCATCGCAGGGCTCGCGGCGCTCGCAGCCCTGTACCTCTACGGCGCCATGCGCTTCGGCGGGCGTGAGGTCCGGATCTCGCGCGCGGCCCGCGTGCAGCTCGCGGTCACGGCAGCCGTGTACATCGCGCTCCAGGCGGTCAGCCTCTGGCTCGACCAGTACGCGACCCTCGCGAAGAACAACTCGCTCATCACCGGTGCGCAGTACACCGACGTCAACGCGGTCATCCCCGGTCGCGAGATCATGGCCGGCATCGCGGCGATCGTCGCCATCCTCTTCATCGTGACCGCGGTCATCGGCCGCTGGCGCATCTCGATCGTCGGCACCGGGCTGCTCCTCGTCGCCGCGATCGTGGTCGGCGGCATCTACCCGTGGATCGTGCAGCGCCTCCAGGTCAAGCCGTCGGAGGGCTCGTACGAGTCGGCCTACATCCAACGCAACATCGACGCGACGCGTGACGCCTACGGGGTCGCCACCACGCAGGAGCGGAACTACGACGCGAAGACGAGCGCGTCCTCCGGCGCCCTGGCCTCGGACGCCCAGACGACGGCGAACATCCGTCTGATCGACCCGAAGATCGTGTCCGACACGTTCAGCCAGCTCCAGCAGTACCGGCAGTACTACAAGTTCCCCGACACGCTCGACGTCGACCGCTACGACATCGACGGCCAGACCGAGGACACCGTGATCGCCGTCCGCGACATCAACCTCGACGGGCTCAGCTCCAAGACGAACACGCAGTACAACCGCACGTTCGTGTACACGCACGGCTACGGCGTCGCCGCGGCGTACGGCAACCAGCGCGCGAGCGACGGCAAGCCCGTGTTCCTCGAGTCGGGGATCCCCTCGAGCGGCGCGCTCGGCGACTTCCAGCAGCGTGTCTACTTCGGTGAGAACTCCCCGCAGTACTCGATCGTCGGTGCGCCGAAGGGCTCGAAGAACATCGAGCTCGACTACCCGTCCGGCTCCGAGGAGAGCGACGACGCGAACAGCGGCGGCAACGCCACGACGACGTACGCCGCGAACGGCGGACCGAGCATCGGCAACTTCTTCAACCGCCTCGTCTACGCGGCCAAGTTCCAGTCCGAGCAGATCCTGCTCTCCCAGCGGGTGAACGCCGACTCGCAGATCCTCTACGACCGCAACCCGGTGCAGCGTGTCCAGAAGGTCGCGCCGTACCTGCAGACCGACCAGGACGCCTACCCGGCGATCGTCGACCACCGCATCGTGTGGATCGTCGACGGCTACACCACCACGAACGCGTACCCGTACTCGCAGAGCGCGAGCCTGCAGGCGAGCATCAGCGGCGCCGAGTCGTCGGCCTACAGCACCGACCAGGTGAACTACATCCGGAACTCGGTGAAGGCGACGGTCGACGCGTACACGGGCAAGGTGACGCTCTACGCGTGGGACACGTCGGACCCGCTGCTCAAGACGTGGCAGAAGATCTTCCCGACGTCGCTGAAGCCGGTGTCCGACATGAGCGCCGAGCTCCTCGACCACGTGCGGTACCCGACCGACCTCTTCAAGGTGCAGCGGTCGATCCTCGCGACCTACCACGTCACCGACGCGAACTCGTTCTACTCGGGTGACGACGCCTGGCAGACGCCGCAGGAGCCCACGAAGGAGGCGAACAGCGACTCGTCGTCCTCGGACTCGTCGGCGATCACGAACACGACGAACGGTCTCGGCGTGCAGACCACGACGACGACCAACGCCGACGACCTGCAGGACCCGTACTACCTGACGATGAAGGTGCCGGGGTCCGAGACGAAGTACTCGCTGTACACGACCTACATCCCGCAGCAGTCGGGTCGTGGTGCGGACAGCCGGAACGTCCTCACCGGGTACCTCGCGGTCGACTCGGACGCCGGCGGAGCGGGCAAGGGCAAGAAGGCGTCCGGCTACGGCAAGCTCACACTGCTGACGATGCCGAAGACCGACAACATCCCCGGTCCGCTGCAGGTCCAGAACCTGTTCAACTCGGACACGAACGTGTCGCAGGAGCTGAACATCCTGAAGCGGGGCAACTCGACCGTGAAGCAGGGCAACCTCCTCACGCTCCCGGTCGGCGGCGGCTTCCTCTACGTCCAGCCCGTGTACGTCCAGTCGACGTCGAGCGGTTCGTACCCGCTGCTGCAGAAGGTCCTCGTGGCGTTCGGCGACAAGATCGCGTTCGAGGACACCCTCGACCAGGCTCTCGACACGCTCTTCGGCGGCAACTCCGGAGCGAACGCGGGTGACCAGGGCGTCTCGGACGGCTCGTCGGACTCGGGTTCGGGTTCGTCCGGTGGCTCGTCCGACTCCGGCTCGTCGGACTCGGGTTCGGGTTCGTCCGACTCCGGGTCCTCCGGGTCGGGTTCGAGCTCGGGCAGCACGGACAACGCCGCGCTGCAGAAGGCGCTCGACGAGGCGAAGCAGGCGCTGTCCGAGCGGCAGGCCGCGTACGCGAAGAACGACCTCGTGGCCGCGGCCGAGGCGGACCAGCGACTGCAGGACGCGATCGAGGCCGCCACGAGGGCCGAGAGTGGCAACTGACACGCCGTGGCGGGGTGCTCGATTTGCACCCCGCCACGGGCCCCGCTAGGCTGTTCGATGTGCCGCGGGGTGGAGCAGTTCGGTAGCTCGCTGGGCTCATAACCCAGAGGTCGTAGGTTCAAATCCTGCCCCCGCAACCAAGCGTCACACGAAGGCCCCGGTCCGATGGACCGGGGCCTTCGTCGTTGCCGCGCGCGGTACGTCGGGGAATCGCTCGTCGTGGTCGACGTCCGGCGCAGTACGCTCCCGGCATGGGCTCCCTCACGATCGCCGCTGCGCAGTTCGCGCCCGTGGACGACCCGGCCGCCAACCTCGAGTCGATCCGGACGTTCGCGGAACAGGCGGCCGAGCGGGGTGCACAGCTCCTCGTGACACCGGAGTACAGCTCGTACTTCACGGCCGACATCGACGATCGGTTCGTCGCTGCCGCGCAGCCGCTCGACGGGCCGTTCGTGACGGGACTGCAGCAGATCGCGCAGGACACCGGTCTGGCGCTCGTCGTCGGCATCGCCGAGACCTCCGACGCGTCGGGGCGGTTCCGGAACACCCTCGTGGCCGTCCGACCCGACGGAACGCTCGACGTGGTCTACCGGAAGGTGCACCTGTACGACGCGTTCGGGTCGCGGGAGTCGGACCGGATCGACGCCGGTGACCCCGAGCAGCTGGCCGTCGTCGAGCTCGCCGGCGTCCGGGTGGGACTCGAGACCTGCTACGACCTGCGATTCCCGGAGGTCACCCGACGCCTCGCCGCCCCGGAGCTCGGCGCCGCGGACGTGGTGGTCCTGCCGGCCGAGTGGGTTCGTGGACCGGGCAAGGAACACCACTGGCGGACGTTGCTCACGGCGCGTGCGATCGAGAACACCGTCTGGGTCGTCGGGGTCGGGCAGACGCCGCCGATCGGCGTCGGCGGGTCGGTCGTGCTCGACCCCTCCGGGGTCGTGGTGGCGGCGGCCGGTGCGACGCCGGGGCTCCTCGTCGCGACGATCGACACCGACACGACGGCCGCGGTGCGGTCGGTGAACCCGTCCCTGTCCCTCCGGCGCTACGAGGTCGTGCCGCGGAACTCGTCGACGTGAGCGGGCCCGTCGACGTGGGCGCCTTGTCGACGTGAGCGGGCCCGTCGACGTGAGCGGCCCGTCGGTGGTGAGCCGTGCCTCCAGGCCGTCCTCCAGGGGGACCAGACCGCATCCCGCCGACGCCGGCGACCGCCGCGCCGTTGCTCAGACCGTCGGTGTGAGCGCCGCGAGGCGGGATGCCGCGTCCTCGAGCACGGAGCGCCGTTTGCAGAACGCGAACCGGACGAGGGAGCGGTAGCCCGAGGCGTGTTCCGGCCGGACGAACGCCGACACCGGGACCCCGACCACCCCCGCCCGCTCGGGCAGGGCGAGACAGAACGCGCGGGCATCGTCGAAGCCCAGCGGCGCGGCGTCGGCGATGACGAAGTACCCGCCGTCGGGGCCCATGACGTCGAAGCCCGCGCTCCGGAGCCCGTCGGCGAGGAGCTCGTGCTTCGCCGCCAGCGTGGAGGCGATGCCCGTGAAGACCTCGGTCGGCAGCCGGAGCCCGGCGGCGACCGCCGGCTGGAACGGTGACCCGTTCACGAAGGTGAGGAACTGCTTCACCGAGGTGATCGCGTCGACGAGCGCTGGGGGAGCGGTCAGCCAGCCGATCTTCCAGCCGGTCGTGCTGAAGGTCTTCCCAGCGCTCGAGACGGTCACCGTGCGGTCGCGGGCGCCGGGGAGCGTCGCGATCGGGACGTGCGGGGTCGTGAACGTGAGGTGCTCGTAGACCTCATCGGTGACGATCAGGGCGTCGTGCCGCTCGGCGAGTTCGACGACCGTGCGCAGGACCTCGGCGGGGAGGACCCGCCCGGTCGGGTTGTGCGGGGTGTTCACGAGGACGACCCGGGTGCGGTCCGAGAACGCCGCGCGGAGCGTGGTCTCGTCGGGCAGGAAGTCCGGAGCGCTCAACGGGACGGTGACGTGCGTGCCACCGGCGAGCCGGACCAGGGCACCGTACGCGTCGTAGAACGGCTCGAAGGTGATCACCTCGTCGCCGGGCTCGACCAGGGCGAGGAGCGTCGCCGCGAGGGCCTCGGTGGCGCCGGCGGTGACGAGGACCTCACGGTCGGGGTCGACCTCGAGCCCGTACCAGCGTGCCTGGTGCTCGGCGATCGCCGCGCGCAGGTCCGGGGTGCCCCGGCCCGGCGGGTACTGGTTCGCGCCGTCGCGGATCGCCTGCACGGCGGCGTCGAGGACCTCCTGCGGGCCGTCCTCGTCCGGGAACCCCTGCCCGAGGTTGATCGCGCCGGTCGCCGCGGCGAGGGCGCTCATCTCGGCGAACACGGTCGGTGCGGGCACACCCTCGGGGCCGAGGAGCATCGCTCCCTCCGCCGCACGCAGCCAGGGGCCGTCGAGTCGCATGGTGGTCCTCCGCCGTGGGTCGTCGTGCCGGTCGTCCCCAACCTACCGGCGGGGCCGCCGACACCCGCGGGGGCATCCTCAGCGCACGCATAAGATCGTCATGGGTCGCGTGCAGCCCGGCCAGGACCGGCGCTCAGGTGGGTGCGACAGACTGCACGAGCTTGAAAGGAGCACGTCCAGCATGAGCGACAACACGCCCCACGGGCAGGCCGACGACGACCGCCGCGCTGAGGAGACCACCTCTGCCGAGACGACCGGTGCCGAGCGCGACCAGGCGGACCACACCGACGTGATCGAGCCGGCGGCCGCGAACGAGACCGACGTGTTCCCGCGTGCGGACGACCAGCAGACGTCGCAGTACACGGCGCCGTACCCGACCGTGGGCGACGACCGGACGGGCAGCGGGTCCGGTTCGGGTCAGCAGGGCGGCTACGGGCAGGACGCGGGTCGGTACGGGCAGGGCAGCCAGTACGGGCAGTCGAGCCAGTACGGCCAGGGCAGCCAGTACGGCCAGTACGGCCACTCCGGCCAGGGCAGCCAGTACGGCCAGTCGGGTCAGTACGGCCAGTCAGGTCAGTACGGCCAGAGCAGCCAGTACGGCCAGTCGGGTCAGTACGGCCAGTCGGGTCAGTACGGCCAGAGCAGCCAGTACGGTTCCGGCCAGAGCCAGAGCCAGAGCCAGAGCCAGAGCCAGAGCCAGAGCCAGTACGGTTCCGGACAGGGCCAGTACGGCCAGCAGAACCCCTACGGCGCCCACGGCTCGGCGTACGGTCAGCAGGCCGACCCGTCGCAGCAGACCGGCCAGACGCCGTCCGCCGGACAGGACCGCCCCCGCTACGGCGAGTACGCCCAGCAGACCGGTTCCGCTGCGCCTCCCGCCTCCGTCGGCGCGTACGCGTCGGCCCAGGCCCCCGGCTCCGCGACCGGCGCTCCGGCGTCCGCCTCGTCCTTCGGGGACGTCGACGGCTCGAACCAGCGCAACGGCCACTACTTCTCCGACTCGGCCACCGCGGCACCGGAGGGAACGAAGACCGAGGGGCGCAACCGCCTCGTCGTGCCGCTCGTCGCCGCCGCCGTCATCGCCGGCCTCGTCGGCGGTGGTGCGGGCTGGCTCGCGGGCTCGGCGACGAGCGGCACCGGCACCCCCACGAGCAGCTCCGCGCAGGGCGGTGGCAACCTGACGGTGAACGACTACAACAACGCGACCGTCGTCACCGCCGTCGCCGCGCAGGCCACCCCATCCGTGGTGACGATCAACGTCTCGGCGAGCAGCGAGGCCGGCACCGGCTCGGGCGTCGTGTTCAGCAAGGACGGCTACATCGTCACGAACACCCACGTGGTGACGCTCGACGGCGACAGCGGCAACGGCAAGATCACCGTCACGACCTCGGACGGCAAGATCTACGACGCGAAGCTCATCGGTACGGACCCCACGGTCGACCTCGCGGTGATCAAGATCGACGCCACCGACCTCAAGCCGATCTCGTTCGCCGACTCCTCCGACCTCAACGTCGGCGACACCGCCGTCGCGATCGGTGCGCCGCTCGGTCTGTCGAACACCGTCACGGACGGCATCGTGTCCACGCTGAACCGGAGCATCCAGGTCACGTCGAGCGCCCCGAACACCGGCGGCGACTCGAACGAGGGCGGGAACGGCAGCCAGAACGGGCCGTTCGACTTCTGGGGCAACGGCGACAACGGGTCGAGCTCCTCGGCGAACTCGACGGTGTCGCTGCCGGTCATCCAGACCGACGCGTCGATCAACCCCGGCAACTCGGGTGGTGCGCTGCTCGACTCGAAGGGCAAGCTGATCGGCATCAACGTCGCGATCGCGTCCGCCGGCAGCTCGTCGTCCGACTCGCAGTCGGGCAGCATCGGCGTCGGCTTCTCGATCCCGTCCAACCTCGTCAAGCGCGTGGCGAACGAGATCAAGGACAACGGCTCCGCGACGCACGGTCTGCTCGGCGCCGGTGTCGCCGACTCGACCGATGCCTCGAACGCGACGCAGATGGGCGCGCTCATCAAGTCGGTGACGTCCGGTGGGGCGGCGGCGAAGGCGGGCCTGAAGGCAGGCGACGTCGTCACGAAGATCGGCTCGGCCACGGTGTCCGACGCGACCGACCTCACCGCGCAGGTGCGCTTCTTCGCCGGCGGCACGAAGACCGAGATCACCTACCTCCGTGGCGGGAAGTCCTACACGACCGACGTGACCCTCGGGACGTACGACAGCAAGAGCTGACGCGACCGTCCGTCGGACTGGAGGCCCGGTGCCAGCTGGTACCGGGCCTCCAGTCCGTCCCGGCGGGGCCGGCTTGATAGGCTCATGGTCGCTCTGCGGGGCGGCACCGCTCGCGGTGCGCCCCGCGAACCAAGCCACCACCCCGAGGGACGCATGCAGCCAGACGGACAGCCCCTGCCGGGCGTCTCGTACGTGATGCCCGTGCTCAACGAGGTCACCGAGGTCCGAGCTGCCGTGCAGAGCCTGCTCGACCAGGACTACACCGGTCCGTTCGAGGTCATCCTCGCGCTCGGACCCTCGATCGACGGGACGAACGAGCTCGTCGCGGAGATGAGCGCGGCCGATCCGCGGATCCGAGCGATCGAGAACCCCGTCGGGTCGACCCCCGCCGGGCTGAACGTGGCGATCCGCGCGTCCGAGCACCCCGTCGTGGTCCGTGTCGACGCGCACTCGGTGCTGCCGCGGGACTACACGCGCGTCGCGGTCCGCGTGCTGCAGGAGTCCGGTGCGGACAACGTCGGCGGCATCATGCACGCCGAGGGTCGCACCCCCTTCGAGCGGGCCGTGGCACTCGCGTACGGCAGCCGGGTCGGGCTCGGCGGCACGCCGCACCACGTCGGCGGGCAGGCCGGACCAGCCGAGACCGCCTACCTCGGCGTGTTCCGGCGCGACCGCCTGTTCGAGGTCGGACTGTTCGACGAGGGCATCAAGCGGGGCCAGGACTGGGAGCTGAACCGGCGGCTGCGGCAGACCGGCGGCACCGTCTGGTTCACGCCCGAGCTCGTCGTCACGTACCGACCGCGGCCGAGCCTGAAGCGGCTCGTGCGGCAGTTCGTCGCGACGGGCCTGTGGCGGGGGGAACTCGCCCGGCGGTTCCCGGCCAACAACGGTCTGCGCTACTTCGTGCCGCCGGCGATGGTCGCGGCGATGGCGGTCGGCATCGTCGCCGGCATCGCCGGGATCGTCGGCGCGGTCACCGGTACCGGTGCAGCCTGGGCGCTGCTCGGTTTCGTGGTGCCCGCCGTCTACCT
This sequence comes from Curtobacterium phoenicis, assembly GCF_047238015.1. Lineage (NCBI taxonomy): Bacteria > Bacillati > Actinomycetota > Actinomycetes > Micrococcales > Microbacteriaceae > Curtobacterium > Curtobacterium phoenicis. The sequence continues at coordinate 1,303,345 of NZ_JBDFLZ010000002.1, forward strand.
GCTCTTCGTCGTCGTGGGCGCCGTCGCCGTCGCACGGCGTTCCGGAGCGGCGACGCTCCTCTGGCTCCTCGTCGTCCTACCGTGCATCCACGTCGGCTGGGGGATCGGGTTCATCATCGGCTTCCTGACCAGGACGTCCGAGCTCACGACGCACACGGGACGGTGACCGACATGACCGACGACGCCACCACGGGACGCGCCGCGCGGCCGACCTCGATCGCCGAGCTCCGCGCGGTCGCGCAGCCGGACGCGGTCCGGATGCGGGCGAACGCCGAGCACTGGACCGCCTCCCTGTACCTCCGGGACGTCTCGCCGTACCTGACCTGGGTGCTGCTGAAGACCCGGGTCAGCGCCAACCAGGTCACGGGGCTGATGATCCTGGTCGGGTGGAGTGTCGCAGCTGCCCTGCTGATCCCGGGCATCTGGGGTGCAGCGCTGGCACTCGTGCTCGGTCAGCTGCAGATGCTCGTGGACTGCAGCGACGGCGAGGTCGCCCGGTGGCGCGGCACCCACTCGCCCGCCGGAGTGTTCCTCGACAAGGTCGGGCACTACACGACCGAGGGGCTCATCCCGATCGCACTCGGCATCCGCGCGGCCACGTGGCCGATCCATGACGCCGACTGGATGTGGACGACGATCGGCTGCGCGCTCGGGCTGGTGATCGTCCTGAACAAGGCCCTCAACGACATGGTGCACGTGGCGCGCGCCAACGCCGGGCTCGAGAAGCTCGTCGACCGCCGTGACGCCTCGACCGCCCCGTCCGGCCGTCGGCTCGCCACACTCCGCAAGGCCGCCCGGTTCCTGCCGTTCCACCGCCTGTACCACTCGGTCGAGCTCTCGATCCTCGCCTTCGCCTTCGCGCTGCTCGGACTCGTCATCGGGGACACCCTCGCGTCGCGCATCCTGGTCGGGGCGCTCCTGCCGCTCGCGGTCCTCGCGACCGCCGGGCACTTCCTCGCGATCATCGCCTCGAAGCGGGTCCGGGCGTGACGCCGGGGACCGTGCGACGCCACGCGGTCCCGCACCGGGAACGACCTCGTGTGGCCGTGGTGAGCCTCTCGCAGGGCACCCGCCCTGACGACCTCCGACGCGGACTCGAGAGCGTGCTCGCGCAGCAGGACGTCGAGCTCGACGTCGTCTGCGTCGGCAACGGGTGGGAGCCGACCGGACTGCCCGAGGGAGTCCGTGCGCTCGCACTGCCCGAGAACGTCGGCATCCCGGCCGGACGGAACGCGGGCGCCGACGTCGTCCACGGCGACTACGTGTTCTTCCTCGACGACGACGCCTCGGTGCCGTCACCGACGTTCCTGCGGGACGCGATCGCGCTGTTCGAGCACGATCCCTCGCTCGGGCTCGTCCAGCCCCGCGTCGTCGACCCCACCGGAGCCGCGAACCCCACGAGGTGGATCCCGCGCATCCGCAAGGGATCGCCGTCGGAGTCGTCGCCGGTGTTCTCCGTGTGGGAGGGTGCCGTCGTGCTGCCCACGGACGTCTACCGCGCGGTCGGCGGCTGGGGAGCGCCGTACTTCTACGCGCACGAGGGCATCGAGCTCGCCTGGCGGGTGTGGGACGCGGGCAGACGGACATGGTACGCGGGGGACCTCGTCGCCCACCACCCGGCGATCGATCCTGCGCGTCACCGCGAGTACTACCGGCTCAACGCCCGGAACCGGGTGTGGCTCGCGCGGCGGAACCTGCCGCCGGTGCTGCGACCGCTGTACGTCGGCTCGTGGGCGGCGATCCAGGTGGCGCGCTGGTGGCGGCACCCGCGACGTCTCGCGACGTGGTTCGGTGGCATCCGTGAGGGGTGGACCACCGACTGCGGACCAGCCGCGACCATGGGGTGGTTGACCATCGGACGCATGACGCTCGCCGGCCGTCCCCCGATCATCTGAGGAGACCCATGTCGATCCTGAGCGACGCACGCACGGCCGTCCGGCTCGTGCAGCGACTCCTGAAGTCGCGGCAGAACCGGAACGCCCTGGCCCGACGACTGCGGGCGGAGTCGCCGCTCGCACCGAGCTCCGTCGAGATCGCGGTGTACTTCGCCGACGGCCCGGTCAACCTCTACCAGGTCCGTCAGTGGTACGCGCCGCTCGCCGAGCTGCACGCGCAGCACCCGGTGGCGATCATCTCGCGGAGCCCCGGGGCCATGCTCGCCCTGCTCGAGGAGTCGCCGGTGCCGGTCGTGTACGCGCGGCAGGTCGTGGACCTCGAACGGTTCGTGGACGAGCAGGCCCCGAAGATCGTCCTCTACGTCAACCAGAACGCCCGCAACTTCCAGATGATGCGGTACGGGCGCATGTGGCACGTCTTCGTCAACCACGGCGAGAGCGACAAGATGTACATGACGACGAACCAGTTCAAGGCGTACGACCACGCCCTGATCGCCGGCGACGCCGCTCGTGACCGCCTGGCCGCTGCGCTGTGGGACTACGACCTCGACGCACGGACGACCGCGATCGGCCGCCCCCAGGCGGACCACTTCGCAGGCGAGGTGCCCTGGCCCGCGGACGACCGCACCGTCGTGCTGTACGCCCCGACCTGGGAAGGGGACCGTGCCGCCGCAGCCTACGGGTCGATCGCCAGCCACGGCACGACGATCGCCGAGCGCGTGCTCGCGTCCCCGGCGCACCGGCTCGTCTACCGGCCGCACCCACGCTCGGGCGTGCTCGATGCCGAGTACCGGGCCGCGCACGAGCGGATCATCGCAGCGATCTCGTCGGCGAACGCCGCCGACCCGTCGGCGCACCACGTGTACGACGACGGGCCGACGCTCGGCTGGCAGCTCGCGGGCGCCGACGTCGCCATCACGGACATCTCCGCGATGATCTACGACCGGCTCGCCGTCGGCAAGCCGCTCATCGTGACGCGCCCGGTGTCGCCGGACGCCGACGTCGACGAACGCGGGTACCTGGGAGACGCGAACTGGCTGCAGGCGTCGGAGACGGTCGACGTGGTCGCCCGGATCGACGCCGCCGCGAACGACGCCGAGGAACTGGCGCGGCTCCGACACTGGGTCGAGCGCTACTTCGGGGACACGACGCCCGGAGCCGCCACAGCGCGGTTCCACGCGGCCGTGGAACAGCTGCTCGAGCGGTGGCGCGTCGTGGCGGCCGAGCACGGCGAGGGCTGACCGCCGAGGTCGGTCACACCCACGGCGCGTCAGCGTCCTGCGGCGTGGGCGACGAGCGGGACCTGCCACAGGTACTCGCTGCGGTCGGGGCGTCGCCACCGGAGCACCACCGCGCCGGTGTCGTCCGGGGCAGCGCCGAACACCGCGATGGACAGCGCCCGCCCCGGTTCGAGCCGACGGACGGCCATCGGGGGTGCGTAGCCCGTTCCCAGGTGGGTGAGCGTCAACCCGTCGACGGGCTCCGACCCGGTGTTCACGAGGGTGTAGCGGCGCGGAGCGTCGGTGCGGTCGAGGTGGAACGGGACACGGTACGCGGTGGCGGTGGGGTGCATGCGATGAACGATAGGTGGGGGTGCCGACGTCGGCGCGGTCGGGACGACGGTGGCCCACCATCGCTGTGGAGGATGCCCGGGCACGTGCCGTTGTGGAGGGGTGATCCGTCCCGCTCAGGCCGAGTAGTCGGCGCTGTACCGCGCAAGAGCCTCGTCGATCGGGCCGTCGAACTGCAGCCGTCCCTTGTCGAGGTAGAGTCCGCGGTCGCAGAACCGGCGCAGGTCCTTGTCGCTGTGGGAGACGAAGAACAGGGTCCGTCCGCCTGCCAGGAGCTCGTCGATCCGCTTGTAGCACTTCTCGCGGAACCCCTTGTCGCCGACGGCCAGGACCTCGTCCACGAGCAGCACCGGCTCGTCCAGACGGGAGATGACCGAGAAGGCGATCCGCACCTTCATGCCGCTCGACAGGTGCTTGTACGGGGTGTCGACGAAGTCGCCGATCTCCGCGAACTCGATGATCTCGTCGAAGGCGTCGCGGATCTCCGCCCGCGACATGCCGTGCAGACCGGCCGTGAGGTACACGTTGTCCCGCACGGTGAGGTCACCGACGAAGCCGCCGGTGATCTCGATGAGCGGCGCGACGCCGGCTCCGACGTGCACGCGGCCCTCGTCGGGGAGCATGACCTGCGCAACGAGCTTGAGGAGGGTCGACTTGCCCTGGCCGTTCCGACCCACGACGCCGATCGCCTCGCCGGGCCGGACGTCGAACGAGACATCGCGGAGCGCCCAGAACTCGTCGCCGCGCTTGCGACGGCTGCGGCCGGCGAACAGGTCCTTGAAGCTGCGGCTCGCCCGCCGGTTGCGCTTGAACCGGATCCCGGCGCCACGGACGGAGATCACGGGCGCCGTGGTGGTGCTGCGACGCGGCTGGTCGGTGGCGGTCATCACAGCTCCTTGAGGACGCGGTGCTCGCTCCGCTTGAAGACGACGGTGCCGATGACGAGCACGACGACGGTCACGACGGCCGAGGTGGCCACCTCGAGCCAGTGCAGCTGGCTCGGGAAGAACGCGGAGCGGTAGATGCCGATGATCCCGGAGAGCGGGTTCAGCGCCATCAGGTCACGGAAGCGTTCGGGCAGCGCCGATGTGCCGTAGATGATCGGCGACGCGTAGAACAGGAAGCGCAGGATCAGCTTGACCGCGCGTTCGAGGTCGCGGAAGAAGACCACCAGCGGCGCGACGATGAGGCCGAGCCCGTAGATCAGCGCGCACTGGAGCACGATCGCCAGCGGGTAGAGCAGGACCTCCCAGTGGAGGTGTGCCCCGGTCGCGAGCACGAAGATCGCGAGGACGGGCAGGCTCAGCACGAACTCGATGCCCTTCGACGCGTCGATCCGGGCGACCCAGATGCTGCGCGGGATCGTCGTCGAGCGGATCAACTTGGCCTCGCTCGTGAACGCCCGTGTGGAGTCCGAGACCGCGCCGGTGAACCACATCCAGGGCAGGAGCGCCGAGAGCAGGAACACGATGTACGGCTCCTCGCCCACCTTGCCGCGGTGGAACACCTGCGTGAAGACGAACCAGTAGATGGCCGACATCACGAGCGGGTCGAGGATCGACCAGAGGTAGCCGAGCGCCGACGTCGAGTAGCGGACCCGGAGGTCGCGGACGGTCAGCAGCCGAAGGGCATGACGATAGCGCCGACCGGCACTGCGGCTGGCCATCGGGGCAGCAGCCGCGGGCACGGTCGGCGCACTCGCTGTGGTCACGGTTTCCCTCCGGGCGGAACCGCCGAGGGGACTGGTGTCGTTCAGGCGAACAGGTTGTTCGCGCGCTCGAGGTCCTCGGCGAAGTCGATCTCGACCGCGTACAGGTCAGAGATGTCGACCGGCGACCAGCGTAGCCCGTCCTCGGCGATGGCAGCCTCGATGCCGCCCTCGAAGTACTCCTGGTCGTCCACGCGGCCGAGCTGGCGGACGAGCGCCTGCTTGTCGGCAGCGGAGACGTAGTTGATGCCGACGGCCTCGCCGAGGCCACCGACGACCTGCTTGGAGAGCTTCTCGATGAAGCCCTCGGCGTCGACGGTGTACTTGACCTCTTCGTCGGACACCTTGTCGGTGTTGACGCTGACGAACGAGCGGTCCTCGTCGATCATGTCGGCGGCGCGGACGAGCGCACGCGGGTCGAAGACGACGTCGCCGTTCATCCAGAGCACACCGCTCTTGCCGGTGGCCTTGAGCGCACGGAGGAGGCTCTTCGAGGTGTTGGTCGAGTCGTAGGACTCGTTGTAGACGAAGTTCGCCTGGGGGAACGCCTCGACGATGTACTCCGACTTGTAGCCGACGACGATGGTCACGCGGGCGCTCGAACCGAACGCGGCGCGGATGTTGTCGAACTGCTGCTGCATGATGGTGCGGCCGTCGGAGAGCTCCGTCAGCGGCTTCGGCAGGCTGCGCCCGAGGCGGCTGCCCATCCCCGCGGCGAGGATGACGATCTGCGTGGTCATGCTGGTCCCTTCTGGTGTCCGCCCGCGCGCCGATGGGCACGGGCGGGCCTGGTCGAGTCTGCTCCCGCAGGGTCCGGATCCGCCGTGAACCCTGCGCTTCTCGGATCAGACTCCCAGCGCGGGTCGCATCACGTTGGCCGGCCCGAGCGGGTTTCCAAGTGGTGAACACTTCGGCGTGCCCCGGTGAATGATACGGAACGACCGTGCCGGAGGGGTACACCGGGATCCGCTTCGTTCTCGATTCGTGACCCTCGCGCGGGCGACGCGGGTGACGGTCCGGTCACGGTCGCCGACCCGTCCTCGGACCGTTGGTACGGTGGGGCGATGGCCGCAGGAGCAGACGACGAGGACGTGTACGCGACGTCCGACGCTGCCTGGCTGACCGAGGCCGAGAGCGACATGGGGGACGGGGATGCGCGTGACGCGCCCGCTGGTGACGAGATGACCGACGACGCGACGACGATCGAGGTCGACGGCGTCGACGCCACGACCCTCGACGACGCGACGGGCGAGGCCGGGGGCGACGCGACCGGGCCACGTGCGGGCGCCGCCGACACGCGCGGGACCACTGACGACACGCGGGACGATGCCGATCCGCTCGGACCCGGCGCGACCGCGGCGGTCGCCGGGGCGGCGAGCACGGAGCGCGGGTCCGCGAAGGGGTCCCGTGGCGCCAAGGGGCGTGTGAAGCGCCCGGCCGGCGCGCCGAAGCGGACCGAGCAGCGGGACGCCGCGCCGAGCAGCACGGACCCGGCCCGCACGGATCCGACGGCCACGGAGTCGAGCGGCGCGGCGTCGGGGAAGCGAGCACCCCGGGCCACCCCCAAACGCCCCGCGCCGGCCGCGCCGAAGCAGCCCGTGGTCCTCCGGGCCGAGGGCCTCGTGAAGCGCTACGGCCAGACCCTCGCCGTGGACGAGGTCGACCTCGAGATCCGCCAGGGCTCGATCTTCGGCGTCGTCGGCCCGAACGGCGCCGGCAAGACGACGACGCTCTCGATGGTCACCGGGCTCCTCCGACCGGACGCGGGCACCGTGACCGTGCTCGACCACGACGTCTGGGCCGACCCGACCGCCGCCAAGCGGAGCCTCGGCGTGCTGCCCGACCGGCTCCGGCTGTTCGACCGCCTCACCGGCGCGCAGCTCCTCTACTACTCCGCCACGCTGCGGGGCCTCGACGGCGCTACAGCACGTGACCGCAGCGCCGACCTCGCCGAGGCATTCGGTCTCGGTGAGGCACTCGGCCGCCAGGTCGCGGACTACTCGGTCGGCATGGCGAAGAAGATCGCGCTCGCCGCGACGCTCATCCACTCGCCACGGGTCCTCGTGCTCGACGAGCCGTTCGAGTCGGTCGACCCGGTGAGTGCCGCGACCATCACGGAGATCCTCCGTCGCTACACGGCGGGTGGTGGCACGGTCGTGCTCTCCAGCCACTCGATGGAGCTCGTCCAGCGCACGTGCGACTCGGTCGCGATCATCGTCGGCGGCAAGGTCCTCGCCTCCGGGACGATGGCCCAGGTCCGCGGGCGCAAGAGCCTCGAGGACAAGTTCGTCGAACTCGCGGGCGGCCGCGTCGTGGCAGAGAGCATGGAATGGTTGCACAGCTTCTCCGCCTGAGGGCCGACCTGCTCGCGGGTGGGGTCCGGGGGAGTGCGCGTCGCTCGGTCCTGGTCGTGCTCGGGAGCCTCCTCGGGCTCGTCGTCGCGGTCGCGATCGCCGTCGTGGCCGCCGGTCTGCGGACGGTCGACCCGGAGTCGGCGCGCGCCGTCGTGGTCCCGGTCGGCACCCTCGTCACGTTCGGGTTCACGGTCGTCCCGCTCGTCGCGGGGCACGGCGACCAGTTCGACCCGCGCCGTTTCGCCGTGTTCGGGATCGGCCGGAAGGACCTCGCGGTCGGGTTGTTCGTCGCCGGCCTCGTCGGCGTGCCGGTGGTCGCGGTGGCGATCGTCGCCGTGGGTCAGTCCGTCACCTGGATGCGGGGCGGTGGCACGGCGGTCCTCGGGGTCGTCGGTGGCCTCCTCGCGATCGCGACGTGCGCCCTGCTCGTGCGGGTCGCGTCCACGGCGGGGTCCCGGCTGATCGGACAGCACCGCACGCGGGACGCCGGCTGGCTCGTCGCGCTGGTCATCGCGGTCCTCGCCGTCCCCACGGTCTCGCTCCTGGTCGACAGCGGCTGGATCGACCCCGCGGGGGCCGAGACGCAGCGGGTCGCGGACGTCGCCGGGTGGACCCCGTGGGGTGCGGCGTGGGCCGTCCCGGCGGACGTAGCGGTCGGTGCCGTCGGCGCGGGCCTGCTCAAGCTGCTCGTCGCCCTCGCGACCACCGCCCTGCTCGCGTGGGCGTGGTGGGCGCAGGTGGGCCACGCACTCGAGACCGTCGAGTCGCGGACGCGCAGTCGGCGCTACCGCGGGCTCGGCTGGTTCGACCGGCTCGGCTCCACGCCCGTGGCCGCGGTCGCCGCCCGTGCCCTGACGTACTGGGGTCGCGACCCGCGTTACCGCACCTCGTACCTGATCCTCGTCTTCGTGCCGATCGTCGTCATCCCGCTCGGGGTCGCCGGCGTCCCGTGGCACTGGACAGCGCTCGTGCCGCTGCCGCTCATGGCGCTCATCGCCGGGTTCCTGCCGCACAACGACGTCTCGTACGACAACACCGCGGTCTGGCTGCACGTGGCCTCCGGCGCACCCGGGTGGAGCGATCGGCTCGGCCGGGTCGTCCCCGTCCTGGTCGTCGGGATCCCGGCACTCGTCGCGGGGGCAGCGGTCTCCGCGCGGCTCTTCGGCGACTGGGTGGCGTTCCCAGTGCTCATCGGGATCGGTGCGTCCGCCCTGCTGGCCGGCCTCGGCCTGTCGAGCATCGTCTCCGTCCTGCTGCCGTACCCGACGGTGCGGCCCGGCGACCACCCCTTCCAGCAGCCCCAGGCCGCCGGCGTCACCGCCACGGTCGCGCAGTCCGTGATGGTCGTCGGCACCGTGGTGTTCTCGGTACCGGCCGTGTGGCTCGCGGTCCTCGCGTTCCGCGACGGCGCCGACCCGTGGGCGACGACGACGCTGGTCGTCGGTGCGGTCGTCGGCGTGGTGGTCCTCGTGGCCGGCGTCGCGATCGGCGGCCGCGCGTTCGACCGGCGCGGACCGGACCTGCTGGCGGCGGCGCAGCGCAACTGAGCGAGCTCGCGGCACCGCCGGCGCGGCGTCCTGCTGCCCGAGCGCGCCTCCGGTCCCACCGCCCAGCGTGACCGTCCGCGTCGCCACCGGCGTGCGGTGACCAGGTGGCGGCCGGGAGGCCCGTGGTGGGCCCGCCCCGCGCCTCCCGTCCGGCACCGGCTCCGTCGCGGACGCCCGCACCGACGCCGTCGTCCGGCGGTGGCGACCGTCCGGTCGTCCACCACGTCGCCACGCCGGCCGCCGCGTCGTACCCTGGACCCATGAGCATGACGGAACCCGGTGGCGGCCTCGACGTGATGGACCGCGAGCTCGAGAAGCTCCTCGAGGACGAGGGGATCGAACCCGGCGATCACGAGCGGTTCTCGCACTACGTGAAGAAGGACAAGATCCTCGAGTCGGCGCTCAGCGGCAAGCCCGTCAAGGCGCTGTGCGGCAAGAAGTGGATCCCCGGACGCGACCCGGAGAAGTTCCCGGTCTGCCCCGACTGCAAGAAGATCTACGAGCGCATGAAGGCGGAGTAGCCGCCGCCCTCAGATCACGAGGGTGGGGACGGCCGGGTCGCCCCGACCGATGCGCGACGCGTCGGCGGGCAACTCGGCCTTCGCCATCTTGTGGTGCTTCCGCGCCGCCTCGACGCCGTTGCTGCCGAGGAACGCGGGGTCGACCTCGCCGTCCGTCACCACCGGGACGAGCAGCGGGCGCTCGTCCGGCCCGACCGAGCCCTGGGTGAGCACGACCTCCGCGGTCGCGATGCCGTTGCGGAGCCGCCGGCCGGCCTCCTTGCGGCCGCCGGTCGACGCCTTGTCGGCGGACTTCTTCGCGACCGGCACCCAGGCCTCGTCCGCGGCGTCACGGTGCGCGACGAGCTTGAACACCATGCCCGCTGCCGGGTGTCCGGAGCCCGACACGACGGACGTGCCGACGCCGTAGGAGTCCACCGGGGCAGCCCGCAGCGCCGCGATCGTGTACTCGTCGAGGTCGTTCGTCACCGTGATCTTCGTCCCGGTCGCGCCGAGCCGGTCGAGCTGCGCCCGGACCGCTGCGACGACGGACGGCAGGTCGCCGGAGTCGATGCGCACCGCCCCGAGCTTCCCGTCGGTGAGCCGCACGGCGGTCTCGACCGCGGCCTCGATGTCGTACGTGTCGACGAGGAGGGTGGTGCCGTTGCCGAGCGCGTCGAGCTGCGAGCGGAACGCCGCCTCCTCGGAGTCGTGCAGGAGCGTGAACGCGTGCGCGGCGGTGCCCATCGTCGGGATGCCCCACGTGCGCCCGGCCTCGAGGTTGCTCGTCGCGCCGAACCCGGCGATGTACGCGGCGCGGGCGGCGGCGACCGCGTTCCACTCGCCCGTGCGGCGGGAGCCCATCTCGGCGAGGGGGCGGTGGTCGGCGGCGGAGACCATGCGCGCGGCGGCGCTCGCGATCGCGGAGTCGGCGTTGAAGATGCTCAGCGCGAGGGTCTCGAGGACGACGGCCTCCGCGAAGGTGCCCTCGATCTGGAGCACGGGCGAGTTCGGGAAGAACACCTCGCCCTCGCGGTAGGCGCGGACGTTCCCGGTGAAGCGGTAGTCGGCAAGCCAGCGTGCCGTGCCCTCGTCGATGACGCCGCGGTCGCGGAGGAACCCGATCTCGTCGTCGCCGAACCGGAAGTCCCCCAGCGCGGTGAGGAAGCGGCCGAGCCCCGCCGCGACGCCGTAGCGTCGGCCGTCGGGCAGGCGACGGGCGAACACCTCGAAGACGCACCGCCGGTCGGCCGTGCCGTCCTTCAGGGCGGCGTCCACCATGGTGAGTTCGTACTGGTCCGTGAGGAGCGCGCTGGTCACCTCCCCGACACTACGGCAGGGGTCCGCCGGGAGGCACGGGGTGGCGGCTGCTGGTCCGGTCAGGCGGGTGGGCAGTCGTGTGGGCACGCGGTCCGCGCGTCGCGTGGTCGGTACGCTGGTGGGTGTGACGGATGCACCGATCGGAGTCTTCGACAGCGGGGTCGGCGGGCTGACGGTGGCGCGGGCGATCATCGACCAGCTGCCGCGCGAGAGCATCCGGTACGTCGGGGACACCCTGCACTCGCCGTACGGGCCGAAGCGCATCGCCGACGTCCGCCGCTACGCGCTCGAGGTGATGGACGACCTCGTCGAGCAGGGCGTCAAGGCGCTGGTCATCGCGTGCAACACCGCGTCCTCCGCCGTGCTCCGCGACGCTCGGGAGCGGTACGAGCAGGCGTACGGCATCCCCGTGGTCGAGGTCATCCAGCCCGCGGCTCGGGCCGCCGTGAAGCAGACGCGCACCGGACGCATCGGGGTGATCGGCACCGTCGGGACGATCGCCTCCCGGGCCTACGAGGACGCGTTCGCTGTCGCCGCCGACGTCACCCTGTCGCTCGCCGCGTGCCCGCGCTTCGTGGAGTTCGTCGAGGCCGGGGACACCTCGTCGCCGGCGCTCCGCGCGGTCGCCGAGCAGTACCTCGCCCCGATCCGGGCCGCCGACGTCGACACGCTGGTCCTCGGCTGCACGCACTACCCGCTGATGTCCGCGGCGATCCAGTACGTCATGGGCCCCGACGTCACCCTCGTCTCGAGCGCCGAGGAGACCGCGAACGACGTCTACCGCCGGCTCGTGGAGCACGGGCTCGAACGGACCACCCCGGAGCCGCCGGACTACGCGTTCGAGGCGACCGGTGACGACAAGAACGGCTTCATCCGGCTCGCCCGGCGCTTCCTCGGTCCCGAGGTCTCGAGCGTCGGCCACCTCCAGACCGGGGCCATCCTGCTGCCCCACACCGAAAGGACGCCATGAGCACCCGCACCGACGGCCGCGCCGCGACCGACCACCGTCCCGTCACGATCGAGCGGGGGTGGAGCACGCAGGCCGAGGGCAGCGCGCTCATCTCCTTCGGCGACACCAAGGTCCTGTGCACCGCGTCGTTCACCAACGGCGTGCCCCGCTGGCTCGCCGGCAAGGGCACCGGGTGGGTCACCGCCGAGTACTCGATGCTGCCCCGCTCGACGAACGAGCGGATGCAGCGCGAGTCGATCAAGGGCAGGGTCGGCGGCCGCACGCACGAGATCTCCCGCCTCATCGGTCGGTCGCTCCGCGCGGTGGTCGACACGAAGGGCCTCGGTGAGAACACCCTCGTGATCGACTGCGACGTGCTGCAGGCCGACGGCGGCACCCGCACGGCCTCGATCACGGGCGCCTACGTGGCGATGGTCGACGCGATCGAGTGGGGCCGTGAGCGCGGCTTCATCGCGAAGAAGGCCACCCCGCTCACCGACAGCGTGCAGGCGATCTCGGTCGGCATCGTCGGGGGCGAGCCGATGCTCGACCTCGCGTACACCGAGGACTCCGCAGCCGACACCGACATGAACATCGTCACGACCGGGTCGGGGAAGTTCATCGAGGTCCAGGGGACCGCCGAGCACGCGCCGTTCGACCGCGACGAGCTGAACACGCTGCTCGACCTCGGCCTCGCGGGCAACGCCTCGCTGGCCGCGATCCAGCGCGAGGTGCTGGGGCAGGCCTCGTGACCGGCCGTCGGGTCGTCCTCGCCAGCCACAACGCCGGCAAGCTCGTCGAGCTGCGCGACATCCTCGGCGATGCGCTCGGCGCCGGTGTGGAGCTGGTCGGCTACGACGGTCCGGAACCCGTCGAGGACGGCGACTCGTACGCCGCGAACGCCCTCATCAAGGCGCGTGCGGCGGTCGCGCACACGGGCCTCCCGGCGCTCGCCGACGACTCCGGCATCGCCGTGGACGCCCTCGACGGTGCCCCCGGCATCCACTCGGCGCGGTACGCGGGTACCCGGGTCGACGCGGACAACATCGCCCTGCTGCTCCGCAACCTCGAGGGCGTGGTCGAGCGGACGGCCGCGTTCGTGTGCGCCGCGGCGTTCGTGACCCCGGACGGCACCGAGCGCGTGTTCGAGGCGGTGTGGAACGGTGAGGTCACCACGGAGCCGATCGGTGACGGGGGCCACGGGTACGACCCGGTGTTCCGGCCGGACGACGCGGACCGGACGTCGGCCGAGCTGACCCGTGACGAGAAGAACGCGCTGAGCCACCGCTCGAAGGCCTTTCGCGGCATCGCGCCGATCGTGCGGGAGTACTTCGGCGCGGAGTAGCGGCCGGTGCCGGTGCCGGTGCCGGTGCCGGTGCCGTGCGGGTCGCCGTGCCGGTGCCGTGCCTGTGTCGGTGTCGGTGGCCTGCGCACAACCGAAGTCGCCCCGAACCACGTGATCACGTGGTTCGGGGCGACTTCGGTTGTGCGAACGCGAACGGGGTGCGAACGCCAACGTGAACGCGAACGCGAACGCGCGGCGCGACGGCGCCGCGCTACTGCGGGTCGACGGCGGGTGCCTGCTGCTGCTCCGCCTGCTTCGCCTTGCGGGCGTTCCGGAAGTAGGTCAGCGCCATGGGGACCACCGTGACCACGACGGCGGCGAGCAGGATGACGTCGATGTAGGAGCGGACGATGTGCGCCACGAACGGGATGTGCCCGATGAAGTAGCCGAGGAACGTGACCCCGACGCCCCAGATGACGGCGCCGATCGCGTTGTAGAGCGAGTACTTCTTGTAGTTCATCCGTCCGACACCGGCCGCGATCGGCAGGAACGTCCGCACGACGGGCACGAAGCGGGCGAGGATCACCGCGAGCGGTCCGAACCGGTGGAAGAACGCGTTCGTCCGGTCGACGTTCGCCTTCGAGAAGAGGCCGCTCTCCTTGCGCTCGAAGATCGGCGGACCGGCCTTCTTGCCGATGTAGTAACCGAGCTCACCGCCGAGGAACGCCGACGCCGCGATCATGAGGGCCGCGACCCAGATCGGGATGCCGCCGATCGCGCCACCGCGGTCGAAGGCGAAGAGGCCGGTGATGACGAGGAGGCTGTCGCCCGGGAAGATGAACCCGACGAGCAGGCCGGTCTCGGCGAAGATGATCGCGCAGACGACGAGCACGGCGACGGCCCCGAAGTGGTCGAGGATGTACTGCGGATCCAGCCAGGGGATCAGGGCGAGAGCGACGGAGTGCATGGTTCTTCCGGTCGGGCGGGCGGGGACACGAGGACGACCCCGCTGATGCGAGGGTACCGTCCCCGGGTGTCCGGACCATCCGCCGTCGGTATGAGTTCGCGGGCATCGTGCGGAGAACCGTCTGTCGTGCGGAAGGAGGGACTCGAACCCTCACGCCGGGGCACAGGAACCTAAATCCTGCGTGTCTACCAATTCCACCACTCCCGCGAGCAGCGGCAGTCTACCGAGCGGGACCGGCGGGGCCGACGCGCACCGTGCCTCCAGGCCGGGTGGACGGCCCGCCGAACGCGACGGACGTCGCGCGCAGCGCCCGTCAGCGCAACCGACGGGGGAGGTACCGCGGGACGTACCGGAGCAGCACGCCCGCACCGACGAGCCCGAGGACACCCATGACGCCGCTCGCCACCGCGATGGAGGCGACGGCGGTGACGCCGGAGATGAGCAGCGGTGCCGCCGCCGAGCCGAAGTCGCCGGTGAAGCGCCAGGCGCCGAGGAACGGGGCCGGGTGGTCCCTCGGCGCGAGGTCCGCACCGAGCGTCATGAGGATCCCGGAGCCGACGCCGTTCGCGAGCGACATCCCGATCGCGATCGCGACGAACCAGCCGACGCGCGCGTCCAGGTGCCCGGACCAGGCGAGCAGGAAGTAGCTGACGCTGAGCCCGAGCATGCACGGGAGCGCGCTCGCGAGCCGTCCCCAACGGTCCATGATCTGCCCGCTCGTGTAGAACAGCGCGAAGTCGACGGCTCCCGCGATGCCGATGACGAGCGCGGCGGTGGAGTCGTCCAGGCCGACGCTCACGGCCCAGAGGGGCAGGATCACCTGCCGTCCGGCGCGGAGCGCACCGATGAGGCCGGCTCCGCTGCCCAGGCGGAGGAGGACCTTGCGGTGCGTGCGGATCGTGCGGAAGAGTCCGTGGGCCTCGTCCTGCACGAACTGCGCGCCGGTGTCGGTGGGCGGTTCCGTCGGGAGGGCCCTGTCGGCCGCGGTCGTCAGGTTCGTCCCGCCCGGCAAGTCCGTCGCGTCCGGCCTGTCCGTCGCGTCCGGCCTGGAGGCGCGGGTCGGCTTCCGGAAGCCGCGTGCGCCCGTCGCCGGGTCACGGATGACGAGGAGCACCACCGCCGCGAGCAGGCAGCAGGTGACGTGGATCCAGAACGCGCTCTGCGTCGCGCCCGTCAGGTGGATCACGCCCGCCGAGACGAACGGACCGACGAAGTAGCCGAAGCGGAACACGCCGCCGAGGCTCGACAGTGCGCGGGCCCGGACGTGGACGGGGATCGCGGTCGTCATGTACGCGTGCCGGGCGAGCGCGAACACCGCGGTGGAGACACCGACGAGGAACACACCGACCGCGAGGACCCAGGGGTTCGGCGACCACACGCACACGAGCAGCCCGACGACCGACACCCCGGCGGCGCCGATCATCGCGTTCCGCTCGCCGATCCGTCCGACGACGACACCGGACGGCACGTCGCCGATGAGTTCGCCGACGAGGATGAGCGAGGCGACGAAGCCCGCGAACGCGAGCCCGGCGCCGAGGTTGTCCGCGGCGATGGGGATGATCGGGATGATCGCTCCCTCGCCGATCGCGAACAGGGCTGCGGGGAGGAAGCCGGACAGGACGACCGCCCGGAGGTCGAAGGCGGGGGTCTCGGAGGGCATCGTTCGCACAACGGTACGCCGGTGCTTACGCTGGACGCATGCGAGTACTGGCAGCGATGAGCGGTGGCGTCGACTCGGCGGTCGCGGCGGCACGGGCCGTCGACGCCGGACACGACGTGGTCGGGGTGCACCTGGCCCTCAGCCGGATGCCCGGCACGCTCCGCACGGGCAGCCGGGGCTGCTGCACGATCGAGGACTCCATGGACGCCCAGCGCGCGGCGTCGGTGCTGGGCATCCCGTACTACGTGTGGGACTTCTCGGCGCGGTTCAAGGAGGACGTCGTCGACGACTTCGTGGCCGAGTACCAGGCCGGCCGGACGCCGAACCCCTGCATGCGCTGCAACGAGCGGATCAAGTTCGCGGCGCTCCTCGAGAAGGCGCTCGCCCTCGGCTTCGACGCGGTCGCGACCGGGCACTACGCGTCGATCGTCACCGCACCGGACGGCTCCCGTGAGCTGCACCGCGCCGCGGCGTGGGCGAAGGACCAGTCCTACGTGCTCGGCGTGCTGACCGCCGAGCAGCTCCAGCACGCGATGTTCCCGCTCGGTGCGACGCCCTCGAAGGACGAGGTCCGGGCCGAGGCCGCCGCCCGCGGGTTGACCGTGGCGCAGAAGCCGGACTCGTACGACATCTGCTTCATCCCCGACGGTGACACCCGCGGCTGGCTCGCGGACCGGGTCGGCACGGCCCCCGGTGACGTCGTCGAGCGCGACGGGACGGTCGTGGGGGAGCACCAGGGCGCGACGGGCTACACCGTCGGGCAGCGGCGCGGCCTGCACCTCGGTCGTCCGGCGCCGGACGGCAAGCCGCGGTTCGTGCTCGAGATCCGACCGAAGGAGAACACGGTCGTGGTGGGGCCGAAGGAGGCGCTCGACGTGTCCTCGATGTCCGGCGCCCGCTTCACCTGGGCCGGCACGGCCCCGGCCGACCCGTCGGTGCCGTTCGCCTGCGACGTGCAGATCCGCGCCCACGCCGACCCGGTGGCGGCGACCGCCCGGGTGTCGGACGGCCGGCTCGTCATCGACGTGGACGAGCCGCTGTCCGGGGTGGCCCCCGGGCAGACGGCCGTGGTGTACGTCGGCACGCGCGTGCTCGGGCAGTGCACGATCGACGCGACGGTGTCGGCGGTGCCGGTCGACGCGACGTCGGCGGTGTCGGTCGACGCTTGAACGCGGCGCTCCCGGGGCGGACCGCGGCTGCGCGCCCGGTCGGTGGTTGCCGGTAGAACTGAGGCATGAGCGACAGCACGCCCGACGACGCGACCTTCGAGACGACGGCCCCGTCCGAGCTCGACGCAGCACAATCCGCGCGCGAGGTCGAACGGCTCCGTGCGCGCATCACCGAGCTGCGGCACGAGTACTACGAGGGCAACGCCTCCACCGCGTCGGACGCCGACTACGACGCGCTGCAGCACCGGCTCGCTGCGATCGAGGAGCTCCACCCGGAACTCCTGACCGAGGACAGCCCGACGCAGACCGTCGGCGGGCAGGCGCAGACGACCCAGTTCGCGCCGGTCGAGCACG
The DNA here is from genome assembly GCF_047238015.1 of Curtobacterium phoenicis. Lineage (NCBI taxonomy): Bacteria > Bacillati > Actinomycetota > Actinomycetes > Micrococcales > Microbacteriaceae > Curtobacterium > Curtobacterium phoenicis. The sequence goes on from NZ_JBDFLZ010000002.1 coordinate 1,320,624, forward strand.
CCGAGCGCATGCTCAGCCTCGACAACGTCTTCAGCCCCGAGGAGCTGACCGACTGGGCGACGAAGGTCGAGCGCGACGCCGGCGCCGAGCGGGTGCGGTGGCTCACCGAGCTCAAGATCGACGGTCTCGCCATCAACCTCCGGTACGAGGACGGTCGACTCGTCTCGGCTGCGACGCGCGGCGACGGTGTCGTGGGTGAGGACGTCACGGGCAACGTCCGGACGATGGGGACGATCCCGGACCGCCTGGCCGGCACGGGGCACCCGCCGATCGTCGAGGTCCGGGGCGAGATCTTCTTCCCGGTCGCCGAGTTCGACGAGCTCAACGCGAAGCAGCGCGAGGCGGGTGAGAAGGTCTTCGCGAACCCGCGCAACGCCGCTGCCGGCTCCCTCCGGCAGAAGGAGGAGGGCAAGTCCGAGGCGAAGCGTGCGCTCATGGTCGACCGCCTGCGTCGGCTCCGGATGCTCGTGCACGGCATCGGCGCGTGGCCCGTGCGGGAGCTCGAGCGCACGACCGAGGCCCACTCCCAGTCCGAGGTCTACGAGCTGCTCCAGACGTGGGGGCTGCCGACGAGTTCGCACTACCGCGTGTTCGACACCGTGGACGAGGTCCTCGGCTTCGTCCGTGACTACGGCGACCGCCGTGCATCGGTCGAGCACCAGATCGACGGCATCGTGATCAAGGTCGACGACCTCGCGCTGCACGAGGAGCTCGGCTCGACCTCGCGTGCGCCGCGGTGGGCGATCGCGTACAAGTACCCGCCGGAAGAGGTCCACACGAAGCTGCTCGACATCGTGGTGAGCGTGGGGCGCACCGGCCGTGCGACCCCGTTCGCGTCGATGGAGCCGGCGGAGGTCGCGGGGTCGGTCGTCCGCCAGGCGACGCTGCACAACCAGGACGTCGTCAAGGCGAAGGGCGTGCTCATCGGCGACACCGTCGTCCTCCGGAAGGCCGGCGACGTCATCCCCGAGGTGCTCGGCCCGGTCGTCGAGCTGCGCGACGGCTCGGAGCGCGAGTTCGTCATGCCCGCCTCGTGCCCGGAGTGCGGGACGCCCCTGGCCCCCGCGAAGGAAGGCGACAAGGACCTGCGGTGCCCGAACGCGAAGAGCTGCCCCGCGCAGGTCCGTGGCCGGGTGGAGCACATCGCGTCGCGCGGCTCGCTCGACATCGAGGGGCTGGGCGAGGTCGCCGCTGCGGCCCTGACCCAGCCGCTGCACCCGGAGACCCCGCCGCTGGTCACCGAGGCCGGACTCTTCGACCTGACGATGGAGGACATCGTCCCGATCGAGGTGATCGTCCGCGACGCCGAGACCGGCATGCAGAAGACCGACGACGCCGGCGTCCCGAAGCGCGTGACGCCGTTCAGCCGCGCCCGCAAGAAGACCGACCCGCCGTTCGACCCGGATGCCCGTGGCGCCGACTACACGGGCGAGCCGAGCCGGTACCCGTCGAAGAACGCGTTCGAGATGCTCGCGAACATCGACGCCGCGAAGACGAAGGACCTCTGGCGGCAGCTCGTGGCGCTGAACATCCGGCACGTCGGACCGGTCGCCGCTCGGGCACTCGCCACGCACTTCGGGTCCCTCGAGGCGATCCGCGCGGCCTCGCGCGACGACCTCGCGGCGGTCGACGGTGTCGGCGGGATCATCGCCGATGCCCTGCTCGACTGGTTCGACGTGGACTGGCACCGCGACATCGTCGACCGGTGGACCGCCGCCGGCGTGCGCTTCGCGATCCCCGGGCACCCCGGGCCCGGTGCGGCCGCGGCCGAGGGTGGGGTCCTGACCGGCGTGACCGTCGTCGCGACCGGGTCGCTCGAGGGGTACACGCGTGAGGGAGCGCTCGAGGCGATCATGGCCGCGGGTGGCAAGGCCGCGTCGAGTGTGAGCAAGAAGACCGACTTCGTCGCGGCCGGGCCCGGGGCCGGGTCGAAGCTGACGAAGGCCGAGCAACTCGGGGTCCGGATCATCGATGCCGAGCAGTTCCGTCTCCTCGTGACCGAGGGTCCGGAGGCGCTCGGTGACGCCACAGAGGGCCCGGCCGAGGGCTGAGACGCCCTCAGGAGCACAGCCCCCTCGTGTCCGCGGAGAGCGGCACACCCTCCGGCACACCCAATTGGGGGGTCAAGTTGCAACGCGCATGTTCCCAGACGGGCCGATCTCCGTAGACTCGACGAAGCATCACTCGCCGTCTGCAGGGAGACGACGAGACGGCCTTCCCGGGGGAGACCCGATTGCTGCTCATCGCCGCGGCTCTGCTCACCGCCTCGATGCACTCGCTGGGAGTGGTCGAGGCCCCTGCCGTGCCCGCTCCCGCCCCGCAGGCCGTCGTGCACACCGCAGGGCAGGTCCTCAAGGGGCTCTCAGTACCCCCGATCGGAGCGGTCGGGGGACAGGTCGACGCCGACGCGGTGGCCCACGCCCCGGGCAGCGTGTTCCTCGACGACCTCGCGTCGATGCCGACGGCGGACCTCCGGCGCGTCGCTGCCGATCCGGCGGTCGTGGACACCGTGCAGGACGACCCACCGACCGCGCGGCAGGTCGCGTCGTGGTGGGCCGGACTCGGTGACGACGAGCAGCAGGTGCTGGAGACCCTCGCCCCGGGCGTCGTCGGCAACCTCGAGGGCGTGCCGTACGCCGTCCGGGACCGTGCGAACCGCACCACGCTCACCGCCGCGCTCGCCGACCCCGCCACGCCGGCCGCGGAGACCGCGATGCTCGGGCAGGTCCGCCGGTCGCTGGTGTCCGAAGCCGGCGACCCGCGACGTGCGCTCATCACCCTCGACACCCGTGGCGCCGGACGGGCAGCGATCGCGATCGGGGACCTCGAGAGCGCCGCGGACGTGACCGTCGTCGTCCCGGGGATGTTCTTCACCGTCACGGGGCAGATGTACGACTTCACCGACACCGCCAACGACCTCGCAACGGAGCAGGCGACCCTCGCGCCCGTCGCCGCCGCTGGGCACGGGCACGGCGTCGCCGTCGTGGCGTGGATGGGGTACCGCACGCCGGACCTCTCGAACATCCTGTCGCTCTCGCTCGCACGGACCGGGGCCGAGCGGCTCGATCGTGCGGTGACCGGGCTGCGGGAGGTCCGTGGTGCCGAGCAGCCGCGGCTCAACATCGTCGCCCACTCGTACGGATCGACGACGTCGCTCATCGCCCTGGCATCGGGTCGGATGCACGCGGACAGCCTCACCGTGCTCGGGTCGCCCGGCAGCTCGGTCCGGACGGCATCGCAGCTCGCGGTGCCCTCGGGCGAGGTGTACGTCGGAGGAGCGCACAGCGACCCGATCGCCGGGTCCGGGTACTTCGGCACCGATCCCGGCTCGGCGTCCTTCGGCTCGACCCTGCTCGACCTCGCCGGGGACGCGGACACCAGTGCGGCGGGCGACGTGTTCCGTCGTCCGTCGGGACACAACGACTACCTCAAGCCCGGCACGGCTTCCCTGCACGACGTGGCTCTCATCGCCGTCGGCCGGGGCGACCTGGTGCGGGAACAGCTCCGACGGGGCGAAGGCAGCGGCGGCGGTGGCGTGCCGGGGACACCGGACATGTACCTGGTCCGTCCGCAGGACGTCCAGCAGCGCGACTGACGCGCTCATGCGACCGGGTGGGGACGCGTGCCCCGCGCACCGGACGGTGCGACGGGCTCCTCGCGCCGTGTCCCGGCCAGGGCCGGGCGCGGGCCGGCCACGGTCGCGACCTTTCACCCAGGGCGGGCACCGCGACCGCGACCGCGCACCGTGACCCGATCGTGACCGGCGGCCGGTCCGCCCGGCGCGCACCGTGCCTCCCGGCCGGATCCGCGGTTCCACGCGGGACGCGAGCCGCGCGCCGGTCAGCCTGAGCGACAACCTGAGCGACGGCGCAGTCTGCGGTGGTTCCGGGGCAGAACCAACCCAGGGCGCCCACCTAGCGTGCTCGCCATGCGTGTGATCCGGTGGCCGGCGGCCCTCCTGACCTTCCTCGGCATGTCCGTCCTCGCGGGGCTGCTCGTGACGGTGGCGGTCACGCCCGCCGTGGCCGTCGTCGGCGAGGGGGCCTCGAGCGCTGCCTCGTTCTTCGAGGACCTGCCCGACTACCTCGACATCCAGACGCCGCAGCAGGTGTCCGCCGTCTACGCGACGAAGGACGGCAAGCAGGTCAAGATCGCGTCCTTCTACGCCGAGAACCGGACGAACGTGACGAGCGCGCAGATGGCGAAGACCCTGAAGCAGGCCGCGATCGACACCGAGGACCCCCGCTTCTACGACGAGGGCGGCATCGACGTCATCGGCACCCTCCGCGGCGCTGCGGCGACCGCGGTCGGCGGCGACGTGCAGGGCGGGTCGAGCATCACGCAGCAGTACGTGAAGAACGTCCTCGTGCAGCAGTGCGAGTCGCTGACCGGCAAGGACGCGGCCGACACGCAGAAGAAGGTCGACGCCTGCTACGCGGACGCGGCCGGCGTCACCCCGCAGCGCAAGCTGCAGGAGATGCGGTACGCCATCGCCGTGAACAAGAAGTACTCGAAGGACCAGATCCTCACCGGGTACCTCAACATCGTCGGACTCGGCGGCCGGGTCTACGGCGCCGAGGCCGGTGCGGAGTACTACTTCGGGGTGCACGCGAAGGACCTGTCCCTCGTGCAGTCCGCCACGCTCGTCGCGATCCTCAACAACCCGTCGAACCTGCGCATCGACCAGCCGAGCGACAAGGACAACGGCAAGGCGAACGGGTACGCGCTCACGAAGGAGCGTCGCGACTACGTCCTCCGGCGGATGGAGGCGCACCACTCGATCACGAAGGCGCAGATGACCGCGGCCATCGCGACGCCGATCCAGCCGAAGATCACCGCGACGGCGAACGGCTGCTCGACCGCCGCCACCGGCTTCGACGCGGGCTACTTCTGCGACTACGTCCGAGACCAGGTGCTGCAGGACCCGGCGTTCGGCGCGACCGCGGCGGAGCGGATCAACACCCTCGACACCAAGGGGCTCCAGATCCACACCTCGCTCGACCTCGACCTGCAGGCGCAGGGGCAGGCGGCGCTGTCCTCGTACGTGCCGGCCACCATGGCAGGCGTCGATGTCGGCGGCTCCAACGTCACGGTGGAACCCGGGACCGGACGCATCCTGTCGATGGTGCAGAACACCGCCTACACGCAGGGCGACAGCAGCGCGCCGGGCACGACCGCCGTGAACTACAGCGCGGACACCGCGTACGGCAACTCCGGCGGGTTCCAGACCGGTTCGACGTTCAAGGTGTTCACGCTCGCGGAGTGGCTCGCCACCGGCCACACGCTGAGCGACTCGGTCAGCACGACCGAGCACTCGTACCCGACGTCCGAGTTCACGAACTCCTGCGCGAACATCGCCGGGCCGAACTGGAACGTCGCGAACGCCGAGGCGGTCCCGGCCTCGATGAGCGTCCAGGACGCCACGAGCGAGTCGATCAACACCGCGTTCGCCGCGATGGGCAAGCAGCTCGACCTGTGCAACATCGCGAACCTCGCGCAGAAGATGGGCATCCACCTCGCGAATGGCGGGAAGATCAGCTCGGTCCCGTCGATGATCCTCGGGACGAACAACCTGTCGCCGATCGACCTCGCCGAGGCGTACGCGGGCTTCGCGAACGACGGCATCGTCTGCACCCCGACCGCGATCGACTCCGTGACCGAGGCCGACGGCACGAAGATCTCGCCGACGAAGTCGTCCTGCACGCAGGGCGTGGACCCGTCCGTCGCGGGCACGGTGGACTACGCGCTCCAGGGCGTGCTGAAGGGCAACGGCACGGCTGTCACCGCGAACCCGAACGACGGGGTGCCCAAGTTCGCGAAGACCGGTACGACCGACAGCGACGTGCAGAACTGGCTCGTCGCGTCGACGACGAAGTACACGAACGCGACGTGGATCGGGAACGTGCAGGGGAACGTCGGGCTCGCGAACACGCCGTTCCTGCAGGGCACGACCGGGTACAGCGCGAAGTTCGGGGTCGGCAAGCAGATGATGACCTACCTCGACGGGCACTACGGCGGCGATGCGCTGCCGACGCCGGACCCGGCGATGATCGGACACGCGTCCTCGTCCTCGTCCGCGTCGTCCTCGTCTTCTTCGTCGTCCTCGTCGGGTTCGCAGTCCGGCGACGGGGCGGGGACGCCCGCGACGCCTGGAGACCAGGCGACGAGCGGGACCCAGCAGCAGCCGGGGCAGCAGCAGACGGGTGCGCCGGCGGCGCCTGCCGACACGACCGGGAAGACCGGGAAGACCGGGAAGACCGGCGGAGCGGGCACGGGCGGCGCGTCCGGGAAGTGACGGCCGGGAGGCGCGGCTCGGCCCCGCCTCGCCGGACCACCCCGACCGTCGTGACCCGGGCACGGTCGGTCCGGGCGTCCGCAATAGACTGGTGCGCATCCCACGAACGCAATCGACGGAGCACCATGCCTGACATCACGAGCGAGCAGGTCGCCCACCTGGCGAGCCTCGCGCGTATCGCACTCACGCCCGACGAGATCGAGAAGATGACCGGGGAGCTCGCGCACATCGTCGAGAGCGTGGCCCGGGTCACCGAGGTCGCGACGCCCGACGTCCCGGCGACGAGCCACCCGGTCCCGCTCGAGAACGTCACCCGCCCGGACGAGGTCGGCACGACCCTCACGCAGGAGCAGGCGCTCTCCGGCGCGCCCGACTCCGACGGTGAGCGGTTCCGCGTCACCGCCATCCTCGGCGAAGAGCAGTAAGGGGACACGACCGTGACCGACATCACCAAGCTGAGCGCCGCCGCGCTCGCCGACGCGCTCGTCGCACGCGACGTCTCGAGCGTCGAGGCCACGCAGGCCCACCTCGACCGCATCGCCGCCGTCGACGGCGACGTGCACGCCTTCCTCCACGTCAACGACAACGCACTGGCCGTCGCGAAGTCCGTCGACTCCCGCCGCGCCGTCGGGGACGAGCTCGGGGCGCTCGCCGGCATGCCCGTGGCCGTCAAGGACGTCCTCTGCACCCAGGACATGCCGACGACCTCCGGCTCGAAGATCCTCGAGGGCTGGCGGCCCCCGTACGACGCGACCCCGGTCGCCAAGCTGCGCGCCGCCGGCCTCGTGCCGATCGGCAAGACCAACATGGACGAGTTCGCCATGGGGTCGACCACGCAGTTCTCGGCCTACGGCCCGACGCACAACCCGTGGGACCTCGACCGCGTGCCCGGCGGCTCCGGCGGTGGCTCGGCGGCGGCGGTCGCCGCGTACGAGGCGCCCCTCGCGCTCGGCTCCGACACCGGCGGTTCGATCCGGCAGCCCGGCGCCTTCACCGGCACCGTCGGCGTGAAGCCCACGTACGGCGGCGTGAGCCGGTACGGTGCGATCGCCCTCGCGTCGTCGCTCGACCAGATCGGTCCGGTGTCGCGGACGGTGCTCGACGCCGCGCTGCTGCACGACGTCATCGGCGGGCACGACCCCCGTGACTCGACCTCGATCCCGGGGGAGTGGCCCTCGATGGCCGACGCCGCTCGTGCCGGGCTCCAGGCCGACACGCTGCGTGGCCTGAAGGTCGGGGTCGTCAAGGAGCTCGCCGGTGGCGAGGGCTTCCAGGCCGGCGTCACGCAGCGCTTCCAGGAGACCGTCGCGCTCCTCGAGTCGGCGGGTGCCGAGGTCGTCGAGATCGACGCCCCCTCCTTCGCCTACGCGATCAGCGCGTACTACCTGATCCTCCCGGCCGAGGCGTCGTCGAACCTCGCCAAGTTCGACTCGGTGCGCTTCGGCCTGCGCGTCACGCCCGAGAACGGTGCGACGGTCGAGGACGTCATGGCCGCCACGCGCGAGGTCGGCTTCGGCCCCGAGGTCAAGCGACGCATCATCCTCGGCACGTACGCGCTGAGCGCCGGCTACTACGACGCCTACTACGGCTCGGCGCAGAAGGTCCGCACGCTCGTGCAGCGTGACTTCGCGGCCGCGTTCGAGCAGGTCGACCTGCTCCTCAGCCCCTCGGCGCCGACCACCGCCCTGCCGTTCGGCGACCGCATGGACGACCCGCTGGCGATGTACCTCAACGACCTCACCACGATCCCCGCGAACCTCGCGGGCGTGCCCGGCATGAGCATCCCGAACGGCCTCGCGCCGGAGGACTCGCTGCCGACCGGCGTGCAGCTCATGGCGCCGCAGCGCGAGGACGCCCGGCTCTACCGCTACGGCGCCGCGCTGGAGCGTCTGCTCGAGCAGCAGTGGGGCGCCCCGCTCATCGACCGAATCCCCGACCTGGACGCCTCCCAGCAGTCGGCCGCGCAGGAAGGCGTGATCTGATGGCGCAGAAGGAAGCCCTGATGGACTTCGACGAGGCACTCGAACGGTACGAGCCGGTGCTCGGGTTCGAGGTGCACGTCGAGCTCGGCACGAAGACCAAGATGTTCTCCGACGCGCCGAACTTCTTCGGCGGCGAGCCGAACACGAACGTGACGCCGGTCGACCTCGGGCTGCCCGGGTCGCTGCCGGTCGTGAACGAGCAGGCGGTCCGGTACTCGATCAGCCTCGGGCTCGCGCTCGGCTGCTCGATCGCCGAGTCGTCGCGGTTCGCGCGGAAGAACTACTTCTACCCGGACAACCCGAAGAACTACCAGATCTCGCAGTACGACGAGCCGATCGCCTACGAGGGCGAGGTCGAGGTCGAGCTCGCCGACGGCACCATCTTCCAGGTGCCGATCGAGCGCGCCCACATGGAGGAGGACGCCGGCAAGCTCACGCACGTCGGCGGTGCCACCGGTCGCATCCAGGGCGCGGAGTACTCGCTCGTCGACTACAACCGTGCTGGTGTCCCGCTCGTCGAGATCGTCACGAAGCCGATCTTCGGTGCCGAGCACCGTGCTCCCGAACTCGGGGCGGCGTACGTGCAGGTCATCCGCGACCTCGTCCGTGCGCTCGGTGTCTCAGAGGCTCGCATGGAGCGCGGCAACCTCCGCTGCGACGCGAACATCTCGCTCCGCCCGCGCGGGCAGGAGAAGCTCGGAACCCGCACCGAGACGAAGAACGTCAACTCGTTCCGGTCGGTCGAGCGCGCCATCCGCTACGAGATCCAGCGGCAGGCGGCGATCCTCGCGGCCGGCGGCACGATCACGCAGGAGACCCGCCACTGGCACGAGGACACCGGCCGGACGTCGGCCGGCCGTCCGAAGTCGGACGCGGACGACTACCGCTACTTCCCCGAGCCCGACCTCCTGCCGGTCGTGCCGGACCCCGCGCTCGTCGAGGAGCTCCGTGCCGCGCTGCCCGAGGCGCCGGTCGCGCGTCGTCGCCGGCTCAGGGGCGAGTGGGGCTTCGCCGACCTGGAGTTCCAGGACGTCGTCAACGGCGGCCTGCTCGACGAGGTGGAGGGCACCGTCGCTGCCGGTGCGGTGCCGCAGGCCGCACGCAAGTGGTGGACGGGTGAGATCACCCGCGTCGCAAACGCCCAGGACGCAGCCGCCGGTGACCTCGTCTCCCCGCAGCACGTCGCCGAGCTCATCGCGCTGGTCGAGTCCGGTGACCTCACCGACCGCCTCGCGCGCCAGGTGCTCGAGGGCGTCATCGCCGGTGAGGGATCGCCCGCCGAGGTCGTCGAGTCCCGTGGACTGAAGGTCGTCTCGGACGACTCCGCGCTCACGGCGGCGGTCGACCAGGCGCTCGCAGCGCAGCCCGACGTCCTCGCGAAGATCAAGGACGGCAAGGTCCAGGCCGCCGGAGCGATCATCGGCGCGGTCATGAAGGCCATGCAGGGCCAGGCCGACGCGGCCCGCGTCCGCGAGCTCGTGCTCGAGCGCGCGCAGCAGTAGCGAACCGCTCCGCTGTGCCCCGCTCGCCCGCGCGCGACGAGGCCGGCGGAACAGGTTCCGGACACAGCACCGTGGTTCTCCACGGTGCTGTGTCCGTTCCACGGTGCTGTGTCCGTTCCACGGTGCTGTGTCAACCCGGTGTCGTGCCGACGTCACGGGCACGACGGCTGCCGTGGCGCGCAACCTGGGGACGCGTCAGCGACTCGGTGACAGGATGAGTCGTGTCTGCAACGATCCGCGCCATCGGTACCGCCGTCCCGCAGACGACGCTCGGACAGTCCGCCGTCCGTGACCTCTTCCGGAGCCAGACGGACACGACCCGGCTGGCGCAGCGGCTCATCGGTGCGGCGTTCGACGGCTCCGCCGTGGACACACGGCACACCGTCCTCCCCGAACTCGACCCGGATGCGGACGCCGGCGCCTTCCGCGACGTCGAAGGTGCGTTGGTCTCCCCGTCGACCGGATCGCGGAACGATGCCTACCGTGTGCTCGCCCCGCCGCTCTTCGTCGCGTCCGCCCGCGATGCGCTCACCCGCGCGGGCGCTGCGCCGGCCTCGATCACCCACGTCGTGACGGTGTCCTGCACGGGCTTCACGCAGCCCGGACCCGACCTGGACATCGTCGAGCAGCTCGGCCTCCGCCCGTCCGTGTTCCGGCAGCACATCGGGTTCATGGGCTGCTGCGCGGCGTTCCCGGCGCTCCGGATCGCCGCGGCGTTCGTCGACGCCGATCCCGACGCGGTGGTGCTGGTCGTCTGCGCCGAGCTCTGCACGCTCCACGTCCGGACCTCGGACGACCCGGACCAGATCGTGTCGAACAGCGTCTTCGGTGACGGCGCGGCGGCGGCCGTGGTGGCCGCCGACGGACCGGGCCTCCGGATCGCCGACTTCGCGACCAGCGTCGTGTCCGAGGGCGCCGGGGACATGGCGTGGAACATCGGCGACGAGGGCTTCGAGATGGTGCTCTCCACCGCCGTCCCGAAGCTCATCGGGCAGCACGCCGGGGCCGCCGTCGCCCCGCTGCTCGGCGACGCGCCGGCGACCTCCGTACCGACCTGGGCCGTGCACCCCGGTGGCCGGGCGATCCTCGACCGGACGCAGGAGGCACTCGGGTTGCCCGACGACGCCCTCACCGCGAGCCGGACGGTCCTCCGGGAGCACGGGAACATGTCGAGCGCGACGGTGTTGTTCGTGCTCGCCGAGGCGCTCGGGAACGGCCTCGAGGACGGCGATCCGGTCATGGCCCTCGCGTTCGGTCCCGGACTCACCGTCGAGTGCGCCCGCCTGACGGTGACGGCGCCCGTGAGCACAGCAGCGCCGGCGCAGCCGGGCGAGACGCGGTCCGGCGAAGCGCTGACCGCGGGAGCGCCGACCGGAGGAGCGCCGACCGGTGGAGCGCCGGACGGTGCGGCCCCGACCGCCGCGGTCGCCACCGGCGCCCGCGCGACCGCGGGCCGGTCGTGAGCCGGCGCGACGGCGCCGCGCCGCGCCTCCGGGTCGACCTCTCGGTCCGTGACGTCGCGCTGCGCGAACTCATGGACGACCCCGATTGCGACCCCCGCGTGCTGGACCGGACCTTCCGGCGGTTCGCCGTCGTGAACGCCCTCGTGAGCGGCTGGCGGACGGTCTGGCGGACGCACGTGATGCCCGCGTTGCCGCCGTCCGGCCGGGGTCGCGTGCTCGACCTCGGATGCGGCGGCGGGGACCTCGCCCGCGCGCTCGTCCGGTGGGCCGCGAGCGACGGCTTCGACGTCGAGGTCGTCGGGATCGACCCCGATCCGCGAGCGATCGCCGCCGCCGACCGGTCGCGGCTGCGGGGTGCGACGTTCCGCGAGCAGTCCAGCGGCGACCTCGTCGCGGCCGGCGAGCGCTTCGACGTGGTGGTCTCGAACCACGTCCTGCACCACCTCGCCGACGACGAGCGCCCGGCCTTCCTCGCCGACTCCGAACGGCTCGCCGCATCGCGGGTCGTGCACTCCGACATCCGACGCTCGCGCAGCGCCTACCGCTCGTACGCGCTGGCCTCGCCCCTCGTCGCCGCGGGCACCTTCGTGCGGGTCGACGGCCTCCGGTCCATCCGCCGGAGCTTCACGGTCGACGAACTCCGTCGCGTGCTCCCCGCTGGCTGGGCCGCCGAGGCTGCTTCCCCGCACCGGGTGCTCGCCGTCCGGGACACGTGATCCGTTCGCGTCGGGCGCCTTCGGCCGGGCGGCGGCGGACGATCCGCTAGCGTCGGCACATGGCCGATCGTCCGCACCGCGTGGCCGTCCTCGTGCTGCCCGGTGCGAAGCCCCTCGACGTCGGGATCCCGGCGCAGGTGTTCTCGAACCGCCCGAGCATGCCGTACGAGGTCCGGGTCTGCGGGCCGCGGGCGGGCACGGTGCGGGGCGGGGACGGGCTCTCGTACGCCGTCGGCCGCGGCCTCGAAGCCGTGGACTGGGCGCAGACCGTGTTCGTACCCGGCTACCGCTTCCCCGCCGACACCCCGCCGCCCGAGTCCGTCGTCCGCGCACTCCGGGGAGCACACGCGGCCGGGAAGCGCATCGCGGCGATCTCCACCGGGGCGTTCGCGCTCGCCGCGGCCGGGCTCCTCGACGGCCGACGGGCCACGACGCACTGGCACTACACGCGGGTCCTCCGCGACCGGTACCCCACGGTCGACGTCGACGAGGACGTGCTGTTCGTCGACGAGGGCAGCGTCCTGACGAGCGCGGGCGCGGCGAGCGGGATCGACCTCTGCCTGCACCTCGTCCGGCGGGACCACGGCGTCGGGCTCGCGAACCACGTCGCGCGACGCCTGGTCAGCGCTCCGCACCGCAGCGGCGGGCAGGCGCAGTACATCGAGCGCTCGGTCCCCTCACCCGCGGACACGACCTACGCTGCCACGCGGGACTGGGCGCTCCGGCACCTCGGCGATCCGCTGACCCTCGCCGACCTGGCCGCACACGCGGCGGTCTCGCCCCGGACCTTCTCGCGCCGCTTCGTCGAGGGGACCGGGTACACGCCGATGCAGTGGGTGCTGCGGGCTCGCATCGACCTCGCCCGAGAGCTCCTCGAACGGTCCGACCTGGCCGTCGACCAGGTGGCTGGCCGCGTGGGGTTCGGGACGGACGCGAACCTCCGGCTGCACTTCCGACGCGTGCTCGGGGTGACGCCGACGGCGTACCGGAGGACGTTCCGGCAGGAGTGACGATCTTGGCGAGATCCTTTCGCAAGACGGCGTGAGCGCCACTGGGGACAGGTCCCGCCGCCGATGAGCATGGAGGCCGAACGAAAGGAACACCATGACCCGCATCGGCATCAACGGCTTCGGCCGCATCGGACGCAACACCCTGCGCGCGCTCATCGCCCGTGGGACGACCGGCACGAGCAGCACGGACGATGACCGTCTCGAGGTCGTCGCCGTCAACGACCTCACCGCACCGGAGACCCTCGCGCACCTCTTCCGCTACGACTCCGCGCTCGGCCCGTTCGACGGGACCGTCGAGGTCGCCCACGACGACGGCACAGACTTCCTGGTGGTCGACGGGCACCGCATCCGCGTCCTCGCCGAGCGCGACCCGGCGGCACTGCCCTGGGGTGACCTCGGCGTCGACGTCGTCCTCGAGTCCACGGGCCGGTTCACGTCGCGGGAGGCCGCGGCACAGCACCTCGAAGCCGGCGCACGACGGGTGCTCATCAGCGCTCCGGCGACCGGCGCCGACGTGACGCTGGCGTACGGCGTGAACACCGACGCGTTCGACCCGCAGGAGCACACCGTGGTGTCCAACGCGTCCTGCACGACGAACGCGCTCGCGCCGCTCGCTTCGGTCCTCGACGACCTCGCCGGGATCGAGCACGGCTTCATGACGACCGTGCACGCCTACACGCAGGAGCAGAACCTGCAGGACGGCCCGCACCGGGACCTGCGCCGGGCCCGCGCTGCCGCGGTGAACATCGCACCCACCACCACCGGCGCGGCGAAGGCCATCGGTCTGGTGCTCCCGCGGCTCGACGGGAAGCTCTCCGGCGACGCGATCCGTGTGCCCGTGCCCGTCGGGTCGATCGTGGAGCTCAACACGGTCGTCGGGCGGGACGTCACCGTCGACGAGGTCAACGCGGCCTACCGCGCCGCCGCCGGAGGAGCGCTCGCCGGGGTGCTCGCGTACACGAGCGACCCGATCGTGTCGACGGACGTCCAGCAGAACCCGGCGTCGAGCATCTTCGACTCGCTCCTCACCCGGGTCGACGGTGGCCGGCACGTCAAGGTGGTCGCCTGGTACGACAACGAGTGGGGGTTCTCGAACCGGGTGGTCGACACGCTCGGCCTCCTCGGGCGCGCGGTCGCGACCGCCGCGTAGCGGGAGCGGCCGCCGCGCGGTTGCGCCGCTGGCTGCGCCACCGTCTAGCGGTAGCGGCCGCCGCGAGGCGCCGCGGCGCGGCCGCGCTGCTGGCTGCGCCACGCCAGCCGAGACTCGGCCCCGCGGACAGTTTCGCGGGCGGGACGTCGCGAAACTGTCCGCGCAGACGAGACTCGGGCTCAGCGACGACCCTCGTGCCCAGGAGCGCGAGGCACGTCGCTCCTCACGAGACTCGCCGCGCTGCGCACGAGACCCAGCGCGCACACGACGGACGGGAGGCCCGTGGCGGCGCCGCCACGGGCCTCCCGTCCGTCCGGTGGTGCGGTCAGACGATCGGCGCGGCCGTCGACGCGAACTCCCGGCCGAGGACCGCTGCCCGGTACCGGTCCAGCGCTTCCGGCCCGGCCCCGACCGACTCGAGCGCCGCGAGCCCCGCACCGAGCACCGGCGGCGCCGTGACCCACGTCGGCACCGCCCCCGGCACCCGTTCGGCGAACCCGGCGACGACCGGCTCGACGAGCAGCGGGTGGCGTGCTGCGAGGACCCCGCCGCCGAGCACGATGGGCGCCGGGGCGTCCACACCGCCGAGGCCGAGCCGCTCGAGCGCGACCGATGCCATGAGCACGATCTCCTCCGCCTGTCGTTCGACCACCGACCGGGCGACGGCGTCACCGTCGCCCGCGACGTCGAACAGGACCGGGCAGAGCCGACCGACGGCTCCGGGGTCGAGGCGTCCGAAGTGCAGGGCCTCGGTCACCTCCCGCACGGAACGGAACCCGAGCGACCGCGGGACCGCGTCGACGAGGGCGGTGGCCGGGCCGCGGCCGTCGTCGGCGCGGGCGGCGTGCCACAGTGCCCGGTTGCCGAGGTACGCGCCGCCGCCCCAGTCACCCGAGACGTCGCCGATCGCCGGGTAGCGGATGGTCGCGCCGTCGGCCCGGACGGCGAGGGCGTTGATGCCCGTGCCGCAGACGAGCGCCGCGGCGTCGGGGGAGAGCGTCCCCGCGCGGAGCAGGGCGAACAGGTCGTTGTCGAGGACGTCCGGTGCTCCGCCGTCCTCCGACCAGTGGGCGAGTGCTGCCTCGGCCGCGACGAGTTCGTCGTGCAGGTCGAGCCCGGCGAGGTAGACGTGCGTCGTCCTGACCTCGCGGGTGCCGATCTCGTCGAGCACGGCAGCCCGGACCTCGTCGAGCACCGGTCCGACGGCGGCCCAACCCCGGGTCTGCGGGTTCGACCCCGGCCCGCGAGCGTGGGCGACCAACGACCCGTCGAGGCCGATCGCGACGACGTCGGTCTTGCTGCCGCCACCGTCCACGGCGAGCACGACGTCGTCGGAGCCGCCCGAGCCCGTCGCCACGCGGACCACGCCGTCCGCGGTCGTCATCGTGCCCCCGCGAGCGTGGTGCCGTGGGCCGCCCCGCCCACGGTGCCGCCGGCCCACGGGATCAGGTCGGCGTTGGCGGCGAGCAGCAGGTCGGTCAGCCGCTGGGCCTTGTCGACCTGCCCGACGAGCGGGTGCGCCCACATCGCCCGGAGCACGCGGTCGCGCCCTCCGTGCACCGCGGCCTCGAGGGCGAGCCGCTCGTAGCCGGCGACGTGCGCGACGAGGCCCGCCATGTCGGGATCGAGCGGTGCGACCGGCAGCGGCGTGATCGCCTGTCGGGTGACGCGGGCGGGCACCTCGATGACGTGGTCGTCGGGGAGGAACGGGAACGTGCCGTCGTTCCGCACGTTGAGGACCTGCACGTCGCCGCGGTCGCCGAGGATCGAGGAGAGCACGTCGATCGCGGCCTCCGAGTAGTACGCCCCGCCGCGCTGTTCGAGCTCGGCCGGCTTCGTCACGACGGACTCGTCGGCGTACTTCGCGAGCAGTGCGCGTTCCGTGTCCATGACGGCCTCCGCACGGGTGCGCTCGTGGAGCTGCTCCTCGAGCACGACGTCGTGGGAGGCGAAGTAGCGGAGGTAGTACGAGGGCACCGCGTGCTGCAGCCGGATGAGGTCTGCGGGCATGTGCACGCTCTCCGCCATCCGGTCGAGCGCCCCGGTGTCGGCGGCGAGGAGTTCCGGCAGGACGTCGCGTTCCGTCCCGTCGTCCGAGCGGACGTGCACGCCACGCTCCCACGTCAGGTGGTTCAGGCCGACGTGGTCGAGCCGGACCGCCTCGGGGGCGACGGCGAACTCGCGGGCGAAACGGCGCTGGAACCCGATCGCGACGTTGCAGAGCCCGACCGCGCGGTGCCCGGCCTCGAGCAGCGCGCGGGTGACGATGCCGACGGGGTTCGTGAAGTCCACGATCCAGGCGTCCGGCTTCGCGTGCTGCCGGACCAGCTCCGCGTACTCCAGCACGACGGGCACGGTCCGGAGCGCCTTCGCGAACCCGCCGGGCCCCGTGGTCTCCTGGCCGATGCAGCACGCCTCGTGCGGCCAGGTCTCGTCCTGCTGCCGAGCCGCCTGTCCGCCGATCCGGAGTTGGAACATGACCGCGTCGGCGTCCGACACCCCGGCGACCACGTCGTCCGTGACGTGGACGGTGCCCGGGTGCCCGGCGTGCGCGAACATCCGCTGCGCCACACCGCCGACGAGGCGCCGGCGCTCGGGATCGGGGTCGACGAGCCAGAGCTCGTCGATCGGCAGCTGGTCGCGGAGCCGGGCGAAGCCGTCCACGAGTTCGGGGGTGTAGGTGGATCCGCCACCGATGACCGTGAGTTTCACTGTGGTGCTATCCCTTCACGCCGGTGAGCGCGATGCCCTCGACGAATGCCTTCTGTGCGAAGAAGAAGATGACGACGACCGGGACCATGACGACGACGGTCATCGCCATCGTCATCGACCAGTCGGTGCCGTGCTGACCGCGGAACGTGGCGAGCCCGTACGCCACCGGCCACGCGGCCTGGTTCTCGGACGCGTAGAGCAGCGGTCCGTAGTAGTCGTTCCACGAGTGGAAGAACATGAAGATCGCCGCGGACGCGATGCCCGGCCGTGCCATCGGGACGACGACCCGCGCGAGCACGCCCCACTCGCTGCAGCCGTCCATGCGGGCAGCGTCGCCGTACTCCTTCGGGATCGTCAGGAAGAACTGGCGGAGCAGGAAGATGCTGAACGCGTCGCCGAGCAGGTTCGGCAGGATCAGCGGCCAGAGCGTCCCGGTGAGGTGCAGCTCGGACCACATCACGTAGACCGGCACGGCGGTGACCTGCGGTGGCAGGAGCATCGCCACGATGATGATCGTGAAGATCGCGTTCGCACCTCGGAACCGGATCTGCGCGAGGGCGTACGCCGCGGGGACGGAGCTCACGAGCATGAACGCGGTCGCGAGGACGGCGTACAGCGCCGAGTTGCCGAACCACTGCGCGAGGGGCAGCTCGGTGAACACCCGGCCGTAGTTCGCGAGGTCGAACGGCTTCGGGATGATCGACGCCGTCAGCGCCTGGTTGCTCGACATGAGCGACGTCAGCACGACGAACACGATCGGTGCGATCGTCACGACGCCGAGCGCCACGAGGGCGGCGTGCTCGGCGATCCAGACGAGCAGGCTCCGACGCGGGCCACGGGCGGCGCCGCCGGGGGCGGCGCCGCGTGGTGCCCGTGCGAGCGGGGACTGGGACACGGCGGTCATCAGGACTCCTCGGGCCGGAAGACGGAGATGCGGCGCATCGTGAACACGAGGACGACCGCGGTGACCACGAACAGGACGACGGCCATCGCGGACGCGTAGCCGAACTGGAAGTTCGCGAAGCCGTGCTGGTACAGCAGCTCGGTGTAGGTCAGCAGCGAGGTGCCCGGGTACCCGAGCTGCGCCGCCGTCCCCCCGCCGATCGTGGCCTTGCCGGACGCGACCCCGGAGGCGACCGCCGCCTCGGTGAAGTACTGCAGCGCCGCGATCACCCCCGTGACGACCGCGAACCCGATCACCGGCGCGATCGTCGGCAGGGTGATGTGGCGCACCTGCTGCGGGCCGTTCGCGCCGTCGAGCGACGCGGCCTCGTAGAGGTCACGCGGCACGTCGAGCAGCGCCGCCAGGAAGATGATCATGATGTCGCCCATGACCCAGACGCCCATGATGACGAGTGACGGCTTCGACCACGCCGGGTCGTTGAACCACAGCGGCCCGTCGATGCCGAAGACCCGGAGGATCTGGTTCACCGGACCCGTGCCGGGGTTGAACAGGAACACGAACGCGACGACGCTCGCGACGGGCGGCACGAGGGCCGGCAGGTAGAACAGGGTCCGCCAGAACCCGGTGGCGGCCTTCGCTCGGCTGAGCAGTCCGGCCACGAGGAGTGCGCACACGATGCGCACCGGGACGAGGATCACCACGAACCAGATCGTGTTCACGACCGCTGCGCCGATCTGCGGGTCCTGCGTGAACAGGAACCGGTAGTTGAGCAGTCCGACGAACTGGGGCTCCTGCAGCTGGTTGTACCGCGTGAACGAGTAGACGATCGACGCGACGAGGGGGTAGGCGAAGAAGACGACGAGCCCGAGGAGCGCCGGGGCGAGCATCGTCAGGGCGACGATGCGACGCCGGGCCTCGGCGCTGCGGCGCCGACCCGAGCCGTTCCGACGGCAGGGACGCGTGGTGCGGCCCGCGGGGTCGGAGACCTGCCGCGTCGGGGAGGCGGGCCGGGAGGCGCGGGTGGGCCGCGCCTCCAGGCTGTCCGTTCCGGGGGTGGTGACGTCGGTCATCACGGACCCGCCAGCTGGTTCGCGTTGTCGATGTCCTGGTCGAGCTGCTGCAGCTTCTGGTCGAGGTTCCCGCCGTTCTCCTGGTACGCCTGCCAGAACTTCGTGAACGTGCCGATGTAGGCGGCACCGTCCGCGGTGCCGGGCGAGGTCATCGTGTCCTTGTTGCCGGCGACGTCGACGAAGGTCTTGTAGTTCTCGTCGACCTCCAGCTTCGGTGACTCGAGCGCCGAGGTGATCGTCGGGATGTTCTTCAGCCCGTTCGCCATCGTGACCTGCGCATCGGTGTTCGTCGACAGGTACTTCAGGAGCGCCCAGGCGAGTTCGGGGTGCTTCGAGCCCTTGGCGATGCCCGCGACGTTGCCCGCGATGTACGTCGAGCCGTAGTTGCCGAGTCCGTCCATCACCGGCGTCGGTGCGGTCCCGTAGTCGAGATCGGGCTTCTGATCCTTGATGAACGCCGTGCGGTACTCGCCGTCGATCTGCATCGCGACCTGGCCGGTCTGGAACGCGTTGTCGGCGGCGAACTCCTGCCCGAGGCCGGACGTGAAGGCCTTGAGCTTGTCGTAGCCGATCGCGTCGACGAAGTCCTTCTGCCAGGTGATCAACTTCTTCCAGGCGGCCGAGGTGCCGATCACGCTGTTGCCCTTGCTGTCCAACCAGCGGCCGTCGACCATCGGCGCCCAGTGCTCGGGGGAGTTCTCGTAGAAGTCGATCAGCGGGTTGAAGCCGAGCTGCTTGATCGAGCCGTCGGCGTTGTAGGTCGTGAGCTTGAGCGCGTCGGACTTCAGCTCGTCGAGGGTCTTCGGCGGCGCGGTGATACCCGCCTTCTCGAGCAGCGGCTTGTTGTACATGAGCGCGCTGACGTCCGCGAGTGCCGGGAGGGTGCAGCGCTTGCCCTTGTACTCGGTGTAGGAACGCACCGCCTTGGGGATGTCGGACAGGTTCACCTTGTCCCGGTCGATGTACGGCGTCAGGTCGCGGAAGGCTCCGGACGAGCAGAAGCTCCCGACGATGGCGGTCGAGTAGGACAGCCCGACGTCGATGTTCTGGCCCGACGAGATCGCCTTCTGCAGCTTCTCGTCGTCCTGTCCGGCGTGGATGTCCACCGTGACGCCGGGGTTCGCCTTCTCGAACCCGTCGACGGCGCTCTGCACGACGCCGGCTTCACGACCGGTGAAGAAGTGCCAGAGGGAGACGGTGCCCTTGAGCTCCTTCGGCGCGGTCTTGTCGATGCTCTCGGCGCTCGAGCCCGAACTGCAGCCCGCGATGACGAGCGCACCGGTGGCGGCGACGGCGGTCGCGGCGACGATCCGCCGGATCCTGGGACTGGGGAGTGACATGTGGGACTCGCTCTCTGCTCTCGCTCCGGCGGAGCCCGTTTCCGGGCGCGCCGAAGAGCCCTGGGACAGGGCCGGGTGGTGGTGCCTCGAGTGGTGCGGGTGGGGTGGTGCTGGTCAGGTGCGCTCGACGGGGGCCGGCGCATCGTCACTGATGCGGTCGACCCGGCCGGCGAGCGTGGAGCGCACCACGTCGATGAGGACGTGACGCGCACCGTGCAGGACGGGGGTGTCGGGGACACCGGGCGCGACGACGGCCGTGGACCAGCGGGTGCGGGTCCGGAGCCAGGCGGTCACGGCGGTGGCCAGGGCGGGACCGCCTGCGATGCCGGTCGGGCCGTGGAGGACGACCGTCTCGGGATCGGCGACGGCGAGTGCGGGGAGCACGTTGTGCCCGATGCGCTCGCCGAGGGCGGTCGTGAAGGGGTGCTGCTCGGGGAGCCCGGGCAGCTGGAGGAGCACGTCGCGCCAGTCGGCAGGCGAGCCGTCCGGTGCGGTGATCCCGTGTTCGGCGGCCAGTGCGGTGATCGCGGACTCTGAGATGAGGTCCGCAATGATCGTGGCCGTCGGGTCGATGGGGCGTGCGTCCGCGGGGACACCGAGGTAGCCGATCTCACCGGCGGCTCCGGAGGCGCCGGTGTGCAGGCGGCCGTCGAGGTCGAGCGCCATGCCCAGACCCTCGGCCATCCAGAACAGGGCGAAGGAGCCGACGGTGCGTCCGGCGCCCATGCTCCGCTCGGCGATCGCGGCGAGGTTGGCGTCGTTCTCGACGACGACCTGCACGCCGAGCTCGGCTGAGAGCGTCGCCGCGACGCGGTCGCGCGGCCAGCCGGGCAGTCCGTCGGTGAAGATCAGGGTGTCGGTGGTGTGGTCGACCGAGGCCTGGACCCCGACCGCGACCGCGGTGACGAGGTCCTCGTCGATGCCGGCCGCACCGGCGGCGCGCGCGATCGCCGCGGCCACGATGTGCGATCCGGGGCCGCGCATCTCCTCCGGCGTCATGGTGTGCGTGGCGACGGGGTAGGTCCGCCCGAGTGCGTCGACCACGGTGGACCGGACGTCGACGAGCTGGACGTCGACGGCCACCGCGAGGTCACGGTCGGTGATGGCCTCGTACACCGCGGCGCTCGGGCCCCGGCGGCCGGCCTGTGCCTCGGTGCCCGCGGCCCGGATGAGGTCGGCCGACTCGAGCCGGCGGATGATCTCGGCAGCGGTGGGCTTGCTCAGACCGGTGCGGCCGGCGATCTCGTTGCGGGTGAGGGGGCCCTCGTCGAGCAGCAGCTCGAGGGCCGCGCGGTCGTTGAGCACGCGCAGCAGTCCGGGCTGGCCGGGGGTGCGTCCGCGAGTGCTCATGCGAGGACTGTAACGGACAACCTTCTTTACTGAAAGGTTTGTTCACAGATCCGAAACACGGATTCCGTCCCGCGGAACGCGAGTGGCGGACGGACGGGAGGCACGGTGCGGACCCGCACCGTGCCTCCCGACCGGAACGCATCCGCGGAAGCGACGAGACGTCCGCTCGTCCCGGCGTCCGCAGCGCGGAAGCGACAGTGCAGCGCGGATTGTTCGTGGTGCTCTGTCGCTTTCGCGAAAGCGACAGAGCACGCCGCGCCGCGCCGCACCGCGCCGCGCTACGGGCGCAGCAGCACCTTGATCGCGCGGCGCTCGTCCATCGCCCGGTACGCCTCCGCGGCCTCGTCGAGCGGCAGCTCGAGGTCGAACACGCGGCCGGGGTTCATCGCGCCCGAGAGCACGTCGGGCAGCAGCTCGGGGATGTACGTCCGCGCCGGTGCCATGCCGCCCGCCACGGAGATGTTCGTGTCGAAGAGGTACCGCGTCCCGATCGTCGGCACCCCGTGCGGGACCCCGACGAAGCCGACCGCTCCACCGGGACGGACCGAGTGCAGGGCCTGGTCCATGCTCTCCTCGGTGCCGACGGCCTCCACCGCGGAGTCCGCCAGGTCGCCGCCGAGCAGCGCACGGATCGCGGCGACGCCCTCGGCGCCGCGCTCGGCGACGACGTCCGTCGCCCCGAACTCCCGCGCGAGCGCCTGCCGGTCCGCGTGGCGGCTCATCGCGATGATGCGCTCGGCGCCGAGTCGCTTCGACGCGAGCACCGCCGAGAGCCCGACGGCGCCGTCACCGACCACGACGACGGTGCGTCCGGGGCCGACCTGCGCCGACACGGCGGCGTGGTGCCCGGTGGAGAAGACGTCGGAGAGGGTGAGCAGCGACGGGACGAGCGCGGGGTCGACCGGACCCGGGACCTTCACGAGGGTGGCCGAGGCGTCCGGGATGCGCACGTACTCGGCCTGCGCACCGCCGACCGGGTGGCCGTAGGCGTCCGACCCGCCGAAGCCGGAGAGGTGCTCGCACCCGGTGGTCATGCCGTGACGGCAGGCCTGGCAGGTGCCGTCGTTCATCGTGAAGGGGGAGATGACGAAGTCGCCCTCGTGCAGGTCGGTGACCTCGTCGCCGACCGCCACCACGGTCCCGACGAGCTCGTGGCCGATGCCGTGCGGCTCCTTCGTCGCGGTCACGCCGCGGTACGGCCACAGGTCGGAGCCGCAGACGCACGCCGCGACGACCTGCACGACGACGTCCTCCGGGGTGATGATCGCGGGCTGGTCGCGCTCTTCGACACGGATGTCGTTCGGGGCGTGGATGATCGTTGCGCGCACGGGATGCCTTCCGTCGGGGTTGTGGGGTGCTCGGCCGGTCGACGTCGTCCTGGGCCGGGTCGACACTACGCTCCTGCGGGTGGACGACGACCGGTACGGCAACGACGTCCTCTCGGGCGACTGGCGCTCGCGGGGCGTGAAGAAGGTGCGGCAGGTGCCGCTCGAGCGTGACATGGTGCTGGAGGACCCGGCGACCGGTTGGGCCGGCGCCGTGGTGCGGCTCGAGGCCGGCAACGTCGAGCTCGAGGACTGGAAGGGCCGCACGCGGTCGTTCCCCTTCACCGGGCAGTTCCTGCTCGAGGGCGAGCTCGTCACGCTCGGCCGTCCCAAGGCGCCGGTGGGGCGATCCGGGAGCGGCGCTCCAGCGGCCGGGAGGCCCGGCTCGGCTCCGGCGGTGCGGCACGCGACCGACGGTGGTCGCCTGCGCACCGCGTCCGGCTCGTTCGCGGTCGAGCAGCAGCGGGCCAGGGTGGCGCTGCCGTCGCGGATCATGGTCGAGGGCAAGCACGACGCCGAACTCGTCGAGAAGGTCTGGGGGTCGGACCTCCGTGTCGAGGGGGTCGTCGTCGAGGAGCTCTCCGGCGTCGACAACCTCGCCGACGTCCTCGACGAGTTCCGGCCGACCCGCGAGCGCCGGGTCGGGGTCCTCGTGGACCACCTCGTACCGGGGTCGAAGGAGTCACGCTTCGCCGACGCCGTGATGCGCGGGAAGTGGGGCGCGCACGTGCTCGTCGTCGGGCACCCGTTCGTCGACGTCTGGCAGTCCGTGAAGCCCGCGCGGCTCGGCCTCGAGGCATGGCCGACGATCCCGCGGTCGATCGAGTGGAAGCAGGGCATCTGCCAGCACCTCGGGTGGCCGCACGCCGAGCAGGCCGACATCGCCCGCGCCTGGCAACGCATCCTCGGCCGGGTGCGCACGTTCGCCGACCTCGAGCCGCAGCTCCTCGGGCGCGTCGAGGAGCTCATCGACTTCGTGACGGAGCCCACGGCCTGAAACCCGGCCGTTTCGTCCACGCGCGGGTGATGGCGGGGGTGATCCGGGCCTCCAGGCCTACTGTTGAGGGATGGACGGCATCGACGGTCGCGTGCGGAGCGCCGTCGACGTCTGGTTGCGGTGGCTACCGCGCTGGCAGATCGGCACCGCTCGCCCGCGCACCCGCATCTGCCGGAAGTGCACCGGATCGCCGATCGCGAGCGCCGCCGGGTTCGGGCCGGACGTGCCGCACGCGGTCCAGCACGCGCTGATCGGGCGGATCTCGACCATCATCGAGGACGCCGTCGACGACTACACGGCGAAGAACCTGCCGCTGCTGCACCGCGAACTCGAGCGCGCGGCCGCACGCAAGCGGCACGCGGGCTACCAACCGACGGAGGGACTCTCGCCCGAGTTCCAGGGCCTCGACGTCGACCCGGAGCCCTCGCCCGGATCGCCGTTCCTGTTCACCCTCGGTGAGCTGACCGGCACCGGGGCGGGGGAGCAGACGCCCCGCGAACCGCTGTCCGACGAGGCGAAGGCCGCGCTTCGGCACGAGATCGAGCTCTCCGACGAGTGCGCCCGCGCCACCGGGACGGCGGTGTGCCTGGCGCTCATCGAGCACCGGCCGCGGATCGCCGAGGCCGTGGAGCGCCTGGTCGAGCCGCAGATCGAGGCGCTCGTGTCCGACATGTTCCGCGGGTTCGACGGCCTCGGCGAGGAGCGGCGCGACGGGCTGTTCTGAACGGTGGCGGTGCTTCGACACGCGGAGCCCGCCCCGCGCGCTCAGCGCCGGGGGAGCAGGGTGCGCCCTGCGATCACCGTCCCGCGCAGCGAGCGGTGCTCGACGGGACTCGCCGGGTCGTCGATGCGCGCGACCACGAGGTCGATCGCCTCGCGTCCGATCCGCTCGATCGGCTGCGCGAGCGTCGTGAACCCGATCCAGTCGTTCGCGAGCGGGTAGACGCCGTCGAACCCGGTGATCGAGACGTCGCGGGGGACCTCGATGCCGAGCCTGCGCAGCGCGTCGCACACGTCGAGCATGAGCCGGTCGGTCGGCACATGACCGCGGTCGCCGCTGATTCGCGGACCGTCTCGGCGACGTCCGCGGCGACGTCGCTCGGCGGACGCACGAAGCTCGCATCGATGTCCACGACCGTGAGACCCCGTGCCCGGAGTCGCGCGACCATCGCCTGCGTCCGCGCGTGCTGGGTCAGGGCGTCGTCCTGCGGCACGGTGAGCACGACGACCCGCTCGTGGCCCGCGTCGACCACGGCGTCGGCGATCTGTGTGCCGCCGTCGGTCTCGTCGCAGTAGGCGCTCGACAGGGCCGGGTGCAGCTCCGGACGACCCGCGACCACGGTCGCGATGCGCGGTGCGAACTCTGCGATCTCGGCTGCGGGCAGGAGGCCGGAGCACACCACGAGGCCGTCGACCCGCATCGAGACGAGCGCTGCCAGGGCGGACTTCTCGTCCTCGACCCGGCCGACGCCGGTCGTGGTGACGACGCGGTACCCGAGCTCGGACGCGCGCTGTTCCATCACGGCGTGGAGAGCGGTGTAGACCATCGAGGACGCGTCACGGACGAGCATCCCGATGGTGTGCGTCCGGCCACGGACGAGTCCGCGTGCCATCGCGTTCGCGACGTACCCGAGCTCCGCGGCGGCGCGTTCGACCCGCTCACGCGTCTCGTCCGAGAAGCGTCCGGTGCCGGACAGCACCCGGCTGACGGCGGACTTGGAGACGCCCGCCCGTGCCGCGACGTCGAGGATGGTCGGTTGGGAACCCCGGGACGCGCTCACGCGGTGGTCCGGCGGTCCCGCCGTGCGGCCGAGGCCCGCTGGAGGAGCCGCGTCAGGGCTCGCCAACCGAGCAGGAACACGCCGAGCACGATGGTCGCCACGATCACGAACGAGATCGGCAGCGGGTTCCCGGCGACGTCTCCCTGGCCGGTGGCGACACGGATCGCGAGGCCGATGAACACGGTCAGGACCCAGACGACGACACCGGTCGGCCAGAACGCGAGTGGTCGGCCCCACGCTCCGCTCGAGACGTAGCCGATGGCCCAACCCGCGAGGAACGGGTAGGCCGTGGTCCAGAGCGCCCACGCCGTGTTCGCCTCGCCGTGGGACGACCGCCCGATCAGCGCGAACAGGACGATGAGGACGACGTCGACGACGGCTGCGAGCCAGCCCCAGGTTCGTGTGGACACGTCCCCATTGTCGCAGCCCGTGCCGGGGCGCCCGTTCCCCGACGCCGGGGGGCGGTCGCCGCCGGCTGCGCGGAGTTCACCGGACGGCGACTCCTGTGGCACCTCGCGTTCACCCGCCGCCGCCACACTCGTCGACGGCGCGGGAACGTTCCCGCACCGGCGACTGCAGCGCACCCCCACCCCGCCCCACTCCACACCCCACGGAGGGAACCGACGTGAAGACCCGAGTCCTCGCAGGCCTCGCGATCGCCGCCACCGCGACCGTCGCGCTGTCCGGCTGCGTGCAGAGCGCCAACGCCTCGAACGCCGCCGACGACGGCAACGGCACGACCAGCCTCACCGTGTTCATCAGCGGTGACACGAACGTCCAGGACCTCTGGGAGAAGTCACTCATCCCGGCGTTCGAGAAGCAGCACCCGAAGATCTCGGTCCGCACGAGCATCGACCTGCACGGCGAGCACGACGCCCAGACGCAGGCGAACCTCGCCACCGCGGTCAAGGCCGGCAAGAGCGTCGCGTACGACCTCGTCGACGCGGGCTTCGTGACGAGCGCGGGCAAGGCCGGGCTCATGGCGAAGGTCGACGAGCAGGGCATCCCCAACCTGAAGGACGTCCCCGCGGCGACGAAGCAGCAGGGCGGCGACAGTGCGATCCCGTACCGAGCCTCGAGCGTGCTCCTCGCCTACGACCCGAAGAAGGTCAGCGACCCGCCGAAGACGCTCGACGACCTGCTCTCGTGGATCACGGACCACCCCGGGCAGTTCGCCTACAACTCGCCGTCGTCGGGCGGCTCCGGTGGTTCCTTCGTCGCGACCGTCCTCGCGAAGTACCTGAGCGCGTCCGAGCAGACGACCATGCAGACGACCTACGACAAGTCGCTCGAGTCGAAGTGGGACAAGGGTTTCCAGGTCCTGAAGGACCTCGGCCCGTCGACCTACCAGAAGGGCGTGTACCCGAACGGCAACG
The DNA here is from genome assembly GCF_047238015.1 of Curtobacterium phoenicis. NCBI lineage: Bacteria > Bacillati > Actinomycetota > Actinomycetes > Micrococcales > Microbacteriaceae > Curtobacterium > Curtobacterium phoenicis. Next base: position 1,347,597 of record NZ_JBDFLZ010000002.1, read on the forward strand.
ACCAGGTCGTCCAGCTCCTCGGCTCCGGCCAGATAGCGATGGCACCGGTCTGGAGCGACCAGTTCATCACCTCGCAGAAGACCGGCATCATCCCGGAGTCCGTCAAGGCGGTCCAGATCTCGGACCCGTCGTTCACGGGCAGCGCCAGCTTCCTCGGCATCCCGAAGACGGAGCCGGCCGCCAAGAAGGCCGCCGCCGAGGAGCTCGCCGACTTCGTGCTCAGCTCGCAGGGGCAGCAGCTCGTCGCGACCGCCGTCTCCGGCTACCCGGTCGTCCCGCTCGACACGCTGCCGAAGTCGGTCGCCGAGCAGTTCTCGGACGCGAACCCCTCGCAGCTCCGCCTCGGCTTCCAGTCCGACTTCGCCGCCGACATGAACGCGGCGTGGGACGCGAAGGTCCCGCAGTGACCCAGGTCACCGACCGGGAGGCCCGTGGCGCGTCCGCCAGGGGCCTCCCGCCCGTCCCGGGGCGGCGCGGAGACGGGGCGGGCGCTGGCGACGCGGCCCACGCCGGCCCCGCCGACCGTCGTGCAGCCCGCCTCCGACAGGCCCGTCGCTCGCGCGCCACCGGGCTCGCGCTCGTCGCCGCCCCGGTGCTCGTCGTCGTGCTCTTCGTCGGGGTCCCGGTGGTGAACGCCGCGCTGTTCTCGCTCGGGTTCACCGGCGGCCTCAACGAAGCCCTGGCCGACATCGGGCAGGACGTCGTGCACGGGTTCTCCCTCGCGGTGTACGGCACGCTGCTCGGCAACCCGGTGTTCCTCCGGGACCTCGGCGCGACCCTCGGCGTCACCGCGCTGTCGACCGGCCTGACGATCGCCCTCGCCGTCGTCGTCGCCGTCATCCTGCGGCTCCGCGGCGGACTCGTCGGCAAGACCCTCAGCGTCCTCGCGGTCGTCCCGCTCTTCGTGCCGGTGGTGATCGCGAGCTGGTCCGTCCTGACGTTCACGGACGCGCAGGGCTTCCTCCGCAGCCTCGGCGCGCAGGTCGGCCTCGACGTCCCGGTCTGGGGGTACACGCTCGTCGCCGTCGTGTTCGGCAGCGTCTGGACGAGCCTGCCGTTCTCGGTGCTCATGGTCGCCGGGGCGCTCCAGGGAACCCCGGACGCCCTCGTGGAGGCGGCGCGGGACGCCGGCGCGAGCACCTGGCGGGTCGTCTGGGAGGTGCTCCTGCCGATGGCGAGGACCCCGCTCGTGATCGCGACGACCTTCACCGTGATCGGCGTGCTCGGCTCGTTCACGGTGCCGTACTTCACCGGTCCGAACGCGCCCACCATGCTCGGCGTCGACATCTCGAAGTACTTCCAGGCCTACAACCGTCCGCAGCAGTCGACCGCGATGGCGTTCATCGTGTTCGCCTTCGCCGCAGCGGCGAGCGTCTCCTACCTGCGCTCGACGGTCCGGACCAACGCACGCGAGCTCACGACGAAGGAGGCGCACTCGTGATCACACGCATCGCCGGCTCGGTCCTGGTCTGGGCGACCGCGGTCGTCCTCGCGGTCTTCATCGCCGGACCGCTCCTCTGGCTCGCCGTCCGGGCGTTCGCCACGAGCTGGACCTACCCGCACCTGCTGCCGGACGGGTGGACCCTCCGGTGGTGGTCGACGGTCTTCGAGGACCCGACCCTGGGGGTCGCGATCCAGAACTCCCTCGTGCTGGCGCCGCTCACGGTGCTCGTCGCCGCCGTCGTGTGCCTGCCGGCGGCGTGGGCGATCAGCCGGATCGAGTTCCCCGGTCGGCGGGTCGTCCTCGTCGGGCTGTTCGCGACGAACGCCTTCCCGAAGATGGGCCTGTTCGTGACGATGTCGGCGATGTTCACTGCCCTGGGGCTGATGAACACCGTGACCGGCATCCTGATCGTGCACGTCCTCGGCTGCGTGGTCTTCATGACGTGGTTGCCCGCCGCAGCGTTCTCCGCCGTGCCCCGGTCGCTCGAGGAGGCCGCGCGCGACGCCGGAGCCGGGCGGTGGCGCACCTTCTGGACGGTCACGTTCCCGATCGCCTGGCCGGGCATCCTCGTCGCCGTCGTCATGAGCTTCCTCGCCTCGTTCGACGAGGCCCAGGGGACGTACCTCGTCGGCGCTCCGACCTACATGACGATGCCGACCGCGATGTACTCGCTCGTTCTCAACTCGCCGAGGCAGGTGTCCGCCGTGTTCGCGATCGCGCTGAGCATCCCGTCGGTGGTGCTCCTGCTGCTCGCGCGCCGGCACATCATGGGCGGCCGCCTCGCGGACGGCTTCCAGATCCGATGACCACCAGCACCAGCACCAGCACGGAAGGCGACCCGATGACGGACGCGACCCTCCTGGCGGAGCCCGCCCCGGGCCTCCAGGCAGCACCAGGCCGGGGCGGCGGACTGCGTGTCCGCGGCCTCCGCAAGACCCTCGGCGGCCGCGAGGTGGTCGCGGGCATCGACCTCGACGTCGCCGAGGGCGAGCTCGTCTCGCTGCTCGGTCCCTCGGGCTGCGGCAAGACCACCACGCTCCGCATGGTCGCCGGGTTCCTGCCCGTCGACGCCGGCAGCGTCTCGATGGGCGGCCGGGACGTGACCGACGCGGGGCCCGAACGCCGACCGAGCGCGATGGTGTTCCAGAACTACGCGCTGTGGCCGCACATGACCGTCACCCAGAACGTCGCCTTCCCGCTCCGGACCCGACGTGTGCCGCGGCAGCAGACCGCCGAGCGCGTGCGGGCCGCCCTCGAACTCGTCGGGCTGACCCACCACGCCGCGTCGAAGCCGACCGCGATCTCCGGCGGTGAGCAGCAGCGGGCCGCCCTCGCCCGCGCGGTCGTGCAGGAGCCGGACGTCCTGCTCCTCGACGAGCCGCTGTCGAACCTCGACGCGAAGCTCCGGGTGACCGTCCGCGACGAGATCCGGCGCATCCAGCAGCGTCTCGGCATCACGACCGTGATCGTGACGCACGACCAGGACGAGGCGCTCAGCATCTCCGACCGGATCGCGGTCATGCACGACGGGCGCATCGAGCAGATCGCCGCACCGGAGGAGCTGTACGCCCGCCCCGCCACCGAGTTCGTCGCCTCGTTCATCGGCACGACGAGCACGGTCCACGGCCGCTTCGCGCTCGGCCTCGACAGCCACCCCGGCGACACCGTGCTCGTCCGACCGGAGCAGGTCGAGCTGTGCGACGACTCGCCGCTCACGGCGACCGTCTCGCGGGTGCTCATGCGCGGGCACTTCGCCGAGGTCGTGCTCCGTGCCGACGACGACGAGCTCCGCGCCTTCGTCAACGGACCGCCGCCCGCCGTCGGCGCTGAGGTCGGGGTCCGGCTCGGTCACGTGCTCGTCTACCGCGACGGCGCGCTGGTCGGGGGTGCGCGATGAGCGCGGAGGTCGCGGTCCCGCAGGCGGTCGCCACGGGTCCGGACGGGAGGCACGGTGCGGCTCCGCCCCGGCTCGTCGCCCACCGCGGTGCGCCGCGCGTCCGTCGGGAGAACACCCTGCCCGCCGTCGCGGTCGCCGAGGCGCTCGGCGCGGGCACGATCGAGGTCGACGTCCGACGCACGTCGGACGGCGTCGCCGTCCTGCTCCACGACGAGACCCTCGGGCGGATGTGGGGCGACGCCCGCCGGGTGGACGAGGTCCCGTGGTGCGAGGTCGCACGGCTCGGCAACGGCCTCGACCGCATCCCGCGGCTCGACGCCGTGCTGGAGCGGCTCGACGGGTGCCGGAGCACCCTGCTCGTCGACCTCACCGACCCGGTGGACGCCGTGGTCGCGGCGCAGACCGTGGCCACGACGACGGCGTCGACCCCGGTCGCGTGGTGCGGTGCGCCGTCCGCGATGGCGGCCGTCCGGTCGGTGCTGCCCGACGCGGACGTCTGGCTGGCGTGGGAGTCGCTCGAGCCGCCGACCGGCGCCGACCTCGAGGCGCTCGCCCCGAGCACGCTGAACCTCGACGTCGCGTTCCTCACGCCGGCGACCGTCCGGGCCGCGCACGACCTGGGGCTGCAGGTGTCCGTGTGGACGGTCGACGACCCGGAGCTCGCCGTCTGGGCCGCGCGCCTCGGTGCGGACTCCGTGACGACGAACGACCTCGCCACGATCATCGGAGCGTTCGCCGCCGCCGAGCGGGACGGGTGGCCGGCACCGGAGCACGAGCCCACCGAGGCCGAGGTCGCGTCCCGGGCACAGGCCCTCGCGCACCGCATCGCGCACGAGGTGATCGCCTTCACCCGCGAACACCCGGTCGGCCAGGTCGCGACGAAGGCCCACCCCGCAGACCTCGTCACGGACGTGGACCGCCTCGTCGAACAGCACGTGCGCGGACGGGTCCGCGCGGCCTTCCCGACCCACGGCTTCACCGGCGAGGAGTACGGCGAGGCACCGGGGGACCGGCACCGCTGGTACCTCGACCCCGTGGACGGCACGACCAACCTGGCGAACGGCGTCCCGTGGACGTCGATGTCGCTGTGCCTGACCCGTGGTGGTCACCCGGTCGTCGGTGTCGTGGCGGACCCGTGGCGGGGCGAGGTCCTCGAGGCCCGGCGGGGTCGCGGGGCCGTCCTGCGCGACCGACCCCTGCGCCTGGACGACGACCCGCGTCCGCTCGCCGGCGCGGTCGTCGGCACCGAGCTCGACGGGCACCGGCCGTGGCCCGGGTTCGGGAGGCTCCTCGACGCCCTCGCGGAGCGGTCGTGCACGCTCCGTGTGCTGGGCTCCGGCACGCTGACGATCGCGCAGGTCGCCGCCGGACGCGGCATCGGCGCATGCGTGTCGGCGTTCCACCCGGTGGACCACGGCGCCGCGGTGCTGCTCGTGCACGAGGCGGGCGGGGTGGTGCTGACACGCGTCGGCCCTGTCGACGCCTTCCCCCCGCTCGGCGAGCCGTTCCTCGTCGCCCACCCGGGTGCCGCGGACGAGCTGCACGCGGTCTGGAGGTCGGCGCTCGGCGTTCTCTGAGTCGGCGTACAGGGAGCGGCGGCCCGTCGCTCGTAGGCTCGGCATCCCAGCACCGCACCGACCTCCCGAAGGAGCACGGACCATGGGTTTCCTCGATCGACTGCTCGGCCGCCCCGAGCGCCCCCAGGACCAGAACCAGTGGGGACAGCCCCAGCAGCCCCAGCAGCAGGGCTACCGCTACGGGCAGCAGTCGTACCAGGTGCCGTCCGGAGCGCCGCAGTGGGGATCCGGTGCACCGGCAGGCGCTCCTGCAGGGGGACCGACGGCGCAGGCCGGGTCGGCCGAGGACGAACGCGCCGTCGAGCGCTACCGCTACCTGCTCCGCACCGCGCCCCCGGAGCGGATCGAGGAGGTGCACGCCGAGGCCTTCGCGACCCTGACGCCCGAGCAGCGGCGCATGGTCTACGACGAGTTCACCCGCAGCGCCCCCGCGGGTGAGGCCCCGCGCGGCGACGACCCGCGGTCCCTCGCCCAGGCGGCGACACGGTCGGAGATCCGGCAGCCGGGGTTCATGGAGCGCTCGCTGGGCGGGATGGGCGGCGGCGGAGCGTTCGGCGGACGCCAGGGCCCGTCGTTCGGCCGCATGGTCGGCGCGTCGATCCTCGGCACCGTCGCGGGCTACGTCATCGGTTCAGCGATCATGAGCGCCTTCCTGCCCGACCCCGGATCGTTCGACGGCGGTACCGACGCTGCGGATGACGGCGGTTCGGGGGACACTGGTGGCGGGTACGACGAAGCGTCTGCCGACGGCGGCTCCGACTGGGGTGGCGACTTCGGCAGCGACTTCGGTGGTGACTTCGACATCTGAGCCCCGGACGACCGGGGTCCGGCCGTCCACAGGTGTCCGGTCACCCGCTGACACACTGGTATTCTCCATGCTCGACCAGGGAGCGACATGGCGATCATCGAAGCAGGTGGACTGACCAAGACCTACCGGTCCAAGTCGGGCCCGGTGCACGCTCTGGCCGGGCTCGACCTGTCCGTGCCGCAGGGCACGGTGAAGGCACTGCTCGGTCCGAACGGCGCGGGCAAGACCACCACGGTCAAGGTGCTGACGACGCTCATCACCCCCGACGGCGGCACGGCGACGATCGACGGTGTGGACGTCGTGCGCGACCCACAGGCAACCCGTCGGTCCATCGGCGTCTCGGGGCAGTACGCCGCGGTCGACGAGAACCTCACCGGGTTCGAGAACCTCGAGATGATCGGTCGGCTGTACCACCTCGGTCGTCGGACCGCTCGGGAGCGGGCCCGGCAGCTCATCGACGTCTTCGACCTGTCCGAGGCCGGAGACCGACCGGTCAAGGGCTTCTCGGGCGGCATGCGTCGTCGCATCGACCTCGCCGGCGCCCTCGTGATGAACCCGCGCGTGCTCTTCCTCGACGAGCCCACCACCGGACTCGATCCCCGCAGCCGGCTCGCCCTCTGGGACATCATCGAGGGCCTCGTCGCCGACGGCGCGACCGTGCTCCTGACGACGCAGTACCTGGAGGAAGCCGACCGGCTCGCCGACGACATCGCGGTGATCGACGGCGGCACGGTGATCGCCGAGGGCACCGCCGACCAGCTGAAGGCGCAGGTCGGCGGACACCGCGTGGTGGTGACATTGGTCGACGCAGCGGACGGCGACGCCGCCACAACCGCGCTCCGCCGGTACGGGGTCGGCGACGTCGAGGTCTCCGGCGACGGTCGGACGTACGCCATCGCGGTGGAGGCCGGGCCGGCCGCGCTCCAGCGGGTGCTCGCCGACCTGGGCGAGGCTGGCATCGACCTGCACGATGCCGGGATGCGCCGCCCCACGCTCGACGACGTGTTCCTCCGGCTCACCGGCCACGCCGCGACCGAGGACGAACCGGACGACACCGCGGCAGACCCGAGGCGCACGAAGCAGCAGCAGCAGAAGCAGAAGGAGTCGACGCGATGACCGCCACCGTCACGGCGCCGGGTCGGGCGCTCCCCGTCGCGATCACCTCGCCGGTCGCCGTCTGGTTCGAGGACGGCTGGACCGTCACGAAGCGGAACCTCACGAAGATCAAGCGGTCGCCCGACATGCTCGTGTTCGCGGTCCTGCAGCCGATCATGTTCGTGCTGCTCTTCAGCCAGGTGTACGGCGGCGCGATCGCGGTCGAGGGGACCGACTACACGCAGTTCCTGATGGCGGGCATCTTCGCCCAGACGGTGGTGTTCGGGGCGACGTTCTCCGGCTCCGCCATGGCGCAGGACCTCAAGGAGGGGCTGATCGACCGCTTCCGCACGCTGCCGATGTCGGCCTCCGCAGTGCTGATCGGCCGCACGAACTCCGACCTCGTCCTCAACGGCATCTCGATGGTCATCATGATGCTGACCGGGCTCGCGGTCGGATGGCGGGTGAACTCCTCACCGCTCGAGTTCCTGGCAGGCATCGCGCTCCTCCTGCTCTTCAGCTACGCGTTCAGCTGGGTGATGGCGCTGCTCGGGATGAGCGTCAAGACGCCGGAGGTGATCAACAACGCCTCGTTCATGATCCTGTTCCCGCTGACGTTCATCTCGAACGCGTTCGTGCCGAGCGACACGCTGCCGCTCGTGCTGCGGGTGTTCGCGGAGTGGAACCCGGTGTCCTCCCTCGTGCAGGCCGCCCGTGAGCTCTTCGGCAACGTGGGGTCCGCGCCCGTGCCGGACATCTGGACCATGCAGCACCCCGTCGTCACCGTGCTCATCGGCATCGCGGTCATGCTCGTGGTGTTCGTCCCGTGGGCCGTGAACAAGTACACCCGCATCAGCACGAAGTGAGGAGCGCGACAGGGTGCACTGCGACGACGCCGAGACCGCTTAGCATCATCCCGTGACCGCCACCGAACCCCGACGCCTGCCCGAGCGTCGAAGCCGCCTCAAGCGTTGGATGCTCGAGGGCACCGAGCGTGGCGCGTCCCACCAGGGGCCGCACCAGGTCGAGGTCGAGAAGACCCACTCCTGGTGGCGCGTGATGTGCCTGACCGGCGTCGACTACTTCTCCACGCTGGGGTACCAGCCGGCGATCGCCGCGCTCGCCGCCGGGCTGCTCTCGCCCATCGCGACGATCGTCCTCGTGCTCGTGACCCTGTTCGGCGCGCTCCCCGTGTACCGCCGGGTGGCGCAGGACAGCTTCAAGGGCGCGGGGTCGATCATGATGCTCGAGAAGCTCCTGCCCTGGTGGGCCGGCAAGCTCTTCGTGCTCGTGCTGCTCGGGTTCGCCGTCACGGACTTCATGATCACGATGACGCTGTCGGCCGCCGACGCCACGGCGCACATCGCCGAGAACCCCTTCACCCCGCACTGGTTCACCGAGATCCCGGTGCCGCTGACCCTCGCCCTGCTCCTCCTGCTCGGGGTGGTGTTCCTCCGAGGTTTCCGGGAGGCCATCGGCATCGCGGTCGGGCTCGTCGCCGTGTACCTCACGCTCAACGCCGTGGTCGTCGTCGTGGCGCTCGCGCACGTGTTCGAGAACCCGGTGGTCGCGAGCGACTGGTGGAGCGGCCTGACCACCCAGCACAGCAACCCGCTCGTCATGATCGGCATAGCGCTCGTGGTGTTCCCGAAGCTCGCGCTCGGCCTCTCCGGCTTCGAGACGGGTGTCGCCGTCATGCCGCAGGTGCGCGGCGACGCGTCCGATGCCGGCTCGGCGCGACCCGAGGGCCGGATCCGTGGGACGAAGCGCCTGCTCACCGTCGCGGCGATCATCATGAGCTCGTTCCTCATCACCTCGTCGATCGTCACGACGTTCCTCATCCCGCAGCGCGAGTTCCAGCCCGGCGGGCAGGCGAACGGCCGCGCGCTCGCCTACCTCGCGCACGAGTACCTCGGTGGGGTCTTCGGCTCGGTCTACGACTTCTCGACCGTCGCGATCCTCTGGTTCGCGGGCGCGAGCGCGATGGCCGGGCTGCTCAACCTCGTCCCGCGCTTCCTGCCGCGCTACGGCATGGCGCCGCAGTGGGCCCGCGCCACCCGGCCGCTCGTCGTCATCTTCACGCTCATCGCGTTCGCCATCACGATCCTGTTCGACGCGAACGTCGACGCGCAGGGCGGCGCGTACGCCACGGGCGTGCTCGTGCTCATCACCAGCGCGGCGGTCGCGGTGACGCTCTCGGCGCGGCGCAAGGGGCAGAAGAAGCGCACGATCGGCTTCGGGATCATCACCGTGGTGTTCGTCTACACGACGGTCGCGAACGTCATCGAACGCCCGGACGGCGTCCGGATCGCCGCGGTGTTCATCATCGCGATCGTGGTCGTCTCGCTGATCTCACGCGTCCGGCGGTCGTTCGAGCTCCGCGCGTCGTCGATCGAGCTCGACGCCGTCGCCCGGCAGTTCGTCGAGGCCGACGCCGACCAGTTCAGCTCCGTCTGCATCATCGCGAACGAGCCGGGAGCGGGGACGGCCGAGGCGTACCGGTCGAAGGGACGGGAGGAACGTCGCGACTCGGGCATCCCGGCGCGCGTCCCGACGATGTTCCTCGAGGTCCTGCCGGCGGACTCGTCCGACTTCGAGGAGGACCTCGTCGTCGAGGGCCACGTCGTGCACGGCCACCGGGTCCTGCGGGTCCGGTCCGGCAACGTGCCGAACACCATCGCGTCGACGCTGCTCGCGATCCGCGACCTCGCAGGGGTCGTCCCGAGCATCTACTTCGAGTGGAACGAGGGCAGCCCGATCCAGAACGCGCTCCGCTTCGTGTTCACGGGCGTCGGCGACGTCGCCCCGGTGACCCGCGAGGTGCTGCGTGAGGCCGAGCCCGACGTGCACCGACGGCCGAGCGTCCACGTGTCCTGACGCCGCGCGGCGTGGTGGCGACGGGCGCGAGCGGCGCGACCGCGCGTGCCGTCGACGGAACCGGACGACGGACGGGAGGCCCGTGGCGACGCCGCCACGGGCCTCCCGTCCGTCGTGCCGGTCGCGTCAGGAGCCGCCGGTGATCTGGTCGCGCACCTTGCGACGCAGCACCTTCCCGATCATCGAGCGCGGCAGGTCCTCGACCACGACGACGCGCCGCGGCACCTTGTACGGGGTGAGGTGCTCGCGCGACCACGCACGGAGCGCATCGGCGTCGAACGACGACGGGTCCTTCGGGACGACCGCGGCGACGACCTGCTCGTTGCCGCCCTGGGTGATGCCGACCACGGCGACCTCCCGGACGCTCGGGTGGCGCATGAGGGTGTCCTCGACCTCGGACGGTGAGACGTTGAACCCGCCGGTGATGATGAGCTCCTTGAGACGGTCGACGATCCGGACGTAGCCGTCCGGGTCGATCGCGACGATGTCGCCCGTGCGGAACCAACCGTCGGCGGTGAAGACCTCGTCGGTGGCCTCGGCCTTGCCCCAGTAGCCCCGGAACACCTGCGGGCCACGGACCTGCAGCTCGCCGGCCTCACCCGTCCCGAGGACCTTCGTGGCGTCGTCGGGGTCGGCCACGCGTGCTTCGGTCGACGACAGCGGCAGACCGATCGATCCGAGACGGCGCTCCGGAGACACCGGGTTGGCCATCAGGACGGGGGAGCACTCGGAGAGCCCGTAGCCCTCGACGAGGTACCCACCGGTGCGGGCCTCCCACGGCTCGACGACGTCCTGCGACAGCGGCATGGCGCCGGAGATGCCGATCTCGATGCCCTCGAGCGAGACCTTCGCCGAGTCCGCGGCGTGCTGCAGTCGGGCGTAGATCGGGGGGACGGCCGGGAGGAAGGTCGGCGGGTGCTTCCGCATCGCCTTGAGCACGAGGGCCGGATCGAACGCGGGGAAGAGCACGAGGCGCGAGGCCATGCTCATCGCGAAGGTCAGGCAGAGCGTGAGGCCGTACGCGTGGAACATCGGCAGGACCGCGTACACGGTGTTGTCACCGCGGCGGATCTGCGGCACCCACGCCCGTGCCTGCGCGGCGTTGGCGACGAGGTTGCCGTGGGTGAGCACCGCCCCCTTCGGTGTGCCCGTCGTCCCGGAGGTGTACTGGATGAGCGCGACGTCGTCGGTGGCCGGGCGCGGGTGACGCTTCGACAGCTTCCGGTTGCCCACGAGGTCGTCCCACTTCGTCGTACCGCGGACCGTGGTGGTGAGCTTCGCACGGCTCTCGCGGGCCTTCGCGACCGGCAGCGACAGCGCCAACCGCGTGGTGCGGGGCATCGCCCGGGTGAGGTCCACGGAGACGATCGTGTCGAGGGCGACGTCGGCGGGGAAGTCCTGCACGGTCGCGACGGACTTGTCCCACACGATCGCGACCTTCGCGCCGTGGTCCTCGAACTGGTGTCGGAGCTCGCGCGGGGTGTAGAGCGGGTTGTGCTCGACGACGATCGCGCCGAGTCGGAGCGCGGCGTAGAAGGCGACGACGTGCTGCGGGCAGTTCGGCAGCACGATCGCCACCCGGTCGCCGGCCGTCACCCCGGCCTTCCGGAGGCCGTTCGCGGCGCGGAGCACCTGCTCCTGCAGGTCCGCGTAGGTCGTCGTCCGGCCGAAGAACTCGAGGGCGACACGCTTCGGGAAGCGCCGCGCTGACTCCTCGACCAGGTCGTACAGGGAGCCGGTGGGCTCGTCGATGTCGTGCGGGACCCCCGGGGCGTACGAGGCAAGCCAGGGACGAGGCGTGTCGATGCTCACGCCGACCAACCTAGCGGCCGGACCCTCGGGCGCCTGGGAAGCGCCGCACTGCGTCGATGTCCTCGGCGGAGTGTCAGGGGCCGGACGGAACATGGGGTCATGGCCTCGCTCTCGAACGCCTTCCGCTCCCGACTCGACGACACCTTCACGGGCGGCTCACCCGGCCGTCCCGAGTGGATCGACGCCCTCGAGCAGGGCTCCGACGCGGGGTACTTCGGCCCGGGGTCCGCGACGTGGAGCGTCCACGGCGGCAGGCAGACCGTGCTCGCCGGGGTCCGTGCGCTGCTCGTCCAGGCCCTCCATCCGGGTGCCCTCGCCGGGGTCGTCGACCACTCGCGCTACCGCGAGGACCCGTTCGGGCGCCTCGCCGGCACGATCCGGTGGATCTACACGGTCTCGCACGGCGACCGGGCCGCGGCGCAGCACGCCAGTGCCTGGGTCGTCCGGTTGCACGAGAAGGTCCGCGGCGAGTACGTCGACGGCCACGGGGTGACGCGGCCGTACGCGGCGAACGACCCGGACCTCGCGCGCTGGGTGCACCTCGCGTTCACGGACGCCTTCCTCCGCAGCGCGCAGACGTGGGGTGAGCCGATCCCCGGCGGAGCCGACGCGTACGTCCGCGAGTGGGCCACCGCCGGACGACTCATGGGGGTCGCGGACGCTCCGGAGTCGGAGGCCGAGCTCCGTGCGCAGATGGACGGCTACCTCGAGCGGGGCGAGCTGATCGCCACCGCGCGGACGCACGAGGTCGTCCGGTTCATCAAGGACCCGCCGCTCGCGAGGCTGCTCCGCCCGGGCTACCGGGCGCTCTTCGCGGGGGCGGTGTCGACGCTCGACCCACGGCACCGGGAGATGCTCGACCTCCGGGTGCCGACCGTGGGGCCGCTGGGGTTCCCGTCGCGTCGGGCCGCGGGGCTCGTCATCGACGGGATGACCGGGGTCCTCGGTGGGCGGCCGGACACGGAGACCGCGGCCAGGCGGCGCATCGCGCGGCTGGCCGCCGAGTCTGCCGAGCCGGCGGGTCGATCCGCTGGCTCGCACCCCGACGAGTCCGCCGCGGCGTCCTGAAGCGCTCCGGCCGAGCGGGAACGAGCCCGCTGACCGGGCCTGCGGCGCGCAGCGATGGCCTCGTCGTCGGTCGGTGGGCGCGTGGCGGGCTCGACGTCGTCTGCCAGGAGGTGCGTGGCGGGCCCGCCCCACGCCTCCCGGCTGCTCGTGCCGTCGTCAGAAACCGGACGGCACCCGGGGCGTGTACGCCTGCTCGAGCCGCGCGACCTCGTCCTCGCTGAGCTCCATGGACGCAGCGGCGACCGCGTCGTCGATGTGGTGCTCCTTCGTCGCGCCGACGATCGGCGCGCTGACCACGGACTTCCCGGCCACCCACGCGAGGGCGACCTGTGCCATCGGGACGCCGCGCTCGTCGGCGACCTGCGCCACCGCGTCCACGATCGCGCGGTTCGCCGCTTCGTCCTGGCGGTAGAGCGTCTTGCCGAACTCGTCGGTGTCGGCGCGCGAGCCGGAACCCTGCGCGTCCCACGGACGCGTGAGGCGGCCGCGGGCGAGGGGGCTCCACGGGATCACACCGACGCCCGTGTGGGCGCAGAACGGGTGCATCTCGCGCTCTTCCTCGCGCTCGAGGAGGTTGTACTGGTCCTGCATGGCGACGAACCGCGTCCAGCCGTGCAGCTCGGCGACGTGCTGCATCTCGGCGAACTGCCACGCCCACATGCTGCTCGCACCGATGTAGCGTGCCTTGCCGGCCTTGACGACGTCGTGCAGCGCCTCCATCGTCTCCTCGACGGGCGTGTCCGGGTCGAAGCGGTGGATCTGGTAGAGGTCGACGTAGTCGGTGCCGAGACGGGTCAGCGAGGCGTCGATCTCGTGCATGATCGCCGCGCGGGAGAGTCCGGCGCCGTTCCGACCGGGCCGCATCCGGTTGAAGACCTTCGTGAAGACCTGGACGTCCTCGCGCGGAGCGACCTCCTTGAGGAGTTGACCCGTGATCTCCTCGCTGCTGCCGGCGGAGTACACGTTCGCGGTGTCGAACGTCGTGATCCCGGCCTCGTACGCGCGGCGGACGAACGGGCGGGCCTCGTCGATGCCGACGCTCCACTCGTGCGATCCCTTCGCCGGGTCGCCGTAGGACATCATGCCGAGGATGACGCTGCTGATCTCGAGGCCGGTGGCGCCGAGTCTGGTGGTGTCGGTGGTCATGCGTCCACCCTGGCATCGCGCCCTGTGACCGCGAGGAGCCGGACCTGCAGCGGGGCGTCGTCGGGGACCTGGACCGGCGGTGCGTAGAGGCCGGTGGCGGCGAGGTCCTCGATCTTCGGCTCGAAGCGGTGCCAGACGGCCTCGACGAGTTCGGCCGGGAGCGTCTCGTCCGAGCCCGTCGCGCGCGCGAGGTCCCAGGTGTGGATGGTGATGTCGCTCGTCTGCTCGGCGAGGTACTCGTGCGCCGGGACGACGTCGGTGCTGAGGTGCACGGGGACGTCGGCAGGGGCGTTGCGCCATGCCTCGGTCGCGCGGGACGCGTGCTTCCCCCACTCGGCGGTGAGGTCGTCCCCGATCGGCTCGAGGTCGGCCTCGGCCTGGGCGTACTCGCACCCGGTCAGCAGGAGGGGGATCCAGCGCTGCTCGTCGACCACGTGGGTGACGAGGTCGCGGGTGGTCCACTCGGAGTCGGGGGTGGGGGCGTCCCAGTCGGTGACGGCGGCGACGCGGCGGCCGAACTCGGCGGCTGCGAGGGCCTGCAGTGCGATCCAGTCGGTGGCCATGCGGGTGCTCCTGTCCGTGGTGCGGGTGGTGCGGCGGCGGGCGCCACGAACCGGAACCCGTGCTCCGGTCGGGCGATTCCCGTGCTCCACACGCTACTGCGCCGAGCCCTCTCGACCAGCGGGCGCCTGCGGATCTGTGGACACGACGACGCCCCGGCTCCGTGGGGGAGGAGCCGGGGCGTCGAGGCGGGTGCTGCAGTGCTGCTGTTCGGTGTCCTCAGGTCGCGCGGGTCAGGCGGACCTCAGGCTTCGGCGACCGGCCGGGCCGACGTCACCGGAGTAGGTGGTGCTCAGGCCGCCTGGAGGACGAACTGCACGTCGAGGTTGATGGTCACGTCGTTGCCGAGCGTGAAGCCACCGGCCTCGAGCGCCGCGTTCCAGTTCACGCCGAACTCGGTGCGGTCGATCTTGGTCGTCGCCTCGGCGCCGAGCTTGACCTGGCCGTAGCCGTCGGTGGTGACGCCGCCGAACTCGGTCTTCAGGGTGACGTTCTTGGTGACGCCGCGCAGCGAGAGCTCGCCGTCGATGAGCATGTCGTCGCCGTCCTCGCGGATGCCGGTCGAACGGAAGGTCATCTGCGGGTGCTCCTCGGCGAGGAAGAAGTCGCCGGTCGCGAGGTGCTGGTCGCGCTGCTGCTGGTTGGTGTTGACGCTCGCGACGTCGATCGAGGCCTCGAGGGTCGAGTCGAGCGGGTTCTCGGCGGTGACGAGCGTGGCGTCGAAGCGCTCGAACGAGCCCTTGACCTTGCTGATCGCGAGGTGGCGGACCGAGAAGGTGACCTCGGAGTGCGTCGGGTCGATCTTCCAGGTGCCGGTCTGGTAGCCGGGGATGGCGGAAGCGGTGAGCGTCATGGTGTGTCCTTCGAACGGTGTCTGCGGTCCCGAGCCGGCGCGGAGTTACTCCATGCACCTGCATCGACTTGAACTGTACGCCATTCTGCACCCGTTTGGTTGAAGCGTCAACCAATTGTTGGGGAACAGGTCGCATCGCGCTCACGGGTACCGTCACTGCCCCTCTCCGTGGTGCCCGAACCACTAGCGTCGACGGCATGGAATTCAGGTACCTGGGCAACTCCGGACTCAAGATCTCCGAGATCACCTACGGCAACTGGCTGACGCACGGCTCGCAGGTCGAGAACGACGTCGCGTCCCAGTGCGTGCGGGCAGCGCTCGACGCCGGCATCACCACCTTCGACACGGCCGACACCTACGCCAACACCGCCGCCGAGACGGTCCTCGGCGAAGCACTCAAGGGCGAGCGGCGGCAGTCGCTCGAGATCTTCACCAAGGTGTACTGGCCGACCGGCCCGAAGGGCCACAACGACACCGGGCTCAGCCGCAAGCACATCATGGAGTCGATCGACGGGTCGCTCGAGCGCCTCCAGACCGACTACGTCGACCTCTACCAGGCGCACCGCTACGACCACGAGACGCCGCTCGAGGAGACCATGCAGGCCTTCGCCGACGTCGTCCGACAGGGCAAGGCGCTGTACATCGGTGTCAGCGAGTGGAACGCCGAGCAGATCCGCGCCGGCGCCGCGCTCGCGAAGGAGCTCGGCTTCCAGCTCATCTCGAACCAGCCGCAGTACTCGATGCTGTGGCGGGTCATCGAGGGCGAGGTCGTCCCCGCCTCGAAGCAGCTCGGCCTCTCGCAGATCGTCTGGTCGCCCATCGCCCAGGGCGTGCTGACCGGCAAGTACAAGCCGGGCCAGCCGCTCCCGGAGGGCTCGCGCGCCACCGACGAGAAGGGCGGCGCCGACATGATCAAGCGGTTCATGCGCGACGAGGTCCTCGAAGCCGTCCAGCGTCTGCAGCCCGTCGCCGACGAGGCGGGCCTGACCCTCGCCCAGCTCGCGATCGCGTGGACCCTGCAGAACGAGAACGTCGCCTCGGCGATCGTCGGGGCCTCGCGTCCGGAGCAGGTCACCGACAACGTCAAGGCGTCCGGCGTGCGGCTCGATGCCGACGCGCTCGCCGCGATCGACGCGGCACTCGGGGACATCCCCGAGCGCGACGTCGCGAAGACGGTCTCGCCCGCCTCGCGCGTCGCCTGATCAGCGCGCCGACGGACTGACGGGAGGCACGGTGCGGGTTCCGCACCGTGCCTCCCGTCGTCCGTGCGGTCGCGTGGGCACCCAGGAACCGGTCAGCCCGCTCGGAGGGACCCTGTCCGGGTTCGAAGTGGTGTCGCGGCACCTTCGCACCGCGCGACCGATACCTTGGCCTGCGAGCAAGGAGCACCCCATGAACGAGTCACTGGTCATCATCCCGACGTACGACGAGGCGGAGAACATCCGTCCGATCGTGGCGCGCACCCTCGCTGCGACCGGCGAGTCGGTGCACGTGCTGGTCGTGGACGACAACTCGCCCGACGGCACCGGGGAGATCGCCGACCAGCTCGCGACCGAGACCGACCGGGTGCACGTGCTGCACCGCACCGTGAAGGACGGCCTGGGCGGGGCGTACCTCGCCGGGTTCGCCTGGGGGCTCGAGCACGGCTACGACACGCTCGTCGAGATGGACGCCGACGGCTCCCACCACCCCGAGTACCTGCCCTGGATGCTCGAACTCGCCGACACGAACGACCTCGTCCTCGGCTCCCGGTGGGTCAAGGGCGGGCAGGTCGAGAACTGGCCGTGGTACCGCGAGGCGCTCTCCCGCGGCGGGAACCTCTACACCCGGGTCGCGCTCGGGATCGCGGTCCGTGACGCCACGGGCGGGTTCCGGGTCTTCACCCGCAGCGCGTTGGAGCGGATCGAGCTGGACGGGATCGCGTCGAAGGGGTACTGCTTCCAGGTCGACCTGTGCTGGCGTGCCCTCGAGGCGGGGCTGCGGGTCGTGGAGACCCCGATCACGTTCACCGAACGCCAACACGGGGTGTCGAAGATGAGCGGCAACATCGTCCGCGAGTCCCTGACCCTGGTCACGAAGTGGGGCATCGACCGACGCCTCCGCGAGGTGCGGGCCCTCGTCCGCGACCACCGACGCCTGCCCTCCGTCCGCACCAACGCCCACGCGGTGTCCGGCCGCGCCGCCTGACGTCCTGGCGCACGGCACACGACGAGAGCCCCGTCGACCGCTCTCGCGGATCGGTCGACGGGGCTCTCACCGTGTCGGCGGTGGTCCGCTCAGCGCACGACGACCACACCACGACCGGTGAACCGGACACACCCGCGCTCGACCGTGGCCTCGCCGAAGCGGTAGAGCTCCTCACCGGAGGCGGTGGGCACCGGCACCTCGGCGACGTCGTCGAGGAAGTTCACGACGACGTGCACGGGACCCGCGTCCGGACCGAGGAGCCCCCGCGACAGCACGAGCCAGCGGCGGTCCTCACTGAACCGGACGGCGTTCGCCTCGTAGCGGTGGTCCACGAAGGCCTGCTCCGTGCGGCGCAGGGCGACGAGCACGCGGTAGGCGGTGAGGATCGTCGACTCGCGCTCCCCGGAGAGCGACGACCAGTCGAGCTTGGACCGACGGAAGGTCTCGGGGTCCTGCGGGTCCGGCACGACCGACTCGTCCCAGCCGTGCTCCGCGAACTCCTTGATGCGCCCCTCGGCCGTGACCTTCCCCAGCTCCGGCTCCGGGTGCGAGGTGAAGAACTGCCACGGGGTCGAGGCCGCGAACTCCTCACCCATGAACAGCATCGGCGTGAACGGTCCGAGCAGGGTCAGCGCCGCGGCGATGACGAGCTGCTCGTCGTCGAGGGTCGCCGCGAGGCGGTCACCGGCGGCGCGGTTCCCGATCTGGTCGTGGTTCTGGTTCGCGACGACGAGTGCCGTCGTCGGCGAGGTCCCGCGGTCGATCGGCCGCCCGTGCCGCTTCTTCCGGAACGACGACCAGGTGCCGTCGTGGAAGAACCCGTGCTCGAGCACCTTCGCGAGCGCGCCGAGCGGCGCGAAGTCCCCGTAGTAGCCGTTCGTCTCGCCGGTCAGCGCGACGTGCACGGCGTGGTGGAAGTCGTCGGACCACTGCCCGGCGAGCCCGTACCCGGCGGATTCCCGCGGACGGAACATGACCGGGTCGTTGAGGTCCGACTCCGCGATGAGCGACAGCGGCCGCCCGACGAACGCCGAGTACGCGTCGGTCTCGGAGGCCATGTCGGCGAGGATGTGCGGCCGGGTGGTGTCGCGGATCGCGTGCACGGCGTCGAGGCGGAGCCCGTCGACGTGGTGGTCGCGGAACCACATCCGCACGTTGTCGAGCACGTAGCGCCGCACCTCGGGGTGCTCCACGTTCACGGAGTCGCCCCACGTGTTGCCGAGGCCCTGCAGCAGGTACGGCCCGTACAACGGCAGGTAGTTGCCGCTCGGTCCGAGGTGGTTGTAGACGACGTCCTGGACGACGCCGAGCCCGAGCGCGTGCGCCCGGTCGACGAAGCGGTCGTACGCGTCCGGCCCGCCGTAGGAGTGCTGCACGGCGTACCAGGCGACGCCGTCGTAGCCCCAGTTCCACTCGCCGTTGAAGCCGTTGACCGGGAGGACCTCGACGAACGACACCCCGAGCTCGACGAGGTGCTCGAGCTGTGCGGCCGCGGCGTCGAGCGTGCCCTCGGGCGTGAAGGTGCCGACGTGCATCTCGTAGATCACCCCACCGCGGGCCGGGCGACCGGTCCAGGCGTCGTCGGTCCAGGCGAAGCGTCCGGGGTCGACGACCTCCGACAGGCCGTGCACCCCCTCGGGCTGGAACCGGCTCCGGGGGTCGGGGCAGACCGCGTCGTCGTCGTCGATGCGGAAGCCGTAGCGGGCGCCGACGTGGGGGAGCACCGCGTCGGTGGTCCACCAGTCGTCTGCGCCGCGGGTCAGCGGGTACTCGACGTCGTCGACGACGAGCCGGACCCGGTCGGGGTCCGGCGCCCAGACGGCGTAACGGGCGGGGACGGTCATGCGTGGCCTTCCAGGATCTCGACCTCGGCCTGCGCCTCGGACTCGGGTTCGTCGTCGATCGTGCTCGACGGGTGGGCGGTGTCGCCGTCCGACGCGGCAACGGCAGCGGCCGCGCCGGCGGACTCGCGCTCCGTGCCGTCGGCGACGGCGGCGGGCACGAGGAGGGCGACGGGGAGGTCGGCGAGCACCTCGGCGAGGGGGATGCCCCGGGATGCCGGGACGCGCCTCCCGGTCAGCAGGTCCACACGCTCGACGGGAGTCGCGTGCACCAGGGTGTCGCCCCAGCCACCGACGCGCTCCAGGCCGATCGGCAGGCGCGTCGCGATGGTCACGGCGCCGCCGCGGTCGAACGCGACCACGTGGTCTGCGGCGACGCCGCTGGTCTCGAGCCCGAGGTACCGGGTGAAGAGCTCGGGGTGGTCTCGTCGCAGGCGCAGCGCGCGGCTCGTCACGAGCGTCTTCGCGGCGCCGTCGAGGCCGATCACGGGCAGGCGCTCGGGCCCGGACTCCTCCGGTCCGTCGAGGGTCGCGAGCACGTGGCGGCGTTCGGCGTAGTCGACCGGGCGGCGGTTGTCGGGGTCGACGAGGGAGCGGTCCCACGTCTCGGTGCCCTGGTAGACGTCCGGCACACCGGGGGCGGTGAGCTGCACGAGCTTGGCGCCGAGGCCGTTCGACCAGCCGGCCTGGTCGATCCGCTCGTCCAGCGCGTCGAGGACGGCGACCACGGCCGGGTCGTCGAACGCCGCGTCGACGAGCGCGTGCATCCGACGCTCGAAGTCCTCGTCCGGTTCCGTCCACGTGGTGCTGTCGCCGGCCTCGCGCGATGCCTTCTCGGCGTACGCGTGCAGGCGCTCCCGGCTGGCGGGCCGCGCCCCGACGATCGCCTGCCACAGCAGGTCGGCGAGCACGCCGTCCTCGAGCGGTGCGAGCGACCGCAGCCGGTCGAGGGTCGACGACCACTCGTCCGCGATCTCGGCGAGCACGGCGATGCGGGCGCGGGTGTCCTCGCTCCGCTTGGTGTCGTGGGTGGTCAGCGTCGTCATCGTGTGCGGCCAGCTGCCGAGGCGGTCGCGCTGTGCCTGGTGGAATCCCGCGACCGACACGGCGAACACGCTCGGGTCGCCGCCGACCTCGCTCAGGCTCGTCAGGCGGGAGGTCCGGTAGAACGCGGTGTCCTCGACGCCCTTCGCCATCACCATGCCGGAGGTCTGCTGCAGGCGCACCGCGGCGGCGGACTCCGGGTCGATGAGCGTCGGCGCGATCCGGTCGATGACGTCGTCGAGGTCGGGACGTGCCTCGGCAGCGCGTTCGAGCGCGGCGATGAGGTGGTGCCCGCCCTCGGGCAGGTACGTCCGGTACACGTCGAAGGACGCGATGAGCTCGGCGAGGGCGTCGACGACGCGGTCCTCGGGGATGCCTTCCGTCGTCGGTGCGAGCAGTCGCGCGAGGCGCCGGACCTCGCTCCCGAGGATGCCGTCGGCGATGCCGCGTCGGGTGTCGTGCGTGAGCTGCTGCCAGTCGGCCGGTTCGGCTCCCGACGCCGCGGTCAGGGCCTCGCGGCCGGCGGGGTCCACGAACACGCGGTCCACCACACCGAGGGCGTCGTACCCCGTCGTGCCGTCGACCGGCCAGGACGCCGGCAGCTCCTCGCCCGGCTCGAGGATCTTCTCGACGAGCGTGTAGGCGCCGCCGGTCAGCTCGGCGAGGTCGTCGAGGTACCCGGCCGGGTCGTACAGGCCGTCGGGGTGGTCGATGCGCAGACCGTCCACGAGGCCGTCCCGGAACCACCCGCCGATCACACCGTGCGAGGCGGCGAAGACCTCGGGCTCCTCGACCCGGATCGCCGCCAGGGTGTTCACCGCGAAGAACCGCCGGTAGTTCAGTTCGTGGTCGGCGCGCTTCCAGTGCACGAACTCGTAGTGCTGCCGGTCGTGCACGTCCGCGACGGAGTCGCCCTCGTGCACCGTGTCCGGAGCGGTCGGGTACGCGGTCTCGCCGACGTGGAGCCGGCCGTCGCGGAGCTCGACGGCGTCGAGCAGGCGGTCGTCGAGCACCGGGATGCGGATGCGACCGTCGGCGGCCGCCCAGTCGACGTCGAACGCCCACGCGACCGGTGAGCCCTGGCCGTGCTCGAGCAGCGACCACCACCACGGGTTCACCGACGGCGTGGCGACCCCGACGTGGTTCGGGACGACGTCGACGAGCACACCGAGCCCCGCCGCGTGCGCGGCCTCGGCCAGCGCCCGGAAGGCCTCGTCGCCGCCGCGCTCGGTGTCGACGTGTGTGTGGTCCACGACGTCGTAGCCGTGCTGCGAACCGGGTTCTGCCTGCAGCACGGGCGACAGGTACAGCCAGTCGGCGCCGAGGTCGCGCACGTAGTCGACGACTTCCCGCGCCTGCGACAGGTCGAAGTCGGGGGTGATCTGGAGTCGGTAGGTGGAGGTGGGGACGCGCCTGGCGCTCATCGGGTTCCTTCGTCGGACGGCGCGGGGGCTCCGGCCGGGTTCTTCGGGGTGCTCGGCTCGGTGGAGGTCGCGTCCACGGGGGTGGTCCGGACCTCGTGGTCGGGTTCCTCTCGGAGGACGATCATCGACCGTGCGGGTACGTCGAGCACGGAACCGGCGTCGAGGACCTCCTCGCGAGCGCCCGGGTCGGCCGTGTCGATGCGGACCGTCCAGCCCGGCGCGTACTCCTCCGGCGGCAGGGTGAAGGTGACGACACCGTCGTGCGCGTTGAAGTAGGTGATGAACGCGACGTCGCTCACCCGCTCACCGCGGGCGTCACGGCCGCGGATGCCGTCGCCGTTGAGGTACATGCCGACGCTCTTGCCGAAGCCCGAGTCCCAGTCCTCCGGGTCCATCGCCTCGCCGGAAGGAGTGAGCCAGACCACGTCGGGGAGCGGTTCGCCCTCGCCCCGGCGGACCGGACGCCCGTTGAAGTAGCGCGTCCGCCGGAACGTCGGGTGGTCGTGCCGCAGCTTCACGACGTCCGCCGTGAACTGCACGAGGTCGTCGTCGGCGTGCTCCCAGTCGATCCAGCTGATCGCGGAGTCCTGTGCGTACACGTTGTTGTTCCCGGACTGCGTGCGCCCGAGTTCGTCGCCGTGCGCGATCATCGGCACGCCCTGGCTGAGCAGCAGCGTCGCGAGGAAGTTCCGCCGACGCTGGAGTCGCAGCGCGGTGATCTCCGGGTCGTCGGTCGGGCCCTCGACACCGGAGTTCCACGACCGGTTGTGGCTCTCGCCGTCGTTGTTGTCCTCGCCGTTGGCCTCGTTGTGCTTCTCGTTGTAGGCGACGAGGTCGTACAGCGTGAATCCGTCGTGCGCGGTGATGAAGTTGATGCTCGCCTTCGGCGTCCGGCCGTCGTGCTCGTAGAGGTCGGCCGAACCGGAGATGCGCGACGCGAACTCGCCGAGGGTCGAGGGCTCCCCGCGCCAGAAGTCCCGGACGGTGTCGCGGTACTTGCCGTTCCACTCCGACCACTGCGGCGGGAAGTTGCCGACCTGGTAACCGCCGGGCCCGACGTCCCACGGCTCGGCGATGAGCTTCACCTGGGACACGATCGGGTCCTGCTGGACCAGTTCGAAGAACGCCGCGAGCCGGTCGACCTCGTAGAACTCCCGCGCCAGGGCGGCCGCGAGGTCGAAGCGGAACCCGTCGACGTGCATCTCGGTCACCCAGTACCGCAGGGAGTCCATGATGAGCTGCAGCGAGTGCGGGTGCCCGACGTTGAGCGAGTTGCCCGTGCCGGTGGTGTCCATGTAGTACCGCTTGTCGTCCTCGACCAGGCGGTAGTACGCGGCGTTGTCGATCCCGCGGAAGGACAGCGTCGGGCCGAGGTGGTTGCCCTCCGCCGTGTGGTTGTACACGACGTCGAGGACGACCTCGATGCCCGCACGGTGCAGCTCGCGCACCATCGCCTTGAACTCCTGCACCTGCTGCCCGCGGTCCCCGGCGGACGAGTAGTGCGAGTGCGGGGCGAAGAAGCCGATGGTGTTGTACCCCCAGTAGTTCGACAGCCCCTTCTCCTGCAGGGTCGAGTCGTTCACGAACTGGTGCACCGGCATGAGCTCGAGTGTCGTGACGCCGAGTCGCTGGAGGTGCGCGATGACCGCCGGGTGCGCGACGCCCGCGTAGGTGCCGCGCTGCTCCTCCGGCACGTCCGGGTGTGTCTCGGTGAGCCCCTTGACGTGCGCCTCGTAGATCACCGTCTCGCCGTAGGGGATCCGCGGGGGCCGGTCGCCCTGCCAGTCGAAGAAGGGGTTGATCACGACGCCCTTCATCATGTGCGGCGCCGAGTCCTGGTCGTCCGTGGAGTCCGGGTCGCCGAACGTGTACGAGAACAGCGCCTGGTCCCAGTCGATGTCGCCGCTCGTCGCCTTCGCGTACGGGTCGAGCAGGAGCTTGTTCGGGTTCGTCCGCAGGCCGTTCGCCGGGTCGTAGGGTCCGTGCACGCGGAAGCCGTACTCCTGCCCCGGTCCGATGTTCGGCAGGTACGCGTGCCACACGTAGGCGTCCACCTCGACGAGGTCGACGCACTCCTCGGTGCCGTCCTCGTCGAACAGGCAGAGCTCCACGCGGTCCGCGGTCTCACTGAACAGGGCGAAGTTCGTGCCGCTGCCGTCGTAGGTCGCGCCGAGCGGGTACGGATTGCCGGGCCAGGTGTGCAAGCGGTCCTCCAGGTGTGGGTGGCGCCAACATATCGGCGCCACCCGTCCGCGTCCGCAGACAAGCCCCAGTCGTGGACGGACAGCCCGTGCTCACCCACCTGTGGAGGGAGCTCCGAGTAGCCTCGCGCGCATGGCCAACATCGTGACGCAGATCGCAGACAAGGTGCGCCCCGTCGGGGTCGGCACGAACTACGGGGAGCCGGTCGAGGTCGGCGACCAGACGCTCATCCCGGTCTCCATCGCCTGGTTCGGCTTCGGCGGCGGCGGGGACGACGAGAACGGCGGCGGCGGTGGTGGCGGCGGCACCTCGATCCCGGTCGGCGCGTACGTTCGTCGTCCCGGCAAGGACCTCGAGTTCGAACCGAACCTCATCTCGCTGCTCGCGGTGAGCATCCCGGTGATCTGGGTGACCGGCACGGTGCTCCGGAAGCTGGTGCGGGTCCTCAAGAAGTAGCGGACGACGGCCTGGAGGCACGTGGCGGCGCCGCCACGTGGCTCCAGGCCGTCCCGCGCGCACCGCGCGCAACGTGGCTCGCCCGAGCAGTACACTGCTGGCACACACACGGGAGTCCGGTCACCGGGCTGAGAGGGAGCGAATGGCGCTCCGACCGTCGAACCTGATCCGGATCATGCCGGCGCAGGGAGGAGTCACCACCATGCCTTCGCGCATCCAGTCCACCGTCCCCACGACCGATCGGACGGCCCCGGCCCCGCGGCGCTCGCTGCGCTGGCGGGTCGTCGACATCGTCGTCGCCAGCGTCCTCGCCGTCGCGATCGGTGTCGTCTTCAAGGTCTGGGAGTTCCCGTACGAGCCGCTCAGCGCGGCGACGGCGCTCCTCCTGCCGGGCACCCAGGCGCTGTTCGGCGGCGTGTGGCTGCTCGCCGGCCCGGTCGTCGCGATCGTCGTCCGGAAGCCCGGCGCCGCGCTCTACGGCGAGATCGTCGCCGCGTCCGTCGAGGCGCTCTTCGGCACGCAGTGGGGCTGGGGGACGCTCGAGGCCGGACTCGTGCAGGGCCTCGGCGCCGAGCTCGTCCTCGCGCTCTTCCTGTACCGCGTCTACCGCCTGCCGGTCGTCGCGCTCGCCGGAGCCGCCGCCGGCCTCGCCCTCGGCATCAACGACTCGATCCTCTGGTACCCCGGCTACGCGATCGGGTTCAAGGTGGTCTACATCGTCTGCGCCGTCATCTCCGGCGCGGTGATCGCCGGGGTCGGCTCGTGGTTCCTGGTCCGGGCCCTCGCACGCACCGGGGTGCTGTCGTCCTTCGCCGCCGGTCGCGAGCACAGCAGCCGGCGCTCCGTCCGGTGACCACCGGCGCCCGGATCGCGTTCGACGGCTGGGGGTGGCGGTACCCGGAGCGTCCCGGGTGGGCGGTCCGCGGCGTCGACCTCGTCGTCGAGCCCGGCGAGCGGGTCGCGATCGTCGGCCCGTCCGGCGCGGGCAAGTCCACGCTGCTCCGTGCCGTCGCCGCCGTGCTGCCGGACGAGCCCGATGCAATCGACGCCACCGCCGCCGAGGTCGAGGGCGCGGTGCTCGTCGACGGCACCGAGCCCCGCAACGCCCGCGGCCGCGTCGGTCTGGTGATGCAGGACCCGGAGGCACACACGGTGATGTCGCGCATCGGCGACGACGTGGCGTTCGGGTGCGAGAACGCCGGGGTCCCGCGAGCGGAGACCTGGGAGCGTGTCCGGACCGCCCTCGAGGTGGTCGGCCTCGACCTGCCGCTCGACCGCAGCACCGCGCAGCTGTCCGGCGGGCAGCGGCAGCGACTCGCGCTCGCCGGGGTGCTCGCCATGCAGCCCGGGGCACTCGTGCTCGACGAGCCCTGCGCCAACCTCGACCCGTCCGGCGTCGACCAGGTCCACGACGCCGTCCGGTCCCTGCTCGACGCCACCGGGGCGACCCTCCTCGTCGTCGAGCACCGCATCGGCACGTGGCTCGACCTCGTCGACCGGCTCGTGCTCCTCGAACCCGGCGGCGGGGTGGTCGCGGACGGCGAGCCCGAGACGGTGCTCACGACGCACGGTCCCGCGCTGACGGCCGCCGGGGTCTGGGTACCCGGCACCGAGCCCGGCCGGGGGAGCGCTCGGCAGTGCCGACCTGGTCGCTCCACGGAGCTCCTGCGCGCCTCACGGCTCGGCACGGCCCGCGGCCGGCGAGAGCCCGTGGGGAAGGGCATCGACCTGACCGTCCGGTCCGCGGACGTCACCGCCGTCACCGGTCCCAACGGCGTCGGCAAGTCGACGCTCGGCCTGACGCTCGCCGGGCTGCTCCGACCCGCGGACGGCACGCTGACCGCGGCGCCCGAGCTCGCAGCCGGGAGCGGCACGGCACCGCACGCGTGGTCGAGCCGAGCGCTCGCCGCACGCATCGGCACGGTCTTCCAGGACCCCGAGCACCAGTTCGTCGCGCGGACCGTGCGTGAGGAGGTCGCCGCCGGACCCCGTGCCCTCGGGCAGGTCGGCGCCGACGAACGGGTCGCGGAGCTCCTCGAGGAGTTCGGCCTCGCCCACCTCGCGGACGCCAACCCGTTCACCCTGTCCGGTGGCGAGCAACGGCGGCTCGCGATCGCTGCGGTCGTCGCGAGCCGTCCGCCGGTGATCGTCCTCGACGAGCCGACGTCGGGCCAGGACCGCGCCACCTGGGAGTCGGTCGTGCGGTACCTCGGTGCCCTGGCCGACGCGGGCACCGCGGTCGTCGCCGTGACGCACGACCGCGACCTCGTCCGGGCGCTCGACGCCGAGGAGGTGGTGCTCGCTCCCGACGGCGTGACCCGCCCGCGGGACGCGCGCAGGGACGTCGCGACGGACGTGCCGGCGACGCCGTCGGCCGCGCGCGCCGACGCCGTGGCGGCGCCGGGAGTACCGGCGGCTCCGGGAGTCCCGACGGCTCCGGGGGTGCAGCGGTGACCGCCCCGTCGAGCGCTCCTGCGCGCCGGACGTCCCCTGTGCCTCCCGGCCGGCCCCTGCCGCCACCCGCCGCCCGCGGGATCCGCGGCGTCCAGCCCGTCGCCTCGCTCCTGGGGGTCCTCGGCCTGGGGGTGTTCCTCGTCCTCAGCCTCGACGTGGTCTCCGCGGCCGTCGCCCTCGGGCTCGAGCTCGCGCTCCTGCCGCTGCTCCGCATCCCCCCGCGGACCCTGCTGCTCCGCACCTCGCCCGTGCTCCTCGCGGTCCCGCTCACCGCGCTCAGCATCGCGCTGTACGGCCGGCCCTCCGGACGGGAGTGGTTCGACCTCGGCTTCGCGCACGTCACGGACGGCTCCCTGACGCTCGCGCTCGCCACCGCGCTCCGGGTGCTCGCGATCGGGCTGCCCGGGGTCGTGCTGTTCGTCCGCGCCGACCCGACCGACCTCGCGGACGGTCTCGCGCAGGTGCTCCGGCTGCCGGCGCGGTTCGTGCTCGGTGCGCTCGCGGCCGTCCGGATGATCACCCTGCTCGGCGACGACTGGCGTCAGCTCGCCATGGCCCGCCGGGCACGAGGCCTCGCCGACACCGGACGGGTCCGCCGCGCAGCGTCGATGGCGTTCGCGTTGCTCGTGCTCGCACTCCGCCGCGGGACCACCCTCGCGGTCGCCATGGAGTCCCGGGGGTTCGGAGCGCCCGGACGTCGGACCTGGGCGCGGCCGGCGCGCTTCTCGGGTCCGGAGTGGGGAATGGTCGCGGTGCTCGTCGGGATCGGCGTGGTCGCCACCGCGGTCGCGGTCGCGGCGGGGACCTGGCGTGCCTGACGACGGGGCCGGCGCCGATGGCAGGGTCGTGTCGGTCGCGGCCCTCGCCCGATCGCTCGCGACACGCGTCCGGCACGCGACCGCGGCGGGCGCTCGCATCGTGGTGCTGCTCGACGGGCGCTCGGGGACCGGCAAGACGACCCTCGGGGACGCCCTCGCCGAGGAGCTCGACGCCCAGCTCGTGCACCTCGACGACGTCTACCCGGGATGGGACGGGCTCCGCGCCGCGGCGGACGCCGTCGTCACCGACGTGCTCGGTCCGCCCTCGGGACATCGTCGATGGGACTGGGATGCCTCGGCACCCGCGGGCTGGACGGCCGTCGACCCGGACCTGCCGCTCGTCGTCGAGGGGTGCGGGGCCCTGTCGCGAGCCTCGGCACCGCTCGCGGGCCTGCGGGTGTGGCTCGAGGCCGACGACGACGAACGGTGGCGACGGGCGATCGGTCGCGACGGCGACGTGTTCGCCCGGGAGTGGGACCGGTGGGCGGCGCAGGAACGGGCGTTCATCGCTGCCGAGGACCCGGTGCGCCTGGCCGATGTCGTCATCCGGACCTGAACCGCGAGTCGCTGCCGACCGTGCGCGCTCGTCGCGGCGTGCGTGGTGGCGTCGCTGCGTGCGTGGTCGCGTCTCGTGGTCACGCCCAGCCGAGTTCGTGCAGACGCTCGTCGTCGATGCCGTAGTAGTGGCCGATCTCGTGCACGAGGGTCGTGTGCACCTCGTCGCGCAGCTCCGCTTCGGTGTCGCACTCCGCCAGGTGCGCTTCCCGGAACACGACGATGCGGTCCGGGAGCTCGCCGAACCCGTACTGGCCGCGCTCGGTGGCAGCGACGCCGTCGTACACGCCGAAGAGGTCGGAGCCGTCCTCGGGAGCGTCCTCGACCACGAACGCGACGTTGTCGAGGCCGTCGAGCATGTCGTCCGGCAGCCGGTCGAGCTCGTCGGTGACGAGCCGCTCGAAGTCGTCGGGGGACATCTCCATCACCCGTCGATCGTCGCACACCGGCGGTCAGGCGGTGGCTGCGGGCTGCGGCTGCCCGTGGTGGGTCGTTCCGGGCGTGAGTGGTGTTTTCGGGCGTAGGTGGTCGTTCGTTCCGACCCGCTACGCCCGTTTCGTCATTCCATCGCGGCCGGCATGGGAAAGAAGGTGCGTGCGGGGTCGCACCGTGCACGCCGCGTCCGGACGGCGCGGACACCCTCGGACATGCGAAGAGCCCCGGTCGACCGACCGGGGCTCTTCGACGTGGGGTGAGTAACGGGTCTCGAACCCGCGACCTCCTAGACCACAACCAGGCGCTCTACCAACTGAGCTATACCCACCACGTCCACACCGGGTGACCGGCGCGACCACTCAATAGTAGTACATGCGCGGCCGCTCTCCGACCACGCGTGTCGTCACTCGGCGGGCTGGGCGAGCCGCGGCTCCCACTTCGCCACGACCTCGGCCTGGACGGCCCGGACGTCCTCGGTGGAGGGGCCGGGGTCGGCGACGAAGCCCGCGCGGCGGTAGTACTCGAGCTCACGGATCGACTCGAGGATGTCGGCGAGGGCGCGGTGGCCGCCGTGCTTCTCCGGCGCGTTGAAGTACACGCGCGGGAACCAGCGTCGGCACAGCTCCTTGATGCTCGAGACGTCGACGCTCCGGTAGTGCAGGTGGTTGTCGACCCGCGGCATGTACTTCGCGAGGAACGCCCGGTCGGTGCCGATGGTGTTGCCGGCCAGGGGAGCGGTGCCCTCGCCCGGCACGTGCGCGAGGATGTACTCGAGCACCTGGTACTCGGCGTCGGCGAGGCTCACGCCGTCCGGGATCTCCTCGATGAGGCCCGACGTCGTGTGCATGTTCGTCACGAACTCGTTCATGTTGTCGAGCGCGGACTGGTCCGGCTTGATCACGATGTCGAAACCGGGGTGCACGGGCACGAGGTCGAAGTCGGTGATGACGACGGCCACCTCGACGAGTTCGTCGACCGCGAGGTCGAGGCCCGTCATCTCGCAGTCGATCCAGACGAGGCGGTCGTTCGCAGTTGCCATGTCGTCGATCCTATTCCCGTGCGCGGACGGCCCCGCCACGGGTGGTGGCGGGGCCGTCCTGGTCGGGGTGCCCGTGCATCCTCGCTGCGGAGGACGTGCGTCAGACCATCTCGCCGGCGGTGACCGCCTCGGCCTCGACCCGCTCGGACTCCGGTCCGTCGTCGACCCGGCGCAGGACGCGGGTCGTGGCGGCGACCACCACGAAGGCGATCGCGACCGATGCCCCGGCGAACACGTAGGCGGCGCTCGGTGCGATGGCGTCCGCCAGGAGGGTCGCCACGGGCGGGGCGATCGCACCGCCGATGAAGCGCACGGCGGAGTACGCGCTGGAGGCGACGCTGCGGGGGAGGTCGGTGGCCTCCATGACGCACTCGGTGAGGACGGTGTTGAGCACGCCGAGCACGAGGCCGCCGACGATGACGCAGACGATCAGGCCGACCTGCGAGGACACGACCACGGCCGCGGCGAACAGGTCGAGCGCGAGCAGCGGCAGTGCGATCTTGAGCACCGTCGTGCGGCGGAGCCGCGCGGTGAGCATCGGCGCCACCCAGACCGACGTGATCGCCAGTCCGACGCCCCAGCCGAAGAACGTGAACCCGATGCCGAGCGCACCGAAGCCGAGCGGGAACGGCGTGTACGCCAGCAGGACGAAGAAGCCGATGTTGTAGAACAGCGCGGTCACCGCGAGGGCCGCGAGGGCCGGACGACCGAGGGCGCGGAACGGTGCGGAGAGCTTCGTCGGGGTCGGCTTCTCGAGCCCCGAGGACTTCAGCAGCGTCACGATGGCGATGAACGCGATGGCCATGAGCGTCGTGACCCCGAAGAACGGTCCGCGCCAGCTCACGGTGCCGAGCAGCCCGCCGACGAGCGGCCCGATCGCGATGCCGAGGCCGAGCGCCGCCTCGTACAGGATGATCGCGGACGCGGTGCCGCCGGACGCCGCGCCGACGATCGTCGCGAGGGCGGTCGAGATGAAGAGCGCGTTGCCGAGGCCCCATCCGGCGCGGAAGTCGATGATGCTCCACACGCTGTTCGAGGTGGCAGCGAGTACCGAGAACACCACGATCAGCGCGAGACCGATGAGCAGCGTGTTCTTCGGTCCGATGCGGCTCGACACCCAGCTGGTGAAGAACATCGCGACGCCCGTGACGGCCAGGTAGCTGGTGAAGAGCAGCTCGGTCTGCGCTGCGGTGGCCTTGAGGGACGACGCGATCGCGGGGAGGATCGGGTCGACGAGACCGATGCCCATGAACGCGACGACGCAGGCGAAGGCGATGGCCCAGACCGCGGAGGACTGCTTGAGGATGCTGCCGGAGGCGGCGGGTGCGTGGGCGTTCACGCGGAGATCTCCGTTCGTGTGGTGGTGTTGGTGGTGGTGCTCCGGGCGGCGATGATGGCGGCCGCTTCGTGCAGCGCGTCCCACTCGTCGTCGGTGAGGTCTGCGAAGAGCGGCCCGACCGTCCGCGTGAGGACGGCGCGCCACGTGACGAGGTGGTCGCGCCCGGCGTCCGTGATCGAGATGAGCTGTCCCCGCGAGTCATCCGGGTCGACCGTCCGTGAGACCAGGCCGTCGTCGAGCATGCCGGCGACGAGGCGGGTCATCGTGGGCTGGGCCACCCGGGATGCTTCGGCCAGCTCGCCGAGGCGGAGCGGCTGCTCGGTCTCGAGGATGCCGAGCGTCCGCCAGACCGCGGGGGAGGTCGTGTTGCCGGTGGACCGGACGGCGGTGCGGATCAGGCGGTTGACGGAGACGAGGAGCGTCTCGACCGTCTGCTCGCGGGATGTTTCCATAGCAAAACTATATAGCCCTGCTATGGATCAGTCAACAGGTGCGCCCTGGTACAAGGGATGCATGAGTGACATCACGATCTCCGAGGGTGACGAGTACACCGCGATCTTCCACGGCGGCCCCTTCGACGGCACGACCGACACCCGCACCGCGACGGGTGACGCGCTGGACGAGGAGATCACCGTCTACGCCGACGTCGAGGGCCTGCAGACCGCGTTCGCCTACCGCCTCACGAAGTCGCGCCAGGTGCTCGACCAGACCTCCGGCGAGTACACCTACGACCCGTCCGACTCCGACCCGGTGGACGACCTGCAGGACCGCGGCGACCGCTCCGGCGAGTTCGACCGGGAGTGAACCGGCACCGTGCTGCGTTGACCCCGCCGTGCGACTCGACCTCTGGACCTCGGCCTTCTGCGCTCCGTGCGCCGCGGCCCGACGCGTCGTCGCGGAGGCAGGCGCGCTCGTGCCCGGCCTGACCGTGTCCGAACGTGACGTCGCGGCGCACCCCGACGCTGCGGAACGCCTCGGCATCCGGTCGACGCCCACGATCATCGTGCGCGGCGACGACGGGTCCGAGGCGTTCCGCTCACCGGGCGTACCGACGCGGGACCAGTTGCTGGTCGCGCTCGCGAAGGCCCTCCCGCCCGCCGACGGCTGAGGCCGGCCTGGAGGCACGGATCACCTTCCGAACGAGCTGTTTCGTCCGGCGGACGGGTGTCCCCACGAGCAGCGCGACGCTGCCCAGCAGCGACCGGTCGTCGCGTCCGAGTGCGTTCTTCCGCTCCCAGGCCCGGCGCAGCGCCCCGCCTCGACTCCGCCGCGCGGCCGGTCGATCGGTCAGCCGACCGGAGTCCCGTCGTGCCATGAGGTCCTTGGCACGATCCGTCCAGTCGTCGTCCGTCGGCGGGTGGAAGTGGTTGTCGCGGAGCCATTCGGGTCGCACCTCACGGAAGCGCCCGGCGATGAGGTCGGTGGCGTCACCCGGGAGTCCGCTGCCGACGAAGACCTCGTTGATGAGCTGCGGACCGACGCCGAAGTCCGTCAGCGTCAGTGCGGGCACCCCGGCGGCCACGGCCTCGAGGACGGCCGTCGAACTCACGATGACGAGCGCCACCGCACGGGTGAGGTGTTCGGCCATCGGGCCCGACTCCACCACGAGGTTCCACGGCGCGTCCGCGGGGACGAGGTCCGCGTAGGGGTGCTCCTCACGGTGGGTCTGCTGCTCGCCCGCCGTCGCCCGGACCTTGATGACGACCCGCCACTGCGGGTGGCTGATCGCGGTCGCGGCGAGCCACTGCACGATCCGCTGGCGGTCGGCGCGGTCGGCGGGGACGCTCGGCTGCGCGGCGAACACGATCGAGTCGCGCACGGGTGACCCTCCTCCGGGCACGTCGCGACGGGACCGCGCCGGCCGGGCGAACGGCAGCGTGGCGAGCGCGAACGCCGGCTCGACTCCGCCCGCGCGGGCGAGCTCGTCGTACGCCCGGACCTCGCGGTGGCTGTGGAGCACGAACAGGTCGGCGCGGGCGCGGAGGAACACGCCCTTCCACTTCGCTGGGTACGAGATCCCCGGAAGCCCGGTCAGGAGGACCGGGCGGTCGTGCACGTGACGGTGCACCTGGTCGATCACGAGTTCCGCGACCGGTCCGATGAGCGCGACGAGCACCGCGTCCGGCGGGTCATCGCGGAGACGACGCACGATCGCGTCCACGTCGGTCGGCTCGGGCGGGCGCGAGGCGAGGTGCGCCAAGCGCTCGTCGAGCCCCCGGAAGGCCGAGCGGAGTTGCGCCGTGCTCGCCGTCCGCGGCGTCCGCACCGTCAGGAGCACCAGGTCCCAGTGCGCCGGAGCGGTCGCGAGCAGGTGGGCGCCCCACTTCGCGAACGAGTCGGTGTCGACCAGGCCGACCACCCTGCGGCGGCGGGCCGGCGCGGCCGAGGTGCGCCGTGCCTCCAGGCCGACCGTCGAGGAGTCCGCGACGTCCGTCACGCGACCACGCGGCGGAGCTTGGCGAGGGGTGCCTCCTCGCCCGGGAAGATGCGCTTGATGCCGTCGCCGAGGGCGGTCTCGATGATCCGCACGTCGCGGGCGAGCGTCGCGAGCCCGTGCGGCTCGAGCGACGCCGCGTGGTCGGAGCCCCACATGGTGCGGTCGAGCGTGATGTGCCGCTCCAGGGCGGTGGCGCCGAGGGCGATCGCGGCGAGCGAGATCTGCAGCCCCGGCTCGTGGCCGGAGTACCCGACGGGGACGCCCGCGTACCGGTTGGCGAGCGTGTCGATCATGCGGAGGTTCGCCTCCTCCGGGGGCAGCGGGTACGTCGACGTCGCGTGCATGAGGACGAGCCGGGCGGTGCCGAGCGTCGCGACCGCGCGGTCGATCTGCTCGAGCGTGGACATGCCC
The DNA here is from genome assembly GCF_047238015.1 of Curtobacterium phoenicis. Lineage (NCBI taxonomy): Bacteria > Bacillati > Actinomycetota > Actinomycetes > Micrococcales > Microbacteriaceae > Curtobacterium > Curtobacterium phoenicis. Next base: position 1,381,377 of record NZ_JBDFLZ010000002.1, read on the forward strand.
GTCGAGAGGATCACGGGCTTCCCCGTGGTGGCGACGGCGGTGAGCAGCTCGAGGTCGGTCACGGACGCCGAGGCGATCTTGTACGCGACGACACCGAGGTCCTCGAGGAAGTGCACCGACGGCACGTCCCAGGGGGACGCGAACCAGTCGAGCCCACGCAGGGTGGCGTGGTCCCCGATCTCGATGTACTGCTCCCGGTCGAACTCGACCCGGTACCGGTACTCGAGGTAGGTCATGTCGCCCCACGGCGTGCTGCGCGGAGTGTTCTTCATGTGCTCCGGCGTCGAGATCTCCGGCGTCCGCTTCTGGAACTTCACGGCCTGGAGTCCGGCGTCGGCCGCGACGTCGACGAGTCGCTTCGCGATGTCCACGTCGCCGTTGTGGTTCAGGCCGATCTCCCCGATGAGGTAGGCGGGGTGGCCGGCGCCGATCGTGGACGAGCCGATGGTGACGGTCATGGTGCTCCGTTCGGTGCGGGGACGAGCGTGGCGGCGAGTGCCTGGGCCACGGAGAGGTCGGTCTCGTCGTCGACGTCCACCGCGGTGGCGGCGTCCACGACGGCGAGTTCGGTCCGACCGAAGAACCGGTGCCGGTGCCGCCGGAACCGGTCGACCCGCAGGGCGTAGAAGGCCCCGGTCTCCCGGAACTCCGCGGCGCGGTCCTGCCGACGCGGGCGGACGGCGGCGTCGTGGTTCACGGCACGGGCCTGACCGTCGGCGTCCACGCGCCAGAGGAACGCGTGCGACGGCGCCGCGGCGAACACGACGTCCGCGGCACCGCTGAGCACGCGGCGGACGGCGGCGTCGAGGTCGCCGGGGTCCGTGAAGGGCGAGGTCGCCTGCAGGAACACGAGGACCTCCGGGACCTCGTCGTGGATCTGCTCGAGGACGTCGAGCACGTGCAGGAGTGCCGACTCGCTCGAAGCGGTGTCGCCCGCGAGGTCCGCGGGGCGGTGGAGCACCCGAGCGCCCGCGGCACGGGCCTCGTCGGCGATGTCGGGTCCGTCGGTGGAGACCACCACGGTGTCGATCGAGGGGGTCGCGAGCGCAGCGTCGACCGCCCGCGCGACGAGGCTCCGGCCACCCACCTGACGGAGGTTCTTCCCGGGGATGCCCTTCGAGCCGGCGCGCGCGGGCACGACGGCGAGGACGCGGCCGATGGAGCTCATGCGCCGGACGCTACGGAGACGCGGTGTCGCGAAGGCGAACACGAGACGGCCACCAGTGGAAGCACACAGGAAACGACGGCTCTCCGACGACGCGGCTGCGGGCCGACGGGCGTCCGGGCTGCGGGCCGTCCGTCGTCGGGGCTAGGGTCGTGCGGTGCGCTCCGCCGACGACGTCCTCGAACCCCGCCCGCGCCGGGTCCTCGTCGCCGGGGTGTCCGGTGTCGGGAAGACGACCACCGCCCGCCGGATCGCGGACGTGCTCGCCGTGCCGCACACCGAGATCGACGCGCTCTTCCACGGGCCGGACTGGGAACCGCGACCGACCTTCGTCGAGGACGTCGACCGCTTCACGAGCGAGGCGGCCTGGGTGACGGAGTGGCAGTACGCCCCCGTGCGCGCGATGCTCGTCGACCGCGCCGACACCCTCGTGTGGGTGGACCTGCCGACCCGGGTCACGCTCTGGCGGCTGCTGCGCCGGACACTGCGGCGACGCCTCCGTCGGCAGGTGCTCTGGAACGGGAACGTCGAACCGTCGCTGTGGACCTTCTTCACTGACCGTGAGCACATCCTGCGCTGGGGGATCTCGACCCGAAACGCGTTCCGCGAGCGAGTACCGCCGCTCGAACGGTCTGCGCCGCACTTGCGCATCGTGCACCTCCGTTCCCAGCGGGAGGTCGACGTGTTCGTCCAGCGCCTGGCGCGTCCCGCGGTCTAGAATCGTCGCCGTCCGCCTCCGTAGCTCAGTGGATAGAGCAGGTGGTTTCTACCCTCCGTGTCGCGGGTTCGATTCCTGCCGGGGGCACCGACGGCGAAGGCCGCCACCCCTCGGGGTGGCGGCCTCCTCGTCTCCGCCGCGGTGCCGGCGGCGACCCGCGCGAGTGGCCGAGGCGTCAGCGTGGCGACCGCGTCAGTCGTCGTCGTCGGACGACCGCCGACGGATCTCGTTGGCGCTGATCGGCTGCGTGTACGGTGCTTCGTCGGTCTCGTGCGCGTCGGACGGCTCCGCAGCGGCGCCGTCGACCCGCGTCGACACGGACTTCGTGCTCGGCGTCGAGACCGTCGCAGCAGGGCGGTTGACGTGTGCGTCGGCGGCGGTCGGACGCGCCACGGGCGGCGGCACCTCGCGGTCCTGCGTGCCGGGCCGGACCACGTCGTCCACGACGTCGGTCTCGTCGTCGTCGCTGCGACGCTGCACGACCGGCCGTGCGGTCGCTGCCGGTGCGCCGGCTGCCGGTGCGTCGGCGGCCGGTGCGCTGGTCGCCGGTGCGGAGGCCGGACGTGAGGCCGGGGTTCCGAGGGTCGGCCGGACCGCTGCCTGCGCGGACGAACCGGACACGTCGCCGTACGGGCGGGTCAGACCATCGCCGAGCGGCGTGGTCGCTGCCGTCGCACCCTGCGGGCCGGCGGGCGACCCGGCGGGCCCGTTCGACGGGGCCGACCCGTTGCTGGTCGCAGCTGACGAGGTCGGAGCGGCGGGGGCTCCCGGCCGGGCAGCGGGCCGGAGCGACGTCGTCGACGGCGTCTGCGCGTCGGGCTGTCGCGCCGAAGCCTGGTCGGCGTTCCAGTCCTGCTGCCGCTTGACGAGCTCGGCGTCCGGGTCGGGGGTCTCGAACTTCCACCGCTCGAGATCGCTCTTGAACAGCTTGCGCGCGCGGTTCGGCCGCGCCTGCCACTCGAGGAGACGGTCACGGAACTCGGCGAGGGACTGCTCCGCCTGGAACGAGAACGTCGACGAGTTCTTCTTGATGTCGGCGATCTCGTGCTGCGCCCAGTTGGCGGCCATCGGCGAACCGCTCACGGGCAGGAGCCGGAGCCGGACGTCGGCGTCTTCGGCCAGGTGATCGGCGTAGGCGCGCTCCTCGTGCCCGAGCGACCCCCACGTCGCGGCCTTCCGCGCCGCGGAGATGATCGCCGCGACGGCGGCGTTCTTCGCCTCGCGCTCCTGCAGGGTGACGACCCGCTTGGTCGCTCCGCGGCCGATGAGCGCGGCGACGACGCCGGCCACCACGATGGCGACGAAGGGGATGATGGCGCCCGACAGCACCCGCCATCCCGCGTCCGACGCGGTCCAGTCCATCAGGTCGTTCCACCAGTTCATGCGCGAACCGTACCGACCGTGCGGCGTGACCGCGGGGAGGCCACCCGGCGATCCGCGCATCCGCCGAGCCGGCACGGTGCGGGGTGCATCAGCCCCACCGCAGGCAGTCCACCGCGTCGTCGGCGGACCACACGTCGGGGAACTCGACGAAGCGGCGTTCGGTGGCGACGTAACGTCGTGCGCGGTAGGCGGTGCCGCCGGCGACGTCCACGCGGTCCACGTAGCCGACGATCTCGCCGTTGGCGCGCGTCACGCGGCTGAGGTCGTCCCGCACGTCGAGGATCCGGAGGTCGCCTCGGCTACGGGCGACGGAGGACGTGCGGAGCCGGAAGGCCGGTTCGGTCGTGCTGTGCTCGTTCGTGGTCGGCACGGTCTGGGTCGGCACGGTCTGGGTCGGCACGGTCGTGGTCGGCACGGTGTCCTCCTGTGGTGCGTTCGGTGTGTCGGTGGTTCGTGGGCATGACGCTACGGACGACCACCGACACGCCGGGGCAGGGAGCCGGGACTGTGGATGCGCGTCCCCGGCCGCTCGCGGTGCAGGACCGCCTCCCGGACTCCCAGTGGGCCCTGACGTCGCGCGCGGTAGCGTGGCCTGCATGACGACGTTCGTGCTCGCTGGTGGATGCTTCTGGTGCCTGGACGCGGTGTACCGCACCCTCCAGGGTGTGCAGGACGTCGTGTCCGGCTACGTCGGCGGGACCACCGACGACCCGACCTACGAGCTCGTCTGCACCGGTACGACCGGTCACGCCGAGGCCGTCGCGGTGACCTTCGACGAGTCGGTGCTGCCGGCCGACGTGGTGCTCGACGTCTTCTTCACGCTCCACGACCCGCGCCAGCTGAACCGCCAGGGTGCCGACGTCGGCACGCAGTACCGCTCGGCGATGTTCCCGGCGGACGACGAACAGCGCGCGCTGTTCGAGCGCGCGATCGAACGCGCCTCGGACATCTGGGACGGCGGCGTCGTGACGACCATCGAGCCGCTCACGACGTTCCACCGGGCGGAGGAGTACCACCAGGACTTCTTCGCGAAGAACCCCGGTCAGGGCTACTGCCTCGCGGTGGCGCTGCCGAAGGTGAACAAGGTCCGCAAGGCCTACAGTCAGTACATCCTGGCGTCCTAGCCACGGGCGTCGGGGCCACGAGGAGGTGGTCGATCGATGACGAACAACACGATGACGAACAGCACGACGGGTGACTCGACGACGAGTGACGCGGGGACGTGGGTGGCGGTGGGGCCGGCCGGCGCAGTCGGCAGCATCCACCGACAGCCGGACGGCTTCCACGTGGAGTTGTTCGGTCGACGCGGCACCGGATCGGTGTTCCCGTCGCTGGACTCCGCCAAGAGCGCGGTCCACGCCGCGATGGGACCCCTCGCGGACCGTCCGGAGTTCCGCGCCCACTGAGTGGGCCGACCATCGGCTCGGCGGTGCCGGTCATCGTCGCGGCGTCCGCCACGACCTGGAGGCACGGATCACCGTCCCTGCACAGGCGCCGCTGAGTGGACCGTCACTCACAGATCGAGACCCGGGCCGCTGACGCGACCCGGGTCTCGCGACGATCGGACCATGAACGACACGATCACGATCTGCGGCATCGTCGCCACCGAACCCCGACACCTGGTCACCGACACCGGTGTCGCCATCACGAGCCTCCGTCTGGCGTCACCGTCGCGCCGGTTCGACCGCGCCACCGGCGTCTGGACGAACGGGACGACCAACTGGTTCACCGTCACGGCCTTCCGGTCGCTCGCGGCGAACGTCCACAAGTCGCTCAAGAAGGGCGACCGCATCGTTGTGACGGGCCGCGTCCGCATCCGCACGTGGGAGCGCGACGGCCGTGGCGGCACCTCGGTCGAGGTCGACGCCGAGGGCATCGGTCACGACCTGGCATGGGGGATCAGCAACTGGATCCGCGTCCCGCGCCAGGCGAACGAGGTCGCCGCGACGCCCGTGGACAGCTCGCGGGTGGACCTCGAGACGGGCGAGGTCCACGGCCACGACCCGGCCCTCCCCGACGACGACCCGGGCGACGGCCCGGACGACGAGCCGGGTACGCGTGCGGGAGACGAACACGACGGTGAACAGCTCCCGGACGCCGCCGAGGCGGATCGCCACGCGGCGGCGATCCTCGGTGAGCCAGCACCGGGCGGGGCGTCCGGCACCGCTCGCACAGCGCGCGCGGTCCGGCCGGTCGGTCCTGATCCGGACGACGTCGACGGGCACGAGCCGGAGGACCCGTACGTCGGCGGGGTCGCGGCCTGAACCCGGCGACTCCCGTGCAGGAGTGCTGGCCACCCGGTGGTGGCCGGCGCTCCGGGAGACCGCCTGCACCGGACGCGCGGTGCCGCCGGAGCACCGTCGTCCGACGGTGCCGGACAGGCCGTCGGCCCGGCGGGCTCAGCGGTGCGCCGGCGGGCTCAGCGGCCGGCGGCTCAGCGGCCGTTCCAGTACTGGGCGATCATCGCGATGCCCGAGACCTGGTCCGTGTCCCAGTTGTGCCCCGATGCGAGACCGGACACCCGGCCGTCGATCGCGAAGCTCGCACCCTGCTGCTTGGCCGAGTTCGTCTGCTTCGCCTTGAGCCCGTGGAAGGAGAAGCCCGTGTTCCAGGTGCCGTTCAGACCCTTGCGCCCGGAGACGTTGCCGACGGCGATGCTCACGTTCTGCACCGTCGAGTGGACGACGTCGCCGTTCAGCCGCGCGTTCGCCTCGGCGTTGAAGAACAGCCTCGGCTCGAGGTTGACCTTGACGGTGGCGACCGTCCGGTGGTTGACGCTCAGCGCCACGGTGTCGTTCGTCCACCAGCGCAGGCCGACCGGGGTGAGGTTGTTCGACGCCGCGTCGAGGTAGCCGTACGTGAACTTGCCGTTCTGCACGCGTTCCCAGATGTAGCGGGGCTTGCCCTTGCTCTGGGGCGAACCGCTGTCCGACTGGATGCCGAACGAGATCGCGTTGTTCTGCGCGTCGTGGATGTTGATGTAGGAGGAGTAGCCCGTACCGGACCCCTTGGCGCTGATGTTCGCCGTGTAGGTCACGTAGGGCGTGCCCGACGGGGTGGTGATGGCCGATGCGGGCGCTGCTGGGATGGACACCGCGATGCCCAGCGCGAGCGCGCCGACGATGGGCAGCATGAGGCGTCGGAGTCGGTTGTTCGCCATGTGGTCCTGGTCCTGATCGAAGCCGTGCTGGTGGTTTCGGGTCCCGCCGGCGGATGATGCAAGTACCGTACGTCGGCCGACCGCTGCTTGTCAGCCCCCGAAGGGGTACCTGCGCGTTCCGGCGGAGTCGCGCCCCGTCCCGGTCACGCCCGCCGCGCGGTCCGCCGCTCGGGTCACTACACTTGACCGCGATATGGCTGAGTACATCTACCAGATGGTCCGCGCCCGCAAGTCGGTCGGCGACAAGCTGATCCTCGACGACGTCACGATGTCGTTCCTCCCCGGCGCGAAGATCGGCGTCGTCGGACCGAACGGTGCGGGCAAGTCGACGATCCTGAAGATCATGGCGGGTCTCGACCAGCCGTCCAACGGCGAGGCGAAGCTGACCCCCGGGTTCACCGTCGGCATCCTCATGCAGGAGCCTGAGCTGGACGAGGACAAGACCGTCCTCGAGAACGTCCAGCAGGGCGTCGGCGAGATCCACGGCAAGGTCGTCCGCTTCAACGAGATCTCGGCGCTCATGGCCGAGCCCGACGCGGACTTCGACGCGCTCCTCGCAGAGATGGGCACCCTGCAGGAGGAGATCGACGCCGCCGACGCGTGGGACCTCGACTCGCAGCTCGAGCAGGCCATGGCCGCGCTCCAGTGCCCCCCGGGGGACGAGATGGTCACCCACCTGTCCGGCGGTGAGAAGCGCCGTGTCGCGCTCTGCAAGCTCCTGCTGCAGAAGCCCGACCTGCTGCTCCTCGACGAGCCCACCAACCACCTCGACGCCGAGTCGGTGCTCTGGCTCGAGCAGCACCTGCAGCAGTACCACGGTGCCGTCCTCGCGGTCACCCACGACCGGTACTTCCTCGACCACGTCGCCCAGTGGATCGCCGAGGTCGACCGCGGCCGCCTGTACCCGTACGAGGGCAACTACTCGACGTACCTCGAGAAGAAGCGCGCCCGCCTCGAGGTCCAGGGCAAGAAGGACGCCAAGCTCGCGAAGCGGCTGTCCTCGGAGCTCGACTGGGTGCGGAGCAACCAGAAGGGCCGTCAGGCCAAGTCGAAGGCGCGCCTGGCTCGCTACGAGGAGATGGTCGCCGAGGCCGAGCGCACGCGGAAGCTCGACTTCGAGGAGATCGTCATCCCGGTCGGGCCGCGGCTCGGCTCGCAGGTGATCGACGCCGAGAAGCTGCACAAGCAGTTCGGCGAGCGGGTCATCATCGACGACCTCTCCTTCACGCTGCCCCGCAACGGCATCGTCGGGGTCATCGGCCCGAACGGCGTCGGCAAGACCACCCTGTTCAAGACGATCGTCGGCCTCGAACCGCTCGACGGCGGCACGCTGAAGATCGGCGAGACGGTCGACATCTCCTACGTCGACCAGAGCCGCGGCGGCATCGACCCGAACAAGAACCTGTGGGAGGTCGTGTCCGACGGGCTCGACTACATCCAGGTCGGCAAGACCGAGATCCCGTCGCGCGCCTACGTGTCGCAGTTCGGCTTCAAGGGCCCGGACCAGCAGAAGAAGGCCGGCGTGCTCTCCGGTGGTGAGCGCAACCGTCTCAACCTGGCGCTGACGTTGAAGCAGGGCGGCAACCTCCTGCTCCTCGACGAGCCGACGAACGACCTCGACGTCGAGACCCTCGGCAGCCTCGAGAACGCGCTGCTCGAGTACCCGGGCTGTGCCGTGGTGATCACCCACGACCGGTGGTTCCTCGACCGCATCGCCACGCACATCCTGGCGTGGGAGGGGCTCAACGAGGACGGTACGCCCAACTGGTACTGGTTCGAGGGCAACTTCGAGGCGTACGAGGAGAACAAGATCGAGCGCCTCGGTGTCGACGCCGCGAAGCCCGGTCGCGCGACGTACCGCAAGCTCACCCGCGACTGACCCGTGGCGGTGTTGCACGCTCCGATCCGCATGCGGTGGAGCGACATCGACGCGTACGGGCACGTCAACAACTCCGCGATGCTGCGCCTCCTGGAAGAGGCGCGCATCGTGGGGTTCTGGGGCGCCGACCCCGACGACGTCGGCGCGGACGGGTCGATCCCGGAGCCGATCATCGACGGCCGCCCGGGATCGGGCACGATGACCGTCATCGCGGCACAGCGGCTCGAGTACCTCGCGTCGATCCCGTACTTCCGCCGACCGCTCGACATCCGGATGTGGATCGGCCGGATCGGTGGCGCGAGCATCGACGTGTCGTACGAGGTCTGGACCCCGGTCGGTCACGAGCCGGCCGAGCTCTACACGCGTGCGACCACGGCCCTCGTGATGGTCGATGCCGAGACCAACCGGCCCAGGCGTCTCACCGAGGCCGAGCGGGCGGCCTGCGAGCCGTACATCCAGGACCCGGTCCGGTTCTCACGCCCCTGACCGGCGTGCTCCCGGCGTCGGACCGACGTGCCCCGGGGAAGCGACGCCGGCGCGGACCGAGGCGGGGAGCGCCACCCGTCACCGCGGGACGCGCATCATCCCCTCCTGCGCGACGCTCGCGAGCAGGCGGCCGTCCCGCGAGAACATCCGACCGAACGCGAGTCCCCGACCGCCCTGTGCGCTCGGGGACTCCTGCGTGTACAGGACCCAGTCGTCGGCGCGGCCGTCGCGGTGCCACCACATCGCGTGGTCGAGGCTCGCGCTCTTCACGCCGGGCGTGCCCCACGCGACCCCGTGACGACGCATCACGGGCTCGAGGATCGACAGGTCGCTCGCGTAGCCGAGCACGGCGCGGTGCAGCGCCGGGTCCTCCGGCAGGTCGCCGTCCACGCGGAACCACACGGCCTGGTGCGGGAGGCGTTCGCCCTGCACGTCGACGAACACCGGACCCTCGACGTGTCGGAGGTCGATCGAGCGTTCGGCCCAGGCGCGGGCGACCGGGTGGTCGATCGCGGAGAGGATCGAGGCCGCCGACGGCAGGTCCTCGGGAGCGGGGGTGTCGACCGGGAACGGATCCTGGTGCTCGACACCGTCGTCGGGGCGTTGGAACGAGGCGATCATCGAGAAGATCGGCACACCCTGCTGGTACGCCTGCACCCGCCTGGTCGCGAACGACCGGCCGTCGTGGATCCGCTCGACACCGAACGTGATCGGGAGTTCGGTGTCGCCCGGTCGGAGGAAGTACCCGTGCATCGAGTGGATGTCGCGGTCCTCGATGGTGGCCTGCGCCGCGACGATGCACTGCGCGAGCACCTGCCCGCCGAAGACCCGCCCGTTCGGTGACCAGTGGCTGGCCCCGGTCAGGATCGTCTCGCCGGTGCTCGCGCCGGTGTCGTCGAGCCGCAGGGTCCGCAGGAAGTCCGGTTCACTCACGGGCACATCCTACGAAGCGACCGCCCCGGTAGGATCCACAGGACATGGGCACCACCTTCACCCTCCCCGACGTCGCCTCGCTCGGTGACCTCCGCACCTACCTCGGACGCGCCGCCCGGGTCGAGGACGGCTCGGTCCGACTCATCGCCGACTCCGGCGTCCTGGCGGTCTACACGGCGATCCTCTACCCGGTGGGTCTGCTCGACGAACTGCCGACGGTCCTCGGGCTCCGGACGTTCTCCCTCGCCGAACCCGCCACGATCGACGCGGTGGTCCCGCTCGCCTCGCTGCAGGAACGTCTCCGGCTGCTCGCCGAAGCGCAGGACGCCGAGCACGCCGAAGGCGCTGACCCCACGCGTGCGACCCCGATCGAGGTCGAGCTCCCGCACGAGGTCAACACCGTGACGTGGGCAGCCATCTCCCCGCCGCGGGGCGGGTGGGTGCCGCTCCCGGACGTGTCGTCCGAACTGCTCAAGCGCGCCGCGAAGTCCGGCATCGCCGAGGTCGCCGAGGCCGTCCCGTCGAACGCCGGGGACGCCATCGTCCGCCGGGTCCGGTCCGAGGTCTGGGGACGGCCGATCCCGATGATCGAGCACCTGCCCGCGGGTGCCGGGTTCGCGGGGGAGAGCCTCGGGTTCCTCGGCCACGACCCCGTCCGGGTGTTCGAGACCGGTCCGTGGAGCCGCCTCACCACGTCGCGCGGACACGTGCTCGTGAAGCGGCGGGCCTGGTCGCTCAGCTCCTGACGGTCCCCGCGACGCGCCACGTGACCGCGCGCGCGACAGTTCGCGCGGCCCTCGTCCGGGCGGCCAGCGGGCACCGGGAACGCCGTGGTTGGCTGGGCGCATGCACGTCTTCCTCACCGGCGCCTCCGGCTACATCGGCTCCTCCGTCCTCCGCGCTCTCATCGCCCACGGGCACGAGGTCACCGCGGTCGTCCGCTCCGACGAGAAGGCCCAACGGGTCCGCGACGCCGGTGGACACGCCGTCGTCGGGGACGTGACCGACACCGAGGTCGTCGAGCGACTCGCGCACGAGACGGACGGTGTCGTGCACACCGCCTCCGCCGAGCAGGTCGACCCCGGGTTCACGGCGACGGTGCTCCACGCACTCGAGGGCACCCCGAAGCCGTTCGTCCACACGGGCGGGATCTTCACCTTCGGCAACTCGACCGACATCTCCGAGCAGTCCCCGATCGACCCGCCCGCGCTGACCGCATGGCGCGTCGCGAACGAGGCGGCGGTCCGGGCCAGTTCCGCGCGCACCACCATCGTCGCCCCGGGCATCGTCTACGGCCGCGGTGCGGGCATCCCCGCGATGTTCGTCGGTGACGGCGAGCACGAGGTCCGACTCGTCGGCGACGGATCGCAGCGGTGGACCACGGTGCACATCGACGATCTCGGTGAGCTCTACGTGCTGGCGCTCCACCGCGCCGAGCGGGACGGCTACGTCGTCGCCGCGACCGGGGACAACCCGACGCTCCGGGAGATCGCGGAGGCGGGAGCACACGGATCGCCGGTGGTCGCGGAGAGCGTCGACGAGTCCCGCGGCCGGCTCGGCGACGCCTTCGCGGACGCGCTGCTGCTCCACCAGGAGGCCTCCGGCGCGCACGCGCGCGCCGCGTTCGGGTGGAACCCGACGCGGCCGTCGCTCGTCGAGGACCTGGCCGACGGGTCGTACGTGCGCTGACCTCGCCTCCGGCGTCGTCCCGGCCACGTACCGGACGGGAGGCGCGGGTCGGCGCCGCACCGTGCCTCCCGTCCGGTGCGTGGCGACCAGGTGACGGACGTCAGTCGAACGTGTTCGTCATCGCGTGCGCGGCGCGGTCGAGGTACGCCCACAGCTCGGCCTCGTCGAGGGGCGCGAGCCCCAGCGACTCGACGGCCTCGTGCATGTGGTGCAGCCACCGTTCACGGGCGTCGGGCGTGATGCGGAAGGGGTTGTGCCGCATGCGGAGGCGCGGGTGGCCACGCTCCTCGCTGTACGTCCCTGGGCCGCCCCAGTACTGCTGCAGGAAGGCCGAGAGGCGCCAGATCGCACCCTCGAGGTCGTCCGCCGGGTACATCGGCCAGATGACGTCGTCCTGCTGCACGCCCTCGTAGAACCGGCGGACGAGCCGGTCGAACGTCGGCGCACCACCGATGCGCTCGTACAGCGAACCCGTGGCGGAGACGCCGTGCTCGCCGACGCGGAGGGTGATCGGCTGCGCGGGGACGCCGGCGGGTCGAGGCATGCCGCTCGGGGCGGCGTCGTCGGTCATGCGGTACGGCTCACTTCTGGTCGGTCGTGTCGTCGTCCGTCCGGATGGCCTGGCCGAGGAGGTTCCGCTTCGGCTTCCGGGACTTCGTCGGGGCTGGGGTCGGCTGGGTCTTGACGGTGCGGAGGCCGTTGATCGAGGTCGCGTTCTCCCAGCCGGCGGGCATGATCATCGCCATCGCGGGCAGGGTCACCCCGAGGTCGTCGACCGAGCGCTTCAGGCGGACGCGGAGCTCGCGGCCGACGGCGTCGAGCTCGGACGCGCGGGTCTTCACGACGAGTCGGAACACCATGCCCGCGTCCGTGATCGACTGCAGCCCCCAGATCTCCGGCTTCTCGACGATGCGCTGGCGCCAGCGGGGCTCCTGCGACATCGTGACGGCGGCCTTGAGCAGTGCGTCCTGCACGGCGTCGATGTCGGTGTCGTACGGGACGGTGATGTCCACGAGGACGCGCGACCACCCCTGCGAGAGGTTGCCGACGCGCAGGATCTGACCGTTCGGCACGAACCAGAGGATGCCGTTCACGTCGCGGATCTGCATGACGCGGAGACCGACGTTCTCGACGACGCCGGTTGCCTGCCCGGTGTCGACGACGTCACCGACGCCGGCTTGGTCCTCGAGGATCATGAAGATGCCGGACAGGATGTCGCGGACGATGCTCTGCGCGCCCACCGCGAGACCGGCGGCCACGACGGAGGCGCCACCGACCAGGCCGATGGCGGCCGTGGGGAACACCGTCGAGATGATGATGGCGAGCGCGATCACGGCGACGATCACCGTTGCCAGGTTCTCGAGCACGCTGCCGAGCGTCCGGGTGCGCTGGACGACACGGGCGGTCTGCACGGGTGAGGCGATGAGCGCCTGCGTGTCGGTCGTGCCCTGGCGCTTCTTGACCCCGAGGACGACGCGGTTCACGACGGTCGTGATCATCCGTCGGAGGACCAGTCGCACGACGATCGCGGCGAGGATCACGATGACGATCGTGATCGGCTTGCCCCAGACGCTCCAGAAGTCGTCGAGGGCGGAGTTCACGGCTGCGTTGGTGGATGCGGCGAGGAGCATGATCCGATCGATGCTAGAGGGCGGGGCCTTGACGTCCCGTGAGGAACACCGAGACCCCGCCCGTCAGCGGTCTGTGCCCGTGGCTCAGGCGTCCGCCGCCTGGACCCGGAGCGCTCGCTCGGTGCCCGCGAGGTTCTCGGTCACGATGCGACGGAGCGCCGGCGTCTCCGGGTTGGCCTCGAGCCACGCCCGCGCGGCGTCCCGCAGCTCGACCGAGGCGAGCGGCGCCGGGTAGAGCCCGGTGACGATCGTGTCGGCCATGTGGTAGCTGCGCTCGGCCCAGATGCGGGTGAGGACGTCGAAGTACTTCGGCACGAGGCCCTCGAGCACGACGGGGCTGTTCACGTGCTGGTAGCCCACCGTCGTCTGCCGGACGATCGCGTTCGGCAGCGCGTCCGAGTCGACGAGCGACGAGAACGCGGCGAGCTTGCCCTCGGCCGTCGGGATCGCCGCACGGGCACGCGCGGCGGCCTGCTCGCCCGACGCGGTCTTGTCGGCAGCGAGCTCGGTGTCGACGTCCGACCCGTCCGCGGCGCCGGCGAGCACGAGGCCCTCGAGCAGCTCCCAGCGGAGGTCGGTGTCGATCTCGAGCCCGTCGAGCGTGACCGAGCCGTCGCGGAGCCCCTGCAGGGTCGCCACGTGCTCCGGGGTCGACGGGATCTGCGCGAAGAACTTCACGAACTGGAACTGTGCGTCGGAGCCCGCCTCGGCCTCGGTCGCGAGGGTCCAGAGCGCGTCGCCCACCTGCCGGATCGTCGCCTCGGACTTCGCCGGTGCGACGTAGTTCCGCGCGGTGAGCAGCAACTGCGACAGCGTGGTGCGGATCGTCGTGGACTCGGTCTCGGTGGCGATGTTGCCGAGCACGAGCCGTACGTAGTCGCTCGCGGGGGCCTCGGCGTCGCGGGTGGCGTCCCAGATGGCGCCCCACACGATCGAGCGGGCGAGCGGATTCGCGATGTCGGCGAGGTGCGCGATCGCGGTCTGGCGCGACTGCTCGTCGAGGCGGATCTTCGCGTAGGCGAGGTCGTCGTCGTTGAGCAGCACGAGGTCGCCGCGGTGGACGCCCACGAGCTCGGGCACCTCGGTGCGGGCGCCGTCGACGTCGATCTCGACCCGGTGGGTACGCTCGAGCTTGCCGCCCTCGGCCGCCGTGTAGACGCCGATCGCCAGGCGGTGCGGGCGGAGCGTCGGGTACTCGGTCGGGGCTTCCTGCAGGACCGCGAACGACGTGATCGTCCCGTCCGCGTCGACGTCGAACTCCGGGCGGAGGGTGTTCACGCCGGCCGTCTCGAGCCAGAGCTTCGACCACTCGGACAGGTCGCGGCCGCTGGTGGCCTCGAGCTCGACGAGCAGGTCGCGCAGCTCGGTGTTCGAGTGGTGGTGCTTCTTGAAGTACGCGGAGACGCCCGCGAAGAACGCGTCGATGCCGACCCACGCGACGAGCTGCTTGAGGACCGAGCCGCCCTTGGCGTACGTGATGCCGTCGAAGTTGACCTGGACGTCCTCGAGGTCGTTGATCGTCGCGACGATCGGGTGCGTCGAGGGCAGCTGGTCCTGCCGGTACGCCCACGACTTCTCCATCGCCTGGAACGTCGTCCACGCCTCGGTCCACTCGGTGGCCTCGGCAGTCGCGATGGTCGATGCCCACTCGGCGAAGGACTCGTTGAGCCAGAGGTCGTTCCACCACTTCATCGTGACGAGGTCGCCGAACCACATGTGCGCGAGCTCGTGCAGGATCGTGACGACCCGGCGCTCCTTGATGGCGTCGGTGACCTTCGAGCGGAACACGTAGGTCTCGGTGAAGGTCACCGCGCCCGCGTTCTCCATGGCGCCGGCGTTGAACTCCGGCACGAAGAGCTGGTCGTACTTCTCGAACGGGTACGGGACGTCGAACTTCTCCTCGTAGTAGGCGAAGCCCTTCTTGGTGATGTCGAACACGTACTCCGGGTCGAGGTACTCGGCGAGGGACTTCCGCGCGAAGACGCCGAGCGGGATCGTCCGGCCGTCGCGGCTGGTCAGCTCGTCGCGCACGACCTCGTACGGGCCGGCGATCAGCGCGGTGATGTAGCTCGAGATCGTCGCGGTCGGGGCGAACGACCACGTCGCGACGTCGCCGTCGACGTGCGGCTCGGGAGTGGGGGAGTTCGACACGACCTGCCAGCGGGCCGGCGCGGTCACCGTGAAGGAGAACTCGGCCTTGAGGTCGGGCTGCTCGAAGACGGCGAACATGCGCCGCGAGTCCGGGACCTCGAACTGGGAGTACAGGTAGACCTCGTCGTCGACGGGGTCCACGAAGCGGTGCAGCCCCTCGCCCGTGTTCGTGTACAGCGCGTCGGCGACGACGACGAGCTCGTTCTGCTCCTGCAGCCCGTCGAGCTGGATGCGGACACCGTCGTCGACAGCCGCCACGTCGAGCGCGGTGCCGTTCAGGGTGACGGAGTGCACGGTCTTCGTGATCGCGTCGATGAAGGTCGATGCCCCGGCGGTCGCGGTGAACCGCACGCGCGTGGTGCTGCCGAAGGTCTCGGCGCCGCGGGTGAGGTCGAGCTCGACCTCGTACGACTGCACGTCGACGATCGCGGCGCGCTCCTGGGCTTCGATTCGGGTGAGGTTCTCTCCGGGCACGGACGCTCCATTTTCCACTGGGGACGCGGACGGTCGTTGTCCGCGTGCGAGGGGCCCCGGCGCGGCGTCGTGCACCGGCGGGACGGTCGACTCCAGCCTAGCGAGCGCGCGTACGCTCGCATCCGTGACCGACACGACTGTGGACAACCCGACCGAACGCACCGCTGTGGACTTCTGGTTCGACCCGAACTGCCCGTGGGCCTGGATGACGAGCCGCTGGGTCGGCGAGGTCGAACGACAGCGCCCGATCGACGTCACCTGGCACGTGATGAGCCTCTTCGTCCTCAACGAGCACCAGGACGTCCCGGAGCACTACCGCGAGCGCCTCACGGCGGGGCAGGTCTACCCCCGCATCGTCACCGCCGCCCGGCTCCGGCACGGCGATGCGATCGTCAAGCCGCTGTACGACGCGCTCGGCGAGCACATCCACCACCGGCAGGAGAGCGACCCCGAGCAGGTGGTCCCCGCCGTGCTCGCGGAGCTCGACCTCGAGGCCGACCTGGTCGAGTACGCCTGGACCGACGAGGTCGACCAGGCCGTCCGTGCGAGTCACCAGGACGGCATCGACCGCGTCGGCCAGGACGTCGGCACCCCGGTGATCGCCGTCGAGGGCACCGCGTTCTTCGGGCCCGTCATCTCCCCGGCACCGAAGGGCCAGGAGGCGCTCGACCTCTGGGACGGCGTCGTCGCGGTGGCGAAGTACCCCGGGTTCTTCGAGCTCAAGCGCTCGCGGACGGTCGGCCCGATCTTCGACACCACGGACTGAAGCGCGGGGCGGTCGGCCGGGAGGCTCGTCCCGCCCCCGCCCCGCCGCACGCGTGGTGCGGATGGTCGCCGCACAACCGAAGACACCCGGAACCGCGGGAACGTCCGGGTCGATCGGACCCTGGTTGTGCGGGGCAGCCGGCGGCGGCGCGGCAATCGTGACGGCCGGGAGGCGCGGGTCGTCGCCGGCGCGCTGGCACGGCCTCGGCAGGCGGCTAGGACAGCGGCAGCCGCATGAGCGTCAGGTCGAGCCAGCGGTCGAACTTCCGCCCGACCTCCGGCAGGACGCCGACGGTCACGAACCCGAGCCGCTGGTGCAACGCGATCGACCCCGTGTTCGACGAGCAGATCCCCGCCATGAGCACGTGGTGGCCGTCGGTGCGCGCCCGAGCAACGAGCGCGTCCATGAGCACGGTCGCGACGCCACGGCCGCGGAACCGCTCCACCACGTACACGCTGTGCTCGACGGTGTGCCGGTAGCCGGGGTGCGGTCGGAAGCCGCTGTAGCTCGCGTAACCGGCGACGACGCCCTCCACCTCGGCGACGAGCACGGGGAACCCACCCTGCTGCCGCTCGACGAGCCAGGCGTCGAACCACGGGCGCGGGTGCGGTTCGTCCTGCCAGATCGCGGTGGAGTGCAGCACGGCGTCGACGTGCAGCGCGTGCACGACGTCGAGGTCACGTGGCTCGCAGTCGCGCACCGTGACCGGACCCGTCAAGTTCGTCGCATATGCTGTCGCCATGTCTCAGATCGTAGACGACGTCGCGGCGGATGTGGAAACGCCCGACGACGCCGAGCAGCGGCGGCTCGGGGAACGACTCCGCCGACTCCGGACCGAACGGAAGTGGAGCCTCACCGAGCTCGCCGAGGAGTCCGGGGTCTCCCGCGCGATGATCAACCGCGTCGAACGCGGGGTGTCCAGCCCGACGGCCACGATCCTCGGGCGGCTGTCCGGGGCGTTCGGGCTCACGGTCTCGCAGCTCCTCGACGAGAGCCTCGAACACGAGGTGCCCCGGGCGACCGACCCCGACCAGGCGCGCGGTGTCCAGCGCGGCGCGACCGCCGACTCCTGGACCGATCCCGAGACCGGGTACCGACGGCGACCCGTCTCGAGTGCGGACTTCCCCGTGGACGTGACCGAGGTGCGCCTCCCGGCCGGCCGCGAAGTGGCCTACCCGGCGTCCGCGTACGCCTTCCTGCGGCACTGCATCTGGGTGCTCGACGGCACGCTCGAACTCGTCGTCGGCGACGCGGTGACGCGCCTCGGTACGGGGGACCGGATCGAGCTCGGCGAGCCGGCCGACGTCGTCTACCGGAACACCGGCGACGAGCCCACGCGGTACGTCGTGGTCGTGGTCAGGGGGCGGTAGGCGCAGGAATAGGATCGAGGCCATGCGCATCCACCTCGGAACGGACCACGCCGGCCTCGAGTTCAACAAGACCCTCGCCCAGCACCTGACGGAGGCCGGGCACGAGGTGGTGGACCACGGTCCGACCGAGTACGACGCGCTCGACGACTACCCCTCGTTCTGCATCAACGCCGCACACGCCGTGGTGCAGGACCAGCGCGCCGGGGTCGAGGCCCTCGGCGTGGTGTTCGGTGGCTCCGGCAACGGCGAGCAGATCGCCGCGAACAAGGTGGAGGGCATCCGGGCCGCGCTCGTCTGGAACGAGTCGACCGCGCTGCTGGCCCGCCAGCACAACGACGCGAACGTCATCTCGATCGGCGCCCGCCAGCACACCGAGGACGAGGCCATCCGGTTCGTCGACCTCTTCATCGCGGAGCCGTTCTCCGGCGAGGAGCGTCACGCTCGTCGCATCGCGCAGCTGGCGGAGTACGAGACGACGGGGCACATCGCCGGTAAGCAGATCGACGAGTAGGCCGGGTAGACAGGCTCCATGCCCGAGGGTCACTCCGTCCACCGCATCGCCAACCAGTTCACCCGGCACTTCGTCGGCAAGCGCTGCGAGGTGTCGAGTCCGCAGGGGCGGTTCGCCGCGGGAGCGACGAAGCTCGACGGCAAGCGCATGGTCGCGGCCCGGGCCGTCGGCAAGCAGATGTTCCTCGAGTTCGAGGACGACCTGTTCCTCCGCGTCCACCTCGGCCTCTACGGCGCGTGGGACTTCGCGGGCGTGGTCTCCTCGGCCGAGGCCCTGTCCGAGGACGGTGACGGCGAGGAGTCGCTGTCCTCCATCGGTGCGCCGCGGCTCGCGCGGTACCGCATGGCGGAGCAGGAGAAGGCTGAGGACCCGATCGAGTCGTTCCCGCCGGACCCGGTCGGCCAGGTGCGCGTCCGCATCCTCACCGAGGACACCGTCGCCGACCTCCGCGGTCCGACCGCGTGCGTGGTCGAGGATCCGGCAGGCGTCCAGAAGGCACTCGACAAGCTCGGCCCGGACCCGATCAACGACGACGGTCCCGAAGCCGAGAAGACCTTCGTCGAGAACGTCCGGAAGCGTCGCGTCACGATCGGCCAGCTCCTCATGGACCAGTCCGTGGTGAGCGGCATCGGCAACATCTACCGCGCCGAGCTGCTCTTCCGGCAGCGCATCGACCCGTACAAGCCGGGGAACAGGCTCACCGTCAAGCAGGCGAAGGCGCTGTGGCGGGACTGGTCGGTGCTCCTCCACGCCGGCGTCCGTGACGGCCTCATGCTCACGATGGACGGGCTCTCGGAGGCCGACCACGCCAAGGCCGTGCGGTCGCGGAAGGACCGCCACTGGGTGTACCACCGCGAGGGCGAGCCCTGCCGGGTGTGCGGCACCGAGATCAGGATGGCGGACATGGCCGGCCGGAAGCTCTACTGGTGCCCGAAGGACCAGAAGTAGCCCGAGTCCGTCCGCTCACAGGTCGAGGTGGGTGAACCGTCCGGCGATCGCCGTGCCGAGCACCGACATCCCGCGCAGCTCGATCGGTGACGCGGCGAGCGGGTCGGCGGCGAGCAGCACCAGGTCGGCGACGTCGCCGACGGAGACGCCGACCCGGCGGCCCTCGGTCGACCCGCGCCAGGCGGTCGTCGCTGCCAGTCGTTCGGCGGGGTGCCACGGCTCGCGGCCGTCGCGGTCCCGTCCGACCGCCGCGGCCATCGACACCCACGGGTCGAGCGGCGCGACGGGCGCGTCGGAACCGAGCAGGAGCGTCGCCCCCGCACGGTCGAGGGACGCGAACGGGAAGGCCCGGTCGGTCACGCCCGCCCAGTAGCGGTCGGCGATGTCCCGGTCGTCCATGGCGTGCTCGGGCTGGACGGACGCGGCGACCCCGAGGCGCGCGAACCGCTCGACGTCGGCTTCCACGAGGAGTTGCGCGTGCTCGATCGTGCCGCGGGCCCCGACGGCCTCGAACACGTCGAGTGCGAGGGTGTTCGCCCGGTCGCCGATCGCGTGCACCGCGGGCACGAGGCCGGCGTCGACGGCCCGGCGGACCATCGCGACGAGGTCCTCGACGGCGTACGCGAGCATCCCGGACCCGTCCGCCATCGCTGCCGTCCGGGTCCCGAGCGAACCGTCGGTGATGACCTTGAACGGACCCATCCGGACCAGTCCCCTGGTGCCGTCGACGACGTCGCCGGTCCGGAGGCCCCGCGCGATCGCGGCGTCCAGCTCGCCCGGGTAGACGCCGGAGTCGACCCGGAGGCCGTCCGTCCCGGCCCGCACACGACGCGTCCAGCGGTCGATGCCGAACACCATCTCGAGGTCGCGCACGCGCGTCACCCCGCGCGCCGCGGCCGCCTCGACCGCGTCCGCGACGTAGCCGTCGAGCACGTCGTCCGGAACGCGGGAGAGCGCGCCGGTCACGTCGAAGGCGTCCTGCTCGCGCAGGACGCCGTCGTCGCCCACCGGGAGCGGCCGTCCGACGAGCGCGGCGAAGTGCGTCAGCGCGAGGGTGTTGCACCACACGGCGTGCAGGTCGGCGCTGATGACGACGACCGGGAGGCCCGGTGCGGTCTGGTCGAGCAGCTCGCGTCGTGCGGGGCGTGGCCACATCCCGTCGCGGTAGCCGTGACCGACGAGCACACGGTCCGTCACACCGGTCCGCGCGGCGTCCGCCAGGAGGGCCGCGGTCGCCTCGGCGGAGTCGCAGCCGGAGACGTCGATGCGCCGACGCACGAGCGCCCACTGGTCGAAGTGCACGTGGTGGTCGACGAGTCCCGGGCCGAGCCAGGCGCCGGACGCCTCCACGACCTCGCTGTCCGGACCGGAGGGGTCGAGCGTGCCGGCCGGCGCGATCGAGGCGACCCGCCCGTCGACGAGCAGCACGTCGGACGGGGCGCCGGACGTCCCCACCCGCCGGACGGTGCGGAGCAGTGTCTCCGTCACCGCGCCTCCAGCCCGTGTGCCCTGGCCATCTCGTCGGCGAGCGCCGGCGACGCGTAGGGGCCGTCGCCGCGCAGTCCCGCGACGATCCGCTCGACGACCTCGGGTGCCTTGTTCTGCGAGAGCTTGGCGCGGGCGTCGAACCGGGTGACCCGGATGCGGATGCCCACGGTGCCCTTCGCCATGCCGCGTGCGGTCTGCTCGTCGACCTCGAGCGACACCGGCTCCGGCATCACCTGCTCGAAGTGGTCGACGAGCTCGCCGAGGACCCGGAAGTTCTCCTCGTCGGACAGGATCTCCGGCGTGCCCCAGCAGTGGGCGGTCACGTGGTTCCACGTCGGGACGAACTGCTCGGGCGGGTACCAGGCGGGGGAGACGTAGCCGTGCGGGCCCTGGAACACGACGAGCACCTCGTGCTGCCCGAGCTCGTGCGCGACCTCGTCGGGGCGGCCGACGTGGGAGACGAGGACGATCTCGGCCGTTCCGGTGTCGGCGCTCGCCGTCGTGTCGAGCAGCACCGGGTAGTGGGACGCGACGAGTCCGGCGGCGGTGTGCGACACGATCGTCGCCCACGGGTTCTCGGCGATGAGCCGACGGACCTCGGTCACGTCGGTCATCAGGAAGTGGGGAGTGTGCCGCATGGGTCGAGCGTGGCACACCCGGGCACCCACGCGCGACGGGTGTCGTTTCCGCGGTGTTTCAGCGCGGTGAAGGTTTCAGAGATCATTGAAACAAGTCTTGTGGTGGGGATTCCGCCGGCCCTAGCTTCCTCGACAACGACGACCGGGCCGGACCCGGGAGCGGGACCCGAGGAGCACGACATGCGAGGCAGGACGACGATCGCCGCGGTTGCAGCGGCGGCGACGGTGGCACTGGTGGCAGCAGGGTGTTCGGCGGGCAGCACCGCCGACCAGACCTCCGGAGCGGGCGGCAGCCTGGTCTACGCCACGGGTGAGCCCGACCACCTGACCCCCGGACGCCAGACCGTGGCGTTCACGCAGGTGCTCAGCCTGTTCGCGCCGCTCACCGAGACGGACGCGAAGGGCACGCTCCACGACGTCGCCGCGAAGAGCGTCACGTCGAGCGACAACACCACGTGGACGATCACCCTCCGCGACGGCTGGAAGTTCCAGAACGGCGAGGAGGTCACGCCCGAGAGCTACGTCAAGGCGTGGAACCACACCGCCTACGGGCCGAACGCGTGGGAGAACAGCGGCGAGCTCGCCTCGATCGTCGGGTACTCCGACCTCAACCCGTCGTCGGGCACCCCGAAGACGAAGGAGATGTCGGGCCTGAAGGTCACGGGCAAGGACACCTTCACGGTGACCCTCGACCACGCCGACAGCCAGTTCCCGCTCCAGCTCAGCCAGGCGCAGACCGCGTTCTACCCGATGCCCGAGGCCGCCTACGACGACCTCAAGGCCTACGACGCGAAGCCGATCGGCAACGGGCCCTACGAGATGACCGAGAAGTGGAAGGCGAACCAGCCCTTCACCGTCACCGCGTGGAAGGGCTACGAGGGCACGAAGGCGAAGACCAAGGACGTCACCTTCAAGAGCTACTCGGACATGAACACCGCCTACACCGACGTGCTCGCCGGCAACGCGGACGTGCTCTTCCTGCCGGCCGACAAGATGACGAGCGCCGGTTCCGACTTCGGCGACCGACTGCACTCGTTCGACGCCCCCGGCATCGACTACCTCGGCTTCCCGCTCTGGGACGACCGCTACTCGAACCCCGACGTCCGCCGCGCCATCTCGATGTCGATCGACCGCGAGCAGGTGAACAAGGCGATCTACGGCGGCCTGTACGAGCCGGCGACCGCCCTCACGCCGCCGAACATGTCCGGCACGCAGGAGGGCATCTGCGGCGAGGCGTGCGAGTTCTCCCCGTCGAAGGCCAAGGCGCTCCTGAAGGAGGCCGGCGGGTTCGACGGCACGATCACGCTCGTCTACCCGGGTGGCAACGGCCTCGACTCGCTGTACCAGGCCTACGCCAACCAGATCCGCCAGAACCTCGGCGTCGACACGGTCGCGAAGGCCACCACGGACTGGGCGTCGTACTACTCGGAGCTGACCGACAAGAAGATCGAGGGCCCGCACTTCGGCCACTGGGGCGCGCTCTACGCCAGCCAGCAGAACACCCTCCGCGCCCTCTTCACCGCGGCCGGTGGCTGCGCCGCCTGCACCGGCTACTACCAGTCGGACGAGGTCGACCAGCTCCTCGCGAAGGCCGACTCCGCCGGTTCGCAGGCCGAGGCGAACGAGTACTACGCGAAGACGCAGCAGGCGGTCCTGGAGGACTTCCCGGTCGTCCCGACGTTCTTCGACAAGTACGCCTACGTCGTCAGCGACAAGATCGCCTCGCTCCCGGCCGTCGACGGCAGCCCCGTCGTCCCCGGCATCACCGTCAAGTAGGGACCGGCACGACACGATGGACCAGCGCACCGTCCTCCGCCTCGCGGCCGAGGTCCCCGAACGCGACGGCTTCCCGGTCGTCGACGACCTCCACGCCGCGTTCGACGCGCTCGTCGCGGCGCACCCGGGGCAGGTCACGGTCACCCGGATCGGCACCAGCCGCCTCGGGGAACCGCTGCAGAGCTACCGGATCGGTTCCGGGTCGCACGCCGCCGTCGTCGTCGGCGGCGTGCACCCGAACGAACCGATCGGCTCGTGGACGGCCCTGCACCTCGCCACGTGGCTGCTCGAGGACACGGCGACCGCGGCGACGCTCGACACCACGTGGCACATCGTGCCGACGATCGACCCGGACGGCATGCGGCTCAACGAGGCCTGGTTCCACGACCCGCACGACCGGGTGACGTACGCGCGGCACTTCCACCGTCCGGCGCCGGACAGCCAGGTGGAGTGGACGTTCCCGAACAGCTACCGGTCGGTGTACTTCGACCGGGTGCTCCCGGAGACGCTCGCGTTCATGCGGCTCATCGACGACACCCGACCGGACCTGCTCGTCTCGCTGCACAACGGCGAGATGGGCGGCGTCTACTACTACCTGTCCGAGGACCTGCCCGACGTCGTCGACACCCTGCACGCGGTGCCGGCGGCGCTCGGCCTCCCGCTCGACACGGGCGAGCCCGAGTCGCCGCACCTGCGCACGCTCGCCCCGGCGGTGTTCGCGATGGACGGCGTCGAGGTGGCCTACGAGTACCTGGAGAGCCTCGGCGTCGACCCCCGCGAGCACATCCACGGCGGATCGAGCGCCGCCTGGGCAGCACGGCACGGGACCCTGTGCATGGTGGCGGAGCTGCCCTACTGGAGTCACCCCGACGCCGACGACCAGTCCCCGACCGAGGAGTCCTACGCGGACCTCCTCCGCCGCTGCGCCGACGCCCTGGGCGGTTCCGGGGCCGAGCTGCAGGCGATCCTCGACGAGGCGTCCCCGATGCTCACGATCGACTCGCCGTTCCTCGAGGCCTCGCGCGCCTTCGTCCCGATGCTCGCCGGGACGGCTGCCACCGACCGGGCCCGCGCCGACCGGGAACCCGCGGACCGGACGGCGACGGTCGCCGAGCGGTTCGGGCGCGAGGACCTGGTCCGCTGCTTCCGGCTCCGCTACGGCGGGATGCTGCTCCGTGCGCTCGAGGCCGAGACGGTCGCGGGGACCGCGCCGGCGCCGCTCCGGCGGCTGCGCGACCGCCTCGCCGAGCGCTACGCGACCTGGCAGGCCGACGAGGCGACCGGAGCCGAGCCGATCCCGATCAGCAAGCTGGTCGGGGTGCAGTTCGGCGCGATCCTCGCCTGCGCGGTCCACGTGTCGGAGCCCACCCGCGCCTCCCGTCCGACCCTGGTCGCGGCGACCGGGCCGGGAGGCGCGTGATGCGCCCGGCGGTCACCGTCGCCCGCCGACTCGGCGGCCTGGTCGTCGTGTTCCTCGGCGTGACCTTCCTCATCTACGCGATGACCTTCGCGCTGCCGGGCGATCCGATCAAGGCGCTCGGCGGGGACCGGCCGCTCACCGACGCCGTCGTCCGAGCGCTCCGTGCCGAGTACCACCTCGACCAGCCGCTGTGGCTGCAGTACCTGCAGTACCTCGGCGGGCTGTTCCGCGGCGACTTCGGCACCGACTTCAGCGGGCAGTCCGTCGGCGCACAGATGGCGGCCCGGTGGCCCGTGACCATCACGCTCGCGCTGACCGCCTGGGCGATCGAGATCCTGCTCGGCATCGGGCTCGGCGTGCTGTCGGCCCTCAGGCGCGGCACCGTCCTCGACAAGACGGTCCTGGTCGGCACGATCGTGGTCGGGGCGGTCCCCGTGTTCGTGCTCGGTGTGGCTCTGCAGCTGGTGTTCTCGGTGCGCCTGCACTGGTTCCCGGTCGCCGGCGCCACCGCGGGCTGGCCCACCGCCTACGTCCTGCCGGCCTTCGTGGTCGCGCTGTTCGGGCTCGCCGCGGTGTCACGGCTGACCCGCACGTCGATGATCGAGACGCTCGACGCCGACTTCGTCCGCACCGCTCGGGCGAAGGGACTCGCGCCGGGTCGTGTCGTCGGCGTGCACGTGATGCGGAACTCGCTCATCCCCACGGCGACGTACCTCGCCACCGACCTCGGCTACCTGATGGGCGGCACCGTGATCGTCGAGGGGATCTTCAACCTCCCCGGTGTCGGCAACCTGCTGTTCCAGGGGATCCGGTCGCACGAGGGGGCGGTCGTCGTCGGCATCTCGACCGCCCTCATCCTGGTGTTCCTCGTCACGAGCGTGCTCGTCGACCTGCTGCACGCCGCACTCGACCCGCGCGTCCGGACCGGAGCCGCAGCATGACCACCTCCGACATCGGCGCCACCGTCGAACCGTCCGTCGTCACCCGGCGGCGCCCCCTCCGCGCGGCGGTCCGCAAGCCCGGCTTCTGGTTGCCGGCGGGCGTCCTCGTCGTCGTCCTGCTCGTCGCGGTCTTCCCGTCGTTCTTCGCCGGGTTCTTCGGGCACGGCGACCCCCGCGCGTGCGACCTCGGCCGGAGCGGCGCCCCAGCGCGCGCCGGCCACCCCTTCGGCTACGACCTGCAGGGCTGCGACGTCTACGCGAACGTGGTCTTCGGCACGCGGTCGTCGATCGCGGTCGCGCTGCTCACCACCGTGCTCGCGGGCATCGTGGCACTGGTCGTCGGGACCGTCGCCGGGATGGTCGGCGGGTGGGTCGACGCCGTGCTCGCCCGCCTGACCGACGTGTTCCTCGGGTTCCCGTTCCTCCTCGGCGCCGTCGTCGTCCTGAACAGCGTCGGCGAACGCTCGGTGCTGACGGTCTCGCTCGTGCTCGCCCTGTTCGGCTGGCCGACGATGGCACGGCTCGTCCGCTCCAGCGTGCGGAGCGTCCGGAACGCCGAGTTCGTCCTCGCTGCACGGACGATGGGGCTCTCCACCTGGCGCATCACGACGCGCTACGTGCTGCCGTCCTCGGTCTCGCCGCTGCTCGTCCTCGCGACCATCACCGTCGGCGGGGTGATCGTGTCGGAGTCGTCCCTGACGTACCTCGGCATCGGGCTCGAGAGCCCGGCCATCTCCTGGGGGCTCCAGCTGTCCGCCGCCACCTCCCAGTTCCTCCGTGCACCGCACATGCTCATCGCGCCCGCCGCGTTCCTCGCGATCACCGTGCTGTCGGTGATCGCGCTCGGGGACACGCTGCGCGCTGCGCTCGACCCGCGACGACGCTGACGTCAGACTCGTGACCACCGCCCCTCCGAAAGGACACCCCAGTGACCGACACCCTCGCCGCGTACCGGAAGACCCTGCCCTACATCCACGACTGGGTGTCCTACAAGGTGTGGCAGCTCCGTGTGCCGGGCGTGCAGGTCGCCATCGGGTACGGCGGAGCGGTCGTGTTCGAGGAAGCCTGGGGACACGCCGACGTCGAGGCCGAGCGACGCCTCACGACGACGGACCTCTTCCGGATCGCCTCGCACTCGAAGACGTTCACCGCCACCGCCCTCCTGCAGCTGGCCGAACGCGGGGCCCTGCGCCTCGACGACACGGTCGGCACGTACGTCCCGGCGCTCGTCGAGGGCGGCTCACCGATCGCCGACGCCACCATCCGTGAGCTCATGGAGATGGGCGCCGGCGTCATCCGCGACGGGCACGACGGGGACTACTGGTCGTTGCTGCGGCCGTTCCCGGACGAGCAGGAGCTGCTCGCGCTCGTGCTGGACCGTGGGCAGAAGGTCCCCGCGGGCTCGTCGTTCAACTACTCGAACCTCGGCTACTCGCTCCTCGGGCTCGTCATCGCGGCGGTCTCCGGGCGCTCGTACAACGACTTCGTCCGCGAGTCGATCACCGAGCCGCTGGGCCTGCGGAACACCGGCCCGGACTGGGACCCGTCGCGGGCGGACGACTTCGTCGTCGGGTACACCGGGTTCCACACCGACCGCCGTCGCCACCGCATCGACCACGTCGACACCCGGGCGATGGCCGCCGCGACCGGGTTCCACGGCACGGCGTCCGACCTCGTGCGGTACTTCTCGCAGCACGTCATCGGGCAGGGGACGCTGCTCAGCGACCACTCGAAGCGGCTCGCCCAGCGCAAGGCGTGGAGCTCGACCGACGACGTCGCGGACCGCGGCTACGGGGCGGGCTTCGTCGTCGACCGGATCGGCGGCCGAGAGATCCGGGGGCACTCCGGTGGCTTCCCCGGCCACATCACCCAGTCGATGTTCGACCCGGAGTCGGGGCTCGTCGTGTCGGTGCTCACCAGCGCCGCGGCCGGGCCCGCCACCCTCATCGCGACGGCGATCATCGAGATGCTCGACGCCGCGGCCGCCGAGGACGCGCCCGGAGCGGCGGTGCCCGACGACGTCGACGCGGCCACCTTCACCGGACGCTTCGCGAACCCGTGGGGCGTCACCGACGTCGCGCTGATCGGGGACCGCCTCGTCGAGGTCGACCCGTCCGCGCCCGCACCGCTCGAGTCACCCACCCGCCTCGAGGTCGTCGACGCCGACACCCTCCGCATGACCCACGGCAACCGCTTCGGCTCGATCGACGAGGACATCGTGTACGACCGCGCCGCCGACGGAGCCGTCCGGTCGATCCGGGCGGGCGGCGGCATGACGCAGGAACCGTGGGCGATCCCGGTGGAACCAGCCGCCGTCGCCGCGGGACTCGAAGCATGACGGGCGGGGACCCGGCGCCGACCACCGCGGACGGGCGCGCCGACGAGCCGCACGACGACGTCGTCCTCGAACCGGCACGGCAGGCGTTCGTCGAGGAGTTCGCGCTCATGTTCAGCGAGCTGGCGGGCACGCCGCTCACCGACGCCCGGGTCCTCGGGTACCTCATGATGACCCGCGCCCCGCACTCGTCCTCGTCCGACCTGCAGACCGCGCTCGGCGCCAGCTCCGGCTCGATCTCCATGTCCACCCGTCGCCTCGTCGACAGCGGGTTCGTGAAGCGCCACACCGTCCCCGGCGAGCGCAGCCACTACTTCCGCGCCGAGGCCGACGTCTGGGGCTCGTGGCTCGCCGGGGAACGGCGGTACCTCGACCGGCAGCGGGACGTCATCGGGCGCGGGCTCGCGATCGTCGAGGCCGGCGGTCGCACCGGCTCCGGCGACGTCGACGCCGAGGTCCGTGAACGGCTGCGCAACGGCCGCGACTACATGCAGTGGCTGCGCGGGTACCACTTCAAGATGCTCGAGGAGTGGGAGGCGTTCAAGGCCGCCCGCGACGACACCGACCGATCGGAGACACCGTGAGCGACGTCCTGGCCGTGGAACACCTCACCGTCACCTTCGACGTGGAGGGCGAGACCGTCCGCGCCGTCGACGATGCCTCGTTCACCGTCGGCCGTGGCGAGGTCGTCGCGGTCGTGGGGGAGTCGGGCTCCGGCAAGAGCATGACCGCGATGACCGCGATGGGCATCGCCCCCGACGGCGCCCGTGCGACCGGGAGCATCCGGATCGGCGACCTCGAGGTGCTCGGTGCCGACGAGCGCACCCTCCGTTCGGTCCGGGGACGCCGGGTGTCCATGGTCTTCCAGGACCCGTCGGCCGCGCTGAACCCCGTCCTCACGGTCGGGTTCCAGCTCGCCGAGGCCGTCCGCCGCGCCGAGGCCGGACTCGACCGCGCCGCCGTCCGGGCTCGGGCGATCGAACTCCTGCGTTCCGTCGAGGTCCCGGAACCCGAGCGACGACTCGGCCAGTACCCGCACGAACTCTCCGGCGGCCAGTGCCAGCGCGTGATGATCGCGATGGCGCTCGCCGCGGACCCGGACCTGCTCATCGCCGACGAACCCACCACCGCCCTCGACGTCACGGTCCAGGCCGAGGTGCTCGACGTGCTGCGATCGCTCCGAGCGCGCACCGGCACCGCGATCCTGCTCATCACGCACGACATGGGCGTCGTCGCCGACGTCGCCGACCGGGTCGTCGTCATGCGCCGCGGCCGCGTCGTCGAGACCGGCGGCACGGTCGACGTCCTCACGGAGCCCGAGCACGTCTACACCCGGGAACTGCTCGCCGCGGTGCCCCGCCTGGGCGGGCGCAGCGCCGTCGACGAGGGCGGCCTGGAGGCACGGCTCGCCCCCGCCTCGGTGGTCGCGGCGCCCGTCCTCGACGTCCGGCGACTCGTGGTCGAGTACGGCGGTGCGCTCCGCGGACGCTTCCGCGCCGTCGACGACGTGTCGTTCGCGGTCCGGCGCGGTGAGATCGTCGGGCTCGTGGGGGAGTCCGGCAGCGGCAAGACCACGATCGGCCGGGCCGCCGTCGGCCTCGCCCCGATCACATCGGGGAGCGTCCTCGTCGACGGCACCGACGTGGCGTCCGCGAGCCGTCCGGACCGCCGAGCGATGCGGCAGCGGGTCGGCGTGGTCTTCCAGAACCCGCTGCGATCGCTGAACCCGCGGTACACGGTCGGCCAGACCGTCGCCGAGCCGCTGCGGCAGATCCTCCGCCTCCCGGCCGCCGAGGTCGCCGAACGGACCGAGCGCCTCCTGGCCGACGTGGGACTCGACGGCGGTTTCGCCGAGCGGTACCCGCACGAGCTCTCCGGCGGGCAACGGCAGCGGGTCGCGATCGCCCGCGCGGTCGCCCTCGACCCGGCGCTCCTCGTCGCCGACGAACCGACGAGCGCCCTCGACGTGTCCGTCCAGGCCCGCGTGCTCGACGTGTTCCGTGAGCTCCAGGAGCGCCTCGGGTTCGCGTGTCTCTTCATCACGCACGACCTCGCCGTCGTCGACTCCCTCTGCGACCGGGTCGTCGTACTGCACGGCGGGCAGATCGCCGAGGAGGGCACCTGCGACGCGATCCTCCGCTCCCCTCAGGACGCCTACACACGGCGTCTCGTGCAGGCCGCGCCGGTCCCTGATCCCGTCGAGCAGGCTGCTCGTCGCGCCGAACGGCTGGCCGCACTCCCGTCCTGACGGTCGCCCCTCCGCCGGTTCGGCCCCCACCGGGCGCCGCCGGACGGTACGGGCAGGAGTTCCGTTCCCGGAGGAGCGGTCAGCGGACCTCGGCGGTCGACCAGAGTGCGTGGGCGCCGTCCCGCACCGGACGCAGCAGCGGCGGCAGGAAGAGCACGGCCGCGGCCCCGTAGGCGACGGCCTGCACCACGCCGGGCGCCAGGACGATGACCTCCAGCGCGCTCTGCGACACCGCCGCGAGCGGAGCGAACCAGCTCAGCGCGAAGTGCGCCAGCACCAGCAGGCCGCCGCCGACCGCCACGACCCACCCGAGGATCCGGCGGAAGCCCGACGAACCGCGGACCACCTGGACGCCGAACGCCAGCAGCAGCACGACCGCGATGAGCGCCGCGAAGGACCCCACGATCCCGGGGACGGGCCACGACACGGCGTACAGGAGCGTGGCGAGGGCGAAGGTCACGGTCGCCCTCGCGCGGCTCCGCCAGCCCGCGGCGAGGACGACCACCGCACCGAGCGCACCGAGGACCGAGCCGGCGACCAGCCAGGTCGGCGGGACGAACACGATCGTGGACTCCAGCGCACCCCGGACCGCGGGGGCGAGGGCCGCGACCACGGCAGCGAGTGCGATCCAGCGTTCCCCCGTGCTCCTGTGCATGACCGCAGCGTACGCCCGGGCGGGGGATAACCCCACCCCGACTCCGGGAGACGGCAGGATGGGACGACGACGGCCCCGACGCGAGGCTTGGTGTCATGACCGACACCGCCCGCCTCGACCAGGCCGAGACCGTCCCGCTGCACGACTCGCTGCCGACAGGAGCCACACGACCCATGCCCGAGCAGCCGACCCCGCCACCCGGCTGGCAGGGCACGCCCCCGCCGTCGCAGCAGCCGCCCGGCGGTGGGATCCCCGGCGGCGCCGGCACGGCGACGGCGGGCGCCGGCGGGACCGGCTCCGGGATGACCGCCGGCGCCTTCTACCGCGAGGCCTGGCGCCGACTGCCCCGTGACTTCGGCTACATGGCCCTGACCGCGGTGCTGCTCTGCACGCTGTACGCGGCGTTCCCCGCAGCGGTGCTCGGTGGCGGCTTCCGTGACCTCTTCAACCCGTTCGTCCTGCTCATGTTCTTCATCGCGCTGTTCGTCGCGCGGTGGCTCGGGCAGTTCGAGAAGCTCCGCATCGGGTGGGCCGACCGGCGTCCGATCCGTCCGGTGGACTGGACGCCCCGGTGGCAGCAGAACTGGTGGACCCGCACCGGTTCGGCCGTCGCCAACCCGCACTACTGGCTGTACCTGCTGCACGCCGCCGTGGTCTACCCGATCGCCGCGCTCGTCACCGTCGGTGGCGGTGCTCTCCTCATCGCCGGCTTCACCTGGCCGATCGTCGTCGGCGGGATCGCCGTCCTGAACCGGGCGTCGGCCGGGTACTTCGGCGGTCTCGACAGCGCCTCGGTCGTGACGCTCGGGTTCCTCGGCCTGCTCTCGATGGCGGCGTCGGTCGCGCTGTTCCCGCTCTGGGCGCGCGGCTCCGTACTCGCGCACTGGTGGATCGACTTCGGCCTGCTCGGCGGCTTCCGTGCCGAGGTCCTCGAGCGCCGCGTGGCGGGACTCCAGGCGTCCCGTGCCGGCGCCGTGACCGCCGAGGGGCAGGCGCTCCGGCAGATCGAGCGCGACCTGCACGACGGCCCGCAGCAGCGCCTCGTCCGGCTCCGGATGGACCTCTCTGCGGCCGAGCGTGCGATCGACAAGGACCCGGCGAAGGCCAGGCAGCTCATCGGCGAGGCCTCGACGCACGCGCAGGACGCCCTCGACGAGCTGCGGGCGCTGTCCCGCGGGTTCGCACCGCCGATCCTGCTCGACCGCGGGCTCGTCGCCGCCCTCGAGGCCCTCGTCGCCCGGACGCCGATCCCCGTCGGGCTCGAGGTCCGCCTGCCGGACGGCCTGGAGCTCGCGACCGAGATCCAGCGCAACGTGTACTTCACCGTGAGCGAGCTGCTCACGAACACGACGAAGCACGCCGGAGCTTCCACGGCGGCGGTGTACCTCGGCCTCGTGGTCGATGCCTCGGGGGTCTGGTACCTCACCGTCAGCGTCACCGACGACGGCCGCGGCGGGGCCCGTCCGGCGGAGGGCCACGGCATCGAGGGGCTGATGGGCCGGATGCGCGCCCTCGACGGCGAACTCACGGTGTCGAGCCCGGCGGGCGGCCCGACCGAGGCGACCGCGCGCATCCCGCTCGGTGCACTGAACGGGGTGCCGGTCCAGCACCGGTAGGTCGGTAGGATCGTCGGCATGAGCGACGGCCCGGGTGCACCACGCATCCGGGCCGTCGTCGTCGACGACGCGGTGCTCCTCCGCGAAGGGCTGGCCCGCGTGCTCGACGAAGCGGGCATCGACGTGGTCGGACAGCACGCCGACGCCGAGTCCTTCCTCGCGACCCTGCCGGACGATGCCCCCGACGTGGTGGTGATGGACGTCCGGATGCCCCCGACGTTCACGGACGAGGGGGTCCGGGCAGCGGTCGAGACCCGACGTGTGAGCCCGCGCACCGGTGTCCTCCTGCTCTCCCAGTACGTGGAGGCCACCTACGCCGAGGACGTCCTCGCCGCCGGGGCGACCGGCATCGGCTACCTCCTCAAGGACCGCGTGACCCGGCTCGAGGAGATCGACGACGCGGTGCGTCGGATCGCCTCCGGCGGGACGGTCCTCGACCCCGAGGTCGTCACGCAGCTCATGAGCCGCCGCCGCGACCCGCTCGCGGCCCTCACGCCGCGTGAACGGGAGGTCCTGGGACTCATGGCCGAGGGGCGCACGAACGCGGCCATCGCCCGCGCGCTCGTCATCGGCACCGGGGCCGTGGAGAAGCACGTGTCGAGCATCTTCGGCAAGCTCGCCCTCGAGGACACCGGGGAGGACCACCGCCGCGTCCTCGCCGTGCTCGCCTACCTCGGCTGAGCGCGACACCCGTGACGCGCGTCCCCGCCCCGCTCCTCGCCCTCGCGGCGATCGTCTCCGTCCAGCTCGGTGCGGCGATCGCGAAGACCCGCTTCGACGAGGTCGGTTCCGTCGGGGCCGCGGCGCTCCGCCTGGTGATCGGTGCCGTCGTCCTCGCCCTCGTCGTGCGGCCACGGGTGCGGCACTGGACACGAGCGCAGTGGCTCGGCGCCGTCGCACTCGGGGTCGCGCTCGGCGGCATGAACGTCTTCATCTACGTCGCGTTCGCGAGCATCCCCATCGGGGTCGCGGTGACGATCGAGTTCCTGGGGCCGCTCACCCTCTCACTCGTGCACACCAGACGTTGGCGGGACGCGCTCTGGGCCCTGCTCGCGCTCGCCGGCGTCGTGCTGCTCGGGGTCGGGCCGTCCGCCGTCACGTCCGTGGCCGGGGTGCTCTTCGCGGTCCTCGCGGCGGGGTGCTGGGCGGGCTACATCGTGATGAACCGGCACGTCGGGCAGGCGATCCCCGGCGTGGACGGCCTCGCGGTGTCGATGCTCGTCGCGATGCTGGTGGCGCTGCCGTTCGGTGCTGGCGAGGCCGTGCGTGGTGTCGCGGCGGATCCGTCGCTGCTGCTCGTGTTCGGCGCCGTCGCGGTCCTGTCGAGCGTGCTGCCGTACGCGCTGGAGATGCTCGCGCTCCGCCGGATGCCGACACGGGTGTTCGGTGTGCTGCAGAGCCTCGGGCCGGCGATCGCGGCGCTGGCAGGACTGGTCGTCCTCGCCGAGGGACTGTCGGCCCAGGAGGTCGCGGCGCTCGCCTGCGTGACGGCCGCGAGCGTCGGCGTCACGCTGTCCGCACGCCGCAGGCGCGCCTGAAGCCGCCGGCGACGGTGCGCAGGGACAGTGCGGGGGGGGGGGGGGGAAGTGGCCCGGACTCGGACCGGAGGCCCGCACCACGTTCCGTGCGGACGGAACGCGAGCAGGGCCTCCGGTCCGGACAAGACCCGTCTACTCGTCGCGGAGGAAGTCCGCGTACGTGGGTTCTGACGACTCACCCGACAGGAGCGCCGGATCGTTGATCCGTCGTTCGACGTACGCCGAGATGACCTCGGGCGGGGTGAGCACGTGCGCGACCCAGGACGGCACCTCACTCTTCTTCATGGTGCCTCCTCCCAGTACGTTGGTCGCGTGATCGAAAGTCTCGATCATCGAGTTACTTGCGGTACCGGTGTGGCGTAAACGATCCTCGCCATGTCCGCGCATGTCAATGCAGTGCGCTGTGCGGACTCCGGGAGGCGTCACCGAGCGACGCGGACGGTCCCGGTGGATTCGCGCACACTGAGTGTCAGGGCCGGCCCGGGCAGGGACGCGAGGGGCTCCGTCGCGTCGATCTGGGCGCGGAGCAGGGTGGCCGCCCGCTGCCCGAGCTCGACCGTGTCACGGGTGAGCGAGGTGATCGCCGGCCGCACGAGGCGCACCATCGCGGAGTCGTCGAAGGAGACGATCGACACGTCGCCGGGGACGTGGACGCCCATCTCGCTCGCCACGCCGAGCCCGGCGACGGCGAGGACGTCGTTGTCGTAGACGATCGCGGTCGGGCGCTCCCGACGGGACAGGAGCTCCCGGGTGGCCCGGGCGCCGGCCTCGGCCGAGTAGTCGGTCGGCACGGACACCGCGTCGTCGAGGTCCCCGGCGGCCGCGAAGGACCGCACCCGTTCGATGCGCATCGCGGTGTGCTCGTACTCCGGACGTCCGGCGACGTGCGCGATCCGTCGGTGGCCGAGCGCGAGCAGGTACCGCAGGACGGTGTCGGTCGCGTCCGAGTCGTCGATCCAGACCGAGGGCGCCGAACCGGCGGGGGACGGGTGCGACCCCACGACCACGGTCGGCATCCCGAGGTCGGCGAGCAGGGCCAGCCGCGGGTCGTCACGCCGCGGGTCGATCACGATGACGCCGTCGACCCGGTGCCCGCGCCACCAGTCGCGGTAGGTGCCCAGTTCCTCTTCCGCGTCACGGGCGACGAGGAGGTTCATGCCGACGTGGCTGCCGGCGAGCCCGAGCTGGATGCCGGAGATGAGGTCGCCGAAGAACGACTCGGTACCGAGCGTGCGGGCGGGGCGGTTCAGCACGAAGCCGATCGACCCCGCCTTCGCGCCCCCGAGCGCCCGCGCTGCCGTGTGCGGCTGCCAGTCGAGCTCGCGGGCGATCTGCTGCACCCGGAGCCGGGTCTCGGGGGAGACCCCCGGCCGGTCGTTGAGCGCGAAGGAGACCGCGCTGATGGAGACGCCGGCGCGCGCTGCGATGTCGGCGATCGTCGTCCGGCGTTTCGAGGCCACGGCTTGACTATAGCGTTTTAGTCGTGCATCGTCGCTGCCACGCGCTGGTTCGGCGACAGGAACTGAACCGTTTGAGCACGATGACGAAGGAGTCACATCCCATGAGGACCACGACACGCAAGCGGGGCGGCGCCGTCGCCCTGCTCGCCACGGCCGCAGCGGCAGCACTCGCCCTGACCGGTTGCTCGAGCGGCGGTGGCGCTGCGACCGGAAGCAGCGGGAAGATCGACGGCACCATCACGCTGCAGACCTGGGCGCTCACGCCGACGTACACGGACTACCTCAACGGTGTCATCAAGGGCTTCGAGCAGGAGCACCCGGACGCGAAGGTGAAGCTGCAGGACCAGCCGGGCGACGGCTACGCGGACAAGGTGCTCAGCCAGGCCTCGTCGAACACGCTGCCCGACGTCATCAACCTGCCGCCGGACATCGCCCTGCCGCTCGCGAAGCGTGGGTTCCTGCAGGACGTGTCGAAGGACGACAGCAAGCTCGCCAGCACCTACGTCGCCGGCGCGCTCGACTCGTACCAGTACAAGGGGATGAACGGCACCTACGGGTACCCCTGGTACCTCAACACCGACGTCGACTACTGGAACAAGTCCATGTTCGACAAGTGCGGGCTCGACGCGGACAACCCGCCGAAGACCACCGACGACCTCTTCACGCAGGCGAAGACCATGCACGAGCAGTGCCCGGACGACTACCTGATGAGCCGCAAGCCCGGCCTCGGCGACTTCACGCTCGCCGGCGTCAAGGTCCTCAACAGCGACGGCACGAAGTTCACCTTCGCCGACTCGTCGAAGGCCGCCGACCTCATCGACCGGTACAAGACGGCGTACCAGGACGGCTACATGCCCTCGAACGTGCTGAACAGCGACTACCTCGGCAACTCGACGCTGTTTACGCAGCAGAAGGTCGCGTGGACCACCGGCGGCGCCACGGCCCTGTCGGACATGATCAAGAACAACCCGTCGCTCAAGGGCAACGTCACGGTCAGCCCGGCACTCGACACCCCGCCGCTGTACGTGCAGGGCCTGTCCGTGTCGAGCAAGTCGAAGCACCTCGCCACCGCCGAGGCGTTCGCGCAGTACATGACGAACGCGAAGAACCAGGAGGCCTTCGCCCACCTGGTGAACATCTTCCCGTCGACCACGTCGTCGCAGTCGGACCCGTACTTCTCGAAGGACGACGGCACCGTGAACGGCAAGGCCCGCGTGCTCGCGAACGAGGCCCTCAAGCAGGCCAAGGTGCTCAACCCGGTCCAGGCGAACTCCGCCATGACCGACTTCCTCGACCAGCAGATCGCCCTCGCCATGAAGGGCCAGGTCTCCCCGGAGAAGGCACTCCAGACGGCGCAGACCAAGATGAACACCCTGCTGGCGAACAGCTGATGCGCGCCAACCGCTGGTTCACGCCCTGGCTGCTCGTCCTGCCGGCACTCGTCTGGCTGCTCGCCTTCAGCCTCTGGCCGTCGATCAACACCGTCCGGCTGTCGTTCACGAACGCCAGCCCGCTCGGGGGCGTGAGCCAGTGGGTCGGTCTCGCGAACTTCAGGACCCTGCTCGCCGATCCGCAGGTGTGGGAGGCGCTGCTCAACAGCGTCATCTACATGGCGGTGTGCCTGCCGCTGCTCACCGTGCTGCCGCTCCTCATCGCGGTGCTCGTGCAGCAGAAGCTCCCCGGCATCGCGTTCTTCCGCACGGCGTACTACACGCCCGTGATCGCCTCCGCGGTCGTCGTCGGTCTCATCTGGACCTGGATCCTCGACGACCGCGGGGTCATCAACGAGATCGTGAAGGCCCTCGGCGGGGCGGGCATCCCGTTCCTCACCGACCGGTGGCTGTTGCTCATCAGCGCGATCAGCCTCACGGTCTGGAAGGGCCTCGGTTACTACATGATCATCTTCCTCGCGGCCCTCGGGAACGTCGGCAAGGACCTGCACGAGGCTGCGGCGCTCGACGGTGCCGGAGCCGTACGGCGGTTCTGGTCGGTCACGATGCCCGGGGTCCGCGGGACGATGACGCTCGTCGGCATCCTCGTGTGCGTCTCCGCGCTCCGGGTGTTCAGCGAGCTCTACATCCTCACCAACGGCACGGGTGGCCCCGGCGGGCAGGACAACTCGCTCGTCATGCTCATCCAGCAGTACGCCCGCGGCTTCACCGGCAACCTCGGCTACGCGTCCGCCCTGAGCCTCCTGCTCTTCGTCGTGACGCTCATCCCGATGCTCGCCCTCGCCCGCATGAACAGCAAGGCCGACAAGTGACGAACACCACGAACACGACCGAGCCGGTCGTCGGGGGCGCCGCCGGCGCGGCGGCCCCCGCGCCGGACGTGACCGGCGCGACGGAGCCGAACCGAGCCTCCAGGCAGCCCCGCAAGCGGCGCCGCGTCGTCTGGGGCGTCATGTCCACCCGCGAGAAGGTGGTGCGCTACGTCCTGCTGATCGTCGTCCTCTTCATCACGATCGGCCCGTTCCTCTGGCAGCTCTCGACCTCGCTCAAGGGCGCCGGCGAGGACATCTACACCGCGAACCCGTCGTTCATCCCGACCGAGCCGACGATCGAGAACTACCTCAAGGTGGCTGCCGCGATCCCGGTCTGGCGGTACATCGGCAACTCGCTGCTGGTCGCCGCGATCGACGTCCTCGGCAACATCGTCTTCGCGACGCTGGCCGGGTTCGCCCTCGCCCGCCTGCAGTGGCGCTTCCGGAAGGCCGTGCTCGGACTCTTCCTCGCCACCCTCGTGCTGCCCGGCGAAGCGACGATCATCAGCCAGTTCGTCACCGTCAAGGACCTCGGCCTCGCCGACAACCTCGTCGGTGTCGCCCTGCCCGGCATGATCGCGGCGCTCAACGTCCTGCTCATGTTCAACGCGTTCCGCCAGATCCCCGAGGAGATCGACCAGGCCGCGGTGATGGACGGCGCGAACGCGATGCAGCGCCTCCGGTACATCTCGCTGCCGGCCGTGCAGGGCACCATCGCGGTGATCGCGATCTTCTCGTTCATCGGCGCCTGGGACGACTTCCTCTGGCCGCTCATCGTGCTGCAGTCGCCGCAGAACCTCACCCTCACGGTCGGCCTGCAGTACCTCCAGGGGACGTTCGCCACCGACCAGCGCATGATCGCGGCGGGCACGATGATCGCGTTCATCCCGATCGCGGTGATCTTCGCGGTGCTCCAGCGCTTCTTCTTCAAGGGCGTCGAAGAGGGCGGGGTGAAGGGCTGATGCGCTTCGGCGTGAACTACACCCCGGCCGTGGGGTGGTTCCACTCCTGGCTCGACTTCTCGGCGTCGGACACCGCGCGCGACCTCGAGGCGATCGCGTCGCTCGGCGCCGACCACGTGCGGATCTTCCCGCTCTGGCCGGTCGTGCAGCCGAACCGGACGCTCATCCGGGCCTCGGCGCTGCGGGACGTCGCCACGGTCGTGGACCTCGCCGGGTCCTTCGGGCTCGACGTCAACGTCGATGCGCTGCAGGGGCACCTGTCGAGCTTCGACTTCGTGCCGTCGTGGCTCGACAGCTGGCACCGCCGGAACATGTTCACCGATCCGGACGTCGTCACGTCGACCGCGACCTACGTCGAGGCGCTCGCCGGTGCCGTCGCGGACAAGCCGAACCTGCTCGGCATCTCGATCGGCAACGAGGTCAACCAGTTCGCGCACGCGCCGCACCCCGCCCCGCACGACATCACGGCGGAGCAGGGGCACGCGTGGGCTGCGACGATGGTCGCGGCCGCCAGACGGGGGCTCGGCGCCGTCGGCAGGGACGGGGTCGGTGCCGTCGGCCTGGAGGCTCCGCTCGGCTCCGACAGGTCGGTCCGGCCCGCCGCCCGGTCGCGGCCGGGGCCGCTGGTCACCGTCGCACAGTACGACGCGGCCTGGTACGACGACGCGCAGCCCTTCGGGCCGGAGCACGCGGCGGACCACGGCGACGCCACGATCACGCACTCGTGGGTGTTCAACGGCACCGCGGCGCTGCACGGACCGCTCGGAGCCGGGTCGGTCCGGCACGGGGAGTACCTGCTCCAGCTCGCGGCGGCATGGAACCGCGAGCCCCGTCGGCCGAACTGGCTCCAGGAGGTCGGCGCCCCGACGAACGTCGTCCCTCCCACGGACGCCGCGGCGTTCACCGAGCGGACGATCCGGCACGTCGCCGGCGCGCAGGACGTGTTCGGCGTCACGTGGTGGTGCTCGCACGACGTCTCCCGGTCGCTCGCCGACTTCCCCGAGCTCGAGTACGACCTCGGCCTGTTCACGAACGACGGCGCGCTGAAGCCGGCGGGGGAGGCGTTCGCCGCGCTCGCCCGTGCGGAGGTGCGCTCGCCGGCCGAGCCGCCCTCGACCGCGCTCGTCCTCGACGACGTGCTGCCCGACGGCTCGCCGCGCTACGGCACCCGGGCCGACTGCGCGCCCGGCGGCCGGTTCGCCGCCGCGTGGCTCGCCCTCGCCGAGTCCGCGGAGGACGGCCGGGGCCCCCAGGTGGTCCTGCGTTCCCGACTCGCCGACGGCGCGCTCCGCGCCGCACGGGGGATCACGAGCATCGTGGACGTGCCGGCGGACCTCGACGGTACCGCGCTCTCGGTCGCGCACCCCGCGACCATGCCCTGACCGACCACCAGCTCGACACACCCACCAGCCCTGCTGCCGGCAGCGACGCCGGCCCTCCCTCCCGGAAGGACCCCATGCACGACGACATCCCCCTCACCACCGGACGCGCCCGCCGGGTCCTCGACGAGCGGATCCTGCCCGCGGTGCACGCCACGGCGACACCGCTCGACACCGCCTGGCACGAGTTGCCGGGGGAGCCGATCCCACCGGCGTCGGGGCTCGCGCTCGACTTCGAGCCGTACGAGGTCGGCACGACCTGGGGCGCGGCGTGGGGCACGACGTGGTTCCGACTGACCGGGACCGTGCCGACGGACTGGGCGGGTCGCCGCGTCGAGGCAGTGATCGACCTCGGGTTCGACAAGAACATGCCCGGCTTCCAGTGCGAGGGGCTCGTGTACCTCGCCGACGGCACCCCGGTGAAGTCGATCAACCCGCGGAACCAGTGGGTGCTCATCGCCGAGGAAGCCGCTGGTGGTGAGACCGTCGAGCTCTTCGTCGAGGCCGCGTCGAACCCGGTCCTGCTCGACTACCACCCCTTCCTCGTCACGCACGAGGGCGACGTCGAGACCTCGTCCCCGAAGCGGCTCTACACGTCCCGTCGGATGGACCTCGCCGTCTTCGAGTCCGACGTGCACGAACTCGCGCTCGACCTCGAGGTCCTCCTCGAACTGCAGGCGCAGCTGCCCGAGGGTCCTCGACGGATGCGCATCCTGCAGGCGCTCGACGACGCGCTGGACCGACTCGACCTGCAGCACATCGCGGAGACCGCCGCGGACGCCCGGGCCGCGCTCGCCGACGTCCTCGCCGCTCCTGCGGACGCCTCGGCACACACCATCTCGGCGATCGGGCACGCCCACATCGACTCCGCCTGGCTCTGGCCCGTCCGCGAGACGATCCGCAAGGTCGCCCGGACGACCTCGACGATGACCGAGCTCATCGACCAGACCGACGACTTCCTCTACGGGATGTCGAGCGCGCAGCAGTACGCCTGGATCAAGGAGCACCGGCCCGAGGTGTACGCCCGGGTCCAGGCCGCCGTCGAGGCCGGACGCTTCCTGCCCCTGGGCGGCATGTGGGTCGAGTCCGACACGGTGATGCCGACGGGCGAGAGCATCGTGCGGCAGTTCTCGCAGGGGCAGCGGTTCTTCGAGCGGGAGTTCGGGATCCGGCCGAAGGGTGTCTGGCTGCCGGACAGCTTCGGCTACTCGCCCGCCCTGCCGCAGCTCATGCGCCGCGCGGGCTTCGAGTGGTTCTTCACGCAGAAGATCTCGTGGAACCAGGTCAACAAGTTCCCGCACCACACGTTCCTCTGGGAGGGCATCGACGGTTCGCGGGTGTTCTCGCACTTCCCGTCGATGGACACGTACAACTCGCGGCTCTCCGGAGAAGAGGTGGCGAAGGCCTCCCGGCAGTTCCGCGAGAACCGGCTGGCGACGGGGTCGATCGCACCCGTCGGCTGGGGCGACGGCGGCGGTGGCACGACCCGTGAGATGACCGGCACGGCCGCCCGGCTCGCCGATCTCGAAGGCAGCGCCAAGGTCCGCTGGGAGCACCCGGACGCGTTCTTCGACCGCGCGAAGTCCGAGCTGCCGAACCCGCCGGTGTGGGTGGGGGAGCTCTACCTCGAGCTGCACCGGGCGACGCTCACGAGCCAGCACCAGACCAAGCAGGGCAACCGTCGGTGCGAGCAGCTGCTCGTCGAGGCCGAACTCTGGGCAGCGACCGCCGCCGTCCGCACCGACTTCGCCTACCCGTACGACGAGCTCGACGCGCTCTGGCAACAGGTCCTCCTGCAGCAGTTCCACGACATCTTGCCGGGCACGTCGATCGCGTGGGTGCACCGCGAAGCCGTGGCGAAGTACGCCGAGACGGCCGCGCGCCTCGAAACGGTCATCGCGGACGCCCTGTCGGCACTGGCCGGGGCGGGTGACGCGACGGTCGTCGTCAACCCGGCCCCGTTCCTCCAGGCCGGCGCACCCGCGCAGGGCGCGATCGTGGCGACCGACCTGCCGGAGGCGACCCCGGTGGCGCTGACCGAGCAGGACGGCGGCTACGTGCTGACGAACGAGCTGGTCCGGATCGTCATCGACCACCGTGGCCTCGTGACGAGCGCCGTGGACCTGACGACGGGTCGTGAGGCCGTCGCGCCCGGGCAGGTCGCGAACCTGCTCCAGCTGCACCAGGACTTCCCGAACATGTGGGACGCGTGGGACGTCGACCGGTACTACCGGAACCGGGTCGAGGACCTCGTCGACGTCACCTCGCTCGACGCGTCGGTCGACGCGGCCGGCATCGCGCGGGTCACCGTCGCCCGGGCGTTCGGCGACTCGACCGTCACGCAGGAGATCACGCTCGAGCCGGACTCGCGGACGCTCGAGTTCGCGCAGGTGACCGACTGGCACGAGACCGAGAAGTTCCTCAAGGTGGCGTTCCCGCTCGACGTCCGCGCCGAGCACACGGTCGCCGAGACGCAGTTCGGCGCGCAGAAGCGTGTCACGCACACGAACACCTCGTGGGAGGCCGCGAAGTTCGAGACGTCGATGCACCGCTACGTCCTGATCGAGGAGCCCGGGTTCGGCGTGGCCCTCGTGAACGACTCGATCCACGGGTTCGACACGACGCGCGACGCCGTCGACGGGCACGTCACCACGACCGTGCGGTTGTCGCTGCTCCGGGCCCCGCGGTTCCCCGACCCGGAGACCGACCAGGGCGTGCAGACCCACCGGTACGGCATGGTCATCGGGACCGACCAGCTCGGGGCGACGGCGGCTGGCGTCGTCATGAACGCCTCGCCGCGGGTGGTCACGGGCGGTCGCGGGTTCGAGCCGCTCGTGCAGGTGTCCGGCGACGTCGTGCTGTCGAGCGTCAAGCTCGCCGACGACCGCTCGGGCGACCTGGTCGTGCGCGTGTACGAGCCGTCCGGACGTCGGGGGACCGGCGGCATCGCTGTCGGGAACGCTGACGGCGGGGCGGTCTTCGGCGACCCGGTCGAGGTCACGCTGCTCGAGGAGCCCGACGCCGCGTTGCCCGGGGTGGCCGCGGTCACCGACGGCGTCGCGGCCTTCCCGGTCGACGCCTACGAGGTGCGGACGTTCCGCTTCGCACGGACCACCGCCTGAGACCCCGCCGCCGGGGCTCCGGGTGCCCCGGCGGTGGCCCCGGTCGGCAGCAGCCGTCCGGTTCACCGCTCGAAGAGGAGTGCCATGAAGAAGTCCACGAAGTTCGGGATCGTCGCGGCCATCGCCGCGATGGTCGCGGCACCGCTCGTGCCGTCCGCAGCCTCGGCGGCGCCGTCGCCCACCGGGCTGTCGCACGGTGTCGGCGCCCACCACGGCGTCGGGCACGGTGCGCAGCCGCACGCGACACCGAAGAAGAGCGGGCCGACGAGCATCGCCTACGTCGAGGTGAACAACGACCAGCTGTCGAACGTCGGCCGGTACACCCTGGCGAACGGCGCGAACGCCTTCGACGTCGCGATCATCTTCGCCGCGAACATCAACTGGGACGGGTCGAAGGCCGTCCTCTACAACAACGAGAACGTGCAGCGCACGCTCGACGACGCCG
The DNA here is from genome assembly GCF_047238015.1 of Curtobacterium phoenicis. Taxonomy (NCBI): domain Bacteria; kingdom Bacillati; phylum Actinomycetota; class Actinomycetes; order Micrococcales; family Microbacteriaceae; genus Curtobacterium; species Curtobacterium phoenicis. Next base: position 1,424,927 of record NZ_JBDFLZ010000002.1, read on the forward strand.
CGACCCAGATCCGGCCGCTGCAGGCGAAGGGCATCAAGGTCTCGCTGTCGATCCTCGGCAACCACCAGGGCGCCGGCATCGCCAACTTCCCGACGCAGGCGGCCGCGGAGGACTTCGCCGCGCAGGTCTCGGCGACCGTGGCGAAGTACGGGCTCGACGGGGTGGACCTCGACGACGAGTACTCGGACTACGGGGTGAACGGAACGCCGCAGCCGAACCAGCAGTCGATCGGGTGGCTCATCAGCGCGCTCCGTGCGGACATGCCCGGCAAGCTCATCTCGTTCTACGACATCGGCCCGGCGTCGGACGCCCTGTCGTCGTCGAGCAGCGCGATCGGCTCGCAGCTGGACTACGCCTGGAACCCCTACTACGGCACGTACTCGGCGCCGTCGATCCCCGGGCTGACGAAGTCGCAGCTGTCCGCGGCCGCGGTCGACATCCAGAACACCCCGCAGTCGACGGCCGTCTCGCTCGCGACGCGGACCACGACGGACGGCTACGGCGTCTTCATGACGTACAACCTGCCGGACGGCGACGTCTCGCCGTACGTCTCGTCGTTCACGCAGGTCCTGTACGGACAGGCGGCGACGTACCACTGACGCGGTCCGCTCCGGCGGCTCGCCCCGCGCGCCCCGCGCTTCCGGCTCCGGCCTGGAGGCGCGGGGCGCGTCCGTCTCGCTGCTCGCCTCCGACGGCAGGTCCCGGCAGCGCCGCGGAGGTCCGTCGCGGTCGGCAGGAAGGGGGACTGGCTTGTACCCCGTTCGTGGGCTGGTGTGTCCGCAGAGCGCGAGGTGGAATGGACGGTACAGGACACCCCTGTGCGCTTCACCCGAAGGAGCCGCATGACCGTCACGCTCTCCCGACCGCGTCCCGCCCTGTCCGGTGCGGCTCCGGCGACCCTGCGCCCGCTGCCGCCCGTCGCCGTGCGGTGGCTGCTCCGCGCCGCCTTCGCGCTGCCCTACGTCCTCCTCGCGGTCCTCGCGTCGAGGATCACCCCGACGCCGCTCCTCGGGCTCACGGGCAACCAGGCGACCCTGGATCGTGCGACCTCCGCGCTCGACGGCGGGGTCGTGCAGGCGATCGGGCAGCTCTACCCGCTGCTGTCCGGCGTGATCCTGCGTTTCATGCCCTTCGGGATCGACGGGGCTGCGGTCACCGGCGGGATCGCAGCCGGTGTGCTGCTCCAACTCCTCGCGCAGGACATGCGCCGCCGCGGGCTCCGGACGCGCGAGATCGTCGCGTTCACGATCGCGCTCGGGGCGAACCCGCTCTACGCGTTCGTCGCGCTGAACGACCTGCAGGCGTTCCTCGGCATCGCGCTCTTCGCCCTCGCGGTCGTCGACATGGTGCGTTTCTTCGCGTGGGGGGACACGCAGTCGGGGTTCCGCGCCGGCCTCCTCCTGATGCTCTCGACACTGCTCGATCCGATGGGGTTCCTGTACGTCGCCATCGCCGCGCTCGCAGCACCGGTGCTCGACCTCGCGCGGCACGACCAAGCGGGCATCCGGAGGGCGAACGTGCTCGTCCTCGTGTTCCCCAGTGCAGCCGTCGCGCTCTCCACCGCCGCGCTCGACCTCATCGTGCTCCACGACCCGCTTGCGGCACTCCGTGGGTCGATCTCGGTGTCGGGGGAACGGATCGCCGCGCTGCAGCACCTGTTCGCCTCGGCGGACGGCCTGCTCCTGGTGGTGATGCTCGTCGCCGGTGCCACCCTGGCACTGCTCGTCCGCCGACCGGGAGCGGTCGCGCTGGTCGCTGCGCTCTTCGCCGGGACGATCGGCGGGTACGCCGTCGGACTCGTCCCGGTCGCCGCGGCCGGCAACGTGTTCGTGACGATGCTCAGCGTCGCCATCGCGATCCTCCCGCCGGTCAAGGGGCGGGTGACGAGCACCCTCGTCGTGGTGCTCGCGGTGCTGCAGGTCCCGCTCGCGTGGGTCGCCGCGTTCGAGCGCCAGGTCGTCGCCGAGTGGATGCACGCGATCGTCGCGGTGTTCGTCCGATGACCGCCGTCGTCCCCGATCGCGCCGGCTCGCCGACCGTCGTCGCGCGGGGTCGTCACCGTGGCGAGGAGACCGACTGGCGTCCGCCGCACCGCTGCTCGGTGCAGCGGCACGTCGAGGAGGGGTGGGTCGCCTCCGCTCGGATCCGCGAGGGCGTCCTCGTCCTGACGAGCGGCCGGTCCGACCCGGACGTCCTGCGCGCCGCGCTCACCGAGGAGTTCGGCGAACCGGTCGTGCTCCGCTCCGCATCCGAGGCGGACGTCCGGCAGCGCGTCGCGTACGAGCTCGAGGAAGAGGTCGCCGACCTCGCAGCCCACGGGCTGGCAAGGACCAACCCGGCGCTGTCCGCTCGCACCGTGCTGTCGCGCGGGCAGCGGATCGGTGGCGCCGCTGCGTTGCTCGTCTTCGCCGCCTGCATGGTGCTCGCCCCGGGCACGACGGCCGCCCTCGCCACCGCCGTGCTCTCGCTCGGCTTCCTCGCCGGGATCGTCTTCAAGTTCTGGGTGTCGATGGTCGGGGCCCGGTTCGACCTCGTCGAGCAGGTCTCGGCCGAGGACGTCGCTGCGCTCGACGACGACGCACTGCCGACGTACACCGTGCTGGTGCCCGTCTTCCGCGAGGCGAACATCGTGCGCGACCTGGTGCGCAACCTCGAGGTGCTCGACTGGCCGAAGGACCGGCTCGAGGTCCTCGTGCTCGTCGAGGCGGAGGATCACGAGACGCGTGAGGCCGTGCTCGACGCCGCACCGCCGGACTGGATGCGGATCGTCATCGTGCCGCCCGGGTCACCGCAGACGAAGCCGCGCGCCTGCAACGTCGGGCTCGCCATCGCGCAGGGGGACTACGTCGTCATCTACGACGCCGAGGACCGACCCGACCCGGACCAGCTCAAGAAGGTGTTCCTGACCTTCGACCGCGCCGGGGACGACACCGTGTGCGTGCAGGCGGCGCTGAGCTACTTCAACGCCGACGAGAACGCGCTGACCCGCATGTTCACGCTCGAGTACTCGTACTGGTTCGACTACATGCTCGCGGGACTCGACGCACGCCAGCTGCCGATCCCGCTCGGCGGCACCTCGAACCACTTCCGCACGGACCTGCTCCGGGAACTCGGCGGGTGGGACCCCTTCAACGTCACCGAGGACGCCGACCTGGGCATCCGGGCATCCGCCGTCGGGTACCGCGTCGCCGTGGTCAACTCGACGACGATGGAGGAGGCGAACACCTCGATCCCGAACTTCGTCCGTCAGCGCTCCCGCTGGATCAAGGGCTACATGCAGACCGCCCTCGTGCACGCCCGGCGGCCGCGGGCGCTCGTCGCTGAGATCGGCATCCGCCGTGCCGCGGCGTTCGCGCTCTTGATCGCCGGGACCCCGCTGACGTTCCTCGGCATGCTGCCCGGCATCGTCGTGACCGTGGCGACGCTCGTGCTCCCGTCCGCGTGGACCGCCCCGGTGTTCCCCGCGCCGGTCCTCTGGCTCTGCGTGCTCGACTTCCTCCTCGGCAACGCGACGATGATCTACCTCACGATGATGGGGCCGTACAAGCGGGCTCGCTTCGACCTCATGGGGTGGGCGCTCCTCAACCCCGTGTACTGGATCCTGCACTCGGTCGCCGCGTACAAGGGTCTCTGGCAGCTGATCACCCGGCCGCACTACTGGGAGAAGACGGAGCACGGGCTGACGAAGACGACGGCCTGAGCCGTACGATCGCCGCGTGGAGGTCGAGTTCGACGGCGAGGTCATCGAGTGGCGCGGTCCGGCGCCGTTCGTCTACGCCGTGGTCCCGCCCGACGCTGCCGAGACGATCCACGAGCTCGCGCCGATGCTGACGTACGGCTGGGGTGTGATCCCCGCTCGGGTCTCCATCGGCACCGTCACCTGGACGACCTCGCTGTTCCCGAAGGACGGCGGCTACCTCGTGCCGCTCCGCGCGGCCGAGCGGCGACGCGCGGGCGTCGAACTCGGCGACGTCACGCACGTGACGCTCACCTTCGGCGACGCCTGAGCCGTGGCATCGGCGCTGCCGTGACGGGAGCGGGAGCCCAGGACCGGCGATCGGCGCGGAGCGTCCTCCGGGTGGCACCGTCGCCGCAGTGATCGGCGCGGGAGCGCAGGACCGGCGATCGGCGCGGAGCGCCTGATCGATACGGAGGGGATGACGGGAATCGAACCCGCGTAGCCAGTTTGGAAGACTGGGGCTCTACCATTGAGCTACATCCCCGCGGCTGCGCACGAGTCGCAGCCCGACCATCGTAGCGGACGAACAGCGACCGACATGCCACTCCACGACGGACGCTCCCGTGTCGTCCTCCCGCCGAGTGACGACGACAGCCGTCGGATCAGGCGTTCGCGCGTCGTCTCCTACGTGCTGGTGCTGCTCGCCGCCGTGGTGTTCTCCCTCCGACCGGCGCTGTTCGGCGATCCGCAGGGGCAGCCCGAGCACGCGCTGCTGCACGTCTGGCGGATCGTCCTCGGCATCGTGCTGGTGCTCGGGGCCGCTGCTGTGCAGGTCTTCGTCGGGTTCCGGTGGCGGCGCGATCTCCGGCGGCGCGCCGAGGACGACTGATCCCTCCACAGGGCGTGCTGAGCCGAGCGGATCCACGACGCTCCCGGGCTCCCGGGAACCGGGCGCCGGCAGACCGCTAGACTCATCGGGGTCGTCCGCGCCGTGAGGTGTGTCCGGCCACCCTGGCCCAGTCAAACGGGGCGTAGCTCAGCTTGGTAGAGCGCCCGCTTTGGGAGCGGGAGGTCGCAGGTTCAAATCCTGTCGCCCCGACCAGGTCCACAAGAACGTCAACCAACAGGAGTACATCCCTTGGCCACCAGCACCGTCGACAAGCTGAGCGACACCCGCGTCAAGCTCACCGTGAACGTGACGCCGGAAGACCTCAAGCCGAGCATCGACCACGCGTACAAGCACATCGCCGAGCAGATCAACATCCCGGGCTTCCGCAAGGGCAAGGTCCCGCCGGCGATCGTCGACCAGCGTGTCGGCCGTGGCGAGGTCCTGAACCACGCCGTCGGCGACGCGATCGACACCTTCTACCGCCAGGCGGTGGAGGAGCAGGAGCTGCGCATCCTCGGCCGCGCCGAGGCCGACGTCGCCGAGCTCCCGAACGTGAAGGACTTCACGGGCGACCTCGTCCTCACGTTCGAGGTCGACGTCCGTCCGGAGTTCGACCTCCCGGACTACGCGAACTACGAGCTCACGGTCGACGCCGTGGACGTCACCGACGAGGAGATCGAGGAGGAGCTGCAGAACCTGCGCACCCGCTTCGGCACGCTCGTCACGGTCGACCGTCCGGCGACCAAGGGCGACTTCGCGCAGATCGACCTCACCGCCACGATCGGCGACGACGAGGTCGACTCGGCCACCGGCGTCTCCTACGAGATCGGCTCGGGCGACCTGCTCGAGGGCATCGACGAAGCGCTCGAGTCCCTCACCGCCGGTGAGTCGACGACCTTCGAGTCGACGCTCGTCGGTGGCGACCGCGAGGGCGAGACCGCGCAGATCGCCGTGACCGTCACCGCCGTCAAGGAGCGCGAGCTCCCCGAGGCCGACGACGAGTTCGCGCAGATCGCGAGCCAGTTCGACACGATCGACGAGCTCAAGGCGGACCTCAAGGAGCAGATCGCGAAGTCGAAGACCTTCGGCCAGGGCGCTGCCGCTCGCGACAAGCTCGTCGAGAAGCTCATCGAGGACGTCGACATCCCGATCTCGGAGAAGCTCATCGAGGACGAGGTGCACCGTCACCTCGAGCAGGAGAACCGCCTCGAGGACGACGAGCACCGCAAGGAGGTCGCCGAGTCCAGCGAGAAGGCCTTCCGCTCGCAGATCCTCCTCGACGCGATCGCCGAGAAGGAAGAGATCCAGGTCTCGCAGGAGGAGCTCACGCAGTACCTCATCCAGGCCGCCGCGCAGTACGGCATGGAGCCGGCCGAGTTCATCCGCGTCATCGACCAGAACGGGCAGATCCCGGGCATGGTCGGCGAGGTGGCCCGCTCGAAGGCCGTCGCGACCGTCCTCTCCAAGGTGACCGTCAAGGACTCCAACGGCGGCGACGTCGACCTCTCCGCCTTCACGGCGGGCGTCGCGCAGACCCCGGCGGAGGACGCTGAGTAAGCGTTCCCACCCTGCGGACGGGAGGCGCGGTGCCAGCTGGCACCGCGCCTCCCGTCCGTTGTGCGGCGCGATCCGACCGCCCACAGCGAACAGACGCGAAGTGGTGCGTTGCACCCGATAAGTTCGACATCAAGCGACAACTGAACGGGAGCTTTTCCATGGCCGAAGCGACACTGAACCCCAGTGTTTTTGACCGCCTTCTGAGAGACCGGATCGTGTGGCTCGGCTCCGAGGTCCGCGACGACAACTCGAACGAGATCGCAGCGAAGCTGCTGATGCTCGCGGCCGAGGACCCTGAGAAGGACATCTACCTCTACATCAACTCGCCCGGCGGCTCGATCACCGCCGGCATGGCGATCTACGACACGATGCAGTTCGTGCCGAACGACATCGTCACCGTGGGCATCGGCCTCGCGGCCTCGATGGGGCAGTTCCTGCTCTCGTCGGGTACCCCGGGCAAGCGCTACATCACCCCGAACGCGCGCGTGCTGCTGCACCAGCCGTCGGGTGGCTTCGGCGGCACCGCTGCCGACATCCAGACGCAGGCGAAGGTCATCCTCGACATGAAGCAGCGGATGGCCGAGCTCACGGCGGAGCAGACCGGCAAGTCGATCGAGCAGATCCTCAAGGACAACGACCGCGACAACTGGTTCACGGCACAGGAGGCCCTCGAGTACGGCTTCGTCGACCACCTCCGTGGTTCGGCGGCCGAGGTCGTCGGCGGCGGCGGAACCGTCGGCGACGGCGAGACCCCCACCGACGCGGCCGAGCCCGGCGCCCAGTCCTGACCCGACCCACCGAAGAAAAGGAAACGAGAATGCATCTCCCCATGCTCGGTGGCGCGCAGAACGTCCCGGCTCCGTCGAACCGTTACATCCTCCCGAGCTTCGAGGAGCGCACGGCCTACGGCTACAAGCGGCAGGACCCGTACGCGAAGCTCTTCGAGGACCGCATCGTGTTCCTCGGCGTCCAGGTCGACGACGCGTCGGCTGACGACATCATGGCGCAGCTGCTCGTGCTCGAGTCGATGGACCCGGACCGCGACATCGTCATGTACATCAACTCGCCCGGTGGCTCGTTCACCGCGATGACGGCGATCTACGACACGATGCAGTACATCCGTCCGCAGATCCAGACGGTCTGCCTCGGCCAGGCTGCCTCGGCGGCGTCGGTGCTCCTCGCTGCCGGTACCCCCGGCAAGCGTCTGGCGCTCCCGAACGCCCGTGTGCTCATCCACCAGCCGGCGACCCAGCAGGGTGGCGGTCAGGCGTCGGACATCGAGATCCAGGCGGCGGAGATCCTCCGCATGCGCACCTGGCTCGAGGAGACGCTCTCGAAGCACTCGAACCGCACGCCGGAGCAGGTCAACAACGACATCGAGCGCGACAAGATCATGTCCGCCGAAGAGGCGTTGGAGTACGGCCTGATCGACCAGGTCCTCACCAGCCGCAAGAACGTGCCGGCGCTCGTCAAGTAGCGCTGCACCACGAAGGCCCCGCACCGTCCGGTGCGGGGCCTTCGTGCGTGCACGGGCGCGTTCGTCTCGTCTCGTGCGTTGCGGGATGTGCGTGGCCCGCGGAACCGCGTTCCGGACGATCGGCTGGACGACCGGCCTGGAGGCGCGGTGCGGGTCCGTCCCTCCGCGTCAGTCGTCGTCGGGGTCGTCGGGCGACGGCGCTGCCGGGCGTCGGCGGAGGAGGAGCAGCACCGCGACGACCGCGCCCACCACGACGACCCCGCTGGCGCCGATGAAGAGCGCGTCCGTGGTCGCCGAGTCGGTCGCACCCGACGCGGTGCCGTTCGTCGGGGCCTCGGTCGACCCGCCGGACGCCGTCGCGCACGTCGGCGGCTCGGCGGCACCCTTCGCGGGGGTGAAGCCCGACGGCGCCTTCCACGTGAACGTGTACTCGTCCGAGACGGTGTGCCCGTCCGCGGAGACGATCTGCCACTCGACGGTGTACTTCCCGGAGGCTCCGAGCGCGGCCTTCGTGGTCATCGAGGGCCCGTCGACGTCGAGGCAGCCGTCCTCGTAGTACTTCCCGTCGGGACCGACGATCCGGTAGGCGAACCCGGCGTTCGATCCGCCGATGTCGAGGAGCTTGTCGTTCGTCGTGATCTCGAACGCCTTCGGCAGGGACGTGAGCGTCCCGTCGACCTTCGGCGTCGAGGCGATCATGTAGTTGTGGGCGCTGGCAGGAGCCGCGAGACCGAGGACCGCACCGCCAGCGATCGTGAGGGCCGTGGCGGACACGGCCACGAGCCTCCCGGCCGCACGGAACCGACCGTGCGGTGCACGCGCAGCCGGTCGCTGGAGGCGAGTCGTCACTTGCCGGTCCGTCGACGGGTCGAGGCGACCGCGACGACCAGGGCGGCCGCGCCGAGCACGAGTCCGCCCAGTCCGAGGAAGCGCCCGACGAGGTCCGGCCCGCTGCTCGTGCTCGTGTTGTCCGACGCGGTGGCGGTCTCGACGGGATCCCCATCGGCCTCGGTGGCGACGGCCTTCGTCAGCACGATCGACGGGGCGGGGTGCTCCGGCTCGGCCTTGCCGTCCTGCTGGTGCTGGTCCCACTCGGTGGACCCCTTCTCGCAGGTCTGCGTGACGGGGAGCTCGACACGGTCGCCGGGCTTGCCGTCCGGCAGGGAGAACGACAGCGAGAACGTGTCGCGCTCGTCGGCGGGGAGCGGGGTCTTCGCCGTGTAGGTGATGGAGGTCACGCGCTGCCCGGCGTCCTCCGCGGACTCGTCGTCGGCGGAGGACGAGGGGCTCGTGTACGGCTCGGTGGTCTTCGTGATGGTCCAGTTCGGGTTGACGGTCGGGGTCACCTCGATGATGCTCTCCGGCACGTGGAAGGTCAGCTTCGTGGTCGGGGAGCCGTCGCAGCCGTGCGGCACCGAGAACGTCGCGGTCGTGTACGAGTCAGCGGCGGTGGACGTGGCGGTCGCCTCGACGTGGGCACTGGCAGCCGCTGCCGTGCCGAGGACGATCGCGGCGGTGACGCCGAGTGTTGCTGCACCGACGACGGCGACGCGCTTGGGCATGGACTTCCTTCCGAGAGTTCTACAACTTGTAGAGCCGACTCGGACACGGTAGCAGGATCGAACGCCCTGGGCGAACGCGCGCGGCGAAACCGGCCGGGCGTCGCGGTGGCTGTCGTCGGTTGCGGTTAGGCTCGGACACAGCCGGTGGATCAGCGCCGGGAGGATCGTCAGGCGTCGGTTCCGACGGAGTCGTCGCACGGCCGAGGGAGGGCACGCACATGGCACGCATCGGAGAGAGCGCTGACCTGCTCAAGTGCTCCTTCTGCGGCAAGAGCCAGAAGCAGGTCCAGCAGCTCATCGCCGGCCCGGGCGTCTACATCTGCGACGAGTGCGTCGAGCTCTGCAACGAGATCATCGAGGAGCGTCTGGCCGAGGCGGGCGAGGACACCGCGAGCGGCGACTTCGAGCTCCCGAAGCCCCGCGAGATCTTCGACTTCCTGCAGGAGTACGTGATCGGTCAGGACCCCGCGAAGCGCGCGCTCGCCGTGGCCGTCTACAACCACTACAAGCGCATCCGCGCGCAGGGGCAGATCACCGCCGCAGAGGACCGCGACGACATCGAGATCGCGAAGTCGAACATCCTGCTCATCGGCCCGACCGGCTGCGGGAAGACCTACCTCGCGCAGACGCTCGCGAAGCGCCTCAACGTCCCGTTCGCGGTCGCCGACGCCACCGCACTGACCGAGGCCGGCTACGTGGGCGAGGACGTCGAGAACATCCTCCTGAAGCTCATCCAGGCCGCCGACTACGACGTCAAGCGCGCCGAGACCGGCATCATCTACATCGACGAGGTCGACAAGATCGCCCGCAAGGCCGAGAACCCCTCCATCACCCGTGACGTCTCGGGTGAGGGCGTGCAGCAGGCGCTGCTCAAGATCCTCGAGGGGACGACGGCCTCGGTCCCGCCGCAGGGCGGCCGGAAGCACCCGCACCAGGAGTTCATCCAGATCGACACGACGAACGTGCTGTTCATCGTGGCGGGGGCGTTCGCCGGGCTCGAGGACATCGTGTCGTCGCGCGTCGGCAAGCGCGGCATCGGGTTCGGTGCACCGCTGCACAGTCCGCTCGACCAGCAGGACCTCTTCTCCGACGTCCTCCCGGAAGACCTGCACAAGTTCGGGCTCATCCCGGAGTTCATCGGTCGTCTGCCCGTCGTGACCACGGTGTCCCAGCTCGACCAGGCCGCGCTCATGCAGATCCTCACCGAGCCGAAGAACGCCCTCGTGAAGCAGTACCAGCGGATGTTCGAGATCGACGGCGTCGAGCTCGAGTTCGAGCGGGGAGCCCTCGAGGCGATCGCCGACCTCGCGGTGCTGCGGCAGACGGGTGCTCGTGGGCTCCGCGCCATCCTCGAAGAGGTCCTTGGTCCGGTGATGTTCGACGTGCCCTCGGACGACGACGTCGCACGCGTGGTGATCACCCGTGAGTCCGTGCTCGAGAACGCCGCGCCGACGATCGTGCCGCGCCCGCGCGCGAAGCGCATCGAGAAGTCCGCGTAACGCGTTCGCTGCCCGGACGGACCCCGCTCCGGCGGGCTCTCGCTCCGAACAGCCCCGAGCCGCTTCGGGGGGCTCTCGCTCCGAACCACGAATCCGACGTCGAACCAGCCTTCAGGACTGGTTCGACGTCGGATTCGTGGTTCGACGGTGTGGGCAGTGCCGCCGGCGTGCCGCCTGCGTGCCGCTCGCGTGTCACCCGCGTGCGGCTCGCGTGCCGTCCGGTCCTACTCGAGCCCGCGACGCCGCAGCAGTGGCCCCACCTCGGCGTCACGCCCGCGGAAGTCGCGGTACGCCTCCAGCGGGTCCTTCGATCCACCGACGCCCAACAGTCGGGTCGCGAACCGTTCGCCCGCCGAGCGCGAGAGGCCCCCGTTGTCCCGGAACCACTCCACGGTGTCGGCATCGAGCACCTCGGACCAGATGTACCCGTAGTACCCCGCGTCGTACCCGCCCGAGAACGTGTGTGCGAAGTACGTCGACGAGTAGCGCGGCGGGACGGCCTCGACGGCGATGCCGGCGTCCTGCAGCGCCTGGCGCTCGAACGCCTCGACGTCGGTGACCGCAGCGGCCTCCGCGGCCGACAGCCGGTGCCAGGCCTGGTCGAGGAGCGCGGCAGCGAGGTACTCCGTCGTCGAGAACCCCTCGTTGAACCCCTCGGACTCGCTGAGCCCCAGGACGAGCTCCGGCGGCAGCGGCTCACCGGTCTCGTGGTGCTTCGCGTAGTTCGCGAGGACGGACGGCCACGACACCCACATCTCGTTCACCTGCGACGGGAACTCGACGAAGTCGCGCTCGACGTTCGTGCCGGAGAACCGCGGGTACGTCGTCCGCGCGATGAGCCCGTGCAGCGCGTGCCCGAACTCGTGGAAGAGCGTCTCGACCTCGTCCTGGATGAGCAGGGTGGGGGAGCCGGCGGCGGGCTTCGCCACGTTGAGGTTGTTCACCACGACCGGCAGCGTGCCGAGCAGGTGCGACTGCTCGACGACGGGGTTCATCCACGCGCCGCCTCGCTTGCCGTCCCGCGTGTAGAGGTCGAGCAGGTAGAGCCCGACCTCCTCGCCGGACTCTCCGCGGACCTCGAAGACCCGGACCTCGTCGTTGTAGCCGTGCAGGTCCGGGCGCTCGGTGAACGTCAGGCCGTAGAGGGCGTTCGCGGCGTGGAAGACGCCGTCGTGCAGCACCCGGTCGGCCTCGAAGTACGCGCGGAGCGCCGAGCTGTCGGCGGCGAACTGCTGGCCGCGGAGGAGCTCGGTCGCGTACGCCCAGTCCCATGCTTCGACGTCGAACCCGACGACCTGGGACCGCACGGACCGCTCGTCGTCGGCGTTCGCGGCGGCGGCCCCCACGAGCGAGGACAGCAGCCCGTCGACGGCCTCGGGGGTGCCAGCGGTCTCGTCGGCCGTGACGACCGCGGCGTGGTTCGGGAAACCGAGCAGCTCGGCGCGCTCGGCGCGGAGCCGGACGATCCGGAGCAGGACCTCGCGGTTGTCGTGCTCGTTGCCGCGACGACCGCGGGCGAGCGACGCCTCCATGATCCGCCGGCGCAGGCCCCGATCGGCGAGCGACCCGAGCCACGGGTGCCCGGTGTAGAGCGGCAGCGTGATGAGCCAGCCCTCGAGTCCGCGGTCCGCGGCGGCCCCGGCGGCTGCGGACTTCGCGCCGTCGTCGAGGCCCTCGAGCTCGGATTCGTCCGTGACGTGCACGGCGAGGTCGTTGGTGTCCTCGAGCAGGTTCCGCTCGAACGTGGTGGTGAGCGTCGAGAGCTCCTGGTTGATCGCGGTGAGGCGTTCCTTGCCGGCAGCGTCGAGGCCGGCTCCGGCGAGCGTCATCTCGGTGTGCGTCCGCTCCACGAGGCGGCGGTCCTCGTCGGTGAGGTCGTCACGCGCGTCGAGCCCGGCACGGACCGCCTCGATGCGGGCGTAGAGACGGCCATCGAGGGTGATCGCGTCCCGGTGCGCGGCGAGGAGCGGCGAGACCTCGGCCTCGAGGTCGTGCAACGCCGGGGTCGAGTCCGCCGACGACAGCGTGAAGAACACGTGGCTGACGCGGGCGAGCCGCTGCCCGGACCGCTCGAGCGCCACGAGGGTGTTCTCGAACGTCGGCTCGGCGGGGTCGGCGGCGATCGCCTCGACCTCGGCGCGCTGGTCGGCCATGCCGGCGTCGAAGGCCGGACGGAAGTGCTCGAGCCGGACGTCGGTGAACGGCGGGAGGGCGTAGGGGAGGGTGCTCGGTTCGTCGAACGGGGTTGCCATGTCGCCACCCTACGGACTGGAGGCGCGGGGCGGGCCCGACCCGCGCCTCCAGTCCGTCGACACGCGCGTTCTTTCCCATGTCGACCGCGATGGATGGCGCGATCGGGCGTACCTGGTCGGAACGAACGACCCGGTACGCCCGGAACGACCGGGTACGCCCGGAACAGCCTGGTACACCCGGAACGACCGGGTACGCCCGGAACGACCGGGTACGCCCGGAACGACCGGGTACACCCGGAACGACCTGGCACGCGCCTCAGGCGCGCGTGGCCGCGTCGATCAGGATCGCGGCGGCGCGGCGCGCGTGGCCGGCCGGGGAAGCGTCGCCCGCGATCGCGGCCGTCGTCTGCGCGCCCTCGGCGAGCAGCGCGAGCTGCGCGGCGAGCTCCTCGGCCGCCTGACGGTCGGGCACCACGTCGGCCGCGAGCCGGGCGACGGCCCGCTGGAACGACTCCTTGTGCTCCCGAGCGATCCGGGCGACCGCTGGCGAGGTCGCGCCGAGCTCGCCGAAGGCGTTGATGAACCCGCAGCCCCGGAAGGTGTCGTCGCCGAACCACTGCTCGAGGAAGTCGTACATCGCGAGGAGTCGGTCTCGCGGGCCATCGGCTGCCGCCACGGCCTGTGCGATCCCGCGCTCCCAGTAGTCGTGCCGCCCTGCGAGCACCGCCGCGACGAGCTGGTCCTTGCCCGGGAACGCGTTGTAGAGCCGCTTCAGCGACACCCCGGCCCGGGTGCGGATCTCGTCCATGCCGACCGCCTGGATGCCGCGGGCGTAGAAGAGCTCGTCGGCGACGTCGACGATGTGGGCCCTGGTGTCGGCCTCGACCGTGCTGGTGACCATGTCGTACCCCGTTCCCTGCGTGTTCACCGTTCCCGTGTTGCGTGGGGAACGATCGTTCTCTAGTGTAGACGACATCGCAGAGAACGACCGTTCTCCGCATCGTTCAGGGGAAAGGAACGACCATGGGCAGCATCACCGTCGGGACCGAGAACAGCGTCGACATCGCGCTCCACTACGAGGACAAGGGGTCGGGCCAGCCGATCGTCCTCATCCACGGCTTCCCGCTCGACGGAAACTCGTGGGAGGGCCAGGTCCCGCCGCTGCTCGACGCCGGCTACCGGGTCGTCACCTACGACCGCCGCGGGTTCGGCCAGTCCTCGCAGCCGTCGACCGGCTACGACTACGACACCTTCGCGGACGACCTGCACACGGTCCTCGAGACCCTCGACCTGCGTGACGTGATCCTCGTCGGCTTCTCGATGGGCACCGGCGAGATCGCCCGGTACATCGCCCGCCACGGTGAGGACCGCATCGCCAAGGTCGCCTTCCTCGCGTCGCTCGAGCCGTACCTCGCGATCACCGACGACAACCCGGACGGTGCCGGCCCGATGTCCTTCTTCGAGGGGATCGCTGCCGACGTCGAGAAGGACCGGTACGCGTACTTCACGAACTTCTACCAGGACTTCTTCAACCTCGACGAGAACCTCGGCTCGCGGATCTCGGAGGAGCAGGTCCGGAACGCCTGGAACGTCGCTGCCGGCTCCGGTTCGATCGCGTCCGCCGCAGCACCGCTGACCTGGCCGACCGACTTCCGTCAGGACATCCCGAAGGTCACCGTCCCCGCGCTCATCGTGCACGGCACGTCGGACAACATCCTGCCGATCGACGCCACCGGACGGCGCTTCACCAAGGCCCTGCCGCACGCGGAGTACGTCGAGATCGAGGGCGCCCCGCACGGCTTGCTCACGACCCACACCGCCGAGGTCAACGAGGTCCTGCTGGGCTGGCTCACGAAGTAAGGCGCACGGCGTCGACGGTCGGCGCACAACCGAAGTCACCCCGAACCACGGTTCTCCGTGGTTCGGGGTGACTTCGGTTGTGCGGACGCGGATCGCGCCACGGACGGCGGATCGCGCCACAGACGCGGATCGCGCTACAGACGAGGCGCTCCCCGCGAACCGCAGCGAGCACCCGGCGCTCAGTCCTCTTCGGGCGCGTCGTCCGGGTTCGTCACCTGCGCGTGCCCCGCAGGGTCGAGGTGGATCGACGTGCCGTCGTCGAGTTCGACGATCGGCTTGCCCTCGAGGAACGTCAGGGTCCAGCCCCACGTCGCCGTGTCGACGGACTCCGCCGCGAGTTCGTCCTCGACACCGCGCACGGCGACGACCATCGTCTCGGGCAGTCGCGCAGGTGGTTGCCCACCCACGCTCCAGCGCGTACCCAACTGCATCCGTGCCTCCCGTCCGGTGTGGCCGGCCGGTCGCCCTCGCGACCCGGCCGGCCCACGCGACCCTACGCCGGCTGTTCCGCCAGCTCGATGTCGGTGACGGCCAGCTCCGACCCGTCGGTGAACGACAGGTCGGCGATGCGGCCGACGGCCGCGAGGTCGACCGCCGCACGCTCGATCAGCGCTCGCGTCTCGGCCGGGGCCGCGACGACCGCGCGCGTCACGGGCGTCTTCTGCGAGGCCTTCGCCGCCGTCTTCGCGCCGCGGATGCCGATGAGTGCCTGCCCGACGGCCGCGAGCAGCCCGGTCGGCTCGGCCTCGGTGGGCAGCTCGGCCCGCGTCGGCCAGGAGGCCCGGTGCACGCTGGTCTCGTGGGTCCAGGCCCACACCTCCTCCGTCGCGAACGGGAGGAACGGTGCCAGCAGGCGGAGCAGCGCGTCGATCGCAGCGCGGAGCGCGAGGACCGCACTCGCCTGCGTCTCGTGCGTCGCGTCGGTCGCGGTGCCGTAGGCGCGTTCCTTCACGAGCTCGAGGTAGTCGTCGCAGAACGTCCAGAAGAACCGCTCGGTGACCTCGAGGGCGCGGGCGTGGTCGAAGGCGTCGAACGCGGCCGTCGCCTGCTCGATGACCGACCCGAGCTCGGCGAGCACGTCGACGTCGAGCGCCTCGGTGACGGTGTGTGCGCCCTCGGGCAGCGGGAAGCCGTAGACGAACTTCGCGGCGTTGAGGACCTTGATCGCCAGACGACGTCCGACCTTGATCTGCTTCGGGTTCTGCGGGTCGAAGGCCGCGTCGGTGCCGAGCTTCGACGATGCCGCCCAGTACCGGACCGCGTCCGCACCGTGCTGCTCGAGGATCGACAGCGGGGTGACGACGTTGCCCTTCGACTTCGACATCTTCTTGCGGTCGGGGTCGACGATGAAGCCCGAGATCGAAGCGTGCTTCCACGGAGCGACGTCCGCCTCGAGCTGGCTGCGCAGCACGGTCGTGAACAGCCAGGTCCGGATGATGTCCTGTGCCTGCGGCCGCACGTCGTACGGGAACACCAGGTCGTACAGCTCCGGGTCGGACTCCCACTTGCCCGCGAGCTGCGGGGTGAGCGACGAGGTGGCCCAGGTGTCCATGACGTCGAGCTCGCCCTGGAAGCCTCCGGCGACGCCGCGCTGGGACTCCTCGTAGCCGGGAGCGGGCTCGGACGCCGGGTCGACCGGCAGCTGGTCCTCGGTCGGGACGATCGGCTGGTCGTACACCGGGTTGCCGTCGACGTCGAGCGGGTACCAGACCGGCAGCGGTACGCCGAAGAAACGCTGGCGGGAGATCAGCCAGTCGCCGGAGAGCCCGCCGACCCAGTTGTCGTACCGGACGCGCATGAAGTCCGGGTGGAACGCGATCTCCTCGCCGCGGGCGCGCAGCGTCGACTTGAGCTGCTCGTCACGGGCGCCGTTGACGATGTACCACTGGCGGGTCGACACGATCTCGAGTGGCTTGTCGCCCTTCTCGAAGAACTTCACCGGGTGGTTGATCGTCTTTACGTCGCCGATCAGCTCGCCGGACTCGGTGAGGGCGTCCACGACGACCTTCTTCGCCGAGAACACGGTCTTGCCGGCCATCTCGGCGTAGAGCTCCTTGCCGCGGGCGCTCTCGATCCAGGTCGGCTCGTCCGACCGCACGCGGCCGTCGAAGCCGATGATCGCGCGGTTCGGCAGCTGGAGCTCGCGCCACCAGACGACGTCGGTGGTGTCACCGAACGTGCAGACCATCGCGATGCCGGCGCCCTTGTCCTGCTGGGCGAGGTGGTGCGCGAGGACGGGGACCTCGACGTCGAACAGGGGGGAGCGGACGGTGGTGCCGAACAGGTCCTGGAAGCGCTCGTCGTCCGGGTGCGCGACGAGGGCGACGCACGCGGGGAGGAGCTCGGGGCGGGTGGTCTGGATGACGACGTCCTCGCCGCCGTCGGTGCGGTGGAAGGCCAGCCCGTGGTACGCGCCCGGCATCTCCTTGTCCTCGAGCTCG
Source organism: Curtobacterium phoenicis (assembly GCF_047238015.1). Lineage (NCBI taxonomy): Bacteria > Bacillati > Actinomycetota > Actinomycetes > Micrococcales > Microbacteriaceae > Curtobacterium > Curtobacterium phoenicis. The sequence continues at coordinate 1,442,083 of NZ_JBDFLZ010000002.1, forward strand.
GCCTGGGCGACGGCCGTGCGGAAGGTGACGTCCCAGAGCGTCGGGGCGTCGGCCTGGTAGGCCTCGCCGCGCCCGAGGTTGCGGAGGAAGGCGCGCTGGGCGCTCGCGCGGGACGTGTCGTCGATCGTGCGGTACGACTGGGTCCAGTCGACCGACAGGCCGAGCGTGCGGAAGAGGTGCTCGAACTGCTGCTCGTCCTGCACGGTCAGCCGTTCGCACAGCTCGATGAAGTTCCGGCGGGAGATCGGCAGCTGGTCGGCGGCCTTGCTCGACTTGTTGTCGCCGCCCTCGAACGGCGGGACGAACGCGGGGTCGTAGGGGAGCTGCGGGTCGCAGCGGACGCCGTAGTAGTTCTGGACGCGGCGCTCGGTCGGGAGGCCGTTGTCGTCCCAGCCCATCGGGTAGAAGACGTGCTTGCCGCGCATGCGCTCGTACCGGGCCTTGAGGTCGGTGTGCGTGTACGAGAACACGTGACCGATGTGCAGCGAGCCGGAGGCGGTCGGCGGCGGGGTGTCGATCGAGTAGACGGCGTCCTTCGTCGCGCTGTCGCGGTCGAAGCGGTAGGTGCCGTCCTGCTCCCAGACGGGGCCCCAGGCGTCCTCGAGACCGTCGACGGTCGGCTTGTCGGGGATGGGCTTCGTCATGGCAGCGCCTTTCGATCGGTATGTGCGGCACCGAGTCCGTGGTGAGGTGCCTGAGTGTCCGCGCGCATCGCGCGGTATCCCTGATCGTAGCGGTTCGGGCCGTCATCGCCGACGGCCGCTACCACACCGACCTGACGGACACGCCGGGCGTTTGATAGTCTGTCGGAGTTTGTCCGGCGGACGCGGGGTTCGCGAGGACTGCAGTGACGCTTCCGCCGGGCGCCCGAAGGCAAGACACAGCACTACCGGAGGAACGACTTGGCACCGAACGAAGCACACGCGAACGGCGATCGGCCGCTGCGCACGAAGGGCGCCGTGAAGCGCGCCCGCCGCAAGCTGACGAAGGACGACGTCACCGTCGTCGAGGAGTCGCTGCTCAAGCGCGCCGTCGCGGCCGCCGCCCTGGGCAACGCCATGGAGTGGTTCGACTTCGGCATCTTCGCGTACCTCACCGTGACGATCTCGCAGGTCTTCCTGCCGAAGGGCGACCCTGCTGCGAACATCGTCGCGACGTTCGGCTTCTTCGCGGCGGCCTTCATCGTTCGCCCGATCGGCGGCGCGGTGTTCGGACCCATCGGCGACAAGATCGGCCGGCAGAAGGTCCTCGCGCTGACGATGATCCTGATGGCCGCCGGCACGCTCATGATCGGCCTGATCCCCTCGTACCAGTCGATCGGCTTCTGGGCCCCGGTCCTGCTGCTCGTCGCCCGCTTCGTGCAGGGCTTCTCGACGGGTGGTGAGTACGGCGGTGCCGCGACCTTCATCGCCGAGTACTCGCCGGACAAGCGCCGCGGGTTCATGGGCTCGTGGCTCGAGTTCGGCACGCTCGCGGGCTACGTGCTCGGCGCGTCGATCGTCACCGCCCTGCAGTTCGGTCTCTCCGAGGACGCCCTGCTGAGCTGGGGCTGGCGCATCCCGTTCATCGTCGCCGGACCGCTCGGGCTCATCGGGCTCTACCTGCGCCTGAAGCTCGAGGAGACCCCGGCCTTCCAGAAGCAGCAGGAGCAGGCGGCCGAGCGCGAGTCGCAGAAGACCCCGTTCCTCAAGCTCTTCGCCGAGAACTGGCGCGGGCTCATCATCTGCATCGGCCTCGTGCTGGTCTTCAACGTGACCGACTACATGCTGCTGTCGTACATGCCGACCTACCTCGAGCAGAACCTCGGGCAGAACGCCACCTTCGGCCTCATCCTGATCGTCATCGTGATGATCCTCATGATGGTCGTCATCACGTTCGGCGGGCGGCTGTCCGACCGGTTCGGCCGTCGACCGGTCCTCGCCGTCGGCTGCATCGGGTTCCTGCTGCTGTCGTGGCCGTCGCTCAAGCTCGTCCAGAGCGGCACCGGTGTCGGCGTGTTCTTCGGCCTGCTCATCCTCGGGCTCGTGCTCGTGACCTTCACGTCCACGATGCCGTCGACGCTGCCCGCGCTCTTCCCGACGATCATCCGCTACGGCGCACTCGCGATCGCGTTCAACGTGTCGGTCTCGCTGTTCGGCGGCACGACCCCGCTCGCGACCGCGGCGCTCATCAACGCGGCGAAGGGTGCCGGGTTCGGCTGGGCCGAGGACATCCCTGCGTTCTACCTCATGCTCGCGGCCGTGATCGGTCTCGTCGCGGTGTACTTCACGAAGGAGACCGCGGCCACCCCGCTGATGGGGTCCGGTCCGACGGTCGCGCACGAGGACGAGATCGCGGCGGTCATCGAGGACTACAACGACCCGGAGTCCGACCTCGCGCAGTCCGAGTGGGCGAAGGACTTCTCGACGAGCGAGATCCCGATCATCAGCGGCGATGCTCCGACAGCGAGTGACGAGCACAAGGAGCCTGCCGGCTCCTGACGACCGTCGGTCGTCGACCGGCCTGGAGGCGCGGTGCGGGTCCGTCCCGCACCGCGCCTCCGTCGTCCGGTCGCCCTGCTGCGGGCTGCCGGGCTGCCGGGCTGCCGGGCTGCCGGGCTGCCGGGCTGCCGGGCTGCCGGGCTGCCGGGCGGCCGGGCTGCCGCGGGTCTCGGGTGGGCGGACAGTTTCGCGGCCCACCCGTCGCGAAACTATCCGCGGGGCCGAGTCTCGGCTGCGGCTGCGGCTGCGGCTGCGGGGGCGCGTCAGGCGTCGGGGCCGGTGGCGAGCACGTCGGCGGCGTGCAGCAGCCGGGCCGTGACGGGGTGCGCCGGGTGGGCGAACACCCGCGCCGCGGGGCCGTGTTCGACGACGGCCCCCTCGTGCACCACGAGCACGTCGTCGGAGAGCCGTCGGACCGCCCGCAGGTCGTGCGACACGAAGAGCATCGCCACGCTGGTCTCGTCGCGCAGCCGCTCGAGCAACCCGAGCACGGCGTCCTGCACGGTCGCGTCGAGCGCCGTGACGGGTTCGTCGAGCACGAGGACCTCCGGCTCCGTGGCGAGGGACCGAGCGATCGCGAGCCGCTGCCGCTGGCCGCCGGAGAGGGTCAGGGGCGAGCGGGACCGAAGCGCCGGGTCGAGTCCGACCTGCCGGAGGGCCGCGTCGACCCGCGCACCGAGTTCGCCGCGCGCCCGCCGCTCGGCACCGCGCGAGAGCGCGTCCGCGAGCACCCGCTCGACGTCCCACCGCTCGTCGAACGTCGCGCCGGGATCCTGCACCACCGCGGCCATGCGGTGTCGACGGGCGCGTCGGTCGCGTTCGGGCAGCGGTGCCCATGCCTCGCCGTCCAGCGCGACCGAGCCCGCATCCGGGGTCTCGAGGCCGAGCAGGATGCGCGCGAGCGTCGTCTTGCCCGACCCGGACCCGCCGATGACCCCGAGCACCCGGCCGCGGTCGAGGGCGAACGAGACGTCCCGGACGGCGGCGGTGTCGTCGAACGAGCGTTGCAGCTGCTCGGCGGTGAGGAGCCGCTCCCTCGCACCGTGCGAGGTCCCCGCATCACCGTGCGAGATCCCCGTCACGGTGCGGGATCCTGAGTCTGTAACGGTGCGTGGGAGCTCGCACCGAGCGGGTGCGGGCGCGGGCGCGGCGCCGGCCCGCGCGGCGTGGACGAGGGCTGCGGTGGCGGGGTGCTCCGGAGCGGAGAACACGCGGTCGACCGGACCCTGCTCGACGATCCGGCCGTCGGAGACCACGGCGACGCGGTCGGCCCACCCGGCGACGAGCCCGAGGTTGTGCGTGATGACGAGCAACCCCGCGCCGCCCCGCTGGGCCCGGCGCAACTGCTCCATGACCGTGACGGCGACCCCGGCGTCGAGGGCCGTGGTCGGTTCGTCCGCGACGACGAGCGCGGGGGTACCGATGGTGGCGGCGGCGATGAGGGCCCGCTGCCGCATCCCGCCCGAGAGCGTCCCGGCCAGCCGGCCGTCGGTCGCGATCTCGGGATCGAGTCCGACCCCGGCGAGTGCGGCCCGGACGGCGTCGACCCGTTCGGCGGCGGTCATCGTCGTGTGCAGCCGCAGGGCGTCCGCGACCTCGCGCCCGACCGGGCGGAGCGGGTCGAGGGCACCGAGGGCCTCCTGTCCGACGTACCCGACCGCCGATCCGCGGAGCTGCCGCCAACCGCGCTCCCGCAGCGTCCGGGCGTCGGTGCCGGCGACGTCGAGCCGTCGAGCGTCGACGATCGCTCGGTCGGCGGAGAGCCCGAGGAGGGCCCGGGCCGTGACGGTCTTGCCCGAGCCGGAGGCGCCGACGAGCGCGACGCACTCGCCAGCCGCGACCTGCAGCGAGACGTCGGACACGATGCGGACGCCGTCGATCGCGACCGAGAGCCCGTCGACCGCGAGGGCCGCGGCGGTCACCGGGCGTCACCTCGTCGTCGGAGCGCACGGCCGAGCACGGTGACGGCGGTCGCGAGCACGACGATCGCGAGCCCGGGGAAGGTGCTCATCCACGGGGCGGTCTGCAGGTACGTCCGGCCGTCGGCGAGCATCGCACCCCACTCCGGCGCCGGCGGCGGGGTGCCGACGCCGAGGTAGCTCAGCGCCGATGCCCACACCACCGCCTGCCCGACGCCGAGCGTGCCGACCGCGACGACCGGCCACAGCGCGGCGGGCAGGACGTGTCGGACGACGATCCGCGCGGAGGAGCGGCCGAGCAGGACCGCGGTCTCGACGACCTGCGACTCCCGCGCCGTCCGCACGAGCCCACGGACGATGCGCGCGTAGCCGGGCGCGGTCGCGAACCCGACGGCGAACACAGCGGGCACCGGGCCCGGTCCGGTGACGGCGATCACGACTAGGGCGACGAGCAGCAGGGGGAGGGCGAAGGCGACCTCGGTCACGCGGCCCACGACGGTGTCGAGCACCCGGCCGCCGAGCCCAGCGACGAGCCCGAGCAGCACGCCGGTGACGGCGCCGACCAGCGTGGCTGCGACCCCGACGACGAGCGACGCCCGGGTGCCGGCGACCACGCGGGCGAGGACGTCCCGTCCGGACTCGTCGGTCCCGAACGGGTGCGCGCCCGACGGGGGGAGCAGGGCCTCGTCGGGGTGCACGGCGAGCGGGTGTGCGCCGCCGAGCAGTCCGGGGGCGACGGCCGCGACCACGGCGAGCGCGACGACCACGGTCGCGACCCACCCGGCGGTGCCGAGCGTCCCCCCACGGTGTCGCTCGGCACCCCCGGACGGAGCGCGGGTCGTGGCCGGGTCGGCGGTCGGGGTCGCGGGGTCGAGGATGCCGCTCACCGGGCCCCCACCGGCTGAGCGCGGCCACGTCGGGTGCGGACGGCACCGGGACGACGGGGCCGCCGGTCGACCACGCGCTCGGCGAGGTCGGCGACCGCGAGCACGACGACGTAGGCGGCCGCCGAGACGAGCGCGATCCCGGCGACGAGCGGCATGTCGCGTTGGGTCACCGCGGTGACGAGGGCCCGTCCGATGCCCGGCAGGGCGAACACCGACTCGACCACGACGGCCCCGGAGACGAGCGAGCCGAACGCCCACGCCGAGAGCGCGAGCCCGGGCAGGGCCGCGTGGCGCAGCGAGTGTCGGAGGAACACGCCCGTCCGGTGCTCACCACGGCCCCGTGCGGCGAGGGCGAAGGCGGAGCGCTGTGCGTCGACGATGCCGTCGCGGACGGTCTCGGCGAGGTACCCGGCGACCGGGACCGCGACCGTCACCACGGGCAGGAGCCACCCCCGCACGGTGCCGTCGCTCACCGCGGGGGCCCAGCCGAGCGCGGTCGCGAACACGACGATGAGGACGCTGCCGAGCCAGAAGTGCGGGGCGACGCTGGCCGTGACGGTGATCGCCCCGGTGACGCCCGCGGCGATCCGCCCGCGCTGGGTCGACCACCACGCGGCGACGAGCGCGAGCGCCCAGGCGACGACGAGCCCCGCGACCGCGAGCGTCAGCGTGACCGGGAGCTCCTGGGCCAGGAGCGTCGCGACCGGCGTCCGGAACGCGTACGAGTCGCCGAGCTGCCCGGTGGCGAGTCGTCCGAGGAACACCGCGTACTGCACGAGCACCGGGCGGTCGAGCCCGTACTCGTGCCGGACCTGGTCGACCGCGGCGGCCGATGCCTGCGACCCCGGCCCGCCGAGGATCGCGAGCGCCGGGTCACCGGGGATGAGGCGGATCGCGACGAACACGATCGTGGCGACGGCCCACAGCACGCCGATGCCGCCGGCCAGGCGGCCGAGCCCCCACAGCGTCCAGCGCGACCACGCGCCGGAGCGTCGGCGGCGCGTCGGGGTCATGCCGTGCCTCCCGTCCGGTCGTCGTGCGCGCGGATGCGCGTCAGCGGTCGATCCACGCCGAGCCGAACCACGGCGTGGAGACGGCCGTGGTGCGCACGTCGTGCACCTTCGTGGAGACGAGGAAGTGGTTCTGCTGGTCGTAGAGCGGGAGCACCGTCGCGCTGGCGAGGATGTCCTTCTGCGCCTGCTCGTACAGCTCGCCGCGGTCGTGCGTGTCGGCGGTCTGCGCGGCACGCTCGAGGAGCGAGTCGACCGTCGGGTCGTCGAGCTGTGCGAGGTTCGCGAAGTAGCCCGACGGCGCCGGCTTGATGCTCGCGCTGTCGTACAGGATGCGGAGCACGTCGGCGCCGACCTTCGTGTACGGCGCGCTGACGACGTCGTACTGGTTCGCCGCGAGGGCCGCGTACCAGCTGGAGAGGTCGAGCTCCTTGATCTCCACGTCGAAGCCGACCTCCTTCTCGGAGGCCTGGATCTGCTGGAACAGGCTGCGCTCGGCGGGGATCGACTGGTTCGTCGACACCGGGAACGTCACGGTCAGACGCTTGCCGTCCTTTGTGCGGATGCCGTCCGAGCCCTTCTTCCAGCCGGCCTGGTCGAGGAGCTTGCGCGCCTGCGCCGCGTCGTGGTCGAAGAGCTCGTCGCCGTCGGCGGAGTACGCGAACGGTTCGACGCTCGACAGCAGTGCGTACGAGCGCTTCGCGGTGCCGAGGAAGAGCGACTTGATGCCGGGGTCGACGTCGGCCCCGTGGATGAAGGCCTTCCGGACGGCCTCGTCCTGGAAGACCCCGTGGCCGGAGTTCAGCTCGAGGCGGTTGGAGGCGCCCGGGCGCGGAGCATCGAGGTCGCGGATCGACCCACCGGCCTTCGCGGCACGGATCTGGTCGGGTTGTGCGTTGTCGATGACGTCGACCTGGCCGGACTGCAGCGCGGCGTAGCGCGAGGTGGAGTCGGGCAGGAAGCGCCACGTGATCCCGCTCAGCCGGGGCTTCGTGGTGCTGCCGGCGGGCTTGCCGAGGGGCGTGTAGTCGGCGTTCTTCGTCAGTGTGACCCGGTCGCCGTGCTTCCAGTCGGTGACCCGGAACGGTCCCGTGCCGACGGGGGACTCGCAGTTCTGGGCCTGGGAGCGCTCGAGCGCCTTCGGGGACTCCATGCCGACCCAGGGCTGCGAGAAGGACTCGAGCAGGGCGCTGTCCGGACGGCTCAGGGTGAGCGTGACGGTGTGGTCGTCGGTCACCGTGGCCTTCGTGATCGACTGCAGCGCGAGGTACCCGGTGCTCGACGCCGTCGCCGGGTCCTGCACGTGCTCGATGTTCGCCACGACCGCAGCCGCGTCGAACGGGGTGCCGTCGGTGAACGTCACGTCGTCGCGGAGCCGGAAGGTGAGCGTCTTGCCGTCGTCGGAGGTCTTCCACGACGTCGCCAGCGCCGGGACCGGTCGGCCGTCCTCGAGTGCGGTGAGCTCCTCGATGTACTGGCTGGACAGCAGCGCCTGCGGGTAGTTGCCGCCGACGTGCGGGTCGAGGCAGGTCGGTTCGGCGTCGCCGGACGCGTAGACGAGCGTCCCGCCCGCCACGGGCGTGCTGCTCGTCGACCCGCCTCCGCCGCCGGTGCAGGCGGTGACGGCCAGGAGGATCGTGGCGGCGCCCGCCAGGGAGGCCACGACGCGCGCGCGGCTTTTCTGTACTGAGTCCAACTTCATGGCTCATCGAGTCTAGCGGTTTACTGGGCGCATGGACCTCGAGCACGGCGACGACGACCGGGCTCGCCGCGGCGGTCGGCCACGGCGCTCCAGCGCCGAGGTCCTCGCCGACGCCGCGGCCGAACTCTTCCTCGAGCAGGGGTACGGCCGGACCACCGTCGACCAGATCGCCGCACGCGCCGGGGTGAGCCGCGCCACGTTCTTCAACTACTTCGCCGCGAAGTCCGACGTCATGTGGCTCGAACTCGACGCCGCGGTCGCCGCGATCCCCGCGCTGCTCGACGCCTCCGCCGAGCCGAGCCCGGTCCGCGCCGTCGAGGACGCCCTGCTCGCCGCAGCACGCCAGCACGACCCGGAGCGGGTGCCGTGGGCCGTCGCGCAGGCCGAGGTGATGGGGATCGGGCCCGAACTCGTGGCGAGCGTCGCTGCGCGGGTGATGCAGCAGCACGGCGCGGTCGCCGGGTACGTCGCCCGGCGCACCGGCGACCGGACCGGGGCGCTCTGGCCGCAGACCGTCTCCGGTGCACTGCTCGGCGCCGCCGCTGCGGCCTTCGGCGTGTGGGTCGGCGACGGCGTCGGCCGCGGCCCGCTCGTCGAGTACGTCGCGGCGGCGCTCACGCCCGTCGCGGACGGCCTCGACGCCGCGTGACGGGCGTCACGACCGGAGACGGCAGGGGCACTGCACCGCCCGGCGCCTGAGCGCTTCCGCGGGAACGGGCTGCTCCGTCACGGGCTCGGTCCGGGGCCGCTCACTACGATCGGGCGCCGTGCCCCCAGCCCTCCGCAGCCCCGGACGCCGCAGTGCGGTCCGGACGACCGCGCTGGTCGTCGTCGTGGTCGCCGGGCTGTACGTCGCGTACTGGAACCTCGGACGGCAGACCGAGTACGTGGACGAGTTCACCTACGCCGGTGCCGGGTGGCAGTACGTGCACGGGACGTTGAGCGGCAACCTGCAGCACCCGCCGACGGCGAAGTACCTCTACGGACTCGTGCAGCTCGTCCTCGGGGAGGGCGTCGGTGCGGCGCGCGTCGTCGCGGCCACCGCTTCGTTCGGCACCGGCGTCGTGCTCTTCGCCTGGCTGCGCCGACCGATCGGGTTCTGGGGCGCGCTCCTCGCGGCGGGCTGGTGGTGGTGCACCCCGCGCGCGGCCGCGGCCACCTGGGCGGACGTGGCCTCCGGCGCCGGCGTGCGGATCGACCGGTTGGCGCTGCTCGAGCCGCTCATGGTCTTCTTCGCGGTGGCCGCCGTCGCGGTCGCCTGGCACGCGACCACCCGGGAACCGGACGGGGCCCGGGGTCGGTGGTGGTCCGGGGGGTGGTGGGCGCTGTCCGGTGCGCTGTTCGCCCTGTCCGTGACCTCGAAGGTGTCCACCGCGGTCGTGTTCCTCGCGATCGCCGCCCTGCCGGCACTCCACCGACGGTGGCGCGCCTACGCGATCGGTGCCCCGGTCGCCGCGGTGTCCTTCCTCGTCGTCTTCGCGGCGGTCTACCTGCCGGTCGGCGGGGTCCGCGCGATCCGGTTCATGCTGGCGTTCCAGACGGCGCACGACGTCGACGGGCACACGACGACGCTGCTCGGCCGGCAGTACCAGTTCGCGCCGTGGTGGGCGAACGCCGCCCGGGTCGTCGAGGGGGTCGGTTGGCCGACCGTCGTCGTGCTCGTGCTCGGGCTGCTCGCCGCGGTCGTGGTCCGTCCCGACCGCCTCGTCGCCGTGCTCGGCATCGCCCTCGCGGCCCTCGTGGTCTTCTACTGCACCGCACAGGTCGCGCTGCCGTACTACTACGACGCGTGGATGCCCTGGGTGATCGCGCTCGCCGCGACCGGTCTCGTCCGGATCGCTCGCCTGCGACCACCGTGGACGACCGTGCTCGCGGTCGTGGCCGTCGCCCTCACCGTGCTCCCCGCCGCGATCGTGGTGCGGACCGTCGCCGACAGCCGGGAGACCGGGTACGCCCGGCTCGGTGCCGTGCTCGCCGACCGCGGTGTGCCGCCGGCCGACCGGATCCTCGTCGCGGGGTCGCCGCGGTCGGCGTTCTCGCACTGGACCGGGCGTCGCGCTTCGACGGACGCGGCGGCGCGCGGGGACTTCGGGGTCGTCGTCGCGGGAGCCGATGCGCGGTTCCCGATGCGCCCCGCGCTCCGCCGGCTGCTCGCCGACGAGCCGCACCGGTTCACCGCGTTCCGACTGGACTTCCTCCGGGTGTGGGTGGTGCGGGGCGACGAGGCCGTCCGGGTGCACGACGGCCGGGCCTCGCTGGTCCGGGAACGCTGAACGCGGCCGGCCAGGGGCCCGGCGCACGCGGGTGCCCGCCAGCGCCCGGCGCCGCACTGTCGGCGGCTGCCGCGCTCCTACCGCTCGGTCCGCAGCGTCCCGGCCCCGCCTGATGCGACGTCCTCCACGGTGCCGTCCCGCACCGTCGCGGGCACCTCACCGTCGCCGCGGGAGACGAGCGACTCGTCGCCGGGGATGCTCAACGTCAGGACCGCCTCCTCGATGTACCGGCTCTCCTCCAACGACGCCTCTACACGACGCAACCGCACCGCCACGTGGTCCTCGTCCTCGTTCCCGGTCAGGTCGACGGCTGCCACGAGGAACACCCGCGACGGCCCGACGAACTCGAGGTGCAGGTACGTGACCCGCTCGATCTCGCGCCGGCGGAGCAGCTCGGAGAGCACCGCGTCCTCGAGCTCGGGCGAGGTGGCCTCACCGACCAGGAAGCGTCGGTTCCGCTCGATGAGGACGATGGCCACGACGCCGAGCAGCAGCCCGACCGCGATGGAGCCGATCGCGTCGAACACCGCGAGCCCGGTGACCTGGTGCAGGAAGACGCCGAGGAACGCGATCACGAGGCCGATGAGCGCCGCGGCGTCCTCCGCGAACACCGCCCGGAGCGTCGGGTTCGACGACTGCAGCACGTGGCGGAGCACCGGGACGCGGCGTTTCGTGGCGGCACCGTGCGCCTGTCGGTACGCCTGCACGAAGCTGGTGCCCTCGAGGAGGAACGCGACGCCGAGCACGAGGTAGTTCAGCAGCAGGTCCTCCGCGGGGCCGGTCTCGCCCAGCTCGGTGATGCCGTGCCAGATCGACACGACGGCACCGGCGGTGAAGAGCCCGAACGCGGCGAACATCGACCAGATGTAGGTCTCGCGTCCGTAGCCGAGCGGGTGCTTGGTGTCCCGGGGCTTGGCGCCGCGTCGTTCCGCCACGAGCAGGAAGACCTCGTTGCCGGTGTCCGCCCAGGAGTGCGCGGCCTCGGCGGTCATGGACGCCGAGCCGGAGAGCAGCGAGGCGACGGTCTTCGCGATCGCGACGAGCAGGTTCGCCGCGAAGGCGATGATGACGGTGAGGAGCGATTCGGGGCGCTCGGGCTCATCGGAGGAGGGCATCGCTCCAGCATGCTCCGCTCGGGTAGACTCGTCCCAGCAGGCGTCGAACCGGCCATCACCGGGGAGCCTCCGGAAGAACCCGGCAGTCGGCACGACCGACGGCCGGCAGTAGAACCGGGCGGACCGGACCGCACCCCCATCCGGCGAACGAGCGGTCGGTCGCAGCGCGAGCAGCGTCCGGCAAGCGAGGTGGTACCGCGGAGCACGCTCCGTCCTCGTGGAGACGAACCGAACCCACAGGAGCCCCCAGGTGCGCTACCCGCTCAACTCGGACGCCGACGGCGTCACGCCCTCGCCGAGCTTCCCCGCCGTCGAGCAGGGGATCCTCGCCTTCTGGAAGGGCGACGGTACCTTCCAGGCCTCGATCGACCAGCGCGAGGGCTGCCCGGAGTGGACGTTCTACGACGGCCCGCCCTTCGCCAACGGCCTGCCGCACTACGGCCACCTGCTCACCGGGTACGCGAAGGACGTCTTCCCGCGCTACCAGACCATGCGCGGCAAGCAGGTGCACCGCCGCTTCGGCTGGGACACCCATGGCCTCCCCGCCGAGCTCGAGGCCATGCGCCAGCTCGGCATCACCGAGAAGCACGAGATCGACGCGATGGGCGTCGACGTCTTCAACGCGGCCGCCAAGAAGTCGGTCCTGCAGTACACCGACGAGTGGCAGCAGTACGTCACCCGGCAGGCGCGCTGGGTCGACTTCGAGAACGACTACAAGACCCTCGACGTCACGTTCATGGAGAGCGTGCTGTGGGCGTGGAAGCAGCTCTGGGACAAGGGCCTGGCGTACGAGGGCTTCCGGGTGCTGCCGTACTGCTGGAACGACCAGACCCCGCTGTCGAACCACGAGCTCCGCATGGACGACGACGTCTACCAGTCGCGGCAGGACCAGTCCGTCACGGTCGCGTTCCCGCTGCGCGGGGCCCGCGCCGACGAGCTGGGACTCACCGGGGTGCGCGCGCTCGCGTGGACGACGACCCCGTGGACCCTCCCCACGAACGCCGCCCTCGCGGTCGGACCGTCGATCGCGTACGCGGTCGTCCCGGCAGGGCCTGGAGGCGCGGCTGACGGTGGCGCCGCCGGTGTCACCTCGTACCTGCTCGCGTCCGACACCGTGGCAGCGCACGCGAAGGACCTCGGCTACGAGAGCGCGGACGACGCGCTCGCCGCCGTGCTCCGCACGGTCGCCGGCACCGAGCTCGACGGCGTCGGGTACGAGCGGCTGTTCGACTTCCTGGCCGAGGCGGAGGGCTACGAGCACGCCTGGCGCATCCTCGTGGCCGAGTACGTTGAGACGGGCGAGGGCACGGGCATCGTGCACCAGGCCCCGGCGTACGGCGCCGACGACCAGGAGGTCTGCGCGGCCGCCGGCATCCCCGTCGTGCTGTCGCTCGACGAGGGCGGCGTGTTCACCTCGCAGTTCGGCGAGGTCGCGGGCATGCTCTGGTCCGACGCGAACAAGCCGCTCACCAAGGCCGTGCGCGACGCCGGCCGCCTGCTCCGCCAGGCGTCCTACGAGCACAGCTACCCGCACTGCTGGCGCTGCCGCAAGCCGCTCATCTACAAGGCGGTCTCGTCGTGGTTCGTCCGCGTCACCGAGTTCCGCGACCGCATGGGCGAGCTCAACCAGGACGTCAACTGGGTGCCGGACAACGTCAAGGACGGCCAGTTCGGCAAGTGGGTCGGCAACGCGATCGACTGGTCGGTCTCGCGCAACCGCTACTTCGGCACGCCGATCCCTGTCTGGCAGTCGGACGACCCGGCACACCCGCGCACGGACGTGTACGGCTCGCTCGAGGAGATCGAGCGGGACTTCGGCCGGCTGCCGGTGAACGCCGACGGCGAGGTCGACCTGCACCGTCCGTTCATCGACGACCTGACCCGCCCGAACCCGGACGACCCGACGGGCCGGTCGACCATGCGGCGCATCTCGGACGTGTTCGACGTCTGGTTCGACTCCGGCTCGATGCCGTACGCGCAGGTGCACTACCCGTTCGAGAACCGCGAGTGGTTCGAGGCGCACAACCCGGCCGACTTCATCGTCGAGTACATCGGTCAGACCCGCGGCTGGTTCTACGTCATGCACGTGCTGTCCACCGCGCTGTTCGACCGTCCGGCGTTCCGCAACGTCATCAGCCACGGCATCGTCCTCGGCTCCGACGGCCAGAAGATGTCGAAGTCGCTGCGGAACTACCCGGACGTGTCCGAGGTGTTCGACCGTGACGGTGCCGACGCGATGCGCTGGTTCCTCATGTCGTCGTCCGTGATCCGCGGCGGCAACCTCGTCGTGACCGAGGAGGGCATCCGCCAGGGTGTCCGCGAGTTCCTGCTCCCGCTCTGGTCGACGTACTACTTCTTCACCCTGTACGCCAATGCCGACGGGTACCAGGCGCAGCGCAGCACCGCGAGCACCGACGTGCTCGACCGCTACCTGCTCGCCAAGACCCGCGTGCTCGTCGCCGACGTCACGGAGCACCTGGACGCGCTCGACACCCCGCTCGCGGCGCAGGCCGTCCGCGACTTCGCCGACGTGCTCACGAACTGGTACGTGCGGCGTTCGCGCGACAAGTTCTGGGCCGGCGCGGCGTCGAGCCCCGAGGCACGGGCCGCGTTCGACACGCTGTACACCGTGCTCGAGACGCTCGCGCGCGTCGCGGCGCCGCTCGCGCCGCTCGTCACCGAGGAGGTCTGGAAGGGCCTGACCGGTGGCCGTTCGGTGCACCTCGAGGACTTCCCGTCGGCCGACGAGTTCCCCTCCGACGACGCCCTCGTCGCCGCCATGGACCGCGTGCGCGACGTCGCCTCGAAGGGGCTCGCGCTCCGCAAGGCCACCGGCAAGCGCGTCCGGCTGCCGCTCGCGACGCTGACGCTCGTCGTGCCGGACCCCGCGGCGGTCGAGCCGTTCACGGACATCCTTCGCGACGAGCTCAACGTCAAGCGGGTCGTGCTCGAGCAGCAGGCCGAGGAGTCGCTGGCGCAGTACGGCATCGAGCGGAAGCTCACCGTCAACGCCCGCGCCGCCGGGCCGCGCATCGGCAAGCAGGTGCAGCAGGTCATCCCGGCCGCCAAGCGCGGTGACTGGGTCGCGACCGAGGCCGGCGTGACGGTCGGTGGCGTCGACCTGGTGGAGGGCGAGTACTCGCTCGACCTCACGGTGGCGGACGACTCGGTGGCCGTGGCGTTCCTCGACGGCGGCGGCTTCGTCGTGCTCGACACGGTGACGTCGCCCGAGCTCGAGGCCGAGGGCCTGGCGCGTGACGTCGTCCGCGCCGTCCAGCAGGCCCGCCGCGACGCCGACCTCGACGTCAGCGACCGCATCGCCCTGACGCTCGGGGTGTCCGACGACGCCGCCGACGCGGTCCGGACCCACCGCGACCTCATCGCGGGGGAGACCCTCGCGACCGCGGTCCAGGTCGTCCCGCTCGCCGCGGGCGCGACGGCGACCGACGTCGGCGAGGCAGCGAAGGTGTCCGTGGAGGTGGCACGCGCATGAGCGAGCAGAACGAGCACGAGCACGGGTACGACGACGAGGATGCCGGCGCCGATGGCATCGAGATCCCCGCAGGTCCCGCAGCGCACACCCCGGTCGACCCGTCCCCGGCGGACGGGGACGACGAAGAGGTCCGCCGTGTGCAGGCGGCCCTGTACGCCCGGATCGGCGAGCAGGCCCCCGAGCACCGGCTGAGCGCGACCCGTCGTGCGGTCGAGCTCCTCGGCGACCCACACCTGTCGTACCCCGTGATCCACATCACCGGGACGAACGGCAAGACCTCGACCGCCCGGATGACCGAGAGCATCGTCCGCGCCCACGGCCTGCGGACCGGACTCATGACGAGCCCGCACCTGGTGTCGATCCGGGAGCGCATCGTCATCGACGGCGAGCCGATCGCCGCGGACCGGTTCGTCGAGAACTGGGACGACATCGCCCCGATCCTGGAGATGACCGACGAGGAGCTCACCGCGAAGGGCGAGCTGCCGCTGACGTTCTTCGAGGCGCTCACCGTCCTCGCGCTCGCCTGCTTCGCGGAGGCACCGGTCGACGTCGCGGTGATCGAGGTCGGCATGGGCGGCGAGTGGGACTCCACCAACGTCGTGCAGAGCCAGGTCGCCGTCTTCACTCCGATCGCGATGGACCACGCGAAGCAACTCGGCAACACCGTCGCCGAGATCGCGCGCACGAAGTCCGGGATCATCAAGCCCTCGTCGGCGGTCGTGTCCAGCGCGCAGACCCCGGACGCGCTCGCCGAGCTCGAACGGGCCGCCGAGCTCACCGAGTCGAGCCTGTCGGTCGAGGGCACCGGCTTCCGGGTCACGAGCGACACCCCGGCGGTCGGCGGGCAGCTCGTCAGCGTGCAGGGCCTGGCCGGCACCTACGACGACCTCTTCGTGCCGCTGTTCGGTGCGCACCAGGCCCACAACGCCGCGGTCGCGATCGCGGCGGTCGAGTCGTTCCTCGGCCGTGGCTCGCAGGCGCTCGACGAGGACGTGCTGTCCGAGGGGCTGGCCGCAGCGACGAGCCCCGGACGGCTCCAGCCGATCGCGCAGGACCCCGTGGTCGTCGTCGACGCCGCGCACAACCCGCACGGCGCCAGGGCCCTGGCCGACGCGCTCCCGGTGGCCTTCCCGTCCGAGCACGTCGTCGGCGTCGTCGGGATCCTCGGCGACAAGGACGCCCGCGGGTTCGTCCGGGCGCTCAAGGACACCGTGCAGACCTTCGTCGTGACGCAGCCGCCGGGGGAGCGGGCGCTCGACGCCGACGCCTTCGCGCGGATCGTCGTCGACGAGGTCGGCGCGGACCGCGTCGTCGTCGAACCGGCGCTCGACCAGGCGCTGCAGGAGGCGCGCGACCTCGCGGACGAGGCGGACGCGGAGGACGCCCTTGTCCTGGTCGCCGGCTCCATCGTGATGGTGGGCGCGGTCATGGACCTGGTGCACGCGGAGGGCGGGGCGAAGTGACGGAGCCGAACCGCGCCTCCAGGCCGGGACGACCGACGAAGGCGGCCCGTACGCCGCGCCAGCGGAGGCCCCGGCGCGACCGCGGAGCACGCGAGAGCCTGCTCGCGATCACCCTCGGGCTCGAGGCCGTGATGTTCTTCTTCCCGATGCTCGTCACGTTCGGCAAGCACACGCTGCCGCCGCTCGTCGCGTTCGGCGGCGGCATCGGCGCGATCGTGGTGCTGGCGCTGGCGTCACGGCTGACCGGCAACCGCGCCGGTGTATGGTTCGGGTGGCTGCTGCAGGCGGCCATCCTCGCCACCGGCTTCATCGAACCGTTCATGTTCGCGGTGGGCGCGGTGTTCCTGGCGCTGTGGGTCTACTGCTTCGTCAAGGGCGGTCAGCTCGACCGGCAGAACGCCGCACGACGAGCCGCTGCCGGCGAGGGCTGACCACCACCCCACGACCCCGTCAAGGAGTTCTGCATGTCCGACTTCGAAGAGACCCTGGTCCTCGTCAAGCCCGACGGCGTCGCCCGCCAGCTCACCGGCGAGATCCTCCGTCGGATCGAGGCCAAGGGCTACGAGATCGTCGACCTGAAGATGCTGACCGCGCCGCGCGACCTGCTCGACGCCCACTACGAGGAGCACCAGGGCAAGCCGTTCTTCGAGCCGCTCGTGGAGTTCATGCAGTCCGGCCCGATCGTCGCCGTGCGTGTCGCGGGGAACGGCGTCATCGCGGGCTTCCGCTCGCTCGCCGGCACCACCGACCCGACCTCGGCTGCACCCGGCACCATCCGCGGTGACCTCGGCCGCGACTGGGGCCTCAAGGTGCAGCAGAACCTCGTGCACGGCTCGGACTCGCCGGAGTCGGCGGCCCGCGAGCTCGGCCTCTGGTTCGCGTGAGCGACGACCGACACGCGGGACCGCAGGAGCGAACGGCATGACGAACAACGACCGACCGAGCAAGAACGAGCGGCGCGCGCACGCCCGTGACGTCGCCCGCCAGCGCGCCGAGGCCGAGCGCCGCCGCAAGCGCCGCAACAAGTGGTTCCTGCAGGGCGGCATCGGCCTCGGCATCATCGCGGTCGCGGCGATCGTCGCCATCGTCGTGGTGAACGTGAACAACGCCAACACCGTCTCGGCCACGGGCCCGAAGAACATGATCACGGGCGCGATCCAGTTCACGGGGAAGGACGGCACGGTCACACCCGTGACCTCCGGCGCGGTCTCGGCGGACGCGTCCGCGTCGCCCAAGCCCACCACCGGTCCCGACGGCACCGTCCAGGTGACCGAGTACATCGACTGGGCCTGCCCGGTCTGCAAGCAGTTCGAGGCGGCCTACGCCGACCAGATCCTCGACAAGGTGAAGTCGGGCGACGTGACGCTCGCGATCCAGCCGGTGTCGATCCTCGACCGCAGCTACCAGAACACGCGGTACGCGAGCCGCGCCGCGAACGCAGCCATGTGCGTCGCGAACTACGAGCCGGACAAGTTCCTCGACGTCCAGACGCAGTTCTACGACAACCAGCCCGAGGAGGGTACGGCGGGGCTCACGAACAAGCAGATCGCCGACCTCGTCGACAAGGGCGGAGCGACGAGCGCGAAGGTCGCGGACTGCCTCTCGAGTGAGCAGTTCAAGGGCTGGGTCACCCGGTCCACCGACACCGTCGTGAACGATCCCGCACTGCAGGGCACGCAGGGCTTCGGCACCCCGACCGTCCTGGTGAACGGCGAGAAGCTCGCGAACCTGACGGACGTGATCACGAAGATCGACGCCGCCGCGAAGTAGGCCCGGCACCACAGCCAGAACGCCCCCGCTCCGCATCGGACGGGGGCGTTCTGCTCGGACCAGCGACCCACGGGCCGAGGCGGGCCGCCGTCGGACGGTCCGGTGGAGGTGCGGACGATCGGCGCCCGGTCGGAGCCGCCGAGTCGACCGCGTGGGAGCCCGTTCGGCCAGCGAGGACGTCCGGAAGGACCCGTCGCCGCAGCCGGCCGCCGCCGTCCGTCAGCTCCCAGCAGCACGCAAGCGGGCAGCCCCTGCGCCGTCCGCTCGAGGGGACGGCGCAGGGGCTGCCGGGTCGGTGTCGCGGGGAGGCCTTACGCCTTGCCGCCGTTCTGCAGGACGAACGCCGAGAACGCGTCGGTGTCGGTCAGCGAGCCGGTGTACTGCTTCCCGTTCACGATGACCGTCGGCGTCCCGGTCACCTTGTCGAGGGACGAGTTCGGGATCTTCTCGTTGAGCGCACGGTTCGTGGCGTCCGCGACCCACCCGGCGAACCGCTGGTCCGTGATGCACGTCGCGACGTCCTTGCTCGTCGCCCCGGCCTTGGCCGCGAGCGACGCGAGCTCGTCGTTCGTCAGGCCGCGCGTGTTCTCCGACGGCTGGTTCGCGTAGAGCGCGGTGTTGTAGGCGAGGAAGTCCTGCGGGTCGTCGTTCGCGACGCAGGCGGCTGCGGCGGCGGATCGCGTGGAGTACTTCGACCCGAGCGACACCCGGTCGAGCAGGTTGAACGGGTGCAGCTCGAGCGTCGCCGAGCCGTTCTCGACCCACTGCTGGATCTGCGACATCTGCGCGGTCTCGAACTGGTTGCAGTACGGGCACATGTAGTCGGAGTACACGGTGATGTTCGCCACCGAGTCGTCCTGCTTCGTCGCGGTGGGCTTCCCGCCCTCGGGGATCGCCTTCGTCGTGACCGGCTCGATCTTGCCGTCGACGCCGTGCAGCACGATGCCGTCGCTCGCCATGTTCGCCGGACCCGGACCCGCTGGCTGCACCGAGTTCGCGACGACCAGCACGATCGCGCTGATGACCGCCAGGCCGCCCACGATGATGCCGCTGATCGTCAGCGTCCGGTTGCGGCGGCGACGCGCCTGCTGCTTCTCGCGTGCGATCCGTGCACGCTCACGTGCCTCGTCCCGACGCGCCTTCTTGCCCTGGTTCTCGCTCATCGGTTCGAGCGTAGGTGCCGGGCGCGCACCTCCGGGGCGGCCTGGCTGGGAAGGCACCAGGAATCCGGTGACACGTCACCGAGTGGGATGGGCCGCCGGGATCAGAAGCTCTGGAAGATCCGCGGGAAGACGATGATGATCGAGACCGCGATGACGAGGTAGTTCGCGAGCGGGAACGCCCAGCAGAACGGCAGCAGGGTCTTGCCGATGCGCTCGACCCCGGCGCCGAAGCGTCCCTGCGCGGCGTTCCAGATCGTGAACACCCAGAACATCGGGATCGTCATCGACCACACGAGCATGCACCACGGGCAGAGGGCCCCGATGAACCACACGGTCTGGGTGAACAGCCACGTCACGAACACCCAGGCCAGGAACACGCCCGCGTTGAAGGTGATCCAGAACCACCGCGAACCGTTCCGGAACCCGGCGAGCAGCATGACGGCCACCGCGATCGGCGCGACGAAGCCCATGAGACCGAGGAGCGGGTTCGGGAAGCCGAGCAGGTGCCCCTGCGCGCTCGTCATCACGTCCGAGCAGTTCACGAACACGTTGACGTCGCACGACAGCGCGGTCTTGGGGTTCTCGTACTTCGCGAACTCGTCCAGCACGAGCCGGAAGGAGGCGTACAGCCCGACGACGCCGGTCACGAGCAGGAACACCCCCATCGCGATCGGACGGCGGTGGAGGGTACGCGGCGTGCTCACGCGGTCATCATCGCACGCGCGATCCGGTCGTTTCCGTGAGGGGCATGCGATGATGGTGGGGTCGCACGACCGGACACGGTCACGCGGCGTGAGCTTTCCGGGCTGGTCCCGGACCGAACAGGCACGGTGAGAGCGTGCCGCGACCGGAACACGCGTCACTCCGACGCTCCGCGAAGCCCAGGCCGGGTGCCCGGGGACGAACGGACGCGGACGCACCACAAGTTGCCGCGGGCCGGTCGCGAACGACAACGAGCACGGGGGCGTGGACGCCACCCGCCACACGAGAATTCCCGCCGCCCGACAGGGCGCGAGCGGGGCCGAGGAGTGCACCAGTTCCATGGTGGAGCAGAACAACAACGACAACACGAAGAACGACGAAGCGCCGAAGCGCCGGAGCCGCCTGTTCGGCGGTCGCCGGGCACGGTCGGCCGACCTGGAGGCCCGGGGTGGCGTCGAGCAGTCGGCTCCCGTCGAGCAGGCGGCCGGCTCGCAGGCCGTCGCTGCGCCGGCCGCGGAAGCACCGGGCGCCGATGCCTCGGTCGAGGTCGGCACCGAGACCGTCGCGGTGACCGACGACGCGGCACCCGAGGTGTCGGTCGCGGTCGAGACGACGGCGGGCGCCGACGAGCCGCACGACGTGAGCACCCTCACCGGCGACCTGCCGGTGGTCGCCGCGGACGACGCGACCACGGAGACCGCAGCCGCCCCCGCGGCGGACGTGACGGCCCCCGCGGACGACGTGACGGCCCCGGCGGACGCGAGCAGCGCCTCCGGTCCGGCGGAGCCCGCGGACGAGCCGTACGTGCCCCGCGCGACCAGCACGACCAGCCTGATCTTCCACGCGCCGGTCCTCCCGGACCTGCCGCCGCGTGCGCCCCGCTCCGCTCCCGAGGACGACGACGAGCAGGGCGGCGGACGTCGCCGGTCCCGTCGTCGCGGTGGCAGCGCGTTCGGAGGCGCCGCCGAGCAGGCAGAGCCGCGCCGTCGTGAGCGTGAGCGTGAGCCGGAGCTCATCACCGAGCCGCAGCGCATCAAGGGGTCGACCCGACTCGAGGCCAAGAAGCAGCGTCGCCGCGACGGCCGTGACGCCGGACGTCGCCGTCAGGTGATCACCGAGGACGAGTTCCTCGCCCGCCGCGAGAGCGTCGACCGGCAGATGATCGTGCGCTCGAGCTCGCAGAAGATCGAGATCGGCGTGCTCGAGGACGGTGTCCTCGCCGAGCACTACGTGACGAAGTCGCACAACGTCTCGCTCATCGGCAACGTCTACCTGGGCAAGGTCCAGAACGTGCTGCCCTCGATGGAGGCGGCGTTCGTCGACATCGGTCGTGGTCGCAACGCCGTGCTCTACGCCGGCGAGGTCGACTGGAACTCCGTCGACACCAGCCACGGTCGTCGCATCGAGTCGGCGCTCAAGCCCGGCGACAAGGTGCTCGTGCAGGTCACGAAGGACCCGGTCGGCCACAAGGGCGCCCGACTCACCTCGCAGGTCTCGCTGCCCGGTCGGTACCTCGTCTACGTGCCGAACGGCTCGATGAACGGCATCTCCCGCAAGCTGCCCGACACCGAGCGGGCGCGCCTGAAGAAGATCCTCAAGGAGGTCCTGCCCGAGCACGCCGGCGTCATCGTGCGCACGGCGGCCGAGGGCGCGACCGAGGAGCAGCTCACCCGCGACGTGCAGCGCCTCACGAGCCAGTGGGAGGCGATCCAGAAGAAGGTCGCGGGCGGGCATGCCCCGGTCATGCTGCACTCCGAGCCCGACCTGCTCGTCAAGATCGTCCGTGACGTCTTCAATGAGGACTTCACCAAGCTCATCATCGACGGCGACGCCGCACGCGGGACCATCGAGGACTACCTCGACGCCGTCGCGCCGGACCTCAAGGACCGCGTCGAGATCTACGACGGCCCGGACTCCTTCGAGGAGTACCGGCTCAACGAGCAGATCGAGAAGGCCCTCGACCGCAAGGTGTGGCTGCCCTCCGGTGGTTCGCTCGTCATCGACCGCACCGAGGCCATGACGGTCGTCGACGTCAACACGGGGAAGTTCGTCGGGTCCGGCGGCAACCTCGAGGAGACCGTCACCAAGAACAACCTCGAGGCCGCCGAGGAGATCGTCCGCCAGCTCCGACTGCGTGACATCGGCGGCATCATCGTCGTCGACTTCATCGACATGGTGCTCGAGTCCAACCGCGACCTCGTGCTGCGTCGACTCGTCGAGTGCCTGAGCCGCGACCGCACGAAGCACCAGGTCGCCGAGGTCACCTCGCTCGGTCTCGTGCAGATGACGCGCAAGAAGATCGGCGTCGGGCTCCGGGAGTCGCTCGAGGAGGTCAACGCCAAGGTCAACGACAACAACGCGGACCCCGGCCCCTCGAAGGGTCGTCGGAAGGGCCGCGGCGGCAACGGCAGCGCTCCGAACGGCAACGGCGGCAACAGCGGGTCGAACGGCAACGGTGGTGCCGTGTCGGCCGGCCACGGCTCGCAGACCCACCAGATCACCGACGACGTGAAGAACGCCCTGTCCCGCATCGCGGCGTCGACGCTCCCGCACGAGGAGCGCGCCGCCGCCGAGGCCGCTGCTGTGAGCGGTGTGGCCGTCACCGGTGTCGCGAGCCCGACCACGCCGGAATCGGCTCCGGAGGCACCGGCTCCGGCGACGTCCTCGACGTCCTCGTCCGAGGCTCCCGCCGAGTCCTCGGGTGGTCCGAAGCGTCGTCGTCGTCGCGGCAGCCGCAGCGGCGGTGAGCCGCAGGCCACCGAGGCGTCGGCGTCCGCCGAGGCGTCCGGGATCGCATCCGCCGGCGAGCAGTCGTCGTCGGTCACGGACGCCCCCGCGGACCCGGTCGACGCCGCTCCGGTCGCGGAGCCGCAGACCGCGACCGCCGAGCCGGTCCCGACCACGACGCCCCCGGCTCGCCGTCGGGTCAGCTCGAGCGCCCCGGTGACCCCGACCGAGAACACCGTCGCGATCCTCGACATCCCCGTCGCCGTCACGAAGCGCGAGCCCCGTGCCGTGCCCGCGGCGGACGCGGAGTCGCTGCTCGACTCGGTCCTCAACGCGCTCCCGGAGCCGAAGCAGCCCGGCCAGGGCCGCTCGCGTTCCCGCCGCGTCTCCTCCCCGAGCATCAGCGCACCGGCGTCCACCGAGGGTGACACGCCCGAGGACGGCACCGTGATCGTGGGGAACTGAGCGTGACGAACACGGGGGACCCGGGCCAGCACGACCGCGGGTACTACGGCGCGGGCTGGCAGCAGCCCGCGCCGGGTCCCTCGGCCGGTGTGCCGTACGCGCCGCCGGCCCCTCCGCAGCGTCGACGTCCGACCGGTGACCCCCGTCGCGCGTTCGCTCCGGGTGCCTCCCTGACGAACACGACCGGCGCCCTCATCGCGGTCGTCACGGTGGTCGTGGTCGAGTTCGTGTCCGGACTCGTCGGCCTCCTCGGCACCTCCCTCGTGGTGGGTCCGTTCGCGCAGTACGGCGCGGGGGACAGCCTCGTCGCCGGGTTCGTGCACGGGGTCTTCCTCGCGCCCCTGCCGTTCCACGTCGGAGCCTTCCTCGCGCTGGCGTTCCTGGTCCCCGTCGCACGGCGGAGTCCGCTGCCGGTGATCCTCCTGCGTGCCGTGCTCGCCGGGGCGGCGGGGACGGTCGCGCTGGCGCTCGTCGGGGTCTTCACCGGGGCCTTCGGCGTGGTCCGCGGCTCCGGTGCCGCACGGCTCGTGACGAGCATCGTGACGGTGCCGCTGCAGAGCGGACTCCCGCTGACGCTCATGCTCGTGGCCACGACCACGGGCGCGTGGCTGTGGCTCGGGCGTCCC
This sequence comes from Curtobacterium phoenicis, assembly GCF_047238015.1. Classification (NCBI taxonomy): domain Bacteria; kingdom Bacillati; phylum Actinomycetota; class Actinomycetes; order Micrococcales; family Microbacteriaceae; genus Curtobacterium; species Curtobacterium phoenicis. Next base: position 1,465,878 of record NZ_JBDFLZ010000002.1, read on the forward strand.
CGGGGCGGCACGCGCCGGCCCCTGGGCGCCCCCGGGACGCTCCGGCAGCCCGATGCCGTGCCCGCGGCCACCGTGCAGGGCGCGGGAGGCCCAGGACACCCACCGGCGGGCTCCTCCGTGCCGCCGACCGGGCAGCAGCAGCCGAACCCGTACGCGCCGCCGAGCGGGCAGCAGCCGAACCCGTACGCGCCGCCTGCCGGGCAGCAGCCGAACCCGTATGCGCCGCCTGCCGGGCAGCACCAGCAGCCGCCGGCGAACCCCTGGGGTCCGCCGCAGCGCTGACGCGACCACGGACTTGTGCCCCGACCACGCACAGGACCCGGACCGGCGTGACTGGGTCGAGCCGCGCCTCCAGGCCGGTCCCGGCGCCGGACGGGTGCGTGCGGCGCCGTCCGTCAGGACGGGCGCTTGTCCCGCTGCGCGACGCGGAGGCCGCTGCGGATGAGTCGGAGCACGAGCTCCCGGCCGGTCACCGGGCTCGCCCCGGCGGCCACGAGCTCGTCGTAGCGGGCCATCGGCACGTCGTAGTGGTCGTGGTCGAACGCGCGCCGGGGGAGACCTGCGGCACTCGCGAAGGCGTGCAGTTCGTCGTACGATTCGTCACTGACGAGGTGCGACCACAACGTGTCGTGCGCAGGCCACGTCGGCGGGTCGATCAGGACGGTCACCCGCCAATGGTACGTGTGTCGCCGTTTGACCGGACGCGGTGGGATCGAGTATTCTCGATCCCTGGTGTCAGCGGGCCGTTCTGCCTGCGTCGCCGATCGGGCCCGGCCTCCCCGGGAGCCGCTCGTGCAGCAGTGGGCACCCGAGACTTCCCTCAAGCAGAGTACGTAAGGAATTCCACGTGGTTTACGCAGTAGTGCGCGCCGGCGGCCGTCAGGAGAAGGTCGAGGTCGGCACGATCCTCACGATCGACCGTGCCAAGGCCGACGACAAGGGCAAGATCAAGCTCGCTCCGGTGCTCCTCGTGGACGGTGACACCATCACCTCGGCCGCGACCGAGCTCGCGAACGTGACGGTCACCGCCGAGGTGCTCGAGGACCTCCGCGGCCCGAAGGTCGTCATCCAGAAGTTCAAGAACAAGACCGGGTACAAGAAGCGTCAGGGCTTCCGCGCTGAGCTCACCCGCGTCAAGATCACCGAGATCGCGTAAGGCGGGAGTAGAAGATGGCACACAAGAAGGGTGCGAGCTCCACTCGCAACGGTCGTGACTCGAACGCGCAGCGCCTCGGCGTGAAGCGCTTCGGCGGCGAGGTCGTCAACGCGGGCGAGATCATCGTCCGCCAGCGCGGCACGCACTTCCACCCGGGCGCCAACGTCGGCCGCGGTGGCGACGACACGCTGTTCGCCCTCTCGGCCGGTGCGGTCGAGTTCGGCACCAAGGGCGGCCGCAAGGTCGTCAACATCGTCGGCGCTGCGTAAGCGACCCACGATCTGACTCTGCGGGAGGGGCGGGCCACGTGCCCGCCCCTCCCGTTCTCTTTTCTGCACCAGAAGTTCCAGCAACACCTAGGAGTGGACCCATGGCGACGTTCGTCGACCGCGTGACCCTGCACCTCAGCGCGGGGGACGGCGGCAACGGCTGCGTGTCGGTCCGCCGTGAGAAGTTCAAGCCCCTCGCCGGCCCGGACGGCGGCAACGGCGGCGACGGCGGCGACATCGTGCTCGTCGCGGACCCGCAGGTGACGACCCTGCTCGGGTACCACCGCTCGCCGCACCGCTCGTCGAAGAACGGCCAGCCCGGCATGGGCGACATGCGCAGCGGGATCAGCGGCGAGACGCTCGAGCTCCCCGTCCCGATCGGCACCGTCGTGCACGACGAGCGCGGTGAGGTCGTCGCCGACATGACCGAGCCCGGCATGCGCGTCGTCGTGGCCGCTGGCGGTCAGGGCGGCCTCGGCAACGCCGCGCTCGCGACGACGAAGCGCAAGGCCCCCGGGTTCGCGCTCCTCGGCACGCCGGGGGAGTCCGGCGACGTCAGCCTCGAGCTGAAGACGATCGCCGACGTCGCCCTCGTCGGGTTCCCGAGCGCGGGCAAGTCGTCGCTCATCGCCGCGATCTCCGCCGCGAAGCCGAAGATCGCCGACTACCCGTTCACGACCCTCACGCCGAACCTCGGCGTCGTCGAGTCCGGCTCGACCCGCTTCACCGTCGCCGACGTCCCGGGCCTCATCGAGGGCGCATCGGAGGGCAAGGGGCTCGGACTGGAGTTCCTCCGCCACGTCGAACGCTGCGAGGCCCTGCTCCACGTCATCGACTGCGCCACCATGGACCCGGGCCGTGACCCGATCAGCGACCTCGACGTCATCCTCGGCGAGCTCGAGCGCTACCCGGTGCCCGAGGGCCAGGTGCCGCTGCTCGAGCGCCCGCAGCTCATCGCGCTCAACAAGATCGACGTCCCGGACGCCGCGGAGCTCGCCGACTTCGTGCGCGCCGAGCTCGAGGGCCGTGGCTACCGGGTCTTCCCGATCTCGACGGCCTCCCACAAGGGGCTCCGCGAGCTGACCTTCGCCCTCGCGGACATCGTCGAGCGCGCCCGTGCCGAGCGCGCCGTCGAGCCGCAGCCGGAGCGCATCGTCCTCCGCCCGAAGGCCGTCGACGAGGTCCCCTTCACCGTCCGGGCCGAGGGCGGCGAGGAGCACCGCTTCTACCGCGTCCGCGGTGCCAAGCCCGAGCGTTGGGTGCAGCAGACCGACTTCACCAACGAAGAGGCGATCGGCTACCTCGCAGACCGTCTCGCCAAGCTCGGCGTCGAGGACGGCCTCTTCAAGGCCGGAGCGGTCGCCGGGTCCACCGTGGTCATCGGTGGCGACGGCGGCACGGTCTTCGACTGGGAGCCGACGCTCACCTCGACCGCCGAGCTCATCACGAGCGCGCGCGGCACCGACTCCCGCATCGGCGGCAGCTCCCGCCCGACCCGCAACGAGCGCCGCGAGGAGTACTTCGAGCGCATGGACGCCAAGGCCGCGGCCCGCGCCGAGCTCGAGCAGGAGCGCGTCTCCGGCCTCTGGGCGGACGACGACGCGGACGACGCGGACCCGTTCTCGGGTGAGGTCGAGCGCCACCACGAGGGCAAGGACTGACCGGGGCATGACCGAGGCGACCGACACCGACCTGGGCCCGGTGCGCTCGCGCGCGGACATCCCGCGCGCGCGTCGACTCGTCGTGAAGGTCGGCTCGTCCTCCGTGAGCGGCGACAACGTCGGGCAGATCGGCGCGCTCGTCGACGCCCTCGGAGCGGCCCACGCCCGGGGGACCGAGGTGGTGCTGGTGTCGTCCGGCGCGATCGCGACCGGGTTCCCGTTCCTCGGGCTCGAGGGGCGCCCCGACGACCTCGCCACCCAGCAGGCAGCGGCGGCGACCGGGCAGAACGTGCTGATGTTCCGCTACCAGAACGAGCTCGACCGGCACGGGGTGGTCGCGGCGCAGATCCTCCTCACCGCCGGCGACCTGCAGAACCCCACGCACCGGGTGAACGCGCAGCGGGCGATCGACCGGCTGCTCGCCCTGCGGGTGCTGCCGATCGTGAACGAGAACGACACCGTCGCGACGCACGAGATCCGGTTCGGTGACAACGACCGGCTGGCGGCGCTCGTGGCCCGGCTCCTCGGGGCCGATGCGCTCGTGCTGCTCTCCGACGTCGAGTCGCTCTACACGAAGCCGCCGCAGCAACCCGGGGCGGAGCCGATCGAGCACGTGCCGTACGGCGACGGGCTCGACGGGGTCACGTTCGGGTCGATCGGCGCCGCTGGTGTCGGGACCGGGGGCGCCGGCACGAAGGTCGCGGCGGCTCGGCTCGCGGCGGACGCCGGCACGTCGGTGCTCGTCACGGCGACGTCGCTGGTGGCGTCCGCGCTGGCGGGCGAGCACGTCGGCACCTGGTTCGAGGCGGCGCCGCGGGCGTAGCGGGTGTGCGGCCGGGTGCTCCGGTGCGGCCGGGTGCTCTGGTGCGGTCCGACGCGGCCTGGCGGCGCGGCTCGCCCCGGCGCGCTCGGCAGCGCCCGTCGAGCGGTCGCGATCCGTCGCTCCCTCGGCGGGAACGCGATCGTTCCTGCCCCTGCCGTGCCGCGCGCGCGGCGTGTCGTGCCCGGCCGCCGACGCCGGTCGCGCGCGTCGGGACGCGAGCGACGTGACACGATCCCTGCACCGGCGGCGTGCCTCCAGGTCGGTTCCACAGGCGCGGGACGCACCGCGTCATCGCGGGGGAGGCGGACCTATGATCGAGCCATGTCGCTGACCGCACCCGCTCCGACCCTGACCGACAAGCTCGTGGCCGCCCGCGACGCGGCGTCGGTGCTCGCGACCGCGACCACGGCCGTCAAGGACGCGGCGCTCGGCGCGATCGCCGCCGCGGTCCGCGCCGCGACCGACGAGATCGTCCGGGCCAACCACGAGGACCTCGTCGCGGGCGAGGACGGCGGACTGTCCTCCGGCCTGCTCGACCGACTCCGGTTGGACGCGGCACGGATCGACGCCCTCGCCGTCGCCGTGGAGCACGTCATCGGTCTGACGGACCCGGTCGGCCAGAACGTCCGCGGCTCCGTGCTGCCGAACGGTCTGCAGCTGACCCAGGTGCGCGTGCCGTTCGGCGTCGTCGGAGCGATCTACGAGGCACGGCCGAACGTGACCGTCGACATCGCGAGCCTCGCGCTGAAGAGCGGCAACGCCGTCGTGCTCCGCGGCGGGTCGGCGGCCCAGCGCACGAACGCCGTGCTCGTCGCGCGCATCCAGGACGCGGTGGCCTCGGTGGGGCTGCCGCGCGAGCTGGTCCAGACCATCGACGAGTTCGGCCGTGCGGGCGCCACCGAGCTCATGCGGGCCCGGGGACTCGTGGACGTCCTCATCCCGCGGGGGAGCGCGTCGCTCATCCAGACGGTCGTCACGGAGTCCCAGGTACCCGTCATCGAGACCGGAGCCGGCGTCGTGCACGTGTTCCTCGATGAGTCCGCGCCGGAGGACCGTGCCGTCGACATCGTGCTCAACAGCAAGGTGCAGCGGCCGAGCGTGTGCAACGCCCTCGAGACGCTCCTCGTGCACGAAGGTGCGGCGGAACGCCTGCTCCCGGTGCTGGCCGACCGCCTCCGGGCTGCCGGGGTGACGCTGCGCGGCGACGACGCCACCCGTTCGATCGTGCCCGGCGTGCTCCGCGCGACCGAGGCCGACTGGGCGACGGAGTCGATGGATCTCGACCTCTCGATCCGTGTCGTGCCGGACGTCGACGCGGCGATGGCGCACATCGCGACCTGGTCGACGCACCACACCGAGTCGATCGTCACGAACGACGTCGACACCGCGGAGCGGTTCCTCGCGGGCGTCGACTCGGCGGTCGTGATGGTCAACGCCTCCACACGCTTCACGGACGGCGGCGAGTTCGGCTTCGGTGCCGAGGTCGGCATCTCCACACAGAAGCTGCACGCCCGCGGGCCGATGGGGCTGCCCGAACTCACGAGCACCAAGTGGATCGTGCGCGGTCAGGGCCAGATCCGCGGCTAGACTGAACGGCGTCTTTCCACCGACCGAACGGAGCACATGACGATGACCCTCCTCGCTGAAGCCGCAGAGAACGCCTCCGGGGTCCCCGCGTACGTCTTCCCGCTCGTCGGTGCCCTCTTCTTCGCGTTCCTCGGGTTCGTGACGTGGAGCTTCCGTGACGTCGCGTACCGCCACTCGCACAAGTTCGAGGCCACTCGTCACCACGAGACCGGCGTCGACGAGTTCGGCCACACGAAGCTCTGATCCGTCACCCCATGCTGGAGAGCTCGGGGCGGCCGCGCATCGGTGTGATGGGTGGCACGTTCGACCCCATCCACCACGGCCACCTCGTGGCCGCGTCCGAGGTCGCGCGCGCCTTCGACCTCGACGAGGTGGTGTTCGTCCCCACCGGTCAGCCGTACATGAAGTCCGACGTCACGGACGCCGAGCACCGGTACCTCATGACGGTGGTCGCGACGGCCTCGAACCCGATGTTCACCGTCAGCCGCGTCGACATCGACCGGCCGGGTCCCACCTACACGGTGGACACCCTGCGGGACCTCCACGAGCAGCGGCCGGACGCGCAGCTCGTCTTCATCTCGGGCGCGGACGCCGTTCAGCAGATCCTCGACTGGAAAGACCATGATGGCCTCTGGGACCTCGCGCACTTCGTCGCCGTGACGCGCCCGGGCCACGCCCTGAGCATCACCGGCCTGCCGGAGCGGGACGTCAGTCTGCTCGAGGTGCCCGCGCTGGCGATCTCGTCGACCGACTGCCGCGATCGGGTCCGGCGCGGGTTCCCCGTCTGGTACCTGGTGCCGGACGGGGTCGTCCAGTACATCTCCAAGCACCATCTGTATCGGAGCGTTGCATGAGTTCGTCCGACGCGCAGCCGCCACTGTCGCGGCGCCAGGCGCGCGAGCGGGAGCGCGCTGCCGCCGCCGGTGGCCAGCCCGTGACACCGCCGCCCACCGTCGCCGCACCCACGTCCACCGACGGTTCGGAGCAGGCCCGTCGACGGCCTGGTTCGCACGTCGCCCCGGCTCCGGCCGGTGCCGCGCAGGCGGGCGTCCCCGACGTGCCGCCGGCGTCCGCGACCGAGATCGTGCCGGGCACCGGCGGTCTCACCCGGCGGCAACTCCGCCTCATGCGTGAGGCCGAGGTCCAGGCGGTCCTGCCCGTACCGCTGCGCAACCCCACACCCCAGTCGTCGGACCGGACGGTCCAGGACGTCATCGGGTCGGTGTCCACGCTCGAGGACGACCAGGCCGTCTCAGCCGACTCCTCGCCCGTCGCGTCCTCGCCGAGCCGCGACGGGTCCGAGCCGTCCGCGGATCCAGCCGACGCTGCCGAGGCGCCGGCCGCGCTGGACGAGGCCGTCGTGCACCAAGCCACGGAAGCCGACGGCTCGCCCGACGCGGTCGAGCCCCTCGAGGAAGCCGCGGCGCACGCCGAGGAGCCCCGTCGACACCGCTCGACCTGGGCGCCGCATGACGCCGACGCCGCGGTGGCACCAGCCGACGACACCGCTCCGACGACCGGGACCGAGCCGGCCGCCGACGCGGCGGAGACCCCGTCAGCGCCGATCGCGCCGAAGCTGCCCCCCGTGGACGCTGCGACACCAGGGGTCTTCCCCCTGTCCCTCGACGGCGACACGAACGAGACGCCCGTGCAGCGGCCCGCCGCCGACCCCGCCACGTCCTCCGGTGTGCCGGCGGCGTTCCAGCGTCCGGTCGAGCCCAAGCCCGTCACGACCGCGTTCCAGCCGCCGACCGGACACTGGTCGGCCCTCGCGCACGACTCGAACGACGCGGAGGTCCACGACGAGGAGACCGGCACCCGCCGCGTCGCCGCGTCGAACCCGAACGCCATCGTGCTGCCGAACTCGGCGCTCGCCGACCCCACGGGTGCACTGAACGCCACCGGCGAGGTCATCCTCACCGGCTCGATCGACCTGCCGGCATCGCTCTCCTCGACGGGGTCGCACCGGCCGATCGACGGCGCCGAGGTCGACCGTCTGCTCGAGCAGCACGACGAACAGCCGGAGACCGACGCCAGTCCGATCCGTGCGAGCCGCGCGGTGTCGAGCCACACCTCCACGCGGCAGGTCGTCCTCGCGGCGGCGAAGCCGAAGGAGTCGAAGACCCCGATGGTCCTCGCAGTGTCGGTCGGAGCCGTCGGCGTGGCTGCGGCGGCCGTGATCATCGTCGCGCTCCTCACGACGCACCCGTTCGGCTGAGACGCAGGCGCACGACCGCGCCCTCGTTGGGTCTGGCTGGCCGGTGTCCGATGTCTGACCTATGATGACGGGGCCGATCCCTCGGCACCCCAGTCCGGCACCGAGTCGGGCGACGACCGGAAGGAACTGCGTGCCCGCCTCCTCACGCGCACTCGAACTCGTGCAGATCGCTGCGACCGCGGCCGACGCCAAGCAGGCCGAGGACCTCGTCGCGCTCGACGTGACCGGGCCGCTCCAGCTGACGGACGTGTTCCTCCTGGCGACCGGACGGAACGAGCGGAACGTCCTGTCGATCGCGGACGAGGTCGAGGAACGCCTCATCGAGGCCGGCGCGAAGCCGCTGCGTCGTGAAGGTCGCTCCGAGGGGCGCTGGGTGCTCATCGACTTCGGTGACATCGTCGTGCACGTCTTCCACGAGGAAGACCGCCAGTACTACTCCCTCAAGCGGCTCTGGGCCGACTGCCCGACGATCCCGCTCGAGCTGCCCGTCGAACAGGGCTGACCCGGGCAGGTCGAGCACGACGCGCCCGGGTGACGGTGACGATTTCGTTCCCGGGTGTTCGCATGGTGTACGCTTCTATGGTGCCTCCGGGGAACCGAAGGTACGAAGCAACACCGAACGGGTCTGTGGCGCAGCTGGTAGCGCACCTGCATGGCATGCAGGGGGTCAGGGGTTCGAGTCCCCTCAGATCCACCACCGAAAGCCCCGCTGTCCTCTGGAACAGCGGGGCTTTCGCCGTTGTGGCACACGGTACGAGCGAGTCCGGCAGGGCCGCTCCCGCCCGATACGCTGACCCCATGAGTGCTGAGCACGTGGGCGAGGGCGCCCCGCTGTCCGGATCGCAGCTGACGATCACCGCCGACGGGTACACCGCCGACATCGCCACGGTCGGCGCATCGCTCCGTACCCTCCGCTTCCACGGGCGCGACCTCGTGGTGCCCTTCGACGCCGACGAGGTCCGACCGGTCTTCCGCGGTGCCGTCCTCGCGCCGTGGCCGAACCGTGTCGTCGACGGCCGCTACACGTTCGACGGTGCCGAACAGGAGCTCGCGCTCACCGAGCCGACCCGTCAGCACGCCCTGCACGGCCTCGTCGGGTGGGCGGACTTCACCGTCGAGGCCCACGAGTCCGACCGTGCCGTGCTCACCACCACGGTCCCGGCGCAGCAGGGGTACCCGCACCGCGTCGTCGTCACGGTCGAGTACCGCCTCGACGGCGAGGGACTGCACACCGCGGTCACCGGTCGGAACACCGGACCCTCCCGTGCGCCGTGGGGGACCGGCCCGCACCCGTACCTCGTCGCGGGCGCCGGATCGGTCGACGACTGGACGCTCACCCTGCCCGCCGCGGAGGTGCTCGAGGTCACCGCGGACCGGCTGGTCCCCACCGCCCTCGTGCCCGTGCACGACGAGTTTGACCTGCGCGAGCCCACCGTGATCGGACCGCGCTTCATCGACCACGCCTTCACCGGTTTCGTCCGTGACGCCGAGGGCACGGCCGTGATCGACGTCGTGGCCGCGGACGGGCACGGCGTCCGAGCGTCCTTCGGCGCCGAGTGCGGCTGGGTCCAGGTGCACACCGCCGACCACGTCGTCCCCGAGTACCACCGGTCGGGCCTCGCGGTCGAGCCGATGACCTGCGCGCCCGACGCGTTCAACACCGGCGCCGACCGCGGGCTGCTCGTGCTCGAACCGGGTGCCGCGCACACCGCCGCATGGACGATCGCCGCGATCTGACCCACGACCCCGGGGTGCGGATCGAGGTCCGACGCCTCGCGGGCGCGCCCGACCTCGGACTGCTCGCCGACGGCACGGCCGACGTCGTCTGGCTCGACTCCGGCCTGCCGGCCGGTGCACCAGCCCTGGCGGCGGAGCGGGCGGCCTGGTCGGTGCTCGCGGTGACCGACGGGCCGTTCGCCACGCGGTTCCGGCACGAGCGGCGGCACGCGGTCGTCGACGTCGCCCCGGCCGCCCGGACGTGGTTCGGGCCGTCCCGGATCTCCGACGAGCCCGCGTTCACCGTGCTCGACGACCTGCTGGCGCGGACGCCGCGGCTGGCCGAGCCGGTCGCGGGGTGCGGCTTCGCGCTCGGCTGGGCCGGGTTCCTCGGCTACGAGTTGGGCCGTGAGGTCGGCGGTCCCGACCGGTCCGCGACCGATCACCCCGACGCGGAACTCCGGTTCGTCGACCGCGCCGTCGTCGTCGGTCCGGACGGCGCCGCGTGGGCGCTCGCCCTCGTCGCCGGCACGGAGCCGGACGCCAGCGCGGCGAACCGGGCTTGGCTCGAGGAGGCGACCGTCCTGCCCGCGCGCGCCGACGTCGTCGACGTGCCCCCGGGCCTCCCGGCCGTCCCAGCGCAGGGGCGCGTCACGCGCGTCGCCTACGAGGCGGCCGTCGAGACGTGCCGACGCGAGATCCGCGAGGGCAACGCCTTCCAGGTCTGCCTCACCACCGCGTTCGCGGTGCCCGGCCTGGAGGCACGGGTCGCCCCCGGCACGGATCCCCACCTCGTCGAGTACCTGCGCCTGCGGGCCGCTGACCCCGTGCCGTTCGGTGCGTACCTCCGTCTCGGCGCGCTCCGCGTCGCCAGCCGGTCGCCGGAGCGGTTCCTGCGGATCATGGCGGACGGCGTGGTCACCGCGGAGCCGATCAAGGGGACCCGGCGTCGTGCCACCGACCCGGTGGTCGACGCGGCGGTGCGGGCGGACCTCGCCGCGAGCGCGAAGGACCGCGCGGAGAACGTGATGATCGTCGACCTGCTCCGCAACGACCTGCTGCGGACGGCGGTGCCGGGGTCGGTGCACGTCGACCGGCTGTGCGCCGTCGAGACCTACGCGAGCGTGCACCAGCTCGTGTCGACCGTGTCCGCGGTGCTGCCGGCGGGAGCGTCGCGGGCTGCGACGGTGCGGGCGGCGTTCCCGCCGGGATCGATGACGGGCGCGCCGAAGAGCAGCGCCACGGCGATCGCGGACCGGCTCGAGGGTGCGCCGCGGGGGGTCTACTCGGGTGCGGTCGGGTACTTCTCGGCGAGTGGTGCAGTGGACCTGTCGGTGGTCATCCGCACACTGGTCACGGTGGTCGACGACGACGGCCGGGTGCTCGCTCGGACCCTCGGGGCCGGCGGTGCGGTGACGTGGTCGTCCGACCCCGGTGACGAGGCGGACGAGGTCGAGACGAAGACCCGATCGGTGCTGGGCGGCGTGGGGGCCGTCGCGCGCTGGTGACCGGGGCGCGTTCCGGCTGACGATCTTCGTCGACCCCGGCGTGTCGAACGTCTGTTCGGGCGGACTGTCCACAGGATGTCGGACCCGATTGACATCATCGAACACATGTTCGAATATGAGGGCATGCAGTCGGCAGCGGCACTCGCGGCGCCGGGGGATCCGTACGGGTCTCCCCGGACGGACCGTGCTGCCCGGCCCGTCCGTCGGGTCGACCACCTCGGGGACGCCCGTGCGGCACTCGAGCGGATCACGAGCCTGCGGTCCCGCGTCGCCGAGATGGAGGCGACGCGGGTCGACACCGTCGTCGGACTGCCGACGGCGCCGGCGATCGCGCCACTGTTGCCCGGTGGTGCGATCCGGGTCGGTGGCACGTACGTCGTGCAGGACTCGGTGCTGTTGGCGATGACGATGCTGCAGGCGGCCTCTGCCGAGGGGGCCTGGTGCGCGGTCGTCGGGGTGCCGTCCTTCGGGGTCGAAGCGGCAGCCGCGGCGGGGATCGACCTCGAACGGCTGGTGCTCGTGCCGGATCCGGGCGACCAGTGGCTGACGGTCACGGCCGCCCTCGTCGACGTCGCGCAGATCGTGCTCACCCGGCCGCTCGGTCGCGTGGTGCCCGGGGACGTCTCCCGGCTCGCCGCCCGGCTCCGGCAGCGCGGCGGTGCGCTCGTCTCGCTCGGGTCCTGGCCGGGGGCCGACGTCTCGCTGCAGGTCACCGCCTCCGACTGGGGCGGCATCGGGCGCGGGCACGGCTACCTGTCCGAGCGGCGGGTCACGGTGACGGCCACCGGACGTGCGGGTGCGGTCCGTCCGGTGAGCGCCGAACTCCTGCTGCCCGCGGCCGACGGCGCGGTCCGTCCGGTGGAACCGGCAACGGCGTCGCGTCCGGTGCTGCGCCCGGTGGCGGTGGCGTCGTGAGCCCGCGGGGCCGGGCCGGTGCGTCCCGCGGTGCAGCTCCCCGGGTCGGCGTGCCTCGTACCGGGGCGTCCGGCGCGGGGGCGGCGCTGCACGGGGGCAGTGCTCCTGTCCTGCGCAGCGGGGCGGTCCCCGAGGCCCCGCCGACGCGCACGATCGTGCTCTGGTGTCCGGACTGGCCGGTGGTCGCCGCTGCTCGTGCGGCCGGCGAGCCGCCGGAACAGCCGTTCGCCGTCGTGGCCGGCGGGCAGGTGTTCGCCTGTTCCGCGAGCGCCCGGCAGCACGGGGTCGCACGCGGGCTCCGCCTGCGGGAAGCCCAGGCGCGCTGCCCGGGGCTCGTCGTGCAGCCCTACGACGACGCCCTCGACCACCGCGCCTTCGAGCCCGTCATCCGTGCGGTCGAGGCGGCGGTCCCCGGGGTCAAGGTCCTCCGCCCGGGGACCCTCGCGCTCCGGTCACGCGGACCGGCACGGTACTACGGCGGCGAGCGGGCCGCAGCCGCCACGCTCGCGGGCATCGCCGCCGACCACGGCGCCCCCGGGGTGCGGGTGGGCGTCGCGGACACCCCGTTCGCCGCCGAGCAGGCTGCTCGTGCCCGTCCGGTGCGGCCGGGGGAGCGGACCCGGATCGTCCCGGTCGGCGGCTCGGCACCGTTCCTCGCCGACCTGCCGCTCGGGGTGCTCGGCGACGCCGACCTCGCGATGCTCCTCGGCCGGCTCGGCATCACGACCCTCGGTGGGTTCGCCGCCCTGGGCGACGAGCAGGTGCGCGACCGCTTCGGGCAGGCCGGCGCCTTCCTGCACCGGCTCGCGGGTGGGCGCGACCCGCGCGAGATCGCCGCGCGCGAGGTGCCGCCGGAACTCCGGGTCGAGGCATCGTTCGAGCCGCCGCTCGACCGCGCCGACCAGGTGGCCTTCGCGTTCCGGCGCTCGGCCGACGACTTCGCCGAGCGCCTCCGTGTCGCCGGGCTCGTCGCGACGAGCATCCGGGTGGGGATCGTCGACGAACGCGACATCCTGCTCGAACGGGTGTGGGTGCACCCGCGCTGGTTCGACGCGGCCGACGTCGTCGACCGGGTCCGGTGGCAGCTCGCCGGTGGGGTCGACCCCACCGGGCTCGAGGCACCGGTCGTGCAGGTCGTGCTCGAACCCGTCGCGGTCGACGACACGGCCAACCACGAGCGCGGACTCTGGGGCTCCGGGCCCGACGAACGGGTGCACCACGGACTCGCGCGGGTCCAGGGACTCGTCGGGCACGACGGTGTCGTCACCCCGCGGATCGGCGGGGGCCGGACGCTGGCCGAGCGTGTGGTGCTCGTCCCGTGGGGCGACGCCCCCGTCGGCGGTGAGCGTGCGCTCGCGACCGTCCGCGACCGCCCGTGGCCCGGCAAGCTCCCGGGGCCACCACCGGCGACGGTGCTCGACCGTCCGCGGCCGGTCGACGTGGAGACCGCGTCCGGCATCACCGTCGACGTCGACGAGCGCGGCGTGCTCACCGGCGAGCCCGAGCGCTTCCGCGCCGAGGGCGAGCGGGGCGGTCGGTTCGGGCCGGTGACCGCGTGGGCGGGACCGTGGCCGCTCGTCGTGCGCTGGTGGGAGTCCGGCGGTCGACGCCTGCACCGGCTCCAGCTCGTCGACGACGGGGGACGGGCCTGGTACCTCGTCCTGGCCGACCACCGGTGGTGGGCCGAGGCCGTGGCGACGTGAGGAGCACCTGATGGGCTACAGCAACCCCCCGATCCCGTGGTCGCAGTTCGAGCGTGCCCTGTCCGACCGTCGCAGTCCGGGCAGCACGCACGCCGGCGACGGCGGCGACAGTCCCGCCTGGTCGCGGAAGCGCGAGAAGTACGTGCCGCCGGCGCTCCGCCGCGACGACTCCGGTCCGGTCGTGCCGTACGCCGAGCTGCACGCGCACTCGACGTTCAGCTTCCTCGACGGCGCGAGCTCTCCGGAGGAGCTCTTCGAGGAGGCCGCACGACTGCGCCTGCACGGGCTCGCGCTGACCGACCACGACGGCTTCTACGGTGTCGCCCGGATGGCCGAGGCAGCCGAGTCGTACCCGGGGATCGCGACCGTCTACGGCACCGAGCTGTCGCTCGGGCTCACCGAACCGCAGAACGGTGTCCCCGACCCCGAGGGCACGCACCTGCTGCTCCTCGCCGACGGGCAGGACGGCTACCACCGGATGGCCGGGGCGGTGACGAGCGCCCACCTGGCGGCCGGTGCCGAGAAGGGGCGGCCGCAGTACGACCTCGACGACCTCGCGGAACGGGCCGGCGGTCACTGGCGGGTGCTCACCGGGTGCCGCAAGGGTGCTGTGCGGCAGGCGCTCGAGCGGGGCGGCGAGTCCGAGGCCGAGGTCGCCCTGCGCCTCCTGCTCGACCGGTTCGGCACCGACCACGTCGTGGTGGAGCTCACCGACCAGGGCGATCCGCTGGACTCCGCCCGGAACGACCTCCTCGCCGCGCTCGCCGCACGGCACGCCCTGCCCGTGGTGGCGACGGGCAACGTCCACTACGCGACCCCGGCCCGGTTCCCCGTGGCCTCGGCGCTCGCGGCGGTGCGGGCACGACGGAGCCTCGACGAGATCGACGGGTGGCTGCCGGCAGCCGACACGGCGTACCTGCGCTCGGGTGCCGAGATGGCCAGACGCTTCGCCCGGTGGCCTGGAGCCGTCGAGCACAGCGTGACCCTCGCCGACGAGCTCGGGTTCACGCTGAAGACCGCGCGGCCCGGCCTGCCGAAGCTCGACGTCCCGGAGGGCCACACCACCATGTCGTGGCTCCGTGAGCTCACCTGGGAGGGTGCTCGGCGGTTCTACCCGGGCAGTGACGACGGGGTCGACCCGGCGAAACGGACCCGCATCGAACGGGAGCTCGCCGTCATCGAGGACAAGGACTTCCCGGGGTACTTCCTCATCGTCCGCGACATGGTGCAGTTCGCCCGGCAGCGGGGGATCCTCTGCCAGGGCCGGGGCTCCGCCGCCAACTCCGCCGTCTGCTACCTGCTCGAGATCACCGCCGTCGACTCGATCCGGTACGGGCTGCCGTTCGAGCGGTTCCTGTCGGCGCTGCGCGACGAGGAGCCCGACATCGACGTCGACTTCGACTCGGACCGTCGTGAAGAGGTCATCCAGTACGTCTACGAGAAGTACGGCCGGTTCAACGCGGCACAGGTGGCGAACGTCATCACCTACCGGCCGAAGGGCGCCGTGCGCGACATGGCGAAGGCGTTCGGGCACAGCCCCGGGCAGCAGGACGCCTGGTCGAAGCAGGTCGAACGGTGGGGGTCCGTGACCGAGAGCCAGGACCACGACATCCCTGGGCCCGTCGTGGACATGGCGCAGCAGGTGCTCGGGTTCCCGCGGCACCTCGGCATCCACTCGGGCGGCATGGTGCTCACCGACCGGCCGGTGGGCGAGGTCGTCCCGATCGAGCACGCCCGGATGGACGGCCGCACCGTGCTGCAGTGGGACAAGGACGACTGCGCCTACATGGGGCTCGTGAAGTTCGACATGCTCGGGCTCGGGATGCTCGCCGCGCTCCAGTACGCGTTCGACCTCGCCGCGGAGCACTGC
This sequence comes from Curtobacterium phoenicis, assembly GCF_047238015.1. Lineage (NCBI taxonomy): Bacteria > Bacillati > Actinomycetota > Actinomycetes > Micrococcales > Microbacteriaceae > Curtobacterium > Curtobacterium phoenicis. The sequence continues at coordinate 1,481,304 of NZ_JBDFLZ010000002.1, forward strand.
GGTGAGCGGTGGGACATGCACACCATCCCGAAGGAGGAGCCCGGCGTCTACGACCAGCTCTGCCGCGCCGATACGATCGGGGTGTTCCAGGTCGAGTCCCGCGCGCAGATGGGGTCGTTGCCGCGGCTGCTGCCCCGCGAGTTCTACGACCTCGTCATCGCGGTCGCGCTCGTGCGTCCGGGTCCGATCCAGGGCGGCGCCGTGCACCCGTACATCCGGCGCCGCAGCGGTGCCGAGGCGATCACGTACCCGCACCCACTGCTCGAACCGGTCCTCGCCCGGACCAAGGGCGTCCCCTTGTTCCAGGAACAGCTCATGCAGATGGCGGTGGTCGTCGGCGGGTGCACGGGCGACGACGCCGACCTCCTCCGACGCGCGATGGGGTCGAAGCGCGGGCACGAGAAGATCGAACGGCTGCGCGAGAAGCTCTACGAGGGGATGGCGCGGAACGACATCCACGGTGCCGACGCCGACGCCATCTACGCCAAGATCCAGGCGTTCGCGAACTTCGGCTTCGCCGAGAGCCACTCCATCAGCTTCGCGCTCATCGTGTACGCCAGCGCGTGGATGCGGCTGCACTACCCCGGGGTGTTCCTCGCGGCGCTGCTCCGGGCGCAGCCGATGGGGTTCTACTCACCGCAGACACTCGTGGCGGACGCCCGTCGACACGGCGTGCGGGTGCTCCGGCCGGACATCCTGCGGTCGGAGGTCGACGCCACGATGGAGCCGCTCGACGGTGCCGGTCCTGGTGGTGCTTCCGGTGACAGTGACAGTGACGGTGCTGCAGCCGGTGCTGGCGGGCCGGTGACGACCGGTGACGACGGCTGCCTGGCCGACGAGCAGCCCGAGGTGCCGCCGTTCGACCGTTCGCTGCCGGACGACACCGCCCGGCACCGCCGCGACGGTGCGTTCGCCGTCCGGCTCGGGCTGGCCGAGGTGACCTCCCTCGGCCGCCGCAGCGCGGAGCGGATCGTCGCCGAGCGTCGGGCCAACGGGCCCTTCACCGACATGTCCGACCTCGCCCGCCGTGTCGGACTGACGACGGCGCAGCTCGAGGCGCTCGCCGCTGCCGATGCGTTCGCCTCCCTCGGCGAGGACCGCCGGAGCGGCATCTGGTCCGCCGGGCAGGCCGCGGCGGAACGACCGGACCAGCTCCCCGGCACCCAGGTGGTCGTGCAACCGCCGCTGTTCGGGCAGATGACGAGCGGAGACGTCCTCATCGCGGACATGTGGTCGACGGGGATGACGACCGACGACCACCCCGTCCGACACGTCCGACCGGTGCTGGAGCGTCGAGGTGTGCTGAGCGTCGCCGACACCATGACGGCGGAGAACGGCCGGCGGATCGAGGTCGGCGGGATCGTCACCCACCGGCAGCGTCCGGCGACGGCCTCGGGCATCACGTTCATGAACGTCGAGGACGAGACGGGGCTCGTGAACGTGATCTGCAGCGTCGGGGTGTGGGGGCGCTACCGTCGGACCGCTCGTGAGTCGCCCGCGGTGATCGTGCGGGGCATCCTCGAACGATCCGCCGAGGGCGTGGTCAACGTGGTGGCTGACCGGATGGAGCGCCTGCCGTTGGCGGTGCGGACCCGGTCGCGGGACTTCCAGTGACCGGTGTGCCGCAGCGTTACCGAGCCTCGGGGACCGTGATGGTGACCTCGAGGCCACCGGAGCGGACGTTGCGGAGGGACGCCGTGCCTCCCGCCCGTTCTGCGATCGCCCGCACGATCGCGAGCCCGAGTCCGGAGCCCCCGGGCATGGTGATCGCACCGGTCGCGGGATCCGGGTTCGGCCGCGACTTGCGGGCTTCGTCCGGACGCGTGAACCGGTCGAAGGCCACCGGGATGAACGACTCCGGGACTCCGGGGCCGTCGTCCGTGACCTGCAGGATCCCCTCGCCGTCGGTGCTCCGCCACGAGACGAAGATCCCGCCGCCGCGCGGGAGCGCCGCCACCGCGTTGCCGGCGATGTTGGTGACGAGCTGCGCCATGCCACCGGTGTCGAGCCGGTACCGCGGTTCGGACGAGTCGTCGGTCCCTGCTCCGGAACCACCGGAGCCGCCGGTCACGGTCCGCCCGTGGGTGGTCGGCGCCTCGAGGTCGAAGTCGACGGTGATGTCCTTCGCCGAGGCGATGAGCCGGACGCGGTCGACGGCTGCCATGACCTCGTCACCGAGGTCGGACCACCCCGTCGTGGGCTGCTCGGCGCCGTCCTGCTCCCGGCGTTCCGACTCCTCGATGCGGGAGAGCGCGAGCAGGTCGTTCGCGAGCCGTGACAGACGAGCGACGCTGAGCTTGGCGCGCTCGATGTGGGCTGCCAGGGCGGTCGCGTCGTCGCCGTCCAGCGACGCCAGGTCGAGCTGGGTCGTCAGGATCGCGAGCGGCGTGCGGAGCTCGTGGCTCGCGTCACTGACCATCTGGCGTTCGCGCTCCGTCGCCTGTCTGGTCCGGGCGAGGAAGGCGTTGAGGGTGGTCGCGAGCGATGCGAGTTCGTCCTGGGCCGGGCCCACCGGCAGTTCGGCGCGCTCGGGAGCGACCGAGAGCCGCTCGGCCTCGCGCCGCATCCGGTTCACCGGTCGCAGCGCTGTCGTCGCGAGCACCCACGACGCGACACCGAACGCGATGAGGATCGCCAGGCCGGTCAGGGACAGGGTCGTGGTGAGGTCGTCGACGACGAGGGCCTCGGCCTGGGAGTTGCGCGCGGCGACCACGGTCCACCGGCCGGCTCGGTTGACGGGGTGCTCGACGACGATCCGGTACTGCGAACTCGCGACGTCGATCACCCGGGTGCCGGCCCGCTCCTCGGTGAGGCTGCCGAGCGCCCGCTCGAGCCGACCGGGCATCGTCGACAGCACGATGTCACCGGAGGGGGACACCACCGCGACGAGCTGGGCGTTCCCGGGCTGCGAGAGGTCCGGGTCGCTGTCGACCTCGAGGGTCGCGACGTACGGATCAGCGTCAGCGTCGAGCAGCGTCCGGGTGGCGCTCGCGACGACGCTGACCACCTGGAAGCGCATGACGAGCACGAGCAGGACGATCACGACCGCCGCGATCGCCGTCGACCCGATCGTGATCCTGGCCCGCAGCGACAGCAGTCGCAGCGGGCGGATCAGGCCCCGGTGGCCGGTCGGCGCGTCCGACCGGCCGTCCGGGGTCGTGGTGCTCACGCTCCGACGAGGTCGAGGCGGTAGCCGCGTCCGCGGACCGTCGAGATCGCCACCGTCGCCTCGTGCGCGGTCAGCTTCTTGCGGAGGTACGAGATGTACTGCTCCACGACGTTGGGATCGACGTGCTGCGAACCGTCCCAGACCTCCTCGAGGATCTTCGGCCGGTCGACGACGCTGCCCACGGACCGCGCGAGCAGCCGCAGGAGCGCGAACTCGGTCGGGCTCATCGCCACGCGCTGCCCCTTGATCGCCACGCGACGCGCCTCGGAGTCGATCGCCACGTCGCCGACCTCGATGGTGCGGGGCGCGCCGGCGGTCTCGCGTCGGCCGAGCGCGCGGAGACGTGCGGTGAGCTCGGCGAACGCGAACGGCTTCGTGAGGTAGTCGTCCGCGCCGGCGTCGAGACCGAACACACGGTCGTCGACGGCGTCACGAGCGGTGACCAGCAGGATGCGCACCGGGTCCTCCCGCTCGCGGATCCGTCGGGCGAGCTCGAAGCCGGACATGCCGGGCATCATGACGTCGACGACCGCCAGGTCGAACGACTGCTCCCCGAGTGCGATGAGCGCCTCGACACCGTTCTCGACCGCGACGACGCGGTACCCCTCGGCAGCGAGTCCGCGTTCCATGAGGGCGCGCATCTCGTCGTCGTCCTCGACCACCAACAACCGCATAGTGGACCTCCTCGCCCCCATCGTGGCATCGAACCTGTACGCGTGGGAGACCCCTGGGCCGATCCTGCTGAATCTCGTCACAGAACGTTCTCGTAGTAGAACGTTCTGTCCCGCGTTCGAGGGACGTGAGGACCGCTCTCTTCGTTGCTAGGCTGCGGACGGACCGAGCGCGCCCGACGCTGGGTCAGCACGGGGGCACCACCATGACCATGACCGAGACGTCGGACCACCCGGCGATCATCCGGCTCCGGATCGAACTCGACGCAGCGTGGAAGAGCGTCTGCACGCTCGAGGACCTCGCGGACGAGCGGCGGGGGAGGGTCGTCGCGGAACTCCGGACGGCCGTGCCCGACGTGGCGAGTCGCGCAGCGCTCGAGGCCGGGGCCGACGCCGCGGTCGCGGAGATCTGTCGCTTCGCCGACGCCGAGGTCGTCCGGGCCGACGTGCTCGACGCCGGCGCCGTGGTGCCGTCGACCGAGCTGTGGGACTCCATCGTCCACACCGCTGCCGAGGCCGTGGCCGCCCGACGCTGACGCGCGCCTGCGGCAGCGCCACGAGCCTCGTGCCGGTGGTGCCGCGTCTCGGGTGCAGGCCGCGGCGACTCGCGCTGGCGGACGGTCCTCGTGCTCCCGCGCACGAGGAGTGTCCGCCAGCACGAGACTCGGGCACGCCGGGCGCGGTACCGGGCGCCGAACGGCGCGCGCCGCACGGCGCGCGCCGTACCGCGCGCCGTGCCGTCGCCGACCGCGTGCCGCGTCAGTCGTCCTCGCCGAGGAGTTCCTCGCGCACACGCCGGATGTCCTCGAGCAGCGCCCCGATGAGGATCCAGTGCTGTGAGTTCGGCCGCAGGACCTCGAGCGGCGCCGTCAACGCCGGCTCCTCCACGACGGGGAGATCGCTCGCCTCGACCCGCTGGCTGAGCGCCCGGACGTCGGCCCCGATCCGTGCGACCTCGGTGGCGATCCGCCCGACGACCGGGTCGGCGACGAGGTCCGGCCCGGTGTTGTCCCGGATCGCGCGGGTCATGCCGGTGACCCGTGTGACGAGCACACGCAGGTGCTCGGCGACCGCGGCATCCCGGTCGAGGACGTCCCGGTGTCGGCTCCGTCGCGGGTTCATCGTGAGGGACTCGCGTGCGGCCCCGATCGACGCCTCGGCACGCAGGTGTTGGGACCGAAGGGCACGGGCCTGCAGCAGCGCCTCGTGCCACCGGTCGTGCTCCCACCCCTCGGTGAGCCCGACCGCGATCCGTTCGAACGCCGCTGCGGTGTCGCGGGCGAGCCGGGCCACGGCGAGGTGCGCCGGCTCGAGCAGCACCGGCGGCACGAGCGCGGCGTTCACGACGAGGGCGACGACCGCGCCGACGACGGTCTCGAGGATCCGGTCGGCCGAGTAGTTCGGCGTGACGACGCCCGCGGTGAGGACGAGCATGCCGCTGATGCCGACCTGGGTCGCGGACGTCGGGGTCAGGCGCAGGGCCCAGGCGATGAGGATCGCGAGCACGACGACGAGCAGCACCACCCAGACGCTGTCCCCGAGCAGCAGGTGCACAGCGGTCGCGAGCACGACCCCGAGCACGACCCCGGCGCTCCGTTCGAGCCCCTTCACGAAGGACTGGTTGATGCTCGGCTGCACGACGAGCAGCGCAGCGATGGCCGCGAAGGTCGGGAACGGCCCCTGGATGAGGAGGCGGCAGAGGAGCACCGCCGCGACCACCGCGACCGCGGTCTTGACGACCTGCAGGAAGGGGGTGCGGCTGGAGCTGCGGAGCCTCGCGACCGGGTTCACGTCACTCACGGTAGCCACGAGCCGCACGACCGGCCGTGCACGAACGCGACGAAACCGCGCGGACACGGTTGACTGATCCCGTGTGGCCCAACCACGAGCGCGTCATCCCGCAGGCCTTCGCCGGCTCCGGGACCTCCGTCGTGGCTGCACGCGCCCACTCGGTCGAGCCGTCGGGCAACGGCTACCTCTACGGCTACGAGGTCGACACGGTCGACCGCGGAGGGCAGCGCGCGACGGTCCTGACCTACGTCGACACCGGCGGCGCGCACGACCAGAACAGCGCGATCGTCACGGACCCCGCCACCGGCGAGCCGGTCTCGGTGTGGGCGTACCCGAACGACCCCGGCCTGCCGGTCCTGCCGCAGGTCACGTACCGCGACGCCGTCGCCGAACTCCTCACCACGCTCGGCATGCCGGTCACCGACCCCACGCTGACGGTCGCCGCGTACCGACCGGGCAAGCGCGCCGTGGTCCGCGTCGACGCCCCCGAGGGCACCGTGTTCCTCAAGGTCGTCCGTCCGCACCGCGTCGCTCCGATCGTCCGGTCGCACGAGCAGTTCGTCGCGGCCGGTCTGCCGGTTCCCCGCGTGCTGTCGAGCCGCGGCGACGGGCTGCTCGTGCTCGAACGCATCCGCGGCGTCCCGGCGGGCAGCCGCATCCTCGACATCGCCGACGACCCGCGCTTCGTGGCGTCGCTCGCCGCGCTCTCCGGACGGATCGCCACGGTCCCGATGACCCAGCAGGCCCGAGCGGACGCCATGGACCACGCGGACTGGCACCGTCGCACGCTGGTCGCCGCGCTGCCGCAGGACGCCGAGGAGATCGACCGGCTGTACGACGCGATCGGCCGGCGCTCGATCGGGTGGACGAGCGGCACGAAGCAGGTCGTGCACGGTGACCTCCACCTCGAGCAGGTCTTCGTCGACGAGGACGAGCCCTGGCGCATCTCCGGCCTCCTCGACATCGACACCGCGGGCTGGGGTTACCCCGTCCGCGACGTGGGCGCCGTGGTCGCGCACCTGGTGGTCACCGGCCTCTGGCACCGGTCCCGCGGCGACGCCGACCGCGGTGCGGCGGCGGAACGGCTCGCGGACGCGATCGCCCGCGACTGGGTCACACGGAACCCCGCCGAGGCCGACCGCATCGGTCCCGCCATCGGCGCGCAGCTCCTCGCCCACGCGGGCGGACAGGCGACGACCGGCTCAGCCACCGGGATCGCCACCGCGGAGCAACTGCTCGCGGCGACGCGCGCTGCGCTCGCCGAGGCGACCCCCGTCGCCCCGTCCGACGGTGTCGTCCGCCCGCGCTCCGCACCGCGGGTCTGACGCCGGTCCGCCGGTCCTGCACCGCGCCTCCCGGTCGGGTCCCGACCACGGGTCCGACGCCGGTCCGCCGGTCCTGAACCGCGCCTTCCGGTCGGGTCCGGACGCGCCGGCCTGGAGGCACGACGCGCGCGGGCAGCGTCGAGTCGCCTCCGTCGGTGGTCGAGGAGTAAACTGACCGCGCACGTACCGCGTGCCTGCGCGTCCCGTCGCATCCAGACAGGACCGGTCTGCCACTTGGCGGACGCGGGTGCCGGATCCGTGGCCGCCCCGAGGGGGCGCCACGTGCGTGTGACGGCGCCGGATCCCGGCGCGGGCCGTCACGGTCACCCGAGTGGTGGCGCAGGCGCCCGCGCGGAACCGACCGCGGACGCTCCGGAAGCGTGGCGGTGGGGGACCGGCGGACGACGGGCCACGGTGGCCCGCGATGCGCCGGGACCACCTGGACCCGGACGGAGACTTCCGCCGATCGGCGGCTCGCCCGTGACGAACGGGCGGAACAGGAGGAGCGTTGGCTCGATCAGGCACCCGGCGTGCAGCCGGCGGGACGCGGACCGCGTCGCGCCGCACCAGGCCGCTCGACAACGACGGCGTCATCCCCGTCCTCGCCCGCGCCGTGCGCGAGGTCGAGGCGGCGGCCCAGCGCGGACCGCTCAAGGCGTCGAACCGCTCGAAGTTCCAGGCGGTCGCCCTGCTCATGCGCGAGGAACGCGCACGGGTCAAGGCGGACACGGACCTCACCGACGCGCAGCGCGCCGAGCAGCTCAAGCGGCTCGACGGCGTGGCGACGATCCTCGCGAAGACGGCTGCGCGCGACACGAGCGTGATCCAGCTCCTCACCGAGGAGGCCTCGGTCAGCGAGGCCACCCGCACCGTCAAGCGCGACATGATGATCGCCGGCGGCATGGAACTCCAGCCGGAGGACCTCGTGATCGCGGCCGAACCGGCGCCGACCGTCGAGACCCCCGTGCGATCGGTCGTGCCGCAGGCCGTCGTGCAGCGCCAGCTCGCGAACCCGTTCCTCGCGCCCGACTTCGCGCTCGCCGACCAGCCCGTCGCACACCCGCGTCGGCTGGCGAACTGGGAGCTCTTCGGTCCGCTGTTCAAGTCGTTCGAGTACGGCGCGGGCGGGGGAGCGGCGTCGATGCCGCTGCCCGAGCCCACGACGCTGCACTCGAAGTCCGGCACGACGCTCATGAAGCACCAGGCCGAACTCGTCGCCGCCGCCTCGCAGGGGCACCGCACGTTCCTCCTCGCGGACGAACCCGGCCTCGGCAAGACCGCGCAGTCGCTCCTCGCCGCCGAGGCCGCGAACGCGTTCCCGCTGCTCGTTGTCGTCCCGAACGTCGTCAAGACGAACTGGGCGCGCGAAGCCGCACGGTGGATCCCGAACCGGACCGCGACCGTCATCCACGGCGACGGCGACGACCTCGACGGGTTCGCCGACGTCGTCATCGTGAACTACGAGATCCTCGACCGGCACGTCGGCTGGCTCGGCTCGTTCGGGTTCAAGGGCATGGTCGTCGACGAGGCGCACTTCATCAAGAACAAGGACTCGCAGCGGTCCCGGTTCGTGTTGCAGCTCGCCGAGAAGATCCGCTCCCGGGTCGCTTCGCCGCTGCTCATGGCGCTCACCGGTACGCCGCTCATCAACTCCGTCGAGGACTTCCGCACCATCTGGGAGTTCCTCGGCTGGATCGACGACAAGAAGCCGCGCGCGAAGCTCATGAACGAGCTCGAGGAGATCGGTCTGACGCCGGCCGACCCGGGCTTCTTCACCGAGGCACGGAAGGCCGTGATCGACCTCGGCATCGTCCGACGCCGCAAGGTCGACGTCGCCGCGGACATCCCCGCCCGTCGCATCGCCGACATCCCGGTCGAGCTCGACGGCGAAGAGGGCCGTTCGATCCGCGACGCCGAGCGCGAGCTCACCGCGAAGCTCGTCCGCCGCTACCACCAGGCCCTCGACGCCCGCACCGGGCAGGACCCGGTCGTCGGGATCGACCACAAGCTGGTCCGCCAGGTCGCGCGGTGGGAGCTCGAGGACCAGGATGCCTCGTCCACCGGGGAGAACGTGTTCTCGATGGTCCGGCGGATCGGTCGCGCCAAGGCCCAGCTCGCCGCGGACTACGCAGCGCAGCTCGCGTCGAACGTCGGCAAGGTGGTGTTCTTCGCGAAGCACCTCGACGTGATGGACCAGGCGGAGGAGGTCTTCGCGCGCCGCGGCCTGCGCACGGCGACGATCCGTGGCGACCAGACGCCGACGCAGCGCACCGCCGAGATCGACTCGTTCGTGAACGACCCCGACGTCGCCGTCATCGTCTGCTCGCTCACCGCGGCGGGCGTCGGCCTCAACCTGCAGGTCGCGTCCAACGTCGTGCTGGCCGAGCTGTCCTGGACGAGTGCGGAGCAGACGCAGGCGATCGACCGCGTGCACCGCATCGGGCAGGAGGAGCCCGTCACGGCGTGGCGCATCATCGCGGCACAGACGATCGACACCAAGATCGCCGACCTCATCGACTCGAAGGCCTCGTTGGCCGCTCGGGCGCTCGACGGCTCCGACGAGGAGATCGTCGACTCGGGCGACATCCAGCTCGACGCGATGGCGGCGCTGCTCACCGAGGCGCTGGAGCGCGGGGCGCGGTAGCGGTCGGCGCAGGCGCGGCGGCCTGGTGCCGTTCGCGTCCGCACGACGAAAGCCCGCCGGAACCACGGATCCACGTGGTGCCGGCGGGCTTTGCTCGTGCGGCGGCCGCCGCTCCCAGGCGTTCGGCGCGTCAGACGCGCGACTGGACCTCGGCGAGCGAGGGGTTCGTCGCCGTGCTGCCGTCCGGGAACACGAGCGTCGGCACGGTCTGGTTGCCGCCGTTGACCTCGGCGACGAGCTCGGCCGTACCCGGGGTCTGCTCGATGTCGACCTCGCGGAAGGGCACACCGGCCTTCGTCATCTGGTTCTTCAGCCGGGCACAGTAGCCGCACCAGCTCGTCGTGAACATCGTGACGCCGCCGGCCTCGGGCACGAACTGGTCACGGGTGATCGTCTCGCTCATGCGCTCAGGGTAACCCGGCTGTCTGGGCATGGCGTCCACCTTGTCCTACATAGCTTGACGGGCTTGTTCTACATAGGTAGGTTCAGTGCATGGAACCGATCAGGCGCGTGACCGCCCCCACGCTCGAGGTTCTCGACGCGCTGCTCACCGCCGACGAGCCGACGTGGGGGCTGCTCGTCATCAAGGCCACCGGGCGGCAGGCCGGCACGGTGTACCCGATCCTCGAGCGGCTCGAGCAGCTCGGGTGGATCCGGTCGAGCTGGGACGACGACGCCGAGCGGTCCGGGCCGCGACGACGGCTCTACGAGTTCACCGGAGACGGAGCGGTCGCGGCGCGCGAGCTCGTCGACGCCCGGGCCGACACGGCACGGGCCGTGGCACGCTCCACGGGCCGCACCCGTCCGACCAACCGGCCGGTGGCGTCGTGAGAGCGCTCGACCGCGTGCTCGTCGCTGCGGCCGTCGCGATCTCGCCCGCCGCGCACCGCGCGGTCCGCCGGGAGCAGTGGGTCGCCGACGTGCAGGGCGCTCCCGAACTCGACCTCTCGCCGACCGCACTCGCGTTCGGCGCCTTCACCACGGCGCTCTTCCACCGCCGTGCCGATCGTCGCACCACCTGGGGGACCACCATGACCGCAGCACCGCTCGACGTCCGTCCCGAACCGCACCGCGTCCGGACCGTGCCCGTCCTCGTGGCGGTGGCGGTGGTGTCGCTCGTCGCGTCGGGTGTGTGGTTGCTCCTGCAGACGAACTCCGGATCGTGGACCGAACGCGTCGTCGGGACGCTCGTCGGGGAGGCACTCGTGCACGTCGTGCCCGGTGTGGCCGTCGCGCTCGCGATCCTCGTGCTGCAGGCGAGTACTCCCCGACGGTGGATCGGTGCCAGCACGGTCCTCGCGGCGACCGTGGTGATGGTCCTCCTCCCGTCCCTCTCGTCGGTCGTGCCGGTCCCGTTCGAGTTCTCCCTGCTCCTGACGCTGTTGCCCCTCGTCGGGTGGTTCGTCGCGACGCGCACGCCCTGGCCGGCCTGGACGTTCGCCGCGCTCCCGATGGTCCTCGTGCAGGCGGAGCACACCGGGGCGCTGTGGACGTTGCTGCCGGCGCAGTGGAACCCGATCCTGTTCGGCGTGCCGTACCTCTCGCTCGTCGTCGCCGGGTTCGTCGCCAGCAGGTTCTCCACCGATCGTCCCCGACGGTTCGTGGCACCCGAGGGAGCCCTGGTAGACAAGAGCGCGTGAGTGACACGCACCTCGAGATCGAGCGCACCTACGACCTGCCGGCGGGCGGGGACCTGCCCGACCTGATCGGTGTCGGCGGCATCCTGCAGTCCGACCGGCAGGAGCCGTTCGAACTCGACGCCACCTACTGGGACACCGAGCGGTACGACCTCGTCGCGGCACGCGTGACCGTCCGCCGCCGCACCGGGGGAGCGGACGCCGGCTGGCACATCAAGCGCGCTGCCTCCGACACCGTCCGGCACGAGCAGCACTTCCCGCTCACCGACGACGCGGACACCGTGCCGGACGAGGTCCTCGCGGCGCTCTTCACCGAACGCCGTGGGCGCGGCCTGCGTCCCGTCGTGCGGATCACCACCACCCGGACCGTCACTCGGCTCCTCGACGAGGACGGCGACCAGATCGCCGAGCTCGCCGACGACACCGTCCGGGCACAGCGCCTCGACGACGACGCCCCCGAGACGCCGCGCACCTGGCGCGAGGTCGAGGTCGAGACCGTCGGCGGCGTGGACGAGCAGATCGCCCACGAGCTCTTCGCCGCCCTCGACGGACGCTTCGCGGCCGTGGGGGCCGGCCCCGCCGCCGTCTCGTCCAAGCTGGCACGCGGGCTCGCCGGTGCACCGGCACCGCGCCTCCAGACCGGCGACAAGCCCGAGAAGGGCACCGCCGCCCGCGCACTCACGAAGCGCCTCCGGAAGCTGCGCGCCGCGCTGCTCGAGCAGCAGGCCGACCTGCGCGACCAGGCGACCGCGCCGACCGTCGACCTCCGCGAGATCGCCTCGACCGCGCTCGGGATCGCAGCGGTCCTCGGCTCCTACCGACCGGCGTTCGCGCCGACCGCGGAGTTCGACCGCGCCGCCGAGGCCGCGGACGCGCTCGCGGTCGTGACGGCGCGGGCGGCACTCGCCGAGTACCTCGTGGATCGGCTGCCCCGGGCATCCACCCCGGCGCAGGACGCCCTCGTCGACGCGATGACCCGCGAGCGCATCCTCGCGGCCACCCGCGAACGGCGCGCCAACGCGATCCGTGACGTCGTGGCGTTCCTCCACACCGAACCGTTCCTCGAGCTCCTCGACGCGCTCGACGACGCCGTCGAACGACCCGAGCCGACCGCGTGGGCCCTGCGCTCCCCGAAGCACGTCGCGCAGGACGTCTCCGCGATCGAGAAGCCCCGCGTGCGCGACCTCGTGCGCGACGCCGTCGCCGACGAGGACGCCGAGGTGGCCGTGGTCGAGCGTGAGGCCGCCGCCCTCGCCGCCACCGAGCTGGCGTGGACGGCGACGCTCCGTGCTCGGATGGCGATGGACGTCCTCGGCGACGATGCGTTCCCGCACGCGCTGTGGAAGCGGATCGGCAACGCGGCCGAGGTCCTCACCGAGCGGGTCCGGTCACTGCACGCGCTCGAGCAGCTCCGGGTCAACTCGGGCATCGCGGAGCGCGGCGGAGAGGTGACGTTCGGGTACGGCGTCCTCGCGGGCGACCGCGTCCGGCTCGCCGAACAGTCCTACGACGAGGCGGTGCACACGCTCAACCGCGTGTGAGCGCCGCGCCGGTGCCCAGCCCTGCGGCATGGGCACCGGCACAGCGTTCAGCCGGCGGCGATCGGCTCGGCGTCAGCCGCTGCCGGGGAGACCTCGGCCAGCCCGAGCGTGTCGAGCAGCCACGCGAGCTCGAACGCCCGCTCCCGCCACGAGTCGTAGCGGCCGCTCACGCCGCCGTGCCCCGCCGCCATCTCGGTCTTGAGCAGCACCGGCGCACCGACCTCGCGCAGACGCGCCGTCCACTTCGCGGGCTCGACGTAGAGCACCCGGGTGTCGTTGATCGAGGTCACCGCGAGGATCTTCGGGTACTGCACGTCGTCGCGGACGTTCTCGTACGGCGAGTACTCGCTCATGTACCGGTAGACCTCGGGGTCGTGCAGCGGATCGCCCCACTCGTCCCACTCGATCACCGTCAGCGGCAGGTCCGGGTCGAGGATGCTCGTCAGCGCATCGACGAACGGGACGGCCGCCAGGATGCCGGCGAACCGCTCGGGAGCGAGGTTCGCGACGGCGCCCATGAGGAGTCCACCGGCACTCCCGCCCTCGGCGACGAGCCGGTCGGCGGACGTGCGCCCACTGTCGATCAGGTGCGATGCCACCGCGACGAAGTCGGTGAAGGTGTTCTTCTTCGTGAGGGTCTTGCCGTCCTCGTACCAGTGCCGACCCATCTCGCCGCCGCCGCGCACGTGGGCCACGGCGAACACGACACCCCGGTCGAGCATGCTCAGCCGCATGACGCTGAAGCCGGGGTCGATCGAGTGCTCGTACGACCCGTAGCCGTAGAGGTGCAGCGGAGCGGGCTGGCGGGCGTCGACTGCGTCACGGCGCCAGACGAGCGAGATCGGCACGCGGGTGCCGTCCGCCGCGGTGGCCCAGTCGCGCTCCTGCACGTAGTCGGCCGGGTCGTACCCACCGAGCACCGGCTGACGCTTGAGGACGGTGACCTCGCCGGTCGCCAGGTCGAGGTCGCTCACCTCGGACGGGGTCACGAACGACGTGAAGCCGATCCGGAGCGTGGGCTGCTCCCACTCGGGGTTGCCGCCGAGACCGGCGGAGAAGAGCGCTTCGTCGAACGGGACCTCGTGCGCGTCGCCGTAGCCGTCGTCCTCGATCGGGATGATCGCGACGCGGGGCAGCGCCTCGGACCGGTACTCGAGGGCGAGGTGCCCGGCGAACGCGTCGACCGACTCGATCCGACGCTCCGGGTGGTGGGCGACGACGACGCGGCGGTCCTGCTCCGAGGTGGGGTCGTCGGCGGGGACGTCGACCAGCTCGAAGTTCTCGGCGCCGTCGTTGTGCAGCACGAGGAACCGGTCGCTGCCACCGACGATGGCGTGCTCGATCTCGTACTCGACGCCCTCCCGCCGCGGCCAGACGACCTGGAACTCGCCGGTGGGGTCGGCCGCGTCGAGCACGAGCGCCTCGGAGGTGATCTTCGACCCGAGCTCGATGACGATGTACTGCGACGAGCGGGTGACGCCGACACCGACCCAGTACCGGTCGTCGGACTCCTCGAACACGACGACGTCCTCGGAGGCAGGTGTGCCGACGGCATGCCGCCAGATGCGGTCCGGACGCCAGGAGTCGTCGACCGTCGGGTAGAAGACGAAGCGACCCGACGGGTCGAACGTGGCGCCGGCACCGGTGTTCGGGATCTCGTCGCTGAGGTCCGCACCCGTCGTCAGGTCGCGCACGTGCAGCGTGTAGCGCTCGTCACCGGCGACGTCGACGCCGTACAGCAGCCGGGTGCCGTCGTCGGAGATGTCGTAGGACCCGAGCGAGAAGAAGTCGTGTCCCTCGGCGAGGACGTTGCCGTCGAGCACGACCTCCTCGCCCGGGAGCCTGCCGGGCCCGCCGTCGGCGGGGGCCTCGATCGTCGGGGGCGTCCAGTCGTCCGGACCGCTGATCGGCGCCCGGCACTGCACGCCGTACTGCGACCCCTCGGCGGTACGGGTGAAGTACCACCACCCGCCCGTCCGGACGGGGACGGAGAGGTCGGTCTCCTGCACGCGGGACTTCACCTCGCCGAAGATCCGGTCGCGCAGCGGGGCGAGGTGCGCGGTCGCGGCGTCGGTGTAGGCGTTCTCCGCCTCGAGGTACGCGAGCGTCTCCGGGGACTCCTTGTCACGGAGCCACTCGTAGTCGTCGACGAAGTCGATGCCGTGGTGCGTCCGGGTGACCGGGCGCTTCGCGGCGGTGGGCGGGGTGGCCTGTTCGTGCTCGCTGCTCACCGTCCCACCCTATGCGCAGGGGCCGTGCCGCAACCCGGCTGCACCAGCGGTCACGCGGAACGGCCCGGTGTGCGCCGGCGGTCGCGCGGAACGGCCCGGGGCGCGCCGGTGGTCACGCAACCCAGCCGGGCCGCGCCGGCCATGACGCCGGCCGCCCGGCCGCCCGGTCGCTCGGCCGCACCCGACTGTCACGCGACCCGGCCGAGTGTTCTCGACCGCGCCCGCACGGCGTCGGTCACCCGAGCGGCGAAGGCCTCGTACTCGGCAGCGACGCCCTCCACCCGCCAGACCCGCCGCCGACGCCGTTCGGTCAGCGGTCGGAGTACGCCGGCACCGCACAGACGCCGGACCACCGCGTCCACCCGGTCGCCGAGCAACCGGTCGAGCACTTCCTCGGTCACCGACGGCTCCGCCGCGAGCACGCCGACCAGGGCAGGGGAGAGCCCGAGGCCGTCGAGCCACGCCCGGTGCTCGCGGAGTGAGAGGGCCGAGACCGTCGCCTCGTCGCAGACGGTGCCGACCGCGATCGCCAGGTCGCGGACGAGGTCGTCCACGTCGCCGTCCCGGTACGCCGCGAGCAGGTCGAAGTACCGCGCACGCTCAGCGGCCAGCACGACGGCGACCGGCGCCGTGACGCACACGCTCAGCCCCCGGCGACGGAGCACCGCGGCGATGAGCGCGCGGCCGATCCGACCGTTGCCGTCGGTGAACGGGTGGATCGATTCGAACTGCGCGTGGGCGAGGGCGGCCTGCGCGATCGGGTGCAGGTCGTCACGGTGCACGAAGTCCAGCAGGTCGTGCACCAGCCCCGGGACCTCGGCGGCGGGCGGCGGCACGTACGTCGCCAGGCGCGGTGTGGTGCCGCCGCCGATCCAGTTCTGGACGTCGCGGTAGCGCCCGGCGTACGGGCCATCGACCGGATCGTCGACCATGAGCGCCCGGTGGGCGGACAGGAGAGCCTGCTCGGTGACCGCGCCGTCCGTGGCACTCGATGCGAGGCGCTCGAGCGCCGCGCCGGCACGGACGACGAGCGTGGCGCTCGGGTTCGCCCGTCCGCCGACGGAGGCGCGTGCCAGGTCGTCGAGGGTCGCGTGCTCGTGCTCGAGCCGCGACGAGGCGACCGCCTCGGTGCGGACGAGGATCGCCGACAGCCCGGACAGGACGTGCCCGTGCTCCGCGTCGAGGGTGCGCAGCGCGTGTGCCGCGTGCGCGAGGAGCTGTCCGGTGCCGTCACCGGGCGACCACTCCGCGGCTCCGATCCGTGGCGGGACGGATGCGGTGACCTCGCGCAGCATCCGGTCGGCCTTCGGCCCGCGCGCACGGGTCCGCCACGGCACGACGACCCGCGTGTGCGCCGGCCAGGGCACGAGCGCCCGCACCCCGGCACGCGCCGCGGGCGACGGCTCCGCCTGTGTGGAGCAGGGCAGCGCATGCGCGGACTGTGTCGAACGGGTGGTGAGAGTCAGCGGATGGTGCACGATCCGCACGGTACGACCGCGCACGGGCACGCCGCCACGAATCCGGATGTCGTATGCACGGGCGCCGCTACCGTGGCATGCATGACCAACTCCTTCGCCATCACCGGTGCCCACGTCGTCCCCGTCACCTCCCCGGAGTTCGACGGCGGGGCGGTCGTCGTCGAGGACGGGAAGATCACGGCCATCGGCCCGGACGTCTCACCGCCGGACGGCATGCCCGTCGTCGACGCCGCCGGAGCCTGGCTCGTCCCCGGCTTCGTCGAGGCGCACGGGCACGTCGGCATCCACGAGGAGGCCAACGGCGAGGCCGGCAACGACACCAACGAGATGACCGGCCCGAACATGGCCGGTGTCCGGGCGATCGACGCCGTGGACATCCAGGACGAGGGCTTCCGCGACGCCCTCGCCGGCGGTGTCACGAGCATCGTCGTGAAGCCCGGCTCCGGCAACCCGATCGGTGGCCAGACCGTCGCGATCAAGACCTGGGGCGGCCGGACGATCGACGAGCAGCTCATCTCCGACTCGGTGAGCGTCAAGAGCGCCCTCGGCGAGAACCCCAAGCGCGTCTACGGCGGCAAGGGGCAGACCCCGTCCACCCGCCTCGGCGTCGCGAAGATCATCCGCGACGCCTTCGTCGAGGCGCAGAACTACCGCGCCGCTCGCGACGCCGCCGAGGCGAAGGGCGACCCGTTCGCCCGCGACCTCACGAAGGAGACCCTCGTCCGCGTGCTCGACGGCGAGCTCGCCTGGGACCAGCACACCCACCGCCACGACGACATCGCGACCGCGATCCGCCTCGCCGAAGAGTTCGGCTACCGGCTCGTCGTGAACCACGGCACCGAGGCCCACAAGATCGCCGACGTCCTCGCCGAGAAGGCTATCCCGGTCATCTACGGACCGCTCTTCACGAGCCGCTCGAAGGTGGAGCTCCGCGACCGCGGCATCCCGAACCTCGCCACGATCGCCGCGGCCGGGGTCCGCGTCGCCATCACGACGGACGCGCCGGTCGTGCCGATCAACATGCTCGTCGACCAGGCCACCGCCGCCGTCAAGGAGGGCTTGCCCTGGCAGACCGCGCTCGAGGCGCTCACCGTCAACCCGGCGGAGATCCTCGGCTTCGGCGACCGCGTCGGCCGGCTCGAGGTCGGCCACGACGCCGACCTCGTCCTCTGGGACGGCGACCCGCTCGCCGCGACCAGCCGCGCGACGCGCGTCTGGATCGAGGGCGCCCAGGTCTTCGAGTGGGCCGACGGGCAGGGCGTCACCAGCGACCGGTGGTGACCAAGTGACGGACCGGAGGCACGGTGCGGGCCCGCACCGTGCCTCCGGTCCGTCCACGGGTCGCGTCGGACGCGACCCGCACCGGTCACGCCTCGCGCGACAGCAGGAACTCGTTGATGCGCTCGGTGAGCGGCAGGTCCATCGCCCGGGTGACCCCGTTCACGGACCGGATCGGGGCCGCCTGCCGGACGCTCGACACGAGCCAGAGGGCGTCGGCGGCCTCGAGGTCGGCGAGCGTCACGAGTTCGTAGGACGTGTCCATGCCGGCCTCCTCGGCGAACCGGAAGACGTCGGCCTGCGTGGTGCCGGCGAGGATGCCGATGTCGGTGCGGGGCGTCACGAGCCGCCCGCCGACGGACATGATCAGGTTCGCGCGGGTGCCCTCGAGCACGTAGCCGTCCGTCGAGACGAAGAGCGCGTCGTCGGCCCCGCGGCGGTCGGCCTCGCGCAGCGCCGCCATGTTCACCGCGTAGGACAGCGTCTTCGCGCCCTGCAGGAGCCACGGGGACGTCCGCTCGACGTCGTGCCGGTAGCCGCGGTCGAGCGTCACGACCGAGATGCCCTCGGTGCGGGCAGGGGTCTGGTCGCCCGACGGTGCCGCGTACGCCCACCCGGTCGGCCGGTCGGAGCCCTCGACGCCGCGGGTGAGGACGGTCTTCACGAAGCCCTCGCGGACGGGGTCGAGCTCGGCGCACACGGCCTCGATCGTGCGACGCCAGGCCTCGGCGTCCGGCACGGGCAGGTCGAGCATGCGGGCGGACCGCTCGAACCGGGCGAGGTGCGGCTCGAGCGCCTGCGGTCGTCCGTCCACCACGGTGATCGTCTCGAAGACGCCGTCGCCGCGGATGATCCCGAGGTCCTGCACCTGCACGTGCTCCTCGAGCGGAGCGGCGAACCAGAACGTGTCGGCGTCCGGGTCGTGCGGCGCGGCGTCGCGGGAAGGCTGGTTGAGGATCGCGAGGACGGTTTCGGTCATGCCCCCATCCAACCGCAGCGCGGCTGGCCCCCGCTCCGGACCCCGTGCCTGGCCCTTGCTCCGGACGGTGCCTGGCGCCGCCAGCGCCCGTCAGCTCGCGTCGGGCAGCGCACCCATGAGCTTCCAGACCGCCTCGGTCAGCTCCGGGTGCTGCAGGGCGATGCGGCGGAGGCGGTGGTACTCCTCACCCATCGCGGTGCCTTGACCGGACGCCGGGTGCATCGACCACTGGGCGCTCCGCTTGCCGATCGCGGCGTCGAGTTCGAGTGAGTCGGCCCGGAGGATCAGCACGACCTGCTCGTCGACGGTCGGCAGCGTCGGCATGAAGTCCCACGGGTCCTCGCCCTGCCGGCTCCGGTGCTCGACGAGCATCGAGATCTCCTCGGCGGCCTCGGCACGCAGCACTTCGAGGCTGCGCCCCGACCTGCGGGACTCAGCCATGATGCCCCCGCAGCACGCCTGCCATGCAACGAGCGTACGCCACACTGGGGGCGTGACCGAACGCGCCGACCGCACGATCCAGCACCCGGCCGTGGTCGTCGTGTACCTGCTCCGCGATGGAGCTGACGGCCCCGAGGTGCTGCTCGGGGAGAAGCGTCGCGGCCTCGGGACCGGTCGGCTGGTCGGGCCGGGCGGCAAGCGCGAGCCCGGCGAGGCTGCGGTCGACACGGCCGTCCGCGAGGTGGCCGAGGAGGTCGGACTGCGGCTCGACCCCGACGACCTGGAGGCGCGGGGCACGTTGGACTACCGGTTCCCGTTCCGGCCGTCCTGGTCGCAGGTGTCGGACGTCTTCGTCTGCCGTCGGTGGCAGGGGGACCCCACGGGCAGCGACGAGCTCGTGCCGCGCTGGATCCCGGTGGGGGCCGTGCCCTACGACGCGATGTGGGACGACGCGAGGTACTGGCTGCCGGGGGTGCTCGCCGGTGGACGCGTCCGTGCGCGGTTCACGTTCGCGGAGGACAACGCGACCGTGGCGGGGTTCACCGGGGCGTGATCAGCGCGCCTGCTGGGTGCGGGTGCTGCCCGTCCGTGCTTCCTCGGCCGCGGCCATGACGTCCGCATCGCCGCTGCGGCCACCGAGCGGCCGCACGAAGAAGTCGACGATGCCGAAGCCGATCGCTCCGATCATCGCGAACATCGCCCACCCGACGAAGAGTCCGGCGGTGTTCCGGCCGTCGGGTGCGAGGAAGACGCTCAGCGCGTAGAACACGACCGCGAGGGCGAGGAACACGACGACGACGGTGACGAGGACGCGGTGCCAGGCGATGCGCGGGTTCATGCGCCCAGGATACGCCCGGCGCGGTGGCCGCCCGTGCCCACGGTCCGACGCTCGGGCAGGGTCGCGGCGTCATCGCGACGGCGGTCGCTGCGACCGAGAGGCTGCGCGATACTCGTCCGCGGGACGGGGCCGCCGCGACCGGGCCGCGGCGCTGGGCTGGGGCAGTGGGGCGTGCGCGTCAGCGCTCGGCGTGCCGTCCGTGCGGGCGGTCGTCGGAGGAGCCGCCGCTCCGCGCGGACGAGCGAGCCGGCGCGTCGGAGCGGGCCGGCGCCCTGGAGCCGTCCACCCGTGGGACGGGACGCGTGCGCGGGCCGCTGGTCGGGCCTCCCGGCCGTCCGGAAGGAGCGGAACGCTCGCCGGCACGCACCACCGGGATCCGTCCGGTGGGTGTCGTCTCGGTCTCGAGCCCGTCGCGGCCGCCCATGAAGACGTCACCGCCGACGCGCTCGTCCTCCCAGTCGTCGTCGCGCAGGACCGTCAGGGTGCCCGTCTCGGTCGAGGTGAGGCCGTGTCGCTCGAGTTCCTGGTCGCGCTGCTTGCCGAGGAACTCCCGGTTCGCGTTCTGGGCGTCCTGGAACATCGTCGTCCTGCCGGTGACGATCGCGCGGATGCGTCGGTGCTCCCACCACATCTTGCCGAAGTACATGAGGACGAGCCCCGCAGCGGCGTAGCAGGCCATCGTGATCAGCCCTCGCGTGAGTCCGGGCCCGACCCCGTAGATCTGGTGCTTGATCATGTCGACCATGCTCGATCCGACGACGACGTTGTTCAGCCAGGCGAAGGGCTCGGGCATGAACCACTTCGGGTAGGCGCCGCCGGAGGACGGCATCGAGAGGAAGACGAAGCAGATCATGGCCGGAGCGGCGATGAACCGGCCGGCGAAGTAGCTCAGGCCGTTGACCGCGAGGCCGATCGCCACGATCCAGCCCCACGCGATGAGGACGAGCGGGACGAAGTGCCCGTGGATCGCGCCGACGACCGGGCCCGCGAGGGTGTTCGTGATGAGCGAGATGACGAGCCCGCCGATGACGATCACGGCCATGCGCACGCGGTGCCGGAGCGGGCCGCCCATGATCCCGATGAACATCGCCACCATGTAGCCGCCGATGCACCACGCGAGCATGACGTACATCGACACGGTGCCGTACTCGTCGTACGCCGGGAGCGGAGCGAGCTCGGTGACCTTCGGTGCCGCGGCACCGCCCGCCTCGATCACCGCGGACAGCGTGGCGGGCACGAGTGAGGCGACCTGGAACTGATGGGCGCTGGCCTTGTAGAACTCGTTCGCCGACGGGTCGTACGCGACGGCCATGCTGCCGGCGAGGACGTCGCGCTTCGCGCTCGCGAGGGAGTCGTAGACGTGGAAGACGTACTCGCCGGGCAGGGCCTTCCCGACGGCTGCGACGAGTGTCGGGTCGCTGCCGACGAGCGCGACCGGGACGTCGTGGGGGTGCGGTGCGTGGAACGCGAACACGTAGCAGAGGCAGAAGCCGACGATGAAGAACAGCGGCATCCAGAGCTGCAGGCCGATGAGCTGCAGCGACGGGTGGAGCGTGCCGTACCACCGCCGGTACCGACTGATGCGCTGCGGCTCGGGGACGGGGGCCTGGCGGACCCGACGGTGTCCTGCGACGGACGACCCTCGGCGGGGACGCGTGCCGCGGGTCGACGGGCGGGTGGTCCGCTTCTGGGGGAGGTCGTTCCGCGGGGTGCTCACTCGGCCACGTGCTCCTGTTCTCGATCGGAGCGCCAGGATACGCCGCGACGTCCGACAGCGACCGGGGCGCGGTGCGTGCGGTCCGGCCGCCACGGGTGTGCCGTGCGTGCGGTCGTGCGGGAGGTCAGCTCCGGCTGCGGGACGCCTGTGCCGAGTCCATCGCGAGCTCCTCGGCGTCGAGCGTCACGAGCACCCGACGCATGACCTCCTCGTCGAGGTTGCCCTTCTCGCGCTCCTCGAGCACGATCTCGCGGCGCCGGTCGAGCAGGTCGCGCCGGATGTCCTGCATCTGCGAGCCCCGGAGCCGCGAGGGCAGCTGCTGGTCCTCGGTCTCCTCCTCCACGGCGTCCTGCCGGAACGTCTCCGCCGCTCGCTCGAGCCGGGCCTTGAGCCGCGCGACGAACACGTCGGTGGCCTCGACCCCGAAGCGCTCGCCCCACTCCGGCCGTCGCTGCTCGATGAGGTCGATCGCTGCGCGGGTGGTGCGCTCGTTCAGCCGCATCTCGCTCCGGACGTCCTGGATGCCCTCCTCGGGGTCCTGCACCTTCAGTGCCCGGATGACGAACGGCAGCGTCAGGCCCTGGAGCAGGAGGGTGCCGACCGTCACGATGAACGCGATCACGAAGATGGTGTCCTGCGCCGGGATCTCCGTCGGGTTCGCCACGACCGAGACCGCGGCGGCGAGCGTGACCACGCCGCGCATGCCGGTCCACGAGATGACGGTGAGCTCGCGCCAGTTGAGCTTCGGCTCCGCGGAACCGCGGATCCACCGCAGGGAGGGGTGCCCGCGCGAGAGCCGGATGCGCAGGGGCCGGAGCCAGCGTCCGTTGATCCGGTTGCGCACGTAGGACTCGAACACGAAGAGGGGCCGGACGAGGATCACGACGAGGAGGATCACGAGCGCCGCGGTCAGCGTCTCGCCGAGGCTCCGCTCGCTCGCGACCAGCTTCTGCACCACGTCGTTGAGCTGGAGGCCGATGAGGGCGAACACGAAGCCCTCGAGGATCACGTCGATGCTCGTCCACAGCGGACGTTCCTGCAGCCGTGTGGCGTAGCCCTCCTTCGGCGAGTTGTAGCCGATGTAGAGGCCCGCGGTGACGACCGCGATCACGCCGGACCCGGACAGGTGCTCCGCGCCGATGTACGCGACGAAGGGCAGCAGGATGCTCATGATCGTCTCGACCACCGGGTCGTTGATCCGCATCCGGATCCAGTGCACGAGGACGCCGAGCACCCCGCCGACCACGAGGCCGACGCCGATCGCGAGCCCGAAGATGCCGAGGTCCTGCCAGATGGTCAGTGACGTCCCCGCGATGATGAGCGTGAACACCCGCACGAGCGTCAGCGAGGCCGCGTCGTTGATGAGACTCTTGCCGGACAGCACCGTCATCACACGCCGGGGGAGCCCGAGCTTCCGACCGATCGCCGCCGCGGACACGGCGTCCGGCGGGGCGACGATCGCGCCCAGGAGGATCGCGGCCGGCAGGGTCATGTCCGGGATGAGGAAGTACGCGACGACGCCGACGACCAGCGCCGTGACGATCACGAGGAAGATGCCGAGCCGTCGGATCTGCTTGATCGACGTCTGGAAGCTCTGCCACGACACGTCGAGCGCTGCCGAGTAGAGCAGCGGGGGGAGCACGACGGTGAGGATGACCTCGCTGTCGATCTCGATGTGCGGCAGCCCGGGGATGAACGACGCCGCGAGGGCCACGGCGGTGACGAGCAGGGGAGCGGGCAGTCCCTTCGCCCGGGCGAACCCCGTCACCGCCAGCGAGCCGATCAGCAGGATGAGCAGTTCGACCGGGTCCATGAGGAACATTCTGTCATCGGAATGGTTCCGTTCCTGAACGGATCGACAGCACAGGTGGACACGAGGTGAACGGCAGGGTTTGTGCTCGGGCCGGTCGCCTGGGACACTTTCCCGCGGTGGACATCACACTCATAGTCGTCCTGGTCATCGCGTTGGCCCTCTTCTTCGACTTCACAAACGGTTTTCACGACACCGCCAACGCGATGGCGACCCCGATCGCGACCGGCGCCATGAAGCCCAAGGTCGCGGTCACCGTCGCAGCGGTGCTCAACCTCGTCGGTGCGTTCCTCAGCACCGCCGTGGCGACCTCGATCTCGCACGGCCTCATCAACGAGGGGCCGGGCGGCGTGGCGATCACGCCGGAGATGATCTTCGCGGGGCTGATCGGCGCGGTCGTGTGGAACATGATCACGTGGCTCCGGGGGCTGCCGTCCTCGTCGTCGCACGCGCTGTTCGGCGGGCTCATCGGTGCCGCGATCGTCGGCGCGGGCTTCGGCTCCGTCAACTACGCGGCGCTGCTGACGGTCGTGATCATCCCGGCGTTCCTGTCGCCCGTGATCGCGGCGCTGGTGTCGTTCCTGTCGACGCGCATCGCGTACCGGATCACCCGACGCCCGGTGTTCCCGAACGAGCGCGGCGGCTTCCGCTTCGGCCAGATCTTCACGAGCTCGATGGTGTCGCTCGCGCACGGCACGAACGACGCGCAGAAGACCATGGGCGTCATCACGCTCACGCTCATCGCGTCCGGTGCGCAGTCGGCGGACCACGGCGTCCAGTTCTGGGTCGTCGTGGCCTGTGCCCTCGCGATCGCCCTCGGCACGTACACCGGCGGGTGGCGCATCATCCGGACGCTCGGCTCCGGCATCACCGAGATCCGCGCGACGCAGGGCTTCGCTGCTGAAGCCTCGACCGCCGCCACGATCCTGGCCTCGAGCCACCTCGGCTTCGCGCTGTCCACCACGCAGGTCTCGTCCGGCTCGATCATCGGCGCCGGCCTCGGTCGTCGCGGGTCGAAGATCCAGTGGTCGACCGCGGGCAAGATCGTCATCGCCTGGTTCATCACGCTGCCCGCCGCTGCTGCGGTCGGCGCGGTCGCGTCCGGCATCGCCCGCATCGGCGTCCTCGGCCTCGTGATCGACGCCGTCGTCGGTGCCGCGGTGATCCTCGGGCTGTACCTCTGGTCGCTCCGGAAGCCGCACGACCAGGCCGCCGCGATCGAGGTGGACGTGGCCGCGAACGCGGTCCTCACCCGCAAGGAGCGCCGCGACATGCAGCGCAAGAAGCGCGCCGAGGTGGTCTCGGCCCGCCGTGCCGAGCTGAGCCGTGAGCGCACCCTGCGCCGCATGGCCGCACGCAAGGGAGGTCGTCGCTGATGCGCATCGCCTCGGACTCGTACCGCTTGGCCGTCGTCGACGGAGAGGAAGCCTGATGGGCATCGACTGGCTGGCCTTCGTCAGCGTCGCCGTCGTCTCGGTCGTCGCCGCGTGCTTCGTCGTGACGGTGTACTCGGTCGGACTCCGGTTCTGGAGCGCCGCGGACACCCGCGCCGGCAAGTACACGGTCAAGGACGACGGCACCGTCGGCCCGGCCACGGCCGGGTTCCCGCTGCCGGGGCGAACCCCGCCGGGGGTCCGGCTGTACCGGTCGCTCGCGATCGCCTGCTTCGCGGTGAGCGCCGCCGCCGTGCTCTACGGCATCTACCTCATCGTCCCGCAGTTCCACTGACCCGCGTCGCGGAGCCGCAGCACACCTGCGCGTGCACTGCGGCTCGCTGACGCGGCCCCGGGACAGCCTGGAGGCTCGTGGCGGCGCCGCCACGAGCCTCCAGGCCGCCACCGGGTCGCGTCGGGCGCGAGTCGAAACGCGCCCGGCCGCGCACCAGGACCGGCCGGACGGTTCGGACTAGCCTGGGCCGGGTGAGCAACGACGCACCACGACCCACCCGCACCGAGACCGACTCCCTGGGCAGCCGAGAGGTCCCGGCCGACGCCTACTGGGGGATCAACACCCTCCGGGCGCTCGAGAACTTCCCCATCACGTCCGTCCCCATCGCGGTGTACCCGGACCTCATCGAGGCCCTCGCGACCGTCAAGCAGGCAGCGGCCCGCGCGAACAAGGCGATCGGGGTACTCGACGGCGAGCGCGCCGACGCCATCGACGCGGCCGCGCAGGAGGTCCGTGACGGGCGACTCCGCGACCAGTTCGTGGTCGACGTCGTCCAGGGCGGCGCCGGCACGTCGACGAACATGAACACGAACGAGGTGCTCGCGAACCGCGCCCTCGAACTCCTCGGCCGGGAGAAGGGCGACTACGCGTACCTGCACCCGATCGACCACGTGAACCGGAGCCAGTCGACGAACGACACGTACCCGACGAGCATCAAGCTGGCGATGATCCTCGGCGTCCGGCGGCTCAACACCCAGCTCGAGGCGCTGTCCGACGCGTTCGCGGAGCGGGGACGGGCCTTCGCCGACGTCCTGAAGATCGGCCGGACCCAGCTGCAGGACGCCGTGCCGATGACGCTCGGACAGGAGTTCACCGGCTTCGCGCACACCATCCAGGAGGACGTCCTCCTGCTGTCGAAGGTCATGCCGCTGCTGGCGGAGACGAACCTCGGCGCGACGGCGATCGGCACCGGCATCACCGCCGACCCGCTGTACCGCGACGAGGTCCGGCGGCAGCTGGAGATCGCGACCGGCCTCGACGTCGTGACCGCGCCGGACCTCATCGAGGCAACCAGCGACGCCGGGGCGTTCATGACGCTGTCCGGCACGGTGAAGCGCAGCGCTGCGAAGCTCTCGAAGATCTGCAACGACCTCCGGCTCCTCGCCTCGGGGCCGCAGGCCGGCCTGGGGGAGATCACCCTGCCGGCACGCCAGGCGGGCTCGTCGATCATGCCCGGCAAGGTCAACCCGGTGATCCCCGAGGTCGTGAACCAGATCGCGTTCGCGGTCGTCGGGGCGGACACCACCGTGACGATGGCGGCCGAGGGCGGGCAGCTGCAGCTCAACGCCTTCGAGCCGATCATCGCGCACTCCATCATGCAGTCGCTGCAGTGGATGGCGAACGGCTGCGAGACCCTCCGCGTGCACTGCGTCACCGGCATCGAGGCGAACGAGGCGAAGCTCGCGGCGCAGGTGGACACGAACGTCGGCGTCGTGACCGCGTTGACGCCGTACATCGGGTACGCGGCGGCGGCGTCGATCGCGCACACGGCGCTGACCACCTCGACGCCGATCGCGACGCTCGTCACGGCGGCCGGGCTGATGGAGGAGGACCAGGTGCAGCGCGTCCTGTCGCCGGCGCGGCTGTCGGGCATCGAGTTGGCGACGGGCGCGATCCCGGTGGTCACCGAGGAGATGCTCGACCAGGCGGCGCGGGAGCGCTGAGGCGTGACCCCCGGTGCCGCTACGGCATCGGGGGTTCGCTGACCTGCACCTTGCCGGCGAGGTCGCGGAGGTGCTCCGCCTGCGCGGAGTCCTCGTCGTCGCGGGGGAGCTTCGCCGCCTCGACCCGGACGTGGTGTGCGGTCGCGATGTCGGCGTCCCGCCACCGGGCCAGCGTGAAGTTGCGCGTGACGTCGCGGAGGGGGAGCCGGATCGACTCGTCCGCCTCGATGCCGGCCAGCAGCTGCCGCAGACGGATGACCTCGGAGTCGAGCTCCCCGCCGACCACGAGCACGAAGTTCGAGATGTACAGGTACACGAGCAGCAGGATCGCGCCGCCGAGCCACCCGTACGCTCGGTTGCCGGCACCGATCGTCTCGACGTAGACCGCGAAGCCGACCGTCGCGATCGCCCAGGTCACGATCGCGAACGCGGCACCGGCCGACACCCACCGCAACTGGGGGGTCCGGACGTTCGGCGTCGCGTAGTACAGCACCGCCACCATGACGACGAGGTCCGCGGCGAGCACGGGCCACTTCGCCACGTTCCACAGGTCGTCCACCCACACCGGCCAGCCCATCTGGTCGACTACCGCCGCGGCGATCGTCGGCGTGCCGAGCAGGATGAGGATCGCGATCGCACCGCCGACCATGACGAGCAGGGTGACGAGGAGCATCATGCTGCGGAACTTCCAGATCCGCCGCCCCTCCTCGACCTCGTAGGCGGTGTTCATCGCCCGGCCGAACGCGGTCGCGTACCCGGACAGCGACCACAGTGTCAGGACCACGCCGGTCGCGAACCCGAGCCACGGGTTGTCGAGCGTGAGCAGCTGCCGAAGCGGCTCCTCGAGGTGCTGCGCGGTCTCTGGTCGCACGATGAACCCGAGGATCTGGATGATGTCCTCGAGCCCGTCGCCCGACCGGTCCACGATGGCCAGTGCCGACACGACGGCGAGTGCGGTCGGGAACACCGTGAGGGTCGCGAAGAACGTCAGCGACGCCGCCGCGTCGACGACGCGGTGCCGGATCACCGAGTGGTAGGTGCGCCGGACCACCGCGCGGACCCCGGTCCGCTGGATGGCGCGCGCGTCGGGTTCCGGCATGGTCACGAAACTACCTGGAATCGGACGGGAGGCACGGCGCGGGCCCGCCACGCGCCTCCAGGCCGCCGGTCGGTCGCGGCCACGTCGTGAAAGCGACAGACGCGCGGCACCGGCCCCGCCGCCGGTCGCGAAAGCGACAGTTCGTCGCTGTCGCATGCCAGCAGACTGTCGCTTTCGCGGCGCGGCAGCCGAGTCGCGTGGCGCTAGTCCGCGTGGGGGTGCAGCGCGTCGTACCGACGGAACGACGGCACGAGCCGGAGCAGCAGCGCGACGAGCCCGATGATGAGCACGCCCCCGATGATCGGCGGGTAGGCGATGCCCGCCGCGACGACGAGCCCGGCGTACAGGTCCCCGACCCGCGGACCGCCCGTGACGACGACGATGAAGATTCCCTGCAGGCGCCCGCGCATCCCGTCGGGGGCTGCTGCCTGCAGGATCGTGTTCCGGAACACCGAGCTGACGTTGTCGGCGCCGCCGGAGATCGCGAGGAAGAGCGCCGCCAGTCCGAGGGCCGGCAGGATCCCGGCATCGAAGCGCTCGCCGGACCGCCCGCCGAGTGTGTGGGCGACCGCGATCGTGACCCCGAACGCGGCGATCGCCCCGCCGTACGCCGTGATCGCCCAGCCGACGGCCTCGCCCTGCCGACGGACGTGGCCGAGCGGGCCGGAGAACACGCTCGACAGCAGGGCGCCGATCGCGTACGCGGCGGTGAGCGTCCCGACCGTGATCGAGCCGCCGCCGATGACGAGCGCGCCGATCGCGGGGAAGAGCACCCGCGGCTGGCCGAACGTCATCGCGATGATGTCGAGCACGAACGTCATCGTGATGTTCCGCGAGCGCTTCAGGAACCGCGCCCCCTCGATCAACGAGCCCAGCCCGGGTCGGAGGGCGTCGTGCTCGGCAGCCATCCGCGGCAGTGTGAACACCCCGAGGAACGCGAACGTGAACAGCACGACGTCGATCGTGTACGTCGGGGCGAAGCCGACGCTGGCGATGAGGACGCCGGCGATCGCCGGGCCCACCGTGACCTGGAACCCCGACGCGATGCCACCGAGGGCGCTCGCCGCCGGGAGCAGGTCGGTCCCGACGAGCCGCGGCACGATCGCCGAGCGGGAGGCGTTGCTCACCGTCGCCGCGACCGCGTTCACCGTGGCGAGGACGTACAGCAGCGCGACGCTGTGCAGCCCGAGCCAGGCGTGCGCGGCGATGAGGGCCACCGCAGCCCACGCGACGACCGCCGACACGAGGGCCACGAGCCGACGGTCGAACGCGTCCGCGAGCATGCCTCCGTAGAGCCCCGCGACGATCATCGGGACGAGGGCGATCACACCGACGAGTGCGACGGCGAAGGTGGAGTGGGTGATCTCGTACACCTCGAGGCCGACCGCGACGGTGGTCATCTGCGTGCCGATGCCGGCGATCGCCGTGCCGGCCCAGAGCCGCGCGAACGCGGGGGAGCGGCGGAGCGGGGTGAGGTCGGCGAGCAGGCGGCGGCGCGGGGCGGTGTCGGATCGTGTCACGGTGGAACCATTCTGCTGCCTCGATCGGGCTGCACGGCCAGGACCGCGCTCTCTGGTTGACTGGCGGGCATGACTGACCTCAACAGCAAGCCCGAGTTCGACGCCCCCGAGGGTCCGGCCCCCACCGAGCTCGTGATCACCGACATCGTCGAGGGCTCCGGGGACGAGGCGACCGCGGGCTCGACCGTCAAGGTCCACTACGCCGGCGTCGAGTACGAGTCGGGCGAGGAGTTCGACAGCTCGTGGAACCGCGGCGAGCCGATCGACTTCCCGCTCGCGGCGCTCGTCCGTGGCTGGCAGGAGGGCATCCCCGGCATGAAGGTCGGCGGCCGTCGGAAGCTCGTCGTCCCGCCGGAGCTCGCGTACGGCCCGGCCGGTGGCGGACACTTCCTCTCCGGCAAGACCCTCATCTTCGTCATCGACCTGCTCGGGGTCCGCTGATGCAGGTCGGCGCCCCGACGATCGAGCTGAACGACGGCCACCGGTTCCCCGAGCTCGGCCTCGGCACCTACGGCCTGAACGGCGACGAGGGCACGCAGCAGGTGCTCGCCGCGATCGCGAGCGGCTACCGGCTGCTCGACACCGCCCTGAACTACGGCAACGAGGACGCCGTCGGCCGTGCGGTGCGCGAGTCCGGCGTCGACCGTGACGACCTCGTCGTCACCACGAAGCTGCCGGGGCGCCACCACGGGTACGACGAAGCGCACCGGTCGATCGACGAGTCGCTCGCGAACCTCGGCCTCGACCACGTGGATCTGTACCTCATCCACTGGCCGAACCCGTCGGTCGACAAGTTCGTCGACACGTGGAAGGCATTCGTGGACCTCCGTGACGCGGGCAAGGTCCGCTCGATCGGCGTCTCGAACTTCACGCCCGACCACCTGGAGCGCATCGTCGACGCCACCGGCGTCGCGCCGGCGGTGAACCAGGTCGAGCTGCACCCGTACTTCCCGCAGGCCGAGCTGCGGAAGGTGCACCAGGAGCTCGGCATCGTGACCGAGAGCTGGAGCCCGCTCGCGAAGCAGTCGGAGCTCATGAGCGAGCAGCCCGTCGTCGCCGCCGCCGAGGCGCACGGCGTCACGCCGGGCCAGGTCGTCCTCCGCTGGCACGTCCAGCTCGGTGCCGTGCCGGTGCCGAAGTCGGGCGACCCGGAGCGGCAGCGGCAGAACCTCGACGTCTTCGGCTTCGAACTGACCGAGGACGAGGTCCAGGCGATCTCCGCGCTCGAGCGTGGGCGCCTCTGGGACGGCGACCCGGACACGCACGAGGAGATGTAGCGGCTCCGGCCGGCGTGCCGGAACCAGGTTCCGGACGGGAGGCGCGTGGCGGGTCCGCCACGCGCCTCCCGTGCGCCGGCGGTCGCGTCGCGACGTTCTCGGTGTCGGTCCCGCGGGACTACACTGGACACCCCTGTTTCCCGAAGGGTGGCGTGTGTCCGAACCGACCGAGATCGACCGCGAGCGTGGCTACGTCGACGGGCTCTTCGCCCGCCTCGACGAACTGACCGCCGAGGCCGAACAGCGTCTCGCCGAGACCCGCCGTCAGGCGGTCGGCGGGAACCACCAGAGCCGCAGCGAGCGCGACGCGTACGCCCGGCTCTACGAGGACACCATCGCGACGCTCGAGCGCGTCGGCGACCGCCTCGTGTTCGGCCGGCTCGAGGTCTCCGAGCCGGACAGCGACGAGGACGTGTTCCGGTACATCGGACGGGTCGGCCTCCGCGACGACGACCACCGCCCGCTCCTGCTCGACTGGCGCGTGCCCGGTGCGAGCGCGTTCTACCAGGCGACCGCCGCGCACCCGATGGGGATGCGCTCGCGTCGGCACCTCACGCTCGACGGGCGGAGGGTCGTCGGTGTCGAGGACGAGGTGTTCGACGCCTCCCTCTACGACGACGAGCGCACGCACCTCCAGGGCGAGGGAGCACTCCTCGCGGCCGTCACGGCCGAGCGCACCGGCCGGATGACGGACATCGTCGCCACGATCCAGGCCGAGCAGGACCGCATCATCCGCTCTCCGCTCGAGGGAGTGCTCATCGTGCAGGGCGGCCCCGGCACCGGCAAGACCGCGGTCGCGCTGCACCGGGCGGCGTACCTGCTGTACTCCTACCGGGAGCGCCTCCGCGGGTCGGGCGTGCTCATGGTCGGGCCCTCGTCGGCGTTCCTGACGTACATCGAGCAGGTGCTGCCGTCCCTCGGTGAGACCGGTGTCGTGATGGCGTCCCTCGGCTCTCTCTACCCGGGCGTGCACGCCTCGACGCACGACCACCGGGACGTCGCCGCCGTGAAGGGCTCGGCGGAGATGGCCTCCCTGCTGCGCCGTGCCGTCCGGTCGCGGCAGGTCGTGCCGACCGAACCCGTGACGCTCGACGTCGAGGGGGAGCGGCTGGTCGTCCCGCCGCAGCTCGTGGCCGACGCGATGAAGCGTGCGCAGGACCGGGGCAAGCCGCACAACGTCGCCCGGGTGACGTTCAACAAGATCGCCCTCGACGCGATGACCCGCCTGCTCGCCGACCAGTTGCGCGAGCGCGGCACCACGGTGGACGAAGCCGACGAGAAGGTCCTCCGCGAGGACATCCGGTCCTCGTACGACGCCCGCGTCCTCCTCAACACCGCGTGGCTCCCGCTGCCGCCGGAGAAGTTCGTCGAGGACCTCTACGCGCGGCCGAACTGGCTCGCGTCCCTCACCCCGAACTGGACCCCGGAGCGGCGGGCGCTGCTGCTGCGACCACGCGGTTCCGCGATGACGGTCGAGGACGTCCCGCTCCTCGACGAGGCCGCCGAGCTCCTCGGTCCGTTCGACCCCACCGGCGGCGCCGCCAAGCGTGCCGCGAAGGCCAGCCGCAACCGCGACATCGAGAACGCGCGCCAGGCGATCGAGAACATGGGGGTCGAGGGCATCGTCACGGCCGAGCAGGTCGCGGGGTCCTTCGCCGAGGGCGGGGACCCGCGCACGACGGCCGAGCGCGCCGCCGAGGACCGCGAGTGGACCTACGGGCACATCGTCGTCGACGAGGCACAGGAGCTCTCCCCGATGCAGTGGCGGGTGCTCGCCCGTCGGAACCCGCTCCGGTCGTTCACGATCGTCGGGGACATGGCGCAGGGATCCTCGCCGGGAGCAGCCCGCACCTGGGACGACGTCGTCGGAGCGCTCGCCCGGCGCCGCCGTGGCCGCGCACCGCAGGTGCCGATCGAGCACCGCATCGAGGAGCTCACGGTCAACTACCGCACGCCGCGGTCGATCGTGCTCGCCGCCGGGGAGTACGCGGAGTCGGCCGGGCTCGTGGTCACCCGGACCGAGGCGGTGCGCGACGGCGACCCCGTGCAGCGCGTGTCCGTCCCGCGGTCGGACGTGCTCGACACCGTCGCGTCGCTGGTCGACGACGAGCGCGCGGCGATCGGCAGCGGGACCATCGGCGTGATCGTGCCGGAGTCCGACGTCGACACCGTGCGGCACCGGCTCGCCCGGACCGAGGCGGACGTCCGGTCCCTCGGGTCGCCACGACCGGGGTCCGTCACGGTGCTGACCGGGGCGGACGCGAAGGGCCTCGAGTTCGACGGGGTGCTCCTCGTCGACCCGGAGCGCGTCGGGGCCGATGCGGCGCGGGCGGCAGCGGCCGTGTACGTCGCGATGACGCGGCCGACGCGGCGCTTGACGATCGTCGACGTGGACTGAGGCCCGCGCCGCCGCGTGTGGTGCTGTGCGGCCAACATCGGGCTGCGCGCCGCGCTCGACGACGCACGTGTCGTTCGACGCGTGCTCCGTCGGACTTGCGCTGCGCGCGCTCGACGCGACGGGCGTGCTCGACGTGCCGCGCGTGCTCGACGTGCCGCGCGTGCTCGACGTGCCGCGCGTGCTCGACGTGCCGCGCGTGCTCGACGTGCCGCGCGTGCTCGACGTGCCGCGCGTGCTCGACGTGCCGCCCGCGCTCGACGTACCGCGCGCACTCGACGTGCCGGGGGCGCTCGACGTGCCGGGCATCCGACGGGAGGCGCGTGGCGGGCCCGCGCCGCGCCTCCAGTCCGGCGCGCGCTCGACGCGGCCGGCGCCTGACGGGAGGCGCGTGGCGGGCCCACGCCGTCCCTCCCGTCCGGCCGACGCGGCAGCGCCTCAGACGGTGTCGCCCTCGTCGCGGACGCGCGTGACGAGGGCCGCCCACGGACCGTCGAGCCGACTGCCCGGGATCGACACGGTGCGCTGCTCGAGCGTGATCGTCCACGTGAAGTCGTCGCGGACTGCCGGCGACGGTGCCGGGACGTCACCGGGGAGCGTCCCGACCAGTTCGGTCCAGGCGGCGGGGTCGTCGCAGGCGTCGGTGTCGACCTGCCAGCCGCGGGTGGTGCCGGCGAAGCCTCCGGACCGGCGGACCTCGATGTGCATGACCCGACCGTACGCCGAGCGGGGGCGGTGCGGGGGAGCGTCAGCCGATGACGCCCACCGTCCGCCAGGCCTGCTGCACGGCGGCGTGCTCGCGCGACCCCGACCCGAACCGTGTCGCCGCAGCGTCGACGGTCACGGAAGCGAACCCCGCGAAGTCGATCGACTCCGTCGTCTCGTCCGAGGTGAGGGCGTCCCACCAGACGGCCCCGGCGCCCTCCCAGGCGTTGCCGCCGATCGCCGTCGCGGCGAGGTAGAAGGCGTGGTTCGGGATGCCGGAGTTCGTGTGCACGCCGCCGTTGTCGTCGGTCGTCTCGAGGTACCCCGCCATCGTCGCCGGCTGGGGGTCCTTCCCGAGCACCGGGTCGTCGTACGCCGTGCCGGGCGCGCGCATCGACCGGAGGGCGACGCCGTGCACGCGCGGGGTGAAGAGCCCCTTGCCGATGAGCCACGAGGCCTGCTCGGCGGTCTGCTTCCGGGAGTACTGCAGCACGAGGGAGCCGAAGACGTCGCTGATCGATTCGTTGAGTGCCCCGGACTGCCCCTCGTACGTGAGGTCGGCCGTGTACTGCGTCACACCGTGCGCGAGCTCGTGGCCGATCACGTCGACGGCGATGGTGAAGCGTTCGAACACCTCACCGTCACCGTCGCCGAACACCATGCGGCTGCCGTCCCAGTAGGCGTTGTCGTAGTCCTGCCCGTAGTGGACCGTGGCGTCGAGCGGCAGCCCGGCACCGTCGATGGAGACGCGGTCGAAGACCTCGAGCCAGAACGCGTGCGTGTCTCCGAGCCCCGTGTAGGCCTCGTCCACCGCGGGGTCGCCGGAGTCGGGGTCGCCCTCGTGCCGGACCGCCGTGCCGGGGAGCGTGGTCGTGCCGTGCGCGTCGGAGATCGTCCGCTGCGGTGACCGGTCGACCGTGCCGCTGACGCCCTGCGGCTGTTCGCGGTGCTCGTGCTTCGGCTGCTGCACGACCTCGAGCGAGGCCAGTGCGGACCGGGCGGCGGAGGAGGCCCGGGGGAGGTCCGGCGCCTCGGCGACGGCGCGGAGCAGGTACGGCGGGACGACGGAGTGGAGGCGCACGGTCGGGGTCATGTCCCGATGGAACCACCGGGCACCGACACCGCGCAGTGAGGGCCAGCTCAGCCGCGCTTCCGGTTCGCCACGAGGTCGAGCGCGTACGACTCCCACCACTGTCCGGCTGCGGGCCCGCCGTTGCACGTCCCGTCGCTGAGGCCGGGCGTCTTCACCCAGAGCAGGGCGTCGAGGCGCGTGCTGCCCCGGGTGACGTGCGGGGTCTGACCGAGTCCGGCTCCGGACGGGTTGCACCAGGTGCCGCGCCAGCCCTGCCCGTTGCGGGAGACGTCGATGACGAAGTGCGGGTCGTCGCCGATGCGGTCGGCGAGCTCGTCGGCGTACGCGCGTTCGGTGTCGACCCGGTAGAAGTTCGAGACGTTCGTGAAGAACCCCTGGGTCCGGTCGACGCCCGCCTGCCGGAGCCACGACGCCTGCCGGGCGACCGGGACACGGTCCTCGTTGCCGCCGTCGAGGTACACGGTGAGGCCGTGCCCGCTGAGCGCGTCCACCGCTCTCCGCAGCAGGGGGAGGCGGGAGTCCTTCAGTCGCCCGCACACGGCGATCTGCGCGATCGAGTCCGGTTCGACGAGCACCACGGCGTGGGACCCCGCCATCGCCCGGGCCGCCGCGCGGACCCAGGGCACGTACCCGGACGCCGTACTGCCGCCCTTCGAGTAGTGGCCGCAGTCCCGGTCCGGCACGTTGTAGAGCACGAACACGGGGGTGCGGTCCTGCTGGCGCGCACTCCGGACGACGTCACGGATCGTGGAACGCGTGGCGGCGACCGAGTCGTCGGTCAGCCAGGTGGCGATCGGCTGGTCGGCGATGACGGCGATCCGCTGCGCGGTGGCGTCCTGACCGGCAGCCCGCGCCGCTGCCTCGCGGCGACCGGGTTGGTTCTCGGCGGGCGGCTGGACCGCGAGGCCCCCGGGGAACGCCTGCGCGGCGGTCCGGCGTTCGACGACCTGGCGACCGTCGGGAGAGCCGCCTCGCGGGAGTGCCACCACGAGGGCGGCCACGACGGCGACGACCACGGCGGCGGTGACGCCGATCCACGTCCACTGGCGCCCGGCCGACGACCGTCGCGGCGCCCGTCGGCGGTTCCCCTGGTCCGTCATGGACCCATGCTCCCAGGAGAACCGGCGCAGCGGGGAACCCCTCCGGGTGTTCTGCCAGCGGTGGGCCAGGGGTTTCCCGAACGCGGCATGTCAGACTCTGCGGATGCTCCGGAAACTCCTCCTCCTGGCCGTCACCGCGGCCTACGCCTGGGTGATCTGGCGGATGACCCTGACGCCGGAGGTCTTCACCGCTGCGCAGGGATCCCTCGTGGAGCACGCGATCCGGTGGGCGCAGCGCATCACGGGCAGCGGTTGGCTGACGTACGACCGGACGGAGTTCCTCGCCAACATCGCGATGTTCGTCCCGGTCGGCATGCTCGCCGCGCTCTGGTTGCCCCGGCGCTGGTGGTTGCTCGGTGCGGTCGTCGCGGTCGGGCTCTCGGTCGGCATCGAGCAGTACCAGGGTGCGTTCCTGCCGAACCGGGTCTCGGATCCCCGCGACGTGCTGTCGAACGGGCTCGGCGGCCTCCTCGGGGCGACGCTCGTCGGCCTCTTCCGCAGCCTGTTGCCCGCGCCTCGGCGTCGTCGCCTGCGTCCCCGCGCCGTCTGATCTCCTGGTAGGCTTCTCCGGTTGCCGTCGAACGGCCGCGGACGAAGAGCGCTCGTGCAGCAGGCACGGGCACCGCGCAACGGACAGGAAAGGGGATCATCCATGGCACTTGACGCGAAGGTCAAGCAGGAGATCATCGAAGAGTACGCGACCCACCCGGGCGACACCGGATCCCCCGAGGTCCAGGTCGCCGTTCTGACGCGTCGCATCAACGACCTGAACGAGCACCTCAAGGAGCACAAGCACGACCACCACTCGCGTCGTGGTCTGCTGCTCATGGTCGGTCAGCGTCGCCGTCTCCTCGGTTACCTCGCTGACGTGGACATCAACCGCTACCGTGCGCTCATCGAGCGCCTCGGCCTGCGCCGCTGAGTCCCACGCAGACACTGCTCGGCTGAACGCCCGGTCTTCCTCGGAAGGCCGGGCGTTCGTCCGTCTCCGGCCTGGAGGCCCGTGGAGCGCGGGCGGGAATGCTTGCGCCAGACGGTCGGTTCCGTATGATGTTCATGCAAACGCATCGAAAGCCGGGAGCCATCATGACCACCATCGCCGTCGTCTCCGCCGGACTGTCCGACCCCAGCTCGACCCGCCTGCTCGCCGACCGCCTCGGCGGCGCTGCGGCCGAGGCGCTCCTCGCGGACGGCACCACCGCCACGGTCGAG
Source organism: Curtobacterium phoenicis (assembly GCF_047238015.1). NCBI lineage: Bacteria > Bacillati > Actinomycetota > Actinomycetes > Micrococcales > Microbacteriaceae > Curtobacterium > Curtobacterium phoenicis. Next base: position 1,518,647 of record NZ_JBDFLZ010000002.1, read on the forward strand.
CACGTCGAGCTCCGACCCATCGCGCACGAGATCGTGGACGCGATGCTGACCGGCTTCGCCGCGCCGGCCCTCGCAGCCGCGATCGCCACCGTGGTCGAGGCGGACGCGGTCGTGTTCGTCACGCCGGTCTTCACCGCGGGGGTCAGCGGGCTCGCGAAGTCGTTCCTCGACGTGATCGACAAGGACGCCCTCGCCGACATGCCCGTGCTCCTCGGCGCCACCGGAGGCACCGCACGGCACTCGCTCGCGATCGAGCACGCACTCCGTCCGGTGTTCGCCTACCTCCGCGCCGCCGCGGTGCCGACCGGGGTGTTCGCCGCGACCGACGACTGGGGGACCGAGGGCGACGCCGCAGCGCTCGAGGGACGCATCCGCCGTGCCGGCGCCGATCTCGCGTGGGCCGTCCGGTCCTCCCGCCGGGTGCCGCAGCAGGCCGACGCGCTCCCCGCGACGCCGGACTTCGCCGCGATGCTCGGCAGCCTGGGGCACTGACCGCGCTGCTGCTCTTACCGGGCTCCGAGCGTTCGCCCGGGATCGGTGCAGTCGGCTCCCGGGTGGTCCATCGGCCGGCCCGCCAGCCTCGTACCGAGACGAGGAGGAACGATGGGCAGCAACGGCAGGAAGTGGACGACGAGCTCGCTCGTGAGCCTGGGCGGGCTGGTGGTCGCGATGGTGACCGGCGCCGGCCTCTGGGTCGGGCACGAGCAGGGGACGACGAGCACCGACACGAGCACGAGCACGAGCGGGAGCAGCGACAGCAGCAGCACGAACGGCGACAGCGGCACGAGCAGCAGCGGCAGCAGCTCGTCCGGCGTCACCCAGGGCAGCCAGAACTCGTCCTCCGACGCCACGACGACGGGCTCCTGATGCGCGCTGCCACCGAGTGGGAGCTCTGGACCACCACCGCCCGCGTCGTCGTCGACCACCGCGACCGACGCCACCTCGCCGCCGCCGAGGCCTGCGTCCGCGAGATCACCGACGCCGTCGACCTCGCCTGCAGCCGCTTCCGAGAGGACTCCGAACTCGTCGCCCGCGCTGCCGAGCTCGGGCGCGGAACGGAGGTGTCGCCGCTCCTCGCGACCCTCGTGCACCAGGCCCTCGACGCCGCGCGACTGACCGACGGCGACGTGGACCCGACGCTCGGCAACCGGATGGTGTCGCTCGGCTACGACGCGGCGTTCCACCGCCACGGTGGCACGCTCGCCGACGACGGAGCGGGCGCCCCGGAACCCGCGGTCGTCGCGGCTGCGCTCGACACGCGCCCCGCGTGGCAGCGCATCCTGCTCAGCGGCTCCTTCCTCCGGGTGCCGGCCGGCGTCCGCCTCGACCTCGGCGCGACCGCCAAGGCCGCCGCCGCCGACATGGCCGCCGCGAGCATCACCGCCCGCCTCGGCATCGGAGCGCTCGTGTCGCTCGGCGGTGACGTCGCGACGGCGGGCCCGGACCCGTCCGGCGGCTGGCAGGTCCGGGTGCAGGACCTCGACACGGACCCGGTCGACCACGTCCGTGTCGCGTCGGGCTGGTCGATCGCGACGTCGAGCACGCAGAAGCGCCGGTGGGAGCAGGACGGGCACGCGCGGCACCACATCCTCGATCCGCGCTGGGGGCTCCCCGCCGAGCCGGTCTGGCGGTCGGTCACCGTGGTGGCACCGTCCTGCGCGACGGCGAACACGCTCTCGACCGCCGCGGTCGTCCGGGGTCGGCGTGCGCCGGAGATGCTCCGCACCAGCGGTCACGCAGCACGGCTCGTCAGCGCGTCCGGCGAGGTACTCCGGCTCGGCGGCTGGCCCGTCGAGGACGGACTGCAGGGCGCAGGACGCGCAGCCTGACCTCGCACCGTCGGCCCGCCGCGCGGAGCCAGCGCCGGCGACCGCCCCGGGCCGCGCCCGCAGCGCGGAGCCAGCGCCGGCGACCGCTCCGGGCCCCGCCCGCAGCGTGGCCGCCCACCGGACGGGAGGCCCGTGGCGGCGCCGCCACGCGCCTCCAGGCCGGATCACGGTCGCGTCAGTACCAGTGCGGGTTGACGCTCATCTCGTGGTTCCAGGCGCCGCACGGCGACCCGTAGGCGTCGTGGATGTACGCGAGGCCCCAGTTGATCTGCGTGGCGGCGTTCGTCCGCCAGTCGGCACCGGCGACCGCCATCTTGTCGGCGGGGAGCGCCTGCGGGATCCCGTACGCACCACTCGAGACGTTGAGGGCGTTCGCCCGCCAACCGGACTCCTGCGTCCACAGCGACACCAGGCAGCCCATCTGGTCCGACCCCCAACCGTAGGCGCCGATCGCACTCCGGGCGTACGCCTGGGCGCCCGCCGGGTCGACGACCACGCCGCCGGTGCTCGGGTAGTTCGTGCCCGACCCGCCGCTCGTGCTGCCGCCCCCGCTGCTGCTGCCGCTCGTGGCGGGGCCGGTGTTCGCCGCCTCCGCTGCCTGCTGCTCACGCTGCCGCTCGGCCGCTTCCTCGCGCCGGCGCTGCTGCTCGGCCTTCTGCGCCGCGACCTGGAGGCCGAGCTGGTAGCCGCGCTCCTCCGACGCGGTGGTGTCCTGCAGCGACGCGAGCTGGGCGTAGAGCTCGTCGCTGTGCTGCTGGGTGTCGTCGACCGCGGCATCCGCGGCCTCCTGTGCCGACTTCGCGTCGGCGGCCTTCGCCTCGGCGGCGGACGCGAGGTCGGCCCGCTCGTCCTCGGCACGCTGCGCCTGCTCGTGCAGCGACGACGCGGTCTTCGCGGCGACGGACGCGTCGTCCATCACGCCGGCCCACGTCGACGAGAGCTGGTCGAGCGCGCCGAGCTGGTAGAGCAGCTGGCCCGGGTCCTTCGTGGTCGCGATGCGCGTGGACATCTGGTCGGTCGCACCGTCCCGGTACAGGTTGGCCGCGAGCTGCCCGGCGCGCTGCTGCGCCCGCTCGGCGGTCGCCGAGGCGCTGTCCGCCTGAGACTGGAGGCTCGTGGCGGTCTGGGTGGCCGTCGCCAGGGCCGCGTCGGCCCGGTCGGCGGCCTCGGAGGCGGTGATCGCCGCGGCGGACTTCGCTGCGGCGTCGGCCTGCACCTGGTGCAGGGCCGTCTGCACACGGTCGACCTCGGCCTTCTTGGCCTGCTCGTTGCCCTTCGCGCGCTGGACGTCCTGCCACGTCGGGTAGGTCGTCGCGCTCGCCGGGGCCGCGGTCACGATGGGGGCGACGAGCACGCCCGCGACCACGGCGGCCACGACGAACCCTCGCCCGGAGAGGGGGAGGCGCATGGTCCGTACGCTAGCGGCCACGCGCGGGTTCCTCGTGCGCCTCGCCCGCGGATCGCCTGAGGACTGGTAAAGTCCTGTTCGTCCGGGGACCGTTCCCCGGCACGCGACCGGGATCGAACCCGGTCGTCACACAAACACTGCGCAGACCGGGCACGGAGCTGGTCATCGGTGGTGGCTCGCGGGCCGACAAGGTGTCCCGAGTGCTTCTACTGCTGGCCAGACATGCGTCCCGACACCTCGGCGCGCACGCACCGTCGTGTGCCGTCGCCGGGTCTGCCGAGAACACGTCAAGGAGGCACCCTTTTGGAGGGTCCCGAGATCAAGTTCGCCGAAGCCGTCATCGACAACGGCAAGTTCGGCAAGCGCGTCGTCCGGTTCGAGACCGGCCGCCTCGCACAGCAGGCGCAGGGCGCGGTCGCCGCGTACCTCGACGAGGAGACCATGCTCCTCTCGGCCACGAGCGCCGGCAAGCACCCGCGGGAGGGCTTCGACTTCTTCCCGCTGACGGTCGACGTCGAGGAGCGCTCGTACGCCGCGGGCAAGATCCCCGGCTCGTTCTTCCGCCGTGAGGGCCGCCCCTCGACCGAGGCGATCCTCGTCTGCCGCCTCATCGACCGGCCGCTGCGCCCGTCGTTCGTCGACGGCCTCCGCAACGAGGTCCAGATCGTCATCACCGTCCTGAGCATCGCGCCGGACGAGTTCTACGACGCGCTCGCGATCAACGCGGCGTCCGCGTCGACGCAGATCTCCGGTCTGCCCTTCTCCGGCCCGATCGCCGGTGTGCGCCTCGCGCTCATCGACGGCCAGTGGGTCGCGTTCCCGAAGGCGTCGCAGCTCGCGGACGCCGTGTTCGACCTCACCGTCGCCGGCCGTGTCGTCACGGACGAGGCGGGCAACGAGGACGTCGCGATCATGATGGTCGAGGCCGAGGCCACCGAGCACAGCTGGGACCTCATCCAGGGCGGCGCCACCAAGCCCGACGAGGCCGTCGTCGCGCAGGGCCTCGAGGCGGCGAAGCCGTTCCTCAAGGTCCTCGTCGAGGCGCAGGCGAAGATGGCCGCGCAGTCGGCCAAGGAGATCCAAGACTACCCGGTCTTCCCGCCGTACGCCCCCGAGGTCTACGACGCGGTCGAGGCGATCGCCCTCGACGAGCTCAAGGACGTCTACCAGATCGCCGGCAAGCTCGAGCGTCAGGACAAGGACGACGCCCTCAAGGCCCGCGTCAAGGAGGCCGTCGCCGCCAAGGTCGAAGCCGGCGAGCTCCCCGAGAGCGCCAACGGCCAGGTCAGCGCCGCCTACAAGTCGGTCACGAAGAAGGTCGTCCGCGGCCGCATCCTGACCGAGCAGGTCCGCATGGACGGCCGCGGCCTCGCCGACATCCGTCCGCTCGACGCCGAGGTCGCCGTCATCCCGCGCGTCCACGGCTCGGCGATCTTCCAGCGCGGCGAGACGCAGATCCTCGGCGTCACCACGCTGAACATGCTCAAGATGGAGCAGCAGATCGACTCGCTGTCGCCCGTCACGAAGAAGCGCTACCTGCACCACTACAACTTCCCGCCCTACTCGACCGGTGAGACCGGCCGCGTGGGTTCGCCGAAGCGTCGCGAGATCGGGCACGGCTTCCTCGCCGAGCGCGCCCTCGTGCCGGTGCTGCCGTCGCGCGAGGAGTTCCCCTACGCGATCCGTCAGGTGTCCGAGGCCCTCGGCTCCAACGGTTCGACGTCGATGGGCTCCGTCTGCGCCTCGACCCTGTCGCTCCTCAACGCCGGTGTGCCGCTCAAGGCCCCGGTCGCGGGCATCGCGATGGGCCTCGTCTCCGACACCGTCGACGGCCAGACCCGCTACGCGGCGCTGACCGACATCCTCGGTGCCGAGGACGCCCTCGGCGACATGGACTTCAAGGTCGCCGGCACCTCGGACTTCGTCACGGCGATCCAGCTCGACACGAAGCTCGACGGCATCCCCTCGTCGGTCCTCGACGCTGCGCTCAAGCAGGCCAAGGAGGCGCGCTCCGCGATCCTCGGTGTGCTGAACGAGGCCATCGACGCCCCCGACGAGATGGCCGACACCGCGCCCCGCGTGATCTCGGTGCAGATCCCCGTCGACAAGATCGGCGAGCTGATCGGCCCGAAGGGCAAGACGATCAACGGGATCCAGGACGAGACCGGCGCCGACATCTCGATCGAGGACGACGGCACCGTGTACATCGGCGCCGTCGACGGTCCGTCGGCCGAGGCCGCTCGTGCCCAGGTCAACGCCATCGCGAACCCGACGAACCCGGAGATCGGGGACCAGTTCCTCGGCACGGTCGTCAAGATCGCGACGTTCGGTGCGTTCGTGTCGCTGCTCCCGGGCCGCGACGGTCTGCTCCACGTCTCCGAGGTCCGCAAGCTCGCCGGTGGCAAGCGCGTGGAGAACGTCGAGGACGTGCTCGGCGTCGGCCAGAAGATCCTGGTCGAGGTCACCAAGGTGGACGACCGCGGCAAGCTGTCGCTCGCGCCGGTCATCGCCGACGACGTGGACACCGAGGGTGGCAAGGGTCACGAGACCCACGCCGAGGCTCCCGCCGAGGGCTGATCCTCCCGCGTCCCGACGTACGAACGGCCGCCGCTCCTGACCGGAGCGGCGGCCGTTCGCCGTTCGTGGTGCAGCGCCGCCGTTCGTCGGGCAGCGCCGTTGTCCCGGCCAGCCGAGTCTCGGCCGTGCGGACGGTTCCGCGGCGCGGAAGCCACGGAAGTGTCCGCGGAGCGGAGACTCGGGCCGACTCCCGGTTGCTGGCCGGTGGCCCGACTAAGCGGCGGGGGTCTCCTGCGTGCCGACGAGCTGGGCGCGGCCGAGCAGGTGCTCGCGGAGCAGGAACCCGACGACGGCCGGGGTGGCGTCCGCGGGCGCCTCGAGGACGGGCACGTCCAGCGCGCTGAGCGTGAAGAAGTACCGGTGGGCGCCGTGCCCTGCGGGCGGGGCCGCCCCGAGGAAGGTGTCGGTGCCGTACTCGTTGCGGCGCCGCAGGGCCTCCGCGGGCAGCAGCGCGTCGTCGGTCCCGGCGCCGCGCTCGAGCGAGTGCGTGCCGGCGGGGATGTCGGTCACCGCCCAGTGCCAGAACCCCGAGCCCGTGGGGGCGTCGGGGTCGTACACGGTCAGGACGTAGCTCCGGGTGCCCTCCGGCTCACCGGACCACTCGAGTGCGGGGGAGCGGTCCTCGCCACCGGCGTCCGAGCCACGGGCCCAGTCGGGCAGCGCGCCGCCCTCGGTGAAGTCGGGGCTCGTGAGCTCGAAGGAGGGGACCTCGGGCAGCTTCCAGTTCGGGTCGTTCGTCATGCCGCCAGCAAACACCCGTGTGCTCGGGGTGCGCCGAGCCGGACGTGCGTGACGTGCCGGACCCGCACCGTGCCTCCAGGCCGGGGTCGGTGCTGCCGAGGCGACAGCAGCTGCCGGTCCGTGCTGCGGAAGCGACATCGTGCTGCGGGGCAGTGCGGCGAACTGTCGCTTTCGCGGAAGTGCCAGCGACGACGGCGGAGCGAGCCACGACAGCGCCGCCAGCGACAACGGCGGAGCCAGCGCCAGGTCGGCGCCGTCAGCGCGTCAGGCGGCGAGCACCCGCTCGACCACGCGCCCGAGTGCAGCCGTGGCGGCGATCGCGTCACCCGCGTACGCACCGGCCATGGCGCCGTCGCGCGCGAGCATCAACTCGTCCGCGCCGTCACCGGCGAGCGGGTGCCCGGCGGCCTGCAGGAGCGAGGCGAGCCGGTCCGTGTACCAGTCGCGGTGCATGGCGACGACCTCACGCACGGGGTCGCGAGGGTCGTGGTACTCGGCGGCGGCGTTGAGGAACGCGCAGCCGCGGAAGTCGACGTGGTCCACCTGCGCGGAGACGGCGGCGACCCAGGTGCGGATCGCGTCGGCGGGCGAGGCGGCCCCGTCGACGATGGCCTCGAACTTCGACACCACCGCGTCGTGCTGGGCGCGGATGTAGGCGAGGATCAGGTTGTCCTTCGACCCGTAGTGCTTGTAGAACGTCGCCTTCGTGACGCTGGCCTCGGAGATCAGGCGGTCGACGCCGACGTTCCGGATGCCCTCCTCGTAGAAGAGCCGCGTGGCGGTCTCGAGGATGCGGACCTTCGCGCCGCCGGTGCGGGGAGCCGGGGGGACGCTCGACCCGCCCGGCGACGCGAGGTCATCGCTCGGACCCAGGAGACGCTGGACGGCCGGTTGGGGGGAATCGACCGTCACAGCGTGGCTCCTTGGGCTCATCGGCTCCGTGACCGATCGGGGGGAGACGGTCACGCAGGACTGATGTCCCGAGCCACCGGATCGGAATCTAGGGGGGCTTTCGATCCGGTAACAGAACGATAGCACAAGGAGGACAGACAGACGAGTCGGTCTGTCCTCAATTTGTGTACCCCAGTTCGAGGCACGTCGTGAACCGCGGCGAAACTGGGGGGGAAGCCTGTCGGCGGTCAGTAGGCTCGTCTCCGATGAGTCACCCTGTGCCGTTGCCACTGGAGGCCCCGGACACGTCGTTCCTGACGTCCGGAGGCGCCTTCGTCCGCCGATCCGTCCTGCCCTCCGGTGTCCGCGTCCTCACCGAGGCGGTGCCCGGCGCTGCCTCGACGAGCATCGGCTTCTGGGTCGGGGTCGGCTCGCGTGACGAGCGCGAAGGCCAGTTCGGCTCCACCCACTTCCTCGAGCACCTCCTGTTCAAGGGCACCGACACCCGCAGCGCGCTCGACATCGCGATCGCGTTCGACTCCGTGGGCGGCGAGCACAACGCCGCGACGGCCAAGGAGTACACGTGCTACTACGCACGGGTCCGGGACGCCGACGTCCCGATGGCCGTGCAGGTGATCGGCGACATGGTCACCGGGTCGGTCCTCGACCCCGAGGCCTTCGACGTCGAGCGCGGCGTCATCCTCGAGGAACTCGCGATGGCGGCCGACGACCCCGCCGACGTCGCGGGCGAGGCCTTCTTCGCCGCGGCCTTCGACGGGCACCCCCTCGGCCGGCCGATCGGCGGCACCCCGGACAGCATCCGCGCCGTGCAGCGCGACGAGGTGCTCGCCCACTACCGCGAGCACTACGCGCCGAACGGCATCGTCGTCACCGCCGCCGGGGCCGTCGACCACGACCGCTTCCGCGACCTCGTGGCCTCTGTGTTCCAGCACGCCGAACGGTCCGCACCGCTCGCCCGCAGGACGCCGCAGCCCGTCGCCGACCCGGCCGTGCCGAAGCTCTCGGTCGTGCACCGTCCGACCGAGCAGGTCAGCATGCTGCGTGGGTCGCAGGGGCTCGACCTCCGTGACGAACGGCGCCCGACGCTCAGCGTGCTCAACGCCGTCCTCGGCGGCGGGATGAGCTCCCGGCTCTTCCAGGAGGTCCGGGAGCGCCGCGGCCTCGCCTACGCCGTGTCGTCCTTCGCGCCCGCCTACCTCGACAACGGTGCGTTCGGCGTCTACGCGGGCTGCGCGCCCGACAACGTGCCGGGTGTGGTCGAGATCGTCGACCAGGAGTTCGCCCGGATGGTGTCCGACGGCATCACCGACGACGAGCTCCGGCGGGCGAAGGGCCAGATCGAGGGGGCGCTGACCCTGTCGCTCGAGGACTCCGACGCCCGCATGACCCGCCTCGGGCGCTCCGAGCTCGGCACGGGGGAGTACACCGACCTCGCCACGGCGCTCGAGCGTGTCGACCGCGTCAGCCGCACGGACGTCCAGGAACTCGCGGCGGACCTCCTGACCCGCCCGATGATCACCTCGGTGGTCGGCGCCGTGCGCCGGGAGGACCTCGAGACGGCGATCAGCACCGGGGGTTGAGCATCGACATGTCGCACTACCTGTACCTGGTCCGGCACGGTGAACACCAGGACGCCGAGCACGGACTCCGCGACGGCAAGCTGTCCGAGCGCGGCAAGCGTCAGGCGACCCTCGTCGCCGATCGCCTCGGGGGCGTCCCGTTCGACGGCGTGTACCACTCGCCGCTCGAGGCCCCGAGCGAGACCGCGGCGTTCATCGCGCAGCGCCTGCCGTCGATCCAGCCCGAGCCGTCGACGCTCCTCTTCGACTGCATCCCCTCCGGACCCACCCCGGACATGCCGCACGCCTACCATGGCTGGTACGGCGGCATCACCGAGGAGGAGATCGTCGCCGGCCAGGCCCAGATGGGCGACGCCGTGGCCGAGTGGTTCACGCCGGCGCGCGAGGACCGGCACGACCTCCTCATCACGCACAACGCCGTGATCGGTTGGTTCGTGCGCGAGGCCTTCCAGGCACCGGAGTGGCGGTGGATGGGCACCAACGTGGCGCACACCGCCCTCACGATCATCCGCATCCGCTCGGCGAAGCCCGCCGAGGTCGTCACGCTGAACGACCTGGCGCACCTGCCGGTCGAGTTCCGGACCGGCCTGCCGGTGGACCAGCCCGTCTGATCGCGGCTCCGGCGGGTCGCGTCCGTCGCGCACCACCCCGGCCTGGAGGCACAGGTCGCGTCAGCGGACCGGCTTCCGGTACCAGGCGGTCGCGTTGGGGTTCTCGTTGAACGGTTCGGTGCGCTCGTAGCCGCGGCTGCGGTACATCGCGCCGGCCGCGGCGAGCGAGTCGTTCGTGTCGAGCACGATGCTGGTCGCACCGAACGTCACGGCCTGCTGCTCCAGGGCGTCCATGACCGCCGTGGCGACCCCGCGCCCGCGGCCGCCCGGCGCGACGAACACGTGCTTCACCTCGAAGCGGACGTCCACGGTGGCGGCCGCGGTGCCCGCTCCGCCGTCGAGCACGCCGTCGGGGATACGTCGCAACCCGCCGCACCCGACCGGCACGCCGTCGTCGTACGCGACCACGAACACACCGTTCGGCGGCACGAACTCGGCTGCCGGCGTCCGCTTCCGTGCGTACGCCCCCTGCGCGGCCGGGAACGTGCGCTCCCGCTCGTCGAGGTACGCGTCGAGGAGTGCGTCCACCTCGGGCAGGTCGGCCGGCACGGTCCTGACGTCGACGGTCATGCCCCGATCCTAGGATGGAGGGCATGGTCACTCCCGTCGCCGTCGTCGGCGCCACCGGTCGGCTCGGGGCCCTCGTGGCCTCGGTGGTCGAGGAACTGCCGGACTTCGAGCTCGTCGCCCGCCTCTCCTCCAGGGACGGGGCGCACGAGGCCCCGCCGTCGGTGTTCCAGGGCGCCGAGCTGGTCGTCGACGTCACGGTCCCGGCGCTCAGCCCGGCGATCGTCGACAACGCGCTCGCCGGCGGTGCGAACGTGCTCGTCGGGACCTCGGGGTGGTCGCAGGACCGACTCGCCAAGCTCCGTGCCGGACTCGAGGCCCGACCGGACCAGGGCGTCCTCGTCGTCCCGAACTTCTCGATCGGCTCCGTGCTCGGCACCCACCTCGCGACGATCGCGGCACCGTGGTTCCCCGCCGTCGAGATCGTCGAGACCCACCACGCCGGCAAGGTGGACTCGCCGTCCGGCACCGCCGTCCGGACCGCGGAACTCATCGCCGACGCCCGCCGCGAGGTCGGGCCGGTCGACGCACCCCACGTCGACCAGCGCGCCCGCGGGCAGCAGGTCGCGAGCATCCCGATCCACTCCCTGCGCCTGCCGGGGATCAAGGCCGTGCAGGACGTCCTGCTGAGCGGCCCGGGGGAGACCCTGACCATCCGGCACGACACGAACGACGACGTCGCCTACGTCGCCGGGATCCGTGCCGCGCTCTCCGCGGTCGGGGCGGTGCGGGGCCTCACCGTGGGGCTCGGCAGCATCCTCGGCATCGGCTGAGGCGGACCTCGTGCGTTCCGCTCTGCGCTCACCGTTCTGGGGCGCCGCGCTCATGGCGGTGCTGCTCGTGCTCTACATCGTGCTCGTCGGGCAGCGTGCGGTCGCGTTCATCGCCACCGGGGTGCCGGTCGGGATCGGCATCGGCATCGCGCTCTTCGTCGTCGCGGTGATCGGCGCCCTCCTGCTCGTCCTCGAGCTCCGCTTCGGCTTCCGCATCACCCGGCTCGGCGCCCGGTTGGAAGCCGAGGGCGGTGCTCCGGACGACGTCGTCGAGGTCCGACCCTCCGGCCGACCGACCCGCGAGGCCGCGGACGCACTCTTCCCGCGCTACAAGGAGGCGGTCGAGCAGGACCCGTCGGACTGGCGGGGCTGGTACCGCCTCGGTGTCGTCTACGACGCCGCCGGCGACCGCAAGCGGGCGCGCGCAGCGATGCGCGAAGCGCTCACCAGAGCACGCCACTGACTGCCTGGAGGCACGGGGCGGGCCCGCCCCGTGCCTCCAGGCCCGTCACCCGGTCGCGTTCAGAACGCGGCGTCCACCGCGTCCTCGGCGCGCGTGTACCGGAAGGCGTAACCGGACTCGAGGAGCTTCGTCGGGACCATCTGCTGGCTCGACAGGAGCATCTCGTCCGCTGCCTCGCGGAGGACGAGCCGCAGCGCGAACTCGGGCATCCGGAAGAGGTAGGGGCGGTGCAGGTCCTCCGCGACGCGGTGCGTGATGCGGTCGGACACGGCGGGCTCCGGACCCGCGAGGTTCACCGGGCCCGAGACCCCGGCGGCGTCGGGGTTCGTGGCGAGGTGGACGATCGCACCGACCTCGTCGTCGAGGGCGATCCACGGCCAGAACTGGCCGCCCGTGCCGAGCCTGCCGCCGAGCCCCGCCTTCGTGAGCGGGACGAGCGGGGCCAGCGCGCCACCGCCCTGCCCGACGACGATGCCGGTGCGGAGCGTCACGACGCGGACGCCGTCCGGGGCCGCGTTCGCCGCACCCTCCCACGCCGTGCAGACCTCTGCGAGGAAGCCCGTGCCGGCGGCCGCGTCGTCTTCGAGCACGTCGGACGGACGGTCGCCGTAGACGCCGGACGCGGAGCCGGACAGGAAGAGCGCCGGCGGGTTCGTCGCGTGCCGCATCGCCTCGACCAGCGTCTCGGTGGCGGACACCCGCGACCGCAGGATCTCCTGCTTGTACGACGCCGTCCACGGCAGCTTGCCGATGTTCGCGCCGGCGAGGTTCACCACGACGTCAGCGCCGTCGAGCACCGCGGGGTCGAGCGGCCGCGACCCGGGCGCCCAGCGGAACTCGGCGGGGGAGTGCGGCTCGCGCCGCACGAGCGTGGAGACGCGGTGCCCGGCGTCGCGCAGTGCGCGGACCAGCGGTGTGCCGATGAAGCCGGACGCGCCGGCGACCACGATCGAGAGGGGCTGGGGAGTGGTGTCGGGCATGCCCACAACGCTACTCAGGAACCCGGAGATGTCCCCGGTCCGTCGTAGGCTCGTGGTCGTGACCGACGAGACCGTGCAGCCCGATCCCACCGTCCCGACTCCCTACGAGGACCTGCTGCGTCGTGTGCTCGAGGAGGGCGCGCCCAAGGGAGACCGCACCGGCACCGGCACGCGCAGCATCTTCGGTGCCCAGCTGCGCTACGACCTCTCGAAGGGCTTCCCGCTCATCTCGACCAAGCGGGTGCACTTCAAGTCGGTCGCGTACGAGCTGCTGTGGTTCCTGCGGGGCGACGGCAACGCCCGCTGGTTGCAGGAGCACGGCGTCCGCATCTGGAACGAGTGGGCGGGCGAGGACGGCGACCTCGGCCCGGTGTACGGCGTGCAGTGGCGGTCCTGGCCGACCCCGTCGGGCGAGCACGTCGACCAGATCGCCCAGGTCATCGAGCAGATCCGCAACGATCCGGACTCGCGTCGCCTCATCGTGTCCGCGTGGAACGTCGCGGACGTGCCGGACATGGCGCTCGCCCCGTGCCACGCGTTCTTCCAGTTCTACGTGGTCGGCGGCAAGCTCTCGTGCCAGCTCTACCAGCGGAGCGCGGACATGTTCCTCGGCGTGCCGTTCAACATCGCCTCGTACGCGCTCCTCACGCACATGATCGCGGCCCAGACCGGGCTCGAGGTCGGCGACTTCGTGTGGACCGGCGGCGACTGCCACGTCTACGACAACCACGTCGAGCAGGTCCGCGAGCAGCTCACCCGCACGCCGTACCCGATGCCGACGCTGACGCTCGCGCCGCGCGACTCCATCGACGACTACGTGTACGAGGACATCGAGGTCGTCGGCTACCACCACCACCCGACCATCGCGGCCGCGGTCGCGGTCTGATGCCGTCCGCTGCTGCACCCGGCGGGTGGACGGAGCCCGTGCACGGGGTCGGCATGGTCTGGGCGCGGTCGCGGTCCGGGGTCATCGGGGCCGACGGCGGCATGCCGTGGCACGTCCCGGAGGACCTCGCCCACTTCCGGCAGGTCACGGGCGACGCCACGGTGGTGATGGGCCGGCGGACGTGGGAGTCCCTGCCGTCGCGCTTCCGGCCGCTGCCGGGGCGTCGGAACGTCGTGCTCACGCGGGACGCATCGTGGGCGTCGACGGACGCTGCCGCCGGGGCCGAGGTGGTGCACGACCTCGCGACGGCGCTCGACACCGACGAGCCCGTGTGGATCATCGGCGGCGGGCAGGTGTACGCCGCGGGGCTCGCCTTCGCCGACCGGGTGTTCGAGACGGTCGTCGACGTCGAGGTCCCGGGAGACACGGTCGCGCCGGAGCTCGGCGACGGGTGGGTGCTGGCCGACGAGGGCCCGTGGCACGAGTCGCGCGTCGGCGGCACGCGCTTCCGTTTCCTCGAGTGGCGGCGCGCGGAGCGCGCGCGCGGAGCGCGCCGCCCGTAACGCGCCGCGCGTTGCGCGCCGCGCGTTGCGCGCCGCGCGTTGCGCGCCGCGTTGAGCGCGCAGCGCGCCGCGCCGCGTCGGGCGCAGCGCGACCAGCGCACAACCAAAAGCAGTGCGCACTGCGGATTCGCGTGGTGCGCTCCGTCTTCGGTTGTGCGGATGCGAACCGCGCCGTGCGGGGCGTTCCACTCCGGACCCGACCGCCCGCGGCCGGCAGCAGCCGCGCCGGGGCCGCACCGCGCCTCCGTGCCGACGTGACGTCGCACCGTCCGGGCGGACTGCGGGCCGGCCGCCCGACCCCGGTACGCTGGTCCCCGTGTCCACGCGTGAGAATCCCTTCGGTCAGGTCCTCGTCGCCCTCGTGACCCCGTTCACCGCCGACGGCGAGGTCGACTGGCCCGGCGTCGAGCAGCACATCGACGACTGCATCACGGCCGGAGCCGACGGCATCGTCGTCACGGGCACCACCGGCGAGACGTCGACGCTCACCGACCCCGAGAAGCTCCGCCTGGTCGAGGTCGGCAAGTCCGTCGCCGCCGGCCGCGCGAAGATCATCACGGGCGGTGGCTCGAACGAGACCGCGCACGCCATCCACCTCTACAAGCAGAGCGAGAAGGCCGGCGCGGACGGCGTCATGATCGTCACGCCGTACTACAACAAGCCGACCCAGGCGGGCGTGCTCACCCACTTCCGGATGATCGCCGACGCGACCGACCTGCCGGTGATCCTCTACGACATCCCCGGTCGCACGGGCATCCCGATCACGTACGAGACCATCGTGCGGGCGTCGCACCATCCGAACATCCTCGCCGTGAAGGACGCCAAGGGCGACTTCGCCGAGGTGTCCCGGGTGCTCAACAACACCGACCTCATGTACTTCTCCGGCGACGACACCAACGTGCTCCCACACCTGTCCATCGGCGCCACGGGGCTCATCGGTGTCACCGCGAACATCACGAGCACGCCGTACCGCACCATCGTCGACGCCGTGAACCGCGGCGACCTCGCGACCGCGACCGCCGAACACAAGCGCGTCGAACCCCTGGTCCGTGCGATCATGACCCACGTCCCCGGGACCGTCGCGGCGAAGTACGTGCTGCACGGGCTCGGCCGCATCGGGAGCCCGCGTGTCCGGCTCCCGCTCGTCGGCCCCGAGGACACCGAGGCCTACGCCATCGAGACCTCGCTCGAAGCGGTCCGGGACATCCCCGGTGCCGACTTCTCGAACTTCCGCCCCGACCGCAACGCAGCGGCCGGCGGCGCACTGCCGAAGGTGCCAGGCACCACACGTTAGGAAAGACCGCGGCGCAGCGGTAGCGCGTCGCACGACAGTCAGGACCGAATGCCCACCCAGATCTCCGAACCGCAGCCGCTCGAAGCCGGCACCCTCCGCGTCGTCCCCATCGGTGGGCTCGGCGAGATCGGTCGCAACATGACCGTGTACGAGTACGAGGGCAAGCTCCTCGTGGTCGACGCGGGCGTGCTGTTCCCGGAGGAGCACCAGCCCGGTGTCGACCTCATCCTGCCGGACTTCGCGCCCATCCGGGACCGTCTCGACGACGTGCTCGGCGTCGTGCTCACGCACGGGCACGAGGACCACATCGGCGCCGTCCCGTACCTGCTGAAGCTCAAGGGCGACATCCCGCTGATCGGCTCCACGCTGACCCTCGCGCTCGTCGAGGCGAAGCTCAAGGAACACCGGATCAAGCCCTACACGCTCGTCGTGCAGGAGGACCAGACCGAGCAGCTCGGCCCGTTCCACCTCGAGTTCGTCGCGGTCAACCACTCCATCCCGGACGCCCTCGCCGTGGCGATCACGACCCCCGCGGGCCGCGTGCTGCACACCGGCGACTTCAAGATGGACCAGCTCCCGCTCGACGACCGCATCACGGACCTCCGTGCCTTCGCCCGCCTCGGCGAGCAGGGCGTCGACCTGTTCCTGCCGGACTCGACGAACGCCGACGTCCCGGGCTTCACCGCCCCCGAGCGCGACATCGGCCCGGTTCTCGAGAACATCATCACGCGCGCCCGCAAGAAGGTCGTCGTCGCGAGCTTCTCGTCGCACGTGCACCGTGTCCAGCAGGTCCTCGACGCCGCGGCCGCCGCGAACCGCAAGGTCGCGTTCATGGGGCGCTCGATGATCCGGAACATGACGATCGCCGCCGAGCTCGGCTACCTCCGCGTGCCGGACGACGTGCTCATCGACACCAAGAAGGCGAAGAACGTCCCGGACGACCAGATCGTCTACATGTCGACGGGGTCGCAGGGCGAGCCGATGGCCGTCCTCGCGCGCATGGCGAACCTCGAGCACCAGATCGAGATCGGCGAGGGCGACACCGTCATCCTCGCCTCGTCGCTCATCCCCGGGAACGAGAACGCCGTCTACCGGGTGATCGACGGGTTGACGAAGCTCGGCGCGAAGGTCGTGCACAAGGGCAACGCGCGGGTGCACGTCTCCGGACACGCGAGCGCCGGCGAGCTGCTCTACTGCTACAACATCCTGCGGCCGAAGAACGTGCTCCCCGTGCACGGCGAGCACCGCCACCTGTACGCGAGCGCCGACCTCGCGATCCAGACCGGCGTCCCGCCGCGGAACGTGATCCTCGGGCAGGACGGCATCGTCGTCGACCTCAAGGACGGCGAGGTCCGCGTCGCCGGCCAGCTCGACGTCGGGTACGTGTACGTCGACGGTTCGACCGTGGGTGAGATCACCGAAGCCGACCTCAAGGACCGTCGGGTCCTCGCAGAAGAAGGGTTCATCTCCATCTTCTGCGCCGTCGACTTCACCACCGGACAGTGCGTGGTCGGCCCGGAGATCCAGTCGCGCGGCTTCGCCGAGGACGACTCCGTCTTCGACGACGTCCGCCCGCAGATCGCGAAGGCGCTTGCCGAGGCCGCCGCGAACGGCACGCGCGACCAGCACGCGTTCAGCCAGGTGGTCCGTCGTACGGTCGGCCGCTGGGTCAACTCGAAGCACCGCCGTCGCCCGATGATCGTGCCGGTGGTCATCGAGGCGTAGCAGTCACGGTCGCGCTCGCGCGCCCTGCGCCTGCGCCGTCGGCCTGGAGGCCCGCCGCACGTCCGTCACGGACGCTGCGGCGGGCCTCCGCTCGTTTGTCCGCGGGCAGGATTAGGGTCTTGCCCATGGCCGGAGGCACCAAGTCGACCACGCGCTCACGCGCGTCCTCGTCGTCGCGCACGAGCACGACGCGCGGGACGTCGCGCACCCAGGCCACGACGAAGAAGCTCCCGCCGGCCACGCAACCGCCGGTGTTCCGTGAGCAGAACCCGCTCGTCACCGCGTGGCTCGCGATGGCGCACGGCGTCGGCGCGCTCTTCCGCGTCCTCGGCAAGGAGTCCCTCGAGAAGGACCAACGTCGCGACGGCTTCCCGTTCCTGCTCGTCCTGCTCGCGATCGCCGGCGCGGTCGTCGAGTGGCTCAACCCGACGAGCGCGGTGTCGGTCAACCTCGACGCCTACACGTTCGGCGGCCTGTTCGGGCGGCTCGCCTTCGCGCTGCCGGTCATCATGGTCGTGTTCGCCGGGTGGCTGTTCCGGCACCCGGCCTCGGTCCACGACAACACCCGCATCGGGATCGGTCTCGGCATCCTGCTCGTCTCGATCTCGTCGTTGTGCCACGTCTTCGGCGGGACCCCGAGCGCGTCCGACGGCATGCCCGCCCTCGCCGCCGCCGGTGGGGTGCTCGGCTGGGTGGTCATCGGGTGGCTCGTCACGATCGCGACCGCGTGGGTCGCCGTGCCCGTGGCCGTGGTGCTCCTCGTCCTGTCGCTGTTCATCATCACGAAGACGCCGCCGAACAAGACCGGGCGACGACTGCACGAGCTCTACGCCTACCTCTTCGGCGCTCCGGCCCCCGTCGACGAGGCAGTCGACGCCGTCCCCGAGCCGACCCCGCGGAAGCCGCGTGGCAGGGCGAAGAAGGACTCGCAGGAGTTCCAGCTGTTCGACGACCTCGGCTTCGGCGAGGACGGCGCCCCGGCTGACGAGGCCGTGGAGACCGTCCCGTGGTGGCGGCGCAACAAGTCCGGGCGTGAGGAAGACCCGGCCTTCGACAGCCCCGTGCTGCCCGCGGCGGCGACCCAGGCGGCCCCCACCGCGCCGCCGTCGGTCTCGCCGAACGCGGGCGCAGCCGCCGGGCTCGTCGACCACACACCGTCCGAGCCCGGGTCCGTGAACCTCAACGACTCGGTCGAACAGGACCTCGAGCAGGCCGAGCAGGCGCTCCGCGACTTCGGCGCCGAGGTCCCTGCCGCACCCGCACCCACTCCCGTGGCCGAGCCGACGGTGGGCGAGGCGACCCGTCCGGATGTCGGGGTGTCCCCGGTGGTCTCCCCGAGCCTCCCGGCCGAGGACCCCGCGGACGACGCGGCGGACGGCCTGACGGCGACCGCCGACGACGAGGACCCGGACAAGCCGTACCGGCTGCCGGCGGCGACCACCCTGAGCGCGGGGACCCCCTCGGTCGCGCGCAGCCAGGCGAACGACGACATCGTCGCGGCGATCACCGGCGTCCTCACCGAGTTCAAGGTCGACGCGAAGGTCACCGGGTTCTCCCGTGGGCCGACGGTCACGCGCTACGAGATCGAGCTCGGGCCCGGCGTGAAGGTCGAACGGGTCACGGCGCTGTCGAAGAACCTGTCGTACGCGGTGGCCTCGAACGAGGTCCGCATCCTCTCGCCGATCCCGGGCAAGAGCGCGATCGGCGTCGAGATCCCGAACACCGATCGCGAGACGGTGTCGCTCGGCGACGTCCTCCGGTCGAACGCGGCGCGCAAGTCGAAGCACCCGATGACCATCGGTGTCGGCAAGGACGTCGAGGGTGGCTTCGTCGTCGCGAACCTCGCGAAGATGCCGCACCTGCTCGTCGCCGGCTCCACCGGTTCCGGCAAGTCGGTGTTCATCAACTCGATGATCACCTCGCTCCTGATGCGCGCGAAGCCGTCCGAGGTCCGCATGGTGCTCGTCGACCCGAAGCGCGTCGAACTGTCGATCTACGCCGGTGTCCCGCACCTCATCACACCGATCATCACGAACCCGAAGAAGGCTGCGGAAGCACTGCAGTGGGTCGTGAAGGAGATGGACATGCGGTACGACGACCTCGCGTCGTTCGGGTTCCGCCACGTCGACGACTTCAACAAGGCGATCGAGAACAACGAGATCATCCTGCCGGCGGGCAGCGAGCGGAAGCTCAAGAAGTACCCGTACCTGCTCGTGGTGGTCGACGAGCTCGCCGACCTCATGCTCGTCGCCCCGAGGGACGTCGAGGAGTCGATCGTGCGCATCACCCAGCTCGCCCGCGCCGCCGGCATCCACCTGGTGCTCGCGACGCAGCGCCCCTCGGTCGACGTCATCACCGGCCTGATCAAGGCGAACGTGCCGTCCCGCGTGGCGTTCGCCGTCACGAGCGTCACCGACTCCCGCGTCATCCTCGACCAGCCCGGCGCCGACAAGCTGATCGGTCAGGGCGACGCGCTCTTCCTGCCGATGGGCTCGTCGAAGGCCCTCCGCGTGCAGGGTGCCTGGGTGCAGGAGAGCGAGGTCGCCGAGGTCGTCCAGCACGTCACCCGGCAGGCCCGTCCCGAGTACCGCCAGGACGTCCAGGCCGTCGTCGAACGCAAGGAGATCGACGCGGACATCGGCGATGACCTCGAGCTGCTCCTCGCGGCGGTCGAGCAGGTCGTGTCGACGCAGTTCGGCTCGACGTCGATGCTGCAGCGCAAGCTCCGCGTCGGGTTCGCCAAGGCCGGGCGCCTCATGGACCTCATGGAGTCGCGCGACATCGTCGGCCCGTCGGAGGGCTCCAAGGCCCGTGACGTCCTCGTGACGCCGGACCAGCTGCCGGGCGTCCTGGCGAAGCTCCGTGGCGAGGAACCGCCCGCGGCCGCCGCTGCGCCCACCGCTCCGGTGGCCGCGGCACCGGTCGCGTCCGCTCCGGACGCCGGCGACGGGGACCGCTACGGGGACGACCCGGTGGCGGACATGACGCGCGGGTACCCTGAGGAAGACGACGGACCGGACGAGGACGCGTGGGGACTGACCGGCAGGGAGTGAGTGCGATGACCAGCACCGAGGGCACGCACAGTGCGGCGCAGTTCCCGTGGCGCGGGCGGCTGATCCGCAAGGGGGACGGCCCCGCGTCGACGGCCAACGTCGCGAACATCATCACGGTGGTGCGCATCCTGATGGCGCCGCTGTTCTTCGTCCTGCTGCTCGCGGACGCCGGACAGGACACCTCGGTGCGGATCTGGGCGGCGGTGCTCTTCGTCGTCGCGATCGTCACCGACAGCGCCGACGGCATCATCGCCCGGCGGCAGAACCTCGTCACCGACTTCGGCAAGCTCGTCGACCCGATCGCCGACAAGGTGCTCATCGGCGGGGCGCTCGTCGCCCTCTCGATCCTCGGTGAGCTGCCCTGGTACGTGACGGTCCTCATCATGGTGCGCGAGATCGGGATCACGGTGTTCCGGTTCGCCGTGCTGTCCGACCGTGTGATCCCGGCGAGCCGCGGCGGGAAGATCAAGACCGTCCTGCAGGCCGTCGCGATCACACTGGCCCTCTTCCCGTGGTGGCAGGTCGTCGGCGACTGGGCGCACTGGGTGAACGGCATCCTCATGACCGCGGCGTTCCTCGCGACGGTCCTCAGCGGGATCGACTACCTGTGGCAGGCGTGGAAGCACAACCGGACCGCGGCGTGACGTCGGAGCCCACCGACGCGCCCGACGCCGCGGTCGCCGCGCGTGCGGTGGTCGCCGCGCTCACGGCCAGCGGTGAATCCGTCGCGGTCGCGGAGTCGCTGACCGGCGGGCTCGTCGTCGCTGCCCTCGTCGGCGTCCCGGGTGCGAGCGCGGTCGTGCGGGGCGGCGTCGTGGCGTACGCGACGCCCGTGAAGCACTCGGTCCTCGGGGTCGACGCGGGACTCCTCGCCGACCGGGGCGCCGTCGATCCCGAGGTCGCTCGGCAGATGGCCTCCGGTGTCCGGTCGGCGCTGTCGGTCGACGGTGAACCCGCGACGTGGGGGATCAGCACCACCGGTGTCGCCGGGCCGGACCCGCAGGACGGCAAGCCCGTCGGCACCGTGTTCGTCGGGATCGCCTCCGCGCACGGGGCGACCGCCTGGGAACTCCACCTCGACGGCGATCGCGAGGCAATCCGGCACGCGACCGTCTCCGAACTCCTGGCACGGATGTCCTCCGTGACGGACGGCGCTCTCCCCACCGCGGGGGAATAGGCCCCGTTTCCACTGGGTTACATCTGACGCAATCTCCAGCAGGACCGCAGCCCCAGTGGCTAGCATGCTGCAACCGGCAACGCTACTGTTGCCGGACCCGATCCCGATCAACCCGATCGAGCGGGCCGGAGACGACAGGAAGGAGGAGATCTCATGGTTCTCGTTCGTCAGGAAATCGGCGACGTCCTTCGGGACTTCCGCTTGCAGAAGGGCCGGACCCTCCGTCAGGTCGCGTCCAAGGCCAGTGTCGCTCTCGGGTACCTCAGCGAGGTGGAGCGCGGGCAGAAGGAAGCCAGCTCCGAGATCCTCGCTTCGGTCGCCGACGCGCTCGACACGCCCATCTCCACGATCATGCGTGAAGTGGGCGACCGTCTCGCCGTCGTCGAGGGGCTCACGCCGGTCCCCGACACGCTGCCCGACGAGCTCGTCGCCGAGTTCGACAACGACCTCGCGGTGCGCTGACCCGCACTGCCCACGAACACCCCCGCCGGTCCGCCGGCGGGGGTGTCCTGCGTCCGGGCGCCCCCGGTCGGGGTTCCGAAATTCCGGCATCTCGCGCCGTCACGGCCCTGCACGTGGAACCTCGGCGTGCAACGGTCGGCGAGTCGTGGAACCCCGACAACACGTCGTTATGGTGGTCGAGTGCGTGTGAGTGAGTTCTGGCGAGCCGTCGACCAGGTGTTCGGCGAGGCCTACGGCGCAGTCGTCACCCGAGACGTCGTGCTCGAGGCGATCGGAGGGCGCTCGGCCGCCGAGGCGCTGCGAGCGGGCGTGGATGCCCGCACGGTCTGGGAAGCGCTCTGCGACTCGCAGGACGTGCCGCTCGACCGCCGGCACGGCAAGGGCCTGGCCGAGCCGAAGGAGTGACGGACCACCCGAAACTCTGTTCGGCGTGTCGCTCGAACACGTGTTCTACCGGTGGTAGCTTCCTGCACATCGGACTCGTCCGGGTGTTCCTTCCACGGAGCGCGCGAGCGTCGGCAGCGATGTCGGTGGCCCGCCGTAGGTTGATCGACATCGGGACAGGCCCGACGCCTTGTCGCAGAAGCACCGGCCTTGCAGCACCGGCCGGGGTGGCGCGACAGCCTACAGGCAGCAGACATCGAGCACGAAGGAAGCGCACCATGCCCTCACCCCAGGACCGCGAGAAGGCCCTCGAGACCGCTCTCGCCCAGATCGACCGTCAGTTCGGCAAGGGCACGGTCATGCGCCTCGGCTCGGACGAGCGCGCGCCGGTCTCCATCATCCCGACCGGTTCGGTCGCCCTCGACGTCGCGCTCGGCATCGGAGGGCTTCCGCGCGGCCGCATCATCGAGATCTACGGTCCGGAGTCGTCCGGTAAGACGACCCTCACCCTGCACGCGATCGCGAACGCGCAGCGGAACGGCGGCATCGCAGCGTTCATCGATGCCGAGCACGCGCTGGACCCCGAGTACGCCAAGAAGCTCGGTGTCGACATCGACGCCCTCCTCGTCTCGCAGCCCGACACCGGTGAGCAGGCACTCGAGATCGCGGACATGCTCGTTCGGTCCGGGTCGATCGACCTCATCGTCGTCGACTCCGTGGCTGCGCTCGTGCCCCGCGCCGAGATCGAGGGCGAGATGGGTGACTCGCACGTCGGTCTGCAGGCCCGCCTCATGTCGCAGGCGCTCCGCAAGCTCGCCGGTGGGCTCAACCAGACCCAGACGACGATGATCTTCATCAACCAGCTGCGCGAGAAGATCGGTGTGTTCTTCGGCAGCCCGGAGACCACCGCCGGCGGCAAGGCGCTCAAGTTCTACGCGTCGGTCCGCCTGGACATCCGGCGCATCGAGACGCTCAAGAGCGGCACCGACGCCGTCGGCAACCGTACGCGGGTCAAGGTCGTCAAGAACAAGATGGCGCCGCCCTTCAAGCAGGCCGAGTTCGACATCCTCTACGGCGTGGGCATCTCGCGCGAGGGCTCGCTGCTCGACTTCGGCGTCGACCACGGCATCGTGAAGAAGTCCGGCGCCTGGTACACCTACGACGGCGACCAGCTCGGGCAGGGCAAGGAGAACTCGCGTTCGTTCCTCATCCAGAACCCGGAGATCGCCGCCGAGATCGAGGGGAAGATCCTCGCGAAGCTCGGTGTCGGTGGGGCGAAGGACGCTGCGGCTGAGGCACCGGTCGACTCGATCGCGCCGAAGCTCGCCGAGCGCAAGGGCGCGTGACCTCCCCGGACGGCCGCGCGCCTCGGGGCGACGACGACCTCGCGCCGGTCACCGACCTGTTCGGTGCGAGGTCGCGTCGGGGTGCCACGCGGGGTCAGGCACCCGACCCAGCGCTCGAGACGGACGCGGATGCGCGTGATCAGTCAGCGACTGCCGGCGCCGCGGTCCGGCTGCCGACTGCCGATGCCGCTGCCGATGCCGACGCCCCGGTCCCGCTGCCGACAGCGCTTCGCGGCGCACAGGCGCAGGCGGAGTGGGTGTCCCCGGTCGTCGGTGACACCAGTGGACGGAGCACCCGGGCGGAGCGTGGTGGGTACGAACACGATGCCGAGGCCGATGCCCCGACCGCCTCGGTGTTCGCGATCCTGGGTGGCGACGAGCTCGATCCCGAAGACGTCCCACGGCCGCTCGACGAGCAGCGTGCGGACGCCGAGCGGTTCAGCATGCGAGCCCTCGGTCGTCGTGGGCTGAGCACGTCCGAGATGCGGAAGACCCTGACCCAGCACGACCTCGACCCGGATGTCGTCGAGGGTGAGATCGGGCGGCTCACGCGCGTCGGGCTCCTCGACGACGTGGCGCTCGCGACCGAGCTCGTCGACCGGCTCCACGAGCGCAAGGGCCTCGGTCGTCAGGGAGTCGTGGCCGAACTCCGCCGACGCGGCATCGAGCAGGTGGCGATCGATGCCGCCCTCGACGCTGCGGCGGACGACCAGGACGACGAGTTCGTGCGGGCGCTCGACCTCGCGGCGAAGCGTGCAGGGCAGCTGCGCGGACTCGACCGTGCGACCGCCGAGCGCCGACTGTCCGGCTTCCTCATGCGGAAGGGCTACGGATCGGGCGTCGTGCGGATCGCGGTCGAGCGGGCACTCGACGGATCCGCCCGGCGTCCGACCACCGGCGGCGGCACGGTCCGGTTCGAGTAGCACCACCGCCGGCGTCGCTCGGCGGATGGCCCGCTGTCCCGACCCCGGCGCGGGCGGGGAGCGACCTACACTGGGAGGATCATGGCCACCGTCGAAGCGCGCCCCCGCACCTACGAAGTCCGCACCTACGGGTGCCAGATGAACGTGCACGACTCGGAGCGGCTGAGCGGATCGCTCCGTGCCGCCGGGTACGTCGCCGCGGACGGCGAGCAAGCGGACGTGGTCGTCATCAACACCTGCGCCGTCCGCGAGAACGCCGACAACCGGCTGTACGGGAACCTCGGCCACCTCGCGGGCGTGAAGCGAGAGCACCCGGGCATGCAGATCGCGGTCGGCGGGTGCCTGGCGCAGAAGGACAAGAACGTCATCCTCGAGAAGGCGCCGTGGGTGGACGTCGTCTTCGGGACGCACAACATGGGGTCGCTGCCGACGCTCCTCGAGCGGGCCCGACACAACGACGAGGCGCAGATCGAGATCCTCGAGTCCCTCGACGTCTTCCCCTCGACGCTGCCGACGAAGCGCGACTCGACGTACAGCGGCTGGGTGTCGATCTCCGTCGGGTGCAACAACACCTGCACGTTCTGCATCGTCCCGTCCCTCCGTGGCAAGGAGAAGGACCGCCGCCCGGGCGACGTCCTCGCCGAGATCCAGGCCCTCGTCGACGACGGCGCGATCGAGGTCACGCTGCTCGGGCAGAACGTGAACTCCTACGGAGTCGAGTTCGGTGACCGGCAGGCGTTCGGGAAGCTCCTCCGGGCCGCCGGCGCGATCGAGGGCCTCGAGCGCATCCGGTTCACGAGCCCGCACCCGGCCGCCTTCACCGACGACGTCATCGACGCGATGGCCGAGACGCCGAACGTCATGCCGCAGCTCCACATGCCGCTGCAGTCCGGGTCCGACCGCATCCTCAAGGCGATGCGGCGGAGCTACCGGAGTGAGCGGTTCCTCGGCATCCTCGACCGCGTCCGCGCGAAGATCCCACACGCGGCGATCTCGACGGACATCATCGTCGGGTTCCCGGGCGAGACCGACGACGACTTCGAGGACACCCTCCGCGTCGTGGAGGCCTCGCGCTTCGCCTCCGCGTTCACGTTCCAGTACTCGATCCGCCCCGGGACACCGGCCGCGACGATGGCCGATCAGCTCCCCAAGGAGGTCGTGCAGGAGCGGTACGAGCGCCTCATCGCGCTGCAGGAACGCATCACCGCCGAGGAGAACGCCGCGCAGGTCGGCCGGAGCGTCGAGGTCCTCGTCGCCACCGGCGAGGGCAAGAAGGACGACGAGACGCACCGGCTGTCCGGTCGCGCGGAGGACTCCCGCCTCGTGCACTTCTCCGTGCCGATCGGCTCGGACGTGCCGCGCCCCGGCGACGTCGTCACGGTCGAGGTCACGCGCGCCGCGCCGCACTTCCTGATCGCCGACAACGACGGGCCGCTGCGCATCCGACGGACGCGGGCCGGTGACGCATGGGACCGCGCGCAGGCCGAGAGCTGCGGTGTCCCGTCGCCGTCCACGCCCGGCGACGGCCCCCGCCCGGTGTCGCTCGGACTGCCGTCACTCCGTGTCGGCCGCTGACGCCGAGTACCCTCCGACGGCGGGCTCGGACCCCACCGCGGGCCCGAGCGCCGCGGACGACCTGATCGCGGTCGTGGGGGCGACGGGCACCGGCAAGTCCGACCTCGCCGTGGCGATCGCCGACCGTGTCCGCGCCACCGGCCGTCCGGCCGAGGTCGTCAACGCGGACGCCATGCAGCTCTACCGGGGCATGGACATCGGCACGGCCAAGCTCACGCCCGAGGAACGCCACGGTGTCCCGCACCGGCAGTTGGACGTGCTCGACGTCACGGACGAGGCGAGCGTCGCCGCGTACCAGCGGGATGCCCGTCGTGACGTCGAACGCATCCAGCGCGACGGTGGCGTCGCCGTCCTGACCGGTGGGAGCGGCCTGTACGTGTCCGCGGTGCTGTTCGACCTCGACTTCCCGGGCACCGACCCCGAACTCCGCGCGCGGCTCGAACGGGAGCACGAGGAGCTCGGACCGGGCATCCTGCTCGAACGCCTCCGGGGTCTCGACCCGCACGCGGCGGCGACCATCGACGCCCGCAACCCGCGGCGCCTGATCCGCGCACTCGAGATCGCGAGCCGGTCCGAGATCGTCACCCCGAGCCTCCCGGCCGCGCCACGCGTCTGGCGCCCCGCACGGATCCTGCACCTGCGTCGTGACCGCGCCCACCTGGTCGACGCGTTGCAGGCGCGGGCCCAGCGCATGTTCGACGCCGGGCTGGTCGACGAGGTCGAGCGCCTGCGCGGCGCGGGGCTCGAACGGGGCCGGACCGCCTCCCGTGCGATCGGCTACTCGCAGGCGCTCGACGTGCTCCGCGGCGATGCGAGCGTCGCGGAGGCGGTCGAGGCGACGAGCCTCGCGACGCGCAAGTACGCCCGTCGGCAGGTCGCCTGGTTCAAGCGGTACGCCGACGCGGAGGACCTCGACGTCACCGGGGCCGACCGGACCGACCTGTCGGCGCTGGCCCGTAGGATCGTGGCGTGACCGAGCTGCACTTCACGAAGGGCCAGGGGACCGGCAACGACTTCGTCCTGTTCGCCGACCCCGACGCCGTCGTCGACCTCACCCCCGAGCGCATCCGCGCGATCGCGGACCGTCGCTTCGGTGTCGGCGGGGACGGCGTGATCCGTGCCGTGCGCTCCGAGGCCCTGCCGGAGGGACGCGCGCTCGTCGCGGTCGAACCCGAAGCGGTCTGGTTCATGGACTACCACAACGCCGACGGCTCGGTCGCGGAGATGTGCGGCAACGGCATCCGGGTGTTCGCGCGGTACCTGACCGAGTCCGGGCTGGTCGACCTCGCGCCCGGTGAGACCCTGACGGTCGGCAGCCGCAAGGGGCTGGTGGACGTCCAGCGGACGACGAACGGGTTCCAGGCCGACCTCGGACGCTGGGCGCTCGGGATCGAGGGCGGCGGCGCCGGTGACGTGCTCGTGCGGGCGAAGAACCTCGACGGGGCCCGGCCGGGCCTCGGCATCGACGTGGGGAACCCGCACGTCGTGGTCGCCGTCGCGACCGAGGACGAGCTCGCCGACCTCGACCTCACCTACGTGCCGGTGCTCGATCCCGCGCCGGCGTCCGGTGCGAACGTCGAGTTCGTCCTGCCGGGGGAACCGCTCATCAACGACGGCGTGGGCGAGATCACGATGCGGGTGCACGAGCGTGGGAGCGGCGAGACGCTGTCGTGCGGGACCGGGGCGGTCGCGGCTGCCCTCGCCACGCGGCACTGGGTCGGCTCCGGCGCGCCGGACACCTGGCGGGTGCGGGTGCCCGGGGGAGTCGTGACCGTGCGCATGTTCGCGGCGGAGGACGGCGAGCACGTCGCGCTGTCCGGCCCTGCCGAGCTGGTGTTCTCGGGCGACCTGACGGTTTGACGGGCGGGCGCGGGACACAGCGCACTGATGAACCAGGGTTCCGACGTCGAACCAGGCGGAGGGGGCGGTTCGATGTCGGTTCCGTGGTTCGTCGGGTGGCCGACTGAGCGCCACGCGACGCCACGCGACGCGACGCCACGCGACGCGACGCCACGCGACGCCACGCGACGCGACGCCACGCGACGCGACGCCACGCGACGCGACGCGACGCCACTCGACGCGACGCCACGCGACGACCGTGACGTGTGCGCGGCCGTGGTCGACGGCCGGCCCCGCCGCAGCCTGGAGGCCCGTGGTCCGGGACCGACGTCGGTGACGCCCGGTGTGCCTCCAGTCCGGATCCCGCGGCCGACGTCGGCGACGCCCGACGCGCCTCCGGTCCGGATCGCGCGGCGCGCCCGCCGCGACGCGCGGACGGCGCGCTACGCGCCGCGGTGCACGCGGATGACCCGGAACCCCTTGTCGGTCGACGCCCGCGACACCGTGTAGTCGGACCCGAGCGCGTCGCGCATCCAGCGCTGGAGCGAGTCGCCGCCGAGGTCCTTCGAGACGACCAGCCAGGCCTCACCGCCGACCTCGAGGCGGGGGAGCCACGTCAGCAGGATGCCGTGGAGTTCGTCCTTGCCGACACGGATCGGCGGGTTCGACCAGATGGTGCGGAACCGGAGGTCGGCGGGGACCTCGTCCGGGAGCGCCACCGTGACGTTCGTCGCCCCGGCGGTCGTCGCGTTCGCGCGGGCGAGACCGAGGACCCGTTCGTTGACGTCGACCCCCCAGACCTGCGCCTCGGGCGACTCGAGCGCCATCGTGATCGCGATCGGCCCCCATCCGCACCCGATGTCGAGGAGTGCGCCGTCGGCGGACGGTGGCGGCACGGAACCGAGCAGCACCTTCGTGCCGCGGTCGACCCCGTCGGGGCTGAACACCCCCGCGGCGGTCGTGAGGGTGAGGGCTCGACCAGCGAGCGTGACGTGCACCTGGCGCTCGCGGACCTCCGACGAAGGGTTGGCGGAGAAGTAGTGGTCGTTCGCCATGGATGAACCGTAGCGTCTCACCCGTGTGTCCCGGGCGTGGCGGCGGTACCCTGTGGACAGGATGACGGATACCCCTCAGCAGAACCACCAGTCCCACGACGACAGCGCCGACGGTGTCGTCGAGCGCGTGCTGCGCAACGCCGACCAGCGCGCCACCTCATCGATCTTCGCCCCTGCCCAGGCGATCCAGACCCGCTCCGTGGACGACCACGGCTGGACGGGCGACGGCGACCAGTACGACCGCGAGGACCGTGCGGCCCTCCGCCGTGTCACGGGCCTCTCCACCGAACTCCAGGACGTCACCGAGGTCGAGTACCGGCAGCTCCGGCTCGAGCAGGTCGTCCTCATCGGCGTGTACCCCCAGGGCGACGCGCAGGACGCCGAGAACTCCCTCCGCGAGCTCGCCGCCCTCGCCGAGACCGCCGGCGCGGTCGTGCTCGACGGGCTCCTGCAGCGCCGACCGACGCCGGACCCCGCGACCTACCTCGGCAAGGGCAAGGCCGAGGAACTGGCGATGA
The DNA here is from genome assembly GCF_047238015.1 of Curtobacterium phoenicis. Classification (NCBI taxonomy): domain Bacteria; kingdom Bacillati; phylum Actinomycetota; class Actinomycetes; order Micrococcales; family Microbacteriaceae; genus Curtobacterium; species Curtobacterium phoenicis. The sequence goes on from NZ_JBDFLZ010000002.1 coordinate 1,547,888, forward strand.
TCGTCAAGGCCACCGGCGCCGACACCGTGATCGCGGACACCGAGCTCGCGCCCTCCCAGCGTCGTGCGCTCGAGGACGTCGTCAAGGTGAAGGTGATCGACCGGACGGCCGTGATCCTCGACATCTTCAGCCAGCACGCCAAGACCCGCGAGGGCAAGGCGCAGGTCGAACTCGCGCAGCTGCAGTACCTCCTCCCAAGGCTCCGCGGTTGGGGTGAGTCGATGTCCCGTCAGGCCGGTGGACAGGTGTCCGGCGGTGCGGGCATGGGTTCCCGCGGCCCCGGTGAGACGAAGATCGAGCTCGACCGCCGTCGCATCCACACCCGGATGTCGAAGCTCCGTCGGCAGATCGCCGGGTTCCGCCCCGCGCGTGAGGCCAAGCGTGCCGACCGACACCGCAACGACGTCCCGAGCGTCGCGATCGCCGGCTACACCAACGCCGGGAAGTCGTCGCTGCTCAACCGGCTGACGAGCGCCGGCGTTCTCGTCCAGAACCAGCTGTTCGCCACCCTCGACGCGACCGTCCGGCGCACCAACTCCGCCAAGGGACGCGAGTTCACCTTCGTCGACACCGTCGGTTTCGTGCGGAACCTCCCGCACCAGCTGGTCGAGGCGTTCCGCTCCACCCTCGAGGAGGTCGGCGAGGCCGACGTCATCGTGCACGTGGTCGACGGTTCGCACCCCGACCCCGCTGCGCAGCTGGCCACGGTCCGCGAGGTCATCGGCGACGTCGGCGCGCGCGAGATCCCCGAGATCGTCGCGTTCAACAAGGCGGACCTGATCGACGAGTCGCAGCGGCTCGTGCTCCGCGGGCTCGTGCCGGACGCCGTCTTCGTGTCCGCCCGGACGGGCGAGGGCATCCCGGAGCTGCTCGCCGCGATCGAGGACCGCCTGCCCGAGCCCGACGTGTCGCTCACCGTGGTGATCCCCTACGACCGCGGGGACCTCGTGTCCTCGTTGCACGATGCGGGTGCGGTCGAGTCGGTCGACTACGTGGAGGACGGCACGCGGTTGCAGGTGCGGGTGTTCCAGCGGCAGGTCGCGGAGCTCGACCCCTTCGTGGTCACGCCCGTCGCGTCCTGACGCGCTGACGCGCTGAAGCGCTGACGCGCTGACGCGGTCCGGCCTGGAGGCGCAGCTCGCGTCCGGCGGATCCCTCACCACTGCTCCGAACCACGAAACCGACATGGAACCAGCCTCAGGGACTGGTTCCATGTCGGTTTCGTGGTTTCGCAGCCGCCCCGGCTCGCGGGCAGCGCGCGGTGGCGTCGACGCGGTGCGTCAGATCGAGCGGAGGACCGCGACGACCTTGCCGAGCACGGTGGCGGCGTCGCCGAGGATCGGTTCGAACGCGGAGTTCCGGGGGAGCAGCCACGTGTGACCGTCCCGCTGCCGGAAGACCTTGACCGTGGCTTCCTCGTCGAGCATCGCCGCGACGACGTCACCGTTCTCCGCGGTCTGCTGTGACCGGACGACCACCCAGTCGCCGTCGCAGATGGCCGCGTCGATCATCGACTCCCCGACGACCTTGAGCATGAAGAGGTCGCCCGTGCCGACCAGCTGGCGGGGGAGCGGGATGATCTCGTCGACGTGCTGCTCGGCCGTGATCGGCACACCCGCTGCGATGCGGCCGACGAGCGGGACGAGGGTGGTGGCGTCGACGTCGGGACCGTCGGCGTCGGCACTGGGTTCGTCGACGAGCACCTCGAGCGCGCGGGGGCGGTTCGGGTCGCGGCGGATCCAACCGCCCAGCTCGAGCTGTCCGAGCTGGTGCGAGACGCTCGAGAGCGAGGAGAGGCCGGCCGCGTCACCGATCTCACGCATGCTCGGCGGGTAGCCCCGGCTGGCGATCGACGCGCGGATGGCGTCGAGGATGGCCTGCTGCTTCGGCGTCAGCGGCTTCTGTCCGCGCAGTTCGTCCGCCACGTCGTCTCACCCTTCGTCGCTGCGGGACGCGGTTCGGCGGGAATGTCGGTGGTCCCCGCTTGACTTGTCCCAGTCGGTCGAAACAGTATCCGACCGCCGATGCCCGGACAAACATTCGTTCGAGCGTGTCGCGAGAAAACCCCGCAGAAATCCTCCCTGGGGACTTGTGCATCCACGGGTTCGAAACTATGTTCGGTACACGACTTCGGATCACCGAACGGGAAGGCAAGAACGACATGAGCACCATCGCCATCGCTGAGACCCAGCGTCACGCTGCTCCCGCCGTGCGTACGCGCCTGCGCCTGACGCGTCGCGGGCGGATCGTGTTCACGACCCTGGCCGCGCTCCCGATCCTGCTGATCGTCGCGCTCGCCGTCCTCAACGGGGGGCGTGCTTCGGCTGGTGACGCCTCGGGTTCCGGGTCGGCGCACTTCGAGACCGTGACGATCCAGCCCGGCGAGACGCTGTGGCAGCTGGCGGAGGAGACCGCTCCGAACGCCGACCCGCGTGACTTCGTGCAGGACGTGGTGAGCCTGAACGCGCTGGACGGCGCGGGGCTGCAGGCCGGCGAGACGATCGCGATCCCCGCGAAGTACGTCGACGCCCACTGACCGACCGACGCGGTCTGGGTGCCGCTCGACCGCCTCGTGTGTGTGGTCAGCGCAGACGGGGAGCCGCTCCCGTGACCGTCCGGACGTCCGCTCCCGTGACCGTCCGGCCGCCCGCACCGTGACCGTCCGGTCGCCCGCACCGTGACCGTCCGGACGGCCGGTCTCGGTGCAGCCCGCGCGGCCTACGATGGATCGGTGGCATTCACGCTCGAAGACCTCCCGATCCGAGACGACCTGCGCGGTCAGAGCCCGTACGGCGCTCCGCAGAAGCACGTGCGCGTCCAGCTGAACGTCAACGAGAACACGCATCCCGTTCCAGCCGAGGTCGCCGACGACATCGTCGAGTCGGTCCGGCAGGCGCTCGCCACGGTCAACCGCTACCCCGACCGTGAGTTCACCGAGCTCCGTCGCTCGCTGACGGACTACCTCAACGAGGGGCTCGAGGGTGACGCGCTGCTGACGCCCGAGCAGCTCTGGGCGGCGAACGGCTCGAACGAGGTGCTGCAGCAGCTCCTCCAGGCCTTCGGCGGCCCGGGGCGGAGCGTCCTCGGGTTCCCGCCCACGTACTCGATGCACTCGATCCTGGCGTCCGGCACCGGCACGCGGTGGATCCCGGCCGAGCGCGACGCGGAGTTCGGCATCTCGCCCGAGACCGTCACCGCCGCGATCGCCGCGCACCAGCCGGACATCGTGTTCCTGTGCGGCCCGAACAACCCGACGGGTACGCCCCTGCCCATCGAGACGATCGCGGCCGCGTACGACGCGACCGACGGCATCGTCATGGTGGACGAGGCGTACGCCGAGTTCATGCCCGACGACGCCCCGAGCGCCCTCACGCTCCTGCCCGGTCGTGAGCGGCTCGTCGTGTCGCGCACCATGAGCAAGGCGTTCGCGTTCGCGGGCGCGCGGGTCGGCTACCTCGCGGCGCACCCGGCGGTCATCGACGCGATCCGGCTCGTCCGCCTCCCGTACCACCTGTCCGCCCTCACCCAGGCGGCGGCGGTGGCAGCGCTCCGGCACGCGCCGGCGATGCTCGCGATGGTCGACGACATCAAGCAGCAGCGTGACCGGATGATCACCGAGCTGCAGGCGATGGGGTACCGCACCTACGAGTCGTGGTCGAACTTCGTGCTGTTCGGTGGCGTCGCGGACCCGCACGCCGCGTTCGAGGCGCTGCTCGACGAGGACGTCATCGTTCGCGACCTCGGCATCCCGAACCACCTCCGGGTCAGCGCCGGGACGGCAGAGGAGACGACCGCCTTCCTCGACGCCATGCGCCGCGTGGCCGCGGTCCAGCCCCCGGTTAGGCTTGACGCATGACCGCCCGCACCGCCTCGATCAGCCGGAGCACGAGCGAGTCGAGCATCGAGCTGGAGCTCGACCTCGACGGCACCGGCTCCTCCGACATCTCGACGAGCGTGCCGTTCTTCGACCACATGCTCACGGCGTTCAGCAAGCACTCCCTGATCGACCTCCGCGTGCGCTCGACCGGTGACACCGACATCGACGCCCACCACACCGTCGAGGACACCGGCATCGTGCTCGGACAGGCGCTCCGTCAGGCCCTCGGCGACCGCTCCGGCATCGGCCGCTACGGCGACGCGCTCGTGCCGCTCGACGAGGCCCTCGCGCAGGCCGTCGTCGACGTGTCCGGTCGGCCGTTCCTCGTGCACACCGGCGAGCCCGAGGGGTTCGCGTTCCACCGGATCGGCGGCCACTTCACCGGATCGCTCGTCCGCCACGTCTTCGAGGCGATCACGTTCAACGCCGGCATCACGGTGCACGTCCGGGTCCTCGGCGGGCGTGATCCGCACCACATCGCCGAGGCCGAGTTCAAGGCGTTCGCCCGCGCGATGCGCGGGGCCGTCGAACTCGACCACCGCGTCGACGGCATCCCGAGCACGAAGGGCACCCTGTGACCGCGAAGCCGAACGTCGTCGTCCTCGACTACGGCTCGGGCAACGTCCACTCGGCGGCCAAGGCCCTCGAGCGCGCGGGCGCCGAGGTCACGCTGAGCGCCGACAAGCGCACCGCACTCGAGGCCGACGGGCTGCTCGTGCCGGGCGTAGGAGCGTTCGGCGCCGTGGTCGACCAGCTCGAGTCCGTCCGTGGCGGTGAGATCGTGGACCACCGCCTGGCCGGCGGCCGACCGGTGCTCGGCATCTGCGTCGGCATGCAGGTGCTGTTCTCGCGCGGCGTCGAGCGCGGCGTCGACGTCAAGGGTCTCGCGCAGTGGCCCGGTACCGTCGAGGAGATCCGGGCCGAGGTCCTGCCGCACATGGGGTGGAACACGGTCGAGGCGCCCGAGGACTCGGTGCTGTTCGACGGTCTGCGCGACGAGCGGTTCTACTTCGTGCACTCGTACGGTGTGACGGACTTCCCGCTCGAGGCCTACGGCCCGTTCCGGCAGCCGAAGCTCACGTGGGCGGAGCACGGGCAGCGGTTCGTCGCCGCGGTGGAGAACGGCCCGCTCACCGCGACCCAGTTCCACCCGGAGAAGTCCGGCGAGGCCGGCATCCAGCTGCTCCGCAACTGGGTCCAGGCCCTCTGACGCGACGCGACGAGCAGGCACGTCGCGACGCGACGAGCAGGCACGTCGCGACGCCGACGAGCACGCACGATCACGAGACCACGCCGACGACCACGCACGATCACGAGACCACGACCCGGACAGGACCATGACCGACCGCACCGCATCCCAGCCCCTCGTCCTCCTCCCTGCCGTGGACGTCGTCGACGGCCAGGCCGTGCGCCTGACCCAGGGCGAGGCGGGGAGCGAGACCTCCTACGGTGACCCCGTCACCGCTGCGCGCACGTGGCGTGACCAGGGTGCCGAGTGGATCCACCTCGTCGACCTCGACGCCGCGTTCGGTCGCGGCGACAACCGCGAGGTCATCGCCCGCGCCGTCCGTGAGGTCGAGGGCGTCGCGGTCGAGCTCTCCGGCGGCATCCGTGACGACGCTTCGCTCGAGGCGGCGCTCGCGACCGGTGCTGCACGGGTGAACCTCGGTACGGCGGCGCTCGAGGACCCGGAGTGGGCGGACCGCGTCATCGGACAGTACGGCGACCAGATCGCGGTCGGCCTCGACGTCCGCGGCACCACCCTCGCGAGCCGCGGCTGGACCGAGGACGCGGGCGACCTGTGGGAGGTCCTCGACCGACTGGAGGCCGCTGGCTGCGCCCGGTACGTCGTGACCGACGTCACGAAGGACGGCACGCTGCAGGGCCCGAACGTCGACCTCCTCCGCCAGGTGTGCGAGCGCACGGACAAGCCCGTGGTCGCGTCCGGTGGCATCTCGACCCTCGACGACCTCGTCGCGCTGCGGGCGCTCGTGCCGCACGGTCTCGAGGGTGCGATCATCGGCAAGGCGCTCTACTCCGGGGCGTTCACGCTCCCGGCCGCGCTCGAGATCGCCTCGGCGTAGTCGACGTGTCGGGCATCTCGAACGGCCGCGGCACCGGCCCGGACCCCGAGGACGGCGGCAGCGCCGACGGGAACGGCGCTGCCGGCAAGCCTGCGTCGGACGACGCCCACACCCCCGGGGGCGCCGCCGACTCGGCCGGCAACCCTTGGGCGGGCCGGACGTTCGACCACCACGACACCGCCTTCGAGGACGACGACGGCCTCGCCGACCCGGCGCTCGTCTCGGCGATCCGCGCGGTGGCCGACGGTGCCTCCCAATCGGCGGTCGTGGACGCGCTGCGGGCTGCCCGGCTCCTCATCCCCCTCGTCGCCGAAGCCGGGGACGTCGGCCACACCGAGGCCGGCAAACTCGTCGACAAGACGCAGGAGCTCTCCATCGTCACCGTCGCGGGTCCCGACGGTCGTGCCGTGATGCCGGCCTTCACGTCCGTCGACGCGATGCGCTCGTGGGACCCGACGGCCCGTCCGGTCCCGGTCGAGTCCCGCCGTGTGGCGATGGCGGCCGCGAGCGAGGACACCCAGCTCGTCGTGCTCGACCCCACCGCGCCGACCGAGTTCGTGCTGCGCCGCCCCGCCGTGTGGGCACTCGGTCAGGACCTCCCGTGGACGCCGTGCTTCGAGGACCCCGCGGTCGCGCGCGCCTTCGCCGACTCGATCACGGGGGAGCGTGCCGTCGCGCGCGTCGAGCTCGCACCCGGTGACCCGCTCGGCCGCTTCCAGGGCGCGGAGCTCACGGTCGGCCTCGCGCTCCACCCCGGCCTCGACCAGGCCGCGGTCCAGGCGCTCGTCGGGCGGTTGCAGGCGCGGTGGTCCGCGGACCCGGTCATCGCGGACCGGGTGGACAGCATGCGGGTGGCGATCCGCCCGGCGTGATCCGGGCCTCCAGGTCGGGTCGCCGCCCGCACTCGGTGCGGTCCGCGGTCGGCCAGGAGGCACGGTGCGCGCCCGCAGGGCGGGTCCGGACGGCGCAGCGCGCCTCTGGTGATCCAGCCCGGTCCTCCGGCGGTGCAGCCGGGGCGCGGACCCCGTCGCCGGTAGCATGGGGCCGTGAGCACGAACCCGTTGACGAAGCCCGGAGCCGGCGAGACCACCTTCGGTCCGACGGGGCGACCCGTCCGGCAGTTCGCGATCCCGGAAGAGCTCGACCAGCACGGGCCGGCTCGCATCATCGCGCTGTGCAACCAGAAGGGCGGCGTCGGCAAGACCACGACGTCGATCAACCTCGGGGCGGCGCTCGCCGAGTACGGGCGCAAGGTCCTCGCGGTCGACTTCGACCCGCAGGGTGCCCTGTCCGCCGGGCTCGGGGTCCGCACGCACGACATCCCGACGGTCTACGACCTCCTCATGGGCGCCGTGAAGGACCCGCGCGAGGTCATCCAGCCGACGAACACCCCCTACCTCGACGTCATCCCGGCGAACATCGACCTCTCCGCAGCCGAGGTGCACCTCGTGAACGAGGTCGCGCGTGAGCAGATCCTCGCGAGCGTGCTCCGGAAGGTCGCGAACGACTACGACGTCATCCTCGTGGACTGCCAGCCGTCGCTCGGCCTGCTCACCGTGAACGCGCTGACGGCGGCGCACGGGGTGCTCATCCCGCTCGAGTGCGAGTTCTTCGCGCTCCGTGGCGTCGCGCTCCTCATCGAGACGATCGACAAGGTGCGTGACCGGCTCAACCCGGCGCTGACCCTCGACGGCATCCTCGCGACGATGTACGACTCGCGGACGCTGCACTCGCGCGAGGTGATGGAGCGTGTCGTCGACACCTTCGACGACCGCGTGCTCGACACCGTCATCGGCCGAACGGTGAAGTTCCCGGACGCCACGGTGTCGGCGCGTCCGATCACGCAGACCGCGCCCGACCACGCCGCCGCGCACGCGTACCGGCAGCTCGCACGGGAGCTCGTCGAGCGTGGCGCCGTCGCCTGATCAGGAGCACCCCGACCTGAGCGCCGTCGCGTCCACGGCGACACACGACGCGCCGGCGGGCACCCAGACCGCGCCGGGCTTCCGCGTCCGCCTGTCGAACTTCGACGGCCCGTTCGACCTGCTCCTGTCGCTCATCACCAAGCACGAGCTCGACATCACCGAGGTGTCGCTCGGCGCCGTGACGGGGGAGTTCATCGCGTACGTCCGGCAGGCCGAGTCCGCCGACGAGCTGGACGAGGCCAGCGAGTTCCTCGTCGTCGCGGCCACCCTGCTCGACCTGAAGATCGCCGGGCTGCTGCCCCAGGGGGAGCTCGTCGACGCCGAGGACGTGGCACTCCTGGAAGCCCGTGACCTCCTCTTCGCCCGACTCCTGCAGTACCGGGCGTTCAAGCAGGCGGCGGACTGGTTCGGGTCGCGGTGGTCCGAGGAGTCACGTCGGCACGTCCGCAGCGTCCGACTCGAGGAGCGCTTCCGTGCCCGGACCCCCGAGCTCGTCTGGACGCTGTCGCGGCAGGACTTCGCCGCGCTCGCGACCCTGGCGTTCGCACCGCGGGAGATCCCGACCGTCGGGCTCGACCACCTGCACGCGCCGCTGGTCAGCATCCGGGAGCAGGCCGCGATCGTGGTGTCGATCCTCCGCACGCGTGCCGATGAGGACGTCTCGTTCCGCGAGCTGGTCGCCGGCGTCCACGAGACGGGTATCGTGGTGGCTCGTTTCCTCGCGATCCTCGAGCTGTACCGCAACGCGTCGATCACGTTCGAGCAGGACGAACCGCTCGGGGAACTGCTGCTGCGGTGGACCGCCGAGGACTGGTCCGACGAGAGCCTCGCCAACCTGGGAGCCGACTATGACGGATGACGCGCACGGCCACGCGCACGACTCGTCCAGCGCCGAGCCCGGTGGCGCCGAGGAGATGGCCGACGCCCGGGCCATCGAGCACGACATGCACGAGCGCGCCTTGCAGACCCCGTCGATCGACCGCCAGCTCGAGGCGATCCTCATGATCGCCGACGAGCCCCAGTCGCTCGTCTCCCTCGCCGCAGCCGTCGGCGCTCCCGTTCCGGCGGTCCGGCAGGCGATCGAGCGACTCGTCGCCGACTTCGACGGCGTCGACGGGACCGTCCGCCGCGGCTTCGAGCTCCGCGAGGTCGGCGGCGGCTGGCGGTTCTACGTCCGCCAGGAGCTCGACGACGTCGTCGAGCAGTTCGTCGAGGCGGAGCGCCCCTCCCGGTTGTCCCAGGCGGCGCTGGAGACCCTCGCGGTGGTCGCCTACAAGCAGCCGATCACCCGCTCACAGATCGCGTCGATCCGGGCGGTGAACGTCGACGGGGTCGTCCGGACGCTCGTCGCGCGCGGCCTCATCGAGGAGTCGTTCACGGACGCGGAGACCGGCGCCATCAACTACGTCACGTCCGACCTGCTCCTGCAGCAGCTCGGCATCAACTCGCTCGACGAGCTGCCGCTCATCTCGCCACTCCTGGACGACGGTGCGGACGGCTTCGGGCAGAACGAAGGGATCCCCGATGGCCGCGCATGAGGAAGAACGACGAGGCGGCCCGCGGGGCGGGTCGGGTCGGACTGGAGGCGCGTCACGCGACCGCAACGCCGGCTCCGGCCGGGCAGGTGGCCGGTTCGGCGGCGAGGGCCGCGACGAGCGGGGTCGTGACGAGCGCGGCGACCGCGGTGGGTACCGCGGTCGCGACGACCGCGGAGATCGCGGTGGGTACCGCGGTCGCGACGACCGCGGAGATCGCGGTGGGTACCGCGGTCGCGACGACCGCGGAGACCGCGGTGGCCGTGGTGGGTACGAGCGCCGGGACGACCGGCCGTCGTCGGGCGGCGGGTACCGCGGCCGTGACGACCGAGGCGCGTCCGGTGGCGGGTACCGCGGCCGTGACGACCGAGGCGCGTCCGGTGGCGGGTACCGCGGCCGGGACGAGCGGTCCGGCGGCGACCGCGGTCGGTTCGTGAGCCGTGACGACGACCGTCGGCAGGGCGATCGCGGCGGGTTCGTCCGCCGCGAGGACGACCGCGGTGGGTACCGAGGGTCTTCCGACCGGCAGGGCGGTGGGTACCGCGGACGAGACGATGATCGAGGGGGGTACCGCGGGCGCGACGACCGGGGTGCGTCCGATGGTGGGTACCGGGGGCGCGACGATCGAGGTGCGACGGGCGGCGGGTACCGCGGCCGTGACGATCGAGGTGTGACGGGCGGCGGGTACCGCGGCCGTGACGATCGTGGTGCGACGGGCGGCGGGTACCGCGGCCGTGACGATCGTGGTGCGACGGGCGGCGGGTACCGCGGCCGTGACGACCGGGGCGCGTCCGGTGGTGGGTACCGCGGGCGTGACGACCGTCGGGGTGCGTCCCGCCGCGACGACGACCGGCGCCGCGAACCCGCCCGCGAGGACCGTCGCTCCCCGGACGGCCGGCCCAGCACGGTGTGGCACAACGGTCGCCGCTACGTCGGCGGCACCACCACGGCGCGCAACGGCGACCGGCCGCGCGGTGCCGGGCAGCGTCCCGACGTACGGCGCACCGGCGGTCCGCGGAGCGACCGGAACACGACCCCGCAGCCCGAGGGCGCTCGCGACGAGCACGGTCAACCGCTCGAGGGCACGCCCGAGCGCCCGATCATCCCGGACTGGGACGCCGCGGGCGGGACGGCGACCGCCGGGGCCGAGCCGAGCCTCCAGGCCGACGGTGAGCGCCTGCAGAAGGTGATCGCCGCTGCGGGCGTGGCATCTCGCCGCGTCGCGGAGAACCTGATCGTGGAGGGGCGGGTGACGGTGAACGGGGAGGTCGTCGAGGCCCTCGGGCGCCGGGTCGACCCGGAGTCCGACGCCATCGCGGTCGACGGGGTGCCGGTGCAGGTCGACACCTCCCGGCGGTACGTCGTCCTGAACAAGCCGGTCGGCATCGTGTCGAGCCTGCAGGACGAGCGCGGACGGCGCGACCTGTCCGAGTTCGTGGACCGGTACGAGGAACGGCTGTTCAACGTCGGTCGGCTCGACGCGGAGACCTCGGGGCTGCTCGTCCTGACGAACGACGGTGACCTCGCGCACGTGCTGGCGCACCCGTCGTTCGGCGTGACGAAGACGTACATCGCGAAGGTGCACGGCAACGTGAACCCCGCGACCGTGCAGCGACTGCTCGACGGCGTGGAGCTCGAGGACGGGCCGATCGCCGCGGACAAGGTGCGGCTGCTCGAGTCGTCCCGCGGGGAGTCGCTCGTCGAGATCACGCTGCACTCCGGTCGCAACCGGATCGTCCGCCGCATGCTCGACGAGGTCGGGCACCCGGTGCTCGACCTCGTCCGGCGGTCGTTCGGTCCGCTCCAGCTCGGGAGCCTGCCGATCGGCAAGACGCGCGAGCTGTCGACGGTCGAACTCGGCAAGCTGCTCGCCATCGCGCGGGACGCGTCGGGTTCTCCGCGGAGCGACGCGCACGAGGAGTCCACGGACTGAGGCGTCGGTAGGCTTGCGGGGTGACCGACGCCCACGCCCCGCTCGCCGAACCGGACATCGACCGGCGGCTCCGGGGGCCCGTGCGCGTCGTCGGAGCGGGCCTCCTCGGCGCATCGATCGGCCTGGCCCTGCGCGAGAAGGGTGTCGACGTCGTCCTCGACGACGTGTCGCCCGCCGCGTTGGCGCTCGCCGTGGACTACGGCGCCGGACGCCGACCGACGGACGAGGACGATCCGGAGCTCGTGGTCGTGGCGGTACCGCCGGACGTCGTCGCGACCGTCGTCGCCCGCGAGCTCGCCGCCTTCCCGAGCGCTGTGGTGACGGACGTCGCGAGCGTGAAGTCCGGGCCGCTCGCGGCACTCCGGGCAGCAGGCGCCGACGTCTCCCGGTACATCGGCTCGCACCCGATGGCGGGTCGTGAACGCAGCGGCCCGACCGCGGCCCGCGCCGACCTGTTCGTCGGGCAGCCGTGGGTGATCGCCGGCCACGACGACATCACGTACCAGCAGGCCGCGGTGGTCGAGGACCTCGCGCTCGACCTCGGAGCGACGGTGGTGCCGATGGACCCGGAGTCGCACGACCTCGCGGTGGCGTACGTGTCCCACACGCCGCAACTCGTGTCGACGCTGATGGCAGCACGGCTCCGCGACGCTCCCGACGGCTCGCTCGGCCTGGCGGGTGGCGGGGTGCGCGACGTCACCCGGATCGCCGCGAGCGACCCCGGGCTGTGGGTCCAGATCATCGGGGCGAACGCGGAACGGATCCGGCCGGTGCTCGCCGACCTCCGCGACGACCTCGACCGGGTGCTCGCCGCGCTCGACGACCCGCACGCGTCCGGCTCGCCGCGCACGCTCGCCGAGACGATCGCCGCCGGCAACCGCGGTGTCGAGCGGCTCCCGGGCAAGCACGGCACCACCAAGCGCTTCGCCCAGGTGGTCGTCCTCGTCGACGACACCCCGGGGCAGATCGCCGCGCTCCTCACGTTCATCGGGGAGATCGGCATCAACCTCGAGGACATGCGCCTCGAGCACTCACCGGGCGCGCAGATCGGCATCGTCGAGGTGTCGGTCGTACCCGAGCAGGAACAGCGACTCGTCGAGGAACTCGAGGGTCGCGGATGGAGGATCGCAGCAGCATGGGCCTGAACGACGACACGAACCGAGCGGTGCAGGACTCCGGAGTGACCGGTGGCCCCGACGGACCCGAGTCCGGGCTCCCGACGCCGGGCGACCAGCCCGGACCGCTGAGCGGCGGCGACGTCGCCGGCGGCCTCGACGGCCAGGGTGGGGGCGAACCGGGCTCCACGAGCGCGCCGGTCCCCGCCGGACTGCCGGACGGTGCCTTCGTCGCCAAGTTCGTCGTGGCGGTCGACGGTCCCGCGGGCAGCGGCAAGTCGAGCGTGTCGCGGGCAGCTGCCCGCGCGCTCGGCTTCGGCTACCAGGACACCGGCGCGGCGTACCGTGCGCTGGCGTGGCACGCCCTGCAGCAGCAGGTGGACCTCGACGACGCCGCAGCCGTCCTCGCCAGCTGGGACACCTTCGACTACGACATCGGCACCGATCCCGACGACTACTTCGTCCGGGTGAACGGCACCGACGTCACGGACGCGATCCGGACGCCCGAGGTCACGGCCGCGGTTGCCCACATCGCGAAGCTCCCCGAGGTCCGGCAGCGGCTCGTGCAGCTCTTCCGACAGGTCATGCGCCGCACCGACGCGCAGGGCATCATCACGGAGGGGCGGGACATCACCACGGTCGTCGCACCCGACGCCGAGGTCCGGATCCTGCTCACGGCGGACGAGTCGGTTAGGATGGCCAGGCGCTCGGCCGAGGTCACGACCCAGTCGGCCGCCGAGACCTCCGCAGCACTCGCCCGTCGAGACGCCGCGGACGCGAAGGTCGTCGACTTCATGAACGCCGCGGACGGCGTCACGACGCTCGACTCCACCGACCTCGACTTCGACCAGACCGTGCAGGCGGTCGTCGAGCTGGCCCGAAGCACGGCCACGAACTGATCACCCGCGGCCACCGGGCCGCACGCGAGGAACCCACACCATGGCCCAGCTGGACAACGACAACCCGGCGAACGACGAGTTCCCCGAGTACGACGCCGCCCTCGGCGAGCGGCTCGCCGACCTCGACGAGACCGAGGCGGAGCAGCGCACGACCGCGCTCCGCGCCGGCCTCGAGGACTACGAGCTCGACGACGAGGACCTCGCGCTCCTCGACGCGGGGCAGATCGGCGAGGACGGTACGTACTTCCTCCCGGCCCTGCCGGTGCTCGCGATCGTCGGCCGGCCGAACGTCGGGAAGTCGGCGCTCGTCAACCGCATCCTCGGCCGTCGTGAAGCCGTCGTGCAGGACGTCCCCGGTGTCACCCGCGACCGCGTGAGCTACAAGGCGGAGTGGAACGACAAGCGGTTCACGCTCGTCGACACCGGCGGCTGGGAGCCCGACGCGAAGGGCATCAACGCCTCCGTCGCCGCGCAGGCAGAGGTCGCCATCGACCTCGCCGACGCCGTGCTCTTCGTCGTCGACGTCACGGTCGGCATCACCGCGACCGACGAGCACGTCGTGAAGATGCTCCGCGGCACCGACCGTCCGGTCATCGTCGTCGCGAACAAGTCGGACGACGACCGCCGCGACCTCGACGCCTACGAGCTCTGGAACCTCGGGCTCGGCGAGCCGCACCCCGTCTCCGCACTGCACGGCCGCGGGGTCGCCGACCTGCTCGACCTCATCGTGAAGACCCTGCCGGACACCTCGGCGGTCGCCAAGCAGGAGGTCGGCGGGCCCCGTCGCGTCGCCATCCTCGGTCGCCCCAACGTCGGCAAGAGCTCCCTGCTCAACAAGGCCGCTGGCGAGGAGCGCGTCGTCGTCAACGAGCTCTCCGGCACGACCCGTGACCCGGTGGACGAGCAGGTCGAGCTCGGCGGACGTGTCTGGCGCTTCGTCGACACCGCCGGGATCCGGAAGCGCGTGCACCTGCAGCAGGGCGCCGACTTCTACGCCTCGCTCCGTACCACCGCGGCGCTCGAGAAGGCCGAGGTCGCCGTCGTCGTCCTCGACGTCACCGAGCCGATCTCCGTGCAGGACCTCCGCATCATCGACCTCGTGCTCGAGTCCGGCCGCGCCCTGGTCCTCGCGTACAACAAGTGGGACCTGCTCGACGACGACCGCCGCCGCTACCTCGAGCGTGAGATCGAGCAGGACCTGGCGCACGTCGCCTGGGCGCCGCGCGTGAACATCTCGGCGCGCACCGGCCGTCACCTCGAGAAGCTCGTCCCGGCGCTCGAGACCGCCCTCGACTCGTGGGACACCCGCATCCCGACGGGCAAGGTCAACGCGTTCATCGCCGAGCTCGTGCAGGAGCACCCGCACCCGGTCCGCGGCGGCAAGCAGCCCCGCATCCTGTTCGGCACGCAGGCGTCGAGCCAGCCGCCGACGTTCGTCCTGTTCACGACCGGCTTCCTCGACCCGCAGTACCGCCGGTTCATCACCCGGCGCCTCCGCGAGGTCTGGGGCTTCGAGGGCACGCCGATCAACGTCAACATGCGGGTGCGCGAGCGCCGCAAGCGGTAGCCGAGACCGCTCGTGTCCGACGACGCCCGTCGACGCGTCACCCCGAAGCGGGTGCTCGCGACGGCGGGCGTCGCCGTGCTCGTGGTCGGCGGGGTGTCCTGGGCCGTGGTGTCGTCACGTCCACCCGCTCCGGGCACCCTCGGGGCGACGCCGGGGGTGGCACGGACCCCGGCCGGCGCCGGCGTCGACCCGACCGCCCCGTGGGCGGAGCGCGTCCCGCCCGTGGCCGGCGACCTCATCCCCATCGACCGCTACGCCGCCGGGCACGTGTCGATCACACGACACGGGGCCGGCGGCCTCCGGATCACGATCGACCACTTCGACGTCGCGTGGCCGAGCGTCGAGGGTCCGGTGGACATCGGATCGGTGCGCGTGCTGCTCTCGGCCGGGCAGGTCGTCGGAGAACGCCGCGGGTACTGGGCGCAGCGCGGTGAGCCGGTCGACGTCGGTACGGTGGAGGTGGCGCCGACCGTGGTCGTCGACGTGCCGGCGTCGACGCGGCTGCCGGCCGACGTGCGCTCCCTCGTCCTCCTGCGTGGCTCCGATGACCCCGAGACCGACGACCGGGTCATCGGGGGTGCGGCACTCTTCCTCACGGAGTGACCCTGACGTCGACGCGGCGCCGGTGTGCCCGTCGATCGGGGTTCGTCTCCCGGACGCATGCGGCACCATGGGAGCGTGATCGTCCCGGACCGCCGACAGCGCCCCCGTCGCCCCCGCGCCCGATGAGGCGCGGGCGGAGGTTCCTGATCGGGGGAGCGGCTGTGGCTGCCGTCGTGCTGACCGCGCTCGGCCTCGGGATCATGCGCCACGACGGCGCGGCTCCCGACGGCTCGAAGGCGGAGACCACCACGACGACCGGTGCACCCATCAGGTCGCCGGGGCCGGCGTGGCTCCGTCCGACGAACGGACTCGGCGGCACGGCGTCCAGCGGGGGCGCGTCCGGGGGCGGCCAGGCCGAGCAAGAGGCAACAGACCACGGGCCCGGCACCGCTCCGTGGTGGCGCCGCGTGCCGCCGGTCGCGGGGACCCTCCGGACCCCCGACGGTCGACGGATCGGCCACGCCACGGTGCTCGCCTCCGACGGCGACACGCTGACCGTGACCGTCGTCGGCGCCGCGCGGCTCCCTCGGACCGCGACCAGGGCCGTGCTCACCGAGGACGACCGTACCGTCGTCGAACTGGGCAGTGTCACGTCGGGCGTGCGGGGCGTGGGGTTCGTCCTCACGGCGGCGGACGCCGAGCAGCTGCCCGATCCGGTCACCACGCTCGAACTCTGGGACGCGCAGGGCCGCACGGTCGCGACGGCCACGCTGCTCCCGGTCTGACGCGCGGGCGCCCGCCGCCCGGGGCGACCCGTGGCGGGCGCGCGCAGGATGGCGGTCGTGCACCGTGCCTCCCGGCCGTCACCCCACACACCTGACGGGAGGCGCAGTGCACGACCGCCCCGTCGGATGCGGCACCATGGTCTGGTGACCCTCCAGAGCAACGGCCTCGGCGCCGCCGCCGACCGGCTGTGGTGCCGCCTGCGGCTCGACCGCCTCGCCGGTGGTCGGCAGGCCGGGTACGTCATCCGCGAGGACATGCTCGAGCACCCCGACACCGTGCGCTCGTTCCGCTGGATCCGTTGGCTGCTCGTCGCCGAGACGGTCGTCGGGCTCACCGCGATCGTCGTCGCCGTCCTGCTGACCCGCGCGGGCCAGACCGTGCCGTGGGCGGTGTGGTTCCGTGCGACCGTCGTGCTGCTCATCACGCTGACGCTCTACGTGTTCGCGTGGCGGGCGCAGCTCGGGTACTACTGGGCCTACCAGCGGTTGCGGTTGTTCAGCCGGATCTTCCCGATCGTGACGCTCGTCGTCGCGGCGATCCCCGGGCTCTACCCGTTCTGGATGGTCGTCGAACAGATCGTGTTCTCGCTGCTGATGATCGGGATCGGGGACGTGCTCACCTCGGACCACATGCGGTCGACGTTCCCGAAGCCCGTACGGCGGGAGGGCGCCTGACGGTCAGTCCTCGGGACCGCCGGTCGCCAGCTCCTCGAACCCGGACGCCGCCCGCGACGCCGCGAGCGACGCCAACACCGCCAGCCCCTGCGCCGAGGCCGACCCGGGTTCCGCGTGGTGCACCACGAGGAGCTGCCCGTCCGTGCCACCGATGCCGAGCTTCTCCCGACGCAGCTCCAGTGCGCCGACCTCCGGGTGCCACATGCGCACCGCGGCACCGCTCAGTGGCCGGACGTCGTGCCGTGCCCACAGACTGCGGAAGTCCTCGCTGCCGAGGGACAGCTCGCCGACGAGCGCCGTGACGGCAGGATCCTGCACGTCAGTTCCGATGGACGCCCGGAAGGCCGCGACCATCCCCGCCATCTGGTCCTGCCAGTCCGGGTACCGTGCGGTCTCCGCGTCGTCGAGGAACATCGTGCGGAGCCGGTTCGCGCCCGCCCGCAGACCGGGCGCGAGCTCAGTGGCGAGGGCGTTCGCGGCGAGGACGTCGAAGGCGCGGTCCTCGACGAAAGCGGGGAGACCGATGACGTCGAGCAGCTGCAGCGTCCCGGTGGGCACCCGCTCCGCGCGGGCCGCTCGACGCCGTGGTGCCGGCGACGCCCCCGCCAACCCGTGCAGGTAGTCGCGGGCCACCCCGTCGAGGCCGAACACCCGCGCCAACGCGTCCAGGACCTGCACCGACGGGTTGCGGTCCCGTCCCTGCTCCAGCCGCAGGTAGTAGTCGGCGCTGATGCCCGCGAGCGTCGCGACCTCCTCACGGCGGAGCCCCGGCGTCCGCCGCACCCCGGTCACCCGGATGCCCGCATCCTCGGGGCGCACGAGCGCACGCCGTGCCCGGAGGTACTCGCCGAGGGTGTTGTCGTCCACGGCCCGATGCTACGGCCACGCCGCCAGCAGGATCCTGGTCCCCGTGGTCCCAGGGACGCCGGGGGACTGCCGGCCGGACCGGCATGCGCGCATCGTGGTGTCCATGACGAACACGACCCTCCCCGGCGGCACCTACCGACTCGCCGACGACCTCGAACTCACCCGTGTCGGGTACGGCGCCATGCAGCTCGCCGGACCCGGTGTCTTCGGCCCGCCCGCCGACCGCGACGAGGCCGTCCGGGTCCTCCGCACGGTCGTCGAGCTCGGGATCACCCACATCGACACCTCCGACTTCTACGGTCCGCACGTCACGAACGAGATCATCCGCGAGGCCCTGCACCCCTACCCCGCCGACCTGCACCTCGTGACGAAGGTCGGCGCCCGCCGCGACGCCGACGGGAACTGGCCGCACGCCCGCGAGCCACACGAGCTCGTCGAGCAGGTGCACGACAACCTCCGAAACCTCGGGCTCGACCAGCTCGACGTGGTGAACCTCCGGATGGGCGGCTTCGACGCGCCGGAACCCGGCAGCATCGCGCCGCAGTTCGAGGCGCTCGCCGAACTGCAGCAGCAGGGACTCATCCGGCACCTCGGACTCTCGACGGTGAACGCCGAGCAGCTCGCCGAGGCGCAGACGATCGCCCCCGTCGTCTGCGTGCAGAACATGTACAACGTCGCCCGCCGCGAGGACGACGCCCTCGTGGACGCCGCCGCCGCGCAGGGCATCGCCTACGTCCCGTACTTCCCGCTCGGCGGGTTCTCGCCGATCCAGTCGGGCGCGCTCGACGCGGTCGCCGACCGCCTCGGTGTGTCCCGCCTCACGGTGGCGCTGTCGTGGCTGCTGCAGCGCTCGCCGAACCTGCTCCTGATCCCGGGC
The DNA here is from genome assembly GCF_047238015.1 of Curtobacterium phoenicis. Classification (NCBI taxonomy): domain Bacteria; kingdom Bacillati; phylum Actinomycetota; class Actinomycetes; order Micrococcales; family Microbacteriaceae; genus Curtobacterium; species Curtobacterium phoenicis. The sequence goes on from NZ_JBDFLZ010000002.1 coordinate 1,566,570, forward strand.
ACGTCGTCGGTCGCGCACCTGCGGGACAACGTCGCGTCAGCGGGGTTCGTCCTGCCCGAGGACGCCGTGGCCGAGCTGGACGCGATCGGCGCAGCCTGACGAGGTGACCAGGAGCCAGCCTGGAGGCGCGGTGCGGGCCGGCACCGCGCCTCCCGTCCGCCGGTGGTCGCGCCGCGCACGAGGAGCTCCGCGCGCTGTCCGACCCCATGGTGCGGCCCGCTCCGCTGCGGATACCCGAGCCCGCCCGGTTGCCCGGGCCGCCCGTGGGCCCGGGACCGCCCGGAGCCCGGGCTGCCCGGATGCGCGGCCCGGCCGGATGCGCGGTCCGGCCGGATGCGCGGCCCGGCCGGGGCCCGGCCCGGCCGGATGCGCGGCCCGGCCGGGGCCCGGCCCGGCCGGATGCCCGGCCCGTCTGGGTGCCTGGGTCCGCCCGGGCGGTCGGGGGACGCGCAGCCTCGGCTCGTCCGCGGCCGGACGGCGCATCCTCGGTGCATGACCGACGACGACGCCCCTTCGCTCCCCGGCGGGACCTACCGCCTCGCCGACGAACTCGAGCTCACCCGGTTCGGGTACGGCGCGATGCAGCTCGCCGGCCCGAACGTCTTCGGCCCGCCGAAGGACCGCGACGAAGCGATCCGGGTCCTCCGCGCCGTGGTCGACGCCGGCATCACCCACATCGACACGGCGGACTTCTACGGCCCGCACGTCACGAACGAACTCATCCGCGAGGCCCTGCACCCGTACCCCGCGGGGCTGCACATCGTGACGAAGGTCGGTACTCGGCGGGACGACAAGGGGCGGTGGCCGCAGGCACGGGAGCCCGAGCAACTCGTCGAGCAGGTGCACGACAACCTCCGGACGCTCGGGCTCGAGCAGCTCGAGGTCGTGAACCTCCGGGTGGGCGGCTTCGACGCACCGGAACCGGGCAGCCTCGCGCCGCAGTTCGAAGCGCTCGCCGACCTGCAGCAGCAGGGAATCATCCGGCACCTCGGTGTCTCGACGGTGACCGCAGAGCAGCTCGCGGAAGCGCAGGGCATCGCGCCGGTGGTGTGCGTGCAGAACATGTTCAACGTGGCGCGACGGGAGGACGAGGCACTGGTCGAGGCGACGGCGGAGCAGGGCATCGCCTACGTGCCGTACTTCCCGCTCGGCGGGTTCTCGCCGATCGACTACGCCACGCTCGACCGGGTCGCGGACCGGTTGCACGTGTCGAGGCTGACAGTGGCGCTCTCGTGGCTGCTGAAGCGGTCGCCGAACATCCTGCTCATCCCGGGGACGTCGTCGGTGGAACACCTGCACGAAAACATCGCCTCGGCAGGGTTCGACCTGCCGCCGGACGCCGTGGCGGAGCTGGAAGCGCTCGGCGCCGCCTGACCGGGAGCGGCGCGCGCAGCCGGCGCAGCGTCCCTTCGCGGCGGCAGCCGGCGCGATCCGGCATGCGGCGGGATCGCCGGAGCGTCAGGCCACCGTCGCCAGCGCGAACGGCAGCACGGCCGACGCTCCGGCCCGTCGGAGCTCCCGCCCTGCGACCGTCATCGTCCACCGGCTGTCCACGAGGTCGTCCACGAGCAACACCGGCCCCTGGTGCGACTGCAGGGCGGCCGCCAGTTCCGGACCGACGGCGTACGTGTCCCAGACGCCGGAGAGCCGGTAGGCGCTGTTCGTCGCGCCGTCGCCCCGCGGCGTCCCACCCGACCGGTCGAGCGTGCCGAGGAACTGCAGGCGTCCGATCGACGACAACGCCTGCGCGAGCGAGGCGACGAGCGCCGACCGCGACCGGGAGGACATGGCGACCACCCCGGTGGGGCGCTCGGCCCACGGCCAGTCCTTGAGCGCGCGGACGCACCCGTCGACGAGCTCCTTCGAGACCGGCCCGTCGGGCGTCGTGGCGGCGAAGAGTGCCCGCAGCGGACCACCCCACCCGAGGTCGGTGAGCCGGGCCACGGCGCGACCGGCCTCGACGAGTTCGTCGGCGCCGATCTTCCCGCGGACGGGGACGCCGAGCGCGCTCATGCCCGACGGCCACTGGGCGCGCGGCGCGATCTCGACCCCGACCTTGTCGAGCGCCGCGGCCGCGCCCGATGCGTCGGAGGACGACACGTCGGCCGGGTACCAGACGCCCGCGCAGTTGTCGCAGCGGCCGCAGGGCTCGGCGGACGGGTCGTCGAGGTCCTGCTGCAGGAGCTGCATCCGGCACGCCGACGTGGACTCGTACGCGAGCATCGAGGCGGCCTCGGCAGCACGGGCCGCGGCCACACGCTCGTACCGCGGAGCGTCGTACTCCCACCGCTGCCCCGTCGCGACCCAGCCGCCGGTGACGCGCTGCACGGCGCCGTCGACGTCGAGGACCTTGAGCAGGAGTTCGAGCGTCGATCGCTTGATGTCGACCAGCCCCTCGAGCGCGACGGTCGAGAGCGCCGATCCGGACGCGGACAGCGCGTCGAGCACCGCCGCTGCCCGGGCCTCGGTCGGCATCGAGGCGCTCGCGAAGTACTGCCAGATCTCGGTGTCCTCGCGACCGGGCAGGAGCAGCACGTCGGCGTTGTCCGTCGCACGCCCGGCGCGGCCGATCTGCTGGTAGTACGCGACCGGGGAGGACGGCGCCCCGACGTGCACGACGAACCCGAGGTCGGGCTTGTCGAACCCCATCCCGAGCGCACTCGTCGCCACGAGGGCCTTCAGCTCGTTGCCCTTGAGCTGCTGCTCGAGCTGTTCGCGTTCCTCGGTGTCGGTGCGACCCGTGTACGCGCGGACGGCGTACCCGTTCTCACGGAGGAGCCGCGCGATGTCCTCGGCAGCGGAGACCGTCAGCGTGTAGATGATGCCGCTGCCGGGCAGGTCGCCGAGGTGCGCGAGCAGCCAGCCGAGCCGTTGCCGGGCGTCCGGCAGGGTGAGCACCCCGAGCCGGAGCGACGCCCGCGCGAGCGACCCACGGATCGTGAACACGGGGTCGTCCGGGCCGGCCGTCAACTGCTCGGCGACGTCCTCGACCACGCGCTCGTTCGCGGTGGCGGTCGTGGCGAGCACCGGCACGCCGTGCGGCAGCGACCGGATGAGCTCCGCGAGCCGCCGGTAGTCCGGGCGGAAGTCGTGGCCCCAGTCGGAGATGCAGTGCGCCTCGTCCACCACGAGCATGCCCATGCGGGCGATCAGCGTCGGCAGCTGTTCGTCGCGGAAGCGTGGGTTGTTGAGCCGCTCGGGGGAGACGAGCAGCACGTCGACCTCGTCACGGGCGAGCGCCGCCTGTGTCTCGCCCCACTCGTGCGCGTTCGCGGAGTTGATCGACACCGCCCGCACCCCGGCGCGTGCGGCGGCCGCCACCTGGTCGCGCATGAGGGCGAGGAGCGGCGAAACGAGCACGGTCGGCCCGCCGCCGCGTCGCCGGAGGAGGAGCGTCGCCAGGAAGTACACGGCGGACTTCCCCCACCCGGTGCGCTGCACGACGAGAGCACGCTGCCGGTGCTCCACGAGCGCCGAGATCGCTTCGAGCTGTCCGGGGTGGAACACCGCGTCGGGGCGGCCCGTGAGCGCAGCGAGCGCCTGCTGTGCCTCGGCGGCGATCTCCGCCGACGGCGGAGCGATGCCGACGGGCAGCGCACCACCAGCACCGGACGGGTCGACGGTCGGAGCCGGGGTGGGGGTTTCCATGACCCCATCGTGTCAGGAGCGTCCGACGGAACCCGACCCGCGCCTCCCGGCTGTGCAGGACCGGCCGCTGTCCACAGCGACCCTCACTGGTAGGTGATGAGCGCCGGACTCGGCAGCACCTCGCGCATCGTCTGCTCGGGCGACAGCATGGGGTGGTCCTCGTCGATGAAGTTCTTCCATCCCCAGTGCACGCCCGCCGGAGCGCCCTGGTGCAGCGCCTTCCACGTCGCCTGCTTCTCCGGCTGCGACCCCTGCCCGTCGACGTGGATGAGCACGTCGAGCTCCGGGTGCTGCTCCAGCGAGGAGCGGTCCTGGATCATCGTCGAGCGGAACTGGTGGAGCACGAACGCCTTCGGCGGCAGCCCCTTCGACCGTACGAGGTCGGCGAGCCAGTCGGACACGCGGTTCACCTCGTCGGCGCTCACGGTGCCGATCTGGCGCAACGGCACCTGGTCCTTCCCGAGGCGCCACTCCGGGTCGAGCGCGAGCCACACGCCCGGCTTCGACAGCAGCGACTCGTACCGCTTCGCCTGGGCGAGGAAGTCTGACCGGCCGGGCTGGAGGTCGAGGATCACCGGCATCCCCGCGTCGTGCGCGGCGTCCACGTAGGGCTCGAGCGTCGACTCCGGCAGCTCGCTCGAGTAGTCGCCGTCCGAGCCGGCGTCACCAGCCGCCACGGTCGCGATGACCTCCATCGCGGGCGTGACCGGCTCGTCCGACACGTCGTCGTAGCGGTGGGCGAGCCGTTCCGCCCGCGCGACCGTCGCCTCCGGGTCCTGCTCACCGAGGACGCCGAGCACCGGCGCACCGGGTGCGCCGTACAGGGCGACGTACCGGTGACCGTCGAACGGGCGCTGGCCGCCGTGCGGCAGCTGCCAGCCGCTCTCCGCGGCGCGCACCGTCCAGTCCGGGTCCGCCAGCGCGTCGAACGTCGTCCCCACGAGCACGGTGGGGTGGCCCTTCCGCTCGTGCAGCGCCGTCACCACGTCGGGCGCGGCCGCCGGGTCGCTGACGCCGTCGGGCATCGCCACGACGCGTGCACCGGCAGCGCGTGCGGTCGCGACGGCCGCCGCGTCCGCGCTGCGGTCCGCCACGACGACCGTTGCCGGCCTGGAGGCACGGGTCGACCCCGGAGCGCGCGTCCCCTCCGGCGCCTCCCGCTGCTCGACGTCCGCGTCGAGGGTCACGCCGCCCTCGGCCTGGTACCAGCGGGCGCCGAGGCGGTCGAGCTCTCGGGTGACGTCGCGCGCCGCGCGGCTGTCGTCGCCGTCGCCGTCGGTCACGAGAACAGGCACGTGCGCGCGTTCCGCCGCCTTCGCTGCCGCCGCGACCGCACTCGCGTCGTCGGCCGGTGCGACCACGGCACCCGGCGCAGACGCGAAGAGGGCGCGACTCGCCCGGACCGACCGTTCGGCAGCGTCTGCCTGGTCGACGACCGTCACCGTGTCCGACGCTGCAGCGGCGAGCGTGGCACGGGGCGTGTCCGGCCCGGCTCCCGTGCAGCCCGCGGCTCCGAGCAGCAGTCCGGCGGTCGTCAGGGCGATGGCGAGACGGGTGGTGCGGGTGGGCATCCGGACACCCTACGAGGGTCGTCTCCATGCGCTGTGCACGGGGAGGGTCCGGCGTCCGCTATGCTGGTCGGGCTGCTCCGGACGGGGCAGTGGGGTCCGCTCGTCGGGCCTCGCGGGCTGTGGCGCAGCTTGGTAGCGCACTTGACTGGGGGTCAAGGGGTCGCAGGTTCAAATCCTGTCAGCCCGACCGCAGGGGCGTCTTAAGAACTGTCTTAAGAACTCAACAACGAGGAGAGGCCCGCAGCTTTGTGGCTGCGGGCCTCTCCTTGTTCTCCTGGGCTTCCGGGTTCAGGCGATCTCGGCTCCCGCCTTCGCTCGCTTGGATCGACTGGTCTTCGTGGCGGCCGCTCTCGTGGCAGCTACCGCCGCCGCCTTGTCCCGTCGTGCTTTGGCTCGCTTCTGGCGGACCTCGATGTCCGGCGCTCCACCCGGAAGGGTGCCGGTGTACTCGTTGAAGAACTCGCGGTCTCTGCGCCGTTGGATCGGCGGTTTGCGAGGGGGACGGTTCTCGGCTGCTCGGTGGTCTTCGATCTCCTTCGCCTTCAGGAAGTCGCAGATCTGCTTGATGTTGAGCGCGACGAGCAGGAACGTCAGGAAGACGTAGCCGGATGCGAAGCCGCGGGACTGCCTGTTGAGGTGGTCGTGCAGGGACCCGTACTTCGGAGCCTTGAGCATCGAGTTTCCGTTCTCGATGAGGTTGCGCGCGTATCCGTGGAAGTCGGTCCACTCGCGGGACTTGTATCGCAGGGCTTGGGTGAGCGGCGGGAGGTGCTCCTTCGGGAACTTGACGGAGTCCTGGCAGCAGATGAGGGGAAGGTCGTCGCCGACGGGGTAACCGGGTTCGCTCGGGTCCACCTCGTCCATCGTCAGCAGTTTTGCTTCGGATACCCGTGCTCGGGCCTTCTTGAGCGGGCACTTGATGCGGGGGCTGTCACCGGATGCGGGGCACATCATGGTGACGCTGCCGTCCGGGTTCGGGCGTGCCTTCGGTCGGACCTCCCACTTCTCGCGCTCATCGATGCGAGCACGGTACGTGATCTCATCGATCTCGCCGTCCTTGACGTGCTTACTGGCCATCTGGAGCGACATGAGCATTGCGGGGCAGTAGGCAGCGCTTTCGATGAAGATCGCGCCGGCGTACCCGCCTCGAGGCCCGAGACGGTCGTCGCGCCACTCAGTGCTCGCTTCCCAGCCGAGTGCTCGAACCGGGTCGTAGAGCCGCTCTGGCTTTGCGTTGGCGAAGTACTCCATGTCGGCGTCCGCGATGCCAGGCAGGTGTCCGGCGCGGACGATCTGCTCGAGGACGAACGCGGCGGCTTCGACATTGCCGCTGCCCGGGATGCTCAAGGTAGCGCCGAGGATGAGCTGCGGAGCCTTGCACCGGTCGTTCGGCTTGAGGAACACTCGGCGCGCGAGTGTGGCGTTCCACCCCCAGAGGTATTCCTCCTCAGTCTCGTACTGCGCCATCTGACCTGGGGGAGCGTCGATGCGCTTCGAGGTCTCGGTGACCTTCCACGCTGCGAACGGCGACACCGGCCCCGAGCGGGGCTTACCGGCCGCTGCTAGTACACGGTCCTTCTCAACACGCTTGGCAATCTTGTCCTTGTTGTGCGACATGCCCGTCGTCAGAGGGGAAGTCATGTGGGTGCCGTCGAAGCTGACGTCAACCTCCTTGCGCTCGGGCGCGTTGCGAATGGCGCGAGGCTGGAGGTAGAACGACATGGTGAGGAACCGGGTCATGAACTCAGCGAGGCGCGCCATGCCAGTGGCTTCCCGCTCCTTGTCGAGGTTCTCCATCGTCGCGGCGTTCTCCTCGACGGTCTTCGCCGTGTAGCGGTCTTCTCCGAGGTGGGGGTCGACGATCGCGATGAAGCGTCGGTGGGCGTTGCCGACGTTCTGCTGCCAGTTCTCGACCTTCGTGAGCGACTTCTTGCTGTTCGGCTTGGGAAGGCCGAGTTCTTCGCGTGCTCCGTCGGTGAGCATGCCGTAGAAGACGGACCCGATCTGGAGGATCAGCTGAGGCTGACCCGCAGTGGTCACGAGCATCCACCCGATGAGCAGGTTTTCGACGGAGATGAGCGCGGGGGCGCCACCGTTCGACTCCCGGAAACCCTCTTCATGGCGCCAGATGGCGTAGGCGTCCATGACCCCGGTGGCCTTGAGTCGAGCTTTGGCGAGCTTGACTGTCTTTCGGTTGAAGACGGAGAAACCAGAGCGGGTGTCTGCAATCTCGTTGTCGCGGAGGCGGATCTTCGAGAAGGTCTTTTCTTTCGCGATGTCGTAGACCGAGGTTTCCTGCACCGGCGCGCTCTTGCGGCCGTCTGTCTCGAAGAAGCGCATCGCCTCACCGTTGCTGATGCCGTGACCGCTCATCGAGAGGCTCCCGCGATGCCCGTGATGGTGTCGAGGTGATCGGCGATGTTTGTCGAGGATGCGTGGGCGTAGTAGTCGGTGATCGAGGCGAGTGAGGTGAAGCCGGCGACTTCCGCGATGACGTCAAGCGGAACGTTCGCGTTGAGGAGGCTGACGATCCATCCGGAGCGGAGACGAGTCGGGGTCAGCCGCACGGGTCCCGGGTGTGCGCTGATGAATGACTGGATCGGACGCGGGGCGTACTCCTCGAACTCGTAGCCGTGGAAGAGGAACTTCTCGTCAGTCGTAAGCGCCTGGTCGAGCGTGCGGATCCACTTCGCGCTCACCGGGACGCTGCGCTCAGAAGCGCCGCGCACGGTGACCCAACGCCGATCACCGTCGACGACGATGTCGCTGGTGCGTACAGCGATGATCTCGGCCGGGGAAAGGCCGGCCCCGGCACCGAGCGCGAGGAGGGCCGCGCCGTTGCGTCGCGCCTGCGCGGTGGAGAGGGCGATCTGCCACGAGTGCAGCTGAGCCATCTCCGCGCTCGTGTAGGGCGCCAAGCGCCGCGATGCCGGCGGTGCGAGGCGCCTGGTGCGCTCTCCGGTGAGCAGGGTTGTGACCGCGCCGAGGTGTCGGGTGGTGTCGAAGCGGTACACGGCGGAGTGGCTCTTGAGGACGGTGTTGACGTACAGCGAGATGGTGGAGTCGCGGAATACACGCTCGGGGGTCAGCTCGCAGCCGGTGTGCATCCAACGCCACGACACCAGCCCCGCCACCATCGACAGCAGCCGCCGGGTATTCGCGTACGTGGTCGGCGCCACGGTACGGACCACCTCGCGTACGAGCGGTCCTGTGGTTGCGTAGGCGGCACGGTTGATGATGGGCATGTAGTTCTCGATGGCGTCGTCGATCTTGTTCGCCATGGCAACGTCGGTCGGGGCGATGGGCGGCTGCAGTCGGGGCGAGCGCGGGGCCGGGGACTTGGTCGTGTTCTTGATCACGTGGGCCCCTATGCGGGCCGGTCCAGACCAGCTGGGACTTCCGGACCTGGGCCATCGGAAGGGCCCGGTTCCCGCTAGTGCAGGGGAAGGAACATCCGGTAGCGGTCGAGCGAGGCGTACGTCTGAACACCTGACTCCAGGAGCAGTGTGTCGACGGGCGTGTTCTTGGCGAGTCGTCCGCACAGCCACGTGGAGCGCATCCGTGCGGGCCGGATGTCGAGGTCTGTGGCGGTCCGGCGGACGAAGTCGGCGACTTGGCCAGATGCCGCCGAGTGACGTCCGGCTCGGAAGACCCAGTCGTCGTGGTCGAGAGTCTCGATGGCTCGACGGAGGACCGGCTGCCAATCGTCCTCGATGGGGACTGTCCGCCGGCGGGAGTCCCGCACTCGAACGGCGCTGCCATCGAGCGTGACGTCTTGAAGTCGCACCGCCAGTAGTTCACGCGTCGGAAGTCCAGCGCCGAATCCGAGAGCGAGCAGAACGTCTGCGTCTCGGCGAGCAGTAGCGGTCCCGCGTGTCCTGGCCCAAGAGTACAGCTCCGCCCGCTGCTTGGCGTCGTAGGGCGGGGTCGGTGTTGACCTGCCAATGCCACGTAACGGCGTCGTCGGTACCTCGGTGACTACGGCTTCGCTGACGCGGAGCAGCTTGCCACGCACCGTGTTCTTCGTGCCTCGGCTCATCCCCGGCATGCCATTGATGACGAAGCTCTCGATGCGGCTGCGACGGAACATCTTCTGCCGGTCCAGGTCGAGCGCCTTTGTCTGCCAGCACCACAGCACGAACGGCGTGAGGAACGGATACAGCGACCGAGGCTCGACACCGAGCTCAGTGCTGACGTCGTCCACAAGCGCGGTGAGAAATGGGCCGATCCGATCCCACCACGGCAATGCGAGCAACGGTGTGTAGGTCGAGGACGACGAGGAGTCCGAAGTCACGATATGTAGCCCTTTCGTGGTGCGACCTGCGGAACGGTAGTGATCTCGACGACGGAAGTCGTCCTGTTTCTGGCCTCGGATCCGCGTCCAACGGGGTGGCAACACAAATCGCGAGCCGTCCGCGCATAGGCGTCCCGAGGCCGACCTCCGGCCTCGGGAAGGAACCCCGTGCCGGAACACCACAGCGCGCTCGAGCAACTGCACGCCCGATGGAGAGCATTCGCCGCCCTACCCGCAGTCGAACTCACCGCGGATCAGCGGCGAAGCGTGGACTACTACCTTGCCGACGTCCAGCGGGGCGAAAGCGCCGAATCGCACGTGCGACGCTGGATCACGATGGCCCACGAGCTCGACGGGTTCACCAGATCTCACGGGCGGTTACCACAGGCGAGCGCTACGCGACCTCGGCCTCGAACGCCTGAGCAGCAACTTGTTGATCAACTCGCGTACCAGCGGCGCCCCTCGACGCGCGCGGCGATGGTCGAGTACCAACGCGCACGCCTCGAAGCCCTCCCGGGCTTTCAATGGGAGCCGCAGAATGATCGCTGGGATGCCTGGCTCGAGCAGCATCAAGCATTCTGGAACCGAGAGCAGCGGCCTCCTCGTCGACGATCGCCCGACCCCCAGGAGGCGAGCATCGCGCGCTGGGTTGCACACCAGCGCGCATCGGACCGAGCAGGCACCCTGCCCGCCGAGCGGCGTGCACGCCTCCTATCAGCACAGTTCAGGGTGTTGTGAGTCGAGTAGATGAGGGAGCGTGGACGAGGTCAATACGTTCCTCGCGAGAGCCAGGAACGACCGCACACTGTGTCGGGCCGCTTGTCCGGATAGCGCCCGGTCAGCGCGACGATCAACGGACTAGGTATGTGAGACGACTCTCGTACCGCGTCTCCCGCTGCATGAGGTGTCCGATGCCGGTTCGGTTGGCGACCGGCTATCGCACGCGACGACTGCTCGGCGGGCGGCGACGCACTCTCGGGCACGACCACTTCATAGCGCAGGCCGGTCCCGCCGGGACAGGATGGTCACACTGACGGTACTTATGCCGCGCTCGCCCCCTCCGCACCGGCAGAAGGGCTGTCGATTCACGGGAAGGAACCCTCGCTTGGAGAGCATCGAAGACGTCATCGGCGTCGACCGCGCGCTGGATCTACATTTCGACAGTCGAGACAGGCAGCTGTCCGCAGAGAGCTGGTCGGCTCAACTCACTCAACGCCACTTCGACGAAGACTATGAGGAGACCGACGCCAGTCAAGTGGTTGCCAGCGCGACCCTCGTACGGGTTGATCTCAACGACGTGGACTGGTTCGACTCACTCGATGCCGAGAGCGGGGATCTCGCGGCCATCGCGTCGGCTTTCCTCGACCGCGGTGCTCTCGCGGAAGTCGACGAGGATGCGGCCTTCGCGGACAGCCTCACCATCATCGATTTCGTTTCCGTTCCGAAGGAGCACCGAGGGTCACGAATCAGCCACGCACTTGTGCAGGGCGTCGGCCACATCCTTCGCAGCGACATCGTCGCGTTGACCCCTGCGAGTATCTCCGGTGACGACTCCGGCCGTCTCTTCGTCGACACGGCGAAGCAGGAAGCTCTTCGAAAGCACTGGGCTCGAGCCGGCTTCCTGCCCATCGGCGGGAGCGATGTCATGTTGCTGCCACTCAACAACCGTGGCGCAGCGCACGCACCGACTGACGGGTAGAGATCTCGCCGCCCGAGTCGGGCTGCCCAATCACGCTCTCGGCCGCGGCGACGGGCCGTGGCGAGTTGTCCTTCAGCCGATCCCCGAACCGTACGGCGTCAGCAGCGCGGCAGCCCCGTACGGTAGTCGACCGCCTATCGGAACGGGGTGAGGGGCGTGACACAGATGCAGAAGGGTCAGCCCTCCACCCACACGTCTGCACGACCGCCAGACCGGCACTGCAGATCTGCTCCGAACCGGACATCAGTCCATTGCAGGTCGACGGGTTCTTCGTGCAGGCGGAGCCCGCCTGCGTCGAACAGCGCGATCCGTCCGGGACCAACAGGTGTGCTGTCGAATGTCACCACCCACGCTTCGCCGTTCCGCGTCCTCGTCGATTCGTCGATCGTCGGAGTGCATTCAGAGCCCGCGCACAGTGCGACGGCGTGCACCTCACCCGACGACTCCGGGACGTGGATCGAGACGGGATTCGACTGGTCGTAGTCAGGGCAGATCGAATCCGGAGTGATCGAGCAGCCTGCGAGAGCTGATGCGCCGATGCCGAGCGCCAGGGTGTCCAGAAACTTCCTGCCGCTGATGAGCATGTGTCAACCCTAGCAAGGTAGTGGCACGACGCCCGGTTGACGATCCCGCTCCGCACGACGTGGCTCGTAGGCTACGGATGTGCACCCGCCCCTCGAACCCTCACGGTCAGGACAGCTCGAGCGACCTGACGGGGCACGTCTGTACTGGGAGACCTCCGGCAACCCCGACGGCCGTCCGGCGTTGTACCTGCACGGCGGACCGGGTTCCGGGCTGGGTGCCGGAGGCTACCGACGACGCTTCGACCCCGACCGGTACCGGATCGTCGGACTCGACCAGCGCGGCTGCGGACGAAGCAGCCCATGGGCCGTCGACGACCTCGCATCACTCGAACACCACACCATGCAGGAGCTGATCGCCGACGTCGAAGCCCTCCGCGAGCACCTCGGCATCGAGGCATGGCTGGTGCACGGAGTCTCCTGGGGCAGCACGCTCGCACTCGCCTACGCGCTCGCCCACCCGACCCGGGTCACCGAACTGGTACTAGTCGCCGTCACCACCGGCGCCCGCCGCGAGATCGACTGGATCACCGAGGGCGTCGGCGCCGTGTTCCCGGAGGCATGGGCCCGGCTCACCGAGGGGCGCCCCGCCGGCGTCCGGGTCGTCGACCACTACGCCGGACTGCTCCGCGACCCTGACCCGACCGTCCGCTCGGCAACCGCCCAACGGTGGGACGCCTGGGAGTCGACCCACGTGTCACTCGACCCGAACTGGAAGCCAGGGCCGGTGCACGAGGACCTTCGGGTCCGCGAGAACTTCGCGACCCTCGTCACGCACTACTGGTCCAACGACTGCTTCCTCGGCGAAGACGAGATCATCAGCCGTGCCGGCGAGCTCGCCGGTACACCAGGCGTGCTCGTCCACGGCCGCCACGACATCAGCGGCCCCGCCGTCACACCCTGGCTACTGCACCGAGCATGGCCCGGCAGCAAGCTCACAATCGTCGAGTCCGAAGGGCACGGCGGCCCAGAGGAAATGCGACTCGCTCAGGAGGCCATCGACGCCTTCGCGGCTGTCCGATAGGCGATCCCTCCACGGGCTCATACAGGAGGCGTCGCGAGAGAGGCAAGGCTGGGGCGTAGGCGGTCTTGATACCCGGTTGGATGCTGAGGCGTCTCGCGCGAGCCTCAACGAAGAGTGAGGGGCTGGTGCTGTCAGTGGGCGATCGTGACGATGTGCTTGCCGACGACGCCCCCGGCTTCGAATGCGTGGTGCGCGGCGCGGATGCGAACGAGGGGATGTTCGGAAGCGATCACGGGGCGGAGGTTTCCCCGATCAACGCTCGCAGTCAACGCTTCGAGCATCTTGGTCGTGGGGTTGGCGTTGAAGGTCCGGATGCGGCGGGCTCCGTGGATGACGGAGAGGCCGATTGCGGTGATCGCAGCCCCCGTGAGGGCGGCGGTGACCATGCGGCCGGAGGGAGCGAGAGCTCTGTGCCAGGAGAGGAGTTCGCTGCCGACGAGGTCGATGATCGCATCGAACAATCCGACGGCATTCGAGGTCGCTGATGCGCGGTCGAGGACTGTGTCCGCGCCGAGCGCCGCGACGGTGTCGGCCGTTCGGGCGCTGGCGATCGCTGTGACGGTCGCACCGGCGTGGTGGTCGAGTTGGACTACGGCGGTGCCGACGCCGCCAGCGGCGCCACGCACGAGGAGGCGCTGCCCGGGCATGATACGGACCGTGTCCAGGGCGAGTTGCGCGGTGACGCCGGCGACGACGAGCGATGCGGCTCCAGCATCTGACACGGACGTCGGGGCGGCAGCGAGCCGGTCCGCGGCGGCGACGACGTACTCCGCTGCGCTGCCGAGCCGGTGCTTCTGCTGCGGGTGGAGTTGCCCCCAGACACGGTCCCCGACCTGGAACCCGGTGACGCCGTCACCGACTGCGTCAACCGTACCGACGAAGTCCAGACCGATCCCGATGGGGAACTTGCGTCCGGAGACGATCGTGAGCTTGCCGGCGCGGAGCATCGTGTCGTAACTGTTGACACTGGTCGCCCCGACCGCGACCCGGACTTCACCTGCTTCGGGTGCGGGGGTGTCGACGTTGACCAGCGTGAGGACGTCGGAACCGCCGAACCGGGTGATCTGCGCGGCACGCATCATGACTCTTGCGATCCGGTGTGGGTTAGAGCGCTGCGGAGCCGAGGGCGGCAGTGGCTGCGGCGAGGACCGCGAGGACGATCGGGGGGACTGGTGATTCATGGCGGCGGACGTGCACGATGGCGGCGGCGACCATCACGACGACCAGGCAGATCGCGGCGATCGGGCTGAGGATGACGGCGATGCCGGTGAGTGCGGGAAGGATGATGCCGAGTGCGCCGAGGATCTCGACGATGCCGATGGCTTTCACGGCGCCGCCGCTGTAGTCCTCGACCCAGGCCATGGTGCCGGCGAGGGCGGGCTTGGGACGGGTGGCTTTCATGAGGCCGGCTGCGAGGAAGGCCAGTGCGGTGAGGCCGCCGATGATCCAGAACGCGATGATCACGATGTGCTCCTGAGGGGTCGATGCAGGTGTGTCGGTGGTTGCGGAGGGGGCTAGCGACGTGGAGCGCGGTCGTTCCAGATGACGGGTGCCTGGCGAAGCCAGGTGTCGTCGTCGACGCTGTCGAGGAGGAAGCGGGCGACCTCGGCCCGGCTGACGCTCATGCCCGGCTTCTCCGCACCGGCGAGAGCCGCCCGGAGGGGGCCGTTCGGGGTCTTGTCGGTCAGCGCGACGGAACGGACGAGGACCCAGTCGAGTTCGGAAGCATGCACGAGAGCGTCGACGCCGTGGTGGTCGGCGTACCCGTGCCGGATCCCGGAGGCCTTGATGAGTGCTTTGAAGAGCGGGTTGAGGGTCGTCCAGGAGTTCCCGGCGCCCTGCGTGGAAGCGACCGCGATGCGGCGGATGCTCTGCTCCTGCATGACCGTGAGGATGTCGCGGGTCGCGTCGGTCATGAACGTGGGCGGGCTGACGGGCTTGGCCCACGGGTTGTCGCTGGCACGGGAGTTGTTCAGTGCGCTCACCACCGCGTCTGCCCCTTTCGCCGCGCGGCGGATGTCGTCGATCTTCGCCGGGGTCCCGGTGACGAGCTCCACACCGGCTGGAACGTCGACGGCGTCGGGGTTCCGGACGAGTGCGCGCACGCGGTGTCCGCGGTCGACGGCTTGTCGGAGGACGTGGATGCCGGTGCGGCCGCTGCCGCCGAGGACGAGGAGGGTGGACAAGAAGGTTCCTTCCAAGGGTGAGCTGCTGGGCTGACCGACTGCGAGCAGTAGAACGATCCGTCCTTGCCTCACTCCCAGTGCGTATAAACATGATGTGTGCGGAAGCGTTCGCCCACAAAAGGCACTTCAAAGTGCGTCCGATGTGCCTGAAACCGCGTTCGCATGTGGTTACGGTGGCGCTGATCGAGGAGGCAGTCATGGCAGTGGAACGCAGTGTGGCAGGACAGATGGCCGCGGAGCGGGTGGTGGTCGGACCGTGCACCTCGTGGCCGGAGGACAGTGCGTTCATCCGCGAAGTCCTCGACCGGATCGGTGACAAGTGGACTGTGCTGGTGCTGAGCACCCTGGGTGACAGGGCGCTGCGGTACTCGGATCTGCAGGCGAGTATCCCGGGGATCTCGCAGCGGATGCTGACGGTCACCCTCAAGGCGCTCGAGCGTGACGGTCTCGTGGGTCGGCAGGCGTACGCGGAGATGCCGCCGAGGGTGGAGTACGAGGTCACCGAGCTCGGCCGGTCGCTGCAGCGTGCGGTGCTGCAGCTGTCGCGGTGGGCGGCGGAGAACCACACCACGGTCGCGACGAACCGGGCACTCAACGACAAGATCGGAGTCGGCCGCGCTCGGTCCCCCCAGGACGACGGCCGCTTCACGGACTGAGCACGGTCACGCGGCCGACCCCCCGTGGGTCGCAGCGGACGCACTTCAAGGTGCCTTTTGTACGGCCCGATCCTTCGGCCGATGATCTCATTACGCACTAGTAGTGAGGTGAACGAGATGACCGAAGCAACCCCGTCCGGCACAGCCCGGCCGATCACGATCGAGGTGTGGGCCGACCTAGGCTGTCCCTGGTGCTACGTCGGCAAGCACCGACTCCAGGAGGCCATCGCCGCACGCCCAGACCGTGACCGGTTCCGACTCCGCCTGCGCTCCTTCGAACTCAACCCCGGCGCCCCGCACACGCCGGAGACGATCGAGAGCGCCTTCATCCGCTCGCACGGCGGGAACGCCGAGGTCGTCCTCCGCGCAGAACGACAGATCCAGGCAGTCGCGCAGAGCGAGGGCCTGCCGTTCGCACTCGACCGGTTGAACGCGAACACGTTCGACTTCCACCGCGTCGTCCACCACGCCGATGAACGGGGGCTCGGGTTGGCGTTCTCCACCCTCGTCCAGGACCGGTTCTTCGCTGGCGAGCTGAACCCGTTCGACGAGGACGCCCTCGCCGAGGCCGCCGCCGAGGTGGGACTCTCGGCCGACCGTGTCCGCGACGTCCTCGCCGGGAACGAGTACGGCGACGCCGTCCGCGCCGACATCGCCGAGGGCCGCGCGCTCGGTGTGCAGGGTGTCCCCTTCGTCGTCTTCGACAGCCGGTTCGCCGCATCCGGCGCGCAATCCGTCGCCGGATACGCGCAGGCCCTCGACGCCGCCGCCGAAGCACCCGCAGGTGTCGCATGACCGACACGGTGACCGGCGACCCGGTGCCGGCGCTGCAGCTGGTCGGTGATGCCGGGGCCGCGTTCTGCGATGCCGATTCCGGTGGCGCCTGCGCCCTCCCGACCCCCACGAGCGACAACGACTGACGAAGAGGAAGACACCATGGAACGCAGGTACCTCGGAGCGACCGGCATCTCGGTCTCCACGACAGCCCTCGGCACGATGAACTTCGGCGGCTTCGGCAACACCGACCGCGCCGAGGTCACCCGGATGATCCACACCGCGATCGATGCCGGCATCAACCTCATCGACACCGCCGACCGGTACGGCAACGGCGACTCCGAACGCCTCATCGGCGCCGCGATCCGCGACCGCCGCGACGAGGTCGTCCTGGCGACGAAGTTCGGCCTGCCCGACGTCCAGGACCCGAACCAGCGCGGCGCATCCCCGCGGTGGATCCGCACGGCCGTCGAAGCGAGCCTGCAGCGCCTCGGTACTGACCACATCGACCTGTACCAGCTGCACAGGTACGACTGGAACACC
This sequence comes from Curtobacterium phoenicis, assembly GCF_047238015.1. Lineage (NCBI taxonomy): Bacteria > Bacillati > Actinomycetota > Actinomycetes > Micrococcales > Microbacteriaceae > Curtobacterium > Curtobacterium phoenicis. Next base: position 1,583,546 of record NZ_JBDFLZ010000002.1, read on the forward strand.
GACCTCGACGAGACCCTCGGGGCACTGTCGGACCTGAAACGAGAGGGGCTGATCCGCGCGTTCGGGCACTCGATGTTCCCGGCGGAGAAGATCGTCGAAGCGCAGTGGGTCGCCGACCGACGCGCCCACGCCCGCTTCACCACCGAACAAGCCCGCTACTCGATCCTGAACCGCCGCGTCGAAGCGTCCGTCCTGCCCACCGCACGCCGGTACGACATGGGGGTGCTGACCTTCAGCCCGCTCGCGAACGGGTGGCTCAGCGGCCGTGACCTCGCCGAGAACAGTCGCGCCCGGCTCAGCCCCGGCATGTTCGACCGCACCGCGCCCGGCAACGCCGAACGCTGGCACCTCGTCGAGCAGCTTCAGGACATCGCGTCGCAGGCTGGGCTGAGCTTGCCGCACCTCGCGACCGCGTTCGTCCGCAGCCACCCCGCGGTCACCGCCGTCATCGTCGGGCCGCGCACGCCGGAACAGCTCGACGACCTCATCGCCGCAGCCGAGCACACCCTCACGCACGACGTCCTCGACGCGATCGACGCCGTGGCAGACCCCGGCACGGAGACCCTCCCCGCGGACTACCTCACCGAGATCCCGGCGCTGACCGACCCGGCACAGCGCCGCCGCTGACCAAGCGTCACTTCAGGAAGAAGCCTCATGCCCACCATCGCCATCATCGGAGCCGGCCCCGGCCTCGGACTCGCCATCGCCCGCACGTTCGGCGCCCAGGGATACGCCGTCGCCCTGATCGCGCGCACCCAGCACAAGCTCGACAACCTCACCGAGACACTCGCAGCGGAGGGCGTCACCGCCGCCGGCTTCGCTGCGGACGTCCTCGACCGTCCCTCGCTCATCGCAGCCCTCGAAGCGGCGAAGGAGCGCTTCGGCAGCATCGACGTCCTCGAGTACTCCCCGGCCGACGCGACCTCGGGCGCCACCGCGCCCGTCGACGTCCGGCAGGCCACTCCGGAGAACGTGCAACCGCAGGTCGAGTACTCCCTCTACGGCGCCATGACTGCGACCGCGACCGTCCTGCCCGCCATGCTCGAAGCCAGCGCCGGGACCATCATCGTCACCACCGGCGCGGGATCGGTCTACCCGGTGCCGATGTTCGGCAACGTCACCGCCGGCGGCGCCGCACTGCGCAACTGGGCCGTGAACCTCGGTACCGCGCTCGAGGCTGACGAAAGCGGCGTGCACATCGCACACGTCGCGATCGGCGTCTGGATCACCGACCAGGCCCCGGAGGGCGTCTCCAGCCTGACCGCCGAGCAGATCGCACCCCGCTACTGGGACCTCGTGACGAAGCACGACGACCACGAGGTCATCATCCAGGGATGAGCCGCGAACCGCGGAGGACCCGACCCGAGCTCGTCCTCCGCGGCCGCTCTTGACGCGGCGAGGTCAGAACATCGTGTTGGTGTTCGCTGCTTCCTCGGGGACCTCCTGGATGACGTCCCAGTGCTCGACGATCCGGCCCCCGTCGAGTCGCCAGAAGTCGGCCACCGCCATGCCGCGGTCGCCCGGCACCAGATGCAGGTTGCTGTGGGTGACGACGAGGTCGCCCTCGGCGATGGTCCGCTTGATGTCCAGGTGCAGGCCGGGGAACTGTCCGCGGAGCCAGTGGACGTACCCGACGAACGCGTCCGGGCCGTCACCGGCCTGTGGGTTGTGCTGCGTGTAGGTGTCGCCGAGTGCCCGCGCGGCCGCTGCTTCCGGTTCACCGGCGTTGAACGCCTGCTCGTAGAACTCGCGGACGAACTGCGCATTGTCGGTGGCTGCCATCGTGTCCTCCTCGTACGGTGCTGGATCGGTGTGCCAGAACCTACCCGCTCCACCACGTCCTGAATAGGATCGGCCAGTGAGATGGTCGGCATCTCGCTCGCGGTCGTCGCCGCTAGCCTCGCCGGCGTCCGCAGGAAGACCGACGAGCGAAACGCATTCAGCTCGTGGTGAGGAGCGCCTCGCTGAAATCCCAGAGTCGTTTTGCAGCGATGGGATCCTGGGCCCATGGTTGGACGCCAACGAGGGGTACATCGTCCGTCGCGGGGATCGCTTCGGCGCAGTCCTCGAAGTAGCGCCCGCTGACGCCGTCAACGCTCGGCGATGCGGCGAGGAGGACCGACGTCGCGGCCCCTTGTTCCGGTGTTTTGAATCCCTCGGCGGGTGTCCCGTCCGCGCGAACGATGCCGATCGCGAGCGCCTGCTCATGAGACAGATGGCGCGAGAGGTCGGTGAGGATGCTTCCGGGATGCGCAGCGTTCGCGACGATCGCGTCCTCGCGCCAGCGGCAGGACGCCTCAACCGCGAAAAGCGCGTTGGCCGTTTTCGACTGCCCGTACGCTACCCATGGATCATACGGACGGCGCTCGAACATCACGTCATCGAAGTTGATGCCCGAGGTGTGGTGTCCTGCGGAGCTCACGATCACGACTCGCGAGAATTCGCCCCGATCAGCCGCGCCAGCGGTGAGAGCGTCGCGCAGGCCGGTGATGAGCGCATGGTGCCCTAGATGGTTCGTAGCGAACTGCAGCTCCCAGCCCTCGTTCGTTCGGATCTCCGGGGTCGCCATGACGCCGGCGTTCCCGATGACGACGTGCAGCGGGCCAGCCCATTCGGCAAGGAACGTCGCGACCGAATCCTGGTCCGCAAGATCAAGCGATCGAGCGTGGACATCCGCGCAGTCGATAATCGACCGGAGCCGTTCGACAGCCGTGAGACCCTGCGTCAGGTTCCGGACCGCGATCACAACCGAAGCGCCCGCACGTACCAGTGCCTCAGTCGTGGCCGCGCCGATCCCAGATGCCCCGCCGGTGACCAGAATACGAACGCCGCGCAGATCGACCCCTTGAAGAACCTCGGCCGCGATGGATGAAGCGTCGAAGGGGGTGGTGATCCTCGTCATGGGACCAGTCTAGGCGACACCTGTCGCGCATCCATCGCGTTCTCGCTCTCCACGGAGGTGTGCATGGGCCGGATGAGAATGAGGTTGTTGCCGCGGCTGTGTCGAACAGGATGGCGAATCGCTGGACTGTGTGCTCATCGGTCCATTTGTGGCATGGCCCGGGGGGGGGGGGGCAGCAGCGCACTCGTGAGCTGCCGGTGCGGACAGTGAGAAGGTGAACTGTCTTCGTGGTGACGGACAATGCTCGGCCGCGTCGAGTTCCGTCTGATGATCGAAGCGTCGAGGCAGGCAGTGAACCCTCGACATGGTGCGGGCCAGTGTGTCGTCAATGTCGAAGAAGACGATCCCCATTCGGGCCGGCGGCAGGGCGCCACCCTTTCGAGCGCGCGACCGTTTACCGAGACAGTCTCCTCGTCTCTCGCACCCAGCGTTCTTCGTAGAGCCCAGTCCCTGGATCGATCTGTCGATCTCCTCGGCGCTGGAAGCCGTGTTTGGCGTAGAAGCGTTGAGCGCGCTCGTTGAACGAGAACACGAGGAGGTGAGCATCCTCTTCGTTGAGCGCAGCATTCAGGAGGCTTGAGGCAACCCCCGTGCCCTGGGCCTCGTGATCTACGTACAACGTCGATAGCTTCAGGGTCGGCAATCTGCTCGAGTCGCCGGAACTGCGGCTCGTGCTCGCGACACCAATGACTTGTTGCTCGGGCGACTCTGCAACGAACACGATTCGACTGCCGGTGCCGATGCGCTCTGCCCAGCGATCCGTCGCCGGACGGAGAGACCGGGCGTCTAAGAAAGAGTCCGGGACGATGCCACGGTAGGTCTGCTCCCACATCAGCGTCTGAAACAGTCCGACCCTTTCGGCGTCATCAACACGTGCCCCCCGGATGCTCACCACCAGACCAGTGTGGAGGACTCTCACCGGGCATCACAACGTCTCACTTGCCAATCCCGCAGCGGGCGTTGAGCCAAGGGACGGCAGCTCACCTTGAGCGGCCGCGACTGCGCGCACGACACTTGGCTCGGAGCAGTCTTCCTGCCAGCATGCGCGAAGCTGAGGACCATGGGGCGGCAATGATGGTTGGCATGGGTTCCTGGCACAGTGGCTCTCGCCCTCCTCACGGGTTGGGTAGCAGCGACGGTCGCTGTCTTCGCCCACGCGGCTCCAGTGCACCTCGCATGGCAGGCCGCGTTGACTGCGTCGACGAATCCCGACCCGCTGGCTGATCCGCCTCCAGACGTGGCTATTGTCGATCTGCAGATTGCGATCATGCTCGCCACAGCGCTCCCCGTCGCGTTGACCATCCTGCTGCTCGGACTCGTTGCTGTTCTGCTCCGTCGAGGACGCGGGTGGGCCCTCGCGCCGTCATGGATAGCGACCGCTGTCGGAGCGTTCGGACTGCTCCCCGCGATCGTGGCCACGCTCGCAGGTCTCGCGGGCGGCGTGTTCAACGGGTTCATCCTCTTCGGATGAACAACAATCGGCAGTCTCGGTAGCCGATCGATCATCGGACGTAAGTGCCCGTCGTTGACCTCGATCCCGACGACGCGCATCTCAACGCTTTACACGAAGGGTCGATGCAAGAACGGGTCCTTGCTTCGATCCGTGATGCGGTGCGAGAGATGATCGGTGGCTCGTCAATGCCAACGTCGGCTGTATGACGTCAGGCCTCGAAGTCGTCTGGGACGCTGCTGTCGAAAATCAAAGTCGCGAGGAGGAGCAATCGCGCGTAGTACGGCCGAGCGCGGAGCGGGAACGCCCACATCGACGATGCGAGACCCGAGATCATGTCCATCAGTTGCTGAAGTTCGAGGTCGTCGAGAGGGTTCTTTTGAACGACCTTCAGAGCCAGGCCATGCAAATCTGAACCGACCATGACCGCATCCACCGAGCCGTACACGGAACCTCCCGGCACGCTCTGCGGGAACCGTTCCGCGATGTGCGCTGCGAGCTCGATCTCGAGAGGGGTGGTCATGCAGTGACGGTAGCAAGCTCCTCTGCACAGTGAGGGTCCCGTAGTCGATCGATCATCGGTACGGGCACGTTGTCCGCGCCCTAGAGTGCCGTTGTGGATGAGCGAGCAGCACCGAGGCGGCGCTCGTCACGCCGGGGCCGCACGCTCTTGCTCGGCGCGACCGGTGCCACACTGCTCGTCCTCGCACTCATCTGCGCCTACGGAAGCGACCTGCACCAAGGCGTCGGTGTCGCCGCTTGCCAATCGCGACAAGCGCCGGACGGCTTCCCTCCGGAGGGCATTCGGACAGCCCACAGGACCCTCGTCCCGCTCGGTACTGCGTGCGAGTTCGAGTCTCAGTCCGGTCGCTCGGTCCTGTCTCCGGAGACCGACTGGCGAGCAACCTGGATCGCAGCCGAAGGCTCCGTGTTCCTTGCCGGCGCGGTCACCCTCATGGCGTCGCGACGTCCACGTGGGACCGATAAACAGAACGTCCGATAGCCGATCCCCTGCCGGAACTACCCAAGCCGCTTGCGGGGTTGACGGTGCGGTTGGGCTGCTCCGACGAACGCGCGCTGATGCCTCCCGTAGTCCTCCGACGCGCTCGGCGCTCCGGCATCGCGAACCTGCTGCAGCCTCAGCACAGCCGACCGGATCGGATCCATAGCGGCGACTACGTCATCAGGCGCAAGCAGTTCCACCGCGCTTTCCGCGGCCGTCATCTCGTCATAGAAATCGTGCCCAGGTTCCCACTCAGCATCAACCTCGGGCCCCTTAGCCCGGGTCGCCCACTTGTCAGCCGTCGCCAGGAACGTTTTGCATGCGTCGAACCGCTGCTCGCGAAGCCAACGCGCGTGTTGCTGCTTGCCCTCGCCACTAGCTCCAAGACGCGCGAAGACGTACGACAACGCCGCGGAGACAGCGACGGTCACGATAGGCAACACTGTCGAGGAGTCCACATTCGGAGACTAAGCGCCGCCTCGGCGTAGCCGGCCGAAGCATCTCACATCCACCTTCGGACGCCCACACCGCGGATTTGGTGTAGTATCCTCACATCGCAGCGGTCTGGACCGCTCGTCTCCGTGTCTGAAGCCCCACGTGCTTCCGGCCTCGATGGACAACCGTGGTACGGGTTCCAGTAGCAGTGCCCTTTTTGTCGAGATCTCTCTCCTGTGACGCTGGCTCTGCGGACGTGGGGCGCGAGTATCGGCGCAGAAGGCGATTGAAGTGTCCGACACGAACAACATCCCCGCACGTCCTCGCGAGATCGAACGCGACGCTCGTGCCCTCCAGAAGTTCTCTGGGATGAAGTACACGCAGGCTCTCCGAGCGGTGGAACATCCGCTCGCGCAGGGCATCCTGGGTGAACGGATCTGTACCCGAGACATCATCCGCGTGTTGACCGCGCATCCGGCACTCTCGACAGATGCGGCCGGGGCGGATGAGCGGATCACCCATCTGGGGCGGAACGGTCTCCGGTCAGCTGATCAGTCTCCGCTCGAGCTGTCGAGCGAGCATGACTATCTGAGTGTCGTGCTCGCTGCGGAGGTACTCCGGGCGTTCAGCGCAACGGACGCACCGAACAGCGACGCTGGCAGCTACGGCCTGAAGCACACGGTGGAAGAGTTCCTCGGCGAGTACTTGCCGGACTTTTCATACGTCTCCAACGGAACAACGATCTGGGCAGCGGCAGCAGTCGGGATCCCCGTCCGCGGGCACACCACGGACGCCGACGACCCGAACGCAGATTTCGGGCTCCCCTCTGAACAAGTCGACTACGCACGGCGGATGCGGCGAAGCTCCGGTGGGCAGCGCGACAGCATCCGCGCGCACCACCACCGTCCCCCGGGCTACACGTTCCTGCAGGGCGCTCTGACTGAGTGGCGTGACTCGAAAACGGCGCCGGGCCGATGGGATGGCGTCGACGAGAACGCAGCATCCCGAACGAGCCCGTTCCATGAGTGGCTCGTCGCACAAGCCGGCCCTGGCGACATTGGTTCCCGGGCACGTCTGGCCGACGACTACGCTGCCGGCTTCCGCGACGGTGATCACGGCGTTGCTCAGCAGCCGGAGCACCTCATCGGCATCCTGCGCGCCCTCAACGCGGACGAGGCATTTCTCGACGCAGCTCGGGAGGCGATCGTCGACTGGGCTCGAACCTCTCCGGACTCCACGGGTATCCGTACCGAACTGATCTCCAGCAGCCGCGACGATCACGACGGGTGGGGTGCTGGGTCGGGTGACACCGAGCGGTACACGTATCGATGCCCCTGCGGCCGCGACACGATCATCGAGGAACACGAGAACACGCCAGGCTTCCGTGAACACGACCACTGGTTCGGGTGCGACATCTGCCGCCAGGAGTGGCAGTTCGTCGACGGGTTGCCGACGCGCGAGTGGCGGATCGAGCCGCGACGCGCGGCGTAGCAACAGGCGTCTCAACGGACGCGGGGGGCTCCTGCCGATGGCAGGAGCCCCCCGTTGTTTTTGTGTCCGAGAATGAGGTAGATCTCGGCCAGCACGACGAGGATTCCCACGACGTGGGCTGCGGAGGCGCTCGCGCTGTTGTCTACCGCCCCGGAGCCAGCTCTGACGTTGCAAGTCGCGGAGTTCTACGCCGAGACTCGTGCACTGATCGAGGCGGACTACGAGCCCGATTGGAGTGGGCTGACAGCGATTGTCATGCCATCGAGCTAGGGCGTGTTGATCAAGAAGGTGCGGGGTGGCCAGCCGCCGCGAGTTGCGCGGGAGAATGGGCGTATGAAGATCCAGGTGCTGCATATCGAGGATTGCCCGAATTGGCAGGAGGCGGGCGATCGAGTACGGCTGGTGCTCGACTCGATCGGACGGGGCGATGTTCCGGTGGAGTTCGTGTTGATCCGCACCGAGGCTGAGGCGGTGAGCTCTGGTTTCGCGGGCTCGCCCACGATTCTTCTGGACGGTCAGGACTTGTTCCCGTCCCAGGGGAACACTGCCGACTTGGCGTGCAGGGTCTATCTGACCGAGCGCGGCTTTGCGGGTGCGCCGACGGTGGGACAGCTTGAGCGCACGCTGCAGGAGCGCGAAGCGCTCGGCGGAGATCGGTCTTGATCCAGATCAGCGCCGCGGCGAGGCTGACGGCGGCTCGGTAGTTGCGGGCGAGTTTGTCCGAGCGCATCGCGATGCCGCGCCACTGCTTGAGACGGTTGAAGCAGCGTTCTACGACGTTGCGTCCCTTGTAGCGTTCCTTCTGCTTGTCGCCGAAAGCGATCGGCCGGCCCGGCTTCTTGCGGCGGTGCGCGATCTGGTCGTCCCGCTCGGGGATGGTCGCCGCGATCCTCCGGTCGCGGAGCCAGGCGCGGTTCGCCCTTGAGGGGTACCCCTTGTCGGCGAGCACCCGGTCGGGGCGGGTGCGGGGGCGGCCCTTCCCGTCGCGGGGAACGCGGATGTTCTCCAGCACCGCGCTCATCATCGTGGTGTCGTTGATGTTCCCGGCGGTGATCATCATGCTCAGCGGCCGGCCGCGGCCGTCGCAGACCAGGTGCAGTTTGGTCGTCAGCCCGCCGCGGGAGCGTCCGATCCCGTGATCAGGCGGCTCGGACCACGGATTCTTGTGATTCGGCACAGCCCCCTGTGTCCCGGGCGAGGGTCGCGCCGTGCTGATGCACGCGCGCGATCGTGGAGTCGATCGAGACGACCCAGTCGATTTCCCCAGCGGCGTCGGCCTGCTTCTGCACCTCGGTGAGCAGCTTCTGCCAGGTGCCGTCCCCGGCCCACCGGTTGAACCGCTTGTAGATCGAGTTCCACTTCCCGAACCGTTCCGGAACGTCACGCCACGGCGCACCGGTCCGGTACTTCCACGCCATCCCCTCGATAGCGAGCCGGTGATCCGTCCACGGCCGCGACCGACCGGTCACCGTCGGCATCAACGGCTCCATCACGGCCCACACCTCGTCAGAGATCTCCTGTCGCGTCACCGTTCAAGACTCACCCACCGAGGAGCGGAACCTCTTGATCAACACGCCCTAGGGCGTGTTGATCAAGAAGGTGCGGGGTGGCCAGCCGCCGCGAGTTGCGCGGGAGAATGGGCGTATGAAGATCCAGGTGCTGCATATCGAGGATTGCCCGAATTGGCAGGAGGCGGGCGATCGAGTACGGCTGGTGCTCGACTCGATCGGACGGGGCGATGTTCCGGTGGAGTTCGTGTTGATCCGCACCGAGGCTGAGGCGGTGAGCTCTGGTTTCGCGGGCTCGCCCACGATTCTTCTGGACGGTCAGGACTTGTTCCCGTCCCAGGGGAACACTGCCGACTTGGCGTGCAGGGTCTATCTGACCGAGCGCGGCTTTGCGGGTGCGCCGACGGTGGGACAGCTTGAGCGCACGCTGCAGGAGCGCGAAGCGCTCGGCGGAGATCGGTCTTGATCCAGATCAGCGCCGCGGCGAGGCTGACGGCGGCTCGGTAGTTGCGGGCGAGTTTGTCCGAGCGCATCGCGATGCCGCGCCACTGCTTGAGACGGTTGAAGCAGCGTTCTACGACGTTGCGTCCCTTGTAGCGTTCCTTCTGCTTGTCGCCGAAAGCGATCGGCCGGCCCGGCTTCTTGCGGCGGTGCGCGATCTGGTCGTCCCGCTCGGGGATGGTCGCCGCGATCCTCCGGTCGCGGAGCCAGGCGCGGTTCGCCCTTGAGGGGTACCCCTTGTCGGCGAGCACCCGGTCGGGGCGGGTGCGGGGGCGGCCCTTCCCGTCGCGGGGAACGCGGATGTTCTCCAGCACCGCGCTCATCATCGTGGTGTCGTTGATGTTCCCGGCGGTGATCATCATGCTCAGCGGCCGGCCGCGGCCGTCGCAGACCAGGTGCAGTTTGGTCGTCAGCCCGCCGCGGGAGCGTCCGATCCCGTGATCAGGCGGCTCGGACCACGGATTCTTGTGATTCGGCACAGCCCCCTGTGTCCCGGGCGAGGGTCGCGCCGTGCTGATGCACGCGCGCGATCGTGGAGTCGATCGAGACGACCCAGTCGATTTCCCCAGCGGCGTCGGCCTGCTTCTGCACCTCGGTGAGCAGCTTCTGCCAGGTGCCGTCCCCGGCCCACCGGTTGAACCGCTTGTAGATCGAGTTCCACTTCCCGAACCGTTCCGGAACGTCACGCCACGGCGCACCGGTCCGGTACTTCCACGCCATCCCCTCGATAGCGAGCCGGTGATCCGTCCACGGCCGCGACCGACCGGTCACCGTCGGCATCAACGGCTCCATCACGGCCCACACCTCGTCAGAGATCTCCTGTCGCGTCACCGTTCAAGACTCACCCACCGAGGAGCGGAACCTCTTGATCAACACGCCCTAGGGGTCCACCCCGATAGCCCATCGGCTTCCGGTACGGGTTTGCTCATAGGGTTGCTGGGTGATCGCGCAGGTTCTTGGTTCTGGTCGTCCGCTTGTCGCTCTCCACGGCTTCGGGGTGGACCACCGGATCATGCTGCCGCTGGCGGATGCAGTGCAGGATCTGCCTTGGCGGATGGTGTTCCTCGACCTGCCGTGGGCCGAGGCCGCTGCGGTGACGGCGACCGCGATGAGCGCGGTCGACGTGGCCGACGAGGTACTCGTCGAGATCGACGACCACCTCGGCGACGAGCCCTTCGCCGTCATCGGGAACTCCTTCGGCGGCATGATCGCCCGACACGTCGCCCACGAACGCCGAGACCAAGTGCTCGGCGTCGCGACCCTGGCGGGTGTCGTGCATGCGGCACACGCAGACAGGGCCGTCCCCGAGCGCATCGTGCTGCACACCGAATCGTCCGTCCTTGAAGCCGCCGGGGACGCGCGAGAAGCGTTCGAGGAGGTCAGCGTCATCCAGGACGCGGCCGCGTTCGCAGCGTTCGAGCGGTACGTGCTGCCCGGTCTCCGTGGCGCTGACACTGCGGTGATGGACCGCATCTCGGCCGACTACGCGCTGGACGCCGTTCCGGAGGAGCGGCACCCGGAACCGTTCACCGCTCCGGCCCTGCACGTGTTCGGTCGGCAGGACGACGTCGTCGGCTACGAGGACGGGCTCGCGCTCCGGGACCACTACCCGCGAGGGAGCTTCGTCGTCCTCGACGGTGCTGGACACAACGTGCACCTCGAGCACCCCGGGATCACCGCCGCCCTGATCCGCGACTGGCTCGCGCAGGTCGACCGCCAGCCAATCGGCTCTCGGACGATGGCTGCTGGATAGCATTTTCGCCATGTCGGTCGTCGATCTGGTGGTATTGCCACTCGGCTGGCAGACGTCGGCGCCGACGCTCCCTCGTCATCGCTACTTCGGCCGTGGACGTTTCTCCACGCGCCGGACATGTACAGGGTGAACCCACCTTGGAGGAACGATGACCCGCACCCCTGATCACCTTGATGTGCTCCTCGACGCCAGCGCACCCGAGGAGACGACCGCGAGCCCGGCGCTGCGCCGCGACCTCGCCGTCATGGCCGCCAAAGCCCGTGCCGCCTCACGCCCGAAGCGCCGACGTCTCGGTATCGCCGCGACCGCTGTCCTCGCGGCGCTGCTGGCCAGCGGCGCCGGGACCGCCGTCGCGGCAACAGTCTTCAACTGGGAACCGTGGGCCCAGGACCCTGACATCGCGTACCCATTCACCTTGCCGAGCGGCCGCACCTGCGAAGCCCGAGTCGCCGTCTACGAGATCAAGAGCATCGACGGCAACGGCGCCGTGACACGGACCGACCCGGCAAACGACAGCGACTTCGCACGCCACCTCCGAGTCCTCAACCTCGTGAACCAGGCCGACGTACAGGCCTCCATCGCGGAAGTCCGCCAACGCGACACCAGCGTCTCCTACGTCGCCGTCACGCCCGCGGGTTCCCTCGAAGACGTCCCCGCGACGGCGTCCGGTCCGACCGCGGATGACGTGTACGCCGCAGCAGTATCGGCCGCCGTCCGAGACGCCATCAACAAGGAGGCCGCTGCGTTCGACGGGGGCCACGACTACACCGCAAACGAGTCAATCCTCTGCGAGCAGGCTGCCTCATGATCGGAAGCCGAGAGCGTTCCCTGCGAGCGGCCCTGGAAAACAGCGCAGTTGACCTCTTGTCCTACCTGCGGCGACGCACGGACGCCGACGAGGCACCCGATCTGTTGGGTGAGACCTTCGTCGTCGCATGGCGCCGGGTCGACGACCTGCCCGACGATGCCGAGGGGACCCGCATGTGGCTGTTCGGCATCGCCCGCGTCGTCGTGCTCAATCATGCTCGGGGCGTACGCCGGAGGTGGGCGCTAGCTGATCGCCTCCGCGGGCACGCGGCTCTCATGCCGGCCACAGCACCACCGGCCGACGAACACACCGCCGTCCGGGACGCCGTTGCACGACTCGAGCCGGACATGGCTGAGCTGGTCCGACTCGTGCATTGGGACGGGTTCACGATCGCCGACGCGGCACGGGTCATCGGCGTCCCTGCCTCCACCGCGCGGAGTCGGTATCAGCGCGCGAAGGAACTGCTCCGAAGCGCTCTCGATCCCACGCAGGACCCGGACGCATGCCGGACGTCCTCCCTCGCGGGCCAGAGCGGCAGCAGCGTCGCTGTCGTCGCCGGTGGCAACCAGTGACGTCGGCACAGGGAGAGCCGATCAGGCCTGATGCGTTGACCCAGCCTCCGACGCAGCCGCTCGACATCACGGCATGAATGAAGGAGTCCGCCGTCAGCAAGTGCACATGAGACTGAGAGCGGAGCTGCCCCGAGGTCGGCTCCGCTCTCGTCCGTCCGGATGACCATAGAGAGCCGGACGGGGCGATAGACTGTCAACAACGAAACCTCCGCCGACCACGGCGGAGGTTTTCTTGTATGAGCACCCCAACACCCCTGACCATCACGACCGCCGACGAACAGCACCGGCCCCAGCTCGAACAGCTCTGGACCATGTTCCGACACGAGATGTCCGCGTTCACCGGCGCGCTCCCCGACGAGCGCGGACGCTTCCGCCAAGAACGACTCGACGCCGGCCTCTCAGAGCCAGGATGGTCGGCACATCTCCTGCACCTCGGACCGCACCCGGTCGGACTCGCGGTCCTCCGCGCGCTGGACGAAGAGGAGCACGTCATCAGCAGCTTCTTCATCGCACATGGAGCGCGCCGCGCTCACATCGGTCGCGCCGCCGTGAGGGAACTGACCGCGGCGCACCCGGGGAGATGGGCGGTGGCCTACCAGGACCGCAACGAGGTGGCAACCAGATTCTGGCGCAGGGTCGCGACCGAACTCGACTCCACGTGCACGTTCGAGGACCGAGCCGTCCCGGACCGGCCCGAGCTCCCCGCCGACTCCTGGGCCCGATTCGGTGTCCGATAGCCGGTCCTTGAACGGACGCGCCAGCGTGACCTGCTATCACCGCAACCGCTTCTGTCTCACATGACTAGTCCGATGATGTTCTCGGTGAGGACCCCGTATGCGAACGTCGGTGCCGGCTTCTACTGTCGCGGTCATGGGTCGTCGTCGTTCGGATCGTTGGGTGCCCGGCTCGCCGTTCTCGCTCGAGGAGGATGCTCGCGGCACGGAGGTGCGCGAGCTTCCGGAGCCGTTGCCGGTGCATGCGTGGTTCCAGTTGCCCGACCGGCTGATTCGTCGAAGTGACGCCCGGGCGTACCGCTTGACCCGAGACGCGGTTTGGGTGGAAGCAGGTCGCGGCGAGACGAAGCTGGCTGCTTGGGTGTGGCGCAGTTCGGTGAAGCACCGAAGGCAGGCTGGTGCGACTCAGGTCTGATCGAGCTTTCGCCGTCAGTTGGGCAGGTTGTGGCGGAGGTCGTATCCGGTGTCGGCGAGGAACTGCAGCCGGTCGCGTACTTCTTGTAGCGATGCTGCGTCGTCGGCGTTGCGGTAGTCGGTACGGAGGAGCGTGTTGGCGGTGATGATGTCGTCGGTGCGGTCTGTGTACCCGGCGGCGGCTGCGGTGAGGAAGATCGTGGGGTCGGCGGGCCGGATGAGTTCGGTGCCTGCGAAGCCGATCGTGTCGGGCGTGAAGCCGAGGGCAGCCAGCTCGACCTCCTCCTCGGTGAACGCAACGAGCCGATACGGCATCTCGCGTTTGCTGATGGCGGGGTAGCCGGGCCGGTCGGAGATGGCGCGGCCGGAGATGCGGCAGCCAGCTGCGATGAGCCTTTCCGCCTGCTCAGCCAGCGGCAGGTCGGACGTCCAACGTGTCCGAACGCCGCCTGGTCCGGGGTAGCAGGCGATGGCGAAGTCCACGAGGCCTCCGACTTGCCGTGACTCCCACCCGATGTCAGTGCGGTGCACGCGCTTTCCGAGGCGTGCGAGCGCGTCATCCACCTGCCCGGGAGTGAGACCTGCCCGCACGAGGCCATCGAACGTGGACCCGTTGACGGCCAGCATCCGGGCGACGGCGAACGTGACGTAGATGGGTGCGGCATCCTTCCACCGGTCGTGCACGCCAAGGACCTGCTTCCCGTCGGCCCAGACTCGGCGCCGGTCGACGTCGACCAGCAGCACCGTCTCGGTCTGCTCCGCGAGCGCGATCTGCGTCGCGGTCACGGTGCGTGGTGCCAGCAGGAGCAGTTCCGCATCAGTCGGGTCGTCGTCGCGGGGGCGTTGAGTGAGCGTGGGGAAGCGTGCGCGGCGGCCGTCGGCGAGGCGGATCGTGTCGTGCGACTCCACGACCGCGCGAAGCCCTGCGAGCTTCAGGACGGCGAGCGTGTTGGTGAGGTCGGTGCTGTCACCGAGTCCGTACGGCAGCGTGATCTGCGGTCGGCCGGCGTATGCGGCGGTCACCCATTCAAGCCTCGGGCCCATCAGCTGGCCTCGTCTGGGGTGTCGGGTCGGGTGAGGGCGACGAGCCAGCGGGTCTCCTCGAGGAATGGCTCCCAACCGGTGCGGGGGTCGCCGTGCGCTGGTTCGCAGATGTTGCCGGTGTTGGTGCTGCGGATGATGACTTGCCGGAGTTCGCTGCTGGGTGGGTCGCGGAAGAACACGTGCCCGTGCACGCCGGTGGCGTCGTAGGCGACGTTGAGGAGGAACAGGTCCGGCCGGCGGGTCACGGCCGCCACCGTCGTCCCCGGAACAGGGCGATGATCGTCGTCAACGGTCGACCTTCCCGCATCCAGTCCAACGGCGTCAGGACCCGCTCGTCGACGGTGAGAAAGTCGAGGGGTGTGGTCATGAACTCCGTCATCGCGGCAGCGTCGAGGAGCGGTTGCGGTGCTGCCGCGTAGAGGACGTCAAGGCCGGGCAGCAGCGAGGACGGGTCACCGAACTCGGGGAGCGCGGGCTTGACGAGTTGCCAGTCGGGGATGCGTTCTTCACCGTCGAGGTCGAAACTCGTCAGCCGGCACGCTTCGAACAGCTCCCCGACCTCGTCGATGCTGATCTGCAGGGCGGCTGCGACTTCCGCCTCGGTGAGGGTTGTGTCGAGGAGGTTCCGGCGGATCCGGGCTTGCGTTGCCCGCCACCAGTCTTCGGGCACGTCCGCCGGGCCGACGGCGGAGTGTTCGGGTTGGCGGGGGATCTGTCGGCCTTCGTCGGCGTATGCGGAGAGTTGTTCGCGGGTGACTTCACCGCGGGCGTACATCCATAGCTGGGACTGCCATGGCATGTCGTCCGGGAACCCTTCCAGGTAGCCGGAGTGGATGACCGCCCGGACGGCTTTCTCCCGTCGCGCGATCTCGGAGGCGGGGATGAGGAGGGTCTGCACGATGCGGTTCGCTTCCCGCACCGCCGGCACCGAAAGGTCCGACAGGACCGTGTTGGTTCTGTCGTAGAGCTCGTACCCGGGCTCCTTGTCGATTGGGCGGACGAGGATCTGCGCCAGGTGCGCGTCCGGGTTCTCGGTGTCCTCGAGGAGGACGTGCCCCCAGAGGATCCGGTCGTTCGACAGGTGCATGGACACCAGACGCATCATCAGCAACTACCTCCAAAGAGTCAGGCGTGAGCAGGGCAGGTCAGAGCTGCGGGAAGTCAGCGGGGGTTCGACCGATGCGGTCGGGTGTGTAGCGGAGGAGGAACCGCATGATGCGGTCCGCCTCGACCATCGCCGGCACCGACGGAGCGTGCCCGTCCGGGTCAACGTTCGTCAGGCGGAACCACGGCGGTTCGTCGGCGTGGTCGATGAGGACCGTGGCGGGCTTGTGGTTCGGGTGGTCGGGGTTGGTGAACATGACGGAGCCGAAGAACCGGGTGTCGTCGTACGCCAGCGTCAGCGATAGCAGCTGCAGCATCAGCTCACCCCGCCCTCACCGCTGTTGGGGTGCCAGCGGAGGTCGTGGGCGAGGTCGGACTGGAAGTGCAGCAGTTGCCGCAGCCCGTTCACTGCATCTGTGTTCGCGGCCACCCAGCTGTCCTCGTAGAGGACGTGTGCGGTGATGAAGTCGTCCGTGCAGCACCCCTCAGCGCTGAGGATGGTGGTGTCCTGCGGAATGGCGACCGACACCGTCGCCTCGTCTACTGTGGTGGGCTCGTAGCCGAGCGCGGTCATGTCGGGGTGGTGGGCGAAGAACGCCGTCAGCCGGTTCGGCGGGACAATGACGCCGGACTGGTGCGCGGCCCACCGATCCGACATCACCCCACCCAGCGCAATCAGTTGGTCCGCCTGCTCGTCGATGCTGGTGTCGCGGCGCCAACAGGTCCGGATTCCGCCGTAACCCGGGTACGCCGCCAAAGCCCAGTCGACCAGCGCAGGCCGGTCGGCTGCTTCCCACCCGATCGGTGTGTGAAAGACGTTTGCCCCGAGAGCGGGCATCGCGGCACGCACCTCGTCGAGTGGGATGCCGATGCGGTCCGCGATAGCGCGTGTGCCGCCGCCGTGCAGTGCGATGGTGCGGGCGATAGCGAACACGGTCCGCCACCCCGGTGTCGCGTCCCGATCCATCGACGACCCGTACAACTGCTTGCCGTCGGCCCAGACGCGTCGCCGTTTCCCGTTCACGAACACTAGGTCCGGGTATCGGCGGGCGAGCGAGAGGACGCCGCCTTCCGACCCGCCGGGGATGACGATCAGGTCTTCGGTCCGTTCCGCGGGGGTGCCGTCGTCGTTGATCGTCGCGGTCGGATTCGGGGTGGACAGGAATCCGGACCGGCCGTCCTCGAACCGGAGCCGGTCGAACGCCTCCACACGAGCGGGCATCCCCGCCGCCTCGAGCGCGACCAACGTCTGCGTGATGTCGATCGTCCACCCGAGCCCGAACGGCAACGACAGAATCGTCTGCTGGTTCCGGATGTCCTGCACCCACTGCCGATCACCCATCAGCGCCGCCCTCGCCCGGCCTCGACGGCCGGGGCGCATTACGGCCGGCGAGCCTCGGGTCGCCTTCGGATAGCCGCTCGAGTCCGAGCCCAGACGCATCGAGGATCGCGTCTTCTGACTCCGTCGTGGCGACGAATGACCCGATCTGCGCGTTGACCGCGACAAGAGTCCCTATCCGACTCCGCGCATCCAGCACCACCGCCGCGACCTCGTCGTCGGTGCAGTCGGAGGCCAGCTCCGGCTTCGACGGGTGCAGAGCGGGGAACTCGAGTTGCTGCACCGGCGGATGCCACTTCACCCCGACCCGCAGCACCCGGTCGTCGGCCTCGTTGCGGTAGAACATCGACCCGAATGGGTGACCCATGTCGAGGGTGAGTTCCGCTCCGTAGAGGGTCCAACCGTTGGCCGCGTAGGCGGGATCCCAACGCTGGACGGTGAGGGCGCCGAGCCCCATCTTCAGGCCCGGGATCAGTGCCTGGTCGTCTTCCAATTCGGCGTAGAGGGCCTGAAGGTTCGGGGGACTCTGGTCGCGCAGGTCCGCGAGCGGGATGCGGGCCATGCCGCTGATGGCGGCGAGTTGCCGCGCACGGCGGCGCGGGTCGTTCTCGGCGTTCGGCATACGGCTCCTTCTCGCTCGCCCACCCCGCAACTCAGCAGGGGCAGCCGCTTCGCTGCTAGCAGCAGCGTTGGAGTTGGGGTGGACGATTTCGACGGTAGGGACGAAGCAACCGTGAGAGCCAGGGGTTCGAGCCGCTCGAGGCCAGGAACAGGAAAAGTCAGACAGCGTGCAACGACGCTGCTGCCTCGCGCTCCAGACGCTTCTTCTCGTTCCGTCGCTCGGTACCGGCGCGCTTCTTGTCGAGGGCGATGCGGCGGGGGTCACCGAACTGGCCGGCGTTGTCGACTTGGCGGAGGGACTCTGCTCGCGCCCTGGCCCCGCACCTCCCACACTGCTCGCCAGCGAGGTGGTTCTTCGGCATGACGCTGAAGGCCCCGTGCTCGAAGCAGCGGATGCGGATGCTGGTCCGCTGGTCGACGAACTCGACGTTCCGGTAGTCATACCGGGACCCGTGAACCTCGCGCGCTCGGTCGAGGAAGAGTTGCAAGCGGCGCGCGGCCGGTCCGCGACGCGTGGAGCAGTCGTGGCAGCCCTGCCCAGAAATCACTCGGCCCTTCACCGTTTTCGCCTTGTGGTCCTGCGGCGCCATCCGGAAGACACCGTGCTCCGGGCAGATGATCCGCACCCGTGTCTTGACGTTGACGAACTCGTCGGGCAGCAGCGAGTAGTCGTAGCGGCCGCCGTGCTCATCGTCCGCAGCGGCGATGAACGCGTCGCAGCGGGCCAGACGGGTGGCAGTGATGTGGTCCAAGAGAAACTCCTTGCGATGACGGAGCCGCCTCTATGCCGCCGCCGACCGTCAAGGCGGGCTCGAAAGGCCGTCCGCCGCGCTTGCGGTTGCGGGAACCGGCTGCGGCTCGTCTCTCGCTTGACCGCAGAACACGAGGAAGCCCTGATCAGCGCACCGGGTGAGCGCTGTGGATCAGGGATCCCAGATCTCCGATCACAGCTGTCCGTCGGCAGCGTGCACAGAGGGGGAGCGCACCACGAACCGGTGCCGACCACCCTCGTATGAAAGGGCCACACCATGGCTTCCCACCAGAACCACAACCGCACCGAGCGCCGCCGCGAGATGCAGATCGTCCTCGCCTGGCTCGACCTCGACGGCCGCGGGATCGATAAGCTCTACGACCACCTCCTCGCCGGCCCGAACGGCACGCGGCAGTTCCGAGCCCACTACGGCGTCGAGCCGCTCTTGGACGAGCCGGACGTGTTCGCGTTCCAGATCGCCACCATCCGCAAGCTCCGCACCGACCCGGACTTCCAGCGCTGCGCCGAGCAGCACTTCCTTCTCCAGTACGACCGCGACGAAGCCGCAGCCGCCGCGGAGGCCGGGTTCAACGACGTCGCTGCGCTCCGTCAACAGCACTGGGGCGACGACCCGAACATCGTCGAGGCGGGACGGCGGCTGCTCTCACTCCTGCGCGCCGGGGGCGCCACCCTCCAGCAGTACCGGGCCGCCGAGGACCAGTGGGGCGGCACCTGGAAGAACCTCATGACCTTCCACGCACACGCCACCGCAGACGCCTAAGCGCGCGACTCCCAGCTGGCCCGAACGAGCCGGCATAGAGCCCTCGAAGCCGACCACACGGCAGGCGAGCACCACACCGCAGCACACGTCACGACGAGACCACACCCTTATCCGGTCCTCGGACAGCACACGGATAACCGCTCGCTTGCCCTGCAAGACAGCTCCACTCCAGCTGGCCGGAACGAGCCGGCATAGAGACACCAAGCCCAACGGAACGGGCGAGCACAAGCGCCATCCGCGCACCGCAGTAGATCCATGTCGAGAGATCGCCGGTGCGGGACAGCAGCCGTGCTCGCCCACCATCACGGCACGCCATACACGCCAGCCACGAACCAGAAGGAGAAAAATCATGGCCGTCATCACCGACTGCACCAACCGCCGAGCACACCGCCACACCCTCCCCGAGCTCCGCCCCCTCGACGCATACGCCGACACGATTCCGCGGAACCTCATCACCAAGTGGATCGACCTCCACGAGCAGCCCGACGCCCGCAAGCAGTACCGCGCCGCAACAAAGAACACCGCGGCAGTCGGCGACCTCTTCGCCTTCGTCCGCTCCTACCGCCCGATCCCGCTTCCGGTCCCGAGTGCTGCCTCGTTCCGGGCGACGGCGGCGCGTCTTGCACCGATGTATGAGGTCTATGAGGCGCGCACCGCCGCAGCGAACCTCGTCCTGGAAGCCGATGAACTCGAGGTCGCCCATCAGCTCGGCATGCCTGTAGGGGCCCTGCGCGACCAGCACTGGCACGCCACCATCGACGCACACACCGTGGCCGAGAAGCGTCAGACGCTCGCTGGACTTCGGGCGGGCCTGCTCACCGGCGGCTCGCTGGAACTCGCGATCCGACGCTGGGGAACCACAGCTTGGGAGGACCTCGCCACGTTCCGCGAACCCGACGCGCCTCAGCACACCCGACCGCGCAACCGGAACGGAGCCCCCTACTACCGGCGCTTCCCGAGATCCGGGGAAGAGAACGAAACTCTCACCATCGGCTGGCCCCTCACACCGTCCACGCCCGACCGCTCCGGGTCGCCCGCCACCACAACCGCCTAGTCATACCCGCCGTCCACACCAGAACATCCCCGAAGGAACAACCATGAGCAACGACAACGCCAAGACCCCCTTCAGCAACAGCCTCAAGGCGGCGGTCGCCGCCACGAACTCCCGCAAGCCGAACCAGAGCCACGACGCAGCGGGCCGCTCGCGGAGCATCAGCCAGGCAATCCTGACCACTCTTGCCGAGTGGCACCGAGTCGACCACACCGCGCGACACCTGGAAGTCGCCGCCGCCGCAACACGGTCGCCCGCACGCCAGCGAGACGGCCACTTCTACGCTCCCGCAATGCACAGCCACGCGGCTGCTGCCTTCGACGCCACCCACGTCATGTCGGCCGACCAGGTCGAGCTCCGCCGACACCGGGTCAAGCAGTACCGCAACGGGAACGCCCTGAGCCCCGGCGCGAACAGGCGGGTCACCCGGCGCCCGCTCCCAACCACCGCCTTGTAGTCGACACAGACCGAACACGACGAAGCCCTCCCGAACCGGGAGGGCTTCGTCGTGTTCCCATCGATCCACGTCTAGATGGCTCCGGCTGGCAGCAGCAAGGGGCTCCTGCGAACGGTTCGAGCTGGATGTCGGATGCGTCCTGGAGATTGCTTTCATGACCGACATCATCGGCGCAACCATCGGTCCCCTCATCGACGGCGCTTTCGGAAGCACCCAGCGGCGACAAGACGACGAACGACAACGCCGACGAGCGGCGGCAGCTGAACTTCTCGCGTGGATGGTACCGATGGTCGAGCAGCTGCATCACCTGCGCGACCGCCGCGACACCGCATTCTGGGTCGAGCGCATCCCGATCGCGTACCGCAGCCTGGACGCGACGAAGGTCCGGCTCCCACGTGAATGGCGACACCTCAAGCGTTCCATGCGCGCTTGCCTCAGTGAGGCGCTCGGTAACGGCCTCGTCTTCCTCGACACCGGAGACGACGTCCTCAGCGACACCATCGACTACAGCGCCCGATGGTCAAGCTACGCCGCCGACTACCTCGCACTGTGCCTCTCGTGTATCACCGAGCGGCACCCGACTTATTGACCGCGGCTCGCGGCTCGCGGCCCGCGAACGCGCCGGCGCCGGCGCAGTGAATTTTCAGATGACTGACGGGCGGCTAGCGTCCAAGGACCGCTGTCGACGGTGAGCGTCTCAGCCAACAGTCGACGGGCCGAGGAGTGAGGCCGATAGCTGTGCGAAGCTCGGACCAGAGGGGAAGCGGACACCGAAGCCGTAATCTGACGCGATCGAGGACCCCCAGAGGGGTTAACGCAGCGGTGCGACGAGCAGCGGCCCAGACTTGAATGCTTGGTCTTCGACCGCTTTGATAGTTCTGCCTACCAGACGTTGCAGCACCTGTCGGTTGGGTTCCGTGACTTCGAAGGTGGGTCGACCGCGACCTCCATCCGCGACCCGTGTCCAGTTGGCGCCGAACCCTCGGAGGACTTCGCGGAGGTCGTCAATGTCGACCTTGTCCTCGCTTTGAGCGATGATCGGCATCAGGCTCTGCGTCGAGGTGCCCGCGGTCTGTAGGGCAAGGATGAGGTTGGGCGGCAATCTCCAACTGTGTTCCTGTAGAGCGCGCGCAATGTCTTCCGCGTGTCTTGGCTTGGCTGCGCTCAGCCAGTCCGGTAGGGCCTTGACTACCGCCTGCTTCGTTTCAAACGGGACGGCAGGGCTCCGGAGCGCGGGGGCAACGCGCTCGGTCGGCAGGATCTCGGGGGTGATAAAGGATGCAAGTTCCTTTGATTTCGCCATGGTCGCCTCGAGTGTGGCCCAGTCGGTCATCAGCCGCGGTTCGAAGGTCGCGGCGGTGTCGGGAAGAAGCTTATTGCTCAGGAGGCGGGCGACGAGGTCTCCTGGCTCTGGCTGGACGTCAACGGGTGCAAGCAGGTCGGGCTTCAGACTTTTCGCGAGCGCGACACGAAGTGCGGTTGACGGAATCGCCGTTGCCGCGTTGATGAGCTCGATCGCGAGCGCCGACCGCTCTGCTCGATCTTGTTTCAGACCGTCGATGACGACTCGGCGCCGTCCGAAGATCCGCCCAAGATGATGGTCGAGGCCGTGCTCGTCGATGTAGCTGCGCACGTTCGTGTAAGTCGGAGGGATGCGTCGATGGTGGGCCAGCGCGGGCCATGAGTTTGCGGGCACAGCGGCCAGCGAGTCGACAGTGAAGGCCCTCGGCGTGGACGCGACAGTCCGATTGAGTTGCTCAACGCTAGCCATCGGAGAGAGATCTGTCAGGACTGCGATGAAGTTCTGGCTGCTCGCCACCGCGCCGATTTCTCGGCGGCGACTGTGGGCAATGTCAAGGTAGGTGTCAAGGTTGTCCAACACGTAGCGGTAGAGATCTTCGTCAGCTCGAAGTGTGTCGAGACCGATTGGGCCCTCAGGGTGCAGGAGACGAAGGTTCTGGGGAGTGAGCGGGAACATGCGGAGCCGAAGCGCCTCGCGGCGGGCTGTCTTGGATAGCGGCTTCAGAGTTGTCAACCGAATGTGAGCGCGGTCGAGCAGTGTCAGCACCGTGTGTGCCGCGGCCGCATTCGATGGATGCGTGATGGAGGACATGGAGCTGTAAGCGTCGCTGATGACCGCGGCGGTGTGCTCATCGAGGCCCGTTGTCTCGACGGTAGCGTTCGCGAGGACGATGTTGATGTAAGGGATGCGGTCCTCGGTACGGATCGATCCCGATCTCGCTACGAAGTTCAAAGCGTTCGACCACTCCGGCGTCATCAGTTCGAGAAGCCGATCAGGTTTCTGTCCTTCGCGGATATACGTTTCCAAGAAGTCGAGTTCGACGTCCTGTGCTCGGGCGAGGCGACGAGCAACGGTGCGAGCCGCGCCCTCGCGATGCTCGATCAAGTAGTTGACGATGCTGACGTTGAAAACGCTCGGGTCGGTGAAGAACTCTGCCGTATCGCTGTCCGTGGCGTCCTGCTCGGTGAGGATTTGGCGCACGTCTTCTGGTAGAAGCGAGAAAGATGCGTCCGACTCGCCGGGCTCGATGCTCCGGCGGATGTACTCCATAGCATCTTGGCTGACGTGACCGCCGTAGAACGTGGAGGAGTACAACGCGAAGTGTGAATCGATGAAGCCACGTTGAACGAGTTCCTTTGCGAGTTCAGACTCGAGGATGGTGTTGACGGCAGTTCGGAAGCTCATCGGACCGAGGTCATTGGCGCCCGCGGGTACCATTTTGAGCGCGGAAAGGTCGACTGTGAGGTCATCCCGGGCGCTGAGTTGCTCCCAGGTGTGGTGGTGGAGGAACTCAAGGTCCGCTTCCGCGGCGCGGTACTGCTCAAGCGTCTCGTCATTGACTCCCGCGTCGGGGTCGACGTTCAGCCCCAGACGGCTCCTCAATTGGTCCGCTGTGAATTGCAGGTCGATGGTCCAACCTGTTCTTGAACTCCGGAGAGTCACCCTCTGTGGTGTTCCGGAGGTGAGCTCCCTCCATGCGGCTGCATCGAGAATGGTACCGGTCGTCAGCGGGCCAACCGACTCGACTGTCGTTGTGTAGCGGCCGCCGTCGACATTGGCCGATGAGGTAAGGTCATCGATGAATTCTTCGTACTTTTGTGCGAGGCGTTCGACGACTCTGGTCTGCGGCCCGTTCCGTTGCCGATTTCGCAGGTTGTTGATCACCGTTGTCTGCTTGCGGACGTTTTGTCGAACGAGTTCTCGCCATACCGCGTACAGGGTGTCAAGACTGCTTGCCTTTTTCTGAATGGCCTCGAAATCGGATGCATGTGTGTTTTTGAAAACTACGATTGCGAAGACGAGGTCGTCGTCAATTCCCGGCAAGCGATCCGGAGTGAGAATCAGACGGCGGCGGTACACCTCGAACTCGTTCCTCAGATTGCGTATTAGGCGCATGTCGGGGACGTGGCGGGCGGCGACGCGGATGAGTGCCGGGTTGATGGCGAAGTCGGGGCTGGTCATCGCGTCGGTCATGACATCACGTGCGTTGTCGCCGCTGACGAACGGCACGATTGGAATGATGGCATCGAAGAACTTCGTCCGGCTTGCGTGTTCCAGTGTTGCCACGGCCCGGTCTTTTGCATCTGAATGCGTTTCGCTTCTTGTTCCGGTCGGGGCGGCGCTGGTGCCGATAGTTTCGAAGATGCTGTCCCGGATCGCATACACGAAAACGATGCGCCTGCCGATTTGTTCGGACTCGTTGAGAAGGTTGTTCAATGCTCGAAACGTGTCGAATACTCGAGCGTCATCGAAGCGGTCGATGTCTTCAATGACAACGATATCGCGTTTGCTGGATTCGAAGAAGTAGACGATTTCATCGAGGTACTCATCGAAGTAGTTCGAGGTGCGGGAGAGGTTGACAGTGGCGGGACCGGCTCGCAATGCGGCATCAAGATGCGGCCGGGCCTGGGCTACTCGGAAGACGATCCAGGTCGCGCCGATGCAGAACGCTGCGATGACCCCACGTGCTACGGCGGCTGCGAGGATACTGTTCGCCGGCGCGAGCATCGCCGCCACCGTGCTGACCAGTCCGAGAACCTCGGCGATGAGGAAGATGACTCCGCCGACGACGGTCGCTTTCAGGAAGTCGAGCAGGTGCGGCTGCACTGTTGCACGTCGGAAGCGGGAGCGGGGGACACGCTGAGGAGCGAGCCGGTACAGCAGTTGCTTGACTATCTCTTTCTGAATCAGGTTCGATCTGGCGGAGACCGTGGGCTCGTCGCTCTCATCGGAAAGGTCAGGAGCGATCGTGGAAAGCGAAATACTGACGATGCGGTCGGTGTGGTCGACTCGGAGCTTCTCGAGCACGCTGCTCTTGCCCGAACCGTACGGGCCCGTGAGCGCAATGTTCCGGCTTGACGGATGCTCGATCGCGGAGTTGAGCAAGTCGTAGTAGAGCTGATGGTGCTGCGGTTCATAAGTGGCAGAGAGGGTTGAGAGAGTCGGAACTCCGTCATCCGGTCCGGACGCAAGCATGCTCGGAGTCGAAGGGGTTGCCGCGTTTGTCACAGCAACAGAATACCTGCGGCCTCGGACATTCCAGCCTCAGAGCGTGCCGCAGCCTCCCCTCGAATGGCGAGGGGAGGCATGAGCCGCGGGAACCCTGGTTCGGGGGCGAACGCGCGTCCGACGTTCCACACGATGACGAGCGCGGCGCTCAAAGCGCGATTCTCCGGATGATGCATCGGTCACGGCTTGGCCAGCTACGACGCTGTGCTGCGTGCGCCAGGGTCTGAGAGAAGCGTGTGTAGATGCTTGAGTCGTTCACTGATCTCGTCGAATCCTATGACTTGAACCTTTCCGAGGCCCTCCCGGAACCGGAGGAAGGATTCATTCTGCTCGGAACTCAGGGAGCTGACCGTTCCAATCACGACTGCACCGCTCACGTGCCACTTGTCGATTGCGCCGAAACTCGGATGATCCTTGAGCTCATGCATCACGGATTCCATCTGCGCTTGCACCTGCGCGACTGCTCCGCTGAGCTCCTTGTGCGTCGGGTAGACGCGCGCAGCGCCCTCCCCGCGGTATTGCGTCGCTGTCATCAGCTTCGTGGCAGGCGTCTTAATCTCGACCGCGATCGCTGAGCGGGTCACGGCGTTCACGCAGAGGAAGTCTGTGATTCGGCTCTCGCCACCGAGAGGATTCGTTCCTTGCACGTGGATTTGCTCGCCGACGATGAGGATCGGAGCGGAGAAGATCTGCTGCAGTGAGAACGGGTTCGTCATGAAGAACGATTGCCAGTGCGCTTCGTCCTTCGCTCGTGCGCCCGTCAGTCCCCTCCCGTACTGCTCGATGAGGGTCTCGAGGGACACCAGCTCGATGTCTTCGCGCAGCTTCCCGAAGCGTTCGGGATTCTCCTGTGCGACGGCGGGTGCTTGGCGGGCAACCTCGTCGACGAGCGCAGACCTATCAGCGGCGTTGGTGACGTAACCTGTTGCCGCCTCCTCGGTGAACGCGCGAATGGTCGGATTGTTCCCGAACTTGGGTGTGGCGGCGACCTTCCCGAAGAGATCGTTGACGGAGTTACGCTGCTCCGCTTCGATGACGCGGTTCGCCGCAGTCGCCGCGCGACCTTTCGTTCGTTCGACCGCCTGTCGGAAACGTTCGAATCGGTCCACCGTGATGTCGAATCGTTCACCATGCGCGCCTTCGGAACCGTCGAGGGTGAGACGCACCACGGTGCAGGCAGATTCCGTTTCGATTTCTTGAATGATCCCTCGGTAGGGGCGGCTAATGCCGAGGCCATACACGAATACGGGGTTGAATCCGCGCGGCAGACCCTGCAGGCGGACGAGGAAGTTGAGATCGCTTACTTCAGTCGGGGGCGTGTCCATCCACTTCGGCATAAACAACTGCAGCTCGGACACGCGTTCGAAGGGGTTCTCGTATAGCGCCCCTCCGCGTGCTCGGGGAAAGATCCGAGCGAGGTGAGTGGTTGGGTTGAATCGCATCATTTCGATTCGGTCGCCGCTGCTGCGAGGCTCCCACGTCACGACGACTTCATCGCCGTCGAGGCTCTTGTGAACCTCTCCAGCCTCGTCGCTCAGCTCCTCGTCATAGGAGTCGAATGCGGGCACCGCGGCTGCGGACACTCGTGCGCGATCAATCTCCGAGTTGGCTTCGTCAAGGTCCAGGTCGAAGGCGGACGCGCCACGGTTGGGCTCGACCTGTTGCGGACGGGCCGTGCTCATTTGCCCAGCTCCTCGAAGTCGATGACCGCGAGAAGGGCCTGCAGGTCTGGCTCATCGTCCATCATCAGTGGCGCGAGGGCCTTTGTCACTCCGACCTGTTTGAGCTGCAGCTCGCTGCTCACGTCGTTCAGGATGCGAATGGAGTCGACCGACGTCCACTTCACCCCGTCCAGCCGGCTCCGCTCGAACTGTGCGGCGACGAGCACTTCTGGCTTCCGATTCCCGTATGCGTCAGGCGTCGGCATCGTCGTTGCGACGATGCGCACGCTCCGCAGGCCAGGCGCGACCGCGAACGCTTCTTTCATCGTGACAAGAACGCAGCCTGCGACCGCGATCTTGTGCCAATTGGCAGCCTCCTTCTTCGGCACTGCCTTGATCGTTGGCCGACCCGTTGGGGTGACGTCTGATTTCTTCTGCGGCATTCCTGACGCCGCGGGCACGATGACGACCAGAGTCGCTTCGTCGCCGGAGATGCCGAGGGGCGCCGCTGTCGCATCGTTGTCTTCGAACGCAGCGGCGAGGGTGGCCATGACCGTTTGGGAGTCATTGTCGACGAGTCGGGCCCAATCGTCGTCGAGCTGCGCCTGGCGTGCTCGCTGCTGTCGTTCGTTCTCGTTCCGGCGCACGGTGACCTCGTGTTGAGATTCGACCGCGGCGTCGGCAAGAGCCTCTCGCCGGCGTGCGCGCGCGAACACGCTGACGCCCTTCAGCTTCTCCTTCTGCATTCGCTTCAGGATATCTGCCTCGTACACGGGAGCTGCGGGCGGTTCGGTCAGGCGCGCGGCAGGCCGAAACGTCTCATGGTGCAGGGCGGCGATCCGCGTGTAGACATCCACGAGCTGTTCGGCAGCTTCGGCACGACTCGAAGCCGCAACAGATCGCGTCAAGCTCCCGGAGGAACTGCGCCGCCCTACCCCCAGACTCGTCGAGTACGTCACGGGCCCCACACCGGAGGAGAACCTGGTTGCCCCAGCGCCGATGTGAAGTCGCGCAGCGCGCGGACCGACACTCGTGCGCACCCCACGGCTTGACACTCGAACTCGAACGCCGGGCGCCATCTTCACTGAGAACCCCATATTGCGAGCTTAGAGGTGACGGGTGCTCAGCCTCAGCCCCCCATGGGGTGCACGCTCGCGAGCATCACTGACGGTGGCGGTCGAACGTCATCGGGAGAGCGCCGATTCGCGCCACTGCGGACGCCGGTTCGTGGGCGACCGCGGCGGCCGAACACTGACGGTCCCACGGTGAGCCGTTGCCTGTCGCAGGCTGCTGTGCCGCGCGTGGCAGCACGGTTCTCCCGCAAAGGAATGCCCGATCAGAGCCGCTTCGCCCGTCTAGCCGCCTGCGTCAGAGGATAGCGAGGTGCGCGTGAGGGGATACGGGCTCCTATCGACCGACGGACGCCCGCGTCCCCTCAAGGCTCTGGAGGTTCTTAAGACAGCCCACCGCACCGCATCGAAGAGCCCCGACGGGATCCCGTCGGGGCTCTTCTCGTCGGGGCTCTTCTCGCCGGGGCTCTTCTCGCCGGGGCTCGGCCGCTGGCGTCCGCCGAGCACGTCGCCCGCCGGGTACCGAGCCCGTTTCGGGCGGCAGCAACGGGGGAGTGCCAGCGCAGGGCGCCGCACCGGGGGACGGGGGGCTGTTGACGGCGCCGCCACGAGCCTCCCGTCCGTCATCCGGTCACGTGTCCTGGAGGGCGGCCCGCCCACGTCACCGGACCGCTGCCTCCCGTCATCGCGCGCGTCGCGCGATGACGCGGCTCCGCACCGTGAGCGCGAGGACGACGGCGAGCACGGCGTACAGCACGATCGGGATCGGCCCCGCGACGAGCACCGAGAAGTCGCCGTCGGCGCTCAGCGCCGCGTCACGCAGGCTGGTCTCCGCGAGCGGGCCGAGCACCATGCCGATCACGAGCGGTGCGAGCGGCACGTCGAGCGCCCGCATCAGGAAGCCGACGATGCCGATGCCGAGCAGCATGAGCAGGTCGAACACCGAGCCGCTCGTGGCGTAGATGCCGAGGCCGCAGAACACCGCGATACCGGCGTAGAGGTACGCCCGCGGGATGCGGAGCAGCTTCGCCCAGAGCATCGCGAACGGCAGGTTGATGATGAGCAGCACCACCATCGCGATGAAGAACGACGCGAGCAGCGCCCAGACGAGGTCGGGGGACCGGTCGAACAGCAGCGGGCCGGGCTGCAGACCGTACTGCCGGAAGGCGGCGAGCATGATCGCGGCGGTCGCCGACACCGGGAGGCCGAGTGACAGCAGCGCGCCCATCGCCATCCCCGTCGTCGAGTTGCCGGCCGCCTCGGGAGCGGCGAGGCCCCGGATCGCCCCGCGTCCGAACTGCGGGTCCTTCCGTCGCGCGTCGAGCCGCTTCTCCAGGCCGAACGCGAGGAACGTCGGGATCTCGGAGCCGCCGGCGGGGACGACGCCGAACGGCAGCCCGATCACGGTGCCGCGCAGCCAGGCGGGTGCCGCTTCGCGCAGCTCCCTGCGCGACAGCCACGGGCGGCCGGTGGCCTGCACCATCTTCCCGTCCTGCAGGTGCCGGGCGAGGCAGGCGACGTGGATGACCTCGCCGAGCGCGAGGATCGCGACGGTCACGGTGACGAGCGAGATGCCGTCGAACAGCTCCGGCACACCCATCGTGAAGCGGGGCGCGCCGGAGATGCCGTCGACGCCGATCACCGCGATGCCGAGGCCGAGGCACAGCGACCCGAGGCCCTTGAGCGGGTCGTCGGTCACGACCGACGACGTCGTCACGAACGCGAAGAGCGCGAGCGCGAAGAACTCGGCCGGTCCGAAGCTCGACGAGAACGTCGCGAGCGCCGGTGCGAGGAACACGACGAGGACCGACGCGACCATGCCGCCGACGAACGCGCCGATCGCCGCGGTCGCGAGCGCCTGTGCCGCCCGACCGTTCAGCGCCATCCTGTGGCCCTCGAACGTCGACGCGATGGCCGAGGCCTGCCCCGGCGTGTTCATCAGGATGCCCATCGTCGAGTCGCCGAAGAGGCCACCGAAGTAGACGCCGGCGAACATGATGAACGCCGCCGTCGGGTCGAGCGAGAACGTCACGGGCAGGAGCAGCGCCACCGCCATCGACGACCCGAGTCCGGGGAGCACGCCGACGGCGGTGCCGAGGAGGCAGCCGACGACGACCCAGAGCAGGTTGGCGGGTGTCAGCGCGCCGGCGAAGCCCTCGCCGAGGAGACCGAGCACGTCCATGTCAGAACCTCCATCCGACGATGCCCGAGGGCAGCGACAGGTCGAGCACCATGTCGAAGGCGATGTAGCTGAGCGCTGCCACGGTCAGGCCGACGACGAGCGGGCGGAGCCAACCGGGGGCGCCGAGGCCCTTGGCGACGCCGAGGAACAGCAGGCCGGCGCCGACGATCCAGCCGAGCACGTCCAACAGCAGCGCGAACGCGGCGAACGACACCACGACCCAGGCCAGTGAGCGCCAGTCGACGCGGACCGACCGCTCCGGCTCCGCCTGTTCGGCGACGACGGTGTCCGCCGGGCCGGCGGCGGCGGGCGCGGCCGGGGCCGGTGCAGCCACGGCGGGTGCTGCTGCGCTCGCCGCGGCTCGGGTTCCGTCCGGGCCGTGCCGCAGCTGTCGGACGGACCGGACGACGAGCAGGCCCGCCAGCAGCAGGAGTGCCGCGGCGACGAGCCCGGGGAACACCGCGGGCCCCGGGAACGCGGTGCCGGCGGGCACCTCCATCGTCACGATCCCGACGATCAGGTACACCGCGAAGGTTGTGAAGAGCGCCGGCGTCGTGAGCTCCTTCGCCACCTCGGCGACACGGCCGGGGTCGGCGCGGAGCGTGAGACGCTGTCCGACGACCGCGGACGACGACGTGGGGTTGCTCGGACGCGTCATCGGCCCAACTCCTCGTAGAGCCCCTGGATGCGTTGCCGTTCCTCGACGATGAACGCATCGAGGTCGTCGCCCGTGATGATCCGCTCCGTCCAGTGGTACCGGTCCATCGCGTCGCGCCACTCGGGCGTCCGCAGGGTGTCGCGTACGATGCCCGTGAGCTGCGTCCGTTCGGTCTCGTCGAGTCCGCCCGGAGCGGCGATCATGCGCCAGTTGGTCAGCGTCACGTCGTACCCCTGGTCGACCGCGGTGGGGATGTCGATGCCCTGGACCGGCTGCTGCGCCACGAGTGCGAGTGCCCGCAGGCGGCCCGTCTCGATCTGGTCGATGTTGTCGGGGTAGCCGCCGGAGGCCGCCGCGGCGGTGCCGTTCAGCAGTGCCTGGATGGCCTCGCCGCCGCCGTCCGAGGGGATGTAGTTCGTGTCGGCCGGGTCGAGCCCGGCCGAGACGGCGAGATCGGTGACGACGAGCTGGTCGAACGAGCCGCCGCCCGTCCACGGAACGGAGCCGGGCCGCGCGCGCCAGGCCTCGACGAGGTCGTCGAGTGTCTCGTAGGGGGAGTCGGCGGGGACGACGATGACGTCGTACTCCTCGACGGTGACCGCGAGGGGCGTGATGTCGTCGTGGGTCACGGCGGACCCGAACTGGACCTCGGCGGCGAGCAGGCCGGTCCCGCCCACGAGCAGCGTGTCCGTCTGGCCCTCGAGCCGCGCGACGTTGCCGAGCGCGATCGTGCCGCCGGCGCCCGGCATGTTGACGACCTGCACCGAGTTCACGATGCCGTTCGCGCGCTGCGCCTGCTGCATCGACCGCGCGACACCGTCCCACCCGCCGCCAGCGGCAGCGGGCGCGACGATCGTGACCGAGGTGGTGGGGTCGCCGCCGGCCGCGGCTGAGGTGATGGACCCGAAGGCCGCGACACCGATGGAGACGGCCGCGACGGCCGCGCCGACCGCGCGGGCGACGACGCGGCGGCCCTGTGGCCGTCCGGGCACCGCCGGTGCTGACTGCTCTGTCATGGATGACTCCCTCCTGCACACGTCGTCGTGGCGCAGGTCGAGAAGTACGATGGCAGCCACCGTCCGGAGCGGGATCGGGCGGCGGAGTTGTGCTCATTGACGCTCACGACGACCGGAGAGGGGACCACGGTGCGCAGACCGCCCGTCACCCGACCCGGGCGCATCGCCGTGCTCGCACTGCCGAGCATCATCGTGCTGGCCGCGACGGGCGTGACCA
The DNA here is from genome assembly GCF_047238015.1 of Curtobacterium phoenicis. NCBI lineage: Bacteria > Bacillati > Actinomycetota > Actinomycetes > Micrococcales > Microbacteriaceae > Curtobacterium > Curtobacterium phoenicis. The sequence goes on from NZ_JBDFLZ010000002.1 coordinate 1,615,600, forward strand.
CCGGGGTCGCCGCGGCCGTGCAGGAGCAGAGCATCCGCGCGTCCGTCGTCGACCAGGTGTCCGGTGTCGCGTCGAACCTCGCCGACCTGCCGGAGGTCCGTGCCGCCGTCGCGTCGGTCGTCGACACCGGGGCTCCCGGTGCGCTCGCCGATGCCGACGGTCTTGCATCGGCGACGGCGTCGCTGCAGCCGATCGCCTCCCTCGTCGAGGGTGCCTCGGGAGTGTCCTACGTCGTGGTCACGGACGACGAGGGCGTGCGCATCACGCACCCCGACCCGTCGGAGCGCGGTGCGCTCGTCGAGACGACGATCGCGCCCGTGCTCGCGGGCGATCGGTTCGTCGGCACCGAGACGGGACCGTCCGGCCCGACCCTGCGCGCGAAGGTGCCGATCGTCGACGACGGCGAGGTGGTCGGGGTCGTCGCGGTCGGCGTCCTCGAGTCGACGATCGCTGCCGACCGTGCACGGGCGTTCGGCGCGCTGCTGCCGTGGAGCACGGGCGCCCTCGTCGTGGCGACGCTCGCGAGCGTGCTGCTCTCGCTCGGGATCGCACGACGGCTGCGGCGCGCGGACGCCGTCGATGCGGAGAGCCGGCAGGTGCGGCGGACGACCGACGCGCTCCGCGAGCAGGCGCACGAGTTCGGGACCCGTCTGCACGTCGTGCGCGGGCTCGTGGCGCACGGAGACGGTCCGGACGCGCTCGCCTACATCGACGCGGTGGCGCCCGGGCTGACGAGCGGGGGCGGTGCCGGGTCTCCACGACGGGGTGCCGTGGCGACCGCCACGATCGAGGCGGTGCGGTCCGAGGTGGAAGCGCACGGAGCCACGCTCGAGCTGCGGGTCGCCGACGACGTCGTGCTCGACGACGAGGTGCTGCTCGTGGTGGCGAACCTGTGCCGGAACGCCGCCGAGGCCGGCGCGGCACGGGTGCGCTGCACGATCGGCACCCGGGGCGACGTGGTGGCGGTCTCCGTCGAGGACGACGGCCCCGGCATCGACCCGACGGACGCCCACCGGGTGCTCGGGCACGGGTGGTCGTCGAAGGTCGACGACACCGGCCTCGGGCGCGGCGTCGGCCTCGCGGTCGTGCGACGCACCGCGACCGACCGCGGAGGCTCGGTGGTGGTCGGGCGCTCGGCATCGCTCGGCGGGGCACGGCTGGACGTCGAGATGGCGGTGCGAAGGTGACGCCGCCGATCCGGGTGCTCGTCGTCGACGACGACGCCGGTGCCCGCGCACTGCACGTCCGGTGGGTCGCCGCGACCGAGGGGTTCGAGGTCGTGGGTGCGGCGGCCTCCGGCAGCGCCGCACTGGCCCACGTCGAGCACGGCGTCGACCTCGTGCTGCTCGACATGCGCCTGCCCGACATCAGCGGTGTCGAGGTCCTGCACCGCATGCGTCTCGCCGGTGTCGAGGCCACCGACGTCCTCGTCGTCAGCTCGTCGCGCGACCAGGTCACCGTCCGACAGGCGCTCGCAGCGCACCCGGTCGGGTACCTCATGAAGCCGTTCGACCGCGAGGCCCTGCAGGACCGGCTGGGCACCTACGCCGCGGAGCGTCGCGGTCGGGACACCGCGCACCGGGACGTGCCGATGGGCCAGGGTGACGTCGACCGGTTGCTCGCCACGGGTTCGGTGCGCGTCGCCGTCCCCGCGCGTTCCACCTCGGACCCGTCCGGGCAGCGGCTGCCCAAGGGCGTGAGCGCCCCGACACTCGAACGGGTCGTCGCGGCGCTCGACCCCGCGGTCGCGCTGTCGGCCGACGAGGTCGCGGCCGCGACCGGCACCTCACGGGCGACTGCCCGTCGGTACCTCGACCACCTGGTCGCTACGGGCGCCATCGACCTCGCGCACCGGTACGGGCGCCGGGGGCGTCCGCAGGTGCTCTACCGGTTGGCGCCGGCGCCGTAGGTGGCAGATTCCTCGGCGCGGGTGATCCGGCGCGTCGGCCGGCCAGCCGGCGGACGCGCATCGTGCCCTGGACGGCACCCGTGGTCCTGACGAGGTCCGCGCCGTCGGCCCGGAGCCGGTGCTGGTCGGTCAGGCCGCTCCGGGGGCGGATGCACGGGCGACGAGCGCCGTGATCGCCGCGGCCACCTCGGTGGGCCGTTCCTCCGGGACGTAGTGCCCGGTGTCGGCGAGGACCACGGAGGTCAGGTCGGCAGCACGGCTCGCCAACGCCTCGGGGAGCTCGGTCGACCCCGATCGGTCGCCGACGATCGCGAGGACCGGCATGCCCAGCGGACCGGCGTGCGTCGTCGCGGACTCGGCGTTCACCGGGACCGCCCGGTAGTACTCGAGCATCCCCCGCAGCGATGACGGCCGCGAGTATGCGCGTTCGTACTCGTCGAGGTCGGCCTCGGTGTGTACGACATCGTTCCGGTGGCGGGTCATGCGTGTCGAGAACCACTCGATGACGCGGCGTTCGTGGCCGACGAGCATGGCTTCGGGGAGCTCGGGAACGCGCTGGAAGACGAAGTGCCATCCGCCGTACCCGCCGTCGTCGTCGAGGTCGAGGTTGACTCCGGCGATGTTCCCGTCGACGAGTGCGAGCGCGTCGAGCCGTTCCGGACTGCGGTGACCGAGCGCGAAGCCGACCCAGGCGCCGACGTCGTGCCCGACGTAGGTGACCCGCTCGAGGCCGAGGGCGTCGAGCAGCTCGGTGACGAGTCCTGCGACGGTCCACGAGTCGTACCCGACGGGGGACGCGTCGGAGTCCCCCTGACCCGGCAGGTCGATCGCGATCACCGTGTGGTGCGGCGCGAGCAGGGGGATCACGTGACGCCAGGCCCACCAGCTCTGTGGGTAGCCGGCGGCGAGCACGACCGTCGGGCCGTGCCCGGCCGTCACGAGGTGCCAGCGCAGTCCGCCCGCCTCGACCGAGCGGTGCTCCACGCCGGGGATCGTGGTGCCGAACGGGGGGACGGGAGGATCGACGCGCACAGGACGACGCTACCGTCCGGGCCGCCGCTGGCAGTCGGGTCACCTCGTCGCGGCGGCTGAGCACGCGAGCGGAGACGGACGGGAGGCGCGTGGCGGCGCGGTCACGGGCCTCCCGTCCGTCGCCCGGTCGCGTTCCGGCCCGCCGGAAGCGTCCGGCCGACCACCTCCCGCCGCCGCGGGCAGCGTCACGCCAACCGGTTGCACGCGACGGGTTCGGTGCGCATCGCCGTCCCGAGGCGTGCGCGCCGCGTCGGGGCGTCGCTCGCTCCGACGGTGGACGACCTGCCATGATGCCCACATGGGATCGACCGCACCGGAGGAGGGCACACAGTCCTTCCGCCGCTTCCGCGTCGAGACCATCAGCGAGAACCGCAGCCCCGAGATCGACCGCACGTACGGGATCGTCGGCGGCGTCGGCGGCGCGCTCGAGGCCTACACGTACGTCGGAGCCGGGGACGCCGACGTGTCGATGCGTGGCGCCGAGGTCGAGGGCACGCGCTCCGGCCGGCTCGACCCCCGCCCGGACCACATCGTCTTCTGGATCGGTGACGGCACCGCCACCATCGAGGACTGCACCGACGGTGCGGTGCTCACGGCCGAGCCCGGACACCCCGTGGTGCTGTCGGCGTCCGTGCCGTACCGGTTCACCGCGGACACCCGCAAGATCACGATGCTCCACCTGTCCGACCGGATCCTCCGTCAGGCGCTCGCCCGGCGTGCCCAGGTCGTGCACGGGCCGCTCGTGTTCGGCCAGCAGCCGGACATCGCGTCCGCGCTCGGTCCCCTCCGCGCGATCCTCCGCAGCCGCGCCGCCGCGCTGACCGACGAGCAGGTCGACGGAGCCCGCCGCGACGCCCTGAACGCCGAGATCGCCGCATCGGTCGTCGACGCGTTCCCGCTGGTCGCCCCGGACGCGGAGGAACCGCCCTCGGCCGCACTGCGTGCCGCGCACTGGATGCACGAGCACGCCGCGGACGCGATCGTCCTGCGCGACATCGCGGCCGCGGTCGGGCTGAGCGAACGCGGGCTGCAGAGCGCGTTCCGCCGGCGGTTCGACGAGACCCCGATGGAACGGCTCCGGGCTGAACGGCTCGACGGTGCGCGGACGGACCTGCGCTTCGCCGAGCCGGGCACGCACGTCCGGGACGTCGCCCGACGGTGGCGGTTCGGCCACTTCGGCCGCTTCGCCGCGAACTACGCCGAGCGGTTCGGCGAGTCGCCGAGCGAGACCCTGCGACGCGCCCGCGGAGGTGCCGGCAGCGGAACACCGCCCGAGCAGCGGCCGTAGGATCGGGCCACACGTTGCGTCGACGGAGATGAGAGACCGGCATGACCGACACCCAGCACAGCCCCCGCCGTTCCCAGGCCACCGCCTCGGTCGCCGCGATCCTCGCCGAGTCGGCGCACCGGTTCCCGGACGACGTCGCCGTGGTGGTCGGTGACCGGCGCACCACCTACGCCGACCTGTGGTCGCAGACGCTCGGGTACGCGGGCGCACTCCGGGCCCGTGGCATCCGGGAGGGCTCGCGGGTCGCGATGCTCGTCCCCAACGTCGAGGACTTCCCCCGCGTCTACTACGCCACCCTCGCCCTCGGCGCCGTCGTCGTCCCGGTGCACGCGCTCCTGAAGCGCGGCGAGATCGAGTACGTGCTGCGCGACGCCGACGTCTCGCTGCTCGTGTGCGCGGCACCGCTCCTCGGTGAGGGTGCGGCGGGTGCGGCCCTCGCCGGGGTCGACGTCGTCACGGTCCTGGCTCCGCCGGCCGCGGGAGCCGACGCGCAGGCCGCGACCGACGCGCCCGACCGGCTCGAGGACCTCGCGCAGGCCGCCGAACCGCTCGACACCTACGTCCCCCGTGACCCGTTCGACACCGCCACGATCCTCTACACGAGCGGTACCACCGGCCACCCGAAGGGCGCAGAGGGCTCGCACTTCGCCCTGCTCGAGCAGGCGAACACGAACCTGCTCAGCACGTTCGACCTGCACCGCGGCGACGTCCTGCTCGGCGCGCTCCCGCTGTTCCACACGTTCGGCCAGACCTGCACGATGAACACGGGCTTCCGCGTCGGCGCGACGATCGTCCTGCTCCCGAAGTTCGACGGCGACGGCGCCCTCGCGGCGATGGTCGAGCACCGGACCGGGGTGTTCATGGGCGTGCCGACGATGTACATGGCGCTCCTGGACGCTGCCACCCGAAACGACGCCCGGCCGCCGCTCCGGTACGCGATCTCGGGTGGGGCGTCCCTGCCGCTCGCCGTACTCGAGAAGTTCCAGCAGGTGTTCGACGCCCCCGTGCACGAGGGCTACGGCCTCACCGAGACCTCGCCGGTCGCGTCGTTCAACCACGTCGGGACGACACCGCGGCCCGGCACGATCGGCACCCCGGTGTGGGGCGTCGACGTGGAGATCGCCGACCCGGAGACGCAGGACCGCATCGTGATGCTCCCGCACGGGCAGATCGGTGAGCTCGTCATCCGCGGCCACAACCTCATGAACGGCTACCTCGACCGCCCGGAGGACACCGCGGCCGCGATCGTCGACGGCTGGTTCCGGACCGGTGACCTCGGCACGAAGGACGACGACGGCTACCTGACGATCGTCGACCGCACGAAGGACATGATCATCCGCAACGGGTACAACGTGTACCCGCGTCAGGTCGAGGAGGTCCTCGCCCGGCACCCCGACGTCGCGATGGCCGCCGTGTTCGGCACGCCGCACGAGCAGCACGGACAAGAGGTCGAGGCCGCGGTCGTGCTCCGTGCCGGCGCGACGGTCACGCCGCAGGAGCTGATCGACATGGTGGCCGCGGAGATCGCCGCCTACAAGTACCCACGCGTGGTGCACGTCCTCGACGCACTGCCGCTGGGGCCGAGCGGCAAGGTGCTCAAGCGCGAGCTCGTGCAGCAGTTCAGCAAGGAGTCCACGACGACCCCCTGACCCGGAGGCTGCGCTGACCCCAAGGTTGCGCCGGGGCGAGCGGCGTGTGACACTCGCCCCAGAGGGAAAACCGCCCGGAAGGGCGCACGGACACGGCACCGAACGGGCCGCTACTTCTTCACGACGAAGGAGTACCGGTGTCCAGCACACCCGAGTCCACCATCACCGCCCACACTGGGCCCACTGCACCCGCCCGCCTCCGTGACGCCTGGCTCGCCCTCGCCGGCCTGTCCGCGGTGTTCCTGTTCGAGATGCTCGACAACGCCGTCCTCACCGTCGCCCTGCCGACCATCGGCCGCGAACTCCACGCCTCGACCGTCGGCCTCCAGTGGGTGACCAGCGCCTACTCGGTCGTGTTCGGCGCCACCATGCTCCTCTTCGGCGCCGTGGCCGACCGCTTCGGCCGCCGCCGGGTGATGCTCGCGGGACTCGTCCTGCTCGCCGTCGCGAGCGCCGCCTCCGCCCTCGTGCAGACCCCTGCCGAACTCATCGCCGTCCGCGCGGTCACCGGCCTCGCCGCCGCGATGACGACGCCCGGATCGATGGCGCTCGCGTTCCGCCTGTTCGACCGACAGGACCTCCGCATCCGCGCCCTCACCGTCATCTCGACGGCCGGACTCGTGGGCTACGCGGTCGGTCCGACCGTGGGCGGCTTCGCCCTCGCGGTTGTGCCGTGGCAGGCCCTGCTGCTCGTCGACGTGCCGGTCGCCCTGCTCGCGATCGTGGGGATCCGCGCGGGCATCGCGGCCGACCGCACGGAGGACCTCCACCCCGACCGCATCGACGTCGGCGGAGCCGTCCTCGGCACCGTCACGCTCGTCGGGGCACTCCTCACCCCGACCGCGTACGTCGAGGCCGGGCCCGCCGTCGGCAGCGCAGCCCTCGTCGCCACGATCGTCGCCGCGGGGACGTTCGTGTGGCGGGAGCGGGCGGCGGCCCGTCCGCTCCTCGACCTCGCCCTGCTCGCCCGGCCCCTGGTCGCGAGCGGCCTGGCGTACAAGGCCGCCGCGGGCCTCGCGGTGTCCGGCCTCACCTACCTGACGACCCTGCAGCTCCAGTTCGTGTGGGGCTGGGCGCCGTCCATCGCCGCGATCGCGATGCTCCCGATGATCGTCGTCCTGCTCGTCGGGGGACGGTTCGTCGGCCCCTTCGTCGAGCGGGTGGGCACCGGCACCGCCGCATGGACGAGCTCCAGCGCGATCGTCGCGGGGCTCGCGGTCGCAGCGCTCGGCGGCCGTGCCGGGTACGCGTGGATCGCGGTCGCCCTCGTCCTCGTCGGTGCGGGCATGCGGGTCGTCGGAGCGGTCGCCGGCAACGACGTCCTGCACGGCCTCCCGGCGGACCGGACCTCGATCGGCGCGGCCCTGGTCGACACGTCGAGCGAGGTCGCGACCGGCGCCGGCACCGCGGTCGTCGGGACGGTCCTCGCCGCGCTCGTCCCCGGGAGCATCACGGCCGGCGCGTGGTCCGCGGCTCGGCACGCCGCCTTCCAGGACGGGCTCACGGTCTCCGGGATCCTCCTGACGGCGCTCGCGGCCGGCATCGTCGTCGCCGGTCTGCTGCGGGCGCGCAGCGGCCGCGTCGCGGCGTGACGGCCTGAAGGCGCGGTGCCGGTGCGCGGACCTGCTCACCTGCACCGCGCCTCCAGGCCGGTACGCGGCGCCGGTACGCGGTGCCGGTGCGCGGACCTGCTCACCTGCACCGCGCCTCCAGACCGCCCGCTGCCGGCGCAGCGCGCCGTCGTCGTCCGGTACCGTGACGGCACGCACCGCCGCCGACCCGCGGCCCGACGTGACGAGGACGACACGACATGACGACGACCGAACGCACCCTCGACGGACCCCACGGGCCGCTGCGCATCCGGGTCCACACGACCGACGGCCCCGCGCGCGCCGCGCTCGTCTGGTCGCACGGTGGCGGCTTCATGTTCGGCGACCTCGACATGCCCGAGTCCGTGCAGACCGCCCGTGAGCTCGCTGCCCGCGGCGTCACGACCGTCGAGGTCGAGTACCGCCTCGCACCGAGCGACGAGCGCCCGGACGGCGTCCACTTCCCGGTGCCGCAGGACGAGGTGCGGCACGTCCTCGCCGCCGTCCGCGCCGATGCGTCCCTTGACACCGGCGGCCGGGACTGGGCGATCGGGGGAGCGAGCGCGGGGGCCTCCATCACCGCCTCGGCCGCGCTCCGGCTCGTCGCCGACGGGGCAGCGCCGCGGCAGGTGCTGCTCGCGTACCCGACCGTGCACGCGGAGCTGCCGCCGCTGTCCGACGAGCTCGCGGCGGCGATGGAGGGTGTCGATCCGGCTCGCCGGTTCACGCCCGAGTCCGTCAGCAGGATGAACGCCAACCACGCAGCCGGTGCCACCGACGGGGTGTTCGCCGGTGGAGCGGACCTCACCGGCTTCCCGCCGACCTGCATCGTCGACTCCGAGCGGGACGACCTGCGGGCGAGCGGTGCGGCCTTCGCCGAGGAGCTCCGAGCCGCCGGCGTCCCGGTGACGTACGCGGTCGAGCCGGGGACGTTCCACGGGCACCTCAACGACGAGGGCAGTCCGGCGGCGCTCCGGACGATCGACCGGTTCGCGGCGTTCCTGCTGGCGAACTGACGGGGTGGGGTCGTGCGGGGCACAGCGCGCCCGCTCGACCACCCGCCCCGCGGGCCGAGTCGGGTCTCAGTCGCCGGTCTCGCTGTCCGGTGCCGCCACCGGCTTGGACTGGCTCGAACCCCGCTGGCGCAGCCAGACCGTCGCGACCACCATCACGGTGATCACGAGGAACTCGGACTGCCAGTTCTGCATCGACTCGAACCAGAACTGGGACGTCCCCAGGTACTGCCACGCGGTCACCACCGAGCCGCCGTGCTCGACCTGCTCCTCGTTGTAGGCCGCGGCACCGCCGATGACGTGCCCGACGACGCTGCCGAGGAAGAGCACGGCGAAGAGGAGCAGCAGCGAGTTTTCGTACAGCACGAGCGCCACCCCGCCGCGACGGACCGGCCACGGAGCGCGGCGGTCGTCCGACCGATCGCGTGGATCGGCGTCCTGGTCCGCGTCGCCGTCGAGGGGCTTCGACTCGCTCGACCCCTTCTGGAAGAGGAACGTCGTGAGCACCACGTACGACCCCATCTGGAGGAACTCGCTCTCCCAGTTCTCGAACGTCGCCTCCGCGAAGTCGCCGCTCGCGAGGAACCCCCAGAGCGACTCGACGGCCGCACCGTGCAGGAGCGCGTCGTGCACGGACACCCGCCACCCCGCGAGCACCATGCCGACGAAGCACAGCAGGAACACCGTGGCGTTCGCGAGGAACAGGCCGTTCCGCCGGGCCCACGTCCACTCGCCGGGGCGGTCCCGGAGCAGCACGGTCATCAGTCGGACCTCCCGTCGTCGTGCGGTCGGGGCCGAACGTACTGCGGCCGGCCCGACCGGCGGCGCAGGAGGGGACAGCCTGCGCGGGATCCACACACGGAGCCGTGCGGGTGCGTGCTGACCGGGGACACGCAGCCGGGCGCCGGCCTCCGCGGGCGGCCGCTCGTTGGTCAGCCGTCCGTGAGCGACCCTGGGAAGCACGGCGAGAAGGACGAGATCCGGACGTCCCGGTCCTCGCGGTAGATCGTGACCAGGTACTGGTCGTCGTCCGGGCCTGTGACGGTCAGGCGCGCCGCTCCCTTCGGCGTCCGGTCACGCGCACGGGAGTAGCCGTCGGGCTCGACCGCGTGCAGGATCGCGTCGTACGTCTGGTCGACGTCCACCGGCGTGGCGAGGGTGACGTGGACCCCTCCCGCGGTCTGGACCTCGTCCTGCGAGCACGAGAGCAGCACCCATCGGCGGTCGTTCTCCTCCGCGACCGAGCCGGCCGGGAAGGCCTCGACGATGCGGTGCTGGAGCGCTCCGGTCCGAGCCTCCGCCTGCGCTCGGGTGTCCGGGGGTGTCGACTCCCTGTCCCGCTCTGAGCCGTGCGTTCCCGAGCACGCCGCGAGTACCCCGAGCGAGAGGACGGCGATGGGCAGTGCCACGAGCCGGTCCCGCGGACGACGTCGTCGAGCCGTGTCAGCCATCGGCGAGCGAGCCCGGGAAGCACTGCGAGAAGGAGGAGATCAGCACGCGTCTCTTGTCGTTCTCGATCGCGACGAAGTACTGGTCGTTCGCCTCGCCCGTGATGACGAGCTGCGTCCCGCGTGCGGTCGTGCTCTGTTCTCCTCGGTACCCCTCTGCCTCGACTTCATGCGTGATCGCGTCGTAGGTCTCGTCGATCGGGACGGCCCGGGCGAGTGTCATGGTCGCGCTGATCGAGGACTGTATCTCGTTCTCCGAGCAGTCGAGCAAGGCCCAGCCGCCTGTGCTCGTGTCACTGACAGCACCACTCGGAAAGGCATCGATGATCTGACGCTGCGTGGCAGCAGTGTGGTGCTCCGCGTCGGTGCGCGTCTCGAGCATGGGCATCCTCGAGGTGGGGGCTACACCGGCGGGGTTACCGGCGCACGCAGCCACCGGGAGCACGGCCATCGTGCTCAACGCGATGATTGAGGCCATCCGCACCCATGACCCCGGTTGAGACGTCAGCCGTCGGTGAGCGTGCCGCGGAAACATTGCGAGAAGGAAGAGATTTGGACGCGCTTCGTGTCGTTCAGGATCGAGACGAAGTACTGATCGTTCCTTTTCCCCGTGACGACGAGGCGTGGTCCGTGTGAGGTTTCCCCTCGCTCCGCCGTGTATCCATCACCTTCGAGGCCGCGCATCATGCTGCTGTAGGTCGCGTCCACCGGTACGGACTTGGCGAGGATCAGGTCGGCGCCGATCGAGGATTGCACCTCACCCTCGGAACACGACAACAACGTCCAGCTCCCGGTCTTGGTCTCGGCCACAGATCCAGAAGGGAACGCCTCGATGATCCTGCGTTGGACGTCTGAAACCCGCTCCTCGGCCTCTTGACGATCGACCGAAGCGTTTGATGTCGGCTGTTCAGACACGGTGGGACCTCCGGCGCAGGCAGTGAGGGCGAGCAGAAGGGTCGCACTCAGCATGAGTGTTGCCACGTTTCTCGCGCTCATCGGGCGATGTCCAATCTCAGGTCGTCGAGAACAGCGCGGTTGTCATTGATGCGTGCAACCCGATTGTGTTCATCGAGTAGGTACCCGTAATCGTACGGGTTGATGTCGTCCGGCTTCGGACCGTAATAGGCGTCGTGCTCGAACGCCGGATTCCAGCGAGGATTGTTGCCGTCCCACACGTGGCGTGTCGCCTGCCCGACCTGCAAGATGTCGACGTAGGAGTAGTCCTTGTACTCGGTGAGGGCGTTCGGCTTCCAGTCCTGCGGCATGCCGGCGCCGGAGAGCGAGTCCACCTGGTTGTACATGGCCCCGAGCGTCTCCGAGGTGGTGATGTTGGCCGTTCCCCAGCTGTGACCGATGGCTGTGGTGAGGGCGTTCGTCATGTTCGGATCCGTGCTGATGCCGGCGGCGAGCTGTCGAAGCCGCTCTGCCGGCCCGAGCGCGAACTGGGGGTCGTTCGCCTCCTGGATGCCTCCGACGCCTGCGGTCTGCTCTCCGGGGAACACACCGTCCTTCGCGACGAAGACGACCGTTCCGTCGGTGATGTTGTCGTGGAGCCACTTGCCGACCTGTTGGATGCCGCCGTTGTAGAACCCCTCCATGTTGCTGAACGTCCCGGGCACGTACGTGATGACGTGCTTGGTGTCGGGCGCCGGCGTGCCGTACATCTCGATGATCCGCTTCTGGGACGGATCGTAGAGGTACAGCTGGTGCTCGGGGGGTTGCTTGACCACGCCCTCGAGGTAGTCAATCTCCTGCTGCAGCGCGGCGATCTCGTCACGGTTCGCCTTCGTACCGTGGCCGAGCGCCTGCCCGAGGATGCCCTCGGTGAGCTGCAGCGCGGCGAGTCGAGCCTTCGCGTCCTCGAGCCGGTCGGCGGCGAGGCTCCGGTTCGCGGCGACCCGCGCCTGCGCCGGCACGCCGTTCAGCGCCCCGATGATCGCTGGGACTGCAGCGACCAGAGCCGACTGCTCCGCCGAGAGGCGTGTGTCGTCACCGGCCCCGAGGGATTCCCACCACGCGCGGACGGCACCCGGGTCGGCGGTCTCGATCCGGGCCGCCACGTCGGGGTGCTTCCGGAGGAACTCAGCGGCGTCGTCCGCGCTCATGCTCTGCAGCAGAGCCAGGAGTGTCAGCGGCGTGGCACTCGCGATGTCCGAGTCGGTCAGTCGTTTCGGCAGGCCGTTGGCAGCCCGGGCGTCGAGCGCATCGGCGCAGGCGCGGTCGGCTGCCCGGCGGCGTTCGACGAGCGCGTCCCACTCGAGGTCGATGCTGCGGACCTCGGTCACCGCGTCGCTGACGTCGTCGGCGCGTCGGTTCGCGATGCTGCTCGCGCTCGCGATCTGCTCGGGTGTGCTGTCGGACGAGCGTGCGGCGTCCTGTGCCTCCGACCTGGCACTGCTCGCAGCTGCCTGCGCGTCCGTCAGCGCCTGGGCAGCGGACGCGCGGCGTGTCTCGAGATCGCGCTGGTCTTCCTGGATCGCGGTCAGTGCGGTCGCGTAGGTCTCGAGAGCGCTCGCTTGCTCGTCGAGAGCGACGGCGAGGGTGCCGACATCAGTGGTGAACGCGCCGACGTTCGCCTGGAACGGTTCCTTCGCGCGACCCCGCCAGTCAGCGGTCTGACCGTCGTGCGCCAGCACACGCAGCGATCGTGCCGTGTCGCGGAGGTCGTCGGCCTTGTCTCGTCGAGATGCCGCGATCGCTGAGACGGCAGCGGGATCGCCCTGCCCCGGATCCGTGTTCGTCCAGGCCATCAGCGACCGTCCAGCTGTGCCGCGAGTTCACCCTCGGTCGACGAGATCTGGAACGCGACCTGGGCGGGGTACTTCCCGATGGACGTCAGCGACTCCGCGAGGACCTCGCCGCGGTCGGTGATCGTCGACCCTGCCTCGCCGAGCGCAGCTGCGACCATGGGAGAGCCGAGGGCGTCCTCGCGCGGGTCGGCGATCGAGCGGTCCATGCGCACTGACCACGGCAACGGCGCCATGGCGTGTGTCAGGGCATCGAGTGACGCCGTGTCGACCTGTAGATCCCCCACGCGGACCCCCTCCGTGCTCGCAGACACGATATCGCAAGGGGGGCAACCGATCGCCAGCGATCTGTGTACAACATGTCACCGCGCGCGCAGCACATCCCACCGCCGCAGGACCACACCGTTCGTGAACCGCTGCTCCTCGAGCAGCGCGAGCCGCACCGGAGCCCGCTCGCCGGACCGCGGCGGGTCGAACAGCGGCCGTCCGCCGCCGAGCACCGCGGGGTGCGTGAACAGCATCAGCTCGTCGATGAGCCCGGCATCGAAGAGCTGCGAGGCGAGGTCCGCCCCACCGACCCCGACATCGCCCTCGGTTTCCTGTCGGATGCGGGCGAGCTCCTCGATCGCCCGGCCGTCCGAACCGATCACGCGCGTGCCGTGGTCCGCGGTCGTCCGGGTCCGCGAGACGAGGACCTTCGGCTGCGCGGTCCAGATCTCGCCGTACTCGCGCTCGACCTCGGTCAGGGACTCGTCGGAGCGGGCGTCCGGCCAGTACGGGTCCATCATGTCCCGCACCACCCGGCCCTCCACCGAGAGCACCATCGCTGCTGCACGCCGGTTGAACTCGCGGTGCAGCTCGTCGTCGATGCTCACCCACTCCGGGCCGTCCGGGCCGTCGTGCTCACCGGGCGCCCGCTCGATGAATCCGTCGACGGACACGTTCATCCAGTACACGAACCGTGCGGGCATGGCGACTCCCTCGGCGGACCTGCGATGCCGCGATGCTACGCCGCGCGGCCCGCGGCACGGTCCGGTGCGCGAAGCCGCGCGGGCCGCGGCACGGTCCGCTGCGCGAAGCCACCCGGGCCGAGCCGCGATCCGCTGCGCGAACCTGCGCGGAGCGTTCCGGGCACCGGACCGGCAGGGATGGGAGGATGCAACGTCAGACCCACCGAGCACGAGGACCCCATGACGCACGACGACGCAGCGCCGCTCCTCGACGGCCGGTACCGGGTCGAAGGGGTGATCGGTCAGGGCGGCATGTCCGTCGTCTACCGGGCCACCGACGAGGTCCTCCGCCGACCGGTCGCCGTCAAGGTGTTCCACTCGGGCTCCGTCGACATCGCCCGGCAGGACGCAGAACTCGGGGTGCTGGCGTCCCTCGAGCACCACAACCTCGTCGGCCTCCTCGACGCCGGTGTCCTCACCAACGCCGACGGCGCGCAGCAGCGCTTCCTCGTGATGTCGCTCGTCGTCGGGCAGGACCTCGAGGCGCGGCTGAAGGTCGGCCCGCTCGCCGTCCGGCACATCGCCGAGGTCGGGTTCGACATGGCCGAGGCGCTGCACTACATCCACGCGCACGGGGTCGTGCACCGCGACATCAAGCCCTCGAACATCCTGCTCGTCGACTACGGCCACGACGCCGACCGCGCGCGGGCCCGGCTCACCGACTTCGGCATCGCCATCGCCGAGGGCGCCGAACGGCTCACCGCCGACGGCGTCACGACCGGAACCGCCGCCTACCTCAGCCCCGAGCAGGCGCGCGGTGGTGAGGTCGGACCGGCGAGCGACGTCTACTCGCTCGGTCTCGTCCTCCTGCAGTGCTTCACGCGCCGACGCGAGTTCCCCGGATCCGTCGTCGAGTCGGCGATCGCCCGGCTGTCCCGCGACCCGGTCGTGCCCGAGCCGCTGCCCGAGCACTGGAAGGACGCGCTCCGCGCGATGACCGCGCAGGACCCGGCCGACCGGCCGCTCGGAGCGGAGCTCGTCGCGATGCTCCGCGACGTCGTCATCGCCGACACCTCGGCACCCGACCACGTGGTCGACCCGGACGGCCTGGAGGCACCCACCGCCCCCGTCACGCAGCTCACGCCCGACAGTACGCACGACAAGGGCACCCAGCCCCCGTCCGCCGGCGGGTCGGCTCCGGCAGCCGTCGCACCATCCGGTGCGCACGCTGCGGCAGCACCGGCGGGACCGGCAGCACCGGCGGGACCGGCAGCGCCGGCGGGACCGACCGACCGGCCGGCCACGCTCGACGAACTCCCCGAAGAGGCCCTGCACCGCACCACCGCGATGGCCGCCCGGCTCTTCGACGCGCCCATCGCGCTCGTCGAGGTCCTCGACGAGGACCGCGAGTGGTCGCAGTCGTGGATCGCCGACGGCGTCGACCCGTCCGCGCGCAAGATCAGCTTCCGCAACGGCTTCGCACCGGTGCCGGAACCGGTCGTCATCCCCGACGGCGCCACCCACCCGGAGATGCGGGAGAGTCCGCTCGTCACCGGGCCGCTCGGCATCCGGTTCTTCGTGAGCGTTCCGCTCGTGAAGCACGACGGCACGACGATCGGGACCCTCGCGGTGCTCGACGCGAAGCCGCGGGAGGCGACCGAGGCCGACCTGGCGAACCTCCGCGACCTCGCGGCGCTCGCCGTGGCGCAGCTCGAACTCCGCCAGGAGTCGTTGCGGACCACGAGCGACGCCCTGCCCCTCGACCGCCCCCGCTGATCCGCGTCAGGCGGTGAGCGCCTCCGCGTACGCCCGCACCGACCGGTGGTAGCGCGGCAGCGTCGGCTCGACGGCCTCGATCGCCACCCGGAGTGCCTCGTCGACCCGTCCGGCACTGTGCAGCGCGAGCGCGAGGAAGACCCTCGGCGCGGCCCCGATCGCCGGGTGCTCCGGTGCGTGCTGGAGCATCGCGATCGCCTCGTCGACCCGGCCGAGGTTCCGGAGGGTCGACGCGTGCTGCACCACCATGCGTGCCGCGCGGTCGGGGTCGACCTGGGCGAGGCCGGCGTCGGTGGCGGCGGCGTACTGCTCGTCGGCCTCGGCCTCGCGGCCGGTGGAGTCGTACGCGCCACCGAGTTCGAACGCCCCGAGTGCCGGGTGCGGCGCCGCGGCTGCGAGGGACGTCATCCGCGCCACCAGGTGCTCGTCGTCGAGGTCCGTCGCCCAGGTCTCGGCGACGTCGTGCTCCCACTGCGCATCGGTCATCCCACGACCGTAGCGTGACGGCCGCGCCCGGTCAGGGCCGGATCAGCGCCCGTCGCGGATCGACGCCCGGAACGACCGCACCAGCGGCACGTCCGGCCTAACCGTCACGGGGGAGCGCCAGGCCAGGGCCGACCCGACCGCGGGGTACTCGGCGACGCGGACGAACCACGGGTCGTGGTGGTCGAGTGCGGTCACCCGGATCGTCGCCGGACCGCCGTCGAAGTCCGCGGCCCACTCGATCCACGGCGCCACGGACCCGTGCACCGCGTCCTCGCCGGTGGCGTCGGCCGTCCGGACGGACACCCGGTCACAGGTCGGGAACCGCCAGAAGAGCCCGCCGTACCCGGCTCCGACGCGCCCGTTCGACCCGGGGCCGCCGAGCCGGACCGGCGCGGACCCCGGTGCCCGGAACGACGACGACCAGTCGAGCGACCACCCGTCCTCCTGCGCCGCCCAGGTCAGCACACGGTGCTCGTGCAGGACGACCGCGCCGTCCGGGCCGCGCCAGATCAGCTCGTGGCCGAGCCACCCCGGACGCTGCTCGGCGTGCACGACGTCGACACGGCCGTGGTCGTCGCGCCACACGTACCCGTCGCCGTGCACGTAGGTCCGGCCGCCCCAGCAGTTCACGCCGTCGACGTCGGGGATCGCGACCCCGAGACCGCAGTGCCAGTCGTGGTCGCCGGGGTGGTGCGCCGACACGGTCACGCCGGCACGGGTCCGGACCGGGTGCAGGTACGGCCGAGGCGACGACGTCGGGATCGTCCCCGAGCCGTCGAGGACGGTGGCGACCGTGGCGCCGTCGATCCGGAGCGTCGCGAGCACGTCGTCGTGCACGGGGTGCGCCCACGGTGCGCCGACCTCCGAGAACAGCGCGAGTCGGTCCGCCGCACGCTCGACGATGGCCTCGACGTCGGCGACGAGCGGTCGGCGCGTCGGCCCCTCGCCCTCCCACGTGACCCACGGGTGGTCGATCTGCACGGGTTCGGCGGCGCGGACGGCCTCGAGGACCTCGACGAACGCCCCGGTGGAGGCGAGCGGCACGAGGAGCGGCGTTCCGGTGGCCCGGTGGTCGAGCAGGTTCTCCAGCAGTTCGGTCCGCTCGTACGTCGTGGTCGTCCCGTCGACCGTCACGTCGTCGGTCGTGTAGCCGAGGACGGCCCGACCGGTCGCCCCGGTGACCCGGACCGTGGGGAGCACCTCGGTCGGCGCGCACAGCGTGAGGGCGGCGGTGGCCTCGCGTCCCGCGGTCGTCGTGACCCGGACGGTCGAGGTGTCGTCGCCCTCGATCGCGTTCGCGCGGTACAGCTCGACCTCGACCCGGGCGACGTCGGCGGCTCGTCGACACCCGACGAGCGCGAGCGCGGTCGCGACGGCGTGCGCGAGCGGATTCGTCACGACGCCGTCGAGGACGTCGACCCCGGCCACGCGTCGCCTGCCGGCCCAGCCCGACCGCGACCAGTAGGCCTGGTCGCGCGTCCACGTCCCGACCGCGGCGGCCGACCGCACTGCACCCACGACCGATCCGTCGCGGAGCGCCGGGAGCGCGGCCGAGCCGAGGCTCTGGAACCCGACCTGCACGACCCGCCCGGTGCGCCGTTCGGCGTCGAGCAGGTCGGCGAGGGCGGCGCGGGTCGTCACGGGCGGCTTCTCGAGCAGGACGTCGGCGCCCGCCTCGAGGGCGGCCAGTGCGAGCGGGAGGTGCGCGCCGATCGGCGCGGCGACCACGACGACGTCGACCGCGCCGTGTGCCCGTGCGGCGGTGACGTCCGTGACGACGGGCACGCCGCCGTCGGTGTCCGTGCCGAGGGTCGGGTCGACGACGGCGGTCAGGACGCACCGGCCGGCGGCGACCATCCGGTCGATCGTCGCACGGTGGTGCAGTCCGTACCCGCGGGCGCCGACCAGGACGATGCCGGGAGGCCCGTCACCGGCCCGTCCCGCCGGTCGCGGTCCGCCGTGGGTCACGGTCACCGGGTCGCGGCCGTCGCGTGGTCGGTGGTCGCGACGTCGGTGGTCGCCGGACGGGTCGGGGCTGGCGTGCTGATGACGACACGAGCACGTCCGGGAGCGCGGCCCGTGATGTGGACGTGCTGCCCTCCGGGACGATCGGTGCCGCCGAGGAACGCGTAGTCCTGCCCGGGCGCGTAGAACGCCGGCTGCTCGTGGCCGGTCCCGCCTCCGGGGCCGAAGGTGATCGACGAGTCCCCGGCGCGGTGGGAGCCGGTACCCGCGACGAGGACGGTCTCCCCGGTCGCGGCGTCGGTGCTCACACCGGTCACCGTACCCCCGTCGCGGAACGTCAGCTGCAGCGACCACGGCACGTCGGCGCCGTCGGTCTGCAGGTCGAGGACCACCCGCTCGGACTCGACGGCGATCGTGACGACCGTGCGGAGGGACACGGTGTGGACCGCGCGTGCGCCGAACGCCATCGACCCGGAGAACCGACCCTCGTCGGTGAGAGCGTAGGCACCGTCCGCTCGGCGGTCGTCGGGCGCGAGCGGTTGGTGGTACCCGGCGGACACCGTCTCGCTCAGTCGCCACCGACCGTCCCCGAGCGCCTCCAGCGAGGTCGGCCGGAACGGCCCGAGGCCGAAGAACTCCCGCGAGAGCCGGACGTCGGAGAGCACGGCGTCGCCGGACAGCACGCGCAGGAACGTCGGGCTGTTCGCGAGCCCGGACCGCACGTGGCCCTGCGCCGGCACGTCGGAGCCGGCGAAGAGCACCACGTCCCGGAGCTCCTCGCGGACGTGGACGAGCCGGGCATCGTCGAACACGGTGGTGCCGAGGGGGAGCGGCGACGGTGCGGGCAGCGGTTCGGCGAGCAGCGGGTCGGTCATCGCGCGCGCTGCCGTCACCGCGGGCTGCCACATCGGCGCGACGGCGGCGCGGGCGGCCACGGCGGCGAGGTCACCGCGCTGGTCGAGCACCGCGACGTGCCAGAGCAACGGGGCGAACGGCCCGATCCCGAACGGCTCGGACTGGTCCTGTCGGCGGGACTGAACAGTCTCGACGGTGTCGTCGCGGAGCAGCAGCGCGAGGGTGGCGTCGAGCGACCGGCGGACCGGGTCGAGGAGCGCCGGCCGGTCGAGCACGTCCGCGAGCACGAGGAACGACGGGCACGAGACCGCGGCGGCGTAGTTGGGGCTCCGCTCGGACCACAGCCCGTCGGCGTCGATGTCCGGCCCCTCGGCGAGCCACTCGTGGATGCGCTCGACGAGGGCGGCCGAGGGGTGGAGGCGGTGGGTGCGGGCGAGCGCCGCGCTGATCTCCCACCGGTGGTTCGGCGTGTGCACGCCCCCGGACAGGAGCGCCGGCGTCGCCCGCTCGACGATCCGGTCGAGGTCGACGGCGAGGGCCTCGGCGGCGGGGTCGCCGTCGCGCAGCGGCGCGAGCAGCTCGAGGGCGTCGCACACGTCGTTCACCGTGAACGCGGAGTCCGGCGGCGACAGCACGTTGTCGCCGCCGACGAACGTCCCGCCGGCTGACTGCCGCGCGGCGAGGTGCCGGACGTACCCGTGCGCGGTGGCGAGGTCGTCGTCGATGAGGCGAGCCGTGCCTCCCGGCCGATCGTGCCGGACCCGGGCGCCCACGAAGGCGAGGGCACGCGCCATCAGTTCGCGGTGCGACAGCGCCGCCGGGTCACCGGGCGACGCCCGCCAGGCGGCGAGCTCGGCCTCGGCGGCGGGACCGACCGCGTCGAGGAACCCCATCAGTCCTTGAGTCCCGCATTGAGGTCCGCACCGTTCACGTACTTCTGGAACACCAGGTAGATGAGCAGCAGCGGCAGGATCGAGATCACCGACGCGCCGAGCAGCACGGTCCAGTTGACGTTCTCGGCGCCGACGATGCTCTGCAGGGCGATCTGGATCGTGAACTGGTGCGGGTCGTTGAGCACGAGGAGCGGCCAGATGTAGTCGTTCCAGCGCCACTGGAACGAGAAGATCGCGAGCGTCAGCATGATCGGGCGCGAGATCGGCAGCATGATCCGGAAGAAGATGCCGAACTCGCTCGCGCCGTCGATGCGGGCGGCCTCGACGAGGTCGTCCGGCACGGTCAGGAAGAACTGTCGGAACATGAAGATGCCGGTCGCGGTGATGATCGACGGCACGATGATGCCCGCCAGCGAGTCGTACATGCCGAGGTCGCGGATGACGATGAACGTCGGCGCGAGGATGACCTCGGTGGGGAGCATGGTCGTCGCGAGGATGCACACGAAGAACACCTTCAGCCACCGGTTGTCGTACTTCGCGAGCGCGTAGCCCGTGGCGGCGCTCGCGAACACCGTCAGGACCGTCGTGACGAGGGCGACGACGATCGTGTTGCCGAAGTAGCGGGCGAAGTCGAAGCTCTGCCACGCCTCGACGAAACCGGACACTGACCACTGCTTCGGGAAGAGCGTCAGCGGGTAGGAGAACAGCTCACCGCCGGGCTTGAACGCGCTGAGGACGAACCAGAGCACGGGGAACCCGAAGCCGATGATGAACACCCAGAGGAGCGCGCTGACCGCGATCGCCCTGGGCTTCGGCACCTGGTCGAAGCCGCCGCGGGTGGCGCCGCGCTTCGCGGCGCGCCGGGCAGCCCGACGGGCCGCTCGCCCGTTCGCGGTCGTCGCCGCACGGGTCGCGTCGTCCGCGTCCGGTCGGGCGGCGTCCGGGTTCGCGGCGCCGGGCGCACCGGCTCCGGGGAGGGTCGTGGTCATCGGCGCTTCTCCGTCCGACGGTTCAGGGCCAGCTGGATCAGGGCGATGGCCATGAGGATGAGCATGAGCACCATCGACGCCGCCGAAGCGTAGCCGATGTGGGCGTTCTGGAACCCGTTCGTGTAGATGTACTGCACGAGCAGGTTGTTGTCGGTCCCGGGCCCGCCGCCGTTGAGGGCCTGGATCGTCGCGAACTCCTTGAACGCGCCGAGGGAGGACAGCAGCACGACGATGAACGACGTCGGCGCGATGCTCGGCAGCGTGATGGAGCGGAACTGGTGCCAGGCACCGGCCCCGTCGAGCGCTGCCGCCTCGTAGTACGACTTCGGGACGTTCCGGATCGCCGCCACGAACAGGAGCATGTTGAACGCCGACCCCGCCCACGCACTCGCGAGCACGACGACGAGCAACGAGAGGTCCGCGTTCGACTGCCACGGGACGGCCGTGCCGCCGAGCGATTCGATGACGAAGTTCGCCAGGCCGAAGTTCTCGCCGAACATCCACCGCCAGATGACACCGGTGACGATCGGGGAGATGAGCCACGGGACGAAGAACACGATGCGAGCGACGGACTTGCCCTTGGCAGCGGGGCTCGTGAGCATGAGCGCCATCGACAGCGACAGCACGAAGCCGAGCGGGACCGCGACCACCGCGTAGAGCACGGTGCGGAGGAGGGCTGCGTAGAAGGTGTCGTCCTGGAAGAGCTCGACGTAGTTCTGCAGTCCGATGACGTTCGGGGAGACCACGCCGTTGTAGTCGGTGAACGAGTAGCCCAGGCCGATCACAGCCGGCCAGACGAAGAACACCGCGAACAGGACGACGTTGACGCTGACGAACAGGATCGGCGCGAGGACGGGCTTGCGGACGCCGGAGCGGCGGCGGCTCCGGCGGCCGGAGCCGGGCGGGCGGACGGTGTCGCTCGACGGCACCGCGCGGGGGACGGCGGTCTGGGTGCTCACGGTGGTCCTCTTCCTTCGTCGGGTGTGGGTGGGGGAGGCGGACGGGCCGGGCGCTCGCGCGCCCGGCCCGGTCCGTCAGCCGACGTGGTCCTCGTAGTACTTCGTGATCGTCTCGAGCGTCTGCTTCGCCGACTGCTGACCGTTGATGAGCTTGCCCACCTCGGTCGTCGTCGGGTCGGTGCCGAGCTCCTTGCCCTCGACACCCCAGCGGGCGCTCTCCTTCGCGTAGGAGCTCGAGATCGGCGCCGCCGCCTCGATCTCCTTCTGGTAGAGCGCGAACGAGTCCTTCGCCGCCTGCGACTCGAACGGGTACGTGATGTCGAGGCCGGACTCGACGGGGAGGAACCCGTTGGTCGTCACGAGCTTCGCGTAGTTCGTCGGGTCGTACATGTAGGCGATGAACTTCTTCGCCGCCGCGCCCCTGGTGTCGGAGTTCTCGAACCCGACGATGTTGCCGCCGTAGTTGATCTCCGTCGCGTGGGTCGGGTCGGCCGGGGTCGCTGCGCTCGCCCACTCGAAGTCGGTGATGTTCGACGCGAAGTCAGAGGACTGCCAGACGCCGGAGAAGTACGCGACGACCTGACCGCTCTTGAACAGCGCGTTCGGGTCCTGCCCACTCGTCCACACGGACTTCGGCATGGTCTTGTCGTCGTTCATGTCGGCGAAGTCCTGCAGGGCCTTGACGGTCTTCGAGTCGGTCGGGAAGGACCCGTCCTTCTCCTGCTGCATGAAGTCGGTGCCCTTGGTGAACATGTACGCGCGGAGCCGCGAGGGCGACGAGTCGAACACGAGGTCGTACTTCGCGCCGGTCTTCGCCTTGACCTGGTCGGCCTTCTGCAGGAACTCGTCCCACGTCCACGCCTTGGCCGGGTCGGTCGGGTAGGACACCCCGGCCTTGTCGAACAGCGACTTGTTGACGAACAGTCCGGCCGCGGTGACGTCGGACGGGATCGAGGTGATCTTGCCGTCCTTCTCCTTCGCGATGATGTCCTGGTCGATCTTGTTCGCGCCGTCGTCGACGATGGACGACAGGTCCACGGTCTTGCCGGTCCAGATCGGGTCGATGCCCGCGGCGCGGACGACGTCCGGGAGCGAGTTCGCCTGCGCCGACTCGCGGAGCTTGGTCTGGAGGCCGTCGTAGGGCAGGTTCACGATCTTGACCGAGACGCCGGTCTTCTTCTCGTAGGAGTCGGCGAGGTCCTGGTACCCCTTCTCCTGCGCTGTGGAGGTCGACAGCCAGAAGGTGAGCTGGTCGACCTTCCCGCCGTCCGAGCCGGAGCCGCCGGACGCGCAGCCGCTCAGGAGTGCGAGCGCGGCGATGCCGCCGGCGAGGGCGAGCATTCTCTTGGAGGACTTCATCGTCACTGCTTTCGTTCGGGACCACGGCGTGCGCCGCGGGCGAGCGTTCAGGGGGTCTCGGCCGAGTGCCACAGGTCTACACGAGGAGGAACCGCTTGGCAAGCGCTTTCCTAAATCATGTGATGACAACGCGACCTGCGCCTCTGCACGGCGCGGAGCAGGGCGGAAATCGCTATCCTCGCGCACAGACCGCTGTCGCGGTCCGGACTGGAGGCACGACATGCCGGAGCGGAGCACGGTCACCCTGGCAGACGTGGCCGAGCGCGCAGGCGTGTCGCTCGCCACCGCCTCACGAGCGCTCAACGGCAGCGCGCGGAAGGTCCGGCAGGAGTCGCTCGACCGCGTGCACGCCGCCGCGCAGGAGCTCCGCTACACCGCCAACGTGCAGGCCCAGGCGGTCGCCCGCGGGACCACCACGACCCTCGCCCTCGTCGTCGGTGACATCGCCGACCCGTACTTCGCCGCGATCGCCGCCGGAGCGATCCGGGCCGCCGACGAGGCCGGGCTCGTCGTGACGATCACCTCCACCGGCGGGGACGCCTCGCGCGAGCAGGACGTCCTCGCGGTCGTCGCCGGCCTCCGCCCGCGGGCCGTGGTGCTCGCCGTCAGCCGCAGGCTCGGTGCAGCCACCGACACCGGGGCCGCGGTGCAGGCACTCGTCGCCGGGGGAGCCGTGGTCGCCGCCCTCGTGTCCGACCTCGACGGCGGGTCCGTCCCCGGCGTCGAGGGACTCGTCATCCGCAACCTCAGCGGAGCCGCCGCGCTCGCGGGCGCCCTCGTCGAGCAGGGCCACGACACCTTCGCCGTCCTCGCCGGCGACCCGACGCTCGCCACCGCGCACGCACGGTACGAGGGGTTCGTGGCCGGACTCGCCGCGCACGGACTCTCGGTGCCGGACGAGTGGGTCGTGCCGTCGGCCTTCACCCGCGACGGCGGACACCGGGCGATGGAGACCCTGCTCGACGCCGCCGCCGGGGGAGCGGCACCGCTGCCGCGCTGCGTGTTCGCGGTGACGGACCTCATGGCCGTCGGGGCGCTCGCGGCGATCCGGGAGCGCGGACTCGTCCCGGGCGTGGACGTCGGCGTCGCCGGGTTCGACGACGTCCGGATGCTCGCCGACGTCGTCCCGGCGCTCAGCACCGTGCGCTTGCCGCTCGAGGAGATCGGCGCGCGTGCGGTCCGGCGGGCGCTCGGCACGGACGCGGGCGGCGCGGTCGACGGCCAGGTCGTGCTGCGCGCGAGCACGGCCCGGTAGCCCGCGGTGCGGCGCCGGGCCGCAGGGTCCCGGCTGGACCGTGCGCTGGCTGCGACGCACCGGTGCCCGCACGTCCAGGTTCCACAACACGCCGCGTGCTCGGTGCCGAGGTTCCGCGGAGCGCCGCTCAGGACTCCGCGAGTCCAAAATTTTGGAACCTCAGCGCGGGCGGGCGGGGGTCGAGTCACCCGTGTGCGAACCGTGTCCGAGGGGCTGCGGACCGCTCGCCCCGTGGTGTACGGTGCCTGGCAAGCGCTTTCCACACCGACGGAGGCGGCCACGGCGAGCAAGGGAGCACGCGATGACCACACGCACGATCGGCATCATCATGCACGGCGTCACGGGACGCATGGGGTACCGCCAACACCTCGTCCGCTCGGTGCTCGCCATCCGCGACGAGGGCGGCGTCCTCCTGCCCGACGGCACCCGCGTCCAGCTCGAACCGCTCCTGGTCGGACGCAACGCCGCCAAGCTCGAGGAGATCGCCGCCCGGCACGGCCTCGAGCACTGGACGACCGACCTCGACGCCGCGCTCGCCGACGCCCGCTGGGACGTGTTCGCCGACTTCGCCGTCACGAGCGCACGTGCCGGGGCCATCCGCAAGGCCATCGCCGCGGGCAAGGCCGTCTACACCGAGAAGCCGACCGCCGAGACCTCCACCGAGGCCCTCGAGCTCGCCCAGGCCGCCGCGGACGCCGGCGTCCCGAACGGCGTCGTGCACGACAAGCTCTACCTCCCGGGCCTCCGGAAGCTCCGCCGGCTGCT
The DNA here is from genome assembly GCF_047238015.1 of Curtobacterium phoenicis. NCBI lineage: Bacteria > Bacillati > Actinomycetota > Actinomycetes > Micrococcales > Microbacteriaceae > Curtobacterium > Curtobacterium phoenicis. The sequence continues at coordinate 1,640,527 of NZ_JBDFLZ010000002.1, forward strand.
CGACTCCGGGTTCTTCGGCCGCGTCCTCAGCGTCCGGGGTGAGTTCGGGTACTGGGTGTTCGAGGGCGACTGGCAGGCCGCGCAGCGCCCGAGCTGGAACTACCGCAAGGAGGACGGCGGCGGCATCGTCGTCGACATGTTCCCGCACTGGAACTACGTCCTCGAGCAGCTGTTCGGCCGGGTCGAGTCCGTCTACGCCCGAGCCGTCACGCACATCGAGCAGCGGTCCGACGAGCAGGGCCACCCGTACACCGCGACCGCCGACGACGCCGCGTACGGCGTGTTCGACCTCGCCGGGGGCATCACCGCGCAGATCAACTCGAGCTGGGCCGTCCGCGTCGACCGCGACGAACTCGTGGAGTTCCAGGTCGACGGCACGCTCGGCAGCTCCGTCGTCGGGCTGTTCGGATGCCGGATCCAACCGCGTACCGCGACCCCGAAGCCGGTGTGGAACCCGGACCTCCGCGACGACCGCGACTACCGCCAGCAGTGGCTCGAGGTCCCCGACGAGGAGTACGGCAACGGCTTCCGCGCCCAGTGGGAGGACTTCGTCCGCGACCTCGTCGCCGGCCGCCCGCACCGCTACGACCTCCTCTCCGGTGCCCGCGGCGTCGCGCTCGCCGAAGCCGGTCTGCGGTCCAGCGCCGAGGGTCGACGCATCGACCTGCCGGAGCTGCGCCTGCGCAGCCGGGCCGAGCCGCGCCTCCAGGCCGATGCCGAGAGGGGCGCGGCGCAGGCCGCTGCAGCGCAGACCGCCGACGTCGAACCGGTCAGCGCATGAGTGCCCGCCCCGACGGGCTGACGCTCCTCGCCGACGACGGCACCGTCACCACCGAGCCGCTGCGCGAGCCGCTCGCCGTCACGAAGCCGGCGGCGCCGCTCACCGAGCGCGTCGCGTACGCCGCCGCGCACGTCGTCCCGCGCACCGCCGCGGACAACACCCCGGGAGCACCGGCCGACCTCGACTGGGACGCCACCCTCGCCTTCCGCCACCACCTCTGGTCGTGGGGACTGGGAGTGGCCGACGCCATGGACACCGCGCAGCGCAACATGGGTCTCGACCCGGCGGCGACGCGTGAGCTGATCACCCGCAGCGCCTACGAGGCGCGGTCCGTCGGCGGCCGGCTCGTCGTCGGGGTGAACACCGACGACCTCCCGGACACCGCCGCCAGCGAGCAGGAGGTCGTCGACGCCTACGTCCGCCAGCTGCACGACGCGGAGGACGCCGGTGCCGGGGTCGTCCTCATGGCCAGCCGCCACCTCGCCCGCCTCGCCCGCAGCGAGCCGGACCCCGCCGCGACCTACCGCCGCGTATACGCCGCGGTCCTCGCACGGGCATCCGCGCCGGTCGTCCTGCACTGGCTCGGCGAGGCGTTCGACCCGGCGCTCGCCGGCTACTTCGGCGCGGGAGCCGGAGCCACCGCGCGGGACGGACGCAGCGGCGTCGCCGCCGCGAACAGCCGTGGCGTGGCCGCCGCGAACAGCCGCGGCGCGGCCACCGTCCTCGACATCATGGGCGACGCCGGCGACCGCGTCAGTGGCATCAAGATGAGCCTCCTCGACGCCCGCGCCGAGACCGACCTCCGCGCGCGGCTCCCCGAGGGTGTCCGCATGTACACGGGCGACGACCACCACTACGTGGACCTCATCGCCGGTGACGGCGCGCACCACTCGGACGCCCTGCTCGGAGCGTTCGCGGCCCTCGGCCCCGTCGCCTCCGCCGCCGTCCAGGCGCTTCCCGACGAGGTGGCGTTCCGCGAGCTGCTCGGCCCGACCGAAGCGCTCTCGCGCCACGTCTTCAGCGCGCCCGTGTGGCACTACAAGACCGGCATCGCCTTCCTCGCCTGGTTGAACGGGCACCAGCCCGCGTTCACGATGGTCGGCGGCCTGCACGCGGGACGCTCGCTTCCGCACCTGTCCGAGACCGTCCGGCTCGCGAACGCCTGCGGTGCCCTCGAGGACCCGCCGCTCGCCGCGCAGCGCTGGCACGACCTCCTCGCCCTGGCAGGGGTCGCGGCTCCGGCGACGGCCGGGAGGCGCGGCTCGGCCCCCGACGCAGCGCACCTCGCTGGGGTGGTCGCGTGACGACCGGGGGCCGCCTCGCCCCGGCCGTGCACGCCCTCGACACCGCGTCGATGCCGGCTCCGCACCCGCGGCTCTCGATCAACCAGGCCACCATCAAGTACGCGAGCCTCGGCGAGGCGCTCGACGTGGTGTCGTCCGCCGGCGTCGGCGCGATCGGCACCTGGCGTGAGCCGGTCGCCGCCGTCGGCCTCGACGACGCGGTGCGCGTGGTGGCCGACTCCGGACTCCGGGTGTCGTCGCACTGCCGCGGCGGGTTCTTCACGCTGCCGGACGGCCCCGCGCGGACCGCCGCGCTCGACGACAACCGCCGAGCGATCGACGAGACCGCGGCGCTCGCCGCCGCCGGCGCGCCCGGTTCCGAGGCGGTCCTCGTGCTCGTCGCCGGCGGCCTGCCGGACGGGTCGAAGGACCTCGTCGGCGCTCGTTCCCGGGTGTCGGACGCGCTCGCCGACCTCGTGCCACACGCCCTCGACGCCGGCGTGCGGCTCGCCGTCGAGCCGCTGCACCCGATGTACTGCGCCGACCGTGCGGTGGTGTCGACGCTCGCACAGGCACTCGACCTGGCCGCGCCGTTCCCCGCTGCAGCGGTCGGCGTCGTCGTCGACACGTTCCACGTCTGGTGGGACCCGGCGCTCGAGACGTCCGTCGCCCGGGCCGGGGCTGCCGGACGGATCGCGTCGTTCCAGGTGTGCGACTGGACGACCCCGATCGCCGCCGACCCGCTGCTCTCCCGCGGCGTGATGGGCGACGGGCACGTCGACTTCGGGCCGGTGACCGCTGCCGTGTCGGCGGCCGGGTGGACCGGGGACGTCGAGGTGGAGATCTTCAACCAGGCCGTGTGGGACGCGCCGGCGCGGGAAGTCGTGGACCGGGTGGTCCGGGCCTTCGCCGCGGAGGTGCCGCTGCCACGCTGACGTGGGGGCGCTCCCGCTGACGCACGGCGTCGTACCTGGTGCCGTGTGGCGCGCCGTCGTGCGCTCCCGCGCTCAGCGACGGCGCCGGACGAGCACGACGCTGTCCGCCGTGTGGTGCTCGTGACCGTCGGACGTGGTCGTGGTGCGCGGACGTTCGGCGGCCTCGACCACCTCCCACCCGTCGTCGAGGCGGAGTGTCGCGAGGTCCTCCGACGGCGACGGGAACCGGTACCCCCGGAGCTCCTCGGGCAGGTCACCGTGCGGGGGAGCGGCGTGCGCGGTGACGAGCAGGTGTCCACCCGCGGCCACGAACCCCGCCGCACGCCGGAGGATCGCCGCCCTCGGGATCTCGACCGGCCAGGACTGCAGGAACGACGCCGTCACGAGGTCGAACCGCGCACCGGTCTCCCACGACGCGAGGTCCGCCGCGACGAACGCCGTCCGCTCGTCGACCCCTGCTGCGACGGCCGCCGCCGAGGCCCGGTTCAGCGCCGTGACCGACAGGTCGATCCCGACCACGGACCACCCTCGCTCGGCGAGCCACACGACGTCACCGCCCTCACCGCAGCCGAGGTCGAGCGCACGACCGACGGGGAGCTCCGCCGCGACCGAGGCGAGCACGGCGTTGACCCGGCCGGACCAGATGCCGTCGCGCTCGGCGTACCGGGCCTCCCACCAGGAGCGGGCATCGGTGTCGGTCGTGGGGTCGTCGTGGAGGTGCACGAGAGCACTCCACCGGACGGTCGGCGTCGGACGCAAGCGGCATTGCCGGTCCGGCAACGCGCTCGCACCGGATCAGTTGGCGGCGTCGGCCTCCGCCGGGAGCGGTTCGGCGTTCTCGATGCGGGCGCTCGCCGTCGCCATGTGGTCGTCCATCGCCCGCTGCGTCGCGGCGACGTCACCGGCCCGGAGTGCGTCGAGGATCGCCCGGTGCTCGTCGTACGCGGCCTCGGTCGCCTGCCGGGTGCGGACCCGTCGACCGACCCAGACGCTCAGCATCGACCGGAGGCTCTGCAGCAGGTCCGCGAGCACGTCGTTCCCCGCGGCGCGGGCCATGAGGACGTGGAACCGGACGTCGGCGTCGATGAACGCATCGGGGTCGTCGAGCGACTCCTGTTGGCGGTCGAGGTAGGTCTGCAGTTCGTCGAGCTGCTCCGGAGTCGCCCGCTGCGCCGCGAGGATCGCCGCCGTGCGCTCGAGCGACGACCGCACCTCGAGCAGTTCCCGGGTCCGGTTCGACGCGAGCATGAGCCCCCACGAGAGCGTCGTCGGCAGCAGGTCCGAGGTCCCGCCGCGCAGGTACGTGCCGGATCCGGGTCGGATCTGCACGATGCCGAGGATCTCGAGCGCGGCGAGGGCCTCCCGTACGGCGGACCGTCCGACGCCGAGGCGCTCGGCGAGGATCCGTTCGGACGGGAGTCGAGACCCGGGAGCGAGGTCACCGGCGGTGAGCAGGGACACGAGCTGCCGCGCCACCTCGGAGGCGGGAGACCCAGCCGGCACCGACTCGAGCTCGAGGCGGATGTTGAGCGGGTCGTTCTCACTGAACGCGGGCATGGGGCGAGCGTACCGGTCGGTCAACCGGTGCCCGATCCCGCACGCCGGGCCAATTGCGATACCGAACGGTCAACCGGTTGACAAGTTTGTGTCGAGCGCTCACACTGGACTCGGCGCGCAGCAGCGCCCACCGGTACCGGCGCACAGCAGCGCCCCCGGGAACCGGCGCGCAGCGGCGCCGGACCATCCCCCAGAGCAGGAGTCACCGTGGACATCCCCGCGACCCGAGGCATCCCGACCTCGGCGGTCGAACGTTCGGCCATCCGCAAGATCGCGACACGCATCGTGCCCTTCGTGGCACTGATGTTCTTCATCAACTTCCTCGACCGCACCGCGATCTCGTTCGCCGCGCCGAACGGCCTCGAAGCCGATCTCGGCCTGACCGCAGCGCAGTTCGGCTTCGCCTCCGGGGTCTTCTTCATCGGCTACCTCGTGCTCGAGGTCCCGTCGAACCTGGCGCTCCACAAGTTCGGTGCGCGCGTGTGGCTCGCCCGCATCATGATCACGTGGGGCATCGTGTCGCTGCTCTTCACCTGGGTGCAGAACTACCCGCAGCTGGTCGGTCTGCGCTTCCTGCTCGGTGTCGCCGAGGCTGGGTTCTTCCCGGGCGCGATCCTGTTCCTCTCCACCTGGGTGCCGGCACGCCACCGCGGCAAGATGCTCGCGCTGTTCTACTTGGCGCAGCCGCTCACCAGCGTCATCGGCTCGCCGCTCGCCGGCTGGCTCATGACCCACGAAGGCGTCCTCGGCGGCCTCGAGGGCTGGCGCTTCATGTTCCTCTGCGTCTCGATCCCGGCGATCGTCGTCGGTGTCCTGTGCCTCTTCGTGCTCAAGGACAAGCCGTCCCAGGCGAAGTGGCTCGACGAGGACGAGAAGACCTGGCTCGAGGGTGCGCTCGCCACGGAGAACAAGGACAAGCGGGACGGGCACGGTGCGAAGGGCGGTCTCAAGGCGGCGTTCGGCTCCGGCCGGGTCTGGATGCTCGCCGGCGTCTACTTCGGCTTCATCTACGGCCTCTACGCGCTGAGCTTCTTCCTCCCGACCATCATCGACGGCTTCCAGCAGCAGTTCGGCACCACGTTCGACCTGTTCCAGAAGGGCCTCATCACGGCCATCCCGTACGTCCCCGCCGCGGTGGTCCTCTACTTCTGGTCACGTGACGCGTTCCGTCGCGGGGTGCAGGTCTGGCACATCGCGGTCCCTGCCCTCGTCGGTGGCCTGTCGATCCCGGTCGCGCTCTACATGAACTCGCCGGCGGCCACCGTCGCCGTGATCGCGGTCACGGCGTGCGCGATCTTCGCCGCCCTCCCGAACTTCTGGACCATGCCGACCCGGTTCCTGTCGGGTGCTGCGGCCGCTGCGGGCGTCGCGCTCATCAACACGCTCGGCAACCTCGGCGGGTTCGCCGCGCCGTACATCACGGGCGCGCTCAAGGACGTCACCGGCGGCTACCAGCTCCCGATGTTCGTGGTCGGGTTCTTCATGTTGCTCTCGAGCGTCCTCATGGTCGTGCTCGCCCGCCGCAGCAAGGGCGAGCTGACCGGCAGCATCCGCACGGTCGAGGCCGAGCGGGCGGAGACCCGCGCATGACCCGGCTGTACAACGACCCGGCGGACTTCGCCGACGAGATGGTCGACGGGTTCGTCGCCGCGAACCGCGCACGCGTCCGGAAGGTGCACGGCGGGGTCGCCCGCGCCACCACGAGCCCTGACGGCACCGTCGCCCTCGTCGTCGGCGGTGGCTCCGGGCACTACCCGGCGTTCGGCGGCCTCGTGGGGCACGGCCTCGCGGCGGGCGCGGCGATGGGGAACCTCTTCGCCAGCCCGAGCGCCCAACAGGTCACCTCGGTGGCGGCCGCTGTCGACCACGGTGGGGGAGTCCTCCTCTCCTACGGCAACTACGCCGGCGACGTGCTCAACTTCGACGCCGCCGCCCGGACCCTCGAGGCCCGCGGCGTCCCCGTCCGCACCGTCCGGGTGACCGACGACGTCGCCAGCGCACCGGCGGACCGGGCGGACGAGCGTCGCGGGATCGCCGGCGACCTCTGCGTGTTCAAGGTCGCCGGTGCCGCAGCCGAGCGAGGGGACGATCTCGACGCGGTCGCCACCCTCGCAGCGCGCGCGAACGACCGGACGCGGAGCTTCGGTGTCGCCTTCTCCGGTTGCGGGCTCCCGGGGGCCGACGAGCCGCTCTTCACGGTGCCGGAGGGACGGATGGCGATCGGCATGGGCATCCACGGCGAGCGGGGCATCGCGGAGGCGGACGTCCCGAGCGCAGCCGGTCTCGCGGAGCTGCTCGTCGAACGCCTGCTCGCCGAGCTCCCCACCGGTGTCGAGCCGTCCGGAGCCCGGGTGGTGCCGATCCTCAACGGCCTCGGGAGCGTCAAGTACGAGGAGCTGTTCGTCGTCTTCGGCAGCGTCGTCCGGCTGCTCGTGGCGGCCGGCGCGGTCGTGGTGGAGCCCGAGGTCGGCGAACTCGTCACGAGCTTCGACATGGCCGGCGTCTCGCTGACCCTCCTCTGGCTCGACGACGAACTCGAGGACCTCTGGGCAGCACCCGCTGACAGTCCCGCCTACCGGAAGGGCGGCGCCGTGCCCGCTGAGCCGGTGTCCGAGCAGGAGATCGTCGCCGGCACCGAGGCCCCGGTCACAGTCGGCTCCGAGGAGTCCCGCCGCTCGGCGGCGGTCGTGGCCCGCGCGATCGACGCGGTCCGGGCGACCGTCGACGACCACGTCGACGAACTCGGCCGCATCGACGCCGTCGCCGGCGACGGCGACCACGGCATCGGGATGCAACGCGGCTCCACCGCAGCGGCCGCCGCCGCGAACGACGCCGTCGAGCGCGGCGCCGGTGCCGGCAGCGTCCTCGCGATCGCCGGGGACGCCTGGTCGGACAAGGCCGGCGGCACGTCCGGCGCGATCTGGGGAGCCGCCCTGGAGGCACTGGGCCGCGTCATCGGGGACGAGTCGCGTCCGTCACCGGCCACCGTCCGGGACGCGGTGAACGCCGCGACCGAGGCGGTCCTGGCCTTCGGCGCCGTCGTCGGTGACAAGACGATGGTGGACGCCCTGGTGCCCTTCGACGACGTCCTGTCCACGCGTGTCGCGGCGGGGGACGACCTCGTCACCGCCTGGTCGGCCGCCTCGGCAGCGGCCACCGCGGCCGCCAGCGCGACCGCCGACCTCCTCCCGCGCAAGGGCCGTGCCCGCACACACGGCGAGGACGCGGTCGGCACGCCGGACGCCGGTGCGATCTCGTTCGCCCTCATCACCGCAGCGGTCCTCGCGACCCTCACCCCGCAGAAGGAAGAGCAGCATGCCTGACACCGAGCAGCCCGCGCAGCAGTTCCGTCTCGTCGTCGGCTCCGACGACGCCGGCCTCGAGTACAAGGAGACGATCAAGCGCGACCTCGAGGCCGACCCCCGAGTCGTGTCCGTGGTCGACGTCGGGGTGGACGCGGACGGCCACACCGCCTACCCGCACGTGGCCGTCGCCGCGGCCCGGCTCGTGGCGAACGGCGAGGCCGACCGCGCGATCCTGATCTGCGGAACGGGGCTCGGGGTCGCGATCGCCGCCAACAAGGTCCCCGGCATCCGGGCGGTCACCGCGCACGACTCCTTCAGCGTCGAGCGCTCGATCCTCTCGAACGACGCGCAGGTGCTCTGCATGGGGCAGCGGGTCGTCGGCGTCGAGGTTGCGCGACGCATGGCGAAGGAGTGGCTCGGCTACACCTTCGACACCTCGAGCGCGAGCGCCGAGAAGGTCGCCGCGATCTGCGAGTACGACGGATCCGCCCCGGTCGGGACCGACGCACCGTGACGCTCGTCGGGGTGTCGCTCAAGACCTACTTCTCGCATGCCCGGACCCTCGAGTGGACGGCCGCGGTCGTGGAACTCGCACGAACGCATTCTGGGGTGCGGTCGGGAGCGGTCGAGCTGTTCGTCGTCCCGACGTTCCCGGCGCTGGTCCCCGTGCGGCAGGTCATCGGCGACGCCCCGTTGCTGCTCGGCGCGCAGGACCTGTCGTGGGCGGACGAGGGCGCGTTCACCGGGGAGGTCTCCGGAGCCGAGCTGCGTGAGATCGGGGTCGACCTCGTCGAGATCGGGCACGCCGAGCGGCGCTCCCTGTTCCACGAGACCGACGACGAGGTCGCGGGGAAGGTGCACGCGGCGTACCGCAACCACCTGCGGCCGCTGGTCTGCGTCGGGGAGCCGCACCGTGCCTCCAGTGCGGACGCGATCGTGGAGGTGACCGCGCAGCTGGACCGGTCGCTGGCCGCCGCGACCGCAGACGGTCTCGCCGGCCCGCTGATCGTGGCCTACGAACCCGTGTGGGCGATCGGTGCGCCGGCGCCCGCGCCGGACGAGCACATCGTCGAGGTCCTCGCGGGCATCGAGGAGCACCTGACGACGCGGCCGGAGCTCGCCGGCAGCACGGTGATCTACGGCGGCAGCGCCGGACCGGGCCTGTTGACCCGGGGGCGGGGCCGGATCGGCGGGCTGTTCCTCGGACGGTTCGCCCACGACCCGGCCGCGATCGCCACCATCCTCGACGAGGTGCTCGCCCTGCAGGAGCAGGGGGTGCGCGCATGACGTCCCTGCTCGGCCTGTCCACCTACGCCTTCTTCTGGCGCATGTCCGACCGCGTCCCGGACCCGATGTCGCTCGACGACGCGATGCGCGACGCAGCCGCCCACGACGGCGTCGACCTGTTCCAGATCTGCGACCACCTCCCGCTCGACACCGCGTCCGACGAGCGGCTCGCGGCGATCGGGACCCTGGCCGACGACCTCGGCCTCACGCTCGAGGTCGGCACCCGCGGCACGCACCCGGACCACCTCGCGCGGTACCTGCACGTCGCCGAACAGCTCGGCGCGACCCTCGTGCGGAGCATGTGGACGAGCGGCGACGACCAGCCCGACGCCGCCGAGACGGAGCGGCGGCTGCGGACCGCGCTGCCCGCGTACGAACGGGCGGGCGTGACCCTCGCTCTCGAGACGTACGAGGTCGTCGGGACTGCGGAGCTTGTCGGCGTCGTCGAGACGATCGGTTCCGAGCACCTCGGGATCTGCCTCGACCCCGCGAACTCCGTCGCGCGGCTCGAACGGCCCGCGGAGGTCGTCGCGCTGACGGCGCCCTACGTCCGCAACTGGCACGTCAAGGACGCCGCGTTCACCCGCTCGCCGGGCTGGGTCGGTTTCCAGTACACGGGCGTCCGCACGGGCACCGGGCTCCTCGACTACGAGGGCGTCCGAGCCGTCATCGACCCGCACACCCGGGGGATCAACCGCGTGGTCGAGTTCTGGCTCCCGTGGCAGGACGCCACGGCCGGAGCGCAGGCCCAGGGCGACGAGACCCCCGCAGAGACCACCACCCGCACCGAGGCGGAGTGGACCCAGCACACCATCGACCACATCAGGAGCAAGGAATCATGACCGACACCGCCACCACCACGCACACCGTCGCTGCCGGGTCCGGCACGGCCGACGTCACCGTCGCCGTGATCGGTGCCGGCGGCAAGATGGGCACCCGCGTCTCGAACAACTTCGCGAAGAGCGAGTACACGACGCTCTACAGCGAGGCCTCGCCCGTCGGTCAGGAGCGCATCCAGGCGCTCGGCCGGTCGCTGACGGACAGCCTCGACGCCGCGAAGGCCGCCGACGTCGTCATCCTCGCGGTCCCGGACGTCCTGCTCGGCAGCATCTCGGAGCAGCTCGTCCCGGTCATGAAGTCCGGCGCGACGATCCTGACCCTCGACCCCGCCGCCGCGTACGCGGGTCTGCTCGCGAAGCGTGAGGACGTCCACTACGCCGTGGCGCACCCGTGCCACCCGTCGGTCTTCCTCGAGCGCACCACGAAGGAGGAGTGGGACGACACCTTCGGCGGCATCGCCGCGCCGCAGGAGGTCATCGCCGCCTTCGACGCCTCGGAGTCGCTCGGTGACGCGGACGGCAGCGCGCAGGCCGTCGCCGAGGCCGTCATCGCGACCATGTACGCGCCGGTCATCCAGGTGCACTGGGTCACCGTGAAGCAGCTCGCCGTGCTCGAGCCGACCCTCGTCGAGACCATCGCCTGCATGATCGGCGACTTCCTCAACGACGCGCTCGAGGAGACCGTCACGGGCGTCGGCGTGCCCCGTGAGGCCGCCCGCGCCATGCTCTACGGCCACACCTGGATCGCCCTCACGAACGGCCTGCGCGGCTCGAACCCGTTCTCGGACGCCTGCCACATCGCGATGGGATACGGCCGCGAGAAGCTGATCAAGGAGGACTGGAAGCAGGTCTTCGACGACAGCGAGCTCGACTCGGTGATCGCCAAGATGCTGAAGATCGACGCCGTCAAGCGCTGATCCGCGTCCGCTCGTACCGGAACGCCCCGCCGACCCCCTTCCGGCGGGGCGTTCCCCGTGCTGCGACCGGGTTCAGGCCGACGTGCGCGCGAGCAACGCGCCCAGGGCCGCCGAACCTCGTTCGGCGTCGGCAACGGTCACCACCCGAGCGCCCCCGCCCCGCAACCGCACCACGATCCCCGGCCCGGACCGCGTGACGTACGCGATGCCCCGGCCCGAGACGCGGTACCCCCATCCGCCCCACTGGCCAGGCGAGACCTGCTCCCAGCCGCACGAATCGATGCGGTCGAGCGGCACCCGCATGACCGGGATCCGCGTCCACGCCGACGTCACCCGGAGCCCGCGACGGTCGACGGTGACCTCGACACGGGCAAGCCAGAGCAGCGCGACGCCGCCGAACGCGGACACGGCCGCGGGGAACGCCGCCGATCCGCCGCTCGTCATCGCCGTCCAGAACACCGACGCACCGCCGAGCACGAGCAGGACGAGGCCCAGCGCTGCGAACCACGGACTCCCGACGTGCGACCGCCAGGCCACCCGGGCCTCCGGTCCGACGTCGAGTGGACGGGACTCGCGGACCGGGACCGGAGCCGCCGACCGCCACAGCGGCGGGACGGACACCGCCGCCGCGACCACGCCGACGCCGAGGAACAGCGGCGTCCACCACAGCTCGAAGCGCTCGCGGCCCGACAGTGCGACCACCGCGACCACGATCCACGCCGCGGCGACGACCGGACCGAGCAGCGCGGCGACGAGCACGAGCAGCGCCCCCGTCCGGCGGTCCCGTGCTCGGAGGGCGAGCACGACCGCGACGGCCGACGCCGCGCAGACCGCGAGCGTCACCCAGAAGAACGGCCACGGCGACCCGAACCCGTCCGCTCGGCCGTCACCGCCGAAGTGCGTCGCGATCCGGTCCGGCAACCGCGGCGCCGCGACCGCTCCCGTCACCGCGAGCGCCAGGAGCGCCACCACGTTCGGCGCGACCACCGCCAGTCGTGTCCCGATCGTCGTCCGTGTGGTCGTCATCGTGCCCCCTGCAGCATCGTGAACAGTTCGTCGAGCGGCACCCCGAGGGCTTCCGCCTGGTCACGGAGCTCCTCGACGAGGTCGCGGAGCCGGTCGAACGAGGCGTTCCCGGACCGGAGCACGGTCGCTCCACGACCGCGCCGCAGCTCGATGAGCCCGTCCTCCTGCAACCGCGCGTACGCGCGGAGCACCGTGTGCATGTTGACGTCGATCGACGCGGCGAGGTCGCGGGCCGACGGGAGACGGTCGCCCGGCGTGAGGTCGCCGCGGGCGATCGCGACGCGCACCTGGGTCGCGACCTGCTCGGCCAGCGAGGCGCGGGCCGACGGATCGACGGTGATCAGCATGTTTGCATTGTATGCAAACAATGCGGCGGTCGCACCGTCGGATCGGAGGCGCGTGGCGGCGCCGCCCCGCGCCTCCGGTCCGATCACCGGTCGCGGGTGACGACCCCCGTGCGGGGGACATCCGGAACGCGCGGATCCGGCCAGGCTGGACGCCGTATCGGTGTGTGCGGTCCGCTCGCCGCGTACCGTCAGTCCATAGCAACAAGTCCGTTTCGTGTCCAGGGGATGCGCAAATCGACTAGTCGGTATGCCGTGTCCTGGACGCCATGATGTCGTCCAGGGAGCGCACCATGACGAAGTACGAGTCGAACCGAGCAGTCGATCCGGTCCGGATCACGACGTACCGGCACCTCCGCAAGGCAGCGCGGCGCGGATGGGCGGTCGAGGAGCCGGCGGCCCCGCCGACGCTGGCCGACCTGAGCTGGTCGCGAGCCACCGGCGGAACGAGCCGCACGTGACGCCGGCAACGACGGACCGGCGGCGCGCGGCCGTGCAGGACGTCGTCCACACGGTCACCGACCCGGACGAGGCGACCGCCCTGCTGCGGGACGTCCACAACGGACGGCACCTCCGCTTCACGGACCACGCGGGGTTCCGGCTGCGCTACCGAGCGATGAGCGATGGTCGGGTGAGTCTGCGGACCGCCTCGACGACGTCCCGGTTCACGGGCGTGCTGCACCCGGAACGCCAGTACGTGCTCACGTGGGCCGTCGAGGGCGGCAGCGTGATCGACCCGGACGGCCCGGATCCGGTCACGATGCACCCGGCCGTCCCCGTCGCCTTCCCGACCGGACGGGAGTTCGCGATCGACGCCGTCGCCGGGACGCACCACTTCGTCCACTTCGGCGCGGACTTCCTCGAGGCCGTCGCGACGAAGGACTCGGACGCCGCGCCGAGACCGCTCAACCTCCCGGTCGTCGTCGAGCCCGACCGACTCGCGCCGCTCCAGGAGGTCGTCCGCGCCGTCGCACCCGCACTGCTCGACCGCTCCACCGTGGGGGAGGCCCGCGACGCGCTCGACCTCATGCTCGCCGAGGCGGTCCTCGCCGCGTTCGAGCCGATGCCGGACGGTCACGTCGCCGGGCCACACGCCACCACCGTCCAGCGGGCGAAGACCTTCATGCACGCCCGCTTCGACCGCCCGCTCACGGTGCCCGAGATCGCGGAGGCCGCCGGTGTGAGCGTCCGGACGCTGCAGGAGGCGTTCCAGAAGCACGAGGGTGTCACCCCGATGGCGTTCCTCCGGGACATCCGCCTCGAGAAGGCCCGGCTCGGGCTGCAGCTCGCCGACCCGGACGTCTCGTCGGTCGCGGCGGTCGCGCTGTCGTGCGGCTTCAAGCACATGGGGCGCTTCTCCGGGGCGTACCACGAGGAGTTCGGGGAGTACCCCGCGGAGACCCTCCGCCTCCGTGGGCGGACAGCGCTGCGCTGACCGACCGGGCCCGCACCCGACGGCTCCAGGGTGATCCATCACCGATCCATGGCACGCCCACGGCGAGGCGAGGCTAGCGTCGAGGCATGCAGCCCGACACCCGCACCGGACCGACGTCGGACGGTCACGCGCGGACACTCCGCCGGGACGTCGTGCGCGTCCGGGGCGAGGGCGCACCCGTCCTGGTCCTGCACGGGACCCCGGGCGGCGTCGACACCGCCGACGTGATGGCACGGTTCTTGCCGTCGGAGGGGTTCCGGGTCGTCACGGTCTCGCGCCCGGGGTACCTCGGCACGCCCGTCCGCCACGGCCGCAGCAGCCTCGACGACGACGCCGACCGGGCCGTCGCACTGCTCGACCGGCTCGGCATCGAGCGGGTCGGCGTGTTCGCGTGGTCCGGCGGCGGACCGAGCGCGTACCGACTCGCCGTCCGGCACCCCGACCGGGTCTCCTCGCTCGTCGTCGCGGCCGGTCTCTCCGGACGCTGGACGCCACCCCGGACGTCGCCGGCGGAGTGGTTCGTCACCCAGACACGGGTCGGAGCCGTCGCCTCCGCGCTCGCTGCCCGGATCGTCCCGGGGCTCGTGGTCCGGACGGCCATCGCCGGGGAGAGCTCGCTGCGCGGGGCCGCCCTCGACGCGCACGTCCGCGACGTCATGGCGGACCCGGGTCGTCGGCGCTTCATGCTCGACCTCGCCGCCACCGGCAACAGCTCCGGCGCACACCGCGACGGCTGGCGCAACGACGTGGCGAACCTCGGCGCGATCACGACGCTCGACCTCGGGGCCGTCCGGGCGCCGACGCTGCTCGTGCACGGGGACGCCGACACCGACGTCCTCCTCGAACACAGCGAGCGGGCACTGCGCGAGGTCCCCGGCGCCGAGCTCATCCGGCTGGCCGGCGGGACCCACTTCGCCGTGTGGGCGCACCACGACGCCGCGGCGGTGCAGGAGCGCGTGCGGGACCACCTGCGCGGCTGAGCCGCGCGCGCCGCCGTCCCTGCGACGGTCGCGGGGCGGTCCGGTCCTACCCGTCGACCGCCGCCACGAGCACGTCGAGCGCACGGCCGAGCTCGAGCGTCGTCAGCGCGCCGTACCCGAGCACGACACCCTCCGGCACGCTGGCCGGCGTCACGCCGTAGTCCTCGAGCGCCGCCACCAGCACGCCCTGTTCCGCCATCCGCGCGACGACGGTCCGGCCGGTCGCCGGGCCCGACCACGTGATGACCGCGTGCAGCCCGCCGTCCAGGGCACGTGCCTCCAGGCCGGATGTGCCAGACGTGCCGGACGTGCCGGAGGTGCCGGAAGTGCCGGACAAGCCCGTCGAGCCGAACGCGCCCGACGCGCCGGATGCGCCCGTCGCGCCGAGCCGCGCGACGATCTGCTCGCGGCGGTGTGCGGCCGCACGGCGGACCCGCCCCAGGTGTCTGCGGAACGCACCGCTCCGCAGGAGCCACGCCAACGCGACCTGCACCGGCTCGGCGACCACCGGACCCCGCGCCCGGCGCGCCGCCGTCATCGCGTCCGCCCGCGCGTCGACGACGGCGGGCAGCGCCATCCACGAGCACCGGAGGCGCGGGTCGAGCGTCTTCGAGAACCCGCCGAGGTGGAGGACGCTACCAGCGGTGTCGAGCGCCGCGAGTGCGGGCACGGGGAGGCCCCGGTGCCGGAACTCCGAGTCGTAGTCGTCCTCGACGACCAGCGTGCCGGTCCGTCCAGCCCAGTCCAGCAGGGCACGGCGGCGGGCCACGGGCATCACCGAGCCGAGCGGGTACTGGTGCGTGGGCGACACCATGACCGCGTCCACGGCCGGCAGCGCCGCGAGGGCGGTGAGGTCGAGCCCGCCCTCGTCCACGGGGACCCCGACGACGACGCCGCCGGCCGAGACGACCGCGTGCCGCCCGGTGGGGTAGCCGGGGTCCTCGACGGCCACCCGCGGCGCCCGCCCGAGGTGGTTCCGGAGCCCCTCGGTGAGGGTCGAGATCGCGTCCGAGGTGCCGGCCGTGACCACGACCCGGTCGAGGTCCGGCGCGAAGCCGCGCAGGAGTCCGAGCTGCGCGGCGACCTGCGCGCGGAACTCCGGCAGGCCGAGCGGGTCGGACAGTCCGTCGCGCAGCGGGGCGTCGGCCGCGGCACGCCACGCCGCGCGCCAGTCACGCGGTGTGATCGACGTCACGGCGGGGATGCCCGGGCGAGCGTCGATCATCCGTGCGCCGGCGGACTCCCTGCGTTCGAGCGGAGACGCGCCCGCTGCGCCCGCCGCTGCAGCCGGAGCCGGCACCGCGGATGCGGCCCCGGCTCCCGCTGCCGCCGTCGCCGTCCCGGCCACGACCACTGCCGTTGCTCCGGGCCTCGTCCGGATCCATCCCTCACCGTCGAGCTGGTCGTACGCCGCGACGACCGTCCCGCGGGCGACCCCGAGCTCCGCCGCCATGGCCCGGGTCGACGGCACGCGGTCCCCGTCGCGCAGGACACCACGGTCCACCAGGTCCCGCACGCGCGCGACGACCGCTGCGACCTTGCCCACCGACTGGTCCACTCCGTCACCCTCGATCTGGACCACGTGCTGATCCAGTCCCGACCCTAGCGTTGCCGCATGACCACCCCGTCCCTCACCGTCCGGCGCCTCCGCGACCGCCAGCTCACCGACCCCGAGGCCCTGCGCGCGGTCCTCGCCGAGGCCCTCGTGGCGCACGTCGGCCTCGTCCGCGACGGCCACCCGATCGTGCTCCCCTTCCTCTGCGGCGTCGGCGACCTCGGGGACGGGCCCGTCCTGCTGCTCCACGGATCGACCGGCGGAGGCCTCTTCCTCGACGCCGGCATCGAGGGCGTCGAGGTCGCGGCGACGGTCACGCACGTCGACGGCATCGTCTTCGCCCGCAGCACCTTCGACAGCTCCGCGAACTACCGCAGCGCGATGGTCGTCGGCCGCGCGACCGTCGTACCCGAGGACCGCCGGGCCGAAGCGCTGTGGCAGGTCTCCGAACACCTCATGCCCGGGCGCCGCGCAGAGGTCCGCGAGATGACCACCAAGGAGGTCCGCGCCACCCAGGTCCTCCAGCTCCCGCTCGACCGCGCGAGCGTGAAGGTCCGTGCCGCCGGCGTCGGGGAGGCGCCCGACGACGGCGAGGACCACACCGTCTGGGCCGGCGTCCTGCCCCTCGCCCTCCGCGCGGGCGAAGCGCTCCCGGGGGACATCTCGGGGGACAGCCCGGTGGACGCGTCGGTCCGGCAGGTCGCGTCGCGGCTGGACCGCCTCGCGTCCGACCGGGAGGCCCGGATCGCGGCCGTCATGCGGCACACGGCCGACTGACGGCCGGGTCCGGGGCCGCGCGGCGCGTCCGAGGACGCTGCGAGGAGCGGCGATTCCTGTGACCAACCGCAGGAACACGCCGGGACCGCCCAGCAACGGGGTCCTCCGTGACCAATACGTTACTTTCTCGGGCCACCCCTCCAGGGGAGGTCCGAGCCGCCTCTCCCGAGGTCGCGACGGAAGGAACCATGGGACGCCACGCTCTGCCCGCAGCAGCCGACAGCCAGCACGCCGAGGCGCTGCCCGCACCCGCCGCTCCCACCCCGACCCCCGCCGCGGCCGACCCGGAGCTCCGCCGTCCGCGCGGTCGTCGCTCGGCCCTCGGCCCCGCAGCCGCTCGGTCGACCTTCGTCGAGCCGACCAAGCGGGCCCGCGTCGTCGCGATGCGTCCCGTACCCGTCGCGGCCGCCGGTTCCGCCGTGCTGTCCCGCACCGCGTCGCTCAAGGCCGAGCGGGCCCTCGATCCGCGGCACGTCCGCCGTGCCGCGAACGCCAAGCGCGCCGCGATCCTCCTCGCTCCGGCGCTCGCGGTGACCTCGAGCCTGACGCTGGCCGTCCCCGCGAACGCGGCGACCCCGTCGACGGAGGCGCACTCGGGCACGACGACCTCGCAGACCGCACTGGCCGGCGTCCCGGCCACCGAGCTGCAGACCTACACCGTGGCGCACGACGTCGAGGTGCCCGTGACCGCGATCGACGGCGTCTCGACCACGACCACCGTGGTCTCCTACCCGACCGTCGTGACGCGGTTCGGCGTCACCACCGCGCAGGCCGAGTCGGCGATCTCGGCGGCACTGTCCGCCGGAGGTGACCGCGCGACGATCCTCGCGACCGCGCTGCAGTACCTGGGCGACCCGTACGTCGAGGGCGGCGCCTCGCACTCCGGCATCGACTGCTCGGGGCTGACGATGGTCGCGTACGCCGCCGTCGGGATCCCGCTCGTGCACTACGTCCCGACGCAGGACGCCGCGGCGACGACCATCCCCGAGTCGGAGGCGAAGCCCGGCGACCTCGTGGTCTACGACAACGAGGACCACGTCGGCATCTACCTGGGCCAGGGACTCGTCCTCCAGGCGCCGCACCCGGGCGAGGTCGTCGACATCGTGCCGATGTACCCGGCCGCGCACCACTTCGCCCGCCTCCTGCCCGCCGGCGCCTGACGGACACCGGGCGCTCCGCAGCGGGCCGGGCCGCTCGTCCTGCAGCTGCGCCGGGCCTCCCGTAAACTGGCGTGATGGCCTCCGACACCCGCACCCCGTTCGAAGAGCAGCGTTCTGCTCGTCCGCAGGTGCGTCCGCGCACCGAGGGCTGGACCCAGGCGCAGGACTCTGCGGGCCGCCCGCTCCTGCAGTTCGCGTCGCCCAAGCGGGGCAAGCCGCCGGTGCACCTCGCCGACCTGACGGTCGAGGAGCGCGTCGAGAAGGTCAAGGAGCTCGGGCTGCCGGGGTTCCGTGCCAAGCAGCTCTCGACCCACTACTTCACGCACTACACCTCCGACCCGGCGAAGATGACGGACCTCCCTGCCGCGCAGCGGGAGGAGCTCGTCGCGGGCATGCTCCCGCCGCTCCTCACCGAGACCCGTCGTCTGGCGACCGACAACGGCGACACGATCAAGTTCCTCTGGAAGCTCCACGACGGGGCGCTCGTCGAGTCGGTGCTCATGCGCTACCCCGGCCGGATCACGCTGTGCGTGTCGTCGCAGGCCGGCTGCGGCATGAACTGCCCCTTCTGCGCCACCGGGCAGGCCGGACTCACCCGGAACATGTCGACGGCTGAGATCATCGAGCAGATCGTCCGGGCCAACGCCGCGATCGCCGCGGGGGAGCTCGGCGGTGACCCCCGCAAGGGCGGGCAGGACCGCGTCGACGCCGAGCGGGTGACCAACATCGTCTTCATGGGGATGGGGGAGCCGCTGGCGAACTACAAGCGCGTCATGGACGCCGTCCGCACGATGGTCGCCCCGCAGCCGAACGGGCTCGGCATGAGCGCGCGTGGCATCACGGTCTCGACGGTCGGCCTCGTCCCCGCGATCAAGAAGCTCGCCGACGAGAACATCCCGATCACGTTCGCGCTCTCGTTGCACGCGCCCGACGACGAGCTCCGCGACGAGCTCATCCCGGTGAACTCGCGGTGGAAGGCCGACGAGGCCATCGGCGCCGCGTACGAGTACTACGCGAAGACCGGCCGGCGGGTCTCGATCGAGTACGCGCTCATCAAGGACATGAACGACCACGCCTGGCGCGCCGACCTGCTCGCCGAGAAGCTCAACGCGCGGGGTCGTGGCTGGGTGCACGTCAACCCGATCCCGCTGAACCCGACGCCCGGTTCCGTGTGGACCTCGTCCGAGCCGCACGTGCAGGACGAGTTCGTCCGCCGGCTCAACGCCGCTGGCATCCCGACGACCCTCCGCGACACCCGCGGCAAGGAGATCGACGGAGCGTGCGGTCAGTTGGCTGCGGCTGAGTAGACGGCTGGTCAGGTCAGCCAGGAGGCACGGTGCGGTTCCGCACTGTGCCTCTCGTCGTTCCCGGGCCGCGTCCGGGTCGACTCGTCCGTGGGACGGCGAGCCGCTCCGGTACCCCGACTCCCGCGCGGTTCCGGGGAAGTCGGGGTACGACACGCCCGGGATGCGACGCGTGTTGGCGCTGCTGTTCACCTCTGCGTAAAGTAATCACTCGTTGCCGCTGAGGCGGAGAACGGAACGGCCGGAACGGTCACCTCCGAGTCTCGCCCGGGCAACGAACCAGCCTCTCTGACGACGTCCGCTGAACTGCGGGCCGAGTGGGGGAGTGCGTCTGGTCCTTGAGAACTCAACAGCGTGCACATTGTCAATGCCAATTTATTGACCCCGTGCGTGATCAGCTTCGGCTGTGATCGTCGGAGACAATTCCTTTTGGATTGAAGATTGTCAGTAGACAGTCAACAGTCAAGATCAACTCGGCTGTGTTCTTCGGAGCATGGTTGGTAATTTTTTTACGGAGAGTTTGATCCTGGCTCAGGACGAACGCTGGCGGCGTGCTTAACACATGCAAGTCGAACGATGAAGCCCAGCTTGCTGGGTGGATTAGTGGCGAACGGGTGAGTAACACGTGAGTAACCTGCCCCTGACTCTGGGATAAGCGTTGGAAACGACGTCTAATACTGGATATGACTACTGGTCGCATGGCCTGGTGGTGGAAAGATTTTTTGGTTGGGGATGGACTCGCGGCCTATCAGCTTGTTGGTGAGGTAATGGCTCACCAAGGCGACGACGGGTAGCCGGCCTGAGAGGGTGACCGGCCACACTGGGACTGAGACACGGCCCAGACTCCTACGGGAGGCAGCAGTGGGGAATATTGCACAATGGGCGAAAGCCTGATGCAGCAACGCCGCGTGAGGGATGACGGCCTTCGGGTTGTAAACCTCTTTTAGTAGGGAAGAAGCGAAAGTGACGGTACCTGCAGAAAAAGCACCGGCTAACTACGTGCCAGCAGCCGCGGTAATACGTAGGGTGCAAGCGTTGTCCGGAATTATTGGGCGTAAAGAGCTCGTAGGCGGTTTGTCGCGTCTGCTGTGAAATCCCGAGGCTCAACCTCGGGCTTGCAGTGGGTACGGGCAGACTAGAGTGCGGTAGGGGAGATTGGAATTCCTGGTGTAGCGGTGGAATGCGCAGATATCAGGAGGAACACCGATGGCGAAGGCAGATCTCTGGGCCGTAACTGACGCTGAGGAGCGAAAGCGTGGGGAGCGAACAGGATTAGATACCCTGGTAGTCCACGCCGTAAACGTTGGGCGCTAGATGTAGGGACCTTTCCACGGTTTCTGTGTCGTAGCTAACGCATTAAGCGCCCCGCCTGGGGAGTACGGCCGCAAGGCTAAAACTCAAAGGAATTGACGGGGGCCCGCACAAGCGGCGGAGCATGCGGATTAATTCGATGCAACGCGAAGAACCTTACCAAGGCTTGACATACACCGGAAACGGCCAGAGATGGTCGCCCCCTTGTGGTCGGTGTACAGGTGGTGCATGGTTGTCGTCAGCTCGTGTCGTGAGATGTTGGGTTAAGTCCCGCAACGAGCGCAACCCTCGTTCTATGTTGCCAGCGCGTTATGGCGGGGACTCATAGGAGACTGCCGGGGTCAACTCGGAGGAAGGTGGGGATGACGTCAAATCATCATGCCCCTTATGTCTTGGGCTTCACGCATGCTACAATGGCCGGTACAAAGGGCTGCGATACCGTAAGGTGGAGCGAATCCCAAAAAGCCGGTCTCAGTTCGGATTGAGGTCTGCAACTCGACCTCATGAAGTCGGAGTCGCTAGTAATCGCAGATCAGCAACGCTGCGGTGAATACGTTCCCGGGCCTTGTACACACCGCCCGTCAAGTCATGAAAGTCGGTAACACCCGAAGCCGGTGGCCTAACCCTTGTGGAAGGAGCCGTCGAAGGTGGGATCGGTGATTAGGACTAAGTCGTAACAAGGTAGCCGTACCGGAAGGTGCGGCTGGATCACCTCCTTTCTAAGGAGCATCTGACCACTGTGTTGATTCAACGCAGGCTGGTTCAGGCGCCGATGCAACCCGAGTGTGGTTGCCGGTAGCTCATGGGTGGAACATTGACAGTGCAGTCGTCGGCGCGTCTGCCGACCCTCAGTACGGCTGGTCCTTCGGGGCTGGTCGGGAACGGGTTGGTGGGAAGCGCAGGTGGCTGGTGCACGTTGTTGGGTCCTGAGGGACCAGGCTTCCCGGTCGTGATGATCGGGGGTTGAGCCGTGACAGTCGGTTCCCTGTATGGGGTGGCTGGGTGTTGCTGGTTCTTCGGTGGGCCACATGAAGCGAGCGGGTTGTCTGCTCGGGGAGTGTGGTGCCGATCGTATGTTGAGAACTACACAGTGGACGCGAGCATCTTAGATCGCTCGTGACGATGACGAGGCTTTCGGGCTGATGTTGTTGTTCGAGTCGATCGCAATTTTAATCTTTGTGGTCAAGTTTCTAAGAGCAAACGGTGGATGCCTTGGCATCTGGAGCCGAAGAAGGGCGTAGAAATCTGCGATAAGCCTCGGGGAGCTGATAATCGAGCTGTGAGCCGAGGATTTCCGAATGGGGAAACCCCGCCAGGCGACTTGTCGACCTGGTGACTCCCGCCTGAATATATAGGGCGGGTAGAGGGAACGTGGGGAAGTGAAACATCTCAGTACCCACAGGAAGAGAAAACAACATGTGATTCCGTGAGTAGTGGCGAGCGAAAGCGGATGAGGCTAAACCGATCATGTGTGATAGCCGGCGGGCGTTGCATGGTCGGGGTTGTGGGACACGTCGCTCAGTTCTGCCGGACTGGGGCGGTTACAGCGCATCATAGTCGAACCGGTTTGAAAGCCGGGCCGTAGTGGGTGCCAGCCCCGTAGACGAAATGGTGTTATGGCCGGATGTGTATCCCAAGTAGCACGGGGCCCGAGAAATCCCGTGTGAATCTGTCAGGACCACCTGATAAGCCTAAATACTCCCAGATGACCGATAGCGGACAAGTACCGTGAGGGAAAGGTGAAAAGTACCCCGGGAGGGGAGTGAAATAGTACCTGAAACCGTTTGCTTACAAACCGTCGGAGCCTCCTTGTAGGGGTGACGGCGTGCCTTTTGAAGAATGAGCCTGCGAGTTAGTGATATGTGGCGAGGTTAACCCGTGTGGGGTAGCCGTAGCGAAAGCGAGTCTGAATAGGGCGGTTCAGTCGCATGTCCTAGACCCGAAGCGAAGTGATCTATCCATGGCCAGGTTGAAGCGACGGTAAGACGTCGTGGAGGACCGAACCCACTTCAGTTGAAAATGGAGGGGATGAGCTGTGGATAGGGGTGAAAGGCCAATCAAACTTCGTGATAGCTGGTTCTCTCCGAAATGCATTTAGGTGCAGCGTTGCGTGTTTCTCGCCGGAGGTAGAGCTACTGGATGGCCGATGGGCCTCAACAGGTTACTGACGTCAGCCAAACTCCGAATGCCGGTGAGTGAGAGCGCAGCAGTGAGACGGTGGGGGATAAGCTTCATCGTCGAGAGGGAAACAACCCAGACTACCAACTAAGGCCCCTAAGCGTGTGCTAAGTGGGAAAGGATGTGGAGTTGCACAGACAACCAGGAGGTTGGCTTAGAAGCAGCCACCCTTGAAAGAGTGCGTAATAGCTCACTGGTCAAGTGATTCCGCGCCGACAATGTAACGGGGCTCAAGCACACCGCCGAAGTTGTAGATTTCGCACACTCGATAAGCCTTCGTGGTTCAGTCGTGCGGAGTGGTAGGAGAGCGTCGTGTGGCGAGTGAAGCGGCGGAGGAATCCAGCCGTGGACGCTACACGAGTGAGAATGCAGGCATGAGTAGCGAAAGACGGGTGAGAAACCCGTCCTCCGAAAGACCAAGGGTTCCAGGGCCAGGTTAATCCGCCCTGGGTAAGTCGGGACCTAAGGCGAGGCCGACAGGCGTAGTCGATGGACAACGGGTTGATATTCCCGTACCGGCGAACAACCGCCCAAGCTAATCCAGTGGTGCTAAGAGTCCTAACCCGGACCAGCGGATCCCTTCGGGGTGATGCGGGCCGGTCTAACGCTCGACCCCATGCTGGTGCGGCTAGCGTATGAACAGGTGTGACGCAGGAAGGTAGCTGAGCCAGGCGATGGTATCCGTAAGGTGAACCTGGTGTAAGGATGTAGGGCTGACGATAGGCAAATCCGTCGTCTGCACGCCTGAGATCCGACGCGTACCCGTTTTGGGGAAATCAGTGATCCTATGCTGCCGAGAAAAGCATCGACGCGAGGTTGCAGCCGCCCGTACCCGAAACCGACTCAGGTGGTCAGGTAGAGAATACCAAGGAGATCGAGAGAATCGTGGTTAAGGAACTCGGCAAAATGCCCCCGTAACTTCGGGAGAAGGGGGGCCGGAACCGTGACCGGACTTGCTCCGTGAGCGGTGAAGGCCGCAGAGACCAGTGGGAAGCGACTGTTTACTAAAAACACAGGTCCGTGCGAAGTCGCAAGACGATGTATACGGACTGACGCCTGCCCGGTGCTGGAAGGTTAAGAGGAAGGGTTAGCCTTTGGGCGAAGCTCTGAATTTAAGCCCCAGTAAACGGCGGTGGTAACTATAACCATCCTAAGGTAGCGAAATTCCTTGTCGGGTAAGTTCCGACCTGCACGAATGGCGTAACGACTTCCCAGCTGTCTCAACCGCGAACTCGGCGAAATTGCACTACGAGTAAAGATGCTCGTTACGCGCAGCAGGACGGAAAGACCCCGTGACCTTTACTACAGCTTGGTATTGGTGTTCGGTGTGGCTTGTGTAGGATAGGTGGGAGACTGTGAAGCGGGCACGCTAGTGTTCGTGGAGTCATTGTTGAAATACCACTCTGGTCACTCTGGATGTCTAACGTAGGACCCTGATCGGGTTCATGGACAGTGCCTGGTGGGTAGTTTAACTGGGGCGGTTGCCTCCCAAAGAGTAACGGAGGCGCCCAAAGGTTCCCTCAACCTGGTTGGCAATCAGGTGGCGAGTGTAAGTGCACAAGGGAGCTTGACTGTGAGACTGACAGGTCGAGCAGGGACGAAAGTCGGGACTAGTGATCCGGCAGTGGCTTGTGGAAGCGCTGTCGCTCAACGGATAAAAGGTACCTCGGGGATAACAGGCTGATCTTGCCCAAGAGTCCATATCGACGGCATGGTTTGGCACCTCGATGTCGGCTCGTCGCATCCTGGGGCTGGAGTAGGTCCCAAGGGTTGGGCTGTTCGCCCATTAAAGCGGTACGCGAGCTGGGTTTAGAACGTCGTGAGACAGTTCGGTCCCTATCCGCTGCGCGCGTTGGAAATTTGAGAAGATCTATCCCTAGTACGAGAGGACCGGGATGGACGAACCTCTGGTGTGTCAGTTGTTCTGCCAAGGGCACCGCTGATTAGCTACGTTCGGACCGGATAACCGCTGAAAGCATCTAAGCGGGAAGCCGTCTTCGAGATGAGATTTCCATGCACCTTGAGTGTGAGAGGCTCCCAGCAGACTACTGGGTTGATAGGCCGGATGTGGAAGCGGGGACTAACGACCCGTGGAGCTGACCGGTACTAATAAGCCGAAGACTTGACAACACACTGATTTCCCACACTTTAGGGTGTGGGGCTCGCGTCCACTTTGTGGTTCCCGACAGACGATCGGGAACACGAAACTGAACACCGCGCTGTGCTCGATACGGGCACCCGCGGAACAGCTTTCGAGATTTCCCTTGATTGGGTCGAGAGTGTTCCGGTGGTCATAGCGAGAGGGAAACGCCCGGTCACATTCCGAACCCGGAAGCTAAGCCTCTCAGCGCCGATGGTACTGCAAGGGGGACCTTGTGGGAGAGTAGGACGCCGCCGGACTCAACGTTGCAACACCAGGGAACCCCTGACCACGACGTGGTCAGGGGTTTTCTGCGTTTCCAGGGGCGTGCACCGCCGGGGAGGGTTCGCTGTGACCGGCTCGTTCAGGGCAGGAGTCCGAGTTCCATCGCCCGGGTGACGGCTCGGGTGCGGTCGTTCACGCCGAGCTTGTCGAACACGTGCCCGAGGTGCGTCTTGACGGTGGTCTCGCTGAGGAAGAGCGCGCGGCCGATCGCCGGGTTCGAGTTGCCCTGTGCGACCAGCTGCAGAACCTCGAGCTCCCGCGGGGAGAGCGTCGGGCCGGCAGCGGGTGGCTTGCCCGCCGTCCGGCGCACGAGTGCGGCTGCGGCGGAGGGGGCGAGGGCGGTCTCTCCGCGCGCAGTTGCTCGGACCCCGGCGAGGATCTCGGACTCGGGCGCAGCTTTGAGCAGGTAGCCGGAGGCTCCAGCTTCGATCGCGGCGAGGATCTGGTCGTCGGTCTCGTACGTGGTGAGGATGAGCACGCGGATGGAGGAGTCCTGTTCGAGGATCAACGCCGTGGCTGCGTCGCCGTTCATGCCCGGCATGCGGAGGTCCATGAGGACGACGTCCGGCCGCTCAGCGAGGACGACCGAGATGGCTGCCCCACCATCAGCAGCCTGTCCGACCACCTCGACGTCCTCTGCGTCCTGGAGGAGTGCGATGATTCCGGCGCGCACGATCGGGTGGTCGTCTGCGACGACGACGCGGATCACCGGCGAACCCCGGTGGGCGAGGAGCGGACCGGACGGTGGGGCTCGGTCCCGTCGGACGGCGCGGCGGAGAGCGAGGTCATCGGCGATCCCGGGGTCGATCCCGGGGCGGTTTGCGATCCCGGGGTGGTCTGTGATCCCGGGGTGGTCTGGGGGAGGGTCACGGCGACGACGGTGCCGCGCCGTGGTGCGCTGGTGATCGTGCAGGTCCCGCCCGCGAGGGCGAGTCGCTCGCGGAGTCCGCGCAGCCCGTGGCCCGCGGTCGGGACGGTCGGGTCGAAGCCGACGCCGTCGTCCTCGATGCGCAGGCCGACCTGGTCGGCTGTCACGTGCAGTGCGACCTGCACCGAGGCGGCGTCGGCGTGCGCGCGGACGTTGGCCAGCGCCTCCTGGCCGGTGCGCAGCAGCACCACCTGTGTGTCGCGGTCGAGCGCGCAGTCCGGTGCGTCCACCGTGACCGGGATGCCGGTCTCACGGGTGAAGCGTTCGCCGAGGCGGTACAGGGCGGCGGCCAGTCCGTCGCCGGCGATGCCGGCCGAGCCGGCGGCGACGAGGGTGCGGGACTCCTCGAGGGCGGCGCGGGCGGAGTCCTCGAGGACGGTCAGGCGTTCGTCGAGTCGGTCGACGCGGTCGGCGGCGAGGTCGCCACGAGCACGTTCGGTGAGCATGACGATGCCCGCGAGGTTCTGGGCGACGGTGTCGTGGAGCTCGCGGGCGAGGCGTTCGCGTTCGCTCGTCACGCCGGCGCGACGGTGCGCCTCGGCGAGGGAGTCCTGCGTCGCACGGAGCTCGTCGATGAGCTGTCGGCGTTCGTCGGACAGCTCTGCGATGCGCGTGATCCACAGGCCGAGGGCGCAGGCGCCGACGACGCTGACCGCCTCGACGAGGAGGGTGCTCACGAGGCCGGTCGGACCGGAGGCGATCTGCAGGCCGATCCCGGACGCGACCCCGATCGCGAGCGACACGAGGATCGCGGGTCGGACGCGGTCGAGCTGGCACCACGCGACGGGGAAGAGCATGCACTGGATGAACGCCGTGGTGGGGACGACCGCCGGGAGGACGAGCGCCGCGACGACGAGCAGCGGGACGAAGCCGGCGGCGGCGCGAGGCGACCCGTAGCCGCGCCACCCGTACGCGAGGTAGGCGAGCGCGAGGACCGCGAGCACCAGGAACGCCGGCCAGCGGGTGTCCCACGGGGACCAGGCGAGGACGGCGATGACCGCCACGAGCGCGATCGTCACCCCGACGGCCACGTGGAGGCCCCAGTTGCGGTGCGCCGTGATCCGGTCCATCGACCCAGCATCCCACCCGCCGACGGCCCTGCGGGCGTTCCCCACGGCCGGCATCAGGCGTCCTTGCGGTTCCACCGGAACGTCAGGAGGCAGACGACGACACCGATGACCAGCCACGCTGCCAGGACGAGGGCTCCCCACCCGAGGTGCCATGCGCCTCCCGGCTCGGCCGACGCGAACTGGGACGGCAGGAACACCGACCGCATGCCCGACGCCATCCAGCGGAGCGCGAAGACGCTCGCGACGTCCTGCAGCCAGTCGGGCAGCTGCGTGAACGGCAGGTACACCCCGGAGATGAACTGCAGGACGAGGACGACGGGGACGATCGTGGCGGTTGCTCGGCGACCCTCGCGGGGGAGTGCCGAGATGGCGATGCCGAGGACGCTGCTCGTCGCGATGGACACGAGCATGATCCACGCGAAGGTCCACCACCGTCCGCCGTCCGTGGGCAGCTCGACGTCGAACACCAGGCGGGCGACGGCGAGCAGGATCGCGGTCTGCAGCACCGTGGTGGCGAGCACCATGCCGATCTTGCCGACGAAGTACGACAGCACGGGCAGGGGTGTTCCGCCGAGGCGCTTCAGGGTGCCGTCGCTCCGTTCGCCGGCGATGTCGACGCCGAGGGACTGCGTCCCGGAGAGCAGCACACCCGTCGCGACGAGACCGGGCAGGTAGTAGGTGGCGTAGTCGACGCTGACCCCTCGGCCAGCGCTGATGTCCGGCGCGCTGCTGAACGCGACGGAGAACAGGGCGAGCATGACGATGGGGAAGAGGAAGGTGAAGAACACCGCGTCGGGGGCGCGGAAGTACGAGCGGACCTCGTAGCGGATGCGGGCGAGCGCGAGCACGGTCAGGCCACCATCTCCAGGTAGACGTCCTCGAGGGACGGGCGGATCACCTCGAGGTCGGCGAACCCGTCCTCGGTTCGGGTGCGGATGAACGACACCGGGTCGCTCGTGCGTTCCTCGTGTCGGGTGCCGGCGGCGTCGCGCCACCGGACGATCGGGGTGCGGGCCTCGTGGCCGCCGATCTGGTCGATCGGGGCGATGTCGAGCAGCCGGCCGTTCGCGATCACCGCTGCCCGGTCGGCGAGGTGTGCGGCCTCGTCGAGGTAGTGCGTCGTCAGGAGCACGGTGGTGCCCTCGGCCTGCACGCGGCGGATCAGTGCCCAGAACCGGCGCCGGGCCTCTGGGTCGAAGCCGGTCGTCGGTTCGTCGAGGAACAGCACCTCCGGCCGGCCGATGATGCCGAGCGCGACGTCCACGCGCCGACGCTGACCTCCGCTCAATCGACTGATGCGGGCGTTCCGCTGCTCGGCGAGGCCGACGGCGTCGAGCAGCTCGTCGACGTCGCGGTGCCGCGGGTACAGCGTCGCGAAGTGCCGGAGCTGTTCGGCGACGGTGACGTTCGGGGACTCTGCGCTCGTCTGCAGCACGATGCCGACGCGGGCGTTGTGGCTGCGGCTCGCGTGGGCGGGGTCGTGACCGAGGACGCGGACCTCGCCGGCCGTGCGGGACCGGTACCCCTCGAGGATCTCGACGGTGGTGGACTTCCCGGCGCCGTTCGGTCCGAGCAGGGCGAAGGTCTCACCGGGAGCGATCGTGAACGACACGGCGTCGACGGCGACCGTGCCGGTGGCGTACTGCTTGCGGAGGTCGTGGACCTCGATGGCGGGGGTGTCGGGCATGGGTCCAGCCTGACGCGGTGGGGAGTCGGACCGGTTCGACCGGTCCGGCCGACCGGCATCCTCCGATCGGAGGATGCGCTCGCTCCGACTCGTGGCCGATCGGGTACTCGGTCCTCGGGGATCGCGCACCGCATCGGCCAACAGGACGATCGGGGATCCGCCCGGCGGGCGGATGGTGGCGGACGGGAGGCGCGTGGCGGGCTGGCACCGCTCCTCCCGGTCGACGGGTGGCGGACGGAAGGTGCGTGGCGGGCCGGTCTCGTGCCTCCAGGCCGGTGGGCGGTCAGGAGTCGACGGCGGACCGCAGGTACGGCGCGGTGCGACTGACGGCGGATGCCGCCACCTCGGCGGGGGTTCCCGCCGCGACGACGCGGCCGCCGTCGCCGCCACCTGCCGGCCCCATGTCCACGACGTGGTCCGCCTGCGCGACCACCGACATGACGTGCTCGACCACGACGACCGTGTTGCCCGCATCGGTGAGCTGCTGGAGCTGCGCCGTCAGCAGCTCGACGTCGGCCGGGTGCAGGCCGGTCGAGGGCTCGTCGAGCAGGTAGAGCGTGTGGCCCGAGCGTGCCCGTTGGAGTTCCGTGGCGAGCTTGATGCGCTGGGCCTCGCCTCCGGAGAGCTCCGGTGCGGGCTGGCCGAGCCGGAGGTAGCCGAGGCCGACGCTCTGGAGGGCGGTCAGTGCACGGACGGCGGCGGGCAGCTCGGCGAGTGTTTCGGCTGCCTCGTCCACGGTCATGCCGAGGACGTCGGCGATGCTCGATCCCGCACGGCGGACCTCGAGGGTCTCGGCGTTGTAGCGGGCGCCGTGGCACTCCGGGCACGGGGCCCAGCTGCCGGGGAGGAAGAGGAGTTCGACGGAGACCGAGCCCTCGCCCTGGCAGACCTCGCAGCGGCCGCCCTCGACGTTGAAGGAGAACCTCCCGGCGGTCCAGCCGCGTTGCTTCGCGTCCTCCGTCGCGGCGAAGGCCTGCCGGACCGCGTCGAACATGCCCGTGTAGGTCGCGAGGTTCGAGCGTGGGGTGCGACCGATCGGCTTCTGGTCGACCTCGACGACGCGGGCGATGAGCGGGTGGTGTTCCGCGACGGTGGGGAGGACGCCGCCGACGAGGGAGGACTTGCCCGAGCCGGACACGCCGGTGACCGCCGTCAGTACGCCGAGCGGGAGGTCGAGGTCGAGGTGGTCCAGGTTGTGGATGCTCGCGTGGCGGATCTCGAGGGTGTCGACGGGCGTCCGGGGCTGGCGCTGTGACCGCTCGCCGCCGGGGTGCAGGTAACGGCGCGTGATGCTCTCCTCGACGTCGGCGAGACCCTCCGGCGGACCGCTGTACAGCACACGGCCACCACCCGAGCCTGCGCCCGGTCCGACGTCGACGATCCAGTCCGCCCGCCGCACGATGTCCATGTCGTGCTCCACCACGAACACGCTGTTGCCTCCTGCGCGGAGGTCGTCGAGGACCTGCACGAGCGACTCCGTGTCCGCCGGGTGGAGACCCGCGCTCGGCTCGTCGAGGACGTACACCACGCCGAACAGCCCCGATCGCAGTTGCGTCGCGATCCGGAGCCGCTGCGTCTCGCCCGGCGACAGGGTCGGCGTCGCGCGGTCGAGCCCGAGGTACCCGAGTCCCAGACCGATCAGCACGTCGATGCGACCACCGAGGTCCTGCGTGATCGACTTCGCCACCTCCGAGCGCTCACCCGAGGTCACGGTGCTCTGCGCCGGCGTCGGGTCGGTCAGTTCGGCGGCAGGGCGGAGGACCTCGCGAAGCTCGCTCAGCGGCAGCGCGTTGAACTCCGCGATGCTCAGCCCGCCGAACGTCACCGCGAGGGCCGCCCGCGTCAGACCGGACCCGCCGCACAGCTGGCACGGGCCGGACTCCACGAACCGCAGGGCCTTGTTCCGCTGCGTCTCACTCTGCGAGTCGGCGAGGGTGTGCAGCGTGTACTGACGGGCGCTCCAGAACCTCCCCTTGTACGGCTTCGCCACGCGGTCACGCTTCGGGTGCACCTCGACGACCGGCTGCTCCTCGGTGAAGAGCAGCCAGTCGCGGTCGGCCCTCGGCAGGTCCCTCCACGGCCGGTCGATGTCGTACCCGAGGACCGCCGTCACATCGCGGAGGTTCTTGCCCTGCCAGGCGCCCGGCCACGCGGTGATCGCGCCCTCGCGGATGGACAGCGAGGGGTCGTGGACCGCCGAGGCCTCCGTCACCTCGTGCGCCGTGCCGAGGCCGTGACAGCGCGGACACGCCCCCGCCACGGTGTTCGGCGAGAACGAGTCGGAGTAGAGCTGCGTCGCGCCCTCGGGGTAGGTGCCGGCGCGCGAGTAAAGCATGCGGACCGAGTTGCTCAGCGTCGTCAGCGTGCCGACGGTCGAGCGGGTGCTCGGGGCGCCGCGCCGCTGCTGCAGGGCGACCGCCGGGGGCAGGCCCGTGATCTCGTCGACGTGGGGCGTGCTGCCCTGGGCGATCAGCCGCCGGGCGTACGGGGCGACGGACTCGAGGAAGCGGCGCTGGGCCTCGGCGAACACCGTGCCGAACGCGAGGCTCGACTTGCCTGAGCCGGAGATGCCCGTGAAGGCGACGATGCGGTCGCGGGGGATGTCGACGTCCACGTCGCGGAGGTTGTGTTCGCGGGCGCCGCGGACGCGGATGAAGCCGTCCGGGCTCGGGACCCTGTCTGCGGGAGCGGTGCTGCTGTCGGCTGGCTGGTCGTGCGGGGCGGGCATTCGTTCGAGCGTAGGCGGGGCGGCTGGGCGGCGTTCGGCGTGCGCGTTGCGTTCGCCGCGCGCGTTGCGTTCGCCGTGCGCGTTGCGTTCGCCGTTGCGCGTCGCGTTCGCAGCGGCGGTGCGTTCTCGGCGGACGGACTGGAGGCTCGGTGCCGGTCCGTCATCCACCGGGAGGTCGACTGTGGTTGCGCACAGCAACGATCGTGATATGTTGCCGGTGGGGGTCGTCGCGAGGGGCGCGACGACGGAAGGGGAGCGATGGCCGCGCTGAAGGTCTCGTACAGCACGCTCGACCAGGCGTTCGACGCGCTCGACGATGCGACGTCGACGTTCTCCACGGACTCGATGCCGTCCGACGGAGGATCCTTCGGCGCCGACGACGTCGCCCAGGCGTTCGCCGCCTTCCGTACCGCGCAGCAGCGGTCGGCCGCATGGCTCGCCGACACGAGCCGCACCCTCGCACAGTTCGCGCACGACACCAAGTCGCAGGTCGCCGACGCGGACCTCGACCTCGCGCGGAAGGCGGGGACGACGAAGTGACCGCCGACCCGTTCGCCGGCGACCCCGGCGCGGTCAAGAAGCTCTCGACCGCCCTCGCCGACCACCAGGACGACATCCGACGCGGCGCCACGAAGGTCGCGCGCACTGCCGACGACGCCGCCGACTGGACGGGTGCGTCGAAGGACCGCTTCGCCGCCACCGTCGGGACGATCCCGCCGGCCGCACAGCGGATCATCGGTCGGCTCGACGCCGCGATCGACGTGCTCGACAGCTACGCCGACACGGTGCAGCAGATCCGAGACGAAGCCGAGCGGATCCGGGCGTCGCAGCTGACGACCGCCATCGAAAGCGCGGCGAGCGTCCTCGCGCTCTCCACCGCGAAGACCGCCG
Organism: Curtobacterium phoenicis; assembly: GCF_047238015.1. Lineage (NCBI taxonomy): Bacteria > Bacillati > Actinomycetota > Actinomycetes > Micrococcales > Microbacteriaceae > Curtobacterium > Curtobacterium phoenicis. The sequence continues at coordinate 1,673,230 of NZ_JBDFLZ010000002.1, forward strand.
CCTCGGCGAAGGACGCCACCGAGGCCGACGGCCGCCGAGCCCAACGACTGCAGTCCGACGCTGACGACCTCGCGGCTACCGCCACACGGCTGCAGGGGGAATGGGACGCGCTCGTCGAACGCCGGGCGGCCGCCGACCGGGCAGCGGCGTCGGGGCTGTCCGACACCGACGTCCTCGGTGTCGCGCCCTCGTACGCGGGCTCGCTCGGTGCGATGAGCGACGCAGACTTCCTCGCTGCGGTCGCCGAGATGCCGCCCGAGGTCCTCGCGGCCCAGGATCGGTCGGTCGCCGACCGCCTCGCAGGGATGCCACCCGAGACCGTGCAGGCGTGGTGGGACGGTCTCGGTGGCCGGGGGAGCGCCGGAGAACACTCGGCGGCGCAGGACGCGTTGATCACGGCGTTGCCGGCGGTCATCGGGAACCTCAACGGGGTGCCGTACTGGGCGCGGGACCAGGCGAACCGGTTGGCGGCGCAGCGGGCGTACGCGCAGGCGGAGGACGCGCTGCATGACGCGCAGGACAAGTACGCCAGTGCGGTCGGGCGGGCTGCGCAGGCTGCAGCGCAGCGGGAGTTGATCGCTGCGCAGGAGCGGTACGACCAGCTGAAGAACTTCGCCGCTGGCGCGCGCACCAAGCTCGACCTGATGGATCAGGTGCCCCGGCAGATGATGACGTTCCACGATGGCGCGCCTCCGCTCGGTGCTTTCTCCGTGGGCGACCTGGACTCGGTCGATGGGGTGTCGTTCCTCGTACCGGGAATGGGCTCGTCGCTCGCTGACACGACGCAGTACATGCGAGCCGGAGCGAACGTTCTGGCGACCCAACAGCAGAACGGTGCCGACACAGCCATCGTCTCGTGGATCGGTCACGAGGCCCCGCCGAACGCTGCGAGTACCGGTAACCTCGGCGTGCTGGGCGAGGCCTACGCGGAGCGGGGGGAATCGAAGCTCGCCTCCGACCTCGTTGCTTTCCGCGCGGTACGGCCCGACGCGCAGCTGAACGTGATCGCGCACTCGTACGGTTCCACGACGGCAGCACTCACGCTTGCTCGGAATCCCGATCTCGGAGTCCACTCGTTCGTCACTCTCGGCTCCGCCGGGATCCCGTCCTCCGTGCCGGACGCCGCAGCCACACACGCCGATCACATGTACGCGGCGCAGGCGGCGGAAAAGGGCGACGTCGCTTTCATCGGCCGGAAGTACAGCGTCCCACACCGGGCCAACCCCGCCGATGGCTTTGACGGGACGACGAGGATCGAGACGACCGGACCACACCGCGTGAACATCCACGGAATCACTGCCGGACAGGGGTCAGGAGATCGAGGGTACTTGGACGTCGGTACTTCTACGCTGTCTGATGTGGCGGAGGTGACGCAGCCGTGAATACTCAATGGAAGTCGGGGATCGTCATTGCCATGGGGACGCTTGTCGCTCTCGGCGTGTCGGCGTGTGCTGGAGGGGGCCAAACGATGCCGTCAACGAAGGAAGCCAAGGCCGCGGCGGTCGAGCTGCTGCGCAAGACAGAGGCCGTCGTTGACGTGCCGTGGCCTGAGACACCGGAGCCGTCCGCCGAGAAGTGCCCTGGCGGCGTCCGCTTCGGTTACTTCGTCGCGGTGAAGACCGAGGCGGACGCTCGCTCGGTGGCACGGACTCTCCAGCACCTCTGGAAGTCGGAGGGATTGACGGTCGAACCGTCACAGAAGGACTTTGGCGGCGAGGGCGGAACTCTGTACTCGGCAACTGCCGATGCCGACGGGGCCGCTGGCGCCGCCTACCAGGTGAATGCAAAGTCGATCATCGTGCGGATCACCTCGCCCTGCGCCGTCGGCTCCGTCGACGACTACGACGAATGATGCGGGCGCCATGAGACATCCTGGTAGAGCCGCCGCATCGCTGGGCGGCACGATCGCCGTCGTGCTCGCTGGGTGCGGGACGACGAGAGCAGAGAACACGATGACGATCGACGAAGCACGCTCGCAAGCGGTCACCGAACTCAGGTCCGTTCTGGAGCTCGCTCCTGACGTCTGGCCCCAGGACGTTCCGACCCCGGTCGCCAACGGCTGTCGGCTCGACGGGGAGAAGGCGGTGCAGTTCAGTTACTACGTCGAGGTCGTCGACCCGACTGACCCGCAGTCGCTCGTCGAGCAGGCGAGCGAACACTGGACCAAGCAGGGGTACGAGGTCTCGAAGACGCAGACCGAGATGGACGCCGAGACCGGTGACGTCTATGCCGTGGTCGCCCGCGCCCGCGCCCGCGCCCGCGCCCACGACAAGCCGCGCGCCTCGATCGCCGCGACGAAGATTCGTGCACACGTCAACGTCGACTCTGCCTGTGTCGTCGGTGATCCTGACAATTACCGCTAGTGGTCATCCCACGCCAGGGCTCCGCGTCAGGAACTGCCGACCGGTGGAGCCTTCATCAGCGATGAAGACAAGACATCATGACTGAAGACTTCCCCGCCTCGAGCGGGCTCCCTGCCAACGCCGATCAACCGGTGAAGGACTCGTCCGAGAACGAGTCTCCCCCGAAGCGGGATGACGGAGTCCCCTGGATCATGGGTAGCGCGCTCGGCTTGTTCATCGGATGGGTCTTCGCACTCGGAGCCATGGCGAACTCCTCGCTCGGAGTCTCCGACGATCGACTGTCCAACGAGGAGGTGCTCGCGTGGTTCACAGCGGCCACGGTGCTGGCACTCGGTCCTCCCGCCATTGGATGCGTCGTGCTCTCCAGGCGTCGGCGCCGATCCGGCGGAGTGACGTGGACCGGATTCGTCGCATGCGCCATCCTCTTCTCGTTCGGCTCCGTCACCTTGCTTTGGCCGACGATCGATCAGGCCCGGTCAGCCATCACCACGGCGGTGAAGCGCGCCCAGCCGCCCACAGCACTGGAACGGAGTCGGACGCTTGCCGAAGCGAAGGCAGAAGTCGCCGAGACGGCCACGGAAGCCTTCGCGAGCATCGACCGCACCATCCTGGAGGACTCGCGCACACTACGCAGCGATGACTGCACTTTGAGCAATCTCGGGCCGGGGGAGCGAGCGGTCTTCCAGGCTGAGAGCGCACCTCGGTCGGACGAATTACGAGACTCGTCCGAGGAGCGTGGACAGCTGCTCATGAAGAATGCCATCGCTTTCTGGGAGCAACACGGCTTGGTCGTCGAATCATCCTTCGGACACGACGGTGTCTACATGAGTGACGGCCCCGGAGCGATATCGACCGTGATCATCGGCCGCGAGGGCGCCGTTGTGACGATTCAGAGCGCCTGTTTCGCGAAATGAAAGGAAAACCGTGACCGATGATTCGACCTCGGGCCCTGTGAGCGTGTGGCTCTGCTGGGCGGCGATCGCGATCGCATCTGTCTGCACGCTCAATCTGGTCCTGAGTGGAGCGCTCTTGCCGTTCGAGGTGATCGGCCAGGTGTCGTTCTTCGGGATCATTCCTGCTTTCTTCTTGGCGTTGTTTCTCTTGCTCTGGGTTGGGCGGCAGGGGCATCGGACGGTGCGGAGATGGGCGATCGCAGTGGGGTGCGTGCTCGCGGCGTCCCCGCTGCTGATGATCAGCCTCGTCACCGCGCGGAACACGGTCCTCGACTTGCTTCGTTGATCGGCAGCGCGTACTTGCTGCGATACGGCTCGATGTCGACCAGGAGGCGCGTGGCTGATCCGAGCGGCGCTTGCCGACCGCCTGCGGTTCGGTGATCAAGCGGTGTGCTCGCTCGGTCCACGGATGCTTGGCCGAGACTGCGAGCCCAGCACGCCAGCCGTAAAGTGCTGTCGTGAAGTCGCCTGTGCTCCCTTTCGACACCGCCGACCTCTCCGTCCGGCAGTTGCTCGCCGCATCGGTCGCGGTGATCGACGAGCTCCTCCGGCGCGGATTCGTCCGGACCCGGAACGCGCCAGTCGGTGACCTCGCCGAGACCATCGCACTCCGCGCGTACGGCGGCGTGCTCGCGCCGAACTCCGAGAAGAGCTACGACCTGCTCACGGAGGACGGCAGCAGGGTTCAGGTCAAGGCTCGCTTGGTCGATCCCGCAGATCGGCGCTTGCAACAGTTCTCGGCGTTCCGATCATGGGACTTCGACCTCGCGGTCTTCGTGCTGCTCGACGCGCGGACCTACGACATCATCTGGGCGCGGGAGCTCACGCGCATCGAGACGCAGCAGCTCGGGAGGCGCGTCGAGCACATCAATGCATCGGCCGTCCTCGTGCGTCAGGTCGCGGCCGCTGGTCGAGACGTGTCGCAGGCCATGGTCGAGGCGTTCGACAGCCTGGACGAGCCCGCCTGAGACGTGGAGCGCTCAGCGACCGCTCGCCGCACCACTACGAACGCCGACCCACAGCCCGTCCCGCGCTCGCGTCATCCCGACGTACAACTCGCGCCGGCCCCGCTCTCGCCGCTCCCGATCCGTCTCGGACGATTCAACCGTCACCGGATCGAGCAGCCGACGATCGACGTGCGCCAATAACACCTGCTTGAACTCGAGCCCCTTCGCCCGCTTCACGGTGCCGACCCGCACGGTCCCGGAGGTTCTGCCCGAGTACTCGTCGAGCATGATCACCGGGACACCAGCGTCGCATAGGACGCTCCGGACGTCGTCCGCCTGCCGGTTCGTCGACGTGAGGATCCCCACGTCGCCGTACCCCGTCCCGATCAGCCGCAGCACCTCGCTCAGCTGCGCGAGCATCGAACGGTCGTGCTCGGCCCGGCTCGAGAAGCGGTGGAACGCTGGCGCCGGCCCGGAGCGCGAGATCGCTGACACCGCGTCGCCGACGCCGTCCACGCCCTCGATGTCGACGAAATGGTCGTCCGCCACCATCTCCTTCGCGAACTCGAGGATCTCCGCCGTGTTGCGGTGGTTCAAGTCGAGCACGACACCGCGGCCGGACAGGCTGATCCCGACCTCGCCGAGCGTGTAGCCGCCCGGGTAGATGGTCTGCTGGCCGTCCCCGATGAGCGTCAGCCCGTCGGCGCGATCCCCGACGAGGTGGTGCATCAGCGAGACCATCGCGCACGACAGGTCCTGCGCCTCGTCGACGATCACCGCGTCGTACCGCTCGAGCGGCACCGCCGTAACCGCGTCGCGCGCGAGCAGGACGATGTCCTCCCAGTCGTGCGCGCGCCGCTCGCGCAGCCCGCGTGAGTACGCCTCGTAGAGGTCCCACACCGCCTGCCGCGTCTCCACGGGCAGCGCGTGCTTGCGCCCGACGCGCGCCAGATCCGCGTACTCGTCGAAGCGCGTCAGGCCGCGCCCCTTGATGACGTGCTTGATCTCGTCCTCCCAGTAGGAGCGCGAGAAACGCGAGGACCGCAGTGGGCTGGAGGCGCGGATCGCGTTCCAGGCCTCGTCGAACGCGAGTCGCGCCTCCCGTCCGGGCACGCGGAACGCGATCCCGCGTTCCTTCAGCAGGCGCGTGGCGAACGCATGGACGCCGACGAAGTCGACGCGGCCGACCATGTCGGGCGCGAGGCGCTCCAGGAGCGACTCGAGGACCTTCGGCAGGGTTCCGATGTAGGTGGTGAAGAGGACGCGGCCGCCGGTCGAGCGTGCGAGGTAGGCGGCGCGGTGAAGGCCGACGACGGTCTTGCCGGTGCCGGCGGCGCCGCGGATGCGCGCCGGGCCGTTGAAGTTGCGGCGGACGAGCTTGGCCTGGGTGGGGTCGAGGAAGGCCATCCAGTCCTCGATGGGTGCCTCGAGGACGCCGTCGAGGAGCTGGTCCGTGAGCTCGTCGCCGAGCGTGGGGATCGCAGGCGCAGGCGCTGGCGTCGGCGTCGGCGCGGGTTCGCGGGGGAGGACTGCCGCGGGCACGACGATCTGCGGCTGCACCGTTGCGTCCTCGCCGATCACGGGGAAGTGGGTGAGCATCGCGGCGAGGACTTCGTCGACGCGTGACGCCGAGAGCCGGGCGCCGCGCTTGGTGATGTGACCGACGAGGTCGTGCGTGCCGATGACGTCGACGGAGGCGACACTAGCGTGCACGCGCTTTTGGCCAGCGAGTGCAGCGACGGCGTGGACCTCGCCTGGTGCGAGCCCGATGTCCGCGAGGGCGGCCTCGGTGCTGTACGCGAGGTCGGCGAGGCGGGCGATGTCGTCGGTGTTGTCCTCCTGGCCGCGGGTGATGCGGTCGCCGTGGACCGCGACCTCGCGCCAGGCCTTCGTGTCGACGATGAAGACGCCGGCGCGGCCGACGACGACCATGTCCACCTGGGCGGTACGGCTGCCGGGCCAGCGGCGGTCGGCGAGGAGGTGGTAGCCGATGCCGGCGAGTGGGGCGAGGAGTTGGGCGGTCTCGCTCTCGGTGCGTTCGGCGATCTCGAAGCGTGCGGCGCGTTGTTCAGCGTCGTGGGCCTGACGTCGGAGTTCCTGTGCGTGGCTGCGTTGCCGGCGTGCTTCGACGCCTGCGGATTCTCCGGCGATCGTCATGGTGTTTCCCTCGGGAGTCCCTGGTCCTCGGTGCCGCTCGTCGTCCCCGGGACGAGTGGTGTTGAACCATCCTCGTGGGTGAAGAGAGCGGGCCGGGAGTACCCTTTGTGGGGTCATGAACGAAGTCGAGGCGAGTCAGCCGGGGTCCGTCCTCCGGTGGCAGTGGACCGCAGCGGGTGAGTAGGCAGCGACCTTTGGCCCCCGACCGCCCCACTTAACGACATTGTCGGTCGCGCATACAGCCCGGCGAGTGCAGCCAGTGTCGTGAGTCAGCCCTAAGCTACCGGTCATGCCTCAGAACGTCGCGCAGACATCTTCAGGTCCCGAGCATGTGCAGGTACGACAGCCCGCGATCGACGCTCTCCTAGCGGCGGGGTGGAACGCGGAGCAGCTCCAATGGCAGCCCGAGTGGCGGGTCCCGAAGACTCCTCACGACGCCGCTAAACGCGAGCGCGGCGCGGCCTTCGATGGGTGGCCCGTGGACCTCGTGCTGTTTGACGACGTCCGGGGCGCCGGCGATTGGAGACATGCGGCTGTCATCTGCGAATTCAAGCAACCCAACCTCCACGACGGTATTTCTCAACTTGAGATATATCTTCAGCGCGAGCCGCGCGCTAAGCTCGGATTCTGGTCGAATGGCACAAGACAGGTACGGGTTTACAAGCTCCCCGACGGAAATTTCGCGCACGAGATTGGTAAAGGGCTACCGAAGCCGCAGGAGCAGCTTGAGCGCTCTGCCCTAAAGCCTATCACGTATGAAGATTTGCGTGTTCCAACCGTTCGAGAGCTCACATCAACCTTCAAAAGGCTGCTTGACGTAGTTGTATCTCGCGATAGTCGTGCCACACGTTCTGAGAACCAATTGGACCAGCTCTGCAACATGCTGCTCCTTAAGCTCGAGTCGGACACTAATGCAGAGTTGCAACCAGGCGAAGACGTAGAGTTTCAGCTCCCGGTGACGCATGCCATCGGCGCCGCTCAGCTCATTCGCGCACATTTCAAGCAACTGGTTCTAATGAGGCCGGAGGTTTTTGCAGAATTTGACGGAAGCGAACTGCTTCTCGACGACCACACGATAACCGACATCGTATACGAGCTATCAGGGCTCAATTTGATCAAAGTCGGATCGGACGCTATTGCAACCGCGTTCCAAGTTTTCCGCCGCGCAAACCTGAAAGCTGGCGACGGGCAGTATTTCACTCCTCAGCGCGTGGTATCTGCTGCGGTGCAGCTCATGGATCTGCAGCCCACAGATAGGATAATTGATCCCGCTTGCGGCACTGGTGGCTTCCTCGTCGAAGCATTCATGGCGATGCAAAAGCGTGCAGAAGCGAGCTCGGGGGAGGCCGCGGCGAGGACGTGGGCGCACCGTCAAGTGTTTGGGGTGGACAAAGACGGAATTAATATCAAACTCGCGCGTGCGATTATGGTGAGTCTCGGCGATGGATCGGTGAATATTCACACGGGTGATTCTCTTAGCGAGGACCGCTGGGCGGTTGACTATCCCCACCTGCCAAGAGTCCTAGCGGATGGATCCTTCACGGTAGTTTTAACCAACCCGCCCTTCGGAATTAATCTGAAGTACGACAAACGTGATGCACGCCGTAATCGTTATAGTCTCGCCCAGAAGGGTGGTGAGAACTATGCGGATGTCGAACTGGGGCTGATCTTTTTGGAGCGCGCGTATCGCCTTCTCATGACCGGAGGACGCCTCGGTATCATATTGCCTGAAAGCTACTTCTTCTCGAGCACATACGAATGGCTCGCACTGTGGATACGCGAACGCTTCATCATGAGGGGCGCTCTGAATATCCCAATGGAAGCCTTTCAAGGGTTTTGCCGCGCGAAGACCAATTTTTACGTGATGGAGAAGCGCTGATGGTTTATCGCCCCAAATGGTTCAGAGACGACCAAGTCTTCATTTCCTATGCTCCTACTGTCGGCATCAATAAGGACGGAGCAGACCTCTTTGTCGTGGATGCCGAGACCGGCGCAAGGACAGCCGACATCGATAATGCACTCGAGCGCGACGTGGAAGCGCTGCTCTCTGACGAATCGGGCCCCACCAGTACGTGGATCTCCGCTGACTCTCTCGGTGAGCGCCTGCAGGCCGTTCCTAAATACTTCGACACTCGTGCCTCAGACCTGCTGCAAACTTTGCTCGATACCGATGAGGCCTTCGCCGGCTACCAACGCAGGTCGCTTGCCGAGTTAATTGCGGACGGAGCGGTGACCTGGAGAGTCGGCCATGGGAGCCCCTCGGCTGACCTCCGTGCCGGCGAGGTGCCTTACATAAAAGTGTCCGATCTTCGAGCGGGTCAAGTTAATATCAACCCTACAAATCGGGTGTCCGAACCTGTTGCGAAGAGGTTTTGGCGAGGTAGTCAGTCGGGCCTTAAATCGTTTGACCTCCTGACTCCTATGCGCGCAAGCAAAAACATCGGAGAATTCTCCGTACTCATGCCGGGACAGGAAGGTGTGGTTCTCACGAAAGAGATACTGGTTCTCCGCGCGCAATCGCAGCTTTTCGACAACTTTTATCTACTTTGGGCGCTTTCACTGACTGCGGTTCGCCGGCAGTGGGATCGAATCGTTTTTATGCAAACCAACCGTGAAGACGTTGGGAAGCGATTCCTCGAGTTGGAGCTGCCCGTCCCGCCGCACCGTCAGGCGGCGGAGAGAGCTTCTCAGCTTTTTCGGGACTACTACCTGGGGCTGCAAGAGCTTAGGGAACGCTTTGTTTCAGGATTAGCAGAATCGCAGCTCCACCACATTCACCTCGCCGCTGACGCGGCATCGCTGGTTAAAGTCGAAGACTCACCTCAATCTTGATAGGATTATAGAGATGGCTCCTTGCTCGAGTCACCGGCAATATCAGTTTGACGAGAACGGGTAAACATGTCTCTTCAGGTCGAAGCTTCGACGATTCGAGCGGGCGCGCTGTTCTCCGAGAACCGCTTTTTCGTGCCCGATTTCCAGCGGAAGTACAGTTGGAAAAAGAAAGAACAAGTTGCCGAGTTTTGGGATGATCTCCAGGCGGCTCTTGCAGAACGCGAGTACTTCCTCGGCCTGGTAATCCTTTCAAAGGAGTCCGAGAGTGGGACAGCTGGTAATCAGCGCGAAGTTGTGGACGGGCAGCAGCGGCTAGTGACGCTGTCGGTCCTAGCGAACGTTCTTCGTTTGAAAGCATTACATCTAGGGCGTCGTTTGGTCGCGGAAGGGCTGCGGTCAGATTTCCTCTTCGCGATTGATTATCAAACAGAAGAGCAGTTCGCTCGATTGAAGCTGACAGATGCTTCTGATAGTGAAGATCTCGAGGCACTATTTTCGGCGGAGTCGGTGACTGACGTGCAATTGCGTGAGGGGTCGCTCATTCATGCGGCTCACGAGCTCTTCTTGGAGAACCTTGGCGCGGATCTTGCCTCGGCAAACAATGCGGCTTTAAGAGTGGGACAGTGGGCGGACTTCATTTCAAAGCAATTGAGCTTCGCGGTCTTCACGCACCCGGACCGAGGTGCCGCGTTCCGGGTTTATGAGGTTGTGAATACGCGCGGCAAGGAGCTAACGCCAGGAGAACTCATAAAGTCCTTTGTAATCGGAAATAGCGGAAGCTCACGGGATGTAACGTTCGAACGCTGGAACAATATCGAAGGTCAACTGGAAGCTGTTGGCGGCCTAGCGCAACTCACTACCTTCGTTCGCCATGTCGTCACTCTCCGACGCGGCTATGTCATTCCGCGTGAGCTGTATCAAGAAGTCACCGTCGCCTACTCGGGACAGTCGGGCGTCAGTGAGCTCTTGGATTCTCTGGAAACCTTCCTTCCCGTGTATATGCAGATGCTCGACCAGACGGCAGATGTGGAGTCAAGCGAAGTGCGCGCTCGTGCGTTCGCTATATTTGACACGCTCTCTCTTGCACGCTTCAGGCCAATCCTGCTGGCCGCAGCGTTCCGAGCAGATGCAGATGAACTGTACGAAAAAATTTGCGGCCTCGTTGTGCCGGGAGCGATAACTGGCGCTTTCGGGACCGGTAGCGTGGAGGCTCAATTCGCGCGAGCAACCAGGAGGATCCTACGGGATGACGACTGGGAGGGTGAGTTGCGTCGCCTGGCTGACCTGAGGCCGTCTAGGGATGAGTTCGTTAACCGACTGAAGCGTGGGGTCAACAAACAGCAGGCGAGGGTCCTCCTCTCGGCCGCGACACAGCGGAGCTCGCTGCCGTCTTTGGTGGGTTATGCTCACCAGGTCCGTCCAAAATCGGCGAGTGCCTGGGCGACGTTCACTGATGCTGATTACGAGCGAGCGGGAACGCTCCTAGGTAATTGGGTGCTTACGTCGGCTGAGCGTCGCCCTCAGGGGGCGAAGACCCCGGAGATTGTCGGCTCGAAGCTTCTGTCGGATACGGTCAATGGCTCCGATTTGGCGTCTATCAATCTTTTAGATTGGACGGTGTCGGCTGTGGAGCGGAGGACCGAGGAGCTGCGTGCTCTTTTGGTGGGGATTTGGTATGCGTCTGAGTGAAGTTGAGAGCGCGCTTTTCCAGCGCATGGCGATGTCGCGGCTTTCGGTCGAGCACCATTTGGCTGCCCTCGCCGAGGACGCGACTGTAGATGTGCTTACCTTGGCGGGTGTTGGATTTGACACCAATGTGCTCAAAGTATTCCGTAACGACGGTGTTTGGACGGAGTCGATGCTCGTTTCGCTCAAATCTAACAGCGTCGCGGTCATTGTCCCGGGTCAAAGCGTTCTTGAGTACTGGAACAACCATAAAGTCTTCGCAAGCGAAGAGTGGGCAACGTTTGGTGCCGATTTTGCGCGTCTTGCGAGGAAATTGGAAAACGGTGGCCTCGACAGGCAGAATTCCGCAGCGGTTCAGGATATACAGACACGCATTGCGTCTATCGCCGATGACCTCGAGGCAGAAAAGTCACCGGACTATCTCAAGAAATCGCTCGAGTTGATGGAGCTTCTCCTTGAGGGAGCACGGAAGCCTATGGTTTCCCGTTCAATGTTCTCGGGTCTGGCACGCGCCCGGCAAGAAAGCCGAATGCCGCCCGGCTTCGCTGACGAGCGTTCGAAATCATCTTCACTCGGTGACTTTTACGTCTGGTGTGACTTCCTCTTGGGTGCCTCGACTCTCATGCTCGACACTGCGCCTGAGGTGGCGGGAGGCGCGCGGTTCCTTAATCATGGGCCGACGGATTCGCCGCAGCTCGCCGTAAGACTGAAGTCCGGCAATAAGGACGAGATGGCTCGAAAACGATCAGCGGACGAGCTCAATCCCCAGGATGTGGAGAAGTGCGGAGGCGATGCGGTACGGTCGGTATCGCAGGAAGAAGTTCAAAATGACTCTGAGCCGATTGGTTGGCCGCCGATCAGCGACAAGAATGAGAGTACCCTGTTTCAGAGAACTGGTTTTGTATGGGTCACGAACGATTCTAAGCCGGATTGGAAAACTGGTGGTCGTGGCCACCCCTCTCTGCTTGAGGAGTTTCGTGCTGTGACCGGCGGGCATCTCACGATAGTTTCGTCAAGCGAGTTTCGCGCTTTGATCGACGATCAGTCGCGTCCGTGACTTGGCTGATCTAGTTGAGAAGTTGCCGCCAACAAGTCAGCCTCGCTGCTGCGGTCGAGGAAGCAAGGGGTGAAACGTGAGCTGGTGTTCGCTACGTTTGTGGGTAATTATGTCGGAATTGACTGGCCAAACCCAGCCGTAGAGCGGTGACGCTGGTGCTTTGGGTTTCTTGAGGGAGCCGATGGGCCGCGTGTCGAGACGTCGTCGGCTTTCAGATCGAGCGCGTCGAAGTCACGGGCGGCCGTTGCTTGATCGTCCTCGGCGGCTTTGTCGGCGGTGGTGAGGGCGACGGGACCGCTGGCGATTACGCCGAGGACCTGCGAGGGTCGGTGGCGAAGGTGGTTCGGCGTTCGCTGGCGTCGAGGGCGTTCAGCCGGCCCGGCGTGCCGGTGCCGAGATATAGGCTCGTGTGCCAGATAGGGCCTTTGAGACTGCGAACAACGCCCGCCGGTACGTCCCCGCCGGCTTCCCCGGCCCCTCCGCCCGCTTCTCCTCCGTCGCCACGAGCCCCGGCAGCATGGCCCTCCGGAATGAATCCGGCTGCAACGCCCGCCCCGCTACCGCCTCGTGCACTCGCCGCAGCTCGGTCATCGTGAACGGCTCCGCCACGAGCCCGCGCGGGTCCGGCGCCGCAGCGTAGAGCGCTCGCAACGAGGCCACCGCGAACGCCACGATCTCGTCATGCCCGTGCACCATCCCCGTCGCGTCGTCGACCGGGACGAGCCGCGCCCGCGAAGCGTCCAGCTTGGGTGACAACAACGACGTAGCGGGCACCACATCGAGATGCGCCACCGACAACACCCACCCCCGACTGTCTCGCGCAGGATCGTCGAACACGTGCAGCTGCGACGGTGCCAGCCCGGTAACATCCGCCTTGTCGGACAGCGACCGAAGCACAGCGTCGGCCAGCCGCTCGCCCTCGTGCACGAACGTCCCCGGCAACCGCCAGTCCCCGTCGACGGCATCGCGCACCTGGAGGACCGACAGCGATTCCCCCACAGGCACGGTCAGGACGGCTGTGTCCACAGCCACCGAGGGGCGCGGGTAGTCGACCAGGCGTTTGCCGGAAGGATCGCGGTACGCAGACGAAGTCACGCCGCCGAGTTTACGCGCACTTGCGCAAACCATGGGGACGTGGGACAGTGAAACCCAGTTTGCGCAGAACCGAGCAAACCCCGACCGGAAGGCAGGCGGCCATGAACCCCACCACCCGCGACCGCGCGATCGGCGCCGTCCTCGGCTCCGCCGCCGGCGACGCCCTCGGCGCCGGCTACGAGTTCCGTCCCGCCGTCCCCGAACCCACTCCGATCCGGATGGCCGGCGGCGGCTCCTTCGGCTGGGCACCGGGGGAGTGGACGGACGACACGAGCATGGCCGTCCCGATCCTCCGCACCCTCGCCCGCGGCGGCGACCCCGCCAGCGAGACGGCCCTCGACGGCCTGGTGGCCGCTTGGGTCGACTGGGCACGCACCGCGCCCGACGTCGGCATCCAGACGCGCAACGTGCTCACCGGCCTGGAGGCACGGGTCGCCTCCGCAGCACGAGCTTCGGCCCGGCAGGAGCATGAGGTCAAGGGGCGGTCGGCAGGCAACGGCTCGCTCATGCGAACTGCGCCGCTGGTGCTCGGGTACCTGACGGGCGCGGTCGACGAGGAGCTCCGGCTGGCCGAGGCCGCTCGAGCGATCAGTGACCTCACGCACTACGAGTCCGACGCGGGGGACGCGTGCGTGCTCTGGTGCGTGGCGATCCGGAAAGCGGTCCTCACGGGCGAGCTCGACGTCATGGCGGGTCTCGACCTGCTCGACCTCGACAAGCGTCGCACCTGGGTCGACCGCATCGTCACGGCGGAGCACTCGGAGCCGGTCGACTTCACGGAGTCGAACGGCTGGGTCGTGTCGGCGTTCCAGGCTGCATACGCCGCGGTGCGGAAGAGCACGAGTCTCGAGGATGCCCTCGTCCGAGCGGTCCGCACCGGGAACGACACCGACACGGTGGCGGCGATCGCGGGTGGCCTCGCGGGCGCGTTGTACGGGGTGAGCGCGCTCCCGACGGAATGGCGGGAGCTCCTGCACGGCTGGCCAGCCCTCCGCGCGGACGACCTCGTCGCGCTGAGCGAGCAGGCGTTGTCCGCCCGCGCAGCGGCGGCCTGACCATGCACGGGTCGGCGGTCGAGGGCACGGCCGGGGTCGGAGGGTTCGATGGGGGGACTCTCCGGCACCGGACGGGCGTGGCGCAGGTGATCCGCGCCTCCCGGCCGACCGCTTGCCGGCCGTGAGGAGTCAGAGCGCGGCGCGCGCCCGCTCGACCGCCTCGATGAAGCGGGGGATGCCCCACATCAGGAACGTCGGCGCCATGCCGCTCCGCATGGTGACCCGGACCTTCCTGCGGAGGCCGCTCGAGACGTCGTCGAGCCGGACGATCTCCTCGACGGGGATGCCGAAGCGCGTGCGCGGGGCGTAGTTGATCGGGTGCGCCCTGAACCAGAGCACTTCGGGCGTGAGCGTGACCCGACCGCCGATCTCGAACCGGCGGATCGCCCCGCGGACGTAGCCGGGGATGACGTCGGCGGCGCCGGAGTCCTCCTCGTCGGGGAGGTACGTCGCGAGTTTCCCGAGCAGGACCGTGGAGGCGTCGGTGAACGGCACGGGCTACCGGCTCCCGACAGCAGCGAGGTACCGGCGGGCGCCGCGGATGTTCCGGACGAACGACACGCTGAGCCCGATCGCGACCAGGACGAGTGCGCCGAAGAAGATGCGGGCGAAGCCGGACGCCCACGGATCGTCGTTGATGATGTTCGGCAGCTGCGCACTGCCGATCCCGAGGTAGAGCAGCAGGAACTGCCCGAGGTTGACCGGGAGCGTGACGACCGCTCCGCGAGCCCAGTCGGCCGCACGGTGAGCGACGTCCGAACCGTTCGTCTCGATCGGCTGCCCGGAGTACACGGCCCGACGCACCTTCCGGCGGTCAGCCCTGTCCAGCTCTCGGACGGGCCACTGCATCGACGGTGCGAGCCGGGCAGCGCTCGTGAACAGCGAGACCGCTCCGCTCAAGCCGCCGATGCTCAACCCGACCCCGACGATGATGAGCAGGCTCCTGAGCGCCGACTCTCCGTCCGCAAGGAAGACACCCACGATCGCCCCGACGACGAAGCCGCCGATCGCGATCCATGTCGTCCGCCGCCACGCTCGGCGAGCGATGTCCTCGTAGTCCCCCATGCGCTCCACCCTACGAGGAACGTCGGTGCAGCAGCCCGCCGATCGGCCCCTGCAGCAGCAGGAGCAGCACCCAGAACAGCCCGACGTCGGGGAAGAGCACGGCCAGCACGAGGGCGGCCGCGAGGAGCCCCGCGGCGATGAACCCCTTGTCCCGCGTGGCGAGCGGTGTCGACAGCAGTTCGGGCGAACGGCGCAGCGCGAACTCGATCGCGGTGAGCGACAGGCTCGTGATGAGCATCGTGCCGAGGTAGACGGCGTACGCGATCCGGTCGGTGTCGCCGGCGTCGAGCAGGTTCGCGGCGAACGGCAGGAACACGATGCTGATGAGCCACACGAAGTTCAGCCGCAGCACGAGCGGGTTGTACGACATCACGTGCTCGAACACCTGGTGGTGCAGCCGCCAGAACCGCGAGATCACCCAGAACGTGACGACGAACTCGACGATGGAGCCCCAGTGCTCCCGGAGGAGTTCGCCGGCCCCCGAGCTCCCGTGGAACTCACCCGCGAGGTCCACCAACGGCAGGATCAGCAGTGTGATCGCGATGGCGACGGTCGCGTCGGAGAAGTTGACGAGTCGGTCGAGACCACGTTCGGTCCGTGCCGGTGCGCTCATGTCGCGAGTCTAGGGAAGCGTCCGGACACGCGCGCAGTCGGACTGTCGGCCCGGTCTGGAGGCACGGATCACCCTGCCAGCGCGGCGTGCGTTGCGGAGGTGGGCCGCGCCTCCAGTCCGGATCACCCTGCCGGCGCGGCGTGGGTTGCGGAGGTGGGTCGCGCCTCCCTGCGGTCAGACGGTGGTGCGTCGCGGACGGAGGAGGCCCGCGCGGACCAGCCACACGTAGAGGATGCAGCCGATGCAGACGTCGAAGACGGCGTTGAGGAACGCGGCGACGAGGGCGACGGCGGCACCGACCGGGGCGGCGTACGGGACGCCGACCAGGGCGAGGAGGAGCGCGACGGCGGTGACGAACAGGCCGACCTGCTGGGCGAAGGTCGGGGGCTCCGGGGCCTCGAGGCCGGCGGGCGGGGCGAGGCGCGGGCGGACGAAGCGGCGGAAGAGTGCGCCGTAGGGGTGGCGTCGGATGCCGCCGATGCCACCGACAGCGAAGAGCACGACGATGATGGTGAGCAGGACGATCCCGACGGCGTACGTCGCGGGGATCAGCGTGAGGACGATCGTCACCGCGAGGAGGACGGTCGTGATCGCGGCGCCGAAGCGCGGGGAACGCGGATCGATGCCGGTGGTGGTGTCGCTCATGCGGGAGCCTCCTGGAGGACGGCGGTGAGTGCTGCGGAGAGTTCGGCGGGCCTCGGTGGGCCACCGAAGCGGGTCCGGACGGTGTGGTCGGCGTCGACGAGCAGGACCGTCGGGGTCTGCAGGACGTTGTAGCGCGTCGCGATCTCGGTCCGGTCGGCCACGTCGATCTCGAGGCGTGCGACCCCGGGATGCTGGGCGGCGAGGGCGTCGAGCTGGCGGCGGGTGCCGGGGCAGCGGGCGCAGGTCGGCGTCGAGAACTGGACGAGGGTGGCGCGGGTGCCGAAGGCCTCGATGGGGGCGATGCCGTGGGCGGTGGTGCTGGGGCTCACCGCTTTCGGCTCCGGCCGCGCAGCGCTCGGTGCTGCCGCGCTCACGACCGTGCGGGCGCGGCCGGTGTGATTCCGGAGGACGAGGCCGAGCACGGTGGCGACGGCGAGCACACCCGCGAGGACGGCGACGGCCGTGACGACGGTCATGACAGGACGGTACGTCGGCTCGCCGTCGTCCGGGTGGGTCGTGACACTGCGTGACGTGGTGCAGGCTGGTCCTCATGAGCGACGTCCCCACGATCCTGTTCGTCTGCGTCCACAACGCCGGGCGGTCTCAGATGGCCGCCGGGTACGCCCGTGCCCTCGGTGGTGACCGGGTCCGCGTACTGTCGGGCGGAAGTGAGCCGGGGTCCGCGATCAACCCTGTGGCCGTCGCGGCGATGGCGGAGGAAGGGATCGACATCACCGGTGCGGTCCCGCAGCTGCTGCAGACCTCTGACGTCAAGGACTCGGACGCGGTCATCACGATGGGGTGTGGGGACGCGTGCCCGATCTTCCCCGGCAAGCGGTACGAGGACTGGGAGCTGACCGACCCGGCGGGCAAGGCCATCGACGAGGTCCGGCCGATCCGGGACGACATCAAGCGACGGGTGTCGGCGCTGATGGCGTCGCTGCTCCCTGCGTCGGCGTCGGCGTCGGTCGAGCCCGGCCGCTACCGACACTTCAAGGGTGGGGAGTACGAGGTGGTCCTCGTGGCGAAGGACGTCGAGACCGAAGAACCCGTCGTCGTGTACCAGGCGCTGTACGGGGAGCGGGGGCACTGGGTGCGGTCGCTCGCGGACTTCACGGCCTGGGTGTCGCGGGACGGGTACGAGGGGCCGCGGTTCGCGCGGGTCGAAGGCGATGACCTCGCTGCCGATGACCCGGCGGATGCTGTCGGCGGCCGCCCCTAGGCTCGCAACGCACCGACGAGACGGGGGACCGGCATGCAGATCACCACCGACGGCAGCGTCCTGCTCAGTCCGAGCGACCTGTCGACGTGGGCGGCCTGCGAGTGGGCGTTCCTCCGCCGCCTCGACGCCAAGCTCGGCCGCGGCGAACCCCTGCCCGAGGTCCACGACGACATGCTCGAGCGGACGGCCCGGCTCGGTGATCAGCACGAGCTCGACTACCTCGACATCCTCAAGCAGTCGCACGAGGTCGTCGAGTTCGACCGGCCCGAGCCTGCCGGGTACGCCGCAGCGGCGCAGGCAGCGCTCGACGGCATGCGCGCCGGCGCGGACGTGCTCTACCAGCCGACGTTCCACCGACCTGCGGCACCGGATGCTCCGGGCTTCATCGGCTTCGCCGACTTCATCATCCGCAACGCCGCCGGTGAGTACGAGGTCTACGACACCAAGCTCGCCCGCCACGCCAAGATCAGCGCGCTGCTGCAGCTCGCTGCCTACGCGGAGCAGATGCAGGCGCACGGCATCCCGACCGGGCAGCAGGTCCACCTCGTCCTCGGCGACCGCAGCACCACCACGCACGACCTCGCCGACATCGCCCCCGTGTACCGCACGCAGCGCGCCGAACTCGAACGGGTGCTCGCCGAGCGCATGAGCGAGACCGAGGAACTGCACTGGGGTGACCCCCGCTACTCCAGCTGCGGCCGCTGCCCGATCTGCTCGACGCAGGTGGCCGACCACCGCGACCTCGTCCTCGTCGCGGGCATGCGCCTCGACCAGCGGACGAAGCTGATCCGCGCCGGGGTGCGGACGATCGACGACCTGGCGGACCGCACCGCGGCTGTGCCGGGTATGTCGCGGAGCACGCAAGAGAGGCTGGTTCGTCAGGCGCGCCTCCAGACCGAGACCGAAGCGGAGCAGCAAGCGGGCCAGAGCAACAAGACCAAGCCCCGCTTCGAACTCCACGACCCCCGCGCCCTCGACGCGATCCCGGAGCCGGACCCGGGCGACGTCTTCTTCGACTTCGAGGGCGACCCCCTGCACACCGAGGACGGCGTGCACTGGGGCCTCGACTACCTGTTCGGCCTGGTCGACGACCGCGCCGACTTCACCGCCTTCTGGGCACACACGATCCGCGAGGAGCGGCAGGCGCTGATCGACTTTCTCGCCTTCGTCGAGGAACGCCGCGCCCAGCACCCGGGCATGCACATCTACCACTATGCGGCGTACGAGCGGACGCACCTGCTGTCCCTTGCAGCCTGGCACGGCGTGGGTGAGGACGCGGTCGACGACCTGCTCCGCGCGGGCGTCCTCGTCGACCTGTACCCGATCGTCCGCAAGGCCCTGGTGGTCGGCAGCCACAGCTACTCGATCAAGAAGCTCGAGCCGCTGTACATGGGCGAGGACCTCCGCCTCAGCGACGTCACGAACGCCGCCGACAGCATCACCGCCTACGTCGAGGCGATCGAGGAACTCCGGAACGGCGACCCCGTCACCGGGCAGCGCATGCTCGACCAGGTCGCCGACTACAACGCCTACGACTGCCGCTCCACGCTGCGGCTCCGCGACTGGCTGCTGTCGCTCCGGCCCCTGCGCACCGAGGAGCCGAGCGAGGAGCCGCTCCTCCCGCCGATCCCCGTCGAGCGGGAGCCGAACCCCGTGTACACGGCGCTCGCCGCGCAGATCGCGGACGTCGACCCCCTCGACCGCGACGACGACCAGACTGCCCTGGCACTCGCCGCGGCCGCGATCGACTACCACCGCCGCGAGGCCAAGACCTTCTGGCAGGACCACTTCGATCGGCTCCGCAACCCGGTGGACGACTGGGCGGACACCCGCGACGTCCTCGTGGTCGAACGAGCGTCGGTCGAGCGCGACTGGGGCACGCTGCCGCGCGCCCGGTCGCAGTCGCGAGAGATCCGGTTGTCGGGGACGCTCGCGCCCGGCTCGCGGATCCGGCCTGGAGGCACGCCTCACCTCGTCTACGACGACCCGCTCCCGCCGTCGATCACCGCCCCTGCGCCGGGGTCGAAGGGCGCATCTGCCCGCGCGGTCGTGCTCGATGCGTTGGAGAACAACGACGCGTTCGAGGTGCTGGTGAAGGAGAGCCTGCCGGTCGGCAGCGGGGAGCCGCACTCCGAGTTTCCGGTCGCACTCGCACCAGCAGCGCCGCCGCGTGCGAAGCCGCAGCCCGAGGCCATCGCCGAGTGGGGGCAAGAGGTCCTCGACGCGCTGCCCGCGATGCTGCCGGACCCTGCGTTCGACCTGCTCCGGCGGGTGCCGCCGCGTGGGCCGATCGTTCCGGTGCAGGGCGACGACACGGTGTCCGCGGTCGTCACGACGTTGCTCGGGCTCGACCGGTCGTACCTGGCGATCCAGGGTCCTCCCGGCACGGGCAAGACCTACGTCGGGTCGAACGTCGTCGCACGGCTCGTTCGGGAGCACGGCTGGCACGTCGGGGTCGTCGGCCAGTCCCACGCGACGAGCGAGAACTTCCTGTCGTCGGTCGTCCGCGCCGGGGTGCCCGCCGACCGCGTGGTGAAGGTGCCGAAGTCCGGCGCGACCGAGGACGAGCTCGAGGCCGCCGCCTGGACCCCGGTGAAGAACAACGCCGCAATCTCGGCGTTCCTGTCGTCGTGCGCCGAGACCGGTACCGGGGGAGTCGTCGGCGGCACGGCCTGGACGTTCGCGAACGAGAGCACGATCCCACGGCGCTCCCTCGACCTGCTCGTCGTGGACGAGGCCGGGCAGTTCTCGCTCGCGCCGACCATCGCGTCCTCGATCGCCGCCTCACGGTTGTTGCTGCTCGGCGACCCGCAGCAGCTCCCGCAGGTCTCGCAGGGCTCGCACCCGGAGCCGGTGGACCAGTCGGCGCTCGGGTGGCTCGCGGACGGCGAGCACGTGCTCCCGCCGGGGTTCGGCTACTTCCTCGCGCACACCCGGCGCATGGAGCCCGCGCTGACCGCCTCGGTCTCGGGGCTGTCGTACGACGGGCAGCTGACTTCGATCGTGAGCGGCCGGTACCTCGACGACCTCGGCCCGGGTGTCCACCCGGTGCCGGTCGTGCACAGCGGGAACACGACGTCCTCGGCGGAAGAAGCAGCGCGGGTCGTCGAACTCGCGCAGAGCCTGATCGGCCGCCGGTGGGTCGACGGCGACGTGTCGCGGGCTCTCACGGACGAGGACGTCATCGTCGTCGCGCCGTACAACGCGCAGGGTGCGCTCATCCGTCAGGAACTCGACCGCGCCGGTCTCCGCGGAACCCAGGTCGGCACGGTCGACATGTTCCAGGGGCGCGAGGCCGTGGTGTCGATCACGTCGCTCGCGGCATCGAGTGCGGCGGACATCCCGCGCGGGCTCGACTTTCTGCTCATGCCGAACCGGCTCAACGTGGCGCTGTCCCGGGCGCAGTGGGCGGCGTACCTCGTCTACTCGCCGGCGCTCACGACGGGGCTGCCCCCGTCGATCGCCGGGCTGTCGTTGCTGTCCAGGTTCATCGAGCTCGTCGAGCCGCGCCACTGACACGGCGTGTGGCCGACGGATGCTGCGCGAGGATCTTCAGCTGCCGGTTGAGGTCAGCACATCGACGATGCTCGCGGTCGCCAGGGTGGCGACACCCCAGACGACCGGTGCGACGAGCACGGCTCCGATCAGCAAGCTCAGCAATGGGCCGGGTGACGGTCGATCGCCTGCGGGCACCTGCCGCCGCCGCCGTGCGAGCACGAGTGCGCTGACGACGATGACCAGGACATAGACGGCTGCGATCGCCAGTGCGGTGATCGTCAGCATCGCAAGCTCCTCCCCAGCTCAGTGCGGTGGCGCCACACTATCCGCGTGTTGCGTCGGTGTCCTCGACCAGGACGTCGCCGCGCGTCTGTGCGCGCATCGTCGCGATGACGTCGGCGTGCAGGAAGTCCGCGTCCGCAGCACTCGTCGGGTCGACCACGATGCCGAACTCCTCCGGGAGAGCGGTCACGAGCTCGTGCATCGGCACCGGCCGTCCCTCGGTTTCGGGCAGGCTGGCGGCGAGTGCTCCGGGGGCGGTGAAGACCGGGACGAACGGCCTCCCGTGGATCATCACGTGTGCAACGCTGCCGCCCTCCGGATCACCTTCGGGCTTCCACGGCACCCAGGCCGCACTGCGCAGGAACCCCGCCGGCGAAGCCGACATCCGCCGACGGAGTTCCGTGGCCGCCGTCGGCGGCGCCTGGTCGACGCCTCGGCCGAAGGCCGACCCGTGCTGCTCGTTGCTGCTCATACGTTCCCCTCCAGGGTGTCAGCCGACCATGCTGCACGGTCGGCGGACACGACGGAGCCGGGCCGCGCCTCCAGGCCGTTGCCTGGCCATCGTGACGCGTGTTCAGTACTTGGCCGACTGCCCACCGTCGATCGGCACGACCGTGGCGTTCACGTACGAGGCGTCGTCGGAGAGCAGGAACGCGACGACCGCCGCGATCTCGGGGGCTTCGCCGTAGCGCTTCGTCGGGTTCACCTGGATGAACTCCTCGGCGGTAGCCCGCGGGTCCGATGGGTTGAGCTGCTTCATCGAGTTCTCCACCATGGGCGTCCAGATCGCGCCGGGAGCGATGGCGTTGATGCGGATGCCGTACTGGCCGTACTCGACGGCGGAGTTGCGGGTGAGGCCGACGACGCCGTGCTTGGCCGCGGCGTAGCCGGACTGGTTGCCGATGCCGCGGATGCCGCCGACACTCGCGGTGTTGACGATCATCCCGGAGCCCTGCTCGCGCATGACGCCGAGGACCTTCTCGAGGCCGAGGAACACGCCGCGGAGGTTGATCGACACGACCCGGTCGAACTCGGCCGCGGTGAACGACTCCGTCGGGTTCTGCTTGCCCTCGATGCCGGCGTTGTTGAAGAAGCCGTCGATCCGGCCGAAGTGCTCGGTCGTGTCGAGGACGTACGCATCGACCTGGCTCTCGTCGGAGACGTCGGCGACGGTGGTGAGGACGTCGGCGTCGGGTGCGACCTCGAGGACGGCGGCCTTCGTTGCTTCGAGACCCTCGGCGGAGATGTCGACGAGCGAGAGTGCGGCACCCTCCGATGCGAGCCGGACGGCGGTGGCGCGACCGAGTCCCGATCCGCCGCCCGTGATCAGGACGACGCGGTCGGTGAACCTGCTGGTGGACATGGGGCCTCCTGAGGACTTCGGCGGTGAAGGGCTCGGGGTCCGCGCCCGGCGCGGGCAGCGAGTCCAATCGATGCGACTGCATCGGCAGTAAGACTACACCTGTTGCGTAACTGCCGAACCTCGAGATGAGTGATCCCCAGAAGTGGGGCGGGCGTCGGCCGGCGGATCACTGGGATGGTCGTTGCATGGGGGAACACACGACGAACGCCCGCGGAGGCGCGCACCTGACGCTCCGAGCACGGAAGCCCGGGTACGCGGTGATGCAGGAGTGTCTGGCGATCCAGGCCGAGGGGCCGACGCTGACCAGGTGGCAGCGGTTCACCGGGACGCACCCGCTCCGCGCCGAGGCCGCCAGTTGGTTCAAGGGTGCGCAGGGCGAACGGCAGGTGGCCGCTGCCCTCGAGGCGCTCGGTCCGGAGTACACGGTGCTGCACTCGGTGCCGGTCGGCAAACGGTCGACCGACATCGACCACGTGGTGATCGGCCCGACCGGGGTGTTCTCGATCAACACGAAGAACCACTCCGGACACAGTGTCTGGGTGGGCGGTCGGACCCTGCTCGTCGACGGGCACCGGACACCACACATGCACCGGGCTGTGCAGGAGGGCGAGCGAGCGACGGTCCTGCTCTCCGCGGCTGCCGGCGGTCCGATCCCGGTGCAGCCCGTGATCGTCGTCGCTGCCGATCGGCTCCGCTTCGGTGACAAGCCCCCGGCAGCGGTGACCCTCGAGCCGGCGCAGGTCGGCGCGTGGATCGCAGGCTTGCCGAGAGTGCACTCGCCGGAGGCCGTCCGGTACCTCTCGATGCTCGCGGAAGAGCGCGGCACGTGGCACGTCGATGCCGTGGTGGTCAACGACATCCTGCGGCACGTCCAGCGGTTCGAACGGCTCGAACGCGACATCGCTGCCGCGGCTGCTCGGCGCCGACTGCTCCGGCGAGCGGTGGTCGTCGGGGTGCTCGCGCTGCCCGCGGGTGCGGTGCTCGGGTACTGGTGGGCCGTCGCGGTCGGAGCGATGGCGGCGCTCGGCTGAGCGCACGGCCCGGCCGTGCGGCTGGCATCGGCATCGGCATCGGCACAGCGGAGCGGAAGCGTCCGTCGGCGGCGATCGGCTCGCGTCGACGCCGCGCGGGCCAGTGCGGACGGCTTGCCGGAGACGCGCCGCTGCTTGCCGGGACGGTGACCTTGGTTCGTCCAGTGACCGATCGGGTGCGCGATGTCCGGCCTCGGCGAACCGGATCGGCCAGACCTCGGAAGGACAACCTGGTCGCGGCAGGTCGCGGCAGGTCGCGGGTGCCTGCGCCACGACCGTCGACGCGGCCTCAGCAGCGGTCGAGCACCCGCACCATCGCGTCCCGCTCGGCTGGCGTCACCCACAGGTGGTACTTCGCCTTCACCGCCACCTGGTGCCCGACGTAGGTGCAGCGGAACCCCTTCGCCGCGGGCAGCCAGGTCGCCGCATCGCCGGAGCGCTTCTGCGCGTTCGAGTGCTGGTCGACGGCGAAGAGGTTCTCCGGGTCGTTCGCCAGTGCCTCCCGAGCGGTCTGCGACAGCTCCTGCGCACCGGTGCGCCACGCGTTCTCGAGGGCCACGACGTGGTCGATCTGCACCTCGGTCGAGGTCGTCTGCCCCCGCGTGAACGAGATCGTCCCGCCCGTGTACGGCGACACGAGCGTCCCGGTCAGCACCCGGCACGGCCCCTGCCGGACGACGTGCGTCAGGTCGCGCGCGAGGACGTCGTCGCGCGTGTCGCACCCGTTCCGGTCGACGTCGAGCCACGCGGTACCGAAGTCCGCGGTGCGGTCGTACCCCGTCGAGGGTGCCTTCCCCTTCACCGGCAGGCTCGCGAGGGTGCGGAGCGACGCGGCCGCGTCCGGACCGGGCCGGGAGGCGCGGCTCGGCTCCGCCACGTCGGTCCCCGTGCTCGCCTGGTCGCCCCGGTCGTCGGAGGACCCGTCCGTCGCGCTCGAGCGCGTGTCGGTCGCCGCGGAGGACTCGTCGGTCGGCAGGAGCCCGGCGGCGTGCAGTGCGTAGCCAGCGAGGGCGAGCGCGAGGACGAGCAGGACGGAGGCGGTACCGGTGCGGCGGCGTCGGCGGGACGTCATGGGGGATGGGACTCCTGGGTGGTGCGGGTCGAGCAGACTCACGATCCTGCCGGACACTGCCGACATCGGTAGCCTCCGGACGTGAGCACCGCACTCCTCGTCATGGACTACCAGAACGGCGTCGTCGACCGCCTCGGCACCGACAGCGCTCTGCACGCCGCGGTCGCCGCCGCCGACGCCGCCCGAGCGACGGGCATCCCGGTCGTCTTCGTGCGCGTCGCGTTCCGGCCCGGCGCGCCGGAGATCGCCGACCGGAACCGGACGTTCGGCGCGGCCCGGGCGAGGATGGGTGACCAACCGCCGGAGGCCACCGACGTCCACGGGGCGTTCCACCTGACCGATGCGGACCTCGTCGTCGTGAAGCGGCGGGTCAGCGCGTTCACGGGCTCGGACCTCGAGGTGCTCCTGCGCGGCCTCGGGGCGACCGACCTCGTCCTCGCGGGCATCGCCACGAGCGGCGTGGTGCTCTCGACCCTGCGGCAGGCGGCCGACCTCGACTTCGGACTGACGGTCCTCGCGGACGCCTGCACGGACGGCGACCCCGAGGTGCACCGGGTCCTGACCGAGAAGGTGTTCCCGCGACAGGCGGACGTCGTCACCGCCGAGGAGTGGATCGCCACCCTCAACGTCGACTGAACCGACCCAGCCCGGCCCGGCCAGCCGAGTGCTGTGTCAGGCGAGCAGCGAGCGGATGTCGTCGGCGGACAGGTCCTCGGCGAACAGGGCGTCGTCGTCGATCATCGTGGCGAACAGCTCGGCCTTCTTCGCGGCGAGGGCGAGGACCTTCGCCTCGATGGTGTCCTCCGCGATGAGCCGGTTGACGTTCACCGACCGGGTCTGGCCGATGCGGTGCGTGCGGTCGACGGCCTGGTTCTCGGCGGCGGGGTTCCACCACGGGTCGAGGATGAAGACCGTGTCCGCCTCGGTCAGGGTGAGCCCGAAGCCGCCGGCCTTGAGCGAGATGAGGAACGCGGGTGCGGTGCCGTTCCGGAAGCGGTCGATGACCTCGGGCCTGCGGCGCGTCGACCCGTCGAGGTACTCGTACCCGAGACCGCGGGCGTCGAGCGCCTCGGCGACGATCCGGAGGAACGAGGTGAACTGGCTGAACACGAGTGCCCGCCGGCCCTCGGCAGCGAGCTGGTCGAGTTCGTCGAGCAGCAGGTCGAGCTTGGCCGACGGGATGTCCGACACCTCGGCCGGCGCGTCGAGGTCACCCGACGGCGCGGCGGTGGGCACGAGGGCGGGGGAGAGCGCGAGCATCCGGAGGAGCGTCAGGGACCGGAACACGATCATGCGGTTGCGGGGCAGGTCGTCGATGAGGTCGAGGACCTTGAGCCGTTCGCGGTTGAGCGTCGTCTCGTAGAGGTCTCGGTGCGCCGGGTCGAGCGTGACCCGGACGACCTGCTCCTGTTTCGGCGGGAGGTCGGCGGCGACGCTCTCCTTCGTCCGCCGGAGCATGAGCGGCCGGATGCGTCGTCGGAGCCGCTCGGTCAGCTGGCGTCGGGCGTCGCCCCGGAGGTCGGGCGACCCGAGCGGCTTCACGTAGTCGTCGCCGAAGCGGGTCCACGACGACAGCAGCCCCGGCGCCACGACGTGGAAGAGTGCCCAGAGGTCGGTCAGGCCGTTCTCGAGCGGCGTGCCCGTGATCGCGAACTTCACCGGTGCGCGGAGGTCCGTCACGACGCGGTGGATCTGCGACTGCGGGTTCTTCACGAACTGCGCCTCGTCGAGGACGAGCGCCGACCACGACTGCTCTGACCACGCGGCGGCGTCGAGCCGGAGCAGGGCGTACGAGGTCACGACGACGTCGGAGTCCGCGGCCGTGCGGGCGACGAGCGTCGGGTCCTTCAGGGACGTCGATGTCACGGTCGACACCCGGAGCGACGGCACGAACCGGGCAGCCTCGGACGCCCAGTTCCCGACGACCGAGGTCGGCGCGACGACGAGGAACGGCTTGCCGTCCGGTTCGTCCGCGCGGGCAGCGGCGATCATGGCGAGGACCTGGAGCGTCTTGCCGAGACCCATGTCGTCCGCGAGCACGCCGCCGACCCCGTGTGAGCGGAGGAAGGACAGCCACGCGTACCCGGCGTGCTGGTACGGCCGGAGCTCCGCGTGCACCGTGTCCGGCACCGGGGTGTCGGTGGGTGGGGTCGCACCGAGCAGTCCCGCCGCGATCACCTGCCACCGCTCGTCGTGGGCGGTCTCGTCGGCGAGCTGGTCGAACTCGGACCACAGCCCGGCCTGCAACGGAGTGACCGTCATCGGCTGGTCGGGCTCCCACTCGCCGAGGTCGCGTGCCTCGTCGATGAGTTCCTTGAGCCGGTCGAACGCCGGGTCGGCGAGGGACAGGTACGAGTTGTCGACGAGCTTGAGCCGCCGAGCACGCCCCGCGAGTGCTCGGAGCAACGGCGTGAACGGGATCTCCTTGCCGTTCACGCTGACGATGATGCCGAGGTCGAACCAGTCGTGCTTCTCGGACGGCATGGTCGTCACGCGGATGTTCGGCCGACCGCTCAGCCGCTCGTAGTCGAGCCGTTCGCCCTGCACCACGGTGCGGACGCCGTGCGCGCTCAACTGGGGGAGCAGCTCGTTCGCGAACACCGCGACATCGGCCCCGTCGATCACCCCGTCGGCGAACCAGTCGAGCCCCCCGCCCGGACCGACCGGGGCGTCGTCGGCGGCGCGGACCCCGGTGAGGTCGGGCAGGGGACCGTGCAGGGCGACCGGGTCCTTCCGGCCGTCGACGTGCCAGCGCCACTGCAGGTGCACGCGGTCGTCCGTCCGCGGTGCCCGGGCGGGCTCGAACGTCGCCGTGAGCACGAGCTCGGGCGCACCGCGTTCCGGCAGCTTGACCGAGCCGTCCGAGCTGACGAGGCCGCGGGCCCCACGGAGTCGCGGGGACCAGTCGGCCAGGAACTCGGACACCTCGGCCTCGGGCACGGTGATGCGGGCGCCCTCGACGAGCATGCGCCGCTGGTCCTCCGGCACCGGCTCCGGGGTGGGGGCCAGCGCGACCTGGAACGCCGGGCTCTCGCGGAAGGCGTACACACCGTGGTCGCCGATCGTGCGTGCCGCCCCGGCGACGACCGGACGTCCGTCGATCACCGCACTCGCTCCGATGACGAGCCCGTCCTCGGAGCGCGCGGTGTCGAGCAGCACACGAGCCTCGGACCCGAGGGTCACGCCGGTCGCCTGCTTACCGGTGACGAACGCGATCCCGAGCCCCTCGGCCTGCCGGAACAGCGGCCAGAGCAGTGGGCTCTGGAAGTCGTCGAGGTGGATCCAGTCGCTCTCACCCGGAAGGCCGGCGAGCGCCCCGGCACGGTGGAGCGCGGCGAGCTGGAGGAACCACGCGTGCTGCTCCGGTGTGAGTCCGAGCCGGTTCTGGGAGTACGGCAGCGTGCTCCAGGTCAGCTGCCCGCGGACCCAGTTGCCCGCGTCGCTCCGGGTGACCGGCCGCACGCCGAGCCGCACCGTCCGCGAGGCCGCGGGCAACGAACGACCGGCCGCGCGCGCCCGCGCAGCGAACCGCGCCGTGACCGCGTCGCGCAACTCGAACTGGAGGCCCATGGGGGTGCCCTGCGGCGCGACCGCCTGCTCGGTGTCACCGGCGAGGCGGGCGACCTCGTGCCTCCAGTCCGGTGCCGGCGGAGCCGGGGCCTGCGTCTTCGGACCGGCGGCCGCTGCGAGGGAGCGGGCGTTGACGGTCAGGAGCGCGGCGGCGACGTGCTTGCAGTCGCCACCGAGGGGGCAGGAGCACGAGCTGCGGACCGGACGGATGAACTCGCCGCGGGCCGGGGTGGTCTCGATGCGGACGTCGTACGGGTCGTCGGCGGTGCCGGAGACCGTCGCGGTCACCGTGCCGTCGTCGTCGTGCCAGGTGGCGTCGTCGACCAGGCCTGCGCGAACGACGTCGCGGGCACGACCGAACGCCTGCGGTCCGACGAAGCGGATGACGTCGACGGCGTCGATCATCGGGGCGGCTGGCACCCGTCAATCGTGCCAGCACCCACCGACGTCCCGTTTCGTCGCGCCGCGCACCCGCGGCACGCCGTCCGGCCCGTTCTGGGGGAGACGCCGCGCGCCGAACGAGGGCAGGATCGACCCCATGCTGCAGTCCCTCGTCTACATGAGCTCGGCCACGACCCCGTTCGACGACGCCGAACTCGACGCGGTCCTCGAGCACGCTCGCGCTCGGAACACCGAGGAGGGATTGACCGGGCTCCTCGTGGCCCGGGGTGGCCGGTTCATGCAGCTCCTCGAGGGGCCGTACGACCAGGTGATGGCGACGTACCGGCGGATCCTCGACGACGACCGACACGACAGCGTCGTGCTCCTCGCGGAGGAGTCGATCCACACCCGCCGCTTCCCGGACTGGTCGATGGCGTACGACCGCGGCGACCAGGGCACGCAGCCGCCGGAGGGGTTCAGCGACTTCCTGCCGGAGGGGGACCGGAGCGCGGACCGCAGCCGGTCGCGGGAGCTGCTGCGGTGGTTCCGGTCGCACCCGATGGCCGACCCGTCGGCGGCGCAGGGGAAGCACCGGCGCGAGGGCTGACCCGCCCGCGGCACCCGCGCCTGCCTACGTCGCGCTGCGTTCCGACCCCGGGCGCTGGCGGGAGGCGATGAAGTCGCCGTCCAGTGCTTCACCGATGACGTGCTCGTCGTCCGGGTGGAGCGTCGTGGAGACGACGACGTCGAAGTCGTCGCTCGTCTCGTGTTCCTTCGGGTCTGCCTTGGTCATGCCGTCCTCCGGCAGCAGGGTAAGCGGGGCGGCACGCACCGTAGCGGCCCGAACGCAGTATCCGCGGTGGGTGGACGAACGGCGCGCGAGCGGCGCGGGCGAACGGCGCGGGCGAACGGCCCGCGGGCGGCGCGCACGAACGGCGCGCGAGCGGCGCGGGCGAAGGGCGCGCGGGCGGCGCGCACGACCTGTGGTGCGGGCGTGCCCTCAGCGGCCGCCGTCCACAGCGCCCTCCGACGCCGCCAGCTTGCTGTGCTTCCGCGAGTACCCCAGGTAGACCCCGAGCCCGATCGCGAACCACACCGCGAACCGCACCCAGGTCTCCCACTGCAGGAACGTCACGAGCCACAGCGACGCGATGACCCCGATCGCCGGGATGACCGGCATGAACGGGAGCCTGAACGTGCGGGGCAGGTCGGGCTGCCGGTAGCGGAGCACGATCACGGCCGAGCACACCACGACGAACGCGAGCAGGATCCCGATGTTCGTGAGCTCCGCGACGATCTCGATCGGCAGCAGGCCCGCGAGGACTGCCGCTGCGACGCCGATGATCCACGTGACGCGGGTGGGCACGTGCCGCTTCGGGTCGGTGTGCGCGAACCACTTCGGCATGAGCCCGTCGCGGCTCATCGAGAACCACACGCGGGACGCCCCGAGCATGAACGTCAGCAGGACCGTGATGATCCCGACGATGGCGCCGATCGCGATGACGTTCGCCACGCCGCCGAGCCCGACCGACGCGAAGGCCGACGAGAACCCGGAGGCGGGGTCGATGTCGGTGTACTGCTGCATGCCGGTGAGCACGAGGGTGGCGAGGACGTAGAGGACCATCGCGATGCCGAGCGACAGCAGGATCGCCTTCGGCATGTGCTTGCGGGCGTCGACGGACTCCTCGGCCGCGGTCGACATCGCGTCGTAGCCGAACACGGCGAAGAACACCGTCGCGGCGCCGGTCATCACGCCGCCGAACCCGAACGGGAAGTACGGCTGGTAGTTCGCGCTGTTGATGTGGAACACCCCGAGGACGACGATGAGCACGACGAGCCCGACCTTGATGCCGACGGCGACGAGCTCGAACCGCGCGGCGCTCCGGATGCCCCGCGTGAGGACGAACGCGGTCAGCAGGCACAGGATGATCGCGAAGACGTCGATCACGTGCCCGTCGCCGGTGCCGGGTGCTCCGAGCATCCAGGCGGGCAGGTCGACGCCGAACTGTCCGACGAGGAACCCGACGTACCCGGAGATGCCGATCGCGACGACGGCGACGATCGCGGTGTACTCGAGCAGCAGGTCCCAGCCGATGAACCACCCGACGATCTCGCCGAGCACCGCGTAGCCGTACGTGTAGGCGCTGCCGGCCTTGGGGATGAGCCCCGCGAACTCGGCGTACGACAGCGCGGCGGCGGCGCTCGCGACACCGGCCACGAGGAACGAGATGAGCACTGCGGGGCCCGCGACCCCGTGTGCGACCGTGCCGGCGAGGGTGAAGATGCCCGCGCCGATGATCCCGCCGATGCCGATCGCGGTGAGCTGCCAGAGACCGAGGTGCCGCTTGAGGCCGCCCTCGTCGCCGGCCTCGTCCTCGATCGTGTCGATGGGCTTCCGGCGGAACAGGGTCGCTCGAGGTGACGTCGATGTCATCCGCCCACTCTGCACCTCTCGGCGGACTCCGGACCGACGGCAGTAGAACGGGGGCATGCGCAGACCACAGCGGATCGAACCCGGACCCGGCCAGGAGTCGGTGTGGGACTACCCCCGCCCACCCGCAGTCGAGGCAGTCGCGAAGCGCGTGGTCGTCCGGCTCGGCGGGGTCGTCGTCGCGGACACGACCGATGCCGTCCGGGTCCTCGAGACCTCGCACCCGCCGGTGTACTACCTGCCGGTCGCCGACCTCACGGAGGGCACGCTCGTGCCCGCCGAGGGGTCGAGCATGTGCGAGTTCAAGGGCCGCGCGCGGTACTTCGACGTGCGCGGCGGTGGCATCGTGGCCCCACGTGCTGCGTGGAACTACCCGACCCCGGAGCCGGGCTACGAGCAGCTGCGGGACCGGGTCGCGATCTACCCGTCGGCGATGGACTCGTGCGAGGTCGGCGGCGAGGTCGTCCAGGCCCAGGAGGGCGACTTCTACGGCGGCTGGATCACCTCGGACGTCGTCGGTCCGTTCAAGGGCGGTGCGGGCACCTTCGGCTGGTGACGCGCCGCAGGCGTGCGGGTCGCGTGACCGGGCTGAACGACGTTGGTCACGTGTCCGGGTGGTGACCCAGCAGCGGCCGGGAGGCGCGGTGCGGGCCCGACCCGAGCCTCCAGGCCGGTGCTCGGGCGCGCCGGGCGCGGGGCGCTGCCTGCTGGTGACAGATCGCGCGACGGTGGCGCCGACCGCCCCCGGAAAGCGACAGATCCTGGCCGTCGCGCGGCGGCGTTCTGTCGTTTTCGCGGAAGCGACGGTCAGCGGTGCGCGTACGGCGACCAGAACGGCGGCGGGAACGCCCCGCCCGTGACGAGCACGAGGACCTGCCAGTAGAGCATCACGAGCCCGAGCAGGCACACCACGCCCCCGACCCAGGACCACACGCGCACCGCCCGCCGACGCCCGGCGATGCGGATCGCCCGCCACGCACACAGCACGCCGACGACGGCGAACACGGTGCCGAGGACGAGGTGCTTCGCGGTGCCCTCCGCTGGCAGGAACAAGCCGAGGTAGAACGACACCGGGGCGAGGACGACGGCCACGGTCGCGAGAGCGGCGGGCGGCTCGTGGTCCCGGGCGTCTGCAGCCATGCACCCGACCGTACCGACCCCGGCAGCGCCCCGCCCGCCGTCCTCCGCGCTCGACGGATGTGTCCGACTCCCGCCGGTCGCCGGGCGTCCGGGCTGCCCGACGAGCACGATGGAGGCATGCGCTCCTTCCTCCGGGTCCTGCTGGGACTCTTCCTCGTGTTCGCCGGTGTCTCGCACCTGACGTTCGCCCGGGAGGACTTCCGCGCTCAGGTGCCCGAGTCGCTCCCGCTCGACACCGATGCCGTGGTGCTCGGCTCCGGCGTCGCGGAGGTCGGGCTCGGGTCAGCGCTGCTCCTCGCACCGCGCTCGGCCCGGCGTCGCGTCGGCACGATCGCCGCGTGGTTCTTCGTCGCGGTCTTCCCCGGCAACGTCGCGCAGTGGCTCAACCGCCGGTCGGCGTTCGGTCTCGACACCGACGCGAAGCGCATCGGCCGCCTGTTCGGACAGCCGTTGCTGATCGCCGCCGCCCTCTGGTCGACCCGCGGACAGCGGTCGTGACCGGCATGGGTACGGCGGCGCGCACGCCTGACCCTGGCAGGGCCTCGGTCCGTCCCGATGGGGCGTCGACCGGTCCCGATGGTGCGTCGACCGGCCCGACGGGTGGGTCCGTTGTCCGGACCGGCCGGGAGGCACGACACCCCCTGGCAGGCGGGCGCCGCGTCGCGGACGTGGTCGCCTCGGTCGTGCTGCTGGTCGCGCTGGTCCTCGAAGCCCTGGTCGCGGGGTGGGCGATCGTCTTCCTCTCGCTGATGTTCGGCTCGTGCAACGCCCCGGGGAACAGCTGCAACGCCACACTCGGGGGAGCGGTGGTCTACGTCGGGCCGGTGCTCGTGGGCGTCGTCGCGCTGATCGTGATCGCGTGGGCGGTGTTCCGGATCGTCCGACGTCGGATGGCGTGGCCGGTCCCGCTGGTGGGCATCACGGCGATCGTGGCCGTGTACTTCGCCTGCCGGCTGCTGGTGGACGCGGCGGTCACGCGCGGGATCTGACGTCCTCCTGCACACGGTCGTGATGCCGTGGGGTTGTCCACAACTGTCCGCCTGGAGCCTGGTTGCGGCGCCGCGCGGCGGGACGCTGGGCTCATGCCAGACACCGACATGATCGACCGCCTCACCGACGAACCCGTCCGGACCGACGGCGACGTCCTCGACCTCGTCCGCACGCTCATCGGTCGCCCGCTGACCCGCCAGTGCTGGGTCGTCTTCCTCGCCGAACGGGGCGTGCCCATCCCACTGCTCCTGCCCGTCTCCGACCTGCCCTACCAACCGGACGACCGTGTGGACGACTTCGCCGCGCTCATCGCCGACGTCCTCGAGCAGGTCGGCGCGGACGACGTCGTCGTCGTGTGGGAGCGGCCGGGCAACGACCAGGCACACGCCGTCGACTGGGAGTGGGTCGACGCGGTCTCGTGCTCGTTCGGAGAGCGGCACGTGCGGCTCCGCGGGCAGGTGATCGTGCACGACCGGGGCGTCGAGATGCTCGAGCTCGACGAACTCGAGGGGGCCGGCGCATGACGCTGCTCGCGCCGGTCGGCGCGGCGGTGCCGGACGCGGCGGTCGTGCTCGCCGGGGTCAGCTCTGCGGTGCGGTGTCGGGGACCGTCTCGCCGGTCAGGCCCTCGACGACGGCCTTCGCCTCCGGCCAGAACTTCGCGTAGTGGCCCGGATCCGCGTTGATCTGCACCGCGTGGGCCATCTCGGTGGGCGTCATCGTCTTCCAGCCGGGGATCTTCACGAGCTTCGCGTAGAACATCGACGCCGCCGTGTAGGGGTCCATCCGCTGCTCGTACGTGCCCCACGCGCCGTTGTCGCGCTGCTGGAAGAGCCCGCGGCTGTCCGGCCCGGCGGCGTCCCCGTGGTCGAGGTTCACCAGGCTCGACTCGCCGATCGCCGTCATCACCCCGACGGCCTGGGTGTGCGGCCCGATGCCGAGCGCCCTCGCCGCCTGGATCACGGCCGCGGCGTTCACCAGGCGGTCCTGGCAGAAGCCGGCGATCGGCCCGGCCGGCACGGCGATGCCCCCGACGGTCTTCGTCGCCGCCGCCGGGCACGTGGGTGCGGCGACCTCGGCGGAGCGGGCGGCACCGGACAGCGAGTTCACCGCGACGACGACGAGCACCACGACGCCGACGAACGCGGCGACGACGCCCGCGCCGAACACCGACGCGAGCGTGATGCCGACGCGGCGCATGACGGGGTCCTCTCGGGCGGGGCGGTTCGGAGCATGACGAGGGTACGTGCACCTCCTGGAGAACCGCACCCGCCCGATCGGGTGTCGTCCGGACGGCGGGTCAGCGCTCCCGACGGTCGTGGGCGTCGTCGGGCTGGTGCTGCACGGCGGTCGGCTCGGTCACGAGACCGGTCGGTGCCTTCTCGGCCTGCTTGCGTCCGTGCGTGAACCACGTCACGAGCCACAGCACGATGCCGAGCGCGAGCAGGCCGCCCGCGATCTCGTACTGCTGCGGGTCACGACCGGACGACCACGGCAGCACGAGCCAGACACAGGTGACCACGCCGATCACGGGGACGACCACGCCCGCCCGGAAGTGCCGGTGGTCGACCCTGTCGCGTCGGAGCACGAGCACCGACAGGTTGACGACCGCGAACACCGAGAGGAGGAGCAGCGACGTCGTCCCGCCGAGCACCACCACGATCGGGGAGTCCGGGTTGAGTGACACCCAGCCGATGAGCGCGAGCGAGATGAGCGTCGTGAACACGATCGCGGTCGACGGGGTGCGGCGAGCCGGGGAGACACGGGAGAGGAACCCGGGGAGCACACCCTGCTTGCTCATGCCGTAGAGCAGGCGGGACGCCATCATCATGTTGATCAGCGCCGTGTTGGCGACCGCGAACATCGAGATGAACGGCAACAGTGCGGCGATCGGGAAGCCGGGGGCCGCGGTCTGCACCACGGTCACGAGGGGCGTCTCGTTGCCGGCGAGCTCCCCGATGGGCACGACGGCGACGGCGCAGATCGAGACGAGCACGTAGATCACGGCCGTGATGCCGAGGCCCGTGAGCATCACCTTCGGGAAGATCCGGGACGGGTCCTTCGTCTCCTCGGCCATGTTCACCGAGTCCTCGAAGCCGACCATCGCGAAGAAGGCCAGCGACGTCGCGGTCGAGATTGAGAGGAGCAGCGTCTTGTCCTCCGGGGTGTCGAACATCACGACGCGCGAGAAGTCCGCGTTGCCCCCGGCGATCGCCCAGAACCCGATGAGGATCACCATGACGAGACCGGACAGCTCCACGAGCGTCAGCACGACGTTGGTCTTCACGCTCTCACTGACGCCGCGGAAGTTCACCGCCATCACCAGGAGCATGAAGCCCATGCCGATGAGCATCACGACGGCGTTCGGCAACTCGAGGCCGAACCCGGCACCGAGGTTCGCCGCGAACGCGCGGGACGCGGTCGACGCCGAGGTGATCCCGGAGCACATCACGATGAAGGTGACGATGAACGTGAGGAAGTGGACGCCGAACGCCTTGTGGACGTAGAGGGCGGCGCCCGCGGTCTGCGGGTACTTCGTGACGAGCTCGAGGTACGAGAACGCCGTCAGGAGCGCCACCGCGAACGCGATGAGGAAGGGGAGCCACGCCGCTCCGCCCACCTCCGCCGCGACCTGACCGGTGAGCGCGTAGACACCCGTGCCGAGGATGTCGCCGACGATGAACAGCAGCAGCAGTTTCGGGCCGATGACCCGCCGGAGCTCGGTCTGCTCCGCGGCGGGGCGGTCCTTCGTGGTGGTGGCCATGCACCACCATCTTCCGGGGGACACCACCCTGTCCAGTCTCACAGGGTTCTCCCCGCTGATCGCAACACGCCCGTGTCCTGTGCGACCCACGCCGATCGGACACCTGATCGGCACCCGATCGCTACGCTCCGGTCCATGGACGCCGAGACGAACACCACCGAAGAACCCGTCGAGTTCGCCGACTTCGCCGCGAAGCTGCTCGTGCTCGACGTGCTCTGCTACGACCTCGGCGTGCTCGAGCCGTACGACGGCGACGTCGAGGGGGAGACCGACGAGGACCTCGGGGTCGACGGCCAGGACGACCGGGCACGCGAGTACTACGACGACCTCGACCTCCTGCCGTCGCACCTCGCGCTGGTCACCGAGCTGACCGTCGACACCGACCTCGAGGTGCTCCAGGACGTGCACCCCGGGTGGGACGGGTCCGACGACCGCTACGACGTGCAGAACTGGGACGACCTGCTCGAGCTCCCCGCCCTCGAGGTCGTGTACGCCGCCGCACCGCTGCCCGCGCACGTCGCCGACGCGTTCGCCGCGAAGGACGTCGAGGTCCGCTCCGCCTGACGCGCGGCGGCGCGCGGGTCCGCCCCGCGCGCTCGTCGCCGCCGTCGCCGTCGCCGTCGAGCGACGAGCGGGCGCCGTCAACCGTCGCGGAGCGCCCGCATCTCCGCGGTGAACTGCGCGGCACCGCCCTGCGCCGGGTGCCGGACGGCGACGGCGTCGATCCCCGCGAGCGCCAACGCCCCCTGCGCCTTCCGCCCGACGGCGACGACGCGCACGTCACTCCCGGCCGCAACCCCGGCCGCGTCGGCACCAACACCGGCACCGGAACCGCCCGCCCTCGCGTCCGCGCGCGTCGCCCGGAGCGACCGCAGGGCATCGAGCAGCGCGAGCGCGACGGGCGCCCCCGCGCGGACCTCCGCCGGCCGCGGCGTCCGGTTCGTCAGCCGGTCCGGCGCCGCGAACGGGTGGTGCGGGAACACCGCCCACGCCAGCGGCAGCGGCCCCGTCCACTCCGCGAGGACCGCCTGCACCACGCGCGACGACGCCTCCCACGGCGCGCTCGGCTCCGGAGGCACGAGGTACTCCGGCCCGAGCTCCCGCATGCTCGTGAACGGCACGCCCGTGTTCGTCATGCCACGCCACCCGGGAGCCTCGGCGACGAGCAGCATCGTCGCCGAGCGCCCGACGGTGTCGAGGTACGTGGCGAGGTTCGCCCGACGCAACCGACCGGCAGCGGTCCCCACGTCGTACAGGGCCTCGGCGTCCGGGGCCACCGGTACCGCGTCGAGCGCCGCCCAGAACCGGTCGAACGGAGCGCCGTCGTTCACGAACACCTCGCACCGTGCGACGCGCGCGTCCGACGGCGCGGGGTTGCACGCACGGTGCGACGCCGAAGCCCCCGCACGACGCGCGAAACCTCGCACCGCGCCCGTGGAACGCCCGGCGCGCCCCACGCGCCTGAAGCGCCCGACCCGTCCGGAGTGCCCGACATGGCCACAGGGCTACGCCCGCCCGAGGACCCGGCGGTACACCTGCTCGAGGCCGGCCGCCGACCGCTCCCAGCTCAGCCGCTCCGCGTGCTCCCGACCCGCGGCCGCCAGCGACGCCGCGTACCCGGAGTCGGTCAGGATGCGCGCGATCTCCGCAGCCCAGACCCCCGGGTCGCGCGACTCGAGCACGACCCCGGTCTCGCCGTCCACCACGGCCTCCCGGAGGCCCCCGGCAGCGGCGGCCACGACGGGCACCCCGGACGCGGATCCCTCGAGCGCCACGAGGCCGTACGTCTCCGAGTGCGACGGGACGAGCACGGCTGCCGCGCCACGGAACAGGAACGCGAGGTCGGCCCGGGACTGCGGACCGACGAACGTGACCCGGTCGGCGATGCCGTGCTCGGACGCGAGCCGGCGCAGCTCTGCCACGTAGTCGCCCGCCTCGCTCGAGGCGTCCCCCGCGATGACGAGGGTGGGGCGGGCCTCCCGGTCGATGCCCGCGATCGCCTCGATCGCCAGGTCGAGCCCCTTCAGCGGCTGGACGCGGGCGGCCGCGACCACGTACGGGACGTCCGCGCGTCGCGCACCCGCAGCGGCCGGTCGGAACACCGAGCCGTCGACGCCCGGTGGGACGATCCAGACCCGGCCGGGGTCGCCGCCGAGGCGGTCGCGGACGGTCTCCGCCTCGGCCGACGACACCACGACCACCGCGTCGGACTCCCGGGCGAGCAGCTGCTCGCCGGCGGGGCGGCCCGCGGACTCCGGACGCTCACCCTCGGACAACGGGGTGTCCGAGGCGGCAGCGATCGAGTGGAAGGACTGCACGTGCGGGATGCCTCGGTCGCGGGCCACCGGGAGCGCCGCGGCGCCCGAGAACCAGTGGTGCGAGTGCAGGACGTCGTAGGGACCGAGGTGGGCGAGCCCCTCGCGGAAGGGCTCGATGAACGCGTCGTGCTCGCCCTTCGGCACCGGTTCGGCCGGCCCCGCGGAGAGGAAGCGCAGGCACACCCCGGGCACGAGCGACACCGAGTCCGGCTGCGTCGGCGACGAGCGCCGCGTGACGATCTCGACGTGGTGCCCGCGGTCGGCCAGGGCCTCGGCCTGGTGCCGGACGACGACGTTCATGCCGCCGACCTCGCCGGAACCCGGCTCGTCGCCGGGGGAGGTGTGCAGCGACACCAGCCCGATGCGCAGGGGATCGGTGGTGGTCGTCACCCGTCCAGCCTACCGACGGGGCGCCGCTGGGACGCGCGGGCGGGCGCCACCACGACGGGCCGGCGGCCCGCCTCGTCCGGCGGCTCCGCCGGGTCGACCGGGAGGCCCGGATCACGTCCCAGCACCTGCACCCGCCCGTCGCCGTGCCGCTCCCAGAACGCGGCCGTCCAGGCGCACAGGGCGCCGTCGAGCAGGTCCTCCCGGTGCTTGTGCGTCGGCCCGTGCACCCCCGAGGGCTCGGCCAGCCCGGCCGTCAGCGGGTGCGAGTCGAGCAGCAGGGGCGGGTCGAGCGGTGTCGTGCGGAGCCGGTGCACGAGAGCGTCGAACGCCACCGCGCGTCGGGCCCGGGCCTCTGCCGCCGGGATCCGCGTGTCGAGGCGCTTGTACCGGGGCCGTTCGTCGTCGTGGCCGAGCTCCTCCACGCCGACGAGGGTCGTGTACGGGTAGCACTCGAACACCGCCGGACCCGTGCGCTCCCGCATCGACGCCGTGCTGTCGACGTACCCGACGCCGAGCGTCGTCAGCCGTTCGAGCAGCCGGGCGCCGGCGCTCGCCGCGGACGCGAGGTTCGTCGGGTTCGCGGCGACCTTCCACCGTCCGTAGCGCTGCCCGACCTGCCGTTCGGCCTCGCGGATGCCGGTGGCGTTCGTCACGACGAGGGAGGCGTCGACGGCGATGAGCGTTCGGGGACCGAGGTGCGCTGCGACCCACTCGGTCACGGCGTCGACCCCGCGCGCCCAGCCGGCGTCGGTGATCCTGCCGTCGGCTCCCATCGCCACCAGGCCGGTCTCGTTCGCGGGCTTCCGCTCCGAGCCGAGCCCCCACGCCAGGTCCACCCCGAGGTACGCCGTCACGGTCCCATCCTGCTCCGTGTACGGTCCGCTGCATGGCGAGCGAGGCGACGACGCTGACGGTCCCGGGGCCGGACGGCGACCGCGAGGTGCGGATCAGCAGCCCCTCGAGGGTGCTCTGGGCCGAGCCGGGGATCACGAAGCTCGAGCTCGCGGAGTACCTCGTCGCGGTCGGGGACGCGTTCGTCCGGGCGAACGGCGACCGACCGATCTCGCTGCAGCGGTTCCCGGGCGGCGTCGACGGCGAGGACTTCTTCTCGAAGAACCCGCCGAAGGGCGCGCCGCCGTACGTCCGCGACGTCGAGGTCACGTACCCGAGCGGGCGGCAGCACCCGCAGCTCGTGGTCGACGAGCCGGCCGTCGCCGTGTGGGCGGCGCAGATGAACACCGTCGTCTTCCACCCGTGGGCCTCCCGCGCCGAGGATCCCGACCACCCCGACCAGCTCCGCATCGACCTCGACCCACAGCCCGGGACGGACTTCCGCGACACCGTCCCGGTCGCGCACGAGCTCCGGAAGGTGCTGGCCGAGGTCGGGCTGACCGCGTGGATCAAGACGAGCGGCAACCGCGGTCTGCACGTGTTCGCGCCGGTTCGACCCGAGTACGAGTTCCTCGACGTGCGGCACGCCGTGATCGCCGCCGCACGGGAACTCGAGCGGCGGATGCCGGACCGGGTGACGACGGCGTGGTGGAAGGAGGAGCGCGGGCAACGGGTGTTCGTGGACTTCAACCAGGCCAACCGCGACCGCACGATGGCCGGCGCCTACAGCCCGCGGGCGCTGCCGCACGCGAGTGTGTCGACTCCGATCACGTGGGAGGAGCTCGACTCCGTCGATCCGACGGCGTTCACGGTGCGCTCGGTACCGGAGCGGCTGCGCGAGCACGGCGACCCGTGGAAGACCATGCACGAGGAGCCCGGCGATGTGGCACCACTGCTGGAGTGGTGGGAGCGGGACCGAGCCGACGGACTGGGCGAACTGCCGTTCCCGCCGGACTTCCCGAAGATGCCGGGGGAGCCGCCGCGCGTCCAACCGTCGCGCGCGAAGAACACCGAGAAGGACTAGTTCCGCTCGTCGACGACCGGTGCGCTGTCGTCCACCCGCGTCGTCCGCATCGGCAAGCTGACGCTCGCCGTGTTGAGCCGCGTCAGGCGCGACCACGTGCCGCGGTGCGTTTCGCTGATGCCGTCGATGACCATGGTGTCCTCCTTGCCCCCGAGGTTACTAGGTAGCCTAACTAAGTCGAGCATAGGAGCGGAGATCGGACAGGACAACCGTTACTCGAGGACTGCTCGGAGATCCCAGGCGACGGGGACGTCGAGCTGGTCGTGTCCGCACGACTCCGGATCGCGGTCCGGTCGCCACCGCTCGAACTGCACGGTGTGCCGGAAACGGTCGCCCTCCATCTGGTCGTACCGCACCTCCAGCACGAGCGTCGGCTCCAGCCGGACGAACGACGTGTCGCGACCCGACGAGAACCGCGACCGTTCCCCGTCACCGGTGACGGGCCTCCCGTCCGCGTCCCTGACGACCACCGGCTCGAGCTCCTCGACCAACTCGACCCGCCGTCGGTCCGAGAAGGCGGAGACGCCGCCCACCTGTCGGAGTTCCCCGTCGCTGTCGTACAGCCCGACGAGGAGCGATCCGACCCCGCGCCCGCTCTTGTGGACGCGGTAGCCGATGGCGACGACGTCAGCCGTCCGGTGGTGCTTGACCTTGAGCATCGTCCGCTTGCCGGGCTCGTACGGTCGCGCGCGGGGCTTCGCCACGACGCCGTCGAGTCCGGCGCCCTCGAAGGTGGTGAACCACTCGCGGGCGAGGTCGACGTCGAGCGTCGTCCGGGTGACGAAGAGCGGATCGGACAGGTCACGGCCGAGCTGTTCCAGCCGGTTCCGCCGTTCGTCGAACGATCGGTCGGTGAGGTCCTCACCGTCGACCGCGAGCAGGTCGAACGCGACGAACTGGGCCGGCGTCTCCCTGCTGAGCTTCGCGATGCGGGACTCCGCGGGGTGGATGCGCTGCGACAGGGCATCCCAGTCGAGGTGCTCGGCGCCGGGGCCGCCGGAGCGCAGGACCACCTCGCCGTCGAGCACCACCGGGTGGTCCCGCCCGCCGAGTTGCTCGCGGAACGCCTCGACGAGCTCCGGGAAGTAGCGGGTGAGGGGCTTGGCGCCGCGGCTGCCGATCTCGACGTCGTCGCCCTCGACCGTGACGATCCCGCGGAAGCCGTCCCACTTCGGTTCGTATCGCAGGCCGCCCCGCACGCTGTCCGGCTCGGGCACGGTCGGGACGGCCTTCGCGAGCATCGGTGCGGTGTCCATGCGGCCTGTCTACTCGCGCGGGGCCGAGTGATCGGTTCGTTCCGTGGCCGATCCGGTGCGCGATCCCCGGGGATCGCGCAGCGGATCGGCCACCGGCAGGATCGACGTCCCGCTGCGTGTGCTTCCGGCGCCCAGACGCGGTCGCGGTCCGCCTGGAGGCACGGTGCGGGTCCGGCGGACCACGCGCGGGCGCGTGCGCGGCCGGCCTGGAGGCACGGTGCGGGTCCGGCGGACCACGCTCGCGGTCACGGGGTCGGCAGGCGGAGTGCCTGCGGGACGAGCGCCGCGGTGCCGACGACGAGCACGACGCCGATGACGACCGCGCCGGTCTGCACGCCGGCGCCGCCCGACACCGCCGAGAAGCACGAGCCGAGCCCTGCGACCCCGAGCGCGATGGCGGTCTGCTGCGCCGACACGAGCACTCCGCCGCCCACGCCCGCGGAAGCCTCGGGTACCTCGCTGAGGACCGACCGGAAGAGGCACCCGACGCCGAGCGCCTGCCCGCACCCCACGAGTGCCAGTCCGACCCCGAGCACGACGAGCAGCACGACCGGTCCGGGACGCGCACCCGTCGTCCCGAGCAAGCTCAGCGCACGCCAGCCCCACGTCAGGACGGCCAGCACGACCGCGAGCCCCACGGCCTCGACGACGAGCCCGCCGACGAGCACCGCGCGGCCGGAGCGGGCCAGGAGCGCTGGTACCCGTGCCGAGGACACGACGTACGCGATCATCACCGGCGAGATCGCGACCCCGGCGGCGAGCGGACCGAGCCGGAGCCCGTCCTGCGCCACGATCGAGAAGGCGAACATGAACGTGCCGAACAGCACGAAGAACACCACGAGCGTCGGGAGTCCGCGTCGCATCGACGCCGCCCCGCGGATGAGGTCCACCGGCAGGAACGGTGACACGCCGCGGCGGGCGGCGACGACCGACCACCGCACGAGCACGACGCCCGCGACGACCGAGACACCGAGCGCGGTCCAGGTCCACCACGGCCAGCCGTTCGCCGGGCCCTCGGCCAGGGCGACCAGCAGGGCACCGAGTGCGACCGCGAACGCGACGGTGCCACGGACGTCCGCTCCGACCCGCACGGCCGACCGCGAGCGGGGGACCGCCCGCCGGACGAACAGGAGCGCGACGAGCCCCACGGGCACGTTCACGAGGAACACCGCCCGCCACGACAGCGTGGACACGAGCAGACCACCGAGCAGCTGCCCCACGATGGAGGACACCCCTCCGGCGGCGGTGTACAGCGCGACCGCCCGACCGCGTGCCGTCCCCGTCATCACCGCGCGGAACGTCGCGAGGGTCTGCGGCACCATGAGTGCGGCGGATGCTCCCTGCATGATCCTCGCCGCGAGCAGCGCCCCGGTGGTCGGCGCGAGACCGGCGGCGAGCGAGGTCACGGTGAACGCTGCGAGGCCGACGACGAAGAGGCGGCGGCGGCCGTACTCGTCGCCCAACCGCCCGCCGAGCACGAGCAGGACGGCGTACGCGGTGCCGTACCCGGCGACCACGAGTCCGAGGGCCGCGGGGGAGGGTCCGAGGTCGCGGCGGATGGTCGGCAGCGCGACGTTGACGATGAAGAAGTCGAGGCCGGCGAGGAACGGGCCGACGAGGAGGACGAGGATGCCGCCGGCCCGGATCGTGTCGGGAGCCTGCGTGCGGGGTGCTGTCGCGGTCGTCATGGGAGTAGCGTCGCGCTCGTGACATCCGGGTACCAGACCACTGCTGACACCAGTACCGACACCACCAGGCTCGACGCCGTGGAACTCGGTGCCTTCCTCCGCTCGCGGCGAGCCCGCGTCACACCGGCCGACGTCGGTCTCCCGGACGGGGCACGGCGGCGCACACCGGGACTCCGCCGCGAGGAGGTCGCCCAGCTCGCCGGCATCAGTGCGACCTGGTACACCTGGCTCGAACAGGGCCGACCCA
This sequence comes from Curtobacterium phoenicis, assembly GCF_047238015.1. Lineage (NCBI taxonomy): Bacteria > Bacillati > Actinomycetota > Actinomycetes > Micrococcales > Microbacteriaceae > Curtobacterium > Curtobacterium phoenicis. The sequence goes on from NZ_JBDFLZ010000002.1 coordinate 1,717,255, forward strand.
TCAACGTCTCCGAGCAGGTGCTGCAGGCCGTCGCCCGGACCCTCCGCCTCGACCGGCACGAGCGGGCGCACCTCTTCACGCTCGCCGGTGCGTCCCTGCCGACGGGAGCGGAGGAGCACGCCGTCGACGCCGCGACGCTGCGCCTGGTGCACGCCGTCGAGCCGTGGCCCGCCTGCGTGCAGAACGCCCGCTTCGACGTCCTCGCCTGGAACCGCGGGTACGGCAGGCTCATCGGCGACCTCGACCGCGTCCCGCCCCTCGACCGCAACTCGGTGTGGCTGATGTTCACCGACCCCGACTGGCAGGCCGCGCTCGTCGACCGGGACCGGCTGGCCCGCCAGTCCGTCGCGCGCCTCCGGTCACGCTGGCCCGAGCACCGGGACGATCCCGCCTGGCGCGCCTTCGTGGAGCGACTCAGGGCGGCCTCCGAGGAGTTCGCCCGCCTGTGGGACTCCCGCGACGTCACCGAGGCGGTGACCGAGCGCAAGCAGGTCCTCAACTCGGACGTCGGCCGCCTCGACTTCGAACTCGCCACCTCGTGGCTGAGCCCCGCCGTCGGCACCCGCCTCGTGGTCTTCACGCCGGCTGACGACGACACGGAGCGCCGGCTCCGCGACCTCGTCGCGTGACGCTCCGGCCTGGAGGCACGGTGCGGCTCCGGCGCGACGGCGCCCGTCGCTAGGGTGGGCGCGTGACGACCGTGCCCCCGCCGGCAGCGCCGGCACCGGAACCGACCAGTCCCGTGCAGGCCGCGGCGCTCCGCGACGGCGTCCTGCCCCCGGCCGAGGAGATCCGCCCCGGCGTCTGGACCCTCGCTGTCCCGTTCCGCTTCGGTGTGCCGGACGCCACCCTCGTCTACGTCGTCGAAGGAACCGACGGCGTGCTGACCCTGATCGACCCGGGGTGGTCCGCCGACGACGACCTCACCGTGCTCCGCGAGGGACTGGCCGCGATCGGGCGCTCGCTCGACGACGTCGGGCTCGTCGTGGTCACGCACCTGCACGCCGACCACCTCGGTGCCGCCGCGGCCGTACGGCGGGCGACCGGCGCCCGGATCGCCATGCACGGGGCCGAGGTCGAGGCGCTCCGCCACGAACGTGCCGACGCCGCCGCGAACGATGCCGACATCGCGTCGTGGGGGCTGCCCGACGACCTCCGTGCCGGCGTCGTGGCCGCATGGGGGAGCGGACGACGGATCGGACTCGGTCGCACGACGGAGCCGTACGCCGATCTGCTGCTGGAGGACGGCGACGCTCTGCCCGTCGCCGGTCGGGACATCCGCACGCTGCACACCCCTGGACACACCGCCGGCCACTGCTGCTTCGTCGACGAGGGGGACGGCCTGCTCTTCACGGGCGATCACGCCCTGCCGAGGATCAACTCCGGGATCGGGCTCGGCGGACGGACCGCCTCGAACCCGCTCGGCGACTACCTGGCGTCGCTCCGCAGGCTCGACCGGTACGCCGGCCTCGAGGTCTGCCCCGGCCACGAGTACCGCTTCCGGGACGTCGTCGCCCGCGCCCGGACGCTGGCACGGCACCGCGAAGAGCGCTCGCGCCACGTCGCCGAGGCACTCGACGCCCTGCACGAGCCGACGCTGTTCGAGGTCGCGGCGCGGGTGCCGTTCAGCGGCGGGATCGGGTCGATGACGGGGTTCCTGCTCGCGAGCGCTCTGACGCAGACGGCGTACCACGCGGCGTTGCTCGGGCGCGCGGGCGAGGTGCGTCCCGCCTGATCGATGCGGGACGTGACGCGGTGCGCCCGGAAGGTCAGACGACGGTGGTGGCGAGGCGCTCCAGGGTGGTCTTCGCGTCGGCGAACTCGGCGGCGGCGTGGTCGGCCAGCGGAGCGAGGTCCGGGAGTCGGTCGGCGAGGGTGGCGCTCACCGTCACCGGGTAGTGCTTCATGCCGAGGGCCGTGCCGAGGATGATCTGCAGCACGGGGGAGCCGTGGTCCCATCCCTCGGTGGGGGTGTCTGCGTCGTACGTGCCGCCGCGGCTGACCACGGTGACGACCGGGCGGCCGGCGAGGGGCTGCACATCGCCGACGAGCACGCCCGGGATGTGCACGCGGTCGAGCCAGGCCTTCAGCGTGGACGGGACCGTGTAGTTGTAGAGCGGCGAGCCGACGAGCAGGACGTCCGCGGCGAGGAGTTCGTCGATGATCGCCTGGCGGAGCGCCTCCGCCTCGGGGGCCACGACCTCGTCCGCGGTGCGGTCGTGCGCTGCCCAGTGCAGGGCCGAGTTCTCGAGGTGGGGCAGCGGCTCGACGTGCAGGTCCCGCCGGACGACGGTGTACTCGGGGCCGCGTGCTCGCCACGCATCGGCGAACGCCGCGGTCAGTGCGCGGGATCGGGAGTGGGCGAGGTCCGCGGAGGAGTCGATGTGCAGCAGCGTCGGCATGCGTCCACGCTACCGACGCGACACCGCCGTGTGACGGAAGTGGCCCCGTCGCGCCGTGAGGGGCGGGACGGGGCCGGGGTGGGCCTCCCGTCGGTCACGCGGGCACGCGACCGACGGGAGACGTCCTGTGTCAGCGCTGGGCGTGACGGCGGCGCAGGGCGCGCGCGCCGATCAGGCCGGCGCCGGCGAGCACGAGGCCGAGGGCCCAGGGCAGGGCTCCGGTCGCGTCGGAGCCGGTGTATGCGAGCTGGTCGCGGGTGGCGGTGCCCGTCGCCGTCGGCGTGACGGCCACGGCCGGGGCGACCGTCGGGGTGACCTCGACGTCGAACGAGACCGGCTGGAGCGCTTCGGCGGAGACGGTCAGGCGGTGCGTCGAGGCGTGCGGGAAGGTGACGCTCGTCACGCCGAAGTCGCCGGCGCCGTCCACGGTGTACGGCTTGACGACGTCGCTCGCGACGTTCGACGTGACGGTCGCCTTGACGGTCGGGTTCCCGTCGTCGTCGGTCGAGTCGATGTCGTTCCCGAACCGGTCGACCGGTGTGCCGTAGACGAGGAGGGTGCCGCCCTGCTTGACCGAGACGTGGTCGACCAGGTCGGAGTCGTCGGCGAAGAAGCCGTCGCTGTCGGGGTCGATGGTGACGCCGACGACGCTGCCGTCCGGACGGATGATGTACACCGAGCCCTTCTCGCCGTCGAGGAGGCCGGCGTCGAGCGCCTGCGCTGCGAGGCCGTAGGCCGCAGCCGGGTCGATGGTCAGCTCGGCGTAGACCGTGGTCGTGACGTCGCCGTTCGTGGCGGTCACGGCGAAGTCGTACGTCGACGCCTCGGTCGCGGTGCCGCTCAGCTCACCCGTGGCGGGGTCGAACGTGATGCCCTTCGGCAGCTGGTCCTCCGGGGTGTACTCCCCGTCACCGTTGACGTCGCCGTCCTCCTCCCAGCCGAAGCCGAGCGTCGAGTCCGCCTGGGCCTGTGCCTGGTTCGACTCGACGTTGTCGATCGAGTCCTCCTCGTCGTCGTAGTACCAGGCGAGCTGGTACGTCGGCGCGGGGTAGCCCTCGGCGCGGAACGTGTAGGAGAACACCTCACCGGCGGTCGCGTCCTGCGGGAGGTAGTAGGTGTCCTCGTCGGCTTCGGTGCCGCTGTCGAGCGGCGTGCCCGACTCGTCGACGAACACCGGGTCCTGCGTGATCTCGGCCGACTGCTCCGACTCGACCGGGCCGGTGACGACGCCGGAGACATCGCCGGTCACCTCGACGGAGACCTTCGTGCCCGCGTACGCGGCGTCGACCTTCCAGGTCTGGGACTGCGCCTTGTAGATCGGAGCACCGGTCGCGTCGAGCCACTGGTACTTGAACGAGCCGTCGGCGTCGAAGCCGTCCCAGCTGGCGGTGAGCGTGGAGCCGACCTTCGCGTCGCCCGTGATCGTCACGGTCGGGGCGGCGACCGCAGCGGTGGTGCCCGCATCAGTGGCGTCACCGGCAGCCGGAGCCGAGGAGCGCGAGTGCGGCAGCAGCGGGAACGTCGGCGCGGTCGACTTCGTGGGCGTCGACCCACCGGTCGGCGCGGCCGTCGACGTGGCCGACGGGGTCGTCGTCGGGGCGGGTGTGTCGGTCGGCGACGGCGTGGTCGTCGGGGCCGACGTCTGCGTCGGATCGGTCGGCGCGGACGTCGAGCCGTCCGTGTCCGCCGGTGCGGCGTTCGCCGCCGTCGCGGTCATGATGCCGAGGCCGGTCGTCAGGACGACGAGCGCGGCGGTGGTGCCGAGCGCGCAGGCGCGTCGGACGGTGGAAGTGCTTCGACGCACGTTCTCCCCCAGGGTCCAGGTCCGGTCGGGTGCCGGATCGTAAGAGTTCGCCGAGAGTTTCGGCTCTCGGATCGTAGGGCCGCGCTGAACGGACACGAAGGCTCGACGCCGAAATGTGACCAGGGTTGGGGGGAACCGTGCGGAAACCGGCGCGGGTCCGGTGCCGATCGGCACCGGACCCGCGTCATCGGCGGAGGGAGCTGCTCAGAGGCGGCGCCGACGCAGCCGGAACCCGAGGAGCGTCGCGCCCGCGGCGAGGAGGCCCGCACCCCATGCGATCGGACCGCGCTCGTCGGCACCCGTGTACGCGAGGGTCGCCCCCGTGCCGGTCGCCGAGGTCGCGACGGCGGTGGTCGCGATCGGCTGCACCGTGACGACGAACGATGTCGAGACCCCGTCCTGCGCGACGGTCAGGCGGTGCTGCGACGCGTGGGGGAACGTGACGCGGACGTAGTCGTCCGCGGGGACGGGCACGATCTGGTCGGACGCGATCGAACTCGTCACCGTCCCGATCGGCTGGTGGCCGACCGTGCCGAGCGACGTCAGGTTCCCGAACCGGTCGACGGCGAGGCCCGTGACGCGCAGCGTGCCACCCTGCTTCGCGGGGATCGACGTCACCCGTCCGAGGTCCTTCCCGGTGGCGCTGAACGACTCGATCACCCCGGCGGGATCGATCGCGTATGCGCCGTGGTCCGGGTTCCCGTCCCCGACGATCGTCGAGACACCGACCGGCGCGGCGGGGCGCACCGTGAGTCGGACGTACTCCGTCGCCGTCGCCGTCCCGCGGAGGGCGACGACCTCGAAGTCGTAGGTGCCCGCCGTGGTCTCGGTGCTCGTCAGCACGCCGGTGGACACGTTGACGGTGAACTTCGACGAGGGGGCGTCCTGGATCGCGTACGCGGTGGAGCCGGAGCCCCCGACGACCTGGAAGGTGTGGGTGAACGTCGCCCCGGCGGTCGCGGTCAGCGCGAGCGGCTTCGCCTTCGTGGACGGCTCGGTGAAGGACACGGGTGACGGGGCGACCGTGACCCGCACGTACTCGGTGACCTGCGTGCCACCGCTCAGTGCGACGACCTCGAAGTCGTAGGTGCCGGGCGTGGTCGGGGTCGTGCTCAGCACGCCCGTCTCGACGTTCACGGTCCAGGCGCTCGACGGTGCGTCCTGGATCGCGTACGCGACGGTGCCGTCGCCACCCGTGGTGTGGAAGGTGTGGCTGAACGGGGTGCCGACGGTCGCGCTGAGCGCGAGCGGGTCAGCCTTGGTCGACGGCTCCGTGAACGCGAGCGGCGTGCTCGCGGCCGGGGTCGAGCCAGTCGAGGCCGACCCGGTCGAGGTCGTGCCGGTCGGGGTCGAGGTCGACCCGGTCGAGGTCGAGCCGGTCGAGGTCGACCCGGTCGTCGTCGATCCGGCGGCGGGCGCTGCGGTCGACGTCGACGTCGCCGTGTCGGTCGCCGCGTTCGCCGCGGAGACGCCGAACGCCGCTCCGGAACCGACGGTGACGATCGCGATCGCGGTCGCCGCGACGAGACCGGCACGACGGCGCGGCGAGAAGGTGGTGGTACGCATGGATTTCCCCCCTGGGAGGTCCTGGGTCGCAGGGCGGCCATCCGCTCCTGTCGACGCTGACGTTACGGCTTCCCCGGGGCCTGCGAGTGGATTCGACGTTGCGGTTCCATCACGGAACCATTCCGGTTCACACAGCATCTGACCTGGGGTTTTCCACAGCAACCCAAACGAGCGGACGGGAGGCGTGGTGCGGGCTCGCCCCGCGCCTCCCGGGCGCTGTCGGTCGCGTCAGGCGCGACGGCGACGGAGGCGGTGCAGCAGCAGACCGCCGCCGGCGGCGAGCAGGCCGAGCGCCCACCCGAGCGGCCCCGAGGTGTCCGACCCCGTGTACGCCAGGGTGCCCGTCGCGTCGTGCCCGGCCGAGGCTCCGGCGTCGGGCGAGACGTCGAACGGGATCGCCTGGGAACCGCCCTCGTAGCCGACCGTGACGACGTGCCGGGAGGCGTGCTCGAAGGTGACCGTCGTGCCGCCGCTGAGGGGGTCGAGGGCGAACCGGTCGCTCGCGACGTCGCTCGTGAGGGTGCGGTCGACGAGGTGGTCCAGGACGTTGCCGAACCGGTCCTCGGCGACGGTGAAGACGACCATCCGGTCACCCTGTCGCGCAGGGACGGCGTCGACGCGCTCGCCCACGGGGTCACCGTGGACGTGTTCCACGGTGTCACCCTCGACGTACCACCAGTCCTTGGTGTCCCCGGCGTCGGCCTGACGCACGCTGACGTCGAAGTGGTCGAACGCTGCCGGCGTCACGGTGAGCTCGACGGGGAGGACGGCTTCCACGCCGCCACCCGCCGCGACCACCCGGAGGTGGTACGTCCCCGCCACCGTGCCGCTGCCGGTGAGCGAGCCGGTGCGGGGATCGATGCGGACGTCCAGGCCGTCCTGTCCCTCGTACGGTGATCCGTCCGGGGAGCGGAGCTCGTACCGCAGGTCGTCGCCGCCGCCGGTCACCGGGAACTCGGCCGAGAACGCCTCGCCGGCTGCTGCCGTGAACCGGCTCTCCGTGCCCGGGGTGAACCCGAACGACTCCGTCGCGGCGCTGACGTCGACCGTGAACGAGGTCGAGGCGCCACCCTCCGAGACCGTCAGGGTGCGCGAGCCGGTCTCGGTGAAGGAGACCGAGTTGGACCCGGCGTCGGACCACACGACCCGGTCGGAGGCGACGGTGCTCGTGACGGTCGACCTCGGATACGGGTCGTCGTCGCCGCCCGGCGTCGTGCGGTTGCCGTACGCGTCGACCGCGAGGCCGGCGAGCACGAGGGGCGACCCCTCGGTGACCGGGACCTCCGGAACGACGCGCACGCGCCCCCGGCCCGCCGCCTGCTCCCAGATCGTGCCGTCCGTCTCGACCTGCCACGTGCCGTCGCCGTCGGTGCTCGACACCGAGAAGGTGACCCCGACCGGGACCCCCGGGCGGACGGTGAGCCGCACGTACTCGACCGCACGCTCGGAGCCGCTCGTCGCGACGACCTGGAAGTCGTACGTGGTGGCGAGCCGGGCGGTGCCGGAGAGTCGTCCGGTCGCCCCGTCGAGCGCGTAGTCGTTGTCGAACGAGCCGTCGCCGACGACCGGCTCACCACCGGTCCCGCGGAGTTCGTACGTGACCGGGTCGGTCCCGCCGGTCGCCGTGAAGGTCCGGTCGACGGTGTCGCCCGCGGCGACCTCGAGGACGAGCGGCGCGCCCGCGGTCGTCCCGACGGGGAACGCGAGGCCGGCGCGCTGCTCGGCGGGAGCGGGACCGGCGGGGGAGGTGGCGGCCGGGACGGACGCGCGGGGGTCGGCGGACGAGCCCGGTGTGCCTGGCTCGTCGCGCTTTGCCACGCCTACGTGGCCGGCCGTCCCGGCCGGGGTGACCGTCTCGTCGGGGCCGGCCGTCCCGGCCGGGGCCACCGTCTCGTCGGGGCCGACCGCGTGCGGCGGGGTGGTCGTCTCGTCGGGGTGGGCCGACGTCGTGTCGGGTGCCGGGCCTCCCGGCTGATCGCCGGTGGTGGCGACCGACGTGCCGGTCGTGCCGGTCGTGGCCGTCGGTGTCGCGGTCGGGACGTCGTCGGCGAACGCCGCGGTGGCACCGATGCCGAAGGCGGACGACGCGGTGACGACGGCGACGGCCGCGCCGATCACGGCGCCGGGACGGAGTCGGCGTGGGCAGGACTGCTGCATGAGATCCCCCTGGTTGTCGACGGGCACGGGACGTGCCCTCGTCCAGGGGTGTCGCGAGGACCGGGAGCCTGACGGCGTCTCGGTCTCGGTCCGGTAACAGTGCTCGATCAGGCTGCGACGACCGCTGCGGCCCGCTCCAGCTCCGCACGCAGGGCGGTGACTGCCGGCGAGGACGACCCCGCCGACCGGACCACCGTGAAGATCGTCCGCCGTGGTCGCTCCGGGAGCTCGACGAGTCGGCACGTCGTCGTTCGACCGGTCCACATGAGGTCGGGCATGAGACTCACCGCGTTGCCGGACTCGACGAGCCGGATCTGCGTCTGCAGGTCGGCGGTCTCGTAGCGGACGTCGGGTTCGAACCCGTGCCGGCGGCAGACCTGCTCCGCGAAGTGCCGTGACGCCGTGCCGCGCGGCTCCATCACCCACGGCAGGGCCTCGGCGTCCGCGATCGACGAGACCGACGCGAGCGCGGTGTCGACCGGGGGGAGTGCCAGGCGGACTGCGTCGGTGGTGAGGTCCTCGCGCTGGAGCCCCGGCAACCGCGGCGCCGCGTGCGCCGGGTACTGCTCGGCGATGACCATGTCGAAGTCCCGGATCCAGGTCTCGTGCAGCGCGGTCTCCGGCTCACGCTGGACCATCTCGATCCGCACGTCCGGGTGGGCGGTCGCCATCGCGTGCAGGGCGTTCGGCATGAGCGCGAGCGCCGCGGACTGGAACACCGCGACCCGGACACGGCCCTGGACGGTCGGCATCGAGCCCTCGACCTCGGACTGCGCCTGCTCCAGGACGTCGAGGACGTGCCCGGCCGCCTGGACGAGCACCTCGGCCTGCGGGGTGAGCTGGAGCCGCCTGCCGGCCTTGCGCAGGAGGGGGACGCCGGCCTCGCGTTCGAGGGCCGCGAGCTGCTGTGAGACGGCCGACGGAGTGAAGTTCACGGCCTCGGCGACGGCGGCGATCGTGCCCCGGATGGACAGCTCACGGAGGAGGACGAGACGGCGGACGTCGAGCATGGCATCAGTTTAGGAGAACTGCACGGTACTCGTCAGGAAAGGTTGCTTCCGCTGATGCTTCGGCGGCTCCACACTGATCCCATGACGACCGTGCACGAGCACCCCGCTGCCGCCTCCCAGCCCACCGGACCCGGCGACCTCGCCGACGAGTCCGTCGCGCTCGTCCGCCAGTGGCTCGCCGAGGCCGAGACCTACCCGGTCGACGGCTCCGCGAAGCAGCTCGCGGGCGTGCTCGCCGACCCGGCCGGCCTCGACTTCGCGGTCGGCTTCGTCGACGGCGTCGTCCGCCCGGAGGACCTCGGTGTCGCCGCACGGAAGCTCCGCGCCATCGCGCCGAACGCCCCCGGGTTCCTGCCCGCGGCGCTCCGGGGGCTCGTCCGGCTCGGCGGCGGCATGGCGCCCGTGCTGCCCGGCGTCGTCGTACCGATCGCCCGCCGCGTGCTGCGGGAGATGGTGGGGCACCTCATCGTCGACGCCACGGACGCCAAGCTCGGCCCCGCGATCGCCAAGATCAAGCGCGAGGGCGTCCGGCTCAACGTCAACCTGCTCGGCGAGGCGGTCCTCGGCGAGAAGGAGGCCGCGCGTCGGCTCGCGGGCACGGAGAAGTTGCTCGCCCGCGACGACGTCGACTACGTGTCGATCAAGGTCTCCTCGACCGTGCACCCGCACTCGCCGTGGGCGTTCGACCACGCCGTCGAGGACATCATCGAGAAGCTCCGGCCGCTGTTCCGCCGTGCCGCTGCCGCCTCGCCGAACAAGTTCATCAACCTCGACATGGAGGAGTACAAGGACCTCGACCTCACCATCGCGGTCTTCACGAAGCTCCTCGACGAGCCCGAGTTCACGACGCTCGAGGCCGGCATCGTGCTCCAGGCCTACCTCCCCGACGCGCTCGCCGCGATGCAGCACCTCCAGGAGTGGTCCGCTGCTCGTCGTGCCCGCGGGGGTGCCGACATCAAGGTCCGCCTCGTGAAGGGCGCGAACCTGCCGATGGAGCAGGTGGAGGCATCGGTCCACGGCTGGCCGCTCGCCACCTGGCACACCAAGCAGGACTCCGACACGAACTACAAGCGGGTGCTGGACTGGGCGCTCACGCCGTCGCGCATCGAGAACGTCCGCGTCGGTGTGGCGGGGCACAACCTCTTCGACGTGGCGCACGCCTGGCTGCTCGCCGGCCAGCGGGGCGTCCGCGACGGCATCGAGTTCGAGATGCTGCTCGGCATGGCGCAGGGGCAGGCCGAGGCCGTCCGCCGCACCGTCGGGTCGCTGCTGCTCTACACGCCGGTCGTGCACCCCGGCGAGTTCGACGTGGCGATCGCGTACCTGATCCGTCGCCTGGAGGAAGGGGCGTCGCAGGAGAACTTCATGTCCGCGGTGTTCTCGCTCGCCTCGTCGCCCGAGCTCTTCGCTCGTGAAGAGGACCGCTTCCGCTCGTCCCTGGAGCCCCTCGCCACTCCGGAGGGGCTCCTCGCTCCGGCATCGCACCGTGTGGCCGACCGCTACGCGGCGGTGGGGCGTCCCGTGGCCGGGCACTTCGAGAACACCCCGGACACCGACCCGTCGGTCGCGGAGTTCCGGCAGTGGGGTGCCGAGATCACCGCGCGCGTCGCGTCCTCGACGCTGGGCACCAGGGCCGTCCAGGAGGCACGGGTCGACTCCGCCGCGACGCTCGACTCTGTCCTCGGTCGCGTCCGCGCCGCGGGCGCCGAGTGGGCCACGTGGTCGGGAGCCTCCCGCGGAGCCGTCCTGCACGCGGTCGGCGACGCGCTCGAGGCCAACCGGGCGGCGCTCGTCGAGGTCATGGCGTCCGAGACCGGCAAGACCATCGACCAGGCCGACCCCGAGGTGTCGGAGGCGATCGACTTCGCGCACTTCTACGCGGAGCTCGCAGCAGAACTCGACGAGGTGGACGGCGCGACGTTCACGCCCGCCGCGCTGACGCTCGTCGCGCCGCCGTGGAACTTCCCGGTCGCCATCCCCGCCGGTTCGACGCTCGCTGCCCTCGCGGCAGGCTCCGCCGTCGTCCTGAAGCCCGCGCCGCCGGCCGAGCGCTCGGGCGCCGTCCTCGCGTCGATCATCGAGACCGCGCTCGACCTGCACGGTGCCCCGGCGGACGTGCTCGCGTTCCTCCAGGTGTCCGAGAACGACCTCGGGAAGCAGCTCGTGTCGTCGCCGCTCGTCGACCGGGTGATCCTCACCGGCGCGTACGAGACCGCCGAGCTCTTCCGGTCGTTCCGTCCCGACCTGCCGCTCCTCGCCGAGACCTCCGGCAAGAACGCGATCATCGTCACGCCGTCCGCCGACCTCGACCTCGCCGTGAAGGACGTCGTCGCCTCGGCGTTCGGGCACGCGGGCCAGAAGTGCTCCGCGGCCTCCCTCGTGGTCCTCGTCGGGTCGGTCGCCACGTCGCGGCGCTTCCGGTCGCAGCTCGTCGACGCGGTGTCCTCGCTGACGGTGGGCTACCCGACCGACGCCACGACGCAGATGGGGCCGGTCATCGAGCCGGCCGCGGGCAAGCTGCTCGACGGCCTGACGAAGCTCGGCGCGGGAGAGACCTGGGCCGTGCAGCCCGCGCGCCTGGACGACTCGGGGAAGCTCTGGAGCCCCGGCGTCCGCGACGGTGTCGCCCGCGGCTCGGCGTTCCACCGCACCGAGTACTTCGGCCCGATCCTCGGGATCATGACCGCGCGCACCCTCGACGAGGCGATCGACATCGTCAACGAGGTCGACTACGGCCTGACCTCGGGGCTGCACTCGCTCGACCCGGCGGAGATCGGCACCTGGCTCGACCGCATCGAGGCGGGAAACCTCTACGTGAACCGCGGGATCACCGGCGCGATCGTCCGTCGGCAGCCGTTCGGCGGGTGGAAGAAGTCGGCCGTCGGCGCGGGGACGAAGGCCGGTGGGCTCAACTACCTGCTCGGGCTCGGTTCGTGGTCGTCCGCGCCCGCCGGCGCCGGTGCGGCGGTGTCCGCGCCGGTGGCGTCCTTCGTCCGCGCTGCCGGGGTGGCGTCGGAGTCGCTCGACCGCTCGCTCGCGTCGGACCAGCAGGCGTGGGCGTCGTTGTTCGGCACCGCGACCGACGTCTCGGGATTGACCGCCGAGCGGAACATCGCGCGCTACCTGCCCTACCCGGGCGTGCAGGTGCGGCTGGCCTCGGACGACGGCTCGACGGTCGACGGTTCGGTGCTCGACGGTTCGGCGCTCGACGTCGAGGCGCTCGTCCGGGTCGTCGCGGCTGCGCTCCGCGCGGGGACGACCATCGACGTGTCGGTCGCCGGCGCACTGCCGGCCGCCGTGCGCTCCGCACTGCAGTCGCTGTCGATCGTGCGGTCGCTCCGGGACGAGGAGACCGATGCGACGTTCGCGGCTCGGATCGCGGACGGTCCCTCCACCCGGGTGCGGCTCATCGGCGGTGACGTCTCGGCGCTGTACACGGCGATCGGTGGGCGTCCGGACGTGGCGGTCTACGCCGAGCCCATCACCGAGGCCGGGCGGCTCGAGGTGTTGCCGTTCCTCCGGGAGCAGGCGGTGTCCATCACGGCGCACCGCTTCGGCACGCCGAACCACCTGACGGATGCGCTGATCTAGCGGCGCTCGCCCGGGCGCGCGCTCGCTTCGGCGCGAAGGGGCGTTCGGGTGTGCGATCGACCCGACGCGGCGTTCGCACAACCGAAGGCGGCTCGAACCAGGGGATCCCGTGGTTCGAGCCGCCTTCGGTTGTGCACTGGTCAGGCGGGCACGGTCATCGTGCGGGAGACGAGTTCGCGGAGTTCGGGCGGCACCGGCACGGGGCGGCGGGCGCCCTCGCGATCGATGACGACGTGGACGAACTCGCCCGTCGCGAGCAGGGCGCGGTCGGAGGCACGGAACAGACCGAACTCCCACGCCATGCTCGTGGTGCCGACGCGCTTCGACCGCATCCCGACCTCGATGACGTCCGGCCAGACCGCCGACTGGACGAAGTGACAGCTCGAGGAGACGAGCACGGCGATCCACTCCGACGAGAACGGGTCGAGCCCGGCGACCTCGCGGAACCAGTACGTGGCCGCGTTGTCCATCGCGGAGTAGTAGATCGTGTTGTTGACGTGCCCGAACATGTCGTTGTCGTTCCACCGCGTGGGGTAGGTGCGGGTGAACGGGTACTCGTCGATGCTCATCGGTCTCCGATCGGTTGCGCGGCTCGGCTGACCCCGCGGGCGTGGCCGTGGCGTCGGCGTTGGCCGGCGCCGGGGCAGGGGCCGGACCGACCGTAGTCGGCTGCTGCTCCGTGTCGTCTGATGTCCGGGAGTCCGGAATCCGTCATGGGGTCGAGCGGGTACAGTGCGGCAGCCGTCTGTTCAGGGCGCCGTCCGTACCGTGGCCGACATGTGCGAGTCGGTCCAGTGTCCGGTGTGCGGCAAGTCCTCGTGGACGGGCTGCGGCGACCACGTCCGTGACGTGATGCGTGGTGTCCGTCGTCGGGACCGGTGCCGGGGACACGGCATCCCGCAGCACCTGCTGGAGACCCGCGGCTTCCGCTGATCGACGTGCGCTGTCCGGTCACCGCGCCGTCCGGGTGCTCGTCAGGCCGTCGGCGTTGCCTCGACGTGTGCCGGCGATCGTCGGCCGCCCGACGCACCACGAGGAGCACCCTGCCGTGACCGAGTCCTTCGCCCACCCCACCGCGCTCGCCCACGTCCGGGTGACCGTGACCGACATCCACCGGAGCAAGGCGTTCTACGAGCAGCTGCTCGGCGTCGCCCCCGCGATGGACTTCAGCGAGCACGCCGACGAACCGGGGATCGAGCAGGACCGCGAGCGGCTCTACGGTGGCTGCATCTTCCCGCTGGGGGACCAGCTCTTCGGGCTCCGACCCGTCGCGCCGCACGGGCAGCGGTTCGACCCGGACACGGTCGGGCTCGATCACGTGAGCTTCACCGTGGGCTCGGTCGAGGCGCTCCACGAGGCTGCTGCTCGCCTGGACGGCGCGGGCATCGAGCACGGTGCGGTGACGGACCTCGGGGACGCGGGCATCGTGATCCTGTCCGTCCAGGACCCCGACGACATCAACCTGGAGTTCACCGCCGCGAAGGGCTGACGCCGTCACCGTCAGGCCTCAGTCGACCGGTGCCGGGACGGCGGCGGGGCGGAGCACGTACTCGAACGTCGCCCGAGCGCGGGCTGCGTCGGGCGTCTCGCCCGAGATGAGGTCGGCGTACGTGAACGACTCCGAGATGCGCACGAGCAGTCGCGCCAACTCCTCGCTCGGCAGCGGCGAGGGATCGAACGCGCCGGAAGCCCGCTCGACGTCGATCAGCGCGGTGACCCGTTCGACGAACCGGCGCTGCACGTCACTCTCCGACGTCGTCAGGAGTCGGAGTGCCCGTGCCGGTTCCCGGGTGAGGAACGCCCGGAAGTAGGGCGCACGGATGAGGTCGGCGGTGAACCGGTCGAGGACGTCGATGATGCGTGCGGCACCCGACGGAGCAGCCGCTGCGGCAGCGCCGTCGAGCGTCGGGACGGCCAGGGACCACAGCACCTCGGACAGCAGCCGGTCCCGGTTGCCCACCCACCGGAAGAGGGACGTCCGGTCCACGCCGAGCGACGCTGCCAGGGTCCCCATGTCGATCCGCGAGCCGTCGATGAAGGTGTGGCGGGCCTCCCGGAAGGCGCGCAGCGCAGAGTTCGATGTGTACATGCATCCCTCCCTTGCAACGTTTCCGAGAATGATGCACGATCGGACGTATGTCAACGACGGCAGCCACCACGCCCCTCCTCGAATCGGACTTCTACGGCTTCCAGGCCGGGTTGACCGAGCGGGAGCGTGACTCGCTCGGCCAGCTGCGGGCGTACCTCGAGGCAGAGGTCCGCCCCATCGCCGACGACTACTGGGCTCGCGCCGAGTTCCCGATGCAGGTCATCGCGCCGCTCGCCGAACTCGGCATGTACGGACCAGGCGTCCCACTCGTGCGCCGGTTCGAGAACTCGGCCGTCTACCGCGGCTGGGCGGCGCTCGAGCTCGGGCGCGTCGACGCGAGCGTGGCGACGTTCATCGGCGTACAGTCCGGCCTCGCGATGAACTCGATCGCGGTCGCCGGGAGCGTTGAGCAGCAGCAGGAGTGGCTGCCGCCCATGGCCCGGGGCGAGCTCGTCGGGGCGTTCGGACTCACCGAACCGCTGTCCGGCAGCGATTCGGCGCGTGGGCTCCGGACGACGGCCCGGCGTGAGGGCGACGAGTGGGTGCTCGACGGCGAGAAGCGCTGGATCGGCAACGCCACGTTCGCCGACGTCGTCGTCATCTGGGCGAAGGACGTCGCCGACGACCAGGTGAAGGGCTTCCTCGTCACGACGGACAGCCCCGGCTTCACTGCGACGAAGATCGAGGACAAGATCGCCCTCCGCGGGGTGCAGAACGCCGACATCACGATGACGGGCGTCCGCGTCCCGGAGGCCCGTCGGTTGCAGCGCGCTGACTCGTTCCGTGCGACGGCCGAGGTGCTGCGGCTCACCCGCACCGAGGTCGCGTGGCAGGCGATCGGCATCGCGGTCGGCGCGTACGAGGCCGCGCTCGAGTACGCACGCACGCGCATCCAGTTCGGCAAGCCGATCGCGTCGCACCAGATGGTGCAGGACCTCCTCGTGAAGTCACTCGCGAACATCACCGCATCGATCGCGCTCTGCACGCAGGCCTCTGCCATGCAGGACGCTGGGATCGGTGGGGACGAACACTCGGCGATGGCGAAGGCATTCGCGACGGCGAAGATGCGCGAGACGGTGGCCTGGTGCCGTGAGGTCCAGGGCGGGAACGGGATCGTGCTGCAGAAGGGTGTCGCCCGGTTCTTCGCCGACGCCGAGGCGATCTACTCCTACGAGGGCACCCGCGAGGTGAACACCCTCATCGTCGGGCGCGCGATCACGGGGCAGGCAGCGTTCGTGTGAGGGGCTGAGGCTCGGCCGGAGCGCGGCGCTCGCGCAGCTGCTCCGGCCGGTTCCGTGTGCGACTTCGGGTGTCGCTGCGGACGGGCGCGGCCGGTGTCGGACGACATCGGCCGCGTCGTTGCTTGCTCCTGCAACAGTTGCGGGAGCGGAAGAGCGACGCGGTGGTCGTCATGTGGCATCGGTCGTGTCGTTGCCCGCGTGCGCACCAGTTGCGCGGGCGGGGGAGCGACGCGGTGGTCGTCGTGCGACGTCGATCGCGTCGTTCGACAGCCGCGGCAGGCGCGACGCGGGTGCGCACCACGCCCGAGCGACGGCGCACGCGTCGATCGACACGTGCACCGTCGCACGAGCTGCGCGGCACGCGGTGCTCGTGCATGGTCCGACGAACCACCGGACGATCGACGGGTGGTTCGTCGAACCGCGCGCGTTTCGAGGAACCATCGCCGGGTGCCCTGCCCCGGTCGGGCCTGGCCCGGCCCGCGGTCTACCCGAGCAGCTCCGGCCGCTCCCACTCCTCACCGAGGACGTGCTGCGCGAGGAACGCGAACACGGTCTCGTACCAGACCTTCGCGTGCTGTGGCTTCAGCACCCAGTGGTTCTCGTCCGGGAAGTACAGGAACCGGTGCGGCATCGTCCCGTCCTCGGCCGCGTGGTGCTCGGCGAGCTCGGACCACAGCCGCAGCCCCTCACCGATCGGCACCCGGTAGTCCTTGTCACCGTGGATGACGAGCATCGGTGACGTGATGTCGGCCACGAACCGGTGTGGGTCGTTCTCGCGCATGCCCTCGGCATCGAAGATCGACTGCCAGTACTGCGACATGTCCGTCGTGCCGTTGAACTGCTCGAGCGCCCAGAGGCTCGCGTGCGTCACGATCGCTCGGAATCGATCGGTGTGCCCGGCGACCCAGTTCGCCATGTACCCGCCGAAGGACCCGCCCATCGCCGCGGTGCGGGTCTCGTCGATGTCGTCGCGGGCCTCGACCGCGTCGGTGATGGCCATGAGGTCGGTGTACGGCGCCTGCCCCCACGCGTTCCACCCGCGGTTGACGAAGTCGAGCCCGTACCCGGTCGACAGGGCGGGGTCGGGGAGGAGCACGGCGTACCCGCGCGCGGCCATGAGCTGCGGGCTCCACCGCCACGACCACTGGTTCCAGGAGTTGAGCGGCCCGCCGTGGATCCAGAGGAGCAGCGGGTGCGGCCCGTCGCCCTCGGGCAGGACGAGCCATCCGCGGACGCGCGTGCCGTCCGGGGCGGTGGTCTCGACGTCCTCGATCGTGCTGGGCACGTCAGGGAGCGGCGCCGGGGTCGCGAGGACGGTCACCGAACCGTCGGCGGCGATCCGGACCGGGTGGAGCGGCGCCTGCCAGGAGGCACGGAGCGCCACGATCTCACCGGTCGCGGCCGCCACGCGCAGGTTCGAGTACGCCCAGTCGTCGTGGGTCAGCTGCTCGACCGCGCCGCCGTCGAGCGGGATCCGGAACACCGGTGCCCGGCCGTCCTGGTCGGCGGTGGCGAGGAGCGCGCCGTCACCGTGCTCGAAGACGAGCTCACTCGGCCAGCGGTCCCAGTCGGCCGCGATCCGTCGGGCGCCGGCGACGTCGACCGTGCCGTCCGCGGTGATCCCGGCCGTCCAGACCTCTTGCTCGTGCGCACCGGCCGGGGTCGAGCGCTCCGTGCGGACCCACGCGACGGTGCGCCCGTCGTGACTGATCCGGGGCATCTCGTGGTCGACGTCCGGCTCGTCGAAGAGCGTGGTGCGGGTGCCGGTGGCGACGTCGATGGTGACGAGCGCGGTGCGGAACCCCCGGGCTTCCTGCACGCCGACGGACGCGATCAGGGTCCGGCCGTCGGGGGTCAGCGCGCCGTCGACGTGGTCGAGCGTGCGGGCCGGCGCCGGGGTGAGGTCGACCGGGAGCGGCAGGTGCGCCGGGTAGTCGGGGGCGTCCTCGCCGGGAGCCGGGCGGTCGGCATCGTCCCGCTCGCGCAGGCCGCCCAGCTCGAGTGCGAGCACGTGCGGCTCGTCCGGGCCGAGGTCGTGGTCCCAGAAGCGCACCGGGTAGGTCTCGTGCAGGATCGCGCCGACCTTCTGGTCCTTCCGGCGCTTCCGGAGCGCTCCGTCGGCCGCGAGGAACGACGCCGGAGCGTCGGTCGATGCCTGGGCGCCCGGCAGCAGCGACGCGGTGAGCGCGACCACGTCGGCACCGGCGGCCGTCGCGAGGACGCCACCCGCGCCTCCCGGCAGGGCGGTGACCGGACGTGCCTCGCCACCCGCCGCGGGGAGCAGCCAGAGCTGCGGCGCGTCGTCGGACCCGGACTCGTCGGGCCGGCCGGAGACGAACAGGACGTCACCGGACCGGGTGACCGCGACGCCGCCCTCGCCCTTCGCGGAGCGGGTCAGCCGGACGGGGGTGCCGGAGCCGTCGGCGGGGACGCTCCAGACCGAGCGGCGGTACCCCGTCCGGTCGTCGTCGAGGGCGCTGACGGTGAGGACCACCCGCGAGCCGTCGGGAGCGACCGCGATGCCGTCGACTCGGGGGAGGGCGGTGAACTGGTCGAGGTCGGAGAACGGCGTCGTCATGACCCCACGCTAGCGACGTCCGGTGACACGGCGGGGACCTACGCCCAGAACGCGGCGATCTGCTCCGCGACGGTCGATCCCTGGCGGTGCCCCTGCTCGGCCGAGGGCGCCTGCGTGGACAGGGCGAGCGAGTTCGTCCCGAAGGCGTGCTGCGAGGCGCTGTCCGCCACGACGGTCTCGACCGAGCTGCCGCCGGCCCGGAGGCTCTCGACCGCGACGTCGAGCCACGGCCCGAGCGGCGACGGGCCCTCGGGACCGCAGGCGACGACGAGCACCCGCTCGTACCCGGCGGCGACGTCGGCGTTCGTGGCCGACCGCAGCCCGCCGTCGATGTGGGGGACCCCGTCGATCGACACCGGTGTCCAGACGAACGGTACCGAGCAGCTCGCCGCGACCGCACGGGCGAGCGGCACGCCGGAGTCGGCGGTGAGCACCCGGAACGTGCCGTCGGTGGCGTCGATGGTCGTCGCGCCGAGCGGCTTCGACGGCCACTCGGTGCCGGGGATGGTCTGCTCGAAGGTCGCGATGCGTTCCTCGTCGGTCTGACCGCCGACCGACTGCTGTGCCACCGCGCCGAGCCGGGCACGGGCGTCCTGGTCGTCACGTGCGCCCGCGAGGACCTGCTCGAGGCGGGTCTGGTAGTCCTCCGACGGGATGACCGGGGGCTCCTCGTACGTCGAGGGCAGCGGTGCGTGCTGCTGCGCGTACGCATCGGCGACCGCTCCGGCGCGCACGAACGTCCCGACGACGCTGCCGGCGCTCGACCCGACCACGAGGTCCGCGGCGTCGAGGTCGACCCCGGCTTCCTGGAGGGCGGTGAGCACGCCGAGTTCCCAGGCGATGCCGGCGACGCCGCCGCCTCCGAGGACGAGTGCGCGGGTGCCGGGGACGGGTGTCGAGACGTCGGTCATGGGTCATGCTTACCAACCGCGCCAGCCCTGACGGGCCGCGGCGCGCGGCCTGTGGACGCCGAACCGCTCAGGTCCGCGTGTGCAGGAGAGGCGGGTAGGGACGGACGGGAGGCCCGTGGCGGCGTCGCCACGGGCCTCCCGTCGGACAGGGCGGCGTCGGTCAGACGCCCGCCGTGCTGCGGATCCAGCTGGCGCTCTGCGTCAGCACCGCGTAGTTCGAACCCGCGTGCGTGTTCGCCCCCGGATCGGCCACGTCGCCGGTGGAGCACACGCCGACGACCCTGCCGTTCACGAGGAGCGGGCCGCCCGAGTCACCGTGGTTCGAGGCTCCCGAGACGCCCGTCACGTGCTGCGCGGTGCCGTTGTACGCGTCGACCGAACGACCGGTCAGGTTGACCGACGCCTGGTACAGGCCGGTGCTCGGGACGCTGTTCGCGCGGTTGCCGTAGCCCATGATCGTGCCCGTGCCCGACGACTTCGTCGTGTAGGCGAGGTCGAGCAACGCGTACGACGAGAGCGTCTTCGCGGTGCGGAGGTGCACCAGGGCGATGTCGCCGGACGGCGCCGAGTACAGGCGATCGGCGGCGGTCGCCGTCCCGCGGTTGGTGGTGCTGTTCGAGTGGTAGACGTTCATGGCCGTGGTGCCGTCGACGCAGTGGTTGGCGGTGAGCACCCACGAAGCGTTGATCTGCTCGCCCGTGCATCCGTAGGTGCCGGAGCCGCCCTGCTGGAAGACGAGCTGCACCTCCCACGGCGTGCTGGGTGCCTGTTCGCCGCCGATCACCTGCGGGGAGACGGTGGCGGCGTTCGCCGCGGAGGCCCCGAAGGTGCCGCCGAGGAGGACGATGGCGGCGGTCGCGAGGAGCGCCGTTGCTCTGGTCTTGAGTCGCTGCTGCATGGGGATGATGCTCTTCCTGCCCTCGTTCGGGGGGCAAGTCGGCGTTGCAGGGGACAACATTCGTACCCTCGCCCGGCGCCCTGTGGACAACCCCTCCGACGTCGGTGGGGTGTCCTACCGTCGTGGGCATGACACGGGAACGGAGTGGGGTCGACCGTCGGCGGCGCCGTGCCGGTGCGGTCGGCTGGCCGATCGTCGTTGCGACCGCGCCCACCGCCGCGTTCCAGCTGCCGAACCTCGTCGCCGCTCCTGGGCTGAAGGTGTCCCTCGTCGTGTTCGGTCTCCTGGTGCTGCTCGCGGCGGTGGTCGTGCAGGTCGTCCGCGCTCGTCGGGCTGCGACCGCCGTGGCCGCAGCCGCCGCCGTCGCCCGGTCGACCGAGCTCGAGCAGGGCACGGCCGTCCGGTACGCGTTCGGCCAGCTCGCGTCGAGGCTCACCCGGTTCGCGGAACTCCGGCGGCACGAGCGCCGGCAGGAGCTTCCGGGTTTCGCCGACCGGGTCGCCGTGGCGTTGGCGTTCTACCTGCTGCCGGGTGTCCCCGACGTCCGAGCGAACGTGTACCAGCTGTCCGCGGACCTCCGGGCGCTCGAGCCGATCGGGCACGGGGGTGCGGAGGACACCGCGGGGGTCTTCCGGGCCGGGACGCCCTACGGCGATCGGAACCTCGACTGGGTCCTCGTCGGGGGCGGCCCGCGCGTGGTCGGTGACCGAGCGGCCGACGTCGACGTCGACGAGGACCTGCCCGGCTTCGAACCCCGCTACCGCTCGTACGTCTCGGTCGTCATCCGCTCCGAGGAGTACTCGTTCGGCATGCTCACCGTGGACTCGCCCGCACCGGACGCGTTCACCGACCTCGACGCGAAGTACATCGCCCTGATGGCCTCGTTCATGGCCGTCGCGTTCTCGCTCGCGTCCCCGTTCCCGGACCGCGATCGCAACCACCGGAAAGGCCCGTGATGCGCACACGATTTGTCGGACGCTCGACGTACGATCCCCGCATGACCATCGTGACCCCCGAACCGAAGCCCTTCGGTCGGTCCCGGGTGTACACCCCCAACTGGACCGACGACACCACCGACGCCGACTACGAGGACCGCGCCGTCATCGCCGCGAACATCGAGCGCGAGCGGGTCGCTGCCCGCCGGCGCTTCGAGGCTCGGCTCGCCGCAGCGCTCGCCCGCTGACCGCTGGACGACCACCGACCGACGAACGGAGCGCTGCACCCATCCGGACCACGGTGGGTGCAGCGCTCCGTTCGCGGTGCAGATCCGGGGCTCACTCCCCGCTGACGTCGATGAGCACCTTGCCGACGGCGTCGCCCTCGACCGCGTCGTGCGCTGCCGCCGTCTGCTCGAGCGAGAAGCGGGTCAGCGGAAGGCCGGCGTCCTCGCCCACCGGCAGGGCTCCGTCTCGGAGTGCCGCGGTCACGTCCTCGGCCGCCGCGGCGAGGGCTTCGTCGCCGATCGTGTAGAGCAGCACGAACTGGTAGCGCGCGTTGACGCTCATGTTCGGGCGGATCGGCAGCGTCGCGTCGTCGCCGCCGTTGTTCGCGTAGATGGACACGACGCCGTGGTTCGCGAGGACCTCGGCGACGAGCCGGGCGTTCTGCGGGATCGACACCTCGACGACGATGTCGACGCCGTCGGGAGCGATCCGCCGGATCTGGTCGGCAGCGTCGTCGTCGCGGTAGTTCACCGTGTGGTGCGCGCCCGCCGCGGTCGCCAGGGCGGCCTTCTCGTCGGAGCTGATCGTCGACACGACCGTCGCGCCGGCCCACCGCGCGAGCTGGATGGCGGCGTGCCCGACCGCTCCGGCGCCGCCCGCCACCAGGACGGTCCTGCCGTCCAGCGCCCCGGGAGCGAGTCGGTCCGGACCGTGCTCGTGCGTGGTGAGGGCGCGGTGCGCGGTCATCGCCGGGACGCCGAGCGAAGCGCCGACGTCGTGGCCGGTGCCGTCGGGCAGCGGCACGGCTCGCTCGGCGGGGACGACGGTGTACTCCTGCGCGGTGCCGGTCGGGCGACCGGAGGCGGCCATGAACAGCCAGACGCGGTCGCCGACCGCCAGGTGGCCGACGCCCTCGCCGACCGCGTCGACGACGCCCGATCCGTCCTGGTTCGGCGTGATCTCGGGGAACGGCAGACCGTCGCCGTAGGTGCCGCCGGCGCGGGCCTTCCAGTCGGTCGGGTTGACCCCGGAGACGACGACGCGGACGCGGACCTCGCCGGGGCCGGGCTCCGGGAGCGGGCGCTCCTCGAGGGTCAGGACGGACGAGTCACCGGGCTTCGAGTAGACGACTGATCGCATGCCCCCAGGCAACCACCGACGACCGCCGACGATTCCAGCGCGGTTCCAGACGCGGCTGCCGAGGTGGTCAGCGCTGTCGGGCGTCGTACGTCTCGCGCGAGCCCGCGACCTCGTCCATGTGCTCGGTCGCCCAGCGTTCGAGCGGCTCGAGCACGGCGCGGAGGGACCGGCCCCGCTCCGTGAGTTCGTACTCGACCCGCGGCGGGATCTCGGGGAAGACGGTCCGGGTGACGAGCCCGTCCCGCTCGAGGGCGCGGAGCGTCTGCGTGAGCATCTTCTGCGAGACGCCCTGGACCCGGTTCGCGACGGCCGAGTACCGCTGGGGACCGTCGACGAGCGAGCCGATCGTCAGGACGCTCCACCGGTCGCCGATGCGGTCGAGGAGCTGCCGCGACGGACAGTCCGCCGCGTAGGGGGTGTACTCGAGAGCGGACACGCTGGCCTCCCTTACGCACTGCGAGGTGCCTACTTACCGATGGAGAGTAACACCCGTACAGTGAGTCATGAAGGGCAACCGCTCCACGAAAGGACCGCCATGACCAGCATCGTCGTCTTCGGAGGCACCGGGTACGCCGGCTCCGCCATCACCCGCGAGGCGCTCTCGCGCGGCATCACCGTCACCGCCGTCGCGCGCGACACCTCGAAGCTCGAGCCGGCGGACGGCCTCACCCTCGCGCAGGGCGACGCGTTCGACGAGGGCTTCGTCGCCGAGGTCACGAAGGGTGCTGACGTGGTCGTCGTCGCGCTCCACGCCGTCCAGGCCGACGGCTCGGAGCTGAAGGACCGCTTCCAGCACTTCGTCGACGCTGCCGCTGCGGCCGGTGCTCGACTCGGGATCGTCGGCGGCGCCGGATCGCTGTTCGTCGCGGAGGGCGGCCCGCGCCTCTTCGACACCCCGGAGTTCCCGGACGCCTTCAAGGGGGAGGCCAAGAGCCACGCCGCGATCCTCGACGCGCTCAAGGCGTCGGACACCGAGGTCGACTGGTTCTACGTGAGCCCGGCGGCGGCCTTCGGCAGCTACAACCCGGGCGAGCGGAAGGGCACCTACCGCACCACCGACGACGTGCTCCTCACCGACGCCGACGGCAACTCGGACATCTCCGGCGAGGACTTCGCCATCGCGTTCGTCGACGAGATCGTCACGCCGGCGCACCACCGGGCGCGCTTCGGCGTCGCGTACTAGACGCGACCCGGTACCGGACTGGAGGCCCGCGGCGACCCGCCACGGGCCTCCAGTCCGTCCCGCACCACGAAAGCGACATCGAACCAGGTCTCGGGCCCGGTTCGATGTCGCTTTCGTGGTTCGTCTCGCGCCGCGGCCGCGGACGCAACCACGCGCGCGCGTCAGCGCTGCCCGACGATCGCGGGCATCGGCACGTGGTGCCGCATCCGCACAGCGAGGTGCAGCCCACCGCGCCGGGCGAGCACGAGCCCCACGACGGCGGCTGCCACCGCCGGGACGCCTCCGGCGACGACCATCCCGACGTGCGCGCCGAAGTGATCGACGACCTGGCCCGTGATCGGGCCGCCGATCGCCTGGCCGCCGAGCAGCACGAGGACGTAGAGCGACATCACTCGACCGCGGATCGCGACGTTCGACGACAGCTGCACGAGCGAGTTCGACGCCGTCATGAACAGCAGCTGGCTCATCCCGACCGCGACGAGTGCGACGGTGAACGGCGCGATGACCGGGACGGCCCCGGTGGCGACGAGCAGCACGCCGGTCCAGAACACGCCCCCGACGATCGTGCGGAGCCGGACCGTGGCGCGTCGGGTGGAGAGCAGCGCCCCGGCGAGTGCGCCGATCGCGACGGCGGAGTTGAACACGCCGTAGCCACCGGCGCCGACGTCGTACACCTCGGACGCGAAGGCCGACAGGAGCACCGGCATCGTCAGGGCGAACACCGAGAAGAACGCCATGAGCACCACCGGCACGAGGATCGTCGGCTTGTGCAGGGCGTAGCGGAGACCCTCGACGAGCTGCCCCTTGGTGCGCGGAGCCGGTGGGGTGCGGTGCAGCTCGGACACCCGGAGGAAGCCGAGCGTCACGACGACCCCGGCGCACGCGATGGCGTTCACCCCGAACGACCAGCCCGCGCCGACCGCCACCAGGAGCGCACCGGAGAGCGCGGGGCCGATCATGCCGCCGAGCTGGAACACGCTCGAGTTGACGCTGATCGCGTTCCGCAGGTGCTGGTGCCCGACGATCTCGGTGACGAACACCTGTCGCGCCGGGTTGTCGATCACCGTCACCATGCCGACGAGGAACGCGATCGCCCAGATGTGCCATGCCTGCACGACGCCGGTCAGGGTGAGCACCGCGAGCACGAGCGACAGGGCGGCGAACGCGCCCTGCGTGAGCATCATGAGCGCGCGCTTCGAGAACCGGTCGACGATGACCCCGCCGAACAGGCCGAAGAACAGCATGGGGGCGAACTGGCACGCCACCGTGATGCCGACCTGCGCAACCGACCCGGTGAGCTGCAGGACGAGCCAGTCCTGCGCGATCCGCTGCATCCACCCGGCGGTCATCGCCACGAGGTTCGTCGCGGTGAAGATCCGGAAGTTCGGCACCGAGAGGGCGATGAGGGTGTGCCGCCACGGCGGGCGCTCGGTGACGACGGGGAGGGGTTCGGTGGGCGGGGGGAGGGTCGTCGATGACGCACTCACGGCTGGGGTCTCCGGACGTCGGGGGCGGAACGGTACCCATGCGAAACTACTTGTCCGCTGCCCATTCGATCCCGGTATGGTCGTGATCACTCCATTGCGATGACGAATGAGGGAGTCCATCGTGCTCGACCCGGTGCTGCTGCGGACGTTCCTCGCGGTCGCGGAGACCCGGAGCTTCACGGCTGCCGGCGTGCGCCTCGGCATCAGCCAGCCCACGGTCTCGCAGCACGTGCGCCGACTCGAGGGTGCGGTCGCCAGGACCCTCGTCGCGCGGGACACCCGGGGCGTCACGCTCACCGACAACGGGGACGCGATGGCCGGGTTCGCCCGGACGATCCTCGCGGCGCACGCGACCGCGGACGCGTACTTCTCCGGGGCGGCGACCCGTGGTCGGCTCCGGTTCGGCGCGGCGGACGACCTCGCGATCACGCAGCTCCCGCGGATCTTGCGGGACTTCCGACGACTCCACCCGCACGTGAACCTCGAGCTCACGGTGAACCAGTCCGCGCCGCTGCTCCGTCGCGTGCACGCGGGCCAGCTCGACCTCGTGTTCATCAAGCAGACCGCGGGGGAGTCGGCCGAGGGAACCCGGGTCGCGACGGACCAGATGGTGTGGATGGCGCAGGACGGCATCGCGCTCGAGGACGGCGAGCCCGTGCCGCTCATCGTCTACCAGGCGCCGAGCATCAGCCGGCAGATGGCGATCGACGCTCTCGAGGCTGCGGGCCGCACGTGGCGGATCACCTGCAACACTCGCGACGTGAACGGGGTGCTCGCGGCGGTCCGGGCGGGGATCGGGGTGGCGGTGTTCCCGCACTCGCTCATCCCGGCCGACCTCGTGAAGGTGTCGCAGCGGCTGGCGCTCCCCGACCTCCCCGCGGTGGACTACGTCCTCATCGCGAACCCGACGACGCAGCACGAACCGGTCGACGCCCTGACGAACGCGATCCTGTCCCGGGGCGTGATCCGAGCGGTCTGAACGCCCGACCGCGCCAGACCGGCCGCGAGCGACCCGGCCGCGAGCGACCCGACCGCGAGCGACCCGGCCGCGCGGGACCCGACCGCGCGACGCGCCCACGCGGGATGCCACCGCGCGCGACGCGGCCGCTACGGCGCGAGCGTCGGGACGGTGCCGGTCCCCGTGAGGTCGGGGAGCGTCACCCCGGCCGCCGGCAGCAGCGCTGACGCCACCGCCCACAGCAGCACCAGGGTCCCGACGCCGCCGAGCACGGCTCCGAGCACCGCGACCGAGCGCTGCCACGTCGCGGACCGGTCGCGGAGCACGGCCACCGACAGCAGGAGCGCGAGCACACCGAGCACGAGGCCGACCCCGTGCACGGCGCCGGGCGCGGTGAACCACCACGCCGCCAGGCCGAGGGTCGCGATGCCGGCGACGGCACCGAGGGCCGCGCCGGGCGTCGCCCCGATGCGGCGCGCAGCGGGCCGGTCGCCTGCCGTCGCGTCCGTCGTCGCTCCCGTGGCCGGTTCCGTGCGGGCTCCGCCGACCTGGAGGAGCGGCTCGGTCGGGGCGGGTTCGCGCACCACGGGCGCGGCGACGGTGGGGGAGGCGTCCCGCGTCCGCGCGTCGGCTGCGGTCGACCCCGCCGCCGCAGGCACGGATCCGGACGGCGACGGCGCGGACGGCGACGGTGCGACCGGTGCGTGCGCGGCCGGCGTGGGGGCTGCGACGGCCTGGCGCTGCGCGAAGCGTGCCGGGGTGCGGTACCCGACGGGGCCGATCGGGGCCGGCTCGCTGCCCGCCACGACGACGTGTTCCAGCCCGGGCACCGAGAACCGCGGTTGTCCGACCACCGGGACCGCCGGTGCCGGTGGCGCCGCGGGCGCTGCGGCCGCGGGCGGCGTGAGCGGGGCGGCGTCGACCGGCGACACGGGGGCGGTCGTCGGGCGCACGAGCTGGTCGAAGGGGAGGGTGTGCACCGCGGGGGACGTCGGCGCCGGCGGCAGGAGGTCCTCGTCCGGCGGGAAGTCCGGCACGACGACGGCGGCGAGCGGAGATCCCGAGGAGTCGGGGTGCGCAGCCGGCGCGTCGACAGCGGCGACGTGGTCCGGCCGGGCGTCCGTGGCTGCCGGCACGCTCTTCCCGAGGACGTGCGTGTCCTGCCCGAGGGCGGTCGTGCCCGGCGCGGTGACCGGCGTGCCGGGCGCGGCGACCGGCGTGCCCGGCGCGATGACGGTCGCGCCCGGCGCTGCCGCAGCGGCGGCGGGTGCGGCCGCGACGCTGCCCGGCGCGGCCTCCGCGACGACCGCGGCCGTGGACGCGGCCACCCGCTCGGCATCGGCCGACGTGGCGGAGGCGGGGCGTGCCTCCAGGGCGTCCTCCGGTTGCGCGGTGACCCAGGCGGGGACCGGCCGCCGTGGCCGGTCCGAATCCGGCATGCGATGCGACGCCACTGCTGCTCCCTCCGCTGGTCTGATCCATCGTCAGTTGTATCGGGACCCTCCCGGCCGAGCGCATCCCCAGTTCGGGGCCGCGGACGGGAGCGGTCGGTACGGTCGGGGCATGACCGGAATCGAACACCGTCCGCTCGGGCCCTCTGGGCTCGTCGTGTCCACCGTCGGCCTCGGCTGCAACAACTTCGGGCGGCCGGGCACCGCCTCCGAGTCGCAGGAGGGGACGGACGCCGTGGTCGGTGCCGCCCTGGACGCGGGGATCACCCTCTTCGACACCGCCGACGTCTACGGCGGACGGCCCGGCCTCAGCGAGGAGATGCTCGGGAAGGCCGTCGCCGGGCGCCGCGACGAGATCGTGCTCGCGACGAAGTTCGGCCTCGACATGCAGGGCGCGAACGGGCCGGACTGGGGCGTGCGCGGCTCCCGGCGGTACGTGCGGCTCGCGGTGGAGTCGTCGCTCCGGCGCCTCGGGACGGACTGGATCGACCTCTACCAGATGCACCGCCCGGACCCGGTGACCCCGATCGAGGAGACGCTCTCCGTCCTCGACGACCTCGTCCGCGAGGGCAAGATCCGCTACGTCGGCCACTCGAACTTCGCGGGGTGGCAGATCGCCGAGGCCGAGCTCACCGCATCGATCGCCGGCACGACGCCGTTCGTGTCCGCGCAGAACGAGTACAGCCCGCTCGCCCGTGCCGTCGAGGACGAGGTGCTGCCGGCGGTCCGGGCCTACGCGCTCGGGTTCCTGCCGTACTTCCCGCTGTACAACGGCCTGCTCACCGGCAAGTACACGAAGGCGGGCGGCCCTGCGGACGGGCGCCTCAGCACCGCGAAGCCGCAGCTGCTCGCGGACGCGCCGTGGGACGTGCTCGACGAGTTCCAGCGGTTCTGCGACGCGCGCGGCGTCACGATGCTGCAGGGCACCTTCGCGTGGCTCCTCGCGCAGCCGGGCCTGTCGAGCGTGATCGCCGGTGCCACGAAGCCGGAGCAGATCACGCAGAACGCGGAGGCCGGGACGGCGTGGTCGCCCTCCGAGGACGACGTGGCCGAGATGACGGTGATCTTCGACGGCGCGTCGCCGCGTCCGTGACGCGAGCGGACGACGGACCGGAGGCTCGGTGCCAGCTGGCACCGAGCCTCCGGTCCGTCAGGTGGCGACCGCCTACATGTCGCGGTAGCGCTTCGCGGACGCGAGCGCCTCGCGGAGCTCCGCCGCGGTCAGCCGCGGTCCGTAGCCGGGGGTGTCCCGCTGGATCCGCCAGCCCTCGGCGAGCGGACCGGCGTCGACGACGTCGAACCCGAACGCGTCGATGAGGTCCGTGACGGTGCGCTTGGCGTCCTCGTCGTCGCCCGCGATCACGAGTGCGCGGCGGTCGGGGGTGCCGGACGGGCTCGCGTGTCCGGTGAGGTCGGCCGCACCGATGTGGTTGAACGCCTTGACGACGTGCGACGAGGGCAGGTGCGCCTGGAGCATCTCCGCGGTCGTCGTGGTCTCGTCGTCGAGCTCGGCGATGTGCCCGTCCCGCTGCGGGTAGTAGTTGTTCGTGTCGATGACGACCTTGCCGGCGAGCGGCTCGGCGGGGATCGTCTCGATCGCGGCGAGCGGGACCGTGACGACGACGATGTCGCCGGCGGCCGCAGCCTCGTCGCGGGTGGCTGCCCTGGCCGTCGGGCCGAGCTCGTCCACGAGGTCCGTGAGGGTCTCCGGGCCGCGAGAGTTGGCGATCACCACCTCGTGGCCGTGCTGCACGGCGAGGCGTGCCAGCTGGGATCCGATGTTGCCTGCTCCAATGATGCCGATCGTGGTCATGCAGGACGCAACGCGCGGCGACGGGACGCATTCCCACGCTGGACCGCAGCAGAGCGGGCAGGACGCCGTCGGTGGAGCATGATGGCGGCATGACCGAGGAGTTCCGCCACGAGGCCGACGAGAAACGCTACGCCATGTACGTCGACGGCGAGCTCGTCAGCGTCCTCGACTACCGCGAGAACGGCGACGCGATCGCCTTCCCGCACACGTACACCGTGCCGAAGCACCGGGGACACGGCTACGCGGCGGCACTCGTCGCGCACACGATCGACGAGGTCGAGCGGACCACCGACAAGCGCGTCGTCCCGATGTGTTGGTTCGTCGGGCAGTGGTTCGACGAACACCCGGAACGAGCGGACCTCCTCAGCCGCGGCGTCGCGGACTGACCGGACCGGACGGCACCGAGAGCAGGAGCAGACCGTGACGGCGATCACCCCGTTCCTCTGGTACGACGACCAGGCCCGACAGGCGGCCGAGCTGTACGTGTCGCTGTTCCCCGACTCGCGGATCGACAGCGTCGCCGAGACCCCTGACGGCGACGCGCTCGTGGTCGAGTTCACGCTGCTCGGTCGGGGGTTCCGTGCGATGAACGGCGGCCCCGGACACCCGCACAGCGATGCGGTGTCGTTCCAGGTCGACGTCGACACGCAGGAGGAGCTCGACCGGGTGTGGGACGCGCTGCTCGCCGACGGTGGACGGCCGTCGATGTGCGGCTGGCTCTTCGACCGGTGGGGTGTGGCGTGGCAGGTCACCCCCTCGATGATGGGCGAGCTCATGACCGGCTCGGGCGACCCGTCCGCGAACGCCCGCGTGTACCAGGCCATGATGCAGATGCGGAAGCTCGACATCGCGGCGCTGCAGGCCGCGGCCGCCGGTAGCTGAGACGGCGGGGCTGCCCTCGTCCGGACCGGCGGACGGCGGGGCCTGGACGGCCGGTCAGCGACCGATCGGTATCCTCTGACCGCACGGTACCGGGACGAGCCGGTGCGAGAGGGCCTCGAGAGGCAGGAGCCACCATGGACCACCCGAGGTCCGATGTCCGGAACGCCGACGTCGGACGCGCCTACACCGAGCTCTCCCGCATCACCAGGCGGGCCAGCATCCGGGCGCGCGGGTCGGACAAGGTGCTCAGCATCGTGGACCAGTCCCTCGTGGACTTCATCGTCGAGCACCCCGGCTGCATGGCCATCGACATCGCCCGCTACCTGCGACTGAACCGGTCGACGATCTCCCGGCAGCTCTCCGGGCTCCTGGCGGCGGGCCTCGTGCGGACGACCGACGGCGGCACCGGCAACGCGAAGCCGCTCGTCGCGACCGAGGCCGGCTGCGCCGCACTCGAGCGGTCGGTCCGACTGCACCGCGACGCCCTCGAGGAACGCCTCGCCGATTGGTCCGACGACGACATCGCCCTGCTCGCCGGACTGCTCGAACGCCTCGGCACCGCCGACGAGGCGGGCCTGCCGATGCCGGCGCGCGGCGAATCGTCGTGACGACCGCGTTCGTCCTGCTGTCCGACACCCACCTCCCGAAGCGCGCGAAGGACCTCCCGGCAGGGCTCTGGGACGACATCGACGCAGCGGACCTCGTCGTGCACGCGGGGGACTGGGTGGACCTGGCGACCCTCGACGCCGTCGCCGGCCGGTCCCGACGGTTCGTCGGGGTCCGCGGCAACAACGACGGCCCCGAGTTCGACGACCGGCTCCCGCTCGTGGCCCGCTTCGCCGTCGAGGACCTCCGCTTCGCGGCCGTGCACGAGACCGGCGCCGCGACCGGTCGGGAGCGCCGCGCCGCCGCCGCGTTCCCGGACGTCGACGTGTTGGTGTTCGGCCACTCGCACATCCCCTGGGACACCGTCGCGGACACCGGACTCCGCCTGCTCAACCCCGGCTCGCCGACCGACCGCCGCCGCCAGCCGGACCACACGTGGATGCGCGGGACGGTCGACGGCCGGGAGCTGACCGTCGAGCTCGTCCGACTGCCCCCGCGCTGACGGCGCCGGGCGTCGACGGTCGCGGCCCGGCCGTCGACGGTCACACCGCCATCCGGAAGAACGCCTCCTCCCACGCGGTCGACCGACGGTGGGCACGCGCCATCCGCCCGCGTTCCTCGGGTGTCGCCGCAGCGGCCAGGCGTTCCACCTGCTCGGTGGCCTCGGCGCTCGCCGCGGCGAAGCCCGGGTCGCCGTACGCCGTGACCCAGTCCGCGTAGGGGTGGTCCGCGGGCGCGATGCCCAACCGCGTCCCGACCCAGGCGTAGACACGGAAGCAGGGCAGCACGGCGGCCGCGAGCACGGCGGTCGAGCCGGAGTCCGCCGCGTCCTGCAGGTGCGCGAGGTAGCCGGCGCACACGGGGTGCACCGGATCGTCCGCGTGCGTGTCCCCGAGACGCCGGTGGTGCAGGTCGCGTGCCTCGGCCGCGCACCCCTCGGCGGCAGTGCGCCAGAACGCTGCTGCCGGTCCGGACGACCGGTCGGCCAGGGTCGCGAGGTGACGCTGGTACGCCCGGAGGTAGTGCACGTCCTGTGCGAGGTACGCGTCGAACACGGCGGACGACAGGGTCCCGTCGGCCAGGCGACGGAGGAACGCACCGTCCAGGGTCGCCTCGCGCACGTCGGCGACGTCCTCCCACCACGTCGCGGTCCACGGGACGCGCGGCAGTGCGGCTCGCACCGCGGCACCGTGGTCGACGGGACCGTTGCCGGCGCCGACGTCGAGCGCGTCGGCGTGCTCGAGCGCGGTCGTGAGCCACCGCTTGGCCACCCCGACCGCGAGCTCCCAGTCACCGTGCCGTGCGGCGAGCGTGGCGATCGCGCTCGACAGGGAGCAGCCGGTGCCGTGGGTGTTCGCCGTCCGGACCCGCGGTCCGCGGAACACCCGCGAGCGCCCGTCCGGGCCGACGAGCACGTCGTCCGAGGTCGGGCCGTCGTCGTGGCCGCCCTTCGCGAGCACGAGCACCTCCCAGGCCCGGGCGACGAGCGCCGCGTCCCCGAGCACACCGCCACCGGGCCCGTCGCCCGCCGCGAGGTCGGGTGTGTCGCCCTCGGCGGCGGTCGCACCCGCGCCGGACGTCCGCCGTGCGAGGTCGGCGAGCACACCGAGCTCCGCCCGGTTCGGCGTGAGCAGGTCGGCGTGCGCGAAGAGCCCCGCGAGCGCGGTCTCGGCGTCGACGGAGAGCAACCGGTCGCCGCTCGTGGCCACCATCACGGGGTCCACCACGACGACCGGCGGCCGGTGCTCGGCGAGCCACGTCGTGACCGTCGACACGACCTCGGCGGTCCCGAGCATCCCGACCTTGACGGCGTCGATCGTCACGTCGTCCGACACGGCGTCGAGCTGTTCGCGCAGGAACGTCGTCGCCGGCAAGTGGACGGCGCGGACGCCGGTGGTGTTCTGCGCGACGAGCGCGGTCACGACGCCCATGCCGTAGCCGTCGTGGGCGGCGATCGCCTTGAGGTCCGCCTGGAGTCCGGCGCCGCCCGTCGGGTCGGTCCCGGCGATCGTCAGGACCCTCGGGACGGTCATCGGACACCTCCCTGGAGGCGCGGTGCAGCCGGCTGGTCCGCTGCGGTCCGCCACGCGGTCACGTATGCGGCAGCGGCCGCCCCGGGGTCGGCGGCCGCGCAGATGCCGGACACGACGGCCACCCCCGCCGCTCCGGCGGCGCGGAGCGACGGGACGTCGTCGAGGCCGACGCCGCCGATCGCGACGCACGGCAGATCGGTGGCGGCGGCGATCCGGCCGAACCCGTCGACGCCGAGCGGCGCGGGGTGGTCGGTCTTCGTCGTGGTGGGGTGCACGACGCCCACACCGAGCAGGTCGACCGTGCCGGCCGGCAGGGCACCGACGGCCGCGAGGTGCTCCGGCGTGTTCGCGGTCAGACCCACGTGCGCCGCAGGTCCGAGCAGGGCGCGTGCGACTCCCACCGGCACGTCCGACTGGCCGAGGTGGACGCCCGCGACGCGGTGTCCGGCGTGTCGTGCGGCGAGCACCACGTCGAGCCGGTCGTCGACCACCACCGTCGCCCGGTCACCCACGGCGTCGGCCACGGCGGCCGCCAGACCGAGGAGCTCCCGCGCCGACGCGTGCTTGTCCCGCACCTGCACAGTGCGGACCCCGGCGTCGACCGCGGCCCGGACGACACCCAGGACCCCGCGGCCGTGTCGACCGGCCAGCACGGTGTCCGTCACAAGGTACACCCCGAGGCCGTCCCGAGCCGTGTGAGCAGCCGGGATCACCGGACGCTCCGAGCCGGCCCGGCAGCGCTGGGGTCGGCCGCGGCCGTGCCGTCCTCGACGCGCACACGGGACCGTTCGACGACGTCCTCCGGGGTGAGGGACGCGAGCCGGTCGAGGAACAGCGGCTGGAACGTCCCCGGACCGCCGGCGTCCCGCGCGGCGAGTTCGGCTGCCACCGTGTACGCCACGGTCGCGGCCACGGCGGCGTCACCGGGGTCGACGGTCACCGACGCGAACGCGGCGACCACCGCACCGAGCGCACACCCGCCGCCCGTGATCCGGGTCAGCAGGTCGGTGCCGTTCGCCACCCGGACGGCGGTCCCGTCGGGGGTGACCACCAGGTCGACCGGACCCGACACGGCGATGGCCCCGGCGTGCCTCCCGGCCGATCCGCGGCAGGCGGCCCTCGCGTCGTCCGCGGCTGCCGTGGCGTCGGTCCCGCGGCCACCTGTCGTGCCGTCGAGCAGGGCGAGCACCTCCGAGGCGTTCCCCCGCAGGACGGTCGGCCGGAGCGCCAGCAGCGCACGCGCGAGGGCCGTCCGGACGGGGAGCGATCCGACCGCCACGGGGTCGAGCACCCAGGGCGTCCCGGTGCCGGCGGCCGCGGTCGCTGCCTCGACGGCGGCGTCCGCGGCCTCCTCGTGCGGCGTGCCGGTGTTCACGAGCAGCGCGTCGGCGACCCGGGCGAACGGGCCGGCCTCGGTGCGGACGTCGACCATGGCGGGGGAGGCCCCGACGGCGAGGAGCACGTTCGCCGTCACGTTCTGCACCACGGTGTTCGTGACGCACTGGACGAGCGGTGCCCGGGCGCGGACGGCCTCGAGCAGGTCGGCGCACCAGAGCACGAGGTCCGGCGCAGCGGTGGTGGGTACGGGCGCAGCAGTGCGCATGGACGATCCCTTCGCGAGTACGAGCTCGAGCAGGTTCGACGGGTGTGATCTCAGCCGCGGTCGCGGCACCCCGTGTCTCGATCGTCACCGTACACGACGCTCCGTGACCCGGAGCGGTCACACGGACAGGCCCGTGTGGGAAGGTGGGACGGTGCCCGAAGACCCTGGTGTGAACCGCCTCCCCGGTGCGGACGGCTCGACGCCGCCCGGGCCGCCGCCGGGCCCTCGTGACCCTGGGGACGCGTGGGCGATCGGCCCCGACGGCACCAAGGCGTGGGGTCGCTTCGGCGCAGCGGGCCTCCTCGTCGACGACGGCTCCGGTCGGGTGCTCCTGCAGCACCGCGTCGAGTGGAGCCACCACGGTGGTACCTGGGGCATCCCCGGCGGCGCCCGACACCAGGGCGAGGACGCCGTCACCGGAGCACTCCGCGAGTCCGCGGAGGAGGCGGGCGTCCCCGAGGACGGCATCGACCTCCGCCACACCGCGGTGCTCGACCTCGGGTTCTGGACCTACACGACCGTCGTGGGGCGCGCCTCCCGGCCGTTCGAGCCGGTGATCGCCGACCGCGAGAGCCTCGCGCTGTCCTGGGTCCCCGTCGACGAGGTCGGCGACCTGCCGCTCCACCCCGGCTTCGGTGCCTCGTGGCCGGCGCTCCGCGCGTCCCTCGACACCACGCCACGGGTCGTCGTCGACGCCGCGAACGTCGTCGGCAGCCGACCCGACGGTTGGTGGAAGGACCGCGCCGGCGCCGCGGCCCGCCTCGTCGACGGCGTCGCGGCGCTCGCCGCGGACGGCGTCG
Source organism: Curtobacterium phoenicis (assembly GCF_047238015.1). Lineage (NCBI taxonomy): Bacteria > Bacillati > Actinomycetota > Actinomycetes > Micrococcales > Microbacteriaceae > Curtobacterium > Curtobacterium phoenicis. The sequence goes on from NZ_JBDFLZ010000002.1 coordinate 1,752,621, forward strand.
CCTCGGACGAGCTCGACCTCCCGTTCGCCCGCTGGTGGCCGCGATGGACTGTGGTGCTCGAAGGAGACGCCCGGGAGGCACGACCCACCCCCGACACGGCCCCCCGACCCGTCGAGGTGGTGCGCGCACCGGCGTCGGGTGACGACGCGATCGTCGGCGCGACCGAGCAGGCACTCGCGGCGGGCGACGCGCCCGTGGTCGTCGTGACGGCGGACCGGGAGCTGCGCTCCCGCGTCGCGGCGCTCGGCGCGGGTGTCCGCGGCCCGGCGTGGCTGCGGGACGCGCTGCCGCGCTGACGCACTGCGCTGACGAACCGCGTCGGTCGGTCGCGTCGGCCGGTCGCGCTGACGTGCCGTGCTGACCGGACGCACCGACCTGCGGCACTGGCCTGCCGATCCGCCCGCGGCACTGGCCTGCCGATCCGCCCGCGGCACTGGCCTGCCGATCCGCCCGCGGCACTGGCCTGCCGATCCCCCCACGGGACTGACCCGCCGCGTGTCGCCCCGGCGAAGGCTGCGCCGGCCCCTGTCGCTCCGCAGCGCGCCGCCCCATCGTGGGTCGTCGCGACGCACGGCTCGGCAGGCCGGGACGGTGCGGACGCGACTCCGCTCTGCGCCGTGGCCGATCCAGTGCACGAACCCCGGAGATCGTGCACCGGATCGGCCACTCGCGAAGAAGAGGGCATGTGTCGGCCGCGTCAGCAGCCGTCCGTGTCGCGACCCGCTGGAGGACCGCGGGGGTGTACGGGGCGGGGCAGTCCCGGTGGGCGGAGCACGGGGATCGCCCACCGGAACCGCCACCTGCGGAACGCAAGACGGCGTCCCGGTACTGCCGCGGCTGTGTCGGTGACCGACCGCCGGCGCGGGTCGGCGTGCTCAGGCCGGGACGTGCCTCCCGGACGACACCGCGATCGCGACCCACGAGACCACGCCGAGCACGACGACCACGGCGAGGACCACCGGGACGGCCACGAACCCCGCGACCGCGGCGATCACGGCGGGCACGAGGAAGCCCGCGTACGCCGCAGCGTAGAAGACCCCGGTCAACCCGGCGAGGTCGCGCGGGCCGGCGATCCGCTGGACCTCGAGCAGTGACGACACGAGCGCGAGACCGATGCCCGCGCCGATGACGACGTTCGCGCCGAGCCCGATCCAGACCGACTGCCGGACGATCGCGAGGGCGACGACCGCGATGCCGACCGTCATGAGCGCCAGGGCCACGACGAGGCCCCGCGCGGACGTCACGGAGTGCACGCGCTTCGCGACCGGCTGTACCGCGCTCGAGACGCCGAGGGCGACGACGGTCGCGGCGGTGGCGAACACGAGCCCCCACGTGCCGGTCGCGTCGGCGAGCTGCGTCGGGAGGTAGCCGTAGCCGATCGCCGCAGAGCCGAAGATCCACGGCGCCGCGACGAGCACGACGCGGGTGAAGCGACGGTGACCCGCGCTCGGGACGCGCAGCTGGCGCCACCAGGGACCGGGGAGCCCTCCGGTCGTGTTCGTCTCCGGGACGCGCCAGACGATGACGGCGAACGGCACGGCGACCGCGATGTGCACGAGGAACGGCAGGACCTCCGGGATCGGACCCCACTGGGCGATGACCCCGGCGACGAGCGCTCCGGACGCGGACCCCAGGGTGAACGCGAGCGAGGCGCGTCGGGCTCCGGCGCCGGCGTCCGCGCGGGTGTCGAAGCGGCCCTGCGAGAGCTCCTTCACCCAGCTGTTGCCGACCGCCATCGCGATGCCGACCGTGACGCCGGAGAAGAGCCTCCCGGCGGCGAGGAACGCGGGACCGAACGGCCCGAGTGCCAGGAGTCCGCTCCCGAAGACGGCGGTGCCGATGCCCACGAGCAGGAGCGGACGGCGGCCGTGCCGGTCGGACAGCGATCCCGCGACGAGCAGCGCCGGGGCGAGCCCGAGGACGTAGACGCCGAGGAACACGTTCACGAGCACGGACGAGTAGTGCTGCCGCTGCTCGTACATGAGCAGCAGCGGCGAGAACTGGTTGCCGCCCCAGGAACACACGAACACGGCACCCCAGGCGGCGACCCACGGCAGGACGCGACTGCGCTCCCGCGGCTGGGCGACCGACCCGGTGGTCGGCGCGCTGCGGGCGGTGGGCACGCTGCCGGTGGTGGGCACGCTGCCGGTGGTCGCGTCGGCCGTGCTCACAGGGCGCCCCGGTGTGACGCGACGTGGGCGCTCAGGACCTCGGCGTACCCGGTGGCGTCGCCGGCGCCGAGCGCGGCGGCGAGGGCGCGGTGGTCGTCGAGCGACGCCTGCAGCTGTTCGGGCCGGAGCCGCATGAGGTGGTGCCGGAGCCGCTGTTGGCGGTCGCGCAGGGTCCGCGCGAACATGATCGCGATCCCGTTCCGCGAGGCCTCGATGACCGCCCCGTGGAACTCGGCGTCCACCTCGACGAAGTGGTCCACGTCACCGGCGGCGACCGCGTCCTCCTGCTCGGCGAGCATCGACCGCAGCCTCGGCAGGACCTCCGCCGCACGACCGTCGGTGACGACCCGGGTCGCGGCGGTCGACTCGATCGCCTCCCGCATCTCGAGCACGTCGACCGCCTCGTTCGGGGACATCGGGCGCACGACGGCACCCTTCCGGGACTCGAGGGTGATGAGGCCCTCGGCGGCGAGGCGCAGGAACGCCTCGTGCACCGGTGTCCGCGACACGCCGATCTCCTGGCAGAGCGCGTTCTCACTGATCGCGGCCCCGCCGGGGAGGTCGCCGCGGATGACGGCGCGCTTGACGTGGTCGTAGGCGCGGTCGGACGCGGCCGCGGTGCTGATCGGAGACGTCACGGTCACTCAGACTACGCCTTGCATGCAACGCTGCACGCATTTCGAGCGGATGACGGTCCCGTGACGGCCCGACATCGATTGCGGCGCGCCTCGGACTCCGCCGATACGCTGGCCCCGACGTCAACGACGACGTCCGACAGGAGGTTCCCTGATGGAACGCATCACCAGGGCAGACGACCGGGTCCACCGCCCGGCGGGCCCGTGGACGCCCACCGTCCACCGGCTGCTCGAACACGTGCACGGGCACGGGTTCGTGGGTGTGCCGGAGCCGATCTCCCTCGGGGACGCCCTCGAGACGGTGTCGTTCGTCCCGGGCACCGCGGGGGACTACCCCTGGACCCAGGACATTGCGAGCGAGGCCGCGCTCGTCACCACGGCCCGCATGCTCCGGCACTACCACGACGCCGCGGCCGACTTCCCCCGCAGCGACGCCGACGTGTGGTCCCAGGCGGAGCGCGCCCCCGTCGAGACGATCGTGCACGGTGACTTCGCGCCCTACAACTGCGTCTACGACGGCATCGCGGCCGTCGGCATCATCGACTTCGACACGGCGCACCCCGGCCCTCGGGTCTGGGACGTCGCGAGTGCCGTGTACCGCTTCGCGCCGTTCACGACCGGGATCGTCGAGGGAGGCACGGCGTCGCTCGACCTCCGGCTCGGGAGGGCCGCCGAGTTCTGCCGGGCGTACGGCCTCGACGCGCGTTCACGGTCGGTCCTCGTCGACACCATGGTGTCCTCGCTCGTGGCACTCGTGACCACCATCGAGACCGAGGCCGCGGCCGGCGACCCGAAGTTCGTCAGCGACCTGGCGCACGGGCACGTCGAGCTCTACCGCGCCGACGTGGCGTTCATCGAGGAGCACGCGGAAGTGATCGCCGCCGCGGTCGCCTGACCACGGAGAAGCGCTGCCGCTCGTGTCCGTGACGCCGACCCCTGCGCGACTCCGGGCCGAACGTCTGGCCGCGCAGGGCATCGGCGTCCCCGGCAGGACGCCGACGGCCGCGGTCGCACGCATGACGGCCGTGCAGGGGCAGGACCTCGGTCAGGTGCTCTGGGCGATCGGGGTCCGCGCACCGGGGAGCACCCGCGAGGACGTCCGGGCCGCCTTCGACCGCGGCGAGCTCGTCCGGGGTTGGCCGATGCGCGGCACCCTGCACGCCCTCCGCCCGGAAGACCTCCGGCTGATCGCCTCGCTCACGGCCGACCGCACCGTCCGCTCGATCGTCCGCCGCGCCGCCGAGCTGGGGATCGACGAAGCACTCGTCAGCACGGCCCGGGACGCCACCGTCGGCGCACTCGGCGGTGGCCGCTCCCTCGTCCGCGACGAGCTCTTCGACCACTGGCGCGCCGTCGGCATCGACCCCGCCGGAGGCCGCGGCTACCACCTCCTGCTGCGCCTCGCCCTCGACGGACTGGTCGTCTGGGGCCCCACCGCCCGGGTCGGCCAGGGCATCGTGCTGCTCGACGAGTGGGCACCGGCGACCGAACCGGTGCCCGACCGCGACGAGGCCCTCCGTCGGGTCGTCACCGGGCACCTGCGAGGACGGGGACCGGTCACCGAGACCGACACGGCCGCGTGGACGAAGCTCCCGCTCGGGGACGTCCGCCGTGGCATCGCGGCCGCCGGGGACGCCGTCGAGCACCTCGGCGGAGGGTTCCTCGCCCTCGCCGACCGCCCGTCCGTCGGCGGTGTCCCCACCGGTCACCTGCTCCCCGGGTTCGACGAGTACCTGCTCGGCTACGCGGACCGCTCCGCACAGCTGCCCGTCGCGCACCAGGACCGCGTCGTGCCGGGCGGCAACGGCATCTTCCTGCCGATGGCCGTCGTCCGCGGCGTCGTCGTGGGGACGTGGACCCGGGCGGAGCGCTCCTCCGGCGTCCGCGTGACGGTCACCCCGTTCGCCCCGCTCGACCCTGCAGCGGTCCGCTCGCTCGAGGCCGCCGCCGACCGGTACGCTCGCTGGCTCGGCGCCCCGGTGACGTTCGCCGTCGCCTGACCCGCACCGCGCGCCCGGGTGGGCCCGCGGTCCCCAGCCAGCACGTAGCGCGTGTGCGGCTGACCCCGACGCTCCCTCGGGTAATGTCGCAGGGCCATGACCGACAGCCCGGCCGACGCCACCCCGTACGAGGTCCTCGGCGTCCCCGCCACCGCCGACGACGACGAGCTCCGCCGCGCCTACCGGAAGGCTGCCCGCGCGTCCCACCCCGACCTCGGCGGCGACCCCCAGTCCTTCCGACGCGTCCAGCTCGCCTGGGAACGCATCGGCACCCCCGCCGCCCGCCGCGCCTACGACGCCGGCTCCCGCCCGGGCTCCGCCCCGACGCACGAGGCCGGATCGGCAGCATCCGGCTCCTCGGCCTGGAGGCACGGATCGCCGCGCGACGCCTACGCACCCCCGTCGGCTCGTCGGGACTCCCGCCCCCGTGCCCGCTCCCACGGACACCCCGGCGGCCGGTCGCGCGAGGTCTTCCTGCAGGCCGAACGCGAGTGGGTCGGCCTGGGGGACCCCATCGAGGACCCGTACGACCCCGCGCTCATCCGCTCCGCACCCCGGCACATCCGACGGCTGCTCGCGGAGGCGCTCGCGGAGGAGGCGACGGCGTCGATCGTCGCGGACATGGGCATCGGCGTCACCGTCTGGCACGACCTCGACGCCGGACCCGATGGCAAGCTCGACCACGCCGTGCTCACGAGCTCCGGACTGTGGGCGCTCGAGTCCATCGACTGGGGCGGCCCCGTGCAGGTCGACGGCGGCGAGATCGTCGGCGAGACCCTCGCGCCGGGAGAGCGCCCCGTCAAGGAACTCGTCCGCGCCGCCCGTGCCGTGCAGAAGCAGACCCGCGTGCGCTTCACCGGCCGCATCCTCGTCGTGCCGGACTCCGCGGTCGACGAGGACGTCCAGCTCGTCGGCTCGCAGCGGAAGCCCACCGCGTTCGTCGTCAAGCGCAGCGCCCTGGCGTACGTGCTCTCCGGCGCCCTCTCGCCCGTCGGGTCGGTCGACGTGTTCGACGTCCGCGACCGCCTGCAGCAGACCGTCCGCTTCGTCTGAGCAGCGGCAGGCGTCAGTAGCCGCGGAGCTTCTCGAGGTCGCGGCGCTCCCGCTTGCTCGGCCGTCCGGCACCCCGGTCGCGCTGCGGCACGAACCCGGCCTCCTCGCGGGGGAGTCGCGGCGGGGTCCTGTCGTCGAAGTGCTTCGCCGCCTCGGGGGCGCTCGTCCGCTTGAGGATGATCCCGCGCACCACGACGATGCGGTCGAAGCCGTTCTGGCGCACCCGGACCTCGTCGCCGGGGCCGATCGGCTGCGCGGGCTTCGCACGCTCCCCGTTCACCCGGACGTGGCCGGCCTTGCACGCGGCCGTGGCGGCGGAGCGGGTCTTGGTGATGCGGACCGCCCAGATCCAGCTGTCGACCCGTGCCTTCTCCATCCCGACACCCTACGACGCCGCGCCCGCCCTACCCTGGGCAGCGTGACCACCGACCCCGCCGCCCTCGCACGCGCCCTCGCGCTCGGTGTGCTGCACGACGCCGAGCTCGGCGACCGGCTCGTCGTCCGCGCGCACCACGAGGACGGCGCGCGGGACGCCCTCGGCGAGCTGGTCGGGAGGACGGACACCACGGTGACGATCGACACCCGCCGCGGCGCCGTCGAGGTGGCGCTCGCCGACGTCGTGGCCGCGAAGCCCGTGCCGCCCCCGCCCGCCCGACGCCGCTGAACGCGAGCGCGCGACCGCGCGCAGCGTGTCGCTGCGGCCTGCGCCCGGCGCGCCGCACCCGACCTCCCGGGGACGCCCCCGTAGCCTCGGAGGCATGGCAGTCCCCGTCCCGCTCGGCACCGAGGACCGCACGGCACGCCTCACGCTCCGCCGGCCGGACGCCTGGCGCCGCGAGGACGCCCCGCAGGCCGACCTCCGGGTCGCCGGCGACGACGTGGTGCTCACCGTCCGCTCCCGCCCGAGCGACCGCACCATCGCCGAGGAGCACACGAGCCTCCTCGAGCGCCTCCCCGGTTCGGTCGACGGCCTGCTGCTCGTCGGCGTCGACGTCTGGACGACCGCCGCCGCTCCCGCACGGCTCGTGGAGTACGTCCGGCCCGACGAGGACGGCGCCGTCGCCGGAGCACACCTCGTGTTCGTCACCGGACGACACCGAGTCGACCTCACGATCGAGCGGCCGCTCGCCCGCATGCTCGCGACGGACGACCTCGTGTTCGCCGTGCTCGACACCGTCCGTGCGACCGAGCCGACCGAGGCACGCCCGCGTCGTGACCTCGAGACCCTCCCGGACGCTCACGCTGCCGCCGGACTCGACGGCCCACGACTCACCCCCGAGGCCGTCACGACCCTCCGGAGCCTCGCCGGACGACGCTGGAACCCCGGCCTCCTCCGCAGCCCCGCCGGCCGCGAGCTCATCGACGCCGGATTGGTCGGACGCCTCGGCACGCTGCCGGAGGCCACGCAGTCCCTCCTCGGCCCCTGGGCCGAGGACACCCAGCCGACCACCCTGGAACAGCGGCTGCCCGACAGCGGCGAGTCGCGCCTCCAGGCCTGGGGCGGCACCGTCGTCGACGGGACGGCCGAGCAGGTGGTCGCCGCCGTCCCGGCCGAGCAGGTGGTCGCGCTGATGGCCGGGAGGCTCGGTGTCCGCCCGGTGTGGACCTTCCCGTTCCGCACGGGTGCGGTCCGGGCAGACCTGGTGGCACGCCGCCTGGACGGCGGCGACACCGCTCCGGACCTGCCGTCGGACCTCGTCGAGGGCGACCCGCGCCTCGCGCGGTTCTGGGCAGCGCCCTGGACGGTCTCGCACCTGCGGCGACCGGGGGCGCAGCACCCCGTGACGATCGTCCACGCCGACGGGCACGGCTTCGCCCGGGTCGGGCGCACGGAAGCCGGAGCGACCACCTTCTCGGCGGACGCTCCGGCCAACGTGTTCCGGTCGGTGGTGCGGGCGGTGCTCGGGGCCTGAGCCCCGCGGCGGCTAGGCGGCCGGCCCGGCGGTCAGCGTGATCGTCACCGTGTGGGAGGTCCCGACGCTGTCCGTGTAGGTCACGGTCACCCGGTCACCGACGCTGTGCGCCTGGATCGCCTTCGTCAGCGCGTCCGAGGTCGACACGGCGGTGCCGTCGAGCGCCGTGATCACGTCACCGGCGCCGAGGCCCGCCTTCGCCGCGCCCGAACCCTCGACGGTCCCGGCCACCGCGACGCCGCCGGTCGTGGCGGTCCCGCTCACCTCGACACCGAGGAACGCGGGCAGCCCGATCGTGATCGTCGACGACGACTCACCCGCGAGGATCTGGTCCGCGATCGACTTCGCGGTCGAGATCGGGATCGCGAAGCCCGTGACGTCCGCCGAACCCGAGGACGCCGCGGTCGCCATGCCGACGACCTCGCCCTCGCTGTCGAGCACCGGGCCACCCGAGTCGCCGGAGACGATGTCCGCGGCGACCTGGATCATGCCCGTGAGGGACTCGGTGCCGGAGCCCGAGTCGCTCTGCACCTGGATGTCCTGGTCGGTCGCGGTGACGGTGCCCTCCGCGGCGACGAGGTTGCCCGTTCCCTCGGCGTTGCCGACGTCGGTGACCGAGTCGCCCGTCTTCGCGCCGCCGTCGTCGTCGAGCGTCACGGTCGACAGCCCGGACGCGTCCTCCAGCTTCAGCACCGCGACGTCGTGGGTGGCGTCCGTGCCGACGACGTCCGCCTTGTACTGCTTGCCGGTCGTCTCGTCGGTGACGACGATGCTCGTCGCGCCCTGCACGACGTGGTTGTTCGTCAGGACCGTGCCGTTCGAGCTGAGGATCATCCCCGTGCCGGCGGCCTGCGACGACTCGTCGTAGTTCAGCACCGTGTTGATCGTGACGACGCCCTTCTTCTGGGCGGCGGTCGCGGCGGAGGCGGCGGACTGCGTGCTCGTGCCGTCGCTGCCGTCGCTGGTGCCGGTGCCGTTGCCGTTGCCGGGCACCGTGAAGCCGTTCGTGCCGCTGCCGTCGGTGCTGCCGGCGCCGGAGCCGGGGAGCGTGGTGGTGCCCTGCGACTGGCTCGACGTCGTCGAGGTGTGCTGCGAGGAGAGCCCGAGGGCCGTCCCACCAGCGGCACCGAGGATCGCGAGCGCCGCGATGCCGGAACCGATCACCAGTCCGAGGCGTCGGGACCGCTTCGCCGGCGCGGCGCCGTACCCGCCGTGGTTCGCGGCAGCGGCGCCGGTCGCCCAGCCCTGTGCGTTCGACCAGCCGTGCCCGTTCGACCACGCCTGCCCGTTCGACCAGTGCTGCCCGTCGAGGGCGGGGCTGCCGACCAGGTACGGGCCGCGGCCGTCGTGCGTGTAGGCGTAGGGACCGGACCCGTCGGGTGCGTACAGGTACGGCCCGCTGCCGTCGAACGCGTAGGCCGGGCGGAGGGTCGACCGGTCGGCGTGCGGTGCCTCCCAGCCGCCCTGCGTGCGGGCGTCGGGGCCGTCGGTCGTCGCGCCGTTCGTCCCGTCAGGGGTGACGTCAGGGTTCGGGGTCTCGTTCATCGGTGCTCTCCGGTCGTCCTCGACGGCCCGGTCGGGCGTCGATGGATGCCAGTACAGGCCCGTTCCCCAAGGAGACCCTATGAACGAGCACTGCGCACGCTCACGACTGGCTCGGGGACCGCCGAACGCCCGGACGTCCGGCGCGGAGGCCTGCGCGTTAGGGTTGCTGCACCCCATGGCAGCTCCCGTCCTCGCTCCCGCGCCCAGCTCCGTCGGCCGGCTCGTCCGCGCCACCGCGCTGGCGGTCGTGGTCCTCGGGGTCGCGGTCGCGCTGTCCGTGGCGTTCGGTTCGCGGCCGATCCCGCTCGGGACCGTCCTCGACACCGTCCTGCACCCCGGACGCCGCGACGAGATCGGCCTCATCGTCCTCGGCAACCGCGTGCCCCGCACCGTCGTCGGGCTCCTCGCCGGCGCCGCCCTCGGGGTCGCCGGTGCCGTGATGCAGGGCGTCACCCGGAACCCGCTCGCCGACCCGAGCGTGCTCGGCATCAACTCCGGGGCGTCCCTCGCGGTGGTGACCGGGATCGCGGTGTTCGGCATCAGCGGCACCGGCGCGTACCTGCCGTTCGCGTTCGTCGGCGCCGGACTCGCGGCGCTGCTCGTCTACGGGATCGCCGCGGTCGCCCGGCGCGGGCTCTCACCGGTCGGGCTCGCCCTGTCCGGGGCAGTGGTGGCCGCGGCGCTGTCCTCGGTGACGACCGCGGTCCTCGTGACGAACCAGTCCCTGCTCGACCAGCTCCGGTTCTGGCAGGTCGGCGCGCTCGCCGGGAAGGACCTCGGCACCGCCGGGGTCATCGTCGTCCCGGTGCTCGTCGGCCTCGTCGTCGCGGTCGGCCTCGGTCGGTCGCTCAACACCCTCGCGCTCGGCGACGAGCTCGCGGCGTCGCTCGGGCAGCGGGTCGTGCTCGTCCGGGTCGTCGGCGGCGTCGTGACCGTGCTGCTCGCCGGCTCGGCCGTGGCCGCCGCCGGACCGATCGCGTTCGTCGGCCTCGCCGTCCCGCACGCCGTCCGACGCCTGACCGGACCCGACAACCGGTGGACGATCCTGCTCTCCGCGCTCGTCGCGCCTGCCCTCCTGCTCGCCGCCGACGTGATCGGTCGCGTCGTCGCGTACCCGGGGGAGCTGCAGGTCGGCATCGTCACGGCGCTCATCGGTGCGCCGGTGTTCATCGCGCTCGTCCGGTCCCGGGCGGTGCGGGGACTGTGACGGCCGTGGAGTCCCGGAACCGCCGGCTCGTCGGAGCACGCCGCGAGCTGCTCGTGCTCGGTGTGCTGCTCGTCGTGCTCGTCGCGCTCGTGCTCACCGGCCTCGGTGTCGGCGAGATCCCGCTGTCGCCCGTGCAGGTCGCCGCCGCGGCGTTCGGGCACGGGGACGCGATCGCGGACTTCGTGATCGGCCAGCTCCGCGGCCCCCGGGTGTTCGGCGCGGTGTTCGTCGGCGCCGCCCTCGGTGTCGCCGGAGCGATCGTGCAGAGCGTGGTGCGGAACCCGATCGCGAGCCCGGACGTCATCGGCATCACCTCGGGGGCGAGCGCCGCCGGCATCACCGCGATCGTGCTGTTCGGGGCGTCCGGCACCGTGCTGTTCGGCTCCGTGCTCCTCGGGGCCATCGTGGTGTCGCTCGTGGTCGCGGCGCTGTCCTGGCAGCGGGGGATCACCGGGAACCGGGTGGTCCTGGTCGGCATCGGCGTCGCCGCGATCTGCCTGGCGGTGACGGGCTGGATGCTGACCAGCGGCACCGTGACGCAGGCGGGCACCGCGCTCCTGTGGCTCTCGGGCAGCCTGAACGCCGTCGACCGGGACCTCGTCGGAGTGCTCGGCATCGCGTTCGTCGTGCTCATGGCGCTCGCGCTCGTGCAGTCGTCCCGTCTGACGGTGCTCGCCCTCGGTGACGAGGTCGCCTCGGCGCTCGGCCTCCGACCGGACCGTGCGAAGGTGCTGCTGCTCCTGACCGCCGTGGCGCTGACGGCCGGTGCCGTGGCCACCGCGGGTCCCGTGTCGTTCGTCGCACTCATGTCGGCGCCGATCGCGCGACGGGTCGTCGGCGGCGGACGCGTCGCACTCGCTCCCGCGGCCGCGGTCGGTGCGGTCGTGACGCTCGCGAGCGACCTCGTCGCCCAGTTCGCGATCCCGGGCACCGCCCTGCCCGTCGGCGTCGTCACCGGGGTCGTCGGGGCGCCGTACCTCCTCTGGCTGCTGGCCCGCGGCCGCTGACGTGCCCGGCCCGGCACGACGCTGCGCGCGCATGCCGTCGAACGGGAGGACCGGCGACGGCCGGGAGGCGCGGTGCCAGCCGGCACCGCGCCTCCCGGCCGTCTCGCTGCGCGTTTCGTGGACGTTCGCTGATCGCGCACTGCCGAGTTGTCCACAGCCCCGTTCTGGGCTCCCGCGGGGTCACCCGTTTCCGATACGCTGATGGGCCAAGAGAGGGAGGTCCACGATGTCCGATCCAGTGGTCCCGCAGCAGGGTCCGGCAGGCAGCGACGGTCGCACCCAGCAGCAGCGACTCGTCGACACCACGATGACCTTCAGTCTCGAGCAGGCGGCGGCCCTCACGCCCGAGTCCGGCATCTCGACGGAAGAGCGCGACGCCATCACGGCGCTGCCCTCTGGTTCGGCGCTGCTCGTCGTCCGCCGCGGTCCGAACGTGGGCGCGCGGTTCCTGCTCGACTCCGACGTCACGACGGCGGGTCGGCACCCCGACGCCGACATCTTCCTCGACGACGTCACGGTGTCCCGCAAGCACGCGCAGTTCCTCCGCCACGGCACGAGCTTCACGGTGAAGGACCTCGGTTCGCTCAACGGCACCTACTTCGACGGTGCGCGCATCGACGAGGCGCTGCTCACCGACGGCTCCGAGGTGCAGGTCGGCAAGTTCCGCCTCACCTTCTACGCCTCCCGGGTCGACCTGGCGCGCCTGGCGAACGCGTAGTGCCTGCGCGGTCCGCCGCGGCCCGGGCGGGGTCCGCGGCGCCGGAGCTGCTCACGATCGGGCAGGTCCTCGCTCGCCTGAAGCCGGAGTTCCCGGACCTCGCCTCCTCGAAGCTGCGGTTCCTCGAGGAACGCGACCTCGTGACACCGGTGCGCACGGCCAGCGGCTACCGCAAGTTCTCGCCGGCCGACGTCGAGCGGCTGCGGATCATCCTCGGGCTGCAGCGAGACCACTACCTCCCGCTCAAGGTCATCAAGGAGTACCTGGCCGACCTCGACGCCGGGCGCGAGCCGACGCTGCCGGGCGGGGGCGAGGCGCCGAAGCCCTCGATCCTCGGTCGTGAGCGGCGCTACACCCGTGACGAGACCGTCCGGGCGGCGGGAGCCACGCCGATGCTGCTGTCCGACGCCGTGTCGTCGTCGCTGCTCCCCGCGACGGACACCTACGGCGAGGACGCCGTCGCGGTGCTCAAGGCGCTCGTCGAACTGCAGCGGTCGGGGATCGAGCCGCGGCACCTGCGGACGTTCCGGGCCACCGCCGAGCGTGAGGTCGGCCTGATCGAGTCCGCGCTGATGCCGGTGTCGCGCCGCGGTGATGCCACGTCGAAGGCGAAGGCCACCGAGCTCGCGCGGGAGATCGCGGGGCACCTCGAGACCATCCGGTCGCAGCTCATCCGGTCGGCGATCGGTCGTCTCGACCCATGAGCGGCGTTCCGGGGGCGGCTCGTGCGGTCGAGGGCGGTGCGCCGGTGCCTGGCGGGTGTCGGAGGGCGGGGCGTATCCTCGACACGCCGGACGCGCCGGAGCGGATGTCCCGCGCGCGACGGCTCGGAGTCGCTACCGTGGACCTCGGAACAACTCTCAACCCGGCATTGAAGCTTCGGGTGGGGGCTCGATCGTCGTGGAAGGCAAGCGCATGAGTGGGACTGACACCCCCGGTACCGGGTCGGACATGACGCGGTACGACCTCGGGCTGCTCTTCACCGACGGCATGCCCGAGCACGACGAGCAGAACGGCTACCGCGGCACCGTCGCCGCTCGGGCAGCCGGCATCTCCTACCGACAGCTCGACTACTGGGCCCGCACCGAACTCGTGCAGCCCACCATCCGGGGCGCTGCCGGGTCCGGCTCGCAGCGGCTCTACGGCTTCCGTGACATCCTGGTGCTCAAGCTCGTGAAGCGACTCCTCGACACGGGCATCTCGCTGCAGCAGATCCGCACCGCGGTGAACCAGCTCCGGGAGTCTGGCGTGTCCGACCTCGCCCAGACCACCCTCATGTCGGACGGTGCCTCGGTCTACCTCTGCACCTCGGACGACGAGGTCATCGACCTGGTCTCCCGAGGCCAGGGCGTGTTCGGCATCGCCGTGGGCAAGGTCCTGCGCGAGGTCGAGTCCTCCCTCGTGGAGCTCGACGCCGCCCCCGCGGCCGACCCCGACGACGAGCTCGCTGCCCGCAGGGCCTCCCGCGCATCCTGAGCTGACCCGGCCGCGTGCCGCCTGATGGACGCAGCTCCCCGGGCCAGTTCCGTCGCGCGGCTTCCCGTCTGCTGATCGGCTCGGTCGCGAAACTCGTCGCACTCGACGCCCGGAAGCAACGGGGCGTGTGGCCAACGCGGACGTGAGCGGCATGTCGTGCGACCGCGCCTCGTGCCCTCAATCGGGCTGCAAGAGAGTCAGGCGAGGTTCCAAGACATGCCGCATGCGGGTCGTCGAGGTTCCACGGAAAGCCCTCGCGCGGCGCGAGATGCCGAAATTCTGGAACCTCGACGCCCCCCGCAGGGCCCCGCCCCGCCTACCCCGGCAGGACCTAGGCGGCGCCGCCCTCGGCGTAGGGGCCGATCTTGCCCGTGCGCATGATGCGCTCGAGCAGCTGGTCGAAGTTCTTCGCCATCTCCTGCGCCGACTCACCGGGCCACACGTGCAACGGCTTCGCCGCACCCTGCGCCTGCTGCAGCGACGTCCGCTCCGGCAGCTGCGGCGAGAGCACGAGCGGCCCGAACATGTCGCGGAGCTCCTTGATGCGGAACTGGTGCTCGAGCGACTGCACGCGGGCACGGTTCACGATGATGCCGAGCGGCTGGAGGCGGGGAGAGAGACCGCGACGGATCTCCTCGATCGCGCGGAGGGCACGGTCGGCAGCGGCGACGGAGAAGAGCCCGGGCTCGGTGACCACGGTGACCCGGTCGGACGCAGCCCAGGCGGTGCGGGTGAGGGCGTTCAGCGACGGCGCGCAGTCGATGAGGACGAGCTCGTAGTCCTGCTCGACGTTCGCCAGGGCCTCCTCGAGCTTCCAGATGTCGCGGATCGACGGGTGCGGGCCGTCGAAGTTGATGGCCGAGGGCGACCCGACCATGACGTCGATCTTGCCCTGGGAGCCCTTCGTCCACCCCGACGGCGCGATCGCCTGGCGGACGATCTTCTCCTTCGGGTTCTCGAGCACGTCGGCCACGTTGAGGTGCCCGGCGAGGTTGATGTCGAGCCCCGTCGACACGTCGGACTGCGGGTCGAGGTCCACCACCAGCGTGCGCAGTCCCTTGGCGAACGCGGCCGAGGTCAGGCCGAGCGTCACCGTCGTCTTGCCGACACCACCCTTGAGGGAGCTCACGCTGAGTACATGCACGGTGAGCAACGTTACCGCGACTAGGGTTGTCTCACCTCAACCCGGGCTGAAAGGGACCTCGTGTTCAGCAAGATCCTCGTGGCGAACCGTGGCGAGATCGCCATCCGTGCATTCCGCGCCGCGTACGAGTTGGGCGCCCGGACGGTGGCCGTCTACCCGTACGAGGACCGCAACTCCCTGCACCGGTTGAAGGCGGACGAGGCCTACCTGATCGGCGAGCCGGGCCACCCCGTGCGGGCCTACCTCGACGTCTCCGAGATCATCCGCGTCGCGCGGGAGTCCGGCGCCGACGCGATCTACCCGGGCTACGGCTTCCTGTCCGAGAACCCCGAGCTCGCCGCCGCGGCCGCCGCAGCCGGCATCACGTTCATCGGCCCCGGCGAGCACGTCCTCGAGATGGCCGGCAACAAGGTGACCGCGAAGGAGCACGCGATCGCGGCCGGTGTGCCCGTCCTCGCGAGCACCCCGGCGAGCCGCGACGTCGAGGAGCTCCTCGCCGGCGCCGACGCGATCGGCTTCCCGGTGTTCGCGAAGGCCGTCGCCGGCGGGGGCGGTCGCGGCATGCGCCGGGTCGAGACGAAGGCCGAGCTGCGCCCGGCGCTCGAGGAGGCCATGCGCGAGGCCGACAGCGCCTTCGGCGACCCGACGATGTTCCTCGAGCAGGCCGTCATCCGTCCGCGGCACATCGAGGTGCAGATCCTCGCCGACGCCACCGGTACCGACGAGGGCACGATCCACCTCTTCGAGCGCGACTGCTCCGTGCAGCGCCGCAACCAGAAGGTCGTCGAGATCGCCCCGGCGCCGAACCTCGACCCGTCGATCGCCGCAGCCCTCCACCGCGACGCCGTCGCGTTCGCGCGGTCGATCGGCTACGTCAACGCGGGCACCGTCGAGTTCCTGCTCGACACCGAGGGCGAGCGGGCCGGCCAGCACGTCTTCATCGAGATGAACCCGCGGATCCAGGTCGAGCACACGGTGACCGAGGAAGTGACCGACGTCGACCTCGTCCAGTCGCAGATGCGGATCGCCGCGGGGGAGACCCTCACCGACCTCGGGCTGTCGCAGGACACGGTGTCCGTGCACGGCGCGGCGCTGCAGACGCGCATCACCACGGAGGACCCGACGCAGGGCTTCCGCCCGGACACGGGGAAGATCACCACCTACCGCAGCCCGGGCGGCGCCGGCGTCCGGCTCGACGGCGGCACGATCGCGACCGGTGCCCAGATCAGCCCGCACTTCGACTCGATGCTGGCGAAGATGACCTGCCGCGGGCGCGACTTCCCGGCTGCGGTGTCCCGGGCGAAGCGCGCCCTCGCCGAGTTCCGGATCCGCGGCGTCAGCACGAACATCCCGTTCCTGCAGGCTGTGCTCGAGGACCCGGACTTCGACCGGGGCGACGTCTCGACGAAGTTCATCGAGGAGCGCCCGCAGCTCTTCGGCGGCCACGTGTCGAAGGACCGCGGCACCAAGATCGTGAACTGGCTCGCCGACGTCACGGTGAACAAGCCGAACGGCGAGCGGCGCCCGCAGACCGTCGAGCCGAGCGAGAAGCTCCCCGCGGTCGACCTGTCCGTCGCGCCTCCGCCCGGGCAGCGCGACAAGCTCCTGGAGCTCGGTCCGGCCGCGTGGGCACGCGCACTCCGCGCACAGACCGCCCTCGCCGTCACCGAGACGACCATGCGCGATGCACACCAGTCCCTCCTGGCCACCCGCGTCCGCACCAAGGACCTCGTCGCGGTCGCACCGCACGTCGCCCGACTGACCCCGCAGCTGCTGTCCGTCGAGGCCTGGGGCGGCGCCACCTACGACGTCGCGCTCCGGTTCCTCGGCGAGGACCCCTGGGAGCGCCTCACGGCGCTGCGTGCGGCGATGCCGAACATCCCGATCCAGATGCTGCTGCGCGGCCGGAACACGGTCGGCTACACGCCGTACCCGACGGAGGTCACCGACGCGTTCGTGGCCGAGGCCGCCGCGAGCGGCGTCGACGTGTTCCGGATCTTCGACGCACTCAACGACGTCAGCCAGTTGCGACCCGCCCTGGAGGCCGTGCTCGCCACCGGCACGTCGGTCGCCGAGGCAGCGCTCTGCTACTCCGGCGACCTCCTCGACCCCGCGGAGGACCTCTACACGCTCGACTACTACCTCCGCCTCGCGGAGCAGATGGTCGAGGCCGGCGCGCACGTCATCGGCATCAAGGACATGGCCGGGCTGCTCCGCGCCGGCGCGGCCGAGCGGCTCGTCAGCGCCCTGCGGGAGCGCTTCGACCAGCCGGTGCACGTCCACACGCACGACACCGCCGGCGGTCAGCTCGCGACGCTCCTCGCCGCGGCGCGCGCGGGCGCCGACGCCGTCGACGTCGCCGCCGCCCCGATGGCCGGCACCACGAGCCAGCCGAGCATGTCCGCCCTCGTCGCCGCCCTCGCGCACACCGAACGCGACACCGGCCTCGACCTCGCAGCGGTCGGCGACCTCGAGCCGTACTGGGAGGCCGTCCGCCGCGCGTACGCCCCGTTCGAGTCGGGTCTGCCCGGTCCGACCGGACGCGTGTACCAGCACGAGATCCCGGGTGGTCAGCTGTCGAACCTCCGGCAGCAGGCGATCGCGCTCGGCCTCGGCGACCGCTTCGAGCAGGTCGAGGACTGGTACGCGGCGGCGAACCGCATCCTGGGCCGCCCGACCAAGGTAACGCCGTCGTCGAAGGTCGTCGGTGACCTCGCACTCCAGCTCGCCGCGGTCGACGCCGACCCTGAGCACTTCGAGCAGCACCCCGAGCAGTACGACATCCCCGACTCCGTCATCGGCTTCATGGCCGGCGAGCTCGGCGACCTGCCCGGCGGCTGGCCGGAACCGTTCCGTTCGAAGGTCCTCGCCGGTCGCGACGTCCGCATCGAGGTCACGCCCGTGCCCGACGCCGAGCGCGCGCACCTCGACCGCCCGGGCCCGGAGCGGCAGCAGGCCCTGAACCGCCTGCTCTTCCCGCAGCCGACGCGGCAGTTCGAGGCCGTCCGGCAGCAGTACGGCGACCTCTCGGTCGTGCCGACGGTCGACTACCTCTACGGACTCCGTCCCGGGCAGGAGCACACGGTGCCGCTCGGGAAGGGCGTCGACCTCTTCGTCGGGCTCGAGGCCATCGGTGCGGCCGACGAGCGCGGGTTCCGCACGGTCATGGCGACCCTCAACGGGCAACTCCGCCCGGTGTCGGTCCGAGACCGCTCGATCGAGGTCGAGACGAAGGCCGCCGAGAAGGCCGACCCGTCCGACCCGAAGCACGTCGCCGCGCCGTTCTCCGGCGTCGTGACGCTCAAGGTCGCCGTCGGTGACGTCGTCGCAGCCGGTCAGGCCGTGGCGAGCATCGAGGCGATGAAGATGGAAGCGGCCATCACGGCGCCCGTGGCGGGCACCGTCGGCCGTCTCGCGATCCCGGCGACGCAACAGGTCGACGCCGGCGACCTCCTGGTGGTGCTGCAGTAACGTGACCGTCCGTCCCATCCGCCTCTTCGGCGACCCCGTCCTCCGATCCCCGTCCGACCCGATCCGCCCCGAGGCGCTGGGTTCCCAGGGCGTCCGGGACCTCGTGCAGGACCTCATCGACACCGTCAAGGAGCCCGGCCGCGCCGGGGTCGCCGCGCCGCAGATCGGCGTCGCACTGCGGGCGTTCTCGTACAACGTCGACGGCGAGGTCGGGTACGTCCTCAACCCCGAGGTCGTCGAGGTCTCCGGCGAGCCCGAGCTCATGGACGAGGGCTGCCTCTCCGTGCCCGGACTCGGCTACCCGACGAGGCGGTACCCGCACGCGAAGGTCCGGGGCGTGGACGTCGACGGGAACGAGGTCGTGCTCGAGGGCGACGGGCTCATGGCGGAGGCCCTGCAGCACGAGGTCGACCACCTCGACGGCACCGTCTACGTGATGACGCTCGACCCGGAGATCCGCCGTCAGGCCCTCCGCGACATCCGCGCGCAGGAGTGGTTCCACTGAGTCGACGGGTGACACCCCCACGGGGGATTGTCGTCTTGTCCTGACGAGGAGGTACCGTACCGTCGTCGGCTTCCCACCGACGACGTATCCCACACCCCCAGGACAGCATCATGGCCGCTCAGGACAACGAGCTCAGCTCGCACCGCACCCGCACCAACCTCCGACCGCAGACGGTCGCCTCGACGACGTCGTCGACGGCCGTGCTCGACGCACCCAGCACGGAGCAGCCCGCGCAGGGCTGAGCGCAGGAGGGCGCGTCGCGCCCCGCGCACACCGCAACCGCCGGGAGGCCCGGTGCCGGTCCCAGGGACCGGCACCGGGCCTCCCGGCGGTTGCGTCAGTGCTGTCGCGTCCCGTCAGCCGCGTCGGCGACGGCTGGTCACCACCGGCGTGGCGGTGGTCTGCACCTTCGAGCCCGAGTAGATGTGCTCGATGTCCGCGGCGAAGTCCCGCATGATGACCGGACGCTTGATCGTCAGCTTCGGGGTGAGGTGCCCGGACGCCTCCGTGAGGTCGGTGTCGAGGATCGTGAACGACCGGATCGACTCCGCACGCGACACCCGCTGGTTCGCGGTGTCCACGGCCTCCTGCACGGCCTGGTGCACCCGCTCGTCGTAGGCCGCCTCGTGCGGGTCCAGCACGGGGGAGATGCCCCGGGCCTCGCACCAGCCGGGGAGCATGTCACGGTCGAGTGTCACGAGCGCGGCGACGAACGGCTTGCCCTCGCCGACGACGATCGCCTGCCCGACGAGCGGGTGTTCGCGGATGCCGTCCTCGAGCGGGGCCGGGGCGACGTTCTTGCCGCTCGCGGTGACGATGAGCTCCTTGGCCCGACCGGTCACCGTGAGCACGCCGTCGGCGTCGAGGCGGCCGAGGTCGCCCGTCCGGAACCAGCCGTCGACGAACGCCTTCTCGGTCGCCTCGTCGTTCCGCCAGTAGCGGTCGAACACGTCGACGCCGCGGATGAGGATCTCGCCGTCGTCGGCGATGCGGACCTCGACCCCGGGGAGCGCCCGTCCGACGGTGCCGATCCGGAGTTCCGCGGCTCGGTTCACCGTGGCCGGCGCCGTGGTCTCGGTGAGGCCGTAGCCCTCGAGGATGTGGACGCCGATCGAGCGGAAGAAGTGGGACAGCCGCGGGGAGAGGGGAGCCGAGCCGCTGACGGCGTACCGGACACGGCCGCCGATGGCGTCCCGGAGCTTGGCGTAGACGAGCTTGTCGAACAGTGCGAACCGCAGGCGGAGCCCGAGCGGCGCCCTGCCCGTGGTCAGCGCTTCCGAGTGCGCGACCGCCGTGGCCGCCGCCGCGCGGAAGATCCGGCCCTTGCCACCGAGGTCGGCCTTCTGCTCGGCCGAGTTGTAGATCTTCTCGAACACCCGGGGGACGGCGAGGAGGAACGTCGGCTTGAAGGTCGACACGGCCTTCATGAGGTCCTTCGTGTCCGGCTCGTGGCCCACCAGCACGCCGGCGGAGAGCGACATCGCCGCGATGAACCGCGCGAAGACGTGGGCCATGGGGATGAAGAGCAGCGTGGACGACCCCTCGGCGATGACCTCGGGCATGGCCTCGGACGCGCCCTCGACCGTTCCGGTGAAGTTGTCGTGCCGGAGCACGCAGCCCTTCGGCCGACCGGTGGTGCCCGACGTGTAGATGATCGTCGCGTCGTCGTGCCCGTGCACGTCGGCCGTCCGGGCGTCGAGCTCCGCGTCGCTGACGTCCTCGCCGAGCCGTGCCAGGTCGTCGAGACCGCCGCCGTCCATCGTCCAGTGCTGCCCGAGGTGGGGCAGGTCCGGCGCGATGCCCGCGACCCGGCGCGCGTGCTGCTCCTGCTCGACGACGATCGCGACGGCCTCGGAGTCCGAGAGGATCCAGCGGATCTGGTCGGGGGAGCTCGTCTCGTACACGGGGACCGAGACGAGTCCGGCGGTCCACACCGCGAAGTCGACCAGGGTCCACTCGAGGCGTGTGCGGGAGAGGATCGCGACGTGCGCGCCCGGCTCGAGGCCCGCGGCGACGAAGCCCTTCGCGATGGCACGGACGCGGGCGAGCGTCTCGGCCGCGGTGATGGGCGTCCAGGTGTCGCCTTGCCGCTGCGCGAGGATCGGCCGGTCGGGCGTGAGCCGCGCACGCTCGGTGAGGAGGCGGGCTGCCGAGCCGTGGTCGGGCGCGACAGGACCGGCGCCGGGATGCGAGGCGTGCCTCCCGGACGGCGTGGCGTCCGCCGGGGCCGCGGCAGACCGCGTGGTGGGCTCGGTGCCGGTCGCGGCGGCGTCCTGTTCGGCGGCGGCACTGGTGAGGCGCTCGGGTCGCTGATCGTTCACGGTGACTCCCTCGTCGGCCGGTTCGATTCGAGTGCGCCTCATCGTCGAGGCGACACCGCCAGCATAGGGGCCGACGCACGGAGAACCCCGTGGAGCAGGCCGTGCGTTCGGTGTGGACACGGCGAACCGGTAGGCTCGTGGACCGTGCACGCCATCGGAATCGACATCGGGGGCACCAAGATCGCGGGAGCGGTCGTCTCGGAGCTCGGCGAGATCCTCGCCGAGGACCGCGTCGCCACGAACGCTGCGGACCCGGACGCCATGCTCGACGACGTCGTGACGATGGTCACGCGCCTCCGGGCCTCCCACGAGGTCAGCGCGGTGGGGGTCGCGGCGCCGGGCTTCATCGACGCGTCGCAGTCGATCGTCTACTACACGCCGAACATCCGCTGGCGGAACGAGCCCCTGCGGCAGAAGCTCCAGGAGCGCATCGGCGACCTGCACATCACCGTCGACAACGACGCCAACGCGGCCGGCTGGGCGGAGTTCCGCTTCGGCGCCGGGCGGCTCGTGTCGGACATGACCATGCTCACGATCGGCACCGGCGTGGGCGGCGCGATCGTCACCGAGGACCGCCTGTTCCGCGGCGGCTTCGGCACCGGCGGCGAGATCGGCCACCTCCGCATCGTCCCGAACGGCCTGCCCTGCGGCTGCGGCGCCCGTGGCTGCATCGAGCAGTACGGCTCGGGTCGTGCACTGCAGCGGATGGCGAACGACGTCGCGGACGCCGGCGGCATCGGTTCCGCCCTCGCGGACGCCCGCGAGCAGAACGGCGGCCACCTCGACGGCAAGATCGTCGGCGACCTGATCCTCGCGGACGACCCGGGCGCCCTCGCGGCGCTCCGTCGTCTCGGCCGACACCTCGGTGAGGCGTGCGCCTCGCTGTCGGCCGTGCTCGACCCGCAGCTGTTCGTGTTCGGCGGCGGCGTCGCGAGCGCGGGGGACCGGCTGCTCGAGCCGATCAAGCAGGCGTACCTCGGCAACCTCCCGGCGCGCGGGTACCACCCGGAGCCCGACTTCGTGATCGCCGAGCTCGTGAACGACGCGGGCGTCGTCGGCGCCGCGGACCTCGCCCGGATCCACGCCCGGACGGCGTAGGGTCGGGCACGGTCCCGTCGCCACGGATACCCGTCCCGAACTGGAGTCGATGATGACCTACTGGCTGCTGAAGAACTTCTTGCTCGGCCCGCTCATCCTCACGCTCTTCCGCCCGTGGGTCGTCGGTCGCGAGCACGTGCCCTCCAAGGGCCCGGTCATCTTCGCGTCGAACCACATCTCGTTCATCGACTCGGTGATCCTGCCGGCCGTCCTCGACCGACGCATCTCGTTCCTCGCGAAGAGCGACTACTTCACCGGCCGCGGCCTGAAGGGCTGGGCGACGAAGACGTTCTTCAACGCGATCGGCCAGCTGCCGATCGACCGCTCCGGCGGCAAGGCGTCCGAGGCTTCGCTGCACACGGGCCTGCAGGTCCTCGCCCGCGGGGAGCAGCTCGGCATCTACCCCGAGGGCACGCGCAGCCCCGACGGCAAGCTGTACCGCGGCCGCACCGGCATCGCACGGATGATCCTCGAGGGCAGGGTCATCGTCGTCCCGGTCGCCATGGTCGGCACCCGTGAGGTCCAGCAGATCGGCCAGCGGTTCCCGAAGTTCAAGCGCGTGGGCGTCGTGTTCGGCAAGCCGCTCGACTTCTCCCGGTTCCAGGGCTTCGAGACCGACCGCTTCATCCTGCGCAGCGTCACGGACGAGGTCATGCACGAGCTCGCCGGACTGAGCCGGCAGGAGTACGTCGACGTCTACGCGACGAGCGTCAAGGAACGCGCGAGCTCCGCGCGGGAGCAGGTCATGAAGGAGCGGGGCAGCGCCTCCGGACGGTAGGCTCGCAGGGTCCGGCAACCCGGCCGGACGGCGGGTCGACGACCGGACAACCGGTCGTCCGACCGGCCGTGAGCCCAGAACACCGAGGTAACGCCCTTGTTCGAGTCGACCGACTTCGTCGCCCTGCAGGATCCGGACGTCATCGAGGGGCTCGACTATTGGCGCACGCTCCCGATCAAGCAGCAGCCGACCTGGCCGGACCCCGCCGCCGCCGAGGCCGCCTCCGCCGAGATCGCCACGCTGCCGCCCCTCGTCTTCGCGGGCGAGGTCGACAAGCTCCGCGACCGACTGGCCGCGGCTGCGCAGGGCAAGGCGTTCCTGCTCCAGGGCGGTGACTGCGCGGAGACCTTCGCGGGCGCCACCGCGGACTCGATCCGCGACCGCGTCAAGACGATCCTGCAGATGGCCGTCGTCCTCACCTACGGCGCCTCGATGCCCGTCATCAAGATGGGCCGCATGGCGGGGCAGTTCGCGAAGCCGCGCTCGAGCGACTTCGAGACCCGGGGGGACGTCACGCTGCCGGCCTACCGCGGCGACATCGTCAACGGGTACGACTTCACGCCGGAGAGCCGCCAGGCCGACCCGCGTCGTCTCGTGCAGGGGTACCACACGGCTGCTTCGACGCTGAACCTCGTCCGCGCGTTCACGCAGGGCGGGTTCGCCGACCTCCGTCAGGTGCACTCGTGGAACAAGGGCTTCGCGTCGAACCCCGCGAACGCCCGGTACGAGCACCTCGCGAAGGAGATCGACCGCGCGATCCGGTTCATGGACGCCTGCGGTGCGGACTTCGACGAGCTGAAGCACGTCGAGTTCTACGCCTCGCACGAGGGGCTGCTCATGGACTACGAGCGCCCGATGACCCGGATCGACTCCCGGTCCGGGCAGGCGTACGACACCTCCGGCCACTTCATCTGGATCGGGGAGCGCACCCGCGACATCGACGGCGCGCACGTCGACTTCCTGTCCCGCGTACGGAACCCGATCGGCGTGAAGCTCGGCCCGACGACCTCGGTCGACGACATGAAGGCGCTCGTCGAGAAGCTCGACCCGAACCGCGAGCCCGGCCGCCTGACGTTCATCACGCGCATGGGCGCCGGCAAGATCCGCGATGAGCTGCCGAAGCTCCTCGAGGCCATCAAGGGCATGGACGCGAACCCGCTGTGGGTGACCGACCCGATGCACGGCAACGGTCTCACCACCCCGACCGGCTACAAGACGCGCCGGTTCGACGACGTGGTGGACGAGGTGCTCGGGTTCTTCGAGGCGCACCGCGAGGTCGGCACGTACCCGGGTGGCATGCACGTCGAGCTCACCGGCGACGACGTGACGGAGTGCCTCGGCGGCTCCGAGCACATCGACGAGGCCACGCTCGCGACCCGGTACAAGTCCCTCTGCGACCCGCGACTGAACCACATGCAGTCGCTCGAGCTGGCCTTCCTCGTCGCGGAGGAGCTCGGGGCGCACCCGCACACCGCGCGCTGAGCGCGCTCGGCGCGCGTGCGCGTGCGCGTGTTGCGCGCGCGCCGCTTGCGGCGCACCTGCCCGCGAAAGCGACAGAACCCCGCGACCCCGTCGCGGGGTTCTGTCGCTCTCGCGGGGCGTCCGGCGGCGCGCCGCGCGCTCCTGTCGCTTCCGCAGTGCGGTCGCGCCGGGTGCGCACGTGACGGCCGGGAGGCGCGGGGCGGGCTGGCACCGTGCCTCCCGGCCGTCGGGTGGTCGCGAAAGCGACAGTCTTGCGCGGAGCGGTGGCACACGTCTGTCGCTTTCGCGGAGCGGACGGCGGCCGGCAGCGCGCTTCTGTCGCTTTCGCGGGACGGTCGTCCGCGCGTCCGCGCGTCCGCGCGTCCGCGCTCCCGCGCGCCGCGCGCGGCGCTACTGCTCGTAGGCGAGGGTGATCGTGTCGCCGCGGTGCACCGTGCTGCCGGCGGGCGGGTCCGTGCTCGACACGGGGAGGGTCGCCTTCCAGTCGTAGAAGCCGCAGAGGATGTTCGTGCAGTCCGGGACGGACACCTGCAGCCCGAGGCCCTCGAGGGTGCTCGTCGCGTCGTTGATCGTCTTGCCGTGGACGTCCGGCAGCTGGATCGGCGCCGGGCCCTTCGACACGACGACGTCGATCGACGTGCCGCGCACGGCGGGGTCGTCGGTCGCCTTCGCCGAGATGATCTGTCCCTCGGGCACCTGGTCGTCGTACTTGGCGTCCTGCGTGCCGAGCTGCAGGTCGACCGCTTCGAGCGTCGAGCGGGCATCGTCCACGGTCTTGCCGACCACGTCGGGCACCTGGCCGAGCGAGACGGTGAGCGTCACGGGGCCGCGCTCGGCGTAGGTCTCGGCCTTGCCGAGGTCGACCGCCCCGGAGGCGTCACGCCCGGTCGCGGCGATGACGGTGTCCTTCGCGGCGTCCGCCGAGAACTGGTACTGCGTGTCCTGCAACTCGAAGTCGTCGTCGAGCGCAGCGGTGACGGTCGACACCGGCTGGCCGATGATCGCGGGGAGGGCGATCATGCGCGGGCCGTCGGACAGGACGAGCTGGATCGCGGTGCCCTTGCGGACCTCGCGCTTCGCGGCCGGCTTCGTCGTCGAGACCTCGCCCTTCGCGATGACGGCGTCGAACCGGTGGCCGTTCGAGGCTGCCGTCCGCAGGCCCTGGGCCTCGATGAGCTCGCGGGCCTGCGAGACGCTCTTGCCGGCGACCTCGGGGATGCGGACGTTGCCGAGCGGCCCCGGTCCGTACACCCAGCCGATCGTCCCGCCGATGAGCGCCAGCAGCACCACGACCGCGAGGACGATCCAGCCGCGCTTGCGACGCTTCGCGGACTTGTCCGCGAGCCGCTGCCCGGCCGGGGAGAGCACGCCGGGCTGTCCACCGGTGCGACGCGGACCGGGTTGGTTCCGTCCGCGCTGACGCGGAGCGGCCCCTCCCGCGGCGCCGACGGCGGCGCCACCAGCGGCGACGCCCGCCGCGCCGGCGCCCGCGCGGTCGAGGACGGTCGTGTCGTCGGAGTCGTCCTCCGGCGCCGAGCCGTACGACGCCGGGGTGTGCGAGGCCGGGCCGTCGGACGGGAGGATCGCGGTGGCGTTCTCGGGACGGAGCACCGCGGTCCGGTACTGCCCGGTCGCGCGCTGGGCACCGCCCGACATGTGGTCGAGCATCTCGCGTGCGTCGGCCGGCCGGTCGTCCGGGTTCCGCGCGGTCGCCCACGCCACGAGCTCGTCGAGCTCCGGGGGGACCCCGGGCACCGCTGCGCTCGGGCGGGGAACGGTGTCGTTCGCGTGCTGGTACGCGATCTGCATCGGCTGGTCGCCCTTGTACGGCTGCTCGCCGGTGAGCATCTCGTAGAGCATGATGCCGAGCGCGTAGATGTCGCTGCGGGAGTCGGCAGCGCCCCGCGTCACGAGCTCGGGGGAGAGGTACGCGATGGTCCCGAGCAGCGCGGCCCCGGTCGCGGTGTTCGCCGTCGTGGCACGGGCCAGGCCGAAGTCGCCGAGCTTGATCCGTCCGTCGTCGGCGAGCAGGACGTTCTCGGGCTTGAGGTCGCGGTGCACGATCCCGGCGCGGTGGGCGGACGCGAGCCCGGCGAGGACGGCGCGGAGGATGTCCGTCGCCTGCTCCGGCGTGAGGGCGTGGTGCTCCTGCAGGAGGTCCCGCAGGGTGATGCCCGGGATGTACTCCATGACGATGTAGGCGGTGTCGTCCTCGGCACCCTGGTCGTACACGCCGACGAGGTTCGGGTGCGAGAGCCGGGCGGCCGAACGGGCCTCCTGGATGAAGCGCTCCCGGAACGCCTGGTCGTCGGCGAGGTGCCCGTGCATGATCTTGATCGCGACGCGCCGCTCGAGCCGGACGTCGGTCGCGAGGTAGACCGTCGCCATGCCGCCGCGGGCGATGCGCGAGCGCACACGGTACCGTCGGTCGATCATCCGACCGATCATGGGGTCCGTGGCGTTCGTGGTCATCTGCGGCATTCTACGAATCCGGACTGCAGGAGCCCGTACTGACGCTCCGACCGTTACCCGATCTCGACCTCTGGGATGAACCGCCCTGGCCGATCGGATGAGCGATGGTCAGGAAGAGACGCCTGCGCTCAGAGCGAGGCGAGCCAGGTCTCCGCCGGGCCGGCCCACTTCGCGTACGCCTTCGGGTACGCCGACACCTGCACGGCCTGCGCGGCGTCCGTCACGCTCATCGACGCCCAACCGGGGACACCGAGCAGCCCGCGCGTCTTGCCCGGGTTCCCCGCGAAGAAGCGCTTGGCCGCGGTCGCCGGGTCCTGCAGGGAGTCGGCGCTGCCCCAGCCCTGGCTCGGCCGCTGCTGGAAGAGGCCGACCGAGTCACGGTCGCCGTGCGACAGGTTCCGGAGGCTCGACTCCTGCATCGCGGCGGCGAGGGCGACGACGAGTCCGCGCTGCGGGACGCCCAGGGACCGGCCGACGCTGACGATCGTCGCCGCGTTGCGCCACTGTTCCGCGCTGAGGACCGTGCCGGAGACCGATGCTCCGGTGGACCCGGTCGAGGTCGACACGGCGGCCGTCGCCGTGGCTCCCGGCAGCACGAGGGTCTTGCCCGCGTAGATCGTGCTCGTGTAGCTGAGACCGTTCGCGGCGAGGAGGGCCTTGACCGACACGTGGTGCGCGGCCGCGATGGACGCGATCGTGTCGCCGGAGGCGATCTTCACGTGTCCGCTGCTGCTGGCGGAGGTGGCGACCGCCGGTCGGGACGGTGCAGCAGCCGACGGGGCGCTCGGGGCCGAGGCGGAGGGCACCCGCAGGGTCTGTCCCGGGTAGATGACGCTCCGCTGCGAGAGGTTGTTCGCGCGGAGGAGTGACTGCGTCGACACGCCGATGCGGGAGGCGATGCCCGAGACGGTGTCACCCGATCGCACGTGGTAGCTGCCCGTGGCCGACGTCGTGGTCGTCCGCGCAGGAGCGGCCTGCACGGCGGGGGTGCTCGCGAGGTGGAGGGTCTGGCCCGGGTGGATGATCGTGTTCCAACCGAGGCCGTTGCGCACGAGCACCTCCTGCGCGGAGAGGCCGTAGCGGGCGGCGATCGCCGACACGGTGTCGCCCTGCCGGACGGTGTAGGTGGTCGGGGGCTTCGTGACGGCCGCGACGGTGGCCACGGTGGTCTCTGCCGGTCGCGCGACGGCGGTGGTGAAGACCGGGCCGTCGCTCTCGTTGCGGTCCTCGTCGACGTGCCGCTTGTTCGCGCCGCCCTCGTCGTCGTGTCGAGCCTGGACGTGCGCGACGGGTCCGGTCAGGCCGGCCGTCACGGCGATCGTCCCGGCGAGGACGATCGGCATGGTCGCGAACCGGGCGGATCGTGCGCGCCGGGCGGCCTCGTCTGCAGCGTTGTCCACGGTGGTCTCCTGTCCTCGGTGAGCCGTTCACGCGCGCGTGTGCGCACTCACAGGCGGCTCAACGCTGGCATGGGCTGATTCCCAAGTCAACCAGAGAGTCGGATGTTGCGCGTGTGACTCCTGGGACGAACGAGGTGCACGGTACGTCGCGTCGCTCTGGCAACATGGGCGTGTGAGTCCTGCACCCACTGACGACGCGACCCTTTCCGAGCGCTGGCTGACGGTCCCCGACCTCGTCGAGCTGTTCGGTGTGACCCCCGGCCGGATCCACCGGCTCTTCGAGCAGAGGACGCTCCTGCCCGCCCGGGTGGACGGTGTCCTCCGGGTGCCGAGCGAGTTCCTCGACGGCACCGAGCCGCTCCCCGAGCTCCGGGGCACGCTCATCGTGCTCGCCGACAACGGGTTCTCCGACGACGAGGCCGTCCGCTGGATGCTCTCCGTCGACGACGCGATCGGTGACTCGCCGATCAACGCGCTGCGCGCGGGTCGCAAGGCCGAGGTGCGCCGCATCGCGCAGTCGCTGCTGTAGCGGGGACCGCTGCTCCGGGGTGACCGCTGCTCTGGCTGCGACCCGGAGACGGCCTGGAGGCGCGGTGCGGGCCCGCACCGCGCCTCCAGGCCGTCCGGGGGTCCCGTCTACGCGACGCGGCGGGTGACCGTGTCGGCCAACGATGCGAGCTGCTCGCGCGCCGACGGCGTCAGCGGGGCCGCGTCCAACGCGGCCTTCGCCCGCTGCACGTGCCGGTCGATCGAGCGCTCGACCGCGGCCACGGCCCCCGAGTCGGTGAGGGTCGCGCGGAGCATCTGCACCTGCGCCTCGTCGAGGTCTGGGTCGCCGAGCAGTTCGTCCAGCAGCTGTCGGGGACCGGCGGGGAGCGTCTTGCGGGCACTCGCGATCAGGACGGTGCGCTTGCCCTCGCGGAGATCGTCGCCGGCGGGCTTGCCGGTGACCTCGGGGTCGCCGAAGACGCCGAGCATGTCGTCGCGGAGCTGGTACGCCACGCCGAGGGGCAGGCCGAAGGACCGGAGGCCCTCGAGCTGCGACTCGCTCGCTCCGGCGACCAGGGCACCGATGACGAGCGGCGCCTCGACCGAGTACTTCGCCGACTTGAAGACGATGACGCGCTGTGCCCGGAGGAGGTGCTCGCCCTCGTCGATCGCGGGCCACGCGGTCTCCTCGTGCACGTCGAGGTACTGCCCCGCGGTGACGTCGAGCCGCATCGCGTGGAACTCCTGACGGACGATCCGGGCGCGGGCGGGATCGAGGAGTGCGAGGCCCTCGTCGAAGACCGCGTCGCTCAGCGAGAGCAGCAGGTCGCCGAGCAGGAGCGCCGAGTTCGTGCCGTACTGCGCGCGGTCGCCCGTGAACCCGGAGTCACGGTGGAGCGCCTCGAACCGACGGTGCACCGCGGGGAGGCCTCGGCGGGTGTCCGAGCGGTCAATGATGTCGTCGTGCACGAGCGCCGCGGCGTGGAACACCTCGAGGGCCGCGGCGACGGTGACGACGGCCTCCGCCGTGGTCTGGCGGGAGCCCTCGGCGAGGGGGTCGAACGACCCGGAACGTCCGGCCACCGACTGCCATCCCCAGTAGCAGAACAGGGCCCGGAACCGCTTGCCGCCCGAGAGGAGGTCCCGCGCGTACTCGTCGAACGGAGCGAGGTCGGGGCTGATCGTGAGGAGCCGCTCCCGCTGCTCGTCGAGGGCCCGTTCGATCCGTGCGGAAACGAGGTCCACTAATCGCGTACTCTCAGCCACACTCCCTACCCTAGTGGAGTGGCCGGGACGTAGAATCGGCCGACCAAGTCCTTGCGTCGATCCCAGGAACAGAGGGAACACAGATGCCACTCTCGGAGCAAGAGCAGCGCCTCCTCGAAGAGATGGAGCGCAGCCTCTATCAGAACGACTCCGACTTCGTCGCGCGCGTCACGCGACGCCAGGGCCGTCCGACCTACACGTCGATCGCGCTCGGGGTGCTCGGTGCACTCGCGGGCGTCGCCGTGGTCATCGTCGGACTGGTCCTGCGGCAGCCGCTCATCGGCATCCTCGGGTTCGTGATCATGCTCGCCGGCGTGTTGTTCGCGCTGCGCCCGGGCATGCGGGTGCCCAAGGCGAAGCCGGGTCGGACGCCGAAGTCCGGCGGGTCGTCGGGGTCGAAGCGGTCGTCGTCGGGCGGTTCCTTCATGGACCGCATGAACGAGCGCTGGGACAAGCGCAACGAGCAGGGGCAGTAGCTCCTCCTTCCTCCACACGTCGCAACGGGGTCGGTCCTTCGGGACCGGCCCCGTTGCGTGTGTCCGCGGCGCGGGCCGTTCACTCCGAGCGCCGTCCAGCCCGAGGTTCCGCGATCCGGGCATGTCGAGCGTGCGCGCCTCGGTCTGTGGAACCTCGGCGTGCAACGCGGGGCGAGTCGTGGAACCTCGGTGGCGGGAGACGACGTGCCGCGTGCACCCGGCGTCAGCTGCCGTGGTCACGACACCCCGCGTGCACGTCGCCGAGGGGTCGTGAAGTGTCGCTCACGACGTTCCGGAGTGACCGTTCTGACCGCGCGGCGTGGAGCGCACGGGGAGTCATGACCGGCCCTCGCGGACGAAGTGGG
Source organism: Curtobacterium phoenicis (assembly GCF_047238015.1). Taxonomy (NCBI): domain Bacteria; kingdom Bacillati; phylum Actinomycetota; class Actinomycetes; order Micrococcales; family Microbacteriaceae; genus Curtobacterium; species Curtobacterium phoenicis. Next base: position 1,783,613 of record NZ_JBDFLZ010000002.1, read on the forward strand.
GCCAGCGGCACGAAGTGCGACCAACGGCGCGGGGTGGAGGTGAGCCGCACGGTCGGGAGCTGTCGCGCGCGGCGCCGGGCGTGACCGTTCGGCGGACGTGAGCGGCGTGGCGGGGGTACGCCACGCCTCCGGGGCGCCACTCGGCTCCGAAAGCCCTCCACTTTCCTCCACGTCCTCCACGGCGCTCCACATCCTTGGATTCCCGGGGGTGTGGCGGGCCTGAGCGACCATCCGGGTCCAAGACGACCGCCCCAGTTGGGGGCACAGCGCCGTTCTCGGGAGCGGAAACCTGGGCAGGGGGAGGAGAGTGGAGTAAAGTGGGGCTTGCAACGGTCCGGTGGAGCGGAGGGGAGGCCCGACGTGCTGCTCGGTACCTACGCCCCGAAGCTCGACGAGAAGGGTCGCGTGATCCTCCCCGCCAAGTTCCGGGACGAGCTGTCCGGGGGGCTCGTGATGACCCGCGGGCAGGAGCGCTGCGTCGTCGTCTTCAGCGCGGACACGTTCGAGGAACTCCACGAGCGCATCCGCACTGCTCCGATGACGTCGAAGCGCACCCGGGACTACATGCGCCTGTTCCTCTCCGGAGCGAGCGCAGAGCAGCCCGACAAGCAGAACCGCGTCACGATCCCGCAGAACCTCCGCGACTACGCGGGGCTCGAACGGGACCTGACGGTCATCGGCTCCGGTGACCGTGCCGAGATCTGGTCGACCCCCGCGTGGGAGGCCTACTACGCCGAGGTCGAAGAGGGCTTCGCCGACAACGACGAGGAGGTGATCCCGGGGATCTTCTGATCCGCGGATCGGGACTCCCAGCCGTGGTGCCCTGACGTCACTTCCCCGACGTCAGGTCGCATGGATGGGGATCCGGACCCGCGGCCCGGAGGACACAGGGGCTGACATGGCCGATGCGGACGAACAGCACGAACAGCGGGAACGCTTCCCGCACACGCCGGTGATGCTCGAGCGCATCGTCGAGCTCTTCACACCGACGCTCGAGGGCCCGGGCAAGGTGGTCGTCGACGCCACGCTCGGGATGGGCGGCCACTCCGAGGGGCTGCTCGAGCGGTTCCCGGAGCTGACGCTGATCGGGCTCGACCGCGACACCGACGCCCTCGGCATCGCGGGGGAGCGGCTCGCCCGCTTCGGTGACCGCGTCCACCTCGTGCACACCGTGTACGACGGCATCGCCGACGCGATCGCGGGTGCGGGCTTCGACGAGGTCGACGGCGTCCTGTTCGACCTCGGCGTCAGTTCGCTGCAGCTCGACCGGGCCGAGCGCGGCTTCGCCTACAGCCAGGACGCCCCGCTCGACATGCGGATGGACCGGACCGAGGGACAGACCGCGGCGGACGTCCTCGCGACGTACGACGAGAGCGACCTCCGACGGATCTTCCAGCGCTACGGCGAGGAGAAGCTCGCCGGCCGGTACGCCCGGGCCATCGTCGAGCGTCGCGCCACGAAGCCCTTCGAGATGTCGGGCGACCTCGTGCAGGTGCTCCACGACGCGACCCCGGTTGCCGTCCAGCGCCAGGGGCACCCCGCGAAGCGCGTGTTCCAGGCGCTGCGCATCGAGGTGAACGCCGAGCTCAGCGTGCTCGAGCGGGCCATCCCGGCCGCGCTCGACGCGATCGCGGTCGGCGGACGGATCGTCGTCGAGTCGTACCAGTCCCTCGAGGACCGCATGGTGAAGCGCGAGCTCGCGGCACGCACCACATCGAGCGCCCCCGCGGGGCTCCCGGTCGAACTGCCGGAGCACCGCCCCACCTTCCAGCTGGTCGTCAAGGGCGCGGAACTGGCCGACGAGTCCGAGCGCGCCGCCAACCCCCGAGCCATCCCCGTGCGCCTGCGCGCGGCCGAACGGATCCGGAAGTGACATGAGCACGAACCTCGCACTCGTCGACCCCGTCGCCCCGTCCCGCGCGCCCCGACCGTCCCGCGAGGACCGGCGCGAGCGGCCCGAGCTCGTCGAGGTCGCACCGAGCCGGGCGCAGCGTCGTGCACGGCCCCGGATCGCCTACGCGATCGTGGCCGTCTCGGCACTCGGTGTCCTGCTCCTGGCGCAGCTCGGGATCAGCATGGTGCTCAGCCAGGGGGCGTACACCCTCAACTCGCTCGACGCCGAGCAGACGAAGCTCACGCGGACGCAGCAGTCGCTCTCCGAGGAACTCCGCGTGCTCGACTCGCCGCAGAACCTCGCCCGGAACGCACAGGGCCTCGGCATGATCGCGAACTCGACGCCGGTGTACCTCGACCCGGAGACCGGGCGGGTGTACGGCACGCCGACCCCGGCCAAGGCGGACCAGGCGACGGCAGCGACCCAGAACCTCGTGCCGAACTCGCTCCTGCAGGACGTGCCGCTGGTCACCAAGGGCGAGGGGACCGAGAAGGCCGCCGCGGAAGAGGGCGACACCGCGAAGGACACGACGAGCAGCGGCGGCGCCGCGAAGGACACGACGGGCAACGGCGGCGCCGCGAAGGACACGACGAGCACGGGCGACGCTGAGAAGACCGGCGGCGCCAGCGCGTCGGACGGGGCATCCCCGGAGTCGTCCGTAGAGTCCGACCCGAACCAGCTCCAGGCCCCCACCACCCGGTGACCGTGGCGCTGGTGCCCGCCACCACCGGGACCGGCACCACCGGGACCGCCACCACCGGGACCGCCACCACCGGGACCGGCACCACCGGGACCGCCACCACCGGGAAGGACCGCGCCGCGTGACCAAGACGATTCGCAACCGACGACTGCGCTACAGCGTGGTGATGATGGCCGTGATCGCCCTCGTGGCGGTGTTCGTCGTCCGGCTCGTCGACATCCAGGTGGTGCAGGCGGCCGACCTCGACAAGGCGTCGGAGGCCAAGCGGAGCATCCCGGTCACGGTGTACGGGGACCGCGGCGCGATCGTCGACCGCAACGGGGTCGAACTCGCGGACAGCGTCACCCGGTACAACATCACGACGGCTCCCCGCCTGGTGTCGACGTTCAAGGGGAAGCTCGGCGGCACGCGGGTGAAGTCCGTCAGCGTCGGCACCGCGCTGGACGCCCTCGTGAAGGCCTCCGGCGGCGACCTGAAGACCATGCGGCAGAACATCGCGGCCGACCCGGAGTCGGACTTCGCGTACCTGGTCAAGGGTCTCGACGTGAAGCACTATGAAGCCGTCACCGCCCTGCAGATCCCGTGGGTCTACGCCGAACCGCAGGCCGCCCGGGTGTACCCGACCGGAGCGACCACCGGGAACATCACCGGCTTCCTGGGCACCGACGGCGCACAGGCCGGCCTCGAGCTGGCGTACGACAAGTGCCTGGCCGGGGTGAACGGCTCGCAGACGTACGAGCGCGGTGCGGACGGCGTGCAGCTCCCCGGCTCGACCGTGACGACGAAGCAGGCCAAGGACGGTGGGACGCTCGAGACGACGATCGACAGCGACCTGCAGTACATGGCGAACCAGACGATCGCGTCCGCCGGCAAGCAGCTGCAGGCGCAGTCCGCGACGGCGACGGTCACGAACGCGAAGACCGGTGAGGTCCTCGCGATCGCGGACTGGCCGACCGTGGACCCGAACGACGTGGACGCGACCACCGACAAGGGCGCGTTCGGATCCCGCGCGATCACCGACACGTACGAGCCCGGTTCGACGATCAAGGCCGCGATCGCCGCCGCCCTCATCAACGAGGGCAAGTCGAGCCCGACGGACGGCACCACGGTCCCGTACTCGCGGAGCTTCCCGTGGGGCGGGTCGATCCACGACGCCGAGTACCACGAGACCGAGCGGCTCACCCTCACGGGCATCCTGCAGGACTCCTCGAACGTCGGCATCACCGAACTCGGAGAACGCCTGACGCAGCAGCAGCGCTACGAGTACATGAAGAAGTTCGGTCTGTTCGAGCCCGAGAGCGCCGTCGACTACCCGGGTCAGCCCGCCATGGAGTACGGCGCGTCGCCCGACTGGAGCAGCCAGACGAACATCAACTCGATGTTCGGCCAGGGCATCTCGACGACCGCGCTGCAGGTCGCCGGCATCTACCAGACGCTCGCCAACCAGGGTGTCCGGATCCCGCTGCACTTCGTCAAGGGCTGCGAGACCGCCGACGGCAAGATGATCGACGCGCCCGACGTGCAGCCGGAGCGGGTCGTGTCCACGAGCGCCGCGCAGCAGACGGTGAAGATGCTGCAGAGCGTCGTCAAGGGCGGGACACTCGTCGGCATGCAGCCGATCTCGGGCTACAACGTGGCCGCGAAGACCGGTACCGCCGAGGTCGCCGAGGGGTCGAAGGGCTACGGCAGCCAGCGCATCATCTCGGTGGCCGGAATGGCACCTGCGGAGGACCCCCAGTATGTTGTCACGGTGACGTTCACGAAGCCGCAGACGAGCAAGTTCTCGTCCGGTGCGGCTCCGGCGTTCCGAACCCTCATGTCCCAGGTGCTCGAGAAGTACCGAGTAACCCCCTCCGCGTCCGAGGCGCAGCTGTACCCGTCCACGTGGTGAGGAAGAAGGAGCACTTGTCCGCACGGATCCCCCCGGTCCTCCGACCCGAACACCCCACCCCCCGATCGGTCGCCGAACTGGCGAACGGCTTCGGGCTGCGCGTCGTCGGCTCGCTCGACGGCGTCGAGACCACGGGTGTCACCCTGAGCGCTGCCGAGGTGCAGCCCGGTGACCTGTTCGTCGGTGTGCACGGCGCGAACCGCCACGGCGCCCAGTTCGCGTCCGAGGCCGCCGAGCGCGGTGCGGTCGCGGTCCTGACCGACGCCGACGGTGTCGCGCTCGCGGAACCGTCCGGTCTGCCCGTGCTCGTGGTCGACGACCCGCGTGCGGCCCTCGGCGACGTCTCCGCATGGGTCTACCGCACGCACCCCGACGAGGCCACCGACCTCCCGCAGCTCTTCGCGACGACGGGCACGAACGGCAAGACGAGCACCTCGTACATCCTCGAGGGCATCCTCAAGCAGCTCGGTCTCGTCGCCGGGCTGAGCTCCACGGCCGAGCGGCACATCGGCTCCCTCAGCGTGACGAGCCGCCTGACCACGCCCGAGGCGAGCGAGATGCACGCGCTCCTCGCCCGCATGCGCGAGGCCGAGGTCCGTGCCGTGGCCGTCGAGGTCAGCGCACAGGCGCTCAGCCGCCACCGTGTCGACGGCATCGTGTTCGACGTCGCCGGGTTCACGAACCTGTCGCACGACCACCTCGACGACTACGCCGACATGGAGGAGTACTACCAGGCCAAGCTGCCGCTCTTCCAGCCCGAGCACGCCCGCCGTGGTGTGGTGTCGCTCGACACCGACTGGGGCCACCGCGTGGTGCAGGACTCCCGCATCCCGGTGACGACCATCACGGTGCACCCCGAGGTCGAGGCCGAGTGGCACGTCGACATCGTCGCGGCGCACGCGGCGTACACGGAGTTCCGGCTGACGGGGCCCGAGGGTCGCGAGCTGACCACCCGTGTGCCGCTCATCGGCTGGCACATGGCCGCCAACGCCGCGCTCGCGATCGTCATGCTCGTCGAGGGCGGGTTCGAGCTCGGTGCGATCGCCCAGGCGCTCGAGACGGGCCACCGTCGCTACCCGGACGAGGACGAGCGCGAGGAGCGCGGCGAGCGGACAAGCGCCATCGAGTGCTACCTCCCGGGCCGGACCGAGCGCGTCTCGGGTGAGCACGGCCCGAGCGTCTACGTCGACTTCGGGCACAGCCCCGACGCGTTCGAGAACACCCTCGCCGCCGTCCGCCAGTTCACGCCGGGCCGCGTCCTCATGCTGTTCGGTGCCGACGGCGACCGCGACACCACGAAGCGTGCGGACATGGCGCGGGTCGCCGCCGCCGGCAGCGACGTCCTGGTCATCACCGACCACCACCCGCGCTTCGAGGACGCCGCGTCGATCCGGAAGACCCTGGTCGACGCCGCACGCGAGGCCTACCCGGACCACGAGCTCTACGAGGTCAGCCCGCCGGAGGCGGCGATCCGCACGGCCGTGAGCCTGGTCGGTGAGGGGGACTCGATCCTCTGGGCCGGCCCCGGCCACCAGGACTACCGCGACATCCAGGGTGTCCGCACGCCCTACTCGGCCCGCGACGAGGCCCGCCAGGCGCTCCGCGAAGCCGGTTGGGAACCGAACAGCGGCCCGGTGGAGGAGACCCGATGATCCCCATGACCCTCGCCGAGATCGCCGCCGCGGTCGACGGCGAGCTGATCGGTGGCGCCCGGACGGACCTGGTCGTCGAGGGCTCGGTCGAGACCGACTCGCGCCTCGTCGGCCCCGGCAGCGTCTTCTTCGCCCTCCCCGGCGAGGTCACCGACGGCCGCCGCTTCGTGCCCGCCGCGACCGAGGCCGGTGCCGCGTTGATCGTCACGCCCGAGCGCGTCGAGACCACCGCGCCGCAGATCGTCGTCGCCGACGGGTACGCCGCGCTGGCTGCCCTCGCCCACGACGTCGTCGCCCGCGTGCGCGCATCGAGCGCCGACCGCGTCGACGCCGACGGCCGTCCGGCACCGCTGCGCGTCGTCGGCATCACCGGGTCGAACGGCAAGACGAGCACGAAGAACATGCTCGCGACGATCCTGTCGACCCAGGGCGAGACGATCGCGCCGAAGGGCTCGTTCAACAACCACGTCGGCGCACCGATCTCGATGCTGCGGATCACCCACGACACCCGCTTCCTCGTGGTCGAGATGGGCGCGAGCGGCAAGGGCCACATCGCCAAGCTCGTCTCGATCGCGGAGCCCGACGTCGGCGTCGTCCTCAAGGTGGGCCTCGCGCACGCCGGCGAGTTCGGCGGGATCGAGGCCACCCAGAAGGCCAAGTCCGAGATGGTCACCGACCTCCCGGAGACCGCCACGGCACTCCTCAACGTCGACGACGACCGCGTCGCAGCGATGCGCGACCTGACGCGCGCCCGCGTCGTCGGCTTCGGCACGTCGGCCGACGCCGACTACCGCATCGCGGGCATCGAGACGGACCGGACCGGGACGCGCTTCACCCTGTCAGGGCCCACCGGCGACCAGCCGGGAGGCACGGACCACCCCGCCGAGACCGCCGACGTCCGCCTCGCGATCATCGGGGAACACCACGCGATGAACGCCAGCGCGGCGCTCACGGTGGCGAACCTGTGGGGCGTCCCCCTCGCCACCGGCGCCGAGGCGCTCGCGTCGATGACGCGAGCCGAGCGCTGGCGCATGGAGATCCTCCCGGGCGGCCCGGAGGGCGTGACGATCATCAACGACGCGTACAACGCGTCGCCGGACTCGACCGCAGCCGCGCTGCGGACCCTCGCGCAGATCGTGCGACCGGGGGAGCGCGCCGTCGCCGTCCTCGGCGAGATGAGCGAGCTCGGCGAGTTCGCGACCGAAGAGCACGACCGGCTCGGCCGGCTCGTGGTCCGGCTCGGCATCGGGCAGCTCGTGGTCGTCGGCCGCGGGGCGATGCCGATCCACCAGGCCGCAACCCTCGAGGGATCGTGGGACGGCGAGTCCGTGTTCACCGAGGACGTCGACGAGGCCGTCCGCACCCTGGAGACCATGCTGCGCCCCGGCGACGTGGTCCTCGTCAAGTCCTCGAACTCCGCCGGACTGCGCTTCCTCGGAGACCGACTCGGAGGAGTCACCGAATGATCGCGCTCCTGGTCGCCGGCGCCGTGTCGCTGGTGTTCACGCTGCTGCTGACGCCGCTCTTCATCAAGCTGTTCCACCGTCTCGGGTGGGGGCAGTTCATCCGCGACGACGGCCCGCAGTCGCACCACACCAAGCGCGGCACCGCGACGATGGGCGGCATCGTCCTCATCATCGGCTCGGTGCTCGGCTACTTCGTCGGGCACCTGGTCGGCCGTGACTCGGTGACCCTGTCCGGTCTGCTCGTGCTGTTCCTCATGGTCGGTCTCGGGTTCGTCGGGTTCGTCGACGACTTCCTCAAGGTGCGGCGACAGCGGAGCCTCGGGCTCGGCGGCTGGGCCAAGGTGCTCGGCCAGGTGATCGTCGGCGTCATCTTCGCCACGGTCGCCCTCGTGGTGCCATCCGGCAACGGCAAGCCGCCGGCGTCGACGATGATCTCCGCCATCCGGGACATCCCGTGGCTCGACCTCATGGCGCTCGGCACGGTCGTCGGCACGATCCTGTTCCTGGCGTGGATCGTGCTGCTCACGGTGTCGACGTCGAACGGCGTCAACGTCGCGGACGGCCTCGACGGACTCGCGACCGGGTCGAGCATCCTCGCGATCGGCTCGTACGTCATCATCGGGTTCTGGCAGTCGAACCAGCAGTGCGGCAGCCCCCGCCTCGACGACACGACCGCGCACGCCTGCTACACCGTGTCGAACCCGCTCGACCTCGCCGTGGTCGCCGCGGCCGTCGTCGGTGGGCTGATCGGCTTCCTCTGGTACAACACGTCGCCGGCGCAGATCTTCCTCGGCGACACGGGCTCGCTCGGCCTCGGCGGCGCACTCGCGGGCCTCGCGGTCCTCAGCCGCACCGAGCTGCTGCTCGTCCTCATCGGCGGCCTGTTCTTCATCGTCACCGGTTCGGTGATCCTGCAGCGGGCGTACTTCAAGATCACGCACGGCAAGCGCATCTTCCGGATGAGTCCGCTGCACCACCACTTCGAGCTCAAGGGCTGGGCCGAGGTGACGGTCGTCGTGCGGTTCTGGATCATCGCGGGGCTGTGCGTCGTCGGCGGCGTCGGCCTGTTCTACCTGGAGTGGATCACCCGTGTCGGTTGACGCTCCTGCGACGGACCGCCTCGCCGGGCTGGACAGCTGGTACGCGGAGGGCTGGAAGGGGCTCCGGGTCGCCGTGCTCGGCCTCGGATCGACCGGCTTCTCGGTCGCGGACACCCTGGTCGAGCTCGGCAGCGAGGTCACGGTGTACGCGCCGGACGGCCCGGCCGACACGGTCGAGCTGCTCGACGTGATCGGGGCACGCTTCGAACGCACCACGCTCGACACCGTCCCCGAGGCGCTCGTCGCGCAGTCGCCGGACGTCGTCGTGGTCTCGCCCGGCCTGCCGCCGCACAACGCGTCGGTGCGCTGGTCGGTCGAGCACAGCACGGTCTGGGGCGACATCGAGCTGGCCTGGCGCGTCCGTGACAAGGTCGTCCGTGGCCCGGTCGCCGCACCGTGGGTGACCATCACGGGCACGAACGGCAAGACCACCACGACGCAGCTGACCACCGCGATGTTCGAGGCCGCCGGGCTCCGTGCGGTGTCCTGCGGCAACATCGGCGTGCCCGTGCTCGACGTCGTGCGCGACCCCGACGGCTTCGACGTCCTCGTGGTCGAGCTGTCGAGCCACCAGCTGCACTACATGGCCGACGGCGGCGACGGCGCGGTCGTGCCGCTCGCGAGCGCCTGCCTGAACATCGCGGACGACCACCTCGAGTGGCACGGGTCCGCCGAGGCCTACCGCGCAGCGAAGGCGAAGGTCTACGAGCGCACCGTCATGGCGTGCGTCTACAACACGACCGACGAGGTCACCCGGACCATGGTCGAGGGCGCCGACGTGGTGGACGGCTGCCGTGCCGTCGGCTTCACGCCCGGGGTGCCCGCGCCCGGAGACGTCGGGATCGTCGAGGACGTCCTCTGCGACCGCGCCTTCACCGAGGACCGCCGCTCCAGCGCCCTCGAGCTCGCGACCCTCGCCGACCTCGAGGAAGCGGGGCTCGCGAGTCCGCACATGACGATGAACGTCCTCGCCGCGGCCGCGCTCGCCCGGGCGGCCACCGTGCAACCCGCCGCGATCCAGCAGGCCGTGCGGGGCTTCCGCGCCGACCACCACCGGACCGAGCTCGTCGCCTCCGCGGACGGCATCACCTGGGTCGACGACTCGAAGGCGACGAACCCCCACGCTGCGACCGCGTCCCTGGCGTCGTTCGACACCGTCGTGTGGATCGTCGGCGGGCTGTTCAAGGGCGTCGACATCGACGGGCTCGTCGAGCGCTTCGGCCCCGGGGTCCGCGGGGTCGTCGTCATCGGCACCGACCGTTCGCCGGTGCTCGAGGCATTCGCGCGACACGCGCCGTCGGTCCCGGTCCTGCAGGTCGAGGCATCGGACACTGATCAGGTCATGCCCGAGGCGGTCCGGCATGCCGCATCGGTCGCGAGGCCGGGCGACACGGTCCTCCTCGCCCCGGCGGCGGCGTCGTTCGACCAGTTCGACTCGTACTCCGACCGGGGGCGTCGGTTCGCGGCGGCGGTCCACGAGCACCTGGGAGGAAACGGCGATGGCGGACCTTCCGGCGAACGGCCCTAGCGGCGCAGCGGCCCGCGGCACGACGAGCGGCGCTGCCGGCGGCGCGTCGGCCGCGCGCGGTGGATCGGCCGCGCGGGGTGTACCGAGTGCGAGCGCGTCGTCCCGCCGCCGCCCGTCCGGCGCCGTCGTCGCGGTGAAGAACGTGTTCGTCGCCGAGTCGGCGACGTTCTACACGATCCTCGGCGTCACGCTCTTCCTCGTCGTCTTCGGCGTCGTCATGGTGCTCTCGTCGTCCAGCGTCGAGCAGTACGCTGCCACGCACGACTTCTTCGGTGCCGCCTCCCGCCAGGGTCTCTACGCGGTGCTCGGCGTGCCGCTCATGCTCATCGCCAGCCGGGTGCCGGCCCGGGCGTGGCGGAAGTGGGCGATGGCCGTCCTCGGTGCGGCGCTCCTGCTGCAGTTGCTCGTCTACACGCCCCTCGGCGTCGAGATCCAGGGCAACCGGAACTGGATCTCCATCGGGTCGTTCAGTGCGCAGCCGTCGGAGGCCGTGAAGCTCGGACTCGCCCTCGCGGTGGGCGCGATCATGTACGTCAAGCGGGACAAGCTCGACAACTGGAAGGAGCTGTTCGTCCCGATCGGCATCGCCATCGTGCTGCCGCTCGGCCTCGTGCTCCTCGGCGGTGACCAGGGCACGGCGATGATCATGCTCATCCTGGTCCTCGGCGCCCTCTACGTCGGCGGCGCCCGCGCGAAGCACCTGCTCGTGGTCGTGGGCACCATCGCGGTCGTGCTGCCGTTCATCACGATGACCTCGGCGTCGCGCTCGTACCGCATCAACGCCTGGCTCTCCGGCTGCACCGACTCCAACCAGTACCAGGACCTCTGCTGGCAGCCCGTGCACGGCATGTGGGCGCTCGCGTCCGGCGGGGTCTTCGGGGTCGGGCTCGGCAACTCCAAGGCGAAGTGGTCCTGGCTGCCCGAGGCCGACAACGACTACATCTTCGCGATCATCGGCGAGGAGCTCGGCCTCATCGGCGCCGTCGTCGTGCTCGCCCTCTTCGTGGTCCTCGCGATCAGCATGATGAAGGTCATCCGCCAGAGCCGCGACCCCTTCGTCAAGACGGTCACGGGCGGCATCCTCGCCTGGATCATCGGGCAGGCGCTCGTGAACATCGCGGTGGTCCTCGGACTCCTGCCGGTGCTCGGCGTCCCGTTGCCACTCATCTCCGCGGGTGGCTCGGCGCTCATCATGACCCTCGTCGGCATCGGCGTCGTGCTCTCGTTCGCGCGGGAGCTGCCGGGCAAGCGCTCCGACGACGCCGGCATCGACGCCCGCACCACCCTGAACGGAACACTCCGGTGAGCAAGTACCTCTTCGCCGGCGGCGGGACCGCCGGCCACGTGAACCCCCTGCTCGCGGTCGCCGACCGGCTGACCGAACGCGACCCCGACGCCGAGGTGCTCGTCCTCGGCACCGCAGAGGGCCTCGAGTCCCGACTCGTCCCGATGCGCGGCTACGAACTCCTGACGATCCCGCGCCTGCCCTTCCCGCGGAAGCCGAACGCCGCGGCCCTGCGCTTCCCCGGTGCCTTCGCCCGTGCGGTCCGGCGGACCGAGGAGATCATCCGCGAGCACCGCATCGACGTCGTGCTCGGCGTCGGTGGCTACGCCGCGGCACCCGCGTACATCGCCGCCCGACGCACCGGGACGCCCATCGTCGTGCACGAGCAGAACGCCAAGCCGGGGCTCGCGAACCGTCTCGCCGCGTTCCTCACCGAGCACGTCGGCGTCACGTTCTCGAACACACGGCTCCGTCACGGCCGCGTCGTCGGCATGCCGCTCCGTCGTGAGGTCGAGTCGCTCGACCGCCGTGCGAGCCGGGCCGAGGGGCTCGCCGAGTTCGGTCTCGACGCGAACCGTCCGGTGCTGCTCGTGACCGGTGGGTCCTCTGGAGCCCGGAGCATCAACCGCACGGTGAACCGCAGCGCGGCCGCGATCGTCGGCGCCGGGTGGCAGGTGTTGCACGTCGTCGGCGCGAAGTCGGACATCGGCCCGAGCGACCTCGACGGCTACCACGTGCTGCCGTACTGCGACCGGATGGACCTCGCGTACGCCGCGAGCGACTTCGTGGTCTCGCGCTCCGGCGCGGGTATGGTGTGCGAGCTCACCGCCGTCGGGCTCCCGGCCGTGCTCGTGCCGTACCCGGTGGGCAACGGCGAGCAGCGGCACAACGCGAAGGACGTCGTGGACGCCGGGGGAGCGGTCCTCGTCGCCGACGAGGAATTCGACCAGGACTGGGTGACGTTCCAACTCCTGACGCTCCTGCAGGACCGCGCCCGCATCGCGAGCATGGCGGTCCGCGCCGCGAGCGTCGGACACCGCGACGGCGCCGACCGGATGACCGACCTCGTCCTCGACGCCGCGTCGCGCGCGGCACGCACCACGGAGGAACCATGACCATCAAGCCGGACCTGACCCAGCCGATCCCGGACGACCTCGGTGCCGTGCACTTCGTCGGCATCGGCGGCTCCGGGATGAGCGGCATCGCCCGGATGTTCCTCGCCGCCGGACACCGCGTCAGCGGCAGCGACGCACGGGAGACCGCGACCACGCAGACCATGCGCGAGCTCGGCGCCGACGTGCACATCGGTCACGACGCCGCGAACGTCGGCGACGCCGACACGATCGTCGTCACCAGCGCGCTCTGGCCGGACAACCCCGAGCTGCTCGAGGCACGGCGCCGGGGCATCCCCGTGCTGCACCGCTCCCAGGCCCTCGCGGCGCTCATCGCCGGGCAGCGGCTCGTCGCGGTCGCGGGTGCCCACGGCAAGACCACGTCGACGGGCATGATCGTCACCGCCCTCGTCGAGCTCGGTCTCGACCCGAGCTTCGTCAACGGCGGCGTGATCCAGTCCCTCGGCACGAGCTCGGCGCCCGGCTCGAGCGACCTGTTCGTCGTCGAGGCCGACGAGTCCGACGGCTCCTTCCTGCTGTACGACGTCGCCGTGGCGCTCGTCACGAACGTCGACGCCGACCACCTCGACCACTACGGCAGCGAGGAGGCGTTCACCGAGGCGTTCGTCGACTTCGCCGCGAAGGCCTCCGAGCGCCTGGTCATCTCGAGCGACGACGGCGAGGCCAAGCGCGTCACCGCGGGTGTCCGTGCCCGCCCCGACGCGCCGGAGATCGTCACGTTCGGCGAAGCTGCCGACGCCGACGTCCGCATCGAGCGCATCACCGAGTCCGCCGGCGTCGAGGTCGACTTCCGCGCCGGTGGCGAGGCACACCACCTGACCCTGCGCGTGCCCGGCCGGCACAACGCCGTGAACGCCGTCGGTGCCTTCGCGGTCCTCACCGGCCTCGGCGTCGAGCCCGCCGACGCGATCCGCGGGATCGAGGCCTTCGGCGGCACCCAGCGACGCTTCGAGCTGCACGGCGTCGAGCGCGGGGTGTCGGTGTACGACGACTACGCGCACCACCCGACCGAGGTGGCGGCGGCCCTGCGGGCGGCACGCAACGTCGTCGGTGACGGGCGGATCATCGCGATCCACCAGCCGCACCTCTACTCGCGCACGCGGCTCATGGCCGGCGACTTCGCGAAGGTGTACGAGGAGCTCGCGGACCACACCGTCGTCCTGGACGTCTACGGTGCGCGTGAGGACCCGGAGCCGGGCGTCACGGGCGCCCTCGTCCAGGAGCGCTTCGCGGACCAGTCCCGCGTGGACTTCCTGCCCGACTGGGACGAGGCCTCGGCCCGCGCGGCCGCGGTCGCGCAGGACGGTGACCTCATCATGACCCTCAGCTGCGGCGACGTGTACCGGATCATCCCGCAGGTGCTCGACGCACTGCACGAGGGAGCGCAGTCCCGGTGAAGCGTCCCGAGGGGTTCGACGAGCGTCCGGAGAAGGCCGCTCCCGACGAGGGCGCCCCGGCGCCCCGGCAACGTCGTGCCCCCCGTCCGCCGCGCCGTCCGGTCGCGCAGTCCCCAGGGGACGGCCTGGAGGCACGGATCGACCCCGCCCCGCCGGCCACCGTCCCCGGGGACGCCGGGGACCGGGCCGAAGAGCCGTCGAGCTCGCGTGATCGCGCGTCCGCCCTGGCCGGCGCGGCCGGCCGCCGCCTGGGTGCCGGGCTGTCGTCGGTCGCCGGACGCCTCCGGGAGTACGCGCCGGACGAGGACCACCCGTCCGCCGAGCGGAACACGGCCCGTCCCCGCGCGGACGACGCGGAGGAGTCGGCACACGGCGACGCGCGAGTGACCGACGTCCTCGAGACCCCGATCGGGACGAAGGTCCGCGCCGCCGAGACCGCTCGTGAGGCCCGGATCGCCAAGCGTCGCCGCCGCCTCCTCGAACGTGCCGAGGTCCGCCGGTTCACCCGCCGCAGTCGTCACCGCCGTGCCGCCTGGATCACCGCGGCCTCCATCGTCGTCGTGCTTGGCGCGTCGATCCTCGTCGCGGTGTACTCGCCGCTCATGGCGCTGCAGACGATCGAGGTCAAGGGCACGAACCGGGTGGACGACGCGGCGCTGCGACGGGCGCTGTCCGGCCAGATCGGCACGCCGCTCGCCCGGCTCGACTTCGACGAGGTGAAGCGCGACATCGCCCGGTTCCCGCTCATCGAGAGCTACGTCACGGAAGAAGCCCCACCGCACACCCTCGTCGTGACCGTCACCGAGCGCACGCCCGTGGTCGCGGTGAAGTCCGGCCGCACGTTCGACCTCGTCGACCCGGCCGGCATCGTCGTGCAGTCGGCGAAGGACCGCCCGGCGTCGATGCCCCTCGCCGACATCGGCAGCGCGGAGCTCGGGTCAACGGTGTTCCGCACCATGTCCGAGGTGGTCCTGGCGCTCCCGTCGTCGGTCCGTTCGCAGACGAAGGCGGTCAAGGCCTCCACTGCGGACGACGTCACGCTGACCCTGCAGGACGGCTCGAAGGTCGTCTGGGGGAGCCCCGACTCGTCGGACGCGAAGGCCCGGCTCCTGGCCGCGCTCGTGAAGGACCACGAGGCCCGCGACCCGGGGTCGGTCGTCGAGTACGACGTCAGCGCGCCGGACAACGGCGTGATCCGCTCGGCGAAGTAGTCCTCCGGCCCGCCCCGGGCACCGGAGTCGGGCGGAATCGGGCGACACGCGGCGTGGCGGCTGTGCCTCGTCGGGAGGGCACCCGTAGCGTCGACGCAAGCACCACACCTAGCAGCAAAAACCCTGACTTTCAAGTAGAGGTTGAGGGTTCAACCGGAGGCCGGACTGACGTGACCACGAACCACAACTACCTCGCCGTCATCAAGGTCGTCGGTGTCGGCGGCGGCGGTGTCAACGCCGTGAACCGCATGATCGAGCTCGGCCTCCGCGGCGTGGAGTTCATCGCCATCAACACCGACGCGCAAGCCCTGCTGCTCAGCGACGCCGACGTCAAGCTCGACGTCGGTCGCGAGATCACGCGCGGCCTCGGTGCCGGCGCGGACCCCGAGGTCGGCCGTCGCGCCGCCGAGGACCACGCGGAGGAGATCGAGGAGGCCCTCGCGGGTGCCGACATGGTCTTCGTCACCGCGGGCGAGGGCGGCGGGACCGGTACGGGTGGTGCTCCCGTGGTCGCCCGCATCGCGAAGTCGATCGGCGCGCTGACCATCGGTGTCGTCACGAAGCCGTTCAGCTTCGAGGGCAAGCGCCGGCAGTCCCAGGCCGAGAACGGCGTCGCGTCGCTCAAGGACGAGGTCGACACGCTCATCGTCGTGCCGAACGACCGCCTCCTCGAGATCTCCGACCGGGGCATCTCGATGGTGGAGGCCTTCGCGACCGCCGACCAGGTCCTCCTCGCCGGCGTCCAGGGCATCACCGACCTCATCACGACCCCCGGCCTCATCAACCTCGACTTCGCCGACGTCAAGTCGGTCATGCAGGGTGCCGGTTCGGCGCTCATGGGCATCGGGTCCTCGCGGGGAGCCGACCGCGCGATCAAGGCCGCCGAGCTCGCCGTCGCCAGCCCGCTGCTCGAGGCCTCGATCGACGGTGCGCACGGCGTGCTGCTCTCGATCCAGGGTGGCTCGAACCTCGGCATCTTCGAGATCAACGACGCAGCCCGCCTGGTGCAGGAGGCCGTGCACCCCGAGGCGAACATCATCTTCGGTGCGGTCATCGACGACACCCTCGGCGACGAGGTCCGCGTGACCGTCATCGCCGCGGGCTTCGACGGCGGCGAGCCGACCGCGCAGCAGAAGGAGCGCCGCTCGAGCTGGGTCGAGGCGGACGGCGGCGCGTCCGCCGGCGCCTCGGCCGGTGCCGCCGGTGCGACCGGTGCCATCGAGGACTCGTCGTCCTCCTGGGCGTCGCAGGAGCACGAGGCGCCGGCGCAGCGCGCCGCCGACCCGGCGTTCGACGACGACGACGACGAGCTCGACGTCCCCGACTTCCTGAAGTGACACTGCCGTGGCAGGTGATCCGCGCCTCCCGTCCGACTCGTCACCAGACGACGGACTGGAGGCGCGTCTCGCGTCCGTCAGGAGCGGCATCGCCGACGCGGCGCGGGTCGCGGGGCGCGGCCCCGACGAGCTGACGCTCATCGTCGTGACGAAGTACCAGCCGGCGTCGCTCGTCCGCGAGCTCGCCGCGTTCGGCGTCACCGACGTGGGGGAGAACCGCCACCAGGAGGCACAGGCGAAGGCCGCGGAGCTCGCCGACCTGCCGCTCACGTGGCACTTCGTCGGGCAGCTGCAGTCGAAGAAGGCGCGGCAGGTGCGCCGGTACGCGCACGTCGTGCAGTCGCTCGACCGGGACTCGGTGGTGGACGCGTTCGCCCCGACCGACGCCGATCCGGAACCGCCCGTGATCGACGGCTTCGTGCAGGTCAACCTCACGGACGACCCGGACCGCGGCGGAGTCCGACCGGACGCCGTCGAAGCCATGGTCGAGCGGGTGCTCGGGACCGGGACGATCCGGCTCCGGGGTGTGATGGCGGTCGCGCCGCTCGACGAGGAGCCCCGCGCGGCGTTCGCCCGGCTGCGGGGGATCTCGGAGCGCGTGGTCTCGCTCGCACCCGATGCCACGGACATCAGCGCCGGCATGAGCGGCGACTACGCGGAGGCGATCGCCGAGGGCGCGACACACCTCCGGATCGGGACCGCAATCACGGGGAAACGCCCGGACGCACCGTAGCCTCGACAGCAGGGCAACCACGAGCACGAACCCGGGAGGAACCATGGCTGGTCCGCTGAAGAAGACGATGGTCTACCTCGGCCTCGCCGACGAGGAACTCGAGTACGAGGACGAGCCGCAGGCCGCCCCGGCGCGTTCCCAGGCGGCTCCGGCCACGACTCCCGCTCCGGCTGCCCAGGAGGCCCCGGCGGCGGCTGCGCCCGCACCGACCCCGGCTCCCGAGCCCAAGGCGCACACCGCGCAGCGCGGTGCCCAGGTCACCCCGCTCCGCCGCTCGCACACGACCGCACAGAAGGCGACCCCGGTCCAGGAAATGAACGAGATCCTCACCGTCCACCCCCGCGAGTACAAGGACGCGCAGTCCATCGCCGAGAGCTTCCGCGACGGCATCCCCGTGATCATCAACCTCACGCAGATGACCGAGGCCGACGCGCGCCGCATGATCGACTTCGCGTCGGGGCTGTCGCTCGGCCTGTACGGCAAGATCGAGCGCGTCACCAACAAGGTCTTCCTGCTCTCCCCGGCCCACGTCGCAGTGAGCGGTGAGGCGCCTGAGGTAGAGTCCGACATCGAGGCGAACTTCTTCGCCCAGTCCTGAGCCGGACCCGGCGCGTGCTCACCGCCTGCGTCGTACCGGCCGGCCCACCCGCCCGTGACCGACATCCCGTGAGCACGCAGCACGGCTGACGGTCACCCGAGACGAGCGAGCCCCACCGTGACCGCGATCCTCCTGGTCCTGTACTACGCACTCCTGCTGTACATCATCGTGCTCTGGGGCCGGTTCGCCCTGGACCTCGTGCAGACCTTCAACCGGCAGTGGCGTCCCCGTGGCGGCATGCTCGTCGTCGCGGACGTGGTCTACACGGTCACGGACCCGCCCATCCGCTTCGTGCGTCGACTCCTCCCGCCCATGCGGATGGGACCGGTCGCGCTCGACTTCGGCTGGACGATCGTGCTGCTCGTCGCGATCATCGTCCGGTTCATCGTCGGACTGCTCATCGCGGCTTCGACCTGATCGGCAGCCCCGACACGCGCCACGCCAGGCGCGGTGACGACTCCCCACCCCCGTCGGTGTACGGTGGTCGGGATCGATGCCCGCTCCGGCGCGGCATCCGCACCACGCGGTACGACTGGTAGATTCGGTCGCACCGGTAGTGGTTCCACACGTTCAGCAGTTCTATTGAGGTGACGGCAATGGCTTTGACGCCGGAAGACGTAGTCAACAAGCGGTTCCAGCCGACGAAGTTCCGCGAGGGCTACGACCAGGACGAGGTCGACGACTTCCTCGACGAGGTCGTGGTCGAGCTCCGTCGCCTGACCGCGGAGAACGAGGAGCTGCGCCAGCGCCTGCAGGCCGCCGAGTCGGCACCGAAGCCGGCCGCGACCGAGCAGCCCGCCCCGACCCCTGAGCCCGAGCCGGCCCCCGTCGCCGCCGCTCCGGAGCCCGCGCCGGTCGCCGCTGCTGCCGCGCCCGCAGCCACGGTCTCCCCGGACGAGGACACCGAGGGCACCACGAACCTCCTCACGCTCGCTCGTCGTCTGCACGAGGAGCACGTCCGCGAGGGCATCGAGAAGCGTGACGCGCTCATCGCCGAGGGCACCGCGCAGGCCGCCCGCCTCGTCTCCGACGCCGAGGCCAAGCAGCGTCAGATCATCGCCGACACCGAGAACACGAACCGTCAGCGTGTCGCGGTGCTCGAGCAGGAGCAGCGCCAGCTCGAGGGCAAGATCGACGAGCTCCGCACGTTCGAGCGCGACTACCGCGCTCAGCTGAAGAGCTACATCCAGGGGCAGCTCAACGAGCTCGAGACCTCTGGCGGCACCGAGCAGTCCGGGTTCGCCCCGGCCTCTGCCTCGGGCGTCGGCAACTGACGTTGTCACGACCAGCACCACGAGCGAAGGTCAGTGTCCGCGCGATCGCGGCACTGGCCTTCGCCGCTGTCGTCGTCGTGGCGCTCGACCAGGTCGTCAAGGCGCTCGTCGTCGCGAACCTGCCGTACGGCCGGCCCGTGGCGGTGCTCGGCAACGCCCTGCAGTTCTTCTACGTCCGGAACCCCGGGGCCGCGTTCTCGTTCGCGGTGAACATGACGTGGGTGTTCTCGATCGTCTCGGCGGCCGTCGTCGTCGCGATCATCGTGTTCGCCCGACGGATCCGCTCGATGTGGTGGGCGATCGTCCTCGGCATGCTGCTCGGGGGCGCGCTCGGCAACCTGCTCGACCGGCTCTTCCGTGAGCCGGGGTTCGGCCGCGGACACGTCGTGGACTTCATCTCGACGCCGTGGATGATGCCCGCGATCTACAACATCGCCGACTCCTTCATCTGCGTGAGCATGGTGATCTTCGTGCTCCTCGTCATCCTCGGGGTGAACCTCGACGGGACGCGCGCGGTCAGCGAGAAGCAGCGACGCGAGCAGGACGCCGCGGTCGCGACCAGCGGGGCGGGAGCGGGCAGCGCCTCCCGGCCGCTCGTCGAGGACCCGCGCTCGATGCGCGACGGCAGCGAGCAGCACGGCAGCGACCAGCACGGCCGCGACCAGCTCGGCCGCGACCAGCTCGGTCACGACGCGACGTGAGGAGCCGTCCGTGACCGAATCCCGATCGCTGCCCGTCCCCGACGGACTCGCCGGTGAACGCGTCGACGCCGCCATCGCGAAGCTGCTCGGCTTCAGCCGCTCCTTCGCGGCTGACGTCGTCGCCGCTGGCGGCGTGACCGTCGACGGCGTCACCGCGGACAAGTCCGACCGGCTGCACGCCGACTCGTGGCTGCAGGTCGAGTGGACGCCGAAGGAGGCCCCGCGGATCGTCCCGGTCGAGGTGCCGGGCATGACGATCGTGCACGACGACGAGGACATCGTCGTCGTCGACAAGCCGATCGGGGTCGCGGCGCACCCGTCGCCCGGATGGGACGGGCCGACCGTCCCCGGGGGCCTCGCCGCAGCGGGCTTCACCATCGCGACGTCGGGCGCCGCCGAACGTGCCGGCATCGTGCACCGGCTCGACGTGGGGACGTCGGGGCTCATGGTCGTCGCCAAGACCGAGCTCGCGTACACGCACCTGAAGCGGGCGTTCAAGGAGCGCACGGTCGACAAGGTCTACCACGCGCTCGCCCAGGGCCACCCCGACCCGACCTCCGGCACGATCGACGCGCCCATCGGCCGGCACCCGTCGAGCGACTGGAAGTTCGCGGTGACGGCGGACGGCAAGCCGAGCGTCACGCACTACGAGACCCTCGAGGCCTTCCGGGCGGCGACCCTGCTCGAGGTGCACCTCGAGACCGGCCGCACGCACCAGATCCGCGTACACATGGCGGCGACGCGGCACCCGCTCGTGGGCGACACGATGTACGGGGCTGACCCGGTGCTCGCGAACGAGCTCGGACTCACGCGGCAGTGGCTCGACGCCGTGCGGCTCGGGTTCGAGCACCCGCGCACGGGGGATTGGGTGGAGTTCTCCGCCGCGTACCCCGACGACCTGCAGGTGGCGCTCGACCGCATCCGCGCCGCGTAGGGCACCGGGGGGGGCGCCCCGCCGGGTCCGCGTCGCCCGGACCGCGAGCCGCGCCGAGGTTCCGAAATGCTGGCATCTCGCGGCGCGCACGGCCGGTTGGCGGAACCTCAGCAACACGCGGGCGGCGAGTCGTGGGACCTCGGCGGGGGCGCTGTGCGCGCTCGGCGTCGCGCACCGCACGTGGCGCGACCCGACGACGGACGGGAGGCGCGGTGCCGGGCTGCACCGCGCCTCCCGTCCGTCAGCGGATCGCGCCCACGGCCGTCGGCACGCTGGACGGCGGGGCCGGCTCCACGGGCCGACGTCCGGGGAGGAGGAGCGCCGTCGCGGTCGCCAGCGCGGTGATCGCGATCGCCCACCAGAACGCCTCGTGGAAGGCCGCGACCGGGTGTCCGCCCGCTGCCGCTCCGGAGAGGACCACCGCCAGGACGGCGGTGCCGAACGCGCCTCCGAGTTGCTGTGCGAGGCGGGTGATCGTGCTCGCGTGCGGCATCTCCGGCTTCGCGAGTCCGGTGAAGCCCACGGCCATGATCGGGATCATGACCGCCCCGAGCCCGATGCCCCGCACGACGAGCACGGCGCTCGTCATCCACACGGGCGTGTTCCCGTCGGTCAGGGCGAACGGGATCGTCGCCACGAGCACCACCGCGAAGCCGACGACCGCGACCCAGCGTGCACCCAGCCGATCCGTCAGGCGGCCGGCCAGCGAGCGGCTGAGCAGCGAGCCGACGCCCTGCGGGATGAGGAGCAGTCCGGCCCCGAGGGCGTCGGCGCCGCGGAGCTCCTGGAACGACAGCGGAAGCAGCAGCATCCCGCCGTAGAGGGACGCCCCCATCAGGAACATCCCGAGCGACGCCGCTGCCAGCGGACGGTGCCGCAGCAGGGTGAGGTCGACGAGGGACCGGCTCCCGCGGTGGGTGGCGCGGAGCACGAAGAGGACGAGCAAGGCCACCCCGGCCGCCAGCGGGGCCCACACGTCGGGGCGGCCGAAGCCCCCTGCCCGGCTCGCGTTGCTCAGACCGAAGAGGACGCCCACGACGCCGGGGGACAGCAGCACGAGTCCGACGAGCCGTCCGGCGCCCGTCGGGCCGTCCGCGGGGATGCACACCCGCGCGAGGACGAGTCCGACGGCGGCGAACGGCACGTTCACCCAGAACAGCCACTGCCATGGACCCGCGCCGAGGACCAACCCGCCGATCACCGGCCCGAGGATCGGCCCGAGCGCCGTCGGCAGCGACACGACGGCCATGAGGCGACCGACGTCCCGGCCACCGGCAGCCTGCACGAGCAGCGTGGTGAGGAGCGGCATCATCGCGCCGGCGCCCACGCCCTGCACGACCCGGAACACGACGAGGCTCGTGACGTCCCAGGCGAGCGAGCAGAGGATGCTGCCGACGAGGAACACCACGAGCGCGGCCATCCAGAGCCGACGTCCGCCGAGGCGGTGCTGGAGCCAGCCGACGACCGGCACGGTGACGCCCATCGCGAGGAGGTACCCCGTGCTCACCCACTGGACGGCGTGGACGCCGGCGTGGAGGTCGCGCGCGAGGGTGTGCAGGGCGACACTGACGATCGTCGAGTCGAACAACGGTGCCATCGCACCCACGACGAGGGCGACGGCGAGTCTGGAGAGGGATCGGTCCACGATGCTCCTTGGATACGGATTCGTTTCTTAACGAGGCTGACCGTAGACCCGCGCGCTAAGATACGCAAGTGGATCTTGCGAAGACGCGTCGCCGCGGGGAAGAACTCGAGACCGCGCTGCTCGACGCCGCGTGGACGGAGCTGCAGACGGTCGGTTACCCGGCGCTGACGTTCGACGGCGTGGCGGCCCGGGCGGCGACGTCGAAGCCCGTCCTCTACCGACGGTGGCCGACGAAGGTCGACCTCGTGCTCGCCGCCCTCCAGCACGGCGGGCTGTTCCGGCGCCGCGAGCTCGTCGACACCGGGTCGCTCCGCGGCGACGTCCTCCGCGCCCTGCGGGACTTCAACGCCTCGCGGTCCGGGTTCATGGCGGCGATCAGCGTCTACATGGCGAGCATCAACCAGGAGACGGGGATGTCACCGGGGGACCTCCGCGACCGGCTGCTCGGCGGACGCTCGACGATCGGGCGGGTGATGCTCGAGCGGGCGGCGGAGCGCGGGGAGATCCCGCGGCGGGACTGGCCGGACGGGATCGCGTCGCTGCCGTCGGACCTCGTGCGGCACGACCTGATGATGTCGCTGCGGACGCTGCCGGATCGACGGATCGTCGAGATCGTGGACGACATCTGGCTGCCGCTGGTGCGGTGAAGCCGGGCGCGGCACGGCACGGCACGGTCGGGGGTGCGGCGGCGGTCGACGCGACGCGCTGCGGCGGCGCGCGGCACGGCTCGGTCGGGGGTGCGGCCGACGCGCCCGACCGCGGTCGCCGAGGTCGCACGATGTGTCGCTCTCGACTGTCCGAGGCGACACTCCGCGCGACCTCGGCGGCACGCACGCGGCACGTCGTGCGACCTCGGCGATGCGTGCCCGCGCGTGTCGCCGTGCACGCACGCACCGCCGCGTCGACGCGCCGAGGATGTGGGTGGTCGCGGTTAGGCTGTTCCCACACCGCAGCAGCTCCCGCGAACCGGAGGTTCCGTGTCGGATTCCGACTCCTTCGTCCACCTGCACGTGCACAGCGAGTACTCGATGCTCGACGGCGCCGCACGTCTCGGGGACCTCGTGGCCGAGACGGCCGCGCAGGGCATGCCCGCCGTCGCCGTCACCGACCACGGCAACATGTTCGGCGCGTTCGAGTTCTGGAAGGCCGCGAAGGCCGGCGGCGTCAAGCCGATCATCGGGACCGAGGCGTACATCACGCCCCGGACGCACCGCTCCGACAAGACCCGTGTGCGCTGGGGCGACGGCGGCGGGGACGACGTCTCCGGTTCCGGTGCCTACACGCACATGACGATGTTCGCCGAGAACACGACGGGCATGCACAACCTCTTCCGGCTGTCGAGCCGGGCCTCGATCGAGGGGTACTACTTCAAGCCCCGCATGGACATCGAGCTGCTCGAGCAGTACCACGAGGGCATCATCGCGACGACGGGCTGCCCCTCGGGGGAGATCCAGACGCGCCTGCGGCTCGGCCAGTACGACGAAGCGGTCAAGGCAGCGGCGGACTACCGCGACATCTTCGGCAAGGAGAACTACTTCGCCGAGATCATGGACCACGGGCTCGAGATCGAGCGTCGGATCATGAGCGACCTCATCCGCCTCGCGAAGGACCTCGGGATCCCGCTGGTCGGCACGAACGACCTCCACTACACGCACGCCCACGACGCGAAGTCCCACGCCGCGCTCCTCTGCGTGCAGTCCGGCGCGACCCTAAACGACCCGAACCGCTTCAAGTTCGACGCCGACGAGTTCTACCTGAAGACCCCGCAGCAGATGCGGCACCTCTTCCGCGACACGCCGGAGGCCTGCGACAACACGCTGCTCATCGCCGAGCGGTGCAACGTCGAGTTCGACACCGCCGCGAACTACATGCCGAAGTTCCCGGTGCCCGAGGGCGAGACCGAGCACTCCTGGTTCGAGAAAGAGGTCCGAAAGGGCCTCGAGTACCGCTACCCGGACGGCATCACGCCCGAGGTGCAGGAGCGCGCCGACTACGAGGTCGGCATCATCAACCAGATGGGCTTCCCGGGGTACTTCCTCGTGGTCGCCGACTTCATCAACTGGTCGAAGAACAACGGCATCCGCGTCGGCCCCGGCCGTGGTTCCGGTGCCGGCTCGATGGTGGCGTACGCGATGCGCATCACCGACCTCGACCCGATCCGGCACGGCCTGATCTTCGAGCGCTTCCTCAACCCGGACCGCGTCTCGATGCCCGACTTCGACGTCGACTTCGACGACCGGCGCCGCGGTGAGGCGATCAAGTACGTCACCGAGAAGTACGGCTCCGAGCGCGTCGCGCAGATCGTGACGTACGGCACCATCAAGGCGAAGCAGGCGTTGAAGGACTCCTCGCGCGTCCTCGGCTTCCCGTTCGGCATGGGCGAGAAGCTCACGAAGGCGATGCCGCCGCCCGTGATGGGCAAGGACATCCCGCTCACCGGGATCTTCGACAAGGACCACCCGCGCTACAAGGAAGCCGTCGACGTCCGCACCGTGGTCGAGACCGACCCGGAAGCGAAGACCGTCTTCGACACCGCGCTCGGGCTCGAGGGGCTGAAGCGCCAGTGGGGCGTCCACGCGGCCGGCGTCATCATGTCGAGCGACCCGCTGATCGACATCATCCCGATCATGAAGCGGGAGCAGGACGGCCAGATCGTCACGCAGTTCGACTACCCGGCAGCGGAGTCGCTCGGCCTGATCAAGATGGACTTCCTGGGGCTCCGCAACCTCACGATCATCAGCGACGCGCTCGACAACATCCGGACGAACCGGGGGATCGAGCTCGACCTCGAGACGATGGGGCTCGAGGACGAAGAGGCCTACAAGCTCCTGCAGCGCGGTGACACCCTCGGCGTGTTCCAGCTCGACGGCGGGCCGATGCGAGGCCTGCTCCGGCTGATGAAGCCGGACAACTTCGAGGACATCTCCGCGCTCATCGCCCTGTACCGTCCTGGGCCCATGGGTGCGAACTCGCACACGAACTACGCGCTCCGCAAGAACGGCGAGCAGGCGATCACGCCGATCCACCCCGAGCTCGCCGAGCCCCTCGCCGACATCCTGGACCAGACCTACGGTCTGATCATCTACCAGGAGCAGGTCATGGCGATCGCGCAGAAGGTCGCGGGTTTCTCGCTCGGACAGGCGGACATCCTCCGCCGCGCGATGGGCAAGAAGAAGAAGTCCGAGCTCGACAAGCAGTTCGCCGGCTTCGAGCAGGGCATGAAGGACAACGGGTACTCCGACGCGGCGATCAAGACGCTGTGGGACATCCTGCTGCCGTTCTCCGACTACGCGTTCAACAAGGCGCACTCGGCGGCGTACGGCGTGGTCTCGTTCTGGACGGCGTACCTCAAGGCGCACTACCCGGCCGAGTACATGGCGGCGCTCCTCACGAGTGTCGGCGACGCCCGCGACAAGCTCGCGCTGTACCTCAACGAGTGCCGCCGCATGGGCATCAAGGTCATGCCGCCGGACGTCAACGAGTCGATCGGCTTCTTCGCGGCCGTCGGCGACGACATCCGCTTCGGCATGGGCGCCATCCGCAACGTCGGCTTCAACGTCGTCGACGACATCGTGAAGGCCCGCACCGAGAAGGGCGCGTTCGAGTCGTTCCACGACTTCCTCCGCAAGATCCCGATCTCGTCCGCGAACAAGCGCACGGTCGAGTCCCTCATCAAGGCCGGCGCCTTCGACGAGTTCGGCAACACCCGGCGCTCCCTGGTGGAGATCCACGAGGGTGCCGTCGAGTCCGCGGTGAAGGTCAAGCGCGACGAGGCGAACGGCAACGTCGGGTTCGACTTCGACTCGCTGTTCGCCGAGGTCGCCGAGGAGCAGCCGTCCGCCGCGCCGGTTTCGCAGGTGCCCGACCGTCCGGAGTGGTCCAAGCGCGACAAGCTCGCCTTCGAGCGCGACATGCTCGGCCTCTACGTGTCCGACCACCCGCTGGCCGGCCTCGAGATCGAGCTCGCGAAGCACCAGTCGATCACCATCGCCGACCTCATCGGCGCCGACGACTCGGTCGAGGGCGAGACCGTCACGGTCGCGGGCCTCCTGACGAGCGTGCAGCACCGCGTGGCGAAGTCGTCCGGCAACCCGTACGGCATCGTGCAGATCGAGGACTTCGGCGGCGAGATCGGCGTGATGTTCCTCGGGAAGACCTACCAGGAGTTCGGCCCGTCCCTGGTGGCGGACTCGATCGTCGTGCTCCGTGGGCGGGTGAACGTCCGCGACGACGGCAAGGCCCTGCACGCGGTGAGCATGTTCCAGCCGAACGTGGGCGACGTCATGGGTTCCGGCCCGCTGACCCTCAGCCTGCCCGAGCGTCAGGCGACGACCGAGATCGTCACCGAGCTCGCGGCGGTCCTCGGGCGGCACAGCGGCGCGACCGAGGTGCGGTTGAAGCTCCTCAAGGACGACGTCGCCCGGACGTTCGAGCTGCCGTTCCCGGTCAACCTGACGCCCGACCTCTTCGGTGAACTGAAGAGCCTGCTCGGGCCGCGCTGCCTGGTCTGACGTGCCGCCCGACCACCCCGACGCCGCGGTCCTCCGCGCCTTCGGGGTGGCCGGTGTGCCGCCCGTCCGGCTGGACGGTGGCCGCGGGTTGACCTGGCGTGCGGGCGACGTCGTGCTCCGACCGGACGACGGTGCCGCGGTGACCGACTGGCGTGCGGAGGTCCTCGTGACGCTCCCGCACACCCCGGCGTTCCGCACACCCCGCCCGGTCGCGACGGTCGACGGCGGGTGGCGGTGCGGCGGCTGGGAGGCGTGGGAGTACCTCGACGCCCGTACCGATCCCACCTGCATCGAAGAGGTCCTCGAGGCCGGAAGCGCCTTCCACTGCGCGGTCGCGCACCTCGAGCGGCCGTCCTTCCTCGACGACTCCGCTCCCGAGCGCGCCGACAACGCTTGGTCGCGCGCCGACCGGATGGCCTGGGGCGAGTGGCCGCTCCCGGCCGACCCGACGCTCGACCGGCTCGCTCAAGCGTTCCGCCCCGTCGACCTGCCGTCGCAGCTCGTGCACGGTGACCTGCTCGGCAACGTCCTGTTCGCGTCCGGTCGGCCACCCGCCGTCATCGACTGGCCGCCCTACTGGCGACCAGCGGCGTTCGGGGAGGCCGTCGCCGTCGTCGACGCCGTGTGCTGGCACGGCGTGCCGACGGCGCGCATGCGCGCACTCGGCCGCGGCGCGGCCGAGTGGCCACAACTGCTCGTCCGCGCCCTCGCGTTCCGCATCGCGACGCTCCACCTGCTCGGCGCGTGGGACGCGGCTGCTGCGGCGCACCACCGTCGGGTGGTCGGCGCGCTCACCTGACCGTGCTGGGCCGCTCGATCAGTGCGGACGGGACCGGCCATCGGACTGGAGGCGCGGTGCGGGTCCGCCACGCGCCTCCAGGCCGGCGACGGGTCGCGCAGTGCTGTCGGTCGACGTCAGGCGCTGCGGCCGATGATGCCGCGCAACCGCTGCGCGATGCGCGGGTTGCGGGCTCCGAAGGTGAGCGCCGTCAGTCGGCGGATCGACACCGTCGCGCGGTGCACGAGGAGGCCCGTCGCCTCGGCGATGTCGGAGACCGCGTGCCAGCGCGCCCGCAGCGCAGTCGCGTCGATCTCCGTCGCCGCGGTGGTGCGGACGAGGTCGACGAGGTCCGCGCCGCTCGTCCAGCTCGTGCTGCGGTTCTCGAAGCGGCCGAGGATGCGGTCGATGGCGGACGCACGGTGGTTCGACACGGCGTGCGCCCAGCGGACGTCCTGCGACACCGGGTCGACCAGGATCCACCGAGGGGCGTTCGCGTTGAGCGCCGAGAGCTGCCCGAACGTCGTGAGGGCGCCGAGCGCTACGGCGACGTCGAAGATCTGTCGAGGGCGTCCGCCGACGGCGATCGCCGCTCGGGGGAACGCCTGGCGAGCGGTCCGGAGCTGCGTCTTCGCGACGATCAGCGTCACGATGACGTCGTCCGGCACCGCCCCGAGGATCTCCCGCGCACGACCGATGACGGAGGTGGTGAGGGCCTCGGGCAGGTGCACAGCGACCCGCACGACGTCGTCGTCCGGCAGGAACGCGTCCGCGAAGACGTCGACCGCGTCCCGGTACCGCGCGAGGAACAGGGCGACGGCGCCGGCGTAGAACGGGTACCGCTCGAGCAGGATCCGCTCGTGCTCGAGGCGGAGCGACGGGCCACGGTCACCGCTGAAGCTCGTCGACCCGGTGTGCAGGACGAGGGCCCGGTTCGCGAGCACGGACTGGAATCCGTGCTCGTTGATGCGGAGGCAGAAGTCGTTCTCCTCGCCGTAGCCCGGCGAGAACGCGTCGTCGAACAGGCCGAAGCGGTCGATCATCTCGCGGCGGATGAGGAAGCAGAAGCCCATCGCGACAGGGGAGACCGTGTACTGCGGCAGCAGGTACTTCGTCCGGCCGTGCAGCTCACGGGTGCGGCGTGGTGCGAGGTTCGCGCGCGGGTTCCGCCGAGCGTACGGGTAGGAGGCGATCGTCGCGTTGTCGCTCCGCGCGCACACCACGCCGATCGAGTCGTCCTCCTGGAGCACGGCCGTCATCTCGTCGAGGAAGCCGGGCAGCGGCACGGTGTCGCTGTTGAGCAGCAGGACGTCGTTGCCGGTCTGGTCGAGTTCGAGCACGGCACGGTTGCAGTTCCCGACGAAGCCGAGGTTGCGCGCGTTGCGGGTGTACTCGAAGCCGGGGTGGTCGCCGACGAGCTCCAGGATGCGGGCCTCGATCGTGTCGACGCGGGGGCCGACGTCGTTCGCGAGGAGCACCCGGTCGACGCTGAAGTCGACGGTCTCGAGCAGCGCCTCGATGCAGCGCTCGAGCCCCGGCAGGTCGTCGTAGACCGGGACGACGATGGTCACCGGCCGCCGTGCCGCGCTCATCGGCGGACCAGCTTCCGGACCACGGCGCCCGGGCGCGCGAGGACGCGGCCGACCGCACCGCTCCGGGTCCGGACGCGGTCCGCGAGGAGGCCGACGGCGGCGCGGGCACTCGTCGCGCCGAGCGACGCGTACGCGCCCGGCAACTCGAACCAGTAGCGCGCTGCCTGGGGGAGCCGGTAGCCGTCCGTGCCGACCAGCGCGGTCAGGCGCGCGATCGCTGCAGCGTTGTCGTGGCCGGCACCGAGGACCGACGTGAGCCGCTCCCGCGCAGCCGCACCGTGCCTCCTGGCCGAGTCGGGGTCCGCGGCGTAGGCCGCCAGTGCGTCCGCGAGCGCCGTCGTGTCGTCGGCGTCGACGAGCTCGCCGGTGACGCCCGGTTCGATGAGCTCGGCGCTGCCGCCGGTGCGCGTGGCGACCACGGGCTTGCCGAGCGTCATGTACTCGGCCGTCGTGCGACCGAACGCCTCGATGGTCGACGGCGTGACGCAGACGTCGGCTGCCTCGATGAACGGCGCGGGCGCGGCCTGCTCGCCGGCGAAGACCACGCGGTCAGCGACGCCGAGCGCGCGGGCGCGGTCGGTCAGGCGCTGGTCCTCGCCGGGGTGCTTCCACCCACCGACGAAGCAGACGCTCGCCGCGGTGCCGCGCTCGCGCAGCTGGCCGAGCGCGTCGACGACCCGGTGCTGGCCCTTCGACTCCTCGACCCGCCCGACGACCGTGATCCGGAGCCCGGGGTCGGCCTGCGGGAACGGCGCGACGGCGGGGGAGTCCGAGCGTGTGGCGAGCAATCGCTCGGTGTCGACCGTCGGGTAGGCAACTGAGAGCTTCTCGGCGGGGATGTACTGGGCGAGGTGCGTGCGCATCGCCTCGGAGTTCGTGACGACGGCACCCGCCATCAGGCCGATGTCACCGAGGACGCCTGCGCGCCCGGTCTGGAACTGCAGGCCGTGGTCGAGGTCGCCGTACTCGCGGACGAACCATGCCTGCGGGATCCCGAGCACGGCTGCGGCGAACGACGCCCACGGGGCGACGAGCGTGTTCGTCACGACGAGGTCGGGACGCTCACGCTCGTACAGGCGGATGATCGCGTTCACGGCGGCGTAGTCGACCGTGGCGAATGCGGCGCGTTCAGCAGCCGGCGCGGGTTGGGGGCTCGGGAGGGCCCAACCGCGATACCGGAGGGCGGTGTACTGCCAACCGCGCTCGTCGAGCGCCGCGGTGAACTTCCCGCGGGGTGCCTTCGTGACGAAGGTGGGACACATCGACGGGTCCGCTGCCTGCCAGTCCTCGACGAACCTGAGCAGGCTCCGCTCCGCGCCCCCGAGGCTCACAGGCGCCGTCGAGTGGTTGACGAAGCTGATGAGCACCGTGACAGCCTACGCGTTCACCGAGGGTTCTTCATGCAGTCACATGAGTGGTCTTGCAGGCGCGGCATCCAGGTTGTAGTCGACCCTGTGCGAGAATGTCTCGTCACCCTACCGATCAGGAGCGTGCTCGCGCGCGCCCCGGAGGAGCCTCCGCCCGCAGCATGTCGTACCTGAACGAGCTCGTGTCGTCACGGGAACTCTTGGCGAACCTCACGGCGCGAGAGGTGAAGGGCAAGTACCGCCGCACCGTCTTCGGCCAGCTGTGGTCGCTCATCAACCCGCTCGCGACGATGCTCATCTACACCATCGTCTACTCGTTCATCTTCCGGGCGAGGCTCGAGGTCGGCGACCCGAGCGGGCTGAACATCTACCCGCTCTGGCTCATGTGCGGTCTGCTGCCGTGGATCTTCGCCAGGAACGTCATCAACTCCGGCATGACCTCGATCGTGTCGAACGGGTCGCTGATCAAGAAGGTGTACTTCCCGCGGATGACGCTGCCGCTCGCGGCCGTCGGGTCCTTCGGGTTCACCTGGGTCGTCGAGATGGGCGTCCTGCTCATCGCGCTCGCGATCGCCGGCTCGAAGTTCTGGCTCTTCATCCCGCTCATCGCGCTGACGATGGTGTTCCTCGCGATGTTCGCGGCCGGCCTCGGGCTGATCCTGTCGATCGTCAACGTGCACTTCCGCGACATGCAGCACCTCGTCGGCATCGCCCTGCAGATGTGGATGTACCTTTCGCCGATCATCTACCCGCTGCAGCTCGTGGAGAACGCCGCGAACAAGGCCGGGCACCCGTGGATCATCCACGTCTACAAGCTCAACCCCATCGAGCGGTTCTCCGAGGTCTTCCGCAACCTCATGTACGACAACCGCCTCCCGAACTGGACCGACCTGGTCGCGTGCGCCATCGCAGGCTTCGCATCGCTCGCACTCGGCTACTTCGTGTTCTCCCGCAACGAGAAGAAGCTGGCTGAACTCCTGTGACCGATGCTGCAGTGTCCGTCGAACACGTCTCCAAGCGGTTCCGCATGTACCACGAGCGGAACGACTCGCTGAAGAGCATGGTGATGCGCGGGAAGAAGTCCGTGCACGAGGACTTCTGGGCCCTCAAGGACGTCTCGTTCGAGGTGCCGCACGGCACGACCTTCGGCCTCATCGGCAAGAACGGGTCGGGCAAGTCCACGCTCCTCAAGTGCCTCGCCAAGATCCTGTGGCCCGAGGAGGGCGCCATCACCGCCCGCGGCAAGCAGGCGTCGCTGCTCGAGGTGGGGTCCGGCTTCCACCCGGAGCTGTCCGGGCGCGAGAACGTCTTCCTCAACGGGTCGATCCTCGGGATGAGCCGCAAGGAGGTCGCGCGGAAGTTCGACGAGATCGTGTCGTTCTCGGGCGTCGGCCACTTCATCGACCAGCCCGTGAAGAACTACTCGTCGGGCATGTACGTGCGGCTCGGGTTCTCCGTGGCCGTCGCGGTGACGCCGGACATCCTGGTCGTGGACGAGGTGCTGGCAGTCGGGGACGCGACGTTCCGTAAGCGCTGCCAGACGAAGTTCCGGGAGATGAAGAAGGAAGGGCGCACGGTCATCCTCGTCTCCCATTCCATGGGTACCGTCAAGGACATGTGCGATCAGGTGGCCTGGCTCAACGAGGGCGAGATGAAGATGGTCGGAGACGCGAAGGACGTCATCTCGGCGTACGAGGCGACTGTCTGACCCCGGGGTTGGGGGCCATAGGCTTGCCGGGTGCAGACAGTTCTCGACGAGCTCAGTCCCTACTCGGATGAACATGGCAACCGGATCGAGTACGACGGCCCGATCCGGAAGAACGTGAGAATCACGTTCCGCGGAGCGAACAACGTGGTGAGAGTGCACGGGCGGGCCCGGCTCGGCCGGCTCGTGCTGAACATGGACTGTGACAACGGTCTGTTCGAGATCGGGCCGAACGCAGGGGCGCCGTCGTTCGAGGCCAACGTGCGTATCGGGCAGGATTCCACGGTTTCTGTGGGCGCGAACACCTCAACGACGGCCAACTGCGTCATCTCCGCGACGGAAGGCACGTCAGTCCGTATCGGCGACGACGTGATGATCGCGTCATCGGTGCAGATCCGCGCCGACGATGCGCACCCCATTTTCGACGTTCGAAGCGGGGAGCGCGTCAACATCTCGCGGTCGATCGACGTCGGCGATCATGTCTGGCTGGCCCTGGGAGTCACCCTCCTCGGTGGATCCGTCATCGGTCGGGGTTCAGTGATCGGCACCGGCTCGATCCTGACCGGCCGGGTGCCGAACAACTGCATCGCCGTCGGCACGCCCGCAAAAGTTGTCAGGAAAGACATCGCATGGGAGCGGCCGCACCTCTCGTTGAAGCCCCCGTTCTACAAGCCCGATGCCTCGACGGTCGAGCGCTCCGACTACTGGGAACTGACCGAAGACTTCGACTGAGCTTCACGCTCGTCTGTTGCCTTCGGTTCGACGTGCCTCGGGCCGCCCTCCAACCACTCCATCGCCGCGATGACACGCTCGGTATTGCGGCCGTCACGGGTGACGAAAGTGCCCGATGCACGGTCGCGGAACGTGGCGGAGGGTTCGTAGTCGAGGGACGCGATCCGCGCCACTGCCTCCTCCACCTCGGTCACCGAGCCGGTGATCTCCCCGAACCCGTCACGGTCGTAGTCGAAGTACCCCCGCCGGCCGCTGTGCGACCCGCCGAAGAACTCCTTCATGTCGAAGTGGAAGTACACCACGGGCACGCCGATGAAGGCAGCATCGAAAGCGAGTGACGAGAAGTCGGTGACGAACGCCGCCGTGCGCGAGAGGACGTCCTGGATCCCGTTCGTCGCGAAGTCGAGCACGAGGACATCGGACGGCAAGTCGAAATCGGAGAGGTACGGTCGCAGAAGCGGGTGCGGCATCAGCGCCAATTGCTTCCCGGTACTCGCCGCGAGTTCGCGGAGGGCCGGAGAACTCATCAGCGCCGTGTACTCCTTGGCGAACTTGCTCTCCATGAAGCGATCGTCGCGCTCCCAAGCGCCTGAGCCGGCGACCTGGGCGCCGACGAGGTAGTGGCGCCACGTCGGCATGACGAGGATCAGATCACGCTCTTCCTTTGCTTTCTGCCGGCGCTTCTCGAGGAGGGCGTCAAAGCGAGGGAGGCCGGTCAAGACGACTTCGTGTTCTGAGAAGATCCACTGACCCCAGCCCGCGATGGCCGCCTTCTCCTGCGGCGTCGACACGACGAAGAGGTCCGGCCGCTTCGAGTTCAGCCATCGCGACAAGTCGTAGTTGATGACGCCGTGCTGGAGGAAGGTGAACCGGAAACGCGGCTGGCCGAAGACGCGCGTCGAGAGCGGCTTGGTCACGAAGTCCGCGATGTGGGACGAAGCGACGTGCTTGGCATGCAGCATCAGTTGCATCCACTCGACCGAGCGGAATGCGACCATCCGGAAGCCTTCGCGAGCGAGCCGATCCCAGTCCTTCGAGTCCCGGTTGAGCACGAAGAACGCGTTGATGTCCGGACGGTTCCGTTGCACCCACCGGTATGCGTGTTCAGCGTTGTCGTTCGCATCGGTGTCACGATCGATGAAGACCCATGCATCTCGGAACCGCTCGCGTGCGCGCCGGGTCCTTGCGAGTGCCGGTGCGACCTTGTTGCGTACCCCGACCTTCGAGAAGGAGACCCGCGTGTCCGCCGCCCACTTCCGCAACGCTCGCCACACGTACTGTTTGTTGCTGAGTTCGATCTCATTCGGATCGATGAGTCGCCGTCGCTGCTGGAGGATCTGCGGGTCCAGTTGGCGACGAGTGAGGGTCGCGTAGTGGTTCGGTACCTCGCCTCGCGCGAACACGACCTGGCGACCCGCGACGTGCATCTCGGTGACGTGGCCGCGTGGAATCCAGAGGATGCGCCTCCGTACGAGCGGTCGACCGTAGAAGACGAAGTCCTGGACGGTTTCGAACACCGGGGACGCCATGTGTCCGTCCACCGTGATGTGCTCGTCGGGAACGTCCTTCGTGAACCAGTACTGCAGCTGGACGAGTTGGTGCGCCTCATCGACGGCCGCGAGGATGACCGTCGCCGGGAGGTCCGGTTCGTCGAGGTACCCCACGAGCATCGCTCGCCGGACCGCGAACTCGACGGGCAGGAGGTCGAATGAGCGGACGGCCTCGGTGCCGACCCGCGCGAGGACGTCTCGCGCCAACGAGTGGAACTCGTCGAAGACCTCAGTCGGCGCAAGGGCAGACGGTGAACGGATCGCGCGCTCCCGTCGGAAGTACCCGACGAGGTCGTACAGCACGGTGTTGGCGACCCATCTGTCTACCGCACCGCGTGACGCGGCCTCGTTGAGCAGCCCGAGGTGGCCGTGTCGGAGGACGTCCGAGTACTTTCGACGGTCCTCGTAGCTGGTCTGTATGGTCGAGGTGCCGTCGCCACGTTGCCGGTACCGGTACTTCGCAGACGCCATCAAACCGATCCTGTGCAGCCCGTTCTGCAGGAGGTACCGGCCGACGAAGTGCGCGTCTTCGAACGTGGGACGCACGCGCCCGTCGAAACGGAGGCTCGACGCTTCGATGAGGTCCCGTCGCATGAAAGCGGCGTTGACGCCCATCTGCACGATGGGATCCAGCCGCATGTCGGTGATGCGTGAGCCCTTCTCGAACCGCTTCCGTGACGGGTGCTCGTCCTTGACGTTGCCGTCGTCGTCGAGCAGGAGTACGTGAGCCGCCAAGAGAGCGACCTCGTCAGAAGCATGAAGACCGATGAACTTCTTGACCTCTTCGAAGTAGCGAGGGTCGAGTTCGTCGTCGGCATCGACGAAGGTGACCCATTCACCCGTCGCGTGCTCGAGGCCGGCGTTGCGGGCGGCAGCGATCCAGCCGTGCTCCTGACGCACCAGCAGAGCCTCACCTGCGAAGCCCCCGACCCAGCGTTCGAGCAGGGCAGCCGTCTCGTCGGTCGAGCCGTCGTCCACGAAAACGTACTGCAGCTCGGTAGGCTGAACGGTCTGCGCATCAAACGATCCGAGCAGCGTCGGGAGGTACCGCGCCACGTCGTGTGCTGCGACGACCACGGAGATGAGCGGGGTGGCTGATGCCATGGAGTAGATCGGTTCCCTGTCGTTGCGAGGAGCATGCTGCGATGGTTCGTGCTGCGATAGTTTAGGGCGAAGTCGAGGGCGGCTCGTCGCAGATCGTGCAACCCGCAACCGGACAACTCGTGGAGAACAACGCGTGAAAGTACCGCCCCCGAAGATCTCTGTCGTCGTGCCAGTCGGTCGAGTGGACACCGACTTCGAAGCGGCGTTGCGAGGTCTGCTGGGCCAGACGTACTCGAACCTCGAGATCGTCCTCGTCCTGGACGGGCTGGCGGACGCTGAAGTGGACGCACTGAACGCTCGATTCCGTCACGATCCTCGGGTCAGAGTGTTGCCACAGGAGATCCGTCGGGGGGCCGGGCATGCGCGTAACGTTGGGCTTATCGCCGCCACCGGCACGTACGTTGCCTTCGCTGATGCTGACGATCTGATCCCGTCGCATGCGTACGAGCACATGCTCGGCATCCTCCGCGATTCCGATGCGCAAATCGTCAGTGGGCGGGCCGAGCAGTTCGTTGAAAACGGCCCGTCGACGGTGTACTGGACACTCGACAGCGAGCTCTGGGCAACACGCGGTCGCCACCTCACGCTGCGAGACGCGGCCGAACTCGCGTTCGATCACACGCCGTGGAACAAGGTCTTCGACGCCGCCTGGCTGCGAAGGACCGGTGTCGTCTTCCCGGTCGGTACGACCTGCGAGGACGTTTCTTGGTGGTCACAGGTGGTCGTCCGGGCCGTCATCGATGTGACACCCGAGGTCGTGTACCGTCACCGACGCCACGATCGGTCTGTCACCGCCGGAATCGCTCGCGGGGAGGACTTCCGTGACTGGACCGTTCAGACCCGCGCCGCCGTCGAGACGTACCGGGCAGCCGAAGCGGAGGAAGCCTTGGCTCTGCTCGGGAAGCGTATGGTGCGGCGCGAAGCGTGGTCGCGAGTGCGCCGTGTCGCGAATCTCTCCGAATCGGACAAGCGTCTGCTCGTCGATCAGGTCCGTTGGCTCGCCGATTGGGTTCCCTCGGAGGTGTTCTCGGAGCTGAGCGCGTATCCCTGCACCGCCTACTGTCTGCTGCACGCCGGCGAAGCCGATCTCGCGGCGCGCTTCGTCGATGCTTTCGACGGCCCGAGCTCCCGTGTCGTACAGGAGTGGGAACTCCTGCTGCCGCTGTTGGAACGGGACGGGAACGACCGGTCGATCAGTTCGGCCCTGTGGCGCGAGCGGCTGTTCAGGCCGGCTGTCGATGCGGCGCAACGCGGGGAAGAACTGCCGGTGCCTCCGTCGGTGGTGGTCGACTTCTTCGACGCTTTCGACGTGGACGGGCTTGACCAGCACGAGCAGACCGTGGTTGCCGCGCTGCGCACCGGCGATGTCGACGACGTCGCTTTCCTCCGCGCTCACAGGCGCCTGCGAGTGTCCGCGGCACGAACCCGTGGCGCCCTCCTCGTCGAGTTCGTCGGGCTCTCTCGAGACTGCCGCGGTCGAGTGTGGACCGAGCACCGAGGCCGTCCGGAGCTCATCTTCGACGGAACGATCAAGCCGGGACGCAATTCGCTGCCCTCGACCAGAGGATCGATCGACCAGGTGGTCGTCGAGTTCCTGTTGGCTCGGGACCGGACGATGTGCTTCAGGACTCCGGTCGCGCGCCGTCGCGGGCTCCACACACTGGTCTCGGTTGTTCGTCGATGCAGCCGGAGTGCCTGATGGTCGAGATGTCCGTGGTGGTACCCGCGCACAACGTCGCTCCTTGGATCGCTGAGCAGCTCGACTGCATCCTCCGACAGGACGTCGATCTCGAAGTGATCGTGATCGACGATCACTCGACCGATGAGACGTACGCGATCGCCGCCCTCGTCGCCGAGCACGATCCGCGAGTTCGAGCGGTGCGCGCCGAGACCGCCGGCGGAGCGTCCGCGCGCAACACGGGTACCGACCTTGCATCGGGCGAGTTCCTCGCGTTCGCGGATGCCGATGACTTGGTGCCGGACGGGGCGTACCGCGCGCTCATCGAGGCCGCCCGGGCGGCGGACGCCGAAGTCGCGATTGGCAGGCACCTCAAGTTCAGCTCCGGCGCTACGTGGGAGCCGATGAGGACCTGGTACGACGTCGGGCAACACGCGGTGGTGGACGTTGAGACGATGCCAGCGATCCTCGCCAACCGTGCTTGTTGGAATCGAGTGTTCCGCGCAGACTTCTTCCGGGCGCACCGCATCCGCTTCCCAGAGGTTGCTCGATCCAACGACATCGTTCCGATGGTCAAAGCGGCCGTCGCCGCCCGCCGCATCGTGATGGTCCCGGAAGTCTCGTACCTGTACCGGGAGCGGCCTGGCCGATCATCCATGACCGCGCGGGCATCAAGTCTTGTCGGGATCTCGAGCTACCTCGATCAAGAGATCGCGGTAGCGCGGATGCTGGCCACGAGCAGTGCTGCTGTGCGACGCCAGCATTCGCTGATCGTCCTCAACGCGGACGGCTTCGTGCATTTGGAGGGGTTCCTTCGGTCCAGTCCGTCCCGCGGCGACGTCACTGCAGTCGGTGACAAGGTGCGCACACTCTTGGCCGCGCTGTACTCGCTGGAGAGTGGCTTGCTCCGGATGGATCGAGCGGCGCTCTGGTTGCTCATGATCACTGGGCGAACCGGCGTCGCCGTCCGTCTCGCCGAAGCTGTGGCCGAGGCTGACCGTGACGCGACGATCACGGACGACCTCGTCGATGCGTGGCGCGAGGTCATCGACATCATCGTGTCCGGCGGCACAGACGCTGCCTTCGCGATCGATGGATGGTCGGCACTGAGCGAAGGTCCTCTCGTCCTCTTGGCGAACCGTGCAGAGCATGCGGAGGACGAGGTCCTTCGGCGAGCAGTGGTGGCGTTCGCGCCGTACCTCCGCGAAGAGTCTGCCGGCTCCGAATTGTTGGACGCGGTGGCCGCCGCGCTCCGGAGCGGCGACCACACCCTGTTGCGGGTCGTGTCAGCGGTGCGGCATGTTGCTCCCCTGGTGATCGACGACGCGAAGCCGACCACGAACGTCATGTCCGTCGCTGGACCCCTCCCGAGTGCGCTGCCGTCACTTCCGCGCTGCAGCCTCGTCCTGACGGACTCGACAGGCCACCAGTCGACGTTCGGTGTCGCCGTCGAGGGGAATCGCTGGCACTCGGCACTGGACGCGCGAGCGATCCGTGCCGGCCGGCACAGAGTCACCCTTCGGGTGATGCTCGACCACATCTCGATCGACCTCCCGGTGGTGACCGCGCGTATGCCGCTTCCTCCAGTGGAACACGGCACGCAACTGCAACCGCTCGCGGATCGCTATGACGGGTGGCGATTCCTCGTCGACAGGCTGGTCCCAGCCAGTCGCCCCGTCCGTGTCGTCCAGCGTGCGCGCGCGCTCCTCAGGAGGCTCGTGCGCTGAACCAGCGGCGCCGCGCGGACACCGTGACCGGTTCGACTTCGGCATCGGAAAGTGCCATCGAGCCGCTCAAGGAGTCGGTGAGCACCATACGGTCGAAGTCGGCGAGGAAGTCCTGGAAGAACGGGCGCCCGAAGTGCCACGGAGCGGTGCCGAAGGGGTGTGCGCCGTCTGCGTGGTACGAGCGTTCGCGGTTGTCGATCGTCTTCAGCGTGTGCCGCGCGAGGATCGAGCGGTAGAGCCGGTCGTACCGATCGTTTTCCAGGAGCAGACGGCGGTACAGGTCGTCGCGCTTGTCATCGCCTCGGTACTTGACGAAGTTGAGGTCTCCGGTGCTGGTCCGGTAGTACGAGCTGTACCGAAAGCAGTTCAGTACCAGCGTCGTGTTCGGCAGCACTGCACGCTGCCAATCGACGAGACGATCGACCGCGTCTTCGAGGAGCGGCAGGTACTCACGACTTGCTTTGGCCATGTGGAGCGTCTCGAAGCCATCGCCCCGTGTGAAGAAGTCCGTCTTCCGGAAGCTGTTCGGATTGTTCGTGATCGCGGAATCACCGAACCGGGCGATGCCGTACCGGACGTCGGAGTACAGGTCGAAGAGGAGGTAGTCCGGCTTGAAGTCTTCGATCTCGGTGCGGTCGACCTTTGCCAAGTCCCGTGCCATGGTCCGAGCACCGTGCTCGTTGACGTTCTCGCCTGGCACGATCGCCTCAGCTAACCGAGCCGGCACCGGCGGTGCCAGGAAGCTGACGAGACCCGTTTGCCACGCCAGGGGTCCGAGGTCGTAAACCTCCTTGTAGTGCGGATTGTTGCGCGTGATGAACGCTTCGCGGGTGACGCAAGAACCGATGATCGCGATCTTGGGAAGTGGCACTGGTTCTCCGTCCGACAGAGCTCGAGCGAGCAACAGTGAACGATTATGCCTCAGTATGAGCAGACGGACAGGTCGTCACGAGCCGGCGGCCCGGGCGAGCACCTTCGCATAAGTGCGGGAGACGGAGAAGGGTCGCAAGCGATCGGAAAAGGCGGCCGCCCCGTTCGCGCTGGGTGGCCGCTGCTCCAGGAGAGCAGCGAGGTCGTCGACATCTCCCGGGCTGAACCACGAAATCCACTGCTCCGCTCCGAACTCCTTCCGGAGGTGGTCCTCGTCGGGAAGCGCGACCGGAACACCGTAGGTCGCAGCGAGGTGGAGTGTGCCCGAGTTGAGGATGCGGCGGTACGGCAGGACGGTGAGATCGGCCGCTGCGAACCAGCGCTCGACCTCCTCGTCGGCGAGAAAGTCGTGATGCCGCACGCAGCGGAGCCCCTCGGGAAGCATGCCATCGATGACCGCCTTGTCCTCGGGTGAGGTCCTGCCAGCGAGCATGAACACGAACCGACCCGTGCTCGTCGTCCTGTGGAAGGCTTCGATCAAGAGATCAACACCCTTGTACGGGCGCACCTGGCCGAAGAAGAGCACGGCGAACTCGTCCTCAGCGAAATCGAACGAGGCGCGGGCTTCTTCTCGCGAGAGGCCGGTCTCGTAGACACCTCGATAGCTCGGATGAGGAATGTGGACCAACTTCGCGCGCGGAAGCGAGTAGTCGTCTTCGACCACCCGTGCAGTGCCGGAGTTCATCACGTGGATCACATCCGCCGTCGAGGCGAGGAATCTGCTCAACTCAAGCTCCAAGGCCCTGTGCTGAACGTCGTGTGGAAGGGCGTTGTGGACTGTCCAGAGGACCGTCGCCCCGCGACGTTGCGCGTCGTCAACCGCGACCTGGAAGCGTCGGAGCCGCTCCGTCCCTTCCTCTGAAGTGCTTGCACGTTGCACGATCGGAGCCGTCCAGTGCACGTGGACGACATCACCTCTTCCCAAGGACCGCACGTCCTTCTCGAACGCTTCGAGCCGCGCCGACTCGAGCACCTTCCAGCCCGCCGCTCGAGGCGCCAGCAGCAGCAAGTTGAGGTACGGGTTGTCGCGGTACACCGGGAAGACGGCGAGTCGACGTCGCGATGGGGCGAGAACGGCGCTTGCAGTGCTGGACACCCGAAGATCGTACGAGGTGATGAAGC
This sequence comes from Curtobacterium phoenicis, assembly GCF_047238015.1. NCBI lineage: Bacteria > Bacillati > Actinomycetota > Actinomycetes > Micrococcales > Microbacteriaceae > Curtobacterium > Curtobacterium phoenicis. The sequence continues at coordinate 1,824,888 of NZ_JBDFLZ010000002.1, forward strand.
AGGAGCGTGGATCCTCCGGGAGAATCATCTGATGCGAATCCACCGAGCCTGGTCCATCGTCGGGGTGCTGGCAGCCCTCGCGTTTGCGCTTTCACTCGTGACGGTGCAACGCGCGACGCTTTTGGCCGCTGACGACGGCGGTTCGGTTCAGAACGCGCGGCTTGCGGTGGTCGGTGACTCGCTGAGCGCAGGCACGACGAAGTTCCTCGGGAACGGTCTCGACGACGGCACATGGATCCCAAGTGCCGTCGGGGACGGCGTCGAGTTCGCAGGCGGCTGGGCGCGGTCGGGCGCGACACCCCAACGCATGGCTGAGAACGTGCGACCCGTCGATGATGTCGATGTCCTCGTGATCCTCGGGGGCACGAACGCGGTTCGCCTCCACAAGACACTGGCAGAGGAAGCATCGTCCTACAGGCGAATCGTATCCGTCGTACGACCTCGTGAGGTCTTGGTGGCCGCGATCCCACCGTATGCGTGGCAACCGTCAGCGGCAGAACGGTACAACCGGGACCTGAGGCTGCTGGCTGAGGCAGAGGGATGGTCCTGGGGCGACCCATGGTCCTTCGCCCGCGACGGCCGCCGATGGAAGCCTGGAGTGTCCGAGGACGGGACGCATCCGGCAGGTCCCGAGCAGTACCGGTCGCTCGGCTCGTCCATGAGGTCGCTCATCGACAAGGTCCTGTCGAGGACGAGCGGGGCAGTCGCCTGACCGGTATCGCCGGGCGTTGCGTGTTCTCGGCGGTCGATAGGCTCGACCGATGTTCACAGGACGATCCCGCATCAGCCCGCACTCTTCGCTTTCGTTCGCCGTCTCTGGCGACGGCATCACCGCCAGAGCGGGATCTTGGAAAGAGCAGATCTCGGATCGCCATCTGCGTCTGGTCGGAGGCTTCGCGGAGGAGGGCGCCACTTCTGAGCGCGCCTTCGGGCAGGTACGCCGGTCCCTCGCTGACGTCCTGGTGGTGATGCTCGGCATGGAGGATGTCCGCGCCTCCGTACCGTTCGAGACGATGACCGCCAACATCGAGAAGATCGTTCGTTTCGCTGAATGCAAGACCGCGCTGCTCTGTCTCGTTCCGCCGAACAATCGAACTGACGGCGAGGTGAACCGGCGGACGAACGGCATTGTGGCGAACCGGCACCTGTTCGAACTCGGAGCACGAAGAGGCTGGGTTGTTGCGGATCCGTTCGCGTTCGCACGAGCGTCGAACAACGCCTGGGGCGGAGGCGCGAGCGGCGATGGAGTCAACCCGTCGCCGGATACCTCGGCCGAAGCTGCTGCTCGGATGCCGCTTTTCATTCGTCAGGCCGCTGCAACGCAGCCACTGAATCGCTGACGGCCGGCGCGCAAGAGGCTCCGATCAGGACGGCATCGCGTCAGCCCCAAAAAGCGCCGATGTCGTCCTGGAAAGCCTTGCCTGCTTCTCCGCGCGCCGGGCCAGCCGTGCCGATGTACCCGCGACCAGCGACCGCGGAAACGACCGAATCGACCGTGACGGGTCCTGAGCAGCGGCTGTCCAAGCGGAGGGTACCGCCGAGTTCCACTGTCAGATGATGCGTGACGGAGGTCACTTCGATACGCGTGTGTACATCGAGCGGCGTGCCACAAGAATCGCCTCGAGAGCCGCGCTCGTGTTGTTCGGCCCGCAGCTGCACCATCGCGACGAACGGCTGTCCAGGGTTGAGCAGCGGTGCCGGATCGGCTGCGGGCCAGCAAGCGTCCGTGTCCGGAGAATGGTAGGCGCAGGTTGACAGGGGAACGCTCGTGTCGATCTGCACCCTGCGGACACCGCGGCTTGGTTCGAAGTCCAGGCGTGCCGCGGAGACGGGCCCGTCTTGCGGGACGACGTCATCCCGCGTGAGCGGCCACTTGTCGTGGTTCGGTCCCGCTGTGCTCACTCCGTGGGGCGCCGTCTGCGACTTTATCTGCGGCGCGTCCATCCTCCACGTCCTGTCCGGCACGTTTGCGGCGACGTTGTACTGCCTGGCGTCGAGAACACAGGTGTAGTCACCAGTCGTCCTTACAAGGAGAACAGCACGCGGCGAGATCGTTGTTCGCGGGATTCCTGTGTAAACGTTCCGCACCGCATCGGTTCCGAAGACTGCGCGGTCTGGCCGATCAGCGAGGAAGCAGCGGAGCTGCACGTTGAGAAAGGCGCGCTGATCAATTCGGGGAGCATTGTTCGAGTCGTCGACGACAACAGCGCCTGTTACAAGTGCCGCTTGACCGGCTCGTAAGCGCCCGATGTTGCGAACGGCCAACGAGCAGAAGTCGTGCTCTGATACCTGCGTGGCAGAGGTCGGGCGGACCACCCCGTCGCACGGCGTGAAGGGATCTCTCATGCCATAGGTCGTGGCGGCAGGGGTGAGAAACGTTGCCATGGCGATTGCCGCACTGGCCAGGAGAGTGACTCCTCGAATCCACAGCATGATCGTTCCTCTCCGACCGGGCTCTTTCGGCAGACCGCTGCCGATCAGAAGATAGGGCCACTATTTCGGAGGGAACATCGAGAAGGGCCCGCCCGATTGAAACACTGCGCAGGTCATTGTCAGGCGGATGGAATCACGTACGCTGCACACGGACTGGTCCGATCGACGTTTCAAGAAGCCAGTTCAACTTGTCACGTCTCGTCGAGAAGGAGCAAAGGGAACGTCGCTCGTACAATTGGATGACACATCCACGACCGCGAAGAATCGAAATCGAGGCAAGGGGCTGCAGCGCGGATCGGACGACTCCCGATCCTGTGGGCGGCGGGTCAGTCGAGCGTAGCGACGATGTACTCGGCCTCGTGCAGGACCGAGCAGAACGCCAGGCCGTCGTGGTCGAGTGCAGCTCGCTTGCTGATGACGGCACCGCAGACCACGCACCGGACGGTGAAGGTCGAGCGGATGGCATCGGAGAGGAGCGACATGAGGAGATCATGCTCCGCCATGGTTAACAGACGGCTGCGGAAGCCTCGGAGAACCGTGAACGAACCCACTGGATCAGCGGACTGTCGGCTGGCTAGTCGATTGCTGTGATCAGCTCCAGGATCGCTGCTGCCGGACGATCGGCGGGCACCACGAATCCGTAGTCATCCTCAGCTCCCACGGCGCCCCACGCGGCGTTCAGCGCCCCGGGCTGCGGCACCCAGCTGCTCGTGCCGGACGCGACGAGGACGGTCACGTCGTCGAGCCCGCTCGAACCGCGGTACCAGGCGGACGGGACGTCGACCTGCACGAGGTGACCCAGTGCCTCCAGGCCGGACACCAGGGCGGCGGCGTCGTGCGGACGCGACCCGTCATGCTTGACGGCCACGCGGAGCGGAGCACGCGAGGCGTCAACGGCGCCGTCGCCGGCCGCACGAGCGGCGACGTCCGGGACGGACCGCACCACCACCGGCCGCGACGACCGCACCATGACCGCGTGCCCCTTCGGCATCCCCGGCGCGACCCCGGCGTACCGGAGCCCCGCAGCCTCGTACCGCGGTGCGGCGTCGGACGCCGGGTAGCGTCCGCGCCACCGCTCGTCGAACACCCGCCGGTTCTCGATGCGCGCGTCGTCGCGGCCCTCGGTGCGGCTCTCGTGGTGGACGACGACGGACGTGGGCTCGACGAGGAACGCCGAGCCCGCGGGGGCGTCGGCGAGGGCGCGGAGGCAGAGGTCGACGTCCTCCAGCCCGTTCGCGTACACCGGGTCGAAGCCGTGCCAGCGGAGGAGGTCCGCGGCGCGGAAGGCTGCGGCGGCGGCCGTGATCGCGGAGAAGCGCCGGGCAGCGGGCTCCGACAGGGCAGCGGTCGCGTCGTACCGCGGGTGCTCGCCGAGGAAGTGCCACGGCAGGACCTTGTCGCCGCCGAACACGGTGCCGGCTGCCTGCACGATGCCGTCCGGGTAGAGCAGTAGCGGCTGGACGCCGAGCACGGTCGGGTCGTCGAGCGCGGTGACGAGCGGTCGGAGCCAGCCGGTGGTGACCTCGGTGTCGTTGTTGAGCATCACCACGACGTCGCCGGTGGAGCGGGCGAGCCCGAGGTCGCTGCCGAGCGCGAAGTTGCGGTTGCGGTCCTCGCGCTGGAGCACGACCCGCGGTTCGTCCCGGAACCAGGCGTCGAGCACGCCGGTGACCGAGCGGGGTGAGCCGTTGTCGACGACGACCACCTCGACGTCGTCGCCGTCGTGGTCGGCAGCGCCGAGGACGGCGTCGACGGCCCGGCGGGTCATCGTCCAGTCGCGGTACGTCGGGACGACGACGGACACGAGCCCCGCGGTGCGCGGCGCGGCGGCGAGGGCGTCCCAGTCGAGGCGGTGGCGCGCGAGGGCGACCTCCTGCCAGGATGCCGGCTGCCCGGAGGACACCCGGCGGACGTCGCGGACGTTGTCGTAGTCGACGCCGATCACCGGCACGTACGCGGGCATCCCGGCGTGCCGCGCGATGCGGAGCAGCCACTCCCAGTCGATCCAGCGGCGGAGCGTCTCGTCGAAGGGCCCGACGGCGTCGGCGACGTCCCGCCGGACGACGAGCGCGTTGAGGTCGATGAAGTTGCCGGCGAGGAGGTCCTCGACGGTGCCGTCCTCGCCACGGAAGGTCTCGACCGGGGCGGTCGCGTCGTCGTCGTTGTTCGCGCCGACCATCCGCAGGCCCGTGTGCGCGCCGGGCGCGTCGGTCTCGAGGATCCCGGCGACCGCGGCGGCGAGGTGCTCGGGCCGCCAGGTGTTGTCGGCGTCGAGGAACGCGACGAGCTCACCCCGAGCCGCGGCGAGTCCGGTGTTGCGTGCCGCCCCGGCGCCGCCGTTCGGCCGTTCGTGCACGCGGACGCGGTCGTCACCGTCGGCAGCGGCACGGACGACGTCGAGCGTGTCGTCGCCGGAGCCGTCGTCGACGACGAGCAGCTCCCAGTGCGGGTACGTCTGCGCCTGCACGGAGCGGATCGCGGCCGTCACGACGTCGGGTCGCCGGAACACCGGCATGACGACGGACACCAGGGGGCGTTCCGCGTCACGGCGGGCGGCCCCGCGAGCCAGGGCCGCGAGCGCCTCGTCGGTGCTCGGCCCGTCCCACTGCTGCCGGTAGCGGCGGCGCGTGCGGTGCTGTGCGGCCGCGTACGCGCGTGCGTTGGTGAGGGCGGCGTCGCGCGCAGCGGCCCACGTCGGTGCAGCGCCGCGTCGGCCGGGAGGCACGGGGAGCGCGGTCTCGTCGGTCGCCTCGCGCAGGAAGTCGCGCAGGGCATCGAGTGTGGTCGCCGGTCGGCGACCCTCCGGCCGTGACGCCGCCCACACCCCGGCGTCGAAGAGCGGGCCGGTCTGGAAGAGCTCGGGCCCCTCCTGGTGGAGCGCGTCGTACCAGGACATCCGGGCGTCCGGCTGGTGCTCGCGCATCCACTCCGGTTCGACCAGTGGGCTGAGCGAGAATCCGCGTCGTCCGTCGTTGTGGACGTAGAACGACACCGCCTCGGCGTCGGTCGCGAAGGTCCGGCCGGTCTGCGCCTCGAGGTACGCGCGGTCGACGATGCCGAACTCGACGATGCGGGCGGCCCAGCGGTCGAGCCGGTCCGCGACGGAGAGGGGGCGCTCGGGGCCGCGCAGGCGTCGCGCGAGCCCACGCGCGATCCGACCGAGGCCGTCCTGACCGTTCTTCGGCCCGGGCATCAGCGGCGCCCCGGCAGACGGGAGGCGACCTTCGCGATGGCCTGGCCGGTGCGGAACGAGCGGCTCGCGCGGAGGTCGTCGAGCTCACGGCGCAGCCGGGTGACCTCGTCGGACGACGACGCCGAGGCCGCCTGCGCCGCCGCGAGGTCGAGCGGCAGGAACGCCGCCCAACGCCGCTCGAGTGCGGCCGAGGTGCCGTCGAGCGGGGCGAGCATGCTGTTCTCGACCCCGGCACGGGCGCTCTCCAGCTCGTCGGGGGTGACGACGTCGGCGAACGGCCGCACGAGGTCGGCGACCCGCGCGGAACCGGCGCGGTACTGCTCCGACGACCACGGGACCGCCGGGGCGCCGGTGTCGACGACGACCCAGTGCGCGGCGCGACGGTTCGCGGTCACGAGGTCCGCGGGGGTCGGGTCGACGAGGACCTGGACGGTGACGAGGTCGTCCGGGTTCGGCTCGTCGGAGGTGACGGTCCACGTGTCGGGGGCCGACGTGCCGGAGGGGAGCCGCGCCTCCAGGGCGAAGCCGTCGCCGAAGGCCGCGTCGATCTGCCGGACCAGTGCGTCCGCGTCCGCGACGTGCCGCAGGTCGACCGCGAGCCGCGCTGCCGGACCGGCCGGGACGAGCACGTCCGCGAAGCGTTCCGTCGCCGTCGTGCCGTGCCGCTGGTAGGCGGCCACCGCGTCCGGGAGGAACGGGTACCGCCGCTCGAGCTCGCGCTGGTGGGCGGCGCGCAGCGCGTTCCGGTTGCCGGAGAAGCTCTTGCCGCCCGCGTGCAGGACGAGGGCGTGGTTCGCGATCTTCGCGAGCCAGCCGTGGCCGGCGATGCGGAGGCAGTAGTCGTTCTCCTCGCCGTAGCCCGGCGCGAACGCCTCGTCGAACAGGCCGTGCTCGGTGATGAGCTCGCGGCGCGTGAGGAAGCAGAAGCCCATCGCGACGGGGAGGACCTGCGACGCCGGGAGGAGCGGTGCGATCGCGGACCAGACCTCGCGGGTGCGTTCCTCTGTGCGGGCGGCGCCGCGGTTCGTCAGCCGGTACGGGATACTCGCGATCGTCGCGTTGTCGCTGCGGGCGGTGACGACGCCCGTGCGGTCCTCGTCGAGGACGGCGAGCATCGCGTCGAGGAAGCCCGCGGTCGGGACGGCGTCGCTGTTGAGCAGGAGGACGGCCTCGCCGTCGTGCCCCGGGTCCAGCTCGGTCACGGCGCGGTTGCACGTGCCGACGAAGCCGAGGTTGTGGTCGTTGCGCTCGTACCGGAAGCCCGGGAGACCCGCGGTGCGGTCGAGGAGCGCGCGCTCGATGGTGTCGGCGTCGGGGCCGCAGTCGTTGACGAGCAGGACGCGGTGGCGCTCGGTGTCGAGATGCTCGACCAGGCCGTCGACGCAGCGCAGGAGCGATTCGAGGTCGCCGTACACCGGGACGACGACGAGCGTGGTACGGGTCATCGGGTCTGCTCCTCGGTGGGATCGGTGGCGTGCCCGCCGAGTGCTCGGGCGAGGGCGTCCACGGCTGCGTCGAGCGGGCCGCCGAGCGCACCGTCGGCGACCGGGGCGAACGGGGTCGGCCCCCCGGCCGCTGCCCGCCGGACCGCGTCGGCGACGGCGAGACCGAGGGACCGGGCGTCCGCGGGCACCGCCGTCAGGTTCGGGTGCAGGTGCCCCCGGGTGTCGCGGAACTCGTTCGTCACCACGCGCGCACCCGAGATCGCCCCGTCGAACGGCGGGTGGCTCGGGTGCGGGCTGTGCTGCAGCGACAGCACCACGTTCGTCGACGCGATGAAGCGGAAGTAGTCGTCCCACGGCATCGTCCCGTGCGACACGAGCTTCACGTCGCCGGCACCGCCGTCGAGCTCCACGTCGCCGTGCTGCTCGCCCGCGGAGTGGAACTCGACCCGCAGGCCGTCGCCCTCGAGCTCCTGCACCGCGACACGGAGGGCCGCGACACCGAGCCGGAACAGGTTGCGGTGCTTGCTCGGACGCCCGTAGAAGAGGACGCGGACGGTGTCCTCGTGCTCCCGGGCCGCTGCGACCCGCTCGAGCAGGTCGAGGTCGAGGTGCGGGGCGAACGACCGGTCACGGGGGACGTCGACGTCCTCGACCTCGGCGAGGTACTGCCGGAGCGGCTCGGAGTTCACGAGCATCCGGAAGCCCGCACGGTAGGTCGAGGCAGCGACGGCGTACTCGGTCGACCACGGGCTGAACCCGGGCTCGTAGTCCTGCACGAGGTAGACGACGCGGTCACGCGGGACGACCCCGGCGGTCACGGCGACGTCGAGCGGGTGCGCCGTCTTCCAGTGCGTGGCGATCCACACGTCGTCGCGGCCGAACGTCGCGTCGAGGACGTCCTCGCGGCGCACCACCCGGACACCGGGGCGGCCGTCGACGCGCGACTCGGGGAAACGGTCCGCGACCAGGGCCTCAGCGGCGGCGGCGCTGTTGCCCGGCGTGGTCCAACGCACCATCACGACCCGGACCCGGCGGCCGGTGCGCTCGCCGAGTGCGAGGGCGACCGCGAGGGCCGTCTGCACGCCGGCGAAAGCCGCGCCCTCGCGCAGCTCGTCGACGACGAGGACGACCTCCGGCTCGCGCTCCACGGTGCGGATCCCGGCGATCGCGAGGCTGGTCTCGACGAGTCCCTCGAACGGGCGGGCGGCGAGCGGCGCACGGTCGCGCTCACGTCGCGCCACGCGGACGTCCACCCGGGAGACCGTGCGTCCCAGTCGCTCGCGGACGTCGTTCCGGTAGTGGCCGTCCCGTGCGTACCGTTCGTTCACACGCACGAGGTCGGTGACGAGGCGTCGCGCCTTCTCGAAGTTCATCGACCCTCACGTTAGCGGGCGGTCAGGGACCGGGCCCTCACGGCCCGGGCGGCTCGCGGCCCGGGCGGTCACGGCCCGCAGGGGGCGGTCGGGGGTGCTCGGTAGGCTTGGCGACCTGATGATGCAGCGAATCGACCTCCGCGGTGGCCTGCCCGCCCGTGCCGAACTCCTCCGACTCATGCCCCGCGCCGCCGGCGACGTCTCGCACGCCGTCGACGCCGCTCGCGAGCTCGTCGACGCGGTCCGGGAGCACGGTGCGACGGCGCTCCGCGAGCAGGCCGAGCGGTTCGACGGGGGAGCGCCCGAGCACGTCCGCGTCCCCGCTGCCGAGATCGCCGCCGCGGTCGCCGGGCTCACCCCCGAGCTCCGCGCCGCGCTCGACGAGGCCATCCGGCGCGTCCGTGCCGCGAGTGCCGCGCAGGTACCGGCCGGCTCCGTGACGACGCTCGCCGACGGCGCCGAGGTCCACCAGCGCTGGCAGCCGATGCGTCGGGTGGGCCTCTACGTCCCCGGCGGGAAGGCCGTCTACCCGTCGAGCGTCGTCATGAACGTCGTCCCGGCCCAGGTCGCCGGCGTCGGCTCGATCGCGCTCGTGTCCCCGCCGCAGCGCGACCACGGCGGACACGTGCACCCGACGATCCTCGCGGCAGCCGGACTCCTCGGTGTCGACGAGGTCTACGCGATGGGCGGTGCCGGGGCGATCGGTGCGCTGGCGTACGGCGTTCCCGAGATCGACCTCGAGCCCGTCGACCTCGTGACCGGGCCGGGCAACAACTACGTCGCGGCGGCGAAGCGGATCGTCCGCGGCACCGTCGGCATCGACTCCGAGGCCGGGGCGACCAAGATCCTCGTGATCGCCGACGACACGGCCGACGCCGGCTACGTCGCGGCCGACCTCGTCAGCCAGGCGGAACACGACGAGCAGGCGGGCGCCGTCCTGGTGACCACCTCGTCGACGTTCGCCGACGCGGTCGAGGCGGCGATCCCGGAACGCACGGCGCGCGTCGGGACCGCCACGCGCCTCCAGGTCGCCCTGGACGGTCCGCAGTCGGCGGTCGTCCTCGTGGACTCGCTCGCCGACGCCGCGACCGTGAGCAACGCGTACGGCCCGGAGCACCTCGAGATCCAGACCGCCGACGACGACGCGGTGCTCGCCGACATCGATGCCGCCGGAGCGGTCTTCGTCGGGCCGAGCACGCCCGTGAGCCTCGGCGACTACCTGGCCGGATCGAACCACGTCCTGCCGACCGGCGGACAGGCCCGCTTCGGCTCGGGGCTCTCCGCGTCGACGTTCCTCCGGCCGCAGCAGGTCATCCGCTACTCGCCGGCGGCGCTGGCCGAGGTCGCGCCGCACATCGTCGCGCTCGCGACGGAGGAGCAGCTGCCGGCGCACGGGGCCGCCGTGACGGAGCGCACGAGCCGGTAGCCTGGGTCCGACATGTTCTGCCCCTTCTGCCGCCACCCGGACTCCCGCGTCGTCGACTCCCGCACCAGCGACGACGGCACCTCAATCCGTCGCCGTCGCCAGTGCCCGAACTGCGGGCGTCGCTTCTCGACCACCGAGACCGCGTCGCTCAACGTGGTGAAGCGCAACGGCGTGACCGAGCCGTTCAGCCGCGACAAGATCGTGTCCGGCGTTCGGAAGGCGTGCCAGGGCCGGCCGGTGACCGACGGCGACCTCGCCGTCCTCGCGCAGCGGGTGGAGGAGACCGTGCGGTCGTCCGGGTCGAGCCAGATCGACGCGAACGACATCGGCCTCGCGATCCTCGTGCCGCTCCGGGAGCTCGACGAGGTCGCGTACCTCCGCTTCGCGAGCGTCTACCAGGCCTTCGACTCCCTCGAGGACTTCGAGGACGCCATCGCCCAGCTCCGACTCGACCACCACGCAGCCTCCCGCGCAGAGGCTGCGGACGCATGAGCGTCGGCGTCGAACGGGCGATCCGCGGCGGGTACGAGGTCGTCTTCCGGTCGGTGTTCGCGAACATGGACCCCGAGCGGGCCCACCACCTCGCGTTCGCGGTGATCCGGGTGATCCCGCACGTGCCGTTCATCGGCCGGTTGGTCGAGCGGTCCTCCCGCCCCTCCGCAGCGGACGGCATCACCACGATGGGGATCCACTTCCCGTCGCGGTTCGGCCTCGCCGCCGGGTTCGACAAGGACGCCAAGGGGATCCGCGGGCTCGGGGTGCTCGGCTTCGGGCACGTCGAGGTCGGCACGATCACCGCGAAGCCGCAGCCGGGCAACGAGAAGCCCCGGCTCTTCCGGCTCATCCCGGACCGGGCGCTCATCAACCGCATGGGGTTCAACAACCACGGCGCCCCGGCCGCGTCGCGGCGGCTCGAACGAGCCCGTCGGAACCCCGGCCGTCCGGTCATCGGCGTCAACATCGGCAAGAGCCGCGTGGTCGACGTGGTGGACGCGGTCGACGACTACCTCGAGTCCACCCGGCTCCTGGCGCCGTTCGCCGACTACCTCGCCGTGAACGTCAGTTCGCCGAACACCCCGGGACTCCGCGGGCTGCAGGAACTCGACCAGCTGCGGCCGCTCCTGACCGCCGTGCGGGACGCCGCCGGGCGCACACCCGTGCTCGTGAAGATCGCGCCGGACCTCACCGACGAACAGATCGACGCCATCGCCGGGCTCGCGGTGGAGCTCGGGCTCGCCGGGGTCATCGCGAACAACACCACGATCGACCGCTCCGGGCTGAGGACGCCGGCGGCCGAGGTCGAGGCCATGGGCGCCGGGGGACTCTCCGGCGCACCCCTCGCCGCCCGCTCGCTCGAGGTCCTGCGCCGCGTCCGCTCGGCCGTGCCCGAGGACTTCTGCGTCATCGCGGTCGGCGGGGTGACGAGCGAGCGGGACGTGCAGGAGCGCATCGACGCGGGGGCGACGCTCGTGCAGGGCTACACGGCGTTCCTCTACGAGGGGCCGACCTGGGCGGCGCGGATCAACCACCTGCGTCGTCGTCGGCTGCGTCGCGCCGCGCGCTGAGCGCCGCGCGCGCCGTGCGCCGCGCCACGCGCGCCGGCGCACGCGCCCTCGCGCGCGTCGTTCGTCCCGTCGAGGTTCCAGAATCTCGGCATCTCGGGCCCAACGACGCCCGTCCTCGGAACCTGGGCGACACACACGCGGCGAGTCGTGGAACCTCACCGACCACACACGCGGCGAGTCGTGGAACCTCACCGATCACACACGCGGCGAGTCGTGGAACCTCACCGACCACGCACGCGGCGAGTCGTGGAACCTCACCGACCACGCACGCGGCGAGTCGTGGAACCTCACCGTCCTCGCATCGGACGGGAGGCACGGTGCCGGCCCGACCCGTGCCTCCCGTCCGTCGGGGGACGTGCGTTGGTCGCAGGACCTGCCGTGCGCGTGTCACGTTGGGCGCACGAAGGGTCGGCTCCGGCGAACGCGAGCGGCATGTCGTGCGACCGACTCGCGCCGGCCGCCCGCCCGGCCGCGCCGCGCGCGCCGCACACACAGGAGCGCCGCCCGACCGAGGTCGAGCGGCGCTCCGAGCGGGACGAACCCGGGGTCAGACGGCCGGGTACTGCCCGCGACGCACCTGCGGCTTCGGCAGGCGGAGGAACCGCAGCTGCCACGCCCGCGTCAGGATGTAGAAGAACGTGCCGCGCTGCATCGCGCCGAACTTGTTCGTGAGCTTCTTGCGGAGGGACAGCCAGAGCACGACGCAGTCGACGACGAACAGCGCCACGAACGCCCACACGAGCAGCAGCGCGTACGAGGCGAGCACGGTCTGCGCGGCGGCGAACCCGAGGATGAGGAAGATCACGAGCACCGGCATCATGACCTCGCCCACGTTCCAGCGGGCGTCGATCCAGTCGCGCACGAAGCGACGCTGCTCGCCGCGGTCCTTCGCCGGGAGGTAGCGCTCCTCACCGTTCGCCATGCCGACGCGGGCCTTCTCGCGCTCGGTGTTGAGACGAGCACGCGCGGCCTTCTTGTCGGCGGGGGAGTTGCCGACGAGCGGGCGGCGGTTCGCGGCCTCACGCTCACGACGACTCGGCGTCGGCCGGCCCTTGCCCTGCTCGAGGAGCTCGGCCTCGGTCGGGTTGACGGTCGTGTTGGTCTTGGGGGCTGCCTTCGCCACGGTGGGTTCCTGACTGCGGTTGCGTGCTGGATCGTCCTCTAGATTACGGGACATGACCGACACCGACCAGCACGCAGCAGCCACCGACCCCGCACTCCTCGACGCCCTGCGCGAACAGGTGCAGGGGGCGCTGCCGGCGACCATCGCCGACCTGTCCGCCCTCGTCCGCCTGCCCTCGGTGTCGTGGTCGGCGTTCGACCCGGCGAACGTGCGGGCGAGCGCCGAGGCCGTCGCGGACCTGGCGCGGTCGACCGGGGTCTTCGGCGCGGACGACGTCCGGATCGTCCGGTCGGCGTTCGACGGCGCGACGTCGGACGTCGCCGAGGAGGACGCCGCCGAGCAGCTCGGCCAGCCCGCCGTGCTCGCGGTCCGTCCGGCCCGGAACGGCAAGCCGACGGTGACGCTCTACGCCCACCACGACGTGCAGCCGCAGGGCGACGACGCGCTCTGGGAGACGCCGCCGTTCGAGCCGACCCTCCGCGGTGACCGCCTCTACGGCCGCGGTGCCTCAGACGACAAGGCCGGTGTGATGACCCACATCGCCTCGCTCCGGGCCCTGCACGCGCAGTTCGGCGACGACCTCGACCTCGGTGTCGTGCTGTTCGTCGAGGGTGAGGAGGAGTTCGGCTCCAGGTCGTTCCGCACGTTCCTCCGCGAGCAGAAGGAGCACCTCGCCGCCGACGTCATCGTCGTGGCGGACAGCGACAACTGGTCCACCGAGGTCCCCTCGATCACGGTGTCCCTCCGCGGCAACGTCACGTTCAAGCTGACGCTGACGACGCTCGAGCACGCGAGCCACAGCGGCATGTTCGGGGGAGCGGCGCCCGACGCGATGATCCCGATGGTGCGCCTGCTCGCCTCGTTGCACGACGACGACGGCTCGGTCGCGGTCGAGGGGCTGACCTCGTACGAGGCCGACGTCCCCGAGCGCTCGGACGAGGAGCTCGCGGCCGACGCCGCCCTGCTGCCCGGCGTCCGTCCGGTCGGCACCGGGCCGGTCCTCAGCCGGATGTGGTTCCAGCCGTCGATCACCGTGACCGGCATGGACGTGCCGAGCGTCGCGAACGCGTCGAACACCCTCCTGCCGACGGTCTCCGCACGGGTCTCGGTCCGGATCGCCCCCGGGCAGTCGGCCGCCGACGCGTACGAGGCGGTCGAGCGCCACCTCCGCGCGCACGTGCCCTTCGGCGCCCGCCTCGACATCAGCGAGCCCGACGCCGGCGACGGCTTCCTCGTCGACACCGCCGGTTGGGCCGTGCAGGACGCGCGCACCGCGATGCGCGAGGGCTGGGGCGCCGACCCCGTCGAGCAGGGGATCGGCGGGTCGATCCCGTTCGTCTCCGACCTCGCGGCGGAGTTCCCGGACGCGCAGATCCTCGTCACGGGCGTCGAGGACCCGGACACCCGCGCGCACAGCCCGAACGAGTCGCAGCACCTCGGTGTGCTGCACCGCGCGATCGCCTCCGAGACGATCCTGCTGGCGCGGCTCGCGACGCGCTGACGCGCGGCAGGACGGACGGGAGGCCCGTGACGACGCCGCCACGGGCCTCCCGTCCGTCCGCGCTCTCCACAGGGCTCCGTCCCTCCACAGCGCGCAGCCGCCTGCTGCGGACGTCGGTGGAGCGTGCTTACAATCGTCACGAGGCGCGGTGATCCGCACCGCCCGGAGGGAGACGCGCGATGAGCGACACCATCACCGAAGCGCAGACCGCAACGGCGACCGAGACGCCGACGCACGGCGTGCAGCTGAGCGACGCGGCGGCCGCGAAGGTGGCGAGCCTCCTCGAGCAGGAGGGCCGTGACGACCTCCGCCTGCGCCTCGCCGTCCAGCCCGGTGGCTGCTCGGGCCTGATCTACCAGCTCTACTTCGACGAGCGCATGCTCGACGGCGACACCACCGCCGAGTTCGAGCCCGGCGTCGAGGTCGTCGTCGACAAGATGAGCGTCCCGTACCTCGACGGCGCCACGATCGACTTCGAGGACACGATCCAGAAGCAGGGCTTCACGATCGACAACCCCAACGCGCAGGGCAGCTGCGCGTGCGGCGACAGCTTCCACTGACGCCCACCAGCCGACACGCGAGCGGGGAGCGACCGAGCAGGTCGCTCCCCGCTCGCGTTCGTCCCGGTCAGAACGGCCTCGGCAGCTGCGGAACGGGGCCACGCGGAGCTCCGGTTGGCGCGAGCTGTCCCCGGCTGCGAGTAAGCTAGGAGTGTTCCAACCAAGCTGGGAGCGAGCCATGCGCGACCTTCACGTCGCGGCTCCTCCGGGTTCACGTCATTCCGAGAGGTAATAGTGCGTTCGAATCGCCGTATACGTTGGGCGGCCATCCCGGTGGCCGTCGGTCTGGTCATCGCACTGGCTGGCTGCACGCAGCAGCAGCTCAACGGATGGCTCCCCGGCACGGAGCAGACGCGTGACGTCACGAACCACACCAGTCGCATCGTCGGTCTGTGGACCACGAGCTGGGTCGTCCTCCTCGCGGTCGGTCTGATCGTCTGGGGCCTGATCATCTGGGCCGCGATCGTCTACCGCCGCCGCAAGGGGCAGACCGGCCTCCCGGTGCAGATGCGGTACAACATGCCGCTCGAGATCTTCTACACGATCGTCCCGCTCATCCTCGTGCTCGGCTTCTTCGCCTTCACCGCGAAGGACCAGGCCGCCATCGAGCAGCCCTTCGCCAAGGCCGACGCGACGATCCACGTCTACGGCAAGCGCTGGGCGTGGGACTTCAACTACATCAACGAGGACGACAAGTCCAAGAGCGTCTACTACCAGGGCATCCAGGCCCAAGAAGAAGAGAACGCGAACGGCGCGATCGACGAGTCGCA
The DNA here is from genome assembly GCF_047238015.1 of Curtobacterium phoenicis. NCBI lineage: Bacteria > Bacillati > Actinomycetota > Actinomycetes > Micrococcales > Microbacteriaceae > Curtobacterium > Curtobacterium phoenicis. The sequence continues at coordinate 1,840,277 of NZ_JBDFLZ010000002.1, forward strand.
GCTCCCGACGCTGTACCTGCCCAAGGGCAAGAAGGTGCACATCGAGCTGTCCTCCCGCGACGTCAACCACTCCTTCTGGGTGATCGACTTCCTCTACAAGAAGGACATGATCCCCGGCAAGCAGAACGACGAGTACTTCATCCCCGAGAAGCTCGGCACGTACCAGGGCAAGTGCGCGGAGCTCTGCGGTGAGTACCACTCGCTCATGCTCTTCCAGGTGAAGGTCGTCACGCCGACCGAGTACCAGAAGTACCTCGACTCCCTCGCGGAGCAGGGCAAGACCGGTCTCCTCGGTGACGAGTACAACACCAACACGAACGAACCGAACAACAAGGCGCCCGTGACGGCGTCCGAGAACGATTAGGGGCTCCGTCAGATGACCACGTCGCTCGTCGGCCAGCCGGCGGCAGGCACCACGACCCTGGACTTCCAGGCGTCGAAGGTGGGCCGCAAGGGCAACATCATCGTCCGGTGGATCACCTCCACCGACCACAAGACCATCGGGTACATGTACCTGATCGCGTCGTTCATCTTCTTCCTGCTCGCGGGTGTGATGGCGCTCGTCATCCGAGCCCAGCTCTTCGAGCCCGGCCTGCACGTGGTCGCGACGAAGGAGCAGTACAACCAGCTCTTCACGATGCACGGCACGATCATGCTGCTGCTCTTCGCGACGCCGCTCTTCTCGGGCTTCGCGAACGCGGTCATGCCGCTGCAGATCGGCGCACCGGACGTCGCCTTCCCGCGACTCAACGGCTTCGCCTTCTGGCTCTACGTCTTCGGCGCGCTCATCGCGGTCGGCGGCTTCCTCACCCCGCAGGGCGCGGCCTCGTTCGGTTGGTTCGCCTACGCGCCGCTGAGTGACACGACGTTCACACCGGGACTCGGTGGGACGCTCTGGGTCTTCGGCCTCGGCATGACCGGCTTCTCGACGATCCTCGGCGCGGTGAACTTCATCACGACGATCATCACGATGCGTGCCCCGGGCATGACGATGTTCCGCATGTCGATCTTCACGTGGAACACCCTCGTGACCGCGCTCCTCGTCCTGATGGCCTTCCCGGTCCTCGCGGCGGCGCTGTTCGGCCTCGGCCTCGACCGAGTGTTCAACGCCCAGATCTTCAACCCGGCCAACGGCGGGGCGCTGCTCTGGCAGCACCTGTTCTGGTTCTTCGGCCACCCCGAGGTCTACATCATCGCGCTGCCGTTCTTCGGCATCGTGTCCGAGATCTTCCCGGTGTTCAGCCGCAAGCCGATCTTCGGGTACAAGACGCTCGTCTACGCGACCATCTCCATCGCGGCCCTCTCGGTCACGGTGTGGGCGCACCACATGTACGTCACCGGTGGCGTCCTGCTGCCGTGGTTCTCGCTCATGACGATGCTCATCGCGGTCCCGACCGGCGTGAAGATCTTCAACTGGGTCGGCACGATGTGGCGCGGCTCGGTGACCTTCGAGACGCCGCTGCTCTGGTCGGTCGGCTTCCTCATCACGTTCACCTTCGGTGGTCTCACCGGCGTCATCCTGGCCTCGCCGCCGCTCGACTTCCACGTGTCCGACTCGTACTTCGTCGTCGCGCACTTCCACTACGTGGTGTTCGGCACCGTCGTCTTCGCGATGTTCGCCGGGTTCTACTTCTGGTGGCCGAAGTGGACGGGCAAGATGCTCAACGAGCGCCTCGGCAAGATCCACTTCTGGCTGCTCTTCATCGGCTTCCACACGACGTTCCTCATCCAGCACTGGCTGGGCGTCATCGGCATGCCGCGTCGCTACGCGACCTACCTGCCGAACGACGGGTTCACCTGGATGAACCAGCTGTCGACGATCGGCTCGATGATCCTCGCGATCTCGTTCCTGCCGTTCATCTACAACATCTACGTGACCGCGCGGAATGCGCCGAAGGTCGCCGTGAACGACCCGTGGGGCTACGGCCGCTCGCTCGAGTGGGCCACCAGCTGCCCGCCGCCGCGCCACAACTTCACGTCGATCCCGCGGATCCGTTCCGAGTCCCCGGCGTTCGATCTGAACCACCCCGAGGCCGGCGTGCCGATCGGTGTGGGCCCGGCGAAGGACGCTCCCGACGCCCCGACCTACGACGCCGCGAAGGGCGAGGTGAAGTAACGCCATGCGCGCCAACAAGAACCTGTTCTGGATCCTGTTCGTCTTCTTCATCCTCGCGGATGCGGCCTACACGATCTGGTCGTACATCTACTACGACGGCGTCATCGAGTGGGTCGGCACGGTGTCGATCGGCCTCACCGGGATCATGTCCGCGTTCATCGCGTTCTACCTCAGCAAGGTCATGTCGTCGCAGGGCGGTGTCCTCCCCGAGGACCGTGCCGATGCGAACATCGAGGACGGCGACGCGGAGCTCGGGCACTTCAGCCCGTGGTCGTGGTGGCCGATCCTCCTGGCCTTCGCCGTGGGCATCTGCTTCCTCGGCGTCGCGGCCGGCCTCTGGCTCGTGCCGATCGGCATGGCGTTCGTCGCCGTGACGCTCGTGGGTTGGGTCTACGAGTACTACCGCGGGAACTTCGGGCACTGACCCCGTCCCACCCCTGACGATCTTCGGGCGGCACCACATCCGGTGCCGCCCGAAGTGCGTCCGGACCAGGGCGTGCCCCGGCGCCCGCACGACTCCCCAGCCCCCGGACTGGGAACAACACGGCCCGCAACCGACTTGACTCGGAGCGGACCACCCCCACAACAGCGAAAGGAGTCACCTCAGGTGACCGACAAGCGCACCCTCATCATCTTCGGCGCGACGGGCGACCTCGCCTCCCGCCTGCTGCTGCCGGGCCTCGGCACGTTCCTGCAGAGCGGTCGAGCGGTCCCCGTCCAGCTGATCGGCACCGGTCGCAGCGCCCGGAGCGAGGAGCAGTGGAAGGACGTCGTCACGAAGTCGTTCGCGTCCCAGGACGTGAAGGGCCCGGAGGTCGACGCGACCCTCGAGTCGACGCAGTTCATCCAGGGCGACCCGACGGACCCGAAGCACCTCGAGGCACTCCTCGCGGCCGCCGAGGCCGAGCCGATCCTGTACTTCGCGCTCCCGCCGCAGATCGCGTCGGACATCTGCGAGGCGCTGCAGGAGGTCGAGCTCCCCGAGGGCACGACGCTCGCGTTCGAGAAGCCGTTCGGCACGGACGTCGCCAGCGCCGAGGCGCTCAACAAGACCGTCCTCGAGCTCGTCCCCGAGGAGCGTGTGCACCGCACCGACCACTTCCTCGGTCGCACCACGGTCCTCAACATCATCGGTCTGCGCTTCGCGAACCGTCTGTTCGAGCCGATCTGGAACGCGGACAACATCGAGAAGGTCGACGTCTTCTACGACGAGACCCTGGGCCTCGAGAACCGCGCGCAGTACTACGACGAGGCCGGCGCTCTGGTCGACATGATCCAGTCGCACCTGCTGCAGATCCTCGGGCTCGTCACGATGGACGCCCCAGCCGCCATCGACGCCGTCGAGTTCCGGTCGTCGCTCGCCCGTGTGCTGCGTTCGACGCGCCTCAAGGGCGACGACCCGAAGGTCGCGTCGCGCCGTGCCGTCTACACCGAGGGCACGATCGACGGCAAGGAACTGCCGTCGTACCAGGACGAGGACGGCGTCGACAAGACGCGCGGTACCGAGACGCTGGCCGAGATCGAGGTCGAGGTCGACACCGCCCGCTGGGCCGGCGTGCCGTTCACGCTCCGCTCCGGCAAGGCGCTCGGCGCCAGCCGCAAGGAGGTCCTCATCACCTTCAAGCCCGTGACGCGCCTGCCCTCCGGTCTGACCGGTCGGCCGAAGCAGGACACGCTGCGCATCGTCCTCAACCCGGACGAGATCGAGCTGAGCGTGTCGGCGAACGGTGGCGGCAACCCGTTCGAGATGGGGCAGATCACGCTGTCCTCGTCGTTCGACGACGGTGAGCTCACGCCCTACGGCGAGGTCCTCAACGGCATCTTCCACGACGACCCGCTGCTCTCGATCCGCGGTGACGTGGCCGAGCGCTGCTGGGAGATCGTCGAGCCGGTCGTGGACGCCTGGAAGGCGAACGAGGTCCCGCTGGAGGAGTACCGCGCCGGTTCGCGCGGACCCGCGGACTGGGTGAGCTCGTCCTGACGGACGCGCCTGTCGCGTCCTGAACGGGCGGGCTTGACGGACGGGAGGCACGGTGCCGGCTGGCACCGTGCCTCCAGTCCGTTGCGGGGTCACGTCCTGCGGTGGGTTGCGTCCTGCTCATCGCAACCGACCTGGAACGACGAATCGCGCGTCGGAGGACGGAGGGAACGTCCTCCGACGCGCGGAACGATCAGGACGTCGTGCCGGCGCGCTCGCCCTCACCCGTCCAGGAGCGCGTGCCGCCGTCGTGGACGGCGAGGCGGGTCCGGTGCCCCGCCGACGCGCCGCGGGCGCGCGCGATCGCGTCGGCCGCCGAGACGAGTGTCAGGTGTGACAGCGCCTGCGGGGTGTTGCCGATGTGGTGCCCCGTCGCGACGTCGATCTCCTCGGAGAGCATGCCGACGTCGTTCGCGAACCCGACCAGGACGTCCATGAGCCGTTCGGCGTCCTCGATCCTGCCGGAGGCGGCGTACTGCTCGACGAGCCAGAACGAGCACGCGAGGAACGGGTGCTCGCTCCCGGACAGGCCGTCGAACCCGGCCTCGGTGCGGTAGCGGAGGACCAGTCCGTCGTCGCCGGTGCGGAGGTCGTGCTCGATCGCGGCGACCGTGCCCGTCATCCTCGGGTCGTCGGCCTTCACGTAGCCGATCTGGGGGAGCACGAGCAGGCTCGCGTCGACCTCGTCGGTGTCGTAGTGCTGCCGGTAGCTGTTCCGCTCCGGGTTCCAGCCGTGCTCCTCGATCTCGGCGCGCACCTGGTCGCGGAGCGTGCGCCAGCGGTCGACCGGGCCCTCGAGGCCGAACTCCTCGACGGCCGCGACGCCCCGGTCGAACGCCGCCCAGATCATCGCCCGGGAGTGCGTGAAGTGCCGGCGGGGTCCGCGCATCTCCCAGATGCCGTTGTCCGGCTCCTGCCAGTGCTCCTCGACGTACCCGAGCAGGGCCCGCTGGAGCGCCCACGAGTCAGCGTTCTCCTCGACGCCCAGCTCACGGGCGTCGTGCAGGGCCGCGAGGACCTCGCCGAACACGTCGCCCTGGTACTGGGTGTAGGCCCCGTTGCCGATCCGGACCGGCGTCGAGTGCGCGTACCCGGGCAGTTCGTCGAGGGTCCGCTCGGGCAGGTCGCGCTCGCCCGCGACCCCGTACATGATCTGCACGTCCGCCGGGTCGCCCGCGATCGCGCGGAGGAGCCAGCCGCGCCAGTGCGCGGCCTCGTCACGGTACCCGTGCGCGATGAGCGAGGCGAGCGCGAGCGAGGCATCGCGGAGCCACACGTACCGGTAGTCCCAGTTGCGTTCGCCGCCCGGGTCCTCCGGGAGGCTCGTGGTCGCGGCCGCCACGACGCCACCGGTCTCGCCGTGGGTCATGGCGCGGAGGAGGAGCAGGGACCGCCGCGTCGCCTCGACGTAGCGCCCGTGGGTGCGGACCGGAGTCATCCAGTCCTCCCACCACCGCGTGGTCCGGTGCAGCGCCGCGGTGACGTCGAGGGGCTCCGGCGGCTCGCGGTGGGACGGGTACCAGGTCAGCACCGTGTCGAGGACCTCGCCGTCGCGGACGGTCGTGGTCGCCCGGTGGTGGCGGTCGCGTGATCGGAAGCGCGGGCCGCGCACGACGACCGAGCCGGGGCCGGCGGTGGCGAGGAGGGCGGGGTCCTCGTCGCCGCCGATCTGCCGCACCCACGGCAGGGCCCTGGCGTAGTCGAACCGGATCGTGAGGACCTGCTCGATCTCGACCTGCCCGCGGAGTCCGCGCACCCGGCGCACGATCGAGGCCCGGTGCGCGCCCATCGGCATGAAGTCCGTGACCTCGACGACGCCGGTGCTCGTCGTCCACACCGTCGAGAGGACGAGCGAGTCGCCGACGTACCGACGGTGGACGGTGGCGTCGTCGTCGGTGGGGCGGAGCGACCAGCCACCGTGCTCGGCGGACCCGAGCAGCGCCGCGAAGGTGGACGGGCTGTCGAAGCGGGGGAGGCAGGCCCAGTCGATCGTGCCGTCACGAGTGACGAGCGCCGCGGTGTAGGTGTCGCCGATCAGGGCGTGGTCCTCGATGCGCGCAGAGTGCATGCCCTGATCGAACCACGCCACCGCCCGGTGAAGGCTGCGCTGAAGAGGTGCTCAGCCGGTCCGCCCTCGTCGTGGCACTGGGTCAGTCGGCCTCGACGACGCCGACCCGCTGCAGCTCCGTCCAGAGGCCGGCGCCGTCGGGGGCGAACACCCACGGTGCCGCCGAGTCACGAGACCGCTCCTGCGCCTTCGAACGACCACCCGCGAGGACCGCCTCGCTCGTGGAGAGCTGGCGGATCGCCACCGCCGCGACGTTGCCCGGGTGCTCTCGGGAGAACTCGCCGTACAGCGACTCGTCGTGCTGGCCGTCGTCGCCGACGAGCAGCCACTGCACGTCCGGGAAGTCCCGCGCCAGGCGCCGGAGGTTCTCCTGCTTGTGCAGCTGCCCGCTCCGGAAGAAGCGGTCGTGCGTCGGGCCCCAGTCCGTCAGCAGCAGGGTGCCGGTCGGGTACATGTTCCGGGTGAGGAAGCGCTGCAGGGTCGGCGCCACGTTCCACGCTCCCGTGGACAGGTAGACCGTCGGGGCACCGGGGTGCTGTGCCAGCACGCGTTCGTACAGCACCGACATGCCCGGTACCGGACGTCGGGCGTGCTCGGTGAGGACGAACGAGTTCCACGCCGCGAGCATCGGGCGGGGCAGGCTCGTCACCATCACGGTGTCGTCGATGTCGGAGAGCAGCCCGAAGCGGGTGTCCGGGTGCACCACGAAGACGTCGGCCTGGACCGCACGGTGGCCCCCCGCGGAGAGCTCGATGGTGCGCCACCCGGGCTCCAGGTCGATCGGGACGATGGCGTCGACCACCCCGCCGCGGTCCGACTGCACGACGTGGCTGCGACCACCGGCCGTGATCGTGACCTCGGCCGAGTCGACCGCCACGCTCGTGAAGCTGCGCCACCCGCGCACCCCGATGTACGACGCGTCCGAGGCGAGCCCGCGCCGGGTGAGGAGCACGCGAGCGAGGACGCGGACCCACCCCGGGGCGCCGTACCCGGTGTACGGGATCACGGTGGGGACGAGTCCGCGGCGGCGGGCGCGCTGTTCGCGGAACTCCTGCACGGCGTCCTCGATGCGTGCCGCGCGGTGCAGGATCGGCTCGGCCAGCGACGGCTCGTGGGGAGTCGGGTCGGGCATCGCCCCATCATTCCACGTGGGGACCCCGCCGGACCCGAGGTTGCTCATCCTCGTCCGGGAGAGTCGCAGCCGAGTTCCAGACGAAGTCTGCGAGCATTGGCCGGACACCACCGTCCACTGTCGTGTGGACGGTGAAACACGACCGCCGTGCGGACCGCCGCGCGGGGAGCGCGTCGAGGACGCGAGAAGGAGTACACGTGCTCGTCACCGAGGTTTCGAACGCACTGCCGGGGGGATCATCACTGCTCAGGAACGAGCCGGTCCAAGCCCGCAGTTCGGCGCGCCTCGCCGGTCTGCTCGACGCCGCCGCCGCGGTCATCGACGAGATCGGGTTCGAGCGCCTGACCACGGCCATGGTCGCCGAGCGCGCCGGGGCGTCGATCGGCACCGTCTACCGCTACTTCCCGGACCGCATCGCCGTGGTCGAGGCCCTGGCCATCCGCTGCACCCAGCGCCTGGCCGCGCGCTTCGTCGATGCGCTCGAGTCCAGCGGCGCGGCCGACTGGAAGGCCGGCTGCGACGCGCTCATCGACATGACGGCGGAGATGTACCGCACCGAGCCCGGGTTCCGCGCGATCGGCTTCGGTGACACGGCCGACGCCGGGACGGGGGACGACGACGACCGGATGGCCGCGCTCGGGGGCGCCGTCAGCCAGGTCATGCGCGAGCGGTTCGACCTGCCGGCGAGCGAGGCGCTCGACCGCGCCTGGACGGTCCTCGCCGAGTCCGGTCACGCCGTGCTCGCCCGGGCGCACGTCGACCGCGACCACCCCGACCAGGCCCTCATCGAGGCGTACCGGGCGATGACGCACAGCTACCTCGAGACGGTCCTCCGCGACGCCTGAGTCGCAGCAGCCCATCCGACGACGCCCGCGCTCCGAAGAGGAGTCGCGGGCGTCGTCGCGTCTGCGCTCGGTCGTGCTCGCTGTCCATGAGGCGACACGGGGCGTCACGACGGAACCCGTGTCGGTCCTCGCGGGTACGCTCGTGCGGAGTCGGGCTACCTCCGAACAGAAGGGCACCCATGATCGAGTTCCGCTCGGTACGCAAGACGTACCCGGACGGCACCACCGCGGTCGAGGACTTCCACCTCGTCATCCCTTCTCGGACCACCACGGTCTTCGTGGGGTCGAGCGGCTGTGGCAAGACGACGCTCCTCCGGATGATCAACCGCATGGTCGATCCGACGTCGGGCTCGGTGTCCATCGACGGTGAGGACGTGGCCTCGGTGGACCCGGTCCAGCTGCGCCGCCGCATCGGCTACGTGATGCAGAACGCCGGACTCCTGCCGCACCGGCGCGTCGTCGACAACATCGCGACCGTGCCGCTCCTGACCGGCGTGTCCAAGGCGAAGGCCCGCGAGCGTGCCCTCGAGCTCATGGACACCGTCGGGCTCGACCGCGCCTTCGCGGACCGGTACCCCTCCCAGCTCTCCGGCGGGCAGCAGCAGCGCGTCGGCGTCGCGCGCGGGCTCGCGGTCGACCCGAACATCCTGCTCATGGACGAGCCGTTCGGTGCCGTCGACCCCCTCGTGCGCAACGACCTGCAGGACGAGCTCATCCGGCTGCAGCGCGAGCTCGGCAAGACGGTGGTGTTCGTCACGCACGACATCGACGAGGCGTTCAAGCTCGGGGACCAGGTCGTCATCCTCAAGAAGGGCGGCGAGATCGCCCAGCAGGGCACCCCGGCCGAGATCCTCGCCGAGCCCGCGGACGACTTCGTCGCGAACTTCATCGGCGCCGGTCGTGGTCGTCGTGCGCTCCGGGTCGAGCAGACCCCGACCGGGCCGATCGTCGTCGACGGTGACGGTCGCGCCGCCGGCGTCCTGACCGGGCCCGTCCAGGTGGTGGACGCAGCGGCCGCCGTGCCGCAGGGAACAGAGGCCGGGGCGCGTGACACCGCTCCGGGTGCTCCGGCGCAGGGTGGGGGACCCCGGTGAACTGGGTCCTGTCGAACCTCGACACCATCGGCGACGCGACCGTCGCGCACCTCGCGATCGCGATCCCGCCGATCATCATCGCGTTCCTGCTCTCGATCCCGATCGGCTGGGTCGTCGTCCGGTTGCAGCGCCCCGGCGGGTCCCGGATCGCGTCCGGTCTGGGCAGCGGCATCGTGACGTTCGCCGGGCTGCTGTACGCGATCCCGTCGCTCGCGCTCTTCGTGGCGCTGCCGGGCATCATCGGCACGAGCCTGACCAGCCCGGTGAACGTCATCATCAGCCTGACCATCTACGGACTGGCCCTCATGGTGCGATCGACGGTCGACGGGCTGACCTCCGTCGACCCCGCGACCGCCGCGGCCGCGACCGCGATGGGTTACTCGTCCGGTCAGCGGTTCTTCCGTGTCGAGCTGCCGCTCGCCGGCCCGGTCCTGCTCGCCGGCCTCCGCGTCGTCGCAGTGTCCACGATCTCGCTCACGACCGTCGGCGCCGTGCTCGGCATCCAGAGCCTGGGATCGCTCTTCACGGACGGCCTCGCCCGCGGCATCTTCGAGGAGATCATCTCCGGCATCGTCATGGTGCTGGTGCTCGCGTTCGCCATCGACGGCCTGCTGGTGCTGCTCGGCCGGATCGTGATGCCGTGGACCCGGCGGACCCGGACCGGCCAGCGGTCCGCCCGACGGGTGCTCCAGCAGGCGGAGGTGACGTCGTGATCATCGGCAGCGCGTTCGCGTGGGTGTTCGACCCGCAGAACTACTCCGGCTACAACGCGATCCCCGGACGACTCTGGGAGCACGTCTGGATCACCCTCCTCGCCGTCCTGATCGCGTCGGTCATCGCGGTTCCCCTCGGGTACGCCATCGGGCACACCGGGAAGCTCCGGGGTTTCTCGATCGCGACGTCCGGTGGCGTGCGGGCGCTCCCCACCCTCGGCGTCCTGTCGTTGTTCGGGCTCCTGCTCGGCATCGGGCTCGAAGCACCGCTCCTGGCACTCGTCATCCTCGCGATCCCGTCCGTCCTCGCCGGCGCGTACTCCGGGATCGAGTCCGTCGAACCGGTCACCGTCGACGCCGCGAAGGCGCAGGGCATGACCGGGTTGCAGGTGCTCTGGAAGGTCGAGATCCCCCTCGGGTTGCCACTGCTCATCGGTGGCATCCGCGCGGCGGTCCTCCAGGTCGTCGCCACCGCGACGCTCGCCGCCTACGTCGGGGCAGGCGGGCTCGGCGGCTACTTCTTCCTCGGCCTCAAGACCCAGGACTACGCCGAGATGCTCGGCGCCTCAATCCTCGTGATCGCGCTCGCGATCGCGTTCGAGATCGTGTTCGCCGCACTCCAGCGGGCGGTGGTGCCGAAGGGCACCGTCGACCCGTCGGCCCGGCGGCGCCGGGGGTCGCGCGAGCGGTCCCGCAATCCCATCCCGGAAGGAAATCCATCGTGATCACAGCAAAGATCCGTGCCGGCGTCGCAGCAGCGCTGGCACTGGGTGTCGCGGCAGCCCTCAGCGGCTGCGCGTCGAGCAACCCGCTCGACAGCGGCTCCAGCGCCTCCAGCGACTCGAAGACGATCGTCATCGGGTCGCAGCAGTACTACTCGAACGAGATCATCGCCGAGATGTACGCGCAGGTCCTCGAGAAGGACGGCTTCCAGGTGAAGCGGAACTTCAACATCGGGCAGCGGGAGATCTACCTCCCGCAGCTGCAGAAGGGCGCGATCGACGTCATGCCCGAGTACAGCGGCAACCTGCTGCAGTACTACGACAAGAAGTCGACGGCGAAGACCTCCTCGGAGATCGACTCCGCCCTGACGAAGGCGCTGCCGTCCGGCCTCCGCGTGCTCGACCAGGCCGAGGCGACGGACCAGGACAGCTACACGGTCACGAAGAAGTTCTCCGAGGAGAACGACGTCACGAGCCTGGCGGACCTCAAGAACGTCAAGCAGACCCTGACCGTCGGTGCGAACTCCGAGTTCCAGACCCGTCCGTACGGACCGAAGGGGCTCAAGTCGGTCTACGGCGTCGACGTGGACTTCAAGGCCATCGAGGACTCCGGCGGAGCGCTCACGGTGAAGGCGCTCAAGGACGGCACGGTCCAGCTCGCGGACATCTACAGCGCCGACCCGAGCATCAAGGCGAACGACTTCGTCTCGCTCAAGGACCCCGAGAACCTGATCCTGCCGCAGAACGTCATCCCGGTCGTCTCGAAGAAGGTCGACGACAAGGCCGCGGCCGACATCGACAAGGTCAGCAAGGTCCTCACGACCGACGCGCTCATCGACCTCAACGCCAAGAGTGTGAACGACAAGGAGAAGGCGTCCACCATCGCGAAGGACTTCCTCACCGAGAAGGGCCTCCTCTAGGCGCACGCGCACAAGCCAGATCGGCGACAGGCGTCGGGCTTCGGCCCGGCGCCTGTCGTCGTTCTCCGGGACGCGTTCACAGCACGCTTGTTCCGCACAACCGTGCCGTGCAGTTCTCCTGCACATTCGTGCAGAGCGGGCTTCTACAACTTGTCGAAGCAGGTGTCCGGACGGTAGCGTGGAGGTGTCCCAACGGCCTGTGACACCAGAAGTTCCCCCTTCCACAGGAAGCAACTGACGTGCACCAACAGCGCGCGGCGACCCGGCTCGGAAACGCCGCATGAACGACATCCTCGATCCGCTCATCCTGTCGCGGTGGCAGTTCGGTCTCACGACGATCTACCACTTCCTCTTCGTGCCCCTGACCATCGGCATGGCCGTGGTCGTCGCCGTGTTCCAGACCGCCTGGGTCCGGACCGGGCGGGCGCACTACCTGCAGCTCACCCGGTTCTTCGGGCGCATCTTCCTCATCAACTTCGCGATGGGCGTGGTCACCGGCATCGTGCAGGAGTTCCAGTTCGGCATGAACTGGTCCAACTACTCCCGGTTCGTCGGTGACGTCTTCGGTGCGCCGCTCGCGCTCGAGGGCATCCTCGCGTTCTTCTTCGAGGCGGCGTTCATCGGCCTCTGGATCTTCGGCTGGGACCGCCTGCCGAAGAAGGTGCACCTCGCCACGATCTGGTGCGTGAGCATCGGCACGATGCTGTCGGCGTACTTCATCCTCGCGGCGAACGCGTTCATGCAGCACCCGGTCGGCTTCGCGATCGACGAGGCCAAGGGCCGTGCGGAACTCACGGACATCTGGGCCGTGCTGACGAACAAGGTCGCCCTCGCGGCCTTCCCGCACACGCTGTTCGGGGCGTTCATGGTCGCCGCGTCGGTGATCATCGCGGTCGCCGCGTGGCACCTGGCCCGCAACCAGAACCTCGAGACGATGATGCCGGCGCTCAAGTTCGGCATGTGGACGATGCTGGCGTCCGGGGCGCTCACGGTCCTCACCGGCGACCAGCTCGGACTGACGATGGTCGACACCCAGCCGATGAAGATGGCTGCTGCCGAGGCGCTGTACAACACCTCGACCGGCAAGGACGCCTCGTTCTCGATCTTCACCCTCGGCACGCCGGACGGGGTGCACGAGCTGTTCTCGATCCGCATCCCCTACCTGCTGTCGTTCCTCTCGACCCACACGTTCAACGGCACGGTCGAGGGCATCAACGACCTGCAGGCGCAGTACTCGCAGGTGTACGGCGCCGGCGACTACAAGCCGATCATCTGGGTCACCTACTGGGCGTTCCGCTGGATGATCGCCCTCGGCGTGGGTGCCGTCCTGGTCTCGCTCGTCGGGCTCTGGCTGACGCGCAAGGGCCGGTTCCCGCAGCAGCGCTGGGTCTGGCGGATCGCCACCTGGGCGATGCCGCTGCCGATGGCCGCGATGATCATGGGCTGGATCTTCACCGAGATGGGCCGCCAGCCGTGGCTGGTCTTCGGGCTGCTGAAGACCGCGGACGGGGTGTCGCCGAACGTGACCGGGCTCGAGGTCCTCATCTCGCTCGTCGTGTTCACGCTCATCTACGGCGCGCTCGCGGTGGTCGAGTTCCGGCTCATCAAGAAGGTCGCGCAAGAGGGCCCCGCCGCTCCGGCGGAGGTCGACGAGGAGACCGGTGAGGTCAAGCACGAAGTGACGGTCTACTGATGGATCTGCCGGTTCTGTGGTTCGCGATCGTCGCGCTGTTCTTCGTCGGCTACTTCGTCCTCGACGGCTTCGACTTCGGCGTCGGCATGTCCCTGCCGTTCCTCGGCAGGGACGACACCGACCGCCGCGTGCTGATCAACACGATCGGCCCCGTCTGGGACCTCAACGAGACCTGGGTCATCGTCGCGGGTGCCTGTCTGTTCGCGGCGTTCCCGGAGTGGTACGCCACGATGTTCTCGGGCTTCTACCTGGCGCTGCTGCTCATCCTCGCTGCGCTCATCGCCCGCGGGGTGTCGTTCGAGTACCGCCACCAGAACAAGCACGCCGAGTGGAAGCGCCGTTTCGACCTCATGATCATCGTCGGCAGCGCGCTCCCGTCGTTCCTCTGGGGCGTCGCGTTCGGCAACGTCGTGCGGGGCATCCCGATGGACGCCGGCCACAACTACACCGGCACGCTGTTCGACCTGCTCAACCCGTTCGCGCTCCTGACCGGCCTCGCGACCCTGCTGGTGTTCTTCACGCACGGTGTCGTGTTCGTCGCGCTGAAGACCGAGGGGGAGATCCGGGTCCGCGCCAAGCGCCTCGCGACCCGTGCGGGCATCCTGACGATCGTCGTCGGCGCGGCGTTCCTCGTCGCGATGGCGTTCGTCCGGGCGACGCCGGCGAGCCTCGTGCTGTCCGTGGTCGCAGCGCTCGCGCTCGTCCTCGCCGTCCTCTGCACCGCGTGGGGCAAGGAGGGGCGGGCGTTCACGCTCATGGCGGTGACGATCGCGGCGGTCGTGCTGGCGATGTTCACGGCGATCTTCCCGAACGTGATGCCCGCCTCGAACGACCCGGCCAACAGCCTGACCGTGGTCAACGCCTCCAGCGGGCAGTACACGTTGACCGTGATGAGCTGGGTCGCGCTGATCTTCGTGCCGCTCGTGCTCGCCTACCAGGCCTGGACCTACTGGGTGTTCCGCAAGCGCGTCTCGCGGGCACACATCGGCCAGGCAGCCCACTAGCGCCCCGCCCCACCGACCGACCAGGAGGACCACGTGAAGCCGCTCGACCCGCGACTGCTGCGTCTGTCGCGGACGGCGCGCGGCTTCATCGTCGCGGCCGCGGGCACCGGGCTGCTCCGGACCCTGGCGACGATCGTGATCGCCTGGGGCATCGCCGCGGCCGTCACCGTCGGGGTCGACGCGGTCCACGACGGCGAGCTCCCCGCCGCGTTCGCACAGTCGCTCGGCCTGCTCGGCGGCGCCTTCGTCGTGCGTGCGGTGGCGGCCTGGGCGACCGACGACCTCGCCGCCCGGGCCGCCGCGCGCGTGAAGAGCGAGCTGCGCGCGACCGTCCTCTCCCGGGCCGCCGAGCGTGGTCCGGCCTGGCTGGCGGAGCGGTCGAGCGCCGGGTTCGCCACGACGCTCGGACCCGGCCTCGACGCCCTCGACGCCTACTTCGGTCGCTACCTCCCGCAGCTCGCGCTCACGGCCGTCGCGACCCCGGCGCTGCTGGTGGCGATCGGCGTCGGCGACCTCACGAGCGGACTCATCGTGCTGTGCGCGCTGCCGGTCATCCCCGTGTTCATGATCCTCATCGGCCTCGCGACCCAGGCGCTGCAGCGGAAGCAGTCGGACGCCCTCGCGACCCTCGGCGGCGCCTTCACCGAGGCCGTCGAGGGCCTCGCCACGCTCAAGGTCTTCGGGCGGGCGCGGCGCCAGGTCGGGCGGATCGGGACGCTCACGGACGCCTACCGGAAGCAGACGATCGGGGTCCTCCGGCTCTCGTTCGTCAGTGGGTTCGCGCTCGAGCTCGCGGCGAGTCTCGCGGTCGCCCTCGTCGCCGTGTCGATCGGTGTCCGGCTCGTCGACGGGTCGCTCGGCCTCGGCGCCGCGATGTTCGTGCTCGTCCTCGCGCCGGAGGCCTTCGCCCCGATCCGGCAGGTCGGTGCCGACTTCCACGCGGCGCAGGACGGTGTCGAAGCCGCGGCGGCCGTCCTCGACGTGCTCGACGACGACACCCGCGGCGGCGTGCACCGGGCGCCCGCGGACGACGACACGGGATCGCGCGCCCTCGTCCTCGACGGGCTGACGGTCCGCCGTCCCGACGTCGTCATCGGACCGATCAGCCTCCGCGCCGAGCCGGGCACCGTGATCGCGCTGTCCGGTCCGAGCGGTTCGGGCAAGTCGAGCCTCCTCGCCGCGATCCGCGGCGCCCTCCCGCACGACGGGACGGTGACGGTCCCCGGCCTGGCCGGCAACACCGCGGCGCAGCGGACGACCTGGGCCGACCAGCGTCCGCGTCTCGTCCGCGGGACGATCGCCGAGAACGTCGCGCTCAGCGCGACTCCTGACGGACCCGCCGTGGTGTCCGCGCTCGGTGCGGCGGGGCTGGGACTCGACCCGGGCCTCCCGGTCGGATCCGGCGGCGCCGGCCTGTCCGGCGGTCAGGCGCAGCGTGTCGCCGTCGCGCGCGCCCTGTACCGCGTCGCCCGCGCCGACACGCCGCTGGTCCTGCTCGACGAGCCGACCTCGGCCCTCGACGCGGAGGCCGAGATCCACGTCGTCGACGCCATCCGGCGCCTCGCCGCCGACGGCCGCGTGGTCGTCGTCGCCAGCCACCGACCCGCCGTCCTGGCCGCGGCCGACCTGCGGGTCGACGTCGGGTGCGCATCGGTCGCCGTGACGAGCGGGGCGCGAGCATGAGCCGGGAGGCCCGACCCACGTCCGTCCTGCGGCTCGCCATGCCGCACGGGGCCGGTTGGGGCAAGGCGGTGGCGGCCGGCGCGCTGAGCGCCCTGTGCGCGGTCGCGCTGCTCGCCGCGAGTGGCTACCTCATCACACGCGCGGCGGAGCACCCGCCGATCCTGTACCTGACGCTCGTCATGGTCGGGGTGCGTGCGTTCGCACTCGGCCGAGCCGCACTGCGCTACGTCGACCGGCTCGCCGGGCACGACGCGTCGTTCCGGCAGCTCGCGGTCGTGCGCACGGAGATGTACCGCCGACTGTCGTCGGTCGCCCCCGCCGGGCTGGGGTCGACGGGCCGCGGGGACCTCCTCACCCGGCTCGTCACCGACACCGACCGGCTGCAGGACCTGCCGATCCGGGTCGTCGGCCCGCTCGTCTCCGCAGGGACGGTCGCGGTGCTCTCGGTGGTCGGGGTCGCGCTGGTGTCGGTGCCCGCCGCGGTCGTCCTGTTGCTCGCGCTCGGGGTCGCTTCGCTCCTCGGGTCGGTCGTGACCGCAGCGGTCGCCCGACGCTCCGACGAGCGGACGGCGGCCGAGCGCGGTCGCGTCGCGGACCTCGTGCTCGACACCGTCCGCACACTCGACGTCTTCACCGCGTACGGCACGCTCGACGAACGACTCGAGCACATCGCACGGCTCGACGCACGCGTCACCGCGGCGGTGCGTCGTCGCGGTGCCGTCGAGTCGCTCGTCGGTGCGCTCGTCGCGCTGATCGGTGGCGGCGCCGTCGTGGGGATCCTCGCGGTCGGTGCGCCCGCCGTGGTGTCCGGCGCCCTCGACGGGCCACTGTGGGCGCTCGCGGTGTTCGTGCCGCTCGCCCTGTTCGAGGTCGTCGGGGGCGTCCCGCTGGCGGTCCTGACCCTCCGGCGGGTCCGGGCGGCAGCGGACCGCGTCGAGCAGGTGGTGCCCGCGACGGTGCCGGACGGCATCGTGCCGGAGCCCGCCGCGCCGGCCGACCCTGCGTCGCTCGTCGTGGACGGCACGGTGTCGGTGTCCCTGCGAGACCTGTCGGTGCGCTGGCCGGGCGCGAGCGTCGACGCCGTGTCCGCAGTATCGCTCGACCTGCTCCCCGGCGAGGTCGTCGTGCTCGAGGGGCCGAGCGGCGCGGGCAAGAGCACACTCGTCGACGCGCTCGTGCGCTTCGTCGACCACCGCGGGTCGTTCACGATCGACGGGGTGCCGGCGAAGGACATGCACCCGGACGCCGTCCGCGCACGCATCGGACTCATCGAGCAGGACCCGTTCGTGTTCGACCAGTCCGTCCGGCAGAACCTGCTCTTCGCACGGGACACCGCGACCGACGACGAACTGCTCGACGTGCTCGACCGGGTCGGTCTCGGCCCGTGGGTCGCGGGACGCGGCGGGCTCGACGCCGGTGTGGGGGAGCGCGGCGTCCTCGTCTCCGGCGGCCAGGCGCACCGGCTCGCCCTCGCGCGGGCGCTCCTGCATGCCTTCCCCGTGCTCCTGCTGGACGAACCGACCGCCGACATCGACCCCGACCTGGCGGACGTGCTGCTGCGCGACCTCGTCGGCGCAGCCCGGCGTGCCGGACGGACCGTCCTCATCGTGTCGCACGTCCCGGTGCCGGCCGACCTCGTCGACCGGACCCTGCGGATGCGGGACGGGCGACTCGTCGGCGTCTGACCTGCTGCCAGGCCGCCACCTGGCGGGCCGGTGCCGACGTCACGGGGCCGGGCCGGGCCTCCAGGCCTTGTAATCTTGTTGACCGTGACCACCGAGCAGTACGCCGAGGACCCGAACGCCTACGACTTCCGTCGTCTCCAGGAGAAGTGGCAGCCCCGCTGGGAGGAGCTCGGGCTCTTCACCACGGACCTCGACGACACCCGGCCGCGCAAGTACATCCTCGAGATGTTCCCGTACCCGTCGGGCGACCTGCACATGGGGCACGCCGAGAACTGGGCGCTCGGCGACTTCGTGGCGCGGTACTGGCGGCAGCAGGGTTTCAACGTGCTGCACCCGATCGGGTGGGACTCCTTCGGCCTGCCGGCGGAGAACGCGGCGATCAAGCGCGGCGTGGACCCGAAGGAGTGGACCTACGCGAACATCGAGCAGCAGAAGGCCTCGTTCAAGCGGTACGCGCCGTCCTTCGACTGGACGACCGAGATCCACACCTCGGACCCCGAGTACTACAAGTGGAACCAGTGGCTGTTCCTCAAGATGTACGAGAAGGGGCTGGCGTACCGGAAGGACAGCTGGGTCAACTGGGACCCGGTCGACCAGACCGTGCTCGCGAACGAGCAGGTGCTCCCCGACGGCACCTCGGACCGCTCCGGCGCCGTGGTCGTCAAGAAGAAGCTGACGCAGTGGTACTTCAAGATCACGGAGTACGCGGACCGGCTGCTCGACGACCTCAACCAGCTCGAGGGGCGGTGGCCGGCGAAGGTCATCGCGCAGCAGCGGAACTGGATCGGCCGGTCGGTCGGTGCCGACGTCGACTTCGTGATCGAGGGGCGCGACGAGCCCGTCACGGTGTTCACCACGCGCCCGGACACGATCCACGGGGTGACGTTCCTGGTCGTGGCGCCGGACTCGGACCTGGCGGCCGCGTTGGTGGCCGACCCGTCCGTGTCGTCCTCGGTCCGTGACGACTTCGACGCGTACCTGACCGCGACCCAGAAGACCTCCGAGATCGACCGGCAGAACGCCGACCGCCCGAAGACCGGTGTGCCGCTCGGCCGCTTCGCGATCCACCCGCTGACCGGGGAGCGCCTGCCGATCTGGGCCGCCGACTACGTCCTCGCCGACTACGGCCACGGCGCCGTGATGGCCGTGCCGGCGCACGACCAGCGAGACCTCGACTTCGCGCGGGCGTTCGACCTGCCCGTGAAGGTCGTGGTGGACACGAACGCTCCGGTGACCGGGGCGATCCCGGTGATCCCGGACGGCGCGACGCCGGAGGACCTGCCGGCGCTCGACCCGGTGTCGACGGGCGAGGCCCTGACCGGCACCGGTCGGATGATCAACTCCGGGCCGCTCGACGGCATGTCGAAGCAGCACGCCATCACGGCGGCGATCCGTCTGCTCGAGGAGCGCGGCACCGGCCGGGCGGCCAAGACCTACCGTCTGCGCGACTGGCTGATCTCGCGTCAGCGCTTCTGGGGCACCCCGATCCCGATCATCCACGGCGCCGACGGCACCGAGCACCCGGTGCCGATGGACCGGCTGCCGGTCCGCCTGCCGTCCACCGAAGGGCTCGACCTCAAGCCGAAGGGCACCTCGCCGCTCGGCGGCGCGACCGACTGGGTGAACGTCCCGAACCCCGTCGACGGCACCCCGGCGACGCGCGACACCGACACGATGGACACGTTCGTCGACTCGTCGTGGTACTTCCTGCGCTTCCTCGCCGCGAACGATGACACGCAGGCATTCGACCCCGCGATCGCGCGCAAGTGGGCGCCGGTCGACCAGTACATCGGCGGCATCGAGCACGCGATCCTGCACCTGCTCTACGCGCGCTTCGTCACGAAGGTCCTGTTCGACCTCGGCTACCTCGACTTCACGGAGCCGTTCACGGCGCTGCTCAACCAGGGCATGGTGCTGTCCGGCGGCTCGAAGATGTCGAAGTCGAAGGGCGGCGTGTCACTCGGCGACGAGCTCGACGCGAACGGTGTCGACGCGATCCGCCTGGTGATGGGCTTCGCCGGGCCGCCGGAGGACGACATCAACTGGGAGGACGTCTCCCCGTCGGCGTCCGCACGGTTCCTGGCCCGCGCCTACCGGCTCGCGCTCGACGTCACGTCGTCGAAGGACGTCGTGTGGGCCGACGGCGACCGGGCACTCCGCCAGGTGACGCACCGGTTCCTCGCTGACGCACCGGGGCTCATGGAGTCGTTCAAGTTCAACGTCGTGATCGCGCGGCTCATGGACCTCGTGAACGTGACGCGCAAGGCGATCGACAGCGGCCCCGGCGCCGGTGACCCCGCGGTGCGCGAGGCCGTCGAGACCATCACGCTCGGGCTCGCCGTGTTCGCGCCGTACGTCGGCGAGGAGATGTGGGAGAAGCTGGGCTACGAGCCGACCGTCGCCACGTACGGGTGGCGGAAGGCCGACCCGACGCTCCTCGTGCAGGACACGCTGACGGCGGTCGTGCAGGTGAACGGCAAGGTGCGCGACTCGTTCGAGGTCTCCAAGTCGATCGAGCCGTCGGAGCTGGAGTCGCTCGCGCGGGAGTCGGCGAACGTCCAGCGCTACATCGGTGACCGCGAGATCGTGAAGGTGATCGTGCGGGCGCCGAAGCTGGTCAACATCGCGATCAAGGGGTAGCCGCAGGCGCGTCCCGCGTCTCCGTTCCTGCACCGCGGATCGTCGCGGTGCGGTTCTCCACGGACCACGCTGACGGAGCGCGGCCGGATGGTCGGGCTCCGTAGCGTGCGGGGCATGTCCTCGTCCACCGGTCCCTCGTCACCGGGTCCTGCATCACCGGGTGCTCCCTCATCGTCGGGCTCGTGGTCGTCGCGCTTCGCGTCGTCGCCACGGGCGGCGGTGCTGCTCGCCGGTGTCGTCGCCGCGGTCGCGCTGGCGGTCGTCGTCCTCGGCGGCGGCACCGGCGGGGGATCGGAGTCGACGGAGGTCCTGGTGAGCGGGGCGAGCGAGGGCCTTGCGGCACCGGGTCCGCTGGCATCGGGCTCGGCCGGGTCGAATGTTCCGGTGGCGTCCGCGCAGGCGTCGGCGGGGCCGTCCGCGTCGGCCGTCGTCGTGCACGTCGCCGGTGCGGTGGCGGATGCCGGCATCGTCACCCTGCCGGCGGGCAGCAGGGTCGCAGCCGCCGTCGAACGGGCCGGGGGAGCGGTCCGCGACGCCGACCTCGGCCGGCTGAACCTCGCCCGCCTGCTCGTCGACGGGGAACGCGTCTACGTGCCGCGCGTGGGCGAGGACGACCCGCCGCCGGAGATCGCGCCGGACGTCCCGCCGGGGGACGCCGCGGCGGCCCCGGGGAGCGGCGGCTCGGGTGCTGCGGAGGGTGTGGTCGACCTGAACAGCGCCGACGCGGCCGAGCTCGAGACCCTGCCGGGCATCGGTCCGGCACTCGCGGCACGGATCATCGCCTGGCGTGCGGAGCACGGGCGGTTCTCCTCCGTGGAGGACCTCCTCGACGTCAGCGGCATCGGTGACGCGAAGTTCGCGGACCTGCGGGACCGCGTCCGTGTCTGACGTCGTCGCCCGCGTCGGGAGAGCAGCCGGCGCACGGGTCTCGGACCTGCGCGTCGCCGTACCCGCGGTGTCCGCCTGGGCAGGGTCGGCTGTCCTCGTCGGGAGCCCGGACCGGGCCCTTTCCGTGGTGGTCGCTGCGGGCGTGATCGCAGCCGTGGGGATCGTGGTCCTGTTCGTGCGCGGCGTCGGGGGAGGCGCCGCTGGCAGCGCACTGTGGCTCGGCGCAGCGGTGACCATCGTCGTGACGAGCGCCCTGCTCGTCGCGCTGGTCGCGGTGGCGGTCGCCGTCGGTCAGGAGCGCCGGTCACCAGCCGTCCTGTCCGGAGCCGACGGCACGCGGACGGTGCGGATCACGCTCGATCGTGACCTCGAACCCGGTGCACGCTCGGTCACGGGGACCCTGACCGCAGCAGACGACGTGGCGGCGCTGCACGTCCCGGTCCGCGTGGTCCCCGACGGTGACGGCCGTCAGACCGGACGGCTCGCTGCCGGCAGCACCATCCACGGGAGGGCGGCTGTGCAGCAGGACGACCCCGGATCGCCGACTGCCTTCGTGGTGTTCGTGCGGGGCTCGGTGCAGGCTGATCCACCGACCGGCCTGCTCGCTGCGACCGATCGTTCGCGGCAGGCGTTCGTCGCGGTCACCGCGGACCTCCCCGAACCCGGGGCCGCGCTGCTGCGGGGTATGGCGATCGGCGACCGGAGCGGGCTCGACCCGGCTACCGAGGCCGCGATGGAGACCACCGCGCTCACCCACCTGACCGCCGTGTCCGGGGCGAACTGCGCCGTGATCGTCGGCCTCGTGGTCCTGCTCGGTCGGGCGCTCGGGCTGCCACGGGTCGTGCGCGCGGCCGTCGCCGTGGGCTTCCTGCTCGTCTTCGTCCTGCTCGTTCGGCCCGACCCCTCGATCGTCCGCGCGACCGTGATGGCGATCGTGGTGCTCGTGGTGCACCTGACGGGGCGTCCGGTCCGTGGCGTCCCGCTCATCGCCCTCGCCGTCGTCGGCATGTTGGCCGTCGACCCCTGGTACGCGAGGTCGTTCGCCTTCGCGCTGTCCGTCCTCGCGACCTCCGGGATCGTGGTCCTCGCACCGCCGCTGACGGAGCTGCTCGCTCGCCGGGTCTGGCCGCCCGTCGCGGCGGCGATCGCGGTGCCCGTGGTCGCGCAGGTGGCGTGCTGGCCGGTGACGATCCTGCTCGCACCGCTCCTGCCGACCTACGGCGTGCCGGCGAACCTGCTGGCGGAGCCGCTCGCTCCGATCGTCACCGTCCTGGGCCTCGCATCGTGCCTCGTCGCGCCGGTGTGGCCGGGCGGAGCAGCGGTCGTCGCGGGCGTGGCGTGGGTGCCGGCGAGCCTCGTCGGGCAGGTCGCTCGGACGGCCTCGACGTTCCCCGGTGCCTCGGCGCCGTGGCCGGGCGGCCCGACCGGGGTGCTGCTCGCCGTCATGGTGTGCGCGGGCGTCGCCGTCGCGGTGTTCGTCCGGACGTCGGTCCGCGTCCGGCTGCTGCTCGCGTCGGCGGTCGTCCTGGTCGTGGGCGTCGGAGCGGTCGGTGTGCCGCGGCTCGTGGTGCGGGGGAGTGTCCCCGCCGACTGGACGGTCGCCGCGTGCGACGTCGGCCAGGGCGACGCCGTGCTGCTCCGCTCCGCCGCCGCCGTCGCGCTGGTCGACACCGGCGACGAGCCCGAGCTCCTGCGTGCCTGCCTCGACCTGCTGCGGGTCGACCGGATCGCCGTGCTCGTGCTGACCCACTTCGACAGGGACCACGTCGGAGCGGTGCCCGAGGTCGAGGGTTCCGTGACGACGGCGCTGGTCGGCCCGGTCGGCCGTCCGGTGGACGACCGCGTCGTGCACGGGCTCCGGCAGGCCGGCGTCGAGGTGCACCGTGCCGCCGCCGGGACGTCCCTCGAGCTCGGGCACGTCCGCATCCACGTTGCCTGGCCGCTCCCCACGTCGTCGGAGTCCGGGAACGGCGCCAGCATCGTCCTGGACGTCCGGCCGAGGGAGGGTGACGCCGCGGTGGCGTCCGCGCTGCTGCTCGGCGACCTCGGCGAGTCGGCGCAGCGGCGGCTGCGGACGTCGTCCCTCGACGGCGGGGCAGGTCTCGAGCCGGTCGACGTCGTGAAGGTGTCGCACCACGGTTCGGCCGACCAGGACGCCGGGCTCTACCGGGCGGTGCGAGCGCGCGTGGCCCTGATCGGTGTCGGCGCCGACAACTCCTACGGCCACCCGACCCGTCGGACACTCGACATGCTCGCTGCGACCGGCACCGCCGTCTACCGAACGGACGTCCACGGCACGGTCGTGGTGGCGCCCGGAGCGGACGGGCCGCGGGTGTGGACCGAGCGGTCACCCGGCAGCGCTCCCGGTGCGCGTGCGCGACCGTGGCCGACAGCGGCCACGAGACCGGCGCCTCCTGGCGCAGCGGGCCGACCGGTCGGGCCAGGGCGTCGTCGGTCGGCCGTAGGATCGTCAGCGCGACCGGACCACCGCCGATCGCAGCACCGGAAGGACCGCATGCCCGCCAAGAAGCCCGCGCGCGCCGCCGCGAAGATCGACCAGGTCCCGTGGTCGGGTGTCCGACCCGCACCCGTCGTCCTCGTGACCGGGCCGGAGGCGTTCCTGGCCGACCGCGCGATGAGCGTGCTCCGCGACCTGCTCGTCGGCGAGGACCCCGCGCTCGAGATCCACGACCTCGAGGCCGACCAGTACGCGCCGGGGCTCCTCGCGACCCTGGCCAGCCCGTCGTTGTTCGGTGAACCCCGGCTCGTCCGGGTGACCAACGTCGAGAAGTGCACCGACGCGTTCATCACGGAGACGATCGCCTACCTCGAGGGGCCGGCGGACGACGTCACCCTCGTGCTCCGGCACGGCGGTGGCATGCGCGGGAAGAAGCTGCTCGACACGATCCGCAGCGGCGTCGGCGGAGGCGTCGAGGTGCAGTGCGACGAGCTCAAGCGCGAGACCGACCGGATCGACTTCGTGAACGCGGAGTTCCGGGCCGCTCGACGCAAGATCGCTCCGTCAGCCGTCCGGACCCTCGTGGCGGCCTTCGCGGACGACCTGGCCGAGCTCGCCGCAGCGTGCCGACAGCTGCTGGCCGACTCCGCCGATGAGATCACCGACAAGGTCGTCGACAAGTACTACGGCGGCCGTGTCGAGACGAACGCCTTCAAGGTCGCGGACATCGCTCTCGCCGGCCGCTCGGCGCCCGCGATCGTGGAGCTCCGGCACGCCCTCGCCACCGGTGAGGCACCCGTGCCGATCGTCGCAGCGTTCGCGAGCAAGATCCGGACGATGGCGAAGGTCAGCGCCTTCCGCGGGTCGAGCGGCCAGGCTGCGTCCGCACTCGGGATGGCGCCGTGGCAGGTGCAGCGTGCGCAGCGTGACGTCGCCGGATGGAGCGAAGCCGGGCTGGCGAACGCCATCCTCAGCATCGCCGCCGCCGACACCGCGGTGAAGGGCGGTTCTCGTGACGCCCACTACGCCCTCGAGGTCATGGTCCGGACCATCGCCCGGCGCGGCGAAGACCGCTGACCGCTCGCTCCGCAGGACGTCCAGCGGCGAACTGCCGCGGCCGCGCGTGGCCGCCCGCGTTCGACTGCGCCGGCGCGACGACCGCGGAGCCGACGGCGCACGTGTCGATCGACACCTGCGGCGTCGAAGTCATGTCATGCTCGCAGTCCCGCGGCGCCGGCGCCACGAAGCACCCGTCGATCGACACCTCCGGCGTCGGAACGCGCGCGTTCCGCCAGCCGCCACCCGCCTCACGAACGACGAAGGCCCCGCACCGGACGGTGCGGGGCCTTCGTGCGGGAGTCAGACTCAGAGAGCAGAGACCTTCTTCGCGATGGCCGACTTGCGGTTCGCGGCCTGGTTCTTGTGGATGACACCCTTGCTCACGGCCTTGTCGAGCTTCTTCGACGCGAGGGCGAGGGCCGCGACGGCCTTGTCCTTGTCGCCCGAGGCGATCGCCTCGTTGGTGTGGCGGATGTACGTCTTGAGCTCGGAGCGGTACGCCTTGTTCCGCTCGGTGGCCTTGAGGTTGGTCTTGATGCGCTTGATCTGCGACTTGATGTTCGCCATGCGTGTTGCTCCTGTTCGTCTCTACGGGTGGTCGCGACCGCTGGGTAGAGGGGCCCTTGGTCGCATCGCGTTCCACCCGTGGGCGGGGAACGCGGAAGCCAGCCACCAACACTACCAGGGTCGGTGGCGCCGACCAAAGCCCGACAGGCCGGGGATCGGAGCCCGACCGGCCGCGGCTCGGAGTCCGACCGGCCGCGGCTCGGCGTCCGACCGGCCGCGGACCGGGGCCCGGCGGTCGAGGTGCCCCGGAACCGGAACCGGCCGAAACCGCGCGGCAACACACGGTCGCTACCGTGGCGGGCATGCCGTCCCTCGCACCACGCATCGACACCGTCCCCGCCTCCGGCATCCGGAGGGTCTTCGAGCAGGCCGCGCTGCTCCGCGAGGACGGCACGGACGTGACAATGCTCGTGATCGGCGAGCCCGACGTCCCGGTGGCACCCCACATCGGCGAGGCCGCACGCCGCGCGTGGTCCGAGGACCGGACGGACTACACGCCGAACGGCGGCATCGCCCCGCTCCGGCAGGCGATCCGCGAGAAGCTCCTCCGCGAGAACCGCATCGACGTCGACCTCGAACAGGTCTGGACGACGATCGGCGCGACGCAGGCGCTCTTCCAGGCGATGACCCTCGTCCTGAGCCCGGGCGACAAGGTCCTCGTGCCGGACCCGGGCTACACGACCTTCACGATGAACGCACACATCCTCGGTGCGGTCCCGGTGCCCTACCAGCTGACACCGCAGCACGGGTTCGAGCCGGACATGGCGGCCCTCGAGGCGAGCATCACCGAGCGCACCCGGGCGATCATCGTGAACTCGCCGTCGAACCCCCTCGGCTCGGTGTTCGGCGAGGAGACCCTCCGCGCGCTCCTCGCGCTGGCGCAGCGACACGACCTCTGGGTGATCAGCGACGAGGTCTACGAGTACTTCACCTACGGCACCCGCCACGTCAGCACCGCCGCGCTCGACGAGGACGACCGGGTGTTCTCCGCGTTCTCGCTGAGCAAGACGTACGCGATGACGGGTGTCCGGGTGGGGTACCTCGTGACGCCGAAGGGGCTCGGCCCGACCATGCGGACGACCCAGGAGGCGATGATCAGCTGCGTCGCCGAACCCGACCAGTACGCAGCCCTCGCGGCGATCGTCGGGGACCACTCGGCGGTCCGGGACGCCCGGGAGCACTACCGGACGAACCTCGAGGTGGCGAAGGAAGTGCTCGACGCCGCCGGCATCCGCTACCTCGATCCGCGGGGCGCGTTCTACCTCTGGGTCGACGTCTCGCACGCGTCGGGTGGTGACGTCGCCGAGTGGGCGCTCGCGCTGCTGCACCGCGAGCACGTCGCGGTCGCGCCGGGCAGCGCGTTCGGGCGCACCGGCGAGGGGTGGATCCGCATCTCGCTGGCCGCGACGGCCGCGGACCTCCGGCGCGGGCTCGGCGCGCTGCCCGCGCCCGCCACGGCCGCCGTCTGACGACCGCGCGCGAGCCCGCGACGGCCGCCGTCTGACGACCGCGCGCGAGCCCGCGACGGCGGCCGTCCGACCGGCGCGAGGCCGCCACGGTCACGGTCACGGTCCGGCGACGAGGGCGAGCCGCGCGGCGGGCGCGCGGCACCGTGCTGACGACGCGGCGCGATCGCTCGCCACTGCGACCGCTCGACGGCCGGGAGGCGCGGTGCGGGCCCGCCCCGCGCCTCCCGGCCGTCCTGCACAGCGTCCAGGGCCGCGCCCCGTCTCCACAGGGCGTCCCGCGGGTGCGCGCCCCCGGCGCGCGGACGTGGGACAATCGTTCGACCGTCCCGACCCCTGAGGAACCGTGAGCCCACAAGCATCTGCGCCGCTCGAGCCCGCCGCGACCCCGGCCGAGGCGATCCGCAACTTCTGCATCATCGCGCACATCGACCACGGCAAGTCGACGTTGGCCGACCGCATGCTGCAGATCACCGGCATCGTCGAGGAGCGGGCGATGCGAGCGCAGTACCTCGACCGCATGGACATCGAGCGCGAGCGCGGCATCACGATCAAGTCCCAGGCGGTCCGCATGCCGTGGGAGCTCGACGGGAAGACGTTCGCCCTGAACATGATCGACACCCCGGGGCACGTCGACTTCTCGTACGAGGTCTCGCGCTCGCTCGCCGCGTGCGAGGGCGCGATCCTGCTCGTCGACGCCGCGCAGGGCATCGAGGCGCAGACCCTCGCCAACCTCTACCTGGCACTCGAGAACGACCTCGAGATCATCCCCGTCCTCAACAAGATCGACCTGCCGGCGGCCGAGCCCGAGAAGTACGCGGCCGAGCTCGCGCAGCTCATCGGCGGGTCCCCGGACGACGTCCTCCGCGTCTCCGGCAAGACGGGTGTCGGTGTGCCGGAGCTGCTCGACCGCGTGGTGAACACGGTCCCGGCGCCGGTCGGCAACGTGGACGCCGAGCCCCGCGCGATGATCTTCGACTCGGTGTACGACAGCTACCGCGGCGTCGTGACCTACGTGCGGATGGTGGACGGCACCATCAAGCCGCGCGAGAAGGTCCAGATGATGTCGACGAAGACGACGCACGAGATCCTCGAGATCGGTGTCTCGTCGCCCGAACCGAAGCCGACGAAGGGCCTCAGCGTCGGCGAGGTCGGCTACCTCATCACCGGTGTGAAGGACGTCCGCCAGTCCAAGGTGGGCGACACGGTCACGAACGCGCAGAAGCCCGCGACCGACGCGCTGCCGGGCTACACCGACCCGAAGCCGATGGTCTTCTCCGGCCTGTACCCGATCGACGGCTCGGACTACCCGGACCTGCGCGAGGCGCTCGACAAGCTCAAGCTCTCCGACGCAGCCCTCGTGTACGAGCCCGAGACCTCCGTCGCGCTGGGCTTCGGCTTCCGGTGCGGGTTCCTCGGTCTGTTGCACCTCGAGATCATCACCGAGCGGCTCTCGCGCGAGTTCGGCCTCGACCTCATCACCACCGCCCCGAGCGTGATCTACGACGTCACGACCGAGGACGGCGCGACGGTCGAGGTCACGAACCCGTCCGAGTTCCCGTCCGGCCGCATCGTCGAGGTCCGCGAGCCGATGGTGCGCGCCGCGATCCTCGCTCCGAAGGACTACGTCGGCGCGATCATGGAGCTCTGCCAGTCGCGCCGCGGATCCCTGCTCGGCATGGAGTACCTCGGCGAGGACCGCGTCGAGCTCCGCTACCAGATCCCGCTCGGCGAGATCGTGTTCGACTTCTTCGACCAGCTGAAGAGCAAGACCCAGGGCTACGCCTCGCTCGACTACGAGCCGTCCGGCGACCAGGCGGCCGACCTGGTCAAGGTGGACATCCTCCTGCAGGGCGATCAGGTCGACGCGTTCAGCGCGATCGTGCACCGCGACAAGGCGTACGCGTACGGCACGATGATGGCCGAGCGGCTCCGCAAGCTCATCCCGCGGCAGCAGTTCGAGGTCCCGATCCAGGCTGCGATCGGCGCGCGCATCATCGCCCGTGAGAACATCCGGGCGATGCGCAAGGACGTCCTCGCGAAGTGCTACGGCGGTGACATCACCCGCAAGCGCAAGCTCCTCGAGAAGCAGAAGGAGGGCAAGAAGCGCATGAAGATGGTGGGTCGCGTCGAGGTCCCGCAGGAAGCCTTCATCGCGGCGCTCTCGGGCGACGTCGAGGAGAAGAAGAAGTAGCGGCTCAGCGGGCGCGCTCGGTGCGCGCCCGCCACACGGCCAGGCACACGGCCGGGAGGCACGCGGTCGCGAGTCCGGCCAGCGCGGTCCGCCAGGTGCTCCACTCGGTCATCGCGACGAACGTCGTCTGCTCGCCCGCAACGACGGACGCGACTGCCGCGCCGATGGCGAGGAGGACCGTACCGCCGACGAGCCACGGTGCGACCGTGTGTCGGCGGGAGCGTCGGACGACGACCACGAGCAGCGCGCCGAACAGCAGCACGCCGGCGCCGATGCTCGCCACGGCGACCTGGGCGAGCAGGGTGCTGGCGATCGGGTAGCGGTCGACCGGGGGCTCGGTCGTGTACCGCACGGGGAGGGCCGCACGTGCCTCGTACGCGTCGACGGCGAGCCGTGCGGCGACCGCGAGCCCGAAGGCGGCGGCAGTGAGGGTGCCGAGCGTCCGCGCCGTGCGGTCGGTCTGCGGACGGTGGTCGTCGGTCGGGGTGGGCACCGACCGACGATAGCGGTGTGACGGAGGTGATCCGAGCCTCCAGTTCGGGGCATCCCGCGTGCAGCGGCCGGTTCCCGCTCCGAGGAGGCTGGTCGGCGTGTGTTCCCGCGGCGGCTGGGTCGTGACGGTGCGCACCGCCGAGGGGGTTGGTCGGCGTGCGTTCCCGCGGCAGCTGGGTCGTGACGGTACGCACCGCCAAGTAGGCTGGTCGGCATGAGTTCCCGCGGCAGCTACCGGACCGCCCTGACCTACGGCGCGGTCGGCGCGACCCAGGCGTCGGACCTCATGACCTACCCGCCCGAGGGCTTCACGCCCAGCGAGTCGCGCGCGCGGATCGGCCACGGTGACGCGCGGTTCGAGACCGCCGTGACGCAGGCGCTGTCCTGGCAGATCCAGGAGCGCAGCGGCATCCGCGTGCACGTCGACGACCAGCCCGACGACGACGAGGTCCGCTACAACCCGGTGACATTCGACGAGCACGGCGTGCCGATCGCCCCCGCCTCGATCGGCACGCCGAAGGTCGAGCGGTTCGCGCCGGACGGCACACCGTTGCTGACCGCGGGCACGACCGCGACACTCACGATGCACGCGTTCGGGCAGACCGTGCACGCGCCGGTCCGGGTCGTGTCGATCATCGACGAGACCGACCGGAAGGGCTTCGCCTACGGCACGCTCGAAGGACACCCGCTCTCGGGCGAGGAGTCGTTCGTCGTCGAGCGGACGTCCGACGGCTCGGTCTGGCTGCAGCTGCGGCAGTTCTCGCAGCCGGCGAGCCGGAAGTGGCGCCTCGTGGAGCCGCTGCTCCGCCGGCAGCAGAAGGTGATGGCCGAGAAGTACCTCGCGGCGCTGCGCGGCGACTGACGCAGCTCCGCCGCTCGGCGACTGACGCAGCGCCGCCGCTCGGCGACCGGTCCGTGGAGCGCGCTCAGCGACGGCGCGCCGAGACTCGGCCCGGCGGACGGTTTCGCGGCCCGGACACCGCGAAAGTGTCCGCGGACCCGAGTCTCGGCGACCGCTGACGACCGGGCGCTCGCGGACAGCGCCCGACGTCGGCCTCCCAGCGATGCGGACCGACGCGGACCGTCGCGCGCCGACGCGGACCGACGCGGACGCGACCGACGCGGCTCAGCGCAGCGGGGGGAGTGCGGCGATGGCGTCCTCGATGATCTGCACGTCCTGGACGCAGTCCCGCGCCACCGCGACCGCACTCGTCGCCCGGAGCGCGTCGACGTCGTAGACGCCCGTCGCGACCGCCAGGAACGGGATGCCAGCCGCGTCCGCGGCCTCGCCGTCCCGTGGGGTGTCGCCGACGATCACGGCCCGTTCGCCCCGGAGCGCCGCCGCGGCACGTCCGGTGACGCCGGCGCGGTCGACCTCCTCGTCGCCGAAGAACGAGTGCGTCCAGTCGAACGCCTCGAGGTCGAACCCCGCGCCGCGGAGCTTCACCCGAGCCCGGTGCTCGGAGTTGCCGGTGAGCAGCCCGTTGCGCCAGCCGAGGACCGCCAAGCGTTGGACGAGCTCGCGGGCGCCGGGCGCCGGCTTACGGTGGTCGCCGGCCCGGAAGCGTTCGTCCGTGAGGTCGCGCAGGTGTCCGGACACGGTCGGGATGAGCGCGTCGTCGAAGTCGTGGGCCCGGACGTGCTCGGCGATGAGACCGGCGTCCGTCCGTCCGTGCTGGTGCCCGACGCGCAGGGTGAGGTCGCGACCGACCGCCCGCTCGAGTGCCAGGTGGTACAGGTTGCCCGGCGAGGCGGCGTTCAGCACGAGGGTGCCGTCGATGTCCCACAGCACCGTGGTGGGGACGGTGTGGTGCTCCATGCCTCCATCATGACCGAGAATGGAGTCCATGCCGAGCGCCCTGCCGATCGCCGATCCCGCTCCGTCGGACGGACTGATCATCCCCGGAACGGGAGCGGGCGACGTCCCGTTCGGCGTCTACGTGCACGTGCCGTTCTGCCGGGTCCGGTGCGGCTACTGCGACTTCAACACGTACACGGCGTCCGAGCTGCGCGGCGTCCGTCGCGACGACTACGCGGGGCACGCCGTGCAGGAGATCCGGTTCGCAGCGGACGTCCTCGAGCGTTCGGGTGTGCCGCGCCGTCCGGTGTCGACCGTGTTCTTCGGCGGGGGGACCCCGACCATGCTGCCGGCGGACGACCTCGTGATGATCCTCCGTGCGATCGACGAGACGTGGGGGATCCTGCCCGGCGCCGAGGTCACCACCGAGGCGAACCCGGACTCGGTCGA
The DNA here is from genome assembly GCF_047238015.1 of Curtobacterium phoenicis. NCBI lineage: Bacteria > Bacillati > Actinomycetota > Actinomycetes > Micrococcales > Microbacteriaceae > Curtobacterium > Curtobacterium phoenicis. Next base: position 1,871,942 of record NZ_JBDFLZ010000002.1, read on the forward strand.
CGCGGAGTCGCTGCAGACACTCCGCGAGGGCGGTTTCACCCGCGTCAGCTACGGCATGCAGTCCGCGGTCCCGCACGTCCTCGCCACACTCGACCGTACGCACGACCCCGAGCGTGTGCCGCTCGTGGTGGACCTCGCGAAGCGGCAGGGCCTCGACGTGTCGCTCGACCTCATCTACTCGACGCCGGGGGAGTCGCTGGCCGACTGGCGGACCTCGCTGGACGCGGCGATCGCCTGCGCGCCCGACCACGTCTCGGCGTACTCGCTCATCGTCGAGGAGGGCACCGCGATGGGGCGCATGGTCGCCCGGGGCGAGCTCCCGGCACCCGACGACGACCTCGCCGCGGACATGTACGAGCTCGCCGACGACGTGCTCGGCGCGGCCGGGTACTCCTGGTACGAGGTGTCGAACTGGGCGCGCACCGATGCCGACGGCGGCACGGCGGGCCACGCGAGTCGGCACAACCTGTCGTACTGGAAGGGGCACGACTGGTGGGGTGTCGGGCCCGGAGCACACTCCGCGGTCGCCGGCACCCGCTGGTGGAACGTCAAGCACCCGGCCGCGTACGCGAACCGGGTGCTGTCCGGGGAGTCGCCGGCGGCCGGTCGCGAGACCCTCGACGACGAGACCCGGTACGTCGAGCGCGTGCTGCTCGCGGCACGGGTCCGCGGTGAGCTCGCCACCTCGGAGCTCCGCCGGGAGGCCCGTGGCCGCGTCGCCGGGCTCATCGCACGTGGTCTCGTGGACGGCTCGGCCGCGGTGCGGGGTCGGGTCGAGCTGACCCGGCAGGGCCGGCTGCTCGCGGACGCGGTGGTCCGCGAGCTGCTCGACTGAGCCGTCGGCTCCCGGGCGCCCTGCGCTACTGCTTGATGAACTCGATCGTGAGCGGGTACTTGTAGAAGCGGCCCTGGTTGGCGGCGATCGCGGCGAGGATCGAGAAGACGATCACGAGCACGCCGAGGATCGGCAGCAGGACCAGGCCGATGAGGATGATCGAGAGCAGGCCGCACACGACCCCGGCGATCGCGGCCGTGATGTGGAAGTTCAGTGCCTGGCGGGTGTGCTCCCGCACGAACTGGCCGCGGTCGCGCAGCACGAGGTACGCGACGATCGGCACGAGCAGGCTGAAGAAGATCGCGCCGACGTGCGTCAGGGTCGCCCAGAGCCGCTGGTCCTCGGGGCTCATGGGCTGGGGCACCTGGTAGTTCGGCGGGTACTGGGGGCCGCCTGGGCCGCCGGGCTGCTGTCCGTAGGTCATGCGGGAAGCGTACCGACGGGTGCCGACGGAAGTCCCGTCCTGTCGGGCGTCGGGCGTAGGATCAGCAGTCGACACACGAGAGTGCCAACGCGAGCGGAAGGGGTCCGGGTGGTCAGTGAACGCAGCCTCGAGGTCCTCAAGGCCATCGTGCGGGACTACGTCGCGTCCCGCGAACCGGTGGGCTCGAAGTCGATCGTCGACCGCCACGCCTTCGGGGTGAGTGCCGCGACGATCCGCAACGACATGGCCCAGCTCGAGGACGAGCAGCTCATCGTCGCGCCGCACACGTCGTCCGGACGGGTCCCGACCGACAAGGGGTACCGCGTCTTCGTCGACCACCTGGCAGCTGCCCGCCCGCTCTCCAGCGCGCAGCGCCACGCGATCGAGACGTTCCTCGGCGCCTCCGGCGACCTCGACGACGTACTCGGGCGCACCGTGCGGCTGCTGAGCCAGCTGACGAACCAGGTCGCCCTCGTGCAGTACCCCTCGATGGTGCGCGCCCGGGTCCAGCACGTCGAACTCGTCCGGCTCGGCGACACCCGGTTGATGGTGGTGCTCATCACCGACACCGCCCGGGTCGAGCAGCGCGTCGTCGAGAGCGACGTCCGCCTCGACGAGTCCGCCCTCTCCGAACTCCGCAGCGTGGTGAACGGCGCGACGGTCGGGCTCCTCCTGCAGGACGTACCCGGGGCGCTCCGCGCGGTGCCGCAGCAGCTCCGTCCCGACGTCCAGCCCCTCGCCGGGGTCGTCGTGGCGACCCTCATCGAGCAGGTGGCCGCGAACCGTCAGGACCGCCTGCTCATGGCGGGCGCGGCGAACCTCGCGAAGAGCGAGTCGGACTTCTCCGGCGGCCTCTTCCCCGTGCTCGAGGCCATCGAGGAACAAGTCACCCTGCTCCGGTTGTTCGGGGAGATGCAGGTGGACGACATCGCGGTGGCGGCGAGCATCGGCGCCGAGAACGCCGAGTACGGCCTCGATGCCACGAGCATCGTCGCCGGCGGGTACCTCGCCGGCGGCGAGGTGGCACGGCTCGGGGTGCTCGGGCCGACCCGGATGGACTACGGCAGCAACATGGCCGCCGTCCGGGCCGTCGCACGGTACCTGTCCAAGCTCCTGGGCGAACATTGACCGGCCCGCACCGCGACCGTCGCGACCCACGCGCACGACCCGCACCGGGCCTCCAGACCGACCGAACCGAAACACACTGAGGGATACGTGGCAGACCACTACGACGTCCTCGGCGTCCAGCCGGACGCCTCCGATGCCGACATCAAGAAGGCCTACCGTCGCCTGGCGCGTGAGCTCCACCCGGACGTGAACCCCAGTCCCGAGGCGGCCGAGCGCTTCAAGGACGTGACGCACGCCTACGACGTGCTGAGCGACCCCGAGCAGCGCCGTCGGTACGACGCCGGACCCCAGGCGGACAGCCCGTTCGGCGGCGGCGCCGGGGGGTTCAGCGACATCTTCGACGCCTTCTTCGGCGGGGGCGGCGGTGGCCGGGGCTCCGGTCCGCGCAGCCGCGCCGAGCGGGGGCAGGACGCCCTGCTGCGCATCGACGTCGACCTCGACGAGGTCGTCTTCGGCACCCACAAGGAGGTCGAGGTCGACACCGCCGTGCTGTGCGAGACCTGCAACGGCTCGTGCTGTGCACCGGGCACCAGCCCGCGGACGTGCGACATCTGCGGTGGCTCGGGCCACATCCAGCGTCAGGTGCGATCGCTCCTCGGCAACGTCGTGACGAGCGCGCCCTGCGGCACCTGCCGTGGCTACGGGACCGTCATCCCGAACCCGTGCCCGACGTGCCAGGGCCAGGGCCGCGTGCGTGCCCGCCGATCGATCCCGGTCGACGTGCCCGCCGGTGTCGACTCCGGTCTGCGCCTGCAGATGCCGGGCCAGGGCGAGGTCGGTCCCGCCGGCGGCCCGTCGGGTGACCTCTACCTCGAGATCCGGGTGCGGCACCACGACGTCTTCAGCCGCGACGGTGACGACCTGCTCGCGACGCTCGAGGTCGGGATGACCGACGCGATCCTCGGGACCACCGCGACGATCGACGGCCTCGACGGTCCGGTCGAGCTCGAGATCCGACCCGGTGTCCAGAGCGCGGACGTGCTCGTGCTCAAGGACCGCGGCGTCACGAAGCTGCGCGGCAACGGGCGCGGTGACCTCCGCATCGGCGTGCAGGTGGTGACGCCGACGAAGCTCTCGCACAAGGAGCGGCAGCTCGTCGAGCAGCTCGCGAAGTCGCACAAGGCGACGAAGCCCCAGCTCGCCCGGTTCCAGCAGGGCATGTTCGGCAAGCTCCGCGACCGCTTCTTCAACTTCTGATGGCCTCGCTGTACCTCGTGCCGTCGCTCGACGGCGTGACCGTCGGGGCGCAGGTGTCCCTGGGCGGGGCGGAAGGTCGCCACGCCGTGTCGGTCGCGCGGGTCCGGATCGGCGAGACGCTGCGTCTGGGCGACGGGCAGGGCACCGTGGTGACCGGCCCCGTGCTGTCCACCGACCGCGATGCCCTCGTGCTCGAGGTCGCGGCGGTGGACCGCTCACCGGCGCCGTCGCCCACGCTGACGCTCGTGCAGGCCCTCGCCAAGGGCGGTCGCGACGAGATGGCGGTGCAGGCGTCGACCGAGATCGGCGTCGACCGGATCGTCCCGTGGTCGGCGTCCCGCAGCGTCTCCCGGTGGGAGGGCGCGAAGGTCGAGAAGGGCCGTGCGCGCTGGGAAGCGATCGCGCACGAGGCCTCGAAGCAGGCGATCCGTCCGCGGGTGCCGGTCGTCGAACCGGTCGTGACCACCGCGCAGCTTGCCGGATCCGTCGGCGGCGGTCGGGTGGTGCTCGTGCTCGACCCGGTCGGCGACGTCCGGCTCTCCGCGTGGGAACCGCAGAACGACGTCGAGGACATCGCGCTCGTCGTCGGGCCCGAGGGCGGCATCGACGGCAGCGAGTTCGACCGCCTCGTCGCCGCCGGCGCCGTGCGGGTCCGGCTCGGCGACACCGTGCTCCGGACCTCCACCGCGGGTCCGGCGGCGCTGTCGATCCTCCAGACGCGGCTCGGACGCTGGTAGGCCCGCCGTCGGCGGCGCGTTCTACGATGGGGACATGAGCACCAGCACGCCCAGCGTCTTCTCGAAGATCATCGCGCGCGAGCTCCCGGCGACCGTCGTCGCCGAGGACGACCGCGTCATCGCCTTCGAGGACATCGCGCCCAAGGCTCCCGTCCACGTGCTCGTCGTCCCCAAGACCGAGCAGTACCGCAACGTGACGGAGCTCGCGTCCGGGGACCCGGACCTCCTCGCCCACGTGGTCGCCACCGCGCAGCGCATCGCCGACGAGCGCGCCGGCGGCCAGTACCGTCTCGTGTTCAACACCGGCGAAGCAGCCGGTCAGACCGTGTTCCACGTGCACGCGCACGTACTCGCAGGTGAACTGCAGGAAGGCACCCTTGCCGGATAACGAACCACTCGAGCAGGACACCACGTCCGAGCTCACCGTCGACGGCATCGCCATGGTGCAGCTGCTCGGTCCCCAGGACCGGCTGCTCAAGACCGTCGAACGCCAGTACCCCGGGGTCCGCGTCGTCGTACGCGGCAACGAGGTGAGCCTCACCGGCCCGGAGCGCGACGTCGCACGGGCGCGGGCGCTCGTCGACGAACTCGTCGGCATGGTGAAGCGCGGCCAGGACATCGGCCCGGCCGACATCCCGATGTCCGCGCGGATCCTCGACGACGACCGCAAGCCCTCGGACACGTTCGGGACGCCGATCGTGTCGAGTCGCGGCAAGTCCGTCCGTCCGAAGACCGACGGGCAGCGCGCCTACGTCGACGCGATCGACGAGAACACGATCACGTTCGGGATCGGTCCGGCGGGTACCGGCAAGACGTACCTGGCGATGGCGAAGGCCGTCCAGGCGCTGCAGCGGCGCGAGGTGAACCGCATCATCCTCACGCGCCCCGCGGTCGAGGCGGGCGAGCGACTCGGGTTCCTGCCGGGCACGCTCACGGACAAGATCGACCCGTACCTGCGCCCGCTGTACGACGCCCTCAACGAGATGATGGACCCCGAGCTCGTGCCGAAGCTCCTCGCGGCCGGCACCGTCGAGGTCGCGCCGCTCGCGTACATGCGCGGGCGGACGCTCAACGACTCGTTCGTGATCCTCGACGAGGCGCAGAACACCACACCCGAGCAGATGAAGATGTTCCTCACGCGTCTCGGGTTCGGGTCGAAGATGGTCGTCACGGGCGACATCACCCAGGTCGACCTCCCCGGCAACCTCTCCGGTCTCCGGCTGGTGACGCGGATACTCGACGAGGTCGACGACATCCACTTCGCCCGCCTCGGCAGCGAGGACGTCGTCCGGCACACGCTCGTCGGTCGCATCGTCGACGCGTACACCGCCTACGACGAGGAGCGCCTCGCCGAGCAGGCCGGGTACCGCTCAGGCGGCCGTGGCTCGGCGGCGGAGGGCAACCCCGCCGGGGTGAACCGCGCTGAGCGCCGTGGTCGACCGCCGCAGGACCGCCAGCGGTCGCCGTACCCGCAGAACGACTCCCGAGGAGGGAACCGGTGAGCATCGAGCTCAACAACGAGTCCGGTGTGGAGGTGGACGAGGCCGCGATCCAGCGACTCGCCTCCTTCGCGCTCGACGCGATGCACGTCCACGCCGATGCCGAGCTCGCGATCGTGCTCGTGGACGAGGGCGCGATGGAGCAGCTGCACGTGCGGTGGATGGACGAGCCAGGCCCGACCGACGTGCTGAGCTTCCCGATGGACGAACTGCGCCCCGGTACCGAGGACGACCCGACGCCCGCCGGTCTCCTCGGCGACATCGTGCTCTGCCCGCAGGTTGCGGAGGAACAGGCGAAGACCGCCGGGCACTCCACGACCGACGAGATGCTGCTGCTCACCTGCCACGGGATCCTCCACCTCCTCGGGTTCGACCACGCGGAGCCGGAGGAGAAGGCCGAGATGTTCGGCATCCAGGGGGAGATCCTCTCCGCGTTCGCCGCCCAGCACCGAGGGCGGTGACCTGATGCTGCTCGTCGCCGTCCTGCTCGCGGTGGCGTTCGTGCTCGTCGTCGGTGGCGGTGTGCTCGCGGCGTCCGATGCGGCGCTGTCGGTGCTGTCCCGCGCCGACCTCGACGAGATCGCGCGCGGTGCCAAGCGCCGTCGTGCGATCGAGGCGATCGGCGACGACGTCGGCGCGCACGTCAACGCCCTGAACTTCGTCCGGGTGCTCGCCGAGACCGCTGCCGCGGTGCTCGTCACGATCGCCCTCGTGACCGTGTTCGACACCTGGTGGGTGGCGCTCGTCGTGTCCGCCGCCGTGATGACCGCGGTGTCGTTCGTCCTCGTCGGGTCGAGCCCGCGCAGCGTCGGTCGCGCGCACGCCGAACGCTTGATCGCGGTCACGGGCGGCCTCGTCCGCGCCGTGCGCATCGTGCTCGGGCCCCTCGCCGGACTCCTCGTGGCGATCGGCGACCGGGTCACGCCCGGACGTGGTCGCAGTGCGTCGACGGTGTCGAGCGAGGAGCAGCTGCTGTCGCTCGTCGACGAGGCGGCCGAGAGCAACGTCCTCGAAGCGGACGACCGTGAGCTCATCCACTCGGTGTTCGAGTTCAGCGACACCCTCGTGCGCGAGGTCATGGTGCCGCGTACCGACATGGTCACCGTCGACGGCGCCGACACGCTCGCCGGGGCGATGGAACAGTTCCTCGTCGCCGGGGTGTCCCGCATGCCGGTCACGGGCAAGGACAGCGACGACGTGCTCGGCGTGCTCTACCTCCGTGACGTCTCGCGTGCGCTCTACGAACGGTCGGGAGCGGGCGCCGAGCCGGTCACGGCCCTGCTGCGTCCGGCCGGGTTCGTCCCGGAATCGAAGGCCGCCGACGACACGCTGCGCGCGATGCAGGCGGGCAAGAACCACCTGCTGCTCGTGGTCGACGAGTACGGCGGCGTCGCCGGACTCGTCACGATGGAGGACCTCATCGAGGAGCTCGTCGGTGACATCTCGGACGAGTACGACCGCACCGTCGTCGACCGGGTCGAGGTCGAACCGGGCGTCTGGCGCGTGTCGGCCCGGATGCCCGTCGACGAGCTCGGCGACCTCTTCGGGATCGAACTCGACGACGACGACGTCGACACGGCGGGCGGTCTGCTCGTCAAGGAGCTCGGGCACCTCGCCACCCGCGGCGACCGTGTGACCGTCGACGGCATCGTGCTCGTCGCCGACCGGGTGGAGGGCAAGCGCCGTCACCTCGTCTCCGTCCTCGCCGAGCGGACCGACGCCCTCGCCGACGTCGAACACGCCCTCGACGACACCACGCCGACCACGACAGGGAACACCTCCGCATGACCGACACCACCACGCCAGAGGGCCAGCCGTACCGCGCTGGCTTCGTCTCCTTCGTCGGCCGACCGAACGTCGGCAAGTCGACGCTGACGAACGCCCTGGTCGGCGAGAAGGTGGCCATCACCTCGTCGAAACCGCAGACCACCCGTCGGGCCATCCGCGGCGTCGTGCACCGACCGAACGGTCAGGTCATCATCGTCGACACGCCCGGTGTCCACCGGCCGCGGACCCTGCTCGGCGAACGCCTCAACGACCTCGTGCAGTCGACACTCGGCGACGTCGACGTGATCGGCTTCTGCGTCCCGGCGAACGAGCCCATCGGGCCCGGCGACCGCTTCATCAACGACTCCCTCGACCAGTACCCGCGGGCGAAGAAGATCGCCATCGTCACGAAGATCGACCGCGTCTCGAAGGACAAGGTCGGCGAGCAGCTCCTGGCGGTGTCGAAGCTGCGCGAGTGGGACGTCATCATCCCGACGTCGGGCACCCGCGGGCTGCAGCTCGAACCGCTGCTCGACGAGATCACGGCCTTGCTGCCGGAGTCGCCGCAGCTCTACGACGACGCGACCGTGACCGAGGAGACCGACGAGGACCGCATCGCCGAACTCATCCGCGAGGCCGCGCTCGAGGGCGTCCGCGACGAACTCCCGCACTCGCTGGCCGTCGTCGTCGAGGACGTCGTCGAGCCAGACCCGGACGACGACCCGGACGGTCCGCTGCGGATCTTCGCGAACCTGTTCGTCGAGCGCGACAGCCAGAAGGCGATCGTGATCGGCCGTGGCGGGGAGCGTCTCAAGGACGTCGGGTCACGCGCCCGGGCCGAGATCGAGTCGCTGCTCGGTGGGCGGCACGTGTACCTGAACCTCCGGGTGAAGGTCGCGAAGGAGTGGCAGCGTGACCCGAAGCAACTCGGCCGGCTCGGTTTCTGAGCACCCGCCGACCGCCGACCGCATCGCGAGGTCGAGGACACGTCAGTCGATCGACTGACGCGCGTCGGGTCAGCGCGCCGTACCGTGGGGTGGTGTTCCGTCCCGTGCTGCGCTCGCAGGTCCTCTTCGACGTCATCGTCGCGGTCCTCCTCGGCGTGGTGCTGCTGCTGCTCCGGGCCGGTGGGGGCAACGGGCCGCTGAGCGTGGTGGTCGTCGCCGGGCTCACCGCGTCCCTGGCGCTCCGTCGGCTGTCACCGGGACTCGCGCTCGGCATCGCCTGGCTCTTCGCCGTCCTGCAGATGGCGACCTGGCAGACGCCCGACCCGGCCAACGTGCTCATCGCGGGCGTGATGTTCACCACGAGTGCCTACGGGAGCGCCCGGGTCCGGCTCGCCGGTCTCCTCTCGGCGGTCGGCGGGGCGCTCGTGGCCGCGGGCTACGTCGGGTTGCAAGACGTACAGCAGCAGCACGACGGCGGCTTCACCCGGACGCCGATGGAGTTCGCGCAGCTCGTGCTCGGCACCTTCGCCGGCGTGCTCCTCGTCCTCCTGCTCCCGTGGCTCGCCGGGCTGGTCCGCCGGACCCGTCGTCTCGCGAGCGTCAGTCGTGAGGCGCAGCTCCTCGCCGAACGCGACGCTGCCCGGGCCGACCGTGCGGTCGCCGTGGAGCAGGAGCGTGTGCGCATCGCCCGCGACATGCACGACATCGTCGCGCACTCGCTCGCGGTCGTCATCGCGCAGGCCGACGGGGCGCGGTACGCGCTGAAGGCCGACCCAGCGATCGCCGACCAGGCCCTGACCACGATCTCCGGGACGGCCCGCCGGGCGCTCGGCGACGTGCGGGAGCTGCTCGGGGCGCTCCGGCACGAACAGGGCACCGCGCCGACGCCGGACGTCGACGACATCGAGCAGCTCGTGACGGAGATGCGCGACATCGGGCTCGACGTCGACGTCGAGCGCGAGGGTGACCCCTCGACCCTGCCGACGACCACCCAGCTCGCGGTGTACCGGATCGTGCAGGAGAGCCTCACGAACGCGTACAAGCACGGGCAACGTGGCGCTCCGGTGCACGCTCGGCTCACCTACCGTCCGGACACCGTCGAGATCCAGGTCGTCAACGAGCGCGCCGACGACGGCCGCTCGGGGCCCGGGACCGGTCACGGTCTCGTCGGGATGCGCGAGCGTGCGACGATGACCGGCGGCACGATGACCGCGGGCCCGCGCGGGGACGACTTCGTCGTCGCCGTCCGGATGCCGGCCGTCCCCGCGAGCGGGCAGATGCCCCGTGACCGCATCACCTCGATCCAGCAGGAGCAGACCGCACGATGACCACGACCCCGAACCCCGAGGCCCGCATCCGTGTGGCACTCGTCGACGACCAGGCGCTCTTCCGCACCGGGATCCGGATGCTCATCGACTCCCAGCCCGACCTCCAGTTCGTGGGGGAGGCCGGCGACGGCGCCGAGGGCGTCGAGCTCGTCCGGCGCGCCCGACCCGACGTCGTGCTCATGGACGTACGCATGCCGGTGATGGACGGCATCACGGCGACGTCGCGGATCGTGGAGCAGTCGGGCACGGACGGCGCGAAGGTGCTCGTCCTCACGACGTTCGACTTCGACGAAGCCGCGGCGAAGGCGATCCGGGCGGGTGCCAGCGGCTTCGTGCTGAAGGACGCGGACCCCGAGTTCCTCCTCGCGGCGATCCGGACGGTGCACGCCGGCACGGCCGTGTTCGCGGCGTCGGCGACGCGCGAGCTCCTGCGCCGGTACGAGGACACGACGAACTCGGCGGCTTCGGTGCCGCCGGCCTTCGCGGAGCTCACCCCGCGCGAGCGGGAGATCTTCGACCTCGCCGCGAAGGGGCTGAGCAACAGCGAGATCGCCTCGCACGAGTTCGTGAGCGAGGCGACCGTCAAGACACACGTCTCGCGGGTGCTCACGAAGCTCGAGCTGCGGGACCGCGTCCGGCTCGTGGTCTTCGCGCACGAGCACGGGCTCGTCGCGAAGGACTGACCCGCGCGCAGGGCCGGCGGCCCGACGGGCCGTCGTCCGCGCGCAGGGCCGGCGGCACGACGGGCCGTCGTCCGCGCGCAGGGCCGGCAGCCCGACGGGCCGTCATCCGGACGGATGACCCGTCCACAGGCGAGCCAGCCGAGGGGACCATCCACAGGAGCCGACCGACCGACGCGGGACGAGCCTCCCGGCCGTCATCGTGGAGTCATGACCAGCAGCCACGCTCCGATCATCCGACTCGACCACGTGTCCAAGCACTACGGTGATGCCGCCCGCCGGGTGACCGCACTCGACGACGTCAGCGTCGACATCGGCGCGGGGGAGTTCACCGCGGTGATGGGCCCGTCCGGGTCGGGCAAGTCGACGCTCATGCACGTCGCCGCCGGGCTCGACGCGGTCTCGAGCGGCCGGATCCAGATCGACGGGGTCGACATCACCGGTCTCGGCGACCGCGACCTCACCGGGCTCCGACGCCGTCGGCTCGGGTTCGTGTTCCAGTCCTTCAACCTCGTGCCCACGCTCGACGTCGGCGAGAACATCCGTCTGCCGTTCCTGCTCGGCGGCCACCGGACGTCGCGCGAGGAGAACGCGTGGATCGACCGGCTCGTGGACATGCTCGGGCTCGGCAACCGTCTGACGCACCGTCCGCACCAGCTCTCCGGTGGGCAGCAGCAGCGTGTCGCGATCGCCCGCGCACTCGCCTCGCGGCCGGCGGTGGTCGTCGCCGACGAGCCCACCGGCGCGCTCGACTCGCGGACGGGGCGCGACGTCCTCGGCATCCTGCGCGGTGCCGTCGACGAGTGGGGGCAGAGCGTCGTCATGGTGACGCACGACCCGGTCGCCGCCGCGAACGCGGACCGCATCCTGTTCCTCGCCGACGGGCGCATCGTCGGCGACCGTCCCGCGATGGACGCCGCCGAGATCTCCGCGACGATGCTCGGGATGGAGGCCGCAGCGTGAACGCCCTGACCTCCCTGCGCGCGTTCCGCCCCACGATCCTCGTCGCCGCACTCGGCACGACCTTCGGTTCCGCCCTGGTCATCGCACCCGGCATCGTGTCGGAGGCACTCGCGGCCGCCGGACTCGACGACATCGCCACCGTGAAGGCGATCCTCTCGGTGATCGGGTGGCTCTTCCTCGGCATCGCCCTGTACGTCGGCGCGATCGTCACGGCGAACACCTGCGCGACCCTCATCGCCGGCCAGACGCGCGTGATCGCCCTGCAGCGGCTGGTCGGTGCGACGGGTGCGACGCTGCGGTCGCGGATCACCCGGGCGGGACTCCTCGTGGGCGTCGTCGGCGGTGTGCTCGGCGCCGTCGTCGGCATCGGTCTGAGCGCGGTGTTCGTGATGGTGCTGCGGGGCAACGGGTTCCTGCCTGACACGACGTACACGCTCGTCCCGTGGGAGCTCGTGCTGCCGATCGTGGCGGTCGTCCTCGCCACCTGGGGTGCGTTCGCGGTGGGGTCCCGACGGGTCCTCACGGTCACGCCGCTCGAAGCGTTGTCGTCGAGCGTCGAACCGAGCCACGACGACGTCCGTTCGGGTCGAGTCCGCAGCGTGTGGGCGGTCGTGCTCATGGTCCTCGGCGGTGGCCTGATGGCGGTCGGGCTCGCGGCCAGCGCGGCGTCGCCGATCGCGGTGCTGCCGGCGGCGCTGGGCGGCTTCGTGTCCTTCGCCGGGGTCGCCGTCGGCGCGACGATCGTGATGCCCCCGGTACTCCAGCTCATCGGACGCATCGGCGCGAAGGACCCGGTGGTCCTGCTCGCCGGACGGAACGCGATGCGCGCGCCGGGCCGGTCGTCGCGCGCCACCATCGGTCTGGTGATCGGCGTGACGCTCCTCGTGACCTTCGCGGTGGCGCTGGGCATCATGCAGCACACCCTCGAAGCGACGCTCTCCGGCGACGGCACGTCGCCGGCGATGATCGAGGCGCAGCGCGACTTCTTCGTCCAGCTGGGCAGCGTGGTCAACGTGATCGTCGGGTTCTCCGCGGTCATCGCAGCGGTCGGCGTCGTGAACGCGCTCGCGCTCGGTGTGCTGCAGCGTCGTCGAGAGCTCGGCCTGCTCCGCGTCCTCGGGCTCACCGGCGCGCAGGTGCGTCGGATGATCGTGACCGAAGCGGTGCAGATGGTCGTGGCGGCCGTGGCCACGGGACTCGTGCTCGGCACCGTGTACGGGTGGATCGGCGGTCAGACGCTGCTCGGGACGCTCGGCACCGTCGTCGCGCCCGTGCTGCCGCTCACGACGGTGGGCATCGTGGTCGTCGGTGCCGTGGTGCTCGCCGTCGTCGCGACGATCGCGCCGGTGCGACGCGCGATGCGCGTCCCGCCGACGGAGGCGCTGGCCGTCGACTGACAGCGCGCGGTCGCGTCCGCAGGACGGACGCCCCGACGGCGACCACGTTCCGGCCTGGAGGCACGGTGCTGACCCGCACCGCGCCTCCAGGTCGCTTGCACACGGTTGGTACACCAGTGCTACGGTGGTCCCGATGTACTCGGCACTCCTCCTCCTTCGCTGCCGCGACGAGGCCTGACACAACGGCCCACCTCGTCGCGGAGTCCGTCGTGGCCTGACCCACACCTGACGACGAAAGCGACGAAACGATGCAGAACACGCAGCGGCCCTCCGGGATGCCGATCCACAAGTACGTCCCGTTCCACGACCAGATCCGCGTCGAGCTCCCCGACCGCACCTGGCCGACGAAGCGCATCGACCGGGCTCCCCGGTGGTGCGCCGTGGACCTCCGCGACGGCAACCAGGCCCTCATCGACCCGATGGACTCCGAGCGCAAGCGGGCGATGTTCGACCTGCTCGTGCGGATGGGCTACAAGGAGATCGAGGTCGGGTTCCCGAGTGCCTCGCAGACCGACTTCGACTTCGTCCGTTCCCTCATCGACGAGGGCGCCATCCCCGACGACGTCACCATCCAGGTCCTGACGCAGGCGCGTGAGCACCTGATCAACCGCACCTACGAGGCGATCGACGGCGCGAAGCAGGCCATCGTCCACCTGTACAACTCGACGTCGATCGTCCAGCGGGAGGTCGTGTTCCGCACCGACGTGCAGGGCGTCGTCGACATCGCGGTGCACGGTGCCGAGCTCTGCAAGGCGGCCGAGGCCGACCTGCAGCACGACACGCAGGTGTTCTACGAGTACTCGCCCGAGTCCTACACGGGCACCGAGCTCGAGGTCGCTGTGCAGATCTGCAACGCCGTGCTCGAGGTCTTCCGCCCGACGCCCGAGCGGAAGGTGATCATCAACCTGCCCGCGACCGTCGAGATGGCGACGCCGAACGTCTACGCCGACTCGATCGAGTGGATGTCCCGGAACCTGGCGCACCGCGAGGACGTCATCCTCTCGCTGCACCCGCACAACGACCGCGGCACCGCCGTCGCGGCCGCCGAACTCGGCTACATGGCCGGAGCCGACCGCATCGAGGGGTGCCTGTTCGGCAACGGTGAGCGCACCGGCAACGTCGACCTGGTCGCGCTCGGCATGAACCTGTTCACGCAGGGCATCGACCCCGAGATCGACTTCAGCGACATCGACCAGGTGAAGCGCACGGTCGAGTACTGCAACCAGCTGCCGGTGCCCGAGCGGCAGCCGTGGGCGGGCGACCTCGTCTACACGGCGTTCAGCGGCTCGCACCAGGACGCCATCAACAAGGGCTTCGACGCCATGCAGGCGAAGGCGTCCGCTGCGGGGAAGTCGATCGACGAGATCACGTGGGCGGTGCCCTACCTGCCGGTGGACCCGAAGGACATCGGCCGCTCGTACGAGGCAGTCATCCGCGTGAACTCGCAGTCGGGCAAGGGCGGGGTCGCGTACCTGCTGAAGACGGACCACGCGCTCGACCTGCCGCGCAAGCTGCAGATCGAGTTCTCGGGCGTCGTGCAGCAGCACACCGATTCCGAGGGCGGCGAGTTCTCGTCGGAGCGCATCTGGGACCTGTTCCGCGACGAGTACCTCCCGGCCGACGACGAGTCCGACAAGTGGGGCCGCTACGAGATCACGAAGACCGCCACCGCGTCGGATTTCGACGGCACGACCACGCTCTCGGTCGCGATGCGCGTCGACGAAGGGTCGGTCAGCGCCGAAGCGGTCGGGACCGGTCCGATCGACGCGTTCCTCCAGGTGCTGAAGGGTCAGGGCATCGACGTCACGCTGTACGACTACTCGGAGCACACCATGAGCGCCTCCGGTGACGCGCAGGCAGCCTCGTACGTCGAGCTCGACGTGGACGGCACGCGGCTGTGGGGTGTCGGCATCGACGCGGACATCGCCACCGCGTCGCTCAAGGCGATCGTGTCGGCGGTCAACCGCGCGGTCCGCGCTGGTGCGGCGTCGGGGGCGTCGCCGGAGCTGGTTTCGGCCTAGTCGCGTCCACCGCCGGGAGGCGCGGTGCGGGCACGTCCCGCACCGCGCCTCCCGTCTGTGCGCTGTCGGGCGCCTGCTCGAAGGTTCCCACAACGGGTGCGATGGCTTGTGCTTTCGGGCGTACGTGGTCGGAAGTCCCGATCGGGTACGCCCGGTTCGGCCAGGTTCGCCCGGTTCGACCACGTATGCCCGTTTCGACCAGGTACGCCCGGTTCCGCCAGGTTCACTCGGTTCGACCAGGGACGCCCGTGTCGGGTCACCGTCCCGCACCGCGCCGTCGGTGGCGAGGGGGATACTGGAGCAATGCCGCTGTACCGGGACGAGTGCGTCGTGTTGCGCACCCACAAGCTCGGTGAGGCCGACCGCATCGTCACGATGCTCAGTCGCCAGCACGGCAAGATCCGCGCGGTCGCGAAGGGCGTCCGGCGCACGGCGTCGAAGTTCGGCAGCCGCCTCGAGCCGTTCATGGTCGTCGACGCGCAGTTCTACGAGGGTCGCTCCCTCGACATCGTGACGCAGGCGGAGTCCCTCGGTTCGTACGGCGCGCAGATCGTCGCCGACTACGGGGCCTACACGGCTGCCAGCGCGATGGTCGAGACCGCCGACCGGCTCAGCGAGGCGGACGCCGGCCTCCAGCAGTACCTCCTGCTCGTGGGCGCGCTCCGGTCCCTGGCCCGGGGCGAGCACGCGACGACGGCGACGCTCGACTCCTACCTGCTTCGGGCGATGAGCATCGCGGGGTGGGCGCCCTCGTTCGGCGACTGCGCGGTGACGGGGGAACCGGGGCCGCACTCGGCGTTCGTCGTGCAGCTCGGTGGGGTCGTCGCGGACCACGCGGCACCCCCTGGGACCCCACGGCTCGACCCGGTGACGCTCGGACTGCTCGGGTCCCTCCTCGCCGGCGACTGGGCCACGGTCGACGCGGCCGACGAACGCACCCGTTCACGGGCGTCCGGCGTGGTCGCGGCGTACGCCCAGTGGCACCTGGAACGATCGCTCCGGTCGCTGCCGCACGTCGACCGCACCGAGCACCCGGCCCCGGTCGCCCCGACGCCGGGCGGGGTCCCGGCGGCCGTCGCAGCCACCCCGACCCCAACGGTGCCCACCCCGACCGCCGCCGACGCCGAAGGAACCCCTGCATGAGCCCACGCCGGTACGCCGAGTCCGAACCCCTGCGTCCCGTCGACTGGACCGGGGAGCAGCCACCGGCCGTCCCCGCGCAGTTCGTCCCGGAGCACGTGGCGATCGTCATGGACGGCAACGGCCGGTGGGCGAACCAGCGCGGCCTCACCCGGGTCGAGGGGCACAAGGCGGGCGAGGCCTCACTCCTCGACGTCGTCGCCGGTGCGATCCAGATCGGCGTCAAGCACGTCTCGGCGTACGCCTTCTCCACCGAGAACTGGAAGCGCTCGCCCGACGAGGTCCGGTTCCTCATGGGCTTCAACCGCGAGGTCATCCACCGTCGGCGTGACCAGCTCCACGCGTGGGGCGTCCGCGTCCGGTGGGCAGGGCGCCGGCCCCGTCTCTGGCGGAGCGTCATCGACGAGCTGCAGACGGCGGAGCGCATGACCGCCCACAACGACGTCTGCACGCTGACGATGTGCGTGAACTACGGCGGCCGGAACGAGATCGTCGACGCGGTGCGGGGCATGGCCGAGGACGTCGCCGCCGGGCGTCTCAAGCCGAGCCAGGTGACCGAGAAGGCCCTCGCCAAGCGCCTCTACGTGCCCGAGCTGCCCGACGTCGACCTGTTCCTCCGGAGCTCGGGCGAGCAGCGCACGTCCAACTTCATGCTCTGGCAGTCCGCGTACGCCGAGATGGTGTTCCTCGACCGCCTCTGGCCGGACTTCCGTCGCACCGACCTGTGGGGAGCGATCGAGGAGTACGCGCGCCGCGACCGACGCTACGGCGGTGCCGTGGACGCGCCGACCGCCTGACGGGAGGCCCGCGGCGGGCCTGCACCGTGCGTCCCGTCCGGTGCACGCTGCGCTGGCGCCGGAGGCGACGCCGGTCAGCCGAGCAGGTGCGCCGACGCGCCGACCGCGGCCAGCGCGGCGCCGACACTCGGCACCCGTTCGGCTCCGCGTGCCACGACCACCTCGACGCGACGGGCGAGCTCGTCGCTCGCCGGCGTCACCTCCACGCCCGGCGGCACCACCGTCGTGGTGAGCGCGAGCCGCGGCAGGAGCGCGACGCCCAACCCGGCCGCGACGAGCCCGAAGACCGCGGCCGCGTTGTCCGTCTCGAGCACGATGTCGGGGGTGAAGCCGGACGCCGCACACGACGCGAGCAGGTGGCCACGGCACCGGGGGCAGCCACCGATCCAACGGGCGTCCCGCTGCGCCGCGAGGTCGGCGACCACGTCGGCGCTGTGTGGGTCGGCGGTCCTCGGGGGTGCCGCGCTCGCCGGCGTCACGAGAGCCAGAGGGTCCCGCCCGAGGACCCGCGCGGTGAGTGTCGGATCGGCGAGCACGTCGTCGTCCTGCGGGGCGTGCGAGAACGTGATCGCGACGTCGGCCTCACCGCGGCGCAGGAGGTCGACGGCCTCGGGCGGCTCGGCCTCGACGTACGAGGTCAGCACGCCGGGAGCGTCGGACGCCATCGTCGCGAGCACGGACGGCACGAGCGTCGACGAGGCACTCGGGAAGCCGGCGATCCGCACCCGTCCGCGGGCGAGGCCGCCGACCGCGTCGAGGTCCTCACGGGCAGCTGCCAGGGCGGCGTCGACCGTCAGGGCGTGCTCGGCGAGCACCAGTCCGGACTCCGTCAGCGTGACGCCCCGGGCACCACGGAGCACGAGGTCGTGCCCGAGCCGCCGTTCCGCCCGGGCGAGGAGTTGGCTGACGGCGGGCTGGCTGTACCCGAGGGTGCCGGCGGCGCGGCTGATCGAACCGGCGTCGCGCACGGCGCGGAGGACACGGAGGAGCTGGGGATCGAGACCGTCCACAACGCCATGTTATGGGGGAGCGAAGGAAGCTGCCCTGGTGTGATGGAAGCGTCGACGCCACCGTGGAGGCATGGACTCCTTCGTCGACGGCTCCGGGTACCTGGCCGCCTGCACCGCCGGGCTCCCGACGTACGGCACGCTCGCGGCGATGCGCGCCGACCTCGACGAGTGGCAACGTGCTGCATCGTCACCGGTGTCCTACGGTGCGCTCGTCGAGGAGGGCCGCGCGCTCTTCGCCCGCATCGTGGGCGTCGAACCCGCTCGGGTGGCGACCGGTTCACAGACCTCCGCCATGGTCGCCGTCGCCGCCGCAGCGCTGCCGGACGGAGCCGAGGTCGTCGTCCCCGAAGGGGACTTCAGCTCGGTCGTCTTCCCCTTCCACGCCCAGGCGCACCGCGGCGTCCGGGTGCGCAGTGTCCCGCTCGACCGGCTCGCCGACGAGGTGCGTCCCGGGACCGCGATGGTCGCGTGGTCCGCGGTGCAGTCCTCGAGCGGGACCGTGACCGACCCGCAGCCGGTGCTCGGCGCGGCTCACGCCGTCGGCGCGCTGACGCTGTGCGACCTGACGCAGGCCGCCGGGGTGCTCCCGGTGTCCGCAGTGCCGTTCGACGTCACGGTCACGCACGCCTACAAGTGGCTGTGCGCCCCGCGCGGGGTCGCGTTCGCGACCTTCTCCGACGCCGCGCTCGAGCGCCTCCGCCCGGTACAGGCCGGCTGGTACGCGGGCGCCGACGTGTGGTCCTCGTGCTACGGACCCACGATGCGGCTCGCCGACGACGCCCGCCGGTTCGACGTGTCCCCGGCATGGCAGGCCTGGCCCGGAGCGGTCGCCGCCCTGCGACACCTCGCGTCCGTCGACGCAGGGTCGGCCTGGAGGCACGCCACCGGTCTCACGGATCGGCTCGCCGACGCGCTCGGCTCACCGCGGAGCGGTCAGGCGATCACGACGTTCCCGGACCGGGACGGCTCGGCGCTCCGGGCGCTGGCGGACGCGGGCGTGACGGCGAGCGGGCGCGCCGGTCGGCTCCGGCTGGCGTTCCACCTGTGGAACGACGAGGAGGACGTGACACGCGTCGTCGACGTGCTCGGGGGACTGTCCGCCTTCTGCCCTGTGGGGTGACACGACCGGTCCACAGGTGCCGCGCCTCCCGTCCGCCGACGGCCGCGAGGCCGGTACGCTTGCCCGGTACCTTCCCGCACCGGGCACCCAGTCCGGCGACCCATGGAGTCCCTCTTGGCACAGTCCTCCCGTCTCGACAGCGTCATCGCCCTGGCCAAGGGCCGTGGCTTCGTCTTCCAGTCGGGGGAGATCTACGGCGGATCGCGCTCCGCGTGGGACTACGGTCCCCTCGGCGTCGAGCTCAAGGAGAACATCAAGCGCCAGTGGTGGCAGCGGTTCGTCCGCGGCCGCGGTGACATGGTCGGCCTCGACTCCGCCGTGATCCTGCCGCGCAAGGTGTGGGAGGCCTCGGGTCACGTCGCGACCTTCACCGACCCGCTCGTGGAGTGCCTGCACTGCCACCACCGTTTCCGTGAGGACCACCTCATCGAGGGCTTCGTCGCGAAGAAGGGCCGCCAGCCAGAGGGCGGCATGGCCGAGATCGCCTGCTCGAACTGCGGCACCCGCGGGCAGTGGACCGAGCCGCGTGAGTTCTCCGGCATGCTCAAGACCTACCTCGGCCCGGTCGAGTCGGAGGAAGGGCTGAACTTCCTCCGCCCCGAGACCGCGCAGGGCATCTTCGTGGACTTCGCGCAGGTCGTCACGACGAGTCGGCAGAAGCCGCCGTTCGGCATCGGGCAGGTCGGCAAGGCGTTCCGCAACGAGATCACGCCCGGCAACTTCATCTTCCGCACGCGCGAGTTCGAGCAGATGGAGATCGAGTACTTCGTGCCGCCGGCCGACGCCGAGACCCACTACGAGCAGTGGATCGCCGACTCGGTCGCGTTCTACACCGACCTCGGCATCGACCCGGAGAACCTGCGCCGCTTCGACGTGCCGGACGGCGAGCGGGCGCACTACTCGGACGCGACCGCCGACATCGAGTACCGCTTCGGGTTCCAGGGCTCCGAGTGGGGCGAGCTGATGGGCGTCGCGAACCGCACGGACTTCGACCTCAAGAACCACATCGAGGCCTCCGGCAAGGACCTCCGCTACTTCGACCAGGCCGCCAACGAGAAGTACGTGCCGTACGTGATCGAGCCGTCGTTCGGCCTGACCCGTGCGCTCATGGCGTTCCTCATCGACGCCTACCACGAGGACGAGGCCCCGAACGCGAAGGGTGGCGTCGACAAGCGCACGGTCCTGCGACTCGACCCGCGTCTGGCCCCGGTCAAGGCCGCGGTGCTGCCGCTGTCGCGCAACGAGCAGCTCTCGCCGGTCGCGCGCGGTCTCGCCGACGACCTGCGCAAGCACTGGAACGTCGACTTCGACGACGCCGGTGCGATCGGTCGTCGCTACCGCCGCCACGACGAGATCGGCACGCCCTTCTGCATCACGGTCGACTTCGACACGCTCGACGACCAGGCCGTCACCGTGCGCGAGCGCGACACCATGAGCCAGGAGCGTGTCTCGCTCGACCAGTTGCAGGGGTACCTCGCCACGCGCCTCCTCGGCGCGTAGCGCTCGGCCTCGGCGCAGCTCCCCTCGCGTGCCCGGGACCAGGTTCCGGACTCGGAACCGCGCTTCCCCGCGGTGCTGCGTCCGGAACCTGGTTCCGGCGCGGAATAGGGAGGGGAAGTGCGCGTTGCAGTCAGCATGAACGACAGCGTGAAGGTCGATGTCTGGTCCGACATCGCGTGCCCCTGGTGCTACATCGGCAAGCGGAAGTTCGAGTCCGGAGTCGCCGCGTTCGCCGCATCGGATGACGCCCGTCCGGTCGAGGTGGAGTACCACTCCTTCGAGCTCAGCCCCGACACGCCCGTCGACTTCGAGGGCACCGAGGCCGAGTTCCTCTCCGGCCACAAGGGCATGCCGGTCGAGCAGGCGCAGCAGATGCTCGACCACGTCACCGGCATCGCGAGCTCGGTCGGGCTCGCCTACGACTTCGAGGCGATGCACCACACCAACACGGTGAAGGCGCACCAGGTCATCCACCTCGCCAAGGAGCACGGCAAGCAGCTCGACATGGTCGAGCGCCTGTTCACCGCCTACTTCGAGCGCGGCGAGCACGTCGGTCAGGACGAGTCGCTCGCCGACCTCGCCGCCGAGGTCGGGCTCGACCGCGATGAAGTGCTGGCGACGCTCCGCGACGACGCCCAGCTCGCCGCGGTCCGCGCCGACCAGGCGCAGGCCCAGGCGTTCGGCATCAACGGCGTCCCGTTCTTCGTCATCGACGGCAAGTACGGCGTCTCCGGCGCGCAGGACCCCGCCGCCTTCGCGCAGGTCCTGCAGCAGGTCGTGCAGCTCCGGCAGACCACGCCCGAGGAGCTCGCCGAAGCGGCGCAGCGCGCCGCGGACGACGCCCGCGCGGACGCCGAGGCGACCCGATGACGGCCGTGCAGCCGACGGGCGCGGCGCGGCCCGGCCTCCCGTCCGCGGTTCCGCCCGTGTCGGTGCCCGACGCGCTCACCGGCGCGTCGACGGTGATCGACCGGGAGGCTCGCCCCGGCCTGCTCACGCTCGTCACCCCCGGCGGTGCGCCGGTCTGCGAAGGGGACGCGTGCTTCGTGCCGGGCGCGGAAGGGGTCTGGGCGGAGGTCCCGGACTGACCGACGGCCGCTGCCCGACGGCTGCCGACCGTCAGGCTGCCGACCGTCAGCTGCGCGCGGGCTCCTCGTCGGTGATGTCGGCGACCGTGGCCTCGTAGGCCGCGATCAGCGCGTCGGCGTCCACGAAGGCGCTCGCCCCGTGGCGGCCGGCACCGAGCGCGACCCGACGGCCGAGGATCCGCTCGTCGGCGTAGACCGGCAGGTCGCCCGTCGCACCGATGGGCGTGATGGTGCCGCGTTCGTAACCGGACGCCTCGAGCGCGGTCGCGGCGTCGGGCATCGAGAGCTTGTTCACGCCCACGACGGTGCGGAGCTTCTTCCACGCGATGCTGCGGCCACCGGGGACGAGTGCGAGGAGATAGCTCCGTCCAGTGCTGCTGGCGCCGTCGTGGCGCTTCACGACGAGGGTCTTGACGATGTCACCCGGTTCGATGCCGAGGAGCCCGGCGGCTTCCTCGAGGGAGTTCGCGGCGGGCCGTTCGACGACGTCCACACGCAGGCCCCTGGAGGCGGCATCGGCGTCGAAGCGGGCGATTGCGGTGTCGGTCATGTGGAGAACGCTACCGGCGCGCACCGACGTGGGAGAATGAGCAGCGTATGACGATCACACAAGCGCCTCCGAAGGGTTTGCGCATCGGCCCGATCGAGGTCGAGGCGCCGGTCGTGCTCGCGCCGATGGCGGGCATCACGAACATGGCGTACCGCCGGTTGTGCCGCGAGTACGGCGCCGGCCTCTACGTCTGCGAGATGATCACGTCGCGCGCGCTCGTCGAGCGGACCCCGGTGTCGATGCAGCTCATCCAGCACCACGAGTCGGAAGACCCACGGTCGATCCAGCTGTACGGCGTCGAGCCGAACACCGTCGCCGAGGCCGCGACGATCCTGGTGGGCGAGGACCGCGCCGACCACATCGACCTCAACTTCGGGTGTCCGGTGCCGAAGGTCACCCGCAAGGGCGGCGGCGCTGCGCTGCCGTGGAAGCTGGACCTCTTCAAGGACCTCGTCGAGAAGACGGTGCGGGCCGCCGGTGACGTTCCCGTCACGGTGAAGATGCGCAAGGGCATCGACGCCGACCACCTCACCTACCTCGACGCCGCCCGCATCGCCCGGGACGCCGGTGTCGCCGCGATCTCGCTGCACGCCCGCACTGCCGACGAGCACTACTCGGGCCACGCCGACTGGTCCGCCATCGCCACGCTCAAGGAGACGATCACCGACATCCCGGTGCTCGGCAACGGCGACATCTGGTCCGCCGCCGACGCCCTGCGGATGGTCGACGAGACCGGCTGCGACGGCGTCGTCGTCGGGCGCGGGTGCCTCGGGCGTCCGTGGCTGTTCGGCGACCTCGCGTCGGCGTTCCGCGGCGAGGACGTCCGGGCGATGCCGACCCTCGGCGAGGTCGCGGTCGCGTTCCGTCGGCACGCCGAGCTCCTCGTCGAGTTCTTCGGCTCCGAGGACCACGGCTGCCGCGACGTCCGCAAGCACGTCGCCTGGTACTTCAAGGGGTACCCGATCGGCGGCGACGTGCGCTCCGGACTCGCGATGGCGTCCTCCCTGCAGGAGATCAACGACCTCCTGGGGAAGCTCGACTGGTCCGCTCCGTACCCGGGCGCCGACGTCGAGGGACCCCGAGGGCGCGCCGGTCACCCGAAGCGCACGGCCCTGCCCGATCGCTGGCTCGAGTCCCGTGACGTCGACGCCGAGTTCCGCAAGGTGCTCGCCGCGGCCGAGCTGCACCACAGCGGCGGATGAGCGCCACCGCCTCGTACGGTCCGGCCGACGCCGAGCGCTGGCTCGCCGAACAGCACTCGAACCGCCGATCCGACTTCGCCCGGGACCGCGCCCGGCTGCTGCACTCCAGCGCGCTCCGACGCCTCGCCGCGAAGACCCAGGTGCTCAGCCCCACGACGGGGCTCGACTTCGCCCGCAACCGCCTGACGCACTCGCTCGAGGTCGCCCAGGTCGGCCGGGAGCTCGCCGACTCGCTCGGGCTCGATCCGGACGTCGTCGACACCGCGTGCCTCGCGCACGACATCGGTCACCCGCCGTTCGGGCACAACGGCGAGACCGCCGTGAACGCATGGGCGGCGGACATCGGCGGGTTCGAGGGCAACGCGCAGACACTGCGGCTGCTCACCCGTCTCGAACCGAAGGTGTACGGCTCCGGTCCGGACGACGACCGCGCGTACGGGCTGAACCTGACGCGGGCGTCCCTCGACGCCAGCTGCAAGTACCCGTGGCCTGCGTCACAGGGCGTGTCCGAGTCGTCATCGGGCCGCACGAAGTTCGGCTTCTACGACGACGACCACGCGGCGTTCGAGTGGCTGCGTGCCGGGGCTCCCCGCCGGCAGCGGTGCATCGAGGCGCAGGTCATGGACCTCTCCGACGACATCGCGTACTCGGTGCACGACTTCGAGGACGCCGTCGTCGCGGGGTTCATCGACGTCGCGGCGCTCGGTGACCGCGTGGGCGAGAACGACATCGTCACCGCCATGCACGCCTGGGTCGGGGACGACCTCAGCCGCGAAGAGCTGCTCGAGGCCTTCGACCGGCTCCGGTCACTGCCGCTGTGGATGACGTCCTACGACGGCTCCCGGCGTGACCTCGCCCGCCTGAAGAACCTCACCTCACAGCTCATCGGGCGGTTCGCACGGACGGCGACCGCGGCGACGCGGGAGTCCTACGCGTCCGGGTCGCTCGTGCGTTTCGCCGCCTCGGTGGTGACGCCCCCGGAGATCATCGGCGAGATCGCGGTGCTCAAGGGCATCGTGGCCGCGTTCGTGATGACCCACGGCGACCGGCAGCCCGTGTACGAGGAGCAGCGACGCATCCTCACCGAACTGCTCGACGCCCTCGCGGCCACCGGCAGCGCGGACCTCGAGCCGGGCTTCGCGGCCGACTGGCGGGCGGCGTCCGACGATTCCGGACGGCTGCGGGCCGTGGTCGACCAGGTCGCGAGCCTGACCGACCAGGGAGCGCTCGCCTGGCACCGTCGGCTCGTCGTGGGGGAGCGGGAGCGGACGCACATCCCGGTGTGACGGGGTCGCGCTCGGTGCGCGGTGCGACGCGCACGTGCGGTCACCAGGTGTGGAACATCGCACCGGATGCCCGCGGCAGCCGCCGTGACCGCCACGACGCGACCACGCATCGGAGGTGCGGTGCGCGCCGGTCCTGCACGGTGCCTCCAGGCCGGGACGCCGTCCACAGGACGGACGGCGGCAGGCAGGGGTCGGCGGCACGAACTAGGATCGAGGGGTGGCTGGCAGGATCGCGCGGAACGACATCGACGAGGTCCGCTCGCGTGTCAACATCGCGGACGTCGTCGGCGACTACGTGACCCTGAAGCACGCTGGCGTCGGTTCCATGAAGGGCCTCTGCCCGTTCCACGACGAGCGGTCTCCGTCGTTCCACGTCCGACCGCAGGTCGGGCGCTACCACTGTTTCGGCTGCGGCGAGGACGGCGACGTCTTCAGCTTCATCATGGCGCAGGACCACACCACCTTCGCCGAGGCCGTCGAGCGCATGGCCGCGAAGATCGGCTACACCCTCCACTACGAAGAGGGTGACGGGCCGCGCACCGACTACAACACGCGCGCTCGGCTCATCGCGGCGAACGAGGCGGCGCTCGAGTTCTTCACGTCGCAGCTCACCACCGGCGCTGCCGACCCCGCACGGCGCTTCCTCGGCGAGCGCGGGTTCGACCCGGGCGCCGCGCAGCACTTCGGCGTCGGCTTCGCCCCGAAGTCGTACGACGCGCTGAAGGACCACCTGCGCGGACGCGGCTTCACGCTCGAGGAGCTCACGAGCGCCGGGCTCGTCAGCCAGGGTGACCGTTCGCCCTACGACCGCTTCCGTGGACGGCTCATGTGGCCGATCCGCGACGTCACCGGGGCCACGATCGGATTCGGTGCGCGGCGACTCCTCGACGACGACAAGGGCCCGAAGTACCTCAACACCCCCGAGACGCCGATCTACCACAAGAGCCAGGTGCTCTACGGGATCGACCTCGCCCGTCGGGACATCTCGAAGCAGAAGCAGGTCGTCATCGTCGAGGGGTACACCGACGTCATGGCGTGCCACCTCGCCGGGGTGACCACCGCGGTGGCGACGTGCGGCACCTCGTTCGGCGTCGACCACATCAAGGTGCTGCGACCGATGCTGGGCGACGTGAGCGGCGCGGACCCGAACGCCAACGGCGAGGTCGTGTTCACGTTCGATCCGGACGACGCCGGGCAGCGTGCCGCATCGCGGGCCTTCGCCGAGGAGCAGCGGTTCGCCGCGCAGACCTTCGTCGCGGTGGCGCCGGAGGGCCTCGACCCGTGCGACCTCCGGCTCGCGCGGGGCGACGACGCGATCCGACGCCTCGTGACCAACAAGCGGCCGATGTTCGAGTTCATGATCCGCCGCACCCTCGACGGGCACGACCTCGAGACCGTCGAGGGTCGCGTCGGTGCGCTCCGGGCCGCGGCCCCTGTGCTCGCGACCATCCGCGACCGCTCGCTCACCCAGGGCTACGTGCGGGAACTCGCCGGCTGGCTCGGCCTCGACATCCCGGAGGTCCGTCGTGCGGTCGAGAACGCCCGGCAGCGGGCGCGCGGCGCGCAGGACGACCGCAGCGGAGGCACGGTCCCGGTCGCGCAGGCAGGCCCCGGCGGCCAACTGGTCGCGCCCGCCGACGAGCCCGTGGCCGGGCTCCGGTCCCTGCCCAACGACCCGATCACCCGCATGGAGCGGGATGCCGTGATGGCGATGGTGCAGCAGCCGGGGCACGTCGGCGCGCCGTTGCTCGGCCTCGCGGCAGCGGCCACGTTCTCGGCGCCGATGCTCGCGGTCGTGCGGGACGCCGTCGTGGCGAACGTCGACGCGATCGGGGCGGGGGACTGGCTCGACCGCTTGATCTCCGACGTGCCCGCGCCGCTCCGGAGCCTCGTGCAGGAGCTCGCCCTGTCGCCCATCCCGGCACGGACCGACGAGGACCTCGCGCTCTACTGCCGGAGCATCGTCGTGGCGCTGGTCGAGCGCGACCTCCTCGCACGCAAGGCGTCGCTGCTCGGACAGCTGCAGCGGGCGGACCCGCACGAGCAGGCCGACCGTCGCGCGGAGATCCAGCGGCAGCTCGTCGACATCGACGCGCAGCGGATGCGTCTCCGCGCGGACTCCGAGGCCGCTGCGGCCGCTGCCGGCCAGCGCTGACGCTGCCCGCTCTCCGTTCCTGCAGGCGCACTGCGGACGGCGAGGGCGAGTACCCGCCGACGAACGTGGCGGGACGGAGGCGAGCCCTGCCTCCCGGCGGGACGCGGCTGGTCGCGGGACGTGTCGGTCCTCGCGGCCTCGTGCGGCATGTCGTGCGACCAGCGCTGCCTGCGCGTGGCGTGTTGCGCGACCAGCGCGGCACGCAGCGGCATGTCGTGCGCCCAGCTCGCCCGCCCGAGGTTCCGCAACTCGCCGCGCTCCCGACGCCGAGGTTCCTCACGCAGCGTGCGCGAGGCGCGAGATGCCGCGCTTTCGGAACCTCGACGGATCCCCGCACCTGAGCGAGCGGCGCGGCCGCCCGACACGCCCGGCGATCACGGGGTGTTGCCCGACGCAACAATCCTGCACGACACGCCGCTCGAGACCAGCGACATGATGCGTCAGGCGACGCGGTCCTGCATTACAGCGGTGTAAACAAATCGCCCTCGGTTCGTTCGGTTCCGTGACAGGGTGGTACCAATGAGCGTTCCTGACCGGGCACACAGTCGTTCCACCCGCCGGTCAGGACTCCTGCAATCATCACCAGAGAGGTACACGGACATGGCATCCGTCACCAAGTGGGGCAAGCGCGGCATCGCGCTCGGCGCCGGGGCAGCAGCGACGGCGCTGGTGCTCACCGGCTGCGCGAGCGGCAGCGTGTCGTCCGCCGACCTGAACGGCATGACGATCGGCACGACCGACAAGATCACGTCGCTCGACCCGGCCGGCTCCTACGACAACGGCTCCTTCGCCGTGCAGAACCAGGTGTTCCCGTTCCTGATGAACACCCCCGTCGGCAGCCCGGACGTCAAGCCGGACATCGCGACCAAGGGCGAGTTCACGAACCCGACCACGTACGAGGTCACGCTCAAGAAGGGCCTGAAGTTCGCGAACGGCCACGACCTCACGTCGAGCGACGTGAAGTTCTCGTTCGACCGCGAGCTCAAGATCAACAACGAGAACGGTCCGCAGTCCCTGCTCGCCAACCTCAAGAGCATCGACACCCCGGACGACACGACGGTCGTGTTCAACCTCGACCACGCCGACCAGACCTGGCCGCAGGTGCTCTCGAGCCCCGCCGGTCCGATCGTCGACGAGCAGGTCTTCTCCGCCGACGAGCTCACCCCGGCGGCCGACATCGTCAAGGGCAAGGCGTTCGCCGGGCAGTACGAGATCACCTCGTACAAGGAGAACGACACGATCCAGTACAAGGCGAACAAGGCGTACGACGGCCTCCTCGGCAAGGCGAAGACCGACGAGGTCACCGCCAGCTACTACACCAAGGAGACCGACCTCAAGCTCGCCGTGCAGAAGGGCGACGTCGACGTGGCGTACCGCTCGCTGACGCCGACGGACATCGCCGACCTCCGCAAGGACGACAACGTCAAGGTCACCGACGGCCCCGGCGGCGAGATCCGCTACCTCGTCTTCAACTTCAAGACGCAGCCGTTCGGCACCGGTCAGTCCGGCGCGGACGAGAAGAAGGCCCTCGCGGTGCGCCAGGCGGTCGCGGACGTCGTCGACCGTGAGAAGCTCGCGAAGGACGTGTACAACAACACGTACTCGCCGCTGTACTCGATGGTCCCGGACGGCCTGACCGGCGCGGCGACCCCGTTCAAGACCCTCTACGGCGACGGCAACGGCGGCGCGGACGTCGACAAGGCGAAGAAGACCCTGTCCGACGCCGGTGTCACCGGCAAGGTGCAGCTCGACATCCAGTACGCGCCGGACCACTACGGCTCGACCTCGGACGACGAGTACGCCGAGCTCAAGACGCAGCTCGAGAACTCGGGCTTGTTCACCGTGAACATCCAGTCGACGGTCTACACGACCTACGCGGTCGACCGCACGAAGGACGCCTACCCGGTGTACCAGCTCGGTTGGTTCCCGGACTTCTCGGACGCGGACAACTACCTGTCGCCGTTCTTCACGAAGGACAACTTCGTGCAGAACCACTACGACGACCCGACGATCCAGAAGCTCATCTCCGAGGAGCAGGCGGAGTCCGACGCGTCGAAGCGCGCCGACCTCATCGAGCAGGCCCAGCAGCGCGAGGCCGAGCAGATCTCGACCCTGCCGCTCCTGCAGGGCAAGTCGATCGCCGTGGCCGGCAAGGACGTCAAGGGTCTGACCCTCGACGCCTCCTTCAAGTTCCGCTACGCGACCCTCTCCAAGTAACACCGATGTGACCCCAGGGGGCGCTCCGCCACGGAGCGCCCCCTGACCACGTCCCGAAAGGCACCCACCCCGTGACCCTCAGCACTCCCGAGGTCGGACCCGGAGCGAGCGCGGACCTGGCCACCGACCCCACCAAGCCCCCGGCACAGCGACGTGCCACGGGACAGGGCGGCGGACTCGGCCGGTACGTCCTCGTCCGGTTCCTCCTGATCTTCCCGACCGTCTTCATCCTCGTGACGCTCGTGTTCTTCCTGATGCGCGTCATCGGGAACCCGATCACCGCCTCCGTCGGTGGTCGACTCACCCCTGACCAGCTGCAGGAACGCCTGCACGCCGCGGGCTACGACCGACCGGTGCTCGTGCAGTACCTCGAGTACCTCGGCAACATCGTCCGGCTGGACTTCGGCGAGACGACGACGGACCACCGCCCGATCACCGAGATCATCCTGCAGTACGGCGGTGCCACGGCCGAGCTCGTGTTCTACGCGCTCATCGTCGCGCTCGTGCTCGGCATCCCGCTCGGCATGCTCGCCGCGTACGTGCGCGACAAGTGGCCGGACGTGCTCTTCCGCGCCCTCGCGATCCTGACGTACGCGACGCCGGTGTTCTTCGGCGGCCTGCTCCTCAAGCTCGTGTTCTCGGTGTGGCTCGGGTGGCTGCCGCTCGGCGACCGCGCGTCGACCCGGGTGTCCCTGGTCCTCGACAACATCCCCGGCGCGACGGGCATCTACATCATCGACGCGCTCCGCACCGGCAACGCCCAGATCATCGGCGACGTGCTGGCGCACGCGGTCCTGCCCGCGCTGACGCTCGGCCTGCTGACCGCCGGCATCTTCCTGCGCCTGGTGCGCGCGAACATGATCGGCTCGCTCGGTTCCGAGTACGTCGACGCGGCCCGCTCACGCGGCGTCCGGGAGGCCCGGCTCGTCCGGACGCACGCCTTCCGTCCCGCCCTCGTGCCGATCATCACGGTCATGGGTCTCCAGATCGCGATGCTGCTCGGTGGTTCCGTCCTGACCGAGACCACCTTCGGGTGGCGCGGGCTCGGCTTCGAGCTCAACCAGTACCTGTCGGCCCGCGACTTCGTCGCGGTGCAGGGCATCGTCGCGATGCTCGCGGTGATCGTCGCGGTGACGAACTTCGTCGTCGACGTCGTCGCTGCGCTCATCGACCCGAGAGTGAGGTTCTAGCGATGGCCGACACCGCCCTCGTCGATCGCCACGAGCCGCTGTGGAAGCGGCTGCCCGTGGTCGTCCAGCTCCGCAGGAGCACCGGCTGGCAGCGCGCCATGCTCATCACCGGCGTGGTCATCTGCGCCCTCTACCTGATCGTCGCGATCGCCGCACCGCTCATCGCCCCGTACGGCTTCGGCCAGCTCCAGGGCGCCGACGGCCAGGGCTTCCCGCGGACG
This sequence comes from Curtobacterium phoenicis, assembly GCF_047238015.1. Classification (NCBI taxonomy): domain Bacteria; kingdom Bacillati; phylum Actinomycetota; class Actinomycetes; order Micrococcales; family Microbacteriaceae; genus Curtobacterium; species Curtobacterium phoenicis. The sequence goes on from NZ_JBDFLZ010000002.1 coordinate 1,902,341, forward strand.
GCGGCCCCGAGCCCCGAGCACATCTGGGGCACCACGGTCGGCGGCTTCGACGTGTTCAGCCGCGTCGTCTACGGCGCCCGCACGGCCGTGCTCGTGGTCATCGTGGCCGTCATCGTGTCGATCACGATCGGCGTGATCCTCGGCATGGTGTCCGGCTACCTCGGCGGCTGGCTCGACCGCGTCCTGGTCGTGGTCGCCGACGCGATCTACGCCTTCCCGTCCCTGCTCCTCGCGATCGTCGTCTCGATCGTGGTCTCGGGCGGCAACTCCAGTTACGCAGGCGGGATCATCGCCGCGGCGATCTCGATCACCGTGGTCTACGTGCCGCAGTACTTCCGCGTCGTCCGCGCCGAGGCCGTCCGCCTCAAGAACGAGGCGTTCGTCGAGTCGGCCCGCGTCGTCGGCACGAACCCCTGGCGGATCATGACCCGGCACGTGCTGCGGAACAGCACCCGGAGCCTGCCGCTCATCCTCACCCTGAACGCGAGCGACGCGATCCTGACACTCGCGGGCCTCGGCTTCCTCGGGTTCGGCATCGGCCCGACCGCGGGCGCCGAGTGGGGCTACGACCTCAGCCGCGCGCTGTCCGACGTCGCGTCGGGCGTCTGGTGGACGGGTGTGTTCCCGGGTGTCGCGATCGTCGTGCTCGTGCTCGGCGTGACCTTCATCGGGGAGAGCCTCAACGACATCTCCGACCCCCGTCTGCGCGCCCGCCGCCGGCTGGGGCAGCTCGTGTCGCGCAAGCAGGCGGCCAGCACGGAAGGAGCGGCCGCGTGACGGACGCAACGAACGCGCCGGGGGCGAGCAAGCGCCTCCAGGCCGGTGACACCACGACCGAGGCGGTCGCCGTCGTCGACGACCTGACCGTCACCTTCGCCACCGACAACGGTGCCGTCGACGCCGTCAAGGGCGTCAGCATCGACGTCCGGCCGGGCGAGGTCCTCGCCCTGGTGGGCGAGTCCGGTTCCGGCAAGTCCGTCACGGCGCGGAGCATGCTCCGGCTCATGCCGGAGACCGCGACGCTCGGGGGTGCGGTGTACCTCGACGGCACCGACGTCGTGAGCGTCGGTGCGCAGAAGCTCCGCGAGCTGCGCGGCACCGCGGGCGCGATGGTCTTCCAGGAACCCAGCACCGCGCTCAACCCGGTCTTCACGGTCGGGTGGCAGATCGCCGAGGGCCTCCGCGCCCACGGTGGTGTCTCGAAGAAGGAGGCCCGGGCGAAGGCGATCGACTACCTGCGTCGCGTGGGCATCCCCGACCCGGAGACGCGCGTCGACCACTACCCGCACCAGTTCTCCGGCGGGCAGAAGCAGCGCGTCGTCATCGCGAGCGCGCTGGCCCTCGAGCCGAGCGTCATCATCGCCGACGAGCCGACGACCGCGCTCGACGTGACCGTGCAGGCGGAGATCCTCGACCTCCTCCGGCGCTGCCGCGACGAGTTCGGCGCGGCGATCGTCATCATCACGCACAACATGGGCGTGGTCGCCGACCTGGCCGACCGCGTCGCCGTGATGTACCAGGGCGAGATCGTCGAGGAGGCCCCGGTCCGCGAACTCTTCGCGAACCCGCAGGCCGACTACACGAAGCGACTGCTCGCGGCGGTGCCCCGACTCGAGGCGTCAACGGGCACGGCGCGCCGTGCAGCGATCTCCGAGGACGTCGAGCCGCTCGTGTCGGCGAAGGGACTCGAGATCGAGTACCCCGGCCGGCTCGGATCGCACGCGTTCAAGGCGGTCAAGGGCGTCGACCTCGCGATCCGCCCCGGAGAGGTCCTCGGCCTGGTGGGGGAGTCCGGCTCGGGCAAGACCACCATCGGCCGGGCGATCGCCGGGCTCACCCGGGTCACGGGTGGCTCGCTGAACGTCCTCGGAACCGAGATGCTCGGGTACCGGGAGCGTGACTTCAAGCGGCACCGCAAGGACATCGGGTTCGTGTTCCAGGACCCGGCGACGTCCTTCAACCCGCTGCTCACGATCGCGGAGTGCGTCGCCGAACCCCTCGTCGTGCACGGCGAGGTGCGGAGTCCCCGGGCCGCGCGCAAGCGGGTCGACGAGTTGCTCGAGGCCGTCCAGCTCCCCGCGGCCTACGGCGACCGCTACCCGCACGAGCTCTCCGGCGGCCAGCGGCAGCGCGCGTCGCTCGCCAGGTCGCTCGCGCTCCGGCCGAAGCTGCTCATCGCCGACGAGCCGACCAGTGCGCTCGACGTGTCGGTGCAGGCACGCGTGCTCGAACTGTTCCTGGAACTCCAGCAGGACCTCGGGTTCGCGTCGCTCTTCATCAGTCACGACCTCGCCGTGGTCGGCGCGCTCTCCGACCGGATCGCGGTGCTCTACCGCGGCGACCTCGTCGAGACCGGGACGACCGCGCAGGTGCTCGGCGCGCCGCAGCACCCCTACACGCAGCGTCTCCTGGCGTCGCTCCCGGTGCCCGACCCAGCCGAACAGGCCGAGCGACGGCGTACGCTGGAGCGACTGGAGAACGTCGGGTCCTGACCTGACCGGGCCAGCCTGGAGGCGCGACCCGCGTCGACGACGCGAGTCGCGCCTCCAGGCGGTCACCTCCACTGCTGTGCACACGCGGCGACGTCTCCCACGTCGCCGCGCGGACCGCCGCCAGGGGGCGGCGTGGAAGGGGACCCATGATCGCGGTGAACGGCCCGGCGGTCGTCGCGGACGACGTGTCGATCGAGTACCGGAGCGGGCGAGCGGGGGAACCGATCCGCGCGGTCGACGGCGTCAGCCTGTCGCTGCGACAGGGCGAGATCCTCGCGGTCCTCGGCGAGTCCGGCTCGGGCAAGTCGACGCTGGCGGCGGCGATCGCCGGTCAGCTCGGTGCGCACGGTGAGGGCGAGGGGGCGTACCGACGCCAGATCGTCGGCGGCGAGCTGACCGTGCTCGGGCAGAAGACCCGCGGTCTCCGGGCGTCGTCGCGGAAGCTCGACCGACTGAGCGGTCGGATCGGGTACCTTCCGCAGGACGCCGCCGACCGACTGAGCCCCGACCTCACCGTCGGTGAGGCCGTCGCGGAGCCGATCTACGTCCGCGACCGCCGCTTCGACCGCAAAGAAGCGGGGCTCATGGTCGCCCGGCTGCTCGACGCCGTCCACCTGCCGCTCGGGTCGATGCGTCTCAACACGTGGGAGCTCTCGAGCGGACAGCGGCAGCGGGTCGCGCTGGCCCGTGCCCTCATCCTCGAGCCGCAGTTGCTCGTCGCCGACGAACCCGCCCGTGGCGTCGACGTGCTCGTGCGCCAGTCGGTGCTCGAAGCCCTCGCCAACCTGCAGCAGGGGCGGCAGTTCTCGGCGATCGTGGTCTCGAGCGACCTCCGCGAGGCTCGGGCCCTCGCGGACCGCGTCGCGGTGATGGCCGACGGCCGGCTCGTCGGGCTCGGCACCTTCGACGAGGTGCTCGACAACCCGGTCGACCCCTACGTGAAGACCCTCGCCGCCACGGCTTCGCGGCCGGTCAAGCGTCGGCCGGCCGGTGGCGGGGCTGCTGGTGGGCCCGCCGCGCCCCGTCGTTCGTCCGCGCCGCGGCGGCCCGGCTCGGCCGGGTCAGCTGCTGCGGCGCCGTCCGCGGCTGCTGGCTCGTCGGCCGCTGCGGGTACGCCGGCCGCTGCGGGTTCGCCGGCCGCCAGGGGCTCGTCGCTCGCCGTGCCGGCTGCGACCGTCGCTCGGCTCGAACGGCAGGAGCAGGCGTGAGCGCCACGTTCGACCGAGTCGTGGCACCGACGGGGCCGCGCGGACACCGGGCGGTGGTCACCGACGCCGGCGCGCCGCTGCCCGTCCCCCCGCCGCAGGCCGGTCCGGTCGCGATCCTGCCCGCGGAGTCCGGCCTGCACGTGTCCGCCGTGGTGGAGGTCGGCGGGACCGTCGCACCGCTGGGACCGGGAACGCGCGGGATCGTCTGGCTCGACCCGCGCGATCCGGACGGGCTCGCGTCCGCGCTCGACGAGGCTCCCGACGTGGGCTGGGTCCAGCTGCCGTTCGCCGGCGTCGACGCGTTCGCCGGGCTCATCGAGGCACACGGCGACCGCGTCCTGTTCACCTCTGCCAAGGGTGCGTACGCGGAGCCGGTGGCCGAGCACGCCCTCGCCCTGACCCTCGGCACGCTGCGGGTGCTCCAGAAGCGGGCGCGGGCGACGTCGTGGGCGACCGAGCCCGAGGGGGTGTCGCTGTACGGGCGGAACGTCGTCGTCATCGGCGCCGGAGGGATCGCGCTCGAGTACATCCGGCTGCTGCGGCCGTTCGACGTGCACGTGACCGTCGTGCGGCGCTCGTCGACGCCGGTGGAGTCCGCTGACCGGACGGTGTCGACCGACCAGCTCGACGAGGTCCTGCCCGACGCCGACGTCGTGATGATCGCCGCCGCGATGACGTCCGGGACGGCGAAGCTGTTCGGGGCGCACCAGTTCGGCATCATGAAGGCCTCGGCGCGGCTCGTGAACATCGCGCGCGGGGGCCTGGTCGACACCGATGCGCTCGTGACCGCGCTGCGTGAGGGATCGATCACGGCCGCGGGGCTCGACGTGACCGACCCGGAGCCACTGCCGGACGGGCACCCGCTCTGGACCGAGCCCGGGGCGATCATCACCCCGCACCAGGCGGACACACCGGAGATGGTGGCGCCGCTCCTGGCCGAGCGCGTCCGGGCGAACACGGCGGCGTTCCTCGGCGGGGACGGCACGGGCTTCGTCGGCGTGGTGGACCCGGCCGCGGGGTACTGAGCCGGTCGTCCGCCGCCACTGCGGCCCGCCACGCCCGGGGTGTGCTCCCGATGCGGTGAGCGGGGTCCGCGTACTGCTATGCTGTTACCCGTTGTTCAGCAGAGCAACTGATCCTCGATAGCTCAATTGGCAGAGCAGCCGGCTGTTAACCGGCAGGTTGTTGGTTCGAGTCCAACTCGGGGAGCGTCAGACCCCCACCGTTCGCGGTGGGGGTCTTTTGCGTGCCCGTGGACCGGTGGCCGGTGGCCGGTGGCTCGGTGACGGGGCGGTGGCGGTGGCGCGGTGTCGTGGCGTGCCGAGCCGAGTACCCGAGACTCGTGGAGACGGACACTTCTCGTGTTCGTGAGCACGAGACGTGTCCGCCAGCGCGAGACTCGGCGGCGGGCGCACGAGGATCGGCGGCGGGCGCACGAGGATCGGCGGCGGGCGTACGAGACTCGGCGGCGGGCGTACGAGACTCGGTGGTGGGCTCACGAGACTCGGCGGTGGGCGCACGAGACTCGGCGGTGGGCGCACGAGACTCGGCGGCCTCGGTACGACTCTCGGACAGGTGAGGTCGAGACTCGGGTCGCACGAGGGGGAGCCTGTTAGCGTTCTCAGGTGCACTCGATCCGGCCCGCCCTCGCCGTGGCGCTCGTCGTCACGGCGAGCGTGCTGCTGAGCGCGTGCACCTCCGCCGAGGCCGACCCGGAGGAGCCCTCGAGCACGCGGGCAGCCGGCGACGCGGTGGCGGGCACCGCTCCGGTCATGTTTGCGTTCACGTGCCGCACGGGGAAGGGCGACTCCACCGAGACCTACACGACCTACTCAGCCGTGTGGGAAGACCGTCGCGCGTCGTGCACCGCCACCCGGACCACCGGCAGTGCGATGTCCGACCAGCAGGCCGACGCGGTCCGCGCTGCCGACGGCACCGCGACGCTCGACGAGCTCGCGGCGTCGTGCGCGGAGCGCGGCGCCGGCGCGTGGGTCGAGCGAGTCCGCACCGCGGCGGCCGCGAAGCGCGCTGCCGGTCTGCTTGCGTACTGTCCGGGACACCCCGAGCGGGACCGCCTGCGCGAGGCGCTGACGTCGTACCGGGGGTGATCCGTGCCTCCAGGCCGGGCCGCCAGCGTGCAGAGCAGCCGCGCGCCAGGCTGCGGGCTGCTCAGCCCTCCGGGTGGTCGCGGCCGGGCAGCCAGGACTTGCCCGGGCCGCCCCAGCTGTTCTTCCGGATCGCCTTCGTGACCTGCTTGCCGTAGGGGTGCCCGAGGCGGTCCGCGTAGAGGTAGCCGTCGAGGTGGTCGTACTCGTGCTGGAAGACGCGGGCGAGCCAGCCGTGGGCCTCGACCTCGAACGGCGCACCGTGCTCGTCGAACGCGCGGAGGAGCGCCCCCTCGGAGCGCCGGAGCGGGAAGCGCTCGCCCGGGATCGAGAGGCAGCCCTCGGACTCGTCGTCCTCGTCGAGTTCCTCCACAGCCTCGGGGACCGGGGGAGTGATCCACAGGACGGGGTTGATCGCTGCGCCGCGGTGCTGGACCTCGTCATCATCGGTCCATGAGTAGACGAAGAGCCGCTTCCCGACACCCACCTGCGGCCCGGCGAGTCCGACACCGGGGGCCAGGTCCATCGTCTCGAACATGTCCGCGACGAGCTCGCGGAGGTCGTCGTCGAACTCGGTCACCTCCGCCGCGCGCTCGTGGAGGACGGGTTCACCGGTGATGCGGATCGGGAGGACGGCCATTCACCCAGGTTATCCGGCGAGGACCGGTAGCCTCGACGCGTGACGACGGACCTGCATCTCCCCGACGCGGTCAACCTGACGCCGTTCCAGGCGCTCATGATCCCCGTCGCGCTGCTCGGTGCGGTCTTCCTGTCCCTCGGCGCCCAGTTCCAGAGCCGCGGCGTCCAGCGGGTCGAGGCCCGGCTCGGACGGCAGTCGAAGGGGCTGAGCATCCGGCACGTCCTGGCGCTGGTGTCGAGCGGCTACTGGGTCCTCGGCACGCTCATGCTCGGGCTCGCCGTGGTGCTGCAGCTGTTCAGCATCGCGAACGCACCGCTCATCGTCGTGCAGCCGCTCGGTGCCGTCGCGCTCGTCATCACCACGTGGTTCTCCTCGCGCGCCAGCGGCATCCCGCTCGGGCGCCGAGCTCGACGGGCGGTGTGGACCTGCATCATCGGCGTCGGCATCTTCGTCGCCATCGCGGCCTTCGTCGGGCGTGAGAGCGCCATCACGCGCCCGCAGCTCATCACGGTGCTCGTCATCCTCGCCGTCGTGCTGGCGCTCGTGCTCGTGTCCTTCCGGTTCGTGGCGCAGCACCGCAACGCGCTGTACTACATCGTCGGGGCCGGAGTGCTCTACGGCTTCGTGGCGACCCTGGCCAAGGTCGTGCTGAACCGCCTGCTCAACGGCACCTTCGACTGGCTGACGGTCGTCGCGATCCTGGGCGTCGTGGTCGCGGCGTCGCTCGGCGGGTACTTCGTGCAGAACGCCTACTCGAGCGGCTCGGCCGACCTCGTCATCGCGGGGCTCACCGTCATCGACCCGATCGTCGCCGTCGGCATCGGTGTGATCGTCCTCGACGAGGCCACCGGTGCCCCCGTCGGTGCCGTGCTCGGGTTCGTCGTCGCCGCGGCCATCGCGATCACCGGGGTGTTCCTCCTCGCGAAGCACCACCCGCAGACCCGGTCCTGACGGACCCGGTCCTGGCGTGCGCGCCGCCGACGGGCGCGGCCCGGATCGGTGACCTGTGCGGCCGACGATCCACCGCGAGGCGGACGCCGGGCCGGAAGCGCGTACGGTAGCGTTCCACACCGACCAGGACACCGCCCACGAGAGGACCTTGCCCGCCGTGTCAGCAGATGCCACCACCGCCACCGCCGAGTCGACGGATGCGACGGGCGGACGCCGGCCGCTGCGGGTCCTCATCGCGGCGGACACCTTCCCGCCCGACGTCAACGGCGCTGCGACCTTCGCCGAACAGCTCGCCGTCGGGCTCGCCGAGCGTGGCCACGAGGTCCACGTCGTCGCGCCCGCGTCCTCCAGCCACCACGGCACCTTCGAGGAGGAGCACCGCGGTGTCCAGCTCGTCGTGCACCGCCTGAAGTCCTACAAGTGGCCGACGCACGCGTGGCTCCGGTTCGTCTGGCCGTGGAGCGTCCGGAAGCTGATGGCGCCGATCCTCGACGCGGTCCGGCCCGACGTCGTGCACATCCAGTCGCACATCGTCGTCGGCCGCGGAGTCGCCCGCGAAGCGCACGACCGCGGCATCCGCGTCGTCGCGACGAACCACTTCATGCCGGAGAACCTGCTCGACTACGTCCCGCTGAGCAAGTGGATCATCCCGACCGCGATCCGCATCGCCTGGCGCGACGCGGCGAAGACGTACCGCATCGCCGACGCGATCACGACGCCGACGAACCTCGCGGCCGACTACCTGCGCAAGGCCATCGCCGGACAGCGCGTCCTCGCGATCTCCTGCGGACTCGACGTCACCCGGTACGTGGCACGGGACGGGCGTCCGGTGAACAACGAGATCGTGTTCGTGGGCCGTGTCGCGCCGGAGAAGAACCTCGACGTCCTCGTCCGGGCGCTGCCGCTGCTCCCACCGGAGCTGCACGCGCACCTGACCATCGTCGGCGGCGGCGAGATGATCCCGAAGCTCACCGCGCTCGTCCGCGAGCTCGGCATCGAGGACCACGTGCGCTTCGCGGGGTTCGTGTCCGACGAGGACAAGCGCACGGCGCTGACCAACGCGACCGTCTTCGCCATGCCGTCGACGGCCGAGCTCCAGAGCATCTCGTCGCTCGAGGGCATGGCGTCGGGCCTCCCGGTCGTCGCAGCCGACTCGATGGCGTTGCCGCACCTGATCGACGGCAACGGGTACCTGTTCCGCCCCGGCGACGAACACGACCTCGCCGAGAAGCTCACGACCGTGCTCACCGCGTCGGACGAGGACTACGTCGCGATGCGGCAGCGGAGCCTCGAGATGATCCAGCCACACGACATCAACCGCACGCTCGCGACGTTCGAGGCGCTGTATCGTGGGGAGCCGGTGGCCTGACGGGTCGCCGGCGAGGGGCGGTAGCCAAGCTGGTCAAGGCAGTCGGCTCATAACCGAACGATCCGCGGGTTCGAGTCCCGCCCGCCCTACGATCCCGACGCGGGTTCGAGCAGCGATGCGAGACGCGGCCCGCGGACGGTCCGACGCGGGTTCGAGCAGCACACGAGACAAGGCCCGCCCGACAGACGACAAGGCCGCCCATGCAGCTTCCACGGCGCAAGCCCCACGACCACGAACCGCTCGGGCCGACCCCGAACGTCACCTTCGAGGTGACCCGCGGCGGCACCGGCGTGCGCGTCAACGCGTTCCGCATCGGGTTCATGGGCGCGATCGGGGTGCTCGTCGCCCTCGCGGCCGGCGCGGTGGTCCGGGAGCTCAGCACCGTCCTCGTCTACATCGGGGTCGCGCTGTTCCTGGCGCTCGGGATCGACCCCCTCGTGTCGTTCCTCGAGCGCTTCATCCCGCGCTGGACGGCCATCCTCGCGGTGGTGGTCGCCGTGCTGGCGGCGTTCGTCGGGGTGATCTTCGCGGTCGTGCCGATCCTCGTGCAGCAGGCGACGAACCTGATCCAGAACTTCCCCGAGATCATCCAGGACATCTCGCGGCAGGACTGGTTCCAGGACCTCTCGAAGCAGTTCAGCGGGGCATTCGACGTCGAGCACGCGCTGCAGTCCGTGCAGTCCTTCGCCGAGGACCCGGGCAACCTGCTCAACCTCGGCGGCGGCATCCTCGCGGTCGGTGGTGGCATCCTGTCCGGGCTGACGGGCGCCCTCATCGTGCTCATCCTGATGCTCTACTTCCTCGCGTCGATGCGCGGCCTGAAGTCGATGACCTACCGGTTCGTGCCCGCCTCCCGCCGCGAGAACTTCGTCGACGTCAGCGAGCAGATCACCCAGGCGGTCGGCCGCTACGTGGTCGGTCAGATCTCGCAGGCGCTGATCAACGGCGTCCTCAGCCTGGTCTTCCTGCTCATCATCGGCGCCCCGCTGCCGGTGTTGCTCGCGTCCTTCGCCTTCCTCGGTTCGCTCATCCCGCTCGTCGGCACGCTCACCGCAGCGGTCGTGATCTCGCTGCTGTGCCTGTTCGCCTCACCGGCGACGGCGCTGACGGCGGCGGTGTACTACCTCGTGTACATGCAGGTCGAGGCGTACGTCATCTCCCCGCGCATCATGTCGCGCGCGGTCCAGGTGCCGGGCGCCCTCGTGGTCATCGCCGCCGTCGCCGGTGGCACCATCGGCGGGGTGCTCGGCGCCCTCGTCGCGGTGCCGATCGCCGCGTCGGTGATCATCATCGTCCAGAAGGTCATCTACCCGCGGCAGCAGCAGCTGTGACGGACCTCGCCCAGCACGTCGCTGACCGGGACCGCTGGGCGCGCGGTCCCCGAGGTCCGCTCGCCCTCGTGAACGCGCAGCTCGTCGACGTCGAGCAGCCGGTGTGGCCCGTTCCCGGCCGGTGGGCTCCGGCTGCCGGTGGCCTGAGCGTCACCGCAGACCTCGAGGACGGGGTGGTCGTCGACGGTGTCCCGGTCGACGGCACGGTCCTCGTCGCGGGTGACCAGGCCGTCGTCCCGTCGGTGGTGTCCTTCCCGGACCGCCTCGCGGGCACGGTCGCGGACCGCACGCTGCGCGTGTGGGACCCCTCCGCGGAGGCGATCGCGCGCTTCGGCGGGATCGCTCGCTTCGACCACGATGCGGCATGGGTCACCTCCGGCAGGTACGAACCGGTGGGTGACGTCCTGGAGGCACCGGGCAGCGTCCTCGACGCCGCCGGCGTCCCGCTCCCGGTCGCCGGGCACGTCGACACCACGGTCGGCGACGTCGCCGTGCGCCTGGTGGCGGTGCGGTCGGCCGCGTTCCGCGGCGTGGCGCGGTTGCAGCTCATCGTGCAGGACGCCACGAGTGCCCTGCCCGAGGACGATCCGTCGAGCACGTACTCGATGGGCCGCTTCCTGTACCTCGACGATCCGGGCGCGGCCGGCGAGGTCGTCCTCGACTGGAACACGGCCGTCCTGCCGCCGTGCGCCTTCTCGTACCTGTTCGCCTGCCCGGTGCCGCCCGCCGAGAACCGCATCCCGACGCCGATCATCGCGGGGGAGCGCCATCCCGTCGACACGTCGGGCGCGGTTCTGCACTGATGCCGGCCGCGCCCTGGCGCTCCCAGCGCTGACGCTGCATAATGGGCGTGTCCGTCAGGACATCACAATCGCATACCGATGGTTCCGCGGACGGTTCCGAGTGCTCAGGTCGATGGGGAAGTCGCACCTGACGAATCGGAGGAATCGTGAACGGAACGACGACCGGGGTGCTCTACGTGCACTCCGCACCCCGCGCGCTCTGCCCGCACGTCGAATGGGCGGCAGGTCGCGCGATGAACCGCGCCGTGAACTTCTCGTGGCTCGACCAGCCGGCGCAGGACGGCGCTCGGCGGACCGAGTTCACGTGGACCGGCACGGTCGGCACCGGTGCGGCGATCGCGTCTGCCCTGCGCGGCTGGGAGCACCTGCGGTACGAGGTGACCGAGGAGCCGACGAGCACCTCTGACGGTGGCCGCTGGATGCACACGCCCGACCTCGGGGTGTTCTACGCGCAGACGGACGTCACCGGCAACATGGTCGTGCCCGAGGACCGCGTGCGCTACGCCATGGAGGTCGCCGGCAGCAACGCGCTCGAACTCCACCGCGAACTGCGACTGGCCCTCGGACAGGCGTGGGACGATGAACTCGAGCCGTTCCGCCACGCTGCCGAGGGGAACCCCGTCGTCTGGCTCCACCGGGTCGGCTGACAGTCTCCCGCGCTTCCTCCGCTTCCTCGAACGCCGCCCGGCCTCGTGCCCGGCGGCGTTCGTCGTTCCCGGCGCACCCGAGAGCCGCGTACGACGCTGCCCGAGTCCGGCCGGCTTGCCCGATGCCGAAAGCGACACTTCGTTGGCCTGCGCTCGCGCTCATCTGTCGCCTTCGCGATGGCGACAGGTCGCGGTCGACGAAAGCGACAGAAGGTTGTGACGGCACGCGCGGAACCTGTCGCTTTCGTGGGAGCGGGCTCGCGCTACCCAGGCCCGACCTGGCCGCCCGGCGGTATGGCAGCAGACCGGCCACGCGAACAGCGGAGGCCCGCCCCGAGGACGCGGGGCGGGCCTCCAGGCCGAAACGGGCGCGAACGCGACGCGACCGGCGCGACTACGCGTTGCGGAACGCGACCACGGCGTTGTGCCCGCCGAAGCCGAACGAGTTGCTCACCGCGAGCAGGTCGCCGTCCGGGAGCTGACGCGGTTCGCGCGCGACGTCCATGACGATCTCCGGGTCCTGGTCGGTGAGGTTGATCGTCGGCGGTGCGACCCGGTTGTGCAGTGCGAGGACCGTGAAGACGGCCTCGATCGCGCCGGCACCACCGAGCAGGTGACCCGTCGACGCCTTCGTGGCCGAGACCACGACGTCGTCGAGGTGGTCACCGAAGACCCGGCGCATGGCGTGGTACTCGGCCACGTCGCCCACGGGCGTGGAGGTCGCGTGCGCGTTGACGTGGACGACGTCCTCGCGGGAGGCGCCCGCGTGCTCCAGCGCCTGGAGGACCGCACGCGCAGCGGCGCTGCCCTCGGGGTCCGGGGCGGTGATGTGGAACGCGTCCGAGGTGATGCCGGCACCGGCGACCTCGGCGTAGATCGTCGCGCCGCGTGCCTCGGCGTGCTCCTTGGTCTCGAGGATGAGCGCCGCCGCGCCGTCACCGAGCACGAAGCCGTCACGCGTGACGTCGTACGGACGCGAGGCGGTCTCGGGGGAGTCGTTGCGACGCGACAGTGCCTGCATCGCGGCGAACGCGGCGAGCGGCAGCGGGTGCAGCGCGGCCTCGGCGCCACCGGCGATGACGATGTCCGCCTCGCCGGTCGCGACGTGGCGGTACGCCTCGGCCAGCGACTCGGTGGAGGAGGCGCAGGCGGAGAGGTACGTGCGAGCACCGCCACGGGCGCCGAACTCCATCTCGATCGCGGCGGCCGGACCGTTGGCCATCAGCATCGGCACCGTCATCGGCATGACGCGGCGCGGGCCCTTCTCACGCAGGGTGTCCCAGGCGTCGAGCAGCGTGTTGACGCCGCCGATGCCGGTCGCCCAGTCGACGATGAGGCGCTCGGGGACGACGGACTCGGCGTCGATGCCGGCATCGGCCCAGGCCTCACGGGCGGCGATGAGCGAGAGCTGCGAGGACGGGTCGAAGCGCTTGGTCTCCGGCCGGGTGAGCTGGTCGGTGACGAAGCGGCGCGCCTGACCGGCGAACTCGACGGGAAGCTCGAGCTCGGCGTAGCGCGGATCCTCGATGCGGGTGATGCCGGACTTGCCGGCGAGCAGCGCCTCCCACGTCTCCGGGGCGGTCGCGGCGAGGGGTGTGATCGCACCGATCCCGGTGACGACGACGGTCTTGTTGGTCATGGAACGACGTGTTCTTTCGTGAGGACGTCCGGTCGCTCGTGGCGGAGCCGGACGGAGCCGGGGCGGACCGACGAACGCCGGGCCGGGTGGGACCGGGGTGGGCCGGTCCGGGGGTGGACGAGTCGAGCGCCGCGGCCCGCGGCTGTTCCACCGGGGCCGCGGCGCTCAGGAAGCTCGCGTCAGGCCTGCGCCTTGACGATGTAGTCGACGGCGTCGCCCACGGTCTTGAGGTTCTTGACCTCTTCGTCCGGGATCTTCACGTCGAACTTCTCCTCGGCGTTCACGACGATGGTCATCATCGAGATCGAGTCGATGTCGAGGTCGTCGGTGAACGACTTGTCGGCGGCGACGGTGTCGGTCGCGATGCCGGTCTCGTCGTTGATCAGCTCGGCCAGGCCGGCGAGGACTTCTTCGTTGGACAGGGCCATGGGGATTCTCCTTGAGGGGGTGTCGTTTGACCGTGGACCAGCCTAGGGCACTCGTGGTGCGGGTGCCCGGAGGCTGGCGGGGGATCGCGGGGCGACCCCGGTGGGGCGGTCGTGCCGGAGCGCGACCGCCGGGGGACTAGGGGAGGACGACGACCTGGGCGCCGAAGACGAGACCGGCTCCGAAGCCGATCTGCAGCGCCAGACCGCCGGACAGCTCGGGGTGTTCCTCGAGCAGCCGGTGGGTCGCGAGTGGGATGCTCGCGGCGGACGTGTTGCCGGTGGTCGTGATGTCGCGTGCGATCGCCACCGTGTCGGGCAGACCGAGCTGCTTCGCGAACTCGTCGATGATGCGGATGTTCGCCTGGTGCGGCACGAACGCGGCGAGGTCCTCGGGGCGGACGCCCGCGGCCTCGATCGCTTCACGGGCGACCTTGACCATCTCCCAGACGGCCCAGCGGAACACGGTCTGCCCGGCCTGCCGCATCGTCGGCCGCGGTGCGCCGGCTGCCCACTCGTTGTAGGTCGCGGTCATGCCGATCGCGTCCCACTTCGAGCCGTCCGAGCCCCAGATCGTCGGGGCGATGCCCGGGAACTCGCTCGGACCGACGACGGCCGCGCCGGCGCCGTCCCCCAGGAGGAACGAGATCGACCGGTCGGTCGGGTCGACGACGTCACTGAGCTTCTCGGCACCGATGACCAGCACGTGGTCGGCGAGGCCGGATTTGATGAACGAGTCGGCCTGCGCGATGCCGTAGGCGTACCCGGCGCAGGCGGCGCTGACGTCGTACGCGGCAGCCGGGGTCGCCCCGATCCGCTCGGCCAGCAGCGACGCCATCGACGGGGTCGCGACCGTGTGCGTCACGGTGCTCACCAGGACGACACCGATCTGCGACGGCTCGATGCCGGCCTTCGCGATGGCTTCCCGCGCGGCGACCTCTGCGAGGTCCACGGCCTCGGTGTCGGCTCCGGCACGCTTGCGCGTGACGATGCCGGTGCGCTGCCGGATCCACTCGTCGGACGAGTCGATCGGACCGACGAGGTCGTCGTTCGGCACGACGTTCTCGCCGCGGGCGGCACCGTACGCGAGGATGCGGGTGAACTCGTGACCGCGACGCTGCTGCAGCATCGGCCTGGAGGCGCGGGTCGGGTTGGTGCTGTCGGTCGCGTCCGTCACGCGGTCGCCTCTGCTTCCGTCTTCGCGGCCTGCAGGAGCTCGATGGCTGCGGGCAGGTCGTCGGGGGTCTTGATCGCCACGGTCGGCGTGCCGCGGAGGCCGCGCTTGGCGAGGCCGACGAGGGCACCGGCCGGGGCCAGTTCGATGATGCCGGTGACGCCGGCGGTGGAGAACGACTCCATCACGGCGTCCCAGTGCACGGGGCTCGCGATCTGCTGCACCATCAGGTCGACGAAACGTCGGCCGTCGTCCACCCGGGAGCCGTCGGCGTTCGTCCAGATCGGGAGCGTGGGGTCGTGCACCGTGGCGGCAGCGGCCACGGGGGCGACGCGCTCGACGGCGGGGGCCATGTACCGCGTGTGGAACGCACCGGCGACGGCGAGGGGGACGACCCGTGCCTTGGCCGGCGGGTCCGCGGCGAGGTCGGCGATCGCGTCCGCAGCCCCGGCGACGACGGTCTGGCCGCCGCCGTTGTGGTTTGCGGGCACGAGGCCGCGGGCGCCGAGCGCGGCGGCGACCTCGTCGGCGTCGCCACCGAGGACCGCGGCCATCGATGTCGGCTCGAGCGCAGCGGCGTCGGCCATCGCGCGGCCGCGTTCGGCGACGAGCGTCAGGGCGTCGGTCGGGTCGAGGACGCCGGCGACCGCGGCGGCGGTGAACTCTCCGACGGAGTGTCCGGCGACGCCGCCGACCAGGTCGCGACGACCATCGGCGAGCAGGGCGTCGGCGGTGATGAGCCCGGCGGCCACGATGAGCGGCTGCGCGAGCGCGGTGTCCTTGATCGTCTCGGCGTCGGAGACGGTGCCGTGCGCCACGAGGTCGACGCCGACGGCGTCCGACCAGGCTCCGACACGGTCACGGACTGCGGGGTCCTCGAGCCAGGGGGCGAGGAAGCCTGGGGTCTGGGAGCCCTGTCCGGGCGCTACGACGACGATCACCGGACAATCCTGCCGGGGACGGCACGCGGGATTCGTGTGGGCTTCCCACACGAATCCCCGCGCGACATTGTGTGAAGCCCTACACCGTGCGCTGCGACGCCGGTCCGCGTCCCGCTTCCGGTGTCGACTTGCTCGCAGCTCACCGGCGCTGGGGCAGACGGCGTCGGCCGGACGCCGATTCCGACATCGCGCCGAGGATGAGCGCCGACTGCACGATCAGGGCGTCACGGGCGTGCGTGGCGTCCCACCCGATGATGTCCGCGACACGACGCAGTCGGTACCGGACCGTGTTCGGGTGCACGAAGAGCTCGCGAGCGGTCGCCTCGAGGGATCGCCCGGTGTCGAGGTAGCACCAGAGCGTCTGCAGCAGCTCGGTCGACTGGTCCTTGAGCGGGACGTAGATGCGCTGCACGAGCGCGGACCGTGCCAACGGATCGCCGGCGAGGGCGCGCTCGGGCAGCAGGTCGTCCGCGAGCGCCGGACGCGGAGCCCCACGCCATGCTCGTGCCACGGCGAACCCGGCCAGGGCGGCCTTGGCGCTCGTCGACGCGTCGACCACGCCGGGGACCTCGTTGCCGAGCACGAGGTGGCCCTCCCCGAACGATGGTTCGAGGGCCTGGGCGATCGCGGTGAACGACACCGGGTCCTCGCCCTCGGGGACGTCGTCGCGCGGCGTGGCCCTGCCGATGACGACCACCAGCCGTGAGCCCTGGACGCCGATCAGGACGTCGGCGTCCATGTGGCGGGCCGTCCGGCGGATCTGGTCGACCTCGAGCTGCTTCGGTGCGGTGCCGACGAGCACCGCGACCTCACCGTGGCCGTGCCATCCGAGCGCCGCGATCCGGGACGGGAGTTCGTCGTCGTACTCGCCCGACAGGATCGAGTCGACGACCAGCGCCTCGAGGCGGGCGTCCCAGAGCCCGCGGGCCTCGGCAGCGCGGGCGTAGACGTCGGCGGCCGCGAAGGCGATGTCCCGCGAGTACTTGAGGATCGCCTCCTGCAGCATCTCGTCGTCCTTGGCGCGTTCCTCGACGACGGTGACGACCACCCGGATGAGCTGCAGGGTCTGCTGCAGGCTCACCGAGCGGAGGAGTTCACGCGGCGCCGACCCGAAGACGTCCGCCGCTGCGATCCACGGGGTCGAGGACGTGCCCTCGAGCCAGCCGATGAACGACGTGATGCCGGCCTGTGCGACGAGGCCGACGGCGGATCGACGACCCGGAGGCATCTCGCTGTACCAGGGCAGCGTGTCCTCAAGCCGTTTGATCGTCGCGGTGGAGAGTTCGCCCGACACCTGCCGGAGCCAGGAGAGCGCGCGTTCGCGATCGCTCTGCTGGCTCACGGCAGGGTCGGTGCGGGGGGTCGACAACTCAGCTCTCGCCGCCCGCGCTGCCGGTGGTGCCGGCGGTGACGTCGTGCAGGCGGTACTTGTCGATCGCCTGCTGCACGAGGGCGTGGTCGACCTTGCCCTGCTTCGCCAGCTGCTGCAGCGTCCGCACGACGACCGAGGGGCCGTCGATGTGGAAGAAGCGGCGCGCCGCCGGACGGGTGTCCGAGAAGCCGAAGCCGTCGGCGCCGAGCGTGGCGTAGTCGGTCGGGACGAACGGACGGATCTGCTCCTGCACCTGGTGCATGAAGTCGCTCACCGCCACGACCGGTCCCTCGGTGCCGAGCAGGCACTCGGTGACGTAGGGCGTCCGCGGGGCCTCGTTCGGGTTGAGGAACGCGTGCTGCTCCGCGTCGAGACCGTCGCGGTACAGCTCACCCCAGCTCGTGACGCTCCAGACGTCCGCCGACACGCCCCAGTCCTCCGCGAGGAGCTGCTGCGCCTCGAGGATCCACGGCACGGCGACGCCGGACGCGAGCAGCTGGGCCTTGGGGCCGTCCTGCTCGCTCGGCTTGAGCAGGTACATGCCCTTGACGATGCCCTCGGCGTCGACGCCCTCGGGCTCGGCCGGCTGGACGAGCGGCTCGTTGTAGACCGTGAGGTAGTACATGACGTTCGGGTCGGCGTGCTTCGGCGAGCCGTCCTCGTTCGTGCCGTACATGCGCTCGAGGCCGGCCTTGACGATGTGGCCGATCTCGTACCCGTAGGCCGGGTCGTAGGACACGACCGCGGGGTTCGTCGCCGCGAGGAGCAGCGAGTGGCCGTCGGCGTGCTGCAGTCCCTCGCCCGTCAGGGTGGTGCGGCCGGCGGTCGCGCCGATCATGAACCCACGGGTCATCTGGTCGCCGGCGGCCCAGATGGCGTCGCCGGTGCGCTGGAACCCGAACTGCGAGTAGAAGACGTAGACCGGGATGAGCGGCTCGCCCTGCGTCGAGTAGGAGGTGCCGACCGCGGTGAACGCCGCGAGGGCGCCTGCCTCGTTGATGCCGACGTGGATGATCTGGCCCTGCGGGCTCTCCTTGTAGGCCAGGAGGAGCTCACGGTCGACCGACGTGTAGTGCTGGCCGTTCGGGTTGTAGATCTTCGCGGTCGGGAAGTACGCGTCCATGCCGAACGTCCGGGCCTCGTCCGGGATGATCGGGACCACGCGGTCGCCGAAGTCGGGCGAGCGCAGCAGGTCCTTCAGCAGACGGGCAAACGCCATCGTCGTGGCGACCTCCTGCTTGCCGGAGCCCTTCTTGACGACCTGGTACTTCGAGTCGTCTGGCAGGGTCACCTGCGTGTACTTCGACCGGCGCTCCGGCACGTAGCCACCGAGCTCGCGGCGGCGCTCGTGCATGTACTGGATCGCCTCGTCGTCGTTCCCCGGGTGGTAGTACGGCGGCGTGTACGGGTTCTCCTCGAGCTGCGCGTCCGAGATCGGGATGCGCATCTCGTCGCGGAACTGCTTGAGGTTGTCGAGCGTGAGCTTCTTCATCTGGTGGGTCGCGTTGCGGCCCTCGAAGCTCGGGCCGAGGCCGTAGCCCTTGACCGTCTTCGCGAGGATGACGGTCGGCTGGCCCTTGTGCTCGGTCGCGGCCTTGAACGCCGCGTAGACCTTGCGGTAGTCGTGGCCACCACGCTTGAGGTTCCAGATCTGGTCGTCGGAGTAGTCCTTGACCAGCTCGAGCGCGCGGGGGTCGCGGCCGAAGAAGTTCTCGCGCACGTACGCGCCGTTCTCGGCCTTGTACGTCTGGTAGTCGCCGTCGGGCGTCGCGTTCATGAGGTTGAGGAGCGCGCCCTCGGTGTCGCGGGCGAGCAGGTCGTCCCACTCCCGACCCCAGATGACCTTGATGACGTTCCAGCCCGCGCCGCGGAAGAACGCCTCGAGCTCCTGGATGATCTTGCCGTTGCCGCGGACCGGGCCGTCGAGACGCTGCAGGTTGCAGTTGATGACGAAGTTCAGGTTGTCGAGGCCGTCGTTCGCGGCGACCTGGAGCTGTCCGCGCGACTCGACCTCGTCCATCTCGCCGTCACCGAGGAAGGCCCAGACCTGCTGGTCGGAGGCGTCCTTGATGCCACGGTTCGAGAGGTACTTGGCCTGCTGCGCCTGGTAGATCGCGTTGATCGGGCCGATGCCCATCGACACGGTCGGGAACTGCCAGAAGTGCGGCATGAGACGCGGGTGCGGGTACGACGAGAGGCCGCCGCCGGCGTGGGACTTCTCCTGCCGGAAGCCGTCGAGCTGGTCCTCGCTGAGGCGGCCCTCCATGTAGGCGCGGGCGTACATGCCGGGGGAGGCGTGGCCCTGGAAGAAGACCTGGTCACCGCCGGACGGGTGGTCCTGTGCGCGGAAGAAGTGGTTGTAGCCGACCTCGTACATCGCGGCGCTCGACGCGTAGGTCGAGATGTGGCCGCCGACGGCGATGCCCGGGCGCTGGGCACGGTGCACCGTGATCGCGGCGTTCCAGCGGATCCACCGGCGGTAGCGGCGCTCGAGCTCCTCGTCGCCGGGGAACTCGGGCTCGTTCTCCGGAGCGATCGTGTTGACGTAGTCCGTCGTGGGGACCATCGGCACACCGAGGTGCAGCTCCTTGGACCGCTTGAGCAGGCTGAGCATGATCTCGCGGCCGCGCTGGTGGCCGTGGGTCTGCACCAGGCCGTCGAGGGACTCACGCCACTCGGCGGTCTCCTCCGGGTCCTGGTCGTTGCTGCCGGCGCTGTACGGGTCCTGGTCGTTCACCGTCACCCTTGACCTCGTTCGTTCTCGTGGTGGTGGACATGGCGGGTTCCGGCGGTCGGGTCGGACCTGAGGGAAACCCCCACCACTCTAGGCCCCACCACCGACCGCCAGGCTGATGGTGACGTGCACGTGGACAGGTGCTTGCATTCGGGTGACGTCGGCGTACGATTGCCGATCGTGCACGCGTGACCCGCGCCTGCACACGAGGACGGGCACACACCACGCCCGGGGAAGAAGCACACGCACCGATGGCACTGGAGATCGGCTCACTCGCGCCGGACTTCGAGCTCCCGAACCAGTTCGGCGAGCACGTCCGCCTCAGCGACTTCCGCGGCATCCGCCCCGTCGCCCTCGTCTTCTTCCCGCTGGCGTTCTCATCCGGGTGCACCAACGAGCTCTGCGTCCTGCAGGACAACATCGCGATGTTCCAGGACCAGCGTGTCGAGCTCATCGGCATCTCGGTCGACTCCAAGGCGACGCTCCGCTCGTTCGCGGAGGCGAACGGGTACGACTTCGAGCTCCTCGCTGACTTCTGGCCGCACGGCGCGGTGTCGAAGGAGTACGGCGTGTTCCTCGACAAGAAGGGGTTCGCCACCCGGGCGACCTTCGTCATCGACGTGCAGGGTCGCATCAAGGCCTCGATCATCACCGAGCCGGGCCTGCAGCGCGACGTCGCCGAGTACCGCGCCGCGCTCGACCGCCTCGCCGCCTGCGCAGCACCCGTCCCCGTCGGCTAGCGTTCCGAACCCCTCCGGAGGACGCTGACGCGTCCGGACGGATCGGAGGCTCGGTGCGGCTCATCGACGGACACACGGTCGACGACGTGGTCGCCTCCCGCGACGGCGCCTACGCGCCGTTCCCCCTGCGTGACGAACCCGCCCGCTGGTCACTCGTCCGCACGACCGTCTCCACGTCGGCCGGTCCCGTGGTCGTTCACCACCGACCCGGACCGGACCCCGTGCTGCTGCTGCACGGCGTCGCGGGGTCGTGGACCACGTGGACGCCGCTGCTCGACGCCGCGGACGGTCTGCGTGGCCACGGCGTCGTCCTGCTCGACCTGCCCGGCTGGGGCTCCTCGCCCGCCCCGTCGGAGCCGGTGACCATCGACGACGCGGCCGTCGTCGTCTCCGAGGTCCTCGACGCCCTCGGCACCGACCGCGTCCGGGTCGTCGGGCACTCGATGGGCGCCTTCATCGGGCTGCACGTCGCCGTGGTGCTGCCGGCGCGGGTGCGCTCGCTCGTCCTCGTGTCGCCGACGACCGCGGCCACGGTCCGTGCCGCTCGGCACCCGTGGCGCGCGCTCCGGACACTCCCCGCGTACACGCTGCTCCGCGCCGGGCTCCTGGTGACCGGGCGTGCCGCGGTGCCGCTGCTCCGTGGACTCGCCGCGGTCGGCTTGCTCCGACTGCTCGCTGCCCCGGTGTTCACGCACGTGGGCCGACTCGACCGCAGCGTGCTCGAAGCGTTCGTGCGCGAGCTCCGGCCGCGGGGGTTCACGGGCGCTGCCCGGTCGGCTGCGGCGTACGACACCGAGCGCTGGGGGAGCATCGCCTGCCCGGTCACGGCCGTGCTCGGGCGCGGCGACGTCTTCGCGCGGCCCGCGGACCTCGACGAGTTGCGCCGGCTGGTGCCCGACGCCCGCACGGAGCTCCTCGACGACTGCGGCCACTTCGCCCACGTCGAGCACCCCGCCGCGGTCGCCGCGCTCCTGGCCCCCTGACGCGCACCCCAGGGTCCGGACCTCCGGGTTCACGAAACGCGCGCGTTTCGACGTTCCACGTGTCGAGCGACGGGCGGGTCGTCGGAACGCGCGCGTTTCGTGAGGGAGGGAGGGGGTGTCAGACGCGGGCGGGGAACGTCGCGGCCACGCGGGCGCGGACCTCCGCACGGACCGCTGCGCGCATCGCGGGGGAGAACAGCGCGTGGTCGCCCTCCGGTACCCGCACGACGTCCACCTGGCCCGACCACCGCTTCACCGCACGACGTCCACCGAGCCGGTCGAACAGCTCGGCGTCCTCCGGTGCCACCACGAGCACGACGTCGGTGCCGTGCTGCACGAGCGGCCGGACGTGTCCGACGACGCCGCCGATCCGGTCGCGCCGGGCGATCCGGGCACGGAGCCGCTCGGGCACCCAGCGGTTGTAGAGCTCCCGGACACGGAGCCGCCGTGCGGACGGCTCGTCGACCGCTCGCACGTGGTCCGCGTAGCTGCCCGGCGCAGCCGGCGTGCGCCGGTAGTCGTTCGGGCTGATCTCCACGACGAGCCGTGGGGCCTCCTCGACCGCACGTCCGGCGAGCCAGGCGCCGGCACACATCCCGACGAGGGCGAGCCGCTCCGGGGGGACGTCGAGCGCGTCGACCACCGCGGCCTGGTCGTCGATCCACTCCTGCGCGAACATGAAGTCCCGCTCGTCCGGCCGTACGACCGAGCTCTCGCCGGTGCCGCGTCGGTCGATCCGGAGCACCCGGGCGCCGTCCCGCGCGAGGTCCCGGGCGAGTGCGACCTGGTAGTCGGTGGCGCCGACGCGGTGCTCCGCCGAGCCGTTGTGCAGCAGGACGGTGGGGGCGTCGTGGTGCTGCGCGGACGAGACCGTCTCGATCCCGAACAGGGCTTCGGGGCCGATCCGGACCATGCGCTCGGACACGCGCCCGTCGACGTCGAGCACCTCGTGTAGGGCGGGCTCCCGGACGGGCACCGGCTCCGTCGGGGCCCAGCCGTCGAGCCAGGAGACCACGGCGTCCACCGCGGCGGCGGGGATCCGGGCGTGCATGCTCGTCCGGTCGAGGAGCTCGGCGCTGCCGGTGACCTCGACGCGCTCGACCGGGCCGATCGCGCGGGGCGCCGGAGCACCCTCGCGGACGAACGCCACCGTCGGCGCGGACCGCGGGGCGTACGCGAGCGCGCCGAGGACGTCGGCCTCGGCCGCGTCCACGTCGATGCCGACGAGCGTCTCGTAGCCGTCGACGACGCGGTCCGGTCCGATCGTCATCGTCGCGAGCGCCCGCTGCCCGCGGAGCCACGCACGACCGGACGCCGGTGGGTCCCAGACGACGAGCGCGTCGTCGTCACCGGCTGCCGCGGCGGCGACCAGCGCAGCCGAGGCCAGACCGACGAAGGCGATCCGATCGACGCCCGTGCTGCGCAGCAGCGCGGCCGCGTGCCCAGCGGACCGGACCTGCGCGTGCGGGTCGGTGTCGGGGGCGGCGTCTCCACGTCCGGACGGGTCGTAGCGCACCGAGGCCACGCCACGAGCCTCCAGGCGGTCCGCCAGCAGACGGAGGGTGCGGTACGCGATCACGCCCTCCTGACCGAGCGGTGGGACGACCACCACCCCGGCCCGCGCGGCGGGCGGCAGCTGCACAGCCACGCGGACGGCTGGGGAGCCGGACCAACCGTGCAGGGTGCTCACAGCGCCAGCGCCGAGCGGACGGCAGCCGGCCACTCGTCGGGGTCGGTGCCGTGCGCGGCGAAGAGCGCGATGGTGATGCGCTCCAGGCCGAACGCGATGCAGGCACTGTGGGCGACGGCGCCGTCCGCGCTCCGGATGCCGAACGCGGTGCCGAAGTGGTCCTCGTGCAGGTTCGCGGAGCTGATGGCGGTCGCGTCGTGGTCCGGGCCGTAGACCGGGGTCACGAACTCGAACTTCAGTGCCTGCTCGACCTGGTTGCGGGCGAGCATCTGCCCGACCCGGCCGAAGAACGGGTCGTTGGCCGGCACGACGTCGATCTCGAGCCCGAAGGACTCGAGCAGGTCGCGCATGACCGGGATCCGGCCGTCGCGGTGGGCCTTCGCCGAGTCCGGCGTGCCGACGTGCACGAACTCGTGCATGTGGAACGCCTGGAGTCGCATCGGGTCGAGCGAGGGCTCGCGGCGGAACGAGTCGCCGAGGATGTCGAAGGACCGGCCCCCCTCGGGCACGACGTCGCCGACGAGGCCGTACACGGGGTGGCACACGGCCGGGGTGAGCATGAGGTCGGCGGGTTCGAGGAAGCCCTCCCAGCGCTCCCCGCGCTCGCGGGCGGCGAGGAGCGCCCGGTGCGTGCGGTCGTCCCCGGTGAAGCCGGAGATCGACGCGGCGAGGTCCGGGAACGAGGCGATGTAGTCCGTCTGCTCGAAGGACGCCAGCGGCTCGACCGGCGGGAACCGCAGGACCTCGGCGTCGAGGTCGGCCTGGCTGCGGACGGCGGCGGCGTCGACGGCGGAGTACACGCGCTCGAACACCCCGGTCCGGCCGTAGAGGCCGGGCGAGCCGAGGTCGAGGAGCACGCCGTCGGCGAGCAGGCGGCCGCGGAGGTCCGCGCGGGCCGCGCCGAGGGCGTCCGGGGCGGCGGCGCCGTCAGCGGCGGCGCCGTCTGCAGCGGCGGACGTGGATGCGGCGTCCACGGCGGTGTCGTGGTCGAGGTGGATGGTCACAGGAGTGCTCCCGTCATGAGCGCCAGGCCGGCGTCGTTGTGGAGGAGACGGTCGTTGCTCACCATGACGGCGGCCCCGTGGGCGTCTCGGAGGTGTCGGGCGATGCTGGCGGGACCGCTCGCGGCGTACCCGGCGATCCCCACGATGCGCAGGGACCGGGTGACGAGGTCGGTGACGCGTTCGGACGCCCCGATCTTGAGGGCGTTCGCGGACAGGGCGTACGCCGTGGAGTCGAGGACGTCGGTGTCCTCGGCGATCACGTCGTAGCGTTCCGCGGCGTGCCGGACGGAGTCGGCGAGCGACTGCAGCTCGACGAGCAGTTCGGCGAGCCGGAGCGCGCCGGGCGGTGTCGACCCGACGGCGGCGCGGGCCTGCTTCCGGACGGCCGCGCGGGCCCGGTCGGCTGCGTCGGCGGCGATGCCGAGCCAGACCGATGCCCAGAGCACGTGCGACACCGGGAGCACGGTGCGGGCACTGACGGTGGCGTAGTCGTCGCGGAGCACGTGGTCGGCCGTGGTCTCCGTGTCGAGCACCCAGCCGTTGCTGCAGGTGCCGCGGAGCCCGAGGGTGTCCCACGTCGAGGTCTGCGTGAGCGTCGTGTGCTCGGGCAGCGCGACCACGACGCGCTGGTCGGAGGCCGCGGCGTCGACGTCCCGGCGGGCGGTGACGAGGATCGCGTCCGCCTCGGTGGCGTAGGAGATCACCGGAGCGTCCTTGCGGAGCCGGATGCGACCGTCGGCGTCGGGCTCGAGCGCGCAGGTGCTCCGACGGGCGTCACCGCCGATGCCGCGCTCGGTGGTCGAGGACGCGAGCAGCGCACCCTCGCGCACCCGCGCCACGAGGTCGGTCACGCCGGCACCGTCGCCGCCGTGCCGCCACAGCGCCATCGCCTGGCCCTGGTGCATCGCGAACACCATCGCGGTCGCCGCGCAGGCCCGTCCGAGCTCGGTCGCGATGACCGACAGCTCGGCGACGGTGGCTCCTTCGCCACCGAGCGCCGCCGGGACGGCCGCGGCGAGGAGCCCGTGCTCCTTCATGGCGGCGATCGCCTCGCGCGGGGGCCGGGCGTCCCGGTCCACCTCGTCGGCGAAGAGCCGGGCGACGTCGGCGACGAGTCCGGTGCGGGTCGCGAAGC
Source organism: Curtobacterium phoenicis (assembly GCF_047238015.1). Lineage (NCBI taxonomy): Bacteria > Bacillati > Actinomycetota > Actinomycetes > Micrococcales > Microbacteriaceae > Curtobacterium > Curtobacterium phoenicis. The sequence continues at coordinate 1,927,724 of NZ_JBDFLZ010000002.1, forward strand.
GCCCGCACGGGTCGGTACCGGTGACGCTCGGCTCCGTGGCGGCAGCGGCCGGAGCGGCTGCAGCGGCCGGAGCGGCGGAGACGGCCGGAGCGTCGCCGCGGCCCGGAGTGGCGGAGACGGTGGCGGCCGGAGCGCTGGCGGCTGCCGCAGCGACGAGCTCGACGTCCGGCTTCGCGGCGCGGTGAGCGCGACGGCCGGAGCCGCTCCGGCCCGCTGCCGGGACCACCGGCACCGGCGCGGTCGGCGGAGCCGCGTCGATCACCGTCACGAGGCGAGCCCGGCAGCGTGCACGATCGACTCGACCGTGGCGAACGTCGACCGGTTGAGCACGGCGTCCGGGAACTCCACGTCGAGTTCGTTCTCGACCGCCAGCATCACGTTGACGGTGGCGTGCGAGGTCAGACCGAGTGCGTAGAGGTCCGCGATCGATGCCACGTCCCACGCGTCGACGGTGAGGCGTCCGTGGGCGGCGAGGGCACGACGGACGGCCTGCTCGGTGCTGGGTTCGGCGAGCGCGACGGCGGTCGCGCGGGTCTGCTGGTCCTGGTCCATGCGGCAACCGTAATGAGGATCGCGCCCCGGAAAGCCGCCGCCTGGGTGCGCGAAACCGCACGACCTCGTGCGCGCCCTGAGTGGATGTACAGGAGCGCGGAGAACGGGGTGGGCGCCCTCGGCGGCACACGTCCGGGTCGGCGACACGACCCGCGGCGAGGGCGCTCAGCGCGGGGTGACGGCCGTGGTCGCGCCCCGCTCCGTCGCCGCGTCACGCTCCGTCACCGCTCGCTCAGGGCGACGGCGGTCGCGACGGCGAGGCCGCGTTCGTGCGACAACGAGATCGCGATCGGCCCGCAGCCGACCGCCTCGGCGAGGGCCGCGGCGGCACCGGCGAGCTGCACGGTGGGCGCGCCGTGCTGGTCGAGGACGACGGCGACGTCCGCGAGGGGCACCGGGTCGGTGCGGGACGGACGGAGGAGCTTGACGACCGCCTCCTTACCGGCGAAGCGGGCAGCGAGGCGTTCGGGGTCGTCGCCGGTGTCGACGCGCTCCTGCACGGTGAACACCCGGGAGAGGTAGCGCTCGCCGTGGGCCGCGATGCCGCGGATGACGTCCTCGACGTCGGCCAGGTCGGTGCCCGTCCGGATCACGGTCATGCCGTCAGGTTACCCGCGGGTCTCGCCTCCGCGTGCCTGCCCACGACCCGCGTTCGGCACCGTGCATGTCGCCGCGGGCATGAGCGTCGGAGGCGTGTGGGTAGCATCGGCGCCACGACCACCGAGGGGGAACGATGGCATCACCGTGGACCGGCATCGTCGAGGACGCCCGGCACTACCCGTCACCGCACAACTCGCAGCCGATCGTGCTCCGCGTCGAGGACGACCGGACGGCGACCGTGTTCTACGACCTGCGACGAGGGCTGCCGGCCGAGTCGTTCGGGATCCCGTTCGGGCACGTGTGCGCCGGAGTCTTCCTCGCCGGGCTCGACGTCGTCGCCCGCGCGCACGGGTTCGCGGTGACGGAGGAGCTCGACCACGCCGAGATGGACTTCACCCGGCTCGACCGGGACGCGTCGGACCACCTGCACCGGCTCGGGCGGGTGACGTTGCGTCCGCACACCGTCACCGCGGACGACCGGGAGGCCCTGGCGCGCTTCACCGCGCGACGCACGTCGCGCAGGCCGTACGACGCGACGCTCGTGGACGCCTCCGCCGTGTCCGCCGCGGTCGACATCGCGGCGGCCTCGGGGCACCGGTTCCGGACGACCGCCGACCGTGCGACGGTCGACGAGATCGTGCGGGTGAACCAGGAGACCCTGTTCGACGACCTCCGGAACGACGCCGTCCACGAGGAGATCCTGCACTGGTTGCGCTTCTCGAAGCGGCAGGCGGCCGAGACCGGCGACGGCCTGTCCGCCGAGACGATGCTCATGCCCGGGCCGGTGCTGCGGTTCGCGATGGAGCACCGCGGGCTGTGGGAGGCGCCCGGTGTCGGCGGGCTGTTCAAGCGCGTGTACCTGTCGACGATGCGCGGGGTCCGCCAGCTCGGCTGGCTGGAGGGGCCGTTCGCCTCGCCCGCCGAGTACGTCGAGGCTGGCCGGGTGTTCATGCGCATCTGGCTCGACTTCACGGCGCGCGGCATCGCGCTCCACCCCTTCGGCACGGTGATCACGAACCCGCGTTCGCACGCCGCGTTCGTGGAGCGAGCGGGCGTCGACGAGTCGGGCGGCGACATGGCGTGGATGCTCTTCCGCTTCGGGCACAGCGACCCGCCACCGCTGGCCCACCGCCGCCCGGCGTCGGCGATGACGATCGGGGCGGACTCGTGAAGCGCGCGGCCGTGTTCTCCGTCGTGTGGGTTGTCGAGACGTTCGTCGCGCTGTTCATGCCGCGCGTGCAGACCCACAAGCTCCTGCTCGCCCCGGGCATCGAGCCGCTGCGGTGGACCCTCGGACGGTGGCGTGCGTGGCGGACGGCGGAGCGCGCCGCGAAGCGGGTGCCCGCCTACCGAGCGTTCCTGGCGGAGCAGGGGCGTGCCTCCCGGCTGGACACCCGCGGCGGCATCGCGGCCGCGCTGGCGGGCCTGCCCGAGATGGACAAGGACTCCTACGTCAAGCGGTGGAGCATCCCGGAGCGGTGTCTCGACGGTCGGCTGCCACGGCGCGGTGTCGTCGTCGACGAGTCGAGCGGGTCGAGCGGTACGCCGACGAGCTGGGTCCGGGGCCCGGACGAGCGGCAGGCGACCCGGCAGCTGCTGCAGCTCGGGTTCTCCCGCACGGCGAAGGACCTGCCCAAGCAGCCGTTCGTGCTGAACGCCTTCTCGCTCGGGGCGTGGGCGACCGGCATGAACGTGACGGCGTCGCTCACCGAGTCGTCGATGATCAAGTCGATCGGTCCCGACCGCGACAAGATCGTGCAGACGATGCGGGAGTTCGGCCCGGACTTCACCTACATCATCTGCAGCTACCCGCCCTTCCTCAAGGCACTCTTCGAGGACGACCGGCTCGACTGGAGCCGGTACACGATCGTCGCGGCGTTCGGCGGGGAGGGCATCAGCGAGAACATGCGCGCCCACATCGAGCAGTACGCGCAGGCGGTGCTCGGGTCGTACGGGGCGAGCGACCTCGAGATCAACCTCGGCATCGAGACGCCCTTCTCGGTCGAACTGCGGCGGGCGATCGCGGCGTCGCCCGAGCTGTCGGCCGCGTTGACGAAGCAGGGGGAGTACGGCGTCCTCCCGATGATCTTCCAGTTCAACCCGTTCGGCTACCTCATCGAGACGAACGACCGCGGCGAGCTCGTGGTCACGATCACCCGGTCGGAGAACATCAGCCCGCGGATCCGGTACAACATCCACGACCGTGGGCACGTCGTCCGGATGCGTCCGCTGCAGCAGACGCTCCGTGCACACGGGTTCGACGAGCTCGCGGACTCCGCCGAGCTCGATCTGCCGCTGCTGTTCCACTACGGACGCTCCGACCTCTCCGTCGACTACAACGGTGCGGTGGTCGCGCCCGACGTGGTGCGGGACGTCGTGTACGGCGATCCGGGGCTCCTCGAGGCCGTGGAGAACCACCGGCTCATCAGCTACGAGGACGACCGTGGGGACCGGCAGCTCCACATCGCGTTCCAGCTCGCCTCCGGCGCCTCGGGGTTCGACGCCGACGGCGCTCGCCCCGCGGTCGTCTCGGAGCTGCGGCGGTTGAACAAGGACTTCTCGAACGCGATCCGGACCGCACCCCCGGGCACCCTGCCGACGGTGGCGTTCTACCCCTACCGGACGGGGCCGTTCCGCGACGACGGGCGGAAGCTCAAGAACGAGTACGTGTGGCAGCTCGGCGCCGGGGCTGTGGCGGAGTGGGACCTCGACCTGTCGTGGACCGCCCCGAAGGAGGCCTGAGCGCCCGCGGTCTGCCGGCACCGCGCTCGGCGCTGGCGCGGGCGGCGGTCGCGGTCAGTGGTACTGCGGCGGCCAGTCGAACGGGGCCGGGCGACGAGGGGCCTCACCGATCGTGGTGACCTCGAGGACGACCTGCCGCAGGTTGGTCAGCTCGATCGAGCGCGGGTTGCCGAAGAACCGCCGCCCGTCGACCCACACGGTCAGGTCGCCGTGCAGGCCGCCGACGTGGGCGGGGCCGATCGATACGCCCCACTCGTCGAAGAACTGACCCAGCGTGAAGGTGTCCTTCGTCGGGGACTCGACGTGGATGATCCCCGACGTGTCGTGCGTGTGGATCTGCGCCGCGAACTTCGCCCGGTCGGAGTGTCCGATGTTCCCCGGCACGGTGACCGGCTCGTCGCCGTCGAGGATCGTCAGGTGCGTGTGCACGTGTTCGGCGAGCTTCTCACCCCACACGTTCGACAGCCCGGCGGCGTCGGCTCGCGTCGTGAGGTCGGTCGGCGCCGGCCACGGCGGAGCGTCCGTGGTCGTCCCCGCGGACGTGCCGATCACCGCACCGGACGAGCACCCGGCGAGCAGGAGGGCTGCGGCGGTGGCGGCGACGAGGGCGCGTCCGGCACGCCCGGCTCGGGTCACCACCGGTCGTGGACGGTGGCGCGGAACCACTCGTCGTAGAGGTCGTGCACGGTGCGATCGAGGCCGTCGACCTCGGGGAGGGATCCGGCCTCGGCGTTCGAGCGTGCCTGCTCCGGGTTGCGGGCACCGGGGATCGCCGCGGTGACGCCGTCCTGGGCGGTCACCCACGCGATGGCGGCCTGCGGGACCGAGACGCCCTCGGGCAGGGACGCGGCGAAGGCCTGGGCGGCGCGGACGCCGTCCTCGAAGTCGACGCCGCTGAAGGTCTCGCCCTGGTCGAACGCCTCACCGTGTCGGTTGTAGTTGCGGTGGTCCTGCTCGGGGAACTCGGTGTCCGGCGTGTACTTGCCGGAGAGCAGCCCCGATGCCAGCGGGACGCGCGCGAGGATGCCGACCCCTGCCTCCCGTGCGGCCGGGAGGACCCGGTCCAGCGGCTTGAGCCGGAACGCGTTGAGGATGATCTGGACGCTCGCGACGCCCGGCCGGGCGATCGCGGTGAGCGCCTGGTCGGTCGTCTCGACCGAGACGCCGTAGGCAGCGATCGAGCCGTCGGCGACGAGCGCGTCGAGGGCGTCGTACACGGCGTCGTCCTCGAACACCGGCGTGGGCGGGCAGTGCAGCTGCACGAGGTCGAGGGTGTCCTGGCGGAGGTTGGTCCGCGAGCGGTCGACCCACTCGCGGAAGTTCGCGGCGACGTAGTTCGACGGCTCCTGCTCGGCCCGACGACCCATCTTCGTGGCGATCGTCAGCGGCACGTCGGGGTTCGACGCCCGCCAGGCGCCGATGAGCTGCTCGCTCCTGCCGTCGCCGTAGACGTCAGCGGTGTCGAAGAGGGTCACGCCGGCCTCGACGGAGGCGTCCATCACGGCGTTCGCGTCCTGCTCCCTGACGGGACCCCAGTCACCACCGAACTGCCAGGTGCCGAGGCCGACGGGGGAGACTTCGCGGCCGGTACGGCCCAGGGTGCGACTCTGCATGCTGCCGAGCGTAGTCACGCGTCTGCGGGTGGTTCCGGGCAGCGCGCAGGGCGGACCGTCCGGTCGTGTCAGGAGAGCGCGGCGACCCGCTCGCGCAGCAGCGCCCGAGCCGCGCGCGCCCGGGGGACGACGACCACGCCGCCCCACAGCGCGAGCCCGACCCAGAGGGCGATGAGCATCGTCGTGATGAGCGGGCCGTGCTGGTCGCGCATCGACCACGACATCGCGATCCAGAGCACGCCGAGCAGGACCTTGCCCCACCCGGCGCCCTCGCGGTCGGCCTGCGCCTGCAGAATCGGGATCCAGACCTCGGCCGGGACGTCGGCGGGCACCTCCCGTTCCGCCACCCAGCGTTGCGCCTCGACCGAGTGTTCGTAGCCGCCGTCGAGTCGCCATGAGCGCATCGTCGTGAGCACACCGATCGCGGCCCCTGCGGCACCGGCAGGGACTCCGACGACGACCAGCACCGTCGGGGTCGCGGGTGTCCACGACGACAACACGAGCACCACCAGGACGACACCGAACGCCGCACCCGCGGTGCCCGCCCCGATCAGACGGAGGCGTCCCGCTTCGTCGACCATCCCGATGCCCTGCACGGTGCAGACGGTACCCGCCGTTCCCGTGCCCCACCAGGTGGTGTCGGGCAGGCGCCCCTCGGGCGTACCGTGTCGGCATGGAGTGCTTCGCGAGCTGGCGCACCCGCCGCTGACCGACGGCCCCGAGCCGTCCACCGCTCCCGTCCACCCGGAGGGGAGCTCGTCAGCGCGCTCACGAACCGAAGGACACCCATGCGCATCCGCGACTGCACGCCGGCCGACCTGCCGGCGCTGACGGACCTCACCATCGAGGTCTTCCGCCCGCTCTTCACCACGTCCCTGCCCGCTGCCCGGCCCGAGGTCACCGCCCACGACCACGGTCGCTGGGAGGACGACTACCGCGCCGAGGTCCCGTCGCTCCTCGCGCCGGCCGAGGACCGGTTCGTCACCCTCGCCGAGGAGGACGATCGCCCGCTCGGCTACGTCGGCTGGAACGTCACCGGCGGGACCTCCGGACGGCTCGAACTCGTCGCGGTCCGCCCCGACGCCCGCCGCCGTGGCATCGCTCGTGCACTGTGCGTCGACGTCGTCGACCAGCTCCGGGGGCGCGGCGTCCGTGTCGTCCACATCGGCACGGGCGGCGACCCGTTCCACGCGCCGGCTCGCGCGCTCTACGAGTCGCTCGGGTTCGTCGCCTACCCGACGGTCGACTACGCGCGCGCCCTCTGACGGGGTCTCGCGTCCGGCGTGACCACCGGCCGGACGGGAGGCACGGTGCGGGCCCGCACCGCGCCTCCCGTCCGGTGGTCGGCCCGTCCCGACGCGCAGCCCGCGGCGACCGCCGACCACCCGCTCAGCGGTCGGCGATGCCGCCGAGCATCCCGGAGATGAAGCGCTTCTGCAGGAAGAAGTAGAGCAGGACGATCGGCAGCGCGACGATCACCCCCGCGGCGGAGAGCAGTGAGAAGTCGGTGAGGTGTGCGCCCTTGAAGAACGCGAGGCCGAGCGGGGCGGTCCGGTGGTCCTCGCTGGTGATGAGGACGAGGGGGAGCAGGAACTCGTTCCAGGTCCACATGGTGATGAGGAGCGCCATCGTCATGATCGGCGCGACCGACGACGGCACGATGACCTGCCAGAGGAGTCGCACGTCGCGGGCGCCGTCGAGTCGGGCGGCCTCGATGACCTCGCCGGGGAAGCTGCGGAACTGGTTCCGCATCCAGAAGATGCCGAACGCCAGGGACTGCGCGGTCTGCGGGAGGATCAGGCTCGTGTAGGTGTCGGTCAGGCCGACGGATCGCAGGTTGAAGTACAGCGGGATGATGAACGCTTCGGCGGGGAGCATCAGGCCGGCGAGCATCACGAAGAAGATGACGTTCGAGCCGAAGAAGTCGAGCCGCGCGAAGGCGAACCCGGCGAACACGGCGAGGACCGCGGTGAGCACGACCACCGACACGGTCACCAGGACGCTCGAGAGCATGTACGACGCGAAGTGGCCCTGGTTCCAGGCAGCGCCGAAGTTGCCGAGGTCGATCGTGGTCGGGACCGTGAAGCCGCCGGAGTTCTGCGCCGACGGCGTGACCGAGGACAGCAGCACGCCGACGAGCGGGATGATCGCGAACAGCGCGAAGAGCGACAGGATGACGTAGTCGACGGTCTTCTCGCGGAGGGAGAGCCTCATGCGACGTCCTTCGGCTGGAGGCGGCTGATGAGCGCCGTGACGATCATGATGACGACCGTGAGGGACACGGCGACGGCGGCCGCCGATCCCACTTGCCCGGTCTGGAACGCCCGGTTGTACGCCTCGAACGCGGGGACCGACGTCGAGTTCCCGGGGCCGCCGCTCGTCGTGACGTAGACGAGGTCGAAGGTCTTCAGCGCCGACACCACGGTCAGCGTGAGCGCGGCGGCGATCTGCCCGCGGAGCGACGGGAGGGTGATGGAGAGGAACTCCCGGGCGGCACCGGCGCCGTCGATGCGCGCGGCCTCGAACAGGCTCGGGTGGATGTTGCCGACGCCGGACAGGAACAGCACGAGGCAGAGTCCGACGTTGAGCCACGTTCCGACGAACCCGATCGCGGGCAACGCGGTGTCGTACCCGCCGAGCCACACCTGGGCGAACTGCCCGAGGCCGACGAGTCGGAGCGCGTCGTTGAGGAGTCCGTCGGCCGAGTAGATCGACACCCAGATCGTCGCGACGACGACGGATGCGATCACCTGGGGGAGGAACAGCACCGTCCGGAAGAACGACATGCCCCGGAGCGCGTTGGCCCGCGAGATGAGCGCGGTGAGGAACAGTGCCAGTGCGACGGGAACGGCGGCGTAGAAGACCATGAGGACGAGCGCGTGCCCGAACGAGGCGCGGAGCTGCGCGTCCGTGAAGACGCTCGCGTAGTTCGCGAACCCCGCCCACGTCGCGACCGACAGGCCGTCCCAGTCGTAGAACGAGTACTGCACGCTCTGCAGGAACGGCACGCCGAGGAAGACCGCGAACACGACGAAGGCCGGGAGGACGTAGAGGTAGGCGACGAGGCTCCGTCGCCGCTTGCGGACGCCGCCGGTGGCCTGACGGGTCCGGCCACGGCGGGCGCTGCGGTCGGCAGCGCCCGCCGTGGTTCCGGTGAACTGGGTCACGGTGCTCCTGCCTACTGCTTCACGAATCCGGCGTAGTCGTCCTGGAGCGTCTTCGTGAACTGCTCCGGGGTGGCCTTGCCCGCGACGAGGTCCTGCATCGCCGCCGTGATGGTGTCGTAGAAGGTCGGGGTGGCGTAGTCGAGGTACGGCGTGATGCTATTCGACGACGAGATCGATTCGTAGTTGCTCGTGATGTCGCCGGCGATCGTGCCCGAGGCCGGGTCGTCGCCGTCCGGCACGACGGTCGGCAGGTTCCCCTTGTCGACGAGCACCTTCGCGGCGTCCTTGTTCGTCACGAAGTCGATGTACGCCGCGGCGGCGTTCGCGTTCTTCGTCTTCGACGTGATCGCCCACGCAAGGCCCTCACCGCCCATCGTCACCGGGCCGCTGGCGCCGTCCGGGGTGAGGGCGGTGAAGCCGATGTCCTTCGCGGACGACGCCGCCTCGAGGGTGGCCTGGTACCAGGTGCCGGTGATGAGGAACGCCGACTGGCCCTTGCCGAACGCGGCGACGGCGTCGTCACGCGAGACGCCGTTCGCGCCCTCCGTCACGTACCCCTTGTCGACCCAGTCCGAGATGGTCTTCGCGGCCTGCACCTCGTCGTCGCCCGTCCAGCTGCCGGACTTGCCCGCGACGAGGTCGTTCACCGCGTCGTGACCGGCGAGCGCGGACAGCACCAGACCGTAGAGGTGGATGCCGGGGCTCTTCTCGACGTCGCCGTAGCTCAGCGGCAGCGTTCCAGCAGCCTTGACCTTCTGCATGTCCTCGGTGAGCTCGGCGACGGTCTTCGGCGGGGAGTCGATGCCGGCCTTCTGCAGGACCGCCTTGTTGTAGTAGAGGCCCACGAGCTCGCCGGTCTGCGAGACGCCGTAGAGGTCGTCACCCTGCCACGTCTTCCCGTCCGACGAGAACGAGTTCAGCTTGAGGAGGCTCGACGGGTAGTACGAGTCCCAGCCGTACAGCTTCGCGTAGTCGTCGACCGGGCGGAGGAACCCCGCCTTCACGAAGGCACCCATGTCCGGGTACCCCTGGTTCGCCTGGACGACGTCCGGCGGGTTGTTGCCCGACAGAGCGAGCTTCAGGGTGGTCTTGAGGTCGGCGAAGGAGCGGGACACCCGCTTGATGGTGATGTTCGGGTGCGCCTTCTCGAACTCGTCGTTGAGTTCCTGCTGCGCGTCGTTGATGCCCGTGTCGGTGTTCTGGTCCCACACGGTCAGCGTGGTCTTGCCCGACCCGACGTCCTTCGACACCGGTCCGAGGCTCTGTGACGCGGCCGGCGCTGCCGATCCGCCCGGGGTGCAGCCGGTCAGGCCGATGGCCACGGCCGCCGCGACGCCGAGAAGGAGCGTCGCCTTGCTGGAGTGCTTCATGGTGGTCCGTTCTTCGGGTGGGAGGGAGCGGGAGGTCAGGCGTCCGTGAGGGCGACGGCGTCCAGGAACGACCAGTCGTCGTCCGGGGCCGCACGGCGGACGAACGTGCGGAGCTGGTCGGGGTGCGGGGCGCTCGCCGCGCCGCCGAGCCCGGTGACGGCGAACGCGGCCGATGCCGCGCCGAACCGGAGGCGCGTGGCGAGGTCCCAGCCGTGGTGTCCGCCGGCCATGAAGGCCGCGACGAAGACGTCGCCGGCGCCCGTGGGGTCGACGACGTCGACCGGGAGCGTGCTCGCGGTGACGACACCGTGTGCTGAGTCCACCGCGACCACGCCGTCGGCTCCGCGGGTCACGACGGCGAGCGGGACGCGCTCGGCGAGGACCTTCGCGGCCTCGAGCGCGGTGTCGGTGCGGGTGTACCGCATGGCCTCGACGTCGTTCGGGACGAACACGTCGACCTCGGCGAGCCGGTCGAGCACGTCGCCGGACCACTCGCCGGTGTGGTCCCACCCGACGCCGCCGACGACGGTCGTCCCGCCCCGGCGGAGCGCGGACACCCAGTCGGGGAGCGGCCGGGCGATGCCGACGTGCGTCGCCGCGACCGGGCCGAGGTCGTCCGGCACGTGCAGGGGACCGAGGTGCTCCTCGTAGGTGATGAAGCTGCGGTCCTCGGGGCCGGTGAGGGCGACCGACACCGCGCTCTGGACGCCGGGGACGAGGTCGAGCATGGACGTGTCGAGCAGTGGCTCCTCGGTCAGCACCTGGTGGACGTGCCGCCCGAGGACGTCGTCACCGAGTCGGCTGAGGAGCTTCGTCGGTGCACCGGCCCGCGCTGCAGCGACCGCACGGTTCGCGACACCGCCGGGCGTCACCGTGAACGCGTCCGCGAAGACCTCGGCGCCCTGCTCGGGGGCCGTCACGCCGGCGAAGACCAGGTCGCAGTAGACGTCCCCCGCGAAGAGCAGGGCTCCGGGGGCCGGCGTCGGGTTCGGCTGGGTCACGGCTGCTCCTCGTCGTCGCGGATCAGGGGGTCGACCGCGTGTGTTCGAGCCTGTGCGATCGATGTTGCGGCGACGTTACTCGATTGCGCCAGATTTGTTAAGTCTGTTCGAGTCTGGGGTGCGACATGTTCATTGTTGCGCGATTCTGCGCATCGTGGGTTACGGTGGGTCGCATGATCCTGCGTGAGCGGCAGAACCGCATCATCGAGGCCCTCCGTGCCGACGGCGCCGCTTCGGTGCAGGAGCTCGCGCTCGCGCTGCGGGTCAGCGCCGCGACGATCCGCCGTGACCTCGAGATGCTGGACCGCAACGGGGAGCTCGTGCGGACCTGGGGTGGCGCGGTCGTCGCGCCGGGCGAGACGACCCGCGAACCGTCGCGCGGACCGCACGGCGGTGCGTCCGGCGGCGAGGACGACGAGGTGGTCGAAGCCCCGTTCGAGGCCGCCGGGGACTACGACCTGAAGCACCGCATGGCGGTCGCCGCAGCGGCCATGGTGCAGGACGGCCAGGTCGTCATCCTCGACATCGGTACCACGACGCCCCTCGTGGCCGAGCTCCTCCGTGGTCGCGACATCACGGTCATCACGACGAACCTGGCGGTCTTCGACGTCCTGCGCGACGACGACGCCGTCCGGCTGGTCCTGCTCGGCGGGGTCGTGCGCCGCAACTACCGCACGCTCGTCGGGTCGCTGGCCGAGGCCGCGCTCGAGCAGGTGAGCGCGGACGTCCTGTTCCTGTCGTGCACCGGTGTTCGAGCGAACGGGCACGTCGTCGACAACATGGCGGTCGAGGCGCCCATCAAGCAGTCGATGATCGCCGCCGCCGAGCGCGTCGTGCTGCTCGCGTCCGAAGCGAAGTTCCCCGGGACCGGAGCGCTCCGGCTCTGCTCCCTCACCGACGTCGACACGCTGATCACCACGACCGGCGCCCCCGACGACACACTCGCCCACAGCCGGAACGCCGGCGGAGAGGTCATCACCACATGAAGCTCTGCATCCTCGGAGGCGGCGGGTTCCGCACGCCGTACGTGTACCAGGCCCTGCTCCGTGACACCGGCAGCCCCCGCGTCGAGCGGGTCGCGCTGTACGACGTCGACGAGGTCCGGCTGCACGCCATGGTCGCGATCCTCACGGAGCTCGCCGCCGAGTTCCCGGACGCGCCCGTGCTCGAACCGACGACCGACCTGCACCGCGCCGTCGAGGGCAGCGACTTCGTGTTCGCCGCGCTGCGGGTCGGTGGGCTCGAGGGGCGCCGCTGTGACGAGCACGTCGCACTCGACCTGGACGTCCTCGGGCAGGAGACCACCGGCCCCGGCGGTCTCGCGTACGCGATCCGCACCGTGCCGGTCATGGTCGACGCGGCGAAGGTCATCCGTGACCTCGCCCCGGACGCCTACGTGATGAACTTCACCAACCCTGCCGGGATCATCACCGAAGCGATGCAGACCGTGCTCGGCGACCGCGTCCTCGGGATCTGCGACACCCCCTCCGGCCTCGGTCGACGGGTCGCCGGCATGCTCGGGCTCGACCACACGCGCGTGCAGATGGACTACGTGGGGCTGAACCACCTCGGCTGGATGCGGCGCGTCATGTACGACGGCCGCGACGTCCTCCCGGAGCTGATGGCCGACGACGGCCGGCTCGGCGCCATGGAGGAGGGCCACGTCTTCGGCCTCGACTGGATCCGCTCGCTCGGCGCGATCCCGAACGAGTACCTGTACTACTACTACTTCAACCGTGACGCGGTCCGGTCGATCGTCTCGTCCGGCAAGACCCGCGGTGATTTCCTCGCCGAGAGCCAGTCCGCCTTCTACGAGCGCGCCACCGCCGCGGGCGACGGTGTCGCCGACCTCTGGCGGGAGACCGTCGCCCGCCGCAGCGCGTCGTACATGGCCGAGGCGAAGGGCGGCACGCAGGACGACCCGGTCGACCCGAAGGAGCGCGAGACCGACCCGTCGCACCAGGGGTACGCGGGGGTCGCGCTCGGCGTCATGGCCGCGATCAGCCGGAACGAGCGCCAGACGATGATCCTCAACGTGCGCAACAACGGCACGATCGCCGGTCTCCCGCGGGACGCCGTGGTCGAGGTCCCGACGATGGTCGACGCGATCGGGGTCCACCCGATGACGACCGACCAGCCCGACCTCCACCAGATCGGGCTCATGTCCCAGGTGAAGGCGGTCGAGCGGCACACGATCCAGGCGGCGCTCACGGGGTCGAAGGACGAAGCACTCAAGGCGTTCGCGCTGCACCCGCTCGTCGACAGCGTCAGTGTCGCGCGGGACCTCGTGCGCGGCTACGTCGACCGGATCCCCGAGGTCGCGGCGGTGCTCACGAAGTAGCGGGCCCGAGCCGCGACCGCGGCCCCCACGACCGCGGCCGCGGACGACCGGATTCCCCTCCGCGGACCCAGCATCGCGCGGCGCGCGCCACGGCGCATCATCCGGAGGGATGAGAAGTCGACGCTCACTCAGTCACGTGGTCACGAGAACGGACGGGAGGCGCGGTGGGGGCCCGACCCGCGCCTCCCGTCCGGGAGCGGTCGCGTCAGCGACCCCGCATCCGCCCGTCGGCCGCGGCGAGCGCCATCCGCTTTCGTGCGTCCGCGGCGGCGAGCGCCGCTCGCATGCGCTCGGCATCGCCCGCGGGCCATCCGCCCGAGCTCGTGAGCGGGAGCTCGGTCATGTACCGCCGGAGGTGCTCCGGGTAGTCGCGGACGATCCGGTCCGGGTCGGCACGCACGGTCGCGTACAGCGCGGGACCGTCCGCGTAGAAGAGGTCGGCGACGACGAGTCGGCCGTCCGACCCGTGCATGACGTTCGCGGGGTTGTCGTCGAGGGGCCCCCACCACGGCTGCTCGGCCCGGCCCAGGGCGTGCACGTGGTCGATGTGGTCGGCGAGTTCCGCAACCGACGGGTCCCTCGCCGCGAGGGCACGGTGGTACTCGGCGCCGACGTCCTCGGAGACGGGCTCGAGGTACTCCATCACGGTGAGGTCGGCGCCGCCCTCGAGGACGCGGTGCTCGACGAGCGCGGGCACCTGTCGGGTGTGGGCCGCGCGGCGGTACAGCAGCGCGGAGTACGGCCCGGCGGGGTCGAACGGGCTGATGCGCGCGGCGAGGGCCCCGGACGGGGAGCGCAGCGCGACCGCCCAGTCGCCGGCTCCGCAGGGGGTCCATCCGAGTTGCTCGAGCATCGCGACCACGTCGGTCCACGGCTGGGCCGGGGTGAGGTGGTGGAGGAACGCGTCAGCGGGGTCCATTCCTCCATCTTGCCGTTCGAACGTGTGTTCGAATCCGTGGCACGATGGTCGGCATGGGTCAGAACCGACGGTACGGAACCGATGTCTCCCGCGCTGCGGTCAACGAGTTCCTGACGCGCCCGTACCCGGTGACCCTGACGCGCGAGGAGATCGGCCCGGAGCCGGCGACCCCGGTGACCGACGGTGAAGTGGTCGACGTGTGGTTGCGGTTCGTGGAGGTCCGCGTGCAGGAGCGAGCGGTCGTCGTCGCGTACACCGATCGCGCGGTGCAGGTGGAGGTCGCACGGCGCGACGGCTCGCGGTACCGGGTGTGGGTGTGGCAGGGGGCCGTCACCATGCCCGGCCGCGAACGCTGAGGTCTCAGCGCGTCCAGAAGTCCTCGGGCCGCCGGCCGGGGCGGAACCCGAAGTGCTCCACCATCGCCACTGCCTCCGGGAAGCCCGACGTGAGGACGTCCGCACTGTGCGCGTCGCTCCCGAACGTCACGGCGCGCCCGCCCTCCTCGGCCCACCACTGCGGCACCCACGACCAGAGCCGCCGGGTGTTCATCTCCAATGCTCGGTGGGACGCGGCGAGTGCGCGCATCCCGGCGCGGAAACCTTCCTCGAACACCCTGGGGTCGAACGGTCCCGCGGTGGCGGAAGGCCACGCCCGGGCGGCGTAGTCGATGTGGGTCAGGACCGCGAAGGAGTCCGAGCCGGCGATCATCCGCGGCAGTTCCTCGAGGTAGGCCCACATGACGTCCGACGGTGACCGGTGGTGGTAGAGCGTGGCCGGTTCGGTACGGTCCGCACCCTCCAGCGGCAGCATGTGGAGCGACCCGTTCACCCGGTCGACCCGGCTCAGCACGTCGGCCGCGGCGGTGTCCCACAGGTGCGGTTGCCCGAACTCGACGCCGGTCAGGATCGTGAGCTCCGGGAAGTCGTGCCGGCAGCGCTCGATCGCGTCCAGGTACCCGTCGACGTCGAGCGGCGGCAGCCGGACCGCGCCGTGCTCGTCGACCAGGGCACGGGCGTGCGTGCCGAGGTCGTCCGGTTCGGCTCGCCAGTGGTCCTCGAGGTCGAGGTGCTCGGTGAACACGAGCGCCGGGAGGCCGATCCGGACCGCTCGTTCGCAGGTGCGCCGCATCGAGCCCGGAGATGCCGGGTCCGATCCCGCGTCCCAGGAGAACTCGCTGTGCACGTGCGCGTCGGCGGGCAACGTCATGCGCCCGACGATGCCATCCGGAGCGACCGCCGACAACCCCTTCCCTACGCTGAGTCGGGTGCACACCGCGCTCCGACCAGCCGTCGCCGCTGACATCGACTGGTTGGTCGAACTCCGGGCGGTGGTGCTGCGCGATGACCTGACCCGGCTCGGGGTGTTCCACGAGGAGCGGGTGCGCTCCAGGATGCGGGACGCGTGGCGGCCGGAGTGGGCCCGCGTGGTGGTCGTCGACGGCACGGACGTCGGCTCCGTCACGACCCGTCCCGACGGCGACACCCGGTGGATCGAGCACTTCTACCTCGCGCCCGAGGTGCAGGGCCGGGGCATCGGCTCCGCAGTGTTGCGGACCGTGCTCGACGAGCCGCACACCGGAGCGACGCGGCTCAACGTGCTGCAGGGGAGTGCCGCGCGCAGCCTGTACGAGCGGCACGGGTTCGTCAGCGACGAGGAGGACGACGTCGACGTGTTCATGACCCGCCGCGCACCGGGTCCGCAGCGGCTCGACCCCTAGGATGGAGCGGCAGGGGCTCTTAGCTCAGTTGGTAGAGCGCTTCGTTTACACCGAAGATGTCGGCGGTTCGAGTCCGTCAGGGCCCACCATCACCGCCCCGACGGCCCGGAGGTGACCGGTGCCCGCAGTACCTGACGACCGCGACGGCGTGGGCCGCGGCCCTGCCTCGGTCCGGCTGGGCGTCCTCGCGATCATCGTCACCGCCGTGCTCTGGGGCACCACCGGCGCCGCCGCTGCCGCCGCACCCACCGCGGGTCCGCTCGCGATCGGCGCCGCAGCCCTCGGCATCGGCGGACTTCTGCAAGCCGCGATCGCCGTCCGACCCCTGCGCGCCGCGTGGCCGGTGCTGCGACGGCACCGAGGGCTGGTGGTCCTCGGTGGCCTCGCGGTCGCGGTGTACCCGCTCGCGTTCTACAGCTCGATGCACGTGGCGGGCGTCGCCGTCGGGACGGTGGTGTCGCTGGCGTCGGCGCCGCTCGCATCGGGCGTCCTCGAGCGCGTCGTCGACCACCGTCCGCTCGGACGTCGGTGGGTGGTCGCCGCGGCGATCGGCGTCGCGGGCAGCGCCGTGCTGTGTCTCTCCGGCGCGGGCGCAGTACACGGCGCCACCGACGCACCCGGTCCAGCCGACACCGACCCGGGCGCCACGGTGCTCGGCGTGCTGCTCGGCCTCGTCGCCGGGGCGACGTACGCCGTCTACTCGTGGGCGGCGCACCGCCTGATGGGTGTCGGCGCAGGACGAGCCGCGTCCATGGGAGCGGTGTTCGGCACCGGCGGGGTGCTCCTGCTGCCCGCGCTCCTCCTGACCGGCGCGCCGTTCGTCACCGCACCGTCCGACGCCGCGGTGGCGCTCTACACGGCCCTCGTCCCGATGTTCCTCGGCTACCTGCTCTTCGGCGTCGGTCTCGCCGCCGTCCGACCGAGCACCGCGACGACGATCACCCTCCTGGAACCCGCGGTCGCGACGGTCCTCGCGGTCCTGGTCGTCGGCGAGCGCCTCGCTCCGGCCGGCTGGGCCGGCCTGGCACTCCTCGGGATCGCGCTGGTGCTCCTCGTGGCACCGCCCCTCCGGCGGCCCGCCCGGTCCTGACCACGCCAGCCACGGCCGGGAGGCACGGTGCACGTCGGACGCGCACCGTGCCTCCCGGCCGTGTCGCGGGATCGGCGGACGGCTGCCGCCGTCGGAACGGCGACCACCCGACGCGGCGACCACCCGACAGTCGGGGCGTCAGCCGACGGGGACGTCCTCGCGGCGCTTCTGCCGCCACGGCTCGGCCGGCTGCGCCGGCCCGTTCCACACCTGCACCACACCCCACGTCGCCGCGAGGAGCGGCACCGAGATGATCGCGCCGGTGACACCGCCGAGGATCGTGCCGGCGGTGAGGCCGACGAGGATGACGAGCCCGTGCAGGCTCAGCGTCCTGCCCATCAGCACCGGTTGGAGGAAGTTGCCCTCGATCTGGTTGACGAGGACCACGATCGCGACGACGATGACCGCCTGCACCGGTCCGACCGACACGAGCGTCACGAGGGCCGCGAGCGTGCCGGCGATGGGCGCGCCGATCATCGGGATGAACGAGGTCACGAACGCGACGACGGCGAGCGGGATCGTCAGGGGCACCCCGAGGATCGCCAGACCGGTCCCGATCGCGAGGGCGTCGAACGCCGCCACGGCCGCCGTCCCGCGCACGTAGCCCCCGAGCGTCTGCACGACCCGGTCGCCGACCCGGCGCGCCCGGTCGTACTGGCGGCCGGTGAAGGGGCGGAGCAGGAACTCCCACAGCGCCGGGCCGTCCTTGAGGAAGAAGAAGAGGATCACGGCCATCAGCACGGCGCCGGTGACGAAGTTCGTCACGGCCGAGATGCCGGCGATCGCCCCGGAGCCGAACTGGGGGCTCGTGACGAAGGACACCACACCGTCGACGGCGTCGTTGATCTGCGAGTCGGTGATCCGCACCGGCAGGTCGTGGAGCACGTCCTGCACCTGCTGGAGGCCGTCCACCGCCGAGGACTGCAGGCGCGACCACTGGTTCGCCACGGCCGCGACGAGCAGCCACGTGACGCCGGCCATCACCGCGAGCACCGCGAGGAAGCACGCGATCGTCGCGAGCACCGACGGCACCCCGTGTCGCCGGAGCCACGACACGAGCGGGTACAGCGCCGACGCCACGATGAGCGCGAGCAGGACGGGGATCGTCACGAGGCTGAGCTTCACGGTCGCCAGGACGATCATCGACGCCACCACGACCACCACGACGAGCTGCACGCAGCGGACCGCGAGCCGACCGAACGGGTCCGACCACAGCGACCGCCGGCCGTTGATGGGGGCGGTGGTCCGGTGCAGGAAGGGCATGGCGTCCTCGGGGTCGCTGGCGGGGGAGCGGGCAGGACCCCGTCGTCACCCACCCGACGCTACCGACCGGCACCCGTCGACGCTCAGCGGAACGGACGGACGTCGCTCGTGGTCTCGCCCCGCGGCGACAGCTGCACGAGCCGGTAGGACGCCCCGTCGTCGTACGCGAGCACCACGGTGTGGCCCTGCCACAGGTACGGGTAGGCGCTCGGCTTCGGCCGGTTCGCCGTGAACTCCGACAGCACCGCGCTCCGGACGAGCCCCCCGCCCCGCCGGTCGTACACCGCGACCTCGTCCGGCGAGCTCGCGGTTGCCAGCGAACACGTCGTGTCCACCAGGTACTGCTGACCACCGTCCCCGCGGAGGTCGCCCGAGGCCGTCACCAGCGAGGCGAGGTCACCGTCGCAGATCTGCAGGCCGGGGTGCGGCGTCGCGGCGATCGCCTGCTGCAGCCCGGCGACCGTCGTCGCCTCCGGGTACGTGTCCTGCGCGCCGGGCCGAGGAGGCTGCCCGGACGGGAACACGCCGCCGCCGTCGACGCTGCTGCCGCCGATGCCGGTGCCACCGCTGTCGCCGGACCCGTCCGCCGTCGCGCCGGACGGTCCACCCGGAGTCCGGCCCGCGGACGGTGCACCCGCCTCGGGCGTCCCCGACGGTGTGGAGGCCGCCACCGTGGGGGAGCCGGACCCCGGCGACGCGACGGTCGCCGAGCCCGACGGCTCCACGGACCCGGACACGGCACAGCCCGAGAGCGCGAGCGTGGACACGGCGACGACGATCATCGCCGGACGGACGAGAGACGAGCGGAGCTGCATGGCACCGACCGTAGCCACCCGTCGTCGCAGCACCACGACAGCTCGGCCGCGCCGACCACCGCACGGCGTCCCCGAACCGCACGAGGCCGTGGGAACATCTGTCACGGGACTGACACATCGCTGCAGCGCGACCGAGACCGACAGGACGGAGGCTCACACCATGACCCGAACCGGCCCCTGGCGGACCACCGGCCTCGTCGCCGCCGCGCTCGCCGTGGTGAGCGTCCTCGTCGCCGCCACCGGCGCCATGGCCGCACCGCTCGGACACGACGCCGCACCGGTCCGCGCCGACCCCGCCGTCCGCACCGCGTACTACGCCGGCTGCGGTGACCAGGCCGTCGCCGAGCCGGTGTCCGTCCCGATCTGGTGCCAGTCCGCCGACCAACGCCTCGAGGACCTCACCTGGTCCTCCTGGGGCGGCAGCCGAGCACTCGCGACCGGCGTCTTCACCGACAACCCCTGCGACTGCGCCGACGGCACCGTCACGACCTACCCGGTCGCGGTCCGCTTCGACGACCCCACCACCGTCGGTGCCGTCCAGCGGTACGGACGCCTCAGCATCACGTTCGCTGCCGACCGGCCGGCGTGGGCCGTCCGCCCCACGATGCACTTCCTCTGGGGCGACCTCGGCTTCCTCTCGGACCAGACGCGCCCGTGAGACGCGGGAACGCCGACGGACCCGCCCCGCTCGTCCTGCTCGCCGAGGACGACCCGGACGTGCGCGAGACGACCCAGCTGCTGCTCCTGCGCCGCGGCTGGCGGGTGACCCCGACCGCCGACGGTGTCGACGCGCTCGCCGCGGTGGACGCCGAGGTGCCCGACATCGCCGTCGTCGACGTCGCGATGCCGCGGATGAACGGCCTCGACCTCACGGGACGGCTGACGGCGCTCGGGGTCCCCGTGGTGCTCCTCACGGCCCGCAGCCTCGCCGTGGACGAGGTCTCGGGACTCGCCGCGGGCGCCGACGACTACGTGACGAAGCCGTTCGACGCCGACGTCCTCTCGGCGCGGCTGCACGCGGTGCTCCGTCGTGCGCGGGGCGTCGTCTCCGAGGTCGTCACGATCGGCGACGTCCGGATCGACCTCCGGGCCCGACGCGCCGAGCGGAACGGCGCACCGGTGAGCCTCACCTCGGTCGAGTTCCGCGTGCTCGAGGCCCTGCTCCGGGAGCGCGGCGCGGTGCTCAGTCGTGAGCAGGTCGTCGCGATGGCGTGGGACAGCACCTGGCAGGACCCCCGCATCGTGGACACCAACGTGCAGCGGCTCCGGCGGAAGCTCGGGCCGGAGGTCGTCGAGACGGTCCGCGGGTTCGGCTACCGCATCGAGGCCGACCGCGCATGAACCGGGCCTGGTCCTCCGCGGACACGGTGCGTCGCCCCGCGGCCCCGAACGAGCGCGTCCCCTGGTGGCGCTCGCTCCGCTTCCGGACCGCCGTCGCCATGACCCTCCTCGCGACGACGCTCGTCGTCGGTGCCGGAGCGGTGTTCGCGCGGACCGCGATCGACGGGGCGACCGCGCAGCTCCGGCAGCAGGCGCTCACGCAGCTCGACGAGACGACGGCGACCCAGGCGTTCGGCGGCAACCTCCCGCCGCGCGCCACCGACGACCCCTCGGCGCTCCCGGCCGCCCTGCGCCGGGCGCTGGACGCCGGCGGCCCGGTCACCTACGACGACGGCGACTCGATGTGGGCGGCTCGTCGTCAGAGCTCCGGCGTCATCGCGACCCGGATCGACGACGCGCCGGTCCGTGACCAGTGGGCCGCCCTGCAGCGCACGTTCGTCGTCGCCGCGGTCCTGGCCGCGGCCGTCGCCGCCGTCGGCTCCTGGATCGCCGCCGGACGACTGACCGCGCGACTGCGTCGGGCCGCGGCGGCCGTCGACGACACCGTGGCGGGCCGGACGCCGGACGAGGTCGCCGGGGACGACGAGGTCGCCGTGCTCTCCCGTGGGCTCGCCGAGACGGCTGCCGCCCTCGCGCGGAGCCTCGACCACGAGCGGGCGGTCACGGCAGAGGTGGCGCACGACCTCCGCACGCCCGTCACCGCCCTCGTCGGTGCCGCCGAACTCCTGCCGGACGGCCCGGACGCCCAGCGGGTCCGACGGGTGGCCGATCGCCTACGCCAGCTCCTCGACGACCTGCTCGACCTCTCCCGTGCCGCCCACGAGGCCGGGGTCGTGCACGCGGTCCCGCGCGACCTCGGGAGCACGGTCGACGAGGTGCTCCGCCGCGAGGGACTCGACGGCCGCGTCGAGCGGGAGACCGGGCCGACGGACACGGTGATGGTGGACCCGGAGCACCTCGCCCGAGCGGTGACGAACCTCGTGACGAACGCCGAACGACACGGCGCCCAGCCGATCGTCCTCCGCACGGAGGGCGCCACGCTCACCGTCCGTGACGCCGGACCCGGGTTCCCCGAGGACCTGCTGCGGGACGGTCCGAGGCGGTTCGGTGCGCTCGGGTCGCACGCCGGTGCCGGCATCGGACTCGCGATCGTGCTGCAGCACCTCGCTGCGTTCGGTGCGGTCCTCCGGCTCGAGGACCCGGGCACCGGCGCAGCGGCGGTCGTCGAGCTCCGGCCGGCCGACGCCGAGGTCCGGTCCGGCGTCAGTGGGTGACCGGCAGCACCAGGAACACGGCGAGGCCGACGATGACGGTGAACGTCACGGCGATCGCCACCTCGAGCAGCAGGACCACCAGGTCGTCCTGAGCAGGGGCGTCGTCGGTCTCGCGCGTGGGGAAGGTCATGGCGGCACGCTAGGTCCCGCGTGTCACAGCCCTGCGGCAGTCCGGGACACCAGCGGCCCCCGCGCCGCCGCGCGGCGCAGCGCGGCGCGTCGCCCCTCGTCACGGAACTGCCACACGGCCCCCAGCGCGACCACGGACGGACGGGAGGCACGGTGCCGGCCGGACCGTCCTCCCTCGCAGGCTCGGTCGGCGCACCCCGCGCAGCGCTCCGCGTCGCCGCTGAGCGGTGCGCCCGTCCGTCCCGGTGTGCGTCAGGAGGCGGACGCCCGAACGGCCGGTGGCCGATCCGGTGTGCGGATCCCGGGGATCGCGCACCGGACCGGCCACCGCCCAGACCGACGTGGTGGTCGTCGTCAGGGCGTGACCATGCCGCCGTTCACGTTGAGCGTCTCCCCGGCGACGTAGCTCGACTCCTGCGACGCGAGGAACACGTACGCGGGCGCCAGCTCGGCCGGCTGCGCCGCGCGGCCCATCGGCGACTCGCTCGACCCGAACTCGGGCAGCGTCGACGGGTCCACCCCGCCGCTCGGCTGCAGGACGGTCCACGTCGGTCCGGGCGCGACCACGTTGACACGGATGCCCCGCTCGACGAGCAGCTGCGACAACCCCTTCGAGAAGTTGTTGATCGCTCCCTTCGACGCCGCGTAGTCGAGCCGGTCCGGCGCGGGCTTGTAGGCCTCCATCGAGGCCGTCGTCGTGATCGTCGAGCCCGGCTGCAGGTGCGGGAGCGCTGCCTTGACGAGCCGGAACAGGCCGAAGACGTTGACGTCGAACGTGGCCTCGAACTGCTCGTCGGTGATGTCGAGCAGGTCGGGCTGCCAGCGCTGCTTGCCGGCGACGCTGACGAGGGCGTCGAGACCGCCGAGCCCCTCGACGGCCCGCTCGACGAGTTCGCTCGCGTACGACCGGTCGCGGAGGTCGCCCGGGATCGCGACCGCCGTGCGACCGGCCGCCTCGATCTGCTCGACCACGTGGTCGGCATCGGACTGCTCCTCGGGCAGGTACGCGATCGCGACGTCGGCGCCCTCGCGGGCGAACGCGATCGCGACGGCCGCGCCGATGCCGGAGTCGCCGCCGGTCACAAGTGCCTTCCGGCCGGCGAGCCGGCCGGTGCCGCGGTACGTCGACTCGCCGAGGTCGGGGACGGGCGTCATCGCGGACTGGAGGCCCGGCTCGGTCTGCGTCTGCGGCTCCGGTGAGACGTTCGGGTAGCGGGTGCGCGGGTCCGCCCATCCGTACTGGTCGGACGGTGTGGCCTGGTCTCCCGTGCTCATCGGGTCGGCTCCAGCTCCACCTTGATCCAGCCCGGCTCGCGCCGGTCGAACGCCTCGTACGCCTCGATCGCGGAGCCGATCGGCTCGTGCTCGGTGATGAGCGCGGTGGGGTCGAACTGGCCCGCGGCGACCATGTCGATCAGTGGCGGCGTCACCGAGTGGTGGTCGCAGTTCCCCATCCGGATGGTGAGGTTCTTGTTCATCGCCTCGCCGATCGGGTAGTGCTCGGCAGTCGGTCCGTACACGCCGATGATGCCGATCCGGCCGTACTTCGCGACCGACGCGACAGCCCAGCGAGCGGCCTGCGACGGCCCGTCGCCCGGCTTCCACTGCTGTTCCTCGCCGCGGCCCTTCGCCGAGGCATCGGGCGCGACCTGCGCCACCTCGTCGTCGAAGTCCGCCGCCTGCTGGTCGTCGACCGCAGCCGGACCGTGCTTCGGTCGCTCGGCGTCGACCCCGACGGCGTCGATCACGCAGTCCGCACCGATGCCGTTCGTGAGGTCCATGATCGCCTGCACCGGGTCCTCGGTGTTGTAGTTGACGACCTCGCAGTGCTGCTCGAGGGCGGCGGCGAGCCGGGTCTCCTCGCCGTCGACGACGATGACCCGGGCGGCACCGAGCTTGTACGCCGAGGCGGCGGCGAACTGTCCGACGATGCCCGCGCCGAACACCACGACGACGTCGCCGCGGGTCACGCCGGCGAGCTCCGCGCCGAACCACCCGGTCGGGAAGATGTCGGACAGCAGGATCGCCTGCTCGTCGCTGACGTTCTCGGGCAGCGGGTGCATGGTGTTGCGCGCCCAGGGGACCCGTACGTACTCGGCCTGCAGCCCGTTCACCGGCCCGGTGGACTGCGGGCCGCCGAAGAAGCTCGTCCCCGCCTGCGGTCCGTTCGGGTTCGCGACGTCGCACTGCGCCGTCTTGCCCATCCGGCAGTACCGGCAGGCACCGCAGGAGATGGTCGAGTTGATGACCACGCGGTCACCCGGGCTGAAGCCGCGGACCGCGTCGCCGACCTCGGTGACGACGCCCACCGCTTCGTGGCCGAGGATCGTGCCCTCCTCCATCGGTGCCATCGTTCCGCGGACGAAGTGCAGGTCGGTCCCGCAGATCGCGCTCTTCGTGATGCGGACGATCGCGTCCTCGGGGTGCTGGATGGTGGGTTCCGGGACCTCGTCGAGTCGGATGTCCCCGATGCCGTGCCAGACGACTGCGCGCATGTCTTCCTCTTCCTTCGTGGGGTTTCGCGCACACCACACAACCCGTCGGCCGCTCCGAGGACGTGGAGCACCAGTCCGCTGAGCGCACCGCACGTCGACGATCAGGTCGACCGGGTTGGGTCGGAGCATGAGCGACGACCAGAAGGAGATCCGCGACGACTTCGCGGACGCCGTGAACATGACCGCCTCCGAGCTGAAGAAGTGGCTCGACACCGACGAGTCGAAGGAGGTCGGGCAGAAGTCCGACGGCGGCGGTGAGTCGACCGGGCACGAGAGCGGCCGGCACATCGTGCGGATCCTCGAGAAGAAGCAGGGCGACTACACCGACGACGACTACGCCCACATGAAGAAGGTCGTCGGGTACGTCGCACGACACTCGAAGCAGCGGCCGAAGGGCGACGTGCACGACACGAAGTGGCGGTACTCGCTCATGAACTGGGGCAACGACCCCGAGAAGGACTGAGGCCGTCGGCGTAGCCTCCGGGCCATGCCGAACCAGTTGAAGAAGCCGGACATGTACGAGGAGCTCCGCAAGGAGGGCGCCTCGAAGGAGAAGGCCGCGCGCATCAGCAACGCCGCGGCAGCCCGGGGCACGAAGGCCGTGGGGAAGAAGGGCGGTGAGTCCGGCTCCTACGACGACTGGACGGTCGCCGACCTCAAGAAGCGGGCGAAGGAGCTCGGACTCACCGGGTACTCGTCGAAGCGCAAGCGCGAACTGATCGACGCCCTGCGCGACCACTGAGGCCGGACGTCACGCCACGTGGGCGTTGGTGCGCACGGAGGGCAGGCGTCGGTGGTCGCGGACGAGGGCCCGCACCTCGCGCAGGCGTCGGTCGATGCCCCACTTCGTGACCAGGGTCAGGGACTCGCGGACGATGTTGCCGCTCATCTTCGACACCCCGTGCTCCCGCTCGGTGAACGTGATCGGGGTCTCCACGACCCGCAGCCCCGCCTCGAGGGCACGCCAGCACAGGTCGACCTGGAAGCAGTACCCCTTCGACGCGATCCCGTCCAGCTCGATTCGCTCCAACGCGCTGCGGGTGAAGACCCGGAACCCGCCCGTGGCGTCACGGACCGCGATCCCGAGCGCGAACCGGGTGTAGAGGTTCCCGCCGCGGGAGAGCGCCTCGCGGTACCACGGCCAGTTCTCGACCTGCCCGCCCTTGACCCAGCGGGAGCCGAGGACGAGGTCGTTCGTGTCGGCGAGTTCGAGCATCCAGGGCAGGTACTCGGGGTGGTGGGAGCCGTCGGCGTCCATCTCGACGAGCGTGTCGTAGCCGTGCTCGAGCCCCCACGCGAACCCGGCGAGGTACGCCCCGCCCAGGCCGTCCTTCACGGTGCGGTGCAGCACGTGCACCCGGTCGGTCTCGGTCGCGAGCTGGTCGGCGATCTCCCCGGTGCCGTCGGGCGAGTTGTCGTCCACGACCAGCACGTGCACCGACTCGTCGGTCGCAGCGAGGGTGCGCGCCACGATCGGGCGGATGTTCTCCGCCTCGTCGTACGTCGGGATGATGACCAGTGACTCGTTCATCTCGGTCTCCTGTCGGTCGGTCAGTCGTGCACGAGGGTCGCGAACACGATGAGGTTGTCGGTGTAGTGCCCGGTGGCGGTGTCGAACGTGCCGTCGCACGTGATCAGCCGCAGCGCCGGGGTGGGGGAGGTGCCGTACACGTCGCTCGTCGGGAACGCGGACTTCGCGGCCCGCTCCGAGCGCTGCACCTGGAACACCCGCTCGCTGCCGTCGGACATCCCCACGGTGATGCGGTCGCCGGCGACGAGCTCGTCGAGCCGGTAGAACACGGCTGCGCTCGTGGGGGAGTCGACGTGCCCGGCGATGACCGCCGGGCCGACCTGTCCGGGGACGATGCCGTCGCTGAACCAGCCCGCGCTGTCCCAGTCCTTCGGCGGGTCGAGCTCGCCGGCCGGCCCGCGGTGCAGGTCCTCCAGTCCGCTCGACACCCCGATCGCGGGGATCTCCACGCGGACCGGGGTCGCCGTCGAGGTGGCCGCGGGGGCTGCCGGGTCCTGGAACCCCTCGGTCGCGGAGTCCGACCTGCCCGCCGCGCCGGTCGCGCCCGCGGCACGGGTCGCGCTCGCGCTGACGGTGTTGGCGGCCTGCGGTGCACCGCCGTTCGACGCGGCAACGGCGACACCGGCCACCGCCCCGCCGGCGAGCACCACCGCGACGCCGATCGCGATCGCGAGCGTCCCGCGACGCGGCGAGCGACGAGCGTCGGGTGTCCGGTGCGACGCGGTCCGGCGGCTCACGAGTCGCTCCCGGAGCCGGCCGCGCACCCGCCGAGCACGTCGGAGGTGAGCATGGTCGCACCGAGTGCCGCCCACGCGTCGCCGTAGTACGTCGGCGTCGTGGCCGCGGTCCGGTCGGCCCGCTCGAGGTCGGCCCGCGCAGCCGAGGTGCTGCCGGCAGCGTGCTCGGCCGCCGCTCGTGCCGCGTAGGCGAGGGCGTTCGTGTCGCCCGTGACCGCGGTGCCGCCGAGGTCGAGCTGCGCCGCGAGCTGCGTCGTGCGTCGGAGCGTCGGCGCGATCGACCCGGCGAGCTCCCGGTCAGCGGTGCTGCACGCTTCGGCGTACCGCAGCGGGAGGCGCATCGCGTCGTAGCCGTAGAGGACCCGGCCGTCGTCCGCGGACGCGGGCATCGGTTCGACGCGGCCGTCCGCGTGCACCTGCGACCAGTCACTCGGCAGGTCGGTGGCACGCAGGAGGGAGGCGGTGACGGTGCGCGACCCCCGCTCGAGTTCGTCCCACCGGTCGTCGCCGGTCGCCCCGGCCAGGATCCGGTACGCCGCAGGTGAGGCGTACGAGGCGTCGTACCGGTAGGGCTCCTGGTCGGCCCAGGGCCCCGCGAGCAGGATGCGGCCGGCGTCCGTCTCGACCGTCTCGTGCTCGAGGATCGCCGACGCGATGCGCTTCCCGGCGGCGGTGTAGCGGGGCTCGTCCCACGCCTTGCCGGCGAGGACGAGGGCACGCGCGGCGTCGAGGTCCGCGTCGCTCGCGGACTGCTCGTCGGCGACGCCGCCCTCCGGCGTCCACCGCCAGGCGAGCAGGTCGTCGTCGGTCAGGAGGTGCCGCGCGGTCCAGCGCCACACGTCGTCGAACGTCGAGCGGTCGCCGGCGGCGTAGGCGATGAGCAGGCCGTACGCCTGGCCCTCGCTGACGGTGTCGCCGCCCTGGTCCTTCCGGACGACTCGGCCGTCCTCGACGTAGCGGTCGAGGAACGCGGTCCGGAGCTGTGCGGCGGACCGGGTGGTGTCGGGGGCGGTGGTGGAGGTGGGGGTCGATGCCGCCTGCGGCGACTGCTCGTCCGACCAGGGGTGGACGGCGACGACCGCCGCGCCGGCGGCGACGGCGACGGCCGCGATCGCGGCGACCGGGATCCAGGTCCTGCGCTGCACGGGGCCTGCCTCTCGTTGGGTGTCGGGTGGGGGTCCGGACGGGAGGCGCGGTGCGGGTGCGCCGGTCGACGCACCGGCACCGCGCCTCCAGGCCGTCAACCGAAGATGCTGCGGAACGCGGCGATCAGCGCGTGGAACGCGTCCGTGACCGGGCGGTCCGCGGCGGTGCCGCCGCCGCCCGTCTGGACGCCGCCCTTCGGGGTGGCGGCGGTCGCCGCCGCGTCGGTCACGGGCACGACCGTGAGGTCGCCCTTGCTGTCGTCGAGGACGAACAGCGTCGAGACGGTGTTGCCGGCGAGGTCGACCTTCGCCGTGCCGCGCTGCCCGCTGCCGGAGACGTCGAGCGTCCACTTCCCGCTCTTCACCGTGGCGTAGCCGGTGGCGGTGCCGAACGCGGCGTCCTCCGCGACGGTGGTGCCGGTCGAGGTGGCGACGTCGACGCGCTTCGCCGTGGTCGCGGCCTGGACGAGCCGGAGCTTCGCCTTCCCGTCTCCGGGCTGCTGCAGGTCGTCCGTGAACGCGGTGGTCTTGAGGTCCGAGTTCTTGCCGTAGGCGACGACCGTGTTCGCGTCACCCGCGCTGACCGTGACGTCGGTCGAGATCACCGGGGTGGAGTCCGGCGCGTCGGCGGCGCGCATCGACAGGACGTACGTGCCGACGGGCAGCTCCTGGTACGGGCTGACCTGGCCGTAGGTGACGTCGTCGAGCTCGAACACCTTCTTGCCGCCGGACAGGCTCGACAGCTCGACGTCGACGCCCTTCGTGTCGGGTGAGAGGTGCCCGACGCGGAGCCAGCCGTCCTCGGGGGTCGCGGCCGACGCCGCCTGGGGTGCGAGGCCGACGGTGGCGGCGACGAGGGCCGCGGCGAGGGTGCCGACGACGACGGGGCGTGCGGTGCGGGTGCGTGCGGTCATGGTGGTGCTCCTTCGGATGGAGGTGCGGTTCGGGTACGTGCTGGGGCGGGTGCCCGGGACGCCGCTCTCGGCGACGGACCGGACCCCCGGTGCCGGATCAGGCGGAGGTGGGCGCGGTGGTCGGGTCGATCGGCGCGTAGGTCACGACCAGCTCCGTGCCGTGCCGTTCGACCGATTCGGGGCGGTACGCGTCCGACATCGCGTCGAGGGTGCGCTCGACCCGGGTCGTCGCGGCAGCGTCGTCGGCGTGCAGGACCACGCGGCGGAACGCCTGGCCGGTCTCGCCGGTGAGCGGGGTGAAGCGGTCGACGGAGACGCGCTGGTCCGCGAGCACCTGGCCGAGTGCGATCATCGCCCGGCTGTCGACCTGGCCCGCGCGGAACTGCGATTTCGTGCCGGCGTCCGCCTCGAGGGCGGGGTTCGCGGCGAGCTCGGTGCCCATCGCCTTCCGCTGGTCCGTGGCCTTCGTGATCGCCCGCTCGGCTGCGGCCTCGCCCTCGGAGTGGATCCGTCGGACGTCGACCTGCTGGTCGCCGGTGCCGAACACCGCCACCGAGGTCGAGTTGCGGATGGCGTCGGCGACGTCCTTCGACGAGTTGCCGCCGGTCCGCATCGAGTCCGTGGTGACGACGTAGTCGGAGTCCTTCCAGCCGTTCGGCGACTGCCGTTCCACGGCGGCGTCGGTGTCGAGCTTGTAGTACCAGACGACGTTGTCGCGGGCGAACCCGGCCTTGACCAGGTCGACCCACATCGCGTCGTCGACGAGCAGTCGCGAGGACTTCGGGACGTTGTCGCCGACCCATCGCTCGGCCTGCTGCATCGGCTGGTCGAGGTCGCTCGTGGTGAAGCCGCGGAGCTGGGCGGTCCAGAGCGGTGCGGCGACGGCGAGGGCGGCCACCGTGACTGCCGCCCAGGCGATGCCGAAGGTGCGACGGACGCCGCCGGGGAGTCGGCTGCGGCTCCGGGACCATCCGGCGATCGCGACGACGGCGCGGTCGGCGGTCCAGGCCACGAGGAGCGCGGCGAACGGGATGAGCATGATCACGTACGGCACGGGCAGGTAGCCGTTCGGGCGGAACATGAACGCGAGCAGGAAGACGAGCATCGCGGCGATCGGGCGCACCCGGCGGAGGAACAACCCGACCAGTGCGGCGACGCTCCCGAGCACGATGAAGACCGGGTCGAGTGCCCACCACTGCGCGGCGGCCTGGTTGGCGAGGCTGCCGCCGTCGAAGACGGACCCCGATGCCGTGCGCGAGCCGAGCTGGTAGGTGATGCCCTGGAGGAGGCTGACCCGACCGGGCCCGGGGAGGAGCTCGCCCTTGACGGCGGCGAGCAGGATGTACCCGCCACCGATCACCGCGAGCACGGCACCGGCGACGCTGAGCGTGTACCGGCGGGTGCTCCTGTCGGCGCCGCGCACCGCGATCCAGACGAGGAACGGCAGCGCGAGCAGGTACGTCTCCTTCGAGAGCACGGCGATGCCGAGGCAGGCGGCCGCTCCGGCGAACCCGGCGAGCTGCTTGCGGCGGCTCAGCACCAGCACGAACGCGGCGAGGAGCCACGGGGTCGCGACGTTGTCGATGTAGACCGTGCGGTGGTACTGCAGCGCGAGCGGCGACAGTGCGAACAGGAGCACGGCGACCGCTGCCGTGGGACGAGCGGCACCGATGCGACGGGCGAGCACGAACAGCAGCACGCTCGACACCGCCGTGAAGAACACCATCGACTCACGCGCCGCCTCGACGGCGAACGGGTAGCGGGCGAACGCACCGGTCACGGACGTGTACGCCGCGATCTGGATCCAGCCCAGCGGCGGGTGGTCGTACCAGTAGGTGTAGTGCGTGAGCTCACCGAGGTTGGTGATCGCCCACGCCTGCGCGGTGTACGTGCCCTCGTCGTCGATGCGCTGCGGCGTGCCGGTCATGTTCCAGAGCTGCACGGCGGCGGCGACCGCGAGGACGGGGAGCAGCCAGGCGAGGCTGACGGCGTGGCGTCGGACCCAGCCGGCCGCGCCGCTGCGGGAGAGCGCACCCCGGATCGGGATGCCGGTGGTGTTCGTCATGCTGGCGGTCATCGGGTGCCTCCGGTGGTCTGCAGCTCACGGGCGTCGTCGGCGGTTCGGGGATCGTCCGCGGTCACGGCGTTCGGGAAGCCGACGACCTCGGGCGCGGGCGTGCGGTGCTGCCCGGTGTGCTCCGTCTTCTCCCAGCCGTTCTGGCCCTGGACGTGCCGCACGACCGCCCGGACGGCTGCCGCGGCGAGGAACACCTGGTACGGGATCAGGCCGAGGACGAGCTTCACGTAGTCGCGGACGCGGACCTTCTCCTTGTAGAGCCGCCCGAACTCGCCGAGGCCGACGATCTCGACGGCCAGCAGCATGAGGGTCGGGGCGAGCGGGATGAACGAGATGAGCGCGATCGAGGTCGGGACCTTCACGAACGCGATCATCAGGACGCTGAGCGGGATGAGGAGCCCGGTCGCCGCCTGGATGAAGGGCATCGTCAGGAGGTACCGCGCGAAGAAGCGCTGCTTGCGGGTCGGGAGCTTCTTCCACTCGCCCTTGCCGAGCACCTGGAGGAAGCCCTGGTTCCAGCGGGTGCGCTGCTTGAGCAGGGACGCGAACGTGGGCGGGGTCTCCTCGCGGGTGACCGCCTCCGGGGAGTACGCGACGACGACCTTGGCGTTGTCCGCGCTGAGACGGACGCCGAGCTCGCAGTCCTCGGCGAGGCAGTGGGCGTCCCAGCCGTTCGACCACTCGAGTCGCTCGCGGGTCACGAACACGGTGTTGCCGCCGAGCGGGATGAACTTCGACTCGGCGTGGAAGTGCAGGCGCGAGCGGAACCAGAAGTAGTACTCGAGCACGTTGCGGAGCGACCACCAGCTCGACTTGAAGTTCATCAGCTGCACGCCGCCCTGCACGACGTCGGCGCCGGTCTCCTGGAACCGGGAGTCGACGAGGGTGAGCAGGTGCGGGTAGACCTCGTCCTCGGCGTCGAACACGCCGACGATGTCGCCCGTGGCGTACTGCAGGGCGAGGTTCATCGCCTTCGGCTTGTTCTTCGGGGCGGTGTCGTCGACCACCACCCGGATGAGCTCCGGGTGGCGTGCGGCGGCGGCCCGGACGACGGCGTCGGTCTCCGGGTCGTCCTCACCGACGATCGCGATGATCTCGAAGTCGGGGTGGTCCTGCGTGGCGAGCATGTCGAGCGTCTGGCCCATGACGTCCTGCTCGTGCCGGCCGGGCACGAGCAGCGTGAAGCGGTGCGCCGCCGGACGCGGCGTCTCGCTGAACCGGGTCGCCTTGAGGGCGTCGCGCGAGCGCCACGCGTGCAGCATCCACCACAGCGTCGACAGCGCGACCAGCGTGAGCAGCACGGAGACCGCGACCAGGGCGGAGTACCCGATCCACTCGCCCAGCGACCAGCTGGCGTGCGCGAGCTGCCCCGAGCCTCCGGTCGGGACGTTCGTGGTGCCACGGTTCGGCACGGTGTCGGACGTGGCGGGGGAGCCTGGCTGCAGCAGGGGAGCGGCCGCCGTGACCAGCGCGGCGGAGAGGGTGGTCGTCATCAGGCCGGAGCCTCCTTCGTGGGACGAGCGTCGGTGGAACGGAAGACGAGGGCCTTGTACGCGGCGAAGCGGAACGCTGTGCCGAGGACGAGGCCGACCCCGTTGCCGGCGACGTTGTCGGCGAGGGTGGATCGGAGACCGAGGACGTAGTGCGAGACGAACAGGCAGGCGGCCGCGATGCCGAGGCCGACGAGGTTCGCGAGGGCGAAGAGGAGCCCCTCGCGGACGGTGGCGCGACGGTCGACGCCGCGCTCGGAGCGGAAGGTGATGGACCGGTTCGCGATCCAGGCGACGGCGGTCGACACCACGGCCGACACGACCTTCGCCCAGATCGGGCCGTCGGGCAGGACGGTGGCGCGGAGCAGGTTGTACACGGCGAGGTCGATGACGAAGCAGACGGCGCCGATGGTGCCGAAGGACGCGATCTGGCGTCCCAGGGTGAGCAGGCGCGCGGCACGGGCAGCGCGGACCGGAGATGGGGCCTCGGTCTCGGGTGACACCAGAACGGGGGTATCGGTCGAGGTCATGCCCCCGATTCGGGGGGCTTCTCGGACCGGTTTGGGTGGGGTTCGAAGATGCCAGGTCCTTGCCAGGTTGACGACATCTGCTGTTCATCTGGGGGACGAACGGCCGTACCGGTCTGTCCACCGGGTGCTCGGACACCCGGTCGCGACGTTCGGTCGGGTGCGCGACAATGGCCGGGTGAGCTTCACCGGCATGCCCCGCTTCCGCAAGTTCTGGTCGACCGTGCAGGTCGCCGTCCTGTCCGCGGCCGTGCTGTTCTGCATCGTCATGCTCGTCATCGGGCAGGGCAAGTTCGACCGCGTGTACGCCGTCGCGGCGATCTTCTTCGGGCTCGCCCTCGCCGGCCACGCGACGTACCTCTGGCTGACCGCGCGAGCGGCGCGCAGCGGGCGCTGACGGCGCGCGCGTTGCGCGCGTTGCGCGCGGCGCGCGGCGCGTTCTGTCGCTTTCGCGACGGCCACCGGCGCGGGGAGGCGGGATCTGTCGCTTTCGCAACTGACGGGCGGACGGGAGGCACGGGCCGGCGCCGCCACGGGCCTCCAGGCCGTCGTCAGGCGAGCTGGGAGACGCGGACCCAGTCGACGAGCATCTGCTGCGGGAACCGCGTGGTGGCGTCCGGCGAGCCCGGCCAACCGCCGCCGACCGCGACGTTGAGGATCACGAAGAACGGCCCGTCGAACACCCACGGGTTCGTGCCGACGTCCGCGCGCGTGACCGTGCGGTAGGCCGTGCCGTCCACGGTCCAGGTGATCGAGTCGGGGCGCCAGTCGACACCGAAGACGTGGAAGTCGTCGGCGAAGGCGGCGCCGGACGGGTTCCGGTAGGTCGACGAGATGCCGTTCGCGCCCGAGTAGCCGGGGCCGTGCACCGTGCCGTGGACCAGCGTGGGTTCGTAGCCGACGTTCTCCATGACGTCGATCTCCCCGCACGCCGGCCAGCCGACCTGCCCGATGTCGGCGCCGAGCATCCAGAACGCCGGCCAGATGCCCTGACCACGCGGGATCTTGATGCGAGCCTCGACCCGGCCGTACTGCGCGGTGTAGGTGCCCTCGGACTTCAGTCGCGCCGAGGTGTAGGTGCCGTCGGCCTCGCGGCGGGCGGTGATGACGAGGTTGCCCGTGCCGTCGAGCTGCGAGTTCCGACGTGAGTCCGTGTACGTCTCGAGCTCGCCGTTGCCCCAGCCACCGGCACCGAGGTCGTACCGCCAGATCGCCGGGTTCGGGGCGCTGCCGGCGGCTCCGTCGAACTCGTCGGCGGCGAGGAGCGTCGTGGTGCCGGTGGTCGCCGCGCGGGCGGTGTCGGAGCCGCGCGCGAGTGCGGCGGTCGTGGCGGCTGCGGTGGCCGCGGCGCCCGTGAGGCCGAGCGTCACGAAGCGACGTCGGTCGATGGCTGGTCCCTGATCCATGAGCGGAATTGTCGGATGCAACGTCGGCGGGGTCCAGCGTTCCTCCGGATTCCGCAGGTCTCGCGGCGCCGGGGTGCTCCGGCTCGTCAGCGGGTGAGGTGCCAGATGAGCGGGAGGATCAGCCCGGCCACCCACGCTGCGACGACGAGGAGGCCGCCGACGGCGATCCACCGGCGTCGGCGGCGGAGCTTCGGGCTCCGGTCCTCGCCCCACATCTGTGCGCGGACGAGGACCCGGTTCGCCTGGTCGACGACCTTCCGCACCTCGGGGTCGTCGAGCGGGAGGGAGCCGGACCTCGCGTGCTCGGCGATGGCGGTCGCCTCTTCGACGGTCAGCTCGTCCTTGCGCATGGGCCCATCGTCGCACTCGTGGTGCTCGTCGCGCTCGCGCCGGTCGAGCCCGCGCCCGTCCCGCTCGCGTTCGCCCCCGTCGCGCCCGAGCCTGCGCCTGCCCCGCTCGGGTCGGCGTCGTGGCGGACCGCGACCTCGTACGGCAGTGACGCCTGCAGTTCGTCGACCCGGGGGTCGTGCACACGTCGGCCGTCGGCGGTCGGCAGGTCGAGGTAGCTGCGACGGACGACGTGGCGGTACACGCCGACGCCGGAGGTCCGGCCGACCCGGAGCCGCCACCGCTCGGGGTGCCGGCGGAGCGAGCGCGCCTCGGCCGCGGTCGAGGGGTGGGCGGCGAGCACACCCCAGAGTTCGTCGTCGGTCGCGGCAGAGAGCCCGGTGTCGTCGAGCGCGCCGTCGGTCACGGCACGAGACACGAGCGCGCGGAGCACCGTGACCGGCACGAGGTTCGCGGTCGATCGCTGCGCACGGGCTTCCCGGACGGCGAGGTCGACGAGTTCCGCGGCGTCGTCCGGGTCGGCGTCCACCGCACCGTCGACCAGCCGGAGCCGCCGCAGCAACTCGTGCGGGGGCGTCGTCGTGCGACCGTGGACCTGCCCGCTCCGCAGGAACGAGTCGAGGTGGTCGAGCTTGAGCCCGCCGTGCGCCGGCGTCAGCACCGAGGCCACGCGACCGTCGTCGAGGGCGATGATCCGCTCAGCGTCGATCGGGTGGTCCTCGGCGAGGGACCGGACCGCGGCACGTCCGAGGGTGTGGTGCTCGAGCCCGGCGATCCCCTCGAGCGTGTGGCTGAACGGCAGGTGCCCGACGTCGTGGAGCAGCGCCGTGACTCGGGCGTCGTGGTCGTCCGGGGCGAAGTGGGCGACGAGGGCCAGGACGCCGAGGGAGTGCTCCAGCCGGGAGTACGCCTGCGTCG
Source organism: Curtobacterium phoenicis (assembly GCF_047238015.1). Taxonomy (NCBI): domain Bacteria; kingdom Bacillati; phylum Actinomycetota; class Actinomycetes; order Micrococcales; family Microbacteriaceae; genus Curtobacterium; species Curtobacterium phoenicis. The sequence goes on from NZ_JBDFLZ010000002.1 coordinate 1,963,246, forward strand.
TGGTGATCGATGCCGCACCCGCGTGGGCGACGAACGCGAGGCGCCGGACCGGCCACGCGGTGAGCAGGGCGCGTTCCGTCGGGGTGAGCGCGACCTCGACACGCCAGAGCGGGTCGAACCACACTCCGTCGTGGCCCAGGGTGTCCACCGCGTCGTCGTGCACACGCCCACGCTAGTGGTCCGCACCGACGCTCCGGTGTCGGGCGCTCTGCGTCCTTCCTGTGCCGAGTCGGACGCGCCGCCGGGTAACACCGGGGCATGACACATCGGTTCCGCGGTCAGGTCGTCGTCGTCACGGGAGCATCGAGCGGCATCGGGAGGGCTGCAGCGCACGAGTTCGCGCGGCAGGGCGCCACGCTCGTGCTCGCCGCGCGGTCCCACGACAGCCTCGAGGCAGCGGCCGCCGAGTGCCGACGGCTCGGCGCACCCGAGGCCGTCGCGATCCCCACCGACGTGGCCGACGAGCACGCGGTGCGCGACCTCATCGGGACGACGACGACCCGGTTCGGCCGGATCGACGTGTTCGTCGGCAACGCGGCCCTGTTCGTCTACGGCCTGTTCGAGCAGACCCCGACGGAGTCGTTCAAGCGCGTGGTCGACACGAACCTGTACGGCCACCTCAACGCGATCACCCACCTGCTGCCGCACTGGAAGCAGCGCGGGAAGGGCACCTACGTGCTGGTCGGGTCGATCCAGTCGCTCCTCAGCGCGCCGTACCAGTCGGCGTACGTGACGAGCAAGCACGCCGCGCTCGGTCTGGTCGACGTCCTCGGCGACGAGTTCGCGGGGACCGGGATCCGCTTCACCTCGCTGCTGCCGTCGACGATCGACACCCCGATCTACCAGAACGGTGCCAACTACACCGGCAAGGCCTCGCACCCGCTGCCGCCGACGGTCTCGGTCGAACGGGCCGGACGCGCGGTCGTCCGTGCGGCGCTGCACCCGAAGCGCTACCGGTTCGTCGGGCGGGTCCAGGCGTCCCTCGTGCCGCTGCAGTACGTGTTCCCGGGGCTGTTCCACCTGATCACGAAGCCGATGGTGGAGACGTTCGCGCTCCGCGGCCGGCAGGAGCCCACCGACGGCAACCTGCACGTCCCCGCCGACACCGGGAACGCGACGAACGGCGGCTGGGTGGCGAAGCGGCGGCGGGTCACACGGCCGCTCGCGTGGGGCGGGGTGCTCGCGGTCGCCGCGGCGCTCGTCGTGCGGTCGCGTCGGTAGCGCCGAGCGGGCCACGCCGGACGCAGGACGCCGGACGCGCACCCACGAACGGAGCGCCGAGCGCGGCGACGCCGGACGAAGGACGCTCGACACCGGACGCCGGACACGGGACGCGCACCCACGGACGGTGCGTCGGGCGCGGCCACGCCTGACACCGGACGCCGGACACGGGACGCGCAGCCACGGACAGAGCGTCGCGCACGGCACGAGTACGACGGAACACGTCGTGATCGACGCGCGGGTCGTCGCACACGCGTCGTCGGCATCGATGCACGCGCACGGTGCGACGAAGCACCACGGGATCGACGCGCGCGACGTCGGAACGCGCGCGTTTCGTCACCTGTCCCGACCCCGACCCCGACCCCGACCCCGCGCGACCGTCCGTCGCGGACCGGTAGCCTGCTGCCGGGGATGCGCAGGGCGCGGGTGGCGCGTGGGGCGTCCGGAACCGGGGGAGCGGATGAGCGACGTGCAGCAACGGACGGTCGTCGAGGTCGACACCGACGACGCCGCACGGGCGCGCTGGAACGGTCCGCGCAACCCGTGGCCGGCCGTGTTCGTCACGGCGTGGATCCTCGCATTCTCCGCCTTCGTCGCGGTCTCGGTGTACGAGGACGCCTGGCGGTACCGGGACGTCGCGACGTCGTTCTGGATCGGTGCCGCGTGGGCGGTACCCCTGCTCGTCGTCGTCCACGCGACGCACGCGGTGGTGTTCCGACGTGGTGGTCCGCTCGCGCGACGCCAGGATGCGGTCTTCCGACGCGCGGCGGGACGACTCCTGACGGCTGCGCGGACCGCCGGGTTGCCCGAGCTCGACGAGGCGGGCGTGCTCCGGATGCTCCGTGCGCGGGACAACGGGCCGGACCCGGGGACCGGGGAGCGCGGCGGTGCCGACTGGCCGCTGCTCCGCTGGGACCTGCCGCTCGCTGGCGGTCGCTCCCGGACCACGGTGGTCGCCGAGCGGCTCGGCACACCGGGGCGGGGCGGTTCCCCCGAGCGGACCCGCCTGACGCTGGAGACCCCTCGTGTCGCGGCCGCACCCCCGGCAGCCGCGCGACCCGCCCCCCGTCGCCCGCACGGCCCGTCCTCCGCTGCCGTCGTGCTGGGCGCCTACCGGTCCGACTCCCCGTCCCCGATCACGGCCTCGCGGATCGGTGGCGCGCCGGCGGTCCCTCGGAGCTGGGAGTGGCCGATGTGCGTGGAGCACGACGAACCGATGCAGTTCACGGCGCAGATCGAGCACCGTGGCACGCTCGTCAGCGCGTTCGTGTGCCAGTTCGACCCCGGGACGTGCGACTCGTGGGACCCCGACAGCGGGGCGAACGCGGCGTTCGTGTTCAGCGGCCGCGGTCTCGTGCTGGCCGACCCGCCGGTCTCACCCCACGGCGATCCGGACGACCCCGAACCCGCGTACCCGCCCCTCCTGCCGGACTCGATGCTCCTCGGAACCGCGACGGTCACGGCAACGGGTGGTGAGGACGCTGCCGCTGTGCTCGATGCCGCCGGAGCGGTCACGGCAGGGCAGTACGGCGGCGAGCCCGAGTGGATCCAGGAGGACGAGACGCCTGTGGGCCTCGGGTTCGTGGCGTCGATCGAGTCGGGACCACTCGGGTTCGACTTCGGGGACGCCGGTCGCGCGTACGTCTTCAGCGACGGGGCCCGGGCCGCGGTGCTCTGGCAGTGCACCTGACCGGGGGTCGACGGGTCAGAGCTGCGGAGGACGATCGCTCGGCGTTGCCGAGCCGCCGAGCGTCCACTCGCCGGTCAAGAGGAACGTCCGATCGGGTTCCCGGGAGGCGACGGCCCGACCGAGCTCGGTGAGCTCGGTGCGCTCGTCGCCGAGAGCCGTCCCGGGTGATTCCCAGATGGCGGTCTCACGACGGAGGTCGGCCGTCCACCGCTCGAGGTCCTCCTCGTCCCAGTACATCTCGACGAGTTCCCCGAGCACGAGCTCGACGACGGGCCGGTCGGTCCCGTCGGCCACCGACCGGACGTCCTCGAGGAAGCGCCCCAGCGGTTCCGCGGCCTCGGGGATCGCGGCGGCGACTCCCGGCAACCGCTGCGTGAAGGCTCGCTCCGCCACCGACCACGCCACGACGACGTCCGTGTCGGACGGGTCCGGCCCGGCTCCCGCGGCCATCGCCGTGGCCAGTCGGTCCACGTGTGCCGCCCAGAACGTGGCGGGCACGAACCCGCACCACCCGAACGGCAGCACGTACTGCACGTCCCACGACCCGACGACCTCGGTCGTGGGCTCGTCGCCTGCAGGCGCCGGTACGGCGCCTTCGCCGGCTGTCGCTGCTGATCGGACGATGCACGAGACCCGGTTCCCCACGGCACAACGCTACCGCCGACGGTCGGGAGGCACGGGGCGGGGCCGAACCGTGCCTCCCGTCCGTCAGGTGGTCCCCTGGACGACGCGCGCGGCACTCGCCAGCGACGCGCCCGCGTCCTCGGCCACCGCGAACGCGAGTTCGCAGAACATCGCGTCCGCCCACGAGAACCACGGCCGCGAGAACGCCGACGGGTCGTCCACGTCGAAGGACTCGTGCATGCGCCCCGTGCCCGCGTCGGTCGCCATCAGGACGTCGAGCAGCTCCCGGCGGCGCGACGGCGTGCCGGTGAGTCCCTCGACCGCGAGGGCGATCGGCCACACCCGGTCCGGCTCGGTGTGCGGGCTCCCGATGCCCGCGGCGGCCGACCCGCTGAACCAGTACGGGTTGTCCGGCCCGAGGACGAACGCGCGGGTCGCGGTGGCGACCACCGGGTCGAGGACGTCCGGCGCGTCGAGCGGCAGGGACAGCAGCGAGGGGGTGTTCGCGTCGTCCATGAGCACCGCGCCGCCGAGACCGTCGACCTCATAGGCGTAGACCCGCGTGCCCGGGTCGCGCGGGTGCGGGACGACACCGTGCTCGGTCACGCCACGCAGGATGCCGTCACGGAGCGCCGTCGCGTCGGCAGCGAGTTCCCGGTCCGCCCAGACGTCCGTCGCGAGCATCGCCAGGTCGCCGAGTGCTGACGCGGCGTGCAGGTTCTCCGGCACGTTGTAGCCGTACGTGCAGGCGTCGTCGGAGGGGCGGAAGCCGCACCACGTCATACCCGTGACCGCGACGGGGGTGCCGCGGCCGTCGCGGACGAGCGTCTCGGTCGGCTCGGGAACGTCGCGGACGAACCGGTACGAGGACCGGCGGTGGTCGGTCTCGAGCCGGAGCTGGTCGACGATCGTCCGGGCGACCGCGTGGGCCTCCGGACCGAGGTGGTCGGTGCGGCCGGTCGCGCGGTGGACCGCCGCGGCGAACTGCACCGGGTAGGCGAGGCTGTCGACCTCGTACTTCTGCTCCCAGACCTCCGGGTCGTCGCAGAGGTCGCGGTCGTCGTAGTGGGCGCCGGTCGGGCCGCGGTTGAACGCGTTGGCGTACGGGTCGTGTGCGATGCTGGCGAACTGCCGCCGGACGACGGCGACGAGGACGTCTGCGAGCTCCCGGGCGGCGGGGTCTCCAGCGGGCGCCGCGGCCACGAGCCGAAGGTACGGGAGCATCTGGGTGGTCGAGTCGCGCATCCACATCGCCGGGATGTCCCCGGTGATGACGAACGCGGAGCCGTCCTCGTCGATCGTGATGGTGTCCTCGAGCGTCCGGCGGAGGGCGTCCTCGACCAGGTCGCCCGCCCGTTCGCCGGCGCTCGTCCGGACCGCGTCGGCGGCGGTCCGGAGCAGCGCGGCGACGCCGTCGCCGATGATCACAGCGACCCCGGGCGGTCGACCCCGTTGCGGGCGGTCACACCGACACCGCGCGGTCGGCCGTGCGGACGGGGGCGATCGTACCGGTGCGCGCCCCCTCGTACGCGGCGAGGATCATCCCGAGGACGGCGAGCCCCTCGCGCTCGGTGTGGATCGGGCGCGTGCCGTCGCGGAGGCAGGCGCCGAACGCGGCGATCTCGGCCGAGAACGTGTCGACCTCGTCGAAGGTCACGGTCTCGCTGGTCGTCGGTCGACCGTCCGCGTCGTGCAGGTCCCACCGGAGGGTCGTGCCGTCGCTGGTCAGTGCGCCGAGCCCGCCGACGACACTGAACCGTTCGGTGCCGGCGGCCGGCTCGTACGCCCAGCTCGTGACGAGCTGCCCGACGGCGCCGTTGTCGAAGCGGAACAGGCACTGCGCGGAGTCCTCGCCCTCCATGAACGACAGGCGGTGGGTGGAGAGCATCGCGGTCGCCGACACCGGGACCCCACCCGCGAGGTGCATGAGCAGGTAACTCGGGTGGTAGCCGGTGTCGATGAGCTCGCCGCCGCCGCTCGTCGAGGCGTGCGCCCGCCAGCCCATGTTCGACGGGTCGAACTCGTTCCGGAACGAGTCGGTCGTACGGACCTCGTACACCGTGCCGAGCGCGCCACCGTCGATGAGCGCTTTGGCCTTCGCGACCGCGGGCATGAACAGCTGGTTGTGGGCGCACATGAGCGTGACGCCGGCCTCGCGGACGGCGGTCTCGACGTCGGCGGCCTCCTCCGGCGTGAGGCAGAGCGGCTTCTCGCAGAGGACGTGCTTCCCGGCCCGCGCGGCGGCGACGATCGCGTCGCGGTGGAGGTGGTGCGGCAGGCAGATGTCGACGGCGTCGATGTCCGCCTGGTCGAGCATGTCGCGGTATTCGGTGAACGACGGCACGCCGAGCTCGGCACCGCGCGCCTCGGCGGTCGCGGGGACGGCGTCGGCGACGGCACCGATGGTGATGGTGTCGGCGTGCTCGCGGTAGCCGTTGATGTGGAACGTGGCGATGCCGCCGCCGCCGATGAGGCCGACGCGGATCGGGGTGGCGAGGGAGGTGGTCATGCGTGTGCTCCGGTTGGTGGTGTCGTGCGGGTCAGGCGGGGGCGGGGGTCGGCGCCGCGGGTGCGGCGGTGTCGGTCGAGGCTGCGGCGTCCGCGGCGACGGCGTTGGCGGCTGCGGCGTTCGCGGCGACGACGAGCCGCGTGAGCTCGATCGCCCGCGCGACGTTGTCGTCGGCGCGGGTGCCGTCGTGGACGTGCGTCACCCACCGCGCGAAGGCGTCCGGGGCGTCGTCCGGGACCGGCAGGTCGACCGTCTCGCCGCCGTAGCCGGGTCCGCCGGCGGTGAGGCGGTTGCCGTCGTCGGTGTACGAGAGGCGGCCAGTGGTGCCGAACAGGTCGATGGTGAACGGCGTGCCCGCGACGAAGCCGGCCTCGATGACCCCGATCGCCTGCGACGGGTAGCCGACCGTGACGACCGCGTGGTCCTCGACGGCGCGACCGGTCAGCGAGCGGTACACGGCCGACACGGAGTCCGGTGCCGCGCCGAGGAACAGCTGCGTCAGGTACACCGGGTGGCAGCCGAGGTCGGTCAGTGCGCCGCCGATCGCCGTCGCCGGGTCGAAGAACCGCTCGGGCAGCCAGGGAGCGATCGCGCCGTCGTGCGACAGCCGGACGCGTGCGTACGTGAGCTCGCCGAGGCGGCCGCTCGCGATCTCGTCCCGGATCGCCGTCGTGTACCCGTGGTGGAGCCGCGGGAGTGAGACGACGAGCGCGACACCCGCCTCGTCGCAGGCCCGCACGATCGCTTCGCACTCCTCGACGGTCGGCGCGAGCAGCTTCTCGGTGAAGACGTGCTTGCCGGCGCGTGCCGCGCGGGTGATGACGTCGTGGTGCACGACGGTGGAGGTGGTGATCGTCACGGCGTCGACGTCGTCCCGGGCGAGGAGTGCGTCGAGGTCGCCCGTGTACGGCACGCCGAAGCGCTCGGCGCCCTCGCGGCCGCGGGCCTCGTCGTCGTCCCAGACGGCGACGAGTTCGGTGTCGGGGTGGTCGACGGTCTGCTGGGCGTAGTCGCCGGCGTGGACGTGCCAGAAGCCGAGGACGGCGACGCGGATGGGGGCGGTGGGCATGGATCTGGTCCTCGTCGGTCGGGTCGGGACGCGCTGGTCCCGGTGGTCTCGTGGTGCGTCGTGACGGCCTGGAGGCACGGGTCGCGCCGCACGGACAGGCGGCGGTCCGCTAGATGCGGACCTTGTCGTAGTCCTTCGGCAGCCTGAACGGCGCGTACGTCTGCATCATCGGGTCGACGCGGTTCTGCGCCCGCTCGACGGCCTGCTCGGGTGTCGCGGTCCCGAGGAGCACGCTCGAACGCGCGTCGGCGAGGGAGTCCCACCACGCACCGCCGACGGGCAGCGGCGGGCGGCAGGTGCTCGCGGTGATCGACTCGACGAAGTAGCGGATCGACTTCGCGGAGCCCTTCGGGTCCTCGAGGGCGGCGATGTTCGTCGGCACGCTCGTCGCGGGGACCATGTACGTCTCCTGGCCGCGCTTGCCCGTGAAGTACTTCATGAGGTCCCAGACGGCCTTGGTCTTCTTCGACCCCTTCGGCAGGCAGAGCGCGAAGCCGCCGGACCAGGTGTACTTCGGGTCGCCCTCCTGCTGCACGGGCAAGAACGCGGTCGTCCAGTCGAGGTCCTTCGGGCCGAAGTTGTCGAAGCTCTGGATGGTCGACGGCACGCTCACCATGAACGCCATCCGGTTGCCCATGAACGCGGTCTGTCCTGGCGGGTGTCCGGTCGGCTCGTAGGTCGCGATGAACGTGTCCGCCGCGCGGTAGTCCAGGCGCTCCGCCCAGTCCGCGTAGAAGTCGTAGATGCTCCGGACGCTCGCCGAGTCCATCGTCATCCGCGAGTCCTGCTGGTCGTAGTACGACGCGCCCAACCCGAGGCCCCAGGTGAACGGCCAGCCCTCGCCGTACCAGGGCAGGAGGCCCATGTGCGTGTAGTCGCCGCCGGACTTCTTCGTGACCTGCTGGCTGACCTCCCACATCCGGTCCATCGTCACCGGGCCGTTCTGCTCCCAGTCGAACTCGTCGAGGTCCACCCCGGCGTCCTTGAGCATCGTGCGGTTGACGAACATGCCGCGGGCGTCGGTGTCGTGCGGGAGGCCGTACGTCTTGCCCTCGTAGGAGACCTCGCCGACCGCGAACCCGAGCCACTGCGACAGGAACTCCTCCTTCGACTCGTCCTCGTACTCGGCGATGAGGTCGTCGATCGGCTCGATGAGCCCGATCGCGGCGTACTGCGCGGCGCTGAACCGGTCGAGCAGCCACAGGTCCGGGGCGGTGCCGCCGCGGACGGCCGTGATGATGCTCGTCGCGTCGCCGGTGCCCTGCGAGGGGACCTGGTTGACGACGACGTCGACCTCGGGGTGCAGCTCCTGGAACTGCTTGATCACCTTCGTCTGGAACGGCACGAACGTTCCCGTGACACCCCAGAGCGACACCTGGTTCGGGTTCGACGACCGAGACCCCGTCGCGCAGCCCGCGGCGAGCAGCGCGAGGGCACCGGCACCGGCCGTGGCGGTCGCCCCCCGCAGGAAGGAACGGCGGCTGAACGCGGAGGTCATTTGAAGCTCCCGATCTGGACGCCCTTGAGGAACGTCCGCTGGAACACGAAGAACAGGACCACGAGCGGCAGGATGATGAGCACCGACGCCGCCATGAGCTGGTTGAACTGGAAGTCCTGAGAGTTGTTGAGCCGGAACACCTGCAGACCGATCGACAGGGTCTGCACGCTCTGGTCCTGCAGGTAGATGAGCGGCCCGAGGAAGTCGTTCCACGCGCCGACCGCGGCGAAGATGCCGACGGTCACGAGGGCCGCACGGGCCTGCGGGAACACGATCGTCCAGAGGATCCGCCACTCGGACGCCCCGTCCATGCGGGCGGCGTCGAGCAGGTCCTTCGGGATCTGCAGGAGGAACTGCCGGAGCAGGAACGTGTAGAACGCCGACCCGAACAGCGCCGGCACCACGAGCGGCAGGAACGTGTTGATCCACCCGAGCCGGGCGTACAGGTCGAACATCGGGATGAGCGTCACCGGGAACGGGATGAACAGCGTCGCGAGCACGACGTAGAACAGCCGGTCGCGGCCGCGCCAGTCGATGCACGCGAAGCCGTACGCGATGACGAGGTTCGACACGACCGAGAACACCGTCACGAGGACCGTGATGATCAGCGTGTTCCGGAAGAACGTGAAGAACGGCATCGCCTGCACGGCCTGCGCGAAGTTGCCCCAGTCGAGCCAGTGCGGGAACCAGGTGGCGGGGAAGGCACCGAGCTCGGTGTTGCCCTTCAGCGCCGAGATGACCATCCAGTAGATCGGGACGAGGAACAGCACGCTCATCAGGACGAGCACGATGCGCGCGGTGATCGACGACCAGACGGAACGGACGGACCCGTCGGCGTTCCGTGAGCTGCCGCGGTCGTCCCGGGTGGAGCGGGCCCCCACGGTGGTGACGGACTTCGTGGTCTCGGTGGTCATCGCGTCACTCCCCGGTCACGTCGTAGTTCACGAACCGCTTGGACAGCCAGTAGACGAGCCCCGACAGGAGCATCCCGGCGAGGAACAGCAGGACGGCCATCGCGCTCGCGAACCCGAGCTGCGCGTAGCTGAACGCGTTCTTGTAGAGGTAGAGCATGTAGAACAAGGTCCCGTTGTCCGGCGAGCCGAGGCCTCCCGTCCCGGACGAGATCACGTACGCCTCGGTGAAGACCTGCAGCCCGTTGCTGATCCCGGTGATGAGGTTGAACAGGATCACCGGGGAGAGCAGCGGCAGCGTCAGCGCGAAGAACTGCCGCACCGGTCCGGCTCCGTCCACCCGCGCGGCCTCGTACAGCGTCTTGGGGATCCCCCGCATGCCCGCGAGGAAGATCAGCGCCGCGTTGCCGGCACCCATCTGCGCGAGGGCGACGATGACGAGCTTCGCCGTCGTCGGGTCCCCGAGCAGGTTCGTCGCGGGGATCCCCACGAGCTTGAGTGCCTGGTTCACGAGCCCGGTCTGCGGGTTCACGAGCACGACGAAGATGAACGCGAGCGCGAACGTCGGGATGAGCGACGGGATGTACAGCGCCGTCCGGTACCAGCTGATCTCGCGGACGTCCTGGTTCATGGCGACCGCGATGACGATCGCCACCACGATGCCGACCGGTACCGCGATGACCGCGTAGAACACCGTGTTGCCCACCGCGGTGTGGACCAGCGGGTCGATGAACGCCGCGACGTAGTTGCCGAACCCGACCCACGTCGCGCCCTGCATGCCCGAGTACCGGGTGAGGCTGATCACGAACGAGTACACGAGCGGGTACCCGATGAAGACGAGCACGCCGACGATCCACGGGGACACGAACGCGAGCCCGATCCGCAGGCGGCGCTTCTCGGCCGCGGTCCACGGGTGCTTCTCGCGGTGGCGTCTGCCGGAGCCCGCGGTGGTGATGCTGCGGGTCGTCGGCCTCGGAGGTACTGCGGTCCCTGTTCGTGTCGTCGTCGTCACGAGCGTCCTCTCGGTCCCGGGCCACCCCGTCGTGACCTCGGTCGAACACGAGGGGCCCACCCGACCGGACCGTTCAATCCAATCGATTGACAAAACCCCTCGAGCAGCGATGCTAAGGAGCATGGAGCAGCCCCGTCAACCCTCCCGCCGCACCGTGCTGCACGGTGGAACGCCCCACGGCGGCACCAACATCGCCGACGTCGGCACCCGGAACCGCGCCCTCGTGCTCGACCTCGTCCGCCGCACGGGCCCCGTCCAGCGCGTCGAACTCGCCCGGGGCACCGGCCTCAGCGCGCAGACCGTCTCGAACATCACGGCGCGACTCGTCGCCGAGGGACTCGTGCAGCAGGACGGGGACCGGGCGCTCGCCGTGGTGCCGTCGGCACGGACGGGCATCGGCGTGCACCTCGACCCAGCGGCGTTCGAGGCGGTCCTCGTCGACCTCACCGGGACGGTGCTCGCCGCGGAGCACCACGACATCGCGGCCCGGACGGCCCCCGCAGCGGTGCTCGACGCGATGGCTGCCGCGGTCGGACGACTCCGGGCCGAGGCGCCCGGCCGCGTGGTGGACGGGATCACCGTCGCTGTCCCTGGCCCGATCGACCGCGACTCCGAGCGACTCCGGACCCCGGCACAGATGCGCCCGTGGTCCGCGTACCCGGTCGCCGCCGAACTCGCGGCACGGACCGGTGCCGAGGTGCACCTCGAGAAGGACGCCGTGGCCGGGGCGTTCGGTGAGGCCTGGACGACACGGGAACCGGAGGACCTCGTGGCGGTCCACCTCGGGAGCGGACTCAGCGCGGCCGCGGTGGCCTCAGGGGAGGTCGTCCGGGGCTCGACCGGCAACGCGGGGGAGTTCGGCGGCATGCCGGTGTACGCGCACGGTCGGTGGACCGCGGTGTGGGAGGCCTGCCAGCCGCTGCAGCAGGTCCGGCGCGCGGTGTCCGCGGGCGTCCTCGACGTCCAGGTCGCGTCCGACGACGCCGCGGCCGTCCGCGCCGCCTACGCCCGGATGTGCCGGGAGCCCGCCGCGGCCGACCTCGTCGCCGAGGGCGGCGCAGCGCTCGGGTCGGCACTCGCGCACGTGGTCGAACTCCTCGACGTGCCGCGGGTCACGATCGGCGGCAGCGCCGCGGTCCTCGGCGGTGAGCCCTTCCTCGAGGCGGTCCGGTCGCGCCTCCGGGACCGCCTGCCGCGTGGACCGTTCGCGGAGGTCGTGTTCTCCACCGCCGGCGTCGTCGCCGTCGCGCGCGGCGCGGCGTGCTCCGCCGTCGCGCGGAGCCTCGAGACGGCGGCACCCGTCCCGGCCCAGCGGCAGCGGACGGGAGGCACGGTGCACGCCCGGAGCATCAGCCACCCCTGGTGAGCGACGAGCGTCGTGGAGCCGCGTCGTGCCTCCAGGACGGCGCCGTGTTACCGACCGCGTCGCGGCCGACGGCTGCTCGTCGTACCGTCGCTGCATGACCACCTCGACGACCACACCCTTCGCCACCGACTGGACCACGTGGCACGACGCGCACGAAGCCGCGCGGGCGAGCGAGCACGGGTTCCTCGCGATCACGAGCATCCGGTGGCTGCAGGCCGAGCCCGAACGGTTCGACGACGCACCCGGAGCGTGGTCCACCTCCGCGGACGGGCCCGTCGTCGCGCTCGACCCGGGGGAGTCGATCGAGGTCGACGGACAGGTCGTGACCGGCTCGCACCGGTTCGGGTCGCTCGCCGAACGCTCCGGTGTCGACGTGCTCTGGCGCGACGGCGACGAGACCGTCGTGATCGAGGTCGCTCGGCGCGGGGGCAGCGACATCATCCGGCCACGGCGGCCCTCGACGCCGCTGCGCACGTCCTACCGGGGCACACCGGCGTACGCGCCGGACCCGTCGTTCGTCGTCGAGGCACGCTTCGAACCGTTCGACGAGCCGCGCGAGGTCACCGTGGGCTCGGTCGTCGACGGCCTCCAGCACGTCTACACCGCGCCGGGCGTGCTGCGGTTCGACCTCGACGGCCCGCGCACCCTGACGGCCTTCAACGGGCACGGCGACGGACTGCTCGTGCTGTTCACCGACCGGACCTCGGGCGTGACGACGTACGCCGCGACGCGGAGCCTCGCCGTGCCGGCACCGGACGGCTCGGGCCTGACGAGCATCGACTTCAACCGGGCGACGAACCTGCCGTGCGCCTACACGCCGCACGCGACTTGCCCGCTGCCGCCCGCCGAGAACCGCCTCGACGTCGCCGTCGAGGCCGGCGAGCGCCTGCCCGCGTAGCGGCGTGGTCGCGACCGCGGCTGGCGGTCTGTCGCTTTCGCGAGAGCGACAGTGTTCCGCGGGTTCCGCAGCACGATCTGTCGCTTCCGGAGCACTCGTCTGGGTCCATCCGGCGCGAGTGTCGCTTTGCCGCAGCCGCAGCCGCAGCCGCCTGAGCCGGACGGGCCGGCAGCGCGGTCAGGCCGGCAGGGGCAGCCGCCGCCAGCCGCTCGTCGCGCGCCACGACACCGGGTCGAGCGTCAGCACGCTGCCCATGCCCGGCTGCTCGAAGGTCCTGGCGATCGGCCTGCCGGACAACGACGCGAGGAGCAGCGCCCCCACCGCACCGTGCGACACGAGCACGACATCGCCGGCGCAGGCGTGCGACCGCACCGCCGCGACGATCCGCTCCTGGGCGTCGACGGCCCGCTCCCACCCGCGCACCGACTCGGACGGCCGCGCGAAGAACGCCTCGACGACGGCGTCGAACTCGTCGAGCGGGAGGTACCCGGTCGCGCTCCGGTCGATCTCGCCGAGGGCCGGATCCTGCTCCACGGAGCGGCCTTCGGCGACGAGCTCCGCGGTCTCGATGGCCTTGCGCTCGGTGCTCGACACCACGGGGCAGGCCGCTGGCGCACGCCACGCCCCGGCCCGCGCCCGACCGACGGGGGAGAGCCCCCACGACTCGATCGGTGCGGCCGGGTCCACGACGGGCTCCGCGTGCGTGACGAACCAGACGGTCATGCCCCGACCCTCGCACACCGGCGTCTGCGTCTCGTAGCGGCCCGGCCCGGCGCCGTGCACTGCCGACGCGGCGCCGCGGTCCGCCGACCACGAGCGCCCCCTCGCATGACGGTGCGCGACGCCGCAGCGCCACCGCTCGCGTCACACGACGCAACGTCCGGTCATGCGCGGCAACACCGGTCGTCGACCACGGTGATCCGCCGTAGCGTCACGGCATGACCGACGCCCAGCACCGTCCGGAGGCGCACCGTGCCTGACCGCACCACCCTCGTCACCGCCCTGCACGGCGCCGGCTGGCACCCCGCTGCGTGGCGTGTCGCCGGTCCGACCGCCACCCGGTTGAGCAGCCTCCGTCACTGGCGCGAGCTCGTCGTCGAGCAGGACCGCGCCGGCATCGACGCCGTCACGATCGAGGACTCCTTCTCCGCCGGACCCGTCGACGTGACCGGCGAGCTCGACACCTCGACGGTCGTCGGTCGACTCGACGCGCTCCTCGTCGCGAACGCGGTCGCCCCGGCGACCCGGTCGGTCGGGTTGGTGCCGACCGTCTCGGTGACGCACACCGAACCGTTCCACGTCGCCACGGGCCTCCAGACCCTCGACCACGTCTCGCTCGGCCGCGCCGGCTGGCGTCTCCAGGTCAGCCCGACGCCGCGCGAAGCGGCCCTCTTCGGCCGGCGCCCCGGCGGCGAGACCAGCGAGCATCTCTTCGCCGAGGCCCGCGAGGTCGCCGAGGTCGTCACCCGCCTCTGGGACAGCTGGGACGACGACGCGATCATCCGCGACGTGACGACCGGCCGGTTCATCGACCGGGACCGGATACACAACGCCGAGTTCGTCGGCGAGCACGTGTCCGTGCACGGCGCGTCGATCGTGCCGCGTTCGCCGCAGGGACGGCCGCCGGTGTTCGCACTCGCGCACCGCGACGACGCTGCCGCCCTCGCCGTCGACGCCGCGGACGTCGTGCTGGTCACGCCCGGCCCCGGCCTGGAGGCGCGACACGCCCTGGCGCTCGTCCGTGACGCCGAGCAGGTGGCCGGGTCGGACCGCGTGCGTCCGGTCCTCGCGGACGTCGCCGTCCTCATCGGGACCTCGGCGGCGGAGGCCGCCGACGACCTCGCCGCGCTCGACGCCGCTGCCGGGTCGTCCTACGCCGCCAGCTCCGACGCGGCCGTGCTCGCCACGACGGTGCCCGAACTGGTCGAGCACATCGCCGGGCTCCGCGCGCTCGGGTACGCCGGTGTCCGGCTCCGGCCGCTGCGCATCCCCGAGGACAGCACCGCGATCGCCCGACGACTGGTCCCCGCACTCGTGACGGCCGGCCTCCGGGCGGACGTCGCCTCCCGTCCCACCGCCGACCTCCGGACGAGGCTCGGCCTCGCGCCCGCGGTCAGCCGCCACGCCACCGAAGGGGTACCCGCATGAGCCGCAAGCGCCAGGTCCACCTCGCCGCGCACTTCCCGGGGGTCAACAACACCACGGTGTGGAGCGACGAGCGTGCCGAGAGCCAGATCGCGTTCTCCTCGTTCGAGCACTTCGCGCGGAACGCCGAGCGCGGGTTCTTGGACTTCCTGTTCCTCGCCGAGGGGTTGCGGCTCCGCGAGCAGAAGGGCCGGATCCACGACCTCGACGTCGTCGGGCGGCCGAACACGCTCGCCGTCCTCGCCGCGCTGGCCGGTGTCACCGAGCACATCGGTCTCGTCGGGACGCTGCAGACGACCTTCAACGAGCCGGTCGAGCTCGCGAAGCAGCTCGCGACCCTCGACCACCTGAGCGAGGGGCGCGCGGGCTGGAACGTCGTGACGAGCTCGGACGCGTTCCACGGGGCGAACTTCCGGCGCGGAGGCTTCCTCGACCACGCCGAGCGGTACGCGCGGGCCGCCGAGTTCGTGGAGCTGTCCCGCGAGCTCTGGGACACGTGGCAGCACGACGCCGTGGTCGCCGACCTGTCCGCCGGACGGTTCGCCGACCGCTCCCGGATCCGGGACGTGGACCACCACGGTCCGCAGTTCGACGTCGTCGGGACCTTCCCCGTTCCACGGAGTCCGCAGGGGCACCCCGTCGTCGTGCAGGCCGGCGACTCCGACGAGGGGCGCGACCTCGCGGCCCGGCACGCCGAGGTGGTCTTCTCGCTGCACACCGAGTTCGAGGACGCGCGGGCGTTCCGCCGGGACCTCACGGCCCGGCTCGCGGCCGTCGGCCGGACCGAGGACGAGCTGCTCGTGCTGCCCGGGGCGACCTTCACGATCGGCGACACCCCGGCTGACGCCGAGGAGAAGTCCCGGGCGATCCGTCGTGCCCAGGTCAGCCCGGCCACCGCGATCGCTTTCCTCGAACAGGTCTGGAACCGCGACCTGTCCGACCACGACGTCGACGGCCCGCTGCCGACGGACGACCCGGACGTCGACGCCGACGCGATCACGCGCGGCCGGGTCCGGCACGTGCGGGACCCCCGCGCCACCGTGCAGGAGTGGCGGGACCGGGCCGCGGCGGAGCACCTCACCACACGGGAGCTCGTCATCGCGGTCTCGACCCGTGGCGGCTTCGTCGGCACGCCCGACCACCTCGCCGCCGAGATCGACCGGTACGTGCAGGAACGCGCGTCCGACGGGTTCGTCGTCGTGCCGCACACGAACCCGTACGGCCTCGACGAGTTCGTCGACCGCGTCGTGCCGCTGCTGCAGGAGCGTGGCGTGTACCGCGAGTCGTACGGCGACGGGGCGACCCTCAGACAGACCCTCGGTCTCCCGGGCAGGATCACGCACCGGCAGGCGGTGTCGGCGTGAGCACCACCCCGCTCTCGGTCCTCGACCTCGTCCCGGTGCCGTCCGGTTCCACCGCTGCGGACGCCCTGCACGCCACGATCGACCTCGCCCGAGCGGCGGAGCGGGTCGGGTACGCCCGGTACTGGCTGGCCGAACACCACCTCAACCCCGGGGTCGCTGGCAGCGCACCGAACATCGTGATCGGCGCCGTCGCCGCCGCGACCTCGACGATCCGTGTCGGCAGCGCGGCCACCCTCGTCGGCAACGTCCGCGGCCTCCAGATCGCCGAGGCCTTCGGCACGCTCGCGGCGCTGTACGGCCCGCGCATCGACCTCGGGCTCGGCCGTTCGGGGGCGCCCGCCCCCGGGGCCCCGAAGCCGCCGACGCCCGCGACACGTCCCGACGAGGTCGTCGACGGACTGCTCGTCCCGGCGCCGTACGCCTTCCGCATCGCCCCCGGGTCCCGGTTCGCGCTGCAGGGGGAGCTGCTCGGCCGGGTACCGGGTGACGTCGAACGCTTCGCCGACGAACTCGCGCTCGTCCGGGACCTGTTCGCCGGTGGGCACACCGTCGGCGACGGGGACGTGGTGGTGGCACCCCCGGCGTCCGGCGCTCCCGTCGAGCTGTGGATCCACGGGTCGACCGGGGGCGAGAGCGCCCGGATCGCCGGAACGCTCGGCCTGCCCTACGGGGCGAACTACCACTCGTCGCCCGGAACGGTCCTCGACTCGGTGGCGGCGTACCGGGCGGCCTTCCGACCCGGGGTCCTCGCCGCGCCGCACGTGATCGTCTCCGCGGACGTCGTCGTCGGCCGCACCGCGGACGAGGCCGACGAACTCGCCCTCGGCTACGACCGGTGGGTGCACTCGATCCGTTCGGGCGTCGGTGCGATCCCGTACCCGACGCCGAGCGAGGCCCGCGCGGATCCCCTCGACCCCGCGGACGCGCCATCGGTGGCCGATCGCGTCGCGACCCGGTTCGTCGGCACCGCGCAGTCCGTGGCCGACCAGCTCGAGACCCTGCGTCGCGTCACCGGCGCGGACGAACTGCTCGTCACGACGATCACCCACGACCACGCCGCACGGGTCCGCTCGTACGAGCTGCTCGCCGCGGAGTGGGGCCGCCGGACGACGCGCACGCGCGGGAACCTCGCGGTCCCCGCCTGACGCGTGCGCGCGTGATGAGCCGTGGTGCGGAAGGAACGCCCGGACGTGACGCCGCCCCGCTGCCGATCGGCAGCGGGGCGGCGTCGTACGTGGGCGGGTCAGCTGTTGTCGAGCGGAAGCCCCTCCGGGTTCACCTCGGAGGTCTTCACGGCCTCGTTCGACAGGTTGTACGCCTGCAGCCACTTCGCGTAGGTGCCGTCCGCGATGAGCTCGTTGATCGCCGCGGCCACGGGCTTCGCGATGCCGCTGCCCTTCTTGGTGGTCGCCGCGATGAGCCCCTGCAGGGTCGAGCCGGCTCCGGAGTACGTGCCCGCGGTCGTGGTCGGCTTCGCGGTGCCCTTGCTCTGGGTGTTCTGGTACGCGATGGTCGGGTTCGGGCCGAAGTAGCCGTCGATCTTCCCCGAGTCGAGCGCGAGCTTGATCGCGTTGCCGTCCGGGTAGTACTTGATCGTGAAGTCCTTCCCCTTCGCCTGGAGCTCCTTCTGCCACTCGAGCAGGATCTTCTCCTGGTTCGTTCCGGAGCTGACCGACAGGGTCTTGCCGGCGAGCACCGCCGGGTCGCCGTCGAACGTCCACGAGGCCGAAGCGAGTACCTGGAACGCGAGGTTGTCCTGACGGTAGGAGGCGAAGTCGTACTTCTCCTTGCGCTGCTCGGTGACGGTGATGTTCGAGAACCCGGCGTCGTACTTGCCGCTGTCGATGCCGACGAAGAGGTTGTCCCACGTCGCGTTCTGCACGTCGGCCTCGAGTCCGAGCTTGGCGGCGACGAGGCGGCCGAGGTCCGGCTCGGAACCGGTGAGCGTCTTCTGGTCGTCGCCGGTGAACGCGAGGGGCGGGAACCCGGACGGCAGCGCACCGACGCCGATGGTGAGCTTGCCGGACTGCTTGACCGCTGCCGGGAGCTCGTCGTGGAGCTTCGCGTCCTCCTCGACCGTGAGCTTGGTCTCGGTCGCTGCACCGTTCGCGTGTGCGCCGATCGTGACGGTCCCGTCGGCGGCGGCGGACGTGCCGGCCGAGGCGTTCGCGGCGCACCCGGCGAGTGCGACGACGACGCCGGCGGCGAGGACGAGGGCGCCGGCCTGGTGGCGCCAGCGGGCAGGGGTGATCGTGGACATGGTTCTCCTGGTTCGGATCGGCAGTGGTGTGGTTCGGTGGAGGGCGGTACGGAGCCGTCAGCGGACGCGGGCGAGGAAGTCGCGGGTCCGCGGGTGCTCCGGGGCGTCGATGACCTGTGCCGGCGGCCCCTGTTCGACGACCCGCCCGTGGTCGAGGAAGACGACGTGGTCGGCGACCTCCCGAGCGAAGGCGACCTCGTGGGTGACGATCACGAGCGTCGTCCCGGAGTCGGCCAGGGACCGGATGACGCCGAGCACCTCGCCGACGAGCTCGGGGTCGAGCGCGGAGGTCGGCTCGTCGAGGAGCACGACCGACGGCTCCAGGGCCAGTGCCCGGGCGATCGCGACGCGCTGCTGCTGGCCGCCGGACAGCTGCCGGGGCCGTGCGTCCCCGCGGTCGCCGAGGCCCACCTGCTCGAGCAGCTCCCGCGCGCGGGTGAGCGCTCGCGCGCGGGGCTCCCCGGCGGCGATCGGGCCCTCGGCGACGTTCTCCAGCGCGGTCAGGTGCGGGAACAGCTCGAACCGTTGGAACACGAACCCGATCCGCGACCGCTGGCGCCGGATCAGCCGTTCGGGGAGCTCCCGGTAGCGGGCCGAGCCGTCGCGGTGCGTCCGGAGGCGGACGCCGATCGTCTCCCCGCCGATCGTGACGACGCCCCGGTCGAGCGGTTCGAGGTGGTTGATCGCCCGGAGGAGCGTCGACTTCCCGGAGCCGGACGGCCCGAGGACGGCCGTGACGCTGCCGGCGGCGAGCGACAGGTCGATGCCGTCGATGACCCGCAGGTCGCCGAAGGACTTCACGGCGCCGGTGACGGCGATGGACGCGCTCACGAGATGACCTTCCCGTCGTTGTCTCCGGACGTGACCACGCGCCGGGCCGAGGCGGCCTGCGCCTCGTGATCCGTGCCTCCAGGCCGGCCCCGCCGCACCGCGGCACGCAGCCGCTGGAACGGCGTCGGCGGGAGCGCCCGTGCGGAGCCGCGTGACGTCCAGCGCTCCACGTAGTACTGGGCGATGGACACGGCGCTCGTCAACGCGAGGTACCAGATCGTCGCGACCACGAGGAGCGGGATGATGTCGGTCGGGTAGGTGCTCGACAGGTTCTGGACCACGCCGAACAGGTCGAGCAGCGACACGTAGAACAGCAGCGACGAGGCCTTGAGCAACCCGACGATCTGGTTGACGAAGGCCGGCACGATCGAGCGGAGCGCCTGGGGCAGCACCACCCGGGTGAACTGTCGACGTCGCGACAGGCCGAGGGCCTGCGCCGCCTCGAGCTGCCCGTGGTCGACGGCGAGCACCCCGGCGCGGACGATCTCGGACGCGTACGCGATCTCGCTGAGGCTCAGGCCGATCACCCCGATCGCGAGGTCGCCGAGGACGTTCGCCGTCGGGATGTCCCACTGCGGACCGAACGGGATCCCGATGCCGATCGTCGGGTACAGCGACCCGAGGTTGTAGAGGAACACGAGCACGAGGATGAGCGGCACCGACCGGAACAGCCACACGTACCCCCACGCGAGACCGGACAGCACGGGGTTCCGCGACAGTCGGGCGACCGCGACCACGATCCCGCCCGCGAAGCTGATAACCGCGCTGAGACCCGTCGCGACGAGCGTCAGCTGCAGACCCGTGAGGATCGCGGGACTGAACAGCCACTTCCCGACGGCGGGCCAACCCCACTGCTCGTTCGTGAAGAGCGTCTCGACAAAGTTCAGCAGGATGATCAGCACGAGTGCGGCGGCGATCCAGCGGACCGGGTGGCGGAGCGGGACGACGGGGCGGTCGAGGGCGGCGCGGCTGGCGGCGGTGAGCGCGTCGTCGGCTGCGCCTCCGGAGTCGATCGCCGCGCTGCCCGCGGGTTCCGGCCTGGAGGCACGGTGCGCGTCCGCAGCACTCGTCGCGTCGTGGACGCGGGACGCGTCCCGTCGGGGGACCTCGGTGGTGTCGGTCATGCGGCGACCGTAGGAGGCACGTGTGCACCTCGACAACGGCCGTCGCAACACGCCGCCACGGGACGGAACAATCCGTCACACCGGGGCCGGGTGTGACGTCCGATGACGCTCAGCGGCGCACGAGGGGCCTTCTGTGGCGCCGCGTGCGGCGCTACCGTGAGCGCATGACCGCACAGCACCGAGTGACCGCGCCCGAGCCGCCAGCCGCGGGCACGAAGGCGACGGGGCCGCAGTCGTACTTCCCGAGCATCGAGGCGAAGTACGGCCGCCCCGTGCAGGAGTGGCTGGACCTGGTGGCCGACCGGCTCGACGACCACCAGCACATGGAGGTCGTCTCCTGGCTCAAGGAGGAGCACGGCCTCGGGCACGGTCACGCCAACGTCCTCGTCGCGTACGCGCGGAACGCACTCGGCCGCTGAACCGCCTCCGGCTGGACATCCACGGGCTCGGCGCGCGCCACGGGCTCGGCACGCGCCACGGGCTCGGCGCGCGGCACGGGCTCGGCGCGCGGCACGGGCTCGGCGCGCGGCACGGGCTCGGCGCGCGCCCCGTGCTCGGCGGGCCCTAGCCGCCCAGCACGCTCGCGAGTCGGGGGAGCGTCGCCGTGTCCTCGTGCGCGCCGCCGCCCTCGTGCCCGTTGTACTCCCACACCGTGATCTCCTTGCGTCCCGCGTAGGCGTTGTAGGCCGCGTACACCGTGGACGGCGGGCAGATCGGGTCCATCAACGCCGTCGAGAACCACGCGGGCGCGGTCGCGCGTGCGGCGTGCAGGGCTCCGTCGAAGTACGCGAGCGTGCTGAACACCTGGTCGCGGCGGTCGCGGTGCACGGTCAGGTACCGGGCGATCTCGCGGTACGGATCGGCGTCGGTGATCACCGAGGCCCGGGGGAAGTCGCACAGGAACGGCACCCGCGGGAACACCCCGGCCAACCCCTCGACGAGGCCGGCGACCGCGATCGCGAGGCCACCGCCCTGGCTGACGCCGAGGACCGCCACACGCTCCGCGTCGACGAGGTCGATCGAGCGGACGGCGTCGACGGCGCGGACCGCGTCGACCGTGAGCCGCCGGTAGTAGTAGGTCTCGCGCGACTCGATGCCCCGGGTCATGACGCCGGGCGAGGCCGGGCCGCTGCCGTCGGGGTCCGGGGTGTCGCCGACGGACCAGCCCGAGCCCTGGCCGCGCGTGTCCATCACGAGGTGTGCGTAGCCGGCGGACGCCCACAGCAGGTGCTCGGTCGCGAGCCCCCGGCCGCCGCCGTACCCGATGTACTCGACCACCGCCGGCAGCGGGGCGTCGGCCGTGGTGCCCGCCGGGACCGTGAGCCAGCCACGGACGCGCTGTCCGTCCCACCCGGCGAACGACACGTCGTACGTGTCGAGCGTCGACAGCCCGGTGTCGACCCGCGGCATCTCGACGGCGATGGGGTGCCGGCGGGACGACGCCAGGGTGTCGCGCCAGAAGGTGTCGAAGTCGTCGGGCTCGACGGCGCTGCCGCGGTGTGCGAGGAGGGCGGGGCCGGTGATGTCGGTGTACACGCTCTCGACCCTGGCACGCCCTCGCGTCGGACGCCACGGCTCCGGGTCGCCCTGTGGACAGTACGTGCTCACACGCGGTCTGTGCAGCGACCGGTTGTCAGCGGTCGCTCCTACCGTGGCCGTGTGGTCGAACCCGTGGACGCGTGGTGGCGCCGCCGGCAGTGGTCGCGTGGCGTCGCGGTGCCGTACGCCGTCGGCGAGTTCCGCGCCGCGTGGGAGTCCTACCCGGTGCTCGTGAGGCAGTACCACCCCGAGTGGAACCACGGCGTCGTCCTGACCCAGGTCCCGCCGGCGGCCGAGGTCCTGCTCACGTGGGAGTGCGACGTCGGACACGTCTTCGTCGCCACCCCCGCCGAGCAGCGCGGACGGCCGGGCCGTGAGCGACGCCGGTCGGTCTGGTGCCCCGAGTGCGCCGTGCAGGCACAGCCGCAGCGGTGGCCCGTCCTGCCCGCCGACTGGCCGGCGGCCGTCCCCGCACCCCAGCGGGTCGTGCGGCTGACCGGCCGGCAGACCCTGCCCGCCGCACCTGCTCGGGGTGTCCCGGCCGGAGCGGTCCCGACCTCGCGGAACCGCCCGGACCGTACCGGAGCACGGCGGGCGGGCGAACGGCGCCCGGTCCCGCGCACGATCTGTCCGAAGACGCCTCGGCTGCCCTCGGGCGAAGCGTTCACGAGCGTCTGCGCGCCCGCGATGGCCTCCGCGGTCGAGGCCGAGCTGCGTGCGGCCCTCTCCGAACGCTTCGAGTTCACCTTCGACCGGAACGCGATCCGGCTCGACCGACCGTTCTTCGACCACGTCGAGGCCTGGCCGGACATCGTGCTGCCGGAGCTCCGCGTCGCGATCGAGTACGACTCCACTGGGCGGCACGGCCTCGAGCACGTGGGCCCGAGGCAGGAGACCGACCGGCGGAAGGACCGCGCCGTCCGCGCCGTCGGGTGGGAGGTCGTCCGCATCCGGACCGGGCGGCTCCCCGCGCTCGGACCGCACGACCTGCAGGTGTCCGGCATCTCGAAGCGGACGATCGAGCAGCTCGTAGACACCCTGCGCGACCTGCGCGGGCCGCTGTTCGTGGACGCCTACGCCCGCTGAGCCGGCGTCAGCGCCAGAGCCACCGCAGCGCGTCAGGCAGGACCACCCCGCCGTGGTTCGGGCTGTGACCGCCGTCGCCGAGGACGAGTCGGTGGTCGTACCCGCGTTCGGCGAGGGCGGCGGTGACCAGCAGGTTCTCGCTGTACCAGTTCCGTTCCCGCTGGTCGTGTCGCAGGTCGAAGCGGTTCGCCTCCAGGAAGACCCGGATCGGCTTGTCCTCGGTCGAACGGATGAGTGCGGGGTACGGGTCGCCTCCGGGGATCTGGGCGAAGCTGGACACGAAGCCGAGCACGAGACCGAATGCGTCCGGTCGGTGCCAGGCAGCGGTGAACGCACAGTTGCCGCCGCTCGAACCGCCGCAGATCGCGCGCCGCGCGGGGTCGTCGGTGAACCGGACACCGGTTCGCTGCTCGACGGCGGGCAGTACCTCGTCCAGCAGGAACGTGACGTAGCGGTCGTCGGCAGGGTCGTACTCGGCGTTGCGGTTCGTCGGCTGGCCCGGGTCGACGAAGACCCCGACGGTGACGGGCATCGAGCCCTCGTGCACGAGGTTCTCGAGGACGGTCCCGGCACGCATGTCCTCGGCATCGTCGAGGTACAGCCGACCGTCCTGGAAGACCATGAGCGCGGCCGGCTCCGAGCCGTCGTACTGGGCGGGCACGAACACGCGGACGGTCCTGGTCGTCCCGGGGTACACCGTGCTGTCGTCGAGGTCGAACTGCACGACCCGACCCCGCGGCACGCCCTCCGCCCGTCTCGATGACGGCCCGTGGGTGTAGTGCATCGCGCCGGTCACGACCGGGAGCGGGGAGAACGGCAGCGGCGACGTCGACACGTCCGCACCGTACCGTGTCGGGAGACGGGTGTGGTGTGCTTAGCGCATGACCGTGCACGAGTACCTGTCGAGGTACGACGCGTTGTGGGCCCGTGCGCGTTCCTCGTACGAGACGGGGGACCTCGTGATCGACCGCCCGCCCGTGGACGGCGATGCACGCTGGGGGCTCAGCCTCGTCGTGCTCCCGGGCGCGGAGCTGCACGCACGACTCGTCGAGGCGACGGATGCGCTCGCCGACCGGATGGCCGGCCCACAGACCGTGGTCGCTCCGTCCGATCTGCACATGACCGTCACCAGCCTCGAGCCGTACCGCGACGAGGTGGACCCCGTACTCGTCGACGCCTACTGGGTGGCGGCCGGAGAAGCGCTCCGTGGAGGGATGCCACAGGTGTCCTTCCGCGGCCTCGGCGGTTCGGCTGCTGGCGTGTTCGCACAGGGCTTCGCCGACGACCGACTGCTCGCCGTCCGGCGACGGATGCGCGAGGTCGGTGCCGCCCTGCACGGCGGAGAACCGCCCACGCCGGCGTTCGTCCGCGACACCGCCCACGTCTCCCTGACGGTGCACCGCGCAGCCGCGCCGGAATCGCATGTCGCCGCGTTCGTCGATTCGGCGCGCGACGTGCCGCTCGGCGACCTCCGAGGAGCGTGCCTCGCCCTCGTCCGGTACCGCGAGGTCGGCGGCGCGATGCGGTTCGAACCGATCGCGTCGACAGACCTGAGCGGTTGACCGCAGACGTCGATCAGCCCCGCAGCGCCAGCGCCTCGCTCCGCCACCGGGCCAGCAGCTCCCACGGCTCCGCGACGCCGGCAGCGACCGTGTCGACGTGGGTGAGCAGCTCCGGCGACGTCCGGAACCATTCGGTGCCCGGGTAGCGTGTCGCGGCGAACTGCGCGTGACGGCGGCGTTCGAGCGTGCGGTCCCCGCGCTCGAACGCGAGCAGGTCCTGGTGCGCGATGGCCGCGAGGCGCTGCCGCGGGTTCGCGGTCGTGCCGATCTTGATGCGGTCGCCCGACGCGTCCCGCATCCGCAGGTAGTACACGACGTCGACCCGCGGGGGAGCGAGGTCACCGTCCGGGACGTCCCCCCAGCGCCACTCGCAGACCGCGCACACCGCGCCGCTCGGGTAGCGGACGCCGACACGGGACCCGCAGAGCAGGCACGGGCCGGGCAGGACGTCCTCGACACCGCCCGCGCCGACCACGGCCTCGTGGTGCACGCCGCAGAGCGGAACCACAGCGCTGTCGTCCGTCGCGGGGGAGTCGCACCCGGGTGCGCAGCAGCTCGTCACCCGGGGAGTCTCACACGACCCGACGACAGCGACGGCTCAACCCTGGTCGTCCACGTCCCCCGCCCAGCTCAGGTCGTCGTCCACCCGCACCTCGAACGCCTCGAACCGGTCGTCGCCGACGATGTCGTCCACGAGGTCCCGGCTGCCACCGACGATCGTCGCGTCCCAGTCGATCTCGGTCGCGAGCACCCACGCGCGGTCCTCCGGCCACAGCATCTGCGGCGTGTGGCCGGCGGCCGGCCAGGCCTCGAGGTCCGCGGAGTCGAGCCAGGTCGGGTCCGCGAACAACCGTATGGACGCCGTCATCAGGTGGAACGACCGCCCCGGCCACCCGAACACCGGCCCCTGCAGCCCTCGTTGCACGGCATCCTCCCGGAGCGCGCGTTCGGCATCGCTGCGCTGCTGCTCACGGATGTCCTCCTCGCTGGGCTCCCCGACGAAGAAGGAGATCGTCGCGGAGCTCCCGTTGAGGTCGCCCCACCCGTCCCACACGGCGGCGACCAGGTCGTCCGGGGTCGTCGTCGCCGGCACCAGGTGCTCCGTGAGCGCGGCGAGGACGTCCGTGTCGAGCTGCCCCTCCTCGGGCGGACCGACCGTCCACCCGTCATCGGTCTCGAACGTCCGTGGTGGCTCCGCCCCGGTGAGCCGCGTCCACTGCACCAGCGGGTGCAGGTCCCGACCCCGGCGCGCCGCGACCTCGGCCCACCGCCACCGGCGCTCCTCCACGACGGGGTGCAGGCCCCACCCGTCGGTGACCGCGAGGTCGTGACGCCGTGCGTCGAGCGGGTGCAGCACCCGCGCGTACGCCGCGAAGCCCGTCCCGGCGACGCCACCCGCCGTGGCCCAGCCGCCAGCGCGCGGCAGCAGCCAGTCGCCCCGACGCGTGTCCGTGATCATCCCCACGACCGTGACGCTACCGATCCTCGTAGGGTGCGGGCATGCACTGGCAGACCGATCTCCTTGAACGGCTCGGCACGGCCGACCCCGTCGTCCTCGACGTTCGTCCCTACGGGTCCGTCGTGACACCCGACCGCCTCGACCGGTGGAGCGACCTCGACGTCGAGCTCGACCTGACCGCCGACGTGGACGCCGGGCGTCTCTTCGCCGGGACGCCCTGGGCATGGCAGGACTCCCTGGACGACGTCGACGACGCCGTTCAGCGACTCCGGCTCGTCCTCGCCGACGGACGGCGGGTCGACGCCGCGGTCCGGGGCGGGACCGTGCGGCTGCCGGAGCCGTCGCCGGAGAACGCCGTGCGCTTCGACCTCACCCTCGCAGCGACCCGCTTCGGCCGCGGCGCCGACCTGATCGGACTGCACCTCGTCCTCGGGGTCGTCAGGAGCACGCTCGAACTCTGGATGGCCGTGGAGGACCTCCGCACCGGGACCACGCACCACCGGTCCGGGTCCGCGACGGACGCCGCCGCTGCCCGCGCCCTCGCCGCGCTGGCCGGTCCACTCAGCCCGGCCACGGTCCTCCAGGCCGCTGCCCGGTACGACGATGCGCGCGCCGCGTACGAGGATGCGCGCGCCGTGTACGAGGGCGTGCGCGCCGGAGGCGGCGCTGCTCCGTCGGACTGGACAGCCTTGCTGACCATCGTCGGTCGGGCCGGGCCGGCGCCCGCGTGAGCGACGCCGCGACCCCGTCGGCCACTACGCCGGCTGCGCCGTGGCCTGCTCGGTGCCGGCCGGTCGGGTCTCCCGGAACCACCGGATGAGCTCGCGCAGCGCGGGGACGATCGGCTCGGCCTCGTGGTCGTCGGGCAGGAAGTCGATGTCGTCGAACGTCGTCCGGTAGCCGGGGACCTCGGCGTGCCGCAGGCTGTCCTCGGCGGCGTACCCCATCGTCCACCCCGGGAACTGCCGTTCGGCCACGTCCTCCTCGAGCAGCACCGTGACGTGGTCGTGGCGCGGGTCCTCCGTGATGAAGGCCATCTTCTCGCGCACCGCCGCCTCGGGACCTTCGAGCAACTGCAGGAACCGGTGGTCCCGGTAGAGCAGGAGTCCCGTGATGCCCACCGCCTCGTTGGCCGTGCGCGCGTGCACGAGCAGCTCGTCGAGTGCGTCGAGCCCGAAGCCGACGACCGCGCGGCTGGAGTACACCAGCGACAGCAGGGGGCCGTCGGTGGCGCTGTCGGATGCTTCACTCGTCATGCGGTCATCCAACCCGGCGCCGGTCGGCGGGCCCTCAGCGCCGTCCGCTGACCGCACCGTCCGTTCGGGCACCGTCGCCAGCCCGTCGTCGGCGGAGCAGCAGCCCGACCACGACGACCCCGAGCACGCACACCGCGGCGAGGCCACCGCCCACCCAGGTCGTGACGACCGTCCGGTGGCCGAGCAGCGCGTCGAGCAGGAGTCCGAGGCCCACCACGCCCGCCGTCAGGAGCACGGCGAGCACCGGCTCCGGCCATCTCGGCGCCCGACCCGACGGATCGCGGGGCGGGAGGCCCCGGTCGACTCGTCCCCGGGCAGCGAGCTGGCGGTCCCGGACGGCGAGACCGATGATCGGCCCCCACGCCGTGACGGCGGACTGGTTGCCCTCCGGGTTGACGATCGCCGTCACCGCGATGGTCGCGACGGCACCGCCGACGTACCACCACGGCATCACTCGTCGCAGCGGCAGCGCCCAGCGGCCGCCGGATCCCCTCTCGTCGTCGCTCACTCCTCGAAGATCACCCCGATCGGCTCCCGCTTCTCCTCCTGGAACCGGTCCTCCGCCCGGCCGAGCGCCCAGTACGCGGACAGCGACAGCTCCGACTTCTCGAGTCCCCAGTCGTCCTGCAGCAGTCGGCGGATCGCCTTCACCGCAGACCGCTCACCGTGCGCGAAGACCTGCACCGGCCGGGAGGCACGGGGCAGCGCACGCGCCGCCTCGAGCAGGAGCGTGCCCGGCTCGGCGCCGGCGGCGTCGCGGTGCAGCCATCGCAGGTCGACACCGGCAGGGTGGGCGATGGGCTGCTCGTCAGCAGGACCGGCCACCTCCACCAGGGCGACGCCCGTGGCGGCGTCCGGAAGTGCCTCCAGGGCGGACCCGATGGCGGGCAGGGCGCTGTCGTCGCCGAGGAGGACGTGCGTGACCGCGGGATCGCCGGACGGCGCGTAGCCGCCGCCCGGGCCGGACAGCGCGAGCCGGTCGCCGGGGCGCGCCGAGGCCGCCCACGGACCAGCCAGTCCCTCGTCGCCGTGCACCACGAAGTCGATCGCGATGGTGCCGGCCGCGTGGTCGATGTGCCGCACCGTGTACGTGCGGCGGGTCGGCAGGTCCGCCTTCGGGAGCGTCGCACGGAGTGCGTCGAGGTCGTACGGCGGTTCGAGGCCGAGCTCCGGCTTCGCGAGCAGGAGCTTGACGTACCGGTCCGTCGCGGCGATCCGATCGGGGTCCGCACCGGCCACGAAGTCGGCGAAGGCGGGACCGCCGAGGTGCACCCGCACCATGTGGGGGCTCAGGCGTTCGGTGCGGTCGACGACGAAGACGTGCTGGGGGCGGTTCGGCTTGGGACTCATCGGGGACGAGTCTCCTCTCCTTCGGGTCTCGGTTCATCGGTGTGGCGCTTGACTGTCCAGGAGGTGAGGTTAGCCTTACCTCATGGACACCACCGTCACGCCGTTCTCGGAGCTGCTGCGCCGCCGCACCCGGCGTGCTGCGGGTTCCGCGACGGGCGACGGGCTGCTCCAGGACCTCGCCGCGGGGACGTGCGACGTGGCGGACCACGCGGACCTCCTCGGTCAGTACGCGTTCGTGTACGACGCCCTCGAGCGCGCCGCCGAACGGATGGCGGACCACCCCGTCGTGGCACCGTTCGTGACGCCGCAGCTCACCCGGATGCCTGCGATCCGTGCGGACCTCGAGTACCTCGTCGGACCGGACTGGCCCGAGCTGGTGTGCCCCCTGCCGGCGACGACCGCCTACGTGCGACGGCTCAACGAGGTCGCGGCCACCTGGCCCGGTGGGTTCGTCGCGCACCACTACACGCGGTACCTCGGCGACCTCTCCGGGGGCCGTGCGATCGGCACCGTGCTGAGCGAGCGCTTCGGCTTCGAGACGAACGGCGTGCTCTTCTGGATCTGCGAGCAGGTCGCCGACCCCGCGGCGTTCGGTGACACCTACCGCGAGCAGCTCGACCGGGCGCCGTGGGACGCCGACGAGCAGGAGCGGGTCATCGCCGAGGTCGAGACCGCCCACGCGCTCGACCGGCGGCTCCTCGCCGAGCTCGAGGCGCTGCGGACGCCCACGACCGCTCCGCGCGCCGGCTGACCCGGCGTCTCCGACCCGCCGGGACCGCGGCGCACGGCGACAGCAGGGGTGCTCCTGCCGCGTGCCGCGGTCCCGGCGCCACCGCTGGCCGTCCGCGCAGCGACGGTCGGCTGCTGCTGCCGCCGTTCCGTGCGGCCGGACGGGTGCTGGTCCGTCCGGACGGTTGTCGTCACCCGTCCCGGCGGCCCGATACGCTGCTGGGATACCGGGGCTCGTCCCCGGCAGACCCGGAAAGGACGACATGACGGCGATCGACGGCCAGACGCGTCACGGACGCGCCAGGGACGACGTCAGCGGAGCGGTCGACAGCGACCTCCGCTCCGACGTCCGCTACCTCGGCAACCTGCTCGGGCGGGTGCTGCGCGAGGTCGGCGGCGACGACCTGCTGCACGACGTGGAGACGCTGCGTGCCGCGGTGATCGAGGCCTACGAGGGCTCGGGCACCGACGGGGCGGCGCGCGCGGAGGAACTCGTCGCCGGCATGTCCGCCGAGCGGGCCGAGGCGGTCGCGCAGGCGTTCACCACCTACTTCCACCTCACGAACCTCGCCGAGGAACACCACCGCGTCCGTGTGCTCCGGCAGCGCGGGGACGACGGCGGGCTCCCCGGCGACTCGTTCCCGGCGACGTACGGCTCCCTCGTCGAGCAGGTCGGCGCCGACGAGGCAGCGGCGCGGCTCGAGGGCCTCCGGTTCCACCCGGTCCTCACCGCGCACCCGACCGAGGCCCGCCGACGGGCCGTCACCACGGCCGTCCGACGCATCACCGACCTCATCGACGAGCGCGACCGTGCGCGGAACGCCACCGCGCGGGCCGAGAACGAGCGGCGCCTGCTCGAGGAGATCACGACGCTCCTCCGGACCTCGCCGCTCCGGACCACCCGTCCGACCCCGCTCGACGAGGTCCGCACGGCCATGAGCGTCTTCGACCAGACGCTCTTCGAGATCGTCCCGCAGGTCTACCGCCTGCTCGACGACCGCCTGCAGGGCGACGACGCCGGGCGTGCCCCGGTGGTCGCCCCGGCGTTCGTCCGGTTCGGTACCTGGATCGGCGGCGACCGTGACGGCAACCCGCACGTGACCGCCGACGTCACCCGGCAGGCCGCCGAGATCGCGTCCGAGCACATCCTGCTCGGCCTCGCCCGAGCCGCGACCCGCATCGGCAGCGCCCTCACCCTCGACGCGAGCGAGACGCCCGCCGACGCCGGCCTGACCGCGCTCGTCGCCGAGCAGGAGCGCCTCGACCCGGCCGTCGCCGAGCGCATCGGCGTCCGCGCCCCGAACGAGACGCACCGCCGAGCGCTGCTGTTCGTGGCCGCCCGCATCCGTGCGACCCGTCGCCGTGACGACCGCACCGCCTACGCGAGCCCCGAGGAACTCCTCGCCGACCTGCGCACGATCCAGGCGTCGCTCGTCGCCGCCGGTGCCGTGCGCCCGGCGAACGGTGAGCTCCAGAACCTCATCTGGCAGGTCGAGACCTTCGGGTTCCACCTCGCCGAGCTCGAGGTCCGGCAGCACTCCCAGGTGCACCGCACCGCCCTCGCCGAGATCCGCGCCGGTGGCGAGCTGAGCGACACCACGCAAGAGGTCCTGTCGGTCTTCCGGACCATCGCGGACCTCCAGTCCCGCTTCGGCGTCCGTGCGGCCCACCGCTACATCGTGTCCTTCACACAGTCCGCCGCGGACCTGGCGAACGTGCACGAGCTCGCGGTCGCCGCGCTCGGCTCGGTCGAGGCGGCCCCCGTGCTCGACGTCATCCCGCTGTTCGAGACCTTCGCCGACCTGCACGCCAGCGTCGACATCCTCGACGAGGCCGTGCGGACCGAGCCGTTCCAGCGACGCCTGGCCGCGACCGGGCGTCGGCTCGAGGTCATGCTCGGCTACTCCGACTCGTCGAAGGACGTCGGCCCGGTGTCGGCGAACCTGGCGCTGTACGACGCGCAGGCCCGCATCGCCGACTGGGCCGCCGCGAACGACGTCGAGCTCACGCTGTTCCACGGCCGCGGCGGCTCGCTCGGGCGCGGTGGCGGACCGGCGAACGAGGCCGTCCTCGCCCAGCCGCCGGGGTCGATCGACGGTCGGCTCAAGCTCACCGAGCAGGGCGAGGTCATCTTCGCCCAGTACGGCGACCAGGACATCGCGGCGCGGCACCTCGAGCAGATGGCCTCCGCCACGCTGTTCGCGTCGTCGCCGTCGAACGAGCAGCGCACGGCCGCGGCGGCCACCGAGTTCGCCGACCTCGCGCAGCAGCTCGACGACGTGTCGCGTCAGGCGTTCTACGACCTCGTGAAGGCCGACGGCTTCGCGCCGTGGTTCGCCCGGGTGACCCCGATGGAGGAGCTCGGTCTGCTGCCCCTCGGGTCGCGCCCGGCTCGCCGAGGCTTGTCGGTCGAGTCCCTCGAGGACCTCCGGGCGATCCCGTGGGTGTTCTCGTGGACGCAGGCGCGGATCAACCTCGCCGGCTGGTACGGCCTCGGGTCCGCGCTCGAGGCCGTCGGCGACGTCGACGTCCTCCGCCGCGCCGCCGCCGAGTGGCCGCTGTTCGGCGCGATGATCAAGAACGTCGAGATGTCGCTCGCGAAGACCGACGAGTACATCGCCGGCCGCTACCTCGAGCTCGCCGACCGCGACGACCTCGCCGCGCGCGTGCTCGACGAGATGCGACGCACCCGAGCCTGGGTGCTGCGGATCTCGGGCGGCGCGGACGTCCTCGAGGACCGCCCCGTCCTGGCTCGTGCCGTCCGGCTCCGCAGCCCGTACGTCGACGCGCTCTCGCACCTGCAGCTCCGGGCGCTCCGCTCGATCCGGACGAGCGGCAGCACCGACCCGACGGACGGCGACCACCGCCTGCTCCTCCTGACCGTCAACGGCATCGCCGCCGGTCTGCAGAACACCGGCTGACGGATCGTCCTCCCTCACGAAACGCGCGCGTTCCGACGTCCCACCCGTCGAACGACGCGCGTTTCGTCGTGTGCGGCGCGCGTGGTCTCGGAACGCGCGCGTCCCGTCGCGTCGTCGGCGCCCGCGCGACCGCCTGGAGGCTCGGTGCGCGTCCGGCGGGCCGGCACGGGTCCTCCATGCTGGACAGATCCACGAAACGCGCGCGTTCCGACCTCCCACCCGTCGATCGACGCGCACGGCGTCGGAACGCGCGCGTTTCCCGAGACCGCCCCTCCCGTCGCGTCGCCGGCGCCCGCGGGACCGCCTGGAGGCCCGGTGCGCGTCCGGCGGGCCGACACCGGTCCTCCATGCTGGGCAGATCCACGAAACGCGCGCGTTCCGACCTCCCACCCGGTGATCGACGCGCGCGGTGTCGGAACGCGCGCGTCCCGTGGGAACCGAACCCTTGTCGAATCGATTCGACGCGGCGTAGCGTGGCGGGGGTGACGACGGAGCGCAGCACGGACCGGACGACCACCAGGGCCACGCTGCCCCCGATCGTGCCGCTCGCCCTCATCGTCGGGGTGTCGCCGTTCGCCACGGACATGTACATCCCCGCGCTCCCGGCCATCGCCCGGGACCTCGCGACGACACCCGGTGCCGTGCAGCTGTCGTTGACGGCGTTCCTCGTCGCGTTCGCCGTCGGGCAGCTGCTCGCGGGGCCGGTGAGCGACGGCATCGGGCGTCGACCGCTGATGCTCGTCGGCACCGCGGTGTTCGCGCTCGCGTCCGTCGGGTGTGCGCTCGCTCCGGACGCCGTGACGCTCGTCGTCGCCCGGGTGCTCCAGGGGCTCGCCGGCGCTGCCGGCGCGGTCGCGGGACGGGCGATGGTGTCCGACGTCACGGACGGTCCGCGGATGGCCGGGGTGTTCGGCACCCTCGCGGCGATCAACGCGATCGGGCCGGTGGTCGCGCCGCTGATCGGGGGTGCGGTGCTCACGGTCGCGACCTGGCGGTTCATGTTCGTGGTGCTCGCGGTCCTCGGCGCGGTCTTCTTCCTGTTCGTCGTCCTGCGGTTCCACGAGACCCTGCCGAGGGATCGGCGCGGCGGCGTCGGGTTCGCGGCGAACCGGGACCGCATCCGGCAGCTCCTGGCGATCGGACGGTTCCGCGCCTACGTGCTCACCGGGGTCCTCTCGACCATCGGGTTCTTCGCGTACATCGCCACCAGCTCGTTCGTGTTCCAGACCCAGTACGGGTTCAGCGAGGGTCTGTACACGCTCGTGTTCGCCACGAACGCGTCGATGATGATCGTGACGACCCTGGTGTTCCGCCGGGTGGTCGGCAGGTGGTCCGAGGACGGGTTGCTCTCCTTCGGCCTGGCGGTCGGGACGCTCGGCGCGCTCGGTGTCCTGGCGTCGGCGCTGCTCGGTGCCGGGCCGGTCCCGGTGTGGTGCTCGCTCGCCGTCGTGACCGGGGCGTGGGGCTTCGTGCTCCCCGCCTCCATGACCCGCACACAGCACGTCGGGGCGGCGCACCCGGGGACCGCCGCGGCGCTCCAGGGCGGCTTGACGTTCGGGCTCGGTGGCCTCGGGACACCCCTCGCCGGCGCGCTCGGCGGCACTGCGGTGGCGATGGGGTCGGTCATGGCGGCACTGATGGCCGCTGCGGTCGTCGTGCAGCTCGTCGCCACGCGCCGGGCCCGCGTCGCCGGGTGACGGTCGGGCGGCACGGCCACGCGCCGCGGCCGTGCCGACGCGTGACCCGCGTTGCCCGGTAGGTTCGACGCGGTAGGTTGCGAGCACGAACCGAAGGGGAGCGCACCGGATGGACATCGTCGTACACGAGGCATCAACGAACACAGCCGTCCTGGAGTGCAGTGGCCGGCTCAACATGGTCTCCGCTCCGGCATTCCGCGAGCGGGTGGCCGAGGTCGTCGGGGGCGGACGCGCGAACCTGGCCGTCGAGCTGTCCGGGGTCGACTTCATGGACTCGTCGGGCCTCGGTGCCCTGGTCGGCTCGCTCAAGACCGCACGGCAGGCCGGGGGAGACCTCCGCATCGCCGCGCCCTCCGAGCAGGTGCAGATGGTCCTCAAGCTGAGCAACATCGACAAGATCCTGCGGACGTACCCCAACGGGGACGCCGCGGTGTCCGACTGGCTGTGACCACCGCGACCGGCGCGCACCGCGTCGAGATGGACTGCCCGCCCGACGACGTCACGGCGGTGCACGAGTTCCTCGCACGCGTGTGGCAGGCGGAGCCGTCGGTGTCCGCGGAGGACCGCATGGCGCTCGAACTCGCGCTCGTCGAGCTCACGTCCAACGTGATCGAGCACGCGGGCCGTGGGCGTCAGCTCGCATGCCGGGTGGACCTCTCCTGCTCCTCTGACGGGTACGCCGCCGTGGTGAGCGACGACGGGGCTCCGGCAGGCATCGACCCCGCGGCGGCCGAGCTGCCCGACGACCTCGCCGAGAGCGGGCGTGGGCTCGCGCTCGTGAAGATGGTCGTCGACGACCTCCGGTACGACCGGGTGGGTGACCGCAACCGCTGGACGCTCCAGCGTGCCCGTCACGACTGAGCCTCGCTCGACAGGTCCACGGACCGCACTCGCCGGGCCGTTTCCCGCACGGTGCGGGCCCCGATTGCGGGAAGCGCGGCCCCCCGTGCGACGCTTCGGTCGATGAGCACCGCCGCTGCCGAAGACGCACGGGCCGACCGCGATCCCCGGTCGACCTTCGACGTGTCCGGCATGCACCCGGAGGAAGCCGTTCGGATGTACCAGGACGCCTACGAGGGCTCCGGGTTCGCCGCCGAGCGGACCGACCGGGTGTTCGGCTACCGCTTCAAGGTCGTCGGCGACGACACCATGACGTTCCGCTCCACCCGGTTCGACGGCCGGATGCGCGGTGAGGTCGAGGTGCGGGACGAGTACGTCGTGATGTGGACCGCGGAGGGCGGGGGTCGCGTCGACGTCGGCCGTGACGAGGTGTCGTTCGGGCCGCGGATGCCGGTGATGTTCCCGTCCGGGCGCCCCTTCGTGTTCGACCTCGCCGACCTCCGGCAGAGCCTCGTGCAGTTCGACCGCGCGTACCTCGAGGGCGTCGCCGCCGAGGTGCACGGGGTCCAACCCGGACCGCTCGTGTTCGACCACGCACGCACGCCGGACCCCGCAGACCTGCGCGCCTGGAACGCGCACGTGCAGCGGGCAGCCCGCATCGTCCTCGGCCCGGAACCGCTCTCGCGGCTCGCCATGGCGGAGACCACCCGTGAGACCGCTCGCGCCCTGCTCCGCACCTTCCCGCACACCGTCCTCGCGCCGGAGGTCCCGCTGCCCCAGGGTGCCACCGGACGGGTCCGCGCCGCCATCGAGTTCATGCACGCGTCCGCGCACACGCCGATCACGACGACGGACGTCGCCGAGCGCGTCGGCCTCAGTGTCCGAGGGCTGCAGCAGGCGTTCCAACGTCAGGTGGGCACGGCGCCGAACGCGATGCTCCGAGGCATCCGCCTCGACCGGATCCACGAAGAACTCGAGCGCGCCCGGCCCGGCGAGACGACGGTCGCGTCCGTCGCCGTGCGGTGGGGCTTCGCGCACCTCGGTCGGTTCTCCGCCGCCTACGCACGGCGCTTCGGCGAGTACCCGCGCGACACACTGCAGCGCTGACGACGCCCGACCCGGACGCCCGCGGGGAGGCCGACCGCTACGCTTCCCCCGTGCAGCGACCGCGACCCTGGGTGATCGTGCCCGGCATCTGGAACTCCGACCCCGGACACTGGCAGTCCCTGTGGCAGGCGGAACGTGCAGCTGACGACGGTCGCGTCGTGCGGATCGCTCCCACGTCCTGGTCCCACCCGGAGTCCGACGACTGGCAGGCGGCCATCTCGACCGCGGTCGCCTCGCTCGACCCCGCAGACGGTCCGCCGGTCCTCGTCGCGCACAGCCTCGGCGTCCTCGCGACCGCACGCTGGTTGTCCGAGCCCGGGCGGGCGGCCCGAGGCCGGACCGCCGGCGGGGCGCTCCCCGTCGCGGGAGCACTCCTCGTCGCGCCACCGGACCCGGCCGCGCCCGGCTTCCCTCCGGAGGCGAGCGGGTTCACGGCC
Source organism: Curtobacterium phoenicis (assembly GCF_047238015.1). Lineage (NCBI taxonomy): Bacteria > Bacillati > Actinomycetota > Actinomycetes > Micrococcales > Microbacteriaceae > Curtobacterium > Curtobacterium phoenicis. Next base: position 1,999,751 of record NZ_JBDFLZ010000002.1, read on the forward strand.
CCGACCGGCCGCTCGGTGATCGGGAACGTGCACCTCGTCGTCAGCGACGACGACCCGTACTGCTCGGCGGACCGGGCCCTCGAGTTCGCCTCGACCCTCGGTGCGACGGTGCACCGGATCGGTGCGCTGCAGCACGTCAACGTGGCCGCTGGGGTCGGAGCGTGGGAGGCCGGACGCGCCCTGCTCCGGACCATCGACCGACCGGTCTGAGCGCGACGCGGGCGCCCGGGGCCGACACGCCGCTCACGTCCTCGTGACATTGCAGCGGATCTCGCGACACTCCGCGGATCTCCCACGGTTCGACGCTCCCGATATTTACGGTTCGGGCATGGAGACGCAGTCCGGTGCACGCACCCCCCTCGTCGACCCCTTCGGTCGCGAGCTCGAGGAGTGGCTCCGTGACGCCCCGGCCACGCGCGCGCCCTACCTCGCGGACCTCGTCGTCCCGCCGGTCACCGGCCCCGTGCAGCGGCCGGACGCCGCGACGCTGACCGCCCCGTCGACCGACACGGCCGCCGTCTCCGACACGGCCGCGCACTCGGCGGCGGCCGACGGCGACACCACCGCCGCCGACACCACGGCCGAGGCCTTCCGCCGCCCCCGAGACCGTGCCCGCCACGCCGCCTGCACCCCGTCGTTCCCGGAGCCCCCGGCCCGCCTCGCACTCCGCATCGAGGACCTCGCGATCGAGGTCGACCCCGCCACCGGACGGCCCACGATCGAGCGCATCGTCCTCCTCGAGGACGAGGTCCGCCGCCGTGACGAGGACCTCGCACGACTCGCTGCGTGGGAGGCCACGGTCGCCGACCTCGACGACCCCGAGGTGCGCGCCGCCCGCGCGTTCGCCCGTACGGTCTTCGCGGACCTCCTGGCCGACGCCGCGGTCGAGGCGGACCGCCGCGACCGCGCTGCGTCCCGACGCGCGGCGACCGGTGCGGTCCGCACCGCAGCCGGTCCCGTGCGCGGGACCGCCGCCACCGAGGATCCGACGCGGACGCAGCCCCAGGCCGCACCCCGGTCCGCGGCAGCGCCGGCGGTCGCGGCGCCAGCCGCAGTGCTCGTCGAGCCGGAGCGTGCACCGGAACCCCTTGCGGACCGTGACGAGCCCGCCCGACCCGCGCCGGGCCTCCTGGCCGTCACGCCGGTGTCCGCGAACACGCGACCGACGCCGCTGGTCCAGCCCGCCACCGGGCCCACCGTCATCGACCGCCAGGCGTTCGCCGCCGCGCTGACCGCGCACGTCGGCGCCACGGCGAGCACGCCGGTCGTCCTGCCCGAGGCGGCCCGTCCCGCGGATGCGCAGCCGACGTCGGATGCAGCGACCGAGGAGCAGGCCGCCGGCTGGTGGCAGCGCCTCGTCGCCCGCGTGCTGCGGGCGCTCGGACGCGCCTGAGGTGCGGCCGGGAGGCACGGATCGCCCGGGTCGCACCGCCAGCGTGGTGCGCGTGGTCGTCTCGGTAGACTGACGGGATGCCGAAGCTCCGCGAGATCCAGGACGTCGTCGAGCAGCTCTGGCCGTCCGCCGGAGCGGAGTCGTGGGACGCGGTCGGCCTCGTCGCCGGCGACCCGGACGCCGACGTGCAGCACGTGCACCTCGCCGTCGACGCCGTCCCCGCGACCGCCGCGGAGACCGTGGCGCTCGGGGCAGACCTGCTCCTGACGCACCACCCACTGCTGCTCCGCGGGGTCACGACCATCGCCGAGTCGACCTACAAGGGCGCCGTCCTCGCGACCCTCGTCCGCGGCGGTGCCGGACTCCTCGCCGCGCACACCAACGCCGACGTCGTGACCACCGGCACGTCCGCCGTGCTCGCCGACCGACTCGGCCTCACCGACCAGCGGCCGATCGATCCCGGGGTCGACCCCGCCACCGGGATCGGACGCGTCGGCACCCTCGCCGAACCCACCACGCTCGGCGCCCTCGCCCGCACGCTCGTCGATCTGCTGCCCGGGACCGCCACCGGGGTCCGTGTTTCCGGCGGCTACGACGACCCGATCCGCACGGTGGCACTGTGTGCCGGCGCGGGCGACTCACTCCTCGGACACCCCGCCGTCCTCGGCGCCGACGTGTACGTCACGAGCGACCTCCGGCACCACCCGGCCTCCGAGTTCCGCGAGCAGGCCCAGCTCGCCGCCGGACCCGCACTCATCGACACGTCGCACTGGGCCACCGAGTGGCTCTGGCTCGACGTCGCCGCGAGTGCGCTGGCGGCCGCCGCAGGGGTCCGCGTGACCGTGAGCGACCTCCGGACCGACCCGTGGGACTTCGCCGTCCTGCCGGCCGCCGAACCGACCGAGCCGGCCTCCGATCCTGACCGTGCCGTCGCCGCGCCTGACGGGGCGGCAGCCGCGACCACTACCGAAGCAGAAGGAGCCTGACCGTGAAGGCAGCACCCGAGGACCAGGTCATCCTCCTCGACGTTCAACGACTCGACAACGACGTGACCCGCATCGAGCACCGCATCACCGCGCTCCGCAAGGGCGACCAGCTCACCGAGCTCAGCACGAAGGCGGCGAAGCTGCGCGGTGAGCTCGCCACGGCGACCGGCCTCGTCGAGGACGCCGAGCGCGAGCTCGCACGCCTCGAATCGGACACCGCCATCGCGCAGGCCCGGGTCGAGCGTGACACCACGCTGCTGCAGAACGTCGCCAACGCGAAGGACGCGGCCGGTCTGCAGAGCGAGCTCGACTCGCTCCAGCGGCGCATCGGCGACCTCGAGACGAGCGAACTCGAGGTCATGGAGCAGCTCGACGGCCTCCGCGCCCGGGTCGGCGACGTCGAGGCGCAGCTCGCCGACGCCGACACCGCACGCGCCGGGCTCCTCGCCGAGCGGGATGCCGAGATCGCCCGGCTCGAGGCCGACCACGCTTCGGCCGTGCACGCTCGCGCCGACGTCGCCGCCAAGGTCCCCGCGGAGCTCCTGGCGCTGTACGACCGGCAGCGCGCCCGGTACGGCTTCGGAGCGTCGCTGCTGCAGGGCGGTGTGTCGACCGCCTCGGGCGTGACCCTGACCAACTCGGACCTGCAGGCGATCCGTGCGGCGGCGCCGGACGACGTGGTGCTCTGCCCGGACAGCGACGCGATCCTCGTGCGCACGCCCGAGTCCGGGCTGTAGACCCGACCACCGGAACGACGGGAGGCCCGGTGCCAGCCGGCACCGGGCCTCCCGTGCGTCCCTGACGGGCGCGAGTGTGTGCGAACGGGCCGGCCGTACGCCGGGTTCTGTCCCGCTCTCGCGGTGACGGCCATCTCTCTCGGACCGACGTTGCCGTCGGCCTCCAGCGGTCTACCCGAGGACTCAGCGAGCAGCCTCGTCGTCCTCTGTCTGACCTTGCTCCGGACGAGGTTTACCGAGCGGATCCGGTCACCCGGACCCCTGGTGGTCTCTTACACCGCCGTTTCACCCTTACCGACGTCGCCGCCGGCGGTCTGCTTTCTGTGGCACTGTCTCGCGGATTGCTCCGGGTGGGTGTTACCCACCGCCCTGCTCTGTGGAGCCCGGACGTTCCTCGGCACTCCCGGGGGAGTGACGCGACCGTCTCACCGACCCGTTCGCACCGCCGAGTCTACCGGGTGACGCGCCCGCGCAGCGTGCACACCGGCGACCCGTTCGCACCGCCGAGTCCACCGGGTGACGCGCCCGCGCAGCGTGCACATCCGCGCGTGCACGTGTCTCCCGGTTGGGAGAGCTGGCCCCGCGAGGTTCCGAAGTCCCGACATCTCGACCCGTGGGGCGCCCGTTCTCGGAACCTCCACGCTCCACCCGCGGCGAGTCGTGGAACCTCGGCGCGCGGCTGCGGCCCGACCGAGGCGCGACGCACCACCGCGACGGCACACCGCGGGAGTGCCACCGACGCGGCCGACCGCGGGCGCCGCGACAGGCTGTCGATGCGGCCGACCGCTGGCGCCGCGAGGCGACTACTGCTGCGGCTTCGACCGGGCGGCGAGCGTCGCCGCGCCGATGATGCCCGCGTTGTTGCGGAGGGTCGCGGGGATGATGCCCGCCTGCAGGTCGAGCAGCGGCAGGAACTCCTCGTGGTGCTTCGACACGCCGCCGCCGACGACGAAGAGCTCGGGGGAGAGCAGCGCCTCCAGCGTCGAGTAGTACTTCTGCAGCCGCTTCGCCCAGTGCTTCCAGGACAGGTCGTCGCGCTCCTTCGCGGCGAACGAGGCCTTCGTCTCCGCGTCGTGGCCGTCGATCTCGAGGTGTCCCAGCTCGGAGTTCACGATGAGCACACCGTCGTTGATGAGCGCCGTACCAATCCCGGTGCCGAGGGTCGTGACGACGACGAGCCCGTCCTTGCCCTTCGCCGCGCCGAACTGCTGCTCCGCGAAGCCGGCGGCGTCGGCGTCGTTGACGAAGTGGATCGAACGGCCGAGCTCCTTCTCGAACAGCGCCTCGGCCTCGAAGCCGATCCACTTCTTGGACACGTTCGCCGCCGACATCGTCTTGCCGTCGCGGACGATCGCGGGGAAGCACACGCCCACCGGGACGTCCGCTGCCGGCGCGAGTTCGTCGACGATCGACTTCGCCACCGCGACGATGTCGTGCGGCTTACCGCCCTCGGGGGTGGCCTTCTTGATCCGGTCGGTCTGGAGCTCGCCGGTGGAGACGTCGACGATCGCGCCCTTGATGCCCGTACCGCCGATGTCGACGCCGACTGCGAGGGTGGTCATGAGGAGCCTTTCGGTTGGTAGGTCGGGGGAGCGGTCAGGAGACGGTCAGGAGCTCGGCACCGCGCTCGGTGACGACGAGGGTGTGCTCGAACTGTGCGGTCCACGACTTGTCGCGGGTGGAGACGGTCCAGTCGTCCGACCAGATGTCCGCCTCGATGCCGCCGAGGGTGAGCATCGGCTCGATCGTGAACACCATGCCCTCCTCGATGACGGTGTCGTGGTGGGGCGCGTCGTAGTGGGGGATGATCAGCCCGGAGTGGAACGCCCGTCCGACGCCGTGCCCGGTGTAGTCGCGGACGACGCCGTAGCCGAAGCGCTTCGCGTACGCCTCGATCGCCCGGCCGATGACGTTGACCTGGCGCCCGGGCGCGACGGCCTTGATGCCGCGGCGGAGCGCTTCCTCGGTCCGGGTGACGAGGTCCTGCACCTCCGGCGCGGCCTCGCCGACCAGGAACGTCCGGTTCGTGTCGCCGTGCATCCCGTCCTTGTACGCGGTGATGTCGATGTTGACGAGGTCGCCCTCCTGCAGCATCGTGTCGTCCGGGATCCCGTGGCAGATCACCTCGTTGAGGCTCGAGCACAGCGACTTCGGGTAGCCGCGGTACCCGAGCGTCGAGGGGTAGGCGCCGTGCGACACGACGAACTCGTGGCCGATGCGGTCGAGCTCGTCGGTGGTGACGCCCGGACGGATCGCTGCACCGACGGCGTCGATCGCCTGCGAGGCGATGCGTCCGGCGGTCCGGATCCGCTCGACCTCTTCTGCGGTGTAGGTGTCACCGTGGCCGTGCTCGTCGGGTTCGGCGCGTCCGACGTACTCGGGTCGCTCGATGTCCTTCGGGACGGGTCGCTGCGGGGAGATCCGGCCGGCGGTCAGGTGTCCGTGTGCGTCCCGGGGCATGCCGACCACTCTATCCGGGCGTGCGGCGCGCCTGCGCCGCGCACGGCGCGGGTGCGCGGGTGGGCGCCGCGCGCCGCGCACGGCGCGGGTGCGCGAGTGGGCGCCGCGCGCGGCGCACGGCGCGGGTGCGCGGGTGGGCGCCGCGCGCGGCGCACGGCGCGGGTGCGCGGGTGGGCGCCGCGCGCGGCGCACGGCGCGGGTGCGCGGGTGGGCGCCGCGCGCGGCGCGCCCCGCGAAAGCGACAGATCAGCCGCCGCCGCTCGGGACCGCGCCGCGAAAGCGACGGAACGCCGCGCGCTGGCGGCAGCACACTGTCGCTCCTCCGAAAGCGACACCGCGCCCGCGCGCACCGCCGCCCCCGCTGCGAGACTCAGAGAGCACCGCACCGCGCCGGCCCCCGCCGCGCCGCCGTGGGTACGGTGGCGACATGAGCGACGAACGCATCGAGTCCCAGTGGTGGTTCAACGAGAAGACGCACGAGGTCGAGCAGGGCCCGCAGTCCCCGCAGCGCGACCGCATCGGTCCGTTCGAGACGCGCGAGGAGGCGCAGCACGCCCTCGACCGCATCAAGGCGAACAACGAGCGGTGGGACGACGAAGACTGACCCGGGAACCAATAGGCTGAGCATCCCAGCTGCTCCACGGAAAGGGCGTCAATGGACAAGCAGACGGACTTCGTGCTCCGCACCATCGAGGAGCGCGGCATCAAGTTCATCCGACTCTGGTTCACCGACGTCATCGGGACGCTCAAGTCGGTCGCGATCGCGCCGGCCGAGGTCGAGGGTGCCTTCGCGGAGGGCATCGGCTTCGACGGTTCCGCGATCGAGGGCCTGACCCGCAGCTACGAGGCCGACGTGCTCGCGCACCCGGACCCCTCGACGTTCCAGATCCTCCCGTGGCGTGGCGAGATCGACCCGACCGCGAGGATGTTCTGCGACATCACGACGCCCGACGGGCAGCCCGCGGTCGCCGACCCGCGCAACGTGCTCAAGCGGACCCTCGCGAAGGCGAGCGAGCGCGGCTTCACGTTCTACACGCACCCGGAGATCGAGTTCTACCTCCTGAAGAGCCGTGACTGGAAGGACGGCGGTCCCCAGCCCGTCGACCAGGCCGGCTACTTCGACAACGTCCCCGGTGGCAGCGCGCACGACTTCCGACGCCGCTCGGTCCGCATGCTCGAGGACCTCGGCATCTCGGTGGAGTTCTCCCACCACGAGGCCGGCCCCGGCCAGAACGAGATCGACCTCCGCTACGCCGACGCGCTGACGATGGCGGACAACATCATGACCTTCCGCACGGTCGTGAAGGAGGTCGCGATCGAACAGGGCGTCTACGCGACGTTCATGCCGAAGCCGATCTCCGGCCAGCCGGGGTCGGGCATGCACACGCACGTGTCGCTCTTCGAGGGCGACCAGAACGCTTTCTACGAAGCCGGCGGGCAGTACCAGCTCTCCGAGACCGCGAAGCACTTCATCGCCGGCGTCCTGCGTCACGCGCCCGAGATCACCGCCGTCACGAACCAGTTCGTGAACTCGTACAAGCGGCTCTGGGGTGGCGACGAAGCCCCGTCCTTCGTCACGTGGGGTCACAACAACCGCTCGGCCCTGGTGCGCGTCCCGCTCTACAAGCCGAACAAGGGCCAGTCGGCACGCATCGAGTACCGCGGCATCGACTCGGCGGCGAACCCGTACCTGGCGTACTCACTGCTCCTCGCGGCCGGCCTGAAGGGCATCGACGAGGGCTACGAGCTCCCCGCCGAGGCCGAGGACAACGTCTGGAGCCTCTCCGACTCGGAGCGCCGCGCCCTCGGCTACAAGCAGCTCCCGGCGAGCCTCGACCACGCGCTCGGCCTCATGGAGGACTCGGAGCTCGTGGCGGAGACCCTCGGCGAGCAGGTCTTCAACTTCGTGCTGCTCAACAAGCGGCAGGAGTGGAAGGCGTACCGCGACCAGGTGACGCCGTTCGAGCTCGACACGAACCTCGGCGCTCTCTGACGCCGCCCCCATGACCGGTCGGACGAAGACGTCACGCTCGGAGCTCGCCCGGCTCGGCTTCGCCGAGCTCTCGGAGAGCCTCGAGCGGATCGCTGCGCTCGAACGGACCACCGGCCTGGAGGCGCGGTTCGGCGCCGTCCTGCCGCATGCGGGCATCGGGTCTGCCGCTGTGGGCGGCGGGGCCGCTCCCGCCGGCCTGCCCGGGTTCGACCCGGCAGCGGTCTGGGGTGCGACCGCGGATCCGGACGGCGCGGTCCGGCTGCTCGAACGGCTGTCGGAGCGGGCGCCGGAGGAAGTCGCTGCGGTCCTCGCCGACGGCGCTGCAGCCGAACGGCTCGTCCGGCTGGTCGGGGCGTCGGTCGGGCTGGGGGAGTTCCTGCACCGCCGGCCCGCGGAACTCGCGCTGCTGTCCGACCCGGTGACGCCCCCGTGGACGCAGGAGGCGTACACCGCCTCGCTGCTCGACGCCGTCGACGGAGCCACCGGTGAGGACGCCCGACTCCGGCTCCGCGTGCGCTACCGACGGCACCTCGCGCACATCGCCCTGTTCGACGTGCTGCACGAGGCCCCGACCGAGGCGTTCCCGGCCGTGGCCGCCGGACTCGCCGACCTCGCGGGAGCCGCGCTCGAGGCCGCGGTCGACATCGCCCGGCGCGAGGTCCCGTTCCCGGCCGCCGACGTCGAAGCCACCCCGCTCGCGGTCATCGCGATGGGCAAGGCCGGCGCGCGCGAGCTCAACTACGTCAGCGACGTCGACGTCATCTTCGTGACCGAACCCACCCGCGACGACGAGGCCGGCACCGGCGTCGGTACCGACCGTGCCGTGCTCATCGCCACGCGGCTGGCCGTCGCGGCCACCCACGCGATCACCGACCTCGCCGCGGAGCCCGCGCTGTGGGAGGTCGACGCGAACCTCCGACCCGAGGGCAAGGACGGCGCACTCGTCCGGACGCTCGACTCCCACGTCGCGTACTACCAGCGGTGGGCGAAGGAGTGGGAGTTCCAGGCACTCCTCAAGGCCCGGCCGATCGCCGGCTCCGCGGACCTCGGGCAGCGGTACGCCGAAGCGGTCGCACCCTTCGTGTGGAACTCCGCCACCCGGCCCGGCTTCGTCGAGTCCGTGCAGCGCATGCGGGAGCGCGTCACCGAGCACATCCCGGACGCCGAGGTCGACCGGCAGCTCAAGCTCGGTCCGGGCGGGCTCCGCGACGTCGAGTTCACGGTGCAGCTGCTCCAGCTCGTGCACGGCCGTGACGACGAGAGCGTCCGCGAGCGCTCGACCCTCGACGCGATGGAGGCCCTCACCGCCGCAGGGTACGTCGGCCGCCCCGAGGCCGCGCGCTTCGGGCCCGACTACGCGCTGCTCCGGGTCCTCGAGCACCGCATCCAGCTCCGGCGGCTGCAGCGCACGCACCTGATGCCCTCCGACGAGGAGGAACTGCGCGTCCTCGCGCGGGCGAGCGGGTTCGCGACCTCCGCGTCGGCGCTGGAGAACCGGTGGCGATCGGTCAAGCTCGAGGTCCGCGGGCTCCACGAGCGGCTGTTCTACCGTCCGCTGCTGTCCGCGGTGGCCGCGACCGACGGCGAGATCGTCCTGACGAGCGACCAGGCGGCGGACCGCCTCGGCGCGATCGGCTTCGCGGACCCCGCCGGTGCGCTCGGTCACATCCGCGCCCTCACGCAGGGGACGAGCCGGCGTGCGACCATCCAGCGGAACCTGCTCCCGGTGCTCCTGCGCTGGATGGCCGAGGGACCGGCGCCGGACCGTGCACTGCTGGCGTTCCGGCGGCTCAGCGACACGTTGGGGGAGTCGAGCTGGTTCCTCCGGATGCTCCGCGACTCGTCCGGAGCCGCACACTCGCTCACGACCGTGCTGTCCGAGTCGGCGTTCCTGTCCGGCCTGCTCGAACGCTTCCCGGAGGCCGTCGCGTGGCTCGACGAGCCCGAGTCCCTCCTGCGGCCGAGACCGATCGAGTCGCTGCTCGCCGAGATGACCGCCACGACCGCTCGCCACGGGGACGACGTCGACGGCTCGGCAGCGCTCGTCCGCTCTGCCCGTCGCCGGGAGACCCTGCGGCTCGGCATGGCGGCGGTGCTCGGCTGGCTCGACGTCGACGCCCTCGGGCCCGCGCTCACCGACGTCACCGAGGCCACCCTCGCCGGCGCGCTCGCCCTCGCTCGCAGGAACGCGCCGGAGGGACTCGAGTTCGGCATCGTCGCGATGGGCCGGTTCGGTGGTCGGGAGCTCGGCTTCGGATCCGACGCCGACGTCCTCTACGTGTACCGCGCGGCCGACGGGACCGAACCGGAGGTCGCGTCGCGCGCCGCGCAGGCGATCGTGCGCGAGCTCGGCCGCCTCACCGAGGACGCGATCCACCCGTTCGAGCTCGACGTCGACCTGCGTCCGGAGGGGAAGAACGGTCCACTCGTCCGCACACTCGACTCGTACGCCGCCTACTACGCGCGGTGGTCCCTGACGTGGGAGGCGCAGGCGCTGCTGCGGGCCCGCGGCGCCGTGGGGGACCAACAGCTGCTCCGGGACTTCGAGCACGTCGCCGACCGCACCCGGTACCCCGAGCACATCGACGACCACGCGGTCCGTGAGGTCCGACGCATCAAGGCCCGTGTCGAGTCGGAACGGCTCCCGCGCGGCGCGGACCCGGCGCGGCACCTCAAGCTCGGTCGTGGCTCGCTGAGCGACGTCGAGTGGTTCGTGCAGCTCCTGCAGCTCCAGCACGCGCTCACGGTGCCCGGGCTGCGGACGACCTCGACGCTCGAGGCCCTGTCGGCGGCGACCGAGGCCGGACTCGTCGCACCGGAGGACGCCGGACGACTCGGCGCGGCGTGGCGGTTCGCCTCCCGTGCCCGGAGCGCCCTCGTGCTCTGGTCGGGGAAGACCACGGACGTGCTGCCCGTCGACCGCATCCAGCTCGAGGGCGTGGCACGGCTGATGGAGTACCCGCCCGGGTCGGCGACGCAGCTCGAGGAGGACTACCTCGGCATCACCCGGCGCGCCCGGCAGGTGTTCGAGCGGGCGTTCTACGGCGCCTGACGCCCACCGCACGGCGCCTGACGCCCACCGCACGGCGCTGTTCGACGCTGCCGTCGGAACCGCTCGACACGCCCGGGATGACGCTTCCGGGGCGGAGATGACGTGTCGTCGAAAGTGAATTCCGCGTGTCCGGAACCGTCCCCCACTGTTTCCGGATCTGTACCCCGCGCATGGGACCGCTCCCAGCGCGCGAACCGCCGCCGTCGGCCCTCCACGCGTTCGCGGCGGGTCCGGTCGTCCATGCTCCGCTCCTCCTGTCAACCATCTCTTGACCTGGGTTTTTCATGGTCGGTCAGTCGCGCCTCCCGTCTGGCCGGCGCGCCCCCGACCACGCGACCATCGCTCGGAGCGGTCCGCCGCATTGCTGTCAGCACAGGTGGGGACAACCCGCGTCCGCCTCGGAGCGGACAGGCGTGTACCCCGTAACGTGCCGGTAACACCCCCGGACGGGGGCCGTGTTGCGAGGGGTGTCACGTTTCTGCATCAATGGCTGCACCCGAACCGACCACTGGTTCCTCGATGAAGCGGAATCCCCACCTCGAACGTTGAAGCAGGGATCGATGTTCACCTTCATTCTGCAGATCCGGCAGATGGTCGAAGGGCACCCCGAGTTCTACCTGTTCGCCGTGTACTCCGCGGTGATCTGGTTGCTCTGGCTGCTCAAGGTCGTCCTGTCCGCCCGCTACCGCCCCTTCACCGGCACCTACACCGGCACGACCAGCGTCGTCGTCCCCGTCGTGGACGAGCCGCTCGACCTCTTCCGGGACGTCATCGGCCGCATGGTCGAGCAGCAGCCCGGCGAGATCATCGTCGTGATCAACGGCGCCCGGAACGAAGCGCTCGAGGGGGTGTGCGACGAGTTCGCCCCGCTCGTCCGCTGGACCCACACGCCGATCCCCGGCAAGCGCAACGCCGTCAAGGTCGGCACCGAGATGTCGAACGGGGACATCACGATCCTCGTCGACTCCGACACCGTGTGGACCCCCGGCACGCTGTCCGAACTCCTGAAGCCCTTCGCGGACGAGTCCGTCGGCGGCGTCACCACGCGCCAGCGCATCCTCGAGCCGACCCGCAGCTGGATCACCCGCTGGGCGGACTGGCTGGAGAACTCGCGTGCGCTGTACTCGATGCCCGCGCAGAGCGTCCTCGGGCAGATCGGCTGCCTGCCCGGCCGCACGATCGCGTTCCGCCGGAACATCCTCATGCGCGTCATGGACAAGTTCATGCACGAGAAGTTCATGGGCGTCTTCCTCGAGGTGTCCGACGACCGCACGCTCACGAACCTCACGCTCAAGGAGGGGTACCGGACCGTCTACCAGTACACCTCGCTGGTCTACACGGACGCCCCGCTCCAGGTGAAGAAGCTGTTCAAGCAGCAGCTCCGCTGGGCCCGCGGCTCGCAGTACAACACCCTGCGGATGCTGCCGTGGATGATCGGGCACGCGCCGGTCCTCGCGCTCTTCTTCGTGACGGACATCATCCTGCCGTTCATGCTGTTCGGCGTCATCGCCGGCTGGATCTACCGCGCGGTGACCGGTCAGGGCGAGAACCTCTACCAGGGCATCCTGCAGCAGTACGGCTTCTCGACGGGCTTCGTCTACGTGGCCGCGCTCATGGTCGTGTCGAGCGTCCTGAGCATGGCGATCCGGCAGATCCGGCACCTCTCCGAGAAGCCGAGCGACTTCTTCCGCCTGCCGATGTTCATCATCGTGTCGACGTTCTTCCTCATGCCGATCCGACTCATCGGCTTCTTCCGCCTGGCGCACGCCTCCGGCTGGGGCACCCGTGCCGGTGCCTACGCCGGCGGACCGACGGAGGAGGACCCGGCGCAGCCGCAGCACCTCGCGGTGCAGACGCCGGTCAGCCCGGTCGACGCGTCCCCGTCGTCCGACGACCAGGCCGCGGCCGACCGTGCCTTCGACGAGATCTTCGGCGCCGGTGCCAGCACGCGCCGCACCGAGTTCGACGACGGCGCGGACGCGACCACCAACTCGACCGCGACGGTGCTCGCGACCCGACGCTCGTCCGAGCAGGCAGCCGCACCGGCTCCGACCCGCGCGGCCGTGAAGCCGGCCAGGGTCCGTCGCCACAATCCGTACGCCGCGATCCCGTACGTGATCGGCATCGCGATCTTCGCCCTGGAGGCGTTCCTCATTGTCTGACCTCATCCGCTCCTCCGGTGCCTGGTGGGCCCAGTCCAGCAAGCACGCCCGACTCACCGCCGTCGGGACGACCGCCATCCTGGTCGTCCTCGGCCTCATCACCTGGACGGTCTGGGTGTCCCCGGCCGGCCCGGTGTCCACCGCCGTCCACCAGGCCCTCGGCGTCACCCCGCCGAAGAAGCAGGTCTCGGCTGCCGAACTGCAGACGAAGCTCACCGCGGCCCAGGAGAAGATCTGGGCCCTCGAGGGCAAGCTCGACTCCACGACCGCCAAGGCCGGATCCCGCGGTGACCAGATCGCCGAGCTCAAGGCACAGCTGGCCTCGCTGCAGTCGCAGCTCGGCGCTGCGCAGAGCCGGTCGGGAGGCACGGCGAACGCCAGCGGGTCGGGTTCCGGCACCGACGGCGCCGGTTCCGGCGCCGGTTCCTCGGGCGGCGCTGCTTCGTCCGGTGGCTCGGGCTCGTCGGGCGGCGGTTCCGGCGCATCGGCCGGCGGTTCGGGCAGCGGCTCCGGGTCCGGCTCGGGCGGCAACGCCTCGGACCCGAACACCGGGCCCTCCACGGACCCGGGCCCCGCGCCCGTCACCGCGCCGAGCAAGGCCCAGGTCCTCGCGCAGCAGTCCCGGTGGTACGGCCTCTACACCGCGCAGTCGCCGTTCAACTGGTCCGAGTACGACCAGGTGTCCCAGCAGGTCGGCAAGGCGACGAACATGGTCGGCTTCTTCCAGGGCTTCGACCAGGACTTCAACCAGAGCGCCGTCCAGCGCTCGTGGGCGAACGGCCGCCTGCCGATGATGACGTGGGAGTCCGTGCCCGCCAAGACCGGCAACGACGAGCCGTACGTCCCTGGGTACACGAACGAGGACATCATCTCCGGCAAGTTCGACGCCTACCTCACCAAGTACGCGAAGGACCTCGCCGCGAACGGGATGCCCCTCGTCATCCGGCTCGACCACGAGATGAACGGCCAGTGGTACAACTGGTCGGAATCGACCAAGCAGCAGAACGCTCCCGGGTCGTACGTGGCGATGTGGAAGCACGTCTGGCAGGTCTTCCAGGACAACGGCGCGAACCAGTACGCCATCTGGGACTGGTCCCCGTCGCGCATCGACAAGCTCGGCAACCCGAAGTACCAGACCGTGGACTACATGCGGAACTACTACCCGGGGTCCGAGTACGTGGACTGGGTCGGGATGAGCGGCTACTACCGCGACGCCACCGAGTCCCCGACGTTCGAGAACACCTTCGGCGCGACGCTCGCCCAGATCCGTGAGATCGCTCCCGGCAAGGGCATCGTCCTCAACGAGATCGGCGCGACGGAGACCGGGGGCAGTGTCTCCGACTCGCAGAAGTCCCGCTGGATCACGTCGCTCTTCGACGCCCTCGCCGACCCGGCGAACGACGACATCATCGGCTTCGCCTACTTCTCCGAGACCGCCACCACGATCGTCGACGGTGCCCGCACCACCAACGATTGGCGTCTCAACTCCCGCGCCGACAGCCTCGAGACCTTCCGTGAAGGCATCGCGCGCACCGACATCGACTACGACCTGCAGGAGGTCACGCAATGACCGCGCCGAAGAAGACCGAGTCCTCCGTCGACTCGCGACCCGCACCCGTCATCAGCGTCATCGGCACCGGCTACCTCGGCGCCACCCACGCGGCCGCCATGGCCGAGATGGGCTTCGAGACGATCGGCGTGGACGTCGACCCCGCCAAGCTCGCCGCCCTCACCGCCGGCGAGGTCCCGTTCTTCGAGCCGGGCCTCCCCGAACTCATCACGAAGCACGTGGCCAGCGGCAAGCTCCGCTTCACCGCGTCGCTCCCCGAGGCCGTGGCCGCCGCCGACGTGCACTTCGTCTGTGTCGGCACCCCCCAGAAGGCCGGGTCGCACGCCGCGAACCTCGCCTACGTCGAGGCCGCCACCCGCGGTGTCGCCGAGCACCTCACGCACCCCGGGCTCATCGTCGGCAAGTCGACCGTGCCGGTCGGCACCGCGGCCCGGCTCCGGGAGCTCGTCCGCGAGTTCACCCCCGCGGGGATCGACGCGGAACTCATCTGGAACCCCGAGTTCCTCCGCGAGGGCAAGGCCGTCGAGGACACGCTGCACCCGGACCGCCTCGTCTGGGGCGGTGCCTCGCCCGAAGCCGACGCGGTCATCCGCGAGGTCTACGCCGCCCCGATCGCCGAGGGTTGCCCGGTCATCACCACGGACCTCGCCACGGCCGAACTCGTCAAGGTCAGCGCGAACGCCTTCCTCGCGACGAAGATCTCGTTCATCAACGCGATCTCGGAGATGTGCGCCATCACGG
Source organism: Curtobacterium phoenicis (assembly GCF_047238015.1). Lineage (NCBI taxonomy): Bacteria > Bacillati > Actinomycetota > Actinomycetes > Micrococcales > Microbacteriaceae > Curtobacterium > Curtobacterium phoenicis. The sequence continues at coordinate 2,014,845 of NZ_JBDFLZ010000002.1, forward strand.
GAGCCGACGTGTCGACGCTCGCCGACGCCCTCGGGCACGACGCCCGCATCGGCCGGAAGTTCCTGAACGCCGGCCTCGGCTTCGGCGGTGGCTGCCTGCCGAAGGACATCCGGGCGCTCATGCACCGCGCGAACGAGCTCGGCGCAGGCCGTGTCGTCGGCCTCATGCAGCAGGTCGACGAGATCAACATGGGGCAGCGCGAGCGGGTCATCGACATGGCCATCGAGGCCGTCGGGGGATCGGTGCTCAACCGCCGTGTCGCGGTCATCGGTGCCGCGTTCAAGCCCCTCACCGACGACGTCCGCGACTCCCCGGCGCTCAACGTCGCCGCCGCGCTGCACCTCCGCGGCGCCCAGGTCTCGCTGTGGGACCCGGAGGCGAACGAGACCGCCCGCCGTTCGTTCCCGACGCTGACCTACGCGGCGACGAAGGAAGCCGCGATCGAGGGCGCCGACGTCGTCCTGGTCCTCACCGAGTGGGACGAGATCATCGAGGCGTCGCCGGTCGCGCTCGGCGAGGTCGTCGGGCGCCGCGTCGTGATCGACGCGCGCAACTGCCTCCCGGTCGCTGACTGGGTCGAGGCGGGTTGGGCAGTCCGTTCCCTGGGACGGCCCACTCCGGTCACGGGTGCACCCGTGAGCGTCGCCGCGGGGGCGAACGACGTGCTGGCGACGGCACGCTAGTCCCGTCACCGCAACGAGCGGGGTCCGTGCCGGGGGCGGCACGGGCCCCGTTCCGGCGTGCGCGGGCCCTCCTGCTCCCGCGCGTACCTGGTGTTTCCGGGCGTGCCTGGTGTTCCTGGGCGTGCCTCGTGTTCCCGGGCGTACCTGGTGTTCCCGCGCGTACCTGGTGTTTCCGGGCGTGCCTGGTCGGTCGTGCCGACCAGGTACGCCCGTTCTCGCTTTCCATCGCAGTTGCGATGGGAAGGAACGTGCCAGCGCGACCGCCGGGAGGCCCGGCGCGCGCCCGCCGGACCGGCACCGGGCCTCCAGGCGGTCACCACCACCGCGTCACCGGCGCCACACGCAGAAGGCCCCGCACCGGAACCGGTGCGGGGCCGTCGTGGTGTCTGCGAGGATCAGACGCCGAAGTAGAGCTCGTACTCGAACGGGTGCGGACGCTGCGCGAGCGGGAGGATCTCGTTCTCACGCTTGTAGTCGATCCACGTCTGGATGAGGTCCTCGGTGAAGACGTTGCCCTTCGTGAGGAACTCGTGGTCCGCCTCGAGCGCCTCGAGCGCCTCGTCGAGAGAGCCCGGCACCTGCGGGATGCCCTTGGCCTCCTCCGGCGGGAGCTCGTAGAGGTCCTTGTCGACCGGCTCGTGCGGCTCGATGCGGTTCTGGATGCCGTCGAGGCCCGCCATGAGCTGCGCGGCGAACGCGAGGTACGGGTTGCCCGAGGCGTCCGGCGCGCGGAACTCGATGCGCTTGGCCTTCGGGTTCGTGCCGGTGATCGGGATGCGGATCGCGGCGGAACGGTTGCCGGCCGAGTAGACCAGGTTGACCGGAGCCTCGAAGCCCTTGACCAGGCGGTGGTACGAGTTGATCGACGGGTTCGTGAACGCGAGGAGCGCCGGGGCGTGCTTCAGGATGCCACCGATGTACCAGCGCGCGACGTCCGAGAGGCCGCCGTAGCCGTTCTCGTCGTAGAACAGCGGCTTGCCGTCGTTCCAGAGCGACTGGTGGGTGTGCATGCCCGATCCGTTGTCGCCGAAGAGCGGCTTCGGCATGAACGTTGCGACCTTGCCCCTCTGGTCGGCCGTGTTCTTGACGATGTACTTGAACTTCAGGATGTCGTCCGCGGCGTGGACCATCGTGTCGAACTTGTAGTTGATCTCCTGCTGGCCGCCGGTGCCCACCTCGTGGTGCGAGCGCTCGAGCTCGAAGCCCGCCTCGATCAGCTTGAGGGTGATGTCGTCGCGGAGGTCAGCCGTCTTGTCGACGGGGGAGACCGGGAAGTAGCCGCCCTTGTACGGGGTCTTGTTGGCGAGGTTGCCGCCCTCTTCCTCGCGGCCGGTGTTCCACGCGCCCTCCTCCGAGTCGACGGAGTAGAACGACTTGTTCTGCGTGACCGAGTAGCGGACGTCGTCGAAGATGTAGAACTCGGCCTCGGGAGCGAAGAACGCGGTGTCCGCGATGCCCGTCGACGCGAGGTACTTCTCCGCCTTCTTGGCGACCTGACGCGGGTCACGGCCGTAGATCTCGCCGTTCCGCGGGTTGTAGATGTCGAAGATCATGATCAGCGTGCGCTCGGCGCGGAACTGGTCGATGTAGGCCGTCGTCACGTCCGGGATGAGCTGCATGTCCGACTCGTGGATCGACGCGAAGCCGCGGATCGAGGAGCCGTCGAAGAGCTGTCCGACCGAGAAGAAGTCCTCGTCGACCGTCGACGCCGGGATGTTGAAGTGCTGCTGGACGCCGGGAAGGTCCGTGAAGCGGATGTCGAGGAACTTGACGTCCGTGTCCTTGATGAAGGCGAGCACCTCGGAGGAATCGCTGAACATGTGTGTCGATCTCCTGTGGGGTTGGGTGATGTCGGCAGGGACCTTTCGGCACCCTCCGACGAGGCTATTGACACCGGGTTTCCCGGACGTGACTGCATTGTTTCGTGCGTGTTACGCGGCGGAGGTCGCCTACCCTTGTCGCATGGCCCGCTCCACCTCCTCCTCGTCGACCGCCACTCCGCACCCGGACGGATGGCCCGGCAAGGACCTCGGGCTCCCGGAAGAGGGCCCCCGCAGCGTCGGCCGCATCGGTCGCCGCGTCGTGGCACTGCTCATCGACGGTGCCCTCGCGGACCTCGTCGCGTACGTCACTGGCGTGTGGTCGCCCGTGAACGGCTCCGGCGACATCGCGCACTCGTGGGTCCAGATCGCCATCTTCGCCGTGTTGCAGATCCTGTTCATCTGCCTGCTGTCCGGGTCGTTCGGGCACATCTGCGTCGGCCTGCGCGTCGTGCCGATCCGCGGTGGCTACGTGGGGGTCTGGCGCCCGGTGGTCCGGACCGTGCTGCTCTGCCTCGTCGTGCCGGCGCTCATCATCGACCGCGACAGCCGCGGTGCCCACGACCGGATCGCCGGGACGGTGCTCGTCCGGCGCTGATCGACGGCGTCGCCCGGACGCAGAACGCCCCCGACCGTCGCGGCCGGGGGCGTTCTGCGTGTGGGCTTCGTCGTCGGGGCGTCGTCGCCGGTGTGGTCGGAGTGCTAGCGCGGACGACCGGCACGTGCCCGCATCGGGTCCATGCCCTTCGGGATCGAGGCAGCGGGGCTCTGCGTCAGCGAGTCGAGCCGGTTGGCGACCGCGAGCACCTCGTTGCGGTTGAGCGCCTTCTTGAACTTGTTCATCGCGCGGGGGAGCTTGTGCAACGTGACGGCGTCGTCGCCGCCACCGACGTGGACCACGTGCACCGGGACGTTCGGGACGATGCGCTGCACCTTGCGGCGCTCTTCGTCCACCTGACGGGTGAGGTTGCCGAGCTGGCCCTCGGTGATGAGGACGACGCCCGGCGTACCGACGGCCCGGTAGACGGCTGCCTGTGAGCGACCGTGCACGGCGACGGGCATCTCGCTCGAGCGCCACTGGCGACGGAGCGAGTTCGAGAGCACGGCGCCGACGGCTCCGGGCTGGCCCTCGATCTGCGAGTAGGCGGCGCGCTCGGCGAGCCGGCCGAGGACGATGAGGAAGAGCAGCACGCCGAGCAGCACGCCCGCGACGATCCACAGGACGACCGCGAGCCAGTTCTGGCCTGGGAGCAGCAGCGCCAGGAGGACGCCGAGGACGACGGGGACCAGGAACGCGAGGGCGAACCACCAGACGGACGACGGGTCGGCCCGACGGGTCATCTGGAAGACCTGGTACATCTGCTTGAGACGACCGGGCTCCTTCGCCTTCGTGTCGGAAGAACTGCTGCGTGCCATGCACACAGGATACGGCCTGAGCAGGCACTCGGAGACCGGTCCGGACGAGGCTGTGGGCGAACGGGCGGCGTCCACAGTCCCGGACGAGGCAGTGCCGGGACCGCCCCGCGCGGGGAGCATGGTCACCGTGCTGCAGGACGACGAGCGGACGACCTGGTGGGCTGCTGCGTCCGAGGGGGACCTGTTCGGCTGGGTCGCCACACGGTGTGCTCCTCCGGACCGGCACCTCGGCCCGGTGCGCGCGGTCGGTCGTACCGGGACGGGCACCCTGGTGGTCGAGCTCCTGCGACCGGCGGGGCCGTCGATCACAGCGGCGCTCGACCGCCTCGGGACACCCAGCGTCGGGGTCGCGGTCACGCTGACCACGCCGCTGCTCGACCTCGCCGTTGCCGCGTCGCGTGGTGCGGTCGTGCTCGGGTGCGCTCGGCTCGACGACGTCGTCGTGGACGACTCCGGGGCCGTCGTCCTCTGCGACCGGCCGCCGGGTGCCGTCCCGCTCGTGGTCGGGTCGAGCGCCGATGCGGGTCTCGTCGAGGGCGTCACCGCGCTGCTGCTCGCCGTCCGGATCGTCTGCGAACGAGTCGATCCGCGCGAGCCGTGCCGGCCACTCATCGACGCCGCGATCGTCGACGCCCGGTCCGGTGACCCGGACGCACTCGAACGCCTGCGTGCGACCGTCCGGACGGCAGGGGCGCCGCGGCCGGTGCGCTGGGACCCACCCGCTGGGGTGTTCTCCTTCGACGAGGTCGGGTCCTCCGCCCCGGGGCCGGAGCCGACCGTGACGGCGGTCGACGCGGTGATCACTCGGGTGCGGTCCGTCGTCGAGCGTGGTGTGCCCCTCGGTGGGCGCCGGGTCCCGGTGCGACAGGTCGGCGTGGGCGTCGTGGTGGCCGTCGGGGTGGTGGTGTCCGCGGTGACGGCGCTCGGCGGGTGACGGTCGGGCGCGGTGGTGGGGCGCGATCCCGTCACGGACGCGGAACGGCCCCGCTCCCTTGCTCGGGACGCGGGACGGCCCCGCTCCCTGGGGAGCGGGGCCGTCCTGTCGTGCTGTGCTGGGACGCCGGGTCTCAGTACCCGAGGTTGGGGGCGAAGTTGCCCTCCTCGAGGCGGTTCTTGACCGCGACCAGGTAGCGCGACGCGTCCGCACCGTCGATGATCCGGTGGTCGTACGACAGCGCGAGGTAGACGAACGAACGGATCGCGATCGCCTCCTGTCCGTCGACCTTCACGACCGCCGGACGCTTCGTCACGATGCCCGTGCCGAGGATCGCCGACTGCGGCAGGAACACCACGGGCGTGTCGAACAGTGCACCACGCGAACCGGTGTTGGTCAGCGTGAAGGTCCCGCCCGCGAGCTCGTCCGGCTTGAGCTGGTTGTTGCGCGTGCGCTCGGCCAGGTCGGCGATCGACTGGGAGAACTGCGCCAGGTTCAGCGACGCGGCGTCCTTGATCACCGGGGTGAGGAGTCCGCGCTCCGTGTCCACCGCGATCGAGACGTTCTCGGTGTCCGGGTAGACGATCTCGTCGCCGTCGACCGTCGAGTTGATCTTCGGGTGCGCCTTGAGCGCCTCCGACGCGGCGAGCGCGAAGAACGGCATGAAGGAGAGCTTCGAGCCGGTCTTCTCGAGGAACTCGGCCTTGTGCGCGTCGCGGAACTGCGCCACCTTCGTGACGTCGACCTCGACGACGCTCGTGAGCTGCGCGGTCGAGGTCATCGACTGCACGGCACGCTCGGCCACGACCTTGCGGAGCCGGGTCATCTTCTCGCGGGTGCCACGGAGCGGCGACACCTCGGCGACGAACGGACCCGACGCGGCCGGAGCCCCGGCGGACTGGCCCCCGGCAGCGGACTTCGCAGCCGCGGCGGCGAGGACGTCCTCCTTGCGGATGCGTCCACCGACACCGGAACCGGTCACGGTCGACAGGTCCACACCCTGCTCGTTGGCGAGCTTGCGGACGAGCGGGGTGACGTAGCCGGACGCGGAACCGTCCTGCGTCGGGTTCGGCACGGACGCCGACTGACCCGATGCAGCCGGAGCCGCGGCGGGGGCCGGCGCGGCAGCCGGAGCCGGAGCCGGGACGGCCGCCGGGGGAGCCGCGGCGGGCGGCGGCACGGGAGCGGCCTGCGGCACCGGGGGCACGGCCTGCGGAGCGGACGGCGCCTGGGGCGCGGCGGGCTGCGTCTGCCCGTCCGGGGCGGGCTCGGCCCGCTGCGGCTCGGGCGCCTTCTGCTCCTCCTGCTGCTCCGTGCTCGGGGCCGGCTCGGGCTCGGTGGCGTCGGCCTGGGCCTCGTCGGAACCCTGCTCGGATGCGCCCTGGTCGGAGGCGCCCTGGTCGGACGCGCCCTCGTCGGAGCCGCCGTCCGAGGAGCCGGAGCCGTCGCCGATCTTCACCAGCGCGGTGCCGACCTCGACGGTCTCGTCCTCCTGCACGAGGATCTCCTCCACGACGCCCGCGACGGGCGAGGGGATCTCGGTGTCGACCTTGTCGGTCGAGACCTCGAGCAGCGGCTCGTCGACCTCGACCCGGTCACCGACGTTCTTCAGCCATCGGGTCACCGTGCCCTCGGTGACGCTCTCGCCGAGCGCCGGGAGGTTGACGGATTCGCTCATCGGGTGGACTCCTCTTCGCAGGGGTGGTTCGTGGTGGTGGTCATGGTGTTCACAGGGCGTGCAGCGGCTTGCCCGCGAGGTGCAGGAACGCCTCGCCCAGCGCCTCGTTCTGCGTGGGGTGTCCGTGGACCAGGGGTGCGATGTCCTCCGGGTAGGCCTCCCAGTTGACGGCGAGCTGTGCCTCGCCGATGAGCTCGCCGACACGTGCGCCGATCATGCTGACGCCGACGACCGGGCCGTCGACCACGCGGACGACCTTGACCGAGCCGGACGTGCCGATGATGTGGCTCTTGCCGTTGCCGGCGAGGTTGTACTCGTAGGAGTCCACCTTGTCGGCGCCGTACTGCTCCTCGGCCTTGGCCTGGGAGAGCCCGACGGACGCGACCTCGGGGTCCGAGTACGTGATCTTCGGGATGTTCGTGTCGGAGATGACGACCGGGTTCAGACCCGCGATCTCCTCGGCGACGAAGATGCCCTGCTGGAAGCCACGGTGCGCGAGCTGCAGGCCGGGGACGATGTCGCCGACGGCGTACACGTTCGGGACGTTCGTGGCGAGGCGCTCGTTCGTCGTGACGAAGCCGCGGTCCATCGTGACGCCGACCTCCTCGAAGCCCATGTTCTGGGTGAGCGGGCCGCGACCGACGGCGACCAGCATGACGTCGCCCTCGAAGGTCTTGCCGTCCTCGAGCGTGACGACGACGCCGTTCTCGTGCTGCTCCACGCCCTGGAAGCGCACCCCGAGGGAGAACTCGATGCCGCGCTTGCGGAATGCGCGCTCGAGCTGCTTCGACATCGACTCGTCCTCGGCGGGGATGAGGTGGGGCAGGGCCTCGACGATCGTCACCTCGGCGCCGAAGGACTTCCAGACGCTCGCGAACTCGACGCCGATGACGCCGCCGCCGAGGATGACGACCTTGTTCGGGACGTAGTCCATCTTGAGCGCGGTCTCGGAGGTGATGACGCGGCCGCCGATCTCGAGCCCGGGCAGCGAGCGCGAGTACGAACCGGTGGCGAGCACGACGTTCTTGCCGGTGACGGTCTGGTCGCCGACCTGCACGGTGTTCGGGGAGGTCAGACGGCCCCAGCCCTCGACGACGGTGATCTTCCGCGCCTTGATGAGCCCCTGGAGGCCCTTGTACTTGGACGAGATGACGCCCTGCTGGTACTCGATGACCTTCGGCACCTCGACACCGGCGAACTCGGCGATGACGCCGTACTTCTCGGCGTCGCGCGTGCCGTCGGCGATCTCCGCGGCGTGCAGGAGCGCCTTCGTCGGGATGCACCCGCGGTGCAGACACGTCCCCCCGAGCTTGTCTCCCTCGATGAGCGCGACGCTCATCCCGAGCTCGGCGGCCCGGAGCGCTGCGGCGTAGCCACCGCTGCCGCCACCGAGGACCACGACGTCGTAAGTCTGTTCCGTCACCTGGTGCAACTCCCTCGTGCGTGTTCGGGACCGGTCAGGCCCCGTGGACACCGCGGCGAGCGGCGTCCCACGGTCGGACCGTGTGGTTCCGGTCCCGTCCCGTGTGGGTCCGGCGGGGTGCGCGCGCACGCGGCCGCCCCGCCGGACTCAAACCTACTACTTGGACTGGAGCTCTTCTGCGAGCGCGATGAGTGTCCGGACCATGACGCCCGTGGCGCCCTTGCCGAGCCACCCGTAGCCGCCGCCCTTGTGCTCCGAGGGACCCGCGATGTCGAGGTGCGCCCACGGGATGCCCTCACCGACGAAGCGCTCGAGGAACTTGCCGGCCAGGAGCATCCCGCCCGCCGGGTTGCCGACGGTCGCGTTCACCATGTCCGCCACGTCGCTGGCGAGTCGGGCGTCGAGCTCCTCGGGCAGCGGCATCGGCCAGATCGGCTCGGCGACGGCGTCCGCGATCGCCCGGACCTGCGCCACGAGGTCGTCGCTGCCCATGAGGCCGGTCGTGCGGTCGCCGAGTGCCACGACCTGCGCGCCGGTGAGCGTGGCGACGTCGACGATCGCGTCCGGGTGCTCGAGCGACGCCGCGGCCATGCCGTCGCCGAGCACCAGGCGACCCTCGGCGTCGGTGTTCGTGACCTCGACGGTCTTGCCGTTCTTGAGCGTCAGGACGTCGCCGGGGCGGGTGGCCGAGCCGGACGGCATGTTCTCGGCGAGGCAGAGCCACGCCGTGACCTTCGTGTCGAGGCCGAGCTTCGCCGCGGCGACCGTCGCGGCGAGCACCGTGGCCGCCCCGGTCATGTCGGTCTTCATGCCGAGCATGGACGCGGCGGGCTTGAGCGAGAGGCCGCCCGAGTCGAACGTGATGCCCTTGCCGACGAGCGCGAGGTGCTTCGACGCGGACTCCGGCGCGTACCGGACGACGACGAGCCGCGGGGGACGGACCGAGCCGCGGCCGACCCCGGCGATGCCGCCGAAGCCCTGCGCCGCGAGCTCGTGCTCGTCGAGGACCTCGACGGTCAGGGGGAGGCCCTCCGCCTGCGCGACCGCGACGTCCGCGACGTCGGACGGACCGAGGTCACCAGCGGCGGTGTTGACGAGGTCCCGGACCGTCGAGGCCGCCTCCGCCACGACCGACGCGCGGGTGGTGTCGACCTCGACGTCGGCCGGCGCGACCACCGTGATGCGCTGGTCGCCGCGGACCGGTCCGGCGGTGCCGGTGCCCTTGTGGGTCGTGAACACGTAGGAGCCGAGGGCGGCACCCTCGAGCGCCGCCTCGACGAGCTCGGCGGAGTCGGTCGGCAGGGCGATCGCGATCGACTCGACGAGCGGGAGCTGGCGGACGGCGCTGCCGGCGGCGCTCCGCACGGCGGCGGCGTCGGTGCCCGAGCCGAGACCGACGAGGGCGACGGAGGACGCCGCGACGCCGGTCCCCGGCAGCCGCACGAGCTGGTCCTTGGCGCCGGTCACGCCGATCGCCGCGAGGTCGAGGTCACCGAGGAAGTCGGCGCCGACGGCGGTCGCCGGGCCGCCGTCCACCCCCGGTCGGACGCCGACGACGAGGACGTCGGCCTCCGTTTCGACGGGCGCGGACGAGACGGTGGAGAGGATCGGTCGGACCATGCTCCCAACCCTATCCGCGCGGTGTTCGCTGTCGGCGTGGTCGTGCCGCCCGGGCCAGTGCGCACGCCCGCCTAGCATGGGGACGGTGAACCACCCCGAGGACCTCTACTCGTTCGTCGACGGCGCTCCCGAGGTGCCGGCGGGCCTCCACCTCGTCGCGGCGCTGACCGGCTTCGCGGACGCGGGCGCCGCGGTGGCGCAGGTCACGACGGCGATCGAGGGGACGCTCGAGTCGGAGACGGTCGTCGAGTTCGACCCCGACGTCCTGCTCGACTGGCGCGCTCGACGCCCGGTGATCACGTTCGAGCACGACCACATCGAGTCGGTCTCGGTCCCGCGGCTCAGGCTGTCCCTCGTGCGCGACGAGATCGGTCAGCCGTTCCTCTTCCTCTCCGGGTACGAGCCCGACTTCCGCTGGAACGCGTTCGTCGCCGCGGTCACCGACCTCGCCGAACGGCTGCAGGTCGTCGACACGACGTGGGTCCAGTCGATCCCGATGCCCGTGCCGCACACCCGCCCGATCCGGATGACGGTGTCCGGCACGCGCGCCGACCTCGTCGAGCAGATGAGCGTCTGGAAGCCGGAGACCCAGGCACCCGCGAACGTCCTGCACCTCGTCGAACACCGGCTGGCGCAGTCTGGACACGACGTCACCGGGCTGGTGCTGCTCGTGCCGCACTACCTCTCGGACACCGAGTTCCCGGACGCCGCGGTCGCCGCCCTCGCGGGGGTGTCCGCCGCCACGGGCCTCATCTTCCCGTCCGACGCCCTCCGCGAGGAGGGTCGTGAGTTCCTCGCGCGCGTCGACGAGCAGGTCGGCGGGAACGGGGAACTGCAGCGGTTGGTATCGGTGCTCGAGGAGCGACACGACGAGTACATGGCCGGCAACCCGATCGGCTCGCCGCTCACCGGCGTCGACGGCGAGGTCCCCTCCGCCGACGCGATCGCGGCGGAGCTCGAGCGGTTCCTGGCGGACCGACGCGGGCAGGCGGACGGCACCGCGGACTGACGGGCGCGCCACCGTCCGGGGTGCGCCGACCGACGGGCGCCGGCCGCGCCTCCCGGCCGGGTCCTGCCTGGAGGCGCATCGAGCGCCCGCCCCGCGGGTCGCGTCCTGCACAGGACGGCCCGGCCGCGGGGCGGTCCACAGGACCGGCCGTGCGGTCGGAGCGACCGGACCACGCCGGTAGCCTGGCCGGGTGAACTCGCGCCGTGCCTTCCTCGTCTGGGGCGTCGCGGTGCTGGCCTACGTCCTCGCCGTGGTGCAACGATCCACGCTCGGAGTCTCCGGGGTTGATGCGCAGGAGCGCTTCGCGGTGTCCGCGGCCGTGCTGTCGACGCTCGCGGTCGTGCAGATCGCGGTGTACGCGGCGCTGCAGATCCCGGTCGGCATCGCACTCGACCGGTTCGGTCCCCGGCGACTCGTGCTGCTCGGTGCGGCCCTGCTCGTGGCCGGGCAGGCGATCGTGGCGATGTCGCCCACGATCGGGCTCGCGGTGGTCGGGCGTGTGCTCGTCGGCGCCGGTGACGCCATGACCTTCATCTCGGTGATCCGCCTGCTGCCGATGTGGTTCAGCGGGCGGATCCTGCCCCAGATCTCGCAGTGGACCGGCAACCTCGGGCAGGTCGGGCAGGTGCTGTCGGCGTTCCCGTTCGCGCTGCTGCTGCACACCACGGGCTGGGGCACGGCGTACGGGGTGGCTGCCGGAGCCGGGGCCGTCGGCCTCGTGCTCGCGTTCGTCTTCGTCCGCAACGGCCCGGTGCCGGTCCGCACGGGTGCGATCCCGCTGCCGCATTCGTGGGGTGGTGCGCTCCGGACGTTCGCACACGCGGTGCGGCGTCCGGGCACGCAGCTCGGGTTCTGGTCGCACTACGTGACGCAGTCGTCCGGCACCGTCTTCTCGTTGCTGTGGGGCGTCCCGATGCTCCGTGGGCTCGGCTACACCCCGACCGAGGCCGCCGGCTTCCTCACCGTGATCGTGGTGACCGGGTTCGTCGCCGGGCCGCTGCTCGGTGTCCTCTGCGCCCGGTACCCGCTCCGCCGGTCGAACCTCGTGCTGGGGTGCGTGGCGCTCCTCGCGGTGGTCTGGACGGCTGTGCTGACATGGCCGGGGCAGCCACCGACCTGGCTCCTCGTGCTGCTCGTGGTCGCGATGGGCATCGGCGGCCCGGGCTCCCTCATCGGGTTCGACTTCGCTCGGTCGTTCAACCCGGTCGGCGCGCTCGGTTCGGCGAACGGACTCGTGAACGTCGGGGGTTTCCTCGCGGCGTTCGTGATGATGTTCCTCATCGGCACGATCCTCGACGCCGTGTCCCGCGCGACGGGGCAGACCGTCTTCGCGTGGGCGAACTTCCGCGTCGCCCTCACCGTGCAGTACGTCGTCGTCGGGTTCGGGGTGGGCATGCTGCTGCACGCGCGGCACCGGACCCGTCGTGTCCTGCGCGAACAGGAGGGAATACGCGTCGGCCCGCTCTGGGTTGCACTGGTTGCACGTGTGCGGAAGCGCGGCGTGCAATAATGACTGCTGGACCCATCGGGCCCCTCGTGACCGACCGCTCCCCGGAGCGCGCGGAAACGCGGGGACTTGACATGGGTCCTAGTGCTGCCCGGATTGGTAGGACCGGCTGACGCGGGGGACTGCGGCGACGGCCCTGGGCGGCGAGGGAGGCCACGACCCCACGAACGTGGCACGACGAGAGAGGTGATCGCATGGCTGCCCGGAGCACGACGATCGATCCCACGAAGGACACCGACCCCGAGGGCACGACGGCTGCGTCCGCCGAGGCCGAGGAGACGGCTGCGCCGAAGAAGCGCGCCACCAAGGCGCCGGCGAAGAAGGCCGCGCCGAAGAAGTCCACCGCCAAGGGTGGGAAGAAGGCCAAGGCCGGCGACGACGAAGAGCTCGACGACGAGCCCGTGGAGCCAGTCGACGAATCGACGGACGACGCCACGGACGACACCGACACCGACACCGACACCGACACCGACGACGAAGCCCCGAAGGACACCAAGGCCGAGGCCGCCGCGGTCGCTGCCGGTGCACTCGTCATCTCGCAGTCCGACGACGACGAGGCCCCGGTCTACTCGACGACCATCACGGGTGCCACCGCCGACCCGGTCAAGGACTACCTCAAGCAGATCGGTAAGGTCGCGCTCCTCAACGCCGAACAAGAGGTCGAGCTCGCGATGCGCATCGAGGCCGGCCTGTTCGCCGAGGACAAGCTCCAGCACGCGACGGGTCTGTCCAAGCCCGAGGAGCGGGAGCTCCGCTGGGTGGCCCGCGACGGTCAGCGAGCGAAGTCGCACCTGCTCGGCGCGAACCTCCGCCTCGTCGTCTCCCTCGCGAAGCGCTACACCGGCCGTGGCATGCAGTTCCTGGACCTCATCCAGGAGGGCAACCTGGGCCTCATCCGTGCCGTCGAGAAGTTCGACTACACGAAGGGCTTCAAGTTCTCGACCTACGCGACGTGGTGGATCCGCCAGGCGATCACCCGCGCCATGGCCGACCAGGCGCGCACCATCCGCATCCCGGTGCACATGGTCGAGGTCATCAACAAGCTCGCGCGCGTCCAGCGGCAGATGCTGCAGGACCTCGGTCGCGAACCCACTCCGGAAGAGCTCGCCCGCGAGCTCGACATGACCCCGGAGAAGGTCGTCGAGGTCCAGAAGTACGGTCGCGAGCCGATCTCGCTGCACACGCCCCTGGGCGAGGACGGCGACTCCGAGTTCGGCGACCTCATCGAGGACACCGAGGCCGTCGTGCCGGCTGACGCGGTGGGCTTCACGATGCTGCAGAAGCAGCTCGAGAGCCTGCTCGACTCCCTGTCCGAGCGTGAAGCGGGTGTGATCCGCATGCGCTTCGGCCTCGGTGACGGTCAGCCGAAGACCCTCGACCAGATCGGTGACACGTTCGGCGTGACGCGCGAGCGCATCCGCCAGATCGAGTCCAAGACGATGGCGAAGCTCCGCCACCCGTCGCGGTCGCAGTCGCTGCGCGACTACCTCGAGTAGGCCGATGCGCTTCCTCATCCCGATCCTCGTCGGGCGGATCCTCCGCGCCCTCGCCCGTGCGCGGGGCGGTGGATCCGCCTACCCCGGGTACATCGTCCTCAAGCTCGTGCCCGACTTCCTGCAGCACGTGACGAAGCAGTTCCCGAACGGCGTCGTCTTCGTGCTCGGGTCGAACGGCAAGTCCACGACGACGCACATGATCTCCGACATCGTGCGAGCACACGGGCTCCGCGTCTTCACGAACCCCTCCGGTGCGAACCTGCCGCAGGGCATCGCCTCGGCGCTCCTCTCCGAGGTGTCGCTGACCGGCAAGCTCAAGGCCGACATCGGCATCCTCGAGGTCGACGAGGCGTTCGCGGTCGAGCTCGCGGGCATCCTGTCGCCGTCCACGGTGACGATGCTCAACGTCCAGGTCGACCAGCTCTACCGGTTCTTCGAGACCGAGCGCGTGGCGACGATGATGCTCGACACCGCGGCGCTCTCGGCCCGGAACGTCATCACCAATCGGGACGACCAGTTCCTCGACGCGTACGTCGGTGCGGCCGGCCAGCAGGTGCTCCGCTTCGGCGCGAGCGCCGAGGTCGTGGCGGCGGCGCCGAACGGGCTGCAGAACGCCGACGACTTCGACCGGCAGGACGCCGAGCCGAACGTCGCCGACGCCGAGGTCGTCGTGAACACGGGCGACGGTGCGACCATCCGGTTCGCCGGGGCGGACATCCCCGTCCGGCTCCCGGCCCGCGGCCTGCACTACGCCGTGGACGCCGCCGCTGCCACGGCCTCCGCGAGTGCGGCACTGGGCGACCAGTTCCGTGCGGACGCGGTGACGAAGGCCTTCGGCACGATGAAGCCCGCCTACGGCCGGGGTGAGCGCCTCCCGATCGCGGGCGAGTCGGCTGAGTTCACGATGTTCAAGAACGCCGCGAGCCTCCAGCTGAACCTCGACGCGCTCCCGGACCGCCCCGAGCAGGTGCTCATGGCGATCGACGAGGGTACGCCGGACATCTCCTGGATCTACGACATCGACTTCTCGAAGCTCGACCACGTGGACGTCGTCTCCGGCGACAAGGCCTGGCAGATCGCGATCGCGCTGGAGCACGCCGGTGTCCGTATCGGGAAGGTCGAGCCCGACGTCGAGGCCGCCATCCGGCACATGGAGCAGCTCGGCACGACGACGAGCGGGACGAAGAACTTCATCGTCAACTACGAGATCATGATGATTGCCCGCAAGGCCCTCGGCCACCCGGACATGGAGAAGACGGCATGACCGCCGACCGGTTGACCATCCTGCACGTCTACCCGCGGCAGATGGGCGTCTCGGGGGACCGCGGCAACGTCGCTGCCCTGGTCCGCCGTGCGGCGGCCGCGGACATCGCCACCGAGGTCGTCGAGTACGCCCCCGGCGACACACTGCCCACCACGGCGGACGTCGTCGTGATCGGCAACGGTCCGCTCAGCGCGATGCGGTCCCTCGGTGCGGACGTCTCCCGTGTCGGCGCGCCGTTGCGCGAGTTCGCTGCGTCCGGTGTCCCGGTGGTCGCGGTCGGCGGCGGGTTCGACCTCGCCACCAACAGCGTGGTGTCCTCCGACGGTGCCGACGTCACCGGCTTCGGGGTGTTCGACGCCCGAGCCGTCCGCGGAGCCGAGCGCCGGGTGAACTACTTCGTGCTCGAGACCCGGTACCCCCTGCTCGGCGGCGCCCCGACCCGGATCGCGGGCTTCGAGGACCACGCGACCCGCATCGAGCTCGGCGACGGTGTGACGCCGTTCGCCGACGTCGTGTCCGGTGGCGGCAACCAGGCCGGCAGCCCGGTCGAGGGAGCGATCACCGGGACCTCCTTCGGGACCCACACGCAGGGCCCGATCCTGCCGCTCAACCCGCAGCTGACCGACGGTGTGCTCGCCGCCGCGACCGCGCGGCTCGGGCGCTCGTACGCGCCGGACGCCCAGCGCACCGCGACGATCGACCGGTTCGCGCGCGAGGCGCGCGCCACCATCGACCGCTACGTGGACAAGGCGTTCAAGCGGATCGCCTGACGAGGCCCACCACACACAGACGGGAGGCGCGGTGCCAGCTGGCACCGCGCCTCCCGTCCGTTGCGTCCGACGGCCGTCGGAACGCTACTTCGACTCGTAGAGTCGGCTGCTCTCGTCGTGCCACTCGATGGCGGTCGCCGCGAGCTTGTCCTTGAACTCCGCGCCGTGGTGCGCGCAGAAGAGGAGTTCGCCGCTGGCCATGGTCGCTCGGATGTAGGCCTGCGCCCCGCAGCTGTCGCAGCGGTCAGCAGCGGTGAGCTGGTTGCTGCCGAATTCGTCGATGGAGAGGTCCTGCACGGTCTGGGTCATTGCTGTGCTCCTCACGGATCGCAGGTCGGGTGCCGGTGTTGCCACCCAACGGGTGCCGGTTGCTGACCATTTCAACACGTGCTGCCTGGATGTACGGCATCTTCGGGGCACGTTTCGCTCAGCGCGGACCCGAGGGCCCCAGACCGAGTGTCAGGGCGCTGCGAGTCGGTGGTGCTCAGTACGATCGGGTGGTGAGCTCCGACTACTCTGCACGCCATCTCTCCGTCCTCGAGGGACTCGAGGCGGTCCGCAAGCGTCCGGGCATGTACATCGGTTCGACGGATTCCCGCGGTCTCATGCACTGCCTGTGGGAGATCATCGACAACTCCGTCGACGAAGCCCTCGCCGGCCACGGTGACGAGATCGGCGTCGTGCTGCACCCGGACGGTTCGGTCGAGGTCCGGGACACCGCGCGCGGCATCCCGGTCGACGTCGAGCCGAAGACCGGCCTGACCGGGGTCGAGGTCGTGTTCACGAAGCTGCACGCGGGCGGCAAGTTCGGCTCCGGCTCGTACGCGGCGTCCGGCGGACTGCACGGCGTCGGTGCCTCGGTCGTGAACGCGCTGTCCGAGCGGCTCGACGTCGAGGTCGACCGGGGCGGCAAGACCTACGCGATGTCCTTCCACCGGGGCGAACCGGGCACGTTCTCGGGCGACGGTCCCGACGCACCGTTCACGCCCTTCACCTCCGGCAGCGAGCTCCGCGTCGTCGGCAAGGTGAAGAAGGGCGTCACCGGGTCGCGCATCCGGTACTGGGCCGACCGGCAGATCTTCACGCCCGACGCACGCTTCAGCACGCAGGACCTCGTGAACCGCGCGCGGCAGACGGCCTTCCTGGTGCCCGGGCTGGGGATCACCATCACGGACGCTCGACCGTCGTCGATCGAAGCAGCCGCCGCGCGGGCCGCCGCCACCGGTGCGCCGCTCGAGGACGGCCCGGTCATCGAGCGCTTCCGGTACGAGGGCGGCATCAGCGAGTTCGTCGAGCACCTCGCCGTCGACTCCGCCGTGACCGACGTCTGGCGCATCCAGGGCACCGGTACCTTCACCGAGACCGTGCCGATGCTCGACGACAAGGGGCACATGGTCTCCACCGCGGTGACCCGCGAGTGCGAGGTCGACCTGGCACTGCGGTGGGGCAGCGGCTACGAGACCGTCTTCCGCAGCTTCGTGAACATCATCGCGACGCCGAAGGGTGGGACGCACCAGGCCGGCTTCGAGTCCGGCGTGGTGAAGGCCGTCCGCGCGCAGGTCGAGGCGAACGCCCGCAAGCTCAAGGTCGGCCAGGACAAGCTCGAGAAGGACGACGTGCTCGCCGGCCTGACCGCCGTCCTGACCGTCCGCCTGCCCGAGCCGCAGTTCGAGGGCCAGACGAAGGAGGTGCTCGGCACGCCGGCGGTCCGGAAGATCGTCGACCAGGTCGTCTCGAAGCGGCTCACCGAGATACTCACCTCGACGCAGCGTACCGAGAAGGCCCAGGCCGCGACGCTGCTCGAGAAGATCGTCAACGAGATGAAGACCCGCATCTCCGCCCGCGCACACAAGGAGACGCAGCGGCGGAAGAACGCGCTCGAGAACTCCTCGCTGCCGACGAAGCTCGCCGACTGCCGCAAGCAGGACGCCGAGGGCACCGAGCTCTTCATCGTCGAGGGTGACTCGGCGCTCGGCACCGCGAAGCTCGCGCGGAACAGCGAGTACCAGGCGTTGCTGCCGATCCGGGGCAAGATCCTCAACGTGCAGAAGGCCTCCGTGTCCGACATGCTGTCGAACGCCGAGTGCGCGTCGATCATCCAGGTCATCGGTGCCGGGTCGGGCCGGACGTTCGAGATCGACCAGGCCCGCTACGGCAAGATCATCATCATGTCCGACGCCGACGTCGACGGCGCCCACATCCGGACACTGCTGCTCACGCTGTTCTTCCGGTACATGCGGCCGATGATCGAGCAGGGCCGGGTGTTCGCCGCCGTGCCGCCGTTGCACCGGGTCGTCGTGGTGAACCGCGGCAAGGCGAACGACACGCTGTACACCTACTCGGAGGCCGAGCTGCAGGCCGTGCTGAAGAAGCTCGAGAAGCAGGGCAAGAAGTACCAGGAGCCGATCCAGCGGTACAAGGGCCTGGGTGAGATGGACGCCGACCAGCTCGCCGAGACCACGATGGACCGCACGCACCGAACGCTCCGGCGGGTGAACGTGCCCGACGCCGAGAACGCCGCGAAGGTGTTCGAGCTGCTGATGGGGAACGACGTGGCGCCGCGCAAGGAGTTCATCCTCGCGGGCGAGGGGCTCGACCGCGACCGCATCGACGCGTAGCGCGCGGCCCGCTGCGCGCGGTGGGAGCCGTCGAAGACACCGCCGCTCTGCGCGTTGTTCTGCGGAATCGACAGAGTCCCGCGTGTGTACGGCCGCACTCTGTCGCCCCGGCGGGTTGATCCGCTTCCGTGCACCGCGCGTCGTGCGACCTGCGGTTGCGTCAGTGTGCTGGGCTCCGTTGCCGGGCGCGCCGCGAAAGCGACAGATCGCCGGGCTCCGATGCCGTCCGTGCCGGGAAAGCGACAGATCGCCGGGCTCCGAGGCCGTCCGTGCCGCGAAAGCGACAGATCGCCGGGCTCCGAGGCCGTTCGTGCCGCGAAAGCGACGGATAGCCAGGAGAACTCGGCGGTGAACTGTCGCTTTCGCGAAATGCAGCGGGAGGCCGCGCGCCTACGCCTCGCCTGCGGTCCCGTCGAGCGCGGCCGCGCTCCCGCCGATCGTGCCGATCACGGCGTCGAGCGGACTGCCCGACCCGTCGCGCTTCGACAGCCAGTCCGGCAGGGTCCGCGCTGCGCCGTCCGTCCCCACGGCGTGCGGCGGCGCGATGCCCGCCCACGCCACGGTCAAGCCGTCCTCGCCCTTGAGGAACGCGTGCGCCCGGACACCCTGGGTCGCACGGCCCTTCGCCGGGAACTCGGACAGCGCCGACACCTTGGCCCGGCCGTTGTCGGTGCCGGGCAGCGCCGACGAGGAGGTGGACACCGTGGCGACCACCGCGTCGTCGGAGCGGGGGACCGATCCGAACCAGATCACGGACGCCCCAGCAGCCAGTGCGACCCCGGCGACGCCGCCGGCGGGCAGTCCCTGCGGCCGGACGCCGGACGCCGAGAACCGCAGCAGCTGGGCGTTCGAGGTGATGAACACGAGGTCGTCGTCCTCGGGTGCCTGGGTCGCCCCGACCACCGAGTCGCCGGGCTTGAGGCCGATGGCGATGACCTCGGGCTTGTCCGGCCACGCGCCGGCGACGACCCGCTTCACGACGCCCTGCGCCGTCCCGATCGCCACCGAGTCGGCGGCGTTCAGGGCGATGAGGGCGACGACGGTCTCGGTCTTCGGCACGCCGAGGTACTCCGAGACCCGGACGCCGGCGTCGAGCCGCACGGACGCGGGTGGCACCGCGGGGACGTCGACGGGGGAGAACCGCAGCACGCGCCCGGTCGACGTCAGCGCGCCGAGTTCCCCGCGGACCGTGGAGACGACCGAGGACCGGACGGCGTCGTGCTTCGACCGCTTCGGGACCCGCACGATGCCGAGGTCGGTGTCCGGGATGTCGACCCGGACGAGCCGTCCCGTGGTCGAGAGGATCACGCGGCACGGCGAGTCCGCGATCTGCAGCGACTCCGGGTCGACCGCGGCCTTCCGTCCACCGCGTACCGGGACGTCGGCCTCGGTCAGGAGGGTGCGCCGCGGGGTCGCGAAGCGGTCCGACACCTCCGTGAGCTCGAGCGACACCTGCGCCCGGAGCCGCTCGTCGGAGCCGAGCAGCTCCTCGAGCGCGGCGATGTCGGCGAGCAGCTGGTCACGCTCGCCCTCGAGTTCGAGGCGCGAGAACTTCGTCAGGCGGCGGAGCCGGAGCTCGAGGATGTACTCGGCCTGCACCTCGGACAGGTCGAACACCGTCTGCAGTCGGGAGCGCGCGGCCTCGGAGTCGTCCGACGAGCGGATGACCTCGATGACCTCATCGATGTCGAGGATCGCGATGAGCAGGCCCTCGACCAGGTGGAGCCGCTCACGGCGCCGGGCCAGCCGGTACTCCGACCGTCGGGTGACGACGGACAGGCGGTGCCGCACGTAGACGTCGAGCAGGTCCCGCAGCCCCAGGGTCCGTGGGGAGCCGTCGACGAGTGCGACGTTGTTGATGCCGAAGCCGTCCTCGAGCGGGGTGTGCTTGTAGAGCTGCTCGAGCACCGCAGTGGGGTTGAAGCCGGACTTGATCTCGATGACGAGTCGCAGCCCGTGGTTCCGGTCGGTGAGGTCCTTCACGTCGGAGATGCCGACGAGCTTCTTCGACTGGACGCCGTCCTTGATCTTCTCGATCACGCGCTCGGGGCCGACGAGGTAGGGGAGCTCGGTGACGACGAGCCCGGCCTTGCGCGGGGTGAGGTTCTCGACGCTGACCTTCGCGCGGGTGCGAAACGAGCCGCGGCCGGTGGCGTAGGCGTCGCGGACCCCCGAGAGCCCGACGATCGTGCCGCCACCCGGCAGGTCCGGGCCGGGCACGAACTCCATGAGCTCCTCGAGCGAGGCCTGCGGGTTCATGAGGAGGTGCTTCGCGGCCTCGACGACCTCGCCCAGGTTGTGCGGCGCCATGTTCGTGGCCATGCCGACCGCGATGCCCGAGGCGCCGTTGACGAGGAGGTTCGGGAACGCCGCCGGCAGGACACCGGGCTGCATGATCTGGTTGTCGTAGTTCGGGACGAAGTCGACGACGTCCTCGCCCAGCCCTTCCGTCATCGCCATCGAGGGTTCGGCGAGCCGGGCCTCGGTGTACCGGGCGGCTGCGGGGCCGTCGTCGAGCGAGCCGAAGTTGCCGTGGCCGTCGACGAGCGGCACGCGCATCGTGAACGGCTGCGCCATGCGCACCAGTGCGTCGTAGATCGCGCTGTCGCCGTGCGGGTGCAGTTTGCCCATCACCTCGCCGGTGACACGGGCGCTCTTCACGTGCCCGCGGTCGGGCCGGAGGCCCATCTCGGACATCTGGTAGAGGATGCGGCGCTGCACGGGCTTGAGGCCGTCGCGTGCGTCGGGGAGTGCCCGGGAGTAGATGACGGAGTACGCGTACTCGAGGAAGGAGCCCTGCATCTCCTCGGAGACGTCGACGTCCTCGATGCGTTCACCGTCGGGCAGGCCGACTGCTTCCATGCGTGCCATGGCACCCTTCTGCGAGACTGGGGGAGATGGGAACCAGCGTACCGACGGCCCCCGACGCCGCCGCGAACCTCGCCGACGTCCTCCCGAGTTGCCTGGTGGCGCTCGGCGCTGCGGACGACGCGTGGTTGCGACCACGCGGCCTGGAGGCACGGATCGCGTTCCGCCCCGCCCGCTCGGCGGTCGTCGTGCTGGTCGACGGACTCGGCGCCGCCGCGCTCTCCGCGCGCGCCGGGCACGCCCGGTGGCTGGCGGCCCCGCCGGCGAACGGTTCCGCCAAGCGCCTGCGGAGCGGGTTCCCCACGACGACGGCGGCGGCGCTGAGCACCCTCACCACCGGCCGACCGCCCGGCTCGCACGGCGTGGTCGGGTACAGCGGCTGGAACCCGGACACCGGCCGGGTGATGAACCTGCTCAGCGGCTGGGACGACGAGGTGCCGGGGGACTGGTTGCTCGGTCCGACGCTGTTCACCGAGGCCGCGGCGCTCGGCGTCGACCCGGTCGTCGTGGGGCCGGGCCGCTACCGATCGTCGGGCATGACGGCGAGCGTCCTCGGCGGCGCGCGGTACGTCCCGGCCGACTCGATCCCGCAGCGCGTCGACGCCGCCCTCGCCGAGACCGCGACGGGCCGCTCGCTCGTCTACCTCTACGTCCCCGAGCTCGACTCGATCGGGCACAAGCACGGGTGGCAGTCCGACCGGTGGACCGCGGCGCTCGAACAGCTCGACGGCGAGCTGGCACGTTTCGACCGCGCGCTGCAGCCCGACGTGGGGGTCGTCGTGACCGCCGACCACGGCGTGCTCGACGTCCCGGAGCACGCGAACCTGCCGATCGACCCGGAGCTGCTCACGGACGTCGTCGGGGTCGCCGGTGACCCGCGCTGCCGGCAGCTCGCCGTCGCGCCGGGCACCGACGTGCGGGACCTCGTCGGCCGGTTCCGGGCGCGCTACGGCAAGAAGGCGTACGTCGCGACCCGCACCGAGGCGATCGAGGCCGGGTGGTTCGGTGCTGTGGCTCCGGAGGTGGTCGACCGCATCGGCGACGTCGTGCTCGTCGCCCGCGGGTCGTGGGCGTTCAACGACGACCGCGCACTGCGTCCCGGGGAGGTCCCGAAGCGCATGCTCGGGCAGCACGGCGCGATGACCGACGAGGAGACCTTCGTGCCGCTCCGCCTCGCCGGCGCGTTCGCGGGTTGACGACGCGACCCTGAGCGGCCCGCGGCGGATGCCCTGGACGTGACCGGCCCCGTCACGCGCGTTGCGTGACGGGGCCGGGTCGTGCCTCCAGGCCAGGGATCAGGCGGGGTCCTCCGGGCGCGTGCCGAAGACGATCTCGTCCCAGCTCGGCATCGAGCGGCGGTTCCGCCGCTTGCGGTCCCGCGCCTCGGGCTCCGGTGCCGAGGACGGACGTGCATCCGGCTGGGGAGCGGTGTCGGACGAGTCCTCGAAGCCCTGCAGCGGGACGTCGACGACGCTGATGGAGGTGCGGCGGGGCTCCTCCTGGTGCTCGGTGAACGAGGCGGCCTCGCGCTCACCCCGGCGACGGCGGAGCGCCTCCAGCAGGTCGGCGGTCTCGTTGCCGGGCGCGCGCTCCTCGGGGGCGACGGCCCCGATGCGGGGGAGCGGTGCGCGCAGCGGGGCGCGCTCGGCGACCTCGGGGTTCGTTGTCTCCTCGTCCGCGGACTCGACCCGGAACGCGCCGGAGTCGAAGCGGGTGCCGTCGGCGTCCTCGTGCTCGAACTCGACCGCGCGGAGTCGCGGCGCGATGCCCTCGTCGTCCGTGTGGGAGAGCCGGTGCGCGTCACCGTTGTCGGGCAGGAGGGTCGAGGTCTTCGGGTCGAAGCGCCACTGGGCGTCGTGCTCGACCTCGTCGACGGTGTAGCGGACGCGGACCTGCCAGCCGGTGTCGACGTGCTTCCAGGACGCCCACTGCACGTCCGTGGCCTCGCCCGCCTCGAGCTTGTCGGTGATCGCCTCGCCGAAGGTGTCCGGCGCCTCGTCGTCGACGGGTGTCACGGCCACGCGGCGGGCTGCGTCCAGGATGAAGGCGCGCTCGGCGAGCACCGGCCCCTCGAACCGGCGGACGTAGTCGACGTCGACGTCGAGCGCGGCGGCCACGTCGGCGGCGTCGGCACCACCGCGGATGCGCGCCTGCACGTCCTTCGGCGACACGCGCTTCTGCGGTCCGCCCTCGGGGTTCGCCTGCCGGACCTGCCCCGGGAGGGACGAGGTGACGGGCAGCCGGTACTCCGTGCCGCCGTCCGTCGCGAGCAGGAGTGCGCCCGACTCCACTCCGATGACTCTCAGGTCCTGCATGGTTCCGCCTTCCGATGCGTGCGTACGGTCGTGCGTCGTACCCCGTGAGTATGCAGCGCGTCGCCCCCGATCCCGGGGAGGCGCACGGGCGTGCCGCGGAGTGCGGGACGACGGTTCCGAGGACCCGGGAATGGCAGGGCCCGGCGACGGGTTGCACGGGCCGAACGCACCGCCGGGATGTTCGGTTTGCACTCCGGCGGGCCGTGGTGCAAACTGTCGCCGCCGATCACCGGCGACGACCTCTCGATACGAGAAATGGATGGGCATGGCCACCGATTACGACGCCCCCCGGAAGACCGACGACTCCTCTGACTCGGAGTCGATCGAGGCTCTGAAGGAGCGCGTCCCCGACAAGATGTCGGGCGTCGTCGACGATGATTCCGACAACCCGGGCTCGTTCGAGCTCGCCGGTCAGGACCTCTCCGACGTCGACCTCGACGTCGTCGTCCTCCCGCCCCAGGTCGACGAGTTCACCTGTGTCGAGTGCTTCCTGGTGAAGCACCGCTCGCAGCTCGACCACGAGTCGAAGCTCGGCCCGGTGTGCGCGGAGTGCGCCGCACTGTAGACACGCTGTCCTCGAGACCCCGTCACCGACCGGTGACGGGGTCTTCTGCGTGCGCGGGGCCGCGCCCGTCGGGCGTACCTGGTCGGATCGGGCGTACCTGGTCGGATCGGGCATACCTGGCGGAACATTCTGACCAGGCACGCCCGGAAGCGCCATCCATCGCAGCCGCTCTGGGAAGGAACGGGCGCCGCGGAACGGGCGGCGCGGCGTGCGCGGCACGGCACGGCACACAGTGTTCCCGGCGCGACCTGCGGTCGGACGGGAGGCACGTGGCGGCGCCGCCACGTGCCTCCCGTCCGACAGCGGTGTTCCCGGCGCGGGGCGGGTCAGGCGCGGAGCGCCGCCACGACCTCGTCCGGACGCCGGACGCTCACCAACCAGTAGGGGGTCGGGTCGGCGTCGTCGCGCACCTCGACCTTGACGACGCCGCGGACGTAGCCGCGGAAGAGCGTCCACGCCCGGGCGTCGAGCTGCGGCCCGCGCTGGGCCGTTGCCTCGGCACCGGTGAAGCCCGCCACCTCGCCGACGAGCTCCCGGGGCAGGTGCGCCCGGCCCGCCCGGAACTCGGTGTCGGTGACCTCCACCGTCGGCGCGAGCGCCCAGAGGAGCACGAGCACCCCGATCTCCATGCCGATCGCCACGAGCACCCCGGCGAGCACGCTGATGGGGAGGAAGACGAGCAAGCTGGCGGGGATCACGAGGGCCGTCGCCAGGTAGAGCGCGGGCGGCGCCCAGAGTCGTTCGCGGTACAGGGTCACGAGACCATCCCACCACGACTCCGGCGACATCACGGAACGGTCACGGACTGCACTACCCTCGTCACGTGACCGAACCAGTCGACGTCCTCTGGACCGGGGACACCGCTCCCCACTACGCCCACCCCGGCGACGCGGGCGGCGACCTCGTCTCCGCCGAGGCGTTCGTGCTGCAGCCGGGGGAGCGACGGCTCGTCGGCACCGGCCTGCGGATCGCCCTGCCCGAGGGGTACGCGGCGTTCGTGGTCCCCCGGAGCGGGCTCGCGGCGAAGCACGGCATCACGATCGTGAACTCGCCGGGCACCGTCGACGCCGGCTACCGGGGAGAGGTCAAGGTCGCGCTGCTCAACACGGACGCCTCCGAACCGTACGAGGTGCACGTCGGCGACCGCATCGCGCAGGTCGTCGTCATGCCGGTGCCCCGGGTCACCTTCACCCGTGTCGACGAGTTGCCCGAGAGCGTCCGCGGCCAGGGTGGCTTCGGCTCGTCCGGCTACGGTGACCGGAGCGGTACCGTCAGCAGCGCCGCAGAGAACGTCCAGGAAGGAACCCGCGCATGAAGTTCGGCCGCCGCAAGCGTGACGAGGTCGAGGTGGCGGACGCCGTCGCCGACGATGTGGAGGTCGCCGACACGACCCCCGAGGTGGACATCGCCACCGACGCCGACGCCGACCTCGATGAGGTGGACGCGGTCGCGCCGACCGACAAGTCCGCCCCGGAGGACCGTGCCGAGAACGGGCCGCACGACGAGACCGAGGCGAACCTGGTCCGTCCGTACGTGGACCTCGGCGGCGTGAAGGTGCTCCCGCGGGAAGGGCTGCACCTCCGTCTCGAGGTCGAGGAGGGCTCGCAGCGCGTCGTCGCGGTGGGGCTCGACTTCGACGAGTCGACGCTCCAGGTCCAGCCGTTCGCCGCGCCGCGCTCGACGGGGCTCTGGCACGAGATCCGCGCGCAGATCGCCGAGCAGATCGAGGCGCAGGGCGGCGAGGTCGTCGAGGTCGACGGCCCGTTCGGCCCCGAGCTCCGCGCGCAGGTCCCGGTCGCGAACGAGCAGGGCATGACGGACGGCACCCGCGCTGCGCGCTTCATCGGCGTGGACGGACCCCGCTGGTTCCTGCGGGGCGTGATCGCCGGCAAGGCCGCCGAGTCGCCGGACGACGCGGAGGACATCGAGGAGCTGTTCCGCAGTGTCGTCGTGGTGCGCGGATCGACGCCGATGCCGCCGCGCGACCTCATCCCGCTGCACATGCCGAAGTCGACCCAGTCGGCCATCTGACCCAGCCAGGAGGCCCGGTGCCGGACCACGACGACACCCCCCGACACAACGGGGTCGCGCCCGACGGGGTCGCGCCCGACGGGGTCGCGCCCGACGGGGTCGCGCCCGACGGGGTCGCGCCCGACCCGGTCGCGTCCGGAGACCGCGCCGCGACGGCCGCGTCCGGCGACCGCTTCGCGGACGAGCGGGCCGAGCCGCTGTCGCTCAACGCGCAACTCCGCGACGCCGTCCGGAACGCTGGCATCGCGCAGGTGGCTCCGGGCGAGGCGCCGTCCGGCCGTGCACTGCTCACGGCGGTGGGCGGCGTCCGGGGCCTCGCGGAGTCGGTGCTGCCCGGATTCGGGTTCCTCGTCGTCTACGCGATCACGAAGGAGCTCGTGCCGAGCGTCGTGATCCCGGTCGTCATCGGCCTCGTGTTCGTGGTGCTCCGGCTCGTGCAGCGGCAGTCGCTCGCGATGAGCTTCGCCGGCATCCTCGGCGTCGCGGTCTCGGCCGGGCTCGCGCTGCTGACCGGGAAGGCCGAGAGCAACTTCATCCCGGGGATCGTCATCAACGCGGTCTGCCTCCTCGTGCTGCTCGTGACGCTGGCGATCCGTCGGCCGCTCATCGGGCTGATCGTCGGGCTGCTGCTCCCGCAGGACGAGGACGGCAGCGGCACCGACTGGCGCGCCGACCCGGCGAAGCGGCGCGTCCTCACCGTCGCCACCTGGATGTGGGTCGGGTTGTTCGCGCTCCGCCTGCTCATCGAGATCCCGCTGTACCTCACCGCGCAGGTCGAACTGCTCGCCGGCATCAAGCTGATCACCGGGGTGCCGCTCTACGCCGCGCTGCTCTGGGTCACGTGGCTGCTCGTCCGGACCGCCTTCGTGGACACGCGCCGTGGGCACGACGAGGACGCTGCCGCGGTGTAGAGTTGTCTCGACATCGAGATACTTTCCGGCGGACCCTCGCGGGCCGGCGGGTTTAGGTTTGCCTTGCTGGTGGGACGTTCTGCGGCCCGCTTGGATGGGGGCACACCGATCAACCAGGGAGGCGGCACAGTGGCTGCAGTCAACAGCTTCGGCTCGAAGGACACGTTGTCGGTTGGGGGTGTCGACTACGCGATCCACCGGATCGACACGGTGCCCGGGCACGAGAAGCTCCCGTACAGCCTGAAGGTGCTGCTCGAGAACCTCCTCCGCACCGAGGACGGTGCGAACGTGACGGAGGAGCAGATCCGCGCCCTCGGGTCGTGGCAGCCCGACGCCGAGCCGGACACCGAGATCCAGTTCTCGCCGGCCCGCGTGGTCATGCAGGACTTCACGGGCGTCCCGTGCATCGTCGACCTCGCCACCATGCGCGAGGCGATGGCGCAGATCGGCGGCGACCCGAACAAGATCAACCCGCTGTCGCCGGCCGAGATGGTCATCGACCACTCCGTCGTCGCCGACCTCTTCGGTCGCGAGGACGCCCTGCAGCGCAACACCGACCTCGAGTACGAGCGCAACGGTGAGCGCTACCAGTTCCTGCGCTGGGGCCAGACCGCGTTCGAGGACTTCAAGGTCGTCCCGCCGGGCACCGGCATCGTGCACCAGGTCAACATCGAGTACCTGGCGAAGGTCACCTACACGCGCGAGTTCGACGGCGAGCTGTACGCCTACCCGGACACCCTCGTGGGCACCGACTCGCACACCACGATGGTGAACGGCCTCGGCGTCCTCGGCTGGGGCGTCGGCGGCATCGAGGCCGAGGCCGCGATGCTCGGGCAGCCGGTGTCGATGCTCATCCCGAAGGTCGTCGGCTTCAAGCTGTCCGGCTCGATCCCGGCCGGTGTGACCGCGACCGACGTGGTCCTGACGATCACGCAGGAGCTCCGCAAGCACGGTGTCGTCGGCAAGTTCGTCGAGTTCTACGGCGAGGGTGTGTCCGAGGTCCCGCTCGCGAACCGCGCGACCATCGGCAACATGAGCCCCGAGTTCGGCTCGACGGCCGCGATCTTCCCGGTCGACGCCGTCACGCTCGACTACCTCCGCCTCACCGGCCGCTCCGAGGAGCAGATCGCCCTGGTCGAGGCGTACTCGAAGGCGCAGGGACTCTGGCACGACCCGTCGGTGGAGCCCGCGTACTCCGAGTACATGGAGCTCGACCTCTCCACGGTCGTCCCGTCGATCTCCGGACCGAAGCGCCCGCAGGACCGCATCGAGCTGTCGAAGGCGAAGGACCAGTTCGAGGTCGACCTCGAGAACTACGCCACGGCCGACCACTCGCAGCAGGACAAGGCCGTCGCCGACACCTTCCCGGCGTCGGACCCGGTGGCGGCTGCCCCCGGCGACGAGCACGCGGTCGAGGACGGCGAGTACGCGCAGCCGTCCGAGACCCCGGCCGAGACCCACGTCTCGAGCGCCCCGTCGTCGATCACGAAGCCGACGAGCGTCACCGTGGGGGACGGCGAGGCGTTCACGATCGACCACGGCGCGGTCGCGATCGCCGCGATCACCTCGTGCACCAACACGTCGAACCCATCGGTCATGATGGCCGCCGGCATCCTCGCGCGGAACGCCGCGAAGAAGGGCCTCAAGGCGAAGCCGTGGGTGAAGACCACCCTGGCGCCGGGCTCGAAGGTCGTCACCGACTACTACGAGAAGGCCGGTCTCACGAGCTACCTCGAGGACCTCGGCTTCTACACGGTCGGCTACGGCTGCACGACCTGCATCGGCAACTCGGGTCCGCTGCCCGAGGAGATCTCCCAGGCCGTCCAGGACAACGACCTCGCCGTCACCGCGGTGCTCTCCGGCAACCGCAACTTCGAGGGGCGCATCAACCCTGACGTCAAGATGAACTACCTGGCCTCGCCGCCGCTCGTCATCGCCTACGCCCTCGCCGGGTCGATGCACTTCGACTTCGACACCGACGCCCTGGGCACGGACCAGGACGGCAACGACGTCTTCCTCAAGGACATCTGGCCCGACGCCGTCGAGGTGCAGCAGGTCATCGACGACTCGATCGACACCGAGATGTTCACCCACGAGTACGGCTCGGTGTTCGAGGGCGACGACCGTTGGAAGAACCTGCCGACCCCGACGGGCGACACCTTCGAGTGGGACAGCGAGTCCACCTACGTCCGGAAGCCCCCGTACTTCGAGGGCATGACCATGCAGCCGGACGCGGTCTCGGACATCTCCGGCGCCCGCGTGCTGGCGAAGCTCGGCGACTCGGTCACGACCGACCACATCTCGCCGGCAGGTTCGATCAAGGCCGACAGCCCGGCGGGCAAGTACCTCGCCGAGCACGGCGTCGACCGCAAGGACTTCAACTCCTACGGCTCGCGTCGCGGCAACCACGAGGTGATGATCCGCGGCACGTTCGCGAACATCCGCCTGCGCAACCAGCTGCTGGACGGCGTGGAGGGCGGCTACACCCGCGACTTCACCACGCCCGACGGCGAGCAGTCGTTCATCTACGACGCCTCGCAGCACTACCAGGAGCAGGGCATCCCGCTCGTCATCTTCGGTGGCAAGGAGTACGGCTCCGGTTCGTCGCGCGACTGGGCGGCGAAGGGTACGAACCTGCTCGGCGTCAAGGCGGTCATCACCGAGAGCTTCGAGCGCATCCACCGCTCGAACCTCATCGGCATGGGCGTCGTGCCGCTGCAGTTCCCTGCCGGCGAGACGGTCGAGTCGCTCGGGCTCGACGGCACCGAGGTCGTCTCGATCTCGGGTCTGACCGAGCTGAACGAGGGCCGCACGCCGAAGACCGTGCACGTCACGGCCGAGCCGAGCGAGCATTCGCCCGCGGGCAAGCAGACGGTGGAGTTCGACGCGGTCGTCCGGATCGACACCCCCGGTGAGGCCGACTACTACCGCAACGGCGGCATCCTGCAGTACGTGCTCCGTTCGCTCGTCTGAGCAGCGCCCGTACCGGTCGCTGACGCGGCCACCTGACGGACTGGAGGCGCGGTGCCAGCTGGCACCGCGCCTCCAGTCCGTCGCCCGGTTGCGTGGATAGTGTGGGGACCTGCCCCACGAAAGGAGCGCCCCGTGGACCTGCTTCCGAGCATCACGTCGCCGCGCGACCTCAAGCGTCTGTCGGACGCGCAGATGACCGACCTGGCCGCGGAGATCCGGCGGTTCCTGGTGGCCGCGGTCGCGAAGACCGGGGGGCACCTCGGACCGAACCTCGGCGTCGTGGAACTCACCCTGTCGATGCACCGGGTCTTCGACTCCCCGGACGACCCGTTCGTGTTCGACACGGGACACCAGTCGTACGTGCACAAGCTCGTGACCGGGCGGCAGGACTTCTCGCGGCTGCGGGAGCGCGGCGGCATCGCCGGGTACCCGCAGCGCAGCGAGTCGGAGCACGACATCGTCGAGTCGTCGCACGCGTCATCGTCGCTGTCGTGGGCGGACGGTATCTCCCGCGCGTTCCAGCGCACCGGGCAGGCCAACCGGACCGTCGTCGCCGTCGTGGGAGACGGGGCGCTCACGGGTGGGATGACCTGGGAGGCGCTCAACAACATCTCGGACAGCAACGACCGCCGCCTCGTCATCGTCGTGAACGACAACGGGCGCTCCTACGCGCCGACGATCGGTGGCATGGCCCGCTTCCTCAGCTCGGTCCGGACCCGTCGCGAGTACCGGGCGCTGTTCGAGAAGTCCCAGGCCGTCGCCTCGCGGTTCGGCGCACCCGGTCGGGCGTTCTACCGCGGGATGCGCGGCGGGCTGCACGGCTTCCTGTCGCGGTTCACGAACAACGAGGCGCTGTACTCGAACCTCGACATCAAGTACATCGGCCCGGTGAACGGGCACGACCAGCGCGCGATGGAGGCGGCCCTCCGGCAGGCGAAGGCGTACGGGGCGCCCACGATCGTGCACGCCATCACGGAGAAGGGCCACGGGTTCGAGCCGGCGCTCCGCGACCAGGCCGACCAGTTCCACGCCGTCGGGCACATCGACCCCGAGACGGGGGAGTCGCTCGACGTCTCGTCGGGACCGTCGTGGACGTCGGTGTTCGCGTCGACGCTGTCGGAGGTCGGCGCCTCGGACGAGAAGATCGTGGCGATCACCGCCGCGATGCTGCGCCCCACGGGCCTGCACCTGTTCCAGGAGCAGCACCCCGACCGGGTGATCGACGTCGGGATCGCCGAACAGCACGCGGTGACCACCGCCGCGGGCCTCGCGTACGGCGGGCTGCACCCCGTGGTGGCGCTCTACGCGACGTTCCTCAACCGGGCGTTCGACCAGGTGCTCATGGACGTCGCGCTGCACAAGGCCGGCGTGACGTTCGTCCTCGACCGCGCTGGGATCACCGGGCCCGACGGACCGTCGCACCACGGCATGTGGGACCTCGCGCTCCTGCAGGTGGTGCCCGGCATCAGGATCGCGGCACCCCGTGACGCCGCGACCCTCCGCGAGGAGTTCCGTGAGGCCGTCGCGGTCGACGACGCTCCCACCGTGCTGCGGTGGTCGAAGGGGCAGGTCGGGTCGGACATCCCCGCTGAGCGTCGCCTCGCCGACGGGGTGGACGTGCTCCGCTCCCCGTCGTCCGACCAAGAGCCCGACGTGCTGTTCGTCGCCGTCGGGTCGATGGTGCCGGTCGCGCTCGAAGCGGCCGCGCTGCTCGAGGCGCAGGGCATCGGCGCCACCGTCGTGGATCCACGGTGGGTGGTACCGATCCCGTCGTCGCTCATCGACCTCTCCCGGGACCACCGGCTCGTCATCACGATCGAGGACGGCGTGCGGGTCGGGGGCGTCGGGACGCGGCTGCGGCAGGACCTCCGTGCCGCAGGGGTCGACACCGGTGTGAACGAGCTCGGGCTGCCGGACGAGTTCATCGACCACGCGTCCCGCTCGGAGATCCTGCACGACGTCGGCCTGACCGCGCAGACGATCGCGCGGGACGTGATCGACCAGGTGGTCGGGACGAAGGTGCCGCAGGCGAAGCCCGCGCGGTCGCGCTCGAGCGCGGGAGCGGAGCGGTGATGCGCGGTGAGGGGGTCGAGGTCGGCGTCGCCGCATCAGACGGTGTCGACCAGACCGAGAGGCTGGAAGACGCGGCCGACCTCCGCGCCTACCGTGCGGCGATGGCGGTGGCGATGGACGACGGGCTCCGTGTGCCGATCGACGACCTCCGCGCGGAGGACTGAGCGTCACTCCTGGTGGCTTCCGGCTGCCACGACGAGTTCCCGCAGGATCGCGCGAGCCATCGGGGTGACGAACAGGATGCGTCCGTAGTCGAGACCGTCGCGGCCTTCGCGGAGGATCTCGACGCGGGAGGACCCCGGTCCCTCCCGGTGGAAGATGAAGACGATGTTCTCCGCGCGGAGGGCGAACGACGTGCGGCGTCCGACCACGGCGCCGTCCTCACGGATCTCCATCGCAGCGGCTCCAGGAACGGCGTCGACCGCGCGTCGGAGCAGCGCGGGGACCTCCTCGAGGGGGACCGGCACGACGACGGACGGGCGGTTCGTCGTCCTCGGTGCCCACCACTCCTGCCGCATGGCTGCACGCTACGCCCGGGGCGGTCGCGCGGCGCGCGGTGCGGCGTCGGTTCGCACAACCGAAGCCACCCCGAACCACGGGGGACCGTGGTTCGGGGTGACTTCGGTTGTGCAGTGCGCGGCGCCAGCCGTCAGCGGGAGGCAGGACCCACGATCGCGGGGTCGTGGAACCGGCCGCCGAACACGCGCTCGGACGCGCCGGAGCGGTCGAGGTACGGGCTGATGCCACCGGCCTGGAACGGGTAGCCTGCGCCCAGGATCAGTCCGAGGTCGATCTCCTCGACGTGCTGCACCACGCCGTCCTCGAGCATGCGGTGCACCTCGTCGGCCAGGGCGTCCTCGAAGCGCTGCTGCATCGTCGCGGCATCGACCGGCTCCGCGTCACGACGAGCCGGCGCGACGAGCTTCACGGCCGCCGGGTCGTAGCCGGTCACGTTGCCCTTCTTGTCGCGGGTGAGGATCTTCCCGTGCTCAGCGATGCGCTTCAGCCCGTCGCCGGGGTAGAAGCGCTCCGGCCAAGCGGCGTGGTGCGAGTCGAGGACGTGGGCACCGACCGGCAGGCCGACGAGTTCGAGCAGCTCGAACGGCGACATCGGCAGGCCGAGGGGAGCAGCGCCGTCCGCGACGGTTTCGAAGGGGGTGCCTTCCTCGACGCCGCGCATCGCCTCGCCGAGGACGCGCGCGAGGACGCGGTTGACGACGAAGCCCGGCTGGTCGGCGGTGATGATCGCGGTCTTCTTCAGGGTCTTCGCGACGGCCAGGGCCGTGGCGAGGGCCTCGTCCGAGGTCTTCGCGGCGCGGACCACCTCGAGCAGGGGCATCACGGCGACCGGGTTGAAGAAGTGGAAGCCGACGAGGCGCTCCGGGTGCTCGAGCACCGACGCCATCTCGTCGACCGACAGCGACGAGGTGTTCGTCGCCAGGATCGCGTCGGGAGCGATGACCTGCTCGATCTTGCGGAAGACGTCCTGCTTGACGGACATCTCCTCGAACACGGCCTCGATCACCCAGTCGGCGTCGGCGAAGGCGTCGTACGACACCGAGCCCGAGACGAGGGCCTTGATGCGGTTGGCGTCGTCCGGGGAGACCCGCTTCTTGGCGAGCAGCTCGTCGACCGAGGACCGGATGCGCTCGACCCCGGCGTCGACCCGCGACTGGTCGACGTCGGTGATGACGACCGGGACACCGAGGCGTCGGGCGAACAGGAGCGCGAACTGCGACGCCATGAGCCCCGCGCCGAGGACGCCGACCTTCGTGATCTTCTTCGCCTCGACACCCTCGGGAGCACCGACGGGCTTCTTGGCGCGCTTCTGCACGAGGTCGAACGCGTACATCGACGCGGCGAACTGGTCACCGGCGAGCAGGTCGGCCAGGGCGTCGTCCTCGCCGGCGAAGCGCTCGTCGAGCGAACCCGACTTCGCGGCGGCGACGAGGTCGAGCGCGCGGAAGGGCGACTGCGGGACGGTGCCGATCTTCGACGCGACCTGCTGGCGCGCGACCTTGACGACGGTGCCCCACGCGGCCTTCTCGAGCATGCCCGGCTCGTTCTTGCGGACGACCTTGGTGCGCCCGGAGACGACGCCGTCGGCCCACGCGACCGCGGACGGCAGGAAGGTCACCGACGGGATGAGCGCGTCACCGATGCCGAGCTCGACCGCCGCCGTGCCGTCCATGAGGCGGTTGTTCTTGAGCGGGTTCTCGACGATGACCCGCAGCGCCTTCTCCGGGCCGATCAGACGGGGGAGCAGGGTGGCGCCGCCCCAGCCGGGGATGATGCCGAGGAAGACCTCGGGCAGTCCGATGCCCTGCGCGGCCGACGAGAACACCCGGTAGGTGCAGTGCAGCGCGATCTCGAGTCCGCCGCCGAGCGCGATGCCGTTCACGAACGCGAACGACGGGACGCCGAGGTCGGACAGCTTGCGGAGCGTCGCGTGTCCGAGGACTCCGAGTTCGTGCGCCACCTCGCGCGAGGGCAGCGCCGCCGCCTGCGACAGGTCCGCACCGGCGGCGAAGCAGTACTCCTTGCCGGTGATCGCGACGGCCTGGATGCTGCCGGCGGACGCCGCGTCTCGCAGGGTGTCGAGCACGTCCGACAGCTCGCGCATCGTCCGCGGGCCGAGCGTCGAGGGGCGCTTGTAG
Source organism: Curtobacterium phoenicis (assembly GCF_047238015.1). Classification (NCBI taxonomy): domain Bacteria; kingdom Bacillati; phylum Actinomycetota; class Actinomycetes; order Micrococcales; family Microbacteriaceae; genus Curtobacterium; species Curtobacterium phoenicis. The sequence goes on from NZ_JBDFLZ010000002.1 coordinate 2,049,476, forward strand.
TCCTTGCCGTTGTCGAGGGTGACGAGGGCGAGCGTGCCACCGGAGGGGAGCGACACGTGCTTGACGTACGAGTGGGTGACGACCTCGTCGGCACTGAGCTCGGTCAGCTGGTCGGTCGGGGTGGTGGTCATGATCAGGCGTCCTTCCGGGCGGAACGGGCGGCGGACTTCGAGTAGTTCGGGTTCTCCCAGATGACGGTGCCGCCCTGGCCGAGCCCGATGCACATCGTCGTGATGCCGTACTGCACGTCCGGGCGCTCGGCGAACTGTGCGGCGAGCTGGTTCATCAGGCGGACGCCGCTCGACGCGAGCGGGTGGCCGACGGCGATGGCGCCGCCCCAGGCGTTCACGTTCGTGGAGTCCTGTGCGATGCCGTAGTTGTCGAGGAACGCGAGCACCTGCACGGCGAACGCCTCGTTGATCTCGAACAGGCCGATGTCGTCGATGGTGAGACCCGCCTTGGCGAGGGCCTTGTCGGTCGCGGGGACCGGGCCGATGCCCATGACCTCGGGGTCGACCCCGGCGAAGGCGAAGGAGACCATCCGCATCTTCTGCGGCAGGCCGTGCTCCTTCGCGGCGTCGGCGGAGGCGAGGAGGCTCATCGTGGCGCCGTCGTTGAGGCCGGCGGCGTTGCCCGCGGTGATCCGGCCGTGCGGGCGGAACGGTGTCCTGAGCGCGGCGAGTGCCTCGAGCGTCGTGTCCGGCCGCGGCGGCTCGTCCTTCGTGACGAGGTCCCATCCCGCACCGGTGTTGACCTCGACCGGGACGACGTCGGGCTGCAGCTTGCCGGCCGCCCACGCGGCGGCGTACCGCTGCTGCGACTGGACGGCGTAGGCGTCGGTGCGGTCCTTCGTGATGGCCGGGAAGCGGTCGTGGAGGCGCTCGGCGGTCGACCCCATCACGAGTGCGTCGGTCGCGACCATGCGCTCGGCGACGAACCGCGGGTTGACGTCGGCTCCGAAGCCCATCGGGTGCCGACCCATGTGCTCGACACCGCCGGCGATGGCGACGTCGGCCGCACCGAAGGCGATGGCGCCCGCGAGCGTGGTGACGCTCGTCATGGCTCCCGCGCACATGCGGTCGATCGCGTACCCGGGGACGGACTTCGGCAGGCCGGCGAGCATACCGACCGTGCGGCCGAGCGTGAGCCCCTGGTCGCCCTGCTGGGTGGTGGCGGCCACGGCGACGTCGTCGACCGCTGCACCGTCGAGCTGGCTGTTCCGGTCGAGCAGACCGCGCATGGCGTGGACCGCGAGGTCGTCCGCGCGGGTCTTCCAGAACACCCCCTTCTCTCCGGCTCGTCCGAACGGTGTCCGTACGCCGTCAACGAAGACGACGTCTGCTGCCTTGGGCAATCTGGCCCTCCAGATCCTCATCGATCGAGTCGGGGCACGTTCCGCCCCGACCGGCCGGGACGAGCCCGGCGACGGTACCGACGCTATGCCCGCCGCCTGGGCGGGCGCATGCCGGTTGGGGTGTTCCTACGAGTCGGTGTTGCTCTCAGCAGCAGGCTCCTGTGCAGCAGCGACAAAGGCCTGCGCGATGATCGAGGCGGTCTCTTCGACCTGCCACGGCCGGGCGTCGTGGGCGGCGAGTGCGGCGCCGACGGTCTCGGTCGCGATCGGCGTCGGTGGCTCCCACGACACCGTGCGGAGGGTGTCCGGGGTGAGCAGGTTCTCGACGGGCAGGTCGAGTGCCTCGGCGCGGGCGACGACCGCGGCTCGTGCGGCCTTGTAGCGGCGGTCGGCCTCGGGGTTGCGGTCCGCCCAGGCTCGGGGCGGCGGCAGTGACGGGTCGCCGGCGGCGCGGAGCCGGGGGAGGTCCTCGGTCGTGCGACCGGACTCGACGGCGGCCCACCAGCGGTCCATCTCGCTCCGACTCGCCCGTCCGGTGAAGGCCTTGAGCCCGGCCAGTTCGCCCTTCGATGCGGGGTTCGCGGCCGCGGCGGCGACGATCGCCGCGTCGGGGATCGTGCGTCCGGGGGCGATGTCGGTCTCGCGGGCGTAGTCGTCCCTGGCCGTCCAGAGCGCGCGGGCGATCGCGAGCGCACGGGCACCGCGCAGTGCGTGCATGCCGGAGAGCCGTCGCCAGGGCTCCGCCCGGGGTGGCTTCGGGGCGCGGGTGAGCACGGCCGCGAACTCCTCCGCAGCGATGCGCGTCTTGCCGGCCTCGTCGAGCACCGCGGCGAGGGCGTCACGGAGGTCGGGGAGCAGTTCGACGTCGAGCGCGGCGTAGACGAGCCAGGACTGCGGGAGCGGCCGGGTCGACCAGTCCGCGGCGGAGTGCGCCTTCGCGAGGGTGATGCCCAGCAGCTGCTCGACCACGGCGCCGAGCCCCACGCGGGGGAAGCCCGCGATGCGCGCGCCGAGCTCGGTGTCGAAGATCCGGGTCGGGACGAGGCCGACCTCCTGCAGGCACGGGAGGTCCTGCGATGCGGCGTGGAACAGCCACTCCTCGTCGACGATGGCGTCCTGCAGCTCGGCGAACGACGCGATCGCGATCGGGTCGAACAGGAACGAACCCGCCCCGCGGCGGAAGACCTGGATGAGGTAGGCGCGCTGCGAGTACCGGTAGCCGCTGGCGCGTTCGGCATCGACGGCGACCGGCCCGTGACCGGCGGCGATGGCCTCGACCGCGGCGAGGTACTCGTCGCGCGACTCGATCACGTGGACCGTGGCGTGCCCCTCCTCGAACGGAGACGAGCCCGACGTGCGTGCGTCGGCCGAAGGAGCGGGGTCAGTCACGTGCGGTCCTCCTCGGGGCCAACAGGGTCACGCCGTCAGAGGTCGGCGGCAGGCCAGCGAGCATCGCGACGATGTCCTCCCAGGCCCGGACGTGCGCGGTGAGGTCCTCGTCGCGCGGCGTCCACGACGCGCGCAGCTCGAGCTGCGCACCGTCGCCCTGCGCCGCGAGGTCACCGTACCCGCGCGAGATGATCTTCGTGGCCGTCCCGGAGGCGTGGTCGTACGTCGCACCGTGCGCGGCCAGCGCGTCGACGAGCCAGCTCCACGTCACGTCGGCGACGAACTCGTCGACACCGATCTCCGGCTCGAGGGGTGCCTGCGCGAACGTCACGATGCGGAACGCGCCGTCCCACCCCTGCGGTTCTTCGGGGTCGTACAGGGCGATGAACCGGCCCGTCCCGAGGTCGGAGTCGACCCCGTGCGCGGCACCGGAGACGTCGGCGGCGAGCGCCAGCGACCACGGCGCGATCCGCGACGGGGAGGGGATCTCGGTGACGGTGGTCTCGGTGCGCGGTCGGTCGGACGCCACGAACGCGCGGAGCCGCGCGAAGGCGTCGGGCTCTCGGGATTCGGACACGGATGCAGACTAGGCTCCCGGGCATGCCCGGATCAGCACGACCCGCCGAGGACGCCCTCCAGCGATCGGCCCGGTCGGCCGGTGTCGTGGCGCTCGGCGCCGGACTGGCGGCCGCCACCATCGGCGCCGCGGTCGTCGGGGGGTTCGTCGCCGCGGTCGCGCGGGCCGTCGTCACGCCGGACCGCAAGCGCACCGAGCGGGTCCCCATCCACGCCGTCGACCCCGAATCCCGGACCGTGACGATCGAGCGCACGGCCGACACCGAGCTGCAGGGGCGGTACAGCCTCTGGTTCGGGGCCGGCACCGGTCACATGCGGGTCGGCGAGGTCCTCGGCACGACCGACACCACCGTCACCCGACGGATCATCGCGATCGACGCCGGTGATCCGAGGAACGCCCGCCGTGGTCGCTGGGGCGGCTGGTTCTACCTGACGCCCGGCGAGCTCGACGTCCCCGTCGAGGACGTCGACGTCCCCACCCCGAACGGCCCCGCGCCTGCCTGGGTCGTCCGGGCGGACGACCCGGACGCGCCCTGGGCGGTGCTCGTGCACGGCCGCGGTGTCACCCGCGCCGAGACGATCCGCGCGGTGCCCGTGTTCCGGGCTGCCGGGTACTCGGTGCTCCTCGCGTCCTGGCGGAACGACGGCGTCGCCCCGCGGAGTGTCGACGGCCGGTACGGCCTCGGTAGCACCGAGTGGGAGGACGTCGACGCCGCCCTGCGCTGGGTGGCCGGCGCGGGCGCGACCAGCGTGGTCCTGATGGGCTGGTCGATGGGCGGCGCGGTCGTCCTCCAGACACTCCTGCGGTCGTCGTCGGCCCACCTCGTGGACGGCGTCGTGCTCGAGTCCCCGGTCGTGGACTGGCACGCGGTCCTCAAGTCGCAGAGCCGTCTGCTCCGGTTCCCGAAGACGGTGCGGAAGACCGCGCAGTGGCTCCTCCGGGCGCCCGTGCTGCACCGCCTCGCCGGGTTGCGCGCACCCGTCGACCTCCGCGAGCTCGACATGGTCGCCCGTGCCGACGAACTGCACGTCCCGATCCTGCTCCTGCACAGCGACGACGACGGTTTCGTCCCGTCGTCGGCGTCGCACGACCTCGCCCGCGTCCGACCCGACATCGTTCGGCTCGAGGTGCAGCACACCGCGCGGCACACCAAGCTCTGGAACCACGACGCCGACTGGTTCGACGCCCGCATCCTCGCGTGGCTCACCGAGGTGGTGCAGCGCCAGGGCGCGGCGCGCGCGTCGTAGACGCGACCCGGTGACGGCCTGGAGGCCCGTGGCGGACCCGCCACGGGCCTCCAGTCCGTCACCGGGTCGCGTTCATGAGGATGCCAGCGCGCGGACCTGCCGCTGCACCCGGCCGAGCATCCCGACCATGCCGCGGATGCGCAGCGGGCTGACGGCCTCGGAGAGCCCGATCGTCAGCGGGTAGTCCGCAGGGACGGCGAGGACCTCGTCGACCGTCAGGCCGGAGAGCCCCTGGGCGAGGATCGACGCGAAGCCGCGCGTGGTCGGGGCCTCGCGCGGGGCGGTCGCGTGCATGCGGACGACGTCGGGGGCGTCGCCGTCCTCGCCGACCGTCACCGTGATGAACACGGGGGACTGGCACTCCTCGACGCGCTCGAGCTCGTCCTCGTGGCCCCGCAGCCGCTCGGGCAGCGCCGGGAGCTCGTCGGAGAACTCGAGGAGCAGCTGGAGCCGGTCCTGCTGGGAGAGCTCGAGGAAGTCGTCCCGGATCTCGGCGAGCGTCGCCGGCAGCGCCGCGGTGTCGTCGCTCATCGGGCGGGGACCTCGCCCGGCTCGGAGCCCTGGACGATGGGGACGCGGACGGCGCTGCCCCACTCGGTCCAGGAGCCGTCGTAGTTGCGGACGTTCTCGTAGCCGAGGAGGTGCTGCAGGACAAACCACGTGTGGCTCGACCGCTCACCGATGCGGCAGTACGCGATGACCTCGTCCGCGTCGCCGATGCCCGCGCCGTCGCGGTAGATCGCGTCGAGCTCGGCGCGGTCCTTGAACGTGCCGTCGGGCGCGGCCGCGGTCGCCCAGGGGATGTTCACCGCGGTCGGGACGTGGCCGCCGCGCAGGGCGCCCTCCTCCGGGTAGTCGGGCGCGGTGGTCCGCTCGCCGGAGTACTCCGGGGCGCTGCGGACGTCGATGAGCGGCTTGCCGAGGTGGGCGAGCACGTCCTCCTTGAAGGCGCGGACCTGCGCGTCGCTCCGCTCGACGACCGGGTACTCGACCGGGGTGACCTCGGTGCGGTCGGTCGTCAGGGCGCGGTCCTCGGCGATCCACTTCGCCCGGCCGCCGTCGAGCAGGCGGACGTCCTCGTGGCCGAAGAGCGTGAAGACCCAGAGGGCGTAGGCGGCCCACCAGTTGTTCTTGTCGCCGTAGATCACGACCGTGGTGTCGCGGGCGATGCCCTTGCCGCCGAGCAGCCGGGCGAACGCCTCACCGTCGACGTAGTCACGCTGCACCGGGTCGTTGAGGTCGGTGTGCCAGTCGATCTTCACCGAGCCGGGGACGTGCCCGGTCTCGTAGAGCAGCACGTCCTCGTCGGACTCGACGACGACCAGGTCCGGTGCGCCGACCCCGGCGTCGAGCTGCTCCTGCAGCCACTCGGTGGAGACGAGGCGCTCCGGGTGGGCGTAGGCGGCGAACTTCTCGGACGGGTCGACCGGTGCGGTCATGGCGTGCTACCTCCAGGTGGTGATCGGGCGCCGGACTAGGATCGGTCCTCGGTGCCTGTGGGCAACGGTACGCGTGCGGACCGTGCTCCAGCCGCAACGTTGCACCGCACGACATGCTTCCCGGAGGGCCGTCCTTGCCTGAACACGCCTCGGCGCCGAGCCACCTCGTCGACCGCGATCCGCAGGTGACGCCGCAGCAGATGGCCGCCGCGCTCGTGCCCCCGCCGCAGTTCGCCGATGCGTCGTTCGGGTCCTACCGCCCGGACCCGGACTACCCGTCCCAGGCCGAGGTCCGCGACACCGTCGCCGCGTTCGTCGCGTCGGGTGCCGGCACCGGTGCACCCCGGCGTGGGCTGTTCGGGCGACGCCGGAACGCCGCGCCGGAAGCCGCCGCCAAGTCGGGCGTGTACCTCGACGGCGGGTTCGGCGTCGGCAAGACGCACCTGCTCGCCGCGGCGTACCACGCGGCCTCGGGCCGGAAGACCTTCGGCACGTTCATCGAGTACACGGCGCTCGTCGGCGCACTCGGCTTCCAGGGCACCGTGGACCTGCTCCGCGGCACGGCGCTCGTGTGCATCGACGAGTTCGAGCTCGACGACCCGGGCGACACGATGATGATGACCCGGCTCATCAAGGAGCTCTCCGAGACCGGCACCCGCTTCGCCGCCACGTCGAACACCCCGCCGGGCGCGCTCGGCGAGGGGCGCTTCGCCGCGCAGGACTTCCTCCGCGAGATCCAGGCGATGTCCGACCGGTTCGACACCCTCCGGATCGACGGGCTCGACTACCGCCGCCGTGCCGTCGACGAGTCCGCCGCGGTGGTGGCCGACGTCGCAGCAGCGCTGCCCGCCGGCACCGTGACGCTCGACGCCTTCGATGCGGTCGTCGCGCACCTCGGCACCGTGCACCCCTCGAAGTACGTGGCCCTGGTCGAGGGGCTCGACGCGGTCGGCCTCACCGACGCGAAGCCGTTCACGGACCAGACCGACGCGCTCCGCTGGGTCGCGCTCGTCGACCGGCTGTACGACGCGCAGGTGCGCATCGTCGCCTCCGGCACGCCGCTCGACGCCGTCTACCCCGAGGCCATGCTCGAGGGCGGGTACCGCAAGAAGTACCTGCGCGCCGCATCGCGCGTGGTCGCGCTGACGCGCGCCGCCTGACGTCGCGCCGGCTGCCGTCGCGGCGACCCGCGGAACCAGGTTCCGGACACCACACCGCGAAGATTCGCGGTGCTGTGTCCGGAACCTGGTTCCGCCCGACGGCCCGAGTCCGCGCGACGGCCGTTCGGCTGACCGCCTGGAGGCACACGGCGGGACCGCACCGCGCCTCCCGTCCGGTGGTCACCACCCGCGTGACGCGACCGTCCAGACGGTCGCAGGGGAGTCGTGGGTCGCATCCAGGCGACCCGCCGGACCTCGAAACACAACGTTCACACGGGGCGCCATCGCGTTACATCCGCGAAACAGATCGTGCTCATCGGTGAAACAGCACCTCGCCAAACTCGACAGCACCCGAGGCGGTCCAAGAGCCGTTCGTGCAATCGAGAGGTGAACAGATGCTTGATCAGGGCAACACGGCATTCGTGTTGATCATGGCGGCGCTGGTGTTGTTCATGACACCCGGCCTGGCCTTCTTCTACGGTGGCCTCGTCAAGGCCAAGTCCGTCATCAGCATGATGATGATGTCGTTCGGCGCGATCGCGCTCGTCGGCGTCCTCTGGGTGCTGTACGGGTACGCGATCGCCTTCGCGAACCACGGTGCGGGGACGAACGTCGCCGGCATCGTCGGCTTCTTCAGCATCGACTGGAACCAGATCGGCCTCGGCCAGGCGTTCGAGGAGTCGCAGGCCTCGAAGATCAACGCCGCGTACCCCTCGATGGCATTCGTCGGCTTCCAGGCCACCTTCGCGATCATCACCGTCGCCCTGATCTCCGGTGCCATCGCCGACCGCGCCAAGTTCGGGGCGTGGATGATCTTCTCCGGCATCTGGGTCACCGTGGTCTACTTCCCGGTCGCCTCGTGGGTGTTCAACCTCACGTCGGGCATGTTCGCCACCTGGGGTGTCATCGACTTCGCCGGTGGGACCGCGGTCCACATCAACGCCGGAGCCGCGGGTCTCGCCCTCGCGATCGTCCTCGGCAAGCGCGTCGGCTTCGCCAAGGGTGCGCACAAGCCGCACAACCCGCCCTTCGTCCTCCTCGGCGCCGCGATCCTCTGGTTCGGCTGGTTCGGCTTCAACGCCGGATCCGAAGGTGCCGCCGATGGCGTCGCCGCGCTCGCCTGGGTCAACACCCTCGCCGCTCCGGCCGCCGCCGTCCTCGGCTGGCTGCTCATCGAGAAGATCCGCGACGGCAAGGCCACCTCGATCGGCGCCGCGTCCGGTGCCGTGGCCGGTCTCGTCGCGATCACGCCGGCCTGCGCCGCGCTGACGCCCGGCTGGGGCATCCTGCTCGGCTTCCTCGCCGGCATCATCTGCTGCTTCGCGATCGACTGGAAGTACCGCCTCGGCTTCGACGACTCGCTCGATGTCGTGGGTGTCCACCTCGTCGGCGGCATCTTCGGCACGCTCTACCTCGGCTTCTTCGCCAACGGCACCGGGCTCATCTTCTCGGGCTCGTTCGAGCAGCTCGGCAAGCAGGCCACGGCCGCCGCGGTCGTCGGGCTCTACTCGTTCGTCCTCGCCTTCGTGATCGGCTTCGCCATCGAGAAGACGATCGGGTTCCGCGTGAAGACCGAGGACGAGGTCGCCGGCATCGACACCGCGGTCCACGGTGAAGAGGGCTACGTCCTCTACGAGGAGCGCGACGAGACGCCGATCAGCGTCCGGTAGCACCTGCACCACCCGTCCGACGGGCCCCGCGCACACAGCAGGCGCGGGGCCCGTCGTCGTGTGCGGCGCGGGGCCCGTTGTGGGCGGCGGCACCGTGCCGCGGCTCCGGGCGGCCCCGGCGCGCCGCGCTGCGCCGCGCTGCGCTGCGGCGCGGAACGGATTCGCACAACCGAAGTCACCTCGAGCCACGCGAACGCGCGGTTCCGGGTGACTTCGGTTGTGCGGTGGTGCGGTCGTGCGGTCGTGCGGTCACGCCGTCGTGCGGTCGTGCGGTCGTGCGGTCGTGCGGTCACGCCGTCGTGCGGTCGTGCGGTCGCGCGGTCGTGCGGGTTGGCCGCAGGAGCCGCCCACCGATCCCCGGGGCTGCCCTGCGCTCCGTCCGGCAGAGTGGTGGCATGACGACGACGTCGAACACGCTGACCAACCTGCGCGAGGTCGGGGGGCTCGGGCTCCAGGACGGCCGCCGGCGCACCGTGTACCGGGCGAACACCGAGCCGGTCGCTCCGGAGTCGTACCCATCCGGTCTCGCCGCCGTGGTCGACCTCCGCCGCGACGACGAGACGGCAGCGGTCCCGCACCCGCTCGCCGCGACTCCCGCGTACCGGTCGGTGCCGCTCTTCGACCCGTCGTCCGCGATCGAGTCCGCCGAGGAGGCCGTCCAGCTCGAGGACCAGTACACCGACTGGCTCGATCGGGACCGGACCGGCATCGCCGCCGCGCTCCGGACGATCGCCGCCACGGACGGCGACGTGCTCGTGTGCTGCGCCGCGGGCAAGGACCGCACGGGCATCGTGAGTGCGCTGCTCGCGCGGCACTGGGGCGCCGACCTGGAGGTTGTCGGCACGGACTACGCAGCCAGCGCCGCCGGCCTGGTCGACCGCTTCGCGCGCGAGCGTGCAGCGAGCGCCGACCCCGAGGCCACCGCGACCGCACAGCGCTGCGTGCCCGAGATCATGACGACGGTCATCGACCGCCTCGAGCACCGCTGGGGTTCGGTGGACGGGTACTTCCGAAGCATCGGGCTGCGGGACGACGAGAACGCGGCGCTCTGATCGCCACGCGCGTTCCGCTGTCGTCGTGAGCACGAACGGGAGGCGCGGTGCGGGTCGGACCCGCACCGCGCCTCCCGTCGGATGGTCGCGTCAGCGATCTGCTGGTTGCGTCAGCGATCTGGCGGTCTCGTCACGGACGTCACCAGGCGAAGTCCTCCGGGGAGGTCTTGTGCCCCGGGAAGATCTCGTCGAGGCGCGCGAGCGCGGCGTCGTCGAGCCGGATGTCGACCGCTCGGACGGCCGACTCCCACTGCTCCATCGTGCGCGGGCCGGTGATCGGCGCGGTGACGCCCGGCTGGTGCAGCAGCCACGCGAGCGCGAGCTCGCCGGGGGTGTGGCCGAGCTCCTTCGCGAAGGACTCGTAGGCGGTGAGCTGGTCGCGGTGCCCGTCGACGTACTCGGCGCTGCGGCCCGACAGCCGGCGCGACCCCTGCTCGGTCTTCTCGATGATCCCCCCGAGCAGACCCCCCTGGAGCGGCGACCACGGGATCAGGCCGAGGCCGTAATGCCGGGCGGACGGCAGCACCTCGCGCTCGACGTCGCGGACCACGAGGTTGTAGATCGCCTGCTCGCTGACGAGGCCGAGGAAGTTCCGGCGCTTCGCGGCCTCCTGCGCCTGGGCGATGTGCCAACCGGCGAAGTTCGACGAGCCGACGTAGAGCACCTTGCCCTGCTGGACGGCGAGGTCCATCGCCTGCCAGATCTCGTCCCAGGGGGTGTCCCGGTCGACGTGGTGCATCTGGTAGAGGTCGACGTGGTCGGTCTGCAGGCGTCGGAGGCTGGCGTCGAGCGACTGGCGGATGTTGAGCGCGCTGAGCTTGCCGCCGTTGGGCCAGTCGATCATCTCGCCGTAGACCTTCGTGGCGAGGACGGTCTTCTCGCGTCGGCCGCCACCCTTGGCGAACCAGCGGCCGATGATCTCCTCCGTGGCCCCCTTGCCGACCGATCCGCCGTAGCCGTTGGCGGTGTCGAAGAAGTTCACGCCGAGCTCGTGGGCGCGGTCCATGATGGCGTGCGAGTCGTCCTCGCTGGTCTCCGGCCCGAAGTTCATCGTGCCGAGCACCGCTCGCGACACCGACAACCCTGTCCGTCCGAGGTGTGTGTAGTCCATGGAGCCGGTCTACGCGCGGTCCGCTGGGTGAGCCAGGCCCTGTCGGTACCGGTTGCGGGAGTGGGTTTGGCTCGTCGGCGTCGCGTGCGGCGTGCGGCGTGCGGCGTGCCGCGGGTCGCGTTCGTCCGTGTCGTGTGCTGCGCTCTGCGCGGGCCGAGGCGCATGCGTGCGGTGGCATGGACCGGTCGGCGGTGGGAGTAGCGTGCCGCAGGTGAACATCCCCGCACTCCGAGGCAGCCGGATCATCGGGTTCGGCCACCACCAGCCCTCGCGCATCCTGACCAACGACGAGCTCTCGACCATGGTCGACACGAACGACGAGTGGATCACGACCCGCACCGGGATCAAGACGCGGCACATCGCCGGGCCCGACGACACCGTCACCTCGATGGCCGTGGAGGCGGGGCGTGCCGCACTCGCCGACTCCGGGGTCGACCCCGCCGAGGTCGGGCTCGTGGTCGTCGCCTCCACCACGCACCAGGACCGCGCGCCGTACACCGCCGGTCGTGTCGCGGCGGAGCTCGGGCTGTCCGGACGGGCAGCGCCGATCGACATCAACACGGCGTGCAGCGGCTTCGAGTACGCGATGGGCATCGCGGACCAGGCCGTGCGCACCGGTTCCGCCGACACCGCGCTCGTGATCGGGTCCGAGGAGCTTCTCGGGGATCGTCGACTGGGAGGACCGTTCGACCTGCGTGCTCGTCGGCGACGGTGCCGGCGCAGCAGTGGTCGGCGTCTCCGACGAACCACGGATCGGGCCGGTGTCGTGGGGGAGCGTGCCGCACCTGCAGCAGGCCGTCCGCGTGTCCGGTGACCCCGAGCGGTTCTCGCAGGAGGGACGGTCGATCTACCGATGGGCCATCACGGAGGCTGCCGACCACGCCCGCGCCGTCGTCGCCGCCGCCGGGCTGACGATCGACGACATCGAGGTGTTCGCGTTCCACCAGGCGAACCTCCGGATCATCGAACCCCTCGTCGAGGCGCTCGGCGGGTCGCCCAGCTACGTGGTCCGCGACGTCGTCGAGTCGGGCAACACGTCGGCGGCGAGTGTGCCGCTCGGGCTGTCGAAGGCGTGGTCCCGCGGGGAACTGCCCGAGGGTGTGCCCGCGCTGCTCTTCGGCTTCGGCGGCGGGTTCGCGCACGCGGGGCAGGTCGTGACGACGCCGGTGCGCCGGAGCTGAGTCTGACGCGCGGCGCGGCGCGGCGCGGCGTGGCGGTGCGCCCGGGCCGACGCCCTGACTCGCGGCGCGGTTCGGTGCGGTGAGGTGCGGCCGACGCCCTGACGCGCGGTGCGCTGCGGTGGGGCGCGGTGCGTCGGGGCCGACGCCCTGACTTGCGGCGCGGCGCGTCGGGGCCGACGCGCTGCGTCCGGGCCGACGCCCTGACGTGCGGCGCGGTACGTCGGGGCCGACGCGCTGCGCACCCAGGTTCTGGCTCCCGGGCCGCGCCGTGCGAATCCGGTCGGTCGTGGCGACGCTACGACGTTCGGTCGGCCGGGTTCGGGTCCGGCGTCTCCGCCCAGAGGTCCTTGTCTGCCTTCCGTCGGCGCCACGGCAGCGCCCCGCGGCTCTGACCGCCCTGGCCGCGGTCCTTCGACGCACGCGCAGGCGTGGGGTCGAGCACGATCGGGAACTGCGACGGCGGCATCCCGAACCCGGTCCGCGACGCCTGGATGACCTTCCGGCCGAGCGCGTGGTTCCCGAGCCCACCCACTGCGGCTCCGATCCCGAACGGCAGTGCGCGACCGACGATCGTGGAACCCTGTCGGGCTGCGAACCGCCGGACGAACTGGTCCCGTACCTGACCGCCGATGCCGGAGACGACCTGCTTCGGCAGCGATGCCGTGACCATCTCGCCCCAGAAGGCCGTCCGCGCCTGGCCCCCGGCCGCCTGACCGGCGAGTTGTTTGATGAGTTGCGTCCCCGGCGTGCCGAGGATGAGAGCCATCACGAGGGTGCGTGCGCGCTCCGGGTCGTCCAGCGCGATCCCGTGCACCTCGGTCACCGACTGCGCGAACAGCGCGGTCGTCTCGAGGAATCCGACCGTCTCCGCGCCGCTCAACCCCAGTGCGGCAGCCATCCCGACACCGGGGATGACCGCGCTCGCACCGACCGCCGCTCCACCCGACGTGACCGCCGTGAGGTACTGCCGCTCCAGGATCTGGATGATCTCCGCCGGGGTGGCGTCCGGGTGGCGTCGACGGAGCCGGTTGACGTGCGCGACCACGATGGGGCGCTGGACGCTGAGCACGCGGTCCAGCCACTTCACCCAGCCGGTGCCGGTGTCCACACGCTTGCGGTCGCCGTCGAGTGCGTGCTGTTCGACCGGGGCGACCGGCATCGGGATGATCGCCTGGTCCTTCTGCTGTCGGGCCATGCACCAGACCGTACGCCGCGCCCATGGGAGCGATCCGGCCGATCAGCGGCACGGGACACCCGCTCGGCGGAGGGCGTCGCGGATCCGCTCGGGGTGCAGCAGGTCCCGCCACGTGAACCGGAGGACGAAGCGCACCTCGGGGAAGGACCGCACGAAGTCCTCGCGCCGCTTCTCCTTCCAGTGCGCATCGGCCGTCGTCTCGCCGTCGAGCATCGTCGGGTCTTCGTACTTGGCGCGCCCGTCGACCTCGACAACCACGCCCTGCTCGGGGAACCAGAAGTCGACGACCGCCGGAGCTGCACCCGGGCGGCGGAACTCGTACTGCTGGACAGGCTCGGGGGTACCGAGTTGCCGGAACCGTACGCGGCAGACCGACTCCGCGGGCGAGCCGGACAGCGCAGACCCCCGCTCGACGATACTCCTCGCCTTGGTGCTGCCGACGGCGAGCCGCTCGACCTCGTGAACGAGCAGCTGCGGAGTCGCCTGCCCCGTGCGGAGGACGTGGTCGACGGCCGGCTGGGCGACGACCTCCGCGCGCCGGGCGGCAAGATCGACAGCCGTCCGTGCACCGTCGGTCACCCGGAGGCCGAGCACGTGCTCCGTCTTCCGGATTCGGCGCCGTCGGACACCGTGTCGGACGAAGTGCGACGTCACGCGGCTCGTGCTGGTCGTGTCGTCCGCGAGGTGGACGCGAGTGGGCCAATCGGCGACGACCGGGATGCCGAGGAGCGCGCACGCCGACTCGTGCGAGACGACGGACGGCTCTGAGATGCGTGGAGCGTTCGCTCGTACGACGACGACGTGGCGCTCCTCCGGCCACAGACCGTCGAGCGCGCCGGTCCGGACGAGGACGCCTGGTCGGATCCGTTGCAGACGACCTCGAGCAGCGTCGCGTTCGACGGCTCGGCGTTCAGCACTCGTGAGACCGCGGGTCCGGATCAATTCGACGTCCAGTGCTCGTTGCATGCACCCACCGTCGCGTGATCAGCATCGTCGCTCCGGCCTGGCCGGAGAATGCGTGGAATACGCAGCATCGGCGGGCATCGGTGCAGGAATCGTCCGGCGCTCGGTGTCTCCCTACCGCGACGACACGCTCGACGATCGACACGTGTTTCGTCGCCTCATGCGCGTGCATCGGATTCGGGTGCATGTTTCGACGTGGTCCTCGTCGAACGACGCGTGCGGTGTCGAAACGCGCGCGTTTCGTGGACCTGGCCGACCCGACCCGACCGACCCGACCGACCCGACCGACCGACCGACCCGACCGACCCGACCCGACCGACCGACCCGACCGACCCGACCGACCCGACCCGACCCGACCGACCCGACCGACCGACCCGACCCGACCCGACCGACCCGACCGACCGACCCGACCCGACCCGACCGACCCGACCCGACCCGACCCGACCGACGCGGGCGCCTACCGGCGAGCGAGCTCCGCGCGCAGCGGGAAGTCCTGGTCCTCGAGGATGAGTTGGGCGCCGACCGACGTGCGGGCGTTCACCACGACGGGGGCGAGCAGGTTGACCGTCGTGGCCTCCGCCGCCGGGTTCGCGACGACGAGGAGCATCGCGTCCTCGGGCGCGGTCAGCCCGAGCACGTCGACCTGCTCGGTGGAGAGCACCGGGGCGTACGCGGGCAGGTGCACCGCGGCGTCGAGCAGGAACAGGCGCGAGCCGTCCCCGACCAGGGTGAACAGCCCCTCGGAGCCGTCGACCGCGGTCAGCGTGAAGGCCGACCCGGTCAGTCCGAACGGCGGGACGGGGAAGGTCAGGTCGATGCTCATCGGAGGTAGTCCATCAGGGTCGGCTGCAGCACCTTCGCGGTCACGGCGAGTGCTGCCTGGTAGTTGGTCTGCTGCACCTGGAGGTCGAGCACGGCCTTCGCGAGGTCCTTGTCCTCGACGTCCGAGCGGCGCCCCTCGAGGGCGACGGACGCGGTCTTGAGCGTGTCCTGCGCGGTCAACGCGGCGGCGTGCCGGACACCGACGTCGGCCTGCGCACCCCGCACGGTGTCGATCGCACCGTCCACGTCGTTGAGCCTCGGGTTCACGTTCACGCCGTTCTGCAGGTCGGACACGATCGAGTCGATCACCGAGAACACCGACGTCGACCCGGAGCCGAACACGGCTGATCCGGGGGTGTCGACCCGGACGGTGGCGTCGTCACCGGTGCGGCGCGAGACGGCGGTGCCGGCAGTGGCGAAGCCGGTCGCGGGGTCGTACGCGGTCGCGGCGGTCGACGAACCCGCGAAGACGTTCCGCGTGCCGTACGTCGTGTTCGCGCGCGCCTCGAGGTCCGACTTCAGGGCCCGGAACTCGGTGATGAACGCATCGCGGTCGGTGTCGCTCATGGTGCCGGAGTTCGCGGCCTGCACGGTGAGGTCGCGCACGCTGTTCAGCACCGAGTACACCGAGGTCAGCGCGCTGTCGGTCGTCGCGAGCCAGCCGACCGCGTCGTCCGCGTTCCGGGCGTACTGCGCGTTCGCGGCCTGCTCCTTGCGCACCTGCATCGACGTACCGGTCCCGACCGGGTCGTCGGACGGCCGCGAGATGTTCTTGAGCGTGGTCGCCTGGTCGGTCAACTGCGCGACCTTGGCGGCGCCCGCCTGGAGTCGCGCGCTGGCGGCGGCCATCGACATCTGGGTGGTCACCCGGGTGATCATGTTCAGCTCCTGCCGACGAGGCCGACGCGGTTGATGATGGTGTCGAGCATCTCGTCGACGGCGGTCAGGACGCGCGCGGCGCCCTGGTACGCGTGCTGGTAGCTCAGCAGGTTGACGTTCTCCTCGTCGAGGTCCACACCGGCACCCGACTGCTGCTGCGTGCGTGCGCTGGTCAGGGCGAGTCCGGTGAGTGTCGATTCCGACGCGGCCGACCGGGAGGCACTGCCCACCCCCGTCACGAACGTCGCCCACGCGGCGTCCGGGCCGTCGGTCGCCGCCCCGAGTCGCGAGAGCGCGTCGGCGAACGAGTCGTCGAGTTCTCCCGCCGCGTTCCGCGTCGCCAGGCCGGTCGCGTCCGTGGGGACGACGGACAGACCCTGCGCGGCGGACACCCCGGTCGCGATCGCGAAGAAGGCGTGGCCGGTCATGCCGTCCGCCGTCGAGCCGGTCTCGTGCACGGCGTTCACGACGGCCGCGAGCTTCGTCGCGACGGCGTCGTACGACGCCGACGCCTGTGCGAGTGCACCTCCGGTGCCCTGGGCATCCGCGGGCGCCAGGAGCGACAGCGCGCCGCCGATCGACCCGCCGGACAGCGACACGGCACCTGCCTGTCCGGAGGTCCAGGTCAGGGTCACGGGGGCGCCGTCGCGCAGCGCCGTCGCGCCGCCGAGGGCGAGGGAACGCGCATCGGTGCCCTGGACGATCGGGTTGCCGGCGATGAGGACGTCCGCGGTGCCGTCGGCGTTCGTCCGGACCGTGCCGCCCGCGAG
Source organism: Curtobacterium phoenicis (assembly GCF_047238015.1). Taxonomy (NCBI): domain Bacteria; kingdom Bacillati; phylum Actinomycetota; class Actinomycetes; order Micrococcales; family Microbacteriaceae; genus Curtobacterium; species Curtobacterium phoenicis. Next base: position 2,066,285 of record NZ_JBDFLZ010000002.1, read on the forward strand.
CGACGCGATCTGCTCGGTGAGCTGGTCGCGCTGGTCGAGCAGTTCGTTCGCGTTGCCACCGGCAGCCAGCGCCGAGCGGATCCGCCCGTTGAGGTCGGCCACCTGCTTCGCGGCGTCGTTGAGTTGCGTCACCTGCGCCGCGACGGTGGATCGGACCTGCGACCACTGCTGGTCGAGGGCCTTCGAACCGCTCGACAGCGTCGACGCGACGGTGTTCGCGGCGCCGAGGAGCGTGCTCGCGGCGCCGGGGTCGTCCGGGTGCGCCGCGACCTGGCCCCAGGCCGACCAGAACGCGTCGAGCCCGGCGGAGAGACCGTCCTTGCCGGGTTCCCGCAGCCCGGTCTCGAGCGCGCTCAGTGCGGTGGCGCGGGCATCGGCGTACGCGGAGGAGCCGGCGGCGACGCGGACCCCTGCGTCGAGCGTGAGCGACCCGAGTCGGGCGATGCCGTCGACCGAGACGCCCTGCCCTGCGAGGGCCGCCGTGCCCCGCATGAAGCCGGTCTGTGCCGCGGGGATCGACGACTGCGTCACGCGCTGCCTCGTGTACCCGGTGGTCCCGGCGTTCGCGATGTTCTGCCCGGTGATGTCGATGCCGGCGCGGGCCGCGGCCAGGCCCGAGTACGCGGTGGCGAGGGAACCGAAGGTGCTGACCACGACTACAGGTTCCCCTCGAAGAGCCGTGCCCCGTCGGCGCCGGAGCCGCTCGTGCCGCTCGCGTCGTACGTCGCGGGGGCGCCGACCGAGCCGGCGAGGGTCTCCTCGGTCGCGTGGGCCGCGGCACGGAGGAAGCGGTCGTTCTCGTCGCGGAGCGCACCGATCTGCGTCGTCAGCTCCACCATCGCGGTGAGGTGCGCAGCGAGGATCTCGCCCCACGGGCCGTTCGGTGCGGCGGCGACGACGTCGCGCAGGGGAGCGTCGGCGGCGACGCCCCACTCCTCGGCGACCTCGGCGCTCGACGCGGCCCGCTCGAGTCCGGTGCTGCGCAGCCGCTCGAGCACCTGCTCGACCTCACGGCTGGCGTGCGACACCCAGCGAGAGCGCCCGGCGGCGAGCAGGAGCTGCTCCTCCTCGAGCTTGAACGTGAGCAGTTCGAGCAGTTCACGTTCGCGCCACAGTACGGCGGACAGGTCGTTCACGCTCATCAGCTCCTCCCGGTGGTGGTTCGGTCCGTCATCCTGCGGACACCGGGAACTATCGGTCCGCCGCGTGCGGACGTAAGCGCCGTGCGGTCGTGAGCGCAGACGCGCCGCGGTGCGAGGCGACGCGACCGACGGGGCGGCGTACCCCGGGCCTCCCGTCCGGACCGTGATCGGGGGACAGAACGGAGCGTTCCGGGCCCGGTGTCCTCCCAAATGCCGACCCGTGTGCACGGGGGTCACCCCCGCACTGGGTACGGATGAGGGCCTGTTCAGTGCCCTCCCAGCCGATACATTCAGAACGCACCCCGGGGGACAGACCCGGCACGCGTCGCAGGGACGCGGAGGTGCTCGCCCGGAGGGACCCGGGCGGTCTTCGACGTACGTTCCGGCCTGCCGAGGCCGGTGTCCGTCGTGCCCACCGACGGGCGACCCACGGACGGGACTTCAGGTCGATCAGGGGACAGCAGCATGGACCGCACCGAACGCAACACGATGATCGTCGAGCACCTCCCGCTCGTCGGCTACATCGTCGCCGACGTCCGAGCACGCGCGACCCACCTCGACCGGGACGACCTCGCCGCCGTCGGGTCCCTCGCCCTCGTCGCCGCCGCCGATGCGTTCGACCCGACCCTCGGCGTCCCGTTCGGTGCCTACGCCAGGACCCGCATCACCGGCGCGATCGCCGACGACATGCGCTCCGCCGACTGGGCGTCCCGCGGCACCCGGAAGCGCATCCGCGAGACCCTCGCCACGCAGGAGGCACTGTCCGCCCGGCTCGGCCGCTCCGTCGGCGTGCAGGAGATCGCCGACGCGATGGGCGTCGACCGACAGACCGCCGCGGACGCCATGAGCGACGCCGGCCGCACCGTCACCGCCATCGACGAGACCGTCCACGACGTCATCGCCGCCGACATCGCGCTCCCGGGGGACGACCTCCTCGAGTCCGAGAAGCGTCGCTACCTCCGCGCCGCCGTCGAGGCGCTGCCGGAGCGGATGCGCTTCATCGTCGAGCAGGTCTACTTCGGCGACCGCTCGGTCACTGACGTCGCCGCCGAGCTCGGCATCACGCACTCCGCGGTGTCGCAGCAGCGCTCCGAGGCGATGCGCCTGCTCCGCGACGGTCTCGCGACGCACTACGGGGACGGCGGGGCCGCGCCCGGGCCGGCCTCCCGGACCACCGCCGCTCGCCGCAGCGCCTACCTCGCGAAGGTGGCCGCGAACGCCGCCGCCGGGGTGGCCCGCGCCGTGCACGACGCCGCCGCGGCGCCGGTGCCCGCGGCGGGGTAGAGGTCCCGCCGGAGTTTTTCCGGACGGGCACTAACGACTCGACGCCGCCGGCCGAGAGTCACCCGTGTCAGCCCATGGACGGGCAGACACACCGAACCCAAGGATTCACGGAGGAAACCACCATGGGTATGTCCATCAACACCAACCTCTCGGCACTCAACACGTACCGGAACCTCAACGCGACGCAGAACGACCTGTCGAAGTCCCTCAAGAAGCTCTCGTCGGGTCTCCGCATCAACCGTGCTGCCGACGACGCTGCCGGTCTGTCGATCTCCGAGGGGCTGAAGTCCCAGGTCGGTGGCCTCACGGTCGCCGCCCGCAACGCCCAGGACGGCATCTCGGTCGTGCAGACGGCGGAAGGCGGTCTCACCGAGACGCACGCCATCCTCCAGCGCGTCCGTGACCTCGCCGTGCAGGCGGGCAACGACTCGAACAACGCGGACTCGCGCACCGCGATCTCGACCGAGGTGACGCAGCTCAGCGCCGAACTCGGCCGGATCGCCGACTCGACGAACTTCAACGGCATCAACCTGCTCGACGGCACCGCCGGCACCGCAGGTGACGGCAAGCTGAACTTCCAGGTCGGCGCGAACGGCGACGCCGCGAGCCAGATCACCGTCGACCTGTCGGGTGCGAACGTGAAGACGGTCTCGACCGCCGTCGCCGCGCTCAAGTTCGACTCCGCGGCCGACGCGCAGGCGTCGATCACCGCGATCGACGCGCAGATCAAGGACGTCTCGTCCGCTCGTTCGAACATCGGTGCCATCCAGAACCGCTTCGACCACGCCATCAACGTGACGAACGTGGCCAAGGAGAACCTCACCGCGGCGGGCTCCCGCATCACGGACGTCGACATGGCGGAGGAGATGGTCAAGTACACGCGCGACAACATCCTCAGCCAGGCCGGCACCTCGATGCTCGCCCAGGCGAACCAGAGCACGCAGGGTGTGCTCTCGCTGCTCCGCTAGTGAACCCCGCGGCGTCCACCGGCAGAGTTCAGGCATGCCGGTGGACGCCGCACCCCCTCTGAGTCCCGTACGAGTCCGTCGGAAGGAGCGCACGTGTCGTCCGTGTCCTCGGCGTCGTCGCTCGCGATCGACGGCCTGGTCAGTGGCCTCAAGACCACCGACCTCATCAACTCCCTGATGTCGATCGAGCAGGTCCCGCAGACGCTGCTCAAGAACAAGGTCACGTCGACCAACTCGTTCATCTCGTCGCTGCAGACGATCAACGGGCTCGTCCAGACCTTGGCCACCAAGGCGTCCGACGCCGCGAAGGCCACCTCGCTCGACGTCTTCGCCGCCACTTCCTCGTCGCCGTCGGTCACCACGACGACGGGCACCGGCGCCTCGGCCGGCTCCGTGTCGTTCACCGTCGGCTCCACCGCGACCGCGCAGGTCGGGGTCACCGCCGCGATGTCGACCTGGCCGGCGGATCCGGGCCCGGTGACGATCGTCGGCTCCGACGGCACGAAGACCACCGTCACCCCGGCGTCGGGTTCGCTCGACGACACCGTGTCCGCGGTGAACAAGTCCGGGGCGGGCGTCACGGCGACGAAGGTCGCCGCCGGCACCGCCGCCGACGGGACGAAGCTGTACCGTCTCCAGTTCACGGCGTCGACGACCGGTGCGGCGGGCGCGTTCAGCGTGTACCGCGGCTCCGGTGCCGACGTCGACGCCGGGACCGCGACGGACGTGCTCGCCGGGACGGGAGCGGCCGTCGTCACGCCCGCGAAGGACGCGAGCGTCACCCTGTGGGCGGGGACCGCCGCCGCACAGACCGTCACCAGCGCGTCGAACACGCTCACCGACCTGCTGCCGGGGCTCAGCGTCACCGTCAGCCAGGTGACGACGGACCCCGTCACCGTGACCGTCGCGCAGGACACCACGAAGGCCCAGGCGGTCGCGTCCGGGTTGGTCGACGCGCTCAACGCCGTCACGAGCTACTACGGGTCGAACACGTCCGTCACCAGCACGACCAGCCCGACCACCGGCACGACGACGACGACCGCGGGCGTCCTGCTCGGTGACGCGACCACCCGCTCGGCGGTGCAGGCCCTCAGCTCCGCGATGTCCGCCCCGGTGAACGGGAGGTCGCCGTCGTCGATCGGCATCGTCGTGACGAAGGACGGTGACTTCACGTTCGACGCCGACGCCTTCCAGAAGGCCCTCGCCGCGGACCCCGCGGGCACCCAGGCGATGCTGTCCGGGATCGCGGCCACGGTGGGCGCGGCCGCCACGGCGGCGTCCGACAAGTACGACGGCTCGATCACCTCGACGATCTCCGGTCAGCAGTCGGTCGTGAAGGACCTCAACACCCAGATCGACAGCTGGACCGACCGCCTGACCATGCGCCGCGCAACCCTGCAGACGCAGTACGCGGCGCTCGAGACCAGCCTCAGCAAGCTCCAGTCCCAGTCCAGTTGGCTCTCCGGCCAGCTCGCCGGACTGTCGAGCTCGAGCTCCTGACGGGAACGACCATGACCTACGACCTCCAGGCCGCCGCCTTCCGGCAGGCAGCGCAGCCGCGCACCGTGACCGACCAGCGTCGCGCCCAGTACACGAACGAGGCCGTGCTCTCGGCGACGCCGGCCCAGCTCGTCACGATGCTCTACGACCGGCTCCTGCTCGACCTGCACCGCGCCGAGGCCGCCCAGACCGGCTCCGATTGGGAAGCCGCGCGCGAGCAGCTCCTGCACGCGCAGGCCATCGTCGGCGAACTGTCCTCGACCCTGCGCATCGACGCGTGGGACGGTGGCGAGGGCCTCCTCGCGATCTACAACTACGCGAGCACCTCGCTCATCACGGCGAACGTGCACCGCGACGTGCAGGCGACGCGCGACTGCATCCGCATCCTCGAGCCGCTCCGGCAGGCCTGGCACGACGCGGCAGCGTCGCTCCCGGCGGCCTCCGCCGCGCCGGTCGTCGGACACGCGGCGGGCGGAGCGCTCGGTGTCGCCTGACGCGGACGCCCAGCGGGCCGACTGGGAGGCACTGCTCACCTCCCTGGAACAGGACCTCGACACGCAGGTGGCCGGGGCGGCAGCCGGACCCGCTGCCGGACCGCTGGCGTCGGCGTGGACCGAACCGGCCGGGCTGGGACCGGTGCCGCGCGACCTGGTGGGTCGTGCCTCCCGGCTGCTGGCCGCGCAGCGGGACCGGGTGAGCGCACTGGAGGCCGAGCGCGCCGCCGTCCTGGAACACCTCGGTGCCCTGCGCGCGGTGGACGCGACGCGCGAGCCGCGCGGCGCGGTCTACCTCGACGCCTCCGCGTAGGCGGTCCTCCTCCACACGAAACGCGCGCGTTCCGACGTCACACGTGTCGAACGAGTCGTGTTCCGTCGCGCGCAGCGCATGCGTGCGTGTGCGCGTGCATGGAGCGACGTCGCACGTGTCGAACGACGGGCGGGACGTCGGAACGCGCGCGTTTCGTGGACCACGGCGCGAGCGACGTCGCACGCGTCGAACGACGGGCGGGACGTCGGAACGCGCGCGTTTCGTGGACCCCGGACCCGCACCACCCCCGTTCGGGGCGACGCCTAACGCGCCGGCGCACGGCGGCCGACAGGCCCGTACGAGCACGGATCGCTCGCCCAACCGGCCACGGATCGGCCACCGCACATCGACGACGTCGCAGGGACGCGTCGATCCGAAGGGGACGGTCCAACTGTGTTCGATTCCGTGACGAGCGCCGCGCTGCAGAGCGCCCTCGACGGCCTGTCGATGCGCCAGCGGGTGATCGCGAACAACGTCGCGAACATCAACACGCCGAACTACCACGCCGAGAAGGTGCAGTTCGAGGACGCCCTCGCGAAGTCGATCGTCGACGGCAACGGTGCGGCGACCCCCACGGTGGCGCGCAGCCTGGAGCCGACGAACACCAACGGCAACAACGTGAACCTCGACGAGGAGACCCTCTCGAACGTCGACACGGTGCTCCGGTACCAGTTCGCGACCCAGGCGATGAACGCCGAGCTGACCAGCGTCCGTGCGGCGATGCGGACGAACTCGTGACCACGTTCGACGCGATCGGCATCGCGAGCACCGGCATGACCGTGCACCGGAAGTGGCTCGACGCGATCTCGGACAACATCGCGAACGTCAACACGGTGCGGTCCATGGACGACTCCGCATTCCAGGCCCGCTACGTCGAGGTCCAGGAGGGTGCCGGCGTCTCCGGCGCCTACGTCAAGGGTGCGGCGTTCGGCAGCGCCGCCGGACGGGTGACGTACGACCCGGACAACCCACTCGCGAACGCCGAGGGCTACGTCCGCATGCCGGACATCGACCTCGGGACGCAGATGGCGGACCTCATCATGGCCCAGCGCGGCTACCAGGCGAACGCCGCCGTGGTCGACCGTGCCAAGACCGCCTACGAGGCGGCACTGCAGATCGGGAAGAACTGATGCCCATCGACGCCGTGAACGGTGTGACCACCAACGCGATGACCCGTGCCTTCGCCGACGCGACCGACGCCGCGACCGGTGCCGGTGCCGTCGGCGGGAGCGGGGTCGGGGCGACCGCCGCCACCGGGACGTCCGGCGACGGCTTCGCCGCGAGCCTCGGGAACGCGGTCGACGGCCTCCAGCAGCTGCAGAGCGACTCGAAGACCCTCGCGCTCAAGGCCGTCACCGGCAACCTCGACGACATCCACGACGCCACCATCGCCGCGACCCGTGCGCAGGTCACGCTCGAGCTCGTGGCGGCCGTCCGCAACAAGGGCGTCGACGCCTTCAACGAGATCATGAGGATGCAGGCCTGATGCCCGTCGCCGTCAAGAACGTCTGGGCGCGCCTCGCCGCCTACGTCAAGGGGTTCAGCGCCGCCCAGCGCACCATCGCGATCCTCGTCGTCGCCGCGCTCGTGCTCGGCGGGATCGCACTCGCGAGCTGGCTCGGCAAGGCGTCCTACGCCCCGCTCTTCACCGGCCTCGCCGCTGCGGACGCCGCGAGCGTCACCGACCAGCTCACCACCGACGGCGTGCCGTACCAGCTCACCGACGGCGGCGCGACGATCCTCGTGCCGCAGGGCTCGGTGTACTCCGAGCGGCTCAAGGCGGCGGCGAACGGTCTGCCGTCGTCGAACGAGGGCGGCTACTCGCTCCTCGACCAGATGGGCGTGACGAGCTCCGAGTTCCAGCAGAATGTGACGTACAAGCGCGCGATCGAGGGCGAGCTGGCGAAGACGATCCAGGCGATGGACGGCGTGCAGACCGCGTCGGTGCAGCTCGCGATCCCGGAGAAGACCGTGTTCGTCTCCGAGGAGAAGGACCCGACCGCGTCGGTGTTCATCGCGACGAAGAACGGCGCGCAGCTCAGCTCCGACCAGGTGCAGGCGATCGTGCACCTGACGAGCGCAGCGGTCGAGGGCATGCAGCCCACCGACGTGTCGGTCGTCGACTCGAAGGGGCAGACCCTCTCCGCGGTCGGCACGGGCGCAGCGGGCAGCGGGAGCGACCAGGCGGCCGACTACGACCAGGCCACCAGCAAGAAGATCCAGGACCTGCTCGACACGACGCTCGGCGCGGGGAACGCGACGGTCGTCGTGTCCGCGACGATGAACCAGAACACGGGCACGAAGACCTCCGAGTCGTACGCCGCGCCGACGAGCGGCCCGGTCGCCCTGAACGAGTCGAGCACGACCGAGCAGTACGGCGCCGGCTCGGGTGCGGGCGGCGCGGGGGCGACCGGCGTCCTCGGCCCGGACAACATCGCGGTCCCGAACGGCACCGCGAGCAGCGGCACCGGCAACGACTACAAGAACGAGTCCGCGACGAAGAACAACGCCGTCGACCACACCACCGAGACGACGCAGATCCCGGCCGGGGCGTTGGAGAACCAGTCGATCTCCGTCGCGCTGAACTCGAAGGCCGCGAGCGTGCAGAACGCGAACCTGCAGAGCATCAACGACCTCGTCTCCCGGGCCGCCGGCGTCGACACGAACCGCGGGGACAAGGTCGCCGTGGCGATGATGGACTTCGACACGACCGCAGCCGCGCAGGCCGCCGCCGCGCTCAAGGCGCAGCAGCAGGCCGATCAGCAGGCCTCGCTCTGGGCGACGATCCGGACCGCCGGCATCGTGATCGGCAGCCTCCTCGCCCTCATCGCGATCATGTGGGTCATCGCACGCCGCGCCCGACGCCAGGAGCGCGAGGCCGTCGACCTCGGCGAGCTCGACGCGTTCGCGGGGGAGACGTTCCAGCTGCCCCTCGCGGTCGACGAGCCCGACGCGCTCCGCGCCGGCGACGCCCCGACCGTCGCGCTGCCGACCCTGCCCGTCGACGACGCGCCGACCGAGCTCCTCACCACCGAGGACATCAGCGCCGAGCGTCGCCGCCAGGAGATCCAGTCCCTCGCCGAGCGGGACCCGAAGCGGACCGCTGAACTCCTCCGCGGCCTGCTCGACGACCGGGCGTCGGTGTGAGCGCCCTCGTCCCGAGCCCCGGCGGACCCGGCGGCAGCGGCGTGAGCGGGGGCGACCGTCCGCTGACCGGCGCGCAGAAGGTCGCGCTCATCCTCATGCAGATGGAGACCGACCGCGCCGCCGAGGTGATGAAGCAGTTCACCGAGCTCGAGGCCGAGGAGATCTCCGCCGAGATCGTGCGGATGCGCCGTGTCGACGACGCCGTCGTCGACCGCACGATGACCGAGTTCCACCGCATGACCCAGAGCGGCCGCATGCAGAAGCGCGGCGGCAAGGAGACCGCGATGGGGCTCCTCGAGGCCTCGTTCGGGGCCGAGCGCGCCGCCGGTGTCATGGACCGGCTGGCGTCGAACCTCGCCGGGCAGTCGTTCGACTTCCTCGACGACGCCGAGCCCGGCCAGGTCGTCACCCTGCTCGAGGGCGAACTGCCGCAGACCATCGCGCTCGTCCTCGCCCACCTGGGGCCCGGGCAGGCGAGCGCCGTGCTGGCCGGGGTCGACGAGCGCGCCCGGACCGACGTCGCCCAGGCGTTCGCCACGATGGGGTCTGCCACCCCGGAGGCCGTCGGGATCGTCGCCGGGGTGCTCCGGCAGCGCGCCGGCGCCGTGGTGTCGCCCCGCGAGAGCGTCGAGGTCGTCGGTGGCATCGCGCCGCTCGTCGAGATCATCAACCGGTCCGACGTCGCGACCGAGAAGGCGGTGCTCGACGGCCTCGAGGCCCGCGACCCGGAGCTCGCCGAGGACATCCGATCCCGGATGCTCACCTTCGAGGACATCGTCAAGCTCGAGGCGCGCGACATCCAGCAGGTGCTCCGCGGCATCGATTCGAAGATCCTCGCGACCGCGATGAAGGGTGCCGCCGGACCGGTCGTGGAGACCATCCGCGCCAACGTCTCCGAGCGCAACCGCGAGCTCCTCGACGACGAGCTGCAGGCGATGGGGCCGATCCGCGTGTCGCAGGTCGAGGAGGCCCGAGCCGAGGTCGTCCGCTCCGTCCGCGAACTCGAGGCCCAGGGCGTCATCACCGTCCACCGCGCCGAGGAGGACGAGCTCGTTGACTGACCAGACCGTCCGGCGCATGACGTTCCCCGTCCTCGGGTCCGCCGCCCCCGTCGGCGACGCCGCGGCCGAGGTCCGCGGGCACGCCGCGGGCTACGCGGCCGGGCTCCGCGCCGCCCAGGCGGAGACCGCCGCGCTGCACGCCCGACTGCAGGCCGAGCACGACCAGCGTCTGGCCTCGCTCACCGCCGACACCGTCCGTCGCGTTGCCGTCCTCGACGCCGCGACGAACGCCCTGCTCTCGCAGGTCGTGCCGGTCCTCCGTGACGCCGAGGCGTCGCTCGCGGACGCGGCCCTGGACCTGGCCGAGGCGGTCGTCGGGTACGCGATCCGTGCCTCCAGGCCGACGGACACCACCGACGCCGGCCGGGAGGCACCGTGCGCGTCCGGCGCGGAGGCCACCGTCCTGCGGGCGCTCGCCTCGGTCGACCCGACGGTCGCGCTGCGTGTCCGGGTCAGCGTCACCGACGCGGAGCGGGTCGCCGACCTGGACACGGTCGTCCCCGTCGTCGGCGATGCGTCACTCTCCGACGGGGACGCCGTCGTCGACCTGCCGGACGGGCTGCTCGACGCCCGCATCGGGGCCGCGCTCGACCGCGCCCGCGAAGCCCTGGGCGGTGCCCGGTGACCACGACGATCCTCCGACCGCGGCTCCTCGACGACGCCGTCACCCGGGCGCGGCCCGTGCGGCAGGGCGTCGTGACGAGCGCCGTCGGGCTCGGCCTCACGGTCGCCGGACTCGACGCCCACGTCGGCGAGGTCGTCCTCGTCGGTGCTGAAGGGGCACCGCAGACGGCCGTCGAGGTCGTCGCGACCGATGCCTCGGGTGTGCGGTGCATGCCGCTCGGTCGGCTCGTCGGGGTCACCGCCGGCACGCCCGCCCGGCCCACCGGTCGCCCCGTGCTCGTCCCGACCGGCGCCGGGCTCTTCGGGCGGGTGCTCGACGGACTCGGACGACCGATCGACGGCCGCGGTCCGCTGCGGGGTGCCGACGGCGAGCCCGTCGGCACGGTGTCGCTCGACCACCCGACGCCGAACGCCATGGGCCGAGCGCGCATCGACACGCCGATGCAGCTCGGTGTCCGCGTGCTCGACACCCTGACGACCGTCGGCCGTGGGCAGCGCATGGGATTGTTCGCCGGCTCCGGCGTGGGGAAGTCCTCGCTGTTGTCGATGATCGCGCGGGGGAGCGACGCCGCCGTCAACGTCATCGCCCTCGTCGGGGAGCGCGGCCGCGAGGTGCGCGAGTTCCTCGAGGACGACCTCGGGGCCGAGGGCCTGGCTCGCTCGATCGTCGTCGTGTCGACGTCCGACGAGCCCGCCCTCATGCGCCTCCGTGCGGCGTTCGTCGCCACGCGCATCGCCGAGTCGTTCCGTGACGCCGGCCAGGACGTCGTGCTCATGATGGACTCGCTCACCCGGGTCGCCATGGCCCAGCGTGAGATCGGCCTGTCGGTCGGGGAGCCGCCGGCGACGCGGGGCTACCCGCCGTCGACGTTCTCGGTGCTCGCCGGACTGCTGGAGCGAGCCGGTACCGACCGGGTCGGCAGCGTCACGGGGCTCTACACGGTGCTCGTGGACGGCGACGACCACAACGAGCCGATCGCCGACGCGGCACGCAGCATCCTCGACGGGCACGTCGTGCTCGATCGGAAGCTCGCCGTCACCGGACACTTCCCGTCGGTCGACGCGCTCGGTTCGGTCTCACGTGTGGCCTCGAAGGTGACGTCCCGCCAGCAGCGGGACGCCGCCACCGCGCTCCGGAAGGTCATGGCCGCCCGACGGGCCGCGCAGGACCTGCTCGACGTCGGCGCGTACCAGCGGGGGACGAACCCGCTCGTGGACGCCGCGGTCGACCACCAGGACGCCATCGACGCGTTCCTCCGGCAGGGCATGGACGAACGGGTGACCGCGGCCGCGTCCTGGGACGCCCTCGGCTCCCTGGTCCGCACGCTCGGTGTCGGGGGTGGTGCCTGATGGCCAGGAAGTTCCCGCTCGCCGGGCTGCTCCGGCTCCGGCACGCGGAACAGGACCGTGCGGCCGCCGGACTCGCGACCGCGAACGAGCGGCTCCGCGACGCCGCCGACGCCCGGGTCGCCGCTCGCCGCTCCCTCGCCGACCACGCAGACGCGCAGCAGATCGGGGACGCCGCGACGCTCAGCGCGGTCGCCGCGGCCCGGGCCGCCACGCGCGGGATGCTCGAGGAACTCGACGCCGTGGTGCAGAGCCGGCGGGCAGAGGCCGACCGCGCGCAGGACGCGTACGGCACCGCGCGCCGTGCCGCCCTCGGGCTCGAGAAGCTCGAGGAGCAGCACACCGTCGCCGCCACCGCGGAGGAGCTCCGCGCCGAACAGAACGCCCTCGACGAGATCGCGGCACGGAGCCGTGCGGAAGGTGGTGCCCGATGAGCGTGGACGCCGTGCTCTCCCGGATCTCCGAGATCCAGGGCCAGATCGACGCCCTGCGGACGGGGACGGTCGACACGACCTCGTCGACCGGCTCCGCCGCGTCCGCCGACGCGTCGACCGCGTTCGCCGACGCCCTCGCCACCGCGAACGGCACGGGCACGGGATCGACCACCGGCGCCGCAGCTGCCGACCTCACCGCTGCCGCCGGGCTCGCCGGGGCCAAGCCCGCCACCTCGGTCGACGCCGGGAAGGGCACCCTCGCCACCGGCAGCGGGGCGACCGGAGCGGACGTCGTCGCCGACGCGAAGAAGTACCTCGGCGTCCCGTACGTCTTCGGCGGCACCACGACCGCCGGCATGGACTGCTCCGGCCTCGTGCAGACCGTCTTCAAGGACCTCGGCGTCACCATGCCGCGGGTCGTGCCGGACCAGGCGGACATGGGGGTCCCGGTCGGGTCGCTCAAGGACGCGCAGCCCGGAGACCTCATCGTGCCGAAGGGCGAGCAGCACATCGTCATCTACGTCGGCGACGGGAAGGTGCTGCACGCGCCGCGTCCGGGCAAGGACGTCCGGATCGTCGACAACTGGTACTCGGACGCCGACATCGCCACGATCCGCCGCATCGTGCCGTCCGCCCAGGACGCCGCACGGACGGCAGTCGGCGGCAGCGCCGGCGCCGCGGGCTCGGGCACCGCGGGGTCCGGGACCGATCTCCAGACCGCCGCACTGATGGCCCTGATGCAGTCCGGGAGCGCCGCATGAGCACGATGATCGCCACCACCACCACCACCACCACGCCGTCGTCGGTCCCGACCGGACGGACGGCGTCCGCCGGTCCGGGTGACCGCGGAGCAGCGTTCGGCGACGTCCTCGCCGGCTCGCGGGTCGTGGCGGGAGCAGGCGCTCGTTCCGGCCGCCACGACACCTCGGAGGCAGCACCACACCACGGCGCGACGAGCGTCACGGAGGAGCGCCGAGGACGCGACGGGGTCGACGCCGGGGGATCCGCGGTCGTGGGGTCGCGCGAGCACGGAGCAGCCACCGGCCACGGTCCGGGGGCCTCGGACGGTGCTGCCGTCGCCGTGGACGCGACCGGCACGACGCTCCCGGCCCCCGCGAGCAGCACGTCCACCGCGGGCGCGGTGCCGCTCGCAGTCCTGGCGGTCGGACCGGTGCTCACGACCGAGACCCCGAGTGCCCCGTCGACGTCCTCGGCCGTCCCCGCCACGGACGGACACGCCATCGGCGGCACCGACACCGTGAGCGACGCCGCCGCGGCCGATCAGCTGGGCGGGACACCGCTCGCATCCTCGACCCTCGCCGGTGTGGCCGCCGCCGGTGTGGCCGCCGCGGTCGGGCCGCCCACGAGCGACCGGCCGACCGGCGCCTCCGCGGGCGCCGCGAACGCCGCGGGCGCACCAGTGCACGACGGCGCGCAGCCACCGACGGCTGCCACGACCGTCGGTCTGGTCGCGCCGGCACCCGGCACGGCGGCCGCAGACGGCTCGACGGGGCCGGGCACCGCACCGGCTCCGGTCACGACGGCGGTCGTCGCGTCCCCGACGGCGGTCACCGCGCCCGCGACGGCGGCGCCGACGGCTGCGCACACGGCCGGGGACGACCCCACCGCGTCCGTGTCCGCGTCCGCGGCCGCGCCAGTGTCCGCGACCGCAGCGGAGTCCGCGACCGCCGCGACGTCCGCGAGTGCGGCGGGGTCCGCGACCGGAGCGCTCACCGCTCCGACGGCACCGACGCGTTCCGAGCCGACGGCCACCGGAGCCGACGGCGACGCCGGTCAGGGCGCCACCGTCGCACCGGCGGCCGTGAGCAGCGGACATGCCGGAGGGACCGGCACCGGCACCGGCACGGATCGACGGCCGAGCGCCGGGGCCGAGCCGAGCCTCCAGGCCGTCGACGGTGCACGCACCGGAGCCGCACCCACGGCGTTCCCGACCCCCTCGACCACCGGACCGACGGCGGCTATGCCGTCCGGAGCCGCGACCGCGAACGCCGCCCCGGTGACGTTCACCCAGCAACTCGCGCGGCCCGTGTTCACGCTCGCACACGCCGGTCCGGGGGAGCACCTTGTCACGGTGCAGGTGACGCCGGACACGCTCGGGCCCGTCACTGTGCGCGCCCACGTGTCCGCGCACAGCATGCACGTCGAGCTGTTCGCGCCGTCCGATGCGGGACGCGAAGCCGTCCGCCAGATCCTGCCGGACCTCCGTCGCGACGCCGCCGGCACCGGGCTGTCGACGACGCTCGACCTGTCCTCGCAGAACCACCCGGACTCCGCCCCGGGGCGCGACGAGCGCCCAGCGCCCGGCCCGCAGGTGCTCCGTCAAGGCCGGGAGGCGCGACCCGAGCCCGCAACGCACCGCACCCCGTCCACGACCACCGTCCGCACCGCGGGCCTCGACGTCCTCGCCTGAGCGACGGCACGAAAGGACCACACCATGCCCCTCGACGGCATCTCCGGCTCGGTCGACCAGGCCACGCAGGCCGCGGCCCTCGCCGCGAACCAGTCGTCCTCCAGGTCGCAGACGATGGACTCCGAGGTCTTCATGAAGCTGCTCGTCACGCAGCTCCGGAACCAGGATCCGTCCTCGCCGATGGACACCAACCAGATGATCAGCCAGCAGACGCAGCTCGCGATGATGGAGCAGATCACCAACCAGACCACGACGGGGAACGAGAACTTCTCGCTGCAGATGCGGATCGCCGCCGCGAACCTCGTCGGGAAACAGGTCAGCTACACCGACGCCACCACGGGGAAGTCGATCGAGGGGACCGCGACAGCGGTGTCGTACGCGGGAAGCGTTCCCACGGTCACGGTGGGTGGGAAGGAGGTCGACCTCGACGTGATCTCCGGCATCACGACCGCCTCCTGACCCACACTTCCCCTTCTTCTTCCTCGGTACCGCGGTACCTCCACGAAAGGACGCACCATGCTCCGCTCGCTCTACTCCGGCATCTCCGGCCTCCGTTCCCACCAGGAGATGCTCGACGTCACCGGCAACAACATCGCCAACGTCAACACCGTCGGCTTCAAGTCGTCGTCGACGGTCTTCCAGGACACCCTGTCTCAGATGACCCAGGGCGCCGGTGGTCCGCAGACCGGCATCGGTGGCACCAACCCCGCGCAGATCGGCCTCGGCGTGCAGGTCGCCGGGGTGTCCACGAACTTCGCCCAGGGGTCGGCGCAGGCCACCGGCAAGGCCACCGACCTCATGATCTCCGGCGACGGGTTCTTCGTCACCCGCCTCGGCAACGACACCGTCTACACGCGCGCCGGCGCGTTCGACTTCGACGCCGACGGTCGCCTGGTCTCCTCGGACGGCAAGATCGTCCAGGGCTACCCGGCCGTGAACGGCGTCGTCAACGCCAACGGCCAGCTCGGTGACATCACGCTGCCGCTCGACGCCGCAGCTCCGGCCGTCCGCACCACGACCGCCGCGCTCACCGGCAACCTGCCTTCGGACACGGCCGTCGGCGACACCGTCACCCGTGACGCCACCGTGTACGACGCCACCGGTGCGAAGCACACCATGTCGATCGCCTACCAGCGCACCGCCACCGGCTGGGACGTCACCGCCACGAACGGGCAGGGCGCCACCGCCAGCTCGTCGATCACGTTCGGCGCCGACGGCAAGGTCGCGTCGGGCGGTGCCCTCACCGTCGGTGGCATCGCCGTCGACATGTCGGACCTCACCGGGTTCGCGACCCTCAACACCGCGACGATCTCCTCGCAGAACGGTCACGAGGCCGGGTCGCTCCAGGGCTACTCGATCTCCAAGGACGGGACGGTCACGGGCACGTTCTCGAACGGCGCTTCCCTCGCCCTCGGCCGCATCGCCCTCGCGACCTTCGCGAACCCGGCAGGCCTCGAGAAGACCGGGGCCTCGGGCTACCGCGCGACCGCGAACTCCGGCCAGGCCTCGATCGGCGGCCCGGGTTCGGCCGGCGTCGGCTCGCTCGCGGCGGGGACGCTCGAGATGTCGAACGTCGACCTGTCGCAGGAGTTCACGAACCTCATCGTGGCGCAGCGCGGGTTCCAGGCGAACGCCCGCATCATCACGACCTCGGACGAGGTGCTGCAGGAGCTGACGAACCTCAAGCGCTGACGCGCCTGAGCACCTGCCACGTCGTGACGAGGGGACCCTGTCGGAACCGGCAGGGTCCCCTCGTCACACCTGGGGCTGGTCAGAGCTCGCCGAGCACCTTCCGCCAGGCCGCCGTGAGCGTGGCGTACTCGTCGTCGGCGATGAGGTCGCGGACGCCGGTCGCGAGCACCGCGGACCGGACCGCTTCCTCGGCTCCGGAGCGGTCCCGCAGGTGCGCGTCCGAGTGCCGGACCGCGCGGCCGGCCTGCTGGGCGGCCTCGATCTCCTCGACCCGACCCGCAGTGCCGGCAGCGTCGAGCGCGTGCTGCCAGGCGGCGACGAGGTCGGCGTTCGTGACCATCCGTCCGTCCGCGCCGCCCTGGATGGCGAGCGACGCACTCGGTTCGGGCACCACGATGCCCTCGTCGGCCTTCCAGGTCACGTCGAGTGCTTCTGCTTCCTCGGCGGTGATCCGCCCTGCGCGCTCGATCATCGTCTGCAGTGCAGCGTTGCTGGTGTCGTCCGACACGGTGTCCTCTCCGACCGACGCCCTCGCGCGGTCGGGTCCATCCTGCCGGGTGCCGGTCAGGCCGTGCCCAGGGGCTGCACAAGTGCGGACGCGGGAGCGTCCGCTCCCTGTTCGTCCACCGAGGCGACCGCACACGGGGTTCGGCTCGTCGGCCCACGACGGGCCGACCGCAGCGCGGCAGCGCGGCAGCGCCGCGGTGACGTGGTGGCGACGGCCGTCAGGCCGCGACCCAGGCGCTGCGGACCCGCTCGATCTGCTCGTCCTCGGTCATCCCCGTGACGTCGAGCACGAGGTCCACGGCCGGAGGGGTGGCGGTCGTCCGGTGGAG
Organism: Curtobacterium phoenicis; assembly: GCF_047238015.1. NCBI lineage: Bacteria > Bacillati > Actinomycetota > Actinomycetes > Micrococcales > Microbacteriaceae > Curtobacterium > Curtobacterium phoenicis. Next base: position 2,083,558 of record NZ_JBDFLZ010000002.1, read on the forward strand.
CAACGCGAACTCCTCGTCCGTGATGAACTCCGGACGGGTCGCTGCTCGTGCGCGGGCCTCGTCGACGGAGATCGCCAAGTGCACGACGAAGCACCCCGGCAGGTGTGCGCGGTACACGGGCAGGACCTCGGCGGTGACGACGTCGGAGGCAGTGACGTCGAAGCCCGCCCCCGCGAGGTTCCGCGCAAGCGCCGCGGTGTTCCGGGCAGCCAGCTCGTGCTGCGCCGTCCCTTCCGTGCCGGACCACAGTGTCGCGGCACCGGCGACGACCAGCTGCCGGATGTCGTCGCCGTCGATGTAGGCCCCGCGCTCCCGTTCCGCGGCGAGGGCCCGCGCGCAGGTCGTCTTCCCGACGGCCGGGCCCCCGGTGAGGATCAGTGGTCGCACGGTCGCGTCCTTCCGTGATCCCGAGCGATCACGATCGGGGTCGAGGGTCGTGGGCGTGGTCCGGGTCGGCCGCGAACGCCCGCTCGTAGATGTCGTACACGACGGCGGCCTCGGCGTCGTCGTAGCGGAGTCCGTCCTCGCCCCGCACTGCACGCGCCTTCGCCTCGGCGTAGATCTGCCGGTCCTCGGGGTGGTCGCACAACCACGCCACGAAGAGCCGGTGACGCTGCGGCTCGACGGCACCCGGCCCCCAGACGTGGAGGTTCGTGTTCGGCTCGCCGAGGGTGAGCTGCCGGTGTGGATCACCGGCGATCGCGTCGCGGAAGAGGAGGCGGAACCCGACGGCTTCGAGCTCCGGCAGCCAAGCACCCTCGTCGAGCACGTCGGGTACGAGCAGGTCGACGTCGATGACCGGCTTCGCGGTCATGCCCGGTACGGCCGTGGAGCCGGCGTGCTGGATGCGGTGGTCGGCGCCGAGGGCCTCCGTGACGAGGTCCCGGACGTGCGAGTACGAGTCGCGCCACCCCGGGTCGTACGGTTGCGGAGACCCGGGCTCCGTCTGTCGGAAGGCCACCGTTGAGACTGTCGCGCGGCGTTGCTCCCGGCGGCGAACGGGCGCCCGAGGGGGTGTTCGGTCACGGTCACGTCCTCGAGCGGTTCGGCGACGGTGCGTGACCCGTGTCGATGTGCCGACGCAGACCCTCGCGTTCGTCGTCGTCGAGCGGCGCGAGGGGGTACCGGGTCAGGTCCTCGCGGAACTCGTACCCGTCGTCGGCGCGACGCGGGATGACGTGCAGGTGTGCGTGCGGCACGCCCTGGTCGGCGCTGGCACCGTTCGACATGAGCAGGTTCGTCCCCGTCGTCACGTCGCCGAAGACCGCCCGCACGCTGCGGTCCGCTCGTTGCGCGAGGAGTGCGACCTCCACGACCTCCTCCTCGGTGAGCGAGCCGAGGTCCTCGGCATGCCGCCGAGGGAGGACGAGGACGTGTCCGCGGTTGATGGGCTGACGGTCGAGCACGACGAGTGCGCGCTCACTGCTCCCGACGACGTCGAACGAGTCGTCCGCGATGTTGCGGCAGAAGGTGCAGTCGGCTCCGACCATGGCTGCGACGGTACCGGCCAGGAGGCGCGGGTCGGCTCCGACGCGCGGCTCGCCGCCGGCACGGCGTCAGTCGGCGTGCGCCTCGAGGAACCGGTACACCTCGCCGTCGTCCACCCCGGGGAACCGACCGGTCGGCAGGGGAGCGAGGACATGCTCGCCGAGCTTCGCGCTCGGCCAGGCGACGTCCCTCCACTTCGCCTCGAGCGGTGCCGGAGGGCGCCGGCAGCACGACGGGTCGGGGCAGTTCGACTGCCGCCGGACGGTGGTGTCCCGTCCCCGGAACCACTGCGCGTGCGCGAACGGCGTGCCGAGCGTGATGGAGAACTCGTCGTCGTCGGTGCCGGTCTGCACACTGCACCAGTACGTGCCGTTCGGCGTGTCCGTGTACTGGTAGTGCTCCCGGGAGCGGTTGCGGTCCTCGAACGCCGTCCGGGATGCCCACTTCGCGCAGACGACCTGCCCGACGATCCCGCCGTCGGTGTCGGTGGGGAACGTGATGCCGTCGTTCTCGTAGCCCTTGACGATCGCGCCCGACCGTCGGACCCGGACGAAGTGCACGGGCAGGTCGAGGAAACGGGTGGCGAGCGTGGTGAACCGGTGCGCTGCCGTCTCGTGCGTGACGCCGAACGTGTCGCGGAAGTCCTCGAGGGCGATGTCGCGCCGGGACTTGGCCTGCTGCAGGAACGGCACGGCGGCGTCACGCGGGACGAGGCACGCCGCGGCGAACGCCGTGATCTCGATGCGCTGCCGCAGGAACTCGGCGTAGTCGGCGGGCGGCCGGTGCCCGAGCACCACGTGCGCGAGCGCCTGCAGCGCCAGGCTGCGCAGGCCTCGCCCACCCGGGGTCGCGGCCGGGGGCAGGTAGATCACCCCGTGCTCGCGGTCGGTGATCGTGCGGGAGGACGAGGGCAGGTCGTCGGCGTGCACGAGCCGGAAGCCGAGCGACGACGCCAGGGCGGCGACCGTGTGGTGCATGAGCGGCCCTGGTGGGCGCTCGACCGTGGCGAGCAGGTCGGCAGCCTGGTCCTCGATGTCCTCGTAGTAGTTGTCGGACGACTGGCCCTGCAGTCGCAGTGCGATCATCGCCTCCCGACCGGCGGCCTGCGTCACGGCGGACTCCTGCACACGCCGCTCCAACGCCTCGTGCAGCGCGACGACGCTGGCGAGGACGTCGTCGGGCAGGCTCCTCCGCACGTCGATCCGGGGCAGGTCGAGCCGGGCCGCGAGCGGTGCGTCCTGGTACGCGGCGAGCGCGAGCTCCAACCGCGCCCGCTCGGTCGGCGGGGTCGACGACGTGAGGGTCGAGACCGGGACGTCGAGCGCTGCCGCGATCCGGGCCAGGACCGAGACCTTCGGTTCCCGGAGCCCGTTCTCGATCATCGAGAGGCGGCTCGGCGCGAGGTCGGTGGCGCGACCGAGGACGTCGAGGGTCATCCCGCGCGTCGTCCGCACGTGCCGGATCCACTGCCCGAGGAGTCGCTGCGGGCCGTCGTCGTGGGACATGTCGTCACTCTTCCTCGAGTGTGAAGAACTGCCGTTCTTCTCGGTCTGGTCGCGAGCATAGCGCGCGTCCGGCCCCGCATGCTGAGGAGCACGACCACCGTAGGGCTCGACGAGGAGACCAGCATGACGATGACCGACACGACCCGTGACCGCCGCTTCGGTGACGCCGAGACGGGCCCGATCCCCACCGCCGACGCCCACCGGCACGCGCACCCACCGGTCCCCGCCTGCTCGAGTGCGGAAGTCCCCGACGGCGCGCACCGGCACGGGCTGGCCAACCGCGAGCTCGCGGACTGGGTCGTCCGCACGGCGCTGCTGACCCGTCCGGACGAGGTCGTCTGGTGCGACGGATCCGAGGCCGAGTGGACGCACCTGACGAACCGCATGGTGGAAGAAGGCTCGCTCATCCGCCTCGACCCGGGTCTTCGCCCGGACAGCTTCCTCGCACGGAGCACACCGGACGACGTCGCCCGGATGGAAGACCGGACGTTCATCTGCACGAGCGACCCGGCCGACGCCGGTCCGACGAACAACTGGCGCGACCCCCGCGCGATGCACGCCGAGCTCAACGGCCTGTTCGCGGAGTCGATGCGCGGTCGGACGATGTACGTCGTCCCGTACTCGATGGGTCCGGTCGGCGGCGCGATCTCGCAGCTCGGGGTCCAGGTCACCGACTCCGCCTACGCCGCCGTCTCGCTCGCGATCATGGCCCGGGTCGGGGACGACGCGCTCGAGCTCATCGGACCCGACACGAAGTGGGTCGCGGGCGTGCACAGCGTCGGGTACCCGCTCCGGAACGCCGACGGCACCCGGCGCCCGGACGTCGCGTGGCCGAGCAACCCGACGAAGTACATCTCGCACTTCCCGGAGGAACGCGCGATCTGGTCGTTCGGCTCCGGCTACGGCGGCAACGCGCTGCTGTCGAAGAAGTGCTTCGCGCTGCGGATCGGGTCGACGATCGCGCGCGACGAGGGCTGGCTCGCCGAGCACATGCTCCTGCTCAAGCTCACCGACCCCGCCGGCCGTGCGTTCCACGTCGCCGCGGCCTTCCCGAGCGCCTGCGGCAAGACGAACCTCGCGATGCTCCAGCCCACGCTGCCGGGCTGGCACGTCGAGACGATCGGCGACGACATCGCCTGGCTCCGGCCGGGCGCGGACGGGCGGCTGTACGCGATCAACCCCGAGGCGGGCATCTTCGGTGTCGCTCCGGGGACGTCCGTCGCCACGAACCCCGTCGCGATGGACACCATGCGGAAGCGGACGATCTTCACGAACGTCGCCCTGACCCAGGACGGCGACGTCTGGTGGGAGGGCCTGACCGACGAGCCGCCGGCGCACCTCATCGACTGGCGGGGTGAGCAGTGGACGCCGGCGTCGGGCACACCCGCGGCGCACCCGAACGCCCGCTTCACGAGCCCGATCGAGCAGTGCCGGACCCTCGCCGACGACTGGTACGAGCAGGACGGCGTCCCGGTCGACGCGATCCTCTTCGGCGGTCGCCGAGCGACGAACGTGCCGCTCGTGGTCCAGACGGACAGCTGGGCGCACGGCGTCTTCGCCGGGGCGACCGTGTCGAGCGAGCGCACGGCGGCGCAGGAGGGCACGGTCGGTGAACTCCGCCGCGACCCGTTCGGCATGCTCCCGTTCGTCGGCTACGACATGGGGTCGCACTGGCAGCACTGGCTCGACGTCGGCGAGGCGCTCGGTCCGGACGCTCCGAGGATCTTCCAGGTGAACTGGTTCCGGAAGGGCGAGGACGGCGCGTTCCTCTGGCCGGGCTTCGGGGAGAACGCCCGCGTCCTCGCGTGGATCGCCGACCGGGTCGCGCACCCGGACGCGCCGACCACGCGCTCGACGCCGCTCGGCGCGGTCCCCGCGGAGGGTGCGCTCGACGTGAGCGGTCTCGGGCTGTCGGGGCCGAGCCTCCAGGCCCTGTACGACGTCGACCCCGTGAGCTGGCTCGAGGAGGCGGACCGGACCGAGGCGTTCTTCGCCTCCCTCGGACCGACGGTCCCCGCCGCGGTGCGGGCGCAGCTCGCGGCGCTGCGGGCGCGCCTCGAGGCGGCGGCGACCGAACGCGGTGAGGCGGCGACCGAGCGCGGCGTGACCGCGTCCGTCGGGGTCGCGGCGTGAACCGCGCGGGCACCGACCGGGTCTTCGACGAGTGGGTCGACCGCGGATCGGTCGCCGCCGCGATGATCCCGATCATCGACGGACTCCACCGGCGCCACAACGTGGTGACGACGATCCACGGTCGGCGCCTCGTCGGCCGTTCCGTCAACGAGATCCTCAAGCTGCACCGGTTCGCACGGCACGTGGACGGTGTCGAGCTCTCGCCGCACGAGGTCCTGCCGGTCCTGCACGCACTGACCAGGCTCGACCTCGGGCCCTCGGTGGTCGACGTCGCCGCGTGCAACGCCGGCTTCCGTCGGCAGGACACGCTCGGCCTCGACGACCACCTGCGGCTCGTCCTCGCGGACGCGGTCGGCAGCGGTCCGTACGCGGCTGCGCCGCGGGACGTGGTCATCGCCGGCTTCGGTCGCATCGGCCGACTGGTCGCGCGGATCCTCCTGGCCCGGTCGGGAGGCGCGTACGGCCTCCGCCTCCGAGCGGTCGTCCTGCGCTCCATCGGCCCGGAGGACCTCGTCAAGCGGGCGAGCCTGCTGCGACGCGACTCCGTGCACGGGCCCTTCGACGGGACGATCACCGTCGACCCGGACGGGCAGAGCATCACCGCGAACGGGACCGTCATCCGGTTCATCGCAGCGGCGTCACCGTCCGAGGTCGACTTCACGGCGTACGGGATCGACGACGCGATCGTCGTCGACAGCACGGGCGCGTCCACCGACCGGTCGGCGCTGTCCGAGCACCTCGCTGCTCCCGGCGTGTCCCGTGTCCTCCTCACCGCACCGGCGTCGGGTGACGTGCCGAACATCGTGCACGGGGTGAACGACGCCGCGATCGGGGACGAGCCGGTCCTCGCCGCGGCCTCCTGCACGACGAACGCCGTCACACCCGTTCTCGCCGCGCTGACCGAGCAGTACGGGATCGAGCACGGGCACATCGAGACGGTCCACTCGTTCACGAACGACCAGAACCTCACCGACAACCACCACCGAGGACCCCGGCGGGGCCGCTCGGCGGCGCTCAACATGGTGCCGACGAAGACCGGGGCCGCACGGGCCGTCGCGAAGGCCTACCCGCCGCTCGCGGGGAAGCTCACCGGCAGCGCGATCCGCGTGCCGACGCCGGACGTGTCGATCGCGGTGCTCACGCTGACGCTCGGCACCGGTGTCACCCGGGAGGCGCTCAACGCGTACCTCCGTGAGGTCTCGCTCCGCTCGGCCCTCCGCAGGCAGGTCGACTACGTGGAGTCGCCCGAGGTCGTGTCGAGCGACTTCCTCGGCTCGCGCAAGGCCGGCGTGGTCGACGGGCTGGCGACGATCGCGGACGGTGGGCGGCAGGTGGTGGTCTACGTCTGGTACGACAACGAGTACGGCTACAGTCGGCAGGTCGTGCGGGTGCTCGAGACGATGAGCGGGCAGCGGACGCCGTCCCTGCCGGCAGCGGCGACGGCGTCGGAGACGTCGGCTGCGGTGCCCGTCGTGCTCACGGTCTGAGCCGCCGTCGAACCGCAGAACCGACGTCGAACCAGGTTCAGCCCCTGCTTCGACGTCGGTTCCGTGGTTCGGCGCACCCGTACCGACCTCCACCGCACCGCACCACACCGAACCCGGCGCGAGCCCCTCAGCTCACCTGGCCCGACCGGGCGCCCGACCACAGGTCGACGTCGAGCACGCCCACGGAGTGCTCGTCGATCGCTCGGAGCTCGTCGTCCGTGAAGGTCAGGTTGCCGAGCGCCGCGACGTTCTGCTCGAGCTGCTCCACCCGCGACGCGCCGATCACGAGCGACGTCACCCGCTCGTCGCGCAGCGCCCAGGCGAGCGCGAGCTGCGCGAGGCTCTGACCACGCGCGGCCGCGACGTCGTTCAGCGCCCGCAGGTGGTCGACGACCTCAGGGGTCAGCGACCCGGCGTCGAGGGACTTGCCGGCCGCCGCGCGCGAGTCCTCCGGCACCCCGTCGAGGTACCGCCCCGTGAGCAGCCCCTGCGCTAGCGCGGTGAAGCCGATGACGCCGAAGCCGAGCTCGCCGGCGGCGTCGAGGAGCCCCTCGTCCTCGATCCACCGGTTCAGCATGGAGTACGACGGCTGGTGGATGAGGAGCGGGGTCCCGAGGTCGCGCAGGATCGCCTGGGCCTGCCGGGACCGCTCGGCGTCGTACGACGAGATGCCGACGTACAGCGCCTTGCCCTGCTGGACGGCGGTGTGCAGCGCACCCATGGTCTCCTCGAGCGGCGTCGAGGCGTCGAGCCGGTGCGAGTAGAAGACGTCGACGTAGTCGAGGCCCATCCGCTGGAGCGACTGGTCGAGCGAGGCGAGCACGTACTTCCGCGAACCGCCGCCCTGCCCGTACGGCCCGGGCCACATGTCCCACCCGGCCTTCGTCGAGATGACCATCTCGTCGCGGTACGGCCGGAAGTCCTCGCGCATGAGCCGGCCGAAGTTCACCTCGGCGGCGCCGTAGGGCGGGCCGTAGTTGTTCGCGAGGTCGTGGTGCGTGATGCCGAGGTCGAACGCGCGGCGGCTGACCGCCCGCTGCGTCTCGAACGGCTTGTCGTCGCCGAAGTTGTGCCAGTACCCGAGCGAGAGCAGGGGCAGGTCGAGGCCGGAGCGGCCGGTCCGGCGGTAGGGCATGGAGTCGTAGCGGTCGTCCGCGGCGGTGTAGGACATGCTCCCGAGCCTACGGACGCCGCGCTTCGCGCGTCGCGCCCCCTCGCGGGACGGACGGAACGCCCTGGGCGTGGCCACGGCCGGACGGGAGGCCCGTGGCGGCGCCGCCACGGGCCTCCCGTCCGGTGGTCACCGCGTCAGCGGTGGCGCCTCATGCGAGCTGCGTGGTGGTCGCGTTGACGAGCCACGTCGTGCCGAAGCGGTCGGTGAGCATGCCGAAGGTGTCGCCCCACGGCGCCTGGGTGAAGGGCTCGATGATCGTCGCACCCTCCGACAGGGCGTGCCACCATCGGGTCAGCGCCTCGACGTCGTCGCCGCTCAGGGACACCGAGATGCTGCTTCCGGAGTCGACCGGGTGGTCAGCAGGGGCGTCCGAGGCCATCAGGACGAGACCGCCCCCGATGTCGAGCTGGCCGTGCATGACCTTGTCGGCGTCGTCCGGACCCACGTCGGCGCCCATCTCGCGGAAGGTGCCGATCCGGAGGTCCCCGCCGAACACCGAGTGGTAGAACTCCAGCGCCTGGCGGGCGGAGTCCCGGAACCCGAGGTAGGGGTTGAGGTGGACGGTCATGGCGTTCTCCTTCGAACTGCGCGGACGACGGCGCCCGCTCCGCCACCATGGTGACAGAGCGGGCGCCGGGTCGGGAAGGGGTGTCAGGCGGCCATCGGGCCGTACCGCTTGTGTCCCTTCACGTCGAACCGGTCGAGCATCATGAGCTTGTCCCACACGGCGACGAAGTCCCGCACGAAGCGCTCCTGGCCGTCGCTGCCGGCGTAGACGTCGACGATCGACCGGAGCTGCGCGTTCGACCCGAACACGAGGTCGTGCCGGGACGCGGTCCACCGTCGCTCGCCCGTCGCCTGCACGGTGCCGGCGAAGACCGTCTCGCTGTCGTCCGTCTTCGTCCACACCAGGTCGGTGTCGGTCAGGTTGACGAACCAGTCGGTCGACAGCGTGCCGACGCGCCCGGTCAGCACGCCGACGTCCGAGCCGTCCCAGTTGGTGCCGAGGACCCGGAGGCCACCGGTCAGCACGGTCCACTCCGGCGCGGTCAGGGTCATCAGGTTCGCGCGGTCGAGGAACACCTGCTCGAGCGCGACGCCCGGGGCGAACTGCTCGAACCGCTCGGAGCGGAAGTTGCGGAACCCGTCCGCGACCGGGCGGAGCCACTCGAACATCTCGATGTCGGTGAGCTCCTGCGTGGTGTCGACCCGGCCGGGCGTGAACGGCACGGTCACCTCGACGCCGGCGGCACGGGCGGCGTCCTCGACCCCGACGCAGCCGGCCAGCACGACGAGGTCCGCGAGCGACACCGACGGGTGCTGGTCCTTGATCCGCTCCAGCGCCTCGACCACCGGGACCGTCCGGCGGTTGACCGCCCAGTCCTTCTGCGGGGACAGGGCGATCCGGCCGCCGTTCGCACCGCCGCGCTTGTCGCTGTCGCGGTAGGTCGACGCGGCCGAGTACGCGGTGAACACGAGGTCGGAGGCGCTGATCCCGGCGGAACGGACCGCGGCCTTCAGCGCTTCGACGTCGGCGTCGCCGATCGGGGCGCCCTCGGCGTCGGGCAGGGGGTCCTGCCAGAGCAGGTCGTCCTGGATCGTGACCTCGGGCCCGAGGTACCGGAACTTCGGACCCATGTCGCGGTGGGTGAGCTTGTACCAGGCCTTCGAGAACGCCAGCGTGAAGGTGTCGAAGTCGGCGAGGAACTTCTCGCACACCTTCCGGTACTCCGGGTCGACCTTGAGCGCGATGTCCGAGGTCATCATCATCAGCGCGTGCGTCTGACCGGGCACGTGGGCGTCCGGCGTGCGCGGCGCATCGGGGTCCTTCGGCGTCCACTGCAGCGCGCCGGCGGGACTCTTCGTCTGCTCCCACTCGTGCCCGAACAGGTTCTCGAGGTAGCTGTTGTCCCAGCGGGTCGGGTCCTGGGTCCAGCTGCCCTCGATGCCGTTCGTCGACGTGTACTCGGCGTTCCCGGTGCCGCGCGGGTTGTGCCAGCCGAGACCCATCTGCTCGATCGGGGCGAGCTCGGGCGACGGGCCGATCTCGGCCGCGGGTACCTGACCGTGGCTCTTGCCGAACGCGTGTCCGCCGGCGATGAGCGCGACGGTCTCCTCGTCGTTCATCGCCATGCGCGTGAAGGTGATCCGGATGTCCCGGGCGGAGCCCATCGGGTCGCCGTTCGCGTACGGCCCCTCGGGGTTGACGTAGATGAGCGCCTGGTGCGACGCCGCGAGCGGGCTCTGGAGGTCGTAGTCGTCGTCGCCGTTCTGCCCGTGCCAGCGCTCGTCGCGGGAGACCATCTCGTCCATGCTGTGCACGTCGTGCGGGTTCCACACCTCCGGGCCCCACCACGTGCCGTCGTCCGGCTCCCACGCGTCGAGGCGGCCGCCCGCGAAGCCGTACGTCGGCAGGCCCATGAGCTCGAGCGAGCAGTTGCCCGTCAAGACCATGAGGTCGGCCCAGCTCAGGGCGTTGCCGTACTTGTGCTTGATCGGCTGCAGCAGGCGGCGCGACTTGTCCGTGTTGCCGTTGTCCCACCAGCTCCCGATCGGCGCGAACCGCTGCATGGCCGTGCCCGCACCGCCCCGGCCGTCCGCGATGCGGTAGGTCCCGGCGGCGTGCCAGGCCATACGGATCATCTGGGGGCCGTAGTTGCCGTAGTCGGCCGGCCACCAGTGGACGCTGGTCGTGAGGAGCGTCTTGATGTCTCGCTTCAGCTCCTCGAGGTCGATCGTCGCGAACGCCGCGGCGTAGTCGAACTCTGCGCCGAGCGGGTCCGCGTCCACCCCGTTCCGGTGCAGCGCATCGACGCGGAGCCGCTGGGGGTACCAGTGCTCGAGCGTCGGCGACTGGCCGAACGCCCCGCCCAGGTGGTCACCGCCCGCCGGGAGCGACCCGCCCATGTGGTAGCTGCAGGTGTTCGTCTCGTCGTGTTCCATCGATCCTGTTCCCTATCCCTTCCAGACGGACACGGCCCCTGCGTGTCCGATGACGACGACCTCGATGAGCGAGCCGATCCCGGCTGCGATCAGGAGGACCGGTCCCACGATGCCGACGGCGCGGACGAGCCCGCGGCTGTCGACCCGTGCGACACCGAAGCGCTGCCACGCCCACCAGAGGGTGAGCAGCGCGAAGACCGCGACGGACCACGGCAGCAGTCCGTCGGCGAGGTGCGTGTGGCGCTCGAGCAGTGCGGTCTCCTTCTCGTGCTCTTCCAGCCACTCGCCCGACTGGGTCGCGAGCGGCACGGAGACGAGCGCGACCAGACCGATGATCGGCGCGCCGACCGCGAGCCAGCGGCGTGCCGCGGGCCAGGCGGCGACCGCGACGGCCGCGAGCGCGGCGACCGGCACGGCGACGGAGGTGAGGTGGACGAACAGTGGGTGGAGCGGGATGCCCCCGTACTGCCAGTTCATCGAGAGCCCTTCCAGGTTCCGCGCCGAGCGACCTCGGCGTCCACGGCCACTGAACCCGCTCGACGGGCCGCCCGCCCGTGAGCAGGCCGGTCACCGCACTCGGACATCGTTCGAAAACACACACGAACGCGTCGTCGACGGCGTGGTTGTCTGGCGGACGTGACCGACACCGACACCGAACACCACGACGGCGAGCCGCACGCCGGCGGCCTCTCCTCCAAGCTCAACTGGCTCCGCGCCGCGGTGCTCGGCGCCAACGACGGCATCGTGTCCACCGCCTCGATCGTCGTCGGCGTCGCAGGGGCCTCGACCTCCGTGCCGGCGATCGCCACCGCCGGGGTCGCGGCGCTCGTCGGTGGCGCGGTGTCGATGGCGCTCGGTGAGTACGTCTCGGTGAGCAGCCAGAGCGACAGCCAGAAGGCGCTCATCGAGAAGGAGCGCAAGGAGCTCGCCGACGACCCGGAGACCGAGCTCGAGGAGCTGACCCGTCTGTGGGAGGCCCGTGGGTTGCAGCGGTCCACGGCCGAGCGGGTCGCCGCCGAGCTGACCGAGCGGGACGCCCTCGCCGCGCACCTGTCGACCGAGCTCGGGATCGACGAGGACGAGGTCGTCAGCCCCTGGCACGCGGCCTTCGCCTCCGCCGCGTCGTTCTCGGTCGGTGCGCTGCTCCCGCTCCTCGCGATCCTCCTGCCGCCGGACGGCGCACGGATCCCGGTCACGTTCGTCGTCGTGCTCCTCGCGCTCGCCCTGACCGGAGCGACGAGCGCACGGATCGGCGGCGGCTCCGTCCCACGCGCCACCGTCCGCGTCGTCGTCGGCGGCGCGATCGCCCTCGCCGCGACGTTCCTCATCGGATCGCTCCTCGGGACCACCGGCGTCGCCTGACGCAGGCCCTGACGGTGACCGCCTGGAGGCCCGGTGCCGGTTCGCCGGACCGGCACCGGGCCTCCAGGCGGTCGCGTCACGACCACCCGCCCAGCGCGACGGTCGTCGGATGCGGCACGATGTGGGTGGAAGGGACGGTGCATGGCGGAGATCCTGGTGGTCGAGGACGACCCGGAGATGGGTGCGCTGGTCGAACGCGGACTGCGTGACGAGGGGCACGCGGTCACCCTCGTCACCGATGGTGTCGCCGCGCTCGTCGCTGCACGGGCCGGCGCGTTCGACGCGGCGGCGATCGACGTGATGCTCCCCGAGATGACCGGGTTCGAGGTGTGTCGTCGCCTGCGGGAGATGGGCGAGGACTTCCCGGTCGTGCTCGTCACCGCCCGGGACGCCGTCGACGACCGGGTGTTCGGGCTCGACTCCGGAGCCGACGACTACCTCACGAAGCCGTTCGCGATCGCGGAGCTGAACGCGCGCATCCGTGCACACCTGCGGCGTCGTGCCGCCGGCACGCCGACCGTGGTCGAGGCCGGAGCGGTCCGGCTCGACACCGTGGCCGTCCGCGCCACCGTCCGCGGCCGTGACCTTCCGCTGAGCGTCAAGGAGTTCTCGCTGTTGCGGTTCCTCGTGCAGGGCGTCGGACAGACCCGGTCGCGCAGCGAGGTGCTCGACGAGGTCTGGGGGAGCGCGGAGCACTTCGACCCGACGATCGTCGACCAGTACGTCAGCTACGTGCGGAAGAAGCTGCAGGCCGCCGACGCCGACGTCGCGATCCGCACCGTGCGCGGGGTCGGGTACGCGCTCGACGTCGTGGCGTCGTGACGGGCTCGTCGTGAGGCTGTTCCGGCGCTGGTCGATCCGTGCGCGGATCACGCTCGGCAGTGTGCTCGTCGGCGCGGTCGTCCTCGTCGCGAGTGCCGTCGCCCTGCACGTGCAGATCGACCGAGCGTCGCTGGAGACCGATCGGTCGCTCGCGATGAGCGACGCGGCGCCGTTCGTCGCCGACCTCCGGTCGAACCCGGGCGAGGCTCCGGACCGTCCGACCGAGGGACTGCTCGTCGGCATCCGCTCGTCCTCCGGGTCGTGGGTGCTCGACCGGCTGCCCGACGGCCTGCGGGACGCGCTCCCGCGGACGGTGGAGCACGAGACGACCCTGCGGCTCGCCGAGCACGGCCACCGGACGACCGTCGTCGGGATCCCCGTGCGCAACGACACCGGCTCGTACGTCGTCTGGGCCGCACAGGACGGTCGGGCCGGACACGAGACCCTGGAGCGCGTCGACCGGTCGCTCGTCGTCGGGACGGTGCTCGCACTCGCCGCGTTCGGGGGGACGGCGTGGCTGCTGACGACGCTCGCGCTCCGACCGGTCGGCCGGATGCGGCGGACGGCCGAGGCCATCAGTTCTGGCTCCTCGGACGGACACCTGCCGGAGGGCCGGACGGACGACGAGCTGGCCGGCCTCGCCCGGACGTTGAACGCCTTCCTCGACCGACAGCGCGAGAACGCCGAGCGCGAGCGGCGCATGGTGTCGGACGCGAGCCACGAGCTGCGGACCCCGCTCGCCGCGCTCACGGCGCGGCTGGAGCTCGCCCACCGGTCCTCCGGCGACGCGGCCGCCCTGGAACGCGAGCTGAGCGCGGCCGAGGCGGACGCGGCACGGCTGGTCGCGCTCGCGAACACGATGCTCGAACTGAGCCGGCTCGACGAACAGGGGCCCGCGCCGTCCACCGCTGCGTCCGACCTCGTGTCGGAGCTCATGGCCTCGATCGACCGGGCACGTGCCATCGACGCGATGGGCCCGCGAGACGTCGACTTCACCGCGGACGTCGACGAGCCCGAGGCTCGCTACGGTCTCGCAGCGGCGGCCTTCGCCCGCGTGGTCGACAACCTCGTGGCCAACGCGATCGCGGCGGGCAGCGACGGCGGCGTCGTGCGGGTCGACCTCCGGCAGACCGCGGACGGGACGCTCGTCCTCACCGTTTCGGACGACGGCCCCGGTGTCCCGGAGGCCTTCCTGCCGCAGGCGTTCGACCGGTTCACGCGGGCGGACGACTCCCGGACGGCGCTCGGCGGGAGCGGGCTCGGGCTCGCCCTGGTCCGGGGCATCGCCGAACGTGCGGGCGGCTCGGCAGTGCTCGAGAACGGCGTCGGCGGGGGAGCGGTCGCGACCGTCAGGCTGCCGCCGCGCTGAGGGCTGCGCGCGCCGCGGTCGGCGTGCGCGGCGCGTGCCCGGTGCGTGGCGCGCCATCACTCGAGATCTCGAACGAAGCACCGTGCCCATTCCGGGTTCGCTCATGGTTCCGATGCAGATGCTGGGTGTCACCCGATCAGCTGCTGGAGAGGACCACGACGATGATCGACACCGCCGGCCCTGCCACCCGCCCCCCGGCTCGCCCGGCCGGAGCGAGCGGAGCCCGGCTCCGGCCCGCGCCGTCCGAACCGCTCGCCGCGGCCGCGCGACGGCGTCGCCGTGCGCGCCGTGTCCGCACCGCGATGGCCGACCTGCTCAGCGTGCTCGCCTGGAGCTCGACCGCGTTCGCCGTCGTGCTCTGGCTCGTCACCCCGTCGTCGCGCACGATCACCGGCGTCGGCAGCGTCATCACCGACGCGGGCATCGTCGCCGGGCTGATCGGTACGGACCTCACCCTGGTCATGCTCGTGCTCGCCGCACGGGTCCCGCTCATCGACCGCGTGTTCGGGCAGGACAACGCGATCGCGGTGCACCGGTCGCTCGGCAAGCCCGTGTTCTACCTGCTCCTCGCGCACGGGGCCCTGCTCACGCTCGGCTACTCGGCCGAGTCGGCGACCAGCCCGGTCGCCGAGACGATCGCGCTGTTCTCGACCCCGGACATGCCGCTCGCGTACCTCGCCCTGGGCCTGTTCGTGGTGGTCGTGGTGTCGTCGCTCGTGGCGGTCCGCCGCCGGCTGCCGTACGAGGCCTGGCACGTGATCCACCTGCTCAGCTACGCAGCCGTGCTCGTCGCGCTGCCGCACATGCTCAGCGTCGGCGGGGTCCTGTCCGCCGGTTCGTGGCAGCGCACCTACTGGATCGCGCTGTACGTGCTCGCCCTCGGGCTCATCGCCCTGTACCGGTTCGTCCTCCCGCTCGTCGTGACGTTCCGGCACCGCATCCGGGTCACCGCCGTCGAGCCGATCGCGCCCGGCGTCGTGTCGATCCACCTCGCCGGACGCGACCTCGACCGCCTCGGCGTCCAGGGCGGGCAGTACGGTGTCTGGCGCTTCTGGACCGCGCGGACGTGGTGGCATGCGCACCCGGTGTCGTTCTCGGCGGTCCCCGGCAGCGGACACGCCCGCATCACGGTGCGTGACCTCGGCGCCGGTTCGGCCAGGCTCGGCCGCATCAGCCCGGGCGCCCTCGTGTCGCTCGAGGGACCCTACGGGCTGTTCACGAGCCGAGCCCGCACCGCCCCGTACCTCGCACTCGTGGCCTCCGGCATCGGCATCACCCCGGTTCGGTCGCTCCTCGAGGACACCGACCTCCGACCGGGCGAGGCCACCGTGCTCCTGCGCGGGACCGACGCCGACCAGCAGTACCTCTGGGACGAGACCGCCGAGCTCGCCGCCCGCACGGGGAGTGCCCTGTTCGCGATGGTCGGACGGCGTGCCCACTCGCGGGAGAGCTGGATGACCGAGGACGACGTCCGACGCGGGGTCACCCTGCGATCGGTGTTCCCGCACCTGCTCGAGTCCGACCTGTACGTCTGCGGGCCGAAGGCGTGGTCCGACCTGGTCGTCCGGGAGGCCCGGCTCGCCGGCGTCCCCGAGCACCAGATCCACCAGGAACGGTTCGAGTGATGCGCGGGCGGGTGGTCGCCGGGGGCATCGTCTCCTCGGCAGCGATCCTGGTCATCGGGTGGCAGGTCGGTGCGCAGCCGGGGCTCACGGCCTCGCAACAGCAGGCGACGACCTCGGGCGGGTCGAGCAGCGGCACGGGGAGTGCGGGCAGCGCAGGCGCCGGCACCACCGGCGGCGGGAGCACCGGCGGCAGCAGCTCCGGCTCGACCAGCGGCGGCACAGGCAGCGGCACCGGCACCAGCACGGGTGGCTCGGCCTCGGTCAAGGACGGCACCTTCGCCGGCCAGACCGCGCAGACCCAGTACGGGCCGGTCCAGGTGCAGATCACGGTGTCCGGCGGCAAGCTGACCGACGTCACCGCGCTCCAGCTGACGAACGATGGTGGTCGGTCCGTGCAGATCAGCCAGCAGGCCGCCCCCGTCCTCCGGCAGGAGGCCCTGCAGGCACAGTCCGCGCAGATCCAAGCCGTGAGCGGTGCGACGTACACGAGCGAGGGCTACGTCACGTCCCTCCAGTCCGCGCTGGACCAGGCCGGCCTGTGAGCATCGCGACCTTCGAGACGATGGGCACGGTCGTGAGCATCCGCGGTGCCGATGTGTCCGCAGCGGCCGACGTCCGTCGGGTGTTCGCGGCCTACGACCACCGCTACAGCCTGTACGACCCCTCGTCCGTCCTGAGCAGGATCGCCCGCGGTGACCTGCGGCTGACGGACGCCCCGCAGGAGGTCCGCGACACCTACGCGCTCGCCCTCGAGTGGCGGGACCGGACCGCTGGCGCGTTCACCCCGCACCGCCCGGACGGGGTCGTCGACCTGTCCGGCGTCGTGAAGGCGCTCGCGATCCGCGACGCGGGTGCGGTGCTCGACGACGTCTCCGAGGACTGGCTGCTGAACGCCGGCGGGGACGTCCTGGCACGCGGGCGTCACCGCGGGGTGGCGCCCTGGAGCGTCGGGGTCGTCGACCCCGCTCGACGGGACACCGTGGTCGGGGTCGTCGCGCTCGAGGAGGGCCGACGCGCCGTCGCCACCTCGGGAACCGCGGAGCGCGGCGAGCACGTCTGGCGACGGTCGACGCCGACCTTCGTCCAGGCGACGGTGGTCGCGGACGACATCGTCAGCGCTGACGTCCTCGCGACGGCGATCGTGGCGGGGGACGCAGACGACCTGCGGCGGATCACCGCCGAAGGTGCGGTCGACGTCCTCGCCTTCGACGTGGACGGTGCGGTCTGGGCGACACCCGGCGCTGAGCGGATGGTGCGCTCGACCACGCCGGCCTCCTCCTGAGACCCTCGCTGCCGGCCTGGAGGCACGACTCGCCTCCGCCACGGCGGCGCCACGGACCTCGGCGTCAGTCGGCGCGCACCGGGCGCGTCCGCACCGGTGCGAGCAGGTGCGTCAACGTGACCGCCACGAGCGCTCCCGCCGCGATGATCGCCGCGAGCACGACGACCTGGAACCGCCCGGCCTCGAGCGGTGACACCCCGCCGAACACCGCGCCGACGAACGCTCCCGGCAGCGTCACGAGGCCCGTGGTGCGGGTCTGGTCGGTGCTCGGGACCATCGCCGCGTGGATCGCACGTCGGACGAGGTCCGCGGTCGCCCGGCGTGGTGTGGCCCCGAGCGCGAGCCATCCCTCGACGTCTTCCCAGCGGTCGTCGACGAGTTCCACGAAGCGACGGCCGGACAGCGTGGCGATGGTCATCGCGTTCCCGATCACGATGCCGCCCATCGCGAGGACGTAGCGCGGGGAGAACTCGATCGCGCCCGTGCCGAACACGACGACGAGCGCGGCCCCGATCCCGATCGCCATGGACAGGGCCACGGGGAGCAGGCGGGTCCGCAGCGATCCGAGGCGACGGGCCGCGGTGGTCGTCGCGACGCCGAACATGACGACGAGCGCGACCGCGATCCACACCGGGTCCCGGATGACACCCGTCAGCACGACGCTGAGCACCGCGAGCTGCACGGTGCCCCGCAGGACGGCCAGGGCGGGTGCCCACGGGGACGGTGCGCGCGCGAGCAGGAGCGCCGCGGTGGCGATCGCGACGAGCGCGGCGACCCCGACGAGCGTCCACAGCAGTGTGCCGAGGTCGACGGTCACGGCGGCGTCGATCCTTCGAGCCGAGCCTCCTCAGCGTCGTAGCCGGCGCGCACCTGGCGCAGGACGAGGTCGTCGATCTCGTCCGCGTCGCGAAGCCGCAGGAGCGTCGCCGCCTTGTGCTGCACGAGCGCCAGTTCGAGCGCCACCGCGGCGTCGTGCCGCTGCAGTGCCGGGTGCTCGTCGTCCTCGGCTTCCTCGCGCGCCCGGATGACGTCGAGGTGGGCTTCGTAGTCCTTCCGCACACGGTCCACGATCGTCCGGTCGGCCCCCGCTTCGCGCGCGAGCCGGGGCAGGGCGTCCAGTGCCTCCTCGATCGCGGTGCGCTCGGCGTACCGGCGCTCCTCGCCGACCGACTCGTCCTCGGGCAGCGCGGCACGTCGGAGGACCGCCGGCAGCACGAGCGCCTGCCCGACGACCGTCAGGACGACCACGCCGGCGGTGACGAAGACGATGAGGTCCCGATCGGGGAACGCCGCACCCGACTCGAGGGTGCGCGGGACCGCAACGGCCATCGCGAGCGACACCGCGCCGCGGAACCCGGCGAACCCGCTGACCAGACGGTCCCGGTGACCCTCGCGTGGCTGGCCGCCGGTCTTCCTGGTGACGAGCCAGACGGTGCCGCCCGCGGCACCCAGGAACGCGAACCGGACCACGACGAGCAGGACCGCGACCGCGACGATGATGCCCGTCGCCCGCAGCAGGTCGCCCCCGTCGAGCGCTCGCGCGGCGATCATGGCCTCGATGCCGACCAGCACGAAGAGTGCACCGTTCAACAGGTACGTCAGGAAGGACCAGAACGCCCGCACCTGCTGTCGGGTCTCGGCGCGGTCGAGCTTCGGCGCGACCTGGCTGACGACGATGCCGGCGGTGACGACCGCGAGCACGCCGGACGCGTCGATCGCCTCGGCACCGAGGAACGCGACGAACGGCACCAGGAGCGTGAGGAGGTTCTGCAGCACGACGGACTCGACGCGACGGAGCACGAGCGTCCCGAGCCACGCGGCCGCGAGTCCGGCGGCGACCCCGCCGACGTACGAGAGCACGAGCATGCCGGACACGCTCCAGAACGTCAGCTCCTGCGTCCCGACCGTGACGGCGACGGCGATGCCGTACACGACGAGGGTCGTGCCGTCGTTCACGAGGCTCTCGGCACGGAGGACCGTGACGTTCCGCCGCGGCAGCATCCGGGTGAGGACCCCGACGGCGGTGGCATCGGTCGGAGCGACCGCGGCACCGAGCACCCACGCGGGTCCCCACGGGACGCCGAGCAGGTGGAGGAGCACGGCCACGGCGCCCGCTGTGAGCACCACGAGCAGCGTGCCCATGAGGACGATGCCGCGCAGGTTCTTCCGGATCTCCCGGAGCGAGGTCGTCAGGCTCTCCCAGTAGAGCAGCGCCGGCAGGAACAACAGCAGGACGGCGTCGGCGGGCAGTTGGAGGTCCGCGAACTCCGGGACGAGTGCCAACCCCGCGCCGATGACGAGCAGCAGCACGGGCGGCGCGACACGGATCCGGTCGGCGACCCCGGCGGTCACGGCGATCGCGAGGCCGAGCACCACCACGAGTTCGGGTCCGAGCACGCGTTCCTCCTCCTCATGTGGCCGACGTCCCAGTCAACCCGTTCCTCGCTGACGGCGGTGTCGGCGGGGCGTCGGGCACCGGCGCCGGTAGCGTCACGATCGTGACCAGCACCGACGGCCGTCCCGACCACCTCGTCCCGCTCGACGCCGTGCCGGTCGGGCAACACGTCATCGTCCCGGACGAGGTACGACCGGTGGCCGCCGTGCTGCGGGACGGCGAGCCCGTGGGGTGGCTGACGTGGCCGGACGCCCCGTTGCCGGAGCGGGCGGTCGACGGAGCCGAGGCCTGGCCCACCCCCGACGGCCTCTGGATCGTGTACTGCTCCGAAGGCATCGAGGAGACCACCCGCACCGCGGTCCACCTCGACCCCGAGCGGGTGGGTGCAGCGGTCGACCTCGGAGACCGGCGCGTCGTCGGCGTGGACGCCACCGGCCTCTGGCTCGCGGACCCCCGGGACGCGTCGGCGTGGATGGGGCCGGTCGGGAGCGAGAGCGGGGACGACGACGAGGGCGGGGAGGAGGAGGACGACCTCGATGCCCTCGCGTCCGCTGACCTGCCCTGGGCAGAGGCCGAGCCCTTCTGGCCCGACCCCACGACCTGGATCGAACCGACGGACGACGACGAGGACGACGAGGACGAGGACGCCGGGCAGCCGGTGCACGACGACGCCGAACCGGACGACGACGCCGACCCGGACGCGGACGACGACCGCGTCGTCGCCACCGCGTACCAGTGGTCCATCGGGTTCGCCGACGACGCCGACGCATCCGACGCACCCGAGCTGGGCGAGCCCGGCCCGCCGTCGTCGACCCCACCGACCGAACTGCAGCGCATCGCCCCCGACGGCACACGCACGACCATCCAGGTCGACCACCTCGTGGAGGGCGTGTCGGTGGACGGGGACAGCATGACCGTCCGCTTCCACCGCACCGGCCCTGACCTCGTCCCCGGGCGGTTCGGTGGGCACGACGTCGTCTACCGATCGCTGGAGGTCGTCGTGGACGTGTCCGCCGGCCTCCCACGGTCGATCGACACCGAGTCGCTCCACTCGGTGCCGGTCGAGGACGACGAGGAGTACGACGCTGACGCGGCTGACGCCGAGCGGGAGCGGGCGTCGGGCGAGCTCGAAGCGCGCCGCTCGCCGTTCGTCGACCGGTTCGACCTCGACGGCATCGATGGCACGCGGTGGAGCCTCCGCCAGCTCGACACCGACACACGGGAAGGCGCCACCGCCGACCTCGTCGAGGAGTTCACGCACCTCGCCGACCCGGTGATCGGCTGGTCACGCGGCGTCGACGGTCCGAGGCGGTTCCGGAGCGACTACCGGGACGTGCGCGTCGAGGTCGAGGGCGAGTGGCCGTTCACCGAGGTCGTGGTGTCGTTCGAGCACGCGGCCGTCCCGTTCCTGCGGCTCCGCCGCCGCTACCGTGTGTTCGACGACACCGGCCGGCCCGTCGACCACGGGTACGTCACGGTGTACCTCGAGGAGGAGATCGCGACCCGCCACATCCCGCCCCGGAGCGAGGCGGTCGACGGCGTCCTCGACGTCTGAGCGGGCCGGGCCGGTAGCGTGCGGTCATGAGCGACGACCCGACCACGCCCTCCCGGACCGCGATCGTCACCGGTGGCGGGAGCGGGATCGGTCGTTCAGCGGCCCTCGCCCTGGCCGCCGACGGCTGGACGGTCGTGGTCGCCGGGCGCAGGCCAGGACCGCTCGAGCAGGTCACGGTGCAGTCGGAGCGCATCGTCCCGGTGGTCGCCGACGTGTCGGTCGAGGCCGACGTACGACGACTCTTCGACGAGACCGTGGACCGCTTCGGCCGCGTCGACCTGCTGTTCAACAACGCGGGGACCGGTGCCGCCGCGACACCCTTCGACGAACTCACGCTCGACACCTGGGACGAGGTGCTCGCGGTGACCCTGACCGGCTCGTTCCTCTGCGCACGCGAGGCGTTCCGGGTGATGCGCGCCCAGACCCCGCAGGGTGGTCGGATCATCAACAACGGCTCGATCTCCGCGCACGCGCCCCGGCCGCTGTCCGCGCCCTACACCGTCGCGAAGCACGGGATCTCCGGACTGACGAAGCAGCTCCAGCTCGACGGCCGCCCGTTCGGGATCGCCTGCGGGCAGATCGACATCGGCAACGCCGCCACCTCGATGGGCTCCGGCGCGGCGGACGGCACGCTCCAGGCCGACGGCTCGACCCGCGCCGAGCCGACGATGGACGTCGCGGAGACCGGGCGCGCGGTCGCCTACATGGCCGGCCTGCCGACCGGCACGAACGTGCCGAACCTGACGATCATGCCGACCGCCATGCCGTTCGTCGGACGCGGCTGACGACGGACGGGCGCGCCCCGCTCAGCGGCGACGCGAAGCGTTGCGCGGGGCGCGCCGACCGAGCCTGCGAGGGAGGAGTGCCAGCTGGCACCGCGCCTCCCGTCCGTCATCCGGTCACGTCAGCGACCGCAGCCCGAGCGGCTCAGTCGTGGAACGTCTCGATGGACGCGCCGAGCGAGTTGAGCCGCTCCTGCAGGCCCTCGTAGCCGCGGGCGATGATGCCGACGTTCCGGAGGACGCTTTCGCCCTTCGCGGCGAGCATCGCGAGCAGGATGACCACGGCCGGACGGAGGGCCGGCGGGCAGCTGACCTCGGCGCCGGAGAAGTGCGTCGGCCCGGTGACGTCGAGACGGTGCGGGTCGCGCAGCGTGACGTTCGCGCCGAGGCGGGTGAGGTCGAGCAGGTGGATCGCCCGGCCCTCGTACACCCAGTCGTGGACGAGCGTCGTGCCCGTCGCGCACGCCGCAATGACGACGAAGAACGGCAGGTTGTCGATGTTGAGGCCCGGGAACGGCATCGCGTGGATCTTGTCGATCGGGGCGTGCAGCTCGGACGGGTGCACCGTGATGTCGACGAGGCGGGTGCGGCCGTTCGCGGCGTCGTACTCCTCGGAGACGTCGAAGCGCAGCCCCATCTCGGCGAGGGTCGCGAGCTCGATCTCGAGGAACTCGATCGGCGCACGCGTCACGGTGAGCGTCGAGCTGGTCACGATGCCCGCGGTGAGGAGGCTCATCGCCTCGACCGGGTCCTCGCTCGGCCAGTAGTCCACGACCTCGTCGATGACGCTGCGGCCGGTGATGCGGAGCGTGGTCGTGCCGATGCCCTCGACCCGGACCCCGAGGAGCTCGAGGAAGAAGCAGAGGTCCTGCACCATGTAGTTCGGGCTGGCGTTGCGGATCGTCGTCACGCCGTCGCGGGCGGCCGCGGCGAGGATCGCGTTCTCGGTGACGGTGTCGCCACGTTCGGTGAGCACGATCGACTTCGTGGGGACGTCCTTGTTCGCGACGTCGACCTCGTACCAGCCGTTGGTGGCCTCGACGTCGACCCCGAACGGCCGGAGCGCGATGAGGTGCGGCTCGACCGTGCGCGTGCCGAGGTCGCAGCCGCCGGCGTAGGGCAGGCGGAACGCGTCGAAGCGGCCGCTCAGCGGGCCGAGGAACATGAGCACGCTGCGGGTCCGGCGGGCGGCGTCGGCGTCGATCGCGTCGAGGCGGAGGTCGGACGGGGCGACGATCTCGAGCACCTCGCCGTCCTCGGACCACGTGACGCTCGCGCCGAGGCT
Organism: Curtobacterium phoenicis; assembly: GCF_047238015.1. Classification (NCBI taxonomy): domain Bacteria; kingdom Bacillati; phylum Actinomycetota; class Actinomycetes; order Micrococcales; family Microbacteriaceae; genus Curtobacterium; species Curtobacterium phoenicis. The sequence continues at coordinate 2,106,765 of NZ_JBDFLZ010000002.1, forward strand.
CCGGAGGACGTCGATGATCCGGTCGACCTCGACGATGCGCGCGACCCGGTGCAACCGGGTGACGCCGCGGTTGAGGAGCGAGGCGCAGAGGAGCGCGACGGCGGCGTTCTTCGACGAGTTGACGGCGATCGACCCGCTGAGCTTCCGGCCACCCTGCACGCGGAGGTGCGCGCGCTGCGGGGCCCCGCCGATCGAGACGATCTGCTGGTCGAGCGCGTCGCTGATCCGGGTGAGCATCTCGAGGCTGAGGTTCTGCCCGCCCTGCTCGATGCGGTTGATCGCGCTCTGGCTCGTGCCGACGCGTTCGGCGAGCTGCGCCTGCGTCATGCCGCGGCCCTTGCGGGCACCGCGGATCAGCGCGCCGACCTCGCGGAGGGGTGCTGCGGTGGTCTGGGGAGCGACGAGGGTGGTGTCGGTCATGAACGGCACGCTAACACGCTCGTGAGATAAAACGGGTGACATCCGCGCCTGAACTCACAGGAACGGATCGGGAATACACCGTCTGTGAGAAGTCAATCGCTCCGGTGCCACTGCTGCTCGTCGGTGTCGAACATCAGGTCGACAGCCCGTGGCACGTCGGCCGGGGGCACCGGATCGCGGAGCCAGACGGTGCTCCCCGGCGTCCACCCGGCGATCACGCTCGCGGCGTCGGCGCTGACCGGGATCGCCGTGCCCGCTGCGCGCAGCCAGCACCGCACGCTGAGGTGCACCGCGTCGTACGCCTCGGCGACGCCCTCCCAGTCGGGCGTGACCCACCGGCCGTCGCGGCCGGTCGTCCGGTACCAGTCGTGCCGTCGAGTGGTCCAGCTGACGTCGATCGGCCAACGGCGACAGAGCGCTGCCCAGTCGTCCGCGTCGTCGAGGACGAGCACGAGCGCGCCTTCCCTCGGGACGACCGGGGTGACGGTCGCCTGCTCCCAGCCCATGTCGTCCTCGACCGCCCACACCCCGAGGGGCCCGTGCGACGGAACGGACGGGGTCGTCACGAGGAGCCCGGACGGCGGGGTCGACCACCACTCGCCGCTGTACCGCGCGTCGACACGTCGTCGTCGGTCCCGCCACCCGACGGCGTCGACCTCGGCCTGCAGTGCTCGACGCCAGTCCCGCAACGCACGTGCGGCGTCGCCGGGCGCGGTCGAGCGGAGCGGTTCCGGGCCGTGGTCGCCGTCGAACACGGTGCTCCACGGTGCGGCCGGATCGCTCGGTGCGACCACCGAGTCGACAGCGGGAGCCCCGGCCCACGCGCGCGCCAGCCGTGCGAGCTCCGGGCCCAGGCCTGCCCGGGCCAGCAGGACGTCCTCGCCGTCTGGTTCCTGCCAGTACCGGGCGGCCGCGGCCGTGTCGGCCAGTGCGCGGAGCACGTGCACCGGTCGGACGGACGACGGGTCCGCCACGTCGACGGCGGCGCGGAGTGCGTCGGCGAGTTCCCGGTCGCTCGGTGCCGGCTCCGGGCGGTCGGCCCCGGGGCCGAAGAGCGTCGGTGCGTCCCCGCGTTCGCGCATGACGTGGTACTCGGCCCAGAACAGCACCTGGTGGAGGTGCTCGCCGGGGCCGGACTCGTCGTCGAGCAACTGCCGGAGGAGTTCGAGGATGAACCGTCGGCCACGCGGGCCCTCGAGCAGGTCCGCCGCGGTGATCACGGCCCGAGGCTACCGGTCGTGCAGGTCGCCGCGGACGATCGAGTCGCCCGAGTGCGCCGGGTCGCCGTCGTCGCGTTCGGCGGAGACGTCGACCACCGGGTACTTCGCCAGGTCCATGTCCGACGGCACCGTGAAGCGGCCGCGGTCGCCGTCGAGGAAGCCGACGCTGACGAGACCCTTGAGGTCCGACTGCATCATCCAGACCTCTCGGAGCGCTCCCGAGTCCGGCGCGTCCCGGTCGCCCGTGACGTCGACGACGAGGGTGAGCCGGCCGTCCCGGTCGCGTTCGAGTTCCGCGGTCCCACGCGCGCCGCCCCAGTCCGGCAGGGCGTCGAGGGTCGCCCGAGCCACGACCGTCTCGGCGTTGCCGGTGCCGGGGACGACCCCGGTGACCGCGCCGATCCCGATCAGGAGCGCGAGCACGCCGATGCCGGCCGCGACGACGCCGGCGACCGTCCGACGACGTCTGCGGACCGCGGCGGTGCCCCGCCGGTCGCGTCGGCCAGCGGGGCGGGCGGTCGTCGACGCAGATCGCGTGGGGGTGACGGGCGTCGTGGGGGTGGCGGGCCGCACCGGCGGGGCGGGGTCGCCCCGGGCCTCCAGTCCGTCCTCCGCCTGCTCGGCGCGCACGGCGGCCGCGATCCGGTCCCAGACGCGCGCCGGGGGCGCGACGAGGTCCACGTCGGCAGCGGAACGGGTGACGGCCGCGACGCGCTGGAGGTCCGCGACCTCGGCGCGGCACCGCGCGCACGCGGCGAGGTGCGCCGCGACGTCGTCGTCCGCGACGACACCGGTGACCGCGAGCATCGCCAGTGTCTCGTCGTCCACGTGCTTCACTCGATCACCTCCAGACGTGTTCGGAGCCGAGCCAGACTCCGATGGATGTGGCTCTTCACGGTGCCGAGGGGGATCTGCAGTCGCTCCGCGATCTCGCGATGGCTGAGGTCCTCGTAGAAGGCCAATCGCATGACGCGGCGCGGCTCGTCGTCGAGGCGGTCGAGCTCCCCGGCGACGAGTGCGCGTTCGGCGAGGTCGAAGGCAGACTCCGGCGCGACGGCCGTCTCCTCGACGACGGTCGGGTCGGCGGTGGGTGCCTGCCGAGCGCGCTCGGCCATCGCGTCGGCGATGCAGTTGCGGGTGATGCCGACGAGCCACGCGCCGAGCGGTCCACGTGCGGGGTCGAAGCTCCCGGACCGCCGCCAGGCCTTGACGAACACCTGCTGGGTGACGTCCTCCGCGGCCATCGTGTCCCGCAACGCCCGGAGCGCCAGGGTGTGCACGAGCGGTGACCACCGGTCGTACACGGCACGCAGAGCGGCCTCGCTCCCGGCGCTGAAGGCGTCGGACAGCTCGCCGTCGTCGGGGAGGGTGGTCGTCACGTGGTCCTGTCGTCGGGGCGGTCGGCATCGACCGTGCCCCGATCGTACGGGTGCCGTGGCGGCGGAGTCCGTCGGGCACACGGTCGTGGCTCCGGGGTCATGCCACCGGCGTCGCGGTGATGACGAGGTTGCTCTCGTAGTGGTGGGTCTGCTCGTCGAACACGCCACCGCAGGTGACGAGCACGAGTCGCCGGTCGCCGTCGGTGCGGAAGATGCGGTCCCAGGGCAGCCCGCGCTTCTCGACCAGCGACACGGAGTCGATCCGCCATCGCGTCTCGGCGCCGGCCGTGTCCGTGACGGTGATCGTGCGGCCGTCCGGCACGTCGCGCAGATGGGCGAACGGCCCGATGCCGTAGCCGACCGCGTCGACGTGGGCGGCGAGCACCACCGTGCCCTCGGCGGAGGCCGGGGCTGCGCCGTACCGGTACCAGCCGGCGATGGCCGGGTCCGGCGGGAGCGCCATCGCGCCCTGGGCGTCGACGCCCTCGGGGCGGACCGGTGCGGTGACACCGGCCCAGTCGACGGTGACGCGAGCGGGAGCCGCGGCTTCCGGGGCGACCGGGGGAACGGTCGCCGCCTGCTGCGGCACCGCGGTCGAGAACGCCGCCGGGGGAGGCGTCGGCGTGCTCGAGGGGGCGAGGGAGGGGTGCCCGCCGGGGAGGGGGCCAGCCGGCGAGCACCCGGTCAGGACGGCGACGGCCGCCGTGGCGACGGCGAGCGCCGCCACGGACGGCCGTACCGTGCGGCGCACGATCAGCGACCGGCGTCCTGCCGACCGGCGGCCGCGGTGCGACGCCGACGGATCACGACGGTGCCGAGCGTGGCGGCTGCGAGGAGTGCCGCGGCGGCTCCGATCCACGGCGCGACGTCGGGCTGGTTCGTCGCGACGAGGCCCGCGTCGCCTGCGGGGACGCCGTTCGGGGTGCCGCCGAGGCCGGAGATCGTCTGCGTGGCGAGGGCGAGGTCCTTGTCCTCGAGGCTGCCCCACGCGTAGACGATGGTGTCGGTACCGGCCTTGACGGAGACGTCCGCCGGGCCGATCACCGGGGTGGTCGTCCCGGCTGCGGCGACCGAGGCCGAGACGGTGCCGGCGGGGAGCTCGAGCGCCTTCTCGTCCGGGTTGGTCAGCCCGGAGACCACGGCCTTGCCACCGGCGAGGACGTCGACCGCGGGGGCGGCTGCGACGTGGCGGACGATGAGGCGGCCCTGACCAGCCGGGGTCGCCGATGTGTCGTTGGTGAAGAGCGTGGCGGTCGGCTTGCCGCTGGTGTCGTCGTGCGCGACGGCGGTGTAGTTGCCGCCCGCGTCGAGCGAGACGTCCACCGGGCCGATGATCGGCTTCGAGTCGTTCGTCGCGTCACCGGCGGTGATCGCGATCGTGTGCGCTCCTGCCGGCACCGTCATCGGACCGGCGAGGGTGCCCGGTGTGAAGTCGTCGAGGGCGCGCTTGCCGTCGAGGTAGACGTCGACGGTGACGGACGGGACGGCGTGCAGGACGGAGAGGGTCGCGTCGCCGGTCGCGGCGGTGGCCGTGGCCGCGGGCAGCACCGCGGCGGTGGCGGCGAGTAGCACACCGGACGCGAGGCCGGCGGCGAGGGACTTCTTGCGCATCGTTGTCGTCTCCTTCTCTGGCCCGGGTCGGGCCGGTCGGTACGACGTCGTCCTCGACGTCTCGCAGGTACTACCGAGGATCCGGGCGCTCCGGTTGCGCCGGGTTGCTGGGCGTTCGCTCAGCGATCTGTCCCCTGGTCTGTACCCCGAAGGCGTCGCCGGGCGCCCAGTGCTTACGAGTCGGCACTCCGGGCCGATAGTCCTCGGTGCACGCCCACGGAAGGGCGGCATCCCGCCCCACGGACGGCGGCGGGACGATCGAGAACCAGGACGGGCCATGATCGTCGTCACACGACTCAACGGCAGCGGCTTCGCTGTGAACCCGGACCTCGTGGAGCGCATCCAGGAGACGCCGGACACGACCCTCATCATGGTCGACGGTGCGAAGTACATCGTGCGCGAGTCCATGGGCGAGGTCATCGACCTGATCGCGGCGTACCGCGCCCGGATCGTCGGGATGGCGTACGGCACCGACGGGCAGGCGGCCCGGAACGCGACCGGCCCGGTCCCCACGCTCGCCCCGGTGGCTCCGCTGCACGCGCACGACGGGGGGCGCTGACGTGGACATCGCGACGATCATCGGCATCCTCATCGCCTTCGGCGCGCTCTTCGGCATGGTCGAGATGGAGCACGTCGAGCTCGGCGGACTCTTCCTGCCCGCCCCGATGCTCCTCGTCTTCGGCGCGACGATCGGCTGTGGCATCGCGAGCACGACCCTCAAGGACGCGATCGCGAGCTTCAAGGCCGTCCCGAAGGCGTTCACGGGCAAGGTCACCCCGCCGCAGTCCGTCATCGACGACGTGGTCGGACTCGCCGAGACCGCGCGGGCGAACGGGCTCCTCGCGCTCGAGCAGGAGGCCGACAAGCACGACGACCCGTTCATGAAGAAGGCGCTGCAGAACATCGCGGACGGGACCGACGGCGACGAGCTCCGGATCCTCCTCGAGGACGAGATCGAGTCGAACGCGGCCCCGGTCCGCAGCGCGAGCGCGTTCTTCATGGGGCTCGGCGGCTTCGCGCCGACCGTCGGCATCATCGGCACGGTCGTCTCCCTGACGCACGTGCTCGCCAACCTCGGCAAGCCGGACGAGCTCGGGCCGCTCATCGCCAGTGCCTTCGTCGCGACGCTCTGGGGCCTCCTGACCGCGAACTTCCTGTGGCTGCCGATCGGCGGCAAGCTCCGCAAGCTCGCGCAGCTCGAGTCGGACCGGCAGACGCTCCTCATGGAGGGCCTGCTCGCGGTGCAGGCCGGAAGCCAGCCGCGCCTCCTCGGTGAGCGGCTCAAGGCGATGGTCCCGCCCGCGGCCCGGATCGCGGACGCGAAGTCGGCGAAGAAGCAGTCCGCCGCGGACGACGAGCAGCTGGCGGCCTGACGATGAGCGCGAACCCCCGCGGTCGTGGTCGTGGCCGGGCGAAGAAGGGCCACGACGAGGCCGAGCACCCCGACGAGCGCTGGATGGCGTCCTACATGGACATGATCACCGTCCTGATGTGCATGTTCCTCGTGCTCTTCGCCATGTCGACGGTCGACCAGCAGAAGTACATCGCCCTGAAGAACTCGCTCGCGACCGGGTTCGGCGAGGTGAAGTCGCAGAAGGTCGACACCGCGTCCGGCACCGTCGTGACGAAGGACCAGGTCGAGGACGGCTCGGGGTACTCGATCGACAAGTCGCACGCGGACCACTCGAGCGCATCGAGCGGCGACGCGGGCAGCAACGCCGAGGCCGGACCGGGGACCGCGACCGCGGACCCGACGAACACCGCGGTGCCGAAGGCCGCGACGAAGGCCGACGTCGACGCCGCGAAGCGGGAGCTCGACGACCTCCAGGGCATCGAGCGCGCGATCAAGACGAACCTGCGGAAGGCCGGGCAGACCACGAACGTGCAGTTCACGGTCGACGCCCGCGGGCTCACCGTGCGGCTCGTCGGCAGCGAGACCTACTTCGCCACGAACAGCGCCGACCTCTCCGACCAGGCGAAGCGGATCATGGACGCGATCGCGCCGGTGCTGCGGACGAGCGACCACGACGTCAGCGTCGAGGGCCACGCCGACCAGCGGAACTCGACCGCGCCGTACGCGACGAACTGGGAGCTCAGCGCGGCGCGGGCCACCGGCGTGCTGCGCGACCTCGTGGAACGGGGTGGTCTCCCGGCAGCGCACGTGCAGAGCGTCGGGTACGGGTCGAGTCGGCCGCTCGCGAAGGGTGACTCCGACCAGGCACTCACCCTGAACCGACGGGTCGACATCGTGGTGCTGTCGAACCAGGACCAGGACGTCAGCGCGCTGATGCCCGCCCTCGCCGCGGCCCAGGACGGCGCGAAGGGGGTCACGAACGGGTAGCGCGCAGTCCGAGCCGCGACGACGCCGCCCCGGAAGCGAGCCGCGACGCTGCCGCCCCAGAAGGGGGCACAGCGCTGACGGGTGGTGCACAGCGGACCGATAGACGCACCCGTGATCGAGACCGCCGCAGCACCGCCGAAGCCGTCAGGCGTGCCCGCGCGAACCGACGCCGCTCCGGCCGCCGACACGTCGGTCGACGTGTACGACTTCGCCCGCCCCTCGACCCTCGCCCGCGAGCACGCGCGGGTGCTCGAGCTCGCCTTCGAGACCTTCGCCCGGCAGTGGGGCACCCAGCTCACCGCGAAGGTGCGCGCCGTCAGCCAGGTCACGTGCGAAGCCGTCCAGATGCGGACCTACGACGAGTACGCGGCGTCGCTGCCCGCGCTCACCGGCATGGTGCTCCTCCCGATCGCCGACGTCGTGCCGAAGGGTGTCCTCCAGGTCCCGCTCGACGCCGCCCTGACCTGGGTGTCGCACGCCCTCGGAGCGTCGAAGCCGCTGCCGACGCCCGAACGGACGTTCACGCCGATCGAGCAGGCGCTGGTCCGCAAGATCGCCGAGGACGCCCTCGACGACCTCCGCTACTCGTTCGGCGGGCTCCTCGTCCACGACGTCACCGCCGGCGGCTTCCAGTTCAACTCGCAGTTCGCGCAGGCCGCGCAGAAGGGCGACCTGATGATCGTCGCCTCCTTCGAGATCCGGGTCGGCGAACGGGTCGCGCCCGGCACGCTCGCGCTCCCGGCCGAGGCGCTCCTGCCGCAGCTCGGCGAGACCGCGACGCACGTCTCCGCCGCCGAGGCCCGCCACCTGCTCGACGAGCAGCTGGCGAACGTGCCGGTCGGCGTCGCCCTGCGCTTCGCGCCGGCGACGGTGCTGCCGACGCAGGTCCTCGGCCTCGCCGTCGGCGACGTGCTGCCGCTGCCGCACCCGCAGCACCGCCCCCTCACCATCGCGGTCGACGGCGAGCCCGTCGGCAGCGCGGCCGTCGGCGCGAACGGGTCGCGCCTCGCCGGCATCGTCGTCACCACCACCGCAGCTACGGAGCCCTCCGCATGACCGCCACCACCACCCTCCACGCCACCGCCGCCGACGCCCTCGTGGTCGCCCTGCCGACGGCGACGCCGCTGAACGCGGTGGCACTGCCTGGAGGCGCGACAGCGGCCGTGCTCGAGGCGGCGGCCACCGGGGTGGTCGCGTCCTTCGTCGGCGGCCTGTCGGCCGACCTCGTGCTCGTCCTCACGGACCTCGACGCCGTCACCGCGGCGGGCGGCACCGACCACGGGATCGTCGACGTCACCGACGTGCTGCGCCCGTCGCTCGAGGCGGCGGCGTCGGTCCTCGGCATCGGGGTGCTCGGCGACGCTCGGGTCGAATCCGGCGCCGCGCTCCTCGCCGACCCCGAGACGGCCGTGTTCGAGCTGACCGGGGGCGGTGTCCCCGGGGGCTGGTTCGGCATCCGGGTGCGCGAGAACGGCACCGTGTCGGCACCGCACGTCCCCACCGTCACGACACCGGTCGGGAACCTCGGCCGGATCAACAACGTCGAGATGACCCTCACCGTCGAGATCGGTCGCACGCGGATGTCCGTCCGCGACGTCCTCGGCATGGAGCCCGGCGCCGTCGTCGAACTGGACCGCAGCGCCGGCGCACCCGCCGACGTCCTGCTCAACGGCCGCCTCATCGCCCACGGCGAGGTCGTCGTCGTCGACCAGGACTACGCCGTCCGCATCACGAAGATCCTCGACGTCGCCGAGACGGTCTGAGCGTGGACACCGCGGTCATCGTCCTCCGCGTCGCGCTCTCGCTCGGCGTGGTGCTCGCCCTCATGTGGGTGCTGCACCGGGTCAGCCGGAAGAAGCTCGTCGGCGGGAAGGCCCACGGGCGTCGTGCCGCGTCGGTCGAGGTCGTCGGTCGTCAGGGCATCGGCGGCAAGGCGAGCGTCGTCGTCGTCGACGTCGAGGGGGAGCGGCTCGTGCTCGGCGTCTCCGAACACGGGGTGTCCCTCCTGACGAGCGGCCGGGCACCGGCACCCGAGCTGACAATCGTCACCGGACCCGTGGTCCTGCCGACGCGTGGCGCGACGACCGCGGAGCCGACGCCGACCCCGTCGGCCGACGTGTTCCGTCGTGAACTGGAGCAGCAGGCCGCAACCGAGCCGGGCCTCCCGGCCGACCTGCCGATGCGCCCCCGCAACCGGCGGCCGCAGCGTGCCGTCGTCCCGACCGCCGCGCAGCTGCAGGGCTCGATCCTGTCCGCGGACACCTGGCGCCAGGCCGCCGCGGCCCTGAAGAACCGGCGAGCCGGGTGACCGCGCTGCGGTCCGGTCGGCTGATCGCCCTCGTCCTCCTCGGGCTGGCGACGGTCGCCGGCTTCCTCCTGCTCACCGCGACCGGCGCGCACGCCGCCGGGGTCGTCCAGCCGACCGCGCCGGCGACCCCGACCCCGCCCGCCACCGGCGACTTCAGCGTCAGCGTGAACGGCCCGGACGGCACGCCCTCCTCGGCGGTCGTGACCCTCATCGGCATCACGCTCCTCAGCGTCGCACCGGCTCTCATGCTCATGATGACGTCGTTCACGAAGATCTTCGTCGTCCTCGCGATGACGAGGAACGCGCTCGCGCTCCAGTCGATCCCGCCGAACCAGGTGCTCGCCGGCCTCGCGCTCTTCCTGTCGCTGTTCGTGATGGCGCCGGTCATCGGCCACATCAACGACGACGCCCTGCAGCCGTACCTCGCCGGGCACCTCGACTTCAACCAGGCCGTCGAGGTCGGCACGAAGCCGTTGCGGACCTTCATGCTGCACCAGACGCGCGAGGAGGACGTCGCCCTCATCACCCGCGCGGCTGGTCAGGCGAACCCGAAGGACCTCTCCGACGTGCCGATGACGACCGTGATCCCGGCGTTCATCATCTCCGAGCTGCGGAGCGCGTTCATCATCGGGTTCGTCATCTTCATCCCGTTTCTCGTCATCGACCTCGTCGTCTCGGCGGCTCTCATGTCGATGGGCATGATGATGCTCCCGCCGGTGATGATCTCGCTGCCCTTCAAGATCCTGCTGTTCGTGCTCGTCGACGGATGGGGGCTCATCATCAAGTCGCTCATCGAGTCGTACCAGGTGGTGCACTGATGGACCAGCAGGCCGTCCTCGACCTCGTGCTGCAGGCGCTCGTCGTCGCCGGCAAGCTCGCCGCGCCCGTCCTCGTGACCTCGCTCGTGGTGGGCTTCGCGATCTCGCTCCTCCAGTCGGTGACCCAGATCCAGGAGGTCACGCTGTCGTTCGTCCCCAAGGCCGTCGCGGTCGCGATCGCGCTCGTCGTCTGCGGCAACTGGATGATCTCCGAGATGATCGCCTTCACGCACGCCGCGTTCGACATGATCCCGAAGCTGCTCGGGGCGGCCTGATGGAACTCAGCGTCGACGCAGCGCGCCTCGAGGGGACCATGCTCGCGGGCGTGCGCCTCGTGGCGTTCTTCGTCGTCGCGCCGCCCTTCGCGTACAAGGCGTTCCCCGGCACCGTGAAGGTCGCCCTCGGGATCGCGCTCGCCATCGGGGTCGCACCCCGCGTCACCGCCGGGTACACGCCCGCCGACACCGGCGCGTTCCTGGTCGCGCTGGTCACGCAGCTCGTCGTCGGTCTCGCGCTCGGCTTCCTCGTGTACCTCGTCTTCGCGGCCGTGCAGTCCGCCGGCGCGCTCATCGACCTGTTCGGCGGCTTCACGCTCGCGCAGGCGTTCGACCCGCAGTCGCAGGTGAACGGTGCGCAGTTCACCCGGCTGTTCCAGATGACCGCGCTCGCGCTCCTGTTCGCCTCCGGCGGCTACCAGCTCATCGTCGCCGGGCTCGTCCGGTCGTTCGACGCCGTGCCGCTCGTCGCCGCCGACGGCAGCCCGGCCGGCTTCGCGCTCGGGGGCTTCGCCGGGGTGCTCGTGCACGCGCTGACGCAGATGTTCCTCGCGACGCTGCAGATCGCCGGACCACTCGTCGTCGTGCTCTTCCTCGCCGACGTCGGTCTCGGGCTGCTCACGCGGGTCGCCCCGGCGCTCAACGCGTTCCAGATGGGCTTCCCGATCAAGATCGGTCTGACCGTGCTGTTCGCGGGGGCGCTCGTGATGGCGCTCCCGTCGGTGGTGTCGTCCCTCACGGGTGACGCCGTCCAGGCGATCACGGGCAGGGGGTGACGACGTGTCCGACAGCGGAGAGCGGTCCGAGAAGGCCACCGACAAGCGGATGCGCGAGGTGCACCGCAAGGGGCAGCTCGGCAGGTCGCAGGACCTCGGCGCGTGGGTCGGCATCGCGGCGGCGGCGCTGATGATCCCCGCTGCGGTCGGCAACGCGGCAGCGGCGGGCCGGTCCCAGCTCGCGGCGGTGCAGACCGTCATCGCGGAGCCGACGATCGGCACCATGAACCGGGTGTTCGCCGAGGCGATGGCGTCCGTCGGCACGATCATCGGCCCGATGCTCGGCGTCACCGCGGTCGCCGTCCTCGCCGCCGCCGTCGCACAGGGCGGCGTGCACTTCCGCCGCATGGCGCCGCAGCCGGACCACTTCGACCCGGTGCAGGGCTTCAAGCGCGTGTTCGGCGTGCAGGCGCTCTGGAACGGTGTCAAGGCGCTGCTGAAGACCACGGTCGTGGGGCTCGTGCTGTGGTTCGCCGTGCAGGGACTCGTGCCCGTCCTGATGACGAGCGGCTCACTGCCCCTGACCGCGGTGCTCGCGGCGGCCGGCGAGGGCGTCGGCACGCTCCTCCGGGCGGCGATCGCCGCGGGGCTCCTGCTCGCCGCGGTGGACGTGTTCGTGGTCGTTCGTCGGAACCGCAAGCGCACCATGATGACCAAGCGCGAGGTCAAGGACGAGAACAAGCAGTCCGACGGTGACCCGCTGATCCGGTCGCAGCGCCGTTCGCGGCAGATGGCGATGAGCCGGAACCGGATGATCTCCGCCATCGGCGACGCCGACGTCGTCATGACGAACCCGACGCACTACGCCGTCGCGATCAAGTACGAGGCGGGCAAGTCCGCGCCCCGTGTCGTCGCCAAGGGTGCGGGGCCGGTCGCCGCGGCGATCAGGGACCGGGCGCTCGAGGCCCGCGTGCCGATCGTGCAGGACGTGCCGCTCACCCGGGCCCTGCACGCGGCGTGTGAGCTCGGGCAGGAGATCCCGGTCGACCTGTACACGCCCGTCGCCCGCGTGCTGTCGTTCGTCATGCAGCTCACCGCACGCGGTTCGGCTGGCGGTACACACGCCGCACCGCGTCCGACCACCGAGGCCGAGGTCGCGACCGTCCTCGACCCGACGACGCTCACCGGCGACGTCCGCCCCCGCAAGCTCCGCACTCCGCGCCCTGCTCCTACCCCGCGCCCTGCTCCGACCCCGCGCCCTGCTCCGACCCCGCGCGAAGGCGCTCCGAACGAAGGGGTTCCCGCGTGAACCGCAAGGACCTGCCGAAGCTCGCCGTCCCCGTCTTCATCGTCGGCATCATCCTGCTGCTGATCCTGCCGGTGCCGTCGTTCCTGCTCGACGTGCTCATCATCTGCAACATCCTGCTGGCGCTCGTCATCCTGCTCACGACGCTGTTCGTGAAGAAGCCCCTCGACTTCTCCGTGTTCCCGTCGCTGCTGCTCGTCGCGACGCTGTTCCGCCTCGGACTCAACGTCGCCTCGACGCGGCTCGTGCTCGGACAGGGCTTCGCGGGCGACGTCATCCAGGCGTTCGGCCACGTCGCCGTCTCGGGGTCGATCATCATCGGCGCGGTGATCTTCCTCATCCTCGTCGTGATCCAGTTCGTCGTGGTCACGAAGGGCGCCGAGCGCGTCGCCGAGGTCGGTGCGCGGTTCACCCTCGACGCGATGCCGGGCAAGCAGATGGCGATCGACGCCGACCTCAACGCGGGACTCATCACCGACGCCGAGGCGAAGGAGCGCCGCGCGGCGGTGTCCGCGGAGGCCGACTTCTACGGCGCGATGGACGGTGCCTCGAAGTTCGTCAAGGGCGACGCGATCGCGGGCATCCTGATCATCGTCATCAACCTCGTCGGCGGCATCGCGATCGGCATGACGCAGAACGGCCTCTCGATCACCGACGCCCTCGGCAAGTACGGCATCCTGACGATCGGTGACGGCCTCGTCACGCAGATCCCGGCGCTCCTCATGGCGGTGTCGACGGGCATGATCGTCACCCGCTCCGGGGCCGAGACCGAGATGGGGTCGAGCGCCGCCGCCCAGCTCGGCCAGTCGCGGAACGCCCTCACCATCGCCGGGGTCGCGGCGATCGCGATGGGGTTCATCCCCGGCATGCCGATCGTCGCGTTCCTCATCGTCGGCGGGCTCCTGCTGTTCACGGGGTGGCGCATCGGGCAGAACGCGAAGCACGAGGCCGCGGCGGCCGGCCAGGCGCAGGCGCTCGAAGCCGCCGCTCCGAGCGCGGACACCCCGGAGGACCTCATCGAGCAGATGCGGGTGCACGCCCTCGAGATCCTGCTCGCCCCCGACCTCGTCGACATGGTCTCCGGCGCCTCGGACGACCTGCTCGGCCGGGTCCGGGCACTCCGTCGGAAGATCGCGGTCGACATGGGCATCGTGGTGCCGCCGGTCCGCACGCGGGACAGCATCGACCTGCCGCCGTCGACCTACGCGATCCGCATCGCCGGTGTGGAGGCCGGTCGGGGGACCGCCCCGTCGCGCAGTGTCCTTGCCCTCGGCGACCAGCTCGACGGGCTCCCGGGCGCGGCGACCGTCGAGCCGGTGTTCGGCCTCGCCGGCAAGTGGGTCCCGGCGGAGCTCCGGCACGCGGCGGAGATGACCGGCGCGACCGTGATCGACCGGGTGTCCGTGCTCGTGACGCACCTGCAGGCCGTCATCGGCGACAACGCCGCGCGCCTGCTCACCCGCGAGGACGTCAAGGTCCTCACCGAGGGTGTCAAGCAGGTCAACCCCGCGGCCGTCGACGAACTCGTGCCGGGCATGCTGTCGATGGCCGAGCTCCAGCGCGTGCTGCAGGGGCTCCTCGCCGAGCGCGTGCCGATCAACGACCTCGGTCGCATCTGCGAGGCGCTGACCCTCCGAGCGAAGGTGTCGACCGACCCCGAGGGACTCGTCGAGTCCGCCCGCGCGGCCCTCGGCCCGGCGCTCGTCGCCCGGCACACCGACGGCGGCGTGCTCCGGGTCATCATGATCGACCCGATGCTCGAGCAGTCGATGCTCGAGGGGCTCCGCCCGTCGGAGCAGGGCAGCCAGATCGTCCTCGACGCCCACCGCATCGAGCAGGTCCTCGGGTCCGTGCGCGACGCCGTCCGCTCCGTCGAGGACCAGGGGCTCTCCGCGGTCCTCGTCTGCGCACCGCAGCTCCGGCCCGCCGTGCACCGCATGGTGGCCGCGCAGTCGAACGGCCTGCCCGTCCTGTCGTACCAGGAGGCCACGGCCGCGGGCTCCACCATCGAGACCGTGGGGGTGGTCCGTGTCACCGACGCGGTTGCAGCGTGACGGCGCGACCCTCGAGGCGGTCCGCGACGCGGTCCGCGAGGAGTTCGGACCAGCGGCCCGGATCATCGCGGCCGAGCGCGTGACGACGCCCGGCATCGCCGGGCTCTTCCGCAGGGCCCACGTCGAGGCGACCGTCGAGGTGCCCTCGCCGGACGAGGCGCCCACCGCGGTGGTCGCCATCGCCGACGGTCCCGCGCAGCGGGCGGGCATCGCGGCGCTGCTCGCCGACGCGGAGGCCGCCGAGGCGCGCATCGCCGCCGCCGACGGCACCGGCTCCACGCGCGCCGACGCGTTCGCGTCGATCCTCGACGGGTTCGTGGCGGACGGCATCGCACCCACATCCGCCGCGGCGGGCCGCAGCCGGTCCGACCAGGGCGGGTCGCGCCTCCAGGCCGTCCCCGACACCCTGCCTGGAGGCTCGGTGCGCCTCCTCGACGCTGCTGCGGCCCCCGACGACGCCGTCGTACCGTCCGGTGCGGTCGTCCCGCCGGTGCGGCCCGCAGTGCCGGCGGTCCGCTCCGCGGACGGTGACCTCGTCCTGCTGGTCGGCCGCGCCGGCGACGTGGACGCGGTCGCCGGACTGTTCGCCACCCGGCACGCCCTCCGGCCGACCGCGGCTGCCGACCGACGCTCCGGGATCCTCGCGCGGGCCGACGGCGTGCGCGACGGCGCCACCGTGCTCGCGGTCGCCGCGTGGGACGACCAGGCGACGATCGAGGCACTCGGCGCGGACCAGGTCTGGCTCGTCGTCGACGCCGGCCGGAAGACCGAGGACGCGGCGGCCATGCTCCGGGCTGTGGCGACGCACGTCGCCGTCGCCGGGGTCGTCGCCATCGGGGCCGCCGAGACCGCCACGCCGGAGTCGGTGCACCTGCTGGGAGTGCCGGTCCTGTCGCTAGGCTGACGGGGTGCTGGTACTCACGCGGAAGGTCGGCGAGCGGATCCTCGTCGGTGACGACATCGTCATCACGGTGCTCGACGGCCGTGGCGACGGGGTGCGCATCGGCATCGACGCCCCGCGGGGCGTGAAGATCCAGCGCGAGGAGGTCGTCCGCGCGGTCACCGAGGCGAACGCGGAGGCGGCCGCTGCGGCGGGTGCCGCCGACGACGCCGAGGCGCGACTCCGTCGTGCGCTGGGCGACCAGGGCGGGCCGTCGGCGGGCTCCTGACCCTCCGCTGAGGGCCGTCGTCGCCGGTGTCGTCGAGGGGGACGACCGCCGCTGGTCTCGCTACAGGAGGACGACCGCGGCTGCGAGTCCCGCCCAGCACGTGCTCGTCAGGGTGCCCACGATGAACCGTTCGCGCGCCGCGGGGGAGTCGAGCTCGGAGAAGCGGCCGAGGCCCTTCACCGCGATGACCGCGGCGACGATCTCGAGGTGGCCGACGAGCGCGGCGCCGACGATGGCGAAGCGCTCGAGGAACCCGATCACCGCGCCGCCGCGGAGGACCTCGGACGCGGCCGGGACGTCCGGGAGCGTCGGATCCCCGAGCGGCTCGTCGTTCGTGCTGACGAGGATGCCGCCGTGCGTGCCCCGTCGGACGTCCCCGCGCCGGAGGTCACGCCGCATGGCGACGCCGAGCACGGCCCCGGTGACGGCGCTGCCGGCGAGGATCCCGAGGAGGCAGACCGCGACGGCCAGCACGGTCCCGATCACGGGGTCGGGCGCGGTCGCGGTGAGGCCGACCACGGTGGTGCCGGCGCCGGAGCCCGCGTTCGTGCCGGCGCCGATGGTCCCGGTCGCGATGCGGACCGCGAGGAGGGCCAGGAGCACGACCACCGGCGGTGCGGCCCGCGCGACGGGGTGCAGCGGGCGGATCGTGCTCCAGGCTGCGGCGGCGAGCACGACGACGGCAGCGGCGGTCCAGAGGGCGGGGGTCACGGTGACGGTTCCTCCGTGGCGGGTCGGGCGCGGTCGGCGCGGTCGTGGTCGTGGTCGGTACCGTTCCCGTCCGCGGGGCGGTCGGCGGCCTGCAGCAGGGCAGCCAGCGCGCCGCGCAGCGGGGCATCGGTCCGCAGCTCCGCCGAGGCGTACCGCTTCGCAACCGCCTGCGGCGTGATGTCGAGCCGCGCCGCGGCCTCGGTCCGGGACAGGCCGGTGTCCAGCAGGTCGGCCAGTTCCCACCCCTCGGCCGATCGACGACCGAGTGCTCGGATCGTCTGCGCGACGAGCGGTTCCACCTCGGCCGTCGTGCGCGCGGCGCCCGGGGCCACCTCGAGCGCGAAGCGCTCCGACGTGGCCTTCGCGCGGTCGACCGCCGTGCGCGCCGCGAAGAAGGCCGGGCCCGTGGCCGCGCGGATGGTGTCCGGGAGGGGGGAGCGGACGGGGCCGACGCCCACGCCGATGCTCCACCCGCCCTGCCTGGTCAGCGCACGGAGGACGTCGACCGCCGCACCCCCGGAGGACACGAGCGCCTGGAACTCGTCACCAGCGGTCCGCTCCGGCGGCAGCACCGCCGCGCCGCCGAGCACGTCGGACACGAGCCGCAGCGCCGGGTCGACGCGGTCGGACCCTGCCCGACTGTCGACCTGGTCTGCCGTGATCACGATCATGTACCCTCCCGCAGTCAACCCTACAAGGTTGACAACGGCGCTATCAACCCTCAGAGGTTGATCGGCATTGCCGCGTCACGGGCGCGGCTTCTTCTCCTGCTCGGGCAGACGACCGGCAGCGGCCTCGGCGGCGAACCAGGCGCGGGCCTCCTCCTGGCGCTCCCGTTCGGCTCCGAGCGCGATCGGCGCCCGCACGTGGCCGGGCTCGTAGGCGAAGGTCTCGAGCAGCTGCGGCACGATCGGCCGCACGCGGGCGACGAGTCGGTCGATGTACGCCGACACGGCCCGTGCGCGCTGGGCGGTCAGACGCCCGT
This sequence comes from Curtobacterium phoenicis, assembly GCF_047238015.1. NCBI lineage: Bacteria > Bacillati > Actinomycetota > Actinomycetes > Micrococcales > Microbacteriaceae > Curtobacterium > Curtobacterium phoenicis. The sequence continues at coordinate 2,124,078 of NZ_JBDFLZ010000002.1, forward strand.
GCACGAGGTACCAGTCGAGGTGCTGCTCGAGGAGCCCCAGCGCGAACAGGTCGCGGAGCCAGACCAGCACGCGCCGGGTGTCACCCTCGGGGACCTCGTCGAGTGCCTCGGTGAACGCGTCCCACTGCATGAGCTCGGCGTGGGCCTTCGACGCCTCGATGAGCTCGTGCTGCGACCGGTTCAGCAGGAGCGCCGCGCGCTCGCGGTCCTTACCCGCCCGGGCGATCCGCATGCCGATCTCGGTCACCATGGTGTCGACCCGCCCTGCGAGGAGCTCGCGCTGGGTGACCGGGTCCTGCAGGTCCGTCACGCTCGCAGCGAGGGAGCCCCGGTCGGCGAGGGTCTGTTCGAGCCGCCGGATGCCCGCAGCGTCGGCGAGCTTGGACGCTGCCGTGGCCGCGACGAAGCGCGCGGTGGATGCGGCGTCCTTCGGCGCACGCGAGCGGAACTCGGTGAGCAGGCGCTTGCCGACGAGCTGGAGCAGGACGGTGTTGTCACCCTCGAAGGTCACGTACACGTCGAGGTCGGCGCGCAGGCCCGTCAGGCGGTTCTCGGCGAGGAACCCCGCGCCGCCACATGCCTCCCGGCACTCCTGGAGCGTGTCGAGCGCAGACCAGGTCGACATCGCCTTGAACGCGGCTGCCTGGGTCTCGAGGTCCTCGCGGCGCTGCGGCGTGTCCTCGCGTCCGCTGAAGACGTCGTCGAAGGTCCGGAGCAGCTTCTCGTGGGCGAACGACTGCGCGAACACAGTCGCGAGCCGCGGGATCAGGCGCCGCTGGTGCCGGCCGTAGTCGAGCAGGACGCCCTCGGTGCCGTCGCCCGTGGGGAACTGCCGGCGCTCCATCGCGTAGGTCAGGGCGATCTGCAGACCGATCTTCTGTGCCACGACGGCTGCACCGTCGAGCGAGACCCGGCCCTGTACGAGTGTGCCGAGCATGGTGAAGAACCGACGACCGGGCGAGGCGATGGGGGAGCTGTAGGTGCCGTCCTCGGCGACGTCGCCGTACCGGTTCAGGAGGTTCGTCCGGGGCACGCGGACGTGGTCGAAGTGCAGTCGGCCGTTGTCGATGCCGTTGAGGCCGCCCTTGTAGCCGTCGTCCTCGCCACCGACGCCTGGCAGGAACACGCCCTCGGTGTCGCGGATCGGCACGTAGAACGCGTGCACGCCGTGGTCGACGCCCTGCGTCACGAGCTTCGCGAACACCACGGCGGCCCTGCCGTGCAGCGCTGCGTTGCCGATGTAGTCCTTCCACGCACCGCGGAACGGCGTGTGGATGACGAACTCCTGCGTGTCCGGGTCGTACGTGGCGCTCGTCGCGATGCTCTGGACGTCGGATCCGTGCCCGGTCTCGGTCATCGCGAAGCACCCGGGAACCTCGAACGAGACGATGCCCGGGAGGAACTCGCGGTGGTTCCGCTCGGTCCCGAGGTGGTGCACGGCGGAACCGAACAGGCCCCACTGCACGCCCGCCTTGATCTGCATGGACGGGTCCGCCGTGGTGAGCTCCTCGAACGCCGCGAGGTTCCCGCCGTGGTTGTCCTGGCCGCCGAACTCCGGCGGGTACGGCCGCTGGATCGCGCCGGCCTCGACGAGGATGCGCAGCTGGTCGAGCGTCCGCGATCGGGCGTCGGCGTAGGGCATGCCCTCGATCTTGTGCATCGCCGGGTCGAGCGCGAGCCGGCGCGAGATGCGTCGGTCCTCCGCCCAGCGGCCGAGCAGGAGTTCGGCGACGAGGTCCGTGTCGATGCGCACACCCGCAGCGGTGGACCCGACGGGGGTGCCCGCGGCGGGGTCGCCGGCGGCGTCGGCCTTCGGGGTGCTGGCCTTCGGGGTGCTGTGCGCGGGCGCGGTGTCGACCATGGTCGGGAGTCCTCCTGAACTGCGGTGTCCGGTGTTGCAGAACCCACGGTATGCACCGCGCCTGCTCGTGACGTGAACGCCGTGCGGGCGGACAACCCGGGCGCACGACAGGCCGTCCGTCGTCGTGGGAACCCTCCAACGGTCCGCGGTGCGAATTTGTGAGCACCCATCGACGATTGTGCCGGCATGCCGCCCCCGGGGCAGACTGTGCGGCATGTCAGGTACCACCGCCTCGGGCCACGAGCCCGGCACGAAGCGCACGTTCTTCGGACAGCCGTTCGAACTGTCCACACCGTTCGCGGTCGAGCTGTGGGAGCGGTTCTCGTTCTACGGCATGCAGGGCATCGTCCTCATCTACATGTACTACTCGCTCACGCAGGGCGGACTGGGCATCGACAAGGGCATCGCGAGCGGCATCATGGGTGCCTACGGCGGTGCGGTGTACCTGTTCACGATCATCGGCGCGTGGATCGCCGACCGGCTCGTCGGCGCGGACCGCACGCTGTTCGGCAGTGCCGTCGTCGTCATGCTCGGCCACATCGCGCTCGCGGTCCTGCCGGGCGTCACCGGCGTCGGCGTCGGGCTGGTCCTCATCGCCCTCGGCTCCGGTGGACTGAAGGCGACCGCGACCACGATCGTGGGCGGTCTCTACACGAAGGACGACCCGCGCCGCGACGCCGGGTTCTCGCTCTACTACCTCGGGGTGAACCTCGGGGCGTTCTTCGGCCCGCTGCTGACCGGGCTGCTGCAGAGCACGCTCGGGTTCCACTTCGGCTTCGGTCTGGCCGCCGTCGGCATGGCCGCGGGGCTCGTGCAGTACGCGATCCGCCGGCGTCACCTGCCCGACGCCGTCCGGCACGTCACCAACCCCGTCGACCGTCGACGACTGCCGCTCGTTGCCGTCCTGGTCGTCGTGGCACTCGTGCTGATCGTGGTCGCGGTGCTCACCGGGCTCCTGAACGTCGGCAACCTGCCGACCGTGGTCGTCGCGATCGTCGTCCTCGCGACCATCGGGTACTTCGTCGTGATCCTCGGCAGCGGGATCGGCCCCGAGGACCGCTCCCGCGTGCTGGCGTTCATCCCGCTCTTCATCGCGAGCGCCGTGTTCTGGTCGCTGTACCAGCAGCAGTTCACGGTCGTCACGGTCTACGCGGACCAGCGGCTGGACCGCTCGCTGTTCGGGTGGGAGATGCCCGTGTCGTGGGTGCAGTCGATCAACCCGGTGTTCATCATCGTGCTCTCGGGCGTGTTCGCGGCGCTCTGGACCAAGCTCGGCGACCGTCAGCCCTCCACCCCGACGAAGTTCGCCCTCGGCACGGGCATCATGGGCGTCGCGTTCCTGCTCTTCCTGCCGTTCGTGGGTTCCGGCGAGAACGGCACCCCGCTCCTCGCACTCGTCGGCATCCTGCTCGTCTTCACGATCGCCGAGCTGCTCCTGTCGCCCGTCGGGCAGTCCGTCGCCACGAAGCTCGCGCCCGCGAAGTTCCAGACGCAGATGGTGGCGCTGTTCTTCCTGTCCGTGTCGCTCGGCACCGCGGCCACCGGCGTGCTCTCCCGCTACTACGACCCGGGGAACGAGGCGCCGTACTTCACGGTGCTCGGCCTCGCGGCGGTCGTGGTCGGCGTCCTGCTCCTCGCGTTCGCCAAGCCGGTCCTCCGCCTCATGCGCGGCGTCCGCTGACCTCGCGAGCCCGCGGCGGTCCTCCCGGTCGGACCGGGTAGGCTGGAGGACGCCAGACCGGCCCCGAACAACCAAGGAGTCACGGACATGCTCGAAGTCATCGCAGGCGTCATCATCGGGATCGGCGTGCTCGGCGGCGTCGGACTCTGCATGGCCACGGCGGCCATGATGAAGAGCGGCTCCGAGGAGTACTAGGCCCGGTCAGTCGGCCTCGGTGGCCGCTGCCGGTTCGACCGGTACCAGTTGACGACTCAGGACGGTCGCGCGCTCGAACGGGCCGCGGCCGTCCGTCGTGTACGCGGGCTCGTCGAACACGACGGTCCACGTCCGCTGCGTCCCGCCGAGCTGGCTCGCCCCCGGTGCCACGATGACGCCGATCGGTTCGTCGGCCCAGTGCTCGCCGCCCTGCTGCCCGGGATCGACGACCTGCACGAGCGCGCCGATGCCGAGGCCTCCGCGGTCGTCGGGGCGCGGGGTGGGGGAGCGTCGTCCGAACACCCGCCCACCGTACCGTCCCCGTCCGTGGGCCCGCGCTGGTCGCCGCCCGTCGGCCCGCGCTGGTCGCAGGACGTGCCGCGCGGTTCTGGGACTCGCCGAGCGCGCATCACCGAGGTTCTGGGACTCGCCGAGCGCGCATCACCGAGGTTACGGGACTCGCCGAGCGCGCATCACCGAGGTTCCGGGACTCGCCGAGCGCGCATCACCGAGGTTCCCTTGACCGACCGTCGTCGCGCCGAGATGCCGAAATTCTGGAACCCCGACCGTCCTTCTGAGTCGTGTCCGACGGGAGAGGCATGACGGGGGCGCACCGTGCCTCCCGTCGGTGTGCCGCACGGGCGCTCGGTGTGACCGCGCCGAGGTTCCATGACTCGCCGCACGCGTGTCACCGAGGTCGCACGAACAGGCCGGAATCGCGTCGAGATGCCGAGATTTCGGAACCTCGCCCGCCGGCCCGGCTTCCCCTACGCCCCGGGGGCGACCCGCGCGATCTCGGTGATGGACGAGTGTCCCGTGTCGGGGTGCTTCCGCATCGAGAGCAGCCGCTCCATGGACGGTTCGAGTGCCGTCACCTTGTCGAGCGGCGCACTCACCACGAGCTGGAACCCGAGCCGGAGCCACGCCGTGACCGCACGCCCGGCGAACTCCGAGTCCGCCTTGATGAACGCCTCGTCGAGGAACACCGGCGCGAACCGGGGCCGGGGCCGGGTCTCGTCGCCGAGCTGGTACCGGAGCGCGGCGCCGACGATGAACGCCACGAGCTCCTGCGTCTCACCGCCGGACTTGTCGCCGAGGGACGAGTACACGCCGAGGTCGTTCCCGTCGACGTCGTAGCGGACGGCGGTGATCTCCATGTGCCGCCGGACGTCGAGCACGGCGTCCCGGGCGGTCGTGCGGCCCCGAGGTGCAGCGCTGTCCGGCCGGATGATCGCCATGAACCGGCGGAGTCGGCGGAACCGGGTCTCGAGCACGTCGTCGGTCAGTTCGGTGTCCACCGAGGCGGACAGCGCGCGGAGCTCCTTGCGGAAGGACGCGACCTCTTCGCGGGTGACACGACGGATGACGATCTTCAACCGGTCCCGGTTGGCGCCGAACGGCAGCTCGCGGAGGATCTCGTTGACAGGCTCGAGGCGCTCCTCGATCTCCACGACGGCGCGGTCGAAGGCGCCGGCGAGCGGCACGAGGTCCTCGCCGCTCCACTGCGAGAGTCGTCGGCGCCACTCGGTCCGACGGGCGTGCAGGCCGGTCGCGAGGATCTGCTCCAGGATCGCGTGGTAGTCCTCGTACGAGGCGACCCCGGTGCCGAGGTTCGGGTCCGGCCAGGCGTCCTGGTACCGCTGGAACGTCAGCGTCAGAGCGTTCGAGGCCGATGCGGCACCGTCGAGCGCCTGTGACAGCCGCTCGTCGAGCCGCCGTCGGAGCCGTCGGGTGGCGTCGTCGAAACCGTCGATGCCGTCGGGGGCGCCGACCTCCTCGAACGTCTCGGACAGCAGCCGCGCCTGTTCGTCGTCCGGCAGCGAGTCCGGGGCGTCGTCGAACCGCGCGAGGATCTTGGCGGCCGCGTCCTGCCCGTCGACGAGGACGCCGTGACGCTCCTCGAGTCGCGAGACCGACAGGCGCGCCGCGGACCGCCGGTCGGAGGCCTCGTCGAGCGCTGCCCGGAGCCTGGCCACCGTCGCCCGGAGCGTCCGGAGACCGTCGTCGGCGGCGAGCAGGGCCTGGCGTTCGGCGTCGAGCTGCGCGAGGGACTCGTCGAGACCGGCGACGTCGATGCCGTCCCAGCTCGCGTCGACCACGTGCTGGTGCGCGGTGCGGAGGGCGTCGAGCACGGCGATGTCCTGCGCGACGTCGGTGCGCCGGGCCTCGAGCGTCGCGAGGTCCTCGGTGATCGAGGCGAGCTCCTGCTCGACGGCGGTGACCCTGGCCTCGTTCGTGAACCCGATGACGTTCGCCTGTCGACGGTCGCCGTGTGCGCCACGTCGGCCGTCGCGGAGCTGCCCGGACCGCGTCACCCGACGTCCACCGCCGCCGAGGTCGCCCGCGTCCTCGACGCAGCGGGCATCGGTGCGCTCCGACTCGATGCGCTCGCGCACCCAGGTGCTGAACGGGGACGGCTTGATCGCGAGCTTCCCGGACACCATCGACGGGTCACCGTCGAGGTCGATGTGCGGCCCGGTCGGCACGCCCTCGAACTGGACCCGCACGGGCAGCCGGAGGGAGTCGATGGCCTCGCTGAAGGCCGCGAGGTGGTCCTGGTCGACCAGGAGCGTGCGGGCGACGGGGGCCAGCACGGACTCGATCGCCGTCCGCCAGGGCTCCTCGCCCGGGAGCACGTCGAGGAGCTCGGCCACGAAGGGCAGGTCGGCGGGGTCGATGCCGGCCGCGCGGGCCATCGCGACGCGGGCCTCGTGCATCGGCAGCGGCATCGCGCCCTGGCGGTGCTCGAGCGACTGGCGTTCCTGGCGCAGGGTGCGTTCGCGGTCGAGGAGCGGGTACTCCTCGCGGGTCAGGGCGTCGCGACGCTGGTCGAGCTCCTGCCGAGCCGACGCGTACGACCCGAGGAACTCGTGCGAGGTCCGCTGCGCCGTGACGAACGTCGGCTCGGTGTCGACCGTCGTCTCGAGCACGGCGGTGCGCTCCTCGAACACGGCACGGGCCCGTGCCGCCGCGTCGCGCTCACGGGTCCGCCGGTCGATGCGGTCCTCGAGCTGTGCGAGCGCGTTGCCGCCCTGGTCACGGAGCCGGGCCTCGGCGTCCCGGAGTTCGACCTCGACGGCGGCGTGCCGGGCGGACGCGGCGGCGACCTCCGCACGCGCGGCCGTGCGCTCGCGGGCGTTGCGGGCGACCTCGTCGTCGAGCAGCGCACGCTTGCGTGACGCCGTCCAGTGCGCGAAGGGGGAGACCTCCGCACCGGTGGCGATGCCGTCGAGCGCCGCGGCGGCAGCTTTCGACCGGGCGATCTCCGCGTGGAGGTCGACGATGGGCGACAGGATGCGGACCTTGCGCTCCTCGGTGTCCATCGCCTCGTACGCATCGTCCAGGGCGGAGAAGTGCGCGAGGGCGCGGTCGGCCGCCTCGTAGGTCGCCGGCGTCTCGAGGACGAGCGACTTGTACAGGGCGTCGACGGTGGGGAGGTGCTGTCCGGCCTGGATGCGCGCGAGCAGGCGCATCGCCCGGTTGCCGCCGCCGGAGTCGCCGATGCCGAGCCGGGTCTGCAGCGTGTACGCGAGCTCCTGGTAGGTGTCGCGGATCACGAGGCCGGGCACGCGCCCGGTCAGCTCGAGGTGGTGGAAGCGCGCCGGGACGAACTCCTCGAGCCGCCGCAGGTCGAACGTGTCGTCGACCGTCGCCATCGTCATCTGGATGTCCCCGACGCCGCGGGCCCGCTTCGGCACGATGTACGCGCGCAGCACCGTGAAGCGACGCTCGTCGTCGTTCCGGAACGTCACCGCGACGGCGCCCCACGTCGTCTGGTCGTCGCCGCGCAGGTTCACGTCTCGGAGCGCGCCGGTCTCCGGGTCGCGCTGGGTGTCGACCTTGCCGCGCAGGTAGGTCAGGAGGTTCCGCTGGTCCGCACCGCGTGCTCGGCCGGTCGTGGTGTCGTTCGATGCGCCGTTGAACGGCACGTCGGACGGCATCATCACCGCGAGGTAGGCGTCCATCAGGGTCGACTTGCCCGTGCCGGACGCGCCGGAGATCAGGGTCGCGGTGCCGGAGAGCTCCACCTGGCGGTGGCCGTGGAAGCCGCCCCAGTTCACGACCTGCATCGACTCGGCACGCCACTGCGCCACCGTGTCGAAGAGGGCGGGCATCGCGTACTCCTCGTACGCGGTCGTCCCGGTCGCGGTGTCGGTCATGCTGCCGGCTCGCCTTCGTCGTCGGTGTCGGTCGGCTCGGCCTGGAGGCCCGGCTCGGCCCCGGCGGTCGCCTCGCCGTCGCCGCTGGTCGCGGTGCGGAGCCAGGTGTCGAGTTCGAGGAGCCGTTCGAGGGGCAGGAGCACCTCGACGACGCTGGCGACGCGGAAGCGGTCCGGGTCGGTGGTGCGGAGCAGGATGCGCGCGCGCACCAGGCGCTCGACGGCGCTCGCGACGCGGGCCTCGTCGCGCGTGCGGTCGGTCGACCCGGCGGGCAGGAAACCGGCCACGTGCCCGAGGATCTCCGACCGGTCGACGACGACCTGGTCGGGGCCGGGGCGCGTGTCGGCGCGGAGGCGCATGCGCAGGTACACGAGGACGATCGTCTCCTCGCGCGTGTACGGGACGTCGCGGAGCAGCGTCGGGAAGGCCCGGCGCTGGCTCTCCGAGCGGGCCTGGCGCTTCCAGGCGACCTCGCGGTCGCGGTCGACGTGGAGCTCGAGGAAGAGGTCGTTGAGGCGCGACCGGAGCTGTCCCTCGGCGTCGAGGACCGCGCGCCACTCGTCAGCGTGCGTCCGGGCGCTCACGTAGGTGTGGCGGAGCAGCGCGACCAGCGCGCGTCGCTGCTGCTCGTCGAGTCGTCCCTCGTCGCCCTCGAAGAGGGCGAAGCTCGTCTCGTCGCGGTCCTCGTCCTGCGGGAACGTCTCGAGGTCTTCGAACCCGGCCGTCTCGTCGACCGGCGCCGGCGTGGTGTCGCTCACCGTGCCTCCTGTGCGTGTGCTGCTGTGGGTGCTGGGTCGTGTGCCGCGTCGTGAGCGTCGGCGTCGTCAGCCGTGGCGCCGCCGTCGGTGAGGTCGGCGGTCGGCATGTGGAAGGTGACCGGGCTGCCGTCGGGCCGGACCGTGTGGTGCGCGACCACGTGTCGGCCGTCCTCGAAGTCCGGGCGGCCCGTGAGCAGGTGGGCCAGGCCGAAGAGCTCGACCGGTCGCCGCTGCTCGTCGGGCAGGCCGTGGAAGGCGGCGGCGCTCGACGGAGCAGTGGCGGACCGCAGCGCGTCGCGCAGCTCGGCGAGCAGGGGACCGCCGTGGCGCCGCAGTGTCTCGACGTCGAGGTCATCGAAGACGTCGTCGTCCGGTTCCTCGATCGGCGGCGGCACCGACTCGGTGTCCGGGTCGTAGAAGCGCTCGCGCAGCGTCTCGACCTCGGCCGGCTCGGGCAGGAGTCCGAGCGGGACGCGGTCCCGCGCCGACCCCTGCTCGATCCACGCCGCGAGACCGCGGTTCACCGAACGGAGGACGGCGTCGAGCTCGCGGTCCCGGACGACGTCGTGCGCGACGATCTGGTCGCGGAGGGTCGCGGTGAGCTGTCGGCGCCGGGCGAGGACGTCCTCGATGCCCTGCCGGAGGATGCCCACGGTGTTCCGGAACGCTCGGCGCTCGCCCGGCTCGAGCGTCGAGGCGAACGGGTGCGCCAGGATCGTGCCGATGTCGTCGCGGAGGCGGAGCAGCAGTGCGTCGTCGCGGAGCAGCTCGAACGCGCCCTCGAACGCGCGGCCCTCCGGGGTGGACTGCATGAGGTTGTCGGTGCGCGCGAGGTAGTCGTCGAGGATCTCGCCGATCGGGCGGACTTCGCTGCGGAAGTCCTCGACGATCGAGCGGTGCATCGTCGCCACCGCCTCCTCGACGCGCTTGAAGTCGCTCGGGAGCTGGCGGATGAGGTCGGAGATGTTCGTGTAGCCGTCGCGCATCCGGTCGTCGTCGACGGTCTCGACCGCGTCCCCGTCGGCCAGCCGGTCCCGCTCGGCCTGGAGTTCGGCGATCTGTGCGTCGAGCCGGCGGATCTGCACGTCGGGGTCGGGCTCGGCGCGGGCGGCCCACCGGTGCACGGCGTCGACGATCATCGCGAGGCGGCTCTCACTGATGAGTGCCCGGTCCGCGCTCAGCGCGTCCACGAGGCTCAGGGCCTCGAGGGCGTGACTGGTCAGGGAGTACTGCTCGTCGCCGTCGGGGGAGTTCGACCGGACGAGCCACTGCGCGGCCACCCACTCGCGACAGAGCGCGCGACCGTTCGGCCGGGTGTCCTCGACGTCTCCCGCCTGCTCGCTCGCCGGGACGCGTGCGCCGGTCGCCTGGAGCCGGGCGACGTGCTCCTCGACCTGGAGGTGCATCCGGTCCGCGGGGACGTACTGGACGTCGCGGTCGAACACCGCTCGGAACACGGCCACGACCGCCGCACTCGTCGGACGCGAGAGGAGTCGGAGGGTCGGCCGGTCGAGGACCGCGCGCACGCGAGCGAACTCGAGGTCGACGTCGGTCATGTGCCCCTACGGATGGTCGTGTCGTGGTGGTCTGCGCGAGCTGCCGGAACGACGAGAGCCCGACGCGTGCTGCGTCGGGCTCTCGGTCGTGTCGTCGATGCGACACAGCGGGTGGGCGATACCAGACTCGAACTGATGACCTCTTCGGTGTGAACGAAGCGCGCTACCAACTGCGCCAATCGCCCGCTGCACTTGTCGTGCCAGTCGATAATAGCGGATGCCGAGGCCGGTGCCGAACACGACGCGTCGCCCGGGTGTGGCGGAGTCGTTCGACGCCCGTGCATCCGCGTGAACACGGGGGACACGCCCGGTGAACCGGAAGGATTTTGGCGGATGCGCCGGGGTTCGTATAGAGTTTACGACGTCGCCGAGACGGCAGGCCAGCAAGAGCGGCTCGTCGGACGGCGGTCAGGCTTCTTCCGAGAAGCATTGCGGATGTGGCGCAGTGGTAGCGCATCACCTTGCCAAGGTGAGGGTCGCGAGTTCGAATCTCGTCATCCGCTCGAGTGTCCCGATCTCCGGATCGTGACGACTCACCAGAGGGTATCCCACCGTTCGGGTACTCACGGAGACGTGAACCTCGATGGTGGGGTGGCCGAGAGGCTAGGCAGCGGCCTGCAAAGCCGTCCACGCGGGTTCGAATCCCGTCCCCACCTCCAGCTCCACACTCCTCTGGGCGATTGGCGCAGCGGTAGCGCGCTTCCCTGACACGGAAGAGGTCACTGGTTCGATCCCAGTATCGCCCACCACGAGCAAGCCCCCGGCAGACGCCGGGGGCTTTCGTGTTCTCCCCTCGCGCGTTCCGACGTCAGCCGCGCACGCTCCGGACCGTGCTGACACGGAGGTCGTCGAACGTGCTCGTGAAGCCGGCACCGCCGAGCGAGATCAGCCCGATGCGCGGGTGCGCGCCGAGGTCCGCGGTCCAGGTGCCGCCGCGGACGAAGTGATGCCCGTCGTCGCTCGTGTACGCCGTGTACTGGTCGACCCCGTCGACGACACGGTGCACGATGCGGAGCGTGGTGCGGTCTCCCACGGGGCCGACCACCATGTTCCCGTAGTTCGGCGCCCCTGCTGGCTGCGGTGTGACCTCCTTCCCGAACTCCGTCTGGCGGGTGTCGAAGATCGAGTTGGACGTCAGACGGACGTAGTTGCCGTCGTCGCCGTACACGATGAGCCCGCCCTGCACGTAGTTCACGCCGTCGCCGGTCGCCGGGGTGTCCACCGCGACGGTCGTCTCGACGACGTAGTCCCCGCTCGGCGCGGGTTCGGCGAGCACCGAGGCGAGCGGCGTCGCCGGTGGGTGGATGTCGGCGTCCTGGGTCTGCCAGCGGAACGCGCCACCGCTGACCGTCCACGTCGACGCATCGGGCTCTCGGACCCAGCTGAGCGACGGGGGCAGCGCCGACCCGTCGAACGACGTCGAGGCGGCACGCAGCAGTCGACCGGGGACGTCGACCGGCGCTCGGGTCGGTCGGTAGGTCGGTCGTTCGCCGGGCTGGGCGACGGGCCCGGGCTGCACGGTGTCGGACGGACCCGCCCCACCTCGGACGACGGGCCAGCCGCCGACCCAGTCGAGCGGGTCGATGAGGACCGGGCGCTTCGTGTAGGTGCCCTGCCCGGCGTAGTACGGGTCGTCGCGGTCCACCGCGTGGTAGACGATCCAGTCCTGCCGGGCGAAGTCCGTCACGACCGTGTTGTGACCGGTCCCGACCCAGCGGTTGCCGTTCTGCGCGAGCATCGGCGTCCCGCCCACCCGCGTCGCCGTGATCGCGACGCCGTCCCGGTCGGTGAACGGTCCGAGCGGGCTGCGGGACCGGGCGACGAAGACGCCGTAGCCGGTGAGTGCGCCGTTGCAGCAGTTCGTCGCGGACCCCATGAAGTACCACCAGCCGTCGTGGCGCATCAGGTAGGTGCCCTCGTACCGGTTGTCGATGGCGATCTCGCGCTCGCTCGACGGTACGGAGTGCAGGCCGTCCGGGGTGAGGCGACGGACGTTCACCCCGCCGAAGTAGCTGCCGGAGTACAGGTAGGTGACGCCGTGGTCGGTGATCACCTCGGGGTCGAACTCCCACCGCTGTCCGGCTCCGTTCGGCGCTGCCTGCGGCGCGACGACCGGCCCGCCCGAGTCGGTCCACGGTCCGGTCGGGCTCGAGCTCGTGGCGACGCCGACGGCCGATCCGCCACCGGTCGGCGCGGTCGCCGTCGGGGTGTCCGATGCCGCGTAGTAGAGGTACCAACGGCCGTCCCGGTACACGACGTCCGGCGCCCAGATGCCGTTCGCGTCCCCGACCCAGGCCGGCTTCGTCGTGAAGGCGTCACCGACGTACGTCCAGTGCGTGAGGTCGGTCGAACGGTAGGTGGGGACGACGTGCTGGACCAGTGACCCGTCGGGGTTCTCCTCCGTCGTGGTCAGGGCGTCGCTGGTGCAGTAGAGGTACCAGTCCCGGTCGCGCCCGACCCCGTGCACCACCGTGGGGTCCGCACAGCTCGCGGCGCTCTGCCCGTCCGGCAGCGACAGCGTCATGGGGTTCTGGTGGGTCGGCGCGGCCGGGCTGCGTCCGGCCGTGGCACTGGCGGCCTGCGCGGGTGGCGCCTCCGCACCGGCCTCGAGGAACGTGGTCGCGAGCGCTGCGACCGTCGCGATGGTGAGGACCGCCTGCAGGGATCGGCGCACGGTGTGACCTGCTCTCGTCGTCGAGGAGCGTGCTGACGAGGGCGAGACTACGCCGCGGGCGGCCACCCCGCGATGACGGGGTCGCCGGACGTCGGCCGGTCGCGGCATGATCGGCACGTGCACCCGCTCCGCCGCCGCTCCGTCACCGCGCTGTTCACCGGGCTCCTGGGAGCGTCCGTGCTCGCCGGCTGTTCCGGCGGCGACCACACGCAGGCCGCGTCCGACGACCTCGCGCAGTGGATGAGCACGGCGTCCGCGCAACTCGGCGTCCACGGAGACGCCGACCACGGCGGCGGCGGTGGACGACTGACCACCGAGGACGGAAGCAGGACCGCTCGAGCACAGGTGTCCCTCGCGTACGACCTCCGCGGCCCGTACGACGTCCTCGCCGTCTGCAGGTCGGAGGAGACCGTGCACCTGCGCGTCAGCGAGCTCACCGAACACGAGGACGGGCCGAGTGCGGTCCTCGGGCGGGCCGACCTCACCTGCGGGACCTCGAGCAGGATCCCGATCGACGTACCGGCAGGAGCCGACGGGATCACCCTCGACGCGTCGACACCGGATCGGTCCGGGCAGTCGTTGTTCGACGCGATCGTCGTCACCCGGGGGGCCGGACAGTGACGGCCGACGGGGGCCGGAGGGCCCGAGGGACCGTCGTGCTCGGCATCGCGCTCGCCAGTGCAGCGGCTGCCGTGGTCGGCTTCGGAGCAGTCGCCGGGTCCGTCGGCCCTGATCAGCAGGCGACGGCCGCCACCCCGCCCGCGCCGCGACCGACGGTCACGGCGGTCAGGGCGAGCAGCTCCGGCCCGTCGACCCGGACGACCGTCCGCACCAGCGTCACGGTGCGGAACACCGGGGCGTCGAGGACGTCCGCGCTGCCCGCATGGCTGTACCTCGCGTCGAGCAGCGGGCGCTACGCGCTCGGTCACGTGCCGGTCCGAGCGCTGGCTGCGGGTAGGACAGCGACCGTCCGTGCGACGCTGACCTCCGTTTCCCGGGTGCCCGCCGGGAAGTACGCGGTCGTCGCGTGCACCGGCGTGTACTCCGCGTCGACCTGCCGCACGTCGACGTCGACGGTGCGCACCGGGCACGCGAGCCCGGCAAGGCCGGAGACCGGGGTGATGCTCGACGTCGCCCGCGCGTACTACCGACCGTCGCTCATCGAGCGGTACATCGACCTGCTCGCGCAGCACGGCGGCCGTTTCCTGCACCTGCACCTCACCGACGACCAGAACGTCGGTATCGAGAGCGCGGTCCTCGGGCAGACCCCCGCGAACGCGGACCTGCGCGACGGCGTGTACACGAGTCGGGTCACCGGCAAGCCGTTCCTCAGCACCGCCCAGGCTCGGGCGATCGCCGCGTACGCCGAGGAGAAGCGCATCGCGATCGTCCCCGAGGTCGACACGCCCGGGCACATGGCGGCGGCGTTCGCGCTGCTCGAGGCGGAGCACGGGAAGCGGTGGGTCGACCGCATCCGCGACGGGGAGAGCGAACTCGACCCGTCCGCGCCCGGCAGCGTCGCGTTGGCGACCGGCCTGCTCGCCGAGGTGAGGCGGACGTTCCCGCAGAGCCGAACGGTCCACATCGGTGGCGACGAGTGGGGCGAGGACGTCAGCGCGGATGAGCGGGTCACGTGGTTGAACACGCTGGCGGCCGCCGTCGGCACGGAGTCGGTGTGGGCGTGGAACGACGGGATCGACCGCTCCGCCGTCCGACGCCTGGACCCACGCATCCGTGTCACGTACTGGAGCTTCGACGGCGACACCGAGGACGCGACCGAGCGCCGGGAACGCCGGCAGCACCGTGCGCGGGCGAGCGACCTCGCCGCGGCGGGGATCGACCTGCTGAACTACGACTCGTACTACCTCTACGAGGTGCCGACCGATCTCGACCCGGCCGACGCCGCGTACAGCGCCGCTGACCTCCGCCGACACTGGACGCTCCGGACGTGGGACGGCGACTCGGGGTCGCGACTGGCGACGCCGATGTCGGGTGCGGCGATCGCTGTCTGGGGTGAGGACCTCGACGCGCCTCCGTCCCCGGCGCTCCTCCGGTGGAGCACGCCGCACGTCGTAGCGATGATCGACACCGCGAACGCCTCAGGTCCGCGAGCCCGTAGGTGACGCGGGCGCGGCAGCGCGTCGGCGGACGAACGCGCACGGCGGCTCCGCTTCCGAGCCGACCGTCACCGTCCCCACGGGGAGCTCACCCGCACTGAGCCGGAACGTGACCGAACGGCCCTCGTGACGAGGTCGTGAGCGTCTCGGGATCCGTTCGTCACTGCGCGAGCCCGGTGAGGTCGTCGATGCTGTGGACGGTCGGGGACGGGACCGTGACGGGGGTGTTCTTCCGCAGCCAGAACGACCCGCCGCCGACGCCGGCGCGTGAGGAGCCGACACCCCTCGAGGATCGGCTGGAGACGGTGATCGCCTCCGCGGCGCTGACGGAGCAGGTCACCCGTTCCCGGTGCGCCGCGTCGTACGCACCCCCGATCAACAGACCGGGGAACGTCAGGAGCGTGGCGAGGAACACCCCGACGAGGAGGAGGGTCGACAGCGACTCCCGGATCGGTGCCCGGTCGTGTTGCGCGGTGAGCTTGCCGAAGAACGAGGACATCGATGCACCGACATCGGCGGCGCTCCCGCCGTGCAGCACCCGGCACGCCGTGGTGATCACCGAGAACGCAGGGAGACCCGACGGGCGCAGCCCGGCAGGATCACGCCCGCAGCCCCCGCGACGACCTCGACCGCGGTCACCGGACGAGGTCGCCCGTCGTGGACGCGGGTCCGGGATCCCGCTCGAGCTCCGGCACCCTCGCGGTCAGGTGTGTGTCGATCGCGATGGTGAGCGCCGTGATCATCATCGAGAGCCCCACGGACGACAGCGTGTCCGTCAGCCAGTGGTAGCCGAGGTAGAGCCGGCTGATCACCTGGGACGCGATCATGAGCGCCGCGAGCGCGAAGAGGCCGACCGTGACCCAGCGCCGGTGGGTGCGCGACGCGATGAGGAACGCTCCGATGAGGAAGAAGTCGCTCGCCCCGAGGACGTGACCGGACGGGAACGAGAAGGTGTGGTCGGGTCCGAGCAGCATCTCGGCGATCGGTGGCCGGGGGTGCCGGACGAGCGGGGCCAGCGCCTGGGCGGTCATCACCCCGAGCACCATCCCGCACGCGAGGACGAGCGGACGCCACGCGTGCCGTGCGAGGAGGGCCCACGCGACCGTCACGACGAGGACGACGATCGGCATCCCCACCGGTCCGAACACCGTCGCCAGCACCACCATCACGTTCGTGCGGTCGGCGTCCCGCTGCGAGTCGAACCACTCGTCGACGGGGCGGTCGAGCCGCTGGACGCCCGTGTGCGTCAGGACGCCGACGAGCATGGTGGCGAAGACGACCGCGCCGACGATCGCGAGCACCACGGCGGCGCGGAGCAGCACGGCGCGCTCGGCCCGGCCGACGGTCCGGACCTCCGGCGCGAACTTGCGGTGCCACCAGCCGCGGTGGTCGGCCGACGGGGCGACGGAGTCCTGCTGCATCGACCCATCGAACTCCTCGGACGGGAGTCCAGTGCTGTCGGGCTCGGTGTCGCTGCGGTGGTGACGTGACCCGGCGACGGACGGGAGGCCCGTGGCGGTGCCGCCACGGGCCTCCCGT
This sequence comes from Curtobacterium phoenicis, assembly GCF_047238015.1. Lineage (NCBI taxonomy): Bacteria > Bacillati > Actinomycetota > Actinomycetes > Micrococcales > Microbacteriaceae > Curtobacterium > Curtobacterium phoenicis. Next base: position 2,140,619 of record NZ_JBDFLZ010000002.1, read on the forward strand.
CCGTCGGTCCGACCGCTGGTCACCCCGTGTACGTGTACGTGGCCACCCAGTCGATGTAGAGGTGCCCCGCCTTGCCCCAGTTCCCCACCTGGAACATGTACCGGTGCGAGGTCTTCGGCACGTCCTTCGTGACCGTCGAGATGACCTTCCCGTCGAGCAGGTACGTGACGGACTTCCCGGGGATCCACTCGATCGAGTAGACGTGCCAGTCGCGCCACGAGGCCCTGGTGGAGGTGCTGATCGCGTTCACCTCGTTGCCCGGCTTCATCGAGTGGTGGTGCGCCATGGGGGCGTCCTCGAAGTTGGCCTCCGGGTAGTCGATCTCGCCGTCGCTCCACACGTTCGACGTCGGCCAGAGCATGAAGGCCGCTCCGTTGCCGTCGCCGCCGACCGCCTTCGCGCGGACACTGAACTTGCCGCCCTTGTGGTCCCACGCGCCGGTCGGGGTGCCGAACGTGCCGGCGGCGCCGTGCTTGCCGTCGAGGTAGACGTCCATGTGGCCGTTCAGGGCGCGGATCTGCTTGCCCGACCAGTACATGTTGCTCATGCCGTCCGGGTAGGGCTGCCAGCTCTGCGCGTAGGTCTTCGCGAACTTCCCGCCCCAGTTGGCGTTCGTCCGGAAGTCCTCCACGAACTGCTGCTTGAACTTGCCGACGTTGCCCCGCGGTGCTGCGACCGCGGCGGCCTCGGCTGAGGTGCTCGTTCCGATCGGTGCCATCACGAGGCCCGCGGCCAGCGCCATGACGGTGACGACGGCGCGGATCGAGGTGCGCTGGGGCATGCGTCTTCCACTCCCTGATCTGGTCCGCGCTGTGACGGAGCGACGCGGATCGCTGACGACACCGGTCCCTCGGTGCCGCGACGTGCCGGAACGGCCTCCCCAGACCGCTTCGGTTCGTGTTGGTCGAGCGTAGGCAGGAGGAGCGGCCCGGGGCACGCCCGGGATGTCCCCAGATGGTGGGGCGACGTCACCCCACTTGGAGGGGCTCGACGCGCCCGGCGGAGCAGGTCGGGGTGCTCGGACGGAGGGAGAGGGGTTAGGCTTGCCGTGTACGCGGATGTGGCGCAGTGGTAGCGCATCACCTTGCCAAGGTGAGGGTCGCGAGTTCGAATCTCGTCATCCGCTCGGACAGAAGGCCCCGGTCGTGGAGACCGGGGCCTTCGCCGTACCGGGCCGGTGGGTGTCCGCGGCGGGCACCTCGGACGGCCGACGGCCGACGCGCGCAGGATTCGGGTGCCCGCGCTCGTCGGCGTCGGGGCCACCGTGCCCCTGGGTCGTGAGGATGGGTTGTCCGCACGCCCGATGGAGCATCCGGAGCGGCGCGCTTCTCGGATGGGTTCCGGTCCTGGTGGTGCGGTTTCCCGCATGGTTCCCGCAGGATCCGCTCGCGCCCTTGCGGTCAGTGCGAGGACGTGGGATGAGCGATCTGGGCGCAGCGGACGCGGCGCCCGGCAGGGTCGTCGACGACGGTGACGAGCACGGTGTCGCAGTCGTGGCACCGGGCCACAGCACCCATCGCGGTCACGTGGACGCGGGTCCGGGCGACGACGCCGTCGCTCCCGCAGCCGGGACACCGGAGCAGGACCGTCGTGGCGTCCGGGCCGAACCGTTCGGCGAGCACCCCGGCGAGTGCGTTGCCGTCGACGAGCGACATCAGCTGCCCCCGAACCGTTCGGCGCGGACGTCGCTCGTGTCGTGGCCCAGCTCCGTGAGCCACCGCAGCACCTGCTCGACGAACGGCGTTGACCCGCACACGTAGACCTGCGCGCCGGACGACGGCGGGAAGACCGCGGACGCGAGGGTCTCGCGGGTGAGCCGTCCCACGGGTTCGCCGGCGGGGGCTCGCCGGCTGTGCACGACCGTCGTGGTCACGCCGGCTGCGGCGGCCCGGGCGAGCTCGTCGCGGAAGAAGACGTCCGCCGGCGTCCGGACGGCGTAGAGCAGTCGGAACGGGGCGGGGTCGCCAGCCTCGACGTGCGCGGTCGCGATGGCCGCGAGGGGCACGATGCCGGATCCGCCGGCGATGAGCTGGACCGGCCGGGCGTCGGGTGATGAGTGCCAGACGAACCACCCGCCGAGCGGCCCGTGCACCTCGAGGGCGTCCCCGACCTCGATCGCGTCGACCAGGAACGGGGAGACCTCGCCGCCGTCCACCCGGTCGACGGCGAGCACCACCTGCGTCCCGGACCCCGAGGACGCGACCGAGTACGACCGCGAGGCCTGGTAGCCGTCCTCGGCGGTGAGGCGCAGGTCGAGGTGCTGGCCCGGGTCGTTGCCGGGCCAGGTCGGGACGTCGAGGACGAGGCGCCGAGCGTTCGGGGTCTCGGGCGTGACGGAGACGACCGTGGCGGGGTGCCAGGCCGGCCGACGGCGGACCGGTGCCGACGCAACGGGGGTGAGCCGTGCCTCCAGGCCGGATGACGGGGAGCCGGTGGACGGGAGTGCACCGCTCACCAGTACCGCTCTTCCTTCCAGGGGTCGCCGTGCATGTTGTAGCCGGCGTTCTCCCAGAACCCGGGCTCGTCGTCGGACTGCATGACGATCCCGCGCACCCACTTGGCGCTCTTCCAGAAGTACAGGTGCGGCACGAGGAGGCGTGCGGGGCCGCCGTGCTCGGGTGTCAGCGGTTCGCCGTCGGCCTCGAAGGCGATCCAGGACTGCCCGTCGAGCAGTTCGTCGAGCGGGACGTTCGCCGTGTAGCCGCCGAAGCTGTGCACCATGCAGAAGTCGAGCGACGTCTCGACGTCCGCGAACAGCCGGTCGAGGGGCACCCCGCGCCACGGCATGTCGAGCTTCGTCCAGTGCGTCACGCAGTGGATGTCCACGGTGACGTCCTCGACGCCGAGTGTGTGTACCTCGTCCCACGTCCAGGAGTGCAGGCCGCTCTCGGTCCGGATGGAGAACGACCAGTCCGACGGCTCGATCTCGGGTGTCGCACCGGCGGAGAGGACCGGCCAGTCCTCGACGAGGGTCTGGCCTGGTGGGAGGCGCGAGTCGTCGCGTTCGTGCCGCCGACCGCCGAAGCCGCGCGTGAAGGTCGCCATGCTCGATCTTGGCGCGCGCCCGGCGTCCCGCATGTAACGGGTTGGTAAACACTCAGGACGCCGACGCGCACCGTGCCGACCGCCTCGCATCCGCACGCGGACGCGCATCGGGGCTGCTCCGGACCGCTCCGGCGGTCGGTGGCAGGGGGTTGGGGGATCGGCGCGGTTCCCTTATCGTTCACCGGAACGATTACCAGGAGGGGTCACCCCGAATGCAGCCCATCGTCCACGAACCCCGGAACGCCCGCGGCCCGAGCCGCCGGACGCTCCTGTCCGGTGCGGCCGGACTCGCCGGCCTCGGCCTGCTCACCCTGACCGGGTGCAGCTCCGGTGCCTCGGCCGGCACGACCGCCCTGCCGGAGGCCGCTGCCACCGGAACGGCCCGCCGCGGCGGGCGGCTCCGGGTCGCCCGACCAGCTGCCTCGGCGGCCGAGACCCTCGACTCCGCGAGCTCGCTGTCCGCGTACGAGTACCTGGGCGCGCTGTACAACCGGTTGGTGAAGCTCGACGAGCAGGGGCAACCGGTCCCCGACCTCGCCGAGGAGTGGTCCGCGAACGCCGACGGCACCGAGTGGACCTTCCGACTCCGCCGCGGTGTGCGGTTCCACGACGGTTCGCGCTTCGTCGCAGCGGATGCGATCGCGAGCATCCAGCACATCCTCGACGAGAAGACCGGCAGCCCGCAGGCAGGGGTCCTCGGCGAGGTGATGGATGCCCGGTCGATGACGGCCGTCGACCAGCACACGCTCCGGTTCTCGCTGACGAAGCCGAACGCGGAGTTCCCGTCCCTGCTGACGGCGTACCAGTGCTACATCGTCCCCGCGGACGCCGTGGCCGACATCGGCCGCACGGGGATCGGCACCGGACCGTTCCGGCTGTCGTCGTTCACGCCGGCCGGTGCCGGGAGCGTCGAGGCGTTCGACGACCACTTCGCGGGGCGCCCAGCGCTCGACGGCATCGACTTCTTCTCGATCCAGGACACCACCGCCCGGGTCAACGCCCTGCTCGCCGGACAGATCGACCTCATCTCGCAGACCAACCTCGACTTCGCCACGGCCCGGGTCGTCGCGGCGTCGGACCGGGCCACGATCGCCCGGTCGAAGAACGCCCAGTGGTACACGATCCCGATGCTCGCGACGAGCGACGAGTTCCGTGACCCCCGCGTCCGCCAGGCGATGAAGCTCGCCTACGACCCCCGCTCGATCGTCGAGACCGCACTGCAGGGCACCGGGTCGCCCGGCTGGGACAACCCCGTGCCGCCGCAGCTCGCCGCGTTCGTGGACGACCACCGCGAGCACGACCCGGACAAGGCGAAGGCGCTGCTCAAGGCCGCCGGGCGGTCGGACCTGCGCACGTCGATCTACACGTCCAGCTACGAGTCGGTCTTCACCCCGATGGCCGTCGCCTACCGTGACGCCGTCGCGGACGCGGGCATCCGCCTGACGGTGCAGAACGCCAGCTCGGACTCGTACTACACGCAGATCTGGATGCAGAAGCCGCTCATGGTGAGCTACTGGTTCACCGGGCGTCCGATCGACCAGCTGCTCAACCAGATCTTCCGCTCCGGGTCGTCCTACAACGAGAGCGCGTGGTCGAACGAGCGGTTCGACGCACTCCTCGATGACGCCCGGGCCGAGATGGACGACGCCAAGCGCCTGACGCTCTACCAGGACGCGCAACGGCTCATCGTCGAGGACGGCGCCGACATGACCCCGATGTTCGGGGACCGCCTGGTCGGGCTGTCCCGCGACGTCGTCAACTACTCGGAGTACGGCTTCGAGTTCGACTGGCTCCGGATCGGACTCCGCCGATGAACGTCCTCGTCCCCGTCCTCCGACGACTCGGGATCGCCGTGCTCACGGTCGTCCTCGCGTCCCTCTTCGTGTTCCTCGCGGTGCAGGCGCTGCCCGGCGACGTCGCGCAGCAGCTCCTCGGCCAGAACGCAACGCCCGAGGCCGTGAAGCAGCTCCGGGAGTCCCTCGGCCTCGACCAGAACGTGTGGCTGCGCTACCTCGAGTGGCTCGGCGGTGCGGCCCACGGCGACTTCGGCACGTCGCTCGTCAGCGGCGAGCCCGTCGCGCCGACCCTGTTCACGGCGTTCCGGAACAGCATGCTCATCGCCGTCCCCGCGATGCTCGTCGGTGTCACCCTGTCGCTGTTCCTCGGGGTCCTCGCCGGGGTCCGCCGCGGCCGTGCCACCGACCGGCTGGTCTCGATCGTCAGCCTGGTCGTGATGAGCGTCCCCGAGTTCATGGTCGCCACCGTCCTCGTGCTCCTCTTCGCGATCGGCGTGCCGCTGTTCCCCGCGGTCGTGCTGCGGGGGAGCGACGCCACGGTCGGGGAACTCCTGCCGACGATCTGGCTGCCGATCATCGTGCTCACGCTCGCGATGGCTGCGTACATCGTCCGGACCGCCCGCTCCTCGACGATCGACGTGATGGCCTCGGAGTTCGTCACGACCGCCGAGCTCAAGGGCCTCTCGACGCGACGGGTGGTGTGGAAGCACGCCGTGCCGAGCGCCCTGCTGCCGACCCTCACCGTGATCGCACTCAACGTCGCGTGGCTGCTCGGCGGCGTGGTCGTCGTGGAGAACGTCTTCAACTACCCCGGCATGGGCAAGCTCATGCTCGAGTCCGTGTACGACCGGGACCTGCCGACGATCGAGGCGATCGCGCTCCTCAGTGCGGTGGTCTACGTCGTGTGCAACCTCGCCGCCGACCTCGTCGCGCTCGTCCTGGACCCGAAGCTGCGCACGCGCCAGCGCCGGACCCGGGTCCGACGTGCCGGCACCGCGAGCCGAACCCGGAAGGCAGCAGCATGACCGCCGTCGCCCCCCGCCCGACCGGGACGCTCCGCCCCGGTGCCGTCCGCCGTGTGACCGCGCCGCTGCGGGGCTCGACCGCCCTGTCCGTCGGGCTCGGCCTCATCGCGCTCCACCTCGTGCTCGCCGTGCTCGCTCCGGTCATCGCCGGCCACTCGCCGGTCGCGACGAACGCCGGGGACGTCCTCTCCGGGCCGACCTGGAACCACTGGCTCGGCACCGACCAGTACGGCCGCGACGTCCTGTCGCGCACGCTGAACGGCGGTCGGTACGCACTGCTCGTCACGTTCCTCGCGACGACGATCGCGGTCGCGGTCGGCACCGTCCTCGGCTGCATCACCGCGTACGCGGACAACTGGTTCGACGAGGTCGTGATGCGGGTCGTCGACGCCCTGCTCAGCGTGCCCTCGATCCTCGCGCTCCTCGTGGTCGTGACCGTGTTCGACGCCGGCCTCTGGGTCATCGTCCTCGCCGTGACGATCGTCTACGCCCCGGCCGTGACCCGCGTGGTCCGCGGAGCCGCACGGACCGTGATCACGCAGGACTACGTCACCGCTGCCCGCGCTCGCGGCGAGCGGCCGCTGTCGATCGTGTTCCGGGAGATCCTGCCGAACGTGCTCGACGTGGTGCTCGTCGAGTACGCGATGCGGGCATCGTGGATCGTGCTGCTCGTCGCCTCGCTGTCGTTCCTCGGGTTCGGCGCGAACCCGCCGACGCCGGACTGGGGACTCATGGTGCAGGAGAACCGGACAGCGCTGACCGTGGTGCCGCTGGGCACGCTCGCGCCGATCGTCGCCCTCGCGACCCTCGTGGTCGGCCTCAACCTCGCCGCGGACGGCCTCGCGAAGTCCCTCGGCGTCGACCGTGCGAAGCAGGGAGTGAGCGCATGACCGCGACCGACACGACCACCACCGTCGCAGCCGGCGCCGCCGTTCCGGGCCCCGTCGTCCAGGTCGACGACCTCGCGATCTCCTACGCCGCTGGTCCCCGGACCGTCCCGGTCGTCCGCGGGGTGTCGTTCGCCATCGCCGCCGGCCGCACCCTCGGGCTGGTCGGGGAGTCCGGCAGCGGGAAGTCGACCGTGGCCCGCACGCTCCTCGCGCACCTCCGTGCCGGCTCGGTCGTCGAACGCGGCACCGTCAGGGTCGCCGGCGAGGACGTCTTCGCACTCTCACCCGCCGGACGACGCGCGCTCCGCGGCGGTACCGCGAGCGTCGTCGCGCAGAACGCCGGGCAGGCACTGACGCCGTCGATGCGGATCGGCGAGCAGATCCGGGAGGCGCTCCGGGCACACGGCGAGCCGGACGGAGCGGAGCGGGTCGTCGAGCTCGCGCGTCTGGTCCGACTGCCGTCGCCCGAGACGATCGTCCGACGGTTCCCGCACCAGCTCTCGGGCGGGCAGCAGCAGCGCGTCGCGATCGCGATGGCGGTCGCGGCCCGACCCCGCGTGCTCGTGCTCGACGAACCCACGACCGCACTCGACGTGGTCACGCAGGCGGCGGTCCTCGACCTCGTCGCGGAGCTCGGCCGCGAGCTGGGCATGGCCGTCCTGCTCGTCAGCCACGACCTCGGCGTGGTGTCGGCCATGGCAGACGAGATCGCGGTCATGCGTGCCGGCGAGGTCGTCGAGCACGCCGCGACGGCGTCGCTCTTCGCGTCGCCGCAGCACGAGTACACGCGCGCGCTGTTGGCCGCGGTGCCGGACGGGCGACGGCCGGGAGGCGCGGATCGCCCCGCCGGCGCGGTGACCGTCCCCGGGACGGTCGCCGACGACGGGACGCGCACCGGGCCTCCCGTCGGCGCGCGTCCGGTGGTGACCGCCGAGGACCTGGTGATCCGGTACGGACGCGGCCTGCCGGCCGCGGTGGACGGGGTCTCCTTCACCGTCGGGGCGCGCGAGACACTCGCGATGGTGGGGGAGTCCGGCAGCGGCAAGTCGACGCTCGCGACGGCCCTCGCGGGCCTGGTGCCGGCCGAGTCGGGGACCTTCGCGTTCGACGACGGCACGGTGTCGGGTGACCTCGGTGTGCCGGTCGCCGGTCGGTCGCCCGAGCTGCGGCGCGCAGTCCAGCTGGTGTTCCAGAACGCCGACACGTCGCTCAACCCCCGCCGGACCGTGGGCGCGGCGATCGCCCGACCGCTCCGGCTCTTCACGGGGTCGTCGTCGAGGGCGCGGGTCGGCGAGCTGTTGACGCTCGTGGGCCTCGGCCCGGAGTTCGCCGACCGGCTGCCGGCACAGCTGTCCGGTGGGCAGCGGCAGCGGGTGGGGATCGCCCGTGCACTCGCTGCGGAGCCGCGGCTCGTGATCGCGGACGAGATCACCACCGCGCTCGACGTGCAGGTGCAGGCGGGGATCCTCGCGTTGCTCGCCGACCTGCAGCGCGAACGAGGCCTCAGCTGCCTGTTCATCAGCCACGACCTCGCCGTCGTCCGCGGTGTGGCGGACCGGGTCGCCGTCATGACCGGCGGAAGGATCGTGGAGATCGGGCCGACCGAGGCGGTGTTCGGCGGCCCGAACCACCCCTACACGTCGACGCTCCTCGCAGCCACGCTCGAACCGGGCAGCACGGAGCTGCCGGACGTCGACGACGGATTGCAGCACTGGGGACACGCGGAGGGGTGGACCGACCACGGCCACGGGCACCTCGTCCGCAACTGGAGCGACCACGACGTGGTCGTCGGGAAGGGGGTCGGCGCATGAGTCTGCGCTCGAGTGGGGAACGCTTCACCGCGATCGGGTCGCCCGACGGGCTGCCGGACGGCGTCGTCGTGCGCGACGAGTGGATCCCGATGCCGGACGGGGTGCGGCTGCACGCCCGGATCTGGTCACCGGCGTCCGCGTCGACGTCCGGGTCACCTTCGTCCGCGTCGCCGTCCGGGTCACCTTCGTCCGCGTCGCCGTCCGGGTCACCTTCGTCCGCGTCACCTTCGTCCGCGTCGCCGGTCCAGCCGGTCCCGGTGCTGCTCGAGTACCTGCCGTACCGGCTCGACGACTGGACCGCACCCCGCGACTCGGAGCGGCACCCCTGGTACGCGGCGCACGGGTACGCCTCGGTGCGGGTCGACATCCGCGGGACGGGGTCGTCCGACGGGTTCTTCGACGACGAGTACAGCGAACAGGAGCTGCGCGACGGCGAGGCCGTGATCGCGTGGCTCGCGGACCAGCCCTGGTCGACCGGTTCGGTCGGCATGTTCGGCATCTCCTGGGGCGGGTTCAACGCACTGCAGCTCGCGGCGCGCGCCCCCGAGGCGCTCAAGGCGATCGTGACCGTCTGCTCGACCGACGACCGCTACGACAACGACGTGCACTACGTCGGCGGGGCGCTCCTCGGGATCGACATGGCGGCGTGGGGCGCGACCATGTTCGCGTTCAACTCGCGTCCGCCCCGACCCGAGGTCGTCGGCGACGGCTGGGTCGACCGGTGGCGCGAGCGGCTCGACGCGAACCGCCCGATGACGCCGACGTGGCTGGCGCACCAGGAGCGGGACGACTACTGGCGGCACGGCAGCGCCGCCGAGGACTACGGGAACATCGGAGCCGCGGTCCTCGCCGTCGGCGGGTGGGCGGACCCGTACCGGGACGCGGTGCTGCGCCTGGTGGCGAACGTCCCGGCGCCGGTCAAGGGCATCGTCGGGCCGTGGTCGCACCAGTACCCGGACCGCGGCCTCGCACCGGGACCGTCGATCGGGTTCCTGCAGGAGACGCTCCGCTGGTGGGACCGCTGGCTCCGCGAGGTCGACACCGGCGTCGAGCAGGACCCCGCCCTGCGCGCCTGGATCAACGAGGGCGAGCCACCCGCGACGTACTACGAGCAGCGACGCGGGCGGTGGGTGGGGGCCGAGGCGTGGCCGTCCGCGGCGACGTCGGTCCGCTCGCTCCCGCTGACGGCGCTGCGGGGCGGCACCGACGGCGTGGTCGTCGTCCGCTCGCCCGAGCACACCGGGGTCGACGCCGGGCGGTTCTTCCCGTTCGGCAACGCCACCGACCTGCCGCCCGACCAGCGCGCCGAGGACGGCCGGTCGGTGTGCTTCGACCTGCCCGTGGACGAGCCCGTCGACCTGCTCGGCACCGTGCTCGTCGACCTCGCCGTCACGAGCGACCAGCCACGCGCCACCGTGACCGTGCGCCTGTGCGACGTCGCGCCGGACGGGTCCTCGACGCTCGTCACCCGCGGCGTGCTGAACGCCTCCGCCCGCGAGGGGATGGACCGGGACGACCCGCTCGAGCCGGGAGTGCGGACGGTGCTGCCGGTGCGCCTCGTGTCGACCGGGCACCGGTTCGCCGCCGGTCACCGGCTCCGGATCGCGGTGTCGACGTCGTACTGGCCGTGGGTGTGGCCGCACGGCGTGAGCCCGACGCTCGAGGTCGACCCGTCGGCGTCCTCGGTCCGGCTGCCCGTGTGGACGAGGAGCACCGACGACGGGGTGGCGTTCGAGGAGCCCGAGCGGTCGACGCCGCTCGCGATCGAGCGCGTGGAACCGTCCGGGTCGCTGCCGCAGCGGACGGTCACGCACGACGTCGAGACGGGGGAGTGGACGCTCGACGTCGACCCCGGTTACGGCGGCGGCCGCGTCTACCCGGACGGGCTCGTCTTCACCGAGGACGCGCGCGAGACCTACCGGATCCGGACGGGCGACCCGACGAGTGCCCGGGCGTCGTCCCGGTGGGCGATCGGTCTGGCGACGGACGACTGGGCGGCGCGACTCGAGACGACCGCGGAGCTCCGCGCCACCGCCGACACGTTCCACGTCGAGAACACCGTGCGGGCGTGGGCGCGCGACGGTGTGGCCGGCACTCCGGAGGTGCTCGTCGCGGAGCACACCTTCGTCGACGACGTGCCGCGGACGTCCGCGTGAGCGCCGCCCCCGACACGGGCGCCGGGTCAGCCCCGTCCCGCACACCCGGCCTCGACACGGGCGGGCGGACCCGGGCCCGCCAGCGGCCCGAGGTCCGTCGGGCGATGATCGTCGCCGCCGCCCGCGAGGTCATCGTCCGCCGGGGCGTCGGCTCCACGGGCCTGCGCGACATCGCTGCCGAGGCGGGCGTGTCCGTGGGCACGGTCACGTACCACTTCGACAGCGTCGCGGAGATCCTCAACGAGGTCGTGGTCCTCGAGACCGAACGCTTCTACGGCGCGATCGTCGAGGCCGTCGATGCGGAACCCGACCCGGTGCGGGCCGTCCGGATGCTCGTCGAGCCGCTGTTCGCCGAGCGCCCGGAGGTCCGCGAGCACTGGCGCGTCTGGTCGGACTACTGGACCGCCGTCGTCCGCCGACCCGAGGTCGCCGCCGAGTACGCCGAACGCATCCGTGTCTGGGAGGCGTGCCTCGTCCGGGTCCTCCGGCGTGGGGTCGAGTCGGGCGTGTTCACGGCGACCGCGCACCCGGAGACCGTCGCCCTCAAGCTCGCGGCGTACAGCGACGGCGTCGCGACGCAGATCCAGCAGGGTGTTCCCGGGCTGACCAACACGGTCGCGCTGGAGTGGATGTGGTCCTTCCTCGCCCACGAACTCGGCCCCGCGCTCACACGCGTCACGACGAACCCCTTGTCGTGAGCGAGCACGGGCCGTACGGTGTCCGGATGACCAGGAACCGGCAGCAGCCCGTCGAGCACGTGCTCGTCGCGGGCTGTGCCGGTGAGCTCCCGGAGATCCACCGCCAGCTCGTCGAGCTCCCCGACACCGCGTACGGGCAGGTCTTCGTCGAGGTGACCCACGAGGGCGAGGTCCGGATCCTGCCGGCACCGCCGCGTGTGACCGTCACCTGGTTGGTCCGGAGCACCCGGCCGTCCAGTGTCGCGTCGCTCGTCTTCGCCGACCACGGTGAGGCACTGGCCGAGGCGGTCGTCGGCTGGGCGACCGAGTGGTGCGTCCCCGGTGGTGTGCCGTGCACTGCGGTGTGGATCGGGTGCGCCGACAACGCCTGGGTCGACCGAGCGCGCTCCCTCGTGCAGCTCGGCATCGACGGAGCCGGCCAGCACGTCGAGATCGGCGGCTGACCCGCGCAGTCCCGGCACCGTCCGGGCGCGCGCACCGTTCACGTCGTCGTCGAGGCGCGTTCACCATCCTGTACCGCTGCACAGCCATCCTCTGATGGCACCCGTTCGGGGCACGTCCAGAGGGGATCCACATGCAGCACACCACGAAGCGACGCCGCGCGGCGCTCGCGCTCGGCGCAGCCGTCATCGTCGGCGCCGTCGCACTGCCGGGTACGGCCGAGGCCGTCGCCCAGCTCGCGCTGAACCAGCACGGCGGCGCAGCCCGCCACCAGGGCGACCAGACCCGGAACGTCCGCCAGGCCATCCAGAACGCCGGCGCGAAGAACGTCATCCTGCTCATCGGCGACGGGATGGGCGACTCCGAGATCACGGTGGCGCGCAACTACCAGTACGGCGCCGCCGGCCGGCTCCCCGGTCTCGACGCCCTGCCCATGACCGGCTCGTACACCACCTACTCCCTCGTGAAGAGCGGGGAGAACAAGGGCAAGCCCGACTACGTCACCGACTCGGCCGCCTCCGGCAGCGCGTGGGCGACCGGGACCAAGACCTACGACGGCGCCATCTCGGTCGACATCGACGGGAAGCCGCAGCAGTCGCTCCTCGAACTCGCGAAGGCGAACGGGTACAAGACCGGCGACGTCTCCACGGCCGAGATCCAGGACGCCACCCCGGCGGTCCAGGTCGCACACGTCGGCTCGCGCTCCTGCTACGGTCCCGACACCGCGGCGTGCGGCACCGACGCCCTGCAGGCGGGCGGGCTCGGCTCGATCAGCGAGCAGCTGCTGAACGCGCGCCCGGACGTCACCCTCGGCGGTGGCTCCGCGAGCTTCCAGCAGACCGCGAAGGCCGGTCAGTGGGCCGGCAAGACCCTCTTCGAGCAGGCCGACGAACGCGGCTACCAGGTCGTCGACGACGCCGCCGGACTCGCCGCGGTCCGCAGGGCAGACCAGAAGGCGCCGCTCCTCGGGCTCTTCACGCCGGGCAACTTCCCGACGCGGTACGCCCCGACCACGGCGACCGTCGGTGGCGCGGACGCCGCACCGACCCGCTGCACGCCGAACCCGGCACGCCTCGACACCGGGCTCTCGCTCGCGTCGCTGACCAACAAGTCGATCGACCTCCTGCAGCAGAAGCACGCGAAGAAGGGCTTCTTCCTCCAGGTCGAGGGCGCCAGCATCGACAAGCAGGACCACGCCGCCGACGCCTGCGGCCAGATCGGCGAGACGATCGACTTCGACGAGGCCGTGCAGGCCGCGCTCGCGTTCGCGAAGCGAGACGGCAACACGCTCGTCATCGCGACCGCTGACCACGCCCACTCGAGCCAGATCGTCGACAACACGCCGCCCGCCGCGCTCTCCACGGCGCTCGTGACGGCCGACGGCACCACGATGAAGGTCTCGTACGGCACCGCTGCCGCCGGCGGCTCGCAGCAGCACACCGGCACGCAGGTCCGCATCGCCGCCTACGGCCCGGGCGCCGCGAACGTCGTCGGGCTCTCCGACCAGACCGACACGTTCTTCACCATCCGCGACGGTCTCGGGCTGTCGGAGGACGTCGCCGCGCTCAGCCGCGGCGCACGGGTCGACGTGTCCGACCGGTCGCCCCGTCGCGGCGAGCGCGTCACGGTCACCGGCAGCCGCTTCGCCGGCGACCGTCAGGTCCGCGTCCAGCTCGGCGACGCCGACCTCGGCACCCTCGACCTGGTGAACGGCACGGCGTCGACGACGTGGCGCGCCGAGCGCGGCACGACGACGCTCACGTTCACCGGCGTGCAGACCGGCAAGGTCGCGACCGCGCAGGTGCGCGTGCGCTGACGCGCCGACCGCGGACGGGAGGCACGGTGCCGGCCGGCACCGTGCCTCCCCGTCCGTCAAGGGTCCGCCGCTCCGCGACCCGCGCCCGCTCGGCCAGACCGGGCGTGCTTGGCCGATCCGGGGTGCCTGGTCGATCCGGGCGTGCCTGGTCAATCCGGGTGTGCCTGGTCGATCCGGGCGTGCCTGGTCGATCGTTTCCGCAGAGGACGCCCGATCCCATCTACCATCGCACCCGCTGTGGGAAAGAACGGGCATCCTCGGTCAGATCGTGCGCGCGACGCCCCCGGCCCCGTCGACCCGGGCCCGTCTCCTGCAATGGGGCATGCCAGGCCGATTCGCGCGTGTCAGGTCAATGCGGGCGTGCCAGGTCCTTGCGGGCGTGCCTGGTCGAACGTTTCCGCCGGAGACGCCCGATCCCGCCTGTCATCGCCGACGGTGCGGGAACGAACGGGCTTCTCGGGTCAGATCGCGCACGCGACGCCCCGCCCCGCCGCGTCGATCCGGGCGTACCTGGTCGAACCGGGCGTACCTGATCGAACCGGGCATGCCTGGCCGATCCGCGCGTGCCTCGTCCATCGTTCTCACCGGGGACGCCCGATCCCGAGCCCACCGCCCGACGCACACGACGAGGGAACGAAGTCGCACGGCGGGCCGCTCCGCGCTCAGCGGAAGACGACGTCCGGTGCGTCCACCCGGCGGTCGGTCACGGTGGTGGGGGACTCGAGGTGCACCGCTCCCGACGGCACGATGCCCGCGCCGCCGAACCGCTCCATCACCCGCCACTGCGCGACGACGTCCTCGCCGGCGTGCTCGGGTGGGAGCTCCGGCCAGAAGCGGAAGCCGCCGACGGACTCGAGCCGCTCACGGTCGTAGAGGACGCAGGCGCCGACCCAGGCCACCCGGTAGGGCACCCAGCCGCCGCGCTCGACACCGAGGTCCGAGGCGACGTGCGCCAGGTTCGCGGCGTTGTGCAACGACCAGCGGTCGTGGGCGGGTGTCCCGCGCCGGACGACCTCGGGCTCGACGCCGTCCGACCACGGTTCGAACACCGCGGTCTCGTGCGGGCGCCGGTCGGCCAGGTACGACAACCCCTGCACGGCCGAGCCCACGAACCCGCAGTCGAGGGTCCGGAGCGCGTCGAGCATCCGCCGCACGCTGCCCGGTTCGAGCCAGACGTCGTCGTCGAGGAACAGCACGGTCGGCGCGGTGGCGTGGTCGAGCAGGAACTGCCGGTGCTCGGCGAGACCCAGCCGCTCGCGGTGGGTGAGGAGCGTGACGGGCCGGCCCTGCGCCTCCAGGACGCGGAGCATCGCCGCGACCGCGGGCCGGGTGGCGGCGTCCCCGTCCGTCGACTGGTCACTCAGGACGATCCGGAGGTCGACGTCGACCTGGGCGGCGAGCCCCGCGAGCGTCGTCGCGAGCTCGGCGGACCGACCGACGGTCGGGACGAGCACGTCCACCTCGGGCGCGGCCCCGTCGACACGGGGCCGAGCCCAGTCACCGGACCAGCGCGCGCTCACGACGATTCGCGGATGCGCCGAACCACGGCGGTCGTGGAGTGCTCGGCGACGTAGTCGACCATGACGACCTCGCCGCCGTACTCGCGCACCACCGCGGTCTCGCTGAGCATCTCGGGCGAGTAGTCCCCGCCCTTCACGTAGACGTCGGGTCGGATGCGTCGCAGCAGGGGGATCGGGGTGTCGGTCGCGAAGACGGTGACGAGGTCGACGCACGCCAGTGCGGCGAGCACGCCGGCCCGGTCCTCCGCCGTGTTGATCGGCCGCTCCGGGCCCTTCAACCGGCGCACGGAGTCGTCGTCGTTCAGCGCGACGACGAGCAGGTCGCCCAGTTCGCTCGCTTGCCGGAGGTACGTGGTGTGCCCGCGGTGGACGACGTCGAAGCAGCCGTTCGTGAAGACGATGCGACGACCCGCGGCGCGGGCCGCGGCGACGGCGTCCGCGAGCTCGTCGTGGTCCACGACGGTCTCGGCCGGCGCGGTCACGGAGGCGACGAGGGCGCGGGCCGAGCACACCGAGGTGCCCGCCTCACGCACGACGACGTCGGCGGCGGCCTGCGCGAAGGACACCGCGTGCCGACGGGTGGCACCGACGGCGAGTGCCACCGTCGCGCCGGCGCAGAAGGTGTCACCGGCGCCGGAGGCCTGCTGCTCGGCGGCGGGCGTGGCACGGGTCCGGAACGCCTGGTCGGCGTCGGGTTCGAGCAGCACGGTGCCGTCGCGGTCGAGGGTCACGACCGCTGCCCGGGCGCCCGTCGCAGCGAGCACCGTGTCACGGGCATCGACGACCGCCGACACCCGGGACGAGCCCTGGCCGAGGTCGTGCGACCGGGTACCGGCCGCGTGGGCGAGGAGCGCGGCGGTCTCGCCGGCGTTCGGCGTCACGAGGTCCGGGTGGAGTCCGGCCCAGCGGGTCAGGTCGTGCGCGTCCACCACCACGGCGGCCGGGCGGTCGCGGTCGAGCATCGGGACGACCGTCTCGGGGTCGACGCCGAGGCCGTAGTCGCACACCACGGCGGCGTCGGCACAGCGGACGGCACGGGCCACGGCTTCACCGAAGCGTGCCCGCGCGGCGTCGTCCGGTGGCGCGGCGATGTCGTCGACACGGACCACGACACGATCACCGCCGACGACGCGGTCCTTCGTGGTGGTGCGGGCACCGGGGACCTCCACGAGGAAGGTCGTGTCGACCCCTGCGGCGGCGAGTCGGTCGCGCAGGGTCCGGCCGGACTCGTCGTCGCCGACGTACCCGACCATGCGCACCCTGGCGCCGAGCGCGCGGGCGTTCACCGCGGTGTTCGCCGCACCACCGGGGACGGCGATGCTCTCCGTCACACGGACGATCGGGGCGGGGGCCTCGCGCGAGACCCGCTCGGCCTCGCCGACCGTCCAGCGGTCGAGGATGCCGTCGCCGATCACGACGACGAGCGGCTCGCGGTCGTCGATCCGTCCGACGAGGTCGCGCACGAGACGCACGTCGGCGGTCACCGCACACCACCGGCGGGCTCGAGGTGGACGACGGTCGTCGTCGTGAGTTCGTCGAGCAGGTGCGGGCCGTAGCCGAACCCGGAGCCGGACGCGCCACGCGGTTCCGCGCTCCCGCCCGGAGCGCCGCCGAACACGGCGTTGACCTTGACGGTACCGACCGGGAGCTCCGCCGCGGCGCGGAGCGCGTTGCCGGTGTCGTTCGTGAGGACCGTGGCCGCGAGGCCGTACCGGTCGGCCGCGGCGAGGCGGAGCCCCTCCTCGAAGGAGTCGACGATGCGCACCGGGGCCACCGGGCCGAAGGTCTCCTCGGTCATGACGGTCATGTCGTCGGCCACGTCGGTGAGGACGGTGGCCGGGTACGCCGATCCGGGCCCCTCGGGGACGACGCCGCCCGTGCGGAGGACGGCACCGCCGTCGACGGCGTCACGGACCTGGGCGTGCACGGCGTCCCGCATCCGGTCGTCGACCAGCGGACCGTACTCCGCCGAGGGTGCTGCCGTTCGGCGGTCGGCCTCGGCGACGAGCGCGGCGACGAAGGCGTCAGCGACCGCGCGGTGGACGTAGACCCGTTCGACGCTCGTGCAGATCTGCCCCGTGTTGGCGAAGGCTCCGAGCGCGACCTGTGCTGCAGCCCACGCGGGGTCGACGTCGGCGTCGACGACGACCGCGTCGTTGCCGCCGTTCTCCCGGACGACGTGGGCCCGGGTACGGGCGGCGACCTCGGACAGTCGGTCGCCCGTGGCGGTCGAGCCGACGTGTGCGTAGACGTCGATGCCGTCCTGCTCGAGCAGCAGTTCGCCGGTGGCGGCGTCACCGTCGACGCCGACGAGGACGCCGTCGGGCAGGACCTCGGCGAGGAGGGTGTTCAGGCGGGCGATGGTCGCGGGGCAGCGCTCCGAGCCCTTGTGCACCACGGTGTTGCCGGTGACGATCGCCGCACCGAGGATCCCGCAGGCGACGGCGACCGGGTCGTTCCAGGGCGTGAGCGCGAGTACGACACCGCGGGGGTGCGGGACGGTCCAGTCAGCGGCACCGTGCTGGCCACGCAACGACTCGCCCCGGTGCACGGGCCCGAGCTCCGCGTACTGCAGGAGCGTCCCGATGCCGGCCTCGACCCCACCGAGGGCGTCCCCGGGGACCTTGCCGGTCTCGCGGGTGTTCAGCCCTGCGAGCTCGTCCGCGTGCTCCCGCAGCTGTTCGGCCGCGGCACGGAGCAGCGCTCCACGCTCCGCGGGAGCCGTCCGACGCCAGCCCGGAGCGGCCGCCCGGGCGCGCGCGACCGCTGCCCGCACGTCCTCCTCGGTGGCACGCGGTGTGGTCGACGCGACGGAGCCGTCCACGGGATCGATGACGACGAGGTCAGCACCGGCGGAGTCGGAGGCGGAGGCGGTACGGGGGGCGGTGAGGGTCATGCGGGTCCTTCCGTGCGGGACTCGCACGTTCCTCCCGGGCGGCTGGACGCGCACACGGGACCGCGCTTCTCGTCCATCGGGCGCGGATGCTCGGGTCGACCTGGGTAGGAACGAGTGGTGCAACTGATCGGCAACGGTGGTCCCCGGTTCGACGACGTCCACGAGATCGCGGTGCTGCGGGGCGGGGGACTCGGCGACCTGCTGTTCGCCGTACCCGCGATCGACGCCCTCGCCGCCGCGTACCCGGACGCCCGCATCACCCTGCTCGGCACGCCCGTCGCGCCCGCGGTGCTCGCTGGTCGCACCGCCTCCGTGCACGCCTTCGAGGAACTGCCGGTCGTGGCCGGGGTCCGCGACTCCGGCGACGGTGCCCCCACCCAGGACGACTTCGACGCTCGCACACGCGGTCGTTTCGACCTCGCCGTGCAGCTCCACGGCGGAGGCCGGAACTCGAACCCGTTCCTGCTCGGGCTCGGCGCCCGGCACACCGTCGGCACCGCCACCGAGGACGCCGAGGTCCTGGAGCGCTGGGTCCGCTACGTCTACTACCAGCACGAGGTGGTCCGCGCCCTCGAGGTCGTCTCGCTCGCCGGCGCAGCACCGGTCACGATTGACCCGCGCGTCCTCGTGACGGAGCCGGAGCGGCTCGCCGTCCGCGAGCGGCTCGGGGTCGCCCACCGGCTCGTGGCGATGCACCCCGGCGCGACGGACCCTCGTCGCCGCTGGAGCCCGGAGCGGTTCGCGGCGGTCGCGCGGGAACGGCTCGCGGCGGGGGACGACGTCGTCCTGGTCGGGGACGCCTCGGACCGGGCCGCGGCGGACGTGATCCGCGCCGAGCTCGGGGACGTCGCGGGCGTGCACGACCTCGTGGGCACGCTGCCCCTGACCGAGCTGCCCGTGGTGCTCGCCGCGGCGGACGTCATGGTCGGCGACGACTCCGGGCCGCGGCACCTCGCGGTCGCGGTCGGCACACCGACGGTCGGCGTCTTCTGGTTCGGCAACGTCGTCAACGCGGGACCGTTCGACCGCGGTCGACACCGCGTCCACATGTCCTTTGTGACCCGCTGCCCGGTGTGCGGGATCGACGTCACCCAGGTCGGGTGGACGGCGGAACGCTGCGAGCACGACCCGTCCTTCGTCGACGAGGTCACGCCCGAGGCCGTGCTGGCGGACGTCGACGACCTGCTCGCGACGGTCGTCCCGCGACGCTGACCGTTCCGCCGGGAGCTGACAGCGCTGAGAGCGCTGGGTCGCGTCGCGACCACGTCGCGACCACGGACGGGAAGGAGGCGCGGTGCCAGCAGACACCGCGCCTCCCGTCCGTGACGTGGTCGCGGAGACGACGCCTGGTGACGTCTAGGGCCAGCTCGGCTCGGTCGCCGGCATGATCGAGAGTTCCCGGATCTCGCAGCCCGCGGGCTGCGACAACGCGAACAGGATCGAGTTCGCGACGTACTCGGGTTCGATGAGCTGCGCGTCGGGGCCCGGCTTGTACTGCTCGGTCCGGCCCTCGAAGAACGCCGTGCGCATGCCTGCGGGGATGATGTTCGTCACACCGACGCGACCGGCCGTCTCCGCGGCCAGCGCCTGCGAGAACCCGCGCACGCCGAACTTCGACGCCGAGTAGGCGGTGCCGTCGCCGACGCCGCGGAGGGCCAGGGACGAGGAGATCGTCACGATGCGGCCGTGCGTGGCCTCGAGGGCGGGCAGCGCCGCACGCACGACGGCGGCCGTCCCGAGGAGGTTCACGCCGACGATGCGCTCCCAGTCGCCCGACGAGATGCCGCCGATCGGGGCCGGCGTGTCGATGCCCGCGGCGGTGACGACCGCGTCGAGGCCGCCGTGCCGCTCCGCGGCCTCGCGGACCGCACGCTCGGTGGCCTCGGTGTCGGTGACGTCCACGGCGACGGCGTCGGTGCCCTCCGGCACGGCGTCGACCCGGAGGTCGAGGACGATCGGGGTGCCGCCGGCCTCGGCGACCGCGGCGACGACCGCCGCGCCGAGACCCGAGGCGCCGCCGGTGACGAGGACGCGGCCGATGGGGGTGGTGGGGACGGGCATGGACTTCCTTCCGGGAGTGGCGTGGTGCCGGTCCGCCGGCGGTGCCGACGGGACGTGTGTGGTGACCGGTGACGGACGGGAGGCCCGTGGCGGCGCTGTGCCGCGCCTCCCGTCCGGTACGTGGTCGGGTGGGTCGGGTCAGCCGACCGCGGCGAGCGCCGCGGCGAGCCGTGTGGTGGACCGACCTGCGTGGAACGGGACGGTGACGACCCGGCCGCCCCACTCGGCGAGCGTGGCCGCCTCGGGGAGCTCGCTGGCCGCGTAGTCGCCGCCCTTCGCCCAGACGTCCGGACGGAACCGGCGGAGCGCTTCGTCCGGTGTGTGCTCGTCGAAGACCACGACCGCGTCGACGCAGTCCAGCGCGAGGAGGAGCTCCACGCGGTCGTCCTGCGTCATGATCGGCCGCTCGGGCCCCTTGAGCGCGCGGACGGAGTCGTCCGAGTTGAGGCACACGACCAGGCAGTCGCCGAGCGCCCGGGCCGCCGACAGTGTCCGGGCGTGGCCGGCGTGCAGGAGGTCGAAGCAGCCGCCGGTGGCGACGACGGTCCCGCCCTCGGCGCGGACCCGGTGCACCAGGCGCATCGCGTCGCGGTCGACGCCGGGGACGGCCACGGGCTCGGCACCGTGGTCGGCGAACAGCGCGGTCACACCGCCCGCTGCGAGGTACGCGGAGGCGTCGGCGACCCCGGCGGCCACGGCGTCCGCGACGTCGGCGCCGTCGGCGAGCGCGACCGCGACCCCGGCGGCGAGCCGGTCACCGGCGCCGCAGGGGTCGCCGACGGTGGCGGAGGGCGCCGGGACGAAGCGGCTGCCCGACGCCGATGCGACGAGGGCACCACGGTCACCCATCGTGACCGCGACGGCGCCGGTGCCCCAGCGCTCGCGGAGGGCAGCGGCGGCGTCGGTCGCGAACGGGACGCCGTCCCCGCCGACCCCGCTGAAGGCTCGGGCCTCCGTGGTGTTCGGGGTCGCGACCGTGGTGCCGGGGACCGGGGTGGCGCCCTTCGGGTGCGGGTCCCAGACGACCGGTGTGTGCGCGGTCGCGGCCGACAGCGCCTCGCGGAGTGCGGGAGCGGCGGCCACGCCCCGGCCGTAGTCGGCGACGACGATCGCGTCCGCCCCGTCGAGGGCGGCGGTCATCTCGGCGGTGACGGACGGGACCGGCGGTGTCGCGCAGCCCTCGTCGATCCGGACCAGGGCGTGGTCGACGACGCGCACGCGGGTCTTCACGGGCGTCGGTGCGCCGGAGGGCCCGGCGACGACCCGGACGTCGGGGAGGAGCGCTCGGATCTCGTCTCCCCGGCCGTCGTCGGAGAGCACGGTGACGAGCGTCACGTCGTGGCCGTCCTTCGCGAGCATCGTCGCGACGAGTCCGGCGCCGCCGGCGCGGCGGTCGTCGGCGCGGACGTCGACGACGGGCACCGGGGCGTCGGGGCTCAGGCGTTCGCTCGTTCCTGAGACGTCGACGTCGAGGAGGGTGTCCCCGACGACGACGATGCGCCGTGCGGTGCGGAGCGGTGCGCCGGTCACCGGCGGGCTCCGCGGCGCAGGGCGGGCTCCATCGCGCGGCAGAGGGCGTGCACGAGGACGAGCTGCGCCTCCTGCACGTTCGCGGAGGGGCCGTCGATGCAGATCGCGTCGTCGACGATCGATGCGAGCGGGTTCGGACGCGGACCGGTCATGGCGATCGCGAAGGCCCCGACCGCCCGGGCGGCCTCCGCCGCGCGGAGCAGGTTGGTGCTCTTGCCGCTCGTGCTGAGCAGGACGACGACGTCCCCGGCGCGGGCGTGTGCCCGGACCTGGCGGGCGAACACCTCGTCGTACCCGTAGTCGTTGCCGATCGCGGTGACGGCGGACGTCTCGGCGTGCAGCGAGATCGCCGAGTACGCCGGGCGGTCCCCGTCGAAGCGGCCGGTCAGTTCGGACGTGAGGTGCTGCGCCTCCGCCGCGGAGCCGCCGTTGCCCGCGGCGAGGAGCCGCCGACCCGCGACGAGCCGCGTGGCGATGTCGTCGGCCCAGGCGGCGATGTGGTCGCCGTGGTCGACGAGCGAGGCGATGACGGGGACGGACGCGGCGACGTGGTCGCGGACGACCTGGACGCTCGACACCGGACCGGCCGGGAAGGCGCCTGCGGTCTCGGTCGGGGAGATGGTCATCGTGCGGTCCTCTCGGTGGTCGCGGTACGACGGGGGGCGCGACGTGCGCCGGAGCGGGTGTCCGCGACCGCGCCGCCGCCGGCGATGAACCGGTCGTAGACACGCTCGCTCTCGGCGGCGACCTTCTGCCACGTGTACCGTGCGACCGCGCGTTCGCGGCCGGCGGCGCCGAACGCCTCGCGGCGTTCCGGGTCCTCGAGGAGCGTGCCGATGGCGGTGGCGACGGCGTCCTCGTCGCGCGGCGGCACGTGGAGGCCGGTGGCGTCCTCCACGACGGTGTCGATCAGTCCGCCGACGCTCGACGCGACGACGGGGCGGCCGCAGGCCATCGCCTCGAGCGGCACGATGCCGAACGGCTCGTACCAGGGGGCGCAGACCACGACGTCGGCGCTGCGGTACACGGCGGGCATGTCGTGCTGACCGAGCTGTCCGCGGAAGTGCACGTGGTCGCGGATGCCGAGTTGCCGGGCGAGGGCGTCGAGGCGTTGGTACTCCGGGTCGTCGGGCAGGTCGGCCCCGGCGACGCCGGCACCGCCGACGACGACGAGCTCGACGTCCCGGCCCTCGTGGACGAGCTCGGCGACGGCGGCGATGGTCGTCCCGACGCCCTTGCGCTGCACGAGTCGTGACGCGGTGAGCACCCGCTGCGTGCGTCCCCGTGCCTCGGCGGGACCGTCGGGCCGGAAGGTGTCGACGTCGACGCCGCACGGCACGACGGAGATCCGGTGCAGCGGGACACCGAGGGCCTTGAGTTCGAACGCCTCGTCGGAGCACGTGGCGACGACCTGGTCGACGCTCCGTCCGACGGCGGGTTCGACCCACTCGCGCTCGACGGGGCTCGTGTCCGCCGCGCCCTGGTGCCGCCGCTTGACGACGCCGAGCGCGTGGAAGGTCTGCGCGACGGGGATCCGCACCCCACCGGTCCGGGCCTGCACCTGTGCGACGGCCTCGAGTGCGGCGTGCCCGGACATCCAGAAGTGCGCGTGCACGACGTCGGGCCGGTCGACGAACCACTCGGCGGCGAGCACGGCGGCGAACGTGCCCATGTACGGGAAGAGCTCGTCCTTCGGGACGGCGCGCGCCGGGCCGGCGTCGACGTGGACGACCTCGACGCCCGGGCGCAGCAGCACCCGGACGGGCAGCTCGGCGGAGTCCCGCCGGGTGTACACGGTCACCTGGTGGCCGCGGTCGGCCAGCGCGGCCGACAACTCGGCGACGTGGACGTTCTGTCCGCCCGCGTCGACGCCGCCGAGGGTCGCGAGCGGGCTCGCGTGCTCGGAGACCATCGCTACCTTCATCGGGCACTCCCTTCCAGCACGGCCCCTGCCGCGCCGTTCCGTCGCGCGGTCCGCGCGGCCGGGTGGTGGTCGGTGACGACCCGGTCGAGCAGGTCGTCCCAGTCGGCGGTGAACCGCGCGAGTGCGTGGCGCTCGAGCGCGGCCTCCCGGGCGACGGTGCCGCGTCGGCGCGCCTCGTCCGGGTCCTCGAGCAGCAGCCGGGAGGCCCGGACCAGTTCGTCGACGTCCGTCGCGATCGCCCCGGCGTCGGCGGGCACGGTCCGCGGAGCGTCGGTCGTCGCGAGGACGAGGACCGGCATCGCCATGTGCATCGCCTCGATGAGCGACAGCCCGAGCGAGGTCCACCGGTTCGGGTGCACGTAGGCCCGACGGTCCGCGAGCGCACGGTGCATCGGGTCCGCCGGCACGTCCCCCTTCGCGACGACCCGGTCGCCGTGGCCGAGCTCGACGATCCGCTCGGTGCCGATGCCCCAGAGGTCGACCGGCGCCACGGCGGCGAAACGGGGAAGCAGGTCGGTCCCGACCACCCGGCCCCGGCGGACCGGTTCGTTGATGACGACGCCGAAGCGGTCGAGCGAGCCGGTGTACAGCGGCCCGGGGTCGACGACGCCGTGCTCGACGACCGTGGTGGCGGTGGACCCGCAGTCCCACATGAGTGCGTTCCAGTGCGTCACGTGGGCGATGACGAGGTCGTCGCGGTCCCGCAGTGGGTGCTGGCTGTTCGGCACGTCGACACGGGGAGCGTTGTGCTCGACGAAGACGATCGGGACCGGGCGGCCCCCCAGCAGCCGCTCGGCCGCTCCGAGCTCCTCGGTGCGCTGCAGGACGACCACGTCGACCTCGGCGGCGGCCACGTCCTCCGGTGCGATCTCGACGACCGAGTCCGGCCAGTCCCGTCCGCCGCGTCCGAGGCCGTCGGCGTCGCGCGCCGCGTTCGTCGGGACGAGGTACTGGTGCTGGCCGCGGACGAACGCGTCCATCCAACCACCGTGGACGTGCCACACGAGGATGCGCATGCAGGCCTTCCGGGTCGAGGAGCAGGAGGAGAAGGAGGAGCAGTGGCGCACGCTACGCATCGCTGGCTCGGTCAGGACGCAGGAACGTGTGCGCTCAGCCGGGAAGCGCGGTCGAGGAGTCGTCGGTGCGCATCCAGCACATCCTGGACGGACACACGGGAGAGGCAGGGATGGCCCTGGACCGGGCACTCGCGGGCGCGACTGAGTCGACACGGCGCCGCCTGGTCGCCGAGCAGTTCGACGAGCGGCGCGTACGGCGCCCACTTCACCGCCGGCACGACGGGGGAGAACAGGCTGACGATCGGGACACCCACGGCCGCCGCGAGGTGCGCGGGTCCGGTGTTGCCGACGACCACCACCTCCGCGCCCGCGAGGACCGCCGCGAGCTCCGCCGGGGTGGTCGCCCCGCCGAGGTCGATCCCGGTGGCCCCCGCGACCTCGGCCGTCAACGCGCGTTCTCCGGGCGACCCAGTGACCACCACCGGGATGCCGGCTGCCGCGTACGCGGCGACCAGCGCCCGGTGCTGCTCGGCCGGCCACGCGCGGGCCGGGACGCTGGCGCCGGGGTGCACGACCACGTACCGACCCAGACCGGCCGCCACGGCCGGTGGGTCGACGTCGAGACGCACCGCGAGCCTCCCGGCGTCGCCCTCGGGCAGCGCGAAGCCCGCGGCCCGCGCGATCCGCAGGGCACGCTCGGGCTCGGGGAGGTCCTCCGGGAGGTCCTCTCCCGGTCGGAGCCGCACGTCGAGGAGCGACCCCGGGTGGTCCACCGACGCGCCGCTCACCCGTGGGACGCCGGCGAGCCGGAGCAGCAGCGCCAGCGGCAGCGGGGACTGGTGGAAGGACGTCAGCACGACGGCCTCGTCCGGGCGTTCCTCGGCGACCAGCGCGCGGAACTCGTCGACCACGGCGTCGTCGATCGGTCGCGCGGTCTCCGTCACCCACGGCGCTGCCCAGGTCCGCAGGGTGTCGACGCCCGGGAGCAGCCGGCCGGCCGGAGCGCCCTGGGGGCCGCAGAGCAGCGTGACGTGCGAGGCGCCGGCGGCGACCGCGCGCACGGCGGGTCCGGCGACCAGGACGTCGCCGAAGGAGTCGAGCCGCGCGACGAGGACGCGAGGACCCGGCGCCCTGCTCACGCGCGACGTCGCGACCGCGCTCTCGCGACCGAAGTCCGACGCAGCGCTCACGCGACCGGGGTCCGACGCAGCGCTCACGCGACCGGGGTCCCTCGTTGTGCGAGGACGAGCGTCACGGCGTCGTCGAGCGTCGCGGCGACCGTCTCGGCCGCGTCGACCTCCTCCTGTCGGGTCCGTGCCGTCGGGACGAGGACGCCCTGCGCCCCCGCGGCCCGGGCAGCCTCGACGTCGGCGCCGATGTCCCCGATCACCACGAGCGCGGCGGCGGGGACCCCGAGCTCCTCGGCGGCGCGCAGCACCATGCCGGGCCGGGGCTTCCGGCAGTCGCAGCCGTCGCCGGCGTCGTGCGGGCAGACGCACCACACGTCGAACGGTCCGACCAGCTCGTCCACGCGCGCGTTCGTCGCGTCGACCTGTTCGCGGGTCGCCATGCCCTTCGCGATCACCGACTGGTTCGTGACGACCCCGGTCCGCAGCCCTGCCGCACGGACGCGCTCGACGGCCCGGTGCGCCCCCGGCACCGGCACGACCCGGTGCGGGTCGGCGTTGTAGGGCACGTCGATGACGAGTGTGTCGTCACGGTCGAAGAGGACGCCGCTGACGGGGCGGTCCGGAGCGAGGGCCATGCACCGAGCAGTACCGATGACGTCCCCCACGACGGCCCAGGAAGGGCCGTTCCGCGCAGAGCTGACCGCGCGCGCAGCGACCGCCGCCTACCGTCCGCCACCGTGACCGCCCTGCCGACCATGCCCCCGTCCGACGGCCGCCCGGAACTCCTCGTGCTCCGTGCCATCAAGCTCGGGGACCTGCTCGTCGCCGTGCCCGCGCTGACGGCGCTCCGACGCGCGTTCCCGGGTCACCGCATCACGCTCGCGACCACGGCCTGGCTCGCGCCGGTCGTCGAGCTCGTCCCCGCGGTCGACGTGCACCTCGCCCAGCACGGGCTGGACCACCCGATCGCCGCCCCGGCCGGCTCGGTCGACGTCGCGGTCAACCTGCACGGGGTCGGCCCGGAGTCGAACGACCTCCTGGAGGCGCTGCACCCCGGACGGGTGATCGGCCACCGGGACCCGGACCGCGGCCACGACGGGCCGGAGTGGCCCGAGGGTTGCAACGAACGCGAGCGCTGGGCACGCCTGCTCACCTGGCACGGCATCCCTGCCGACGCGGACGAGGTCGCGATCGACCGTCCGGTGACGCCGTCCGTCGCACCAGGGGCAGCGGTCGTGCACGTGGGTGCGTTCCACGGCGCGCGCCACTGGCCGACGGATCGCTTCGCCGACGTGGTGCGCGGACTCCGGGCGCGCGGACACGACGTGGTCCTGACGGGAGGCGCAGACGACGTCGCCCGCGCACGTGCGGTCGCGGACGCGGCCGGGCTGGCGCCGGAGGCGGTCCTCGCGGGCGTCCTCGACCTGCAGCCCTTCGCAGCGGTGGTCGCGGACGCCGCGGTCGTCGTCACCGTCGACACCGGCGCGGCGCACCTCGCCTCCGCCTACGGCGTCCCGTCGGTCGTCCTGTTCGGACCGGCACCGCCCGAAGCGTGGGGTCCGCCCGCGTCCGGACCGCACGTCGTGCTCACCGACGCCGCACAGCGCCGCGGCGACGTGTTCTCCGAGGAACCCGACCCCGCACTGCTGGCCGTGGCCCCGGACGACGTGCTCGAGGCGGTGGACGGACTCGGGGTCGTGCCGGGGCGGTCGGGTTCAGCCGTCCGTCAGTAGGTTCGGGAGCAGGTGGCAGGAGGGACCGGCCGCCGGGAGGGAACGACCGTGTTCGAAGCCGCGAACATCCGGGACTGGATCGGCCTGCCGGTCGTGGACCAGTCCGAGGAGAAGATCGGGACGCTCGAGAGCATCTACTACGACACCGCGACCTCCGACCCGGCCTTCGGATCAGTGACGACGGGCCTCGTCGGGTTCCAGAAGCTCGTCTTCGTGCCGCTCACCGGCGCCCTCGTCGCCCCGAAGCACCTCGTCGTCGCGTTCCCGAAGAAGCTCGTCAAGGACGCTCCGTCGATCGCGACCGACGGCGAGCTCGACGCCGCGATCGAGCCGGGGCTGTACGAGCACTACGGGCTCACGTACCAGACCGGCAGCAACGGCGAACGACGACTCGGGCGGCGCTGAGCCCGAGCGGCTAGCCTGGTCCCTCCGTTCGTCCGTCCCCGCCCGTCGGAGGTCCCCCTGTCACGCTCGGCCCGCCCGGTGTCCGTCGCCGCCCTGGCCCTGGTCGCTGCGGTGTGCGTCCTGGTGACGACGGGCGTGGTCCCGGGAGCGCCGAGGCAGTCGGACGCGGCGGCCGCGCCGTCGTGGCCGCGACCACAGCCGTTCCCCGTCTCGTCCGACCCGCCCGAGCGGCTCGCGGACGTCCCGCCGGGGAGCGAGTACGTGGCGCTCGGGGACTCCTACTCCGCCGGGTACGGCCTCGACGACCCGAGCCACCTGCCGACGAACGCGTGCGGGCAGTCCGCCCGCGACTACCCACACCGGATCGCGCAGCGTTTCGGCCTGCAGCTGACCGACGTCACGTGCGGCGGCGCCACGAGCGACGACGTCACCTCGGGGTTCCAGTTCAGGGGGGTCCCACCACAGATCCGCGCACTGTCGGACTCGACGCGGCTCGTGACACTGACCATCGGCGGCAACGACGCCGACCTCTTCGGGACCGCGGCGTCGTGCCTGGCGCTCAGCGCGAAGGGGCCGGTGTTCTCGGGACGCGACGCCCCGTCGTGCGAGAGCACCCTGGTCCGGGACGGCGAGGACGAGCTCGGGACGAAGATCGCCTCCCGGGTGGCCCTCGGCATCGCGGACACGCTCGCCCGGGTGGAGGAGGCGGCGCCGAACGCCGTCGTCGTGTTCCTGGGCTACCCGGCGATCTTCCCGGACGCCGACCACACCCCGGCGAAGGGCTGCTTCCGAGCGGCGGTCGACCTCGGCACGCTCGCGGGATCGTTCCCCACCGACACCTACCCCTTCACCGACACCGACGTCGTCTACCTGCACGGCGTCCAGGAGCAGCTGAACACGGTGTCCGCCGAGGCAGCCCGTGCCGCCGGGGTCCGCTTCGTCGACGTGTTCTCGAGCACCCAGGCGCGATCGCCGTGCGCGACGAAGCGGCCGTACGTCGCCGGGGTGTCGCTCGACGGCACGAGCAACCTGCAGCGCATCGACCTCGAGCCGGGCGCCCTGCACCCGAACGAGCGCGGTGTCGCCTACCTCGCCGACCGGGTGGCATCGGCCGTGCAGGACCTCGCCGGCTGACCGAGGGCCCGCGCGGCGTCACGCGGTCGCGCCGCGCTCCTCGACGGCGTCGTGAGCGGTCGGCGGGACCACGCACACGGGCGACACCGACTCGCGGAGCACGTCGTGCAGGACCGACCCGGACAGGGCGTGCACGTGGCCCTGCCCGAGCACGACGAGGGAGGCCGTCCGCGAGTGCGCCGCGATCGCGTGCCCCGGGTGCCCCTCCACCAGCAGCGGGTGGATCCGCAGGTGCGGGTACCGCTGCCGCAGCCGGGCCGTCACGCGCTCGAGCAGCTTGGCGTTCCGCGCCCGCCAGCGCATCGGGTCCTCGGCGAAGTCCGTGAGTCCGGTCCGGGTGAGGACGGGCATCTCCCACGCCCGGAGCACCGTCAACCGGCGGTGTCGCCGCTCCGCTTCGTCGACGGCGATCGCGACCGCCCGTTCGTCGAGCGGGTCCTCGACCGCGAGCACGACGTCGCCGTCGATCGGGTGCGGTCCGTCCGGCACGACGACGGTCGGCACGGGAGCACGTTCCGCGACCCGGGCCGGCCCCGACCCCCTCGTCGTCCCGCGTCGGCTCCGCCACGAGCCGATCACCAGGAGGTCCCCGTCGTCGGACGCCGTCACGAGCGCGTTCACGAAGGACCCCGCGTGGCGGTCGACCACGACGTCCACGCCGGGGAGTGCCGTACGCGCGGCATCGGCGAGCGCGTCGGCGACCCGCTTGCCGTCCGCGCCGACGCGGCCCTCCTGCGCCGGGTCGACGCCGATCACCCGGACCCGTTCGATGCCCGTGCCGGCCCTGCTCGCGACCCACCGCAGTGCCTGCTCGTGGGGCTTCGCGGCGTCCGCTGCCAACGTCACCGTCGACCATCGTCCGTCCATGCCGATCGACCTCCTCGTGCCGGTTTCGGGGCGTCTGGAGGCGCTCCTTGGCCGCGGAGCGTACTCCCGGGCGCCCCCGGCGGGCTGCACGCTGCCTGCGGTTCCTCCGAGGTACCGCGCCGCCGTTCGCTGGCCCACGCAGCGCACGGACGGGAGGGACGTGAGGGGCACCGTGCCTCCAGGGCGGGGCGCCGCACACCCGACGCGTCCTGCGTAGCCTCGGGGCGTGCGCACGAGTGCCGGACTGCTCCTCCACCGCGCCGGACCGGCCGGTCCGGAGGTCTTCGTCGCGCACATGGGCGGGCCGTTCTGGCAGCGCCGTCCCCGGTCGTGGTCGATCCCGAAGGGTGAGGTCGAGGCGGGCGAGGATCCGCTCGCGACCGCTCGGCGGGAGTTCGCCGAGGAGATCGGGTCGGCCGCTCCCGAGGGCGACGTGGTGGACCTCGGGGAACACCGCCAGTCCGCGAAGGTCGTCCGGGTGTTCGCCCTGCACGCGCCGGAGTTCGACGTCGGCGAGGTCGTGAGCAACACCGTACGACTCGAGCTCCCGCGCGGTTCGGGCAGGTTCGTCGACGTGCCCGAGGTCGACGATGCACGTTGGATGCTCGTGGAGGAGGCGCGGGAGCATCTCGTCCTCGGGCAGGTGTCGGCCCTCGACGCTCTGGTCCGGGCGGTCCGTTCCGCGTGACGGCCGGGTCGCGATCTGGACCGACCCCGCGCTCGGTGGATAGCCTGAGCGAACGTCGAGAACACGACGTCTGGTGCAGGGACCAGGTCAGCACGAGCAGGGGAGCCCGATGCGGCTACGCACCGTCACGGCGGCACTGACCGCCCTCGCAATCGGAGGGGGACTCGCGCTCGTCGGTGCGTCGTCCGCCTCCGCCGAACCGGCCGGACAGTGGGGGACGTTCACCCTCGCCGGCCAGAGCACGGCCTACACGGGCACCGTCAGCATGGCAGGCTTCCCGGAGACCACCTTCACCTCGAACTCCCGGCAGTCGACCGTCATCAGCGGGAACTCCACGTGGCAAGGCCCGAACACCGGCCCGGGTGCCGCGTACGGGTCGAGCCGAGGCAACACCTACCTGAACCAGCGCCCGCTCGCCGACGCCGCGGGGCAGCCATCGGTCACGACCTACACGTTCGCCGACGCGACCCCGGCCGGGAGCTGGTCGTTCGTGCTGGGCGACGTCGACGCCGACCGCGTGACGGTCGCGGCGACGACCCAGGGCGGAGCGGCTGCGACCGCGGCGGACCTGGGGTTCCGGAGCGTCTACAACTCGTGTTCCGCGGCGTCGCCCGGCGGGTGGTCCTGCCCAGCCGACCCGGACGGCACCACCGGGCAGGACGTCCCGTCGTGGGACGCCGCCGCACTGACCCTCACCGGCAACGCGGGCTCCGTCGACACCTCGGGTGCCACCGCGTGGTTCACACCCACCGTGCCGCTCAGGAGCCTGACGCTCACGTTCGAGCGTCGGAGCGGGTTCCCGGTCTACCAGACCTGGTTCGCGAACCGCACCGCGGCGATCACCGGCACCGCGACGCTCGACGGCGCTCCGATCCCCGGCGCGACCGTCACGGTGACGGCGCCGCGTGGCACGGTGTACACGACGACTACGGCCGACGGCACGTACTCGTTCCCGGAGCTGCCGGTCATCGGCGGGTACACGGTGGCGATCACGCCTCCGCCGGGCGCGACCGGGAGCCCCACCGCCACGGCATCGCTGAACACCGTCGCCGGGGGCGCTGACCAGGCCGTCCCCTTCGCCTTCACATCGCCGACGGGCACGACGTCGATCATCGGCACCGTGACGGACGACGGCGAGCCGGCCGCCAACGTGCCGGTCACGATCACTGATCCGGATGATCCCACCGCGACGATCGAGACGATCACGAACGATGCCGGGTTCTACTCGGGGTCGGGATTCACGCCCGTCGGGTCGGTCGAGGTGTCGGTGGACGGACGTGATCCGGTCGTGGTGCAGACCGGCGCAGCGAACGAGGTGACGGCCGTACCCCCGATCGAGCTCGTGGTGACCACCAGCGCGACCGGCCGCGTGGTCGACACGAACGACGAACCCGTCGCCGGACGCACCGTGACGGCCACCCCGGACGAGACCGATGCCGGCGGCCCGGTGACCGCCACCACGGCCTCCGACGGTCGGTACACCCTCGAGGGGCTCGACCCCGCGACGGACTACACGGTCGCGGTGTCGGGCAGCACCGCCACGGTGTCCTTCACGTCCGGCGCGGACGCGGGTGACGTGGTGACCGTCGACGACCTCGTCGTCGCAGCCGCGGCGACGCCGAGCCCCACCCCGACGGCGACTCCGACCGCGAGTGCCGCCCCGACGACCACTCCGGTCGCGGCCACGGGGCCGGGCCCGACGACCGGCGCCCTCGCCTACACGGGCGCGGACGTCGGACCGCAGCTGATCGCCGCGGGCGTCCTCGTCCTGCTCGGCGCGGGGCTCCTGACGTACCGCTCCGTGCGGCACCGTCGCCGGACGCACCTGCACGACTGACACCTGTCGCGCAACGGGGTGGGACCGCTCGGTCCCACCCCGTTCGTCGTTCCGGGAACAAACCCCGGCCGGACGCCGTTGGAGCGCTCCGAGGAAGTTCTCAGCGGTAGCCCCTCGCGCAGCCCGAGTGCAGCGTGCAACACTGGAGGGGCGCACTCGCCGTGGAGTCGTACCCACCACACCATCCACAGCTCGAGCGCGCAGCTCCTCGTCGTCCCGGACGTCGTCGCCGTGCGCCCGGACGTCCCCAGCGAGGAGGTCAGCCCCGTGTCCACCACCACCACCCGAACCTCGGCCGTGCCGGCGCACACGCGGCCGATCACCGTCACCACCGGCTCGATCGTCGGCATCGCCGTCCTCGGCCTCGCGACGTTCTTCGCGATCACCACCGAGCTCATGCCGGTCGGGCTCCTCGGCACGATGAGCCGTGACCTCGGCGTCTCCGAGTCGACGATGGGCGTGGTCGTCACCGTCTACGCCGCGGCGGTCGCCCTGCTCGCGCTGCCGCTGACGTCGTTCACGGCGCGACTGCCCCGGAAGGCCGTGCTCGTGGCGACGCTCGTCGGCTACGCGGTGTCGAACCTGATGGTGGCGCTCGCACCGTCATTCGCCGTGGTGTGCGCCGGCCGGGTCGTCGGCGGCGTCGCGCACGCGCTGTTCTTCTCCGTGGCGTCCGCGTACGCGACCCGCATCGTGCCGCCGCGCCTCGCCGGTCGCGCGATCGCCTTCGTGTACTCGGGCAGCTCGCTCGGCTTCGTGCTGGGCGTGCCGATCGCCACGTGGGTCGCGCAGACCATCGGCTGGCGTCCGGCCGTCGGTTCGGTCGCCGTGGCGTCGGCCGTGCTCGCCGGGGTAGCACTGGCGTTCCTCCCGGCCGTTCGCGGTGCATCGTCGCCGCACATCGGCTCGCCGCGGGCGTGGGCGCGCACCGGGCTGCTCTCGGTCGTGATCGCCGACCTGCTCCTGTTCGCGGGGCACTACGTCGTCTACACGTACATCGGCCCCTACGCGATCGACGCCGGTCTCGACGCGCACCTGGTCTCCGGTGCCCTGCTCGTCCTCGGTGCCACCGGGGTCGTCGGGCTCTGGCTCGCCGGGCTGTTCGTCGACCGTGCGCCGCGGCAGACGCTCATCGTCGCCGTCGCGGTCATGGCGGCCGCGTTCGCCGTGCTGCCGTTCGTGCACGGCTCGCTCGTCGGCACCATGGCGGTCGCCGGCGTCTGGATGGCCGCGAACGGCACGACCGGCACCCTGTTCATGGCGGCCGCGATCCGTACCGGAGGCGTGTCGCCCGACATCGCCGGTGCCCTCGTCAACGGCGCCTCGAACATCGGCATCGCCGGGGGAGCGGCGCTGGGCGGGCAGGCCCTGGGTGTCGTCGGACTGCAGTGGATGCCGTTCGCGGGCGGTGCCGTCCTGCTGGCCTCGCTCGGTGTCGTCGTCGCCGCGCGCAAGGGCTTCCCGGTGCACTCGCACGCCCAGGAGCACCTGTCGACCTCCTCGATCGAGGCCATCACGTCCTCGCTCGCCGTGGTCACCACGTCGGTGCCGACGATCAGCCGGGCGATCCAGACACTCACGGGATCGGTCGCCGTGGTCACGGGAGCGGTCCGCACGCACCACTCCGGCGGGCGCACCAGCCCCGATGCTCAGTGGCCCGGCGCTCAGTAGCCGTCGGTCACCGTTCCCTGCACCCCGCCGCCGCGCAACCAGAGGGTCAGCGTCCCGCTCGTGGACTGGGCCGACAGCGACACGGACCCGTGCAGCGCGTCCTCGCGCGGGTAGCACGCCGTCGAGGACTCGATCCGGTCCGCGCTCGCCACGAGGCAGATGGTCGACCGGTCGGTACCGACCCCCGCCCAGACGCTCCAGGGTGTCTCCAGGTCACCGCCGTCGAGCGCGCGGTTCGTGAAGATCAGGCGGGTGCTGTGCAGGCTCACGGGAGCGTCCACGGGTCCGGGCAGCTGGTCCGCGTACGTCTGCGGCACGTCGAGCAACTGCTCCAGGGTCACGGTGCCGGCCGTCGGCGTGATGCTCGGTGCGGCGGGCATCGACGGCCGAGCCGTCCCGACGACCGTCCCGGCCGCGAACGCCACCCCGACGGCGGCGATCGCACCGAGCGCGATCCACACGCGGGGGCGGCGCGTCCAGAGCAGGTCGCGGACGCGTCGCCGCCACCCTGCCTGGAGGCCCGCCCCACGCCCGTCGCCCGTCGTCGCGTCCGACCCGTGGTCGGCCTGGGTGACGCTCGGCGGCGCCTCCGCCGGCCCGGACGCGACTTCCCCGGCCGCGGTCGGCGCAGGCGGGGCCGTTCCGGACGCGGTGTCGAATGGTGCGTCGAGCGCCGACGCGGGCCCGGGGACGTCGTGTCGGCCACGCGCGGACAGGTCGCGGTCCGACGGGGCGGCTGTCGTCGGGACGCTGCCGGTCCGCGGGTCCGCGGGCACTGCCTGTCCGGCGTCCGGCCTGCCCGTGCGACCCCCGACCGCGTCAGCGGCCGACGACCGCCGTGGCCGGCGTCCCGCGGTGAGGTCCTCGAGTGCGATCCGCGCGCGGGCAGCCTCCGCCGGCGTGGAGTCGGCACCCCACGCCACGGCTTCGAGTCGCGCCCGCTCGGTCGCCAGGTCGTCCTCGGCCATGCCCACTCCTGTTCCGGCCCCTGCTGCCCGCCCCATGCTCGCACTCGGCCGTCGACCGTGTTCGCCCAGTGCGCGAGGAGTACCCAGGAACGATGACCGACCCCGCGAACGACCAGCCTCGACCGGCCGACGACGAGACCCTCGAGCCGCTCAGCCACGACACCCAGTCCGGGGAGGCCGACTACGTCGCGACGAGCCCGGGCGGCACCGGTACCGAACGCCACGTGCCGACCGCCGACGAGGAGCAGGGGCGCGGGACCGAGTACGACCCCGTCGACCAGGGGCCGCAGCAGGAGGGGCAGGGCGGCTAGTCCGCAGCACGCTCCAGCGCACGCCGGAGCACCTCGCGCTCACCGAAGGTCCACACGGCACTCGTGACGACGTACAGCGCGGCGGCCAGGGGCGCGATGGCGGCGAACACCACGGTGATGAACGGTGCCACGCGCCCGACGGACGCCGCTGCCGTCGCACCGGCGACGCTCGGGTCCGCGGGCTCCGCGGGGTTCCAGCGGAGGTTCGCCCGTCGGGACGCCTCCACCACGACCGCGAGCACCGCCAGGAGGACGAGCAGGACCCAGGCGTGTGCCCAGAGCGGAGACGCGAGCGTGCCCACCAGCGAGTGCGCGAGCGGCACCCCCACGAGTTTCGCCTCGAGCAGCGTGTTCGCCACACCCCCGATCGATGCGTGCGTGAAGAGCGAGTACAGGAGCGACACCACCGGGGCCTGCGCGAGCACCGGCAGGCACCCGGCGAGCGGCGACACCCGCTCGGAGGTGTACAGCTCCTGCACGGCGCGCTGCAGTCGTTCGCGGTCCCGTCCGTACCGGCGACGGAGCCCGGCGAGCTGCGGTGCGATCCGGCGTCGATCGCGCTCGGCCCGCACCTGCAGGACGGACAGCGGCACGAGCAGCACCCGGACGGCGAGGGTGAGGGCGACCACCGCGAGCGCAGCGGAGAACGACCCGGCGAACGGTTCGAGGCAGCCGGTCACGGCGGTGAGCAGGTCGGCGCCGGCGTGCAGCAGGGTGCCGACGACGGGCAGGGTGGTGATGTCCATGGTGGTCCGATCGGTCGAGGTGGAAGGGTCGCGGATCGGCCCGACCACCGACGTGGTCAGACCGGTGCGACGACTCCCGGCGCCCTCGGACGCGCGTGACCGTCCGCGTCGGGGTGCGACGACGCGATCTCCGTCCGGAGGACCGCCCAGGCCGTGTCGTCCATCGCACCGCGGGACGGTCGCGTGCCGAGCACACCGGCGACGACCGCGGTGAGGACCACGAGCGCGACCACCGCGGCGCTACCGAGTGCCGCGACGACGATCGCGGGGAGCAGGTCGCCGGCTCCGGTCGCCACGGGCGCGCCCGCGCCGAGCACGGCGACGAGGCGCAGCAGGAACTCGACGACGACCATGGTGCGTTCAGCGTAGCGTCCGCGCGCCGTCCCGGCCCGACGGCCGTGGGGCGGCATGATCGCCGCATGACCGCTGCATCGCCGAGCACCCCCGCGACGGTCGCCCTGGACCGCGCGGGCGTGCCGTACACGCCCCACGTGTACGAGCACCACGAGACCGCCACGAACTTCGGGGAAGAGGCCGCCGCCGCGCTCGGACTCCGTGAGGAGCAGGTCTTCAAGACCCTCGTGGTCTCGGTCGACGGTGCCCTCGCCGTGGCGATCGTCCCCGTCGCGAACCGGCTCGACCTCAAGGCGATCGCCGCGGCCGTCGGCGGCAAGAAGGCCACGCTCGCCGACCCTTCCCTCGCCGAGAAGCGCACCGGCTACGTCGTCGGCGGCATCAGCCCCGTGGGGCAGAAGACCACCCTCACGACCGTGCTCGACGAGTCCGCGCTCACGTACGACAGCATCTTCGTGTCCGGTGGCCGTCGCGGATTCGACATCGAGCTCACCCCGGCGGACCTCGTGCGGGTCACGAACGCGATCGCGAAGCCCATCGCCCGGACCTGAGCCAGCACGCCGCAACTTTCTTCCGGAACCGGGAATGGTCCGCACACCCCTGCGTTGCATTGAGTCGAAGGCACTCAAGTTCCCAGGAGGTCCCGTTGCCAGAGACGTTCGGCCCGACCAACGGCAGTGACTCGTTCGACGAGTTCCTCGCCCGTCTGCTCGCGGCGCAGAACACCGGTGCCCAGCGATCCGTACCGCTGGGACGACCGGTGGACATCACGCGACTGCTCAGCCGTCGCACCCACCAGCTGCTCCAGCGCACCGCCGAGTACGCGACCGAGCAGGGGCAGCACGAGATCGATGCGCTGCACCTGCTGCACGTCCTCGTCCGCACCGATCCCTTCACCGCGGTCGTCCGCCGTGCCGGCGCCGACCCGGAGCGCCTCGCCGACGAGATCGAGCAGCGGCTGCCGGCTCCGTCCCACGACGGCGTGCAGCGTGAGGGACGACCGGCCCTGACCGGTACCGCCCAGCGCATCCTGCTCGAGGCGACCCAGGCCGCCAAGGGCTTCGGCAGCACCTACACCGACCCCGAGCACGTCTTCTTCGCGCTCGTCATGGACCAGGACACGGTCACCGGGCAGCTGCTCGCGAGCGCCGGCGTCACCCCGCAGGTGGTGCAGGAGTACGCGCAGGAGGCCGCCGCGGCCGCACGAACAGGGAGCCCGATGCCCGGAACCACCACCGACACCGCCGACCAGAGCGCGACCCCGACGCTCGACCAGTACGGCACCGACCTCACGGCCCGCGCCCGCGACGGGAAGATCGACCCCGTGATCGGCCGTGCGGACGAGATCGAGCAGGCCGTCGAGATCCTGCTCCGCCGGACCAAGAACAACCCCGTCCTCATCGGTGAGCCCGGCGTCGGCAAGACCGCCATCGTCGAGGGGCTCGCGCAGCGCATCGTCGACGGGGACGTCCCGGTGCTCCTGCAGGGCAAGCGCGTCGTCGCGGTCGACCTGCCCGGCATGCTCGCCGGAGCCAAGTACCGAGGCGACTTCGAGGAACGCCTGACGAAGACCATGGACGAGATCGCCGAGCACGCGGACGAGCTCATCGTGTTCGTCGACGAGCTGCACACGCTCGTCGGAGCCGGCGGTGGTGGCGAGGGCGGTTCGATGGACGCCGGCAACATCCTCAAGCCCCGCCTCGCCCGTGGTGACCTGCACATGGTCGGTGCGACGACGCTGAACGAGTACCGCCGCATCGAGAAGGACGCCGCCCTCGAGCGCCGGTTCCAGCCGGTCACGGTCGGGGAGCCGAGCGTCGAGGACGCGGTGGCGATCCTCACCGGACTCGCGCCGCGCTACGAGGAGCACCACGACGTCACCTACACGCCGGAGGCCCTCCGCGCCGCGGTCGAGCTGTCCCACCGGTACGTGACCGACCGGCACCTGCCGGACAAGGCGATCGACCTCGTCGACCAGGCCGGTGCGCGTCGCCGGCTCGCGCTGTCGGGCGACGTGGACGTCGAGGCGCTCCGCGCCGAG
This sequence comes from Curtobacterium phoenicis, assembly GCF_047238015.1. NCBI lineage: Bacteria > Bacillati > Actinomycetota > Actinomycetes > Micrococcales > Microbacteriaceae > Curtobacterium > Curtobacterium phoenicis. The sequence goes on from NZ_JBDFLZ010000002.1 coordinate 2,179,129, forward strand.
GTCGCCGCGCTCAGCGCGTCCAAGGACGCGGCCGTGGCGGAGGAACACTACGAGGAGGCGTCGCGCCTCCGCGACCAGATCGACGGCCTGGAGGCCCGGATTACCGCCGCCTCGGAGGCGGGCGCGACCCGTGCCTCCAGTCCGGAACCGGGTAACCGGCTGATCACGGAGGCCGACATCGCCAGCGTGGTCTCGCGCGCGACCGGGATCCCGGCGGCCCGCCTGAGCCAGGGCGACCGCTCGCGCCTGGCCGTCCTCGAGGACGAGCTCCACGAGCGCGTCGTCGGCCAGGACGACGCCGTGCAGGCGATCGCCCGCGCGGTGCGACGCAGCCGCACCGGGATGGGCGACCCGCGTCGACCGGTGGGCAGCTTCCTGTTCCTCGGGCCGACCGGCGTCGGCAAGACCGAGCTCGCGAAGGCGCTCGCGTCGTCGCTGTTCGGTGACGACTCGGCGATGCTCCGCTTCGACATGAGCGAGTTCGGCGAGCGCCACACGGTCTCGCGGCTGGTCGGTGCCCCTCCCGGGTACGTCGGTTACGACGAGGCAGGGCAGCTCACCGAGCGCGTCCGCCGGAACCCGTACTCGGTGATCCTCCTCGACGAGGTCGAGAAGGCCCACCCGGACGTCTTCAACCTGCTGCTGCAGGTCCTCGACGACGGCCGGCTGACCGACGGGCAGGGGCGCACGGTCGACTTCCGGAACACGGTCGTGATCATGACGTCGAACATCGGGTCCGAGTTCCTCGCGTCCCGTTCCGGTGCGCTCGGGTTCTCGGCGGTCGGTGCTGCGGACGGCTTCGCGGAGGACGACCTGCGGGCACGGGTGATGGGCAAGCTCCGCGAGGCGATGCGGCCCGAGTTCATCAACCGCATCGACGAGATCGTGCTCTTCCGCAAGCTCGACCGCGCGCAGATCGAGTCGATCGTGTCCCTGCTGCTCGAGGACACCGCGCTCCGGCTGGTCGGCCAGGGCATGACGCTGTCGGTCTCCGACGCGGCAGTCGCCTGGCTCGCCGAGCACGGGTACGAGCCGGAGTACGGCGCCCGCCCGCTCCGTCGGCTCATCCAGCGCGAGGTCGACGACCGGATCGCGACCCTCGTGGTCTCGGATGCGGTCCGCGTCGGAGACACGGTCCGGGTCGACGCAGTGGACGGCGCCCTGCGCGTCGACGCGGCGCAGCCCGTCGAGGTCTGATCCCGCTCGCTCCGCACGGAACGGCCCGGTGTCCTTCGTGACACCGGGCCGTTCCGCTGTTGTCGGCGGCAATTCCGGACCGATTCCGGATCAATTCCGGAGAAATGCTTGCGCGGGCATTCCCGGTGTGGATAGTGTGCACGAGCACTGTTCAGCACGAGACCGAGAGGGGGCGAGACCATGATGATCACCATGACGAAGCACCGCACGCCGTTCACCGGCAGCGTGTCGTTCCGTGGGACCACTGGACTCTTCGGCACCCCTGTCCGAGTCCGCTGACCGGAAGCGTCGACACCACCGCACTCCTGCGCACGCAGCATCGCTGAGCCCATCGGCTCGCGACCGCCGCCCGTGACGCCGTTCGTCCCCGCCACCACCGGTGGTCGGGTCGTGGCGTCACGGAGAATGCGTCGTGAGGGTCGGCGGCGGGTGACGCTCTTCCCATCGGCACGCATTCCCGATCACATTCCGGCGCATTCTTCGAGCGTCACGCCACGCTGACGTCGTGGCGCCCGGAATGCATTCACCTGTCATTCTCACCGGCCCGCACCCCGGGTCGATCCGTCGCGCCCGGAAGTCGTCCGGGCGACCATCCAGTAGGGGATCCACCACCATGTCCACGAGAACCACCACCCGTCCTCCCGATACCCGCGCGGTGCGCCGTCGGGTCTCGCTGCCCGACCGCATCGCCCTCCGGGTCGGCCTCTGGCTGATCCTCTGGAGTCGTCGGACCACGCGCGTCCGCGTGTCCGTCGACTTCGCGACCCGGCAGCGGATCGAGCGCGAGCAGCGGGAGAGCGAGCTCCGCCTGCTGCTGCAGAGCGGCGCGATGCAGCGCTGGCGCTGAGTGCACCGGCGCCTCGCCCCCCGGCCGGGGCGCCGGCGCACGTGCGCCTTCGCACAACCGAAGTCACCTCGAACTGCGCGAAGCCGTGGTTCGGGGCGCCTTCGGTTGTGCGCTGCCGATCCGAACCGCGTCCGGCCGACCGCCGCCACTGCCGTACCGTTGTGCGGTGACCGAAACCGCAGCTGCCCTCGTCGACCGACTGACCGCGATCGTGCCGGACTTCCCGAAGCCGGGGATCCTGTTCCGCGACGTCACGCCCGTGTTCTCGGACCCGGTGGCGTTCGGCCGGGTCTGCGAGGCCCTCGCGGCACCGTTCGCCGTGGGGGAGGGCTTCCAGGCCGTCGCCGGCATCGAGGCCCGCGGGTTCGCGCTGGCCGGGGGCATCGCCGCACAGCACCAGGTCGGGGTCCTCACCGTCCGCAAGGCCGGCAAGCTCCCGGGCAAGGTGCTCAGCGAGCAGTACGCCCTCGAGTACGGCGAGGCCGAGCTCGAACTGCGCCCGGGACAGCTGCCCGCCGGCACCCGCGTGCTCGTCGTCGACGACGTCCTCGCGACCGGCGGCACCGCGGCCGCGACGATCACGCTCCTCGAGCGCGCGGGCTACGAGGCCATCGGCTTCGCCGCCCTGCTCGAGCTCGACGGCCTCGCCGGCCGCGAGCGCGTGGAGGCCCGTGTCCCGGTGACCACCCTCGGCACCGTCCCGGCCTGACGGGACCGCACCCCGCCTCCAGGCCGTTCCTGCACACCGCCTCCGCCAACGGGAGCGCCCCACAGGCGGGCCGCACGGCGGTCGCGGCGCACTAGTCTTGACGCACCCCTGAAACAACCGAGGAGCACCACGATCGTGACCGAGTCAGTCGCAGCGCCCGCCGACGGCGCCGAGCCCGCAGACCTTCCCCAGGCGCCCGAGCCCCGCACCGCGACGACGACCACGACCGGCACCGAGCTCTTCGACGGGGTCCGCGGCGTCGTCGCGATCCGTGTCGCCGGCGTGCTCAAGGACCTCGACGCCGAGGTGCACGAGGGCGACCTCGTCGAGCCCGTCACCCTCGACGAGCAGGACGGCCTCGACATCCTCCGCCACTCGGCAGCGCACGTGCTCGCGCAGGCCGTGCAGCAGATCAACCCCGACGCCAAGCTCGGCATCGGCCCGCCCGTAACCGACGGCTACTACTACGACTTCGACGTCGCCGAGCCGTTCACCCCGGACGACCTCAAGGCGATCGAGAAGGGCATGGACCGCATCGTCCGTCAGGCCCAGCGCTTCCGACGCGTCGTCGTCACCGACGAGGAAGCCCGCGAGCGCATGGCGGGGGAGCCCTACAAGCAGGAGCTCATCGGGCTGAAGGGTGCGGCGGAGTCCGGCGACTCTGGCGAGAGCGTCGAGGTCGGTGCCGGCGAGCTCACGGTGTACGAGAACGTCGACCCGAAGACCGGCGAGGTCGTCTGGCAGGACCTCTGCCGTGGTCCGCACGTCCCGCACACCCGGTGGATCGGCAACGCGTCGAAGCTCATGCGCGTCGCGGCGGCGTACTGGCGCGGTTCGGAGAAGAACCCGCAGCTGCAGCGCGTCTACGGCACCGCGTGGCCCGACAAGGACCAGCTCAAGGCGTACCTCGTCCGCCTCGAGGAAGCCGCCAAGCGCGACCATCGCAAGCTCGGCGCCGAGCTCGACCTCTTCTCGTTCCCGGACGAGATCGGCTCCGGCCTCGCGATCTTCCACCCGAAGGGCGGCATCATCCGCCGCGAGATGGAGGACTACTCGCGCCGTCGGCACGAGCAAGAGGGCTACTCGTTCGTCTACACGCCGCACATCACCAAGGGCGACCTCTTCGAGCAGTCCGGGCACCTCGGCTGGTACAAGGACGGCATGTTCCCGGCCATGCACATGGACGAGGCACGCGACGAGGACGGCAACGTCACCCGGCAGGGTGCGGACTACTACCTGAAGCCGATGAACTGCCCGATGCACATCCTCGCCTACCGCTCGCAGGCCCGGTCCTACCGCGACCTGCCGCTGCGGATGTTCGAGTTCGGCACGGTCTACCGCAACGAGAAGTCCGGTGTGATCCACGGTCTGACGCGCGTCCGGGGCATGACCCAGGACGACGCCCACATCTTCACCACGCAGGAGAAGATGAAGGAGGAGCTCACCACGACGCTCGAGTTCGTGCTGTCGCTCCTGCGCGACTACGGCCTCGACGACTTCTACCTCGAGCTCTCCACGAAGGACCCGGAGAAGTACGTCGGTGACGACGAGGTCTGGGAGATCGCGACGAACACCCTGCGCGAGGTCGCCGAGGAGTCCGGGCTCGAGCTCGTGCCCGACCCCGCCGGCGCGGCGTTCTACGGCCCGAAGATCTCGGTGCAGGCCCGCGACGCCATCGGCCGCACGTGGCAGATGTCGACCGTGCAGCTCGACTTCAACCTGCCGGAGCGCTTCGAGCTCGAGTACACGGCGTCCGACGGCTCGCGGCAGCGCCCGGTCATGATCCACCGCGCCCTGTTCGGTTCGATCGAGCGCTTCTTCGGCGTCCTCACGGAGCACTACGCGGGTGCGTTCCCGGCATGGCTGTCGCCGGTGCAGGTCGTCGGCATCCCGGTCGCTGCCGAGTACGGCGACTACCTCGACGAGGTCGTCGCGAAGCTCCGGTCGCACGGTGTGCGCGCCGAGGTCGACCACTCGGACGACCGCATGCAGAAGAAGATCCGCACACACACCAAGGCGAAGGTGCCGTTCCAGCTCATCGCCGGCGGCGACGACCGCGACGCCGGTGCCGTGTCGTTCCGCTTCCGCGACGGTCGGCAGGACAACGCCGTGCCGGTCGACGAGGCGGTGGAGCGCATCCTCACCGCGATCCGCGACCGCGCGCAGGTCTGATGGTCACCGACCAGCCGGGAAGCCCGTCCGACGTCCCCGGGACCGGTCACGTCACCGACGTGGTCGGCTCCCGGGCCGCGGGTGCGTCCGCTGCGTCGGCTGCGAACGACGCAGTGGGTCCGGACGGCGCGGTGGGCGCTGGCGCCGCTCCGGCCCCCGGCGGGGCCGACGACCCGCTGGTGATCCGGGACGCCGCGACCGGTGCCGCGGTGCCGGACGCCTTCCAGCGACTCTGGAACCCGCACCGCATGGCGTACATCGACGCCGGGCGTGAAGGACGGGGTCGCGGGCACGAGGACGACTGCCCGTTCTGCGAGGCGCCGCACAAGTCCGACGAGGACGCCCTCATCGTCGCTCGTGGAGCGCACGCCTACGTCCTGCTCAACCTGTTCCCGTACAACAACGGGCACCTCCTCGTGTGTCCCTACCGGCACGTCCCGCTGTACGACGAAGCCACACCGGACGAACTGCGCGAGATGGGCGAGCTCACGCAGACGGCCATGCGCGTGTTGCGGGCGGTCTCGCACTGCGACGGCTTCAACATCGGCATGAACCAGGGCGAGGTCGCAGGGGCCGGCGTTGCCGGGCACCTGCACCAGCACATCGTCCCGCGCTGGCAGTCCGACTCCAACTTCTTCCCGATCATCGCCCGCACGAAGTCGATGTCCCAGCTGCTCGGCGAGACCCGTCGACTCGTCGCGGAAGGCTGGCCGGGGGACCACTAGACTGTCGTCATCATGAGCGACAGCAGCAGCACCCCGAGCACCCCCGGCACCTCGATCACCGGCTCCGACCGCGTCAAGCGCGGCCTCGCGGAGATGCTCAAGGGCGGCGTGATCATGGACGTCGTCGACGCCGAGCAGGCCCGCATCGCGGAAGAAGCCGGCGCCACGGCCGTCATGGCCCTCGAGCGCGTCCCCGCCGACATCCGTGCACAGGGCGGCGTCGCCCGCATGTCCGACCCGTCCATGATCGAGGAGATCATCGCCGCGGTGTCGATCCCGGTCATGGCGAAGGCCCGCATCGGCCACTTCGTCGAGGCGCAGGTGCTGCAGGAGCTCGGTGTCGACTACATCGACGAGTCCGAGGTGCTCTCGCCCGCCGACTACGTCAACCACATCGACAAGTGGAACTTCACCACCCCCTTCGTCTGCGGTGCGACCAACCTCGGCGAGGCCCTCCGTCGCATCACCGAGGGTGCGGCCATGATCCGCTCAAAGGGGGAGGCCGGCACGGGCGACGTGTCCGAGGCCACCAAGCACATCCGCACGATCAACAAGGAGATCGCTGCCCTCCGCCACCTCAAGGAGGACGAGCTCTACGTCGCCGCGAAGGAGCTCCAGGCGCCGTTCGACGTCGTGAAGGAGGTCGCGCAGACCGGCAAGCTCCCCGTCGTGCTCTTCACCGCCGGTGGCGTGGCCACCCCGGCCGACGCCGCGATGATGATGCAGCTCGGCGCCGACGGTGTCTTCGTGGGCTCCGGCATCTTCAAGTCGGGCGACCCGGCCAAGCGTGCCGCGGCGATCGTCAAGGCGACGACCTTCCACGACGACCCGAAGGTCATCGCCGAGGTGTCCCGCGGGCTCGGCGAGGCCATGGTCGGCATCAACGTCGCCGACGTCCCCGCGCCGCACCGCCTGGCCGAGCGTGGCTGGTAGTCCGGCCGCGCACCCGCGCATCGGCGTCCTCGCCCTCCAGGGCGACTTCCGGGAGCACATCGCGTCGCTGACCGAACTCGGCGCCGACGTCGTGCCGCTCCGCCGCCCGGAGGAGATCGCGTCGCTCGACGGCGTGGTCGTCCCCGGTGGCGAGTCGAGCGTGATGGACAAGCTGTCCCGGGCGTTCGGCGTCGCGGAGCCCCTCGCCGACGCCATCCGCGGCGGACTCCCCACGTACGGCACCTGCGCCGGGATGATCATGCTCTCCTCGCGGATCGCCGCGGGCATCCCGGGCCAGCAGACACTCGGCGTGCTCGACACGACGGTCCGACGGAACGCCTTCGGGAGCCAGAACGACTCCTTCGAGATCGACATCCCGATGCCCGAGCTCGGTGACGCCCCGGTGCACGCTGTCTTCATCCGCGCACCGGTGGTCGAGGAGCACGGCCCGGGGGTCGAAGTGCTCGGGGCGCTCCCGGACGGCCAGGTCGTCGCCGTGCAGCAGGCGAACGTCATCGCCAGCGCGTTCCACCCCGAGGTCGCGGGGGAGGACCGGTTCCACCGGCGCTTCCTCGACCTCGTCCGCAGCGCCTGACCCGAACGGCGCCCGACCCGACGGGCGACCGACCCGACCGGCGACCGACCCGACCGGCGACCGACCCGACCGGCGGGACCAGGTTCCGGACAATGAACCGTGCTCGTTCGCGGTGCCGTGTCCGGAACCTGGTCCCGCGAGTCGGCCGCGCGCTCTCCACAGGACCAGCGCGCCGGACCGACACCGTGCCTCCCGGCTCGGTAGACTGACCAGGATCTTCCGCAAGACGCAAGGAGCACCGTGTCCGGGCATTCCAAGTGGGCAACGACCAAGCACAAGAAGGCGGTCATCGACCAGCGCCGTGCGAAGTCGTTCGCCAAGCTCATCAAGAACATCGAGGTCGCCGCGAAGATGGGCGGCGCCGACCTGTCGGGGAACCCGACCCTGGTCGACGCCGTGCAGAAGGCGAAGAAGACCTCGGTGCCGAACGACAACATCGACCGCGCCATCAAGCGCGGTGCCGGGCTGACCGGTGAGTCGATCGAGTACACGACGATCATGTACGAGGGCTACGGCCCGAACGGCGTCGCGATGCTCATCGAGTGTCTGACGGACAACAAGAACCGCGCTGCGGCCGAGGTCCGGACCGCGATGTCGCGCAACGGCGGCACCATGGCCGACCCGGGCAGCGTCGCCTACAACTTCTCCCGCAAGGGCGTCATCTCGGTCACGAAGACCGACGGCCTCGACGAGGACACCGTCATGGGTGCCGTGCTGGACGCCGGTGTCGAGGACGTCATCGACCAGGGCGGCGGCTTCGAGGTCATCACCGAGGCATCCGACCTCGTCGCGGCCCGAACCGCACTGCAGGACGCCGGCATCGACTACGACTCGGCCGACGCCGAGTTCGTCCCCGGGCTCAAGGTCCCGGTCGACGCCGACACCGCCCGCAAGGTGTTCAAGCTGATCGACGCGCTCGAGGACTCGGACGACGTGCAGAACGTCTACGCGAACTTCGACATCCCCGCGGACGTCCAGGCCGAACTCGACGAGGACGAAGGCGAGTAGCGATGCTCCGGGTGCTCGGGGTCGACCCCGGGCTCACCCGGTGCGGCGTCGGCGTGGTCGAGGTCGCACCGAACCGTCGCGCTCGGCTCGTGCACGTGACCGTCGTCCGGACACCGGCGGACATGGCACTCGAACAGCGGTTGCTGCGGATCGCGGACGGCATCGCCGCGGAGATCGACGAGCACCGACCGCAGGCCGTCGCGGTCGAGCGGGTGTTCGCGCAGGCGAACGTCCGCACGGTGATGGGCACCGCACAGGCTGCGGGCCTCGCCCTGCACGCCGCGGCAGCGCGCGGCCTGCCGGTCGGGCTGCACACCCCGTCCGAGGTCAAGGCGGCGATCACCGGGTACGGCAACGCCGACAAGCGTCAGGTGCAGACGATGGTCGCAGCGGTGCTCGGCCTGGCCGAGGCACCGCGGCCCGCCGACGCCGCGGACGCGCTCGCCCTCGCGGTGTGCCACGCCTGGAGGCTCGGATCACCCGACCAGATCGGGTCCGGTCCGTCGTCGCTCACCCCGGCGCAGCGGGCCTGGCGCGACGCGCAGCAGGGCTCGGGCGCCGACTCGCCCCTGGCACGAGCCGCAGCCGCGGCGGCTCGCGGCGGGTCACGCGGCGTCGCGCGTGGTGCGGGGGCAACGTCGGTGGGCGGCCCTAGGCTCGGAGCATGATCGCGAGTCTCCGGGGCACCTGCATCGACGTCGCCGGGTCGAGCGTGGTGATCGAGGTCGGGGGAGTCGGGTACGCCGTCACCGTCACGCCCGCGCACGCCCTGACCATGCGACACGGGGCCGAGGTGTTCGTCCGCACCGCGATGATCGTGCGTGAGGACGAGCACCTCCTGTTCGGCTTCGAGACCACCGATGCCCTCCGGGTGTTCGACCTCCTCCGCAGCGTCTCCGGCGTGGGGCCGAAGTCCGCCCTCGGGGTGCTCGCCCACATGGACCCGGGCCAGATCGCCACCGCCGTCGCCGACGAGGACGACGCCGCCTTCCGCAAGGTGTCCGGCATCGGCCCGAAGACCGCGAAGCTCATCACCGTCGCGCTCGCGGGCAAGCTCGCCGCGTTCGAGCAGCCGGCACTGGCCGTCTCCTCGACGGGCGTCCCTGCCCACCCCGCGTCGGAGGACGTCGTCACGGCGCTCACCGGCCTCGGTTGGCGTGAAGACGCCGCTCGGTCCGCCGTCGACGCCGTCGTCGCCGGGGACCCCGCTGCCGCCACCTTCGGCACCCAGGCGTTGTTGCGCGCCGCGCTCGGGGCACTCCGGCCCGCCGGTGCCGGTCGGTGAGCGGCATCACCGCGGCGGGCGCGGAATCGCAGGAGGAACTCGCCTTCGAGGGAGCACTCCGTCCCCGTTCGCTCGACGAGTTCGTCGGGCAGCGCAAGGTCCGCGGCCAGCTCGACCTGCTGCTCAAGGCCGCGGCCATGCAGGAGCGCACGCCCGACCACATCCTGATGGCGGGTCCTCCCGGACTCGGCAAGACGACGCTCGCGATGATCGTCGCCCACGAGTCCGGCCGGCCCCTGCGCATGTCGAGCGGTCCGGCGATCCAGCACGCCGGTGACCTCGCGGCCGTGCTGTCCTCACTGGTCCCGGGCGAGGTCCTGTTCATCGACGAGATCCACCGGATGGCTCGGTCCGCGGAAGAGATGCTCTACCTCGCGATGGAGGACTTCCGGATCGACGTGATGGTCGGCAAGGGTGCCGGCGCGACGAGCATCCCGCTCGACCTCGCACCGTTCACGCTCGTGGGCGCGACGACCCGGGCCGGCCTGCTCCCGAACCCGTTGCGCGACCGGTTCGGGTTCACCGCCCACCTCGAGTTCTACGAGAAGGACGAGCTCGAGCAGGTCCTCATCCGTGCCGCGCACCTCCTCGAGCTCGACATCGACCGGTCCGCCCTGCGCGAGATCGCCGGGCGTTCCCGCGGCACCCCCCGCATCGCCAACCGGTTGCTCCGGCGCGTCCGTGACTTCACCCTGGTGCACCGGCCCCGCGACGGCATGGCCGCGGTGCAGGGCGCACTCGAGCTCTACGACGTCGACGAACTCGGCCTCGACCGGCTCGACCGAGCCGTCGTCGAGACGATGCTGACGCGGTTCGACGGCGGTCCCGTGGGGTTGAACACCCTCGCGGTCGCCGTCGGCGAGGAGTCCGAGACCATCGAGTCCGTCGTGGAGCCGTTCCTCGTCCGTGTCGGGCTCGTCACCCGGACCCCTCGCGGGCGGATCGCCACACCACAGGCCTGGCGGCACTTCGGGCTGACGCCCGGTCAGGCTGCAGCGCAACCGGGTCTCTTCGACGACGAAGACTGATCGTCGGGCGGCGCAGTCCCCGGCCGCACACGTTCCCGCTGGACGAGTGCCCTAGACTGCTACGGCCCGAAACCGAGCAACCAGAGAAGGCATCGCATCATGGGTCAAGAAGTCATCCTCATCGTCATCGTCGTGGCGTTCGCGGCCTTCATGTTCTACAACAGCCGGAAGCGCAAGAAGCAGCAGGCGGAGCTCGCCACGAAGATGGTCCCGGGCGCACAGGTCATGCTGTCCTTCGGTCTCTACGGCAAGCTCCTCTCGGTCGACGACGAGAAGGTCACCGCCGAGGTCGAGATCGCCCCCGGTACGGTCGTCACCGTGCACCGCCAGACGCTCTCGCGGGTCGTGGACGACACCGCGAACGACGTCGACACCACCGTCACGCCGGAGGACGAGCCGAAGCGCGTCACGGAACTGAACGGTCAGCCGGTCGTCGACGATCAGGCCCCGGCCTACGGTGAGCGCACCGACGAGCCGAACCGCAAGAACGACAACTGACATCCTGGGCTGTCGGGCCGTCAGGCCCGGCAGCACCACCCCCGCCGTCGGCTCGCGTCGTCGGTCCTGACAGAAAGACGAGACGACTGGTGGCACGATCGACACCCGTCAAGAAGGCGCTCCGCTCGCTCACCTGGCTGGTGATCCTGATGGCGGTCCTCGCAGGACTCAACACCGCCGCCTCGATCCTCGCGAGCACGACGAAGGACGACTCCGGCAAGTGGTTCGCGGGCGCCAGCTGGGTCCCGGAGCTCGCGCTCGACCTGCAGGGTGGCACGCAGCTCACCCTCGCGGCGCAGAACACCCAGGGTGACTCGGTCACGAGCCAGCAGCTCAACCAGGCCGTCAACATCATCCGGCAGCGCATCAACGCGACGGGCGTGTCCGAGTCGCAGATCAACACGCAGGGGACGAACAACATCGTCGTGTCGATCCCCGGCAAGCCGGACCAGGCGACGATCGACCGGATCGAGGCAGCGGCGAAGCTGACCTTCCGCCCGGTGCTCTACACCGAGGCCGCGACGAACACGTCGGTGGGCGGCAGCGACGGGGCGTCAGCCTCGCCGACGCCGTACACGCCGCCGGCGTCGCTGCAGGCCACGCCGAGCACGAAGCCGACGAACGGGAGCGACCTCTCCCAGGTCACGCCCGCGCTGCAGGCCCTGTACGACAACTACAACTGCAAGGCGCCGGACGACGTCACGACGGCGCCCGACGACAAGCCCCTCGTCACGTGCGACCAGGACGGTGCGGCCAAGTACATCCTCGGCCCGGTCGAGGTGTCCGGCTCCGGCATCAGCAACGCGACCTCAGGCCTCGCGACCGACTCCCAGGGCGCGTCGACCGGTCAGTGGGCCGTCAACCTGACCTTCTCCGGCAAGAGCTCGGACGACTTCCGCGACGTCACGAGCCGACTCGTGAAGCTGCAGCCCCCGCAGAACCAGTTCGCGATCGTCCTCGACGGCACCGTCATCACCGCCCCGGCGTCGAACGCAGCGATCACCAACGGCAGGGCGCAGATCACCGGCAACTTCACGGCAGACTCCGCCAAGACCCTCGCGGACCAGCTCAAGTACGGTGCGCTGCCGATCAACTTCCAGGTCCAGTCGAACGAGAACATCTCGGCGACCCTCGGGACCGCGCAGCTCGTCGGCGGTCTCATCGCGGGCCTGATCGGCCTCATCCTGGTGATCATCTACTCGGTCATCCAGTACCGGGCGCTCGCGTTCGTGACGGTGCTGTCCCTCGCCGTGGCGGCCGCACTCACCTACCTCGTCATCGCGATCATGTCGTGGCGCGTCGACTACCGCCTCTCGTTGGCCGGCGTCGCGGGTCTGATCGTCGCGATCGGCATCACCGCGGACTCGTTCATCGTCTACTTCGAACGCATCCGCGACGAGCTCCGCGACGGACGCGGGCTCGAGGGCGCGGTCGAGTCCGGGTGGCGTCGAGCCCTGCGGACGATCCTCGCGTCCGACTCGATCAACTTCCTCGCCGCGGTCGTGCTCTACATCCTCGCGGTGAGCGACGTGAAGGGCTTCGCGTTCACCCTGCTGCTCACGACCCTGATCGACGTCGTCGTGGTGGTGCTGTTCACCCACCCGATGATGCAGCTCATCGCGCGCAGCCGGTTCTTCGGCGAGGGGCACACGTTCAGCGGGCTCGACCCGAGCGCGCTCGGCGCCGTCTACCGGGGGCGCGCGCAGTTCCGCGCTCCGGTCGTGGACGGCAAGCGTCAGCGGCGCAGTGCCGGTGAGGCGCAGCGTCGGCAGACGATCGCCGAGCGGAAGGCCCGCGAAGCCGCGGGCGACAACGGCACGACGCCGGACGGGAAGGACGACTGATGGCCAGCTTCAGCCAGTTCGGCAGCGACCTCTACACGGGCAAGCGCTCCTACGACATCGTCGGGCGCCGTCGCACGTGGTACCTCATCGCGATCGTCATGATCGTGCTCTCCCTCGGCATCCCGTGGCTCCGCGGCGGGTACCAGCTCGGGATCGAGTTCACGGGCGGCTCGGAGTTCACGATCTCCGACGTCACGACCACGAACCAGCAGATCGCGACGAACACGGTCGAGTCGATCGTGCCCGAGGGCATCCCGCGCGTCTCGCAGCTCGGCCAGCACGGCATCCGTGTGCAGACCGGCCAGCTGACCGACCGGCAGACCACCGAGGTGCAGGACGCCCTCGCGAAGGCGTACGACGTCCCCGACAGCCAGGTCGCGTCGACGTTCATCGGCGCGACGTGGGGCGCGGACGTCCTCGCGCAGGCCATCCGCGGCCTCATCATCTTCCTCGCGCTGGCCGCCGTGGTCATGGCGCTGTACTTCCGGACGTGGAAGATGTCGCTGGCTGCCATGACGGCGCTGCTGCACGACCTGCTGATCACCGCAGGCGTCTACGGCATCGTCGGGCTCGAGGTGACGCCGGCCGCGGTCATCGGCTTCCTGACGATCCTCGGCTACTCGCTGTACGACACCGTCGTCGTGTTCGACAAGGTCCGTGAGAACACGAGCCAGGAGAGCGTGCGGACGTTCAAGCAGTCCGTGAACCTCGCGGTGAACCAGACCCTCGTGCGGTCGATCAACACCTCGGTGGTCGCACTGCTGCCGGTCGCGGCGATCCTCTTCATCGGGTCGTACGTCCTCGGGGCGGGCACGCTCCGGGACATCTCGCTCGCGCTGTTCATCGGCATCATCGTGGGCACCTACTCGACGATCTTCATCGCGTCGCCGATGTACGCCCACCTCCGGGAGAACGAGCCGAAGATCAAGCAGGCCGACGCGAAGAAGGAACAGGCCGCGGCGAAGCGCCAGCAGCAGGTCGACGCGGCGGCGAACGCCTGATGGGCGTCGAGATCACCGACATCGACGTGGCGGAGGCCCGTCGCCGTCTCGCCGCGGGCGCGAAGCTGTTCGACGTCCGCGAGCAGGGGGAGTGGGACGAGGTCCACGCTCCCGAGGCCACGCTGGTCCCGATGTCCGAGCTGGTGTCGCGGTGGCAGGAGATCGACGGCGGTGACAGCCCCGCGATGGTGATCTGCCACTCCGGTGGTCGCTCGGCCCGCGTGGTCGCCGCGCTCGAGCAGTCCGGAGTGTCCGCCGTGAACGTGCTCGGTGGCATGACCGCGTGGGAGCAGTCTGGCGCCGAGGTCGTGCGGAGCGCCCAGAGCGAACCACGTCACGAGCACTGACCGGACGCGCGTAGTCTTGTCGGATCGACCGCGGAGAGTCTCCGCACCGGACGAGGTCTCGGGAGGCGCATCATGACCGACACGCGCGAATCAACGCCGTCGGACGCCGCGAGCCGCCCGGCCTCGCCTGCTCGACCGACGAGTCCGGTCGGGCCGAACACCACGGGCAACCTGGGCTCGCTCCGGTCCCTGCTCCCGCGGTTGTTCTCCCGCGCGCAGCCGGCCGGCGCGGTCGACACGCTCATCCGGACGGTCCGGTCGCACCACCCGAAGGCCGACGTCACGCTGATCGAGCGGGCGTACTCGGTCGCGGAACAGGCGCACGACGGGCAGAAGCGCAAGTCCGGCGAGCCCTACATCACCCACCCCGTCGCGGTCGCGCAGATCCTCGCCGACCTCGGCATCGGCACCATCACGATCGCCGCGGCGCTCCTGCACGACACCGTCGAGGACACCGACTACCAGCTCGACCAGCTCCGCGCTGACTTCGGCGACGAGATCGCGATGCTCGTGGACGGCGTCACGAAGCTCGACAAGGTCAAGTACGGCGACAGCGCGCAGGCGGAGACCGTCCGCAAGATGGTGATCGCGATGTCGAAGGACATCCGGGTGCTCGTCATCAAGCTCGCGGACCGCCTGCACAACGCTCGGACCTGGGGCTTCGTCGAGTCCGCCTCGGCCACGCGCAAGGCCAAGGAGACGCTCGAGATCTACGCGCCGCTCGCGCACCGGCTCGGCATCCAGATGATCAAGCTGGAGCTCGAAGACCTGTCCTTCGCGGTGCTGCACCCGAAGCTCTACGTCGAGATCGACAGCCTCGTGAAGGAGCGGCAGCCGAAGCGCGAGCAGTTCGTGCAGAACGTCATCGGCACGCTGAAGAAGGACCTCAAGGCCGCGAAGATCCGTGGCGACGTGATGGGGCGTCCGAAGCAGTACTACTCGATCTACCAGAAGATGATCGTGCGGGGGCGCGAGTTCGACGAGATCTACGACCTCGTCGGCATCCGTGTGCTCGTCCCGACCGTGCGGGACTGCTACGCGATGCTCGGTTCCGTGCACGCCCGGTGGACGCCGCTGCCCGGACGGTTCAAGGACTACATCGCGACGCCGAAGTTCAACCTGTACCAGTCGCTGCACACCACGGTCCTCGGACCCCAGGGCCGTCCGGTCGAGATCCAGATCCGCACCCACGAGATGCACCAGCGGGCCGAGTTCGGTGTCGCGGCGCACTGGAAGTACAAGCAGCGCGTCGCCGGTCGTGACGTCGACTCGTCGAGCCAGAACGACCAGGACATGGCGTGGCTCGCCCACATCACCGACTGGCAGGCAGAGACGAGCGACCCCGGTGAGTTCCTCGACTCGCTGCGCTACGAGATCGGCGCCAAGGAGACCTACGTCTTCACACCGCAGGGCAAGGTCATCGGGCTGCCGTCGGGCGCGACCCCGGTGGACTTCGCGTACGCGGTGCACACCGAGATCGGGCACCGCACCATGGGGGCGAAGGTCAACGGCCGCCTCGTGCCCCTGGAGAGCACCCTCTCGAGCGGCGACGTCGTCGAGATCTTCACGTCGAAGAACCCCGACTCCGGCCCGAGCCAGGACTGGCTGACCTTCGTCCGGAGCCCGCGCGCGCGGAACAAGATCAAGCAGTGGTTCACGAAGGAACGTCGCGAAGAGGCGATCGAGCAGGGCCGTGACGCGATCGCCCGCGCGATGCGGAAGCAGAACCTGCCGCTGCAGCGCATCCTCAGTCAGGACACCATCGCCGAGGTCGCGTCGTCGATGCGCTACGAGGACGTCTCCGCCCTCTACGCCGCCATCGGTGAGGGCCACGTCTCGACGCAGTCCGTCATCGAGAAGGTGCTGGGCAGCGTCCAGACCGAGACGGAGACCGACGAGCCGGAGCTCGCCTTCCCGCGGCAGATCACGAGTCGCCAGCTCCGCAACAGCGACTCCGGCGTGTTGGTCCGCGGCGCGCCGGACATCCTGGTGAAGCTCGCGAAGTGCTGCACCCCGGTGCCCGGCGACCAGATCGTCGGCTTCATCACCCGCGGCCAGGGCGTCTCCGTGCACCAGGCGTCGTGCTCGAACGTGAAGTCGCTCATGAACGAGCCGGACCGCATGATCGAGGTCGAGTGGGCTCCGTCCTCGAAGTCGGTGTTCCTCGTACAGATCCAGATCGAGGCGCTCGATCGCTCGGGGCTCCTGAGCGACGTGACGCGCGTCCTGACCGACCACCACGTGAACATCCTCTCGGCGACCGTCTCGACCTCGTCGGACCGCCTGGCGCTCAGCAGGTTCGTGTTCGAGATGGGTGACACCACCCACCTCGACCGGGTGCTCAACGCGGTACGGCGCATCGACGCCGTCTACGACGTGTACCGGGTCAGCGCCGGCTGACGCCGTCACGCCGCAGCAGCGCCGTCAGCCCGGGTCCGTTCCGAACAGCGCGGTGACACGACGCTCGGCCTGCCGGGCCATCGGCACGACACCGAGCGAACGGAGTGCTCGCCGCAGGTCGTCCGTCTCGACCGCGCCGGACACGACGAGACCCCGGACAGCCTCCGCGTCCGCTGCGTGCATGACGCCCGGGGCCGGCCCGGGAGCCCGGAGCAGGTCGATCCCGGTCCGGAGCGGCGTGGTCACCCGCAGTGCTGCGAGGACCACGACGTCGTCTGGTGGCAGAGCCACCTCGCGCACCCGGACCGTTGCGGGGTCGACACGGAGCCGGACGTGCGCGGGGACGACGCACTCGTGGGGGAGCGGCGGACGCGAGATCGCACCCCACACCCAGGCCGCGGTGCCGTGGGCGGCGACGAGCCGGACGTCCGGCAGCGCCCACGCGGCCGCTGCCGCACGCAACGCGGGATCCTGAGGCTCGGCTGCAGACGCCCAACACGGTCCGACCGGCACGAGTTCGCCGGCGAGCACCGCGGCCCGGAGTTCGACCTCCGGCCAGTCGTCGGTCGTCAGCAGGCGCGAGCGGGGCACCCCGACATCCTGCCGGACCGCCCGGCCTCGTCGGGCGGGGCTGTGGACAGGGTCCCTGCGCGACCGGAGGCAGGACGACGGGGACGGCCCGTGCCTCCCGGCCGGCCGACGCCTGTCGAGTGACCGCCGCGGCAGACGCCGCAGCCGACGGCAGCGGCTCCAGCCGCGCCGCACGCCAGCGGCACAGGCCGCGTACGACACGGTGCCGACGGACGCGCCGCACCACGGTGCGGACGGACGCGACACCGCGCGGCGCCGCAAGACGCCGCACCGCGCGCCGAACTGCAGCTCAACGCCGCGTGGCCGCGTCAGCGCCGGTCGCTCAGCGCAGCACGTCGGCTCGGTGGACGAGCGCAGCAGCGCCGATGAGCGGCCCGTCCTGCGACAGCCCGGTGGGGACGATCCGTACCTTCGTCACGAACGGGAACTCGACGCGCTCCGCGACGGC
Source organism: Curtobacterium phoenicis (assembly GCF_047238015.1). Classification (NCBI taxonomy): domain Bacteria; kingdom Bacillati; phylum Actinomycetota; class Actinomycetes; order Micrococcales; family Microbacteriaceae; genus Curtobacterium; species Curtobacterium phoenicis. The sequence continues at coordinate 2,196,757 of NZ_JBDFLZ010000002.1, forward strand.
CTGCCGGGCGAACTCGAAGAGGTCCGGTGTGACGTGCGAGAAGCCGCCGCCGATCGCGACGACCTCGAGGTCCACCAGGCTCGTCGCCGCGGCGATCGCCTGACCGAGCGCGCGTCCGCTGCGCCGCACCGCGGCGACGGCGACCTCGTCGCCAGCGGCGTACGCGGCGGCGAGTTCCTCGCCGGTCGTGCCGGCGAAGCCCTGGCGCCGTGCCCAGGCGACGGTCTTCGGACCGGACGCGACGGCCTCGAGGCAGCCGGTGCCACCGCACGCGCACGGGTCGTCGAACCCGCCGCACTCGACGTGGCCGATGTGGCCCGCGTTGCCGGTCGGACCGCTGACCGTGCGCCCGTGCAGGATGAGGCCACCGCCGACCCCGGTGGAGACGATCATGCCCATCACGTGGTCGGATCCCTGCGCGGCTCCGACCCAGTGCTCGGCGAGGGTGATCGCGAGACCGTCCATGCGGAGCGTCACCGGGACACCGTCCGGCACGTGCTGCGCGACCCGCTCACGCAGCGGGTAGCCGCGCCAGACCGGCATGTTCAGCGGGGAGACGAGTCCGTTCACCTCGTCGACGGGCCCGGCCGAACCGATGCCGACGCCGACGAGGACCGCGTCCGCAGGAAGGGTCGCGAGCGTGGCGGTGACGACCTCGTCGACCGCGGCCTGCAACTCGTCCGAGGTCCGCCCCGGGCCGGTCGGGCTGCGGTGTCTGGTCGCCGGCAGGACGACGCCCTGGTCGGTGACCAGGGCCGCCTCGACCTTGGTGCCGCCGAGGTCCACGGCGAGGGCGAGGGACTGGCCCACGGGGTTGGTCGGTGTGGTGCTGTCGGTCATGATCGCTCCGGTGCGACGGCCTGGAGGCTCGGTGCACGTCCGGCACGCACGCTGGCGTCCGGCAGGTGCTCGGCCCCGGCGAGGGGTGGGGTCAGTAGGACGAGGTGTCGTCGCCGAGCGACGACGCGGCTCCGGTCTCGGTGCGGTGCGCGAGCTCGTCGAGGATGCGCGCCGAGGCGCTCGTGCCGATGCGGTCCGCGCCCGCGTCGACCATCTCGATCAGGGTGTCGAGGCCGCGGACGCCGCCGGAGGCCTTCACGCCGGTGCCCGCGCCGACGGTCTCGCGCATGAGACGGATGTGCGCGGCCGTCGCGCCGCCGCCGGCGAAGCCGGTCGAGGTCTTCACGAAGGCGGCGCCCGCGCGCTGTGCGGCGCGCGAGGCTGCGACGATCTCGTCCTCGGTGAGGAACGCGGTCTCGAGGATGACCTTCACGACGGTGCTCCCCGCCGCGTCGACGACGGCACGGACGTCCTGCTCCACGCGCTCCCAGTCGCCGGACTTCGCGGCACCGATGTTCTGCACCATGTCGAGCTCGAAGGCACCGTCGGCCAGGGCCTGCAGCGACTCGGCGACCTTCGCGGCGGTCGAGGTGGTGCCGTGCGGGAAGCCGATCACGGTACCGACGCCGACCCCGGTGCCGGTCAGGCGCTCGACGGCGTGCGCGACGTCGCTCGGTCGGACGCACACGCTGAACACGCGGTACGCCGCGGCCTCGTCGAGCTGCGCGTCGACGTCCGCCCGGGTGAGCTCGGGCTTCAGGATCGCGTGGTCGATGAGGGCCCGGACCGCGTCCGCGTTGAGGTGGCCGGTGGTGGGGATGGCTGCGTTGTCCACCCGGCAAGCCTACCCGGAGGCGACGCGCGTACCGTGCCCAGCATGCACGTCCTCGTCACCGGCGCCACCGGGTACATCGGCGGTCGTCTCGTCCCCAGACTCCTCGAAGCCGGTCACACGGTGCGGGTCTTCGTGCGGACGCCCCGGAAGCTGCAGGACGTCCCCTGGCACGACGACGTGGAGATCGCGGAGGGCGACCTGATGGACGCCCGCGCCGTCCGGTCCGCCGTCGAGGGGATCGACGCGGTCTACTACCTCGCGCACGCGATGGGTGCCGACGGCGACTTCGAGCGAGCCGAGACCCAGGCAGCCGGGACGATGGGGCACGAGGCCCGCGTCGCCGGGGTGCGTCGGTTCGTGTACCTCGGCGGACTGCACCCGGACGGCGAGCTGTCGAAGCACCTGCGGAGCCGCAAGGAGGTCGGCGACGTCCTGCTCCGCTCCGGCGTGCCGACGATCGCGTACCAGGCGGGCGTGGTGATCGGCTCCGGGAGCACCTCGTTCGAGATGATCCGGCACGTGACCGACGTCCTGCCGTGGATGCCCGCGCCGAAGTGGGTCCGAAACCACATCCAGCCCATCGCCATCCGCGACGTGCTCTACTACCTGGTCAAGGCGCTCGAGATCCCCGCTGACGTCAATCGCACGTTCGACATCGGTGGCCCCGACGTCCTCCGCTACGGCCAGATGCTCAACGGCTACGCGGTCGAGGCGAAGCTGCCGCAGCGTGGCATCGCCTCGTTGCCGGTGCTCACGCCGGGGCTCGCCGCGCACTGGTTCAACATCGTCACGCCCATCCCACGCAAGCTCGCCCGGCCGATCATCGAGTCACTCCAGTTCGAGTGCGTCCAACGCGAGCACGACATCGACCAGTACGTCCCGCACCCGGACGGCGGGCTGACGCCGTACCGCCGCGCCGTCCGGCTCGCCCTGACCCGCATGCGCACGGGCGAGGTCGAGACGAGCTGGCGGAACGCGACCCTGGCCGCCACCCCGGCCGACCCGCTCCCGAGCGACCCCGACTGGGCCGGCCACACCGTGTACGTGGACGACCGCAAGCGACACACCGACGCGTCCGCGGCCGACGTCTGGCGGGTCGTCGAGTCGATCGGCGGGGAGAACGGCTGGTACTCGTTCCCGCTCGCCTGGGTCGCGCGGGGGTGGATGGACAAGATCGCCGGCGGCGTCGGGCTGAGCCGTGGTCGCCGGGACCCACAGCGTCTGGAGCAGGGCGACGCGCTCGACTGGTGGCGTGTGGAACGACTGGACCGCGGGCACTACCTGCGGCTCCGGGCGGAGTTCAAGTCGCCCGGCCGGGCATGGCTCGAGATGACCGTGACGCCCTCACCGACGGGCGGCAGCGACTACCACCAGCGTGCGATCTACTTCCCGCAGGGGCTCTCCGGGCGCCTGTACTGGTACTCGATCCTGCCGTTCCACGGGGTGATCTTCCCCGGCATGGTGGAGCGGATCACGGCCGCGGCCGAGCGGGAGTCGCACAACACCGACTCGACCTCGCGCAACCGGACCCACCAGAATGGGAGCGCTGACACGTCGCACGAGGAGGCAGCATGACCGAGGACCGACCCACCATCCTGTTCCTGGGGGACAGCATCACCGAGGCCGGTGACTGGCAGGACCGGCTCCCGTCGGAGCGGACGCTGAACCTCGGCGTCGGCGGCGACACCACCGACGGGGTGCTCGCCCGGTTGGACGCCGTCGTCGCCGCAGAGCCCGAGGTCATCGTGCTGCTCATCGGCACCAACGACTTCGGCAACCACCGCGCGAGCGTCGAGCACGTGGTCCGGAACGTCGAGACGATCCTGGTCACCCTGCGTCGCGAGCTGCCCGGCGTCCGGCTGCTCCTCGTCTCGGTGCTGCCGCGCCAGGCCGAGTACCGCGCGAAGATCGAGGAGGCGAACCGACACCTCCGCCAGTTCGTCGCCACCTGCCACGCGCAGTACCTCGACGCCTGGCCCGCCCTCGCCGACGGCGACCACCTCGCCGACCGCTTCACCGACGACGGCCTGCACCTCAACGACGAGGGATACCGGGCGTACCTCGACGAGCTCGAGCCCGCACTCGAGCGCGTCCGGGACCTCCCGCCGATGTCGCGTCCGTTCCGGGCGATCGACCTCGACGGCGCGTCCGCCTGATGGCACCGAGGAAGGGACGGCCCGCGATCGGGTCGTCCCAGCAGGGCGTGCCCGCGGCACCGCGGTCGCGTCCGGCACAGCGGCCCGCCGGTGGTGGACGGGAACTGCCGCCGTACACCCGCCCGGCACTCGCGCCGTCGCTGCTCGCCGCCGTCGTCCTGCTCGCCTGCGTCGCGATCATCGACGCCTCGGCGTTCGTCTTCGCCCGGTGGGGCGTCACCGTCCTCGCCCTCATCATCCTCGTGTTCGCCGTCCGTGGGCGCACCTGGTGGGCGGCAGCCCTCATGGCCGCGGTGGCGGTCTGCTGGAACCCGCTGGTCGTCGTGCCGATCCCCGGACAGGTCTGGGCCGCCCTGCAGATCGTCGCCGCGGCGCTCTTCGTCGTCGTCGGGCTGGCCGTGAAGGTGCCGCGCGAGGCGGACGCGACCAGCCGCTGAGCAGGCGACCCCGCGCACCCCGAGCGCGGCGGGGCGGGCGTGCGCCGAGCCTCCGTGCCGGTCCCGACGACAGCGGGTCCCGGCGCCAGCGGGTCCCGAGGCGCAGCGCGAACCCGCGGTCCGTGCGGACGGTAGGATCAGTCAGTCGGGTGCAGGACCCGACCGATCGACCCGAAGGGCATGGATGAGCGACGAGACCGAGCCGGTGACCGAGAGTCCACTGCTGACCCCTCGCCCGTCGTCCGGCGGTCTCGACCGGCCCGACGTCGTGGTGCGGAAGGGTCGTCTGACGCTCGTCAACGGCCACCTGACGCCCCAGCAGTCCATGATCGAGGACCTGCTGTTCCTCGACGACGCCCTCACCGCCGGTGACGTCGACCACCTGCTCATCCGCGGCAACGACCGGCGGCCGGTGATCGCCGTCGACGAGCGCGACCACCAGCGCGCCGAGAGCGCGATCATGGCGGCCGCCGCGAACGAACCCTTCTACGCGAAGCCACCGAAGCGACCCGCGGTCCTCGTCCTCGACGACGGTCTGGGCGCACCGGACGAACCGGTCCTGCGCCTGTTCCGTCCCCGGGTCGAACCGATCGGCCGCCTGCGCTACGGTGCCGAGACGAGCGTGCAGCTCGAGTTCTGGCGCGTCACCGACACCGAGGTCCTCGCACCCGTCGAGAACGCCCTGATGCGCCGCAGTCTGCCGATCGAGGAGTTCGTCCTCGTCGACATCGACCGCTACGGCCGCACCTGGCGCACCGTGGAGCACATGTTCGACGACCACGTGTCGGACATCCGCTTCCCGATCGACATCGTGTTCTCGTGGGTCGACGGCAACGCGGTCGAGTACCAGCGGGCACGTCAGGCGGCGCAGGCGAACGCGGTCCTGGGGGAGGGCGACGACGCCCCCGCCCGGTTCCGGCAGATCGACGAGCTGAAGTACGCGCTCCGCTCCGTCCACACGTTCGCCCCGTGGATCCGGCAGATCTACATCGCGACCGACTCGCCGGCGCCGAAGTGGCTCGCCGACCACCCGAAGGTCCGCATCGTCCGGAGCGAGGAGTTCTTCGCCGATCCCTCCGTGCTGCCCACGCACAACTCCCAGGCCGTGGAGTCGCAGTTGCACCACATCCCGGGCATCAGCGAGCACTTCATCTACTCGAACGACGACATGTTCTTCGGGCGCCTGGCAGACCCGTCGGTGTTCTTCAGCCCGGGGTCGGTGACGAAGTTCATCGTCGCCGACACCCGCATCGGGCTCGGCTCGAACAACCCCCGGCGCAGCGGCTTCGAGAACTCGGCCCGGGTCAACCGACGCCTGCTGCAGCAGCGGTTCGGCGCCGTGACGACCAGGCACCTCGAACACGCGCCGACGCCGCTCCGAGCGTCGATCATGACCGAGATGGAGCACGAGTTCGCCGACGAGTTCCGGGCCACGGCGGCGTCGCGGTTCCGGGCGGCGGACAACATCTCGGTGACGAACTCGCTGTATCACTACTACGCGCTGCTCACGGGTCGGGCGATCATCCAGGAGAACGCGTCGGTCCGCTACGTCGACACGACGATGCAGTCCGGGTTGAAGATGCTCGACGACCTGCTCAAGAAGCGGAACGTCGACTTCTTCTGCCTCAACGACGGCAGCTTCCCGGAGGTCAGCGACGAGGAGCGGACCGAGCGTGTGACGGACTTCCTCGAGAAGTACTTCCCGTTCCCCGCACCGTGGGAGCGGCCCGACGCTGAGGACGCGCCAGCGACCCGCCGTTGAGGAGGCCAGCGTCTTGCCGGGTCGCTCCGGGCGAGCCGGCGAGCTCAGCGCCGGAACCCAGCCCCGCGTACCGCGTGCACCGCGGTCTCGACGGTTCAGCGGGCTCAGGCGGAGGAACGCGCGGGTCCCGATGCCGTACGTGTCGATCGACACGCGGGACGTCGGGACGCGCGCGTTGCTCGCAGGGTGGGCCTACGGGTGCACGGGGGAGAGTGGCACCGAGTCGAGGGTGAACACGGGGATGCTCGACGTCACCGGAGCCGGCTCCACAGCGGGAGCGATGCGGACACCGGCGGCGGCGAGTCGGGCCTCCGTCTCGACCGCGGACACCGGTTCGCCGACCGTCGTGTAGTGCCCGATCGGCACGACCGAGTGCACGACGTTCCGCCCGTACACGTGGACGAGGTTGAACGACTGAGCGCCGTCCCGACCCCGGGTACCGGCCTGGTACTCCATGAGGTCCTGCGTGTAGCAGGTCGCGCTCGCCACCGACACGGGGATGCCCGCGAACACGGCGCTCGTCGAGTAGTGCAGGTGTCCGGCGATGATGCCGATCACGTCGCTGCCCTCGACGACCTCCGCGAGTGACGCCTGGTCACGGAGCTCGACCAGCACGGCGAGGTCTTGGACGCTCGGGACGGGCGGGTGGTGCATCGCGAGGATGGTGCCGTGGGGCGCAGCTTCGGAGAGGACCTCGGCGAGCCAGTCGAGCTGCTCGGGGGAGACCTCGCCGTGGTGGTGTCCGGGAACACTCGTGTCGAGGGTGATCACGCGCAGGCCGTTGACGTCGTAGACGAAGTCGACCGGACGATCGGTGGGCTGGATGCCGAACAGCTCCTGGCGGAAGGCGCCGCGCTCGTCGTGGTTGCCCATCGCCCAGATGACCTGCGCGCCGATGCGGGCTGCGGCGGGTTCGAGGAGTTCCCGCACACGGGCGTAGGCGCCGGGTTCGCCCTTGTCCGCGACGTCGCCGGTCACGACGATCGCCTCGGGCCGGGCACCGGAGGCCTCGATGTCGGCGATGATCTCGGCCAGCCGCGCGGCGGGGTCGACGTCCCCGTAGAGCGGGCCGTCGCCGCCGACGAGGTGCGTGTCACTGAGGTGGAGGAGGAAGTGGTTCGGCCTGGGGTGTTCGGCCGTCCGGCTGTCCATCGGTTTCTCGTTCCGTTGACGGGTGCGTGGTGCAACACGCTGCCACACGTTTCTGAACCGCCGGTGAACCGGAGACGGTGTTTCCGAGATGCAGCGAACGAACGAGCCCCCCGACCACGAAGTGGACGAGGGGCTCGTTCGTTCTTGCTGAGCAGTGTTCCTGCTCCTGCTCCTGCTAGTGGTTGCCGGCTCCGACCGCGGCCGCGGGGTGCTCACCCTCGGTCAGCTCGGGCCCGTGGTGCGCGGCGTGCGCGGCCTCGAGCTCGGCCTTCGACACCGGGGCGATGCGGTCCTCGAAGAAGAACCGCGACACGCGTGCGCGAGCCTTCTGGAGGCCGGTGATGCGACCCCGGGCGTCCGGGCGGACCATGAGCGGCTTGTACTCGTTGAACTGCAGCAGACGCCACCGCTCGTACTCGTCGAGGGGCTCGTGCACCTCGATGTACTCGCCGTGGGGGAGTCGAACGATGCGGCCCGACTCGTACCCGTGCAGGACGATCTCGCGGTCCTTCTTCTGGAGGGCGAGGCACACGCGCTTCGTGATCCAGAAGGCGACGAACGGGCCGAGGACCGTCATGGCCTGGATCACGTGGATCACGTGGTCGATCGACACCATGAAGTGGGTCGCGATGATGTCCGACGACGCCGCGGCCCAGAGGCTCGCGTACAGCGTGATGCCGGCCGCACCGAGACCCGTGCGGGTCGGGGCGTTGCGCGGACGGTCGAGGATGTGGTGCTCGCGCTTGTCGCCCGTGACCCACGCCTCGACGAACGGGTAGATGAACATCGCCACGATGAGCGCCAGGAGGACGGCGATCGGCACGAGGATGTTGAACGACACGGTGTAGCCGAACCAGACGACCTCCCAGTGCGGCGGCACCAGACGGAGCGCACCGTCGGCGAAGCCGATGTACCAGTCGGGCTGGGTACCGGCGGACACCGGGGACGGGTCGTACGGGCCGTAGTTCCAGATCGGGTTGATCGTGAACAGCGACGCGATGAGGGCGAGGATGCCCGCGACGATGAAGAAGAAGCCACCGGCCTTCGCGGCGAACGCGGGGAGGATCGGGACGCCCACGACGTTGTCGTTCGTCTTGCCCGGACCGGCGAACTGCGTGTGCTTGTTGATGACGACGAGCACGAGGTGGACGCCGAGCACCGCGACGAGGATCGCCGGGAGCAGCAGGATGTGCAGCGTGTACAGCCGGCCGACGATGTCGGTGCCCGGGAACTCCCCACCGAAGAGCAGGTAGGCGATCCAGACACCGATCACCGGGACGCCCTCGATCATGCCGACGATGATGCGGAGACCGTTGCCGGAGAGCAGGTCGTCGGGGAGCGAGTAGCCGGTGAAGCCCTCGGCCATGGCGAGCACCCAGAGGATGAAGCCGAAGACCCAGTTGAGCTCACGCGGCTTGCGGAACGCGCCGGTGAAGAAGACGCGCGCCATGTGCAGCATCACCGAGGCGATGAACAGCAGGGCCGCCCAGTGGTGGATCTGTCGGACGAACAGACCACCGCGGATGTCGAACGAGATGTTCAGGGTCGACTGCAGCGCGGTCGACATCTCGACGCCCTTCAGCGGGACGTACGCGCCGTGGTACACGACCTCGGCCATCGACGCCTGGAAGAAGAACGTCAGGAACGTCCCCGACAGCAGGATGACGACGAAGCTGTACAGCGCGACCTCGCCGAGCATGAAGCTCCAGTGGTCGGGGAAGATCTTGCGACCGACCTCCTTCACCAGGCCCAAGATGCTCGTGCGCTCGTCGATGTAGTTGGCAGCGGCCCCGATGATGCGGGAACCGCGTTCCGGCGCCGGCTTGGTGGCCGACGTCGTCGCGGGACGGGTGGTTGTGCTCATCAGCGCTCACGCTCCCAGAAGGACGGTCCGACGGGCTCGTGGAAGTCGCTCTGTGCGACCAGGTAGCCGTCGTCGTCGATCGCGATCGGAAGTTGGGGGAGGGGACGTGCAGCCGGTCCGAAGATGACCTCGCAGTTGTTCGCGACGTCGAAGGTCGACTGGTGGCACGGGCAGAGCAGGTGGTGCGTCTGCTGTTCGTACAGGGCGACCGGGCACCCGACGTGGGTGCAGATCTTCGAGTACGCGACGATGCCGTCGTAGCCCCAGTTCTCCTGGCCCTTGGCCGGGTGGAGGTCCTTGGGGTCGAGGCGCATGAGGAGGACGGCGGCCTTGGCCTTCTCCTCCAGCATGTCCTCCTTGTCGAGCATGCCGTCCGGGATGACGTGGAACACCGAACCGATGGTCACGTCGGACGCCTTGATCGGCAGACCCGTGGGGTCCTTCGTCAGGCGCGTGCCCTTCGCCCACATGGTGTGGCGGAGGAGTTCGTTCGGGTCGGCAGCGGGCGCGAGGTCGCGCACGAGGACGATGCCCGGGAGCGGGAAGGCGGCCAGGGCGCCGATCATCGAGTTGCGGATCAGCTTGCGACGGCTGAACCCGGATTCCTTGTCGGCGAGCTGGAAGGCCTCGACCGCCTTGGCGCGGGTCGCGTCGGTGCCGCGCGTGGAGTGGCGCATCTCGGTGATCTCGCGGTCCACCACGAGGGACTTCGACCAGTACACGGCGCCCAGGCCGAGTGCGAGGAGCGCGAGGGTGATCGACAGCCCGAGCCAGAGGTTCGCCAGGCGGACGGTGCTGAAGTCGTCTTCCTTGATCGGGAAGGCGACGTACGCCGCGATCGCGAGGACGCTGCCCACGATCGAGAGGTAGAAGAACGTCGCGACCTGGCGCTCGGCCAGCCGCTGCTTCTTCGGGTCGACGTCGGTTCGACGCGCGCGGTGCGGCGGCTCGCCCGGGTTCTCGAACGGGTCCGCGGGCACGACCGCGGTGCCGGCCGAGGCGATGGTGCCGTGTGTCGTGCCGTGCTTCTCGACAGCCGAGGACGAGTTCAGTGCCTCGTCGTCGTGCTCTGCCATGGTGTTCCCTTCAGTGTCGTTCGACACGGACGATCAGTTGGACTTCGCGGTCAGCCAGACCGTCATCGCGACGACGGCGCCGAGACCGAAGATCCAGATGAACAGACCTTCTGCCACCGGGCCGATGGAGCCGAGTGCGAAGCCGCCGGGCGACTTGTTGTCCTGCACGTACTTGAGGTACGAGATGACGTCGGCCTTCTGCTGCGGGGTCAGGTTCAGGTCGTTGAAGACCGGCATGTTCTGCGGGCCGGTGAGCATGGCCTCGTAGATGTGCTTGCCCGAGACGCTCTGCAGGTTCGGCGCGTACTTGCCCTCGGTCAGCGCACCGCCGGCGCCGGCCACGTTGTGGCACATCGCGCAGTTGATGCGGAAGAGCTCGGCACCCTCGGCCGCATCGCCCTTGCCGTCCGTCAGGTCGGAGGAGGGGATGGCCGGCCCGGGGGCGAGCGACGCGACGTACTGCGCGAGCGCGTCGACCTGCTCGTCGGTGAACTGCACCGGCTTCTCCTCGGCCTGGGGGCCCGAGGCAGCCATCGGCATGCGACCGGTGCCGACCTGGAAGTCGACGGACGCGGCGCCCACGCCGATGAGGGACGGCCCCTCGCCGGTGCCCTGGGCGTTCAGACCGTGGCAGGTCGCGCAGTTCGAGGCGAAGAGCTTCTCGCCCTCGTTGACCTTCGACTGGGTCGACGCGGCGGAGACACTGCTCGTGCTGTCGTCGGCGTTCGCCGTGGAGCTGAACAGCGCGTAGGCACCGCCGGTCGTCATCAGGCCGACGACGATGAGCGAGACGGTCGCCAGGGGAGACCGGCGGCCCTTCTTGGACTTGGATCTGTTGAACATGCTGTGGGGGCTATCCAGTTCTACTTGAGCAGGTAGATGACGGCGAAGAGGCCGATCCAGACGACGTCGACGAAGTGCCAGTAGTACGACACGACGATCGCGGTGGTCGCTTCCTTGTGACCGAAGTTCTTGGCGGCGAACCCGCGACCGAGGGTCAGCAGGAACGCGATGAGGCCACCCGTGACGTGGAGGCCGTGGAAGCCGGTCGTCATGTAGAAGGCCGAACCGTAGGCGCTGGAGGAGAGCGTGACGCCCTCGTGCCAGAGGTTGGCGTACTCGAAGACCTGCCCGCAGACGAAGATCGCACCCATGCAGTAGGTGACGAAGAACCACTCGGTCATGCCCCAGTGGCGCGGGTTCCAACTCGTGCGGTGCACCTGGAAGCGCTCGGCGGCGAAGACCGCGAACTGGCAGGCGAAGCTGGACAGCACCAGGATGATCGTGTTCACCGACGCGAACGGCACCTCGAGCTTGGCGGTCTCGGTGGCCCAGAGCTCGGGCGAGGTGCTGCGGAGCGTGAAGTAGATCGCGAACAGGCCGGCGAAGAACATGACCTCGCTGCCCAGCCACACGATCGTCCCCACGGCCACGGCGTTCGGCCTGTTCAGGACCGGTGCGGTGGCAGATCTGGAGAGAGGGGTGCTAGTCACGGACTCCATTATGGCCGAAACCACCGACAGTGTTTTCGCAGCCAACTGGTGGGTCGCTCGAATTCACTACGATCGGATCATGCACGACCAACTCACGTGGCCCTCGGTGATCAGCGCGCTCATGGCGCGCCAGGACCTGTCGATCAGGCAGTCCACATGGGCCATGGAGGAGATCGTGCAGGGGCGTGCGACGTCCGCCCAGGTCGCAGCGTTCGCCGTCGCACTCCGCGCGAAGGGCGAGACCGTCGACGAGGTCGTCGGCTTCCGCGATGCGATCCTGGACGCCGCGGTCCCGCTGGACGTGGACCCCATGGCGCTCGACATCGTCGGGACCGGCGGCGACGTGGTCGGAACCGTGAACGTGTCCACGATGGCCGCGATCGTCATCGCGGCCGCCGGCGTGCCGGTCGTCAAGCACGGCAACCGGGCGAGCTCGTCGAAGTCCGGTTCGAGCGACGTCCTCGCCGCACTCGGCCTCGACCTCACGATGGACGCCGCGCGTGTTGCGGACACCTTCCACCGCGTCGGGCTCACCTTCGCGTTCGCGAGCGCGTTCCACCCGGGCTTCGCGCACGCGGCACCGGTCCGCCGCGAGATCGGTGTGCCGACCGTCTTCAACTTCCTCGGTCCGCTCGTCAACCCCGCGCGGTGCGAGGCGAACGCGGTGGGCGTGGCGCAGCTCGAGCTCGTGCCGATCATCACGGGCGTGTTCCAGACCCGGGGTGCGACCGCGCTGGTGTTCCGCGGGGACGACGGGCTCGACGAGCTCACGACGACCGGGCACAGCCACATCTGGGAGGTCACCGGAGGGCGGATCATCGAGCACGACCTCGACCCGCGCGACCTCGGCATCGCCCGCGCCCGGACGGAGGACCTCCTCGGGGGCGACCCGGAGCACAACGCAGCCGTGGTGCACCGCGTGCTCGCGGGCGAGACCGGCCCCGTCCGCGACATCGTGCTGCTCAACGCCGCGGCGGGTCTCGTGTCGTTCCGGCTCGCCGAAGCCCCTGCTGAGGCGGACCGTCCGATCCTGCAGCGGTTCCGGGAGCAGCTCGCCGTCGCGGCCGAGGCGATCGACTCCGGCGCGGCGGCCCGCAAGCTGGCCGACTGGGTCGGCACCGCACCCGCCGCCTGATCGCGTTCCGCCGGAACGCCGGTGCGCCGGAACCTGGATTCACCCGAACGCCGCGACCCCGCGGTCCCAGGGTGGGAGGCAGCGCCCGCGCCCACCGCAACCGCCGGGAGGCGCGGTGCCGGTCCGTCGGACCCGCACCGCGCCTCCAGGCGGTCACGTCAGCAGCGGACTACTGGACGTCCTCGTCGACCCAGTCGAAGGTCTTCGTGACGGCCTTCTTCCAGAGCCGCAGCGTGCGCTCACGCTCGGCGTCGTCGAGCTGCGGCTCCCAGCGCTTGTCCTCCTGCCAGTTGGCACGGAGCTCGTCGAGGTTCGCCCAGAAGCCGACGGCGAGACCCGCGGCGTAGGCGGCACCGAGCGCCGTGGTCTCCGCGACGACCGGTCGGACGACCGGCACGTTGAGGATGTCCGCCTGGAACTGCATGAGGGCGTCGTTCGCGGTCATGCCGCCGTCGACCTTGAGCTCCGTGAGGTCCACGCCCGAGTCGGCGTTCACCGCGTCGAGGACCTCGCGGGTCTGCAGCGCCGTGGCCTCGAGGGCGGCACGGGCGATGTGGCCCTTGTTGACGTAGCGCGTGAGACCGACGATCGCACCGCGGGCGTCCGGGCGCCAGTACGGCGCGAAGAGGCCCGAGAACGCCGGGACGAAGTACACGCCGCCGTTGTCCTCGACGGTCTTGGCGAGGGCCTCGACCTCCGGGGCGCTGCCGATGAGACCGAGGTTGTCGCGCAGCCACTGGATGAGCGACCCGGTCACGGCGATCGAACCCTCGAGGGCGTAGTGCGTCTCCTGGTCGCCGAGCTTGTACCCGACGGTGGTGAGCAGGCCGTTCTCCGACCGGACGATCTCGGTGCCGGTGTTGAAGATGAGGAAGTTGCCCGTGCCGTAGGTGTTCTTCGACTCGCCCTGGTCGAACGCCGCCTGGCCGAAGGTCGCGGCCTGCTGGTCGCCGAGGATGCCGGCGATCGGGACCTCGCGGAGGAGGCTCGACGACTCGACGTGCCCGTAGACCTCGGAGGAGCTGACGATCTCCGGGAGCATCGACTTCGGGACACCGAAGTCGGCGAGGATGTCGTCGCGCCACTGCAGCGTCTCGAGGTCCATGAAGAGCGTGCGCGACGCGTTCGTGACGTCGGTCTTGTGGACGCCTCCGTCGGTGCCGCCGGTGAGGTTCCAGAGCACCCAGGTGTCCGTGGTGCCGAAGAGGAGGTCGCCCGCCTCGGCCTTCTCACGCGCACCCTCGACGTTGTCGAGGATCCAGGCGATCTTCGTGCCGGCGAAGTAGGTGGCGAGCGGCAGGCCGACGATGGCCTTGTAGCGGTCGGTGTCACCGTCCGCGAGCTTGTCGACGATGGCCTGGGTGCGGGTGTCCTGCCAGACGATGGCGTTGTAGACCGCCTTGCCGGTGTTCTTGTCCCAGACCACCGCGGTCTCGCGCTGGTTGGTGATGCCGACCGCGGCGACGTCGTGTCGCGTGATGTCGGCGCGGGAGAGCGCCTGGCCGATGACCTCGCGGGTGTTGTCCCAGATCTCGGCCGGGTCGTGCTCGACCCATCCGGCGCGCGGGAAGATCTGCTCGTGCTCCTTCTGTCCGACGGACACGATGGAACCGGAGTGGTCGAACACGATCGCTCGGGTCGAGGTGGTGCCCTGGTCGATGGCGACGATGTAGTCGGCCATTGGTGCTCCTTACGGGTGTCGGTGTCACGGTCGGCTGCGGTGCCGACCGGGCTTCGGGTGCCCGGACCGGCTGCTGTGCCGGTCGGGCGGGGTGCTCGGACCGGCTGCTGTGCCGGTCGGGCGGGGTGCTCGGACCGGCTGCTGTGCCGATCGGGCGGGGTGCCGCGGTCGACGTCGGTGTCGGCGTCGACCGCAGCGGAGTGGGAGAGGTCAGGCCAGGGGGAGCAGCGCGTACGAGAGCCCCGCCGCGAGTGCACCGCCGACGAGCGGGCCGACGACAGGGACCCACGCGTAGGACCAGTCGGACGAGCCCTTGCCCTTGATCGGGAGGAAGGCGTGGGCGATGCGCGGGCCGAGGTCACGGGCCGGGTTGATGGCGTAGCCGGTCGGACCACCGAGCGAGACACCGATCGCGATCACGAGGAAGGCGACGGGGACCGCGCCGAGTGCCGCCGGGGTCTTGCCGTTGGTGAAGGCGATGACCACGAAGACGAGGACGAAGGTGCCGATGATCTCGGTGACGAGGTTCCAGGCGTAGTTGCGGATCGCCGGGCCGGTCGAGAAGACGCCGAGCTTGGCTGCCGGGTCCGGCTCCTCGTCGAAGTGCTGCTTGTAGGCGAGCCAGACGATGACCGCACCGATGATCGCTCCGATGAGCTGCGCGATCCAGTAGAGGAACATCTCGCCGACGGTGATGTTGCCGAGGATCGCCTGCGCGAGGCTCACCGCCGGGTTCAGCTGGCCGCCCGACTTGTACGACACGGTGACGCCCGCGAAGACCGCGAAGCCCCAACCGATCGTGACCATGAGGAAGCCCGCGCCGAAGCCCTTGGACTTCGTGAGGGACACGGCGGCGACGACACCGCCACCGAGGATGATGAGCATCGCCGTGCCGACGAGCTCGGAGAGGAAATTGACGCCGATGCCGTCCATCGGTGACCTCCAGTGCGTGAGGGTGGGGGTCCGGTGGTGCGGGTCCGGCACTCCCCGTTGAGTGATTGGGGCGAGCATACTGACGCGGATCGCGGCTCCGCGACGGATTCGCGAGCGATCCGCGGGAAAGTGCACGAACGTGCATGACGGGTAGGAGATTGCGCGTCCCCGGCACGGTTCCGCCCGTGATCCTGGTGCACGAACGTGCACGCAGCACGAACGGGCGCCCGCTGTAGGGTGAACGCGTCACCGGTCAGGTGCGCCCGTCACCGTCGACGAAGGAGTTCCGCGCATGAAGAAGCTCATCAACGACCCGCACGCCGTGGTCGACGAGACCGTCCGCGGGTTCGCCCGGGCACACGCCGGTCACGTGGTGCTCGTCGAGGACCCGATCCACCTGCACCGAGCCGACGCCCCGGTGTCCGGCAAGGTCGGGATCGTCAGCGGTGGCGGCAGCGGTCACGAGCCCCTGCACGCCGGGTTCGTCGGGTACGGCATGCTCGACGCCGCCGTCCCCGGCCCGGTGTTCACCAGCCCGACCCCGGACCCGATCGTGGCCGCGACGAAGGCCGTCGACGGGGGAGCCGGCGTCCTCCACATCGTGAAGAACTACACCGGCGACGTCCTCAACTTCGAGACCGCGGCCGAACTCGCCGCCATGGACGACGTCCGCGTCGAGTCCGTCGTGGTCGACGACGACGTCGCGGTGCAGGACTCGCTGTACACCGCCGGTCGTCGGGGTGTCGCGGGCACCGTGGTCGTCGAGAAGTGCGCCGGCGCGGCCGCCGAGCGCGGCGACGACCTCGACGCCGTGGCCGCGGTCGCCCGCCACGTGAACGAGGTCACCCGGTCGATGGGGCTCGCGCTCTCGTCCGGCACCGTGCCGCACGCGGGCGAGCCGTCGTTCACCCTCGCCGACGACGAGGTCGAACTCGGCATCGGCATCCACGGGGAACCCGGCCGCGAGCGCATCCCGATGGCGCCGGCTGACGAGCTCGTCGACCGCGTGCTCGAACCGATCCTCACGGACCTCGATGCGCCCGCCGGTTCGCGGCTGCTCCTCCTCGTGAACGGCATGGGCGGCACCCCGCAGTTGGAGCTCTACATCGCCTACCGACGCGCCGAGGAGGTCCTCTCCGACCGCGGCTTCGAGGTCACGCGTAGTTTGGTCGGCAACTACGTCACGTCCCTCGAGATGCAGGGGTTCTCGTTGACCGTCACGGTGCTCGACGACGAACTCACCGCCCTCTGGGACGCCCCGGTGGAGACCCCGGCCCTGCGCTGGGGTCGCTGACCCGCCGGACCACGACCCCGGCCCGGACGACGGGCCGGCCGCAGAAGGGACACCGCATTGGCGCTCGACACCGCATGGGCCATCGACTGGGTGCGTCGCTCAGCAGCGACGATCGACGACCACCGCGCCGAACTCGTGACGCTCGACCGCGAGATCGGCGACGGCGACCACGGCGAGAACCTCGACCGTGGCTTCCGCGCCGTGGTCGAGGCGATCGACGCCGGGTCGTTCGACACCCCGGGCTCGGTCTTCAAGACGGTCGCGACCAAGCTCATCTCCACGGTCGGCGGTGCGGCGGGACCCCTGTTCGGCACGGCGTACCTCAAGGCCGCGCAGGCCGCGGGTGACGCGGAGACGCTCGACGCGTCCGCGCTCGTCGCCGTGCTGACGGCAGCGCGGGACGGCATCGTCTCCCGCGGCAAGGCGGAGGTCGGGGACAAGACGATGGTGGACGCGTGGACACCCGCGGTGGACGCCGCTGCGTCGGCAGCCGGCGACGGTGCGACCCCGGAGCAGGTCCTCGCCGCCGCAGCGGAGGCCGCCGCGACCGGTGCCGAGTCCACCGACGCACTGGTCGCTCGGAAGGGCCGCGCGAGCTACCTCGGTGAACGCGCTGTCGGGCACCGCGACCCCGGGGCCCAGTCGACGGTCTACCTCCTGCGCGCCGCGGTGGACGCCGCGTGACCGTCGGCATCCTCGTCGTCTCGCACAGCGCCGCGGTTGCCTCCGGGACCGTCGAGCTGGCCCGGCAGATGGCCGCGGACGTCGCGCTCGTGGCCGCCGGGGGCACCGAGGACGGCGGGATCGGCACGTCGTTCGAGGCCATCACGGCCGGACTCGAGGAGCTCCGCGACAGCGACGGGATCGTCGTCCTCTGCGACCTCGGCTCTGCTTACCTGACGACCGACACGGCGCTCGACTTCCTCGATGACGACGACCGGGCCCGGGTCCACGTCTCGCACGCCCCGCTGGTCGAGGGGACGGTCGCGGCGGCGGTCGCCGCACAGACCGGCGGCGACGTGTCGGCGGTCCTCGCCGCGGCCGCCAGCGCTGCAGGTCCGGACGCCACGGACCAGCCGGGAGGCGCGACACCCGACAGTACGTCGACCTCCGCCGACGACACGGCGGGCTCGGCACCAGAGGAGGGCCCGGCCGCATCGGCGACGGTCGAACTGGTGAACGAGAGCGGGCTCCACGCCCGCCCGGCGGCGGAGTTCGTGAAGACCGCTGCCCGCTTCGACGCACGCGTCCGGGTGAACGGTGTCGACGCGAAGAGCCTCCTCGCCATCATGGCGCTCGCACTGCCGAAGGGCGCGACGATCGCGGTGGAGGCGGCGGGGGACGACGCGCAGGACGCCGTCGACGCACTCGTCGCGCTCGTGCGGTCAGGATTCGGCGAGTGACCGGCTCCCGGGGATGACGTCGGTCAGCGTGCGGCGCCTGGTCGCGCGCTGATCGACAGCGTCGCGGCGAGGTCGACGTCCCCGGGGGCGCCGGTGCCGCCGGCCGCATGCAGCAGCGCCGCTCCGAACGCCGCGCTCCAGAACGTCCGGACGTCGCCGTGCACCGAACCGAGGGCCCAGTCGCGGTCATGCGCGACGCGCTCCAGGTAGCGCTCGGACTGCCGGAAGAGCAGCCCGAGCAGGTGTGCGCTGCGCTCCCGCCCTCCGGCGCCGAGCGCGGCGACGACCAGGGGGAGCGAGGGCATCGTCAACGTCGTCCGCGCCAGCAGGTTCCGGAACGCCTCGGGAGTACCGACCCGGCGACCAGCCGCCTGCATCCGGCTCGTGTCGCGGAGGAAGAGCGTGAACGCGGCATCGAGGACGAGGCGGTCCTTCGAGCCGAAGTGGTGCGTGATCTGGTTCGGGTAGACGCCCGCCGTCCGGGCGATGCCGCTCACCGTGACGTCGGTCGACCCACCCGCCGCGAGGAGCCCCGCCGTCGCCGCGATGATCCGCGCTCTGGTCGCCGATCCGCGTGCGGTCGTGCCGTCGCCGTCGATTGCCATGCGGGAATTGTACGTGGTACAACTCGACTTGTTCAACGTACAAGCAGGAGGTTCCGCGTGGACATCGTCATCACCGGGTACGGCAGCGTCACCCCGTTCGGCCACGGCGTGGACGCGCTCTGGGACGCCCTCGTCGCCGGACGCTCGGGCGTGCACGTCCTCGATCGCGGGGGCGATCTCTGGGACCGGGTTCCGATCCGCGTCGGGGCGGACGCCGCGCTCGATGCCGACGCAGCCCTCGGACGCGTCCGTGCCGCCCGGCTCGACCGGAGCCAGCAGCTCGCGCTCGTCGCTGCACACGAGGCCTGGGCGGACGCCGGAGCGCCGGGCGTCGAGGGGGACCGGCTCGCGGTGGTCGTCGGCACCGGCATCGGGGGAGTGGAGACGCTCCTCGGCGCCCACGACGTGCTCGGCGATGCGGGTGCCCGACGCGTGTCCCCGCGTGCGGTCCCGATGCTCATGGCGAACGGCGCCGCGGCGCAGATCAGCATCGAACTGGGCGCGCGGGCCGGTGCCTACACGACGGTCTCCGCCTGCGCGTCGGGGGCGGAGGCGCTCGTCACCGCTGCCCGGCTCATCGCGACCGGCGAGGCCGACGTCGTGGTGGCCGGTGGTACGGAGGCTGCGGTCACACCGGTGACGATGGCGTCGTTCGCGCAGTCACAGGCGCTCGCGAAGCCGGGGGAGGACGACCCCACGACGCTCTCGCGGCCCTTCGACGCGGACCGCCGCGGCTTCGTGCTCGGTGAGGGCGCCGGCATCGTCGTCCTCGAACGTGCCGACCACGCCCGAGCACGGGCCGCGCACGTGCGGGGGCGCCTAGCTGGCTGGTCGGTCACCTCGGACGCACACCACATCACGGCGCCGCTGGCCGACGGCAGCGAGCAGGAGCGGGCCATGCGGTCCGCGATCCGGATGGCCGGGATCGCGCCGGGCGACATCGACCACGTCAACGCCCACGCGACGAGCACGCCGGTCGGGGACGTGGGGGAGGCGGCGGCCATCGCACGAGCGGTCGGCACCGGTGTGGCGGTGTCCGCCCCGAAGAGCGCCATCGGGCACCTGTTCGGTGCCGCGGGCGCGGTGGAGTCGATCCTCGCGCTCCGCGCCGTCGAGACCGGGGTGGTCCCGCCGACCCGCAACCTCGACCGGCTCGACCCCGCGATCGACCTCGACGTGGTCTCGGGCGCAGCACGGAGCACCCCGGTGCGCGCGGCGCTCAACAACTCCTTCGGGTTCGGCGGTCAGAACGTGTCCCTCGTCTTCACGGCTGCCTGACCGGCCGCGCGACCGACGAGGCGGCGGTGTGTCGTGCCTCCAGGCCGGGCCCGGTGGCGGCGTGCACAGGCCGCCGCCGTCGCGTCAGTCTGCCGAGCCCCTGACCGGCGTGTCGTCTCCACGGGCCGCCGGGCGGACGGAGCGGCGGCGCACGACGGCCGCGGCCGCCGCAGCAGCGGCGGCGAGGACCGCGACCGCGCCGATCACCCAGACGGCGACCGGCGAATGGCCGGCGTGGGTGATCGCGCCGGCCGGGCCGACCGTCGCCGTGGCGGTCGACCGGGACGTCGCGGCCTTCGAGGGGGTGGGCGTCGTGGGTGCGGGGGAGGCGGTCGGTGCTGCGGTCGAGGTCACCGCTGACGCACCCGAAGCGGTGAACGAGTACTCGCCCGTGATCGGGTGGCCGTCGGGCGACACGTACCGCCAGAGGACCCGGTAGGTCCCGTCGGCCAGCGCCACGGCCTTCGACATCGAGGAGCCGGAGACCTCGACGGAGCCCGTCGACACGTCACGGTCCGAGCCGTCGCGGACCTCGATGCGCAGGCCCGCGTCGAGACCGGCGAGCGGCGCCTCGGAGAAGGTGAGGCTCACGCGGTCGAGCGGAGCCGTGACGTCGGCGCCGGCGGCCGGGTTGCTCGACACCAGCGCCGAGTGCGCCGACGCCGGGGCCGCTCCGACGAACAGGGACGCCGCGGCGAGCAGCACGAGGGCGATGACCGACCATGAACGCATGCACAGGAGCCTACGGGCGTGCTCCGGTCGCTGCCGACCTGCCATCATGGTCGGGTGCGAGCCGTGCAGTACTCCGAGTTCCGTTCCGTCCCGACCGTGGTCGAGATCCCCGAGCCGGTGCTGCCGCCGCACGGCGTCCTGATCCGGGTCCGCGCGACCGGGGTCTGCCGGAGCGACTGGCACGCGTGGACCGGCCACGACGATTCGGTGACGTTGCCGCACGTCCCCGGCCACGAGTTCGCCGGCGAGGTCGCCGCCGTCGGCGCCGAGGTCCGGCGGATCGCCGTCGGGGACCGCGTGACCGCTCCCTTCGTCTTCGCCTGTGGGGAGTGCGAGCAGTGCCGTGCCGGGGCGACCCAGGTGTGCACCGCGCAGCAGCAGCCCGGCTTCGACCTGCCGGGTTCCTACGCGGACCTCGTCGCCGTGCCGCACGCCGACCTCAACGTCGTCGCCCTGCCGGACGCGGTCGGATTCGCGGAGGCCGCGAGTCTCGGCTGCCGGTTCGGCACCGCGTACCACGCGCTGCACGCCCGAGGTCGCGTGGCCGCAGGGGAGTGGGTGACGGTGTTCGGCTGCGGTGGTGTCGGACTCTCGACGGTGCAGGTCGCGGTCGCTGCCGGCGCGCGCGTGGTGGCGTCGGACATCTCGGACGCGGCGCTCGGTCGTGCTGCGGCGCTCGGCGCCCAGACCGTGCCGCTGGACGACGACACGGTCGACCGGATCCGCGCGCTGACCGGCGGCGGGGCGCACGTCTCCGTCGACGCGTTCGGGAGTCGAGCGACGTCGGTGGCCGCGGTGGCGACGCTGCGGCCTCGGGGTCGGCACGTGCAGGTCGGGCTGCTGCTCGGCGACGAGGCGATCCCGGCGATCCCGATGGGTCGGGTGATCGGCGACGAGCTCGAACTGCTCGGCAGCCACGGCATCGCCGTGGCGGAGTACGCGGCGATGCTCGAGGACGTCGTCGCCGGACGACTGCGACCCGCGGAGTCGATCGGACGCACGATCGGGTTCGAGGAGTTGCCTGAGGCCGTCCTGGCGATGGACCGTCCGGCAGCGGGCTCGGGGATGACCGTCGCGACGTGGTGAGGGGACCGCTCAGCGTCCTCGGCCGCCCGGTCGGCGAAGCCTGAGTTGACATAATATGCATTATCGGCTCCCGCTGATTGCTCTGAGGGACCGGGAGCCGCGGCTTGCCGCACACTTCTCGCACCCGGCCGTTCCGCCGCACGTGGCCTGCCTAGGCTCCTGGTGTGGGTACGACGATGTGGTTCCGGACGGCTCGTGACGGACTCGAGTGGGATGCACTCGTCTCGGCGCACCCCGGGGCCACCGGCTTCCACGACTGGGCGTGGCTCAGGATGCAGGCCGAGTGCTTCGACTGGCGGTTCGAGCCGCTCGTCGTGACTTCGGACGGCGTCCCGGTCGGCGTGTTCCCGGTCCTGCGGCACCGTGGCGTGCCGTCGAGGCCCGTGCTGCCGCCGTTCCCGTTCGTGGGACCGCTCGTGCCCGACCACGTGCTGACCGCGGTCCTGCGTGCCTTCCGCCGCTGGCAGCTCCGGCACGGGGTCATGGTGGCTCGGTACGACCTCGGCCCGGGTGCCACACCGGATCCCGGCGCTGCGGTCCGGGGTGCCGGCGTCACCGGGCTGCCGGACCGGACGTACGTGGTCGACCTCGTCGACGCGACGCCGGAACGGCTGCTCTCGGGCATGAAGCGCGGTGCGCGGCAAGCGATCCGGGTCGCCGAGCGCAAGGGCGTGACGATCAGGCGGTCGCGGGCCGGTGAGGTCACCGAGCACCTGCCGCACGTCCTGAACGAGTCGTACGAGAGCCGCGGGGTCCCGTCGCCGTACCCGCAGGACATCGGCGCCCGGATCGAGCGGCTCGCGACGACCCGGGACGACGTCTACACCGCCACGGCCCTCGTCGACGGCACGGTCGCCGGTGTGATCGTCGCGCTGACCGGACACCCCGTCGTCACCGGCTGGGCCGGCGGGACCCTCCGAGCCTTCCGGTCCGCGAACCCGAGTACCGCGCTGTACTTCGACGTGCTGCGGCACGCCCTCGAGCACGGGCACACCGCGGTCGACCTCGTGGGGTACGTCGACGAGGGGATCAGCCGGTTCAAGATGTCGCTCGGGGCGGTCGAGCGGCCGTTCACGACGGTCGTGTCGTCTCCCCTGCCGCCGGTCGTCCGTACGGCGGTACTCGCGCTCCGTCGGCCTGCGACCGTCCACGGCTGATCCGTCCCGCCGTCACGCGCGGTCGTGCAGGGTGACCTGGTAGCCGTCCGGGTCGGCGAACGTGAACGTCCGACCGAACGGCCCGTCGAACGGTGCCGTGACGATGCGGTGCCCGTCCGCGGCGAGGGCGTCGTGGATGTCCTGCACACCGTCGGCGTGGAACCAGGCGGCGATGCCGGTGCCCGGCTGCTCCACGGCGTCGAGGTCGGTTCCCGGGACGAGGTCGCGCAGCGCGAACGCGACCGGCTGCGTGGCGAAGACGACCGCGTGCGGCGGTCCGGCCGGCGATCGGACGAGCCCGAGGTAGTGCTCGTAGAACGCCTGCGCGGCGTCGAGGTCGCGGACCTGGAACGAGATGAAGTCGGGGCCGGTGACGGGCATGGTGCGCTCCTTGGTAGCGTGTCAGTTTCCTGACACAAAGGATATGTCAGACTACTGACATGGGTCAAGACACCCCCGGCATCGACCTCGAGACCTCGCTCGGGTACCTCCTCAAGGAGGCGTCGAGCGCGCTGCGGACCGCGATGGAGGACGTGCTCCGCCCCCTGGGCATGAACGTGACCCACTACTCGTGCCTCGAGCTGCTCGCGCAGCGACCCGGCCTGTCGAACTCCGAACTCGCCCGAGGGGCGTTCGTCACGCGCCAGACCATGAACGTCCTGCTCCAGGCACTCGAGCAGGACGGCTCGGTGATCCGGCGGCCCGAGGACGGCGTCGGCAAGGTGGTGCCGGTGACGCTGACCGATCGGGGCAGGGTCGCACTCGCGCAGGCGTCAGCCGCTGTTCGGAGCGTCGAGGACCGGATGCTGGCCGGCATGGACGCAGCCGACCGATCAGCCGCGCGGCACGCCCTGCGGTCGATGGTGCAGGCGCTTCGCGCACCCTGACGACGACCGGTGCGGGTGTGGCCCCGGACCGGCCCGCTGAACGTGTGACGGGGCGGATCGACCACGTCGATCCGCCCCGTCACAGCGGTGCTGGTGTGTCTCAGTGGTTGATGAGGACGACGATGGACCCGAGCGTCACTCCCCCGACGAGTCGCCTTCTGCGGTGTCGCTCTCGGTCGGGACGTCCTCGGCGTCGATCTCGAGGGCGGCGTCCTCGCGGCCGGACTCCTCGAGGAACTGCTCGTCGGTGTCGGGCTGCTCGGGGGACGCGGCTGCGGTGGTCTCTTCTGCGGGGTCGGGCTGGCTGTACGTCATGCGCTGGACCGTACGCCCGCTCCGCTGAGCGCGGCGGTCGGAGTGCGCTGGTCGGCCGCTCCCCCGCCGACGACGGTCGCTGCGACGCCCCTCAGGCCCCGACGAACTCCGCCAGGTGCTGGGCGGTCACCGTCGATCGGTCGGCGACGAGTTGCCCGGGCGTGCCCTCGAACACGACCCGCCCGCCGTCGCGCCCCGCCCCTGGGCCGAGGTCGATGATCCAGTCCGCGTGCGCCATGACGGCCTGGTGGTGTTCGATGACGACGACCGTGCGCCCGGCGTCCACCATACGATCGAGGAGGCCGAGCAGCCCCGCGACGTCGGCGAGGTGGAGGCCCGTGGTCGGCTCGTCGAGCACGATCACGTTGCCGGGTTCACCGAGGTGCACGGCGAGCTTCAGTCGCTGGCGTTCCCCGCCCGACAGCGTCGTCAACGGCTGGCCGATCGTCAGGTAGCCGAGGCCGACGTCGACCAGCCGACCGAGGACGGCATGCGCGGCGGGGATGCGTGCGTCGCCCTCCGCGAAGAACCGTTCGGCCTCGGACACCGGCATCGCGAGCACCTCACTGATGTCCTTGCCGCCGAGGTGGTACTCGAGCACGGTCTGGTCGAAGCGCTTGCCGCCGCACTCGATGCACGTGGTCGAGACGCCTGCCATGATGCCGAGGTCCGTGTAGACGACCCCGGCACCGTTGCACGCCGGGCACGCGCCCTCGGAGTTGGCGCTGAACAACGCGGGTTTCACGCCGTTCGCCTTCGCGAAGGCCTTCCGGATGGGTTCGAGGAGACCGGTGTACGTCGCCGGGTTGCTCCGACGGGACCCTCGGATCGCGCCCTGGTCGATCGTGACCACGCCGTCCCGGGTCGACAGTGCGCCGTGGATCAGCGAGCTCTTGCCGGACCCTGCGACGCCGGTGACGACCGTCAGCACCCCGGTCGGGACGTCGACGTCCACATCCTGCAGGTTGTGCGTTGCCGCGCCACGGATCTCGATCGCCCCGCTGGGGGTCCGGACGTCGGCACGCAGGGTCTGCCGGTCGCCGAGGTGCCGCCCGGTCACGGTGTCGCTCGCCCGCAGTTCGTCGACCGTCCCCTCGAAGCAGACCCGGCCACCCTCGGACCCGGCACCGGGACCGAGGTCGACGACGTGGTCGGCGATCCGGATGACCTCGGGCTTGTGCTCGACCACCAGCACGGTGTTGCCCTTGTCGCGGAGGCGCAGGAGGAGTTCGTTCATGCGCTCGACGTCGTGCGGGTGGAGCCCGGTGCTCGGCTCGTCGAACACGTACGTCACGTCGCTCAGCGCCGATCCGAGGTGCTTCACCATCTTCACCCGCTGCCCCTCTCCCCCGGAGAGGGTGCCGGTCGGACGGTCGAGCGAGAGGTAGCCGAGGCCGATCTCGACGAACGCGTCGACCGCGTCCCGCAGTCCGTAGAGCAACGGGCCGACGCTCGGCGCGTCGAGCGTTCGGAGCCAGTCGGCGAGATCGCTGATCTGCATGGCGCAGACGTCGGCGATGTTCTTCCCGTCGATCCGGGAGGACCGGGCGCTGTCGTTGAGGCGCGTCCCGTCGCACGTCGGACAGGTCGTGAACGTCACGGCCCGGTCGACGAACGCGCGGATGTGCGGCTGCATCGACTCACGGTCCTTCTGCAGCAGGGAGCGTCGGACCCGGGGTACCAGACCCTCGTACGTCATGTTGATCCCGGCGATCTTCCGCTTGGTCGGCTCGCGGTACAGGAAGTCCTGTCGTTCCTGCTCGGTGAACTCCCTGATGGGCTTCGACCTGTCGACGTACCCGGACTCGGCGAACATGCGGACGTTCCAGCC
The DNA here is from genome assembly GCF_047238015.1 of Curtobacterium phoenicis. Lineage (NCBI taxonomy): Bacteria > Bacillati > Actinomycetota > Actinomycetes > Micrococcales > Microbacteriaceae > Curtobacterium > Curtobacterium phoenicis. The sequence goes on from NZ_JBDFLZ010000002.1 coordinate 2,222,709, forward strand.
GTCCGTGCCGTAGCCGGGGACCGTGATCGCACCGTCAGCCAGGGACTTCGAGTCGTCGAAGAGCTGCGTGAGGTCGATGTCGCTCACCTGCCCGCGGCCTTCGCAGTCGGCGCACATGCCCCCGAGTCGGTCGTAGGTGACGCGCTCGGCCTTGGCGTCGGTCCCCTTCTGGACCGTGATCGCCCCGCGGGCCGACACGGTCGCGAGGTTGAACGAGAAGGCGTTCGGGCCACCGATGTGCGGCTGCCCGAGGCGGCTGAAGAGCAGCCGCAGCAGCGCGTTCGCGTCCGTGACCGTCCCGACGGTGGAGCGGGGGTCCGAGCCGATGCGCTCCTGGTCGACGACGATCGCCGTGGTCAGTCCGTCGAGGAGGTCCACGTCGGGGCGACCGAGCGACGGCAGGAAGCCCTGGACGAACGCGCTGTACGTCTCGTTGATCATGCGCTGCGACTCGGCCGCGACGGTTCCGAAGACCAGCGAGCTCTTGCCGGAACCCGACACACCGGTGAAGACGGTCAACCGCCGTTTCGGCAGGTCGACGTCGACGTCCCGGAGGTTGTGCTCCCGCGCGCCGCGGACGCGGATGCGGTCGTGCTGGTCGGCAGCGTGCTCGGAGCCGGTGTGCATGGACGTCACCGTAGCGCGCGGTCCGTCCGTGGCGACACCCCCACGGACGGGAGCAGCGCGACGGAGGCGGGGCGCGCCTCCAGGCCGCTGCGCAGCAGGTCAGCCCCGCGACCGCCCTGCGCGACGTACCAGCTCGGGGAGTTCCGCCGGCTCGAAGGGTTCCGCGGTCGCTGCGAGCTCGTCAGCGGTCCACCAACGCGATGCGGTGATGTCGACGCGCTCGTCGTCGGTCCAGCCGCTGTCGTCGAGCTCGAAGCCGTCGGTGTGCACGACGTAGAACTCGGCGTGACCGCGGTCGTGGTCGGCTTGGTCCCAGGTCACGTCGAAGTCGTGCGACCAGACGCTCTCGCCGGGGTCGGCGATGACGATGCCGGTCTCCTCACGGAGCTCGCGGACCGCGGCGTCGCGGTGCGACTCCCCCGGGTCCACACCGCCACCCGGCGTGATCCAGCGGTGGAAGCCGTCCGAGGACGGAGCGCGGGTGTCCATGAGGAACACCCGGCCGTCCGGGTCGAGCAGCAGGATGCGTGAGGTGCGGCGCAGGCCGGGCTTCGCGGTCACGCGGTCGACGCTACGCGCCGTGTCGACCACGCGCCGTGTCGACTACGCGCCGAAGCCGCTGACGTCGCCGACGAGCTTGGTGTGGTCCGCCGGGACGGGCTCGACGGCCGCGAGCGCGATCTCCGCCGCGAACTCGGACACGCTGTAGAGCTTCCCGACCTCCTGCCGCCGACCCTCGATCGCACCGGGGTTGAGGCGGTTGAGCAGGGTGGCCGTGATGGTGCCCTCGATCATGTCGCCCGAGACGACGACGAACTCGATCCCGGCGGCTTCGAGCTGCGGGACGAGCTCGCGCAGGGCGAGTTCGCCGGCGCGCTTGCTCTTCGCGACGGGGACGTACTCGTCCATCGTCTCCGCCGTCTCGACGAAGTGTGCCTGGTGGCTGGTGACGAACACGACACGGGACCCGGCCGGCATGTGCGGGACCGCGGTGCGGAGCATGTCGACCTGCGCGTCGCGGTTCAGCCGGAGCGCGTAGTCCTCACCGAGGCCGGACTCCATGCCGCCCGACGCGTTGAGCACGAGGAGGTCGATGCCACCCCACGCTGCGACGACCTGGTCGACCATCGCCTGGACCGAGTCGTGGTCGGTGAGGTCGGCGCCGATGGCGAGGGCTGCGCCGCCGTCCGCCTCGATCTTCTCCGCGATCTGCTCGGCGCGCTTGGCCTTGTTGCGGTAGTTCACGACGACCTTCGCGCCGGCCGCCGCCAGGTACCCGACGGTGTCGGCGCCGATGCCGCGGGACGAACCCGTCACGAGGGCCCGCTTGTCGGCGAGGGATCCGGGGGCGAGGGGGTTGCTCACAGTCGTGCTCCAGGTGGGGTCGGAGGTCTCGTTGCCGCAACGAGCCTACCGTCCGGGACGCGACCGTCGGTCGCAGGTGATATGTTGAACGGAGTTTGACCGGCCGTCGCGACGCAGCGAACGCCGTGCGCGACCGAGGGAGGGAGATCGCGTGTCCGGACCTGACTGGATCCAGACCATCGTGTGGATCGGCCTGGTGCTGATCCTGGGGGTGGTCGAGATCTTCACGCTCGACTTCATCTTCATCATGCTCGCGGCGGGAGCAGCCGGTGGGTTGATCGCCGCTCTGCTCGGTGCGCCGTGGTGGCTGTCCGCGCTCGTCGCAGCCGCGCTCGCCCTCCTCCTGCTCCTCCTGGTGCGCCCGCGCCTCCTGCACGCGCTCAACCGGGGCGCCGATCCGCACCGTACCGGCATCGACGGACTCGTCGGCCTGTCCGGCACCGTCGCGGTCGCGTTCACCTCGTCCTCTCCGGGGCAGGTCCGGCTCGCCAACGGCGAGACCTGGAGCGCTCGGCTCGCGGGCACGTCCACCGACCGTCTGCCCGCCCTGGGCACCCCCGTCGTCGTCGAGTCCATCGAGGGCTCGACCGCCGTCGTCCGCATCGACCAGAAAGACGTCTCATGACCACCCTCTCAACGGGGACGATCCTGCTCCTCCTGCTCATCCTCGTCGTCGTCGTCTTCGTCATCGTCGTGCTCGCGCGCGCGATCCGGATCGTGCCGCAGGCGACCGCCGGCATCGTGGAACGGCTCGGGAAGTACCACAAGACGCTCAGCCCGGGGCTCAACCTGCTCGTGCCGTTCATCGACCGCCTGCGGCCCCTGATCGACATGCGCGAGCAGGTCGTCTCGTTCCCGCCGCAGCCGGTGATCACCGAGGACAACCTGGTCGTCTCGATCGACACCGTGGTCTACTTCCAGGTCACGGACGCCCGCGCGGCGACGTACGAGATCGCGAACTACCTCGGCGCGGTCGAGCAGCTCACCACCACCACGCTCCGCAACGTCGTCGGCGGTCTGAACCTCGAAGAGGCCCTCACCAGCCGCGACAACATCAACGGACAGCTCCGAGTCGTGCTCGACGAGGCAACGGGCAAGTGGGGCATCCGCGTCGGTCGTGTCGAGCTCAAGGCGATCGAGCCGCCGGTGTCGATCCAGGACGCCATGGAGCAGCAGCTGCGTGCCGAGCGGAACCGTCGTGCGGCGATCCTGCAGGCCGAAGGCACGAAGCAGTCGCAGATCCTCGAGGCCGAGGGGCAGCGCCAGGCGGCCATCCTCCAGGCAGAGGGTGACGCGAAGGCGCAGGTCCTCCGGGCCGAGGGTGAGGCGCAGGCGATCGCGACGGTCTTCGACGCGATCCACACCGGGGACCCGGACGAGAAGCTCCTGTCCTACCAGTACCTGCAGACGCTGCCGAAGCTCGCCGAGGGCACCGCGAACAAGCTCTGGATGATCCCGAGCGAGTTCACCAAGGCCCTCTCGGGCATCGCCGAGGGCTTCACGGCGGGTCGGAGCGGCGGAACCGCGGGTCCCGGTGGCACCGGCGGCGGCGACTTCCTGGAGCGCATCTCCAAGCTCGCGAACGAGAGCCTGGCGAACACGGCCGCTGCGAACGCCGCTGCGTCGTCGACCCCCCGGCCGGACGCCACCGCGGCGGACATCGTGCCGGAGTCCGACCTCGACCAGCGTCTGGCCGAGTCCGACAAGAGCGTGGACGCGCGGCTGGCCGCGGCGGACGAAGCCACCCACGAGGAACTCGGCGACACGAAGTAGGACGCACACGAAGAAGCCCGCCCCGGGATGTCCCGGGGCGGGCTTCTTCGTGTCGATCGGGGCTCAGGCGCCGCGGCGTGCTCGCAGGAACTGCAGACGCTCCTGCAGCAGCTCCTCGAGTTCCTCCCGCGAGCGGCGCTCGAGCAGCATGTCCCAGTGCGTGCGAGGGGCCTTGACGTCCTCTTCCGCGACCTCGACGGGAACACCGTCGTCGCCGAGGAGTCGACCCTCACGTCCGGATCGGGGGTCCGACCAGGTCGACGGGACCTCAGCCTCAGCCGAGAAGATCACGTCGAACGTCTCGCCGGAGTCGGACTGGTAGACCGCGCGCTTGCGGTCCGAGAGCTCGACGCCCTCTTCGCTCTGGAGACTCTGACTCCCGAGCCGCATGCCGCGAAGACTTCGATCAGCCATCGGTGTGCTCCTTCCGCTCGTCCTGCCCTCCACAACACTGTTCCACGGGGGTTCGTTCCCCGACCGGCGCATTCACAGTGCGTTCCCAGTGGGAGGCCACGCTCGGCCTGGACCGCGTGATCTGGCGTCCCAGCCGCCCTCAGCAGGACCGCCGACGACGTGACACGACCCGGAACGCGCCGAGTTCAGCGACGGCGACGCGACCAGGGGGCGCAGGCGAGCAGGACGAGCAGGCCACCGAGTGACAGCAGGAGCGTCAGCGACCCGGAGAACACCGTGGCCGGCGTCGTGGACGTCCCGAGCGGCACGTCGGTGACCATCGAGGTCGCGGTGTACGCCGGCACGCGGTCGATCGTCCGTCCGGTGGGGTCGATCACCTGGGATGCGCCGACGGTGGAGATGTTGACCAGGGACCGCCCCGTCTCGATCGCCCGCATCCGAGCGATCTCGAGCTGCTGGAGGTTCTCGTCGGTGCCGTCGAAGTCGGCGTTGTTCGTCTGCGCCAGGATCACCTGCGCTCCCCCACGAGCCATGTCCGTCGTCAGCCCGTCGTCGACGATGTCGAAGCAGATCGAGATGCCCGCCTTGATCCCGGCGACGGACAGCACGTTCGGTCTCGTCCCGGGCGTGTAGTCCCGCTGCAGCAGACCGATGAGCGAGGGCGCGAGCTTCGAGAAGAACCAGCGGTCGGGCACGTACTCACCGAACGGCACCGGCCGCTTCTTGTCGTACGACGACTGCCACCCCTGCGCGGTCCAGACGAACGACGTGTTGTGGAGCACGCCCGACGGCGTCTGGGTGATCGCGCCTGCCACGATCGGTGCGCCCACGGACCGGACGACCGAGTCGAGGGCCGACGCCACGACGGGCTGCTGCCGGGGATCGAACTCGGCGGACGCCTCGGGCCACACCACGAGGTCGACGCCCTTCGCCTCGACGTCCGTGGCGGCGACCTGCGCGGCGAGGACCTCTCCTGGCTGCGCACCGTCGAAGTACCCTGCGGGGCCGTTGCCCTGCACGGACTCGACGCGGATCGTCCCGTGCACAGCGGTCGGCCACGTGGGCACGGCGAGCACCGCAGCGACGAGGAGGCCGGCGGTCGCGACCCGGACCGGCAGGCGGAGACGCACGCCGGGCACCGTCGGCCGTACGAGCGCGAGCGACACGACGACGGCCACGCAGTAGACGACGACGAACGTCAGCCCGAGGACCCCGACGTACGCGGCCAAGTGCGCGAACGGCCCCTGCGACTGGGAGAGTCCGATGCGCCCCCAGGCGAAGCCGCCGTAGGGCCAGCTGCCCGAGAACCATTCGCGTCCGGTCCAGAGCGCGGCGACGACCGCCGGGAGGCCCCACACCCGTCCTGCGGTCGACGGCAGCACACGGGCGACCCATCGGTAGGCGAGCGCGATCGCGACGCTGCCGAGGGCGAGGTACGCAGCCTCGAACAGCGCGAGCGCGAACCACGGGACCGGACCGAGGTAGCGGCCCGCCCAGGAGATCGCCGGCACCCAGAACGCGGCGCCGGCCAGGTACCCGAGCCACGCTGCCCGGCGAGCGCGCTGACCCATCACGGCGACGAGGAGACACGCGACGGCCGGGTAGGCGAGGAACCACCAGCCCGGCGACGGGAAGGACAGGGCGAGCAGGACACCGCCGACGACGGCGAGCGGAAGGGCCGACTCGAGGGGCAGCGCACGGAACGGGCTCGCCGCGTCCACGACGGTCGTCAGTACCTCGCGCGCGGCGGGCGCGGGCCGCACGCTGCCCGCAGTCGACCGCCCGGCGCGCGCGGGCCGCGCGCCTCCCGCAGTCGACCGCCCAGCGCGCGCGGGCCGCGCGCCTCCCACGGTCGACCGCCCGGCGCGCGCCGTCCGCACGCTGCCCGCAGTCGACCGCTCGGCGCGCGTGGGCCGCGCGCGGCCCGCGGTCGAACGCGCGGAGCCGGAGCTCCCCGAACCCGAGCGCCCCACGTCCGAGTGCCCGATCTCCGAGCGCTTGCTCGGCGCGTCTCCCGCGGCCCGGCGCTCACCGACCGACCGCCCGGCCGCCGCGCGCCCGTCAGCCCCCTGCGGCGGGGTGGACCCGTCGTCGCGCGGACGCAGGTCGGACTCGGGAAGGTGCACCGGGCCTCCCGTCAGACCGTCGCGTAGGCGACGATGCCGCGACGGACCGCGTCCGTCGCGCGCCGCGCGGTCTGTGCGAGATCGTCGTCTCCCGCGTTCCGGACCTGGTCGAGGAGGTCGATCACCTGCTTGCACCACCGGACGAAGTCTCCGGCCGGCATGTCGAGCGTCCGCAGGACGTCGTCGAGCGCGGAGCCCGACGCCCACCGGAACATCCCGACCGCCATCGCAGGGGTCGGCGGCTGCGACCCGGCGAGCCGGGCATCGCGTTCGATGTCGTCGAGCCGCGCCCAGATCGTCAGGGTCTCGTCGAGTGCCGGACGGAACGCCCCACGCGGCAGGGCGTGCTCGGTACCGGGCGCGTCCTCGCGGCGGGGTTGGTAGACGATGGTCGCGGCCATCGCGGCGAGCTGCGCCGGGGTGAGTTCCTTCCAGACCCCCGCCTCGAGGCACTCCGCGACGAGCAGGTCGCGGTCGCCGTAGATCCGCTGGAGACGCCGTCCGCCGGCCGCGACGGTGGCCTCACCACTGCCGTCACCCGAGTCGACGAGGTAGCCGAGCTGCAGGAGCACGTCGGTGACCCGGTCGAAGGTCGTCGCGACGGCCCCCGTCCGGGAGCGGATCTGCTGCACGAGCTTGTCGTTGGCGCGCTTGAGCTTGTACCAGCGCTCGGCCCACCGCGCGTGGGCCTCACGGTCGGGGCAGGCGTGGCAGGGGTGCCGCTGCATGCGACGCCGGACGTCGGTGATCGCGGCCTGGCGTTCCTTGCGCGCACCGTGCGAGGCTTCGCGGCCACCGGGGACGTTCGTCCGCTCGAGGTCGGATAGTTCACGCCGGAGCGCCGCGTACTCGGTGAAGTCACCGAGGTGACAGGTCATCGCCTGCTGGTACCCGTCGAGGGACTCCTGCTGCGACCGGACCTTGCGGGCGAGGTCGACCACCGAGCGGTCCGCCTGGAACTGCGCGAACGACGTCTCGAGGACCTCGCGCGTACGGCGTCGACCGAACTGCTCGATGAGGTTGACCGCCATGTTGTACGTCGGCTTGAACGACGAGTTCAGCGGGTAGGTACGACGACTCGCCAAGGAGGCGACGGCCTGCGGGTCGAGCCCGTCGGTCCACTGGATCACCGAGTGGCCCTCGACGTCGATGCCGCGACGGCCGGCGCGACCCGTGAGCTGCGTGTACTCCCCCGGCGTGATCGGTACGCGGGCCTCGCCGTTGAACTTCTCGAGCTTCTCGAGCACGACCGTCCGGGCCGGCATGTTCACCCCGAGTGCCAGCGTCTCCGTCGCGAACACGACCTTCAGGAGCTTGCGCTGGAAGAGGTCCTCGACCACCTCCTTGAAGGCGGGCAGCAGGCCGGCGTGGTGCGCGGCGACACCGCGCTCGAGGCCCTCGAGCCACTCCCAGTAGCCCAGGACGGCGAGGTCTTCGTCGAGGAGCGTCCGACAGTGGTACTCGGCGGACTCGCGGATCTCGCGCCGTTCGTCAGCCGTGGTGAGCGACAGGCCCGAGCGCAGGACGTTCCGCACGCCCTGGTCGCAGCCGGCGCGGCTGAACACGAAGAAGATCGCCGGGAGGAGCATCCGGTCGTCGAGCATGTGCGCGATCTGCTCGCGGTACAGCTTCTCGGTACGAGGACCGCGGCGGTCGTGGTACCCGCCCCGACCGCGGCCACCGCGATGTCCACCGCCGTGCCGTTCGCTGCGCGAGGCTCCCCCGACCAGGCGCAGGAGTTCCGGGTTGACGCGGTTCGTCGCCGCCGCACCGCTCGAGTCGAACAGGTCGACCATCTTCGACCCGACGAGCACGTGCTGTTCGAGCGGGACCGGACGGTCTTCGGAGACGATGACGTCGGTGTCGCCGCGGACCGTCTGCAGCCAGTCGCCGAACTCCTCGGCGTTGGACACGGTCGCGCTCAGCGAGACGAGCCGGACCTCGGTCGGGAGGTGCAGGATCACCTCTTCCCACACGGCACCACGGAAGCGGTCGGCCAGGTAGTGGACCTCGTCGAGGACGACCCACGCGAGGTCGTCGAGCAGGTCGGAGTCCGCGTAGATCATGTTGCGGAGGACCTTGGTCGTCATCACGACCACGCGCGCCCGCGGGTTGACGTTCGTGTCGCCGGTGAGCAGCCCGACCTCGGTCTCGCCGTACGCCTGGACGAGCTCGGCGTACTTCTGGTTGCTCAGGGCCTTCATCGGCGTCGTGTAGAACACCTTCGCCGTGGGCTGCCGCATCGCCAGCCAGATCGCGAACTCGGCGACGATCGTCTTGCCCGCGCCGGTCGGTGCCGCGACGAGGACGCTGCGGCCCTGGTCGATGGCGTCACAGGCTGCGAACTGGAACGGGTCGAGGTCGAAGCGGAGGTCGGACCGGAACAGCTCGAGGTTGCGCGAGCGGTTCCGGACCTTCGCTGCCGCGTAGCGCTCGGCCGGGCTGAGGTCCGTGTTGGTCACAGGCCGTACTCTTCGTCGAGCTTGGCTTGCCGCTTGGCTGCACGTCGGTCGTGGACCCACGTGACGGCGCACGCGGCGACGTAGAGCACGGTCATCGGGATCGCCAGCAGGAACATCGAGATGACGTCGGCCGATGGCGTCACCATCGCGCAGAACACCAGGATGCAGAGGATCGCGATGCGCCACGACTTGATGATCGCGGACGCCGAGAGCACCCCGACGAAGTTCAGCAGCACCAGGAACACCGGCAGCACGAACGCGATGCCGACCGCCACGATGAGCTTGATGACGAAGTTGTAGTAGGCCTTCGCATCGACGATCGAGGTGTCCTGGCTGGACACGAAGCTGCCCAGGATCTGGACGACGTGCGGCAGGATGTACCACCCGAACCAGCAGCCGGCGAAGAACAGCGGGATCGCGGTGCCGAGGAAGCCGAACACGTACTGCTTCTCGCGCCGCACGAGCGCCGGCACGATGAACGCCCAGATCTGGTAGAGCCACACCGGGCTCGAGATCACGATGCCGATCGTGATCGCGATCTGCAGCTTGAGGTCGAACGCGCCCGTGATCATGGGGAAGTTCAGCTCGGCGGTGTGCCCGCCGATCTCCGCGAGCTTCGAGACGGGTTGGCGCAGGGCATCGAGCACGAACGGGGTGAGGAACCACCCACCGATCGCGCACACCACGACCGCGATGACCGCGCGGAAGAGACGGTTGCGCAGCTCGATGAGGTGCTGCCCGAGCGACATGCGGCCTTCGGCGTCCTTCTTCGGACGCCCGGGCCGCTTCGCTCGCCCGCTTGCGGTCGTCGAAGCCATGCGCCGATCCTACGGGACCGGTCCGACACGGCGCTGCGGCTGCGTGCGTTCGCACAGGCGGCCTGGAGGGACGGTGCGGGCCCGCCACGCGCCTCCCGGACGGGAGGTGGTCGCGTCGGCGACGCGGTGTGCGTGCACGAGCGCCCTTTCTTTCCCATCGCGGACGGGATGGCTGGCGGGATCGGGCGTACCTGGCCCGAGGGAACGACCAGGTACGCCCGGAACGACCGACCACGCCCGGAGCGACCGGGTACGCCCGGAACGACCGATCACGCCCGGAGCGACCGGGTACGCCCGGCTGTGCGTGGTCAGGCCTCGGCGAGGGCGGCGGCCGCGAAGTCGCGGATCGCGGCGCGAGCCGCGGGCGGGTCGAGCACCACGGCGCGCCCGGGCAACCCGGCGACGAGCCGCACGACGCCGTCGAACCCGTTCGACGCGGCGAGCCGGATGCGGACCCGACCGTCGTCGTCCGGCGCGTCGGCCGTGTCGGCGAGGAAGTCCGCGACGAGCGGCAGTGACGACGAGTCGAGCTCCACGGTGACGATCACGTCCTCGCGCGCCTGCTGGAACAGCGTGTCCGGGATCACCACGTCCGCCGCGGTCGTCGTGGCAGGGCGCTCCTCGACGCGCACGGCGGACATCCGGTCGAGTCGGAAGGTGCGCAGCGCCTGCCGGTCGAGGTCCCAGGCGCGCAGGTACCAGTCGGTGTCGATCGACTCGACGCGCAGGGGGTCGACGCTGCGTGTCCCGCCGCGGCTCCGCGGCCCGGCGTAGTCGAACGCGAGCCCGCGCCCGACGGACATCGCCTGCCGGATCGTCGCGAGCGTCGCGTCGTGGAGGTCCTGCCCGACCGCGACGTTCGACGCGGCACCACCGGCTCCACGCGAGAGTTTCGCCATGAGGGCTCGGATGGCGTCGCGGTCCGCGGCTTCGGGCAGCGCCGACAGGTACTGCAGCCCGGCGATGAGCGCCGATGCCTCGCGCGCGGAGAGTCGTGGCGCGTCGTCGATCGCGACGAGGTTCGTCAGGACGATCATGTCGTTCTGCTCGAAGTCGTCCCAGGCGATGTCGAACAGGTCGCCGTGCTGGTACTGCATCGTCTCGCCGGGGACGCCGGACACCGCGATGAGCTCGACGGCGCGGCGGATGCGGGACTCAGGAACGCCGAAGTGTCGTGCGGCCTCGGCCACGGAGACCCGTTCGCGGTCGATGAGGTACGGCACGAGGGCGAGCAGGAACGCGAGCTTGTCCTGCGCCTGGAGCGGCTGCTGCTCAACCACGGGCGTCTCCTTCGTGGTCGGCGACGAGGGCACGGAGCCGGGCGGTGACCCGTTCGCGGAGGTCGTCGGGCTCGAGCACGCGCACCTCGGGTCCGAACGCCGCGAGTTCCTCGGCGAGGATCTGCGGGTCGACGTGGTGGAGCACCAGGGTGCCGTCCGGCTCCGCGGCCGTGTCGCGGCGGCGCGAGAGCCGCCGCTCGGCGTCCGAGCCGGGAACGACGTGGATGCGCGCGGTCCGTGTCGCCCAGATGCGGTCGAGTTCCGCGAGGGCGCGTTCCCCCGCCCCCGCCGGTGCGGGGTGTCGGCCGACCTCGTACTGGGTCACGGGACCGACGATGCGCGACAGCAGGTAGTTCTTGGTCGCGCCCGTCGAGAACTCGTGCGCGGCGAGCATCCACCGTCCGCCGTGCTGGACGAGCGCGAGCGGTGCGAGCTCGCGTCGACGGGCCTCGTGCTGCCCGGGGGTGATGTAGTCGAATCGCACGGCGGCCGCGCGGTCGAGTGCCGAACGCAGCGGCTCGAAGGCGGCGTCGCGGGCGCGGAGCCGAGGAGCGTAGGCGTCCACCCCGAGCACGCCCGGCGCGACGTCGTCCTCGGCGCCCGCTGACCGGACCTTGAGCAGCGCGCGGCGCGAATCGGCGGAGAGAGCGCCTTCACGCCAGGCCATCGCGGCGAGGGACAGCAGTGCGGACTCGTCCGGCGTGAAGCGGACGTCGAGGGGCAGGTCGTACTCGCCCTTCGGGATGCGGTAGCGCAGCGTCTGGTTGTTGCCGGCGGCGCCGGGGGTCTCGATGGTCTCGAGCGGGATCCCGAGGTCGCGCACGTCGTCCTTGTCGCGCTCGAACTGGCGCTCGAGCGAGGCGTTGTCGCCGCCCTGTGTCCAGCGCTGCCGGTAGCCCTGCACGTTGGCCAGGATCTCGGCCTTCGTCAGCCCGGACTCCGTCGAGAGCAGCGCGAGCACGAGGCTGAAGAGCCGCTCCTCGGCAGGCACACGGGGGGTACGAGAGGCTGGCACAGGCCGATCCTACGGCAGCGCGGGTGCACCGGAGTGCACCCGCGCAGCGGTCGGTGGACGGTGCCGGGGCGTCAGCGCGGCATCACTCCGAGCACGTCGATCACGTAGGCGTCGGTCGCGCCCTGGTTGTGCACGATCGCGAGCACCTGGTCGCCGACGCGGTGCCCGAGGATCGCCTCGCGGACGCCGTCGACGATCTGGCCCTTGGCGAGCGGGACGGTGGCGGCACCGGAGCCGTCAGTCCAGTTGGAGCCGGTGACGGACGGGTCGGCGCTCCAGGTCACGGCCGTGTACTTGATGACCGCGGTGTCCTTCGCGGTGAGCTTCGTCCCGTCGCCCTTGCGGAGCAGGTGGGTCTCGTCGGACTTCGGCGCGTTCCACGACGGGATGGTGATCCCCGGGGCGCCGGACGGCGCGAGGACGACCGCGGGCATGCCGTCGCCGGCGAGCTGCGGCGTGCCGGTGGCTCGCGCGTCGAAGGCGCGCTTGACGTCGATGACCGCGATGACGGCGTCCTCGGACTTGCTGCTCGACGACGAGCCGGCGGCGCCGGACGTCGAGCTCAGCGCGCTCTTCGGCAGCGCGACGGCGAGGCGGTCGCCGACGTGGGCACACTCGACGGCCTCGCCGAGCGCTCCGTAGTTGGATGCGCCGGCGGTGATCGGTGCGGTCTGGCCGGAGTAGCCGCTCGTCTGCGCGACCTGCCCGGTCGCACCGTCGACGAGGGTGTACTCGATGAGCACGGGCGTGCCGTCCCCGACCTCGCGCCCGGTGCCCTGCTTGATCACCGAGACCTGCGTGCCCTTGGTGGTGAGTCCGGAGGGGACGGAGACCTTCGGCTCCTTGCCGAACGTGCCCGTGGCGGTGACTGCCTCGGACGCGGCACCCGGGCGGGCGCAGCTGGACGGGGTCGTCCCGGCTCCGCTCGCGGAGCAGGCCGTCAGGGTGGCGGCGAGACCGAGGGTGACCAGGAGCGCGGGGATGGTTCGATGCAGGACGGGCACGGTCGGTACTCTACCGGTCGTCCTCATGAGCCCCGGACGCGGCGGACGCTGCCCCGGACACGGCGGCCCCAGCGCCGGACTCGGTGGACTCGGTGGACTCGGCGGACCCGGCCTCGGCCGCCGCGACCCGCCGTGCCTGCGCGGCCGCCTGGCGAGCGACCTTCCGCAGCTTCTTGTCGCTCGCGCTCCGCTCCCCCACGGCGCCGGGCGTCCAGGCCTCGACGTCCTCGTCGGAGAACTCCGCCTTGCCGGCACGGCGCTTGAGGTTCGGCAGCACCACACCGTCGGCGAGGCGTCGCGCCGTCACGAGGAACCCGGTGTGCCCGACCATGCGGTGGTCCGGACGGACCGCGAGCCCCTCGACGTGCCAGGTGCGGACGAGGGTCTCGCTCGGCATCGGGTCGGTGAAGCGGCCGGTGTCGCGGAGGGCCTCGGCCGTGCGCGAGAGCTGGGTGACGGTGGCGACGTAGCAGACGATCAGGCCACCGGGCACGAGCGCGTCGGCCGCTGCGTCGACACACTCCCACGGCGCGAGCATGTCGAGCACGACGCGGTCGACGCTCTGCGGCTCGGCGGCACCCGGGAGCTCCTCGACGAGGTCGCCGACGGTCACCGACCAGTTGTCGGGGACGGCGCCGAGGAACGTGCCGACGTTGCCGCGGGCGATGGCGGCGAACTCCTCGCGGCGTTCGAACGACTGCAGCTGGCCGGTCGGCCCGATCGCGCGGAGCAGGAAGAGCGACAGCGCACCGGACCCCACCCCGGCCTCGACGACACGGGCGCCGGGGAAGACGTCGGCGAACGCGACGATCTGCGCCGCGTCCTTCGGGTACACGATCGCGGCACCGCGCGGCATCGACATCACGTAGTCGTTGAGCAGCGGTCGGAGGGCGAGGTACTCGTCACCCGTGGTCGCACGGATGACCGAGCCGTCCGGCTGCCCGATGACGTCGTCGTGGCGGAGCACCCCGCGGTGGGTGTGGTACTCGCCGCCGGTCTCCAGGGAGAGCGTCGTCAGCTTGCCCTTCGGACCGGTCAGCTGCACGCGGTCGCCGGACCGGAACGGGCCGCGGGGCGGCGTGTGCGGCGCACCGCCGGCGGTGTGCGGCAGCGACGCCGTGGCGTCGTCCGGACGGGAGGCGCGGGTCACCGCCGCCTCGTCGCCGACGTGGTCGAGGTCGCTCACCGGGCACCGCCCTCGGTCACCGCAGCGTCGGCGGGCACGTGTGCCGTGCCTCCCGGCTGCGCCGCTGACCCGGCCGCACGCGCGGCGAGGGCCGGACTCGTCAGCTCGACGAGTCGGTCGACGTCCACGCCGGCCAACGTGGTGAGGTGGACGTCGCCGCCGGCGATGTCCGCCAGCGGGACGATGTGCTCGACGGCGATCGTGACCGCACCGGAGGCGACGGCCGAGGCGACGCCCGTGGCGGAGTCCTCGATCGCGACGCACGCGGTCGGCTCGACGCCGAGCTGCGCGGCGGCGGACAGGTAGGCGTCCGGGAAGGGCTTGGGCCGCTCGACGTCGTCACCGGCGACGACGACACGGAAACCGCGGGCGCCGAGGGCCTCGGCCGCGACGAGCGCCATCGACCGGCGGGACATCGTGACGAGGGCCGTCGGGATGCCGCGGTCGTGCAGCTCCTCGACGAGTTCACGGGCACCAGGACGCCACGGCAGGTCGTCGTGCCGCAGGCGGTCGGAGACGTACTCCGTCATCCAGAGGACGATCTCCTCGACCTCCATGTCGACCCCGCGGTCGCGGAGGATCTCGCCGGAGCGCTCGAGCCCGGAGCCGACGAGCGACAGACCGTCCTCGTGCGTCCAGGTCGCACCGAACCGCTCGGTGAGCTCGACCTGGGACTGCTGCCAGATCGGTTCGGTGTCGATGATCGTGCCGTCCATGTCCCACAGCACGGCTGCGGGCAGGACTCGGTCGGGGCGCTGGGCGGTCACGGGCGACGAGTCTACCGGTCGGCCCGGTTCACCCCGTCGACCGCCGGGCGCGCTCCGGCAGGCGGCGCGGACGTTCCGCTGGGGGCGGACTGCTGCCGGTCCACGCCGTGTCGGGCCTACAGTGGGTCCCTGGTCAACGTCCCACGCGCGCGGTCCGCACGACCCGGCCGCGCCCCTTCCAGGAGGTCCGCTCCGTGCCACAGCACTCCCCCTTCAGCGACGGCCGACTGCTCGTCGTCGCCTTCGAGGGCTGGAACGACGCCGGCGAGGCGGCCAGCGGGCTCGCCCGACGGATCGTCGACGCGCTCGAGCTCGACGAGCTCCGCGAGATCGACGGGGAGCGCTACGTCGACTACCAGTTCAACCGCCCCACGGTGGGCACGGACGACGACGGCGAGCGCGGCATCCAGTGGCCTCGCATCGTGCTGCACGGCCCGGGCACCGACGGCCGCCCGGTGATCGGCGCGACCGGCTCGGAGTCCGACCGCGAGGTGTTCGTGCTCGTCGGCCCGGAGCCCTCGCGGACGTGGCGCGGGTTCTGCGCCGAGGTGATCGACCTCATCGACGTGTACTCGATCGACGCTGTGGTGTTCGTCGGCGCGATGCTCGCCGACGTGCCGCACACCCGGCCGATCTCGGTGTTCGTGTCGAGCGAGAACGCCGGAGTGCGTGCGGCGTTCGACGTCGACAAGTCCTCCTACGAGGGACCGACCGGCATCCTCGGTGTCCTCGCCGACGCGGTGGACAAGGCCGGGCTGACGACGCTGTCCCTCTGGGCCTCGGTCCCGCACTACGTGCACAACTCCCCGTCGCCCAAGGCGACGCTCTCGCTGCTCGACAAGATCGAGGAGCTCACCGACGTCACGGTGCCCCGCGGGTCGCTCCTGGACGACGCGACCGAGTGGGAGGAGGGCATCGACGCCCTCGCCGCGGACGACGAGGACATGGCGACCTACATCGGGCAGCTCGAGCAGGCGCGGGACACCGTCGACTCGCCCGAAGCCTCCGGGGACGCCATCGCGCAGGAGTTCGAGCAGTACCTCCGGCGTCGGGAGCGCAAGGACGGCAAGGACGGCGGGACTGCGGGCGGCGAAGGCTTCCGCCCGCCGCAGCCGCCGCAGTAGCGCTCTCGGCGCCCGGCGCGGCCGGTTGCGCGGGTCGCGCCGTGCGCACGTGCCCGGTCACGACACCACGCCCGCTCCGGCACCGCGGTCACGAACGGCCGCCCCGGATCCAGGACAGCGACCTCTCGCCACCACCCCGCGACGACGTGCGGGTGTCCCGACCGCTCGTCGGGAGCCGCGGGGCGGGATCGGTCACGGCCTCCCGTCCGGCTGGCGCGCTCCGTGCGCGGCTCACCCCGCGCTGGTCGCGGAAGGTGTCGGCCCGCGCGCGTCGGGACGGCATGTCCTGCGATCACCGCGGTGCGCGAGCGGCACGTCCTGCGACCCACGCGCGCGCGTGTCGGCCGGGAGGCGAGGGGCGGATTCGCCACGGGCCTCCCGGCCGGTACGTGCGCACCGTGCGCGATCCGCTCTGCGCCGGTCGCGGGACGTGTCGGCTACGAAACCGCGCGACGGCACGTCGTGCGACCACCGCGGTCGGCGCCCACGTCGTGCGACCGACGCGGTGGGCGTCCACGTCGTGCGACCGACGCGGTCGGCGCCCACGTCGTGCGACCGACGCGGTCGCCGCCTACGTCGTGCGTCCGACACGCGTGTGCGCAGCGCGCCGCGCGGTCAGCCCAGGCGGATGCCGAGCAGGGCGTCGACGAGGTCGACGAGCTCCGGTGTCGCGGCCGTGCCGCCCGCGAGCGCGGTGTCGACCGCCGCGACCGCACCCGGCGTGTCGAGGTCGTCGGCGATGCGGGCACGGATGCGTGCGATCACGTCGGCGGCGTCGTCCGCGTGCGACGGCGCACCCGCTGCCCAGGCATCCCACGACGCCAACCGCGTCGTGGCGGACTCGAGCTCGGCCGGGAACCACTCCCAGTCGTCCGAGTACTTGTGCGACAGGAGTGCGAGCCGGATCGCGCGCGGGTCGGCGCCCTCGTCGAGGAGCCCGCGCACGGTGACGAGGTTGCCGAGCGACTTCGAGATCTTCTCGCCCTGGTAGGCGATCATCCCCGTGTGCACGTACGCGTTCGCCAGGGGCTGGTGCGCCAGTGCCGCGGCGTGCCCCGCACTCATCTCGTGGTGCGGGAAGGCGAGGTCGCTGCCACCGCCCTGCACGCTGATCGGCAGACCGAGCTTGTCGCCCGCGATGACGCTGCACTCGATGTGCCACCCGGGCCGCCCCGGTCCGAGGACGGTGTCCCAGCTCGGTTCACCGGCGCGTTCCGCACGCCAGAGCAGCGGGTCGAGCGGGTCGCGCTTGCCGGGCCGGTCGGGATCGCCCCCGCGTTCGGCGGAGAGGGCGAGCATCGTCTCACGGTCGAGGCGGCTCTCGTCGCCGAGCGCCCACGACTCGGTCGGACGGTTCACGTCGAAGTAGACGTCGTCGCCGTCGGAGTCGTCCGTGGGCACGTCGTAGGCGTACCCGGTCTCCTGCAGGAACGCGACGGCCTCGGCGACCCGGTCGACCTCGTCGGTGACGGCCACGTAGTCGTCGGGCGGGAGGATCCGCAGCGCCTCCATGTCGCGCCGGAACAGGTCGATCTGCGACGCCGCCAGCTCGCGCCAGTCGACGCCGTCGCGTGCGGCCCGCTCGAGCAGCGGGTCGTCCACGTCGGTCGTGTTCTGCGCGTACGCCGTGTCGAGCCCCGCATCACGCCAGGCACGCAGCAGCGAGTCGAACGCCAGGTACGTCGCCGCGTGCCCGAGGTGGGTCGCGTCGTACGGCGTGATGCCGCACACGTACAGTGCAGCGTGCTCGTCGCCGCGGGTCGGGTCGACCGGCTTACCCGTGGCCGTGTCGTGCACGACCGGACGGGGCCCGGAACCCGGGACGGACGGGACGGACGGGGCCTCCCAGGCCCTCACGGCTGGATCACACCAAGCGACAGCAACACGATGAGAACGATACCGAGTGCGATCCGGTAGACCACGAAGGGCATGAAGCTGCGCTTGCTGATGTAGTTCATGAACGCGGCGATCACGACGAAGCCGACGACGAAGGCCACGACCGTCGCCACGAGCGTGTCGACGAGACCGAACGGCGCTCCGGTGTCGCCGAGGCTCGTGGCCGCCTCGTACAGTCCGGACAGGAACACCGCCGGGACGGCCAGCAGGAACGCGAACCGCGCCGCGGCCGGTCGGGTGTACCCGAGTGCGAGGCCCATCGACACGGTCGCGCCGGACCGGGAGACCCCGGGGACGAGCGCGAGCACCTGCGCGAGCCCGATCAGGATCCCGCCGCCGAAGGTCATGTGCTCGATCCGCCGGGTCTTCTTCCCGACGACGTCGAGGACGCCCAGCACGACGCCGAACACGATGAGGACGATCGCGACGATCCAGAGCGACCGGAACGTCGTCTCGATCGAGTCCTTGAGCAGGACACCGGCGACACCGATCGGGATCGTCCCGAGGATGACCAGCCAGCCGAGCCGCGCGTCCGGGTCGTTCCGCGGCACCGATCGACCGGACAGCGAGCGGAACCACCGCCCGACGATCCGCGTGATGTCCTTCCAGAAGTAGATGAGCACCGCGGTCTCGGTACCGAGCTGCGTCACGGCCGTGAACGCGGCACCCGGGTCCTGCGCGTCGGGCAGGAAGAGCCCGACGATGCGCAGGTGCGCGCTCGACGACACGGGGAGGAACTCGGTGAGCCCCTGGACGAAGCCGAGGAAGATCGCCTCGAGGATGTGCATGGCACCGGCCTTCCGGAGGGAGGTCTGTCAGGACGCCGCCACGAGTGCGGTGCAGGACACCACTCGACGGCGACCCGGAAATGTATCAGTACGACGCGAACAGGTCCCCGAGGACGCGCCGCCCGAACGCGAGGGCGTCGAGCGGGACGCGCTCGTCCACACCGTGGAACATCGCCGGGAAGTCCACGCCGGCCGGCAGCTGCAGCGGCACGAAGCCGTACCCAGCGATCCCCAGGGTGGAAAGCGCCTTGTTGTCCGTCCCACCCGAGAGGAGGTACGGCAGCACCGGCGCACCGGGGTCGTGCCGCCCGAGGACGTCACGCACGGCATCCACCAGCGGGCCGCCGAAGTCCTGCTCGAGCCCGATGTCGCGGAAGGACATCACCACCTCGACGTCGTCGCCGGCCAGCTCGCGGACCCGCTCGAGGACGGTCTCCTCGTCGCCGGGCAGGCACCGGATGTCGATGAGCGCCTCGGCGGCGTCCGGGATCACGTTGTGCTTGTACCCGGCCTGCAGCACGGTCGGGTTCGTCGTCGTGTGCAGTGCCGCGTGGATGAACCGGGACGCCGACCCCGTGGCGAGGGCGACCTCGTCGGGACCGGTCACGGCGGGGTCGGCCCCGAGGAACCGCGCGACCTCGGCGACCATCGCGTCCGTCGTCGCCGAGAGTCGGACCGGCCACTCCTCGCTCCCGATCCGGGCGACCGCCGCTGCGAGCTTCGTCACGGCGTTGTCGCGGATCACGTGCGAGCCGTGCGCGGCCGTGCCCCGCGCGACGAGCTTGATCCACATCAGGGCCTTCTCGCCGGTCTGCAGCAGGTAGGCACGGCGGTCGCCGAGGGTGATCGAGTAGCCCCCGACCTCGCTGATGGCCGCGTCGGCGCCCGCGAAGACCTCGGGGTGCTCCGCCACGACGTGGTGGGAGCCGAGGACGCCACCGGCTTCCTCGTCTGCGAAGTAGGCGATCACGAGGTCACGCTCGGGAGCACCCTGCGCGGCGATGACGTCCGAGAGCGACGTCAGCATCATCGCGTCCATGTTCTTCATGTCGACGGCGCCGCGACCCCAGAGCATGCCGTCCTTGACCTCGCCGCCGAAGGGGTCCACCGACCAGTTCGCCGGGTCGGCCGGCACGACGTCGAGGTGCCCGTGCACGACGAGCGCCGGCTTCTCCGGGTCGCGTCCGCGCACCCGTGCCACCACGCTCACGCGGTCGGGCTCCGACTCGAAGAGCTGCGGCTCGAGCCCGAGGTCGCGGAGCTTCGCCTCGACGTAGTGCGCCGCCTCGGTCTCGCCGCGGGACTTCCCCTCGCCCCAGTTCGTCGTGTCGATCCGGATGAGGTCACGAGCGATCGACGCGGTCTCCTCGAGCTCGGTTCCGGCCGTCGTGTTCCCCTGGACGTCAGTCATGCGCCCCACGCTACCGGGCGGTCCCGACACCGCCGATCCGCGTCACTCCGCAGGACGCGCCCGGGATGCGTGGCCGTGTTCATGGGGCGTTCAGACCCGTGCTAGTGTCTTCTCTCGGCAGCAACGCCGGGGAGAATGCCCCGGAAGCGCCGCCAGTACAACAGAACAACACCTGTCCGGGTGGCGGAATTGGTAGACGCGCTAGCTTGAGGTGCTAGTGCCCGTATTAGGGCGTGGGGGTTCAAGTCCCCCCTCGGACACAAGAAACGGGATGCCCCCTGGCCGTTCGGCCCGGGGGCATTTCTTGTTTGTGCTTCCCGGCGAGCATCGCCATCGCTCCGCTCAGGGCGACGCCGCCTCTGCTCCGCCTACTCGCTTCGCTCGTGGCGTCCGTGTGGTCACCTCCGTGACGGTCGGTCGCGGCGCGTGGTCATCTCGTGCGTACGAGTGACGGCATTTCGTGCCGGGGAACGCGCGCGGTCCGACGTGGGACACGTCTGACGACGCCCGGGTCGTCGGAACGCACGCGTTCCGTGGAGCGGCGCCGCCCCGCGCGGGACGGGACGGACGGGAGGCACGGGGCGGGTCTGCGCCGTGCCTCCCGTCCGATGGGCGGTCACCGCGGACGACGCGAGCGGACGATCCGACGCACCACCAGGAGGCCGCCGGCCGCGACGGCCAGCCAGCCCCAGTTGGCGACCAGCGGATCGAGCGCCCCGTGCCGCCAGTCCCGCCGCGAGGAGCCGAGGCGGGATGCGACCGGGTGCCCGACGAGCTCCGCACGCACCCCCGTCTCGTGCACGACGCGGTCGGGTCGGCCACGCAGCGCGTCCGTCACCCGGTGGACCGCCACGTCGATCCGATCGCCGAGGACGAGCAGCAGCCAGTGCGCCAGGCGCCCCTCGCTGAACCGGGCGTAGGCGACCCGGCGGACCGCCCCGGCGACGCCACGCAGGGGCTGCGCCGTCCCGAACACCGGCGTGACGTGCGCGTGCTCGATCGACCGCTCGCGTCCCTCGGATCCGGGCTGCTGCGGCGGGACGTCCCAGTGCACGCCCGTCGCGGACCCGGCGGCGCGCGAGAGCTTGGGCACCGACGGGCGGTCGGCCGGGTCGAGGTCGCTCCCCCACCCGGGGATCCGGGCGCGGAGCTCGTCGGCGGTCGGGACGCGTCGGGGCGGGTCGGCGACGTAGGGGGTGTGGTCGGTCACGGTGTGCTCCTTCACGGGACGATGACGGGCTTGATGATCCCGTCGAGCTTCGAGGAGAAGAGGTGGTACCCCTCGGCGATGTGCTCGAGCGGGATGCGGTGGGTGATGATGTCGCTCGGCTTCAGGTGGCCGGCCTGGATGTGTTCCAGCAGCCTCGGCCACTGCCGCTTCACGGGCGCCTGGTTCGCGTGGATGGTGACGCCCTTGTTCATCGCGTCGCCGAACTTCACCGCGCTCGGGATCGGTCCGTACGCCCCGATCGCGGAGACCGTTCCGCCCTTCCGGACGCCGTCGATCGCCCAGTTGAGCGCGGTCGGGGAGCCTCCCTGGAGCTTGAGCTTCGAGGCCGTGACCTGCTGCGTGAAGTTGCCGTCGGCCTCCGCCCCGACGGCGTCGATCACGCTGTCGGCGCCGAGAAAGTCCGTCTGCCGCTTCATCTCGAGCACGACGTCGGGGACCTCGGCGAAGTTGATCGTCTCGGCGTGCGCGAAGGTCCGGGCCTTCTCCAGCCGGTGTTCGAGCTGGTCGACCACGATCACGCGGCCGGCCCCCATGAACCACGACGACTTCGCAGCGAACAGCCCCACCGGCCCGGCGCCGAGGACCACGACGGTGTCTCCTTCCCGAATCGAGGCGAGCTGGGCCGCGAAGTACCCGGTGCCGAGGGCGTCGGTCAGGAGCAGCGCGTCCTCGTCGTCGAGCCACGGCGGAATGACCTCTGGGCCGACGTCCGCGAACGGCACCCGGACACGCTCCGCCTGCCCGCCGTCGTAGCCGCCCGTCGTGTGCGAGTAGCCGTAGATCCCACCGACCGCGGTGGCGTTCGGGTTCACGTTGTGGCAGTTGGTGAAGAGTCCGCGGGCGCAGAACCAGCACGACCCGCACGAGATGTGGAAGGGCACCATCACCCGGTCACCGACGTTGAGGTGTGCCACCGACGGGCCGACCTGCTCGACGACGCCGATGAACTCGTGGCCGAACGTGTGGCCGACCCGGGTGTCGGGCATCATCCCGTGGTACAGGTGCAGGTCCGACCCGCAGATCGCGGCCCGCTCGACCCGGACGACGGCATCGTTCTCGTGCTCGATCCGCGGATCGGGCTTGTCCTCGACGCGGACCCGGTAGGGCCCGCGGTACGTCATGGCGCGCATGGACGCTCCTCTCGCTCGGAACGTCCACGCTCGTCGCGGGCGCGTCCGCGCCGACCCAGATCCGCGCACCCTGTCCACGCACGCTCGGATTCGCGGAACGCGCGCGTTCCGACGCCGCACCTGTCGATCGACCCGTGCCACGTCGGAACGCGCGCGTTCCGTGGGACGGGACCACGAACGGACGGGAGGCGCGGTGCCAGCTGGCACCGCGCCTCCCGTCCGTCAGGTGGGGGCGCCTAGGACGTGGAGGCCTCGACGACGTTGCGGCCCGATGCCGCGTTCCGTCTCCTCGCTCTTCGACGCCTCGACGACGTTGCGGCCCGATGCCGCGTTCCGTCTCCTAGCTCTTCGACGCCTCGACGAAGTTGCGGCCTGATGCCGCGTTCCGTCTCCTAGCTCTTCGACGCCTCGACGAAGTTGCGGCGCGGGTCCGTCTCCTTGATGAGGGAGGTCGCGTCGCGACCGGACACGGCGCCGGTGATCCAGCCGATGACGATGCGAGCCTTGCGGTTGAGCGTGGGCATCGCGTACACGTGGTAGGCGCGGTGCGCGAGCCAGGCGAGCAGGTTCGTCATCTTGACGCCCTTGATGTTCGCAGCACCCTTGCCGACGCCGTACGACGCGACCGTGCCGATCGACGGGTGGCGGTACTCCTCGAGGGGCTTGCCGGTGATCGTGGCGACGACGTTGTCCGCGGCGACGACGGCCTGACGGACCGCGTTCTGCGCGTTCGGCGGGTAGTAGGCGGGCTGCTTCTCGGCGGTGAGATCCGGGACCTGCGCGACGTCACCGAGACCCCAGACGCCCGGGACGACCTCGTGGGTGTCCTCGGACTCGACCTGGAGCTTCGCGTTCGCAGCGAGGTGCCCCTTCGGTCCGCGCGGCAGGTCGGTGGCGTCGAGGAGCGGGTTCGGCTTGACGCCGGCCGTCCACACGAGCAGGCCGGCGGCGAACTCGTCGCCGTCCGAGAGCTTGATGACACCGCCCTCGGCGCTCGGCATCGTGGTCTTCAGACGGACGTCGATGCCGCGGGCGCGGAGCGACTCGAGGGTCCACTTCGACAGCTCGGGGCCGACCTCGGGCGCCACGCGGTCGAGGGCGTCGATGAGGACCCAGCGCGGGTGCTCGCCCGCCAGCGAGGGGTACGTCTTGATCGCGGCCTGCGACACGTCGAACAGTTCGCCGATCGCCTCGACGCCGGTGTACCCGCCACCGACGAAGATGCTCGTCAGCAGGCGTCGACGCTCCTCCTCGTCACGGGTGGCTGCGGCCTTCGCGATGTTGTCGAGGAGCTTCGCGCGGACGTACGCCGCCTCCTCCACCGTCTTGAAGCCGACGCCGTACTCCTCCAGGCCCGGGGTCGGGAAGGTGCGCGTCACCGAGCCGAGCGCGACGACGAGCTGGTCGTACCCCAGCGTGCGGTCGTCACCACCGGCGGTCGAGATCGAGACGGTCTTGTCCTTGGACGAGATCCCGGTGACCTTCCCCTGGATGACCCGGGTCCGCTTGAGGGCGCGACGCAGCTCGAAGGTGACGTCCTTCGGCGCGATGTGGCCGCCGGCGACCTCCGGCAGGAACGGCAGGTACGTGTAGTAGGTGTTCTGGTCGACGAGCGTGATGCGCATCGGGACCGTCGCGGCGTGCTTCTGCAGCTGCTTGACGGTCGTGTAGCCGGCGGAGCCGCCACCGAGGACCAGGACGTGCGGGATCGAATCTGCCATGTGTCCGGTCTACCGGAGTTTCCCTGGTGGCGTCACCAAGCCGCGCCGTCGGTCCGTGGCGTCGTCGTTCGTCGGATCAGTACGGTCGTGGCATGACCTCCTCCATCACCGTCCGGCCCGCCGTGCTCGATGATGCCGAGCGCATCGCCTTCGTGCACGCGACCTCGTGGCGTGAGACGTACGGGCGCTTCGTCGACGACCCGGACCACAGCCCGTGGTTCGCGGTCGAGCCCCGGATCGCGATGTGGCGGACGAACCTGACCGAGCACACGTTCGACACGGTCGTCGCCCTCGACGGCGACGACCTCGTCGGGTTCGCCGGCACGCACGCGACGCCTCCGACGGCGGATGAGCAGCCGGTCCGGCCGGAGGAGCTGACGATGCTCTACGTCCTCGCCCTCGCGCACGGTTCTGGTGCGGGTCAGGCGCTGCTGGACGCCGCACTCGGTGAACGCCCGGCGTCACTGTGGGTGGCCGAGGACAACCCGCGGGCGAAGGCCTTCTACCGCCGCAACGGCTTCACCGCGGACGGCGCGACGTCGTCGTTCGGACCGATCGAGCGTGCGGTGCGGATGGTCCGCTGACGGGCACTGCTCGCCGGGCGGTGCTGGGCGCGCGGCGTCGCTGCTCGCCGGGCGGTGCTGGGCGCGCGGCGTCGCTGCTCGCCGGGCGGTGCTGGGCGCGCGGCGTCACTGCTCGCCGGCCGAACGCCCGGGCTCGACCGGAGCCTTCCGACGCCGGTACTGCAGGAGGTCCGCCGACCGGACGAGGCGGAGCGCCGTGACGAGGACCACTCCCCCGACGACGTTGAACGCGAGCGTGTAGCCGAACCACCCGAGCCACTGCCCGTAGGTGATCGACGCACCGGCCTGGATCGCCCCGAAGACGAGCAGCGAGTCGAGGATCGAGTGGAACAGCTGGAGGCCGGACAGCAGGAACCCGCCGATCACCGCCGCGACGATCTTCGCCGGGTCGGAGTCGGTGCCCTGCTGCATCCTGGTGACGAGGGTGATCGTGCTGCCGCCGAGCACGGCGAGGACCGCGACCTGCAGGCCGAACGGTGCGTCGACGTAGTGCCGCGCGGACTCCTCGAGCTCGTCGTGCCACTGCGGGAACGCCTGCACGACGAGCCACATGAACACCCATCCGCCGGCGAGGTTGGCGACGAGCGTCCCAGCCCAGAGCCGCAGGAGCTGTCCGACGGTGCCCTCGCGGGCGACGAGCGCGACGATCGGCATGAGGAAGTTCTCGGTGAAGAGCTCGCTGTGCGCCAGGTACAGCGCGACCAAGCCGACGCCGAACGCCAGCCCGGCGAGGAGGTGGTCCCCGGTCTCGTGCAGGACGGCGAGGTAGGCCATCACGCCGAGGCCGATCTCGAGTCCACCGGCGAACCCGGTCGCCAGCACGACCCGCGTGGTGCGTTGGAGCCGTTCGGCGCCTTCCTCGACCACGGCCTCGAAGGACTCGTGGATCTCGTCCTCGACGGGAGCGTCACTCTGGCCGACTTCGCGGCGTCGTTCGTCGGTCACCGCTCGGACGGTAGCCCCGCGGTCCTGTCAGTGCGCGCCACGCCGGTCGCGGAGACGCCACCACGCGGTCTCGGCGAGCTCGGGACCCGTGAACACCCCGTGCTGCGTCCGCCGCGACTCCGTGAGCGAGAACCGCCGCAGCCGGTAGCCGCCGCCGAAGCGGTCGATGATGGCCTCGGGGGAGGACTCCGGATCGCGCTTGACGAGCCACGTGCGGTCGTCGACGGGCTCGATCACCGGCCGGTCACCGTCGTCCGCCGATCCGGGAACGCAGCACGTCGATGCGCTTCTGGATCTGTTCGACGCTGGCCTGCGCGACGGCCGGACCGCCGCTGATCCGCCGCAGTTCGGCGTGGATCGCGCCGTGCGGCTCGTTCGAGTGACGTGACCAGATCGAGACGAGCCGCGCGAGCTCGGTCCGCTGCTCCTTGAGCGTCACGTACATCGGGCGGTCCTGCTCGGGGTTCGCCTTGGGCATCCCGTCCTTCGCCTGCCGACCCTTCGAGCGCTTGGCCTGCGACGCCTGGCGGGCGCGGAGCAGGTCGCGCACCTGGTCCGGTTCGAGCAGCCCGGGGATGCCGATGAAGTCGAGTTCCTCGAGCGAACCGACCTCTCCCCCGGACCCGAACTCACCGCCGTCGTAGAGCACGCGGTCGAACGAGGCCTGCGAGTCGAGCGCCTCGAACGGCTGGACCTCGAGCAGGCTCTCAGAGGCACGGTCCTCGCGGTTGGCCTCGGCGACCATCGCGTCCTCGGGGTTGTACATCCCGTCGTCGGCGTCCTTCGGACGGTCGAGCGCGTGGTCGCGTTCGAGCTCGAGCGAGGCCGCGAGGGCCATCAGCCCGGGGACGCTCGGGAGGAACACCGAGGCCGTCTCGCCACGTCGTCGGGCGCGGACGAAGCGGCCGATCACCTGCGCGAAGAAGAGCGGCGTGCTCGCGCTCGTGGCGTACACGCCGACGCAGAGCCGGGGCACGTCGACGCCCTCGGAGACCATGCGGACGGCGACCATCCACCGCGAGTCGCCCTCGGCGAAGGCACCGATGCGTTCGGACGCCGCGGCCTCGTCCGAGAGCACGACGGTGGGACGTTCCCCCGTGATCTGCGTCAGCATCCGTGCGTACGCCCGGGCGGTGGAGGTGTCGGTTGCGATGACCAGGCCGCCGGCGTCCGGTACGCCGCGCCGCACCTCGGTCAGGCGCTTGTCGGCGGCGGTGAGCACCGCGGGCATCCACTCGCCGTCGGGCGACAGCGCGGTCCGCCACGCCTGTGCGGTGATGTCCTTCGTCACCTGCTCACCGAGCGACGCCGACATCTCGTCGCCCATGCGCGTCTTCCAGCGCATCTGCCCGGCGTACGCCATGAAGAGCACCGGACGGACGACGCCGTCCTTGAGCGCGCGCCCGTAGCCGTAGTTGTAGTCGGAGATCGAGGTGCGGATGCCCTGCTCGTCCGGGGCGTACTGCACGAACGGGATCGGAGCGGTGTCCGACCGGAACGGCGTGCCCGAGAGCGAGAGGCGGCGTGTGGCCTTCGTGAACGCCTCTCGGATGCCGTCGCCCCAGGTGAGCGCGTCGCCGCCGTGGTGGACCTCGTCGAGGATGACGAGCGTCTTGCCGCCGGCGGTGATGCGCTGGTGGACCTCGGGGTTCATGCCGACCTGGGCGTAGGTGATCGCCACGCCCTGGTAGTGGCGGCCGAACATGCCGTCGCCGTTCTTGAACATCGGGTCGATGCGGATGCCGACGCGGTCGGCGGAGTCCGCCCACTGGCGCTTGAGGTGCTCGGTCGGGGCGACCACGACGATCCGGTCGACCGTGCCGCGGGCGAGGAGCTCGGTGGCGAGCCGGAGCGCGAAGGTCGTCTTCCCGGCGCCGGGGGTCGCGGCGGCGAGGAAGTCACGGGGCTCGGTCTCGAAGTACTTCGTGAGCGCCTCGACCTGCCAGGCGCGGAGCTTCGACGCGGTGCCCCACGCGGCTCGGTCCGGGAACGCCGGCGAGAGGTGCTCGGCAGCGGCGTTGCCGGCGGCTTCGGCCTGAGCGGCGGCCTCGTCGTGCGGGCGGGCCGGAGCACCGGCGTGGTCGCTCGGGACGTGCTCGTCCGCCGTCGCCGACGCATCGCCCCACAGCGTGGCGGGCTGCTGCTGGTTGTCGTACTCCGCTGCGCTCACTTCACGCGATTCTACCGTCACGCAGGGTCCTGCCGAGCGTGCGGGGCGCGCTGTTCGGGCGCGTTCCGCACGAGCGATGCCGGTCGCAGCACACCCGCTCCGAAGCGCGCGGCGACCGCGTCGACCGTCGTCTCGGTCTCGCGCCACGGCGCGTCGTCGTCCCACAGGGCGTTGCTCGCTGCCGCCGGGACGAGGTTCTCGCCACGGACGCCGATGAGCCGGATCCGGTTGCCCGGCCGGTGCAGGACGTCGTAGAGCTCGACGGCTTCGCGGTGGATCCGCTTCGCCACGTCGGTGGGTTCGGCGAGCGTGCGCGAACGGGTGAGCGTGGTGAAGTCGGTGTAGCGGACCTTGAGCGCGACCGTCCGCGCCTGGACGTCAGCACGGCGGAGCCGCACCGCCACCTTGTCGGCGAGCCGAAGGAGCTCGCGGGCGACGTCGTCGCGGTCGGTGAGGTCGCGTCCGAAGGTGACCTCGTGCCCGATGGACTTCTCGCCGACGCCGGTCTCGACCGTCCGGGGGTCGCGCCCCCACGAGAGATCGTGCAACCGCTGCCCCCCGGCGGGCCCCAGCGCGGCGACGAGCGACGGCAGCGGTGTCGTCGCGAGGTCGCCGACGGTCCGGATGCCCCGCCGCTCGAGGGTCTCCTGCGTCTTGCCGCCGACGCCCCAGAGCGCGGACACGGGCTGCGGGTGGAGGAACGCGACGGTCTCGGACGCGGGGACGACGAGCAGGCCGTCCGGCTTGGCGCGGCTCGACGCGAGCTTCGCCACGAACTTCGTCGACGCGGCGCCCACCGAGCAGTGCAGCCCGGTCTGCTCGAACACCGCGCGCCGGATGGCCGCACCGATCTGCCAGGGCGTGCCGTAGAGCCGGAGGGCGCCGGCGACGTCGAGGAAGGCCTCGTCGATGCCGAGCCGCTCCACCCGTGGGGTGAAGCGGTCGAACACGCTCATCACGGCGGCGGACTGCTCGCGGTACTTCTCGAAGTGCGGCTCGACGATGACGGCGTTCGGGCAGCGACGCTTGGCGACGGCCATCGGCATCGCCGAGTTCACGCCGTACCGACGGGCCTCGTAGGTCGCTGCGGTCACGACGGAGCGGTCGGAGTCGTGCCCGACGATGACCGGCAGGCCGACCAGGTCCGGGCGGTCGAGCAGCTCGACGGAGGCGAAGAACGCGTCCATGTCGACGTGCAGCACGGTGGCGGTGACGTCGTCGACCGGTGCGTCGGAGACGAGCCGGTTGCGTCCGTCCTGCTTGCTCACAGGGCGATGATGCCATCCGCCACCGACATCGACGTCGCTCGGCCCGCGTCGTCCCCGGCACGGGGCCGGGCCGACCCGTCAGCGCACCGGACCGAGCAGCGCCGTCGCGATCGTCCGGGCCGCGGAGTCCCGCGACGACGGGTGGTACTGGCCGGCCCGGACGTCCCGAGCGAGTCGCGCGAGTTCGCCCCCGGCCCGGTACGCGGAACCGCCGACGACCCGCATCGCCTCGTCCACGACCTGCTGCGCCGCGTCCACGGTGCGCGCCTTGGTGCCCACCAGCAACGGGAACCACCGCGACCCGTGGTCGACGAGGTCGTCGACGTCGCGTGCGAGGGCGTCCACCTGCAGCGCGACCGCGTCGACCGCACCCTGCGCGTCGGCGAGGGCACGGCGCACGTCCGGGTCGTCCGCACGGCGTGTGCCGTCGAGTGCGGTGCGGTCCCGCACGGCATCCACCGCCAGCTCGACCGCGCGCTCCGCGATCCCGACGTACACGGACGCCACGAGGAGCTCGAACGCGGCGAACACGCCGAAGGTCAGCGGGTCCTGGTTCGGTCCGACCGGCAGCACCCGCACGATCCGGTCCGCGGGTACGTGCACGGCGTCGAGGACGGTCGTGCGGCTCTGGGTCGCCCGCATGCCGAGGGTGTCCCAGTCGTCGCGGTGCGTTACGCCGCCGTCGGCGCGGACGGTGAAGCCGTGCACGAGCACCGGCTCGGGGCCGGACGTGTCCTTCCCGAACACGCTGAGGACGTCCCACGCCGGAGCGAGCGAGGTGGACACCTTGGTGCCCGTGAAGCGGTAACCGCCGTCCCCGTCCGGCTCCGCCGTCGTCAGCGAGTCGAAGAGCACGGCGTCGTTGCCCGGCTCGCTCACCCCGAACGCGAGCAGGTGGTCGTCCGCCGCGTGGTCGGTGACGGCCTGGAGGAACGACCCACCCCGTGCCCACACGCTGCGGGCCGCCTGCACCCACACCTGGTGCATCCCCAGGCCGAGCGCCGTCGCCGGCGCCGCCGTCGCGAGGGTCCGCTGGACCGCGGCCGTGGCGCGCAGCCCGAGGTCACGACCGCCCTGCTCGACGGGGACGCCGAGTCGCAGGTACCCGGCCGCACGGAGCTCGTCGAGGTCCTTCGCACAGAACGCGTTCGCGGCGTCGTACCCCGGTGCCCGTTCGGCGATGCGCTCGAGGAGGTCCGCGGGGATCGGGTTGGCCGTGCTCATGCCACGAGACTAGGGTCCGATGCGTGTCAGAACGTCATCCGTGGTCCAGGTACGTCGCGATCGGTGACTCGTTCACCGAGGGGATCGGCGACCCGGACCCCACCGTGCCCGGCGGCAACCGGGGCTGGGCGGACCGGGTGGCCAAGGTCCTCGCGCACCAGGCGGACGCGACCGGCGCCGGTGACTTCGCGTACGCCAACCTCGCGATCCGCGGTCGCCTGCTCCAGCAGATCATCGACGAGCAGGTCGAGCCGGCGCTCGCCCTCCGACCGGACCTCGTCACGGTGTCGGCCGGCGGCAACGACATCATCCGCCCCGGCACGGACCCGGACGACCTCGCGGCGAAGGTGGACAGGATGATCGCCCGGCTCCGCAGCGACGGCGCAACGGTCGTCATGTTCACGGGGCCGGACGTCGGGATGACGCCGGTGCTCGGCATGGTCCGTGGGAAGACGGCGATCTACAACGAGAACCTGCACGCGATCGCCCTCAAGCACGGCGCACTGGTCGCCGACATGTGGGCGCTCCGGGTGCTGCGCGACCCGAGGATGTGGGCCCCCGACCGACTGCACCACTCCCCGACCGGACACGCCACCGTCGCCGCAGCCGTCCTCGACACGCTCGGCGTCGAGCACGGGCTCGCGCCGTTCGCGCCGGAGCCGCTCGAGTCGCGGCCGTGGCGCGAGGCCCGTGTCGAGGACCTCGGGTGGGCGAAGGAGTACCTTGTGCCCTGGGTCGTCCGGCGCATCAAGCACACGTCGTCCGGCGACGGCGTCTCCCCGAAGCGCCCCGAGCTGCAGGACGTCGTGGAGCACCGCTCCGACACGCCCTAGGCGTCCGGTCGGCGGTCTCCCCGGCGGCCGGCCCGTCAGTCGGCGGGACGGCGGAGCGTCGTCGGGCCGTCGTGCAGCGGCTGCGTCACCCACGTGAACGTCGCGTCGCCCGAGTCGGTCGCGATCCGGACGTGCGCCGCGTGCGGGGTCTCCACGAACCGCACGGCCACGAGCACCGCCGCGCCGTCCTCGACCAGTGCGGCGCTGCCCGCGAGCGGCCCCTCGACCGCCCACTCCCCTTCGCCGACCGGGACGGACAGGTGCCCGCCCTCGACGTCGAGCTCGAGGCGCCACGTGTGGTCGTCGTGCTGCAGCGGGCCGTGGGCAGCGGCGTCGGGGAGCCGCTGACCCGCGACCGCGGGCAGACCGAGCGAGGTGATCCGCGCCTCCAGGCCGGCGTCCGCGTCGGTGGCCGCGGACGCACCGTCGACGGCGGGCAGCAGGTGCTGCCAGGCGGCGTCGAGCACGGCCTGCATGTCGAGGCTCTGCCCGGTCAGGGCGAGCACGACGTCCTGCTCCGGCAGGACGACGCAGAACTGTCCGTAGGCGCCGTCGCCGCGGAACCCGTGACGAGCCATCCAGAACTGGAACCCGTAGCCCTGGCTCCAGTCCGGGTTGTCCTCCTGCGGGTTCTCGACCTGGACGCGCGTGGCGGCGTCGACCCAGTCCTCGTCGAGGAGGCGCTGCCCGTCCCACACGCCGCGCTGGAGGTACAGCTGCCCGAGCTTCGCGACGGCCTCCACCGGGGCGTAGCAGCCGCTGAAGCCGAGCTCGTTGCCCTGCTCGTCCCGCTTCCAGGCGAGGTCGGTGATGCCGAGCGGATCGAGCAGCCGCGGTCGCAGCCAGTCCACGAGCGACCCGCCCGAGACCCGCCGGACGATCTCCGCGAGGGTGTACGTGCACGGCTGGTTGTACGCGAACACCGAGCCGGGCTCCTCGTCGGGCGGCAGCAGCAGGAAGCCCCGGACGATGTCCGTCGGGTCGATCGCCAGGGCCCGCTCGAGCGTCTCCTCCCGGTGCCCGCTCGCCATCGCCAGGACGTGCCGCACGAGGATGCGGCGACTGCGCTCGTCGGAGACCTCGGCGTCGAGCTCCGGGAAGTACGACAGCACGGTCGCGTCGAGGTCGACCAGGCCCTCGCGCACGGCGATGCCGACGCCGGCCGCGGTGAAGCTCTTGCTGAGCGAGTACAGCAGGTGCACGGACTCGGCGCGGTACGGGTCCCAGGTGCCCTCAGCGGCGACCTGGCCGTGCCGGAGGAGCACGAAGGAGTGCGCCTCGACGTCGGGCGTCGACTCGAGGGCGTCGAGGAACGCGGAGACCCCGCGTGCGTCGATGCCGAGGGCGGACGGGGAGCTGCGCGGGAACGTCGTCGTCACGCAGTCGACGCTAGCGGAGGATCAGGTGCCCCGGAACGGGTTCGTCCACCGCCACCACACACCCGGGTCGGTGATCGAGCGGTCGAGCTCGAGCGGGACGGTCACCGCGTCGTGGTCCGAGATCGAGAACCGCACCCGGCCGACCCGTTCGCCGCGGTCCCCGAGGGTCACCGGGTCGAGGTGGGTCGTCGCGGTGACCGTGGTCTTCCCCCACACCAGCACATCGGACGCCTTCGCCGCGACCGCGTCCGCCCCGTCCTGCCACGGCGTGCTGTAGGTGCCGAAGGTCTGGCCCTCGTGCGTGAGCGTCACGAGCTGGAAGTTGTCGGCCACCGACCGCAGCAGCCGCTGCACGTCGTCGTCGAGCGAGTCGTGGTCCACACCGCCGAGCATCGCCCCGACGACCGTCACCTGCCGGCCACCCCGCTCGTAGGTCGCGGCGAACAGCAGGCACGCCCCGGCCTCGTCCAGCGTGCCGGTCTTGATGCCCTCGACCCCGTCGAGCCCGAGCAGCTTGTTCGAGTTCTCGATCTCGCCGGCACCCGGCACCGTGACATGCTTCGTGCCGACGATCTCCTTCACCACCGGGTTCGCGAGGGCGAGCTGCCCGAGGTCGACGAGGTCCGTCGCCGTCGACCGGTTCCGCGGGTCGAGACCGGTCGGCTCGTGGATCACCGTGTCTTCGAGGCCGTGCTCGTCGAGCCACGTGGACGCGGCCTTCTGGTACGCGTCCATCGACCCGAACGCCCACAGTGCGAGCGACCCCGCGTAGTTGTTCGCCGACTTCATCAGCATGACCTGGAACGTCTGGTACTCGGACAACCGCAGGCCGTCGGGCATCGGCGCGACCTCGCCGTTCACCGCGAGGTACTTCGCGTAGAGCCCCTGCATCTGCTTGGTGAAGCGGATCGTCGGGCCGGTCTCGCCCGTCCGGAGCGGCTTCTCCTCGAGCACGACGAGCGCCGTGACGACCTTCGAGATGCTCGCGATCGACCGCTGCTTCCGGTCGCCGCTCGTGCGCAGGCTCTCCGGGAAGTCGGTGGCCTCGACCGCCGTGGCGCCGTACCCCGGGAAGGTGAGGTCGGGCACCGTGGACCTCGGCGCGGAGTAGGTCGTCGTCGTCGCGCTCGCCGGGGCGAACGGCACGACGGCGGCCGCCACGAGGTACCCGACGGCGAGGACGAGCACCGCGACCACGCTGATCGTCACGGGCCGCCGGACGGCGGAGCGAGGGCGGCGGACGACTCGTGGCACAGCCAGGGAGCCTAGCCGGGAGGCGCGGGCCGGCCCTGCGAGGACGCTCCGGCTGTGGAGAACATGGGGCGTGCCTCCAGGCCGGGTCAGGCGACCGGCACCGGTCCACCGTCGCGACGGTCACGCACCCGCGCTGGTCACGCGGCCGCGCTGTTCACGCGCCCGCGCTGGTCACGCGGCCGCGCTGTTCACGCGGCCGCGCTGTTCACGCGCCCGCGCTGGTCAGGGGGTCAGCGCGCGCGCTGCGCGTGCGCGACGGCCCAGAGGGCGACGGCGCTCGCCGCGGCCACGTTGAGCGAGTCGACACCGTGCGACATCGGGATCCGCACGGTGGTGTCGGCGGCAGCGATCGCCCGGTCGGTGAGTCCCCGGCCCTCCGTCCCCATCACGAGGGCGACCCGCTCCGGGACGTCGGCGACGAACCGGTCGAGGTCGACCGAGCGGTCCGTCAGCGCCATCGCGGCGAGGTGGAACCCCTGCTCCCGCAGTTCCTCGCCGGCGTCCGGCCACTCGCCGATGCGCGTCCACGGCACCTGCAGCACCGTGCCCATGCTCACCCGGACGCTCCGGCGGTACAGCGGGTCGGCGCACCGCGGACTGACGAGCACGGCGTCGGCGCCGAGGCCCGCGACGCTCCGAAACACCGCGCCCACGTTGGTGTGGTCGACGATGTCCTCCAGCACGACGACGAGCTCCGCGTCACGGACGACCTCGGCGACCGTCGGCAGCTCCGGCCGGTGCATCGCAGCGATGGCTCCGCGGTGCATCCGGAACCCGGTGAGTTCCTCGAGCAGCGCGTCGGGACCCACGAAGACCGGGCCGTCGTGCTCGGCGACGAGCGGCAGCACGTCGTCGAGCCACTTCTCCTGCACGAGCACGCTGCGCGGGACGTGCCCGGCCCGGACCGCGCGCTCGATCACGGTGTTCGACTCGGCGATGTAGAGCCCGCCCTCGGGCTCCGTGACACGCCGGAGGGCCACGTCGGTGAGTCGTGCGAAGTCGTCGAGGCGGGGGTCGTCGAGCGAGTCGATGCGGACGGGCTGCACGGGGTTCCGTTCTGGGAGGGAAGGACGCGGGACGGTCGGCTGTTGAGGGTACCGTGGAGACGATGCCCCCGAGCGACGAGCACACCACCGCGGCCGACCTCGACCGCGCCGTCGAGCTGCTCGCCGGCAAGCGGATCGCGGTGCTGTCCGGCGCCGGGCTCAGCACCGACTCGGGGATCCCCGACTACCGGGGCGAGGGACGCGTCGTGCGGAAGCCGATGACGTTCCAGGAGTTCCGGTCCGACCCGGCGAAGCGGCAGCGGTACTGGGCCGGCTCGCACCTCGGGTGGCGGACCTTCGCGGCGGCGGTGCCGAACGACGGGCACCGGGCGCTCGCCGAGCTCGAGCGCGCGGGCATCGTCACGGGCGTCATCACCCAGAACGTCGACGGGCTGCACCTGCGGTCCGGGTCGCGCCGGGTCGTCGAGATCCACGGCTCGATGGACCGTGCCGTCTGCCTGACGTGCGGCCAGGTGTTCTCCCGTTCCGACCTCGCGGCGACGCTCGACCGGGCGAACCCGTGGATCGACGAGCCGGGTTCCGTGCAGCTCCAGCCCGACGGCGACGTCGAGATCACCGACGTGGAGCGCTTCGTCGTCCCGGACTGCTCGGTGTGCGGTGGCGTGCTGAAGCCCGACGTGGTGTTCTTCGGCGAGTTCGTCCCCGCCGAGAAGTTCCGCGAGTCCGTGTCGATCGTCGCGGACGCCGACGCGCTGCTCGTCGTCGGGTCCTCGCTCACGGTGAACTCGGGCGTACGGCTCGTCGACCACGCGGTCCGGCGGAAGCACCCGGTCGTGATCGTGAACCGCGGGACGACGCGCAGCGACCGCCGTGCCGCCGTGAAGCTCGACGCCGGCACCACCGAGACGCTCGTGGCGCTCGCGGAACAGCTCACCACCGCGGACGCCCCCGTCGCCACGACCGCGGACCTGACATGATCGTCGGGTGACGACCCACCTCTCCCTGGTCCGGCACGGCGAGACCGACTGGAACCGGCAGCGCCGCATCCAGGGGTCGACCGACATCCCGCTCAACGACGTCGGACGTGCACAGGCAGTCGGGGCCGCCGAGCTCCTCGCGCGACGGACCTTCGACGCGGTGGTCGCGTCGCCGCTGCCCCGTGCCCTCGAGACCGGTTCGATCATCGCCTCCCGGCTCGGTCTGGCAGTGCCCGACACCTACCCGGGACTGGCCGAGCGGTCGTACGGTGCGGCCGAGGGGTTGACGGACGTCGAGATCCGCGCACGGTGGCCGCACGACGACGTCCCCGGACGCGAGTCCCGGTCGGCGCTCCTGGCACGCGTGACGGAGCAGCTCAGCGAGATCGCGATCCGGTACGACGGCGCGTCCGTCGTCGTCGCCACGCACGGTGCCGTCATCCGGAGCGTGGTGAACGCCGCCGCCCCCGGGACCGCCGACCGCCACAGCACGCCGATCCGCAACGGTTCCATCCACTCGTTCCGGTGGGACCCGGAGCGGTTCCACGCCGAGCTCGTGCGGTTCGACGACCCGATCGACGACGCCTCGGACGGTCCGGGCGGCTACGCCTTCGAGTACCAGAACCCCCTCGAGCGGCGAAGCTGACACGGGCGGCACGCAGATCGGGGAGCCGAGCGGGAAGCTCGAGTCTCGTGCACAGCGACCCTCCTCGTGGTCGCGAGCACGAGGATCGTCGCTCACCACGAGACCCGGCACGGCTCGACCCGAGACTCGCGGTCGGCGCCACGAGACACGCGGCACCCAGCACGAGACTCGCCACCCTCGCCGGGGACCCGTTGCCCGCTGCGGGACTATGCTCCGGGGCACTCCGGGCCGAGCCGGGCGCGCGAACCCCGACCCGGTCAGGAGGTCCTGAGAGGGGGACCGCATGAGCACCCAACAGCCCGGGTGGCCGGCCGAGCCCGACGACGACCTCGACCGGGCGTTCGGACCCGACACGGCCTCGGTACCGACCCGGACCACTCCCCAGCGGGTGCGACGGGGCGCGCTCGTCGCCGGCGGCGTGGTCCTCGCAGTGGGCGTCCTCGCGGCCGCGCTGATCACGATCATCGGCAGCGTGCAGAACGGCGTCGGCGGGGTGTTCCCCCAGCCAGCCGCAGCGCTCAGCCGGTTCGAGGCCGCCGCCGGCGCCGTCGACGGGGTGGTCAAGGTCAACGGCATCCGCACCACGAAGACGGGGTTCGCCAGCTACGACGTCATCTCGGTCGCCACCGCCGAGGACGGCCTGGACGAGACCGCGCAGGCGGCACTCGTCTCCGCGCTCAGCGAGGCCGCGGCGAGGACGGACGGGAACGGCGTCCGGGTGTTCGCGGTCGTCGCGATCGACACCATGCGCGTCGGGATCTCGGCCGACGCCGAGGTCAGCGCGCGCCGCCTCGACCTGGCCAGGCGGGTCGACGCCATCGGTGGGGTGCGCGCGGTGCGCTGCGCCTGGGTCGCGTCGACGCCCTCCGACGACGCGAAGGTCCAGCAGGTGACCGTGCAGACCGCGGGGCGTGGTGCAGCACTCGGTGCCGTGCTCGCGAAGGCGCGGCAGGCGACGCAGGAGGTCCTCCCCGGAGCCGCGGTGACGAGCGAGCCCCCAGCCGCCTGACCGGCCGAGTGGCCACCGGCCGACGGACGCGCTGGAGACCCTAACGAGCCGCCCGGTCCGCCACGGCCCGCTCGACCGCGGCCACCACCCGCTCGGCGGAGTCCGCCCACCGGAACCGTGCTGCCTGCTCGACGGACTGCTCGGATGCGTCGTCCCACCGGTCCTCGAGCCGACGCACCGCGGCGGCGACCGCCGACGGCGAGGACGGGTCGAAGTACTCGGCGGCGCTGCCGCCGATCTCCCGGAAGATCGGGATGTCGCTCACCGCGACCGGGGTCCCGACGCCCATCGCCTCGACGAGCGGGATGCCGAAGCCCTCGTCGTAGGACGCCGTCACCAACGCCGTCGCGGACCGGAGGACGTCGAGGTAGGTCTCGTCGGATGCGCCGTCGTGGAACACGAGCGACCCGGCGGGTGCGATCCGGGTGAGGCGGGCACGATCGGCGTCGGACACCCGCGACATGCAGTGCAACCGCCAGTCGGCCCCGAGCAGTGGCATCGCGGCCGCCAGGGTCTCCACGTTCTTGTACGGCATGAACGACCCCATGTACACCAGATCGCGACGTCGCTCCCCGTCTGCGGGACGACGCTCCGCCGGATCCGCCGCGTTGTAGGCGACCGTCACGGGACGCGTGGTCAGTCGGTGTCGCCGGATGAGGCCAGCGGTCGTCTCGGACACGGTGACCACGCCGTCGGCGCCGTTCAGCAGGAACCGCTGCGGGGCCCAGGACAGGTGGAACGCCCGCCACCCGAGCCGGATCGGCCAGGAGAACTCCCGCGGGGGCGTGCGGTTCCGGTAGTAGATGAGGTCGTGCAGGGTGAGCACGAGGGCGTAGTCGCGTCCGCGGGACCCCATGGTCTGCATCGGCGAGAACACCGCGTCGAGGCCGAGCCGGTTGACCTGCCGCGCGACGAACGGTTCGCCGGCGTCGGTCGGGGCCGGCAGGACTTCGTGCGGGAGCCCCTCGGGAAGGGAGTCGAGCTGCCGGGCGTCGTGCACGAGCAGTACGTGGTCGTGCCGCTCGGGCAGGTGGGCGACGATCCCCGCGGTGAACCGGGAGATGCCGTCGTGCCGTCCGATGCGGACGTAGCGGCAGTCGATCCCGATGCGCAGGCGGCTCACGACGTCCGCTCCACGCCGCGACCCGGACGTCCGGCACGGCTCGAGCCCGCATCGTCGCTGTCTGCTCCGCCCGTGGCAGCGCCGGCCGGCGCGGCCCCGGCACGCCCGCCGCGCCGCTGCGACCCACGCCGACGGGCGCCGCCCGAGTCGTCCATCCGACGGAGCACCGCTGATGCGGCCGCCGCGGGGGTCTCGTAGTGCACGAGGTGCCCCACACCCGGCACGACCACGAGCTCGGCGTCCGCGAGTCGGGCAGCGAGTGCCTGCTGCTCCGGCACTGCCGTGATGTCGTCGTGCTCGGCCGCGATCATCAGGACGGGGACGTCGATGCGGTCGGCGTACTCCGAGACGTCGTGCGTCACCGACGTGCGGAACGCCTCGAGCACGCTCGTCCGGTCGGAGAAAGCGGAGAAGTACCGGTCGTGCTGGTCGTGCACCCAGCGCCGGAGCTCGCGGTCGTGCGACTTGAGCATGGCGATGCTCATCGCGCGGACGATCGCGGGGTTCCGGAGCAGCGCGAGGCCGAGCGGCTTCGGCAGCAGCGCGCCCGCTCGGTAGTAGCCGATGGCGACGCCGGTCGCGATCGCCCGCGGACCCTGCAGTGCCGGGGCGGCGATCGGGTTGACGAGCACGAGGAGTCGGGTGCGCAGGCCGGCGGCGACGGTGGCGGCGACGACGATCGACCCGAACGAGTGCCCGAGGACGACGGTCTGGTCGTCGAGGCCGAGCGCCGCGTGGAAGCCGGTCAGCCACGCCACGTAGGAGTCGATGTCGGACGACGGCAGCGGGTCGGACACCCCGAACCCCGGCAGGTCCGGCACCACCACGCGCACGCCCTGCAGGTGCGCGGCGATGGTCTCGAGGCCGTGGTGGTCGCCCCGGAACCCGTGCACCGCGAGCACGGTGCGCGACGCGTCCTCGGGGCCGTAGACCCAGTAGTGCGTCGTCCGCCCGTCGATCCGCACCGATCGGTGCACGACCGGGGTCGCGGCCATGAGGGACTGGTAGGGGGAGAGCAGGGGCGGGCGCATCCTGGCCAGTCTAGGGAAGGCGTACCAGGCGCCTCCTGCACCCCGGGAATGATGTGGAGAACTCGCAGACGGAACGGGTCCGCGCGAGCGACCCGCGCCTCCGGTCCGGTCTTCCTGCGGACAGCGCCAGCCGCGCGGCCTAGCGTGTCCAGGGTGACGTTCACGGCCCCGATCCAGCTCCCAGGCCTGACCCTGGACCCGCAGTGGTACAAGCGCTCCGTCTTCTACGAGTGCATGATCCGCTCGTTCGTCGATTCGAACGGCGACGGGATCGGTGACATCCAGGGCGTGATCGGCAAGCTCGACTACCTCCAGTGGCTCGGCGTGGACGCCATCTGGCTGCCGCCGTTCTTCCAGTCGCCGATGCGCGACGGCGGGTACGACATCTCGGACTACAAGGCGATCCTGCCCGAGTTCGGTACGCTCGACGACTTCCGCGAACTCGTCACGAAGTCGCACGAGCGCAACATGCGGATCGTCATCGACATGGTGATCAACCACACGAGCGACCAGCACGAGTGGTTCCAGCAGTCCCGCGAGGACCCGGACGGCCCCTACGGCGACTTCTACGTCTGGCGGGACACGGACACCGAGTACGAGAACATCCGCATCATCTTCGTCGACACCGAGGAGTCGAACTGGACGTTCGACCCGGTCCGACGGCAGTTCTTCTTCCACCGGTTCTTCTCGCACCAGCCCGACCTCAACTTCGAGAACCCCGCGGTCGTCGAGGCCGTGTACGACGTCGTGCGGCACTGGCTCGACATGGGCGTCGACGGGCTGCGGCTCGACGCGATCCCGTACCTCTTCGAGTCCGAGGACGGCAACGGCGAGGGCGAGCCGGAGACCCACGAGTTCATCAAGCAGCTCCGCGCGATGGTCGACGACGAGTACCCCGGCCGCGTGCTGCTCGCCGAGGCGAACCAGTGGCCGCGTGAGACCGCCGCGTTCTTCGGCACCGACGAGGAGCCCGAGTGCCACATGGCGTTCGACTTCCCCGTCATGCCGCGCATCTTCTACTCGCTCCGCGCGCAGCACGCCTCGGAGCTCAAGGCGATCCTGTCCGAGACCCTCGACGTGCCCGAGTCGGCCGCGTGGGGCGTCTTCCTCCGCAACCACGACGAGCTCACCCTCGAGATGGTGAGCGAGGAGTACCGCCAGGCGATGTACGGCTGGTACGGCTACGACCCGCGGATGCGTTCGAACATCGGCATCCGCCGGCGCCTCGCTCCCCTGCTCGACAACTCCCGCGCCGAGCTCGAGCTCATCCACGCGCTGCTGTTCTCGCTCCCCGGGTCGCCGTTCCTGTACTACGGCGACGAGATCGGCATGGGCGACAACATCTGGCTGCCCGACCGCGACTCGTCCCGCACGCCCATGCAGTGGACGCCCGACCGGAACGCCGGGTTCTCCACGGCGGACCCGGGCAAGCTCTACCTGCCGGTCGTCCAGTCGCTCGTGTACAACTACCAGCAGGTCAACGTCGAGGCGCAGCTCGCCCAGTCGCGGTCGCTGCTGCACTGGGTGCGCAACGTCATCCACGTCCGCAAGGCACACCCGGTGTTCGGCCTCGGCACGCTCGCGGTGCAGGAGACCTCGAACGAGTCCGTGCTGGCGTTCGTGCGCTCGTGGGAAGGGTCGGGGCAGCAGTTCGGCCCGTCGGCGGAGGACGTCCTCTGCGTCTTCTCGTTCGCCACGAACCCGACCTCCGTCACGATCTCGGTGCCGGAGTACGCCGGGCGGCCGCTCTACGACCTCTTCGGTGGCAGCGTCTTCCCGTCGTTCGACGAGCACGGGTCCGTCACGCTGACGCTCGGGACGCAGTCGTTCTACTGGCTGCACGTCGGCGCGGCTCCGGCGGTGGCCCCGGGAGCGGTCGCGCCCGCCTCCGCCACGACGACGGCGTAGCGGCCGGGAGGCACGGCGCGGCCCCGACAGGCGGGTCGCGTCGTCCGTCGCCTCCGGTGTCGGTGGGTCCTGCGTCGTTGCGCGCCGCGGCGGTTCGCACCGTGTCGGTGGGTCGGGTGTCGGTGTTGCCCGTGTCGGTGGGCCCCGTGTCGGTACGTGCCGTGTCGGTCGGTCCCGTTAGCCTGACCGCGTGACGTACTCCGCGACAGCAGCCGCACCGACACCGACGTCCACGGTGCAGGACCTCTCCGGCCGCCCGTGGTGGCACGCACTCGGCGTCTTCGACCTCGAGACCACCGGCGTCGACGTCGAGACCGCCCGCATCGTCACCGCCCACGTCGGTCTGATCGACATGACGGGCCGCTCCATCGTCGAGGGCGCCTGGGTCGCCGACCCCGGCATCGCCATCCCCGAAGGTGCCGCCGCCGTGCACGGGTACACCACCGAGCGCGCCCAGGCCGAGGGACGTCCCGCCGGCGAGGTCGTGGCCGAGGTCATCGCCGCGGTCGAGGCCGTGTTCGCCCGCGGCATCCCGCTCGTCATCTACAACGCCCCGTACGACCTCACCGTCCTCGACCGTGAAGCCAAGCGGCACGGCCTCGCCTCCCCCGTGATCGGCAACGTCGTCGACCCGCTCGTCATCGACAAGGCGCTCGACACCTACCGCAAGGGCAAGCGCACGCTCGAGGCCGCGTCCGAGCTGTACGGCGTCACACTGTCCGATGCGCACGACGCGGGCGCGGACGCCATCGCGGCCGGACGGGTCGCGCAGGCGATCGCGGCCAAGTACCCCGACGAGCTCGGGGTCTCCGCCGAGGAACTCCACCGCAAGCAGGTCGGCTGGTGCGCGGACCAGGCGGCGTCGTTCCAGGAGTACATGCGGACGAAGCGCGACCCGGCGTTCACGGCCGACGGTCGCTGGCCGCACCGCAACGGCTCGTAGCGCAGCCGAGAGTCGTCCGGCGATCGGTGCGCTCGTCGACCACCCGCGCCGATCGAACCGCCATCCCGACATCGAACCGAGCGGGTGTCCTGGTTCGATGTCGTGCCCGTGGTTCGACCTCTCGGCGCGACGCTCCAAACCACGCGCCCGCGCCCGCTGCCGGCACCGCACGCCCCACGGAACGCCGAGCGGGCGGCCCTCCCGGAGGAGGACCGCCCGCTGCGGAACGCGAGGCTGCTTACTTGCCGAAGCCCTTGAAGCGCTGGTTGAACTTCTCGACGCGACCGGCCGAGTCGAGGATGCGCTGCTTGCCCGTGTAGAACGGGTGCGACGCGGACGAGATCTCGACGTCGATGACCGGGTAGGTCGCACCGTCGAGCTCGATGGTCTTGTCGCTGGTCGCGGTCGAGCGCGTCAGGAACGTCTCACCGGAGGCCAGGTCGCGGAAGACGATGGCGTTGTACTCGGGGTGGGTGTCGGTCTTCATGGAGATTCCTCGGTTGGATGCGGTCGGATTGCGCGGGTCCGAGAGGACACCGCGCGGGAAGTCTTCGGCGTGCGCCAGCCGTCTACGTTACCAGATCGGCCCGGCGAGCCGCTACGACGCGCGGGCGCTCCAGCGCCCGTCGTCCT
Organism: Curtobacterium phoenicis; assembly: GCF_047238015.1. Lineage (NCBI taxonomy): Bacteria > Bacillati > Actinomycetota > Actinomycetes > Micrococcales > Microbacteriaceae > Curtobacterium > Curtobacterium phoenicis. Next base: position 2,265,781 of record NZ_JBDFLZ010000002.1, read on the forward strand.
TCGTCACGGTGAGGCCGACACCGAACGCTTCCGAGAGCGTCGCGTCGGTCAGCACCTCGTCGATCGGCCCGGCAGCCTGCACGCGTCCGTCGGTGAGCACCAGGGCGTGCGTGAAACCGACGGGGATCTCCTCGACGTGGTGCGTGACGATGACGATCGCGGGTGCGTCGGGGCTCTGCGCGTAGCCGCCGAGGGTCCGCACCAGGCTCTCGCGGGCGCCGAGGTCGAGCGACGCCGCGGGCTCGTCGAGGAACAGGACCTCGGGGTCCGTCATCACCGCGCGGGCGATCTGCACGCGCTTCTGCTCGCCGTCGCTCAGCTCGCCGAACGTCCGCTCGGTGAACGCGCCGAGACCCCACTCGTCGAGCACGCGCTGCGCACGGCGGACGTCGAGCTCCTCGTACTCCTCGTTCCACCGACCGGTGATCGAGTAGGCGGCGGTCAGCACGACGTCGAGCACCGTCTCCGTGAACGGGATCCGACGGGCGAGCGCGGTCGAGGCGAACCCGATGCGGGGGCGGAGCTCCGCGAGGTCGGCGGTGCCGAGTTCGACGTCGAGGACGTGCACGTCACCCGAGGTCGGGAAGGTCTGCGCACCCGCGATCTGCAGCAGCGTGGTCTTGCCGGCGCCGTTCGCGCCGAGCACGACCCAGCGCTCGTCGGCCTGCACCTCCCACGAGACGGAGTCGAGGATGGTTGCTCCGTTGCGGACAACGGAGACGTCTGACAGGCGCACGACCGAGGGCATGTCCCCAGCCTACGGGGTCCGACCGGGAGGCCCGCGGCGCGACACCGGGTCGGCGCGCGCCGCGGACGTGGCCGGGTGAGCCCCCACCGTGTCGGCCGCCCTGCGGGTCGGCGCCCAGCGGGTCGGCGTCGACGAGTCAGCGCCCGGCGAGCACCCGGTCGTACACGGCGCGGGTCCGGTGGGCGATCGCGTCCCACGTGAACTCGCTCTCGACGCGCAGCCGACCGGCGCGGCCCATGAGCTTCGCGAGTCCCTCGTCCTCGAGGACCTCGTTCAGCGTCGCCGCCAGGTCGGCCACGTAGCGGTCGGGGTCGGTCGGCGTCCCGGTGCCGTCCTGCGCCTGGTCGATCGGCACGATGCGCCCGGTGAGCCCGTCCGCCACGACCTCGGGGATGCCGCCGGTGCCGGTACCGACGACGGGGATGCCGCACGCCATGGCCTCGAGGTTCACGATGCCGAGCGGTTCGTAGATCGACGGGCAGACGAACACCGTGCCGGACGACAGCACGTTGACGACCTCGCCGTGGGAGAGCATGCGGTCGATCCAGACCACGCCGTCACGTTCCGCACGCAGGGACTCGACCAACCCGGTCACCTCGGCCATGATCTCCGGGGTGTCCGGCGCCCCGGCACAGAGCACGATCTGGACGTCCGACGGCAGCGACGCCACCGCACGGAGCAGGTAGGGCAGGCCCTTCTGGCGGGTGATCCGCCCGACGAACACGACGCTGCGGCGGGAGGGGTCGATCCCGAGAGCGCGGACGGCGTCCTCGTCGACGGTCGGCTTCCACTCCTCGATGTCGATCCCGTTGTAGACGACCTGCACCCGCTCGGGGTCGATCGACGGGTACGACCGGAGGATGTCCGCGCGCATGGCCTTCGACACCGCGACGACCGCGTCGGCGCGCTCGAACGCCTCACGCTCCATCCAGCTCGACAGGCGGTAGCCGCCACCCAGCTGCTCGGCCTTCCACGGGCGCAGCGGCTCGAGGCTGTGCGCGGTGACGACGTGCGGGATGTCGTAGGTCAGCTGCGCGATCCGCCCCGCGGCGTTCGCGTACCAGGTGTGCGAGTGCACGAGGTCGGCACCCTCGACGTCGGCGGCGATCGCCACGTCGGTGCCGAGTGCCTGGAGCGCACCGTTGGCCCGCTCGAGGCCGTTCGGCGTCCGGTAGGCCCAGACGTCGGCCTCGTCCCGGAACGCCCCGAAGGCGCGGACCCGCACCTCGGTGTCCGTGCCCGACCGCAGCGCTGCGGTGAGCTCGGCGACGTGGACGCCCGCCCCGCCGTACACCTCTGGTGGGTATTCCCTGGTCAGTAGATCGACTCGCACGGGTTCAACGTAACCGTTCACCGGTCCGGACGCATACTGTGAGCGGTATGGCACCAAAGAAGGTCTTCGGCATCGTCCTCGCCGGCGGAGAGGGCAAGCGCCTCATGCCGCTCACGGCAGACCGCGCGAAACCAGCAGTCCCGTTCGGCGGCAACTTCCGGCTCATCGACTTCGCGCTGTCGAACCTCGTGAACTCCGGGCTGCAGAAGATCGTCGTCCTGACGCAGTACAAGTCGCACAGCCTCGACCGGCACGTCGCCGAGACGTGGCGCATGGAGGGGCTGCTCGGCTCCTACGTCGCGTCGGTGCCCGCGCAGCAGCGGCTCGGCAAGCGCTGGTTCGCCGGGTCGGCCGACGCGATCCTGCAGTCCCTCAACCTCCTCCGGGACGAGCGCCCCGACATCGTCGTCGTGGTCGGTGCCGACCACGTCTACCGGATGGACTTCCACCAGATGGTCGAGGCCCACATCGCGTCCGGCCGCAGTGCCACGGTCGCCGCGATCCGCCAGCCGATCGGCCTCGCCGACCAGTTCGGTGTCATCCAGGTCGCCGAGGACGACCCGACGAAGATCGACGCGTTCCTCGAGAAGCCGAAGGACGCGGTCGGCCTGGCCGACTCCCCCGGCGAGATCCTCGCGTCGATGGGCAACTACGTCTTCGACGCCGACGCGCTCGTGGACGCCGTGCTCCGTGACGGACAGATCGAGACGTCGAACCACGACATGGGCGGCGACATCGTGCCGGACTTCGTGTCACGCGGTGACGCCGGCGTGTACGACCTCAAGCGCAACGACGTGCCCGGCTCGAACGAACGCGACCGGTACTACTGGCGCGATGTGGGGACGATCGACTCGTTCTTCGACGCGCACATGGACCTCATCGCCCCGGTGCCCGTCTTCAACCTGTACAACCAGGACTGGCCGATCTTCAACCAGCAGACGAACCTGCCGCCGGCGAAGTTCGTCCGCGACGCGAACGGCAACACCGGCTCGACGGTGGACTCCCTCGTGTCCCTCGGCTGCCTCGTCTCCGGAGCGCAGGTCGAGCGCAGCATGATCGGCCCGTGGTGCGGCATCGACTCCGGTGCGCAGGTCCTCGACTCCATCGTGTTCGAGCGCGCCTCGATCGGCGCTGGCGCGGTCGTCAACCGCGCGATCCTCGACAAGGACGTGATCATCGCACCGGGCGCCCGGGTCGGGGTCGATCGCGAGGCCGACGAGGCCCGCGGCTTCACCGTCACCGAGTCCGGGATCACCGTGGTCGGCAAGGGCGTCCGCGTCGAGGCCTGATCGGACGTGCGGGGCGGGTCGTGGCGAGACGCGTCGCGACGCCACACCGGCCGGGAGGCGCGGCTGACGTCACAGACGTCGCCGCGCCTCCTGCTGTCGGTAGCGTTGGTCCGTGCCCCGCTTCCTCGTCGTCCTCGATGCCGATTCCACGCTCCTCGAAGACGAGGTGATCGAACTCCTCGCCGACGCGGCGGGGACCCGGCCACAGGTCGCGGCGGTCACGGAGCGCGCCATGCGGGGCGAGATCGACTTCGCGGAGAGCCTCCGGGAGCGTGTCGCGACCCTTGCGGGCCTCCAGGACGACGTCTTCCGAAGCGCACAGCAGGCGGTCCGCGTGACGCGGGGTGCCGAGGAGCTCGTCCGCGGAGTGCACGCCGCCGGCGGCGCCGCCGCCGTCGTGTCCGGCGGGTTCCACGAGGTGCTCGACCCCTTCGCCGCCGAGCTCGGCCTCGACCACTGCCGGGCGAACCGCCTCGAGGTGGTCGACGGGGTGCTCACCGGCCGTGTCCTCGGCGACGTGGTGGACGCGCACGCCAAGGCCGCCGCGCTCCGGGAGTGGGCGGCGACGGACGGTGTCGAACCGGCCCGGACGGTCGCGGTGGGTGACGGCGCGAACGACCTCGAGATGATGCGGATCGCCGGCCTGTCGGTGGCGTTCGACGCGAAGCCCCGGGTCCGCGCCGAGGCGGACCTCGCCGTGGTCGACCGCGACCTGTCCGCCGTGCTGGCGACGATGGGCCTGCGCGGCTGACCGTCCCCGAATGGACCGACCGGGCCGCGCCGAGACTCGGCCCCGCGGACAGTTCCGCGGCTGAGCGGCCGGGGAACTGTCCGCCGAGGCGAGGCTCGGCGCGCAGATCCTCGGACTAGTGGCCCATCCCGAGGCCGCCGTCGACCGGGACCACCGCGCCGGAGATGTACCCGGCACCGTCGCCCGCGAGGAACAGCGTGGCGTCCGCGACGTCGTCCACGGTGCCGTAACGGGAGGCCGGGATCTGCTTCTTGAACTCGGCGACGAGCTCGTCGGGCAGCGATGCGGTCATGTCCGTCTGGATGAACCCCGGCGTGACGACGTTGGCGGTGATGCCGCGGGAGCCGAGCTCGCGCGTGATCGACCGGGCCATGCCGATGAGCGCGGCCTTCGACGACGCGTAGTTGACCTGCCCGACCTGGCCGAAGGTCCCGACGACGCTGCCCATGAGCACGATCCGGCCGAACTTCGCCTTCATCATGCCCTTCGTGGCGCGCTTGACCACGCGGAACGTCCCGGTGAGGTTCGTGTCGATGACGCTCGTGAAGTCCTCCTCCGACATGCGGAGCAGCAGCTGATCGTTCGTGATGCCGGCGTTCGCGACGAGCACCTCGACCGGGCCGAGTTCGGCCTCGACCTGCGTGAAGGCCGCGTCCACCGAAGCCGTGTCCGTGATGTCGGCCTGCACGGTGAGCGCGCCCTCGGGACCGCCCGTCCCGCTGCGGGAGGTGACCGCGACCCGGTGTCCCTCGGCGACGAAGCGCTCCGCGAGCGCGAGGCCGATGCTGCGGTTGCCGCCGGTGATCAGGACGGTACGGGGGGTGCTCATGGTCGCTCCTCGGGGTGTGTCGGACGGCGTGCCGCCGGACACGCCCGGACGAGCGTACCCGAGCCGATCCGCGCACTCCGATCGCGCGCGGCGGAACCGGAATGTCCGACGGAGGCTTAGGCTTGTCCAAGGAGACGATGGACATCCGAATGAAGACCACGCACAGCATCACGGCGCTCCCCGAGTCGCCGGAGCAAGATCGTGCACACCGGCTCTCCCGGTACGTCTGGCAGATGGCCGTCAGGGTCGTCTGCTTCGTCGCCGCGGTGCTCGTCTGGACGGCGTTCCACACGTGGCTCGTGGTGATCCCGATCATCCTCGCGGGCGTCATCCCCTGGGTCGCGGTCATCCTCGCGAACGCCGGCAACCGCGCCGAGAACGACGTCGTCGCCCCGGCCGGGGCGATCCAGCTCTACGACGCCGACGACGTGCGCATCCGTGAGGAGCAGGAGGCCGCCCGCGCGCAGGCCTACCGCGACGAGCAGGACCGTCTGCGCGACCAGGCGCAGCACGCGCAGGACGAGTGGCAGCGACACGGCGACCACACGAACGTCTGGCCCCCGAAGACCGGCGGACGGCGCTGATGGGGGCGACGTTCGACCTCTTCACGGAGCCCGGCTCCACCCCGGTGTGCTCGCGCGCCGGTTGCAGCGAGACCGCCGAGTGGCGCATCAACTGGCGGAACCCGCGCATCCACGCGACCGACCGGGTGAAGATCTGGGCCGCGTGCGAGGACCACCGCGACTTCCTCGCCGACTACCTCCGTTCGCGGAGCTTCCCGGTCCGGGTCACCGGCATGCACGAGGACGTCGACCGCCTCGACGACCTCCGCGACCCCAACGCCGGGCCGAAGAACGACGTCGGGGTGCGCGCCACCGGCACCGATCGATGACCGACGGTTTCGACCCGAGCTCCCGGTACGGCCGACGGCACGCCGCCAAGCTGCAGCGCGAGGTCGTCCCGACGCCGGACGCATCGCCCGACCACGATCCCGACGAGCCGTTCGTCGGCTGGCGCTTCGTCCGGAGCCGTCGATGGCTCGGCTACTTCGCGATCGCCGTGGCCTTCGCGATCGTCTGCGCCCTGTTCGGCATGTGGCAGTGGGACCGCCGGAACGAGGCCGTCCGCCAGAACGAGCAGATCGCGCAGAACTACGACCACACCCCGGTCCCGCTCGACCGGGCGCTCCCGCGGGCCTCGAGCTGGGACGACGACCAGACCTGGCTCCGGGTCACCGCCACCGGCCGCTACGACACCGACGCGCAGCTCCTGGTCCGGAACCGCGTGCACAACGGCCAGCCCGGCTTCGAAGTCCTCACCCCGCTCGTCACCGCGGACGGCCGCGCGTTCATCGTCGACCGCGGGTGGGTGCCGACGGGCAACCGACAGGACGCGCCAGACCACGTACCGGCACCCCCGAGCGGCGAGGTCACCGTCGTCGTGCGCCTGCAGCAGAGCGAACCGCGGATCCCCGGTCGCTCGGACCCGTCGCACACCGACCAGGTGCAGTCGGTCACGCTCGCGGACGTGCGCGACAAGGTCGGGATGCCGATCTGGACCGGCGCCTACGGGCAGCTCGCCTCCGAGTCACCGGCTCCGTCGGAGGACCCGCCGCTCGGCTGGGACCGCCCGTCGGCCGACACCGGGCTGCACCTCAGCTACTTCATCCAGTGGTTCCTGTTCGCCGCCGGCGGCTTCGGCTTCCTCGGCTACGTGATGGTGCAGGAGTACCGGAACCTCAACCAGGACGACCCCGAGGAGCGGGAGCGCGCCGAGGAGCGCCGTCGGCGCAGGGACGCGAAGCCGAAGTCCGACGCCGAGGTCGAGGACGAACTGCTCGACGTGCGGTCCTGAGACCGCCGCGTCGCTGACGCGACCACCTGACGGACCGGAGCGCGTCCCGCTCAGCGCTGACGCGCCAGCGTCACGCGGGGCGCGCCGACCGAGCCTGCGAGGGAGGAGTGCCAGCCGGCACCGTGCCTCCAGTCCGGTGTCGCGCACCGCGCGCACGCCGGTCAGGCGAGCTCGATGAGCTCCGCGTACTCCTTGTTCCAGTGGTCCTCGGTGCCGTCCGGCAGCAGGAGGACGCGCTCCGGGTTGAGGGCCTCGACCGCGCCCGCGTCGTGCGACACGAGCACGACCGCCCCCTCGTAGCCCGCGAGGGCGCCGAGGATCTCCTCGCGCGAGGCCGGGTCGAGGTTGTTCGTCGGCTCGTCGAGCAGCAGCACGTTCGCACCCGACACGACGATCATCGCGAGCGACAGGCGGGTCTTCTCACCGCCGGACAGGACGCCGGCCTTCTTGTAGCCGTCGTCCCCCGTGAACAGGAACGACCCGAGGACCCGCCGCGCCTCGGTCTCGTTGAGGTCGTTCGACGCCGACACCATGTTCTCGATGACGGTGCGGTTCACGTCGATGTTCTCGTGCTCCTGCGCGTAGTACCCGATGCGCAGACCGTGACCGGGCAGGATTTCGCCCGTGTCCGGTTGGTCGGCGCCCGCGAGGATGCGGAGGAGCGTGGTCTTGCCAGCACCGTTGAAGCCGAGGATGACGACCCGCGAGCCGCGGTCGATCGCGAGGTCCACGCCCGCGAAGATCTCCAACGAGCCGTAGGACTTCGACAGTCCCTCCGCCATGAGCGGCGTCCGCCCGCACGGCGTCGGGGTCGGGAACCGCAGCTTCGCGACGCGGTCGACGGCGCGCTCGTCCTCGAGGCCGGCCAGGAGCTTCTCGGCCCGCGCGACCATCTGGTGCGCTGCGGCAGCCTTCGTCGCCTTCGCACCGAAGCGTGCGGCCTGGTCCTTGAGCGTCGCAGCCTTCTTCTCGGCGTTCGCGCGCTCCTTGCGGCGGCGCTCCTCGTCGGCGGCGCGCTGCCGCTGGTAGAGCTTCCACCCCATGTTGTAGACGTCGATGCACTGCCGGTTGGCGTCGAGGTAGAAGACCCGGTTGACGACCTCGTCCACGAGCTCGACGTCGTGCGAGATCACGATCACGCCGCCGGGGTAGGTCTTGAGGTGCTCGCGCAGCCAGACGATCGAGTCGGCGTCGAGGTGGTTCGTCGGCTCGTCGAGGATCATCGTCTCGGCGTCGGAGAACAGGATGCGCGCGAGCTCGATGCGTCGACGCTGACCGCCCGAGAGCGTCTTGAGCGGCTGGTCGAGGATGCGGTCCGGCAGCTTGAGGTTCGACGCGATGGACGCCGCCTCAGCCTCGGCCGCGTACCCGCCGAGCGCGTTGAACTGGTCGTCGAGGCGGCTGTACCGGCGCATCGCCTTCTCGGCGACGTCGGGGTCGTCGCTCGCCATGTCCAGCGTCGCGAGCCGGATGCCCTCGACGAGCTCACCGAGACCGCGGGCGTCGAGGATGCGCTTGCGGGCGGTGTCCTCGGGGTTTCCGGAGCGGGGGTCCTGCGGCAGGTAGCCGATCTCCCCGCCGCGCTCGATCTTCCCGGCGGTGGGCTGCGTCTCCCCCGCCAGCGCCTTCGTCATCGTGGTCTTGCCGGCACCGTTGCGGCCGACGAGACCGATCTTGTCGCCCTTCTCGACACGGAAGGAGACGTTCTCCATGAGGAGGCGGGCCCCGACGCGGATCTCGAGATCGTGCACGGCAAGCACAGTGGACGTCCAATCAGTTGGTGGTTTTGCACAACGACGTGTGCGGGAGGTGCACCGCTACGCTGACGGGACCGATGGTCCCAGAACGGGACCAGCAGTCCATTCTAGGAGAATCCATGACGAACGCCACCGGGTTCGCTCGCCGCGCAGTGCTCGCCGACCGTCTGCGCACCCACGGCCTGGCCACCGATGCCGCCCTCGTCGCGGGCGGTGCGCTCTTCACCGCCGCCATGGCGCAGGTCGAGGTGCCCATGTGGCCCGTGCCGATCACCGGGCAGACCCTGGCCGTCGTCCTCGTCGGCGCCACGCTCGGCGCTCGGCGCGGCATGCTCTCGCTGCTCGTCTACGCGGTCGCCGGGCTCGCCGGTGCGCCGTTCTTCGCCGGGTTCTCGGGCGGGCTGTCCGCGCTCGCGTCGCCGAGCTTCGGCTACGTCATCGGGTTCGTCCCGGCCGCGGGGCTCGTCGGCTGGTTCGCTCGGCGCAACTGGGACCGCCACGTCGGCCGTGCCACGGTCGCGATGCTGCTCGCGAGCGCGATCCCGTTCGTGGCCGGCCTGCCCTGGCTCGCGGCGTCGCTCGGGCACCTCGGCGCGCCGAACGACCTGCAGAGCGTGCTCGCGGCGGGCCTGTACCCGTTCGTGGTCGGCGGCGTGGCGAAGGCCCTCATCGCGGCGGGCGTCCTGCCCCTGGCGTGGAAGGCCGTCGGCCGGCGCTGAGCGCCGCACACCTCTCGGCAGCGGCCGGGGTTCCAGGATGCCGGAACCTCGGCCGTTGTGCTGTCCGGCGGTCGTGTCGGCGTCCGCGGGTACCGCTCGGCGGGTCGGCGTGACACGCCCGAGCGCGGACGCCGCGGTCGCACGACATGCCGCACGCGATACGGCGAGGTCGCACGAAGTGTCGCCCACGTGCCGCGGAAGCGACGGTTCGTGCGACCTCGGCGGACCCCGGCGGGCGTGTCGCCACGACCAGCGCGCCCACACGACGAACGGGAGGCGCGGTGCCAGCTGGCACCGCGCCTCCCGTCTGTGTCGCGTGGCGGCTAGATCGAGAAGCCGAGCGCGCGCATCATCTCGCGCCCGTCGTCCGTGATCCGCTCCGGACCCCACGGCGGCATCCAGACCCAGTTGATCCGGAACGCGTCGACGATCCCGTCGAGCGCGTTCGCCGTGTCGCCCTCGATGACGTCCGTCAGCGGGCAGCCCGCACTCGTGAGCGTCATGCTGATCACGAGCGCGTTCGCCTCGTCGTCCATCGCGAGGTCGTAGATCAGGCCGAGGTCGACGATGTTGACGCCGAGCTCGGGGTCCTGGACCTCCTTCAGGCCCTCGACGACCTCGTCGAACTTCTCCGGTGAGAGCGCGGTGATCATCAGTTGCCCGCCGCTGCGGCCTGGACGTAGCGGTCGTAGCCCTCGTTCTCGAGGCGCTCGGCCAGCTCGGGGCCACCCTGCTCCGCCACCTTGCCGGCGACGAACACGTGCACGAAGTCCGGCTTGATGTAGCGGAGGATGCGCGTGTAGTGCGTGATGAGCAGCACGCCGAGGCCGGTCGCCGCCTTGGCACGGTTCACACCCTCGGACACGATCTTCAGCGCGTCGACGTCGAGACCGGAGTCGGTCTCGTCGAGGACGGCGAACTTCGGCTTGAGGAGCTCGAGCTGCATGATCTCGTGGCGCTTCTTCTCCCCGCCGGAGAAGCCCTCGTTGACGTTGCGCTCGGCGAACGAGCTGTCCATCTTGAGGTCCGACATCGACTGCCGGAGGTCCTTGACCCAGCCGCGGAGCGCCGGGGCCTCGCCGTCGATGGCGGTCTTCGCGGTGCGGAGGAAGTTCGACACGGTCACACCCGGGATCTCGACCGGGTACTGCATGGCGAGGAACATGCCGGCGCGGGCGCGCTCGTCGACGCTCATCGCGAGGACGTCCTCGCCGTCGAGCGTGATCGAGCCGCCGTCGACGTTGTAGCGCGGGTGCCCGGCGATCGTGTAGGCGAGGGTCGACTTGCCGGAGCCGTTCGGGCCCATGATCGCGTGGATCTCACCCTCGTTGATGGTGAGGTCGACGCCCTTGAGGATCTCCTTGGTGCCCTGATCGGTGTCGATCGAGACCTGGAGGTCGCGGATTTCGAGAGTGGACATTGCGTTCCTTCGGTTGCAGCTGGTGTGCGGCGTCAGCCGCGAATCGATGTGTGGGGGCCGCACGGGCCCGGGGTGGTCGCCGGTCGTCCGGACGACGGGTCGTCGTGGACGGAGCGGGTCAGTCGACCGGGACGGTGTCGTGCACGTCGACGTAGACGTCGCCGTCACGGACCTCGACCCGGAAGACCGGCACCGGCTCGTACGCCGGGAAGTTCTGCGGCTTGCCGGTCGTCAGCGAGAACTTCGACCCGTGCGCCCAGCACTCGAGCGCGTCCCCCTCGACGAAGCCTTCTGCGAGGGAGATGTCGCCGTGCGTGCAGGTGTCCCCGATGGCGTGCACGACGCCCGCGGAGTCCTTCACGATCGCGACCGCTGTGCCGTCGACGACCACCCGCATCGGGCTGTCGACCGCGATGTCGGCCTCGGCGCAGACCTTCTCGGCCATCAGGCGCCCGCCTGCGCTGTCTCGGAGACGACCTCGGGGTCCGCCTCGGCGATGACCGAACGACCCGCCGCCAGTTCCTCCTCGACCGCCGCGATGAGGCGCTCCTCGAGCTCGGGCGCGCCGATCTTCTGGATCACCTCGACGAGGAACCCGAGCACGACGAGGCGACGTGCCTCTTCCTCGGGGATGCCCCTGGCCTGCAGGTAGAACAGCTGCTCGTCGTCGAACCGGCCGGTGGCGCTGGCGTGACCGGCACCCTCGATGTTGCCGGTCTCGATCTCGAGGTTCGGGATGCTGTCCGCACGCGTGCCGTCGGTGAGGACGAGGTTGCGGTTCTGCTCGTAGGAGTCCGTGCCGTCCGCCGGACGGCCGATGAGGACGTCGCCGATCCACACCGTGTGTGCGCCCTCGCCCTGCAGCGCGCCCTTGTAGTTGACCCGACCGCGCGTGTTCGGCGCGTCGTGGTTCACGTAGACCTGCTGCTCGATGTACTGCCCGGCGTCGGCGAAGTACACGCCGTACATCTCGGTGTCGGCGCCCTGCGCACCGAGGTGCGTCGACGGGTTCACCCGGATGACGTCGCCACCGAGCGAGACGACCACGTGCTTGAGGAACGCGTCACGACCGACCTCGGCGAAGTGCGTCGACACGTGCACCGCGTCGTCGTCCCAGTCCTGCAGGCTGACGACCGTGAGGCGGGCGTTGTCACGGACCACGATCTCGATGTTCTCGCTGAGCAGCGCCGAACCGCGGTTGTCGATCACCACGATGCCCTGCGCGTTCGGCTCCGCCGTGATCACGGTGTGGGCCGCGCGGGGCTGCGCACCGAAGTCCGATCGCGTGATCGTGATGAACTCGTGCTGCTCGGTCGGCTTGATCGTGACCGCGAGCACCGCGTCGCGCGCCGTCCAGGCGGCAGCGGAGGCACGGTCCTCGGGCAGACCGGCGGATCCGACCCGCTGGTCGTCACTGCGGACCCACTCGACGTCGGCGCCCTCGGACTGGCGAGCGAGGTACGGGTACGGCGCGCCGTCGAGTCCGCCGTCGAGGAGCGGCTGCAGCTTGGCGAGCGGGGCGAACTTCCAGTTCACCTCACGGCCGGTGACCTTCGGGAACGCGTCGAGGTCGGCGGACCGGAACCGCTCCGACCGGGTCTGGACGGGGACCTTCTTGTCGGCCGCGTCCCACCCGCCGTCGGAGTGCGCACGAGCGCCGTGCTGCTCGGTGCCGCTGGTGCTGGCGGCGCTGGGCTGTTCGGTGGTGCTGGACATCTAGCCGACGGATCCTTCCATGCTCATCTCGATGAGCTTGTTGAGTTCGAGCGCGTACTCCATCGGGAGCTCGCGGGCGATCGGCTCGATGAAGCCGCGGACGATCATCGCCATCGCCTCGTCCTCGGGCAGACCGCGGGACATGAGGTAGAAGAGCTGCTCCTCGCTCACGCGGGAGACCGTGGCCTCGTGGCCGAGCTGGACGTCGTCGACGCGGATGTCGATCGCCGGGTAGGTGTCCGAACGGCTCACGGTGTCCACGAGCAGCGCGTCGCACCGCACGGTGTTGGCCGCGTGGTGCGCGTTCGGGTCGACCCGGACCTCACCGCGGTACCCCGCACGACCGCCCCCACGGGCGATCGACTTCGAGACGATCGACGAGGTGGTGTACGGCGCCATGTGGATCATCTTCGCGCCGGCGTCCTGGTGCTGGCCCGGACCCGCGAAGGCGACCGAGAGGGTCTCGCCCTTGGCGTGCTCACCGGCGAGGTAGATCGACGGGTACTTCATCGTGACCTTCGACCCGATGTTCCCGTCGATCCACTCCATCGTCGCGCCCTCGTGCGCGATCGCGCGCTTGGTGACGAGGTTGTAGACGTTGCTCGACCAGTTCTGGATCGTCGTGTAGCGGACGCGCGCGTTCTTCTTGACGATGATCTCGACGACCGCTGAGTGCAGCGAGTCCGACTTGTAGATCGGTGCCGTGCAGCCCTCGATGTAGTGGACGTAGGAGTCCTCGTCCGCGATGATCAGCGTCCGCTCGAACTGGCCCATGTTCTCGGTGTTGATCCGGAAGTAGGCCTGCAGCGGGATCTCGACGTGGACGCCCTTCGGCACGTAGACGAAGGACCCGCCGGACCACACCGCGGTGTTCAGCGCGGCGAACTTGTTGTCGCCGGCGGGGATCACCGTGCCGAAGTACTCCTCGAAGAACTCCGGGTGCTCGCGGAGCGCCGTGTCGGTGTCCATGAAGATGACGCCCTGCTGCTCCAGGTCCTCGCGGATCTGGTGGTAGACGACCTCGGACTCGTACTGCGCGGCCACGCCGGCGACGAGCCGCTGACGCTCGGCCTCGGGGATGCCGAGACGCTCGTAGGTGTTGCGGATGTCCTCAGGGAGCTCTTCCCAGGTCTGGGCCTGCTTCTCCGTGGACTTCACGAAGTACTTGATGTTGTCGAAGTCGATGTCCGACAGGTCCGCGCCCCAGGAGGGCATCGGCTTCCGGTCGAACAGCGTGAGCGCCTTGAGACGGTTCTTCGTCATCCACTCCGGCTCGGACTTGCGCGCCGAGATGTCGGCGACGACCTCTTCCGAGAGACCACGCCGTGCGGAGGCGCCGGCGGAGTCGGAGTCGGACCAGCCGAACTCGTATTGGCCGAGCCCTTCGAGCTCGGGACGGTCGATGAGCACGTCGGACATGGTCTCCTCGTTTCCTTCTCGCGGCAGCGTCACCAGGACCAACCCGGCACGGCTGGACGCCATTCCACCCCGGGCCACCGACACGGGCGGCCAGGGTGCTGCTACCTCGCAACGTCAATGGTTCCACGCGGTCGCGGGCCGTAGTGACGATCTCGGCCCATTCGGAGCCGGCGCCTGCCTAGACTTGACTGCCGCTGAACCCTCGAATCCTACAGGTTCGGTGCACGGAACAACAGGAAGGCACCACCCTCGTGACTCGCGTCGGATCCCCCGTCGAGCTGGACGTCCGCACCCGGTGGTGGTCCCTCCCCCGCACCGTCGACGCTCGCGTGATCTGGCTGGCGTGGGCGTCGTTCGTCGTCGAGGTCGTCCTCATCGGCACCGGTGGCCTCGTGCGGTTGACGGCGTCGGGGCTCGGCTGCCCGACCTGGCCGAAGTGCACCGCCGACTCGCTCGTGTCGACCCCCGAGATGGGTGTGCACGGCATCATCGAGTTCGGGAACCGCCTGCTCACCTTCGTGCTGGTCGTCGTCGCCGTCGCCACGTTCCTGACCGTCGTCCGCATGCGGCGCACCCGTCCCGAACTGTTCTGGCTCGCGTTCGCGCAGGGTGCCGCGATCCCCGGGCAGGCGCTCCTCGGCGGCATCAGCGTCTGGACCAACCTCAACCCCTTCGTCGTCGGACTGCACTTCGTCGTCTCGGCCGCACTGACCTCGGTCACCGCCGCGCTCGTCTACCGCGCGCTGAACGGGCCCCGCACCGCCGTCCGACTCGTCCCCGCCTGGTACACGAACGTCGTCCGCGGCACCGTCGCGGCCGTCGTGGTCACCGTCCTCGTCGGCATCCTCACGACCGGCAGCGGGCCGCACGCCGGCGCCGACGAGGCCGTCGACGGCGGTCGCCTCCACCGCACCGGCTTCGATCCCGCGGTCATGGAGCACGTCCACGCGGTCCCCGCCTACGTCCTCTTCGCGCTGACGCTCGTGCTCGTCGTCGGGGCGGTCCGCCTGCAGCTCTCGAGCCGCTGGGCGCTGGCACTCCTCGTGGTCGAGTTCGTCCAGATCGCGGTCGGACTCACCCAGGCGCGCACGGGCCTGCCGGTCGGGCTGGTCGGCACGCACATGGTGCTCGCCGGCCTGCTCGTGGCGGCGACGACGGCCGTCGTGCTCTCCACACGGAAGAGCGCCGGTCGCGACGCCGTGCGCGAGCCGCTCAACGCCTGATCGTCACCCCCGGTACGACGAAGCGCGCGTCGATCGACGCGCGCTTCGTCGTACCGGGACCGTCCCGTGGACGTCGCGACCGCACACCGGACGGGAGGCGCGGCACCGGCCCGCCCCGCGCCTCCCGGCCCCGCGACCGGCCCCGCACGCCCGGATCGACAACGCACTGCGTGATCGACGCGTGCGATGTCGAAACGCGCGCGTTTCGTGGACGTCGCGACCACGTGGCGGACGGGAGGCACGACACCGACCCGCCCCACGCCTCCCGGCCGCCGCGACCGAACTCGCGCGCACGCACCACGACAACGCACCGCGTGATCGACGCACGCAACGTCGAAACGCGCGTGCTTCGTGGACGTCGCGACCACGTGGCGGACGGGAGGCACGGTGCCGGCCCGCCTCGCGGCCTCCGGGCCGCCGCCCGGACCGGCCACGCGCGCACGCACCACGACAACGCACCACGTGATCGACGCACGCAACGTCGAAACGCGCGCGTCTCGTGACGAAGGCGGGGACGGGCCCCTAGAAGTGGAAGACCTGCGGCAGGAGCGGGTCGATACCGACCGCGATGAAGAGCAGCGTCAAGTACGTGATCGAGCTGTGGAACACGCGCATCGGGTGCACCTGCTCGACGTGCTGGATCGCCCGCGAGTACAGGCGGTGCGACTCGACGACGAACCAGATGCCACCGGCCAGCGCGACCACCGTGTAGAGCGGCCCCATGTGCGCCACCGGGATGAGCAGCAGCGAGCAGACCAGCGTCGCCCACGCGTACAGGACCACCTGGAGGCCGACGACCGTGCGCCCGCGCACCACCGCGAGCATCGGGACCTCGGCGGCGTCGTAGTCGTCGCGGTACTTCATCGAGAGCGGCCAGTAGTGCGGCGGCGTCCAGAGGAAGATCACCATGAACAGGATGATCGGCGTCCACGTCAGCGACCCGGTGACCCCGGCCCAGCCGATGAGCACGGGCATGCAGCCGGCCGACCCGCCCCACACGATGTTCTGCGGGGTCCGGCGCTTGAGCCAGAGCGTGTACACGCAGACGTAGATCAGGATGGCGACGACGCTGAGCGCAGCGGACAGCCAGTTGACGAGGAGACCGAGGACCGCGGTCGAGAGGACGGCGAGCGTCCACGAGAACACGAGGGCCTCGCGGTCGGTGAGCTCGCCGGTGACGAGCGGACGGGTGCTCGTGCGCTTCATCAGCCGGTCGATGTCGCGGTCGATGTAGCAGTTGAACGCCGAGGCGGCCCCCGCCGACATCGCGCCGCCGAGCATCGTCCAGAACACGAGCCACAGGTCCGGCACACCGCGGGCGGCGAGGAACATCGTCGGCGCCGTGGTGACCAGCAGCAGCTCCATGACCCGGGGCTTCGTCAGCGAGACGTACGCCCGGACCTTGCGCGAGAGCGTCGATCGGGGTCGATCGGTGTCCGGCCGGGTCACGGTGGCAGTGGGCAAGGGAACCTCAGTCTGTTTCGCGTCAGCTCGCACACTCGGTGGACGGCTCCGTCGTCGTCCGGGCGTGCGTCGACCCGGAATGCACACGGGCCGTCGCCAGTTTAGGCCATCGAGGCGCCGCGACGATGCCCCGCCCCGTCATCCGGACCGATCACGACCGGCCAGCGGTCGAGCGGTCACCACCCGATCGTCCCCGCCGCGAACGGGCAGGCGCGTCACCGGACACGCCCGGGCCGTCCGGACGGTCGGCATTGGAGCGCTGCACCCGGTGTCGTCACACGGCGGACAGACCGTGTCACCTGGAACCTCTCTGAGTGCATGGTCACTATGCTGGAGACGCCCTCCCGCAGTGCGTGCCCCGAAGACGTCGGTCACGACGAGCCGGTCGGCCGCCGCCAGACGGCGACCCGAACCCCGGTCCCCGGGATGGCGATCATGTCCGTGCGATGGCACGAGCCCTCGCACATGTCGCATTCAAGAAGGGTCAACATCCAAGTGGCTGAATTCACCTGGGACGCCATCGACAGGAAGGCCGTCGACACGGCCCGCGTACTCGCCGCCGACTCGGTCGAGGCCGCCGGCAACGGTCACCCCGGCACCGCGATGAGCCTCGCGCCGGTCGCCCACCTGCTCTTCCAGAAGGTGATGCGTCGCGACCCCAGCGACTCCACCTGGATCGGCCGCGACCGCTTCATCCTCTCCGCCGGTCACGCCTCGATCCTCCAGTACGTGCAGTTCTACCTGCACGGCTACGGTCTCGAGCTCGAGGACCTCCAGCACCTCCGCAAGTGGGGCTCGAAGACCCCGGGTCACCCGGAGTACGGCCACACCGACGGTGTCGAGATCACCACCGGCCCGCTCGGCCAGGGCCTCGCCTCCGCCGTCGGCTTCGGCTACGCGCAGCGCTTCGAGCGCGGCCTCTTCGACCCGGAGACCGCCGACGGCGAGTCCCCGTTCGACCACTTCACCTACGTGATCGCCGGTGACGGCGACATGCAGGAGGGCGTCACGAACGAGGCCGCGAGCCTCGCGGGCCGCCAGCAGCTCGGCCGCCTGGTCGTGTTCTACGACTCGAACCAGATCTCGATCGAGGACGACACCGACATCGCGTTCTCCGAGGACGTCGCCGCCCGCTACGAGGCGCTGGGTTGGCACGTCCAGCACGTCGACTGGAAGAAGACCGGCGAGTACTCCGAGGACGTCGAGGAGCTGTACCGCGCCGTCGAGGCCGCCAAGGCCGAGACGACCAAGCCGTCGCTCATCGTCCTCAAGACCATCATCGGTTGGCCTTCGCCGACCAAGCAGAACTCCGGCAAGATCCACGGCTCCGCCCTCGGTGGCGAGGAGCTGAAGGGTCTCAAGGAGGTCCTCGGCTTCGACCCCGAGCAGACCTTCCACGTCGACCCCGAGGTGCTCGAGTACACCCGCGGCGCCGTCGCCAATGGCCAGGCGGAGCACGCCGAGTGGCAAAAGACCTTCGACGCGTGGGCCTCGGCCAACCCGGAGAAGAAGGCGATGCTCGACCGCATCAACGCCGGCGAGCTCCCCGAGGGCCTCGAGGAGGCCCTGCCGGTCTTCCCGACCGACAAGGCCGTCTCCACCCGTGCCGCGTCCGGCAAGGTCATCAACGCCATCGCGCCGCTGATGCCCGAGTTCTGGGGCGGTTCGGCCGACCTCGCCGAGTCGAACCTGACCACGATCGAGGGCGCCAAGTCGTTCGGTCCGGCCGAGGCCTCGACCAAGACCTGGAGCACCGACCCGTACGGCCGTGTCCTCCACTTCGGCATCCGCGAGCACGCGATGGGCTCGATCCTGTCGGGCATCGTCCTGCACGGGAACACGCGCCCGTTCGGCGGCACGTTCCTCATCTTCAGCGACTACATGCGCCCGGCCGTCCGCCTCGCCGCGCTCATGAAGGCGCCGGCGATCTACGTCTGGACGCACGACTCGGTCGCCCTCGGCGAGGACGGCCCGACGCACCAGCCGATCGAGCAGCTCACCGCGCTCCGTGCGATCCCGGGTCTCGACGTCGTCCGTCCGGCAGACGCGAACGAGGTCGCGTACGCCTGGCTCGAGATGCTCAAGCACCGCGACCGTCCGGCCGGCATCGCGCTCAGCCGCCAGAACCTCCCCGTGTTCGAGCGCGGCGAGGGCGAGGCCTCCGGCGAGACGCTGGCCTCGGCGAAGAACGTCGGCAAGGGTGCGTACATCCTGGCCGAGGCGCCGAACGGCACCCCGGACGTGATCCTCATCGCCACCGGCTCCGAGGTCCAGATCGCGGTCGAGGCGCGCGAGCAGCTCAAGGGCGAGGGCATCAACGCCCGCGTCGTGAGCGCGCCGTCGCTCGAGTGGTTCTTCGAGCAGTCGGAGAACTACCGCGACCAGGTCCTCCCGAAGGACGTCACCGCCCGCGTCTCGGTCGAGGCCGGGATCGCCATGAGCTGGCGCGACATCGTCGGCGACAAGGGCCGCAGCGTCTCGATCGAGCACTTCGGTGCCTCGGCCGACTACCAGACGCTCTTCAAGGAGTTCGGCTTCACGACGGAGCACGTCGTCGCCGCCGCGAAGGAATCGATCGCGGCTTCCTGACCCACCAGGGCCGGGTCCGGTCACCCGGATCCGGCCCTTCTGCCGGGAGGCGCGGTTCGGCCCCGCCGCGCGCCTCCCGGTCCCCCAGACCCCGGCCAGACGGCCGATGAAGGAAGAAGAGAAACACATGGCTGAGACCACCCCCACCGCCGCCCTCTCCGAGGTCGGCGTCAGCATCTGGCTCGACGACCTCTCGCGCGAGCTCCTCGAGACGGGCAAGCTCGAGCAGCTCATCGCCGAGAAGAACGTCGTCGGTGTCACCACGAACCCGACGATCTTCGCGTCGGCCCTCGCCAAGGGCGAGCGCTACGACGCGCAGGTCAAGGAGCTCGCCGCCGCGGGCACCGACGTCACCGACGCGATCTTCGAGATCACCACGCAGGACGTCGCGAACGCGTCCGACGTGTTCAAGCCGATCTACGACGAGACCAAGGGCTTCGACGGCCGTGTCTCGATCGAGGTCGAGCCGGGCCTCGCCCACGAGACCCAGAAGACCATCGAGCAGGCGAAGTTCCTGTTCGACAAGGTCGGTCGCGAGAACGTCCTCATCAAGATCCCGGCGACCGTCGAGGGCCTCGAGGCCATCACCGAGGTCATCGGTGCGGGCATCTCGGTCAACGTCACCCTGATCTTCTCGCTCGAGCGCTACCGTGCCGTCATCGACGCCTACCTGGGCGGTCTCGAGAAGGCCAAGGCCGCCGGCCACGACCTCTCGAAGATCCACTCGGTCGCCTCGTTCTTCGTGTCGCGCGTCGACACCGAGATCGACAAGCGCCTCGACGCGGTCGGCACGGACGAGGCCAAGGCCCTCAAGTCGAAGGCCGGCATCGCCAACGCGCAGCTCGCCTACCAGGTGTGGACCGAGGCGTTCGCGACCGAGCGCGCACTGGGTCTCCTCGAGGCCGGCGCGAACACGCAGCGTCCGCTGTGGGCCTCGACCGGTGTCAAGGACCCGTCGCTGCCCGACACGCTCTACGTGACCGAGCTCGCCGCCCCGAACACCGTCAACACCATGCCTGGCAAGACGCTCGACGCGACGTTCGACCACGGTGAGATCCACGGCGACGCCATCGCCGGGTCGTACGACGCCGCGCAGGAGGTCCTCGACCAGATCGCCGCGCAGGGCATCAGCTACGACGAGGTCGTCGCGCTGCTCGAGAAGGAGGGCGTGGACAAGTTCAACGTCTCCTGGGGCGAGCTCGTCGACACCGTGAAGACCGCGCTGGAGAACAGCAAGTAAGCACGACCGGAGCCTGCGTCCCGAGGACGGGACCCTCGTCCTCGGGACGCAGGCACCCTCGGTCAGGACCCGTCCAGCGGAAGCGCGTCGCGCCTCCCGGCCGGACCTGACCACCACGACGGCGGAGTCGCGGCTGCCCCCGCAGCGCAGCGCTCCGCCGTCTCCGTTCGACCCACAAGGAGTCCACACACATGTCACCGGTGGCGATCACCCCGGAGCACAACCCGCTCCGGTTGCCGACCGACCGACGTCTGAACCGGATCGCGGGCCCCAGCACCCTCATCATCTTCGGCGTGACGGGCGACCTGTCCCGCAAGAAGCTGATGCCCGCGGTCTACGACCTCGCGAACCGGGGGCTGCTGCCGCCCGGTTTCGCGCTCGTCGGGTTCGCCCGGCGCGACTGGGAGGACCAGGACTTCTCCCAGCTCGTGCACGACGCGGTCCGGGACCACTCCCGCACCCCCTTCGACGAGGCCGTCTGGAAGCAGCTCGAACAGGGCATCCGCTTCGTGCAGGGCTCGTTCGACGACCCCGAGGCCTTCCTCGAGCTCAAGCGAACCGTCGACGAGCTCGACGCCCAGCGCGGCACGCTGGGCAACCACGCCTTCTACCTCTCGATCCCGCCGAAGATGTTCCCGGTCGTGACCGAGCAGCTCAAGGTCTCCGGTCTCACCGAGAAGCGCGACGGCTCCTGGAGCCGTGTCGTCGTCGAGAAGCCGTTCGGTTCGGACCTCCGTACCGCACGCGAGCTCAACGCGATCGTGGAGAGCGTCTTCGCTCCGGACGACGTGTTCCGCATCGACCACTACCTCGGCAAGGAGACCGTCCAGAACCTGCTGACGCTCCGGTTCGCGAACCAGATGTACGAACCCATCTGGAACTCGAACTACGTCGACCACGTGCAGATCACGATGGCCGAGGACATCGGCGTCGCCGGACGTGCGGCGTACTACGACGGCATAGGTGCGGCGCGGGACGTCATCCAGAACCACCTGCTGCAGCTCCTCGCGCTCACCGCGATGGAGGAGCCCGTCTCGTTCAAGGCGTCGGACCTCCGCGCCGAGAAGGAGAAGGTGCTCTCCGCGGTCCGGCTGCCGGAGGACCTTGCCACGGCGACGGCCCGCGGGCAGTACGCCGGCGGGTGGCAGGGCGGTGAGAAGGTCCTCGGGTTCCTCGAGGAAGCGGGGATGGACCCGGAGTCCACGACGGAGACGTACGCCGCCATCAAGCTCGACATCGCGACCCGTCGCTGGCAGGGCGTGCCGTTCTACCTGCGCGCCGGCAAGCGGCTCGGCCGCCGTGTCACCGAGATCGCGATCGTGTTCAAGCGCGTGCCGGAGGAGATCTTCGGGATCGCGAACGGCCCGCTCGGCCAGAACGCGCTCGTCATCCGCGTGCAGCCGGACGAGGGCGTCACGCTCCGGTTCGGCTCGAAGGTCCCCGGCGTCGGCACGCAGGTGCGCGACGTCACGATGGACTTCGGCTACGGCCACGCGTTCACCGAGGCCTCGCCCGAGGCGTACGAGCGACTCATCCTCGACGTGCTCCTCGGCGACCCGCCCCTGTTCCCCCGTCACCAAGAGGTGGAACTGTCGTGGAAGATCCTCGACCCGATCGAGGAGTTCTGGGCCACGCAGGGCCAGCCCGAGCAGTACCGTCCCGGCACGTGGGGTCCGGCATCCGCCGACGCCCTCCTCGCCCGTGACGGCCGGACCTGGAGGCGTCCATGAAGATCGACCTGCCGAACACCACGGTCTCGAAGATCCAGAAGAAGCTCGTCCACATCCGCGAGGAAGGGGGCGCCGTCGCACTCGGCCGCGTCCTCACGCTGATCATCTCGACCGCCCTCGGGCACGAGGAAGAGGCGATCAACGCGGCGAACGAGGCGTCCCGCGAGCACCCGATGCGCGTCATCATCGTCTCGAAGAACGAGGGCGACACGAAGTCCCCCGGTCGCCTCGACGCGCAGATCCGCGTCGGCAGCGACGCGGGCGCGAGCGAGGTCATCGTCCTCCGTGCCTACGGCGAGACCGCGACCGACGAGGAGAGCCTGGTCACGGGCCTCCTGCTGCCGGACGCGCCCGTCGTCGCGTGGTGGCCCGACGCCGCCCCGGCGCAGCCGTCCGAGTCCGCGCTGGGGCGCATCGCGCAGCGCCGCATCACGGACGCCGCGGCGCAGAAGGACCCGAACGAGGCCATCGCGGCACTCGGCGCGTCCTACGTGCCGGGTGACACCGACTTCGCGTGGACGCGTCTGACCCTGTGGCGCAACCAGCTCGCTGCGGCGCTCGACCAGCCGCCGTACGAGCCGGTCACCGCCGTCGAGGTCTCCGGCGCGTTCGACAGCCCGTCGACGATCCTCCTCGCGGCGTGGCTGCAGCTGCGGCTCGAGGTGCCCGTGTCGGTCGTCACGTCCCCGCGTGCGACCGGATCGAGCGGCATCCACGGCGTGAAGCTCGTCCGTGAGAGCGGGGCGATCGAGCTCGAGCGTTCCCTGGTCGACGTGGCGACGCTGTCCATGCCCGGGCAGCCGACGCACGACCTCTCGCTGCCGCGCCGCAACCTGCGCGACTGCCTGGCCGAGGAACTCCGTAGACTCGACCCGGACGTCCTCTTCGGAGACGTCGTCAAGCACGGGGTGCCCCAACTGCGCGAGTCGATCGCCGGCTGAGCCCCCATTCGACCGGTCCGTCCGCACCCGCGGGCGGGCCGGTCGGACCGAAGGTGGTCCGCACGCCGGGCCGCCGACCTCGAACACGGGAGTCACGTGACCAACGAACGACGGGTGCTCGTACACCCCGACAAGCAGGCCCTCGGCGCGTCGGTCGCCGCACGCTTCATCACCAAGATCATCGACGTGCTCGACGAGCAGGAGCGCGCGGACATCGCCATCAGCGGCGGATCCGTGTCGACGCTCGTGCTCGCGGCGATCGGCCAGTCGCCGGCGCGCGAGAGCGTCGACTGGTCGAAGGTGCACGTGTGGTGGGTCGACGAGCGCTGGGTGCCCGCGGGCGACGCGGACCGCAACGACACCGGGACGCAGGCCGACTTCTTCGACCACGTCGACATCC
This sequence comes from Curtobacterium phoenicis, assembly GCF_047238015.1. Taxonomy (NCBI): domain Bacteria; kingdom Bacillati; phylum Actinomycetota; class Actinomycetes; order Micrococcales; family Microbacteriaceae; genus Curtobacterium; species Curtobacterium phoenicis. The sequence goes on from NZ_JBDFLZ010000002.1 coordinate 2,289,203, forward strand.
CCGGCTCGAACATCCACCGGATGCCCACCTCGGACGCCGGGCTCTCGATCGAGGACGCCGCGCAGCAGTACGAGCGCGAGCTCCAGGACGCCGCTCCCGAGGGTGCCGTCGCACCCCGGTTCGACATCTCGCTCCTCGGTGTCGGGCCCGACGGACACACCGCGTCGCTGTTCCCCGAGTTCCCGCAGCTCGCGGTCACCGACCGCGCCGTGCTCCCCGTCGACGACTCCCCCAAGCCGCCGCCGCAGCGCCTCACGCTGACCTACCCGGTCATCAACGCGTCGCAGCGGGTGTGGGTGATCCTGTCCGGCGCCGAGAAGGCGTCGGTGCTGGGACTCGCCCTGGCCGGAGCAGCGGTGGACGAGGTCCCCGTCGGTGGCGTGCAGGGTCGCAAGCGCACCGTGTTCTTCGTGGACCAGGACGCCGCGCGCGACGTGCCCGAGAACCTGATCGCGTCGACGTACTAGTCGCGACCCCCTGACGGACGGGAGGCGCGGTGCCGACTGGCACCGCGCCTCCCGTCCGTTCATGCGGTTGCGTCGAGCGCTGCGCGCGCTCCGCTGGGTGCCTGCTGCATCCTTCGAGGCCTGCTGCATCCTTCGAGGTTCCAGAATTCGCGCATCTCGGCGCTGTGAGCGCCCGTGCGTGGAACCTCGGTGCCGATCAGGCGGCGAGTTGCGGAACCTCAGCGGGAACGGCAGGACCGCGCTCACGACCGCACACGCGAAGGCCCCCGTACCGGATCGGTACGGGGGCCTTCGGACGTGCGTTGCGCCTACTTGGATGCGGTGCCGCGACGCTCGCGGAGCTGCTGGAGCGCATCCTCGAGGAGCTGCGCTGCCTCTTCCTCGGTGCGGCGCTCCTTCACGTAGGCGAGGTGCGTCTTGTACGGCTCGGTCTTCGCGACCTGCGGCGGGTTCTCCTTGTCGCGACCGGCCGGGAGGCCCGTGGACGGTGAGTCGACCGTCTCCGGGATCTCGTCGTCGGGCAGCCCTGCGGCGAAGTACCGCACGACCTCGTTGCCCAGTGCGTCCCAGTACGAGATCGCGACGCGCTCGGCCTGGACCCCGCGGTCCTGCTCGCCCATCGGACCTGCGCCCACGCGCGATCCGCGGATGGCGCTGCCTCCAGATGCCATGTGTCAGCTCCCCGTCGTGAACTTGTTGATGAGACCGAGCACGATGATCGAGACGATCCAGACCAGACCGAGGATCACCGTGATGCGGTTGAGGTTGCGCTCGGCGACGCCGGACGCCCCGAGGTTGCTCGTCACGCCGCCGCCGAACATGTCGGAGAGGCCGCCACCGCGACCCTTGTGCAGCAGGATGAGGAGCGTGAGCAGGAGGCTCGTGATCGCGAGCAGGACCTGCAGCACGACGGAGAGAATCGCCACGACGTACCTTTCGTGTCAGTCAGCCGTACGAGTATACCGAGGACGCGTCGCCCCCGGGCACGACGGGCCGGGCGTGGGACAGGCCGGCCGCCTGGGCGGCCGGCCTGTCCGGGTGGGTCAGAGTCCGACGTGCTGGCGGAAGCGCGCGATCGCAGCGAACTCCTGCACGTCGAGCGAGGCGCCGCCGACGAGTGCACCGTCGACGTCGGGCTCCCGGAGGAACCCGGCGATGTTGCCCGACTTCACCGAGCCGCCGTAGAGGACGCGGGTCGCCGCAGCGACCTCGTCCCCCCAGGCTGCGGCGATGCCTCGACGGATCGCCGCGCACTCCTCCTGCGCCTGGTCAGCGGTGGCGGCCTGGCCGGAGCCGATCGCCCACACCGGCTCGTACGCGACCACGATCTCCGCGGGCTGCACGGCGTCGAGGACGACCTGGAGCTGCTCGACCGCGACGACACCGGCGCCGCGCTCCTCGCGCTGCGCACCGGTCTCGCCGACGCAGACGACCGGCACGAGCCCGTGCTTGATCGCCGCGGCGGTCTTCGCCGCGACGATCTCGTCGGTCTCACCGTGCATCGTGCGACGCTCCGAGTGTCCGACGATGACGTACTGCGCGTCGAGCGCCGCGAGGAACGCCCCGGAGACGTCACCGGTGTAGGCACCGGAGTCGTACTGCGAGAGGTCCTGCGCACCGAAGCGGATCGGCAGCTTGTCCGCCGAGATGAGCGTCTGCACGCTGCGGAGGTCGGTGAAGGGCGGGAACACCGCGACCTCGACGTCGTCGTGGTCGTGGCGTGCGTCCTTCAACGTCCAGGCGAGCTTCTGCACCGTGGCGATGGCCTGGAGGTGGTCCAGGTTCATCTTCCAGTTGCCGGCGATCAACGGTGTGCGGTTCATGCTGTACCTTCCGCCGAGTTGCCCGCGATCAACGGAGTGCGGCTCATCGGGACCACCCCAGCGCTTCGAGACCGGGCAGCGACTTGCCCTCGAGGAACTCGAGGCTCGCGCCACCGCCGGTCGAGATGTGTCCGAACTGGTCGTCCGAGAACCCGAGCGACCGGACGGCCGCGGCGGAGTCACCACCACCGACGACCCCGAGGCCGTCGACCTCGGTGAGCGCCTGCGCGACGGTCTTCGTACCGGCTGCGAACGCGGGGAACTCGAACACGCCCATCGGGCCGTTCCAGAACACCGTCTTCGAGCCCGAGACCGCCGCAGCGAACCGCGCAGCCGTCTCCGGTCCGATGTCGAGGCCGATGCCGTCGGCGCCGAAGGACGACGACTCGATCGCGTCGGCCGCGACGGTCTCGTGGTCGGCGTCGGCCGCGAAGCCGGAGGCCACCACGACGTCGGTCGGCAGGTCGATCGTCACGCCGAGCTCCTGCGCCCGCGAGAGGTACCCGCGGACGGTGTCGAGCTGGTCGGCCTCGAGCAGCGACTTCGCGACCCCGTGGCCCTGGGCCGCGAGGAACGTGAAGAGCATGCCGCCGCCGATGCAGAGCGTGTCGACCTGCGGCAGGAGGTGGTCGATGACCCCGAGCTTGTCGCTCACCTTCGAACCGCCGAGCACGACCGAGTACGGCCGCTCCGGGTTCGACGTGAGCCGCTCGAGGACCGTCAGCTCGGTCTCGATGAGCGAACCCGCGGCCGACGGCAGCGCCGAGGCCAGTTCGTACACCGAGGCCTGCTTGCGGTGCACGACACCGAAGCCGTCCGACACGAAGGCGTCGCCCAACGCGGCGATCCGCTCGGCGAAGCCCTTGCGCTCGTCGGCGTCCTTCGAGGTCTCCTCCGGGTTGAAGCGGAGGTTCTCGAGCAGCAGGACGTCGCCGTCACGGAGCTCCGCGGCGGCAGCCGTCGCCTCGTCACCGACGGTCTCGCCGACGAACGTGACCTCCTTCCCCAGGAGCTCGGAGAGCCGCTGCGCCACGGGGGCGAGCGAGTACTCCGGAACCGGCGACCCGTCGGGCCGACCGAGGTGCGAGATCACGATGACGCGAGCGCCGGCGTTGACGAGCGTGTTCAACGTGTCGAGCGACGCACGCACGCGGCCGTCGTCGGTGATCCTGCCGTCCTTGAGCGGGACGTTCAGGTCACACCGGACGACGACACGCTTGCCGGCGAGGTCGCCGAGGTCGCCGAGAGTTCGGAGCGCCATGGCCTAGAGGCGCTCGCCCACGTACTCGGTGAGGTCGACGAGGCGGTTCGAGTAGCCCCACTCGTTGTCGTACCACGAGGTGATCTTCACGAGGCCGCCGATGACCTTGGTCAGGCCGGAGTCGTAGATCGAGGAGTGCGGGTCGGTCGTGATGTCGGTCGACACCAGCGGGTCCTCGCTGTAGAGCAGGATGCCCTTGAGCGGGCCCTCCGCGGCCTCCTTGTAGGCGGCGTTGATCTCGTCGACCGTGACCTCGGACTTGGTCTCGAGGGTGAGGTCGGTGATCGAGCCGGTGGGGACCGGGACGCGGAGCGCGAAGCCGTCGAGCTTGCCCGCGAGCTCCGGGAGCACGAGGCCGATGGCCTTCGCCGCACCGGTGGAGGTCGGGACGATGTTCAGGGCGGCGGCGCGGGCACGACGCGGGTCCTTGTGCGGGCCGTCCTGGAGGTTCTGGTCGGCGGTGTACGCGTGCACCGTCGTCATGAGGCCACGCTCGATGCCGAACTTGTCGTGGAACACCTTGGCGAGCGGCGCGAGGCTGTTCGTGGTGCAGGACGCGTTCGAGATGATGTGGTGGTTCGCGGCGTCGTAGGTGTCCTCGTTCACGCCGAGCACGATGGTGACGTCGTCACCCGTGGCCGGTGCGGAGATGATGACCTTCTTGGCGCCGGCGTCGATGTGCTTCTGCGCATCGGCGGCCTTGGTGAAGAAGCCGGTCGACTCGATGACGATGTCGACACCCAGCTCGCCCCAGGGGAGGTTCGCGGGGTCGCGCTCCGCGAGGACCTTGATTGCCTTGCCGTCGACGACGATGTTGTCGCCGTCGAGCTCGACCGTCGCCGGGAGCTTGCCGGTGATCGAGTCGTACTTGAGGAGGTTCGCGAGCGCCGTGTTGTCGGTGAGGTCGTTCACCGCCACGATCTCGAGGTCGGAGCCCTTGGCGAGGGCGGCCCGGAAGAAGTTACGGCCGATGCGGCCGAAGCCGTTGATGCCGATCTTGACGGTCAATGGATCTCCTGGTGGGTGTGGAGCGCCCGAGGGGCGCTGCTTTTCGGAGTCGTGGGCCCCGCGGGCCCACGTGTGGTGGACGATACGCCCCGTAACGTCGCCGTAACGACCCTAGCAGTCGGACACTGCGCGCCCGTGCCGGATGACGGTCCGTCCGGACGGTCGCGGAGCGCGCCCGGGACGCACCCCAGAACGGACGGGAGGCGCGGTGCCAGCTGGCACCGCGCCTCCCGTCCGGTGGTCGGGACGACCGCGATCAGGCGCCTTCGAGCTCTTCCGGGACGCTGGCTTCCGTACCCGGGATCCCGAGGTCCGAGGCCTTCTTGTCGGCCATCGCGAGCAGGCGGCGGATGCGACCGGCGATCGCGTCCTTCGTCATCGGCGGCTCGGCGTGCTGTCCGAGCTCGTCGAGCGACGCGTCGCGGTGCTGCAGACGCAGGGAACCCGCGTACTGGAGGTGGTCCGGGACCTCGTCGCCGAGGATCTTGAGCGCGCGCTCGACCCGGGCGCAGGCGGCGACGGCGGCCTGCGCCGAGCGGCGGAGGTTCGCGTCGTCGAAGTTCACGAGTCGGTTGGCGGTGGCGCGGACCTCGCGGCGCTGGCGCATCTCCTCCCACTCGGCCGTGGTGCGCGCGGCGCCCATGACGGTGAGCATCTGGCCGATGGCCTCGCCGTCGCGGATGACCACACGGTGGACGCCGCGGACCTCACGGCCCTTCGCGGCGATTCCGAGGCGCGACGCTGCCCCGACGAGCGCCATGGCGGCCTCGTTGCCCGGGCAGGTGACCTCGAGGGCGGCGGCACGACCGGGGTCGGTGAGCGTGCCGGACGCGAGGAACGCACCGCGCCAGATGGCGGCGAGGTCCTCGCGGTTGCCCGTGGTGAGGCGGTTCGGCAGACCGCGGACCGGGCGACGACGGGCGTCCATCAGGCCGGTCTGGCGCGCGAGGGTCTCCCCCGCCTCGAGCACGCGGACCAGGTAGCGCGTGCCTCGACGGGACGACGCCGACGAGCCGACGCTCGCCTCCGAGCGGACGCCGTACAGCTCCGCGAGGTCCTTGCGCACCCGGTGCACGATGATGCGGGTGTCGAGTTCGACCTCGACCGCGATCCTGCCCGAGATGACGTGCAGGCCGCCCGCGAACCGCAGGATGGTCGCGAGTTCGGCGGCGCGGACCGTGTTGCGGTTCACGACGACCCTGGCCAGTTCGTCCTTGACCTCGGCAGTCAACGGCACAGCATCATTCCTAACGTTTACTCGGTGGGGTCCGCGGTCCGGCGTCACACGCGTGGGGAGCGGCCGGAGGGACGGTCACTCCCGGCCGAGATCTCGGTTCTTCACACGCACGGCGACGCTGGGCATCCCGCGGAGGAGACTCGCCAGCTCGGCGACGATGGCGACCGAACGGTGCTTCCCGCCGGTACAGCCGATGGCGATCGTAGCGTGTCTTTTGTTCTCCCGCTGGTACCCCTCGAAGACCGGCTCCAGGACGTCGGCGTAGCGCTCCACGAACGGACGGGCTCCGGGCTGAGCCAGGACGTAGTCCGAGACGGGCGCTTCGAGGCCTGTGTGGGCGCGGAGTTCCGGCACCCAGTAGGGGTTCGGGAGGAAGCGCACGTCGGCCACCATGTCGGCGTCGGCCGGCAGCCCGTACTTGAACCCGAAGCTCATCAGGGTCACCTGGACCCCGACGAAGTGGTCGTCGGCGAACTTCTCCGTGACGGCGTTGGCCAGCTGGTGGATGTTGAGGTCCGAGGTGTCGATGATCATGTCCGACGCCTCGCGCAGTCCGGAGAGCCGCGACCGTTCGCGGCCGATGCCGTCGAGGAGGGTCCCGTCGTCCTGCAGCGGGTGCGGTCGACGGACCTGCTCGAAGCGCCGCACGAGGACCGCGTCGGTCGCCTCGAGGAAGAGCACGCGGACCCGAGCGGACGTCGTCGACCGGACCTGCTCGACCGCCTGCTCCGGATCGGTGAAGAAGCGTCCGCCCCGCACGTCGACCACGGTCGCGATCTTCGGGATCTTCTCACCGGCACGGTCCGCCAGCTCGGTGAGCGGCGCGAGCATCTGCGTCGGCAGGTTGTCCACCACGTACCAGCCGAGGTCCTCGAGCGCCTTCCCGACGGTGGACCGGCCGGCGCCGGACATGCCCGTCACGATGAGGATGTCGTGCTGCTGCGGGGTCGTGGATCCGGCGGTGTCAGTCATCTGGGAGGGGGCTCCGTCGTCGCGGTCCGGGCTCGTCGCCCGGGGTCGTCTCGGTTGCGGGTGGTGGGCTGCGGGTGCCGGGTGCGGGCGGTCGGTGGTCAGCTCGGTCCAGGCTACCGTCCGGACCGGTCACGGCGCTCGGTCGGCCCCGGCCCGGCCCGCTCGGCGTCCCGGCCCGCCCTCGCCGGGCCGGCTCCCCGTGGCACTCCCGGAGCCGTGCACACCGGCAGCCTGCCGGGAGGCACGGCGCACCTCACGCGGGCAGCTCCGGCCCGCCGTCGGTCATGTCCGGCACGGTGACGGAACCGGCCGTGGCGAGGGAGCGGTCGAAGCCGCGCTCGTGGGCCTGCCCGGCACTGCCGTCCGCTTCGGGAGCACTGTCGGGCGTGGACGGACTCGCCGGGTGCTGCGCGAGCTTCGCGACCACCGCGGCAGCGGTCGTCGGCCCGATGCCCGGGACGACCCCGATCTCCGCGGCGGTGGCCGCCCGGAGGCGTGCCACCGACCCGAAGTGCTTCAGGAGCGACGCGACACGCGACGGCCCGAGCCCCGGGATCTCCGACAGCTGCGAGCGGACGTCCCGCTTCCGGCGGGTCCGCTGGTGCGTGATCGCGAACCGGTGTGCCTCGTCGCGGATGCGCTGGATGAGGAAGAGCGCCTCGGAGTTGCGCGGCAGGATCACCGGGAAGTCGTCGTCGGGCAGCCAGAGCTCCTCGAGGCGCTTCGCGATCCCGACGAGTGCGATGTCGTGCACCCCGGCCTCGTCCATCGCGCGCTTCGCGGCCTGCACCTGGGGCTGCCCGCCGTCGACGATGAGCAGCTGTGGGCGGTACGCGAACCGCTTCGTGGGCTTCGACCCCTCGACGACCTCGTCCGTCGTGACGTCCGGGACGTCGGGCACCGAGGCGTCCTCGTCCAGCCGTGCCAGACGGCGTGTGAGCACCTGGTACATGCTGTCGGTGTCGTCGGTGGTCTCCGCGATCGTGTACCGCCGGTACTGGTCCTTGCGGGGCAGCCCGTCCTCGAACACGACCATCGACGCCACGACGTTCGTGCCCTGCAGGTGCGAGATGTCGTAGCACTCCATCCGCAGCGGTGCCTCGCTCATCCCGAGCGCGTCCTGGATGTCGGCGAGGGCCGCGGACCGCGTCGTGTAGTCCGCGCTCCGCTTCGTCTTGTACAGCATGAGCGCCTGCGCGGCGTTCTGCTTCGCGGTGCGCGCCAGCCCGGCCCGGTCACCCCGCTGCGCGGTGCTGAGCTTCGTCCCACGGCCGCCACGGCGCTGGCTGAGCCACTCCTGCAGCGCCTCGGCGTCCTCCGGGAGTTCGGGCACGACGACCTCGCGCGGAGGCTCGTCGCCCGTCGCGTAGTTGCCCTGCACGATCTGCTCGACGAGGTCCCCCGTAGCGATGTCGAGCTCCTTGTCGACCACCCACCCGCGCACACCGCGGATGCGACCGCCGCGGACCGAGAAGAGTTGCACGGCGGCGGCGAGCTCGTCCTCGGCGATGCCGAACAGGTCGAGGTCGACACTGTCACGGAGCACCACGGCGCTCTTCTCGAGGACGGCTTCGAGCGCCTCGACCTGGTCGCGGTACCGCGCGGCCTGCTCGTACTGCATCGCGTCGGCGGAGGCCGCCATCCGCTGGCGGAGCTGGGTGATCACCCGCCGGTCGTAGCTCGACATGAACCGGACGAACTCCTCGACCAGCACGCGGTGCTCCGCGATCGTCACCTTCTGCGAGCACGGCCCACCGCACTTCCCGATCTGCCCGGGGAAGCACGGCTTGCCGGTCTGCATGGCGCGCTTGTACGACGAGTCCGAACAGGTGCGGATCGGGAAGACCTTGATCATCAGGTCGATGGTGTCGTGCACGGCCCAGATCTTCGGGTAGGGACCGAAGTACTTCGCGCCCTTGATCTTCCGGTTCCGCGTCACCATGACCCGAGGTGCCTCGTCGCCGAGGGTGATCGCCATGTACGGGTACGACTTGTCGTCCCGGAACTTGACGTTGAACGGCGGGTCGAACTCCTTGATCCAGGTGTACTCGAGCTGCAGGGCCTCGATCTCGGAGCCGACGGTCGTCCACTCGACACTGCGTGCCGTCAGGACCATCCGTCGCGTGCGCTCGTGGAGCGTCGGCAGCGGTGCGAAGTAGTTGCTCAGCCGGGCTCGGAGGTTTTTCGCCTTGCCGACGTAGAGCACCCGGCCGTTCTCGTCACGCCACCGGTAGACGCCCGGGTCGGTCGGGATCTCCCCCGCCTTCGGACGCCACGGAACGGTGTCCGCCACCTACCGTGCACCCGCCTTCTGCTTCGAACCGGCACCGTTCTTCGCGACGCCGTTCTTCGCGACGCCCTTCGCCCCCGACCGCGCCGACGCGCTCGGCTGCCGGGCACCGACGGCCTGCTCCTTGCCGACGCGGGCGTCCTGCGCGTCGAAGATCTCGCGCAGGAAGACACCGGTGTGGCTCTCCGGGACGTCGGCGACGTGCTCGGGCGTCCCGGTCGCAAGGACCGTCCCGCCGCCGGCACCGCCCTCCGGGCCCATGTCGATGAGCCAGTCGGCCGACTTGATGACGTCGAGGTTGTGCTCGATCGTGATGACCGTGTTGCCCTTGTCGACGAGCCCCTGCAGGACGAGCAGGAGCTTGCGGACGTCCTCGAAGTGCAGACCCGTGGTCGGCTCGTCGAGGACGTACACCGTGCGCCCGGTCGACCGGCGCTGCAGCTCGGTCGCGAGCTTGACGCGCTGTGCCTCGCCACCGGACAGTGTCGTGGCGCTCTGACCGAGGCGCACGTAGCCGAGTCCGACGTCGACGAGGGTCTTCATGTACCGGTGGATCGCGGAGATCGGCTCGAAGAACTCGGCCGCCTCGCTGATGGGCATGTCGAGGACCTCGGAGATGTCCTTGCCCTTGTAGTGCACCTGCAGCGTCTCGCGGTTGTACCGCGCCCCGCCGCAGACCTCGCACGCGACGTACACGTCGGGCAGGAAGTTCATCTCGATCTTGATCGTGCCGTCACCCGAGCAGTTCTCGCAGCGGCCGCCCTTGACGTTGAAGCTGAAGCGCCCGGGCTGGTACCCGCGTGCCTTGGCCTCGGGCGTCTCCGCGAAGAGCTGCCGGATCCGGTCGAACACGCCCGTGTACGTCGCGGGGTTCGACCGCGGCGTGCGGCCGATCGGGGCCTGGTCGACGTGCACGACCTTGTCGAGCTGGTCGAGGCCCTTGACCCGCGTGTGCTTGCCGGCGATGTGCCGCGCCCCGTTGAGCTGGTTCGCGAGCACCTTGTAGAGGATGTCGTTGACCAGCGTGGACTTGCCCGAGCCGCTCACACCCGTGACCGCGGTGAACACCCCGAGCGGGAAGTCCACGTCGATCTCCTGCAGGTTGTTCGCCCGCGCACCCTGCACGCTGATGACGCGCTTCGGGTTCGCCTTCCGACGCTCCGCCGGCACCTCGATCGCGCGTCGACCCGCGAGGTAGTCCCCCGTGATCGACTCGCGGTTCGCGATGATCCCCTCGTACGAGCCGGAGTGCACGACGTTGCCGCCGTTGACGCCGGCACCCGGGCCGATGTCGACCACCCAGTCGGCCGTCCGGATCGTGTCCTCGTCGTGCTCGACGACGATCAGGGTGTTGCCGAGGTTCTTGAGCTTGACGAGGGTGTCGATCAGTCGCCGGTTGTCGCGCTGGTGCAGACCGATGCTCGGCTCGTCGAGGACGTAGAGCACGCCCGTCAGACCGGAACCGATCTGCGTCGCGAGGCGGATGCGCTGGGCTTCTCCGCCGGACAGGCCACCCGCACCGCGCGCGAGCGTGAGGTAGTTCAGCCCAACCTCGAGCAGGAACTCGAGCCGTGCCCGGATCTCCCGCAGGACCGCCGCGGCGATGTGTGCCTCACGCTCGGTGAGCCGGAGCTCCTCCATGAAGGCGTAGGCGTCGTCGAGGGACAGGTTCGTCACGTCGGCGATGCTGCGACCGTCGACCGTGACCGCGAGGACCTTGGGCTTGAGGCGAGTGCCGTCGCAGACCGGGCACGGGACCTCGCGCAGGTAGCCCTGGAACCGCTGCCGCTGCGAGTCCGACTCGGCCTCGGCGAACTTGCGCTCGATGTAGGGCATCACGCCCTCGAAGCCGCTCGTGTACCGCATCTCGCGCCCGAACCGGTTCCGCCAGGACACCGAGACCTGGAAGTCCTTGCCGGTCAGGATCGCGGCCTGGACCTTCGGGTCGAGCTGGTTCCACGGGGTGTCGAGCGAGAACCCGAGGTCCTTCCCCAGGCCGGCGAGGAGCTTCTCGAAGTAGGAGTACAGCCCACTGGTGCCGGTCCACGGGAGCAGCACGCCGTCGCGGAGCGAGGCCTCCGGGTCCCCGAGCACGAGGTCGGGGTCGACCGACATCCGCGTCCCGAGACCCGAGCACTCCGGGCAGGCGCCGAACGGCGCGTTGAACGAGAACGTCCGTGGTTCGATCTCGGTCAGCGCGAGCGGGTGGTTGTTCGGGCAGGAGAGGTTCTCGGAGTAGGTCCGGACAGCGCCGGGGCCTTCGTGGTCGACGAGGTCGATCGCCACGGTGCCGTTCGTCAGGCGCAGGGCCGTCTCGAGCGAGTCGGTGAGCCGGCCGAGGATGTCGTCGCTCGCGACCAGGCGGTCGATGACGACCGAGATGTCGTGCTTGACCTGCTTCTTGAGCTTCGGCGGGTCGCTCAGCTGGACGCGCTCGCCGTCCACGATCGCGCGGGCGTACCCGGACGCCGCGAGCTCCTGGAAGAGGTCGACGAACTCGCCCTTCTTCTTCGAGATCACCGGTGCGAGGACCTGGAACCGCGTGCCGGACTCGAACTCCATGAGCTGGTCGGCGATCTGTTGCACGCTCTGCTTGCTGATGACCTCGCCGCAGACGGGGCAGTGCGGCACGCCGATGCGCGCCCAGAGCAGACGCATGTAGTCGTAGACCTCGGTGATGGTCCCGACGGTCGACCGGGGGTTCCGGTTGGTCGACTTCTGGTCGATCGACACCGCGGGCGACAACCCCTCGATGAAGTCGACGTCGGGACGGTCCACCTGTCCGAGGAACTGGCGCGCGTAGGCCGAGAGCGACTTGACGTAGCGACGCTGCCCCTCGGCGAAGATCGTGTCGAACGCGAGCGACGACTTCCCCGACCCGGAGAGCCCGGTGAACACGACGAGGGAGTCGCGCGGGATCTCGAGGTCGACGTCGCGGAGGTTGTGCACGCGCGCGCCCCGGACGCTGAGCGTCGAGGTGCTGTGCGGTGCCGTGCCGCCCGGGAGGTGGAGGTCAGCGGGCTCGCCGAAGGCGTTCCGGCCCGAGGTCGTGGTTCCGCGGTCAGAGGTGATGGTCATCGCCGACAAGTCTACGAACCGGGACTGACATTCGTCGGGCCGCGGGTGTCACCCGAGTGCGTCGAGAGCGAACGCCACCCCGGCGGCTCGCTCGCTCGCCGTCCAGAGTCGCGCGGCCTCGAGCCGGTCGTGCGCCTTCGGTTCGGCCGTCACCCGCGCGGCCGGGCCACGCAGCTGCATCCACCCGGCCGGCCCCCAGTACTCCCCGGACCGGACGTCCGGAGCGACCGCCGCGTGCACGATCGGTTCCGCGCCGACGTCCTTGCCCTGGGCGTACAGGCGCTGCGCGGGCCGCGTCCACGCCGGCTCAGCCCGTGTCACCGCGACGAGCGGGCGGTCCGGGGAGAGGACGTCGAGCGAGAAGCCCGGGTGCGCGACGACACTCGCCACGGTCGATCCGGCGTCGGCGAGGCGCTCGGCGAGTTCGAACCCGAACAGCATCACCGCGAGCTTGCTGCGACCGTACTGGCGGTAGCTCGAGTAGTGCGCTGCCCCGAGTGGCTCGGCGCGGTCGAGACGTGCCCACCGGTGCGCGATCGACCCGAGGTGCACGACGCGGCCCGATCGGCGCTCGACCAGCGGCAGGACGCGGGCGGTCAGGGCGAAGTGCCCGAGGTGGTTCGTCCCGATCTGCAGTTCGTGCCCCTGTGCCGTGGACCGCTGCTCGCGTGATCCGACCACGCCCGCGTTGTTCACGAGCGCATCGATCCCGTCGGGCATGCGCTCGGCGAGCGTCGTCGCGGCCGCTGCGACCGAGTCGAGGTCGGCGAGGTCGAGCGACACGTGGTCGACCTCGGCGCCGGGCACGACGGAGCGGATGCTGTCGAGTGCGGCAGCTGCCCGGTCGGGGTTGCGCGCAGCGAGGACGACCCGGTGTCCGGCCGCCGCGAGCTGCTCCGACGCCCAGTAGCCGAGACCGGCGGTCGCGCCCGTGACGACGACGGTCCGTCGAGCGGCGCCGTCAGCGGACATGCCCGGCGGACTCCATCTGCCGCAGCGCCTTCTTGAGGTCCTGGACCTCGTCACGGAGGCGGGCCGCGAGCTCGAACTTCAGCTCGGCCGCGGCCTGCAGCATCTGCTCGTTGAGGTCGGCGATCGTGGCCTCGAGCTGCGTCGCGCCCTCGCCCGCGATGCCCTCACGCTTGAGGTTCGGCGTGGGCGACTGTCGACCGTCCGCCGCCGGTCGACCCTCGAGCAGCGCCTTCGTGTCGTCGTTCTCGCGCGCGAGGATCTCCGTGATGTCGGCGATCTTCTTCCGGAGCGGTTGCGGGTCGATGCCGTGCTCGAGGTTGTAGGCGACCTGCTTCTCACGACGCCGGTCGGTCTCCTCGATGGCGTTGCGCATCGAGTCCGTCATGGTGTCGGCGTACATGAGCACCTGTCCGGAGACGTTGCGGGCCGCACGGCCGATCGTCTGGATGAGCGAGGTCGACGAGCGGAGGAAGCCTTCCTTGTCGGCGTCGAGGATCGCGACGAGCGAGACCTCCGGCAGGTCGAGACCCTCACGCAGGAGGTTGATGCCGACGAGCACGTCGTAGACGCCCTGCCGGAGCTCGGTGAGGAGCTCGACACGCTTCAGGGTGTCGACGTCGGAGTGCAGGTAGCGCACCCGCACACCGGCGTTGCCGAGGAAGTCGGTGAGCTCTTCCGCCATCCGCTTCGTCAGGGTGGTCACCAGGACGCGCTCGTCCTTCTCCACGCGCTGCTTGATCTCCTCGAGCAGGTCGTCGATCTGGCCGTCGCTCGGCTTCACCACGATCTCGGGGTCGACCAGGCCCGTCGGACGGATGATCTGCTCGACGACGCTGTCGGTGACGCCGAGCTCGTACCGCCCGGGTGTCGCCGACAGGTAGACCTTCTGCCCCGCGCGCTCGAGGAACTCCTCCCACGTGAGCGGGCGGTTGTCGAGGGCGCTCGGCAGCCGGAACCCGTGCTCGACGAGGGTGCGCTTGCGGGAGGCGTCGCCCTCGTACATGGCGCCGATCTGGGGCACCGTGACGTGCGACTCGTCGATGACGATGAGGAAGTCGTCCGGGAAGTAGTCGAGGAGGCAGTGCGGTGCCTCGCCCGCCTGGCGGCCGTCCATGTGTCGCGAGTAGTTCTCGATGCCGGAACAGAAACCGATCTGCTCCATCATCTCGATGTCGAACGTCGTCCGCATGCGGAGCCGCTGCGCCTCGAGCAGCTTGCCCTGCCCCTCGAGCTCGGCGAGGCGCTCGGCGAGCTCCACCTTGATGTCGGCGATCGCGCGGTGCATCACGTCGGTGTCCGCCACGTAGTGCGACGCCGGGAAGATCGACACCGCCGGGAGGTCCTCGATCACGGAACCGGTGAGCGGGTGCAGGGAGGAGAGGGCTTCGATCTCGTCACCGAACATCTCGATGCGGATCGCGTGCTCCTCGTACATGGGGATGATCTCGATCGTGTCCCCACGGACCCGGAAGGTACCGCGTGCGAAGTCGACGTCGTTGCGCTGGTACTGCATCGCGACGAACCGGCGGACGAGCTGGTCGCGCGAGATCGTCTGCCCGACGTGCAGCGCGACCGAGGCGTTCATGTACTGCTCCGGTGTACCGAGGCCGTAGATGCACGACACCGTGGACACCACCACGACGTCGCGGCGGCTGAGCAGCGAGTTCGTCGTCGAGTGGCGGAGGCGCTCGACCTCGGCGTTGACCGAGGAGTCCTTCTCGATGAAGGTGTCCGTCTGCGGGACGTAGGCCTCGGGCTGGTAGTAGTCGTAGTACGACACGAAGTACTCGACCGCGTTGTTCGGCAGGAGGCCGCGGAACTCGTTGGCGAGCTGCGCCGCGAGCGTCTTGTTGTGGGCGAGCACGAGGGTCGGTCGCTGCACCTGCTCGATCAGCCACGCCGTGGTCGCCGACTTGCCCGTACCGGTGGCGCCGAGGAGCACGACGTCGGTCTCACCGGCGTTGATGCGACCCGCGAGTTCGGCGATCGCCGCCGGCTGGTCGCCGCTCGGCGAGTACTCGCTGATCACCTCGAACGGGCGCACCGCTCGCGTGGGCTCGATGTCGACTGCCATGTCCACAACGGTAGCCGCGACCACTGACAACACCCGGCCCGATCGCCCACAGCGCAGCGCCGCATCCCGCGACCCCACCGCCCGTGCTCGGCGTACTGTCCGCCGCAGGCATCCTCAAAGCCGGCTGATAACAACCGGTCGTAGCCTCCGGTCCGTTCAGCAACCCGATCCTCCCTCCCCCGATGAGGCCCCATGACGACGGCGACCCCGGCCGCACCCTCCCCTGCGAAGGGCACGCCCTTCCGCGGCCGCATCCGCGGCAAGGTGCTCCTGCTCCTCTGCTGCATGTACGCGATCTCGTACATCGACCGCACCAACATCTCGACCGCGCTCCCCCACATCACCGAGGAGTTCGGCTTCAACGAGACCACCGCCGGTCTCGTCGTGTCGGCCTTCGCCCTGCCGTACGCGCTCCTCCAGGTCTTCGGCGGCACGATCAGCGAGAAGTTCGGCCCGCGGAGGTCGCTCTTCGTCATCACCGTGCTCTGGGGCGTCGCGACCCTCTGGACCGGGCTCTCGGTCGGCTTCTGGACCCTCGCCGCGGCACGCTTCCTCCTCGGGCTCACCGAGGCCGCCGCCTTCCCCGCCGCGACGCAGGCGATGAGCCGGTGGATCCCCCGCGACCGCAACGGCTTCGCGCAGGGTGTCGTGCACTCGGCGGCCCGGCTCGGGAACGCGGTCGCACCGCTCCTCGTCGCATGGGTCATCGCGGGCACCGGCAACTGGCGCTGGGCGTTCGTCGCCACCGCCCTGCTGTCGATCGCGTGGGGCGTCGTCTGGTTCGTCTGGTTCCGCGATCGACCCGAGTCGGCGAAGGGGATCACCGGGGCCGAGCTGGCCGAGCTCCCACCCGTGGAGACCCGAGCGACCCGACCGCCGGTGCCGTGGCGCCAGCTCGCGAAGCAGATCCTCCCGGTGACGTTCGTCGACTTCGGCTACGGGTGGACCCTCTGGGTGTTCCTCACCTGGATCCCGACCTTCCTCAGCAGCACGTACGACCTCGAGATCAGCTCCTTCGCGTGGTTCACGTCCGGGGTGCTCCTCGCCGGCGTGGTCGGTGACACCGTCGGCGGGATGCTCAGCGACCGGCTCATCCACCGCGGCGGCGACACCCGGCACGCTCGCCGCGTCATCCTGGTGATCGGACTCGGCGGCTCGCTGCTCTGCCTGCTCCCCCTGGTGTTCGGGCAGGGACTCGCCGTCGCCACCGTCTCGCTCGCGCTCTCGTTCTTCTTCCTCGAGCTGTGCAACGCCAACCTCTGGGCCATCCCGATGGACGTCGCACCGCAGTGGTCGGGGACGGCCTCGGGCTTCATGAACACCGGGTTCGGCATCGCCGGCGTGGTCTCGCCGTTCGTGTTCGGTGCGCTCATCGACGCGTCGGGCTGGCAGCTGCCGTTCGCCCTCTCGTGTGCGCTGCTCGCGGCCGCCGCAGTGGTCGCCTGGGTGATGAAGCCGCAGCGGATCACCTCGACCGACGGTCACCTGGAGATCGGGACGCCGGCCGCGGAGCGGACCGGCGGCGGACCGACGCGGCGGACGTGACCACCTGACGGACCGGGGGACGGTGCACGTCCCGCGCCGCGCCTCCAGGCGGTCCGGGTGACGGACGGGAGGCACAGCGAGGGTCCGGGGCGGAGCCTCCCGTCCGTCGTCGGTCACCCGGCGGCGACCGCCGCCCGCTTCCGCGCCCGCGCCTCGCGCTGCGCGCGCGACGCGAGGGACGGACGGCCCGTCAGCGGCACGCTGAGGGGCGTCCAGCGGAACGCCTCGGTGATCGCGACCGAGAGCACGACCACGAGGACGTAGGTCACGAGGGTGAGCCATGGCTTCGCGACGTGGCCCTCGAGCCAGCTGTCGCCGTACAGCAGCAGCCAGATCACGAACGGGTGGCTGAGGAAGATGCCGAACGAGCGGTCCGAGCCGTAGTCGACCACGCGGGCGAGGAGACTCCCCCGACGACGGCGGTCCGCCCACCGCGCACCGATCGCGAGGAAGCCGACGAAGACCGCGGCACTCCAGACGACCTGCACGGGCTGGAGCGGGGTCCCTGCGGCGTACAGCGACTGGCCCAGTAGGACCTGGACGGCCCAGACGCCGAGCGTGCCGACCCCGACGGCGCCGAAACCCCAGAGCACGGCGCGGCGGTGCACCCGGATGAACCGGAGGAACGCGTCGGCGTGGTCGGCTGCGATGGCACCGGACACGATGAAGAACACGTACGAGAAGAAGAACTGCTTCTGGTAGCCGTGCAGCCAGGCGTCGCTCGCCGGGAAGTACTTGTACCCGGCGAAGACGACGAGCTGGACGACCGCCGCGACGACGAGCACGGTGACGTGGTGCCCTCGCGTCCGCCGGACGAGCCACACCACGACCGGCAACAGCAGGTACACCTGCATCGTCACGAGCAGGAAGTAGAGGTGGTACCAGGCGACCCCGGTGACGATGCCCTCGGCGTACGTCCGGACGAGGTCGGGCACGTCGCCACGGCGGGTCGGGCTGAGCAGCCACGAGGACGCCACGTACACGAACGACCACGCCAGGTAGGGCACCCCGACGAGCAGGAACCGCTTCGGCCAGAACTGCGCCATCGGTCGGGGTCGGAGCTCGTAGCTGTAGACGAGGACGAACGCGGTGAGCGAGAAGAACACCAGGCGGGTGAAGTGCAACAGGGCGAGCAGCGCGTTCAGCCCGACGTCGTCGGTGGCCGCCGTGTGGCTCGTCGTGTGCACTCCGATCACGCACGCGAAGGTCAGGATCCGGAGGACGTCGACCTCGTACAGGTGCCGGGGGCGGCCGTCTGCTGTGCGGGTCGGCGACGCGTCGGCCGGGGTCGCGGCGGCCGTGGCGGCGGGCGTGCTGCTCACGGCTGCGCGGCCATCGTCCGGACGTCAGCCCGACGGATCTTGCCCGTCGGTGCCCGCGGGAGGTCCGGCACGACCGTGATCTCGACCGGTCGACGGAAGCGGGTGAGCTCGGCCTCGGCACGTGCTGTTAGGTCGGCCACGAGGACGTCGGCGTCGACCCCGGCGTCGGGCTGCACGACGACGTAGGCGACGGGCACGGCACCGAGCACGTCATGGGGCCGGCCGACCACCACCGCCTCCAGCACGCGGTCGTCACCGAGCAGGACGTCCTCGACCTCGGACGGGTA
Source organism: Curtobacterium phoenicis (assembly GCF_047238015.1). Taxonomy (NCBI): domain Bacteria; kingdom Bacillati; phylum Actinomycetota; class Actinomycetes; order Micrococcales; family Microbacteriaceae; genus Curtobacterium; species Curtobacterium phoenicis. Next base: position 2,307,539 of record NZ_JBDFLZ010000002.1, read on the forward strand.
CACCTTCTCACCGCCGCGGTTGATGACGTCGTCCGAGCGCCCGGCGAGCGACACCCACCCGTCCGACGACACCGACCCGACGTCGCCCGTGCTCAGCCAGTGGTCCGCGTCGAAGCGCTCGGCAGCGCGGCCGCCGAGGTAGTGGTCGACGATGCCCGGGCCGCGCACCCACAGTGCGCCCACCTCGTCGGGCCCCGCCGGCGTCCCGTCCGCACGGCGGACCTGCACCTCGCAGCCGACGGGCACCCCGACGCTCCCCGGACGGGCCGGGGCGTCGAACGGGGTCGCGGTGATCTGCGACGCCCCCTCCGTCATGCCCCAGCTCACGACGAGGGGGACGTCGCCCAGGGCGTCCCGCACGGGGTCGGGCAACGGCGCCGAGGCGCTCCGCACGAACCGCAGTCCCTCGGGGAAGTCGAGCGGACCGGTCCTCGCGAGCACGGCGAGGATCGCCGGCACCGCGTTGAGCCACGTCACCCGACGCTCGGCCAGCAGCTCCCAGAACCCCGTCCGGCGGAACCGGCGGTCGAGCACCAGCGTCCCGCCGGCCACCAGGGTCGCGAGCAGCCCGACGACCTCGGCGTTGACGTGGAAGAGCGGCAGGGAGTTGAACCCGCGGTCGTCGGGCGTGAGACGGTTGTGCGCGGCGACCGCACGGGCGACGACGAGCAGTTGCGACTCCGGGAGTTCGACCCCCTTCGGCGTCCCGGTCGAGCCGGACGTGAAGAGGACGACGGAGCCCTCGCCGGGGACGTCCAGGACCTCGGCCGGCACATCGCCGTCCCGCACGCGGGTCGGCAGGAAGGTGTGCTCGTCGATCCGGGAGGACGGCGCCCCCTCGACCGTGGCGTCCTCGTCGCGGTCGGACACCACGAGGCCCGCGCCCCCGATCAGTGCTGCGAGCCGAGCCGGTTCGCCGACGGGCTGCCCGGTGTCGACCGGGACCGAGCGGCGGCCTGAGGCCACCGCCGCGAGGTGCACGACCGCGAACGCGAGCGGGTCGCCGAGGTCGACGAGGACGGCGCCCGAGTCCGGCACGCCGATGGCGTCGAACGTGGACGACCACGCCGAGACGGCGGCGTCGAGGCCGCGGTAGGTGAGGACACGGTCGGAGCGCGCGTCCTCGAGGTACGCGTGGTCACCGTCCTCGGTGGCGCGTCGGGCGATCAGGGCGCGCAGGTCGGGGAGTTCTGCTGCTGGCTGCACGACCTGAGCGTATTGCGAGACCCTATGACCGGTCCGAGGAACGCGAGGCCTCCACCGGCGCGGTGCTCGCGCCGGAGCCGGGCACCGCGGAACTGCCGGCCCCTGGTTCACCGGGTGTATTCGTGAACCGGTGCAGCAGCCACTGCCAGAGCGGCAGCATCACGGGCGTGCCGTCGGCGGCGAGCGGCGTGCTGTCCTTGACGATCCGCGAGTGCGACTGCCCGGGGTCGCCGAGGCCGAGGTCGGTGAGGATCGCGTGCGGGTCGGCGCCGGCGAGCGGCGGGTCGGTGTCGGTGCGGAACGGCCCCGACGACCCCGCGAGCCCGAGCGCGGTCCACGAGCCACGGATGCGCGGCCCGAACTCGTCACGCACGTCGTCGATGGCGTACATCCGAGCGACCGGGGTGCGACCCGGCCGGTCCATCCACGCCGCGTGGACCGCGCCGAGGGACTCGACCGGGGACGAGAACATGAGCGCGCCGCGGACGGAACGGATGTGGGCGATGTACGCGGCCTCGCCGCCGCCCTGGGAGTGCCCGGCGACGACGATGTCGGACCAGTCGATGCCCTCGTGCGCGTCGACGAACCGCCCCCACCCGCCGTCCGGGTCGTGGTCGTCGAGGTACTCGATCGCGTTGCGGAACCGCGAGACGATCGACCCCGCCGGGGTCACCTGGCTGAACTGCGAGGGACGGCTCCCGTCGAACCGGTTCCGCTGCACCTGGCCGTAGCACCGCGCATCGGCCTCGCACGTCCCGGAGAGCGTCTTGCCGAGGTTCCAGTAGTCGAGCCCGAGCACGTGGTAGCCGTCGCCGAGCGCGGTCGCGAGGAACCGCTGGTACTGCGCCGGCTTCGCGCGGGTCGCCGGCAGGAAGAGCAGCAGCGGGCCGTCGGCGTCCGTCCGCGCTGCGAAGTCGTCGCGGTTCGGCTCGAGCCGCTCCCCCGCGATCGAGCCCAGGCGGAAGCGGTGGAACTCGCCGTCCGGTCCGTGCGCGTCACCGCGCGTGCGTTCCTGGGCCGCGGTCCGGCCGTCGTCCGCGAGCCGCTGCGCAGCGAGGACGTTCGCCGCGACGACGGTGCCAGCCCCCATCGCGAGGAGCAGGACGAACGCGACGGCGAGCAGGACCCGGTGCTTCACCGGCTGATCCGTGCCCATACCGCGTCGGCCGACCGGATCGTGTCCTCGACCGTGCCGGTGGCGTCGACGACGTGGTCCGCGAGGGCGAGACGTTCGGCGTCACTCGCCTGCGCGGCGACCCGCCGTTCGGCGTCGGCGCGGTCCATGCCGCGGTGCTCGACCAGCCGCTCGACGCGCTGCGCCGCGGGGGCGTCGACGACCACCACCGCGTCGAACCGGATCGGGCGCGACCCGGCGGCCTCGGCGAGGAGCGGCACGTCGTACACGACGATGGCGTCGGGGTCCGCGGCCTCGGCGTCGTCGAACGCCTGCTGCGCCAGCCGCCAGACCTCCGGGTGCGTGATGCCCTCGAGCGCCTTGCGCGCCTCGGGTTCGGCGAAGACGATCGCGCCGAGTGCCGGGCGGTCGAGGGAGCCGTCGGGGGCGATCACGGTGGGGCCGAAGCGTTCGGCGACCTGCGCCAGCCCGGGACTACCGGGGGCGACGGCCTGCCGAGCGAGCTGGTCGGCGTCGACGATCACCGCCCCGTGCTCCGCCCAGCGGGCAGAGACCGTCGACTTGCCGGCAGCGATGCCCCCCGTGAGTCCGATGATGCGCACGGCGTCCAGGCTAACGGGGCCGTCCTGCGGAACGCCGGAAGCCCGGCACCCCTCTGCTGAGGGAGTGCCGGGCTTCCGGTCGCGGATGCGACTCGATCAGTTGGTCGAGCTGAGCTTCTCGCGGAGCGCCGCGAGCGAGGCGTCGTCGGCGAGGGTGCCCGCACCGTTCGACTCGCCCGAGAACGAGGAGGACGACGAAGCGCTGGCCGGGAGGTCGAAGCCACCCTGCGCCTCTTCGGCGATGGTCTTCGCGACCTGCGCCTTGTGGGCCTCCCAGCGCGACTGGGCGGCGGCGTACTGCGCCTCCCACTCGGTGCGCTGGGCGTCGAAGCCCTCGAGCCACTCGTTCGTCTCCGGGTCGAAGCCGTCCGGGTACTTGTAGTTGCCCTGCTCGTCGTACTCGGTCGGCATGCCGTAGAGCGCCGGGTCGAACTCGGTGCCCTCCGGGTCCACGCCGTCGTTCGCCTGCTTGAGGCTGAGCGAGATGCGGCGACGGTCGAGGTCGATGTCGATGATCTTGACGAAGACCTCGTCACCGACGGACACGACCTGCTCGGCGAGCTCGACGTGCTTGTTCGACAGCTCCGAGATGTGCACGAGGCCCTCGATGCCGTCGGCCACGCGGACGAACGCACCGAACGGCACGAGCTTCGTGACCTTGCCCGGTGCGATCTGGCCGATCGCGTGGGTGCGGGCGAAGACCTGCCACGGGTCCTCCTGCGTCGCCTTGAGCGACAGCGAGACGCGCTCGCGGTCCAGGTCGACCTCGAGGATCTCGACGGTGACCTCCTGGCCGACCTCGACGACCTCGCTGGCGTGCTCGATGTGCTTCCAGCTGAGCTCCGAGACGTGGACGAGACCGTCGACGCCGCCGAGGTCCACGAACGCACCGAAGTTGACGATCGAGGAGACGACGCCCTTGCGGACCTGGCCCTTGTGGAGGTTGTTGAGGAACGTGGTGCGCGACTCGGACTGCGTCTGCTCGAGCAGGGCGCGGCGCGAGAGGACCACGTTGTTGCGGTTCTTGTCGAGTTCGAGAATCTTCGCCTCGAGCTCCTGACCGAGGTACGGCGTGAGGTCGCGGACGCGGCGGAGCTCGATGAGCGAGGCCGGGAGGAAGCCGCGGAGGCCGATGTCGACGATCAGACCGCCCTTGACGACCTCGATGACCGTGCCGGTCACGACACCGTCGGACTCCTTGATCTTCTCGACGTCGCCCCAGGCACGCTCGTACTGCGCCCGCTTCTTCGACAGGATCAGGCGGCCTTCCTTGTCCTCCTTCTGGAGGACCAGGGCCTCGACCTCGTCACCGACCTCGACGACCTCGTTGGGGTCGACGTCGTGCTTGATCGAGAGCTCGCGCGAGGGGATGACACCCTCGGTCTTGTAACCGACGTCGAGGAGGACCTCGTCGCGGTCGATCTTCACGACGGTGCCGGAGATGAGGTCTCCGTCGTTGAAGAACTTCAGGGTCTTCTCGACCTCGGCCAGGAAGTCATCAGCCGAGCCGATGTCGTTGATGGCGACCTGCTTGGGAGCCTTGGTCGTGGTGGTTGTCATGTAGAGATTGCTCCGAACGGACATGAGTCGGGCTGCACGGCGAGGGAGCGACCCTCTGGTCCGCACCTCGGACGAGGGCGAGCCGGACAGCGGTGTGATTGGTTGGCGCGGATTGCGCCGCACAAGTCTAACCGCACCGGAGGAAGCCCCACAACCGGGCGTGTCGCCGCGTGACCACACGCAGGACGGGAGGCGCGGTGCGGGCCCGCACCGCGCCTCCCGTCCGTCCGTCCGTCGTCGGCGTCGTCAGCCGAGCAGCGCGCTCCGCAGGGTGTCGAGTCCGATGCTGCCGAGCGCGAGCGCGCGGTGGTGGAACGACTTCAGGTCGAACGCCGCACCCTCGCGCGCCGCGACCTCGTCGCGGATCGACTCCCACACGCGCTGCCCGACCTTGTACGACGGCGCCTGCCCGGGCCACCCGAAGTACCGCGCGACCTCGAACCGGACGAACTCCGGCGCCATGTTGACGTTCTGCCCCATGAAGTCGAGCGCGTACTCCCACGTCCAGGCGCCGCCGTCAGGGTTCGTCTTCTGCAGGTGCACGCCGATGTCGAGCACGACGCGCGCCGCACGCATCCGCTGCCCGTCGAGCATGCCGAGTCGGTCGCCGTCGTCGTCGAGGAAGCCGAGCTGCTCCATGAGACGCTCGGCGTAGAGCGCCCAGCCCTCCACGTGCCCGGACGAGCCGGCCAGCTGCCGACGCCAGGTGTTCAGCTCGCCGCGGTTGTAGACGCCCTGGCTGATCTGAAGGTGGTGACCGGGGACGCCCTCGTGGTACACCGTGGTCTTCTCACGCCAGGTGCCGAACTCGGTCACGCCCTGCGGCACGGACCACCACATCCGTCCCGCACGGGAGAAGTCGTCGGACGGGCCGGTGTAGTAGATCCCGCCCTCCTGCGTCGGCGCGATCCGGCACTCGAGGCGCTTGATCGGGTCAGGGATGTCGAAGTACTTCCCGTCCATCTCGCGGATGGACTCGTCGCTCGTCTCCTGCATCCACCGCTGCAGCGCGTCGGTGCCGTGCAGGATGCGGGCCGGGTCCTGGTCGAGGACCTCGATCGCCCGCGCGACGCTCGCGCCGGACTCGATGCGGTCGGCGATGCGCTCCTGCTCCTCACGCATGCGGGCGAGCTCCTCGATGCCCCAGGCGTAGGTCTCGTCGAGGTCGACCGTGGCGCCGAGGAACCGGCGGGAGTGCAGCTCGTAGTCCTCGCGACCGACGGCGTCGACCGGGGTGGCGAGCGGCAGCAGCTCGTGCTCGAGGAACTGCCCGAACGAGCGGTACGCGGCCGCAGCGACCTCGGCGCCGCGCTCCAGCTCGGCACGCAGCGCATCCGGGACCGGCGCGTCGCCCTCGAGCGTCGCGCCCGCGGCGAGCTGGTGGAACAGGCCGCCCTCGGCACCGTTGCGGGCAGCCTGCTCGGCGATCAGCGCGACCTGTCGCTTGGCGGGGGTGACGTCCGCGCGTGTGCCCTCGAGGAGGGTCTCGCGGATGCCCTCGAGCGCGTCCGGCAGGGCCTGGAGTCGGCTCGCGACGTCCTGCCAGTCGGACTCGGTCGCGGTCGGCATGAGGTCGAGGACCTCGCGGACGGACTGGGCCGGGCTGGCGATGACGTTGAGGTCGCGGAGGTGCAGCTTCCGCGCGTAGGACTCGGCGATCAGGTCGAGCTCGGCGCCGAGGTCGGTCTTGGTGACCCGGTCGACGTCGTCGGTGGTCTCGGCGGCGTCCAGGGCTCGCTTCGCCGCCGCTGCGGCCTCCGCCATCGCGGTGGCGCCGGCAGGCGAGGTGTCCCCGTACTCCCCCGTGCGCCCGGGCACACCGATGTACGTGGCGACGGTCGGGTCGAGGTCGACGAGGGTGGTCACCCAGTCCTCGGCGACGCGGTCGACGGCGGTGGGCTGGCGGGAAGGACGCTCTTCACTCATGCAGACGACCCTACCGAGGGCGGTTCCGGGCGTCGGCGGCAGTTCCGGGCGCGGCTGGGGGGTTCGGGTGCGGCTGGCGGTCCCGGGCGCGGCTGGCGGTCCCGGGTGTGGCTGGCGGTCCCGGGTGTGGCTGGCGGTCCCGGGTGTGGCTGGCGGTCCCGGGTGTGGCTGGCGGTCCCGGGTGTGGCTGGCGGTTCCGGGCGCGGCGTGTCTTTCCGGGCGTACCTCGTCTTCCGTTCCGACCCGGTACGCACGGTTCCGCCATTCATCGCGCCCGCGATGGGAAGGATCGGGCGAGGCGCAGCGTGCTGAGCACCGGTCCCGCTCGGCGCGGTGTGCGCGCAGGACGGACGGGAGGCGCGGTGCCAGTCGGCTCCGCCCGCTCGCGAAGGCGCGGGTGGCGGTGCCGGGCGTGGCTGGCGGTTCCGGGCGTACCTGGTCTTTCCGGGCGTACCTCGTCTTCCGTTCCGACCGGGTACGCCCGGTTCCGCCATCCATCGCGCACGCGATGGGAAGGATCGGGCGCACCGCGGCGTGCCGAGCACCAGTCCCGCTCGGCGCGGTCGGCGCACAGGACGGACGGGAGGCGCGGTGCCAGTCAGCTCCGTCCCCTCGCGAAGGCGCGGCGCAGCCCAGCGGCGCGGGCCGGCCCGGCCCCTCCGGCGTCTGGTCGTCTCGAGGGCGCGACCGGCTCGCGTCAGTGCGCCGCGGCCTCCCAGTTGGGGCCGACGCCCACCGAGACGTCGAGCGGGACGCTCAGCTCCGCAGCCCCGCCCATGCGGGTGCGGAGGATCTCCTCGACGCGGTCCTGCTCGCCAGGCGCGACTTCGAGGATGAGCTCGTCGTGCACTTGGAGGAGCAGGTGCGACTCGAGGCCGCCGTCCCGCAGGTCCGCCGCGACACCGAGCATCGCGATCTTCATGATGTCGGCGGCGGAGCCCTGGATCGGAGCGTTCAGGGCGGCTCGCTCGGCATTCTCCCGCAGCACGCGGTTCGGGCTCTTGAGGTCCGGGAAGGGCCGACGGCGACCGAAGATCGTCTCGGTGTAGCCGTCCTCGCGGGCCTGCTCGACCACGTTGCGGAGGTAGTCGCGGACGGCGCCGAACCGGGCGAAGTACTCGGTCATGAGGGTCCGCGCCTCGGACTGCTCGATGCGCAGCTGCTTCGACAGACCGAACGCGCTCAGACCGTATGCGAGGCCGTACGACATCGCCTTGACCTTCGTGCGCATCTCGGGCGACACGTCGGCCGGCTCGACGCCGAACACCCGTGCGCCGACGAAGCGGTGGAGGTCCTCGCCCTCGTTGAAGGCCTGGATGAGCCCCGGGTCGCCGGAGAGGTGCGCCATGATCCGCATCTCGATCTGCGAGTAGTCAGCGGTGATGAGCGTCGTGTACGGCTCCGCCACCGCGAACGCCGATCGGACCCGACGGCCGACGGCGGTCTTCACCGGGATGTTCTGCAGGTTCGGGTCCGTCGAGGAGATGCGGCCGGTGCTGCTCCCCGTCTGCTCGTACCGGGTGTGGATGCGGCCGTCGACGATCGCAGCGTCGAGGGTGTCGACGATCTGCCGGAGCTTCGTCGCGTCGCGGTGCTGGAGCAGCAGGCCGAGGAACGGGTGCGGGTGCTGCTCCTGCAGGTCGGCCAGGCTCGCGGCGTCGGTCGAGAACCCGGTCTTCGTCTTGCGGGTCTTCGGCATGGCGAGCTCGGTGAAGAGGACCTCCTGGAGCTGCTTCGGCGAGCCCAGGTTCACCTCGTGCCCGATCTCGGCGAAGGCCTGCTGGGCGAGGTCGGCCGCGCGCTCCCCGAGCTCGTGCGACAGGTTCGTGAGGACGGGCCGGTCGATCGCGACGCCCGTGGTCTCCATGCCGGCGAGGACGTGCACGAGCGGCAACTCGATGTCGTCGAGCACCCGCAGCGAGGACTCGTCCAGGCGCGCCCGGATCGCCGTCGTCACCCGGAGCACGTACCAGGCGTGGACGCCGACGTTGACCGGGTCGGTCTCGGGCACGAGCTGGTTCGGGTCGGCGGTGGGGAGTTCCTCGCCGAGCTCCTGGTAGACGAGGTCGGCGAGGGGCTGCCCCTGCTTGCCGGGCTGCGCCAACCACCCGAGGATCCGGGCGTCACCGGCGAGGCCGTTCACTGTGAAGCCGACCGTGGCGAGCACCTTGATCGCGGTCTTGGCGTCGTGGAAGTGCTTCGGAGCGTCCGAGGCGAACCACGCCGCCAGCTGCTCGTAGTCCTTCGCGCCGCTGCCGCCGGGGACGAGCACGGCGTCGTCGTGGGTCGCGATGCCGATCGCGCTGAGGCGGCCGTCGATGACCTCGACCGCGACGCCGAAGCCGTTCGCGGCGTCCTTCGCCTTGCGCTCGAGCCAGTACCCCAGCTCTTCGTCGATGATCGTGGTGACCTTCGGCGGCGTCGGGGCGCCGTCGTCGACACCGCCCTCGGTCGCCGTCGACTCGGTCGGCTCCCCCGTGCCCGCGACCTTGAACACCCGGTCGAGCAGGGTGCGGAACTGGAGCTTGGCGAAGAGGTCGCGGACGGCCTGCTCGTCGAGGGGGCGGAGGGCGACGTCCGCGGGCCCGACCGGCAGCTCGACGTCGTTCACCAGCCGGTTGAGCTTGCGGTTCCGGATCGCGCGGTCCTTCTGCTCGCGCAGGTTGTTGCCGACGACGCCCTTGATCTCGTCGGCGTGCTCGAGCACCCCGTCGAGCGACCCGTAGAGGTTGATCCACTTGACCGCGGTCTTCTCGCCGACCTTGTCGATGCCGATGAGGTTGTCGCTGGTCTCACCGACGAGCGCCGCGATGTCCGGGTACTGGTGCGGCTCGATGCCGTACCGCTCGTACACCTTGTCGCGGTCGTACCTGGTGAGCTCGGACACACCGCGGACGGACGGGTAGAGCAGCGTGACGTCGTCGTTCACGAGCTGGATGGAGTCGCGGTCGCCGGAGACGACGTACACCTGGTAGCCCTGCTCGGACCCCTGGCGGGCGAGGGTGGCGAGGATGTCGTCGGCCTCGTAGTCCTCCTTCGTGACCGTTGCGATGCCCATCGCCTCGAGCGCCTGCTGCAGCAGCGGGATCTGCCCCTTGAACTCGGGCGGGGTCTCGGAGCGGGTGCCCTTGTAGTCCTCGTACTCACGGGTGCGGAACGAGAACCGGGAGATGTCGAACGCGACCGCGAGGTGGGACGGCTTCTCGCGCTGGAGGAGCATGAGCAGCATCGAGATGAAGCCGTGGATGGCGTTCGTGTGCTGCCCCTCGCGGTTCACGAAGCTGTCGACCGGGAGCGCGTAGAACGCCCGGAACGCGAGGGAGTGGCCGTCGATGACCATGAGGGTAGGCTTTGCGGAGTCCGACACCCGGACAGCCTACTGACGCCATCCGACACGGGAGTCCTGCGCGCGTGACCGACGACGAGACCACCACCACCGCTGTCGACGACCGTCTCGCCGAGCGCGGCATGGGCGAGCTCGCCGAAAAGATGGGCATGGTCATCACCGAGCTCACGGCCGAGCGCGCGGTGGGCACGATCCCGGTCGAGGGCAACCGCCAACCGGTCGGCCTGCTCCACGGCGGCGCGTACGTCGTGCTCGCGGAGAGCCTCGGGTCGATGGCCGCCAACGTCCACGCCGGCCCCGGACGCTACGCGGTCGGCATCGAGCTCAACGCCTCGCACTCGCGGAGCGCCACGACCGGGACCGTCACCGGCACCTGCACCGCGATCCACCTGGGCAACACGCTCACCACGCACGAGATCGTCCTCACCGACGACCAGGGGCGGCGCTGCTCCACCGTGCGCATCACCAACATGATCCGCGACGCCCGCTGACGCGGCAGACGAAGATCGCCGTCGTGCACGGCGCACCCGGCGCGCACGAACCGACCGGTCGCGACACCCCGCCTGCGTTGCATGCTGGGCGCAGGACGTGTCGCCGCGGCACGTTGGAGAGCGACACATGATGCGACCGCGGCGTCCGCACTCGGGCACGCCGGACAGGAGGCGCGTGGCGGGCTCACGCCGCGCCTCCCGTCCGCACTCGGGCGCGCCGGACAGGAGGCGCGTGGCGGGCTCACGCCGCGCCTCCCGTCCGCACTCGGGCGCGCCGGACGGGACGCCCGTGGCGGGCGTGTACCGCGCCTCCCGGTCGACCCGCGGTCACCACGGACGACGAGAGCGCCGTCTCCCCGAGGGGAGACGGCGCTCTCGTGCGAGCGACGCGGTCGCTACTTCTTGGCGCTGAGCTGCTCGATGATCGCCTTGGCGACGTCGTGCATGGTGAGGCGGCGGTCCATCGACGCCTTCTGGATCCAACGGAACGCCTCGGGCTCGGTGAGGCCCATCTTCTCGTTGAGCAGGCCCTTGGCACGGTCGACGAGCTTGCGGGTCTCGAAGCGCTCGACGAGGTCCGCGACCTCCGCCTCGAGCGTGATGATCTGCTGGTGGCGCGAGAGGGCGATCTCGATCGCGGGCAGCAGGTCGTTCGGGGTGAACGGCTTCACGACGTAGGCGAGGGCACCGGCCTCGGTGGCGCGCTCGACGAGGTCCTTCTGGCTGAACGCCGTGAGGAGGACCACCGGAGCGATGTGGTTCTTGGAGAGCTTCTTGGCCGCGGAGATGCCGTCCAGCTGCGGCATCTTGACGTCCATCACGACGAGGTCGGGGCGGAGGTCGGTGGCGAGCTGCACGGCGGTCTCGCCGTCGCCCGCTTCACCGACGACGTCGAAGCCGTTGTCGCGGAGGATCTCGACGATGTCGAGGCGGATGAGCGACTCGTCCTCGGCGACGACGACGCGACGCGGTGCTGCTGGGGTTGCTTCTGTGTCACTCACGAACGAAACCTTACTAGAACGCGCCTGCACACCTTGCTCGGCAGGCTCCTGAACGAGTGGCGGGTCCTCGGCACGCGGGGTCGTCCCGCAGGCCGTGAGCCGCGTCGTACGAGTGGCGGGACTCGAACCCGCACGCCGTGAGGCAGAGCATTTTGAGTGCCCCGTGTCTACCGTTCCACCACACTCGCGAGGAGATCAGGCTAGCAGCACCCGCAGGTCGAACACCGCGCCCCGGAGCGCACCGGCGCCGCTCCGCCCCGCTCGGTCGGCGGCGTGCGCGAGCGTGCCGCCGTGCGCCTCCGCGATGCCCCGCGCGATCGGCAAGCCGAGACCGGCGCCTCCGGAGCGGACGTCGCGTGCTGCCTCGAGCCGGACGAGCCGCTCGAACACCCGCTCCCGTTCGGACGTCGGGATGCCCGGGCCGTCGTCCTCGACCCGGAGGACGGCCTCCCCCGGCTCGTCCGTCAGCGTGAGGCGGACGGTCCCGCCCGGTCCGGTGGCCCGCGCGGCGTTGTCGGCGAGGTTGCCGACGACCTGTGCGAGCCGGTCCGGGTCGACGTCGGCGACGACCGGACGGTCGGGGACGACGGTCTCGACGGTGGTGGCGGAGAGCCGGAGGCGGAGCCGTTCCGCCTCGGCGACGAGCCACGGCACGAGGTCGGTCGGTCGTCGGTCGAGGGCGATCCCCCGGTCGAGCCGGGCCATCGTCAGCATGTCGTCGACCAGCCGCGCCGCACGGTCCGCCTGCCGGACGACGTGCACCGCGAGCTCCTCGTTCGTCGCGGGGTCCGCAGCACCGTTCCGCACGAGCGTGTCGGCCGCTGCCCGGACGCCGGCGACCGGGGTGCGGAGCTCGTGCGCGGCGTCGGAGAGGAACCCACGCACCCGTTCCTCCGCCGCGACCGCCTTCGCCTCCGCGCCCTCGACGACGTCGAGCATCTCGTCGAACGCGAGTGCGACCCGCCCGATCTCGGTGTCCGTGCGCTCGGGACGGAGCCGCCGACCGCGGTCGCCCGAGGCGATCGAGCGTGCCGCTGCGGTCATCTCGTCGAGGGGTCGCATGGTCCGTCGGACGACGAGGACGAGACCCACGACCGCGACCCCGAGGAACGCCGCGGACGCGCCGCCCATCACCCAGCCGAGCTGGGCGAGGGTCTCCTGTACGTCGCGGGTGCCGGCGGTGAGGGTGATGCGCGTCCCGTCGGCGAGGTCCGAGCGCAGCGTCAGCACGCCGTCGTCGTCCCGCACCGAGGACGACGTGATCCGCGTGCCGGACGATGCTGCCGTCGACGTCGCGGTCGACCCCTCGGCCGACGAGTCGGTCGCCGCCGACCGTCCCGTCCCCGCACCGTCGGACCCCGGTGCGGGTCCGGGCAGCCCACCCGGGTCAGGTGGGCCCTTCCGCAACTGGTCCGGTGTCGGACCCGCCTCCACGGCGGCGCCGTCCGGCTCGACGATGCGGACCGAGAGGCCCTGCGCCGACAGCCGGTCGGCGAGGTCGTCGGCGTCGAGCACCCCGACGAGCGCGGCGGCCGCGGACGCCCGGTCGCGCAGACGGTCCTCCACCTGGGCGGTGAGCCTGGCGCCGAGGACGGCCTCGACCGCGACGACGAGGCCCGCGAGCAGCACGGCGAGGAGCACGGTGACGGCGACGACGGTGCGGAGCCGGAGGGACGTGGTGCGGAGCGGTCGCTCGGTCGCGGTGCCGTCCCCGCTCACGCGGCACCCCGGTCGACCGCGAGCCGGTACCCGAGCCCGCGCACGGTGTGCACGAGTCGAGGTCCGTGGGCCTCCATCTTCCGCCGCAGTGCGCTGAGGTGGACCTCGACCACGTTCGGGTCGACGTCCTCGTACCCCCACACCTGGGTCGTGATCTGCGCCTTCGAGACCGTGCGGCCGCGGCTCTCGGCGAGGAACCGGAGCAGTCGGAACTCCGTCGCCGTGAGGTCGAGCAGCGCGCCGGCCCGCCGGACGGTCGAGGCGTCGGGGTCGAGCACGAGGTCCCCCACCTCGATCACCGACGGGATCCGTCCGCGTCGGCGCAGCACCGCCGTCACCCGGGCGACCAACTCGGCCATCGCGAACGGCTTCACCACGTAGTCGTCCGCGCCCTCGGCGAACCCGCGGAGCCGGTCGTCGAGCTCGTCCCGCGCGGTCGTCATCACCACGGCGGCGTCCGAGCGCGCACGGATGCGCGCGGCGAGGAGGATGCCGCTCGGGCCGGGGAGCATCCAGTCGAGGAGCACGAGGTCGGGGGCGGTGCGGTCGAGGTCCTCGGCGATGGTGCGGCCGTCCGGGGCCTCGGCGACGACGAAGCCCTCGGCACGGAGGGTCGTCGCCACCGCGGTCCGGAGGGAGTCGTCGTCCTCGACCACGAGGATGCGTGCGGGTGCGTTCACGGCGGACACGGTAGGTCGGCTCCGCCATCACGGAGCATGGAACGGCCTGGAGAACCCCTGTGCGCCGCCGATGCTTCAGTCCTGCTTCAGATTCGGATCCGAGCGTCTCCTCGACGGCGGCCCGACCGGGTCGCCCGACGAACAGGAGACACCATGCAGCACGAACAGGACGACCAGCCCACCGTCGGCCGTCGACGCCGGACCCTCCGCGCGGTCGGCATCGGCTCGGCAACGGCAGCGGTACTGGTCCTCGGCGGTGTCGGCGTGACGGCGGCGATGGCGGCGCCGAGCGCTCCGACCGTGGCACCGTCCGGCGCCCCCAGCGACGCTCCTTCGGGTGCGCCCAGCGGCGCCCCGAGCGGCGCCCCGAGCGGCGTCCCGACAGGTGCACCCAGCGGGGCGCCGAAGCCCGGCCCGGGTGGCGGCGCCGGCGGACCCGCAGCGGCACCCGGGTGCGTCGCCGGCCCGCTCGCCGACGGGAAGGCACCGACCCCGCCGGCCGCACCGAAGGACGGGAAGGCACCCACCCCGCCCGCCGCACCGAAGGACGGGAAGGCACCCACCCCGGCCGCCGCACCGAAGGACGGGAAGGCACCCACCCCGCCCGCCGCACCGAAGGACGGGAAGACACCCACCCCGCCCGCCGCACCGAAGGACGGGAAGGCACCCACCCCGCCCGCCGCACCGGAGGACGGGAAGGCACCCGCCGAGGACGGTACGGCCACGCCGGCACCCACGACGGGCTCCTGACCCGGTGCCCGCACCCGGTGCGGGAGGCGCGCGCCGTCGACCGACCGGTCGACGTGTGTCGTGCCTCCCGGCCGTCCGCGAGGGGGTCAGGGCCGCTCGATCGCCTCGATCGCCGCCACCACCCCGGCCCGGCGCGGCGACCGCCGCGGCAGCACCGCCAGCAGCGCACGGAGCACCTGCTCGTCCGCAGCACCGTCCGCGGTGCGCACCCACGCCTGCAGCGCCTCGACGCCGCCGTCGGCGAGCAACGCCTCGCGGAAGCGGGAGCGCACGAGGTCGCGCAGGTCGTCGACGCCGGGCGACGCGGACCCGGGGAGGACCGGCCCCGTGTACCGGCCGACGGCCTGGAGGCGCGCCCCGCGATCGAGCGCGGACAGCACGCTGTCGACGTCGGTCCGGACACCGGAGAGGCGGTACGGCCGTGACGTCAGGCGTGCGTCCGGCGCGTGGTCCGCGAGCACCCGACGGAGTCGGACCACCTCGGCACGCAACGTCGTCACCGCCTGCTCGTCGCCGTAGACGGCGACCGCCAGGTCCGCCGCGGAGAGCCCGGCCGGCGCGGCGGCGAGCACGGCGAGGATCTCCGAGTGCCGTTCGGAGAGCCGCACGCTGCCCGAGGCGCTCCGGAGCGTCGCCGTGTCCGATCCGAGCAGGTCGAGTGCCGTCGTGTCCGACAGCGTCGCCGGAGCGACCGGGCGACGGAGGGCGGCGAGGGTGAGTTCGGCCTCGGCTGCGGCAGCGGTCGCGGTGAGCAGCGGGAGGGTGTGCCGCTCGACCGCGCGTTCGTCGCCGGTGAGGTCCAGTGCGCCGACCACGCGGCCAGCGGCGTCCCGGAGCGGGACGGCCGTGCAGGAGAACGCCTTGACGGCCGTCGCGTAGTGCTCCTCC
Source organism: Curtobacterium phoenicis (assembly GCF_047238015.1). Lineage (NCBI taxonomy): Bacteria > Bacillati > Actinomycetota > Actinomycetes > Micrococcales > Microbacteriaceae > Curtobacterium > Curtobacterium phoenicis. Next base: position 2,322,843 of record NZ_JBDFLZ010000002.1, read on the forward strand.
GCGCGGATCTGGACCGGGCGGCCCAGCCGGAGTGCGGTCCCCGGCGCGCTCGTACCCGCGTGCTCCTCCGCCCAGTCGGCGCCCGCGACGAAACCCATCCCCTCCGCCGCCGTGCGGGCCCGGTGCGCACCGTCGACCCAGACGAGTCGACCGGCCGCGTCCGTCACCGCGACGATGCAGCCGGCTGCGCTGGCGTCGTCGAGGAGCAGCCGACGGACGACCGGCAGCGCGGTGCCGAGCGGGCCCGCACGGCGGAGGGCGTCGAGTTCGTCGTCGCCCAACGCCACCTCGGGGAGGCCGTCCGGGTCGACGCGGGCGGACCGCTGCCACGACTCGGCGACGAGCGGACGGAGCCCGGACGGTGCGCGCACGTGCCCTCCTGTCCGGAACCCCGACCGCGTCGTCGCGGCCGGTGCGGTCAGCCTACGTCCGACCACTCGCCGGGACCAGGCCCAGGTCGACCAGTTCCTCGTCGGAGAGCATCCGCGACCGTGTCAGGAACCGCTTGCCCTCCGGCACCTCGAGCGAGAAGCCCGCACCACGGCCGTCGACGACGTCGATGGTGAGGTGCGTGTACTTCCAGTACTCGAACTGGGAGCGGGACATGTAGACCTCGACCGGGTCGATGCCGTCGACCTCCAGCGCGCCGAGCAGCACGTCGCCGGGGCCGGTGCGGAACATCCCCACCGGGTAGCACATCGGGCTCGAGCCGTCGCAGCAGCCGCCGGACTGGTGGAACATGAGCGGGCCGTGCCGGGCGGCGAGGGAGCGCAGGAGCTCCCCCGCCGCCGGCGTGACCGCCACGCGGGCGGTGCTCATCAGAAGAAGCCCATCGGGCCCTCGGCGTAGGACACGAGGAGGTTCTTCGTCTGCTGGTAGTGCTCGAGCATCATCTTGTGGTTCTCACGACCGATGCCGGACTGCTTGTACCCGCCGAACGCTGCGCCCGCCGGGTACTGGTGGTACGTGTTCGACCACACACGACCGGCCTGGATGTCCCGGCCCGCGCGGTAGAGCGTCGTCGCCTCACGGCTCCACACACCGGCACCGAGGCCGTACAGCGTGTCGTTGGCGATCCGGATCGCGTCGTCGTACCCGCTGAAGGAGGTCAGGGCGAGGACCGGCCCGAAGATCTCCTCCTGGAAGATCCGCATCGAGTTGTCGCCTTCGAAGACCGTCGGGGTGACGTAGTAGCCGCCGGACAGCTCACCGCCGAGGTCGGCCCGCTCACCACCGGTCAGGAGCTTCGCGCCCTCCTGCTTGCCGATGTCGATGTAGCTCAGGATCTTCTCGAGCTGGTCGTTCGACGCCTGCGCCCCGATCATCGTCGACGGGTCGAGCGGGTGCCCCTGCTTGACGGCGCGCACGCGGTCGAGTCCGTCCGCGACGAACCCGTCGTAGATCTCCTTCGCCACGAGCGCTCGCGACGGACACGTGCAGACCTCGCCCTGGTTGAGGTTGAAGAACGCGAAGCCCTCGAGCGCCTTGTCGTAGAACGCGTCCCGCTCCTGCGCGACGTCCGCGAAGAAGACGTTCGGGCTCTTGCCGCCGAGCTCGAGCGTCACCGGGATGAGGTTCTGCGACGCGTACTGCATGATGAGCCGGCCCGTCGTGGTCTCGCCCGTGAAGGCGACCTTCCGGATGTCCGGGTGCTGGGCGAGCGGCGCACCGACCTCGATGCCGAAGCCGTTCACGACGTTGAGCACCCCTGCCGGGAGCAGGTCGCGGATCAGCTCGACGAGCACGTGGATCGACGCCGGGGTCTGCTCGGCCGGCTTCAGGACGACGCAGTTGCCCGCGGCGAGGGCCGGGGCGAGCTTCCACACCGCCATCAGGATCGGGAAGTTCCACGGGATGATCTGGCCGACGACGCCGAGCGGCTCGTGGAAGTGGTACGCCACGGTGTCGTGGTCGATCTCCCCCGTCGAGCCCTCCTGCGCGCGGATCGCGCCCGTGAAGTACCGGAAGTGGTCGATCGCGAGCGGGATGTCCGCGCCGAGGGTCTCGCGGATCGGCTTGCCGTTCTCCCACGTCTCGGCGACCGCGAGCATCTGGAGCTGCTCCTCCATGCGGTCCGCGATCTTGTTGAGGATGCCGGCGCGCTCGGCGACGCTCGTGCGGCTCCACGCCGGGAACGCCTTCCACGCGGCCTCGACGGCCCGGTCGACGTCGGTGGAGTCACCGCGGGCGACCTCGCAGAACACCTTGCCGGTCACGGGCGTCGGGTTCTCGAAGTACTGCCCGCCCGCGGGTGCGACGTACTCCCCGCCGATGAAGTGGTCGTAGCGTGACCGGTACTCGACGAGCGACCCTTCCTCGCCCGGGGCGGCGTAGGTGGCTGGCGACGGTGCGATGGTCATGATGGACACCTTTCGACGACGTTGTCGGGGGGCGCTGGGTCCGCGCCTGCCCGCACGCTACGACGCTGGAGGTTGCATCTCGTTGCATGCTCGCCCCCGGTGCGACGCCCGCGCCCGCGGCCGGCGCAACCGGTCGTCGACGCCCGCACCCGCGGCGGGCGCAACCGGTCGTCGGCACCCGCACCCGCGGCCGGCGCAACCGGTCGTCGGCACCCGCAGCCGCGGCCGGCGCAACCGGTCGTCGGCGCCCGCACCCGCGGCCGGCGCAACCGGTCGTCGGCGCTCGCGGTAGCGTCGGTGCCGAGCAGGCCCGACCGCGGCCGACCAGGGAAGGAGTGCTCGTGGACTCTCGTGCCGTCCGGACGTTCCGCGTCTTCGTCGTCGTGACGGCGGTCGTCGCGATCGCGCTCGGCATCGTCGCGGTGGTCTGGCCGCGCCCGACCCTGGCGCTCCTCGCGGTGGTGTTCGGCGTCTACCTCGTCGTGGCCGGAGCGCTCCGGGTGTTCGCCGCCGTCCGCGGGCACGGGACCGCACCGGTCTGGCGCTGGACGTCCGGCGTCGTCGGGGTGCTCGTCGGTCTCGCCGGACTGCTCTGCCTGGTCGACCCCGTCGTGCCGCTGGTCGTGTACGCGGTGCTCGTGGGGGTCGGGTTCATCATCGAGGGAGCCGTGTCGATCGTCGGCGCGGTCGTCGGGCACCCCGGGTCGTCACGCGTCCCGACGGCGGTGAGCGGCGTGCTGTCGGTCCTCGGCGGCGTCGCCGTGCTCCTCGCCCCCACCCTCGCGCTGGCGGTGTTCACGGTGCTCGCCGGCATCGCCCTGGTCGTCGTCGGCGCCGCCGCGCTGCTGCTCCTGCCACCCCGGGCAGCCGCGCGACGCTGACCGCGTCCGCGTCCGCGTCCGCGTCCGCGTCCGCCTCAGCGTCCGTCGACGGCGCCGAGCCAGCGCCGGAACGCGATCGACCGACCGACCGACAGCGGCGCAGCCGCGCTACGCCGCCCCGGTCCCGAACAGCAACCCGAGGCCGTACGTCACGACCGCCGCACCGAACCCGATCGCGAGCTGCCGCAGCGCGCGCTTCAGCGGTGAGGCGCCGCTGAGGACCCCGACCACCGCGCCCGTCCCGAGCAGCGCGATCCCGACGAGCACCCCGGCGACCGCGATCGCCGGCCACCCTTCGAGCCCGAACGCGTACGGCAGGATCGGGATCACCGCGCCGGAGGCGAAGAAGCAGAAGCTCGACAGTGCCGCGCTCATGCCGTTGCCGATCGCCTCGTGGTCGTCGCGCGTCGGCGTGGACCCGGTGTCGGCCGACGCTCCGAGCCCGCCGATCACCTCGGCAGCGTGCGCGTGCGCCGCCGCCTCGTCCATCCCCCGTGCCCGGTAGACGAGGGCGAGCTCGTTCGCGTCGACGTCGAGGTCCGCCACCGCCCGCCCGGCCTCCGGGTGCGGCGCCGACGCCTCGAGCAGCTCACGCTGCGACCGGACCGACACGTACTCCCCCGCCCCCATCGAGAGCGCACCCGCGAGGAGCCCCGCGATGCCGCTCAACAGGACGAAGTGGCGGTCTGCCCCGGAAGCACTGATGCCGATGATGAGTGCGAGGTTCGAGACGAGTCCGTCGTTCGCGCCGAACACGGCTGCGCGGAAGGTCCCGGACAGCCGCATCCGGCCCCGGTTCGCGAGCCCGCGGACGACCTCCCCGTGGATCCGCTCGTCGGCCGCCATCCGGGCGGTGGCATCGTCATCGTCAGCGTAGGGCGAGCGGTCCTCGGCCCGCTGCATGAGCGCGAGGACGAACACCGATCCGAACCGCTTCGCGAGCGACGCCAGGACGCGCGTCCGGACGCTCCCCCGCTGCGGCCGACCGACCCGGTCCCCGAGGAGGTCGAGCCAGTGCTGCTCGTGTCGCCCCTCCGCCTCGGCGAGGGCGACGAGGATCTCGCGCTCCTCACCGTCGCGACGCGCGGCGAGGTTCCGGTAGACGGCGGCCTCCGCACGCTCGTCCGCCAAGTAGCGGCGCCAGCGTCGGACGTCGGCCCCGGAGGGTGCTGACACGGTGTCGTCCTGGAGGCTCACACCGCCCATCCTGCCCGGTCGCGTGACGCGGTGGTCGCGTCGGCCGCGGGGCGGACGCCACCCGCGGCGTCTGGTCGGGTACGGATCGAGCAGCGGCGACGGGACGCGACAGGGCGCGGACCGGAGGCCGTGCGGATCACCCGCACCGTGCCTCCCGTCCGCGCCCTGTCGGGTCGCGACCGGCGTCAGTCGCGCACGTAGGCCGGAGCGGCCTCGGCGTGCGCGTCGCCGACGCGGTGCACGCGGAGGTCGTTCGTCGAGCCCTCGATGCCGGGAGGCGAACCCGCCGTCACGACGACGCGGTCGCCAGGGGCGGCGAGACCGTGCTCGAGGAGGACGTCGTCGACCTGCGAGAACAGCTCGTCGGTGTGGGTCTTCCGATCGACCAGGAACGACCGGACACCCCAGGTGAGCGCCATCCGGCGCCGCGTGGCCTCGTTCGGGGTGAACGCGATGATCGGCAGACCGTGGCGCAGGCGCGACATGCGACGAGCCGAGTCGCCCGACTCGGTGAACACGCAGAGGTAGGAGGCCTCGGTGAACTCCGCGATCTCGACGGCGGCGAGGGTGATCGCGCCGCCGAGCGTGCGGGGCTTCGTGCCGAGCGGCGCGATGCGCTCGAGGCCGTGGTCCTCGGTCGACTCGACGATGCGGGCCATGGTGCGGACGGTCTGCACCGGGTACTCGCCGACGCTCGTCTCGCCCGAGAGCATGACGGCGTCCGCGCCGTCGAGGACGGCGTTCGCCACGTCGGAGGTCTCCGCGCGGGTCGGGATCGGCGACGAGATCATCGACTCGAGCATCTGCGTCGCGACGATGACCGGCTTCGCCATGCGGCGGGCGAGCTCGACCGCGCGCTTCTGCACGATCGGGACGGCCTCGAGCGGGAGCTCGACGCCGAGGTCACCGCGGGCGACCATGATGCTGTCGAACGCGTCGATGATCTCCTCGAGCGCGTCGACGGCCTGCGGCTTCTCGATCTTCGCGATGACGGGGAGGCGCTTGCCCTCCTCGTCCATGATCTCGTGGGCGCGCTGCACGTCGGCGGCGTTCCGGACGAACGACAGCGCGATGAGGTCGGCGCCCTGACGGATCGCCCAGCGGAGGTCGGCCTCGTCCTTCTCGCTCAGCGCGGGGACGTTGACGGCGACGCCCGGCAGGTTGATGCCCTTGTTGTTCGACACGGTGCCGGCGACGACGACCTCGGTCCGGACACGGACGCCGTCGGTGTCGAGCACGCGCAGCCGCACACGACCGTCGTCGATGAGCAGCGGGTCGCCGGGCTTGACGTCCTGCGGCAGGCCCTTGAACGTCGTCCCGCAGATCTCCTTCGAGCCGGGGACGTCCTCGGTCGTGATCGTGAAGACGTCACCGACCTCGAGGTCGTGGGGGCCGTCGGCGAACTTCGCGAGGCGGATCTTCGGACCCTGCAGGTCGACGAGGATCGCGACCGGCTTGCCGAGCTCCTTGGCGGCGCGACGGACGTTCTGGTAGTTGGCCTCGTGGACGCTGTAGTCACCGTGGCTGAGGTTGAGTCGGGCGACGTCGACGCCCGCCTCGATGATCTCCTTGACGGTCTCGTACTCCGACGTTGCCGGTCCGAGCGTCGAAACGATCTTTGCGCGTCTCAATGGATTCCTTCTGGTGGTGGATGGTGCTTGGGTTTCCGCGCTGTGGGGCCGCGCGGAACGAAGCGAGGCCACCAGCACCCTACCGAGTGCCGGTGGCCCGTCGCTCACTCGTCGTGCATCAGACGGTGATCGCTCGGTCGGTCGCCTTGACCGGTGCCGGGAGGATCGTCGAGCCCTCGAGGTACGCGTCGACCTTCGCGGCGGCGGCACGGCCCTCGGCGATCGCCCACACGATGAGCGACTGGCCGCGACCGGCGTCCCCGGCGACGAAGACACCCGGCTCGTTGGTCGAGTAGTCGGCCTCGCGGGCGAGCGCGCCGGAGGGCGCGGTGGGCAGTCCGAGCTGGGGTTCGATCGTGTCGGTCTCCGGACCGGTGAAGCCCATGGCGATGAGGACGAGGTCGGCGGGGATCTCGCGCTCGGTGCCGGCCTTCGGGACGCGGCGGCCGTCGAGGTACTCGGTCTCCGCGACGCGGAGGGCACGGACCTCGCCGGCCTCGTTGCCGAGGAACTCGACCGTGGAGGCGAGGAAGTGCCGCTCGCCGCCCTCCTCGTGCGCGCTCGTGACCTCGAACACGGTCGGGAACATCGGCCACGGCTGGTCGGACGGACGCTCGAGCGGCGGCTGCTTGCCGATCGCCAGGTTCGTCACGCTGAGGGCGCCCTGCCGGTGTGCGGTGCCGATGCAGTCAGCACCGGTGTCGCCGCCGCCGATCACGACGACGTGCTTGCCCTCCGCCGTGGTCTGGTTGTCGACGGTCGTACCCGCGTTCGTCTTGTTCTGCTGGACGAGGTAGTCCATCGCGAAGTGCACGCCCGCGAGGTCGCGCCCCGGGATCGGCAGGTCACGCGGGACCATCGCGCCGGTCGCCACCACGACGGCGTCGTACCGGGACTTCAGGTCGTCCCAGGTGATGTCGCGCCCGATCTCGACACCCGCGCGGAAGCGGGTGCCCTCGGCCTGCATCTGGGCGAGACGCGCGTCGATCTGGCGCTTCTCCATCTTGAAGTCCGGGATGCCGTACCGGAGCAGACCGCCGATCCGGTCGTCGCGCTCGTACACCGCGACCGTGTGGCCGGCGCGGGTGAGCTGCTGCGCGGCGGCGAGCCCTGCCGGGCCGGAACCGACCACGGCGACGGTCTTGCCGGTCAGCCGCTCGGGCGGGTGCGGCGTGACCCAGCCGTTCTGGAACGCCTCGTCGATGATCGAGACCTCGACCTGCTTGATCGTCACCGGGGGCTGGTTGATCCCGAGCACGCAGGACGCCTCGCACGGAGCCGGGCAGAGTCGGCCGGTGAACTCCGGGAAGTTGTTCGTCGCGTGCAACCGCTCGATCGCCTGTCGGCCCTCGCCGCGCCACGTGAGGTCGTTCCACTCCGGGATGAGGTTCCCGAGCGGGCATCCCTGGTGGCAGAACGGCACGCCGCAGTCCATGCACCGGCCGGCCTGGCGCTTGAGCGCGCCGGACTCTTGCTGCTCGTAGACCTCTTTCCAGTCCATGAGCCGCACGGGCACGGGGCGTCGGGGCGGGAGCTCGCGCTCCTGCACCTTCAAGAAGCCCTTGGGGTCAGCCATTGGTCGCCTCCGTGGTGTTCGTGTGCCCTGTCTGTTCCACCGACCGCTCCTGGTCAGCCATTGGTCGCCTCCAGGATCCGGTTCCAGACGATGTCGCCGTCGGGGTCGAGCCCCTCTTCGACAGCCTGCTGCCGGGTGGCGAGGACCGCCGCGTAGTCCCGCGGCAGCACCTTCACGAACCCGCTGAGGTCGCCGGACTCGAGCAGTTCGGCCGCGACCGTCGAACCGGTCTCGTCGCGGTGGCGCTCGAGGAGGTCCGTGACGATCTCGACGTCGGCGCTGTCGAGCGGTCCGAGTCGCAGCTCCCCGCTGGCGAGGGCGTCCTGGTTGACGTCCTCGTCGCGGAGGCCGAGCACGTACGCCGTGCCCCCGGACATGCCGGCACCGAGGTTGCGACCGGTCTCGCCGAGGATCAGCGCGAGTCCGCCGGTCATGTACTCGAGTGCGTGGTCGCCCACGCCCTCGACGACCGCGGTCGCCCCGGAGTTCCGGACGAGGAAGCGTTCGCCCACGATCCCGCGGATGAACATGCTGCCCTGGGTGGCGCCGTAGCCGATGACGTTGCCGGCGATGACGTTCTCGGCGGCGTCGAACGCGGACTCGTCGTCCGGTCGGACGATGACCTCGCCGCCGGAGAGCCCCTTGCCGACGTAGTCGTTGCTGTCGCCCACGAGCCGGAGCGTCACACCCGCGGGCAGGAACGCACCGAGCGACTGGCCCGCGGAACCGCGGAGCGTGATGTCGATCGAGCCGGCCGGCAGCCCGTGCTCGCCGTGGCGGAGGGTGACCTCGTGTCCGAGCATCGTGCCCACGGCACGCTCGGTGTTGCGGATCGGCAGGTCGAGCGACACCGAGCCGCCGTGCTCGAGCACGTCGGCGGTGCGCTGGATCAACTCGACGTCGAAGTGCTCGTCGAGCTCGTGGTCCTGGTCGCGGAGGTGACGGCGCGCCTCGTCCGCCGGGAACGTCGGACCCTGCAGCACCGGACCGAGGTCGAGCCCGGAGGCCTTCCAGTGCTGCACCGCGCGGTCGACGTCGAGCACGTCGGCCTGACCGATCGCCTCGTCGAGGGACCGGAACCCGAGCTCGGCGAGGAGCTCGCGGACCTCCTGCGCGATGAACTCGAAGAAGTTCACGACGTACTCGGCCTTGCCGGAGAAGCGAGCGCGGAGCTCCGGGTTCTGCGTCGCGACGCCGACGGGGCAGGTGTCGAGGTGGCACACGCGCATGAGGATGCAGCCCTCGACGACGAGCGGGGCGGTCGCGAAGCCGTACTCCTCGGCACCGAGCAGCGCTGCCACGACGACGTCGCGCCCGGTCTTCATCTGCCCGTCGACCTGCACCACGACGCGGTCGCGCATGCCGTTGAGCATGAGCGTCTGCTGGGTCTCGGCGAGGCCGATCTCCCACGGGGTACCGGCGTGCTTGAGCGAGTTCAGCGGCGATGCGCCCGTGCCGCCGTCGTGACCGGACACCAGGACGACGTCGGCGAGGGCCTTCGTCACCCCGGCCGCGACCGCGCCGATGCCGGACTGGCTCACGAGCTTGACGTGGACGCGCGCGGACGGGTTCGCCCGCTTGACGTCGAAGATCAGCTGCTTGAGGTCCTCGATGGAGTAGATGTCGTGGTGCGGCGGCGGCGAGATGAGGCCGACGCCGGCCGTCGCGTGCCGGGTCCGGGCGACCCACGGGTACACCTTCTGCGGCGGCAACTGCCCGCCCTCGCCGGGCTTCGCCCCCTGGGCCATCTTCAACTGGATGTCCGTCGCGTGGGTCAGGTACATGCTCGTGACGCCGAAGCGACCGGACGCGACCTGCTTGATGGCGCTGCGGCGCTCGGGGTCGAGCAGCCGCTCGACGTCCTCACCGCCCTCACCCGTGTTCGACCGGGCTCCCAGACGGTTCATCGCGATCGCGAGCGTCTCGTGCGCCTCTTGCGAGATGGAGCCGTACGACATCGCGCCCGTGTTGAAACGCTTGACGATCGACTCGATCGGCTCGACCTCGTCGAGCGGCACCGGCTGGCGGGCGCCGTCCTTGAAGCGGAAGAGCCCGCGGAGGGTCATCAGGGCCTCGGACTGGTCGTCCACGGCCTTCGAGTACTCGCGGAAGATGTCGTACCGGCGGGCACGCGTGGCGTGCTGCAGGCGGAACACCGTGTCCGGGTTGAAGAGGTGCGGCGGCCCTTCGCGTCGCCACTGGTACTCCCCACCGGTCTGCAGCCGCTCGTGGGAGAGCACCGAGCCGTCCAACGGGTAGGCCTGGGCGTGCCGCTCGGCGTTCTCGCGGGCGATCACGTCGATGTCGACGCCGCCGAGGATCGAGGACGTGCCCGTGAAGTAGCGGTCGACGAACTCCTGCGAGAGACCGACCGCCTCGAACGCCTGGGCGCCGGCGTAGCTCGACACGGTCGAGATGCCCATCTTGGACATGATCTTCAGCACGCCCTTGCCGAGCGCCTTGATGACGTTGCGGACGGCCTGTTCGGGCGTGATGCCCGTGATCATCCCGGCACGGACGAGGTTCTCGCACGTCTCCATCGCCAGGTACGGGTTGATCGCCGACGCGCCGTACCCGATGAGGGTCGCCACGTGGTGGACCTCGCGCACGTCGCCGGCCTCGACGATCAGGCCGACCTTCATGCGCTGCTCGGTGCGGATGAGGTGGTGGTGCACGGCGGCGAGGAGCAGGAGGCTCGGCACAGGGGCGTTCTCGGCGTTGCCGTCGCGGTCGGACAGCACGATGAACTGCTTGCCCGCCTCGATGGCGGCGTCGACCTCGGCGCAGACCGCGTCGATGCGCTCCTGCATCGCGGACTCGCCGTCGTCGACCCGGTAGAGGCCCTTGATCGTCACGGTCAGGTGCCGTCCGGACGCCGTCTCGAAGTGCTGGATCTTCGCGAGCTCGTCGTTGTCGATGACCGGGAACCCGAGCACGATCTGCTTCGCGTGCTCGGGGCCCGCGGACAGGAGGTTCCGCTCCGGGCCGAGGCCCATGCCCATCGACGTGATGACCTGTTCGCGGATCGAGTCGAGCGGCGGGTTCGTCACCTGCGCGAACTGCTGCGTGAAGTAGTCGAAGAGCAGCCGCGGGCGCTGCGAGAGCACGGCGATCGGCGTGTCCGAACCCATCGCGCCGAGCGGCTCCGCGCCCGTCTGCGCCATCGGGCGGAGGAGGATCCGCACCTCTTCCTCGGTGTAACCGAAGGCGCGCTGCCGCCGGGTCACCGAGGCAGGCGTGTGCACGATGTGCTCGCGCTCCGGCAGGTCGGCCAGGTTGATCCGACCGGACTCGAGCCACTCGCTCCACGGGCCCGAGGTGGCGAGCGAGCGCTTGACCTCGTCGTCCTCGATGATGCGACCGGCCTCGGTGTCGACGAGGAACATCCGGCCGGGACGGAGGCGGCCCTTGCGGACGACCTTCGCGGCCGGGACGTCGATGACACCGGTCTCGGAGCCCAAGACGATGAGCCCGTCGTCGGTCACCAGGAACCGACCCGGGCGCAGGCCGTTGCGGTCGAGGGTCGCGCCGACGAGCGTGCCGTCGGTGAAGGTGATCGCTGCGGGGCCGTCCCACGGCTCCATGAGCATCGAGTGGTACTCGTAGAAGGCCCGGAGCTCGGGGTCCATGCCGGTCTGGTTCTCCCAGGCCTCCGGCACCATCATCGACACGGCGTGCGGCAGCGACCGACCGGTGAGGCTGAGGAGCTCGAGCACCTCGTCGAACGAGGCCGAGTCGCTCGCCCCGGGGCTCACGATCGGCAACAGCGGCGCCATGTCGCCGAGCAGCTCGCTCTCGAGCTGGGACTGCCGCGCACGCATCCAGTTGCGGTTGCCCCGGACGGTGTTGATCTCGCCGTTGTGCGCGAGCGTGCGGAACGGCTGCGCGAGCGGCCACGACGGGAACGTGTTCGTGGAGTACCGCGAGTGCACGATCGCGAGCTTCGACGCGAAGCGCTCGTCGCTGAGGTCGGGGTAGAACGGCTCCAACTGCAGCGTCGTGACCATGCCCTTGTAGACCATGGTCCGGCTCGACAGCGACATGAAGTACACCTCGAGGTCGTGCTCGGCGCGCTTGCGGAGCCGGAACGCCTGACGGTCGAGGGCGATCCCGCTCCACGCAGCACCGTGCACGTCGTGCCGGTTCGACGCGACGAAGAGCTGGGCGAAGGCGGGCATGGCGGCGCGGGCCAGCGTGCCGAGGACCTCCGGACGCACCGGGACCGCACGCCAGCCGAGGACGCGCAGTCCCTCTTCGCGCGCGATCCGCTCCACTGCGCCCTGGACGCGGTGGCGGTCGTCCTCGTCGAGGGGCAGGTACGCGGTCCCGACGGCGTACTCCCCCGCTGCGGGCAGGTCGAACGACACCTCGTCGCGCAGGAACGCGTCCGGCACCTGGCAGAGGATGCCGGCCCCGTCACCGGTTCCGGCGTCCGACCCGACGGCACCTCGGTGCTCGAGGTTGCGGAGCGCTCCGAGCGCAGCGTCCACGATGTCGTGCCCGGCGGTGCCGCGGAGCGTCGCGACCATCGCGAGACCGCAGGCGTCCTTCTCGTTCGCCGGGTCGTACGTGCCGGTCGCCTCCGGGACGGCCGAGAAGCGGCGGTGCGGAGGCAGGAGCGACGCGGTGCTGCGCGTCTGGTCTGGCTGGTGCGCCATGGGGAACCGTCCTCACGAGGATGGGAACAGGGACAGCGGTGGCCCGGTGGTGCGTTCCGCCCGGACGGGCGGGACAGGTGCCCGTCCGTACCGACGGCGGGTTGCCCCGTCGGCACGGGTGGTGTGGAGCCCGGTTCGTGGCGGGCGGTGGTCGGTCGGCGTCCGGTCCGGAGCGCTCGGTGCTCGAGGTGGGGCGCTGAGCGCTAGGAACGGGTGGTGCCGACCGGGTCGGCGACGACGGTTGCAGGCTCGTCGTCGTGCTCCGACCAGGTGTCGTCCGAGTCTACATCGGCACGTGCGTCGGGCCCGCGACCCGGGAGGTAGGCCGAGGGTTCCTTGCCGGTGTGGCGTCGCGACTGCACGACGAAGATGACGATGCCGAGCACGACCGCAGCGAGGGCCATCCAGACGTTCGTGCGGACACCGAAGAAGGTCTCGCTCGTGTCGACGCGGATCGACTCGAGGACCGAACGGCCCGCGCCGTACCAGATCAGGTACAGCGCCATGACCTTGCCCCACTGCAGCGTGAACTTGCGCGCCAGGAAGAGGATGACGAGCACGCCGAGGACGTTCCAGATGATCTCGTAGATGAACGTGGGCTGGAAGAGGGTGCCCTCCGGGAGCCCCTTCGGGTACGCCGCGTTCGACGACTCGATCTCGAGGCCCCACGGCAGGCTCGTCGGCATGCCGAACAGCTCGTGGTTGAAGTAGTTGCCGAAGCGTCCGAACGCCTGCGCGAGCAGCACGCCCGGCGCGATCGCGTCGATGAAGGTCGTGAACCGCAGGCCGACCTGACGGCAGCCGATGAACGCGCCGACCGAGCCGAGGATGAGCGCACCGAAGATGGCGAGCCCGCCCTCCCAGATGTAGAGGAACGACCACGGGTCGCGGCCGGGCCCGAAGTAGTCGCTGACGTGCGTGAACACGTGGAAGAGACGGCCGCCGATGATGCCGGCGGGCACGGCCCAGATCGCGATGTCGATGATGATCCAGCGTTCGACACCGCGCGCGTTCAGGCGGTGGTTCGCCATCACGACGGCCACGACGATGCCGATGAGGATGCAGATCGCGTACGCGTGGATGCGGAAGTCGAGCGGCAGCGACCAGCCGAACGCATCGCGGAGCCAGGCGGTCACGTCGAAGTACTGCCAGGCGGTGCTCGGGCTCGGGATGCTCAGGAGGGGCATGGAGGTGCGGTCGCCTTTCGGTGCTTGCTGGCCGGGCCGCCGTCCGGCGCGGCCCCGATCACTGTAGCGCGGACCACCGGCCGGCCATGACCGCTCCGGTCGGTCCTGTGGAAATCGTGACGGTCGGACGCCCGCTGCCGTGTGCGGGCCGAGGACGGACGGGAGGCCCGGATCACGCGACCGGTGTCGGTCACGTGGTCCGGGCCTCCAGGCTGGTGCCGGTACGCCGGCGCTGCCAGCGGGTACGGCGGCGCTGACAGCGGATGGGACCCCCCCGCTGCCAGCCGACGGGTCAGGGGCGCTGCGCGCCGCTCGTGAGGTCCGCGGCACGGTCCGCGACGCCCTGCACACCGAGGTCGGCGAGGGCCCGGACGAACGCGGATCCGACGATGGCGCCGTCGGCGTACTCGAGGACCTCCGCGACCTGGTCGGCCGTCGAGATGCCGAGCCCGACGCACGTGCGCTCGACACCGGCGTCCCGGAGCCGCGACACGACCGTGCGTGCAGCGGCGTCGACGCCGAGACGCGCACCCGTGACGCCCATCGTCGACACGGCGTACACGAACCCGCGGCTCGCCTCGACGGCCTGCTGCACACGCGCGTCGGTCGAGGACGGCGCCGCGAGGAAGACGCGGTCGAGATGCGTGCGCTCCGAGGCGTCCATCCACTCGCGGGCCTCGTCCGGGATGAGGTCCGGCGTGATGAGACCGGACGCACCAGCGGCGACCAGGTCATCGGCGAATCGGTCGACACCGTAGCGCAGCACCGGGTTCCAGTACGTCATCACGAGCACCGGCACGTCCGCCCGGCTCGTGATCTGGTCGACCGCGTCGAACACCTGGGCGACCTTGAAGCCGTTCGCCAGGCTCTCCTCGGCGGCCCGCTGGATGACCGGGCCGTCCATCACGGGGTCGGAGTACGGCAGACCGAGCTCGATGACGTCGACGCCGTTCTCGGCGAGGGCCACCGCTGCGTCGACGCTGGTCCGCAGGTCCGGGAAGCCGGCGGGCAGGTAGCCGACGACGGCGCCGGCACGCTCGGCGTTGGCCGCGTCGATGGTCGACGCGACGGAGGTGTTCGTGTTCGTGCTCACAGCTGCACCGCGTTCTCGTCGAGGATGCCGAAGTACCGGCTGGCGGACGCCACGTCCTTGTCGCCGCGGCCGGACAGGTTGACCAGGATGACCCCGTCGGGGCCGAGCTCCTTGCCGAGCTTGATCGCGCCGGCGAGGGCGTGCGACGACTCGATCGCGGGGAGGATGCCCTCCGTCCGGCTGAGGAGCCGGAACGCCTCCATGGCCTCGGCGTCGGTGATCGGCTCGTACTTCGCCCGACCGATGGCCGCGAGGTGCGCGTGCTGCGGTCCGACGCTCGGGTAGTCGAGTCCGGCGGAGATGCTGTGGCTCTCGATCGTCTGTCCGTCCTCGTCCTGCATGAGGTACGACTTCGTGCCCTGGAGGACACCGGTCCGGCCGAGCGAGATGCTCGCGGCGTGCCGACCGGTCTCGATGCCGTCGCCACCGGCCTCGTAGCCGTACAGGGCGACGGACTCGTCGTCGAGGAAGGCGTCGAAGATGCCCATCGCGTTCGAACCCCCGCCGACGCACGCGGCGACGGCGTCCGGCAGTCGGCCGACCTTGTCGAGGACCTGCTGCCGGGCCTCGTCACCGATCACCTTGTGGAACTCGCGCACCATCTCCGG
Organism: Curtobacterium phoenicis; assembly: GCF_047238015.1. Lineage (NCBI taxonomy): Bacteria > Bacillati > Actinomycetota > Actinomycetes > Micrococcales > Microbacteriaceae > Curtobacterium > Curtobacterium phoenicis. The sequence continues at coordinate 2,338,034 of NZ_JBDFLZ010000002.1, forward strand.
GAACGGGTGCGGCCCCGCGACCGTCCCGAGCAGGTAGTGCGTGTGCTCGACGTTCGCCACCCAGTCGCGCAACGCGTCGTTGATCGCGTCCTTGAGCGTCCGGGAACCGGTCTCGACCGGGATCACCTCGGCGCCGAGCAACCGCATGCGCGCCACGTTCAGGGCCTGCCGCTCGGTGTCGACCGCACCCATGTAGACGACGCAGTCCATGCCGAACAGCGCCGCGGCCGTGGCGGTCGCCACACCGTGCTGACCGGCGCCGGTCTCCGCGATGAGGCGCGTCTTGCCGAGCCGCTTCGCGACGAGCGCCTGACCGAGCACGTTGTTGATCTTGTGCGAGCCGGTGTGGTTGAGGTCCTCGCGCTTGAGGATGATCCGTGCGCCGCCCGCGTGCTTCGCGAACCGCGGCACCTCGGTGATGATCGACGGACGACCGGTGTAGTCGCGCTGCAGGTCGTCGAGTTCCTGCCGGAACGCCGGGTCGGCCCAGGCCTCGCGGAAGGCCGCCTCGAGCTCGTCGAGCGCCAGGACGAGCGACTCGGGGACGAAGCGTCCGCCGAAGTCGCCGAAGTACGGGCCGTGCTGTTCGCGGAGCGAGGTCACGATGTGCCTTCCGTGCGGGATCCGACGGGGTGGGCCGGACCGGGGTGGATCGAGTGGGAGCGCCGGGGCGGGAGGCCGCTGCGACCGGGACGGACGCGGGGCCGGGGTCCGTCAGGAGCGGGCGGCGGCGATGAACGACGCGAGCGTGGCGGCGGGGTCGTCGCCCGTGACGAGCGCCTCCCCCACCAGGACGACGTCGGCGCCCGCGGAACGGTAGTGCGCGACGTCGGCGGGACCGGCCACGGCGGACTCGGCGACGCGGACCACACCGTCGGGGATGCGGTCGGCGAGCGAGCCGAAGAGGTCGCGGTCGAGCGAGAAGTCGGTGAGGTCCCGGGCGTTCACGCCGAGGATGCGGGCACCGGCGTCGAGACCGCGCGAGACCTCGTCGGCGGAGTGCGCCTCCACCAGCACGCGCATCCCGAGCTCCTCGGCCAGGCCGTGCAGTTCGACGAGCTGCGCCTGCTCGAGCGCCGCGACGATGAGCAGCACGACGTCCGCCCCCGCCGCACGGGCCTCGACGACCTGGTACGGGTCGGCGATGAAGTCCTTCCGCAGCACCGGGACGTCGACCCGGGCCTTGACGGCCTCGAGGTCGGCCAGGCTGCCGAGGAACTTCCGCCCCTCGGTGAGGACGCTGATCGTGGAGGCGCCGCCACGCTCGTACTCCGCCGCGAGGGCCGCGGGGTCGGCGATGGGCGCCATCGAGCCGCGGGACGGGCTCGCGCGCTTGACCTCGGCGAGGATCTTGACGTCGTCGCCGGGTGCGAGGAAGGTCAGCGCGTCGAGGGGCGACGCCACCCGGTCGAGGTCGCGTTCGACGTCCGCGTAGGGACGGTCGGCGCGACGGGCGGCCGCGTCCTCGAGCGCGCCCGCGACGAGGGTCTCGAGCACGTTCGGCATGGTCGGACTACTCGCCGTGGTGCTTCGGGACGAACTTCGGGCCGTTGACGCCGTAGCCCGCCTTCGCCATCACGGCGCCGACGATCAGGCCGACGACCACGACCGCGGCGGAGATCCACACGCCGATCGGCTGGTCGAACCAGAAGAAGAGCGTCCCAGCCGCGAAACCGATCAGCATGATGACGACGGCCGTCCAGGCTGCCGGCGAGTGGCCCTCGCCGAGTTCTGCGGGCTCAGTGTTGCTCACGGTGCTCCTCGTTCTGCTCCGGCGTCGTCGGTCGATCGCCGCGCTCCAACCCTACCGCGTCGACCGCGACGCTCCGGGCACGCTCGCCGTCGGCGGACGGGTCCGGCTCGGTACCACGCGAACCGTCAGCGGACGGGTCCGGTTCAGTGCCACGCGAACCGTCGGCGGACGGGTCCGGCTCGGTACCACGCGAACCGTCGGTGGACGGGTCGGCGCCGTCCGTCGGGTCCGTCCCCGCCGAGAGGTCGTCCCAGTCGGTCACGGCGTCGCGCTGCGTCGCGGCGGCGCGAGCGTCGGCAGCCGCCCCCGCGGTCGCCGCGCCGTACTTCCGGCTCGGTCCCGGCCACGCGCGCTGCACGAACACCACCACGATCCCGAGCACCACGGCGAGCACGCCGCCGGCGATCCCGACCGCGGGCCACACCGTGACGTCCACGGAGGACACGACGCGCCGGACACCGCCGAGGTCGCTCACCCCGGCGACCTCGCCGATCGCCGCACGTGCCGACGCGACCGGGTCGCGGAGCGCCGAGACGCCGGTCGCCACGACGGCGACACCCAGCAGCACCTCGACGACGGCGAGCACGACCCGGAGCACCCGTCCCGCGATGGTCAGCGCGAGGAACAGCGCCAGGCTGGCGATCGCGAGCGCGGTGTACTGCGGCACGGTCTTCGACCCGTCGGCCGTCATGGTGGCGACCACGGCCGAACCGGCGCGCAGGTGCACCGTGAACCAGGTCTGGGTCCACGACAGCATGACGATGCCGGCGACCAGCAGCCCGGCGACGACGACGAGCGGACGGGAGCGCCGGAGCGTCACGAGCGGACCTCGCGCATGCGGTTCGCGGTCGCGACCGCACGCAGCGGAGCCGCCGCCTTGTTCACGGCCTCGGTGTGCTCGGTCGCCGGGTCCGAGTCGGCGACGAGCCCGGCGCCGGCCTGCACCCGCGCGACGCCGTCCTGGATGAGCGCCGTGCGGATGGCGATGGCGAGGTCGGCGTCCCCGGCGAAGTCGAAGTAGCCCACGACACCGGCGTACGCGCCGCGCTTCGCCGGCTCCAGCTCGTCGATGATCTCGAGCGCGCGGGGCTTCGGCGCCCCCGACAGCGTGCCGGCCGGGAAGGTCGCCCGGAACACGTCGATCGCCGACGCGTCCGGGCGCACGGCGCCCTCGACGCTCGACACGAGGTGCATGATGTGGCTGAACCGCTCGACGGTCATGAACTCGGTGACCGCGACGGTGCCGGGCTCGCACACCTTCTGCAGGTCGTTGCGCGCGAGGTCGACGAGCATGAGGTGCTCCGCGCGCTCCTTCGGGTCCTCGAGGAGGTCCTCACCGAAGCGGACGTCCTCCTCCGGGGTGGCCCCGCGCGGACGGGAACCGGCGATCGGGTGTGTGATCGCCCGGCTGGCCTGCACCTTCACGAGCGCCTCGGGCGAGGCCCCGACGATCCAGAACGGGTCGTCGTGGGTGTCGCGGAGCGCGAGGAAGTACATGTACGGGCTCGGGTTGAGCGTCCGCAGCACCCGGTAGACGTCGAGTGGGTCGGCCGTGACCTCGTGGTCGAACCGCTGCGAGATCACCACCTGGAAGACGTCGCCGTCGCGGATGAAGTCCTTCGAGCGCTCGACGGCCGCCATGTACTCGTCCGGCGTCGATCGGTGCGACGGCGTCGGGTCGGCGATGTCGAACGCCTCGGCCACGGTCGCGACCGTCGGCTGGACGAGGTCGGCCTGCATCCGGTCGAGCCGGGCCTGTGCGTCCGCCCACATCGTTCCGGCGTCGTCCTCGCCGTCGTTCAGCACGCTCGCGACGAGCAGCACGAGCCCGGTCCGGTGGTCGAGCGCCGCCAGCTCGGACACGAACGCCAGGGCCTGTCCCGGGACGTCGAAGTCGGCAGCGGGAACGTTCGGCAGGTGTTCGAGCTGACGGACGGCCTCCCACCCGATGAACCCGACCGTGCCGCCGACGAGCGGCGGCGTGCCGGGGACCCGAGGGGTCGCCCAGCGCTCGTGCAGCCGTGCGAGGACGTCGAGGGGCGCACCGTCGAGGGAGTCCACCGCTCGCGAAGCGGGGATGCCGGTGTCGATCCACGCGGCTCGATCTCCGTCCTGCGTGAGGACACCGAAGCTCCGGACACCGACGAAGGACCAACGCGACCACAGGCCGCCCTGACCGGCGGACTCGAGCAGGAACGAGCCGGGACGACCGTCCGCGAGCTTCCGGTACACGCCGACCGGGGTCTCGCTGTCGGCGAAGAGTGCACGGACGACGGGCACGACGCGGTGGTCGGCGAGGAGCCCGTCGAACTCCTCGCGCCGGGTGGTGTGCGGCTGGTCGGTCATCGGAGGCCCTCCGGAGCGGTCGCCGTCACGGGCGAGAGCGGGTCGACGTCGAAGCAGGCGTGCGCGCCGGTGTGGCACGCGGCACCGACCTGCTGCACGGTCACGAGCAGGGTGTCGTCGTCGCAGTCGAGCGCCGCGGCACGCACGTACTGGGCGTGTCCGGAGGTGTCACCCTTGCGCCAGTACTCCTGCCGCGAGCGGGACCAGAAGGTCACCCGCCCCTCGGTCAGGGTGCGGCGGAGGGCTTCCCGGTCCATGTACCCGAGCATGAGGACGTCCTTCGACGTTTCCTCCTGCACGATGGCGGGGAGCAGGCCGTCCGCACCGAATCGCACACGGTCGAGGACCGCGTCGGTGCTGGTGCTGGTGCTGTCGGTCATGAGGTTCCTAGCCTACGGCGTGCCGTGGACGGTCACGCGGGGTGTGGAGGACCGGACGGGAGGCCCGGGTCGGCGCCGCCACGGGCCTCCCGTCCGCCACCTGGCCGGCTTCAGCGCACGAGTTCGCCCGCGGCGCGCAGCGCCGACTTGACGTCGCCGATCGTCATCTCGCCACGGTGGAAGACGCTCGCGGCGAGGACCGCGTCGGCACCCGCCCGGACGGCGGGGGCGAAGTGGTCGAGGCGACCCGCGCCTCCCGAGGCGATGACCGGCACCGACGCGACCGCGCGGACCGCCGCGACGAGCTCGAGGTCGAACCCGTTCTTCGTGCCGTCCGCGTCGATGGAGTTGACGAGCAGCTCCCCCGCGCCGCGCTCGACGGCCTCGCGGGCCCAGGCGAGCGCGTCGAGGTCGGACTCGGAGCGACCGCCGTGCGTCGTGACCACGAACCCGGACGGCATCCGGTCCGAGCGCTTGATGTCGAGCGACAGCACGACGGCCTGCGCGCCGAAGCGGTCCGCGATCTCGCCGACGAGCTCCGGTCGGGCGATCGCGGCGCTGTTCACACCGATCTTGTCCGCCCCGCACTGCTGCAGGCGCGCGACGTCGTCGACGCTCCGGACGCCGCCGCCGACCGTGAGCGGGATGAAGACCTGCTCGGCGGTCCGGGTCACCGTGTCGTACATCGTCGCGCGGTTCTCGACCGTGGCTCCGACGTCGAGGAAGGTCAGCTCGTCGGCGCCCTGCTCGTAGTACCGGGCCGCGAGCTCGACCGGGTCACCGGCGTCCTGCAGGTCGAGGAAGTTCACGCCCTTGACGACACGGCCGCCCTGGACGTCGAGGCAGGGGATGACCCGGACGGCGACGCCGCCCTCGCGCGCCGGCGCGCCCGACACGTCGGAGCCCGAGCCGGTCACAGCCGTGCCGCGTGGATCGAGCTCACGAGGATGGCTCGCGCGCCGAGCTCGTACAGCGAGTCCATGATCTGGTTCATGTCCGAGCGCGGGATCATCACGCGGACGGCCGACCAGTCGCGGCCGTGCAGGGGCGACACCGTCGGGGACTCCATGCCGGAGGCGATCGCGGTGGCGTCGGGCACGAGCGCCGTGGGGATGTCGTAGTCGAGCATGACGTAGCCCCGCGCGACGAGCACGCCGTGCAGGCGTCGGCGCAGGACGTCGATGCCGGGACGGGCCTCGTCGGTGGCGATGAGGACGGCCGTGGACTCGAGGATGACCGGCCCGAAGATCTCGAGCCCGGCCTGACGGAGGGTGCTGCCGGTCGAGACGACGTCGGCCACCGCGTCGGCGACGCCGAGGCGCACCGCGCTCTCGACCGCGCCGTCGAGCTTCACCAGGGTCGCGGTGACGCCGTGCTGCGCGAGGAAGTCCCCCACGAGACCGGGGTAGCTCGTCGCGACCCGCACACCCTCGAGGTCCTGCAGCGAACCGAACCGACCGGGCGTGCCCGCGAACCGGAACGTCGAGCCGGCGAAGTCGAGCGCGTCGACCTCGTGCGCCTCGGACCCGGAGTCGAGCAGGAGGTCGCGGCCGGTGATGCCGACGTCGAGCGCACCCGAGCCGACGTAGGTCGCGATGTCACGCGGACGGAGGAAGAAGAACTCGACCCCGTTCCGCTCGTCGATCAGGTGGAGCGCCTTCGGGTCACGGCGACCGGCGTACCCGGCCTCCCGCAGCATCTCGGAAGCGGTCTCGGACAGGGAACCCTTGTTGGGCACGGCGATGCGGAGCATCAGGGGTCTGCTTTCTGGTCGGTGTCGGGACGGTCCGTCGGAGCGCGCTGGGCGCGTCCTACAGATGTCGCCAGACGTCCGCCGGGGTGAGCCCCTTCGCCACCATGAGCACCTGCAGGTGGTAGATCAGCTGCGAGATCTCCTCCGAGGTGCGCTCGTCACCCTCGTACTCGGCCGCCATCCAGACCTCGGCGGCCTCTTCCACGATCTTCTTGCCGATCTGGTGCACGCCGGCGTCCAGTTCGGCGACGGTGCCGGAGCCCTCGGGGCGCGTGCGCGCCTTCTCGGTCAGCTCCGCGAACAGGTCGTCGAACGTCTTCACGGGGTCCAGGCTACCGTCCTGCGTCGGCCCACCGACCGCACCGTCCGGACGGGAGGCCCGGATCGCGTCGCCCGCCTCGGTCACGATCGAGCTGCTGCCGCGGCTTCGCGGAGGTCCGCGATGCGCTCCGCCGGCTCACCGCCGTACACGGCCGACCCTGCGACGAGCGTGTCGGCGCCGCTGCGGACCGCCTCGGGCACGGTGTCCACAGCGATGCCGCCGTCGACCTCGAGCCAGACGTCGAGCCCGGAGGCGTCGACGGCCGCGCGGGCGTCGGCCAGCTTCGGCATCACCGAGGGCATGAAGGCCTGGCCGCCGAACCCGGGCTCGACGGTCATGAGCAGGATCATGTCGTAGGCGTCGAGGTGCTGCAGCACGGACGTGATCGGCGTGCCGGGCTTCACGGCGACGGCTGCCCTGGCGCCGTTCGACCGGATCGCCGCGGCGGTGGCGACCGGGTCGGTGGCGGCCTCGAAGTGGAACGTCACGCTCGACGCCCCGGTCTCGGCGTACTTCGGCGCCTCCGTGTCGGCGTCGGTGATCATGAGGTGCACGTCGAGCGGCACCGGGGAGACCTCCTGCAGGCGCTGCACGATCGGCAGGCCGAGCGTGAGGTTCGGGACGAAGTGGTTGTCCATCACGTCGACGTGCACCAGGTCGGCGGTCTCGATGCGGTGGAGCTCACGCTCGAGGTTCGCGAAGTCGGCGGACAGGATGCTCGGCGAGATGCGGATCGTCACCCGCCAACCCTACCGGCGGCCTGGCCCGGGGAAGATCGACGGTGACGTCGAACCACGGACACGACGTCGAACCGGGCAATGGTGCTGGTTCGACGTCGGTTCCGTGGTGCGACACGATGAGCGGCGGGCGTCGGACAGCGGTCGACGCCCCCCGGCGGGCAGCGACGACGTCAGCCCACGCGGCGGAAGAGGGCGACGAACATCGCGTCGGTGCCGATCCGGTGCGGCCAGAGCTGCGCGACCGCACCGTCCGCGACCCGCGGGTCCCGGACGGCCACCGACCGCACGATGCCAGCCGTGTCGAGCTGCTCGAGCACACCGGGGTGCCGCTCGAGCACGGCGTCGACCTGCCCGCGCGTCTCCGCGAGGTGCGGTGAGCACGTGACGTACGCCAGGGTCCCGCCCGGGGCCAGCACCCGTACGGCGGCGTCCAGCAGCTCCGCCTGGAGCGCGGCGAGCTCCGGGACGTCCTCGGGCTGCTTGCGCCACCGGGCCTCCGGTCGACGCCGGAGCGCCCCGAGTCCGGTGCACGGTGCGTCGAGCAGGACGCGGTCGTACTGCACGCCGGCGCCGTCCCGTCCGAAGCGCCGCCCGTCGCCCTCGATGACGGTGACCCGGTCGCCGAAGCCCGCGAGGGCCTTCCGCACGAGACCGGCCCGCGCGGGCACGAGTTCGTTCGCGTCGAGGTGCGCGCCGCCGACCGCCGCCTCCGCCGCGAGCAGCGCCGCCTTGCCCCCGGGGCCGGCGCACATGTCGAGCCACCGCTCCCCCGCTCGCACCTCGGACGACCGACTGAGCGCGAGGGCGGCGAGCTGCGAGCCCTCGTCCTGCACACGGAGGCGACCGGCGGCGACGCCGGGCACTCGAGCGGGGTCGCCGGACACCCCGCGGATCCCGGTGGGCGAGACCGGGAGCAGGTCGGCGTCGGGCCGGCCGGGAGGCGCGGTGTCGGCCCGTCCGTCGGCCACCGGGCCGTCGTCCTCGCCGTTCACGGCGTCGGCACGGTCTGCGCCGCCGGTGCCGTCCGCCTCGATCGTCTGGTCGACGTGGTCGGCGCCCACGGCACCCGAGCCCTCGGTCTGCCGTTCCGGCGAACCGGTGGCGGTCGCGACGTCCTCGTCGGTCGCGAGGCCCGGCAGCGCCGCGAGCTGCACCCGCGGTGCGACGTTGTCGGCAGCGAGCAGGGCGGCGAGTTCGTCGCGCGACCGCTCGGCGGCGAGGGCGTCCCGCAGGGCCGACACGACCCACGTCGGGTGCGACCAGCGCGTGGCCAGGAGTGCGTCGCCGCCGCGGCCCTCGGTGATCGCGGCGTCCCACTCGGCGTCGGTCCGCGCGGCGACCTTGCGCAGCACGGCGTTGACGAAGCCGGTGGCACGGCGGGCACCGACCTCGCGGGCGAGCTCGACGGTCGCGGAGACGGCGGCGTGCGTCGGGGTGCGCATGCCGAGCAACTGGTGGGTGCCGAGGCGCATCACATCGAGGACGTCCGCCTCGATGTTCTCGACGCGGCGGCCGGACGCGATCCCCACGATCGCGTCGTACCGGCCGAGCATCCGGATCGCCCCGTACGTGAGCTCGGTCGCGAAGGCCGCGTCGCGGGCGGACAGCCCGGCACGGCGGATGCGGGCGGGCAGCAGCAGGTTCGCGTACGCGTCGTCGACCTGCACGGCGCGGAGGACGTCGTACGCCACGCGCCGGGCCGACGTCGGACGCGGTCCACGGCTGCGCCGGGCTCCGGCGGCGCTCACGCGAGGACCTTGCCCTCGAGCGTGCCGAGGCCGCGGGCCCAGGCAGCGGCGTCCATCGCCTTCTTGCCGGCCGGCTGGACCTCGGTGAGCACGAGCGGGTCGTCGGCGGTCCCGACCAGCAGTCGGCCGTCGACCAGGCCGAGCGCGCCGGGGGCGAGGTGCGGGGCGGTGGAGGGCGTGCCTCCCGCCTGCAGCGCGCTGCGGAGCAGCTTCACGCGCGTCTCGCCGAGGTGGGCGAACGCGCCGGGCTCGGGCGTGACGCCACGGATGCGGGCGTGGACGCGGACGGCGGGCTCGTCGAAGCGGACGTGCGCGTCCTCGATCGTGGGCTTCGGGGCGATGGTGACGTCCCCGGTCTGCTCGGTGGCGACCGCGGTACCGTCCGCGAGGTCGTCGACCACCTGCGCGACGACCTCGGCACCGGTCTCCGCCATCGCCGCGAGGACGTCACCGCTGGTGGCGTCGGGGTCGATGGTGAATGGCTCCGAGGCGTACACCGGACCGGCGTCGAGCGCCTCGACGAGCTGGAAGACCGTGGCGGCCGTCTCGGTGTCGCCCGCCATCACCGCACGCTGCACCGGGGCGGCACCGCGGTACGCCGGCAGGTCGGAGAAGTGGAGGTTGACCCAGCCGAGCCGCGGGGTGTCGAGGGCGGGCCGGCGGAGCAGGGCACCGTAGGCGACGATCACGCCGAGGTCGGGCGCGAGCGCGGCGAGCTGCGCCGTGACCGTGTCGTCGACCCGTGACGCCTCGATCACGGGGAGCCCGAGTTCCGCGGCGACCTGCGCGACCGGCGTGGGCGTCAGGATCCGCTTGCGGCCCTGCGGCGTCGCGGGGCGCGTGAGCACCGCGACGATCTCGTGGTCGGACGCCGCGAGTCGGCGGAGGGTGGGGACGGCCGCAGCGGGGCTGCCGGCGACGACGAGACGCATGGGGTCCATCGTCCCACGGTCGCGCGGGCCGGCAGCACTGCGGGGCGGTGCGGGCGCGGCCGGTCACGACCGGTCCGGGGCCGTCACGACCACTGGTCGCGGACCGTCGGCGGGGAGCTCGACGCACCGGAGTCACGCCGTGCCCGCAGCAGCAGGACGAGAGACTCCGGCGAGTCGACCTCGTGCAGACGACACGGCCCGACCCGCCGTGCCCAGTCGGCGGCGAACGCCTCGGCGTCCTCGCGTCGGCGCCCGATGCCCGAGGGGACGGCGAGGAACCGGTTGCCCCGGGTGAGTCGGCGCGCGATCCAGAGCGCCGCCCCGAGGAGCGGGGCGCGCCGGATCCGCGTCGCCTCGGGGCGGCCGGTCTCGAGCAGGAACCGCGGGGTCCGGACCGGCCCGAAGACCTCCGCGAACGCGTCCGTGGCCGTGCGGCGATCGGCGGGCGACCCGCCGGTCACCTCCATCGTGAAGGAGGCGGGGACGCGGCCCGCCCACCGTGCCGTGACGCGGACGTTCCCCTCGCCGTACGCGGGGATCCGTCCGGCGCGGTGGAGACCGTCGAGCACCACCCGCACGGCTCGGCGGTACCCGCCGACGGAGTCGAAACGCTGACGGAGGGCGGCGCCGAGCCCCCGGGCGACCGGCCAGGCCAGGACCACCGCGGCGACGACGAGCAGGACCGTCCCGACGACCCCGGCCACGGCTCCGGAGCGCCACGCTTCGACGAGGCCGCGGAGTCCCTGCCCGACCACGACGAGCAGGAGCGCGAGGACGCCCGTCATCACGAAGGCGGCGGTGGGGCCGGTCGTGAACGGCGCGGGGTGCGGCTCGTCGACCACGGCTGCGGAGCCCTCGCGATCGGCGTAGGGCTCGCCGATGCGCCAGGCGGCGTAGGTGTCCTCGCGACTCGGCAGGGCTGCGGCGACGTCGGCGGACAGACCGGAGACGCTCTGGCGGCGGTCCTTCACGACGATCCCGGCCAGCTGCAGGGCCTGCGCATCCGTCAGCGCCGTCCCCGTGCCGCGGACGACCTGGGCGTCGTCCGCGCGGAGCAGTCCCCAGATCTGCTCGTGCTTGCGGTGCATCCGACCGACGTCGGGCGCGGCGAGGAGCGGCACGTCGGGCGGGACGACGGCCGTCACGGTCCAGTTGTGCGCGACCTTCCGCGGCCACCCGGGGTCGAGGCGGAGCGTCCGGCCGCGCAGCTGCTGGGTCGCGGCCGAGGTCGCCACGGCGGTGAGGTCGATGAGCGTGTTCGCGGCCGGGCAGTCCCATCCCTCGCCCAGCAGACCGCGCGTGCCGACCACCAGCCGCGTGGTGGCGTCGGTGAGGAGCTCCGACACGGCGGACAGCACGGCGGCCGACCCCGAGCCGGCGGTGTCGACGGCGAGCACGTGCGGTGCGTCCTCGACGACCGTGGTCGTCAGGTCGTCCCCGAGACGGTGGCGGAGTGCCGGGAGGAGCACGTCCGCGTCGCGCTCGGCGATCCGGAGGTGCTGTGCCGTGACGAGCACCGGGCGCAGATCGGCGAGCGTCGGGTCCGCGGCCACGGTCGCGAACGTCCGGAGTGCGCCGGCACCGCGTCCGCCGCTCCCCCGCGTGTTGCCGTGCGTCGCGTGGTCGGTGACGACGACCGCCCGGAGGTGTTCCGCCGAGTCCTGGCGTGCCTCGACGCGGAGGATCTCACCGACGGCCGCGTCCTTCCCCGCCGACGACGCGAGCACGGTGTCGATCGGGTCCCGACCGCGCCGCACGCCCCGGTCGTTCAGGGTGAACCCGAAGTCGACGATCGAGCGCTTGATGCGCGACCACTGCTCGGCGCGGGCGGGGTCGGGCAGGAGCCGGTCGAGGGCGTAGCGGGCGAGGAGCCGCAGTCGCTGCTCGGCGTCGGGCGCGGTCCGGGCACCGCGGTGCAGCAGGTCGAGCACGGGGTGGTCGGGGCGGACCTCCGCGAGCATGCGGGCGGCGGACTCGGCCACCGCGAAGTCGGTGTCGAACGCGTGGGCGAGCCGCGTCTCCGGGTCGTCCCGGCCGGTGGTCCCGGCGGGTGCGGCGGGCGGTTGGAGCGTCGCGACGAGCCAGTCGACACCGTCCGGGTCGTCGAACACGCTGGCGACCAGCTCGGCCAGGCGCTCCTCGTGCCCCCGGAGGAAGGTCACCTCGTCCGCGGTCGGCTCGACGAACCAGACGTGGTCACGGTACGGCGCGAGGTTGCCCTCCTTCACGACGGCCGGGGTCGGTACCTCGTGGTCGACCTCGCCGAGCAGTGCCGTGTAGTTGTCGTGCGCATCGCGATCGTCGGTCGAGGGCAGGGTCGCGGTCAGCCCGATGAGCACCGGCTCGCGCCCGGCCCCCCGGATGCGGGCTGCGAGGTACGCGACCACGAGCGCCCAGTGGTCGAGCAGGTGGTGGCACTCGTCCAGGACGATCGTCTCCACGCCGTGCGCGACGAGCCGGTCCACGAGGGCGCGGGCGTTGGGGTGGAGCGCCGACTCGAGGAGCGCGGGGTCCTCGCGGGCGAGACGGCGGCGGATCCCCCGGGATCGGCGGGCGATCCCCTTCCGGTACGCCGTCGGGTTGGACCGCTCGAGGTCGACGAGCCACGCCGCCGCGCCCTCCTCGTCCCGTCCGCCCGCGACGAGCTCACGCTCCCAGTCCGCTCCCGCGAGCCCGGTCAGCGGGTTCCCCGTCTCGAGCACCGACAGCATCTGGTAGGTCAGCACCGTGAGGTCGCCCGGGGCCTCCGGGTCCTCCGAGACGGTCGCGGCCCCGTCGAGCGACGCGGCCGACCGGGCCCACTGGGACCGGATGGTGGCCGTCGGTGCCAGTGCGAGTGCGCGGGCACCGTGCCGGCCGGCGAGGAGCAGCCCGAGCAGCGTCTTGCCGGCGCCCGGCGGCACGACGACGTGGACGGGGTCGCCGGGCGCGACGGGTACTCGGTCGAGCACGTCCTGCTGGTACGTCCGCAGTCGCCCCTGGTACCGCCAGGCCGCGAGCGGTCGGTCGTCGTCCCCCGTCGTCACGGCACGAGTCTCGCACGTCGACGTGTCCCGGCTGCGCGGACGTGGAACGAGGTGTCCACCCGGTGCGTACGGTCGGCTGCACGTCACACGCCGCACCAGGGAGGCACCATGTCCGACGTCACCACGTCCACCGACCGCTACGCCGGCTCGAGCATCCAGAAGATCGCGCTCGTCGTCGGCATCGTGTTCCTGCTCGTCGGGATCGCCGGGTTCGTCCCCGGCCTCACGACGGGCGACCTCGCCGGGGCCGGACACGGCTCGATGGCGATGCTGCTCGGCATCTTCCAGGTGTCCGTGCTGCACAACATCGTGCACCTGCTGTTCGGCGTCGTGGGGCTGCTCGCGGCGCGCTACCCGACCGGCTCCCGGATGTACCTCGTCATCGGCGGGGTCGTCTACTTCGTCCTGTGGGTCTACGGGCTGTTCACCGCCGGCACGATGTCCGGTGCGAACTTCGTGCCGTTGAACTGGGCGGACAACTGGCTGCACCTCGTCCTCGCCGTCGGGATGGTCGCGCTCGGGATCGTCTTCCCGCGCGGACGCCGTCGGCCGGTCGGTGCCTGATCGATCCGCACCGTGCACGGGACGGCCCCGGGAGCGCACCGCTCCCGGGGCCGTCGTCGTCCGACACCGGCACGCGTCAGTCCGTCCCGACGACCTCCCGCGCCGCCACGAACGCGTCCACGCACCGCCGGACCTGCTCCTCGGTGTGCGCCGCCGACAGCTGCACCCGGATCCGCGCCCTCCCCTTCGGCACCACGGGGTAGCTGAACGCCGTCACGTACACACCCCGCGACTGCATCTCGTCCGCGATCCGCGCGGTCCGAGCCGCGTCGTGGAACATCACGGGGACGATCGGGTGCTCCCCGGGCAGCAGCTCGAACCCGGCGTCGGCCATGAGCGACCGGAACGTCCTGGCGTTCGCGGCGAGCCGTGCCCGGGCGTCGTCCGAGCGTTCGACGAGGTCCAGCGCCGCCACCGTCCCCGCGGCGATCACCGGCGCGAGGGAGTTCGAGAACAGGTACGGTCGTGAGCGCTGCCGCAGCAGGTCGACGATCTCCCGCCGGGACGCCACGTACCCGCCGGACGCCCCGCCGAGCGCCTTGCCGAACGTGCCGGTGTACACGTCGACCCGGTCGGCGACACCGCAGAGCTCCGGGGTGCCCCGGCCGTGCGCACCGACGAACCCGACCGCGTGCGAGTCGTCCACGATGACGAGCGCGTCGTACCGCTCGGCGAGGTCGCAGATCTCGGCGAGCGGCGCGATCGATCCGTCCATCGAGAAGACGCCGTCGGTGACCACCGCACGGAAGCGAGCCGACGAGGCGGCGGCGAGCTGCGCCTCCAGGTCGGCCGTGTCCCGGTTCCGGTACCGGAACCGCTGCGCCTTGCACAGCCGGATGCCGTCGATGATCGACGCGTGGTTGAGCTCGTCGGAGATGATCGCGTCCTCGGGGCCGAGGAGCACCTCGAACAAGCCGCCGTTCGCGTCGAAGCACGACGAGTACAGGATCGCGGCTTCGGTGCCGAGGAAGCCCGCCACCCGGCGCTCGAGGTCGAGGTGCAGGTCCTGCGTGCCGCAGATGAACCGCACGCTCGCCATCCCGTACCCCCACCGGTCGAGCGCGTCCTTGGCGGCGTCGACGAGGTCGGTCGAGTCCGCCAGCCCGAGGTAGTTGTTCGCGCAGAAGTTCAGCAGGTCGGCGCCGTCCGCCTCGATCGCTGCCCGCTGCGGACCGGTGATGCCGCGCTCCCGCTTCGTCAGCCCCGCGTCCTCGATGCCCGCGAGCTCAGCCGCGAGGTGGTCCTTGATCGCGCCGTACATCAGATCTCCGTCCAGTCGATGACGACCTTGCCGCCGTCCGCGCTCGCCGCCGCGGCGAACGCTGCCTCCCAGTCGCGCGCCGGGTAGCGCGCGGACACGATCGAGCCGATGCGGTCCCGCAGTGCCGCACTCGTCTGCAGCATCGAGCTCATGGCCTGCCACGTCTCGAACATCTCGCGGCCGTAGATGCCCTTCACGGTGAGCATGTGCGTGACGACCGTGCCCCAGTCCACCGCGATCGGTCCGCTCGGCAGCCCGAGCATCGCGATCCGCCCCCCGTGGTTCATGTTCTCGACGAGCGCGGGGAGTGCGGTCGGCGCCCCGGACATCTCGAAGCCGACGTCGAAGCCCTCGCGCATGCCGAGCCGCTCCTGCGCTGCACGGATCGCGGCGACACCACCCCTCGCGGCTCCGTCGTCGCGGACGTCCACGCCGAGGTCGGCACCCATCCGCTCCGCCATCCGCAGCCGGTTCGGGCTGACGTCGGTGCCGACGACGAACCGTGCGCCCGCGTGCCGCGCGACCGCGATCGCCATGAGTCCGATCGGACCGCACCCGGCGACCACGACGTCCTCGCCGACGAGCGGGAACGCGAGCGCCGTGTGCACCGCGTTGCCGAGCGGGTCGAACAGGGCGCCGACCTCGGGCTCGACCGGGCCGTGGTGCACCCACACGTTGGTGCCCGGCAGCGTGAGGTACTCCGCGAAGGCGCCGTCGCGCTGCACCCCGAGGCCCTTCGTCCGGATGCACATCTGTCGGCGGCCGGCTCGGCAGTTCCGGCAGGTGCCGCAGACGATGTGGCCCTCGCCGGAGACGAGGTCCCCGACGGCGACGTCCCGCACGGCGGCGCCGACCTCGACGACCTCGCCGAAGAACTCGTGCCCGGGCACGAGCGGCGCGGTCACCGCCGAGGCCGCCCAGTCGTCCCAGCGCTGGATGTGCAGGTCCGTCCCGCAGATCCCGGTGCGGAGGACCCGGATGAGGACCTCGTCCTCCGTCGGTTCCGGCACCGGCCGGTCGGTCATGATCAGCCCCGGACCCGCGTCCGGCTTGTAGAGCGCCCGCATCGGCGTCACCTCGTCACTTCGTCGTGCGTGTGATGTGTTCGGCGGTGGTTCGTGGCCACCGTCGTCCAGCCTCCCACACGTCGACTCCCGCAGGGTGCGCGGCGCGGGGCGCCCGTCCCGTCCGGATCCGGCCGGGAGGCACGGCTCGGCCCCCGCCACGTCGCGCGCGTCCGGCGGTCGGTCACGGAACGGGGGCCGCACGTCGCGGTGGCCGACCGGGTCACCTCGGTCCCGCGCGGCACGATGCACGCGCATCCGATGCACGCGCATCATCCGACGCGGCACGCGTCGATCACGTGGTGTGGTGTCGCACGATGCACGCGCATCCGATGCAGGCGCATCATCCGACGAAGCACGCGTCGATCACGTGGTGTGGTGTCGCACGATGCACGCGCAACGATGCCGCGGAACCGAGGCCGCCCGGGTCAGACCTCGGTGAAGGGCTCGGCGTCGTCGAGCCGCACGCGCAGGGTCGGCGCCGCGCGACGACGGTTGCCGCCCGGGAGCACCCGCCTGGTCGACGAGCGTCGGATCACCTCGGCCTTGAGCGTCGCCGCGACCTCGGCCCCGTGGGCGTACGGGAACCGCACGATCGCCCGGACCGTCCCCGGCACGGGGTCGCCCTCGACGGGCACGGGGCCCAGGACCGGGCCGGCCGTCGCGTCGCCCAGGGCTTCGACCGCGGCCGTCACGGCCTCGTCCGTCCCGGTGAGCGTCGCGACCCGGACCGCGGGCGGGAAGTGCAGCTCCCGGCGATCGGCCAGCTCGTCGTGCGCCGGACCGTCGAGGCGCCACGTCGCCATCGCCGTCGCGAGCCGCCCACCGATGCCGACGAGGTACACCTCGGAGCCGGGCGCTCCCTTCGCGGCGGCGTTGGTCCAGTACCGCAGGACGTCCTCCTGCACCCGGAGCCCCTCCCGCGCGAGCAACCGCTCACCGTCGAGGAGCAGCACGCAGGCGTACCCGCCGGGCACGCTCGGCTCCGCGCCACGGGTGGCGACGACCACCGCCGGACGTGCCGGCACCTCGTCGAGCGGCCGGGACCCGTCCGCGACCACGATCCTCGTGCCGGGGAACGCGCGACCGAGCTCGTCGGCGGTGCGCTGCGCCCCCTGCCCGACCGGCTTGAGCCTGCCGCCGCCGCACGTCGGACACCGGAACCCGACCGCCAGGGCGCCGCAGAACCGGCACTGCGGCGTCGCGTTCCGGTGCGGGCTGCCGAGCGGCCCGCCACAGACCCGGCAGTGCGCACGCTCGCCGCAGTCGGCGCAGACGAGTCCGGTGCCGAAGCCCGGGTTCGCGACCTGGACGAGCACGGGGCCGTGCTGACTGGCCTCGCGGGCGGCTCGCCACGCCGTGCTCGGGATGCGGGCCTGCGCGGCGAAGCCCTCGGCGTTCGCCTGCTGCGCCGTCGGGATGACCTTCGGTGTCGGCACCCGGTACGGTGCGACCTCCTGCAGCCAGTGCAGTTCGACGAGCCGTTGCACGTCGGTCGAGCGGGCGTGCGCGAGGAACAGCAGCGCGGCGCCGGACTGCGCGGTGCGCACGAGGGCGACGTCCCGCGTGTGCACGTAGGGCGCCCGGGGCTCGATGAACGAGGCGTCCCCGTCGTCCCACATCGCGATGAGCCCGAGCTCGGTCGCGGGCGCGAACACCGCCGTGCGGTTGCCGATCGCGACGACCGCGTGCGTCCGCGCCTGGAGCAGGGCCTTCGCGCGCTGCCCGTTCGTCTGCTTGGCGTCGAAGCGGACGACCCGTTCCGGCGGGAGCACGGCCAGCAGGGCGCGTTCGAGGTCGGCGACGTCGCGGAAGTCCGGCACGGCGAGCACGGCCGACTGCTCCCGGGCGACGACGTGCGACGCGGCCTGGGCGAGGGTCGCGGCCCAGCCGGGAACCCAGACGGGCTCGTCGGCGGAGCCGAGGTCGACGGGGTGGGGAACGGCGTCGACCGCAGCCCGACCGTGGTCCGCGAGCAGGGCCTCCAGGGCGCCGTCGGCGTAGCCGGTGACGGGCGTGGGCGTGACCGTGGGTGGCGACCACGAACGGTCGCGTGCCAGCCAGGCCTTCTCGGCGCGGACCTGCCGGGTCGGGACGGCGAGCCGGAGCACGTCGGACGCGACGCCGGCGGCCCGGTCCGCCACCGCACGCGCCAGGGTCCAGATCTCCGGCGCCAGCACGGGCACGGGCGAGAGCACCTCCTCGACCTGGCTGAGCTCTCCCGGCCAGTCCCCCTCGGAGACGACCTCGACGACGTAGGCGTCGGACATCCTCGCGCCCGTTCGGAGCGGCACCTTCACGCGGACCCCCGGCACGCAGTCGTCCTCGAGCTCGCTCGGCACCCGGTAGTCGAACAGACGGTCCAACTGCGGGAGCGGCGAGTCGAGGACGACGCGCGCGACGGTGGTCACGCGGTACCGCTAGACGGTGGCGGGGACGAGTCCTGCCGCGGCGCGCAGCTCCTCGACGCGGTCGAGCTGCTCCCAGGTGAAGCCGGGGAGGTCACGACCGAAGTGCCCGTACGTCGCCGTGGTGGCGTAGCGCGGCTTGAGGAGGTCGAGGTCACGGATGATCGCGGCGGGCCGGAGGTCGAAGACCTGCAGGATCGCCGCCTCGATCGTGGCGTCGTCGACGTGGCCCGTCCCGAAGGACTCGACGTACAGCCCGACGGGCTTGGCACGGCCGATCGCGTAGGCGACCTGGACCTCGAGGCGGTCGGCGAGCCCGGCGGCCACGGCGTTCTTCGCCACCCAACGCAGCGCGTACGCGGCCGACCGGTCGACCTTCGACGGGTCCTTGCCGGAGAACGCGCCACCACCGTGGCGGGAGGCTCCGCCGTACGTGTCGACGATGACCTTGCGCCCGGTGAGGCCGGCGTCGCCCTGGGGGCCGCCGATCTCGAAGCGGCCGGTCGGGTTCACGATCACGTCGACGTGCGACGCGTCGAGGTCGACCTGCGCGAGGACCGGACGGATGACGTGCTCGGTGACGTCGGCGGTGAGCTGCTCGAGCGTGACGCTCGGAGCGTGCTGCGTCGAGAGCACGACGGTCTCGACGGTCTTCGGCACCACGCCGTCGTAGCCGACCGTGACCTGCGTCTTGCCGTCCGGGCGGAGGTACGACAGTTCGCCCGACTTCCGGACCGCGGCGAGGCGCTCGGCCAGCCGGTGCGCGAGCCAGATGGCGACGGGCATGTACTCGGGCGTCTCGTTCGTCGCGAAGCCGAACATGATGCCCTGGTCGCCGGCGCCCTGGCGGTCGAGCGGGTCGACACCGGCACCGGAGCGGCTGTCGAGCGACTCGTCGACGCCCTGCGCGATGTCCGGCGACTGCGCACCGATCGACACCTCGACACCGCAGGTGCGGCCGTCGAAGGAGACCTCGGAGGAGTCGTACCCGATGCCCGTGATGACGTCACGCACCAGCTTCGGGATCTCGACGTAGCCGGAGGTCGTGACCTCGCCGGCGACGTGCACGAGACCGGTGGTCACCATGGTCTCCACGGCCACGCGCGCGTGCGGGTCGACCTCGAGCAGGGCGTCGAGGATGGTGTCCGAGATCTGGTCGCAGATCTTGTCGGGGTGCCCCTCGGTCACCGACTCGGACGTGAAGAGGCGCAGGTTGCTCGTCGTCACCGGGATCAGTCGGTGGGCTGCTGCTGCTTGGTGACGGTCAGCTTGTCCTCGTTGATCTCGTGGAGCGCGACGGACAGCGGCTTGTCGTCGATCGTCGAGTCGACGAGCGGGCCGACGTTGTCGAAGAGCGAGCCCTCGTGCAGGTCGGCGTAGTAGTCGTTGATCTGGCGGGCGCGCTTCGACGCGAAGATCACGAGCGCGTACTTCGACTCGACCTTGGCGAGCAGGTCGTCGATGGGCGGGTCGATGATGCCCTGGGGGTTGGCCATGGTGTCTCCTGTCGAGGGAAGAATACTTCTCGCCCGTCAGGGCGCAGTGAACAAGTCTACGACTTCGTGTGCCGCGGTGCTGACATCCGAGTTCACGATCTTCACGTCGAACTCGTCCTGCGCCGCGAGTTCGACCTTCGCGGTCTCGAGGCGGCGGGCCTGTTCCTCGGCGGTCTCGGTGCCGCGACCGATGAGCCGCCGGACCAGTTCCTCCCACGTGGGCGGCAGCAGGAACACGAGGACCGCCTCGGGCATGGCGTCCTTCACCTGGCGAGCACCCTGCAGGTCGATCTCGAGCATCACGCGGTCACCGGCGTCGAGCGCGCGGTCGATCGGCGGGCGGGGCGTGCCGTACCGGTAGGAGTTGTGCACGGTCGCCCACTCGAGGAGCTCGCGGTCGCGGATCATCCGGTCGAACTCGGCGTCGTCGACGAAGTAGTAGTGCACGCCGTCGACCTCCCCGGGCCGGGGCTTCCGGGTCGTCGCGGAGACGCTGAGGTTGACGTCCGGGAAGTGCTCGCGGATGTACGCGCTCACGGTGCCCTTGCCGACGGCCGTCGGACCGGCGAGCACGACGAGCTTCGACGCCGTGCGCTTCTGCCCGCGCGCGGCGAGCCAGTCCGCCAGCGCCGAACGCTGCCGGACACCCAGACCACCGAGCCGCTTCGACGAAGCGATCCGCAGCGTCTGCATGACCGAGTCCGCGCGCGCCGGACCGATGCCGGGCAGCGACGTCAGGAGGTCGCGGACGCGGAGCGACTTCTCCGCCGGGGCCTCGTCGTCGGACCACGCGGCCCGGGCGACCTCGAGCGGCGTCCGCTCGCCCGCGACGATCGCGGCCTTGACCGCGGCCCGGGCGCGTCGCGCCGCCACCGCTGCCTGCGCGGCGGCGACGCGGTCGACCTCGGGCGGGTTCCGGTGTGCCGGGAGCGCCGCGCGGTCGGTCCCCTCCGTCACGCGGCGGCCCCGAGGGCTGCGGCGATCCGGTCGGCGCGGTCGGCGACGAGCGTGGCGACGCCGTCGGGGCCGTCCGTGAGCAGGCCGCGCGACTCGTTCACGAGCACCTGACCGGCGCGGGAGCCGTAGAGCGCGCGGAGGTCCTCGATGCGGGCGCCCTGGGTCCCGAAGCCCGGTGCGAGCACCGGCGCGGTCCCGATGTCGTCGCCGGAGATCCCGAAGTCGTCGAGGTCGAGGGTCGCGCCGAGCACGAGCCCGACGTCCCCGAGGGGCTGCTCTCCCGCGCTCTGGTTGTCGTCTGCCACGTCCAAGACGATACCGGCCGCCACGGTCCGGCCGGCACGCGGCCCCTCCGCGAGCACCGCGGTCTGCAGCACGCGCGCCTCGGGGTTGCTCGTCGCCGCGAGCACGAAGACCCCGGCGCCGTTCGCCCGCGCGGTGTCGATCGTGCCGCGGAGCGACCCGTACCCCAGGTACGGCGACACGGTCATCGCGTCGGCCCGGAACGGCCCGTCACGGTCGACCCATGCCTCCGCGTAGTCGTCACCGGTGCTGCCGATGTCGCCGCGCTTCACGTCGGCGACGACCAGGAGGCCCGCATCGCGTGCCCGACGGAGCGTCGCGTCGAGCGCACGGTACCCCGCGATCCCCGCCGCCTCGAAGAACGCGATCTGCGGCTTCACGATCGCGGCACGGCCTGCGGCCGCGTCGACCAGGGTCGCGCCGAACGCGGTCAGGCCCTGCTCGTCGCGACCGAGCCCCCACGCCGCCAGGGTGGCGGCGTGGGGGTCGATGCCGACGCAGAGCGCGGAACGCGACGCCGTGGCGGCCGCGAGCCGGACGCCGAAGGAGGTCGGGCCTCCCGGCCGGGTGTCAGCAGTCACCGGACCGACCGTCACCAGGTGGCGCGCTCGAGCGCGTAGTCCTGCAGGCTGCGGACCGTGTGCTCGGTGCCGATCGTCTCGATCGCGGCGACCGCCGCGCCGAGCTGGGCGATCGTCGTGAACAGCGGCTTGTCGGCCGCGACGGTCGCCGCACGGATCTCGTAGCCGTCCGCGCGACCCGCCGCACCGGAGGGCGTGTTGATGACGACGTCGACCTCGCCGCGGGCGAGCAGGTCGACGACGCTCTCGCCGCCCTCGCTGTACTTGCCGACCAGCGTCACCTCGATGCCGTTGCGGCGGAGCACCTCGGCGGTGCCCTCGGTCGCGGTGATCGTGAAGCCGAGCTGCTGGAGGCGGTGGATCGGCAGGACGACCTGGCGCTTGTCGGTGTCGGCGACGCTCACGAACACCGTGCCGCTCGTCGGCAGGCCGCCGTACGCGGCGTCCTGCGACTTGAGGAACGCCCGCGGGAAGTCGCGGTCGATGCCCATGACCTCGCCCGTGGAGCGCATCTCGGGGCTGAGCACCGAGTCGACGACCTGGCCGTCGTGCGTGCGGAAGCGGCGGAAGGGCAGCACGGCCTCCTTGACGGCGACCGGCGCCTGCGCGGGCACCGACGACCCGTCGCGCTCGGGCAGGAGCCCCTCGGTGACGAGCTGGTCGATGGACGCGCCCGTCATGATGCGGCTCGCGGCCTTGGCGAGCGGGATCCCGAGCGCCTTCGAGACGAACGGCACCGTGCGGCTGGCCCGGGGGTTCGCCTCGAGGACGTAGAGCACGCCGGCACCGATCGCGAACTGGACGTTGAGCAGGCCCTGGACCCCGATGCCGCGCGCGATCCGCTCGGTGGCCTCGACCACGCCGCGGATCTCCGCCTTGCCGAGCCCGACCGGGGGCAGGGTGCAGGCCGAGTCGCCGGAGTGGATGCCGGCCTCCTCGATGTGCTCCATGATGCCGCCGATGTACAGGCGCTCCCCGTCGAAGAGGGCGTCGACGTCGATCTCCACCGCGTCGTCGAGGAACCGGTCGACCAGGAGCGGCAGCTCCGGGCCGATGATCGCCTGGTCGGCCATCCGGTCGAAGTAGTCGGCGAGGGCGGTCGGGTCGTAGACGATCTCCATGCCGCGACCGCCGAGCACGAACGACGGACGGACCAGGACCGGGTACCCGATCTCCTCCGCCACCGCGGTCGCGCTCGCGAGGTCGTGGGCTGTGCCGTTGCGCGGCGCGAGGAGCCCGGCTTCGTCGAGGATCGCGGCGAACTGCCCGCGTTCCTCGGCCGAGTCGATGGCGGCGGGCGAGGTGCCGAGGATCGGGATGCCCGCGGCCTCGAGCGGCTTCGCGAGCCCGAGGGCCGTCTGGCCGCCGAGCTGCACGACCACGCCGACGAGCTCACCGGACGCCCGCTCGGCCTCGATGACCTCGAGGACGTCCTCGGTCGTCAGCGGCTCGAAGTACAGGCGGTCCGACGTGTCGTAGTCGGTGGAGACGGTCTCCGGGTTGCAGTTGATCATGATCGTCTCGAACCCGGCGTCGCTCAGCGCGAAGGACGCGTGCACGCAGGAGTAGTCGAACTCGACGCCCTGGCCGATGCGGTTCGGGCCGGAGCCGAGGATGACGACCTTCTTGCGGTCGCTCGCGGCGACCTCGGTCTCGGTGTCGTACGACGAGTAGTGGTAGGGCGTGAGGGCGGGGAACTCGCCGGCGCAGGTGTCGACCGTCTTGAAGACCGGGCGGATGCCCAGCGCGTGCCGGGAATCGCGGGCCTCCTGCTCGGTGGTGCCCCGGAGCGACGCGATCTGCGCGTCCGAGAAGCCGTGCTCCTTCGCCCACCGGAGGGTGTCGGCGTCGAGGGTCTCGGCGGCCGCCACCTCGTCGGCGACCTCGTTGATGAGGACGATCTGGTCGATGAACCACGGGTCGATCCCGGTGGCCTCGAAGACCTCTTCCGCGGTGGCACCGGCCACGAGCGCCTGCTGCACCGTGACGATCCGGCCGTCGGTCGGGGTCTTCGACTTCTCGAGCAGCGCGTCCTTGTCGAGCTCGGCGGCCGGCGTGTCCCAGTGGAACGACGACCCGCGCTTCTCGAGCGACCGGAGCGACTTCTGCAGCGCGGTCGCGTAGTTGCGCCCGATCGCCATGGCCTCGCCGACGCTCTTCATCGTCGTGGTGAGCGTGGCGTCGGCTGCCGGGAACTTCTCGAACGCGAACCGCGGGGTCTTCACGACGACGTAGTCGAGCGTGGGCTCGAAGCTCGCCGGCGTCACCTGCGTGATGTCGTTCTGGATCTCGTCGAGGCGGTACCCGATGGCGAGCTTCGCGGCGATCTTCGCGATCGGGAAGCCCGTCGCCTTCGAGGCCAGCGCCGACGAGCGCGACACGCGAGGGTTCATCTCGATGACGATGATCCGGCCGTTCGACGGGTCGACCGCGAACTGGATGTTGCAGCCACCGGTGTCGACGCCCACCCGGCGGATGATGTCGATGCCGATGTTCCGCATGTTCTGGTACTCGCGGTCGGTCAGCGTCAGTGCCGGAGCGACGGTGATCGAGTCACCCGTGTGGACGCCCACCGGGTCGACGTTCTCGATCGAGCAGATGACGACGGTGTTGTCGAAGTTGTCGCGCATGAGCTCGAGCTCGTACTCCTTCCAGCCGAGGATCGACTCCTCGAGGAGCACCTCGGTGGTCGGGCTCGACTGGAGGCCGTCGCCCACGAACCGGACGAGCTCCTCCTCGTTGTAGGCGAAGCCCGAGCCGAGGCCGCCCATCGTGAAGGACGGACGGACGACGAGCGGGTAGCCGAGGTCCGCCGCGTACTCCTTGGCTTCTTCGAGGGTGTGTGCGATGTGGCTGCGGGCGACGTCGGCGCCGGACTCGAGCACGAGCTCCTTGAAGAGCTGGCGGTCCTCGCCGCGCTGGATCGCGTCGACCTTCGCGCCGATGAGCTCGACGCCGTACTTCTCGAGGATGCCCTCGGCGTCGAGCTTGATCGCGGCGTTCAGCGCGGTCTGGCCGCCGAGGGTCGGCAGGACCGCGTCGGGCTGCTCGATCTTGATGATCTCCTCGAGCAAGGCGCTCGTGATCGGCTCGATGTAGGTCGCGTCGGCGAAGTCGGGGTCGGTCATGATCGTCGCCGGGTTCGGGTTGACGAGGATGACGCGGACGCCCTCGGCACGGAGGACGCGGCACGCCTGGGTGCCCGAGTAGTCGAACTCGGCGGCCTGCCCGATGACGATCGGGCCGGAGCCGATGACGAGGACGGAGTTGATGTCTGCGCGCTTCGGCATCAGTTGGCTTCCTTGGTGACGTCGGCTGCGGGGGTCGTGGCGTCGGCGGTGGCCGCGTCGAGCGGTCGACCGTCGCGTCGGGCACGGACGAGGTCCGCGAACCGGTCGAACAGGTACATCGAGTCGTGCGGACCCGCCGCCGCCTCGGGGTGGTACTGCACGCTGAACGCGGGGACGTCGAGCGCGCGGAGGCCCTCGACCACGTTGTCGTTCAGGGAGTAGTGGGAGACCTCGACGCGGCCGAACCCGGCCGGCGACTCGACGACCTCGCCGAGTGGCGCGTCGACCGCGAAGCCGTGGTTCTGGCTCGTGATCTCGACCTTGCCCGTGGTGGTGTCGAGCACGGGCTGGTTGATGCCGCGGTGGCCGAACGGCAGCTTGTACGTGCCGAAGCCGAGCGCACGGCCGAGGAGCTGGTTGCCGAAGCAGATGCCGAAGAACGGGCGACCGGTCTTCAGCGACTCCTGCAGCAGCGACACCTGGGCGTCGGAGGCTGCGGGGTCGCCGGGGCCGTTCGAGTAGAAGAGGGCGTCCGGAGCGAGCGCCTCGAGGGCCTCGGCGGTGATGTCCTGCGGCACGACGTGCACCTCGAACCCGCGCTCGGCGAGGTACCGGGTGGTCGAGGCCTTGACCCCGAGGTCGAGCACGGCCAGCCTGCCGATCTGCTCGCCGACCGCGGGGACCACGTAGGTCTCGGGGGTGGACACGACCGAGGAGAAGCTCGCGCCGGCCATCCCGGCCTGCTCGCGGACGGCCGCGAGCTGCTCGTCGGGCGACCGGTCCGCCTCGGGACCGCTGAACACGCCGCCCTTCATCGCGCCCGCGTCGCGGATCCGCCGGGTGAGCGCCCGGGTGTCGACCCCGGAGATGCCCACGATGCCGTCACGGACGAGGTGGTCGTCGAGCGTCGCGTTCGCGCGGTGGTTCGACACGATGCGGCTGGGGTCGCGCACGACGTACCCGGCCACCCAGATGCGGCGGGACTCGGGGTCCTCGTCGTTCACACCCGTGTTGCCGATGTGCGGCGCGGTCTGCACCACGATCTGCCCGGCGTAGGACGGGTCGGTCAGCGTCTCCTGGTAGCCGGTCATGCCGGTCGCGAAGACCACCTCACCCAGGGATCGGCCTCGGGCGCCGTACGCCCGACCCTCGTAGCGGGTGCCGTCCTCGAGGACCAGTACGGCCCGTTCGCGTGTCATCAGTTCGTCCCTTCGCCCGCGGTGTGCGGGTGCTCGTGCTTCGTCGTCGGTCCCTGCAGGGCGGCGAGTGCTGCTGCCGCGTCGCCCTCCGGGAACCGGAAGTAGGTGTCGAGGTCCGTCGCACCTGCGGCGCCGGTCGCCGTCCATCGCAGACGGACCAGTCCCCCGGGCTCGACCACGCGGTCGATGGCCCACGTGGCGCGGTCGGCGCCGCGGACGGCGTCGGCAGCGACCCAGCGGTCGGGTGCCCCGGCGTGGTGCAGCACCACGCCGTGCTCGTGGACGGTCACGCCGCCACGGCTGCGGAACCCGAGGCCCCCGGCGGTGATGCGCTCCAGCGGCTGGTCCGCTCGGGTCGTCGCGACCGTGAAGCCGTCCCACGATCCGACCTGCGGACCCGGGTCTGCCGGGACCGGGACGGGAGGCACGGCTGCGGCCTGCGCTCGGGTGCGGGTCCGCCAGGTGCGCGCCATCGCGAGGAACAGCAGGGCCACCAGGAGGAGGATGACTCCCCCGGTGAGCCACCGGGCGGCGTCGCCGCTCACCGTGCGGACTCCCGAGCCGCGGATGCGTGCGCCGCGGCCGTCTCGGATGCCCGTGCCGCGACCGTCTCGTCGTCGACGACCGCGCCGTCGAGCACGGTCGGGTAGCCGTGGTGGAACGTGGCGACGACCCGACCCGGCAGCCGCATGCCGAGGTACGGCGAGTTCTGCGACTGGCCGGCGAGGTCGGTCACGGCGAACTCGCGTGACGCGCTCGGGTCGTACAGGGTCACCTCGGCCGGAGCCCCCTCGGCGATCCGCTGCCCGTGGCCCTCGACCTTCCCGATGCGCGCCGGTGCTTCGGAGAGCACGCGGGCGACGTCCGACCAGGCGAGTTGCCCGGAGTCCACCACCGCGGACTGCACGACGCTCAGCGCCGACTCGAGACCGACCATCCCGTTCGCGGCGGCCGGCCACTCGCAGCACTTCGCCTCGGCGGTGTGCGGCGCGTGGTCGGTGGCGACGATGTCGATCGTGCCGTCGGCGAGGGCGGCCCGGAGTGCCTCGACGTCCTCACGGGCGCGAAGCGGCGGGTTCACCTTGTAGCGGGCGTCGTACCCGGGGGCGCCGTCGATGCCGGCGATGCGGTCCTCGGTGAGCACCAGGTGGTGCGGCGTGACCTCGGCCGTGACGTCGATCCCGCGGGACTTCGCCCAGCGGATGACCTCGACGCTGCCGGCGGTCGAGACGTGGCACACGTGCAGGCGGGCTCCGACGTGGTCGGCGAGCAGCACGTCGCGCGCGATGATGGCCTCTTCCGCGACGGCCGGCCACCCCGCGAGCCCGAGCTCCGACGACAGCCGGCCCTCGTTCATCTGGGCGCCGGTCGTGAGCCGCGGCTCCTGGGCGTGCTGCGCGATGACGCCACCGAAGCCCTTCACGTACTCGAGCGCCCGACGCATGAGCAGCGGGTCCGCGACGCACGAGCCGTCGTCCGAGAACACCCGGACCCGCGCGCGGCTCGTCGCCATCGCCCCGATCTCCGACAGGTGCGTGCCCTGCAGGCCCTGCGACACGGCCCCGATCGGGCGGACCGTGACGTAGCCCGCGTCGTCGCCGAGCGCCTGGACCTGCTCGACCACACCGGCGGTGTCCGCCACCGGGTTCGAGTTCGCCATCGCGTTCACGGCGGTGAAGCCGCCGGCGGCCGCCGCGCGGGAACCGGTCCGGACCGTCTCGGACTCCTCACCACCGGGTTCACGGAGGTGCGTGTGCAGGTCCACGAGACCGGGCAGGGCGATCAGGCCGTCCGCATCGACGACCGTGGCGCCGGCCGTGTCGAGACCGGACCCGACCGCGGTGATGCGCCGTCCCTCCAGGCGGATGTCGGCACGCGTGCCGTCGACCAGTTGCGCGCCGCGGATGAGGTGGGCGGTCATGCGACGGTCTCCTTCGTGGGTGCTGCGGTCGGCTGCGCGGCCGCGGTGGTGGCCTCCGAGCCGGTGAGGGCGAGGTAGAGGACCGCCATGCGGACGCTCACGCCGTTGGCGACCTGCTCGACGACCGTCGAACGCGGGTCGTCGGCGGCGACGCCGGCGATCTCCAGGCCCCGGTTCATGGGGCCGGGATGCATGATCAGCGTCCGATCGGACAGGCCGGCTGCACGTGCCGCGGTGAGTCCGAAGTGCCGCGTGTACTCGCGCTCGTTCGGGAAGAACGCGTCGTGCATGCGCTCCTGCTGGATGCGCAGCAGCATGACCACGTCGGGGTCCTCCGCGAGGGCGACGTCGAGGTCGTGGTGCACCGCCGCGCCGAACGGGCGCTCGACGGCCGGCAGCAGCGTGGGCGGGGCGACGAACGTGACCTCGGCGCCGAGCGTGCGGAGGAGCCACGCGTTGCTCCGCGCGACCCGGCTGTGCAGGACGTCGCCGACGATCGCGACGCGGACACCGTCCAGGCCCTTCCCCCGACTGGCGGCACCGTGCAGGCGGCGACGCATCGTGAACGCGTCGAGCAGGGCCTGCGTCGGGTGCTCGTGCGTGCCGTCGCCGGCGTTGACGACCGGGACGTCGATCCAGTCGGCGTCCGCGAGCACCCGTGGGGCGCCGGACGCGCCGTGCCGCATGACGATGCCGTCGATGCCCATCGCGCCGAGGGTCTGGACGGTGTCCTTCAGCGACTCGCCCTTCGAGACGCTCGATCCCTTCGCCGCGAAGTTGATGACGTCGGCGGAGAGCCGCTTGGCGGCCGCCTCGAACGAGATGCGGGTGCGGGTGGAGTCCTCGAAGAAGAGGTTCACCACCGTCTTGCCGCGGAGGGCCGGGAGCTTCCGGACCTCGCGGTCGTTGACGTCGGCCATCTCCTCCGCGACGTCGAGGATGTGGACGGCCTCGGCACGGGAGAGGTCGGCGGTGGACAACAGGTGCTTCACGACGTCATCCCCGAACGCTGCGCCCCGGGCTGCTCGGCCCCGGGCTGCTCGATGACGACCTCGTCGGTGCCGTCCGTCTCGGTCAGCCGGAGCGTGACCCGCTCGTCGGACGCCGTCGGGAGGTTCTTGCCGACGTGGTCCGCGCGGATCGGGAGCTCGCGGTGCCCGCGGTCGACGAGCACCGCGAGCCGGACCGCCCGCGGCCGGCCGATCCCCTGGAGGGCGTCGAGCGCGGCACGCACGGTGCGACCCGAGTAGAGCACGTCGTCGACCAACACGACGACCTTGCCGTCGATGCCGCTCGTCGGGATCGTGGTGCGGTGCGGCGCCCGGCCGATGCCGTGGCCCAGGTCGTCGCGGTGCATCGTCACGTCGAGGGTGCCGAGCCGCTGGTCGCGGTCGGCGGCCCACTCGGGCTCGATGTCGGACAGGACCGCGGCGAGGCGCTCCGCCAGGACGGCACCCCGTGTCGGGATGCCCAGCAGCACGAGGTCCGAGGCGCCGTGGTTGGCCTCGAGGATCTCGTGCGCGATGCGTGTCAGGGCACGCGTGATGTCGGTGTGCTGCAGGACCGTTCGGGTACCCACGCCGACCTCCTTCCCCGCCTCACCGGACGGACTTAAAGGATGCTGACGTGGTCAACCCTACCGGGACTCCTGGCCCCCTGCGACCGTCCGGCCGGACGGTGCAGCCTGCTCCTTCGAGCCGGGAGCCCGACCACCCGCGACGGCTCCGAGCACGCCGTTGACGAAGCCCGCGGACTCCTCCGTCGACAGGGACTGCGCGAGCTCGACGGCCTCGGCGATCGCGACGGCGTCGGGCACCTCGCTGTTGAAGCGGAGCTCCCACACACCCATGCGGAGGATGCAGCGGTCGAGCACCGGCATCCGGGCGATGGACCACCCCTGGGCGTGGTCGACGATCACGGAGTCGATCTCGTGCCGCGCCTCGTCGACACCCGTGACGATCTGCCGGGCGTAGTCCCAGCTCGACGCACGCTCGGGCTGGTCGAGGTGTCGGACGGTCTCCGTCGCGAGGACGTCGGTGATCGGGAGTTCACGGACCTCCGCCACGTACAGCATGTCGAGGGCGCGCTTGCGGGCCTTCGAACGAGCACTCATACGGCGTCGCCTAGTTGTTGACGCGGCCGAGGAAGCTGCCGTCGCGCGTGTCGATCTTCACGGTGGTGCCGTTCTCCAGGTACAGCGGGACCTGGATGCGGTGACCGGTCGCGATGATCGTCGCGTCCTTCGTGCCACCGGACGAGCGGTCGCCCTGGAGGCCCGGCTCGGTCTCGACCTCGGTGACGATCGACGTCGGGAGCTCGATGTAGAGCGGGTTGCCCTCGTTCATCGCGATGGTGACCATGGCGGACTCGAGGAGGTAGTTCTTCGCGTCGCCCACGACGGTCTCCGAGACGGGGATCTGGTCGTACGTGTCGGTGTCCATGAACACGTACGACTCGCCGTCCTGGTAGAGGTACTGGTAGTCGCGGCGGTCGACGGTCGCGGTGTCGATCTTGGCGCCGGCGTTGAACGTGCGGTCGACGACCTTGCCGGACACGACGTTCTTGAGCTTCGTGCGGACGAACGCACCGCCCTTGCCCGGCTTGACGTGCTGGAACTCGACGACCGACCAGAGCTGGCCGTCGATGATGAGAACGGCGCCGTTCTTGATGTCAGTGGTGCTCGCCATGGGTCTTCCGTTCGATGGTGTTGTGAAGGTCTCGCGGACGCGGGGTCCGGCGCGGCGGTCGCTGGCCGGATCGGCGCGACGCCCCGACGAGTGTAGCGGACGGGTCCGCGTCGCACGGCTCGGCACCGCTCCGGCAGGGCGTGGGGCGCGGACGCCCGGCTCAGTCCCGCCGCCGCGCCCGCCACGCGTCGATCGCCGCCCAGCCGAGGAGCACGACCGTCGCTCCGCCCAGCAGACCGCCCGCCACCCCGGTCGACAGCACCGCCGTCGGACGGGTCGGCAGCGTCAGGTACACGATCGACAGGATCCCGGCACCCGACCCCAGCAGCACGAGCAGGATGCGCCGGATGAGCCCCGTCACCAGTCGGCGGTCCTGCCGGTCCCCGAAGAGCCGGATGTTCACCGACAGCCGACCGGTCTCGAGCGCCTCCGTGATCCGGTCGACCCGCCGCGGGAGCTTCCGTGCCGCGGACACCACCCCGAACAGCTCGCGGACCGCGACGTCCCGCAGCGCCGACGGCCGCAGCTGGTCGCGGATCTGCTGCTTCGCGAGGTCCCGCGACTCCTCGAGCAGGTCGAACGAGGGTGCCAGCGTCCGGAGCGTGCCCTCGAAGATCGCGAGTGCCCGTGCCGCCGCCACGAAGTCGGGCGGCGGCTTCAAGCGGTAGCGCCCGAACACCTCGACGGCGTCGTCCACGGTCTGCACACCGATGCGCGCGCCGGGGCCGAGCTCGTCCGCGACGAAGCGCGCGATGTCCCGACGGAAGTCGGCCTCGTCCCGCGGGTCGCGCACCGGCGCCATCCGCAGGACGTTGTCGGCGATCCGGGCCGTGTCGTCCTGGAGGTAGCCGGCCAGCAGCTCCTGGACCGTGTCCCGGAGACCGGGGTCGAGCCTCCCGACCGACCCGAAGTCGATCAACGCGGGCCGACCGTCGGGCAGGAGCACGACGTTCCCCGGGTGGAGGTCCGCGTGGTAGAGCCCGTCGAAGACGACCTGCCGGAGGAACGCGCGGAGGATCGCGCGCATCGGCGCGTCGAGGTCACGGTCCGAGCGCTGCGCGCGCAGCGCGCTGAGCGTGTCGCCCTCGAGGAACTCCATCACGAGCACCCGGCGGCCGGACAGCTCGGGGTACGGCACGGGCAGGTAGACCTCGTCCGGGCGTGCGCTCCGGGCCTGCGCGGCGCGCAACGCAGCGAGGTTCCGGGCCTCCGACGAGAAGTCCACCTGCCGGACCAGGTCGGCTGCGTACTGTGCCGCCACGTCGACGACACCGACCTGCCGCGCCTCGGTGCTCGTCCGCGCCAGGAACCGCACGACCCGCAACGCGATGTCGACGTCACGGCGGACGGCTGTGTCGATGCCGGGCCGCTGCACCTTGACGGCGACCTCGGTGCCGTCGTGCAGCCGCGCGCGGTGCACCTGCGCGATCGATGCGGCAGCGACGGGCTCGGGGTCGAACGCCGCGAAGACCTCGTCGACCGGGGCGTGCAGCTCGGTCGCGAGGAGCTCGGCGACCTGGTCCGCCGGCGCGGGCGCCACGTTCCGCTGCAGGTGCGCGAGCCCCTCCGTCCACTCGTCCGGGAGCAGGTCGTCCCGGGTGGAGAGCAGCTGCCCCATCTTGACGAACCCGCCGCCCGCCTCCTCGAGGGCGCGGCGGAGGTGCTCGGCCTGGTCACGTCGCAGCTCGCTCGTCTCCGGGTCCCGGGAGAAGTCGAGGCGGCGGAACGGGAGGAGGTGGTGACGTCGGGCGATGCGGAGGAGTTCGGCGAAGCGGCGGCCGCGGGTGCGCAGGCTGCCGACGTCCGCGTCCTGTTGGCCGAGGTCGCTCAGGCGGGGCGGGGTGGGCACCGGACCAGTGTGCTCCCGTGGGCTGGGTCCGGCGGGTACGCGCCGGGTACGCGGACGGTCCCTGTACGGGGTGCCGCCAGGTGTGCGGACGGGTCCTGCACAGTCGGGAGGCACGGCGCGCGTTCCACAGGCCGGCTCGCGTCGGGCCGAGGGTCCCGTAGGGTGGCCGAGATGCCCATCCTGACGCCCCTGCCCGACGCCATGGACCCGGATCGCGACGATGACGAGTACTGGGCGTACACGAACGGCGCCACGGTTCCGGAGTACCTGGAGTGGCGTCGCACCAACGTCCTCACCGTGTCGATGCGGGTGAAGTGGTGGTGGCGGCGCACCCGGCGCGTGTTGCGCTGAGCCCGCCCGCGCACTCGACGTCCGGCTAGACGCCGACCTCCTGGTACGCAGTGAACAGCAGGTGATCCTCCGGCCCCTCGAGCGTCGTCGGCTTGCCGACACCGTCGAGGATGATGAACCGCAGCATCCCGGCACGCGCCTTCTTGTCGCGTCGCATCGTCGCGAGCAGACCTTCCCAGCGTCCGATCCCGTAGGAGGTCGGCAGCTCGAGCGACTCGAGGATCGAGCGGTGTCGGTCGACGGTGGCGTCGTCGAGGTGCCCAGTGAGGCGCGCGAGCTCCGCGGCGAAGACCATGCCGACCGCGACGGCCGCTCCGTGCCGCCACTGGTACCGCTCGGCGTGCTCGATCGCGTGGCCGAGGGTGTGACCGTAGTTGAGGATCTCCCGTCGGCCCTGCTCGGTGAAGTCGTCCGACACGACCTGCGCCTTGAGCGCGATCGCCAGCTCGACCACCCGGCGGAACTCGGGCGTGGTCGGGTCTGTCACGCGCGCGACGTCGGCCTCGATCACGTCGAGGATCTCCGGGACGGCGATGAACCCGGCCTTCACGATCTCCGCGAACCCGGTGAGGATCTCGTTGCGCGGGAGGGACCGCACGAGGTCGAGGTCCGCGACGACCGCGCGCGGAGCGAAGAACGCACCGACGAGGTTCTTGCCCTCGTTCGTGTTGATCCCCGTCTTGCCCCCGACGCTCGCGTCGACCATGCCGAGCACGCTCGTGGGGATGGCCACGTACGGCACACCGCGGAGCCAGGTCGCGGCGACGAAGCCGGCGAGGTCGGTGACGGCTCCCCCGCCGAGCCCGATCACCGCGTCCGTCCGGGTGAAGTCCGACTGCCCCATGATCTGCCAGCAGAACGCCGCCACCTCGACGCGCTTCGCCCCCTCGGCGTCCGGCACCTCGGCGATGAGGGCCTCGAGCCCGGCATCCACGAGCAGCGAGCGGAGGTCGTTCGCCCGCGCGCCGAGGGTCGGCGCGTGCACGATGAGGACCTTCGCGACACGGGGCCCGAGCAGCGCGGGCACGGAGCCGAGCAGCCCGTTGCCGACGGCGACGACGTAGCCGTCGTCCCCGCCGACGCGGATCTCGGTGGTGCCCTCGGGCAGGACGGCTTCGGTCACGGTGTCACTCCTGGTTCGGTCGTGTGCGGTCCGCCCGCACCCGGTGCGGTCGCACCCGGAACGCCTCCGGTGGTCGCACCCGGTGCGCCTGCAGCGGGTGCGCCTGCGTGCTGTTCGAGATCGCGGACCCATGCCACGACGTCGGCCACGACGTGGGACATCGGCCGACGCGAGGTGTCGAGGACGACGTGGGCGAGTTCGGCGTACGTCGCCGCGCGTTCGTCCATGATGGTCTGCCACGCATCGATGCCGCCGTGCGCGAGCAACGGACGGTCGCTCCCGGCGATCCGCTCGGCCACCGCCTCGGGCGACACCGTGAGGAGCACGATCCGTGCCCCGGCGAGTGCCTCGCGGGTGGCGGCGTGCGTCACCGCACCGCCCCCGACGGCGACCACGCCACCCGTGGTCACGGCGTCGCGCACCGCAGCGGCTTCGAGCTCGCGGAACACCGGCTCGCCCCGCGTCTCGAAGATCGCGGGGATGGGCCCGTGGTCGCGGACGATCACGTGGTCCGTGTCCGTGAATGGCACGTCGAGGGCCTTCGCGACACGCTTGCCGACGGTCGACTTCCCCGCGCCCATCGGGCCGATGACGACCACGGGCGCCGAGAGCCGACCCGCGCGTGGTGCGCCAGCCCGCGGTCCGCCGCTCACGGGACGGGCGTGGTTTCCGCCGACTCGGTGCGACGCGAGCGGAGCGTCTCGGGGATCGACGCGAGGTACGCGTCGAGGTTCCGCTTCGTCTCCGCCACGCTGTCACCACCGAACTTCTCGAGGACCGCGTCGGCGAGGACGAGCGCGACCATCGCCTCCGCCACGACGCCCGATGCGGGGACCGCACAGACGTCGGAACGCTGGTGGTGCGCGGACGCGTCCTCACCCGTCGTGACGTCGATCGTGTGGAGGGCGTGCGGCACGGTCGCGATCGGCTTCATCCCGGCCCGGACACGCAGCACGGTGCCGGTGGACATGCCGCCCTCGGTCCCGCCCGCACGATCCGTCGTCCGGACGATCTCGCCGTCCTCACGGTAGAGCTCGTCGTGCGCTTCGGAGCCGCGGCGTCCGGCGGTCGCGAACCCGTCACCGACCTCGACTCCCTTGATCGCCTGGATGCCCATGATCGCTGCGGCGAGGCGCGCGTCGAGTCGTCGGTCCCACTGCACGTGCGACCCGAGCCCCGGCGGCACACCGTAGAACAGGACCTCGACGACGCCGCCGAGGGTGTCGCCGTCCTTCTTCGCCGCCTCGACCTCGGTGACCATGCGGGCCGACGTCTCGGCGTCGAAGCAGCGCAGTTGGTCATCGTCGAGGCGGTCGACGTCCTCGGGCAGCGGGAGCGCGGTGCCGTCCGGGACCCGGACCGTGCCGACCTGCAGCGTGTGCGCGACCGAGCGCATCCCGAGCTCGGCGAGGAAGGACTTCGCGACGGCGCCGAGTGCCACCCGGGCAGCGGTCTCACGGGCTGACGCGCGCTCGAGGATCGGGCGGGCCTCGTCGAAGCCGTACTTCTGCATGCCGACGAGGTCGGCGTGACCGGGTCGCGGACGGGTCAGCGGCGCCGAACGCCCGCGCGACATCTCGGTCTGCTCGACCGGCTCGGGGCTCATGACCTCGACCCACTTGGGCCATTCGGTGTTGCCGATGCGGATCGCGATCGGGCTGCCGAGCGAGTAGCCGTGCCGGACACCGCCGGAGACGTGCAGCTCGTCCTGCTCGAACTTCATGCGGGAGCCCCGTCCGTACCCGAGCTTGCGGCGCGCGAGGTCGGTACGGATGGACTCGAACGACACCGGGACACCCGCGGGCAGGCCCTCGAGCATCGCGATCAGTTCGGGTCCGTGGGACTCACCAGCAGTCAACCAACGAAGCATGGTGTCAATCCTCCCACAGCGAGGTCGTGTGCGACGCCGGGCCTACTGGTAGTCGGGGTGCGCCCGCAGCCACGCCTGGAACCGCGCGACGGCGACCTGGTGCTCGGCGTAGGTGTCGGAGAACACGGTCTCGCCGGTCTCGAGGTTCACGGTCACGAAGTACAGCCACTTGCCCTGCGCCATGTTCGTGACTGCCTTGATGGCGATGTCACCCGGGTTGGAGATCGGCGCCGGCGGGAGCCCCTTGTGCACGTAGGTGTTGTACTTGTTGGACGCGTCGTTCCGCTCGGCGTCGGTGGTGGTCACCCGGTGGGTGTTCCCCGTCCCGTAGGCGACGGTGGCGTCGGACTGGAGCGGCATGTCGACGTCGAGCCGGTTCTGGAACACCCGCGCGACCTTCGGGTAGTCGGCGGCGAGGCCGGCCTCCTTCTGCACGAGGGACGCGAAGATGATGACGCGCTCCTGGTCCTTCTCCGCCACACCGGCGGATGCCAGGTGCTCCTTCATCGTGTCGACCATCGACTGGAAGTACTGCTTCGCGGTCCACCCCGGGTTGATCGGGTACGTCGCCGGGAAGAGCCAGCCCTCGAGCGTCGTGGCGTTCGCCGGCAACCCGTACGAGGACACGTCCTCCGCGGCGGCGGACACCTCGGCCTCGGTGAGACCCGCCTTCGAGACCATGCCGGCCTCGATGTCCTTCAGGGCGGTGCCCTCCGGGATGACGATCGACGCCTTCACGGCGTTCGACGGATCCTGCAGCGCCGCGAGGGCCGCCTTCGAGCTCATCTCCTTCTTCAGGGTGTACGAGCCCGGCTGGAACTGCACCTCGGGCGACTGCAGCAGGAGCTTGTAGAAGACCTTCGAGCTCTTCACGACGTCGCTGCGCTGGAGGGTCTTCGCGACGTCCTCGCCGATGTCGCCCTGGCGGATCGTGATGGTGACCTTGCCGGTCCCGTCGCCGCTGTAGTCGTCCGACTCCTGCGCGCCGGTGACGGCGGCGATGACCTGTTGCACCTTCGGTGCGATGAACTGGTAGCCGGCGACCCCGCCGGCGAGGACGATCGCCACGATGACGAGTCCCGCGATGAGCGGCCCGCGTCGCCGCGGCGGTCGCGGTCCGCGACCCGGCCGGGAGGCACGGCCGCCACCGCCACGACCCTCGCCTGCTCCTGCTGCCGCGGCTCGCGCCACCTCGTCCTGCGGCACCACGTGCTCGCCGGTGAGCAGGGCGGTCACCTCGGGGTGCAGCTCGTCGGCGCTGGTCGCGACGGGCGCGTCCGCCGGCGACACCGGGCGCGCGCGGTCTCGACGCGGAGCCGGCCCCGACGTGCGCATCGGCTCTGCCGTCCGGTCCGGTGTCGTTGCGGCCGTCCCCGATCCGACGTCTCCACGGGCCGCCGCCCCCTGATCAGCGTCGCGAGCTGCAGCATCACGCGCAGCCTCGTCACGTGCGGCTGCGTCGCGGGCCGCCTCTTCGCGCGCACGAGCCTCGCGTCGCGACAGCGGGCGATCGGTGTCCGGGTCGGCGTCGTCGCCGGCTCGTCGCCGTCCGGCGTCACCGGCGGGCGAGATGATCGCGTTCCAGTCCAGGTCGTCTGCCAACGGATCCTCTGGTCTCTCGTTCGGGGACTCCACCTGGGACACCGCAATCGGCAGCGGTCCGTCGGAGCCCGCAGTTCGCTGGGCTCGTCCGTCAGGGGAGCTCGGCCCCTGGTGGGGCACCGGACGCACGCTCGTGGTCGAGCGCGTGTTGCAGAATGATAACAGCGGCCGCTTGGTCGATCACGGCGCGGGACTTCTTCGTGTTCCGGCCGGCCTGGTGCAGCCCGCGCTGCGCCGTGACCGTCGACAACCGTTCGTCCACGAGCCGGACCGGACGGTGCTCGGCGATCCGGCCGGCGAACGCCCGCGCGTCCTCGGTCGAGGGGGTGTCCCCGCCGGACATCGACAGCGGGAGCCCGACGACCACCTCGAGCACGTCGTAGTCGTCGGCGATCGCGAGGATCCGAGCGAGGTCGGTGTCGTCGTCACGGCGGACGGTCTCCACCGGCGTCGCGAGCAGTCCGTCACGGTCGCACACGGCGACCCCGATCCGGGCACGGCCGACGTCGATGCCGAGCCGCCGCCCGGACCGGATCGCCACGCTCAGCCCGCCAGGCGAGCGGTCACGGCCCGGAGCGCCGCGGGCAGCGCCGCCGCGTCGGTGCCGCCGCCCTGGGCGAGGTCCGGCTTGCCGCCGCCGCCGCCGCCGAGGACCCCGGCCGCCTCCTTGGCGAGCGGACCGGCCTGCACGCCGGCAGCGCGCGCCGCGTCGTTCGTGGCGACGATGACCACCGGCTTCTCGTTCACCACGGCTCCGAGCACGACCACCGCCGCGCCGTCGCCGAGCTGCGCACGGACCCCCGTGGCGAGCGAGCGGAGGTCGTCGCCGGACTGGAGGCCGTCGACGGTCTCCGCGACGACGGTCGTGGCACCGACGGTCGATGCCGTCCGCGCGATGGCCGGCACGCGCTGCTGCAGGTTCGCCGACTCGAACTCGGCGATCCGCTTCTGCGCGGTCTTCAGGTCGTCCATGAGTGACTGGATGCGCGTCGGGAGGTCCTCACGGGGCGCCTTGAGCGCGCTCGAGAGCTGGGACACGATGGTCCGTTCGACGGCGAGGTCGCGGAAGCCCTCGATGCCGACGAGGGCCTCGACGCGACGGTTCGTCGAACCGACGCTCGACTCCCCCACGAGGTTGACGAGACCGACCTGCGCGCTCGAGGCGACGTGGGTGCCGCCGCAGAGTTCGCGCGACCACGGCCCGCCGATGTCGACCATGCGGACCTCGGCGCCGTACTTCTCGCCGAACAGCGCCTGCGCACCGAGCTCCTTCGCCTCGGCCAGCGGGAGCACCCGTGTCGAGACCTCGAGGTCCGAGCGGATCGCGGTGTTGACGACGTCCTCGATCTCTGAGCGCGTCTCGAGCGACACCGGTTGCGACCACGAGAAGTCGAGCCGCATGTAGCCCGACTTGTTGTACGAACCGGCCTGCAGGGCCTCCGGGCCGAGGATGTCCCGCAGCGCCGCGTTCACGAGGTGCGTCGCCGAGTGGGCCTGCGTCGCGCCTCGGCGGTACTCCGCGTCGACGACGGTCGTGGCGGCGTCGCCGACACCGACCTCGCCCGAGCGGACCTGCACGGTGTGGCTCCACAGGCCCGTGACCGGACGCTGCACGTCGAGGACCTCGAGGTCGAAGCCGTTGCCGATGATCGAGCCCTGGTCGGCGTCCTGACCGCCGGACTCCGCGTAGAGCGAGGTCTCGCCGAGGATGACCTCGGCGATGTCGCCCGCGACCGCACGGTCGACGCTCACGCCGTCGACGATGATGCCGAGGACGGTGGTCTCCGCCTCGAGCGCGTCGTAGCCGAGGAAGGTCGTCTCGCCCTTGGCGCGGAACGCGCTGTAGACGCTGAGGTCCGCGAGCGCGGTCTTCTTGCTCTTCGCGTCCGCCTTCGCACGGGCGCGCTGCTCCGACATCAGGGTGTCGAACGCACCGCGGTCGACCTGGACCCCCGCTTCCTCGGCCATCTCGAGCGTGAGGTCGATGGGGAAGCCGAACGTGTCGTGGAGCAGGAACGCGGTGTCACCGCCGATCGCGGGCTTGCCGTCCGCCTTCGCGCGCTCGACCGCGACGTCGAGGATCGTCGTGCCCTGCGCGAGCGTCCGGAGGAAGGTCTCCTCCTCCGCGTAGGCGATCCGGGCGATGCGGTCGTAGCCGTCGGCGACCTCCGGGTAGGCGTCCTTCATGGCGTCGCGGGAGGCCGGGAACAGTTCGGGGAACGTCGCACCCTCGACACCGAGCAGACGCATCGCGCGCACGGTGCGGCGGAGCAGACGGCGGAGGATGTAGCCGCGCCCCTCGTTCGAGGGCGAGACACCGTCGGCGATGAGCATGAGGGCGGAGCGCACGTGGTCGGCGATGACGCGCATCCGGACGTCGTCCTCGTGCACGGCACCGTAACGCCGGCCGGACACCTCGGCCGCCTTGTCGAGGACCGGGCGCACCTGGTCGATCTCGTACATGTTGTCGACGCCCTGCTTGATGAACGCGACGCGCTCCAGGCCCATGCCGGTGTCGATGTTCTTGTTCGGCAGCTCGCCGGTGATCTCGAAGTCGTACTTCGACCGCACGTCGGCGATCTGGTACTGCATGAACACGAGGTTCCAGATCTCGACGTAGCGGTCGTCGTCCGTCGCCGGGCCGCCGTCGACACCGTAGGCCGGACCGCGGTCGAAGAAGATCTCCGAGCAGGGCCCCGCCGGGCCGGGCTGTCCGGTCGACCAGTAGTTGGTGTCCTTGCCGAGCCGCTGGATCCGCTCGTCGGGCAGCGACGAGTGCTGCTTCCAGAACGCGATCGCCTCGTCGTCGTCCTCGTACACCGTGACCCAGAGGTCGTCCGGCGAGAAGCCGAGGCCGCCGTCGGACTCCGGCGTGGTGAGGAGCTCCCAGGCGTACTGGATCGCCTGCTCCTTGAAGTAGTCGCCGAACGAGAAGTTCCCGTTCATCTGGAAGAACGTGCCGTGCCGCGGGGTCTTGCCGACCTCTTCGATGTCGTTCGTGCGGATGCACTTCTGGACGCTCGTCGCACGGGGGTACGGCGCCGGGACGAGCCCGGTGAGGTACGGGATGAACGGGACCATGCCGGCCACCGTGAACAGGAGCGACGGGTCGTCCGAGACGAGCGACGCGGACGGGACGACGGTGTGCCCGCGGTCGCCGAAGAACTGGAGCCAACGGCGGCGGATCTCTGCGGTCTGCATGGTGCTTCCTGGTTTCAGGTCGAGTGCGTGGGAGGAGGACGTGCGTCGGTCGGAAGCCGCGCTCAGACGTCGGTGCGGAGTTCCGCGTCGCGGGACTTGTACCCGTCGGCGACGGCGTCCGCGAAGGCCTTCGTCCGCGCGTTCACGTCGGCGAAGAAGCGCGCACCGGCGGGCGTGTTCGCGACCTGGTGCGCGACGACGAACCCGATGACGACGCCGACGGCGACGAAGAACAGCTGCTTCACGGTGCCTCTCCCTCTCGCGTGCGTGGTGTGCACGCCCGACAAGCTTAGTGGCGGTGCTGGGCGGGAACACGGAACGGCGGGCCGCCCTCTGAGAGGACGACCCGCCGTTCGTGGGTGATCAGGCGATCAGCGCGCTGCGTAGTACTCGACGACGAGCTGCACTTCACAGGTCACGGGGACCTCGGCGCGCTTCGGGCGACGCACGAGGCGGGCCTGGAGCTTGTCGATCTCGACCTCGAGGTAGCCCGGGACCTTCGGCAGGACTTCCTGGTGCCCACCGGCGGCGGCGACCTGGAACGGCTCGAGGGACTCGGAGCGCTGCTTCACGTGGATGAGCTGCCCCTCCTTCACGCGGAAGGACGGACGGTCGACGAGCTTGCCGTCGACGAGGATGTGGCGGTGCACGATCAGCTGACGAGCCTGCGCGGTGGTGCGGGCGAAGCCGGCACGGAGCACGAGGGCGTCGAGGCGCTGCTCGAGGAGCTCGACCAGGTTCTCACCGGTCAGGCCCTTCGTCTTGCGGGCCTCTTCGAAGACGATGCGGAGCTGCTTCTCGCGGATGCCGTACTGGGCGCGCAGACGCTGCTTCTCACGGAGACGGACGGCGTAGTCGCTGTCCGCGCGACGGCGGGTGCGGCCGTGCTCACCGGGGCCGTAGGGGCGCTTCTCGAGGTACCGGGCCGCCTTCGGCGTCAGCGGGATGCCGAGCGCGCGGGAGAGGCGGGTCTTGCTACGGGTGCGTGACTTGGTAGACACAGGGTCCTTTTCTCTGTCTGAACTGAACGGATCGCGGGTCTCGGCACGCGCACGCACCGACGAACCCCGCGATGGGATCCAGAGGGATGAGCCTGTGGGATCGGACGGCTACAGTCCGAACCTCTGCCCCCGTGCCACAGCTGTGACACTCTGTCCTCGACGCAGCCGCACGCGAGGACCAGGACGTAGGCGCGTCAACGATAGCAGCAACACGGCGCGGTGACGACCGCCGCGCCTACTCGCCGCGCGTGATCTTGCGGAGTCGTTCGAGTCGCGGGCCGACCTCGCGCTCGTAGCCGTTCGTCGTGGGCGTGTAGTACTCGGTGCCCTCGAGCGCGTCGGGCAGGTACTGCTGCCGGGCGACCCCGTGCTCGGCGTCGTGCGAGTACACGTAGCCCTTGCCGTGTCCGAGCCGCTTCGCCCCGGGGTAGTGGGCGTCGCGCAGGTGTGTCGGCACGACGCCCATGCGACCGGCCTTGACGTCCGCGACGGCCTGGTTGACACCGTTGTAGGACGCGTTCGACTTCGGCGCCGTGGCGAGGTAGACGACGGCCTCGGCCAGCGGGATGCGTCCCTCCGGCATGCCGATCAGCTGCACGGCCTGCGCGGCGGCGACGGCGATGGGCAGCGCCTGCGGATCCGCCATGCCGATGTCCTCGGACGCCGAGATGATGATCCGCCGGGCGATGAACCGCGGGTCCTCACCGGCCTCGATCATCCGGGCCAGGTAGTGCAGGGCCGCGTCGACGTCGCTCCCCCGCACCGACTTGATGAACGCGCTGATGACGTCGTAGTGCTCGTCGCCCTGCCGGTCGTACCGCAGCAGGGCCCGGTCCACGGCGGCGGCGACGGTGTCGGCGTCGACCACCGGGACCGTGTCGTCGTCATCGTCCTGCGCGGCGGCGGCGGACCCCGCGGCCGCCTCGAGCGCGGTCAGCGCCCGGCGCGCGTCCCCGGAGGCCAGCCGGACGATGGCCGCTCGGGCCTCGTCACCGAGGACGACCCCGCCGCCGAGGCCGCGGGGATCCTCGACCGCACGGTCGACGAGCATCCCGAGGTCGGCGTCGGTGAGTGGTTTCAGCGTGAGCAGGAGGGAGCGGGACAGCAGCGGCGAGATCACCGAGA
Source organism: Curtobacterium phoenicis (assembly GCF_047238015.1). Lineage (NCBI taxonomy): Bacteria > Bacillati > Actinomycetota > Actinomycetes > Micrococcales > Microbacteriaceae > Curtobacterium > Curtobacterium phoenicis. The sequence continues at coordinate 2,380,887 of NZ_JBDFLZ010000002.1, forward strand.
ACGACGGGTTCTCGGTCGTCGCGGCGATCAGGATGACCCACCCGTTCTCGACACCCGGCAGCAGCGCGTCCTGCTGCGCCTTGCTGAAGCGGTGGATCTCGTCGAGGAAGAGGACGGTCGTCGACCCGTAGAGGTCCCGGTGCGCGAGCGCCTTCTCCATGACCTCGCGCACGTCCTTCACGCCGGCGGTGACCGCGGAGAGCTCGACGAACTCACGCCCGGACTGCCGGGCGATCGCCTGCGCGAGGGTCGTCTTGCCGGTACCAGGAGGTCCCCAGAGGATGACGGACACGCCACCGGGGTTCTCACGCGTGCCGGTGGCGAGCTGCACGAGGGGTGACCCGCGGCCGAGGAGGTGCTGCTGGCCGGCGACCTCGTCGAGGGAGGTGGGCCGCATGCGCACCGCGAGCGGCACGGACCCCTGGGCGAGCCCTGCTCGCCCACCCGTGGTGGGCGCGTGCATGCCCGAGCGGTCCGTCGCCATGGGTCCAAGCCTAGGCGTCGCCACCGACAGGAGCGCCCACCGGCCGGGAGGCGCGGTGCGGGCCCGTCCCGCGCCTCCCGGCCGGTGCGGACACCGTTCCGCTACGCTCGTCGCACACTCGAGACGAGAGGCCGTACCAGCACCGTGGCACCGAAGAACCAGGCGCGTGACAACCGCGAGGCGCGCGAGCGCCTCCGTCTCTACCAGGCCCGTCAGGGGCTGCACGAACGGCAACGGCGGCGTCGGGTGCGGGACAACGTCGTCGGCGGGATCGTGCTCGTCGTCGTGGCCGCCCTCGCGACGGGGTCCCAGCTCGCCTTCGCCGGCGCGCAGGGCTCCGGGAAGGCGGACGCGAGCGCCTCGGCCACCGCGACGCCGACGCCGAGCGCGACGGCGGGGAACACCGGGAAGGTGCCGAGCAAGTCCATCGCGAAGGACAGCACCTGGACCGGCACGCTCACCCTCAACAAGGACGTGCGGCTCGGCATCGAGCTCGACGGGGAGAAGGCCCCGCAGGCGACGAGCGTCGAGATCGAGCTCATCCGGCAGCAGTTCTACAACGGGACCACCTGTCACCGGCTCGCCGACAGCACGGGGCTGCAGTTCCTGCAGTGCGGCTCGGCGAACGGCGACGGGACCGGTGACGCCGGCTTCCAGTACGGCCCGCTCGAGAACGTGCCGAGCGACGGGCAGTACGCGAAGGGCACCATCGCGATCGCCAGGAGCTCGTCACCGTACTCGCAGTCGACGCAGTTCTTCATCGTCACGGGCGACACCACGCTCGACGGCTCGACCGGCGGGTACACCGTCGTCGGCAAGGTCACGAGCGGCCTCTCCGACCTCGTGTCGAAGATCACGTCGAAGGGCATCTCGGACCCCGGCAGCGACGGCACCGGCGAGCCGAAGGTGAAGACCACGATCACCGGCGCGACCATCGAGCGGGAGCAGTAGTCCACAACCCGTCGACCCCGGCCGTCCCCGGGGCCGTTCCGTGCAATAGGCTGACGACCTGACCGTGCCGACGGGGACGTCGGCGATGCACGACCACGATCGAGGCGAGACCTGTGGGATCTGACGAAGCAACGACCTGGGGGCGGGTCGACGAGAACGGGACGGTGTACGTCCGGTACGAAGACGGCGAGCGAGCCGTCGGTGAGTACCCGGACGCCACCGCGGACGAGGCCCTCGCCTACTTCGCGCGGAAGTACGCCGACCTCGAGGGCCAGGTGAAGATCGCCGAGCAGCGCGTCCAGCGTGGCGCCAGCGCGAACGACGTCTCCCGGACCGTCGCGCACCTCCGTGAGCAGCTCGCCGACGCCCGCGTCGTGGGTGACATCAAGGCGCTCGAGGACCGCGTGCAGGCGCTCACCGACCAGGTCGGATCGCTCACGAAGGAGCAGGCCGAGCAGGCGCAGCAGGCACTGACGGAGGCGCTGGCCTACCGCGCCGCCCTGGTGGAGGAGGCCGAGGGCCTCGCTGCCGTCGATCCTGCCCGTGCGCAGTGGAAGCAGATCACCGCGCAGCTCGACGACGTGTTCGCCCGCTGGCAGCAGCACCAGCACGACGGTCCCCGCATCCCCAAGAACGAGGCCAACGAGCTCTGGAAGCGGTTCCGGGCCGCCCGCTCCACCGTCGACCAGCACCGTCGCGCGTTCTACTCCGAGCTCGACGCCCAGCACCGTGACGCGCGGAGCCGCAAGCAGGACCTCGTCGCGCAGGCCGAGGCACTCGCGCCCCGTGGCTCCGACGCGATCCCCACGTACCGGCAGCTGCTCGACGACTGGAAGCGTGCTGGTCGAGCGGGCAAGCGGCACGACGACGCGCTCTGGGCACGGTTCAAGGCGGCGGGCGACGTCCTCTTCGAACAGCGCCACGCCGAGGCGGCCATCGAGAACGAGGAGTTCTCCGCCAACCTCGAGGCCAAGCAGGCGCTCCTGACCGAGGCCGAGCCCCTCCTGCAGGAGACCGACCGCGTGGCCGCGCGCCGGACACTCACGGGCATCCAGCGCCGCTGGGACGAGATCGGCAAGGTGCCCCGCGGGGACGTCCGTCGCATCGAGGACCGCCTCCGTCAGATCGAGGACCACGTGCGGAGCCTCGAGGACCAGCACTGGAAGGCATCCGACCCGGAGCGCAAGGCCCGGCAGACCGGTCTCGCGAGCCAGCTCGAGGACGCGATCGGCAAGCTCGAGGCCGAACTCGCGGCGGCGAAGGAGTCCGGGGACGCCCGCAAGATCAAGGAAGCGCAGGAAGCCCTCGACGCCAGGAAGATCTGGCTCGACGCGCTCGGCGGCTGATCGCCACACCGCACGCAGGACGCCCCGCGACCGATCGGTCGCGGGGCGTCCTGCGTGTGCGGGGGTGGCTGCGGCTGCGATCCGAGTCTCGTGCTGGCGGACATCTGTCGCGGTCCGGAGCACGAGAAGCGTCCGCGTGGGCGAGACTCGGGGCAGCGCGGCGCGAGACCCGCGGCGTGTGAGGCGTCAGACGGGAGCGGGCAGCCCGAGCAGCAGACGGATGTCGCGGTCGTCCTGTCGCATCTGCTCCGCGAGCTCGTCCATCGACGAGAACTTGACCATGCCCCGCACGTACGACACGAACAGGACCGCGATGGTGTCGCCGTACAGGTCGATGTCGACGTCGAGCAGGTGTGCCTCGATCTGCTTCTCCGGCACGCCGTCGAACGTCGGGTTGTTGCCGACCGACACGGCCGCCGGGTACACCGTGCCCTCGTGCAGGACACGAGCCGCGTAGACGCCGTCGGCGGGGACGAAGCCCTCGCAGTGCGGGTCGAGGTTCGCGGTCGGGTACCCCATCGCGCGGCCTCGCTGGTTGCCGTGCACGACGACACTGCGGACCGCGTGCTCGCGACCGAGGAGCCGTGCGGCCTCCGCGACGCGCCCGACCCCGAGAAGTTCGCGGATCCACGTCGACGACACCCGCCGCTCACCGGCCGGTCGCACGTCGTCGACGAGGTCGACGTCGTCGATGAGTTCGACCATGAAGCCGTACCGCTCCCCCAGCCGCCGGAGCAGCCCGACGTCACCGGCGCCGCGCCGACCGAACCGGAAGTCGCTCCCGACGAACACGAGCTTCGCGTGCAGGGTGCCGACGAGGATCTCGGAGACGAAGTCCTCGGGCTCCTTCGACTGGAGGTCCTGGTCGAAGTGCAGGAGCACCGTGGCGTCGACACCGACCTGGTCGAGCAGTTCTCGGCGCTGCGCCGTGCTCGTCAGCGCCGGCGGCGTCTTCACGGGGTCGATGACGCTGAGCGGGTGACGGTCGAACGTGACCACGGTCGACACGAGTTCCTGCTGCTCCGCCGCGCGTTCGAGGTGCGCGATGACGGCACGGTGCCCGACGTGCACGCCGTCGAACTTGCCGATGGTCACGGCGCTCGGCCCGAAGCCGTCGGCCACGTCGGCGAGGTCGTCGTAGTACTGCACGGGGGTCCCTACTCGCCCACGGGGGCGGTCGTGGACGTGTCGGTCCGGTCGGCGGTCGGCGCGGTCGGCGACGTTGCCGTGCGGTGGTGCTTGCGGAGCCACCACAGCCCCGCGATCGGCAGCACGAGCGGCGCGAAGAGGTACCCGAGGCCGTAGTAGGACCAGACGGTGTCGTCCGGGAAGAGCTGGCGGTCGAGCAGCGAGAGGGTCCCGACGACGAGGACTCCGGCCATCTCGAACCCGATCGTGACGCACGCGACGCGGTACCAGACGCGACCGGGGGCGATCAGGGCGATCATCGCGACGATGTACACGACCGCGGCGACCGCGCTCAGCGTGTAGGCGAACGGCGCGAAGGAGAACTTCTCGATGATCTGCACGACACTGCGACCCGTCGCGGCGAGGGCGAGGATGCCGTAGACGGCGATGAGGACACGGCCGACGCCGGTCGCGAGTGAGGATCTGGTCGCCATTGCACCGATTCTACCGACGACCACCGCCACCGATGACCCGGCACGTCGCAGACGACCGGCCCGCGTCAGCCCGGACCACCGGGTCAGGCGGACCCGGACCACCGGGTCAGGTCAGCGCGAACCAGATCTGGTACATCCGGTACACCATCACCGCGACGGTGAACGCTCCGGCGCCGAGGACCACCGTGCTCCAGCGCGTCCGGTCGATGAGCGCCCACACGATCGCCGCCGGCGGCACGAGGAGCACCGACACCGCGTACACACCGAACTCGAGCGCGTTGCCCTGCGGAGGACTGCCGACCGCGGGCAGCACGAGCGAGATGACGCCCTGCGCGAGGAGCAGCAGCTCGACGAGGACCAGGGAGCCGACGGTGTAGTCGTTCGGCTTCCAGCCGATGAACCCCACGACGACCGCGAACAGCCCGGCGACGACCGCCACGACGAGCTGCAGCCACATGAACCACTCGATCACGCGTCAGGCTCCCGTCGTGCTGGAGAGGGCGGTCGGGAAGTTCGTGATCACCCGGAGCTGGCCGCGTCGCACGGAGACGAGTCCGACCAGGCGGTCCGAGCCCGTGTCGATCGCAGCGACCGGTCCCTCGTGGTCCGGGTGCTCGGCGCGGACCCGCTTGCCGTCCGAGAGGTCCTTCGCGGCAGCAGCGTCGAGCGCGACGGTCGTGAACAGGGTCCGGGCCACGTCGACGGGACGCAGGAGCGCTGCACGCACGTCGACCGCATCGTCCTCGATGTCGATCGCGTCGTCGACGTGGAACGGCCCGACGTCGACGCGTCGGAGGGCGGTGAGGTGCGCTCCGGTACCGAGCGCGGCGCCGACGTCACGGGCGAGTGCACGGACGTATGTCCCCGAGGAGCAGGCGACCACGACGTCGAGGTCCACCACCTGCACATCGACACCGTCCACGGAGACCGTGTGCTCCTGCCGGCCGGTGACGTCGAAGCGGGAGACGGTGACCGTGCGGGACCGCAGCACGACCTCCTCGCCCTTCCGAGCGAGGTCGTAGGCGCGCCGGCCGTCGACCTTGATGGCGCTCACGGTCGAGGGCACCTGGTCGATCGTGCCGCGCTGTGCTGCGACCGCCCGCTCGACCGCGTCCTCGGACACGTCCGCACCGGGGACGCCCGCCGCGGCGATCGGGTCCCCGTCCGCGTCGTCGGAGTCGGTCGAGACACCCAGACGGATGGTCGCGGTGTACGTCTTGCCGAGGCCGACGAGGTGCGTCAGCAGCCTGGTGGAGGGTCCGGCGCCGAGGAGCAGCAGCCCGGTCGCCATCGGGTCGAGGGTGCCGGCGTGGCCGATCTTCTTCAGACCGAGCCGACGTCGAGCGATCGACACGACCCGGTGACTGGAGATCCCCTGCGGCTTGTCGACGAGGAGGATCCCGTCCGGCGGCGATTCGAGCACCCGGAGAGGTTACCAGCGCCCGTCACGCCCGGGGTCCGGTCAGCAGGCGTCGTTCCATTCGCGACGGGGGTGCTCGGGGTCGGTGACGTCGAGCACGGCGGACGCCGCGATCTTCACGTCCGCACGGCGCTCGAGCCGCCCTTCTTCCTGTTCGACCCACAGCGACCACCGCCACAGCCCGCGCACGCCCGGGTCGAGGACGCCGTGGCCGTGCACGACCAGGACGCCGGGTCCCTCGCCGGTCGAACGGAACGGCGCGACGATGTCCGACCGCAACTCGTCGGCCGACGCCGAGGGAGCCGCGGCGGCCATCGCCTGCACCCCGTGCTGCTCGAAACCGGCGACGAGCGCCGCGGCGACGTGCTCGAGGTCGGTACCCGGCTGCCCGTCGATCCCGATGACGGTCCGGTTCGTGCCGACCTGCGCGCTCGCCTCGGCAGCGATCGCGGCCATGGTGTCGGTCTCCTGTGGTGCCCAGCGTGCCATGCACCCCACCCTAGGCTGTCCTGGTGAACGCGAGCGGAGCCTCCAGGCCGGATGTGGAGAACACGCCACCCGTGGACGGCACCGCCGGGGCGGACGCGCCCGACATCGCCACCCCGCTCATCGCGTGGTTCCGCGCCGAGGCACGCGACCTCCCGTGGCGCCGTCCCGGCTTCCCCGCCTGGGGCACGCTCGTGAGCGAGATCATGCTGCAGCAGACGCAGGTCGCGCGCGTGGTCCCCCGACTGGAGGCCTGGCTCACCCGGTGGCCGACCCCTCGCGACCTCGCGCAGTCGCCCCCGTCCGACGCGGTGCGCGCCTGGGACCGGCTCGGCTACCCGAGGCGGGCGCTCGCGTTGCACGCCGCCGCCACGGCGATCGCCGAGCAGCACGACAACGTCGTGCCGCGTGACGTCGACGCACTCCTCGCGCTCCCCGGCATCGGCGACTACACGGCCCGGGCCGTCGCGGTCTTCGCGTACGGCGACCGGCACCCCGTCGTCGACGTCAACGTCCGGCGGGTGCTCGCGCGGGCGCTGCTCGGTCAGGGGCAGCCCGGCCCCGCGAAGGCGAAGCAGGACCTGCCGCTCATGGAGTCCGTCCTACCCTCGGACCGCGACGACGCTGCGACCACGAACGCCGCGGTGATGGAGCTCGGTGCCCTCGTCTGCGTCGCCCGCTCCCCCGCGTGCGACGCGTGCCCGATCGCGGACCGCTGCGCCTGGCGTGCAGCCGGGTACCCGGACCACGACGGGCCGCGCGCGCCGAAGCAGGCGCGGTTCGCCGGGAGCGACCGGCAGGTGCGGGGCCTCATCATGGCGGAGCTCCGCGCGAGCGACGTCCCGGTGCTCCGGTCGGAGATCGACCTCGTCTGGCCGGACGCTGGACAGCGGGAGCGTGCACTCGCCTCGCTCCTCCGCGACGGGTTGGCCGTCGGCGACGATGCGGGCGGGTACACGCTCCCGGTCGGCTGAGGACTACGCCCGAGCGTCGTCGTCCTCGTCGTCGTGCTTGTACGGGTCGGCGTCGCCGGCGTACTGCGCGCCCGCCGAAGCGGCACGGACCTGCGCGTCCCGCACCTGCGCCTGCGCCAGGAGGTCCTCCATGTGCGCCGAGGTCTCCGGGAGTGCGTCCGCGATGAACTCGAGCGACGGGGTGAGTCGCGCCGTGATGTTCTTGCCGACCTCGCTGCGGAGCATTCCGGTCGCCGCCTTGAGCGCCGCTGCGGAGTCGGCGCGCTCCTCGTCCGTGCCGTAGACCGTGTAGAACACGGACGCGTGCTGCAGGTCCCCCGTGACACGGACGTCCGTGATCGTCACGAAACCGAGTCGCGGGTCGCGGAGGCCCTTGTCGAGCCGGCGTGCGACGACCTCCTTGATGCGGTCCGCCATCTTGCGGGCGCGCTGCGGGTCAGCCATGGGTGCCTCCTGGGGCAGGGATTCTTCTGGTGGAACGGGTGGACCCCGCCGCTCCCTGGGGGAACGGCGGGGTCCAGGATAGCCAGGCGACTAGTCGCGCGGCTTCTCGACGAGCTCGGTCGTCTCGATCTCGTCACCGATCTGGATGTCGTTGTACTTGCCCAGACCGATACCGGCCTCGAAGTCCGTGCGGACCTCGGTGACGTCGTCCTTGAAACGACGCAGGGACTCGATCGCCAGACCGTCGGCGATGACGACACCCTCGCGGATGACGCGCGCCTTGGCGTTGCGGGTGATCGTGCCGGAGCGGACGATGACACCGGCGATGTTGCCGAACTTGGAGGAACGGAACACCTCGCGGATCTCCGCGACGCCCGACTGGACCTCTTCGTACTCGGGCTTGAGCATGCCCTTGAGGGACTGCTCGATGTCCTCGAGTGCGTTGTAGATGACCGAGTAGAAGCGCACGTCGATGCCCTCGCGGGCCGCACGCTCGCGGGCCTTGACGTCCGGACGGACGTTGAAGCCGACGACGATCGCGTTGTCGATCGTGGCGAGGTCGATGTCCGACTCCGTGATCGCACCCACACCGCGGTGCAGGATCCGCAGCTGGACGCTGTCGTCCACCTCGATGTCGAGGAGCGACTGCTCGAGTGCCTCGACGGCACCGGAGACGTCACCCTTGATGATGAGGTTGAGCGAGTCGACCTTGCCCTCTTCGAGCGCACGGGTGAAGTCCTCGAGCGAGATGCGCTTGCGGGCCTTGGCCAGCTGGGCGTTGCGCTCGGCGGCCTCACGCTTCTCGGCGATCTGACGAGCCGTGCGGTCCTCTTCGGTGACGAGGAACGTGTCACCGGCGCGCGGCACCGACGACAGACCCTGCACCTGGACCGGACGCGACGGGGTCGCTGCCTGGACGGCGACACCGTTCTCGTCCGTCATCGCACGGACGCGACCGTAGGCCGTGCCCGCGACGATGGCGTCACCGACGTGGAGCGTGCCGGACTGGATGAGCACGGTCGCCACCGAACCGCGACCCTTGTCGAGTCGGGCTTCGATCGCCACACCGCGGGCGTCCTTGTCAGGGTTCGCACGCAGGTCGAGACCGGCGTCCGCCGTCAGCAGCACCGCGTCCAGAAGCTCCTGGATGCCGATGTTCTGGCGTGCCGACACGTCGACGAACATGACGTCGCCGCCGTACTCCTCGGCCACCAGGTTGTACTCGGTGAGCTGCTGGCGGACCTTGGCCGGGTTCGCGCCTTCCTTGTCGATCTTGTTCACCGCGACCACGATCGGCACACCGGCCGACTGGGCGTGGTTCAGCGCCTCGATCGTCTGGGGCATGATGCCGTCGTCCGCCGCGACCACCAGGATCGCGATGTCGGTCACCTGCGCACCACGGGCACGCATGGCGGTGAACGCCTCGTGACCCGGGGTGTCGATGAAGGTGATCGGACGCTCGACGCCCTCGTGCTCGGTGACGATCTGGTACGCACCGATGTGCTGGGTGATGCCACCGGCCTCGCCCTCGACGACCTTCGAGTTGCGGATCGCGTCGAGGAGGCGGGTCTTGCCGTGGTCGACGTGACCCATGACGGTGACCACCGGGGGCCGCTGCTGCAGCACCGAGTCGTCCTCGTCCTCGAGTTCGCCCTCGAGGTCGATGTCGAAGCCCTCGAGGAGCTCCTTGTCCTCGTCCTCCGGCGAGACGATCTGGATCTTGTAGCCCAGCTCCTCGCCGAGGACCTCGAACGTCGCTTCGTCCAGGGACTCCGTGGCGGTCGCCATCTCACCGAGGTGGAACAGCACCGTCACGAGGTTGCCGGGGCTCGCGTCGATCTTGTCCGCGAAGTCCGAGATGCTCGCACCGCGACGCAGACGGATGACCGTGCTGCCGTCGCCGCGCGGGACCTGCACGCCGCCGAGCGACGGCGCCTGCCGCATCTCGTACTCGGCGCGCTTCGTCCGCTTCGACTTGCGGGCACGGCTCTTGCCGCCACCGCGACCGAACGCACCAGCGGTCCCACCACCGGGACCACGGCCACGACCGCCGCCACCGGCGGGACGCGGGCCGCTGAACGCCGGGCGGCTGAAGCCACCACCGGCGCCGCCACCAGCACCACCGGGACGGTTGAAGCCGCCACCCTGGCCGCCGCGGCCACCCTGGCCCGGGCGCTGCCCGAAGCCGTTCGGACGACCCTGCTGGCCGGGGCCACCCGGACGGGGAGCTCCGGGACGCGGGACACCCGGGCGCGGCGGCGCCGGACGCGGGATGCCGTTGCCGCCACCCTGCCCAGCGGCGGGGCGCTGGCCCATGCCCTGGTTCTGCGAGTACGGGTTGTTGCCCGGACGCGGCGGGCGCGAGCCCATGCCCTGGCTCGACGCGTAGGGGTTGTTGCCCGGGCGTGCGCCCGGCTTCGGGCCACCCGGCTTCGGGCCGGCGGCCGTGTTCGGCTTCGGCGAAGCGGAACCGGTGGCCTCGCCACCCTTGTTCGCTGTGCCGGAGGCCTTCTCTGCCGCGGCGGCCTTCTGCGCGGCCTCGGCCTCGGCCTGACGCTGCGCGACCGACTTCGGCGCGGCCGGCGTCGGCGCGTCGGAGACGGGCTGCTCAGCAGCGCGCGCCTGCGGGGCAGGGGTCGGCGTCGCCGGACCCGGCTTCGCACCGGGCTTCGGCGCGGCCAAGCGGGATACCGTCCCCGGCTTCGGGGTGGCTGCACCGGGCTTCGGCGCAGCTGCTCCGGCCGCGGGCGCGGCGGTGTTCGACGCCGAGGCGCCGGCCGCCTGCAGCGCAGCACGGAGCTTGCGCGCGACGGGGGGTTCCACACTGGAGCTCGGGCCCTTGACGAACTCGCCGAGCTCCTTGAGCTTCTCCATTGCGGTCTTGCTGTCGACACCGAGTTCGGATGCGATCTCGTGTACGCGTGGTTTTGCCACTGTTCTCCTTCACGGGTCCTGCCCCGTGAAGGGGCAGGACTCACTGGATGACGGGTCTCATTTCGAGCCGCTCATCAGTTGTCCATAAGCCGTTCAGCCTGTTCTGTCGTGTCCGGGCGCTCGGATGCCGGCGCGGCCGTGAGGCCTTGCAGGTACTCGAGGACCGAGGACGTGTCGGGTTCGCGATCCAGCCGAAGTGCCCGGCGGAATGCCCGGCGCTTGACGGCCAGCTCGTAGGCGTCGACGGTCGGGGTGAGCCACGCTCCCCTGCCCGGCATGACTGCCTTCGGATCCGCCACGACTCGCCCGTCGCCGAGGGCGACGACACGGAGGAGGGAGGATCGGGGGGCGCGACGGCGACTGCCGATGCACGTTCTGACGGGTTCCACCTTACTCCTTGCCTCGGACGGACGCGATCCGGCACGCCCGATCGGCCCACGCCGGCAGCGAAACGGGCGCCCTGCGGCGGGTCCCCGGCGTTGCCGTGCACCCGCCGCCGCCGCCGTCGCTACTCGTCGCCGTCGAGGATCGAATCCGGCTGGATGTCGATCCGCGCGCCGGTGAGCTTCGCGGCGAGACGGGCGTTCTGCCCCTCTTTCCCGATGGCGAGCGAGAGCTGGTAGTCCGGCACGAGCGCACGGACGGCCTTCGTCGACGCGTCGAGCACGAACGCGCTCGTCACCTTCGCCGGCGACAGCGCGCTCGCCACGAACGTCGCGAGGTCCGGCGACCAGTCGACGATGTCGATCTTCTCGGCACCGAGCTCGGTCGTCACGGCCCGGACGCGCGCGCCGAGTTCGCCGATGCAGGCGCCCTTCGCGTTGACGCCGGGCTCGTTCGCCTTGACCGCGAGCTTGGTCCGGTGTCCGGCCTCACGTGCGAGCGAGGTGATCTCCACCACGCCCGACGCGATCTCGGGGACCTCGAGCGCGAACAGCTTCCGGACCAGGCCCGGGTGCGTGCGCGAGACGGTGATCTGCGGGCCCTTCGGACCGCGTCCGACGCTCGTCACGTACACGCGGATGCGGCTGCCGTGCTTGTACTCTTCGCCGGGCACCTGCTCCTCGGGCGGGAGGATCGCCTCGACGGTGCCGAGGTCGACGTGCACCATCCGCGGGTTCGGTCCCTGCTGGATGACGCCGGCGACGATGTCGCCTTCCTTGCCGCGGAACTGGCCGAGGATCTTGTCGTCGCCGATGTCACGGAGACGCTGGTTGATGACCTGCTTCGCCGCGAACGCCGCGATGCGTCCGAAGTCGCTGGGCTGGTCGACGGCCTCACCGACGACGGTGCCCTCCTCGTCGCGCTCGGGCACGTAGACGGAGACCTCGCCGCTCTTGCGGTCGAGCTCGACGCGGGACTGCGGGTCGGCCGGCTCACCGTTCTCGGCGGTGTGCTTGTGGTAGGCCGTCAGGATCGCCTGCTCGATGATCTGGACGAGTTCTTCGAACGGGATCTCCCGCTCGCGCTCCATGAGTCGCAGGACTGCGAGATCGATCTTCACCGAGGTGCCTCCGTATTCAGCTGAGTCGCCTCCGCAGTGGAACGTCGCGGAAGTCGGCGACCAGCGTACCCCAGAACGGCCTGGAGGCGCGGTGCCAGCTGGCACCGCGCCTCCAGTCCGTCGCGTGCCCGGTTCCGGGCACGACCCGCTAGATCGCGCGGACCGCGTCCAGCAGGTCGGCCACCGGGACGTCGCTGCGCTCACCCGAGCGCCGGTCCCAGAGCTCGACGACGCCGTCGGCGGCGTTGCGTCCGGCCACGACGACGATGGGCATGCCGAGGAGCTCGGCGTCGCGCAGCTTCACGCCGGGCGACACCTTCGGACGGTCGTCGTAGACGACCTCGAAGCGCTCGCCCTCGAGGGTGTCGACGATCGAGGTCGCGAGGTCGTACGCGACCGCGTCCTTGCCCGTCGCGACGACGTGCACGTCGAACGGCGCGACGTTCTTCGGCCAGACCAGGCCCTTCTCGTCGTTGTGCGCCTCGGCGAGGATCGCCAGGATGCGGGTCACGCCGATGCCGTACGACCCCATGGTGACCGTCGCGAGCTTGCCGTTCTCGTCCTGCACCTTGAGGCCGAGCGCCTCGGCGTACTTGCGGCCGAGCTGGAAGACGTGGCCGATCTCCATGCCACGAGCGGTCTCGAGCGGGCCGGAGCCGTCGGGTGCGGGGTCACCGGCGCGGACGTCGGAGACCTCGGCGACGCCGTCGGCGGTGAAGTCGCGGCCCATGACGAGACCGGAGACGTGCACGCCGCGCTCGTTCGCGCCCGTGATCCAGGCGGTGCCGTCGACGACGCGGGGGTCGACGAAGTAACGGATCCCGGACGGGCTGTCGGCACCGAGCACCTGCGGGCCGATGTACCCCTTGACGAAGACGCCCGGGTGCTTGCGGAAGTCGTCGTCGCCCGCGGCCTCGACCTCGGCGGGCGCGAAGGCCACCTCGGCGCGCTTCAGGTCGACCTCGCGGTCGCCGGGCAGTCCGACGACGACGACCTCGCGGGAGCCGTCGAGGTGCGTGAGCGCGAGCACGACGTTCTTGAGCGTGTCGGCCGCGGTCCAGGGAGCGCCCTCGCGCGGGGCGACCTCGTTCGCGTGCGCCACGAGCGTGTCGATCGTGGGCGTGTCGGCCGCGGGCAGCAGCACGGGCTGCGGCTGTCCCTCGATCGGCAGCGACTCGGGTACCGGGGTGACGTAGGCCTCGACGTTCGCCGCGTAGCCGCCGGCACTGCGCACGAAGGTGTCCTCGCCGACCGCGATCGGGTGGAGGAACTCCTCGGACTTCGAGCCGCCCATGGCGCCGGCGTCCGCCTTGACGATCGCGTACTCGAGGCCGAGCCGCGCGAAGATCCGCTCGTAGGCGTCGCGCATCGTCTGGTAGCTGCGGTCGAGTCCGGCGTCGTCGATGTCGAACGAGTACGCGTCCTTCATCGTGAACTCGCGGCCGCGCAGGAGTCCCGCACGGGGACGGGCTTCGTCACGGTACTTGTCCTGGATCTGGAAGAGCGTGACGGGGAGGTCCTTGTACGACGAGTACAGGTCCTTCACGAGCAGGGCGAAGAGCTCCTCGTGCGTCGGCGCGAGGAGGTAGTCGGCGTCCTTGCGGTCCTTGAGCCGGAAGATGCCGTCGCCGTACTCGGTCCAGCGGTTCGTCGCCTCGTACGGCTCACGCGGTGCGAGTGCCGGGAGCAGGACCTCCTGCGCGCCGGCCGCGACCATCTCGTCGCGGATGATGCCCTCGATGCGGGCGCGCACCCGCAGACCGAGCGGCAGCCAGGCGAAGATGCCCGGGGCCTGGCGACGGATGTACCCGGCGCGGACGAGCAGCTTCGCGCTCGTCACCTCGGCGTCGGAGGGGTCGTCGCGGAGCGTGCGGAGGAAGAGATGGGAGAGCCGTGTGACCACGGGGCAAGCCTAGCGGCGGCCTCGAACGGTGCGGAGCGGTCGGCGGAGCGTGCGGGCGGGAGCGGAGTGGCGGCGGCGACGGCGGCAGCGGCGGCGGCGGCGGCGGCGGCGCATGCTCGCACGGTGCGAGGGCGCGGACGCCTCACGGCATCGTGCGAGGTTCCCCGCGTCGTGCGGGGCTCACCCGGTCCCACCGTGTGTGGAACCTCGCACCTCGCGTCCGGCTCGCACGGTGCGAGGTGCGCGCACCCCATGCGCGCGCACCGCGTGACGGACGGGAGGCACGGTGCCAGCTGGCACCGTGCCTCCCGTCCGTCACGCGGTGTGCGCTACGGTGCGGTGATCACCTGGACGGTGCCGGTCGCGGCGGCCGGACCCATCTCGTCGGCGATGCGGTTCGCCTCCTCGATGAGGGTCTGGACGATCTCGCGCTCCGGCACGGTCTTGATGACCTCGCCCTTGACGAAGATCTGCCCCTTGCCGTTGCCCGACGCGACGCCGAGGTCGGCCTCACGGGCTTCACCGGGGCCGTTCACGACGCAGCCCATGACGGCGACGCGCAGGGGGACGGTCATCCCCTCGAGCCCCTTCGTGACGTCGTTCGCCAGCTGGTAGACGTCGACCTGTGCGCGGCCGCAGCTCGGGCACGAGACGATCTCGAGCTTGCGCTCGCGGAGGTTGAGCGACTGCAGGATCTGCAGGCCGACCTTGACCTCCTGCACGGGCGGTGCGGACAGCGAGACGCGGATGGTGTCGCCGATGCCCTCCGCGAGGAGGATGCCGAACGCCGTGGCGCTCTTGATCGTGCCCTGGAACTCCGGGCCGGCCTCGGTCACGCCGAGGTGCAGCGGCCAGTCACCCGCCGCGGCGAGCTGCCGGTAGGCCTTGACCATGACGATCGGATCGTTGTGCTTGACCGAGATCTTGAAGTCGTGGAAGTCGTGCTCCTCGAAGAGCGACGCCTCCCACACGGCCGACTCGACGAGTGCCTCGGGCGTGGCCTTGCCGTACTTCTGCAGAAGGCTCGGCTCGAGCGACCCGGCGTTCACCCCGATGCGCAGCGACACCCCGGCGTCCTTCGCGGCCCGTGCGATCGCGCCGACCTGGTCGTCGAACTTCCGGATGTTGCCCGGGTTGACGCGGACGGCGGCGCACCCGGCGTCGATGGCCTGGAACACGTACTTCGGCTGGAAGTGGATGTCGGCGATGACCGGGATCTGCGACTTCTTCGCGATGATCGGCAGCGCATCGGCGTCGTCCTGGCTCGGGACGGCGACGCGGACGATGTCGCAGCCCGAGGCGGTGAGCTCCGCGATCTGCTGCAGGGTCGCGTTGATGTTCGTGGTGGGCGTCGTGGTCATCGACTGCACGGAGACCGGCGCGTCACCGCCCACGAGGACCTTGCCGACCCGGATCTGCCGCGACTTGCGACGCGGGGAGAGCGTTTCCGGGACTTTCGGCAGACCGAGGTTCACTGCTGGCACGCTGGCCACTCTACGCGGTGGGTGCGACGCTGCCGGGTCCGTTCACAGGTCGTTCGCGGAGTCGACGACCGTGATGAGCGGCGCGTAGAGCCGCATCGCGGCCAGCGCGCGCTCGTGGTCCTCGTCGCTCGCACCGGCGCACGCGTCCGCAACGATCGTGACGGTCGCGCCGGCGTCCGCCGCCGCGAGCGCGGTCGACAGGACGCAGCAGTCGGTCGAGACCCCGGACAGCACGAGGTGCGGGTGGTCGCCGACGACGGCCCGGAGGCTCGTCCCCCACTTGCCGAAGGTCGGTTCCGTCACGACGGGGTCGCCCCGGTCGGCTGCCGCCGTCGCGAACGGCTCCGTCAGCGCGTAGAGCGGGTCGGCGTCGGGCACGAGGGCGAACGGCCAGTCACGGTAGTAGGGCACCCAGGCACCTTCGGGTCGCTCGGGGGCGACGAACCGTGTGAAGACGGTCCGTCCGGTGAACCGGGGCAGGAGGTGCTCGATCGCCATCCCGGCATGGGCGTACCGCGGCGCGGCCCACGGGCTCTCACCGGTGAAGACCTCCTGCATGTCGACGACGATGAGCCACGCGTCGTCGGGGACCGTCATGCGCGGCCTTCCTGGCGGCGCACGGCCCCGGAGGAGAGCAGGAGCGTGCCGACGAAGCCGACGAGCAGTGCGACGAGGACCCCGAGGTTCGCGTACGCCCACGCCCCGTCTCGGCCGCCGAGCCCGAACGGGCCGAGCAGGTAGCCCTGCCAGTTGAGCCAGGCGGGCACCCCCGACGTGTTGGTGACGAGACCCCAGCCGACCGCGGTGCCGAGCCCGACGAGTCCGATCGCGACCGCCCGGACGTCGCCGTAGCGGCCGCGACGGTCCTCGAGCTCTGTCTCGGCGTAGTCGCGACGACGGAGCAGCACGTCAGCGACGAACACTCCGGCCCACGCCGCGATCGGGACGCCGAGGGTGATGAGGAACGACTGGAACGGTCCGATGAAGTCCGGCGCGGAGAAGACGACGTACACCGCGCCGGCGACCATGAACACGCCGTCCACCCCGGCCGCGACGGGTCGCGGGATGCGCACGCCGGCACTCAGCAGGGCGAGCCCGGACGAGTAGATGTCGAGGACCGCGCCGCCCACGAGTCCGAGGATCGCCACCAGCGCGAACGGGATGAGGAACCACACCGGGAGGATGGTCGTGAGCGCACCGATCGGGTCGCTGCCGACGGCGTCGTTCAGGTCCTTCGACGAGCCCGCGAGGAGCACGCCGAGGACCACGAGGACCGCCGGGGCGAGGGCACCGCCGAACGTCGTCCATCCCACCACGCCGCGGGTGGAGGACGCGCGCGGCAGGTAGCGCGAGTAGTCGGCTGCGGCGTTCACCCAGCCGAGACCGAAGCCCGTCATCACGAGGACGAGCGCACCCACCACGTTCTGCGCGCTCCCTGACGGCAGAGCGCCGACGCGGCCGAGGTCCATCGACGGGACCGCGAGCACGATGTACACGACCGTCAGCACGGCGGTGATGACGGTGATCCAGGTCTGCAGCCGCATGATGACGTCGAACCCGGCGACCCCCGCTCCGACCACGAGCGCCGCGACCACGACGAGTGCGACGACCTTCGTCAGCACGCCGCCGTCCCACCCGAGCTCGCGGAACACCGTCGACGTGGCGAGCACGGCCAGCGCCGCGAGAGCGGTCTCCCACCCGACCGTCAGGATCCAGCTGAGGAACGACGGCAGTCGGTTGCCCCGCACCCCGAACGCCGCACGGCTGAGCACCATCGTCGGCGCGGAGCCACGCTTCCCCGCGATGGCGACGACGCCGCACAGCAGGAACGAGAACGCGACGCCGATCACCGTCACGACCGTCGCCTGCCAGAACGAGATGCCGAAGCCGAGCACGAACGAGCCGTAGCTCAGTCCGAGCACCGAGATGTTCGCGGCGAACCACGGCCAGAACAAGCCGCGCGGAGTGCCCTTCCGGTCGGCCTCGGCGATGACGTCGGTCCCCTGGCGCTCGACCGTGCGGACTTCCGGAGCTGTGCTCATGTGGGAAGCGTAGTGCTCGGCCGCGCGCCCGTCGCTACCCGAAGAGGTTCACGGGACGCACGATGTCGGCGTAGATGAGCAGCGCACTCATGCCGGCGAGGAGCACCACGACCACCATCGTGAGCGGCATCGTCTTGGCGAGGTCGATCGGACCCGGGTCCGCCTTGCCGACGAGCTTGTACGACCGACGCTTGACGGCCTCCCACAGCGCGCCCGCGATGTGCCCACCGTCGAGCGGCAGGAGCGGCACCATGTTCAGCACGAAGAGCCCGATGTTGAGCGACGCGAGCAGCCCCAGGATCGTGTACGCCTTGTCGACCACCGGCACGCCCGACATCGACGACACCTCGCCGATCGCGCGGCCGACGCCGACGACCGACACCGGGCTGTCCTGCGACCTGGCCTGCGAGCCGAACGCCGCGTTCCACACCGCGACGAGCCGCTGCGGCAGGTCGATGATGAGGTGGGCGGACGCCGAGATCTGCGCGCCCGTCGCCGGGAGGACCGCAGCGGGCGACTGCCGGACGAGGGACTGCCCGATGCTCACCCCGACCACGCCGACCTGCTGCGTCTTCGTGGTGCCGTCCTCGTTCTTCGCGACGGTGCCGTCGGACAGGTACACGTCGCGCGTGGCGGTGACGGGCGTGATCTCCAGCGTCTTCCGCTCGCCGTCACGCTCGACCACGACCGTGAGCTCCTTGCCGGCACTCCGCTGGAAGAGCGTCGACACCTCGGCGATCGTCGGATCGGACTTCCCGTCGATCGAGAGCACGACGTCACCGGACCGGATGCCGGCCTGCTTCGCCGGGGACTCCGCGTCGCCCGGGGAGCACGTCGTCGTCTGGCTGTTCGGCAGGACGCAGCCCACGCTCGACGTGAACGTCGTCGTCGGGGCACCGAAGCCGCAGAGCAGCACGCCGAAGAGCACGATCCCGATCACGAGGTTCATCGCGGGACCGGCGACCATGACGATGATCCGCTTCCACGGGGTCAGCCGGTAGAACGCGCGCGAGTCGTCGCCGCCGGACTCCGCGATCTGCTCGGCACTCGCCTGCCGGGCGTCCTGCACGAACGCGCCGTACATGCCCGTGTTCGTGATCGCGTTCGGCTTGCCCGACGCCCGCGGCTTGAGCATGCCGACCATCGAGATGTACCCGCCGAGCAGGATCGGACGGATGCCGTACTCGGTCTCGCCCCGCCTGAACGACCAGATCGCCTTGCCGAAGCCGAGCGAGTACTGCGTCACCTTCACGTTGAAGAGCTTCGCGAAGGAGAGGTGTCCCAGCTCGTGGAGTCCGATCGAGACCAGCAGGCCGACGATGAAGACGACCACGCCGAGGACGAAGAGCAGGACGGATTCGACGGTCACCGGGAAAGGGTACGGGACGCTCCCCAAGACCCAGCCGAGCGCTCTCTGAGAGGCTTACCGTGCCTCCAGGCAGGGTCGGTCACCTCCGGTGGTCCACCGCCGACGTCCAGCCGGGAGGCACGGGTCGGGTCAGCGCGCCAGCGCGCGGTCCGCCGCGGCGCGCGCCCAGCGCTCCGCTGCCAGCACGCCCTCGAGGGAGGACTCCCCCATCGTGTGCTCGTCGACCACCCGCTCGACGGTGTCGACGATGTCGAGGAAGCCGATCGCGCCCGCGTGGAACGCCGCCACCGCCTGCTCGTTCGCGGCGTTGAAGACCGCGGGGAACGTCCCGCCGGCCTCGCCGACACGCTTCGCGAGCGCCACCGCACCGAACGCGTCGGCGTCGAGGGGCTCGAAGGTCCACGTGCTCGCCGTCGTCCAGTCGAGCGGCACGCCGATGCCGGGCACCCGGTCCGGCCACGCCAGGCCGAGCGCGATCGGGAGCCGCATGTCCGGCGGGGACGCCTGTGCGATCGTGGAACCGTCGACGAACTCGACCATCGAGTGCACGATCGACTGGGCGTGCACCGTGACGTCGATGCGGTCGTAGGGGACGCCGAAGAGCAGGTGGGCCTCGATGACCTCGAGCCCCTTGTTCACGAGCGTCGCCGAGTTCGTCGTGACCACGAGACCCATGTCCCAGGTCGGGTGCGCCAGAGCCTGCGCCGGCGTGACGTCGCGGAGCTCGTCACGGGAGCGACCCCGGAACGGGCCACCGCTCGCCGTGAGCACGAGGCGGCGGACCTCGGCGGCGGAGCCGGAGCGGAGCGCCTGCGCGATCGCGGAGTGCTCGCTGTCCACCGGGACGATCTGACCGGGGCGGGCGGCAGCCTGCACGAGGGGGCCGCCGACGATCAGGCTCTCCTTGTTGGCGAGCGCGAGGGTGGCGCCGGACTCGAGGGCGGCCAGGGTCGGGCCGAGGCCGACCGAGCCGGTGATGCCGTTGAGGACGACGTCGGCCTCGACGCTGCGGACGAGGTGCTCGGAGTCCTCGTCGCCGAACGCCGTGTCACGGACGCCGAACCGCGCCGCCTGGTGCGCCACGAGGTCGCGGTTGCTGCCGGCGGTCAGGCCGACCACCTCGAAGCGGTCCGGGTTCCGCTCGATCACGTCGAGGGCCTGGGTGCCGATCGAGCCGGTGCTGCCGAGGATGACGATCCGGCGCTTGTCTGGCTGCATGGATTCACTGTATCCAGGACCACCGACACCCACTGTCCGCTGATATGTGACGAGCGCGACCCCATGAGGACGAAGAAGACCGTGCTCGCCGCGTCCCTCACAGCGGCGATCACCGGGGTCGCACTCATGGGAGCCAGTGCGACCGAGGTGCGCCCCGCCGACCGCTCCGCGAGTGACGAGCGTGCGGTGCTCGAGGCACTGAGCAGCACACAGAGTCGGACGGAGATCGAGGCGCTCGTCGACGGCGACGCGCCGGTCTCCCTCTCCGTCGACGCCGACACCGACACCGACACCGGGAAGGTGCTCGCGGCGAGGATCCTCCCGGCGCGTGCGTTCGTCCCCGTCCTGCCTGACTGCGCGCAGACCGTCGTGTGCGCGGGGACCGACGCGGCAACGTCGTTCCTCCTCGGCTCGGTGAGCACGCGAACACGCTCCTGATGACCACCGATGGCGAACGTGCTGCACGAGGCGGTGACCACGTGGAGGAGGGCGGCGAGCTCGTGCTCCCCGCCCTCCGTCGTGTCGGATCTCAGCCGAGGGCGAGGATGTCCACGACGAACACGAGGGGCGCGTTCGCCGGGATGCCGGACCCCTCAGGCGGGTTCGCGCCGTAGGCGTCGGCCGCGGTCGTGACGATGAGCACCTGCGAGCCGACCTTCTGCCCGACGAGCCCGGTGACGAAGCCCTTGATGAGCTGCCCCTCGGAGACGGTGAAGGTGGTCGGGACGCCCTTGGACCACGACGAGTCGAACTCCTTGCCGTCCTTCAGCGTCACGCCCTTGTACTGCACGAGTGCGGTGTCGCCGTCCTTGATGGCCTGACCGTCGCCCTGCTTGAGGACCTCGACCTCGGTCTTCGAGGGGGCCTTGGCGCCGGACGGCACCGTGATCTCCGGCTCGCCGTCGGCCTTGTCCTTCACGGTCGGCAGCGCCGGGTCCTGCTGCTGCGGCGTGCCGGTGGCCTTCGTCGGGATCTTGGACACGACATCGGCGACCACGACGACGTCGCCACCGGTGTTGAACCCGATCGCGGAGGACTGACCGACGGTCACGAGACGGTCGCCGACCTTCGAGCACGCGAGGATCGCGCCGAACCCGCTGCCCCCGACGGAGAGCGCCTGCGGGTTGCCGGAGTCGAAGCCGACGCTGCCGAGCTTGGACGCGTCCTTCGCCTGGTAGACGCTGTACGACACCTGCGCGTAGTCGCCGGACTGCAGCGAAGCACCGTCGCCCTTGACCGCGACCGTCAGCTGGGGCTCCGATGCGCTGAGCCCCTTGGCGAACGACACCTTCGGAGCCGTCTCACCGCCGACCGCGCCCGAGACCTTCACCGAGTCGGACGCCTTGCCCGGGTCCGGGCATGAGGTGATGGCCGCTGCGCTCGCGCTCGCGCTCGACGACGCGCTCGGTGACGAGGAGGCGGTCCCCGACCCGGAGCCGGAGCAGGCGGCGAGCCCCAGCACGACGGCGGGGACCAGGGCGATCGGGAGCAGGCGGAGACGCTTCACGAGGACCTAGTCTGCCGCACTCGCTGATGAGTCCACTGCGAGCACCCGGATCACGGGCTCGTGGTGGACGGGGAACGCGACGGAACGGGCGATGAAGCACAGGCGGTTGGCCTCGGCATGGGCGGCGGTGGCGTCCTCGACCCGGTCGGCCTCCCGGATGGTCACGACGGGGTGCAGCGTCGTCTCCGTGAGTTCGCCGGAGCCGTCGCGGTTGAGGTTGAGGCTCGCGGTCGCGCGGTCCTCGTACGCGACGACGGTGAACCCCTGCTGCACGGCGACGTGCAGGTAGCTCAGCATGTGGCACTGCGCGAGGGCGGCGACGACGAGTTCCTCGGGGTTCCAGCGGTCGCGGTCGCCGCGGAAGGTGGGGTCGGCGGAGCCGGCGAGGTCGTGCTTGCCCGCGGCGGAGACGACGTGGTCGCGGCCGTAGTCGCGGTAGCCGCTCGTCCCGGAGCCGCGGTCTCCGGTCCAACGGACGGACACATCGTAGGTGTGGTCGGACACGTGTGGCTCCTCGTGGCTGTGGCTGTGGCGGTTCGGGTCGGCGGGTCGTGCTGGCTGGTGTCACCGTCGAGTGCTTGATCGTGTCACCGTCGCGTGCTTGCTCGTTCGGCGTCGCGTGCTCGTGTCGCCGTCGCGGCGGGAGGGCACGCTCCTGCCGTCCGGGCGGGGGCTCGCGCTCTAGCATTGCGGCATGACTGCGCGCCATCCTCTCACCGCCGACGGATCCGTCGAACTCGCCGTCCTCGACCGGAACGGCTTCGACGAGAGCCGTCACATCGGTGCCGGGGTCGTCGTCGCGGCGGACGGGTCCGTGATCGACGCGGTCGGCGACGTCGCCGCCAGCATCTACCCCCGGTCGACGATGAAGCCGTTCCAGGCGCTCGCCGTACGGCGTGCCGGCGCATCGTTCTCGGACGAGGAGCTCGTGCTGTCCACCGCGAGCCACGCGGGGACGGCCGCGCACCAGGCCGTGGCACAACACATGCTCGAGTCGTTCGACCACGTCGAGGCAGACCTCGGTTGCCCGCCCGACATGCCCTTCGACCGGTCGACCGCTCGCACGATGGACCAGCCACGACGCCTGGCCATGAACTGCTCCGGCAAGCACGCCGCGATGCTCGCCGCGTGCCGGATCAACGGTTGGGACGAGCAGACCTACCTCGACATCGAGCACCCGATGCAACGTCTGGTCCGTGCGACGGTCGAGGAGTACACGTCGGAGACGGTCGACCTCGTCGGCACCGACGGCTGCGGCGCACCCGTCTTCCCGCTCACGCTGACCGGACTCGCCCGCGGCTTCGCGGCCGTGGTCGCCCGTGCCGACGGCGACTCGGCGGCACTGATCGACGCGGTGCTCGCGCACCCCTGGGCGATCGACGGCGTTGGTCGGGCGAACACCGTGACCATCGAGCAGCTCGGGGTCCTCGCGAAGCTCGGCGCCGAGGGCGTCATGGTGATGGGTCTGCCCGGCGGCGCGGCCGTCGCGGTGAAGACCCTCGACGGGGCCCAGCGGGCGGGGACGTTGGCGGCTTTGACGCTCCTCGAACGCAACGGTCTCGTGAGCGCCGAGGGTGTCGCGAGGGTCATGGCGGCGACCGGCGAGCAGGTGCTCGGCGGGGGCGTGCCGGTGGGGGCCGTCCGCGTCGGAGCCGGCCTGCGCTGAGTCCCGAGCGCCGGCGTGCTCCAGCCCGGCGGACCGACGCTCTGCGTTCCGATGTGTCCTGGTCGAATCCGCCCGGTGCTGCCGGGGGTTCGACGCGCGGCAGCACCGGGAGGATCCGCACCATGCGTCCGTCGTCCGTGCGCACCGAGCAGCCGGAGCGCCCCACGGTGACCAGGAGGTCCGTCCGGCGCGGCACCTGATCGTGCTCGGCCACGAGGACGACCGTCCGTCTCGACTCCGTGGGATCGGTGCAGACCGCCACCGCCACGCCGTCCGGAGGAGCCGAGAGGTCGCCCGGGAGGTCATCGCTGTGACGGACCGCGGTCACGTCAGCGTGGCACTGTGCGACGACGGCGTCGAAGACCGCTCGGGCGAGGACCCCGCGCCCGAGGACGACGATGTGCGGGGCGTCGGTCCGGACGGCGCGAGCGTCGTCGAGGGCGTGCCCCACGAGCACCGACCGGTCGTGGCTGATGCGGCCCTCATCGTCCGTCCCCTCCGACGCCGACAGCGCTTCGGAGCCGCCCGGTGACGATCCAGCGAGGGACGTCGACACCGGCACTGCAGCGGACCACGCGCTCTGCTGCGGCTTCGGCGCTGTCCGGGCAGATCGCAGCAGCGACCGGTCCAGCAATGCGAGGACCAACCCGGCGCCGATCGCCACCGCGCGGGCGACCCCGGAGGTCGGCGCGAGGACGCCGAGGGCGACGAGCCCGACTGCGCCGCCGACGAGCGCTGTCCGCGCCGCGAGGAGTTCCACTCCCCCATCGCACCAGCACTCCGTGCACGCCCGTGCACGCGCCCGACGAACTGTGGACACGGCCACGTCGATCGGCTCCGGTGCAGGGACGCGCTACTGCACGAGGAAGAACTGCTCCCCGATGTCGACCCGCGCCCCCCGCTCGACGCGGTAGCGACGTCCGGGCTCGCATCGGCGGATCGATCCGTCGATGTGCCGCACGACCGTCCCGTTGCCGGAGAACCGATCGGACACCCAGAGGTCTCCGCCGTCCCGCCCGAGCTCGAGGTGCGTCTTCGACACCGACTTGCCGGGGTCGTGGACGGTCAGGAGGTCATCGAACCGCTCACCTGGCTGTGGGCGGGGAAGGCGCCCGAGGAGCCCGGTCCCGTGAACACCGAAGCGTTCGCCGGTGCTGAAGTGCAGCACGAACGGCGCATGCGTCGGGGTCTTCGACACGATCCGCGTCTCGTCCACGTCCGGTTCCTCGTCGCGCGGCAGTCCGCTCCCGACAGGGCGATCGTCGGGTGCGCCGTCGTCCCGCACCCCGTCGGGTCCGTCACCGTCGTCAGTGGCGTCGCCGTCGTCGAGCCCGGCTCCGGCGCTCGACGGGACCACGGGCTGGCCGAGCGGCGTCGCCGGGATCTGAGTCGTGGACTCGGGTTGGGGCACCCCTGGGATGGGCGGGAGCGGAGCGGCGGTGGGGACCGGTGGCAGCGGCGCAACGGTCGGCGCCTGCGCCTCGGCGGGGTGGGACCCGCCCGTCGCCGACGTGTCGAGGTCGTCGCCGTCGTCGGTCGGCGCGGCGTGGAGCCCGCGCCGCCTGACCGCCGCACGGAAGAGCTGGTCGTCGGCTTCCGCTGACGGCGCCCCCACGGACGACTCAACGTCCGTCGGCTCGGCCGTCTGCCTCGCGGCGCCGGACGGCCCGTCGGCCCTCGTCGACGCATCGGTCGTACCAGCCGTGTCAGCACCGTCCGCGTCGTCGACACCGTCCGACGGGGCCGTGCCGGCCGTCAGCTCGTCGTGCTCGGCGACCGTGTCACCGGTCCCGGGATCGCCGTCGTCGTCTGCTGCCCAGTCGGGGCGTGCGACGGGCAACGGGACGATCGGACCGGTGAAGGCCGCCGTGACCGCAGGGCGCACGGCACCGCACTCGCCGCAGAAGATGTCGTCGGGCTCGAGCGTGTGTCCGCACACGTGACAGGTGGCCCCGGCGGATCCCGGGGTCACGAGCGGTGCGGGCCGCTGGGGCGCGGGCCGCCGGTCGACCAACGGCTCGACGACGGCAGTGTCCCCGGGCTGCGGCGGGGACGCCACGGTCGTCGGGCGATCGCTCCCGACCTCCGGGGTGCCGCGGCCCTGGTCGGGTCCGTCCGTTCCCTCGCCGTTCGCGGCCTCGACGGAGTCTCCGGACCGTGCGACCGTCCCGCCGCCCGGGCTCTCCGGAACACCGCCTGACGAGTCGGGCTCGGCGCGCCGGTCGGAAGGGGTGGATCGACCGATCCACCACGACGGTGTCGACGGTTGGGCCGGGGTCACCTCCCTCGCGGGCGGCTGCCACGACGGGACGTCCTGCTGCACCGGCGGCTTCCACACGGGCGACGCCGGAGGGGCCGGTGTCGACGCTGCTGCCGGTGCCGCGGGAGCCGACGGTGTCGCGCCGTCCGCGACCGGACCCCGACGGGAGCGTTCGGCCACACGGGTCACCTCGGGATCGTCGTCCGCGGTGCCGTCCCCCGCCCCGTTCGTGAAGGCATCCGGATCGAGCGGCGGCTCCTCGTTCCGTACGCCACCTGGAGTCGGAGTCCACCGTGCCGGTTCGGCGTCCGCACCGTCCGGGCCGCGCAGCTCCGAACGCGACGCCGGAACGCCGGGGTGCTGCCCCTGGTGGTCCGAGCCGGTCAGCCACGCACGGGTCGCGGGGTCGAGGGTCGCTTCCGGCAACCAGGCGTCCGCGGCGGGGTCCGGACGACGACCGTTCACGTCGGGCTGGAGGAGCGGCGGCGGGGGCGCCTGTTCGACCGGTGCGCTGGCTGCCGGGATCCGGCTCGCCGACGCCGTCACCGCACGTCCGCACTCACCGCAGAAGATCGCTCCGTCCGGGAGCGCCGAGCCGCAGTGTTCGCATCTGATCACGTGGTGCCTCTGTCCTCACTCGGCCGTCCACCCTCGCGTTGACGTCCACGGGGTTCGAACGGCCTCCGGCCATCGTAGTCACGCGACGTCCGACCGCCCTCCGAGCCGACTACGCCGACGACACCAGCCACCGCGGCCCGACCTGCTGCACCGACCCGCAGCGACCGCAGGGACACCGCGCTCCGGAACCGCTCCCGCCGGTTCCGTCCTGCGCCGAGGCTCGCGATCGCTTCGTCCGTCGCCACCCACATCCGGTCTGCGGTCGGCTCGTCCACGTCGCTCGGACCGAAGACCGCACGGTCTGCGAGTGCGGCGAGTCCGGCTCCGCCCTCGCCCGGCGCGCCCCGGACGCTCTCGCGTCTCGTCGCGGAGGGTGTCACGTCGTGCCCGCGGTCGACCAGGGCGTCGCGGTACTCGTCCCACGCGCCGACGACACGAGCGCGCGGGGACGACGCGCGACGTCTCCGTCGGCGTCGGAGACGCTTGACGAGGACGATCGCGGCGAAGGGCAGCAGCACGAGTGCGGCGAGGCCGAGGACACCGAGCGCCCACGGCAGCACCGCGAGCAGGATCTGGAGCCACAGCGGTTGCACGGAGGGCGTGTCGCGGTCGCTCTGCGGGGGTGCCTGCTGGTCCTGGTCCTGCTGGTCGGCAGGGGGCGGCGGCACCACGGTCTCCGGACGGGTGACCGGCTTCGGCGTCTCCTGCTGCGCATCCGGGATCTCCCGCACGGTCGGGTTCGGATTGAGCATCACCCATCCCCACTGCGCCGTGTCGACCTCGATGCGTGCCGTGACGTCCGAGCCGCGGAACGTCGTCGTCCCGTCGCCCGACGTCGCCCCCGCTCCGGAGTCGCCGCCCTCGGTGAACCCGAGCACGACCCGAGCGGGGAACCCGAGCTGCTGCGCCATGAGCGACGCGGCGACCGCGTACTGTTCCTGGTCGCCGACCATGAGCGGTGACGTGAGGAGCTCGGTGATCCGGTCGGCGCCGTGACCCGAGCGGCTCGCGCGGTCGTCGCCGACGCCGTGGCTCACGTAGCCCGTGCGCTTGAGTTCCTGCACCATCGCGACGAGCTTCTCGCCGTCCGAACCCGCGCCGTCGGTGTAGGCCTCCACTGTGTCCCGCACCGCGTCGGGGACGCCCTGCAGTGCGGGCACCTCCGCCGACCCCGGTCGCGCGGACGCGAGCTGGTCCTCCGTGGGCTGATCGGGCAGCACCGCGGTGAGGTCGTAGGTCGTGCCCTCCGTCACGCCGCCGACGACCGCGCCGGTGCCGGTCGAGGCGTTGTAGAAGAAGGCCGTGCGGTCCCGGTCGGCCTGTCGGCCGGAGAAGTCCACCCGCTCGAGATCGCCGACGGTCGGCAGCCAGACGCCTCGGTAGCCCTCGACGGTCACGCCGACACGGACGGTCCTGCCCCGGACCCCGCGCACGTCGACCGAGGTCGGGACGCGCTCGAACGTCCCGGAAGCGGAAACGCCGTCCGACCCGCCGACCCGGTACACGACGCCGTCGTACGTGTCGAGCGTCGCGATGCGGACGAAGCCGTCCGCGGGGAGCCCGGTCACCCGCAGCTGCTCGGCATCGGCCTCGTCGGCCTCCTCGTAGGCACGGAAACCGCTCAACGGACTGACGTAGTCGCGCGGGTCGAAGGGCTTCACGACGTCGGTCCGCGCCACCGTCCGTCCGACCGAGGGCGGGGCGACCAGTCCGAGACCGGTCGCGACGACCGCCGCCGCGACGATCGTGCCGGTGCCGACCAACGCTGGGCGCAGCACCGAGCGGGCGATCGGGACGCGGGCCCCGATCGTCGAGGCCACCGCGACCGCTCGACGGGCGTGCCGCGCGGTCAGCGCCCACACGAGCGCGGTGCCGGCAAGCGCCACCGCGGTCACGATCGAGGTGTCCAGCCGGCTCGGCCCCACCACGATCCCCACCACGAAGAGCACGAGCGGCGCCACCGCGCCGAGTTCCTGCCGGGAGGCACGGGTCGCCACGCTCACGCCGGTCACCGTCACGACGAGGGCGGTGACGAAGAAGGGGACGAGCAGCGCCTCGTACGAACCGACCGGCAGACTGATGGTCACCAGCTGCTTCCAGCCGAGGGCGACGCCCGCGAAGAGGTCGAGCAGTCCCTGCCCGGTCGGCAGGACCCCGTTCGCCTCCCCCGGCACCGCGGCGGGCACCCCGGTGAGCGCGAACGCCGCGACCGTCGCGACGGCGACGACAGGCGAGGACAGTCGGTACGCGGCCCCGAGGAGTGCCACCAGCGTGCCCGCGAGGATCGCCGTGACCGCGGCGACGACCATCGCGCCGTCGCGGTACACGGGCCACCACGAGACGCTCGCGACCGCGACGAGCAGCCAGGCGACGACTGTCCCTCCGACCCAGCGCAGTGCGGAGACCCGACGAGCACTGCGCCGGGCGTCGCGTCGCGCCGAACCGCGGACGCGTACCGTCGGCGGCGCGGGAGCAGGTGCGGGGGCGCTCATGCGGCCGCCGACCGGTGCAGCGCATGGCGGAGGTCGTCCAGGTAGCCGATGGTCATGACCGTCAGACCCGCGACCCGGAGGAACCGCGGCTGTGCCTCGGGCTCACAAATCACGGCCACGACCTCGACCCCGACCGGGAACCGCGTCGCCGCCAGCCGGAGCGCCGGCAGCTCCACCGTCGACCCCACCACGAGGAACGCCACCGAGACGCCCGCCGTGTCGTTGCCCACGATGCGGGACACCTCCGCGATCGGCAGGCACGCCTCGGCCAGGCCGACACGCGCGAAGTCGTCGAGGAGTCGGGTGGGCGTCACCGTGGCCATCGGGTGCACGGCGTACACCGGGCGCTTGGCGAACTCCGGCGTGCGCTCCGACACGACCACGGTCACGTCACGGCCGTCCCGGATCGCCCGGGTGCCGAGCGACGCCGCGGCGCTCACAGCCAGCTCGAACTCGTCGCCGTCCGCGAACTCCGCCCGTGAGACCCCGAGCGCGACGACGAGGTGCGATCGCCGGGTGTCCTCGAACTGGCGCACCATGAGCGCGCCGGACTTCGCGGTGGACTTCCAGTGGATCGTCCGGGGGTCGTCGCCGGGCAGGTACTCACGGATGGCGTGGAAGGCGATGTCTGCCGGGGACAGGTCCGTGGTGGCCTGCCCCTCGAGGTCCCGCACGAGGCCGGTGCTCGTCGACGGGATCGCGATCGTCCGCGGGTGCACGATGACCTGCTCCCGCGCCGTCCACACGATCTCTCGCCGGACCAACCCGACCGGGTCAGCCCGCACGCCGGTCACGGGCCCCACGTCCAGCACCCCGCGACGGATCGTCGGCACCGGGACCTCCCGCTCGAACGTCCCCTTGGCCGGCACCGCCGGGATCGCCACGTCGACGAGGCCCGTGCCGAGCGGGACCTCGACCGTGGTCGGCACCGAGGGCAGGCGTCCGGGGTTCTCCGCGGTCACGACCACGGTGGCCGGGTCCCCGACCGCAACGCGGTGCTGCGGCAGCCGCATGTGGATGAGGAGCCGCGAGCGCCCGATCAGGGCGATCGCCGCGACCACGACGAGCAGCGCTCCTGCGAACCCGACGACGACGACCTCGCGGAGGCCGAGCCGGTACCCCGCCACGAACGCGACGAGCGTGAGCACCGCCACCGTCCATCCCAGGCCGGTCACGACGGACGAGACCTCGCCCCAGGCGCGCTTGACGAGCCTCCAGGCCGATGCCCAGACCCGGACGAACCCGACGAGCACCTCCGCTGCCACGCCCTCGCGGTCACCGACCAGACGCGTCCGGACGTTGGTCAGGCCGGCGACCGTCCCGGTGCGCTCGTACGCACCCGCACCGCGACGCGACCGCGTCGAGGAGGGGCGGCGCGAACGCGTGGAGACAGGCCGGCGGTCGGTCACGACGTGACCCGGTCCGCGGGCGGCGGCGTCTCGACCAGCAACTGCGACACGACGGCGTTCGCGCTGACGCCGTCGAACTCGGCCTCGGCATCGAGCACCAGACGGTGCGCGAGCACCGGGACCGCGAGGGCCTTCACGTCGTCCGGGGTCACGTAGTGCCGTCCGTTCAGCGCCGCGAAGACGCGTGATGCGCGCATGAGCCCCATCGCCCCGCGGACGCTGACGCCGAGACGGACCTCGCTCGCGGCCCGGGTCGCGTCGACCAGCCGGGCGACGTAGTCGGCGATGACCGCATCGACGTGCACCGACCGGGCGAGAGCGGCCATCTCGGTGATCGTGGCCGCGGGGACGACGCTCGCGAGCGGTACCGACGCCGAGGGTGCCGAGGACGTCTCGAGGATCTTCACCGTCGCCGCGTGGTCCGGGTAGCCGATCGACGCCTTCATGAGGAAGCGGTCGAGCTGCGCTTCGGGCAGGCGGTACGTGCCGGCCTGCTCGACGGGGTTCTGGGTCGCGATGACCATGAACGGGGCTGCGAGCCGGTGGTTCACGCCGTCGACCGTCACCGCCGACTCCTCCATCGCCTCGAGGAGGGCTGACTGCGTCTTCGGACTCGCGCGGTTGATCTCGTCCGCGAGCACGATGTTGGCGAACACGGGGCCGCGGTGGAAATCGAACTCCTGGGTGCGCTGGTCGTACACGCTGATCCCGGTGATGTCACCCGGGAGCAGGTCCGGTGTGAACTGGATGCGGTTCGTCGACCCCTGCACGCTCTGCGCCATCGCCCGGGCGAGGCTCGTCTTGCCGGTGCCGGGGACGTCCTCGAGCAGGAGGTGGCCCTCACTGAGCATCGCCGTGACCGCGAGCCGGATCACGAACGTCTTCCCGAGGAGCACCTGCTCGACGTTGGTCACGATGCGGCCAGCGGCGTCGGCGAACCAGGTGGCCTGCTCCGGGGTCATGCTCATGCGGGGTCGTTCCTTCGGTGGTGAGTCGTGGGTCGTGGACGCGCTACTCGGAAGCGTAGGGCGTGGGCGGCGCTGGGCTCAGTTGCCGGACGGAGTTGTGGGATCCGCAGGTGGTTGTGGAGCCGAAGTCACATCTTGCGTAATTGGCGAGGGGTCAGTGTAGGCGGCCCGGTTCGCGGTAACTGTGGCCGTCACCGTCACGGTTTGCGCGTCGGTCGGCAAGACGGAGCCGTCGCGATAGGCATCTCCGTTGCTGTCGGTCGTCGAGCAGCGATTGATGACCACGACAGGCGGGCGGCAAACCTCGATGGAATAGGAGGTCGGAAGAGTCGTGGAGTTTTGAGGCGCTGTGACTGCAAGTGCAGCTCCTGCCGTCGGCGACTTGGCAAGGGCGCGGGTGGCCACGGGCGTTATAGGGCCGAGCATCGACTCCGCCGAGCAGTACTGGCCGTTGTTCGAAGCGAGTCGACAAGCGGAGACTGTCACTCGGGCCTCATTCCCCCAGCCGTTCGACGGGACGAGCGTTACGTCCTCGCCGCTCGAAGTTGTCGAAGATCCGTTCTCGAGGCTCAACCGGTAGAACGCGGCTATACCGCCGCCAACACGCAGGTTTTTCACTCTGACAGCAAAGTTGCCCGACCCATCTGCCTCGTCCACGAGCGAGAGGTCGCCTGCGGGGGAGGTCGGTGCCTCGTAGGTCTTCACCGGCCCATCGACACCTGCGGCGCAGAAACCCAGATTGTTCACCGCAACTACCGCGTAGTAGAGGTTCCCTTCTCCGCCTGGCGTCTGCGTGAAAGTACCCGGCGCTGACGAGTTTGCGAGTGCCCCGTCTGCAGAAGCAGCCGAGCAATCAAATGACGGTCCGTCACTGAGGTAGAGGCGGTACGCAGTCACCGTTCCACCGCTTCCCTGCGACGCGCCGTAGTCAATTCTGACTACGGTCGCGCCGTCCTCGTTCGACCCAGAAGCGGACACGCTCGGTGCGGTCGGCTTTCCGACGGCGACGCCCGTAGCGGCTCCCTCGTTCCACTGGACGACGGTGTTGTTGCGGTCCGCCCCGTTCCGCGCCGAGATCGTCACCGTGTACTGCGCACCGCTCTGCGCGCCCCCGAACGAGGTGCTCGTCGAGGTGCCGGTGCTCTTCGTCGTCGAGATGCCCGGACCGCTGATCGTCACGACGTAGTTGTCGACGGCGCTGCCGTTGTTCGGCGCCGGCACCGCGTTCCAGTTCACGTCGAGCTGGTTCGGCGTGTCCTGGTTCGGCTTCACGGTGATGCCAGTCGGCGGGGCGGGGACGTAGTCGGCGCTCATCGGCACGGACTGCGTCGACGGTGCACTGTCGCCGACGGCGTTCGTCGCGATCACCGAGAACCGGTAGGACGCCTTCGGGTCGAGACCTTTCACCTGGCAGACCGTCGCGGTCCCGCAGTCCTTCGAGACGCCGTTCGTCCCAGTGACGCGGTACCCCGTGATCGGCGAGTTGTTCGCCTGCGGGGTCGACCACGTCAGCGTCACCTGGCCGCCGTCGTACGACCCCGTCCGGGTCGGAGCGCCCGGCGCGTCCGGGACGTCCTGCACGGAGATCGTCACGTCGCCCCAGACGTACCGGTCGGGGTCGTTCGTGGCGTCGGCGACCTGGTACTGCAGGTGCGCGTCGACCGGCTTCGCGGAGTCGGACACCCGGACCTGGAGCCGTGACTTGTCCGCGCTCGGCGTCACGCTCACGCCGGCGGGCAACCCGCCTCCGAGGCCCCGGATGTTCACCACGCGGAGTCGCTCGCCGGGGAACGGGTTCGTCGGCTGGTCGTTCGCGAGGACGTCGATCGTGGTGGTCTCGCCGCGCTTGGCGACGCTCGTGTCCGCACCGGGCTGCACGAGGGGACGCGTCGACGCGACGACGGCGACGCTCACCGTGCCCGCGCGCCCGGCGTTCGCGTCGTCAGCGACACCGACCCCGATCGAAGCGGTCGTGTCCTTCTGCGCGGTGTCGGCGACCTTCACGGTGAGCCGCTGACCGGAGATGGTCGCGGAGACGCCCGCTGTCGGCTGGCTCACGATCGAGTAGCGGAGCTCCGGCAGGTCCCGCGGGTACGGGTAGTCGGTGAGCTTCGCGAGGTCGATCGTGCGGGACTGCCCCGGCTCCATGTCGAGCGCGGACCCGGAGAACGCCGGCGGCTGGTTCGACCGAGGGAGCACCTTGATGGGCAGGACGAGTGTCGCGGTCCGGCCCTTGCCGCCGTTGGCGGACGAGCCGTCGGTGACCTCGAACGAGATCGATGCGTTGCCGTAGTAGAGCTTCGCGGAGGTGAACTGCAGCGTCGAGGAGTTGACGACGAGGTCCTGCCCGTTCGCGTGCGTCGCCTTCACGGTGCCGTCGTCGGTGATCGTCGCGGTCCTGCCGTTCGCCGTGATCACGTAGTCCGACAGCGGGATCCGGACGGTCGACTCGCTCTTCACGGTGATGGCCGGTGCGGTGCGGTCGATCTGCGGCAGGGCGTCGTCGAAGCCCGGGACGTTGATGAAGCCGTAGGACACGATGTCCGGACGGTCCTTGCGCGCGACCGAGAAGGGGATCACCTGGGACTCGTCCGTCAGCCGGACGACGATCCGCTCGTCGTCGGTGAGCCTCGCCGTGTCGCCGTACCCGTCGACCACGCCGACGGTGAGGTCGGCAGCGGTGCCCTCGGCGAAGAACACGTTCTTGAGCACGTCGACCGTCACGGTCTGCCGCCGGATGATGTCCTGCAGGTCGAGGGTGGTGTCGTCGACCTCCGGGCGGAGCGGCTGCGCGTCCTTGTCGACGGTGACGGTCAGGAACGCGGTGCTCGACCCGCCGCTCTCGTTCGTCGCCGTGTACAACACCGCGAAGTCGCCGCTCGTCGCCGACTTCGGCGGTGTCACCCGGATCTGCTGCCCGCGGAGCACCTTCGCCCGGACGCTGTCGTCGGTCGGCTCGGCCTTCGTGACGGTGAGCTGACCGCCCTCGGGGTCGGAGTCGTTCTGCAGGACGCGCACCGTGACGGAACCGCCGGGGCGGATGGTCACGTGATCGGCCTCGGCCACGGGGTTCGACGCCTGCTCGGCACGAGGGGCGATGCCGACCCGGATGGTCCCGGTGGCGCGGGCGCCGAGCGCGTCCACGACGGTGTAGGTGAACTCGTCGGTGCCCGCCGAGTAGTCGCCGGCCTCGTACGTCAGGGAGTCCGAGGACACGTCGCTCACCGACCCCTTGTCCGGGTTCGATCCGACGCCGACGAGCTGCACCGAGTCGCCGTCCGGGTCGATGCCGTTCAACGGGATCGAGATGCGCACGGACTTCCCCGCGACGACGCGTGCCGTGACGGTCTGCGGCACGGGCGGGTTGTTCGTCGCCGCGTCCTTGTCGCGCACGGAGAGCGAGACGGTGGCGTCGGCGTACTGCCCGTCCGGACCCGCCACGCGGTACACGGCGGTGTAGTTGCCAGGGGTCTGGGGAGCGAGGTACCGCAGGTGGTCGCCAGACACGAACAGCAGACCGCCGTCGCCCGGGACGTTCTGGACGAGGTCTGGCTGCAGGGTGAGCGGCTCCCCCTCGGGCTGCGTGTCGTTGTCGAGGACGGGGATGTTCGCCACGTCCCCGACGCGGACAGTGGCCGTGTCCGGTTGGGCGACCGGGGGCTGGACCCGGTCCGGTTTCGGGATCTCGACGACCGTGATGGTGCCGGTCGCGGAGGCGAGGCCGTTGGTCTCGGTGTAGCCGAACGTCACGGGCCCGTCGAGCGGTGCCGTGAGGGTGATGCGGACCGTGTGCTGGTCGAGGATGCTCGTCTGGACGCCGGATGCGCGGTCGGGAGCGTCGAGGGCGGTCACGAGCAGGACGCCACCGGCCGGGTCGATGTCGGTCGCCGTGACGTCGGTGTCCTTCGTCGAGAGCGTGTTGACGAACACCGTCTTGGGCGTGGTGATCGGCGGCGTGGATGCGTCCGGTGGCGCCTGGATCGTCACGCGGACCACCCCGCTGGTCGTCTTCGACCCGTCGGTCACGGTGTACTCGAGCTGGTGGTCCCCCGCGCCCGTCCCGACCACACGGAACGTGCCGGCGTCGTAGCTCGGCGTGATGGTCAGACCCTTCGACGACGACACGCTCGTCAACGTGACCGTGCCGTTGCCGCCGCGGACGTGGTCCAGCGGGTCGACCGAGAACGCCTTTCCGGCGTAGCCGGCGACGGGGAACGCGTCGGCGTACAGCGGCACGCTGCCGGCCTTCCCGACCCTGACGGTGAGTGAGCCGCGTCCGTCCGCCTTGCCGTCGCTCACGACGAGCTGGACCGATCGGTCGCCGGTTCGACCGCTCTTGTTCCGGTAGTCGAGCAGACCGTCCGGGGTCGTCGAGACCGTGTCGCCATCGGCTGCGGTCGCGGACTTCAGGTACACCGGGTCGCCTTCGGGATCGACCCAGTCGCCCAGGACGTTCGAGACGACGTGTCCGTTCTGGACCACGTTCGCGCTCGTGTCCCGGACCTGGCGTGGAGCGTCGTTCTCCGACGGTTGCCGGACCGAGACGGTGACGGTCGCGGTGTCGGACCCGCCGTTGCCGTCGGTGATCGTGTACGGGAACTTCACGGTGCCGCGCGCCCGCGACGTCAGCGTGATCTGCAGACGCTGCCCGTCGGCGACGATCGCGACGCGGCCGATCGACTCGTCGATCTTCCCGACCTCGGAGACGATGATCGGGTCGCCGTTCGGGTCGTAGTCGTTGAGCAGGACCGGGAGGCTCGTGGTGCGACCGGGACGCGCACCCAGCGCGTCGTCGACCGCCACAGGCGGCTTCTGGTCCTTCTCGACCTCCGGGTCGTCGTCGGAGACCTGCTCCTGCTGCTGGTCGTCGTCCTTCTTGATGAGGTCGGACCAGTTGTCGATGAGCTGACCGCTCCGGTCGATGGCCCAGGACCGCCCGCTGTCCGGGTCGTTCGCGACCACGGTGCTGCCGTTGTGCAGGATCTGCAGGGCACCGCTGCTCGTCGCCTGCTCGAGGCGCTGCACCGCGCGACCGTCACAGGTGTCGATCGCCTGCCCGCCTGCCCACGCGCCGTAGACGCACGAGCCGTCGACGTAGGGACGCGCCGCTCGCCCCGACACCGCGAGCGGGGTCGCATCGACGGCACCCGACGGTGACACCCGGACGACACCGGCCGTCCCGGCCACCACCACGCTGTCGCCGCCGGTCGTGGACCGCTGCAAGGCCGGTTGGGCGCCGACCCGGTCCCCGAGCTCGACGCGGTCTCCGTCGATCGCGAGGACACCGTCCGTCCGGTCGAGCACCGCCACGTTGCGGCCGAACGCCGCGACCTGCAGGTCGTGGTCGGCGTCCATCCGCACCGACCACTTCTGCGCCACCGACACGGTGGCGCCGAGGTCGACGAGGGATGCGGTCGAGGTCTTCGGGGAGTAGACCGCGACGTGGTCGTCGGAGGCGTCGAACACCGCGTCGGCGCCGAGCGTCAGGTCCGCCTTGCTCGACGCGTCGAAGTCGGCGAGGTCCGCGGCGGGCGTCGACCAGAGCTCCCCCGTGTCGGCGTTCCCGATGACGGCCGACGACCCCGCGAAGAACACCTGCGGGGACCCGGCCGGCAACGTGACCGGGTCGCCGACGGTGGCGTCCCTGACGTCCACCTTCGCCACGGTGCCCTTCGTCTGGTCGACGCTGTAGACCGTGGAGCCCCGCTGGAGGACCGCGAGCTGGTCCGTGGAGGTCTCGACCGCCGTGTTGAGTTCGAGGACACCGGTGTTGGCGCGGCCGATCGCCCCGTACTGCGCCGACGGCACCCACACGGTGCCGTCGCCGAGGTCGACGCGCTGCGTGTGGTACCCGCTCGACACCACCGCCGCCGTGGCGACCACGGCACCGACGAGCACCGACGCAGCGGTGGTGATCGCCGCCGAGCGGTGCTTCACGAGGAAGCGGCGGATCACCGGCCGCTCCCGATGGTCGCACAGCGTTGCGCACTCGCGACGCCCGTCTTCCCGTCACGGTTGACGGCCACGGAGATGCACTCCTCGTCGCCGCGCTGCCCGGAGACCACGAAGCTCGTGCCGGACTGCTGGCTCGATGCGCCGTTGGACGA
This sequence comes from Curtobacterium phoenicis, assembly GCF_047238015.1. Taxonomy (NCBI): domain Bacteria; kingdom Bacillati; phylum Actinomycetota; class Actinomycetes; order Micrococcales; family Microbacteriaceae; genus Curtobacterium; species Curtobacterium phoenicis. The sequence goes on from NZ_JBDFLZ010000002.1 coordinate 2,418,095, forward strand.
CACCACGTAGGTGTCCCCGCTGGTGAGACCAGGATCGGTCCACCGGAACGTCACCGAGCTGGCCGTGGTGGTCGCGCGGATGTCCGACACGACCGGGATCGCCCCGCTGCCGAGCCGCCCCACCACGACGACGGTCGCGACGACCAGCGCGGCCACGACCACGACGGCGAGGGAGCCGGCCCACAGCAGCGTCGAGCGGCTGCGTCGTCGTGCACGGGTCGCCGAACCGGTGCGGTGCACGGTCCCGACGCTCTGCGCGCCGATCGCCGCGACACCGCCCTGCACCGCGCGGCGTGCTCGACGACGGCCCCCCAGTCGGGACGGCGGCTGGAGCTCGCGGATCATCGTCCGGTCACCCTCTGCTGACGGGGTGGCGACCGCCCAGGCCTCGACGGCGACGTCGGCGGAGGTCTGCGGGATGCCGAGTTCGGCTTCGACCTGCTGGAACCCCCGGACGAGCTCGAGCACGGTCGCCGGACGCTGTTGGGGCCTGCGGGACATCGCGGCTGCGAGCAGACGTTCGAGCGTCGGAGGCACGTCGGTGCGCCCCGTGGGCTTCACGCCGCCCTTGTCGATCCGGCTCATCAGGTCGCCGGCACCGTTCTTGCCACCGCGGACCTCGAAGGGGCTCCGGCCGGCCAGGAGTGAGTAGACGGTGGCCGCGAGCGAGTACACCTCGGACTGGACGGTGCCGCGCGACTCGTCGCCGAGGACCTCGGGGGCCGACCACGGGATCGACATGCCGACCGGTTCGTCGGGGTCGGACTCCCCCACCGTCGCAGCGATGCCGAAGTCGGACAGGACCGGGTTGCCGTAGGCGGTGAGCAGGATGTTCGACGGCTTGATGTCGCGGTGCAGGACCCCCTCGCGGTGGGCGGTCTCGAGGGCTGCACCGATGCGGATCCCGATCGCGAGCACCTTGGACACCGGGATCGGCTCGCGCCGGTACCGATCGCTCAGCGACGACGAGCAGAGCTCCATCACGAGGTACGGGCGCCCGTCGGCCGCAACACTGGCCTGGAACACCGTGAGGATGGACGGGTGGGTGCTCAGCCGTGCCATCAGGTTGGCCTCGGCCTGGAACATCTGCCGGACCCGGTCGTCGACGACCTCGTCCAGGAGCACCTTGACCGCGACCTTGCGGCGGGGCATGTCCTGCTCGTAGAGGAAGACGTCCGCGAAACCGCCGGACCCGAGGACGTGCACGGGGCTGAAGCCCGGGATCACGGGCGGCTCGGACGGCAGTCGTCGCGCCATGCTCCCCTCCTCCCCAGCCGTCGGTCGGCCGGCACGCTCGTCACGGCCATGTCATTCTACGGAGGGCCTCCGACCCCCAGGCGGGCGCCCTGACGACCCCGGGAACACCGACGGCCCCAGTTCGGGGGTCAGTGTCGCGGCAGCGTGTCCTCGACGTCACCGTCGTCGGGAGCACCGTCGACCTGCAGCACGACCACGGTCACGTTGTCCCGCCCGCCCGCGACGACCGCGTCGCCCACCAGGCGCTCCGCGAGCTCCTGCGCGCCCTCGACCCGCGCGGCGATGCGCGCGATCCCGACGTCGCCCAGCTCCTTCGTGAGCCCGTCCGAGCACACGATGTAGCGGTCTCCCTGCCGGAGCGGCAACGTCCACCAGTCGGGTTCCGGCGGCTCGCCGAACCCGACGGCCCGCGTGATGACGTTGCTGTCCGGGTGCCGTTCGGCGTCCTCGGCGCGGAGGAGACCGGCGTCGACCATCTCCTGCACGACCGAGTGGTCCACGGTCACGCGACGCATCACGCCGTCGTCGATCCGGTAGGTCCGCGAGTCCCCCACGTTGAACACGAGCGCCGCGGGCTGCCCCTGCGTCGCGACCAGTGCGATCCCGGTCACGGTCGTCCCCGCGCCGATCGCGTTGCCGCCCGCCGCCCGCTCGATGTCCGCCGTGGCGAGCAGGAGCGCCCGCTGGATGCCCTGCCGAGTGGTGAAGGGCTGCTCCGACACCTGCGCGAGGCGCCGCACGACGGCGTCGCTCGCGCGGTCGCCCGCGAGGTGACCACCCATCCCGTCGGCGACGACGAAGAACGGAGCACCGACGATGTAGCTGTCCTCGTTGTGGTCACGCCGGCGACCGACGTCGGTCGCCGCGCCCCACGACAGGGTGAGGACGGCGCCGTCGGCACCGGGGACGTCGATGGCGTGCGCGTTGGCAGCTCGGCCGAGTTCGGTCACGTGTACTGGATCGCTCTCTGGTGGGTCGGTGGCACGTCGGTCAGGGAACCGCTCACGGCCGGTCCGGCGGGGTCGGGACGGGATCCGCGGGCGGCACCCGGAGGTGTGGCGAGAGGATCTCGACGGCGTTGCCGTCACCGATCTCGACAACCGTACCCGTCAGGACCACCGCTGACCCACCCGAGGCGAGTCGGAACGGCTTCCCCGCGACGGGCCGGACGACGGTTCCGTTGGTCGACCGGAGGTCCTCGACCACCGCGGCCTCCCCGGACGCATGCAGGAGCAGGTGCGAGGACGAGACCTGCCCCGACGCCGAGTGCACGGTGACGAGCAACGGCTCGGGCCCGCGGACGACCCGCGGCAGCGTGGGCCTCCGGCCCACGACCACGGGGCGGTCGAGGCGCAGCACGTGGTTGCCGATCCGAACGGAGGGTGTACGGGTGCTCCGCGACGCATCGGCCTGGAGGCTCGGTGCCGGCCGCGCGCCCGGGCCTCGGTCCGCGTCGGGTCGCGTCGGCTCACGCCGCACGGTGTCGTCCGTCGCAGGGTCACCACCGGCGGACGGCGCGCCCGCCGGGGCGGCGACCGGTCCCCCCGCGGCCGACGCCGGTGCGGACGTGCCGTCGCCGCGCGGACGGATGACGGTGTCTCCGAAGGGGTCGTGGACGGTGTCCGATCGAGGTCGGATGACCGTGTCGGCAGCCGGGTCTGCACCGGGACGCCGTCGCGGACGGATGACCGTGTCGGCAGCCGGGTCCGCACCGGGACGCCGTCGTGGACGGAAGACGGTGTCGTCGAGGGGGTCGTCGCCGACGTGAGCTCCCGCACGCGGTCGGTGGACCCCGACGCCGAGGTCGTCGCCACCGACGTGAGCGCCCTGACGCGGCCGGATGACCGTGTCGCCGAGGACGTCGTCACCGGCGTGAGCGCCTGGACGCGGTCGGATGACCGTGTCGTCGACGTCGTGGGCACCGTCGGCGGTGCGGTGACGTTCGTCAGCGGTGTCGTCGTCGCGCACTCGGCCCCTCCCTCGCTGCTGCTCCAACCGTAGACGATGCGGTCGACCATGCACGTCACCGCTGCTCCCAGGTCGGCCCGACCTTGCACCGCACCATCCGGAGGACGAGCGATGCCAGCGGGTCGTCCGCCGCGGTCTCGAGCGCGTACACCGCCCGGGTCCGGGCGCGCTCGGCCGAACCGAGGCCCCACGCGCACCAGGCTGCGATCGACAGTGCGCCTGCTGCCCCGCGAGCGGACCCGTGGGGATCGTCGCCGGAGCGCCACATCCGCCAGGCGTCGGCGGCACGGTCGCCCGCGGTGCGCACCCGGCGGCGGTCGGGCACCGGACCCGATCCGGTCAGCGCCGGCGGGAGCCGGTCGGAGAACGCGTCGAACGGTACGGCCGTCCTCGGGTCGGGGTCGTCCGGGTCGGCGAGGTGCTCGAGGATGGCGAAGCGCGTCGCCAACGCCCCGCACGAGGTGAGTACCGCGATCGCTGCAGGCGGTGCGAGCGGCTCGTCGGCAGGGCCGTCCGTGAGGGCGGCGCAAGCCGCGCGCAGCGTCACCGCGGCAGCGATCTCACGCGGGTACCGCACCGCTCGGTCGTGTTCGGATCGTGTCGTGGAGGGGATCATGCACGCCATCGAAGCGCGATCCGCGCCTCCAGGCCGGCTGCACGCGGCCGTCCGTGGACGGCGACTCGGCCTGCCCGGGCTGTGCAGGAACGACCCTCCGTCAGGCGCGGACCGATTCGAGGGACTCGGCCACGAGGTCCCACCCGTCCGGTGTGCGCTCGACGACCACACCGTGCTCGTCCGCCCAGGCCACCAGGTCGTCCACGGTCGCGACGTCCGCACGGGTCCGCCCGAGCAGCGACACCAGCCGACCCTTCGCGGTCTTGTTCCAGTGGTTGAGCGCCTTGCGTCGGCCGCTCCCGTCGACGCTCACGACCCGTGGCGCGAGGGCGTCGGGTACGGGGCCGAGCTGGCGGTACCCCTCTGACCGGAGGTCGAGGACGAGTCCGTCGGACCGCGACGCGAGTGCCCGAGCCGACGCCGCCGGCCAGTGCGACGCGAGTCGGAGCGGACCGAGTCGCGAGTCGTGCGACAGGCGGTACGCCGGGATCGCGTCGCCCGCGCCGATCGGCCCGAACATCGCCGACTGCACGACGACGTGGTCAGACCACCACCGACGGGTCTCGTCGTCCGCCGAGAGCGCATCGAGCGGGTCGTAGAGCACGCCCGTGTAGCGATCGATCGCCGGCATCGTCGGTGCCGTGTCGAGCACGAGGTTCCGGAGCCGCTCGGCGATCGACTTCGGACCGAGCTTGAGCGCCGTCCGGGCGGAGTCCTCCTCGGAACTGACGGAACGGGCCGCGGTGATCACCGCGGCCCGTTCGTCGGACAGTTCCGGGAAGCTGAGGGCACGCAGGTCGAGCGTGCGGCTCGGGTCCCCGCCCTCCCGCTTCGTCTCCGAAGGCGGGAGGAGGACGGTCAGTCCGGTCAGGACGCCAGCGCGGCCTGCCGCGCCACGATCGTGACCGTGTCGTGCTCGACCGACAGGAAGCCGTCGGCGGCGTCCGCGGTCACCGTCGAGCCGTCGGCTCGGGTGATGCGGACCTGGCCCTCGGCGAGGGTGGCGAGCAGCGGCTCGTGCCCCGCGAGGACACCGATCTGGCCCTCCGTCGTGCGTGCGACGACCATGGTGGCGTCGCCCGACCAGACCTCGCGGTCGGCCGAGACGACGCTCACGGTGAGTGCCGCCATGTCAGCGGTTCTCCTTCTGGATCTGCGCCCACTTCTCTTCCACGTCGTTGATGCCACCGACGTTGAAGAACGCCTGCGTCGCGACGTGGTCGAACTCGCCGTCGGCGATCGCGCGGAACGACTCGATGGTGTCCTTCAGCGGGACGGTCGAACCCTCGACGCCCGTGAACTTCTTCGCCATGTAGGTGTTCTGCGAGAGGAACTGCTGGATACGACGAGCGCGCTCGACCGTGATCTTGTCCTCTTCGGAGAGCTCGTCGACACCGAGGATCGCGATGATCTCCTGCAGCTCCTTGTTCTTCTGCAGGATCTGCTTGACGCGCGTCGCGGTCTCGTAGTGGTCGGCACCCAGGTAACGGGGGTCCATGATCCGTGACGTGGAGGTCAGCGGGTCGATGGCCGGATACAGACCCTGCGACGCGATCTCACGGGAGAGCTCGGTCGTGGCGTCGAGGTGCGCGAACGTGGTCGCCGGAGCCGGGTCGGTGTAGTCGTCGGCCGGCACGTAGATCGCCTGCAGCGAGGTGATCGAGTGACCACGCGTCGAGGTGATGCGCTCCTGGAGGACACCCATCTCGTCGGCGAGGTTCGGCTGGTAGCCCACCGCGGACGGCATGCGGCCGAGCAGCGTGGACACCTCGGAACCGGCCTGCGTGAAGCGGAAGATGTTGTCGATGAAGAGGAGCACGTCCTGCTTCTGGACATCGCGGAAGTACTCCGCCATCGTCAGCGCCGACAGGGCCACGCGGAGGCGCGTTCCCGGCGGCTCGTCCATCTGGCCGAACACGAGGGCGGTCTTGTCGAAGACGCCCGCCTCTTCCATCTCACCGATGAGGTCGTTGCCCTCACGGGTGCGTTCGCCGACACCGGCGAACACCGACACACCACCGTGGTCCTGCGCGACGCGCTGGATCATCTCCTGGATGAGGACCGTCTTGCCGACGCCCGCACCACCGAAGAGACCGATCTTGCCACCCTGCACGTAGGGCGTGAGGAGGTCGATCGACTTGATGCCCGTCTCGAACATCGTGGTCTTGGACTCGAGCTGGTCGAAGGCCGGGGCCTTGCGGTGGATCGGCCAACGCTCGGTGATCTCGAGCTGCTCGTCGGTGTTGAGCACGTTGCCCAGCACGTCGAAGACCTTGCCCTTGGTGACGTCACCGACGGGGACCGAGATCGGGGCGCCCGAGTCACGGACCTCCTGGCCACGGACGAGGCCGTCGGTCGGCTTCAGCGAGATGGCACGGACGAGGTCGTCGCCGAGGTGCTGCGCGACCTCGAGGCCGATCTCCTGCGACGAGTCACCGATGGTGACCGTCGTGTGCAGGAGGTTGTAGATGTCGGGGATGGCGTCGTGGGGGAACTCGATGTCGACGACGGGACCCGTGACACGGGCGATCCGGCCGACACCGGGCGCCGACGACGTCTCGACCGCGGTGGTGGCGGTGTCGGTCATGGCTGGTGCCTTCCTGGGGATGGGTTCTGTCCGCGAACGACGCGGACTACTTCTTCTTCGACGAGAGGGCGTCGGCGCCGCCGACGATCTCGGAGATCTGCTGCGTGATCTCGGCCTGACGAGCGTTGTTCGCGAGGCGGGTGAAGTCACGGATGAGGGCATCCGCGTTGTCACTCGCCGACTTCATCGCCTTCTGCCGGGCGGCGTGCTCGGAGGCAGCCGACTGGAGCATGGCGTTGAAGATGCGGCTCTCGATGTAGACCGGGAGCAGTGCGTCGAGCACGGCGTCCGCGTCGGGCTCGAACTCGTACAGCGGGAGCGGCTCGTCGTTCGACGGCGCCTCGACGCCCTCGACGACCTCGAGCGGGAGCAGGCGGACGACCTGCGGCTCCTGCGTCGCGATGCTCACGAAGCGGTTGAAGACGATGTGGATCTCGTCCACGCCGCCCTCTGCCGTGTCCTGGAGGAACTTGCCGACGACCGCGTCGCCGATCTCCTTCGCCGTCGAGAACTCGGGCTGGTCGGTGCCGCCGACCCACTGCTGCTCGAACGGGCGCTCACGGAAGGTGAAGTACCCCACGGACTTGCGTCCGACGAGGTAGAACACGACCTCCTTGCCCTCGCTGCGGAGGAGGGACGCGAGTTCCTCACCCTGCTTGAGGACGTTCGTGCTGAACGCACCGTTCAGACCGCGGTCCGAGGTGAACAGCACGACCGCGGCACGCGTCGACGACTCGGGCTCGGTGGTCAGCACGTGGTCGACGTTCGAGAACGTCGCCACGGCCGACACCGCGCGCGTCACGGCCCGCGAGTACGGACCGGACGCGGCCATGCGGGCCTGTGCCTTCTGGATCCGCGACGCCGAGATCAGTTCCATCGCGCGCGTGACCTTCTTCGTGGTCTTCGCGGACTTGATCCTCTGTCGGTAGACCCGGACCTGCGCTGCCATCTAGCGACGACCCTTGACGATCTGCTCCTGGTCGACGTCCTCGGCCGACGCGGCCTCGACGTGCTCCGAGCCGAGCGTCTTGCCGTCGCTCGTCTGGAAGCCCTTCGTGAAGGCGTCGATCTCGCGGTCCATCGCGGCGACGGTCTCGTCGCTGAGCTGGTTGGTCTCACGCAGGGTGGTGAGGACGTCCGAGTTGCGACGCAGGTGCTCGAGCAGCTCCGACTCGAAGCGGAGGACGTCGGACACGGGGACCTCGTCGAGCTTGCCGTTCGTACCGGCCCAGATCGAGACGACCTGCTCCTCGACCGGGTACGGCGAGTACTGCGGCTGCTTGAGGAGTTCCGTCAGACGCGCACCGCGGTCGAGCTGACGGCGCGACGCCTGGTCGAGGTCGGACGCGAACATCGCGAACGCCTCGAGCGAGCGGTACTGCGCGAGCTCGAGCTTGAGCGTGCCGGAGACCTTCTTGATCGACTTCACCTGCGCGTCGCCGCCGACTCGCGACACCGAGATGCCCACGTCGACCGCCGGACGCTGGTTGGCGTTGAAGAGGTCGGACTGCAGGAAGATCTGGCCGTCGGTGATCGAGATCACGTTGGTCGGGATGTACGCCGAGACGTCGTTCGCCTTGGTCTCGATGATCGGGAGACCCGTCATCGAACCGGCGCCCAGGTCGTCCGACAGCTTCGCACAACGCTCCAGCAGACGGGAGTGCAGGTAGAAGACGTCGCCCGGGTAGGCCTCGCGGCCCGGCGGACGGCGGAGGAGGAGCGACACGGCTCGGTAGGCCTCGGCCTGCTTCGACAGGTCGTCGAAGATGATCAGGACGTGCTTGCCGCCGTACATCCAGTGCTGGCCGATGGCCGAGCCGGTGTAAGGGGCGAGGTACTTGAAGCCGGCCGGGTCGGAGGCGGGGGCCGCGACGATGGTGGTGTACTCCATCGCACCGGCGTCCTCGAGCGCACCCTTGACGGAGGCGATCGTGGAGCCCTTCTGACCGATGGCGACGTAGATGCAGCGGACCTGCTTGTTGACGTCGCCCGAGTCCCAGTTGGCCTTCTGGTTGATGATCGTGTCGATCGCGATGGCCGTCTTGCCGGTCTGGCGGTCACCGATGATCAGCTGACGCTGACCGCGGCCGACGGGGATCATCGCGTCGATGGCCTTGATGCCGGTCTGGAGCGGCTCGTGGACCGACTTGCGGGACATGACGCCCGGGGCCTGGAGCTCGAGGGCGCGACGGCCCTCGGCCTCGATCTCGCCGAGACCGTCGATCGGGTTGCCGAGCGGGTCGACGACGCGACCGAGGAAGGCGTCGCCGACCGGTGCCGAGAGGACCTTGCCGGTACGGGTGACTTCCTGGCCCTCTTCGATGCCGTCGAACTCGCCGAGCACGATGGCGCCGATCTCGTCCTCGTCGAGGTTCTGCGCGAGGCCGAGCGTGCCGTCCGCGAAGCGGATGAGCTCGTTGGCCATGACGCCGGGGAGGCCCTCGACGTGCGCGATGCCGTCACCGGCGTCGGTGACGTGCCCGACCTCGGCCGTGGAGGCCTTCGTCGGCTCGTAGTTCGAGACGAAGTCCTTCAGGGCATCACGGATCTCATCGGGGCTGATGGTGATGTCTGCCATGGGATTTTCCTTGTTGGTTTCCGGGGCCCTTCGGCTCCGAGAGGGTGATGCTGCCGTCACGACGACAGTTCCCGTTGTGGACTTGGGTGGGGCGGCTTCGACCGTACGCTCAGCCGGCCAGCTGGAGCCGGAGCTCCGCCAGGCGCGTGGACACGGTGCCGTCGATGACGTCGCCGCCGATCTGCAGCCGGACCCCGCCGACGACCGAGGGGTCGACGACCTGGTTGATGCTGATGTCCTTGCCGTACCGCTCGCCGAGGCCGCGGGCCACGCGTGCGGACTGTCCGGCGTCGAGCGGCGCCGCGGTGATGACCGTCGCGACGAGCTTGTCCGCTTGGTCGGCCACGATCCGGCTCGCCTCGCGCACCAGCTCGCCGATCCGACGACCGCGCGGCTGCTGCACGAGCGCCGAGAGGATCGTCACGGTCTGCTGCGACGCCTTGGAGCCGAGCAGCCGCTCGACGAGCGCGCCCTTCTCCGCCGGGCTGCCGAGCTTGGTGCCGAGCGCCAGCTCGAGCTCGGCGTCCGACCGGACAGCGGTCTCGAAGGCGAACAGCTCCGACTCGATCGAGGTGTCCGAGCCCGCGGTGGCGGCGACGGCGCGGATGCCCGCGTCCTCGATGCCCGCGAGGAGGTCTTCCTGCGAGGACCAGCGCGAGCCGGCCACCGCGGTCAGCACCGCACGCGTGGCGGCCGACTGACCGGCGAAGACGCGGTCGATGAGGACCTTCTTCCCGGCGGGGTCGGCCGTCGGGTCGGACAGCAGACCGAGCAGCTGCGGCGCACCGGCGATCGCACGCCCGGAGGCGAGGATCTCGGCACCCGTGGCCAGGTCGGCGTTGCTGCCGAGGTCGGCGAGCACCGCCCTCGTGGACGCGAGTGCTTCCCTGGTGGCGCTGCGCATGCTCAGCGCTCCCCGGCCTTGGAGGCCTCGAGGTCCGCGAGGAAGCGGTCCACGACGGCGTTCGACTTCGCGTCGTCCTTGAGGGACTCCCCGATCACACCGGACGCGAGGTCCAGCGCGAGCGAGCCGACCTCGGTGCGGAGCGACTGGAGCGCGCTCTGACGCTCGGCCTCGATCTGCGCCTGGGCGTTCGCGGTGATGCGGGCGGCATCGGCAGCGGCCTGCTCACGGACCTCGTTGCCGATCGCGGTCGCGTCGGCACGGGCCTGCTCACGGATGCGCGATGCCTCGGCACGCGCCTCCGCCAGCTGCTTGTTGTACTCGTCGAGCGCAGCGGCGGCCTGCTCCTGAGCGGCCTCCGCCTTCTTGATGCCACCTTCGATGGCCTCGGTGCGCTCGTCGAGCATCTTCGTGATCCGCGGGATGATGACCCGCCAGAAGACCAGGAGGATGATGACGAACGCAACCAGCGACCACACGATGTCGTACAGCGGCGGGAACAGCGGGTTGGGGTTCGCCTCCTCCGCTGCGAGGATCAGTGCGTTCTGCATCGAGAGGCCTTAGTTGGTGAAGATGAAGTACGTGGCGATGCCGATGAAGGCGAGCGCCTCGGTGAAGGCGATACCGATGTACATGAGGGTCGTCAGGCGGCCCTGGAGCTCCGGCTGGCGAGCGACGGACTCGATCGTCTTGCCGACGACGATGCCCACGCCGATGGCCGGGCCGATCGCCGCGAGGCCGTAGCCAACCGTCGCGATGTTGCCGTTGATTGCCGCGAGAACGGTCGTTGCGTCCACGTGTTTTCCTTTCAGGTGCGGCCCGACGGATGCCGTGCCGTATGGGGGTCAGTGCAGGTCAGTGCTCGTCAGCCAGCGCGAGCTGGATGTACACAGCGGTCAGCAGCATGAAGACGTACGCCTGCAGCAGCGCGACCAGGATCTCGAAGAAGCTGAACGCGATGCCGAACGCGAGCGTCCCGACGCCGAAGAGCTTGAAGGCGCCTTCGGTGTCGAAGAAGAAGAACTGCGTCGCCGCGAAGAACAGCACGAGGAGCAGGTGCCCGACGACCATGTTCATGAGGAGTCGGAGCGTCAGCGTCACCGGACGGAGCACGAAGGTCGAGACGAGCTCGATCGGCGTCACGATGAAGTAGAGGTACCACGGAACGCCCGGCGGGAAGAGCGAGTTCCGGAGAAAGGCACCCGGGTGCTTCTTCAGACCCGCGTAGATGAACGCCACGTAGGCGACGATCGCGAGGATCATCGGGTACGCGATGCGGCTGGTGCCCTGCAGGTTGAACCCGGGGATCAGACCCGTGAGGTTCAGGAACAGCACGGAGAAGAAGATGGTGGCGAGGAGCGGCAGGAACCGCTTGCCGTCCTTCTCGCCGAGGTTGTCGAACGTGTTGCGCCGGACGACGTCGAACGCGTACTCGATCAGCGCCTGGCCACGACCGGGGACGAGCTTCAGCGAGCGGGTCCCGACGATGCCGATGATCAGCAGCACGGCGACGGCGATGAACCGGATGATGACGAGGCGGTCGATCTCGAACGGCGTCCCGGCGAAGAAGATCGCGTCAGGGAAGAACTCGTTGATCGACGGACCGTGGAACTCGGCGGCCTGGCTGCTCCCCGCCGCGACGGGGTTGACCGCAGCGGTGAGGGACAGGGGAAGAGCGTGGGATAGCAGCGCTGTCTCCTGTGTCGGCGCGCGCACACACGGCACGCGATGGTGGACTTTGTGGAGGCTCGTCCGCTCCGAGCGAGGCTCCGGACGCGGACTTCGAGAAGCCTATCAGGTGCGAGAGGCTTCCCGGGCTCTCAGTCGCGGGTGTCGTTCTTCTCAGGGTCCGAGGAGGAACCGGGCAGCGGGACGTCGATCGGCACCCGGGCGGTGGCCACCGCGACGACATCGATCACCAGGGATCCGACGACGCCGACGATGATGACGATCGCGAGGGTCGGGAAGTCGACCCAGTCCCGCCCGCGGAGCAGGAACAGCGCGACGAGGAACAGCACGAACTTCAACAGCCAGGTGCCCATCACGATCCCGAAGAACGCCCCCGAGATCATCTGGCCCTTCGAGGCCCGGAGCGCCACCAGCACGGAGAGCGCGGTGAGCCCGAGGAACACGACGCTCAGCACCGCGCCGAGCAGTCCGCCCGCGAGACCGGGCGTCCCGGCCAGAAGGAGCCCGACGACTCCCCCGACGACGGCGAGGGCGACCGCGAGGAGGCCCGCCCAGACGAGGATGCGGCGGAACACCGGCCGGACGTGGTCGAGCGCGTTCGGTGCGGTCACGTGATGTCTCCAGGGATCGTGCGGTCGTTGGCGGCCCGGTCGAGCGGGTCGTGGCTGGCGTCCACCACGGCGGCGGACCGGTTCGCGGTCTGGGCGGCGATCTCGGTGCGCTTCCGACCGAGCGGGGCGAAGGTGGCGACGGCGCACACCGTGAACCCGACCGAGACGAACGCCACGACCCAGTACCAGTCGACGAAGAGGAAGAGCAGGCACCCGAACGCCACCGTGGCGGTCCACGCATAGAAGATCAGCACGGCGTGGAAGTGCGAGTGCCCCATGTCGAGCAGGCGGTGGTGCAGGTGCTTCCGGTCGGCCGAGAACGGCGACTTCCCGGCGCTGAGACGCCGGGTCACCGCGAGCCCGAAGTCGAGGATCGGCACGATGAGGATCGCGAACGGCAACAGGATCGGGATGAACGCCGGCAGCAGCGCCTGTCGGGTCTGCACGGCCGCAGGGTCGATGTTGCCCGTGACGCTCACCGCACTCGTGGCCATGAGGAAGCCGACGAGCAACGCGCCGGCGTCCCCCATGAACAGCTTCGCCGGGTGCCAGTTGAGGATGAGGAACCCGAAGCACGCCCCGACGAGGACCGCGGTCAACAGCGACGGCAGGTTGAAGAAGAACTCCGTCTGCTGCACCACGCGGTTGATGAAGAACGTGTAGAGGAAGAACACCCCGCCGGCGATGATCGCCACTCCGGCGACGAGCCCGTCGAGCCCGTCGATGAAGTTCACCGCGTTCATCACGAGCACCACCGCGAGCACCGTGAAGATCAGGCTCATGTAGGACGAGCCCACGCCGAGCGTGTTGCCGATCGGCAGCGAGACGATCGCCACGCCCTGCCACGCCAGGATGCCGGCGGCGATGATCTGCCCGGCGAGCTTCGTCATCCAGTCGAGGTCCCAGATGTCGTCCGCGACACCGAGGACCACGATGATCGTCGCCCCGCCGAGTACGGCGAGCACCCGACCCGGTTCGGAGAACACGAGCCGGAAGTAGTCGGTCCCGGCGATCGAGGGGAACAGGAACCAGGCCGCGAGCATCGCCACGATGACCCCGAGGTACATCGCGATGCCGCCGAGCCGTGGCGTTGGTGTGCGGTGCACGTCGCGCTCGCGGACCTTCGGGTACCACCGGAACCGGACGCCGAGCTTCCACACCAGCCAGCTGATGCAGAAGCTCACGACCGCGGCGATGGCCCCCGCGAGCAGGTAGTACTTCACGCGATCAGGTCGGCTCCGACGACCCGGGCGATCTCGTCGTCGGGGGTCACCCCGTGCCGCACGATCGTCAGCTTGTCGCCGGTGGAGAGACCGGTCGCATCGACGATCGTCGAGCCGGTCGACACCGCGAACCCGTCGTGGGCCGCGATCGGACCGCCGTCGAGGTAGACGGACACGCTGTCGCCGAGCATGCGCTCCGCGGCGTCGACGTCCATCGCGGCCGGGTCGCCCGTGCTGTTCGCCGAGGAGACCGCGAGCGGCCCGACCTCCTGCAGCAACTCGAGCGCGATCCGGGAGTCCGGCATCCGCAGCGCGACGGTGCCCCGGGTCTCGCCGAGGTCCCAGTCGAGCGACGGCTGCGCGCGGAGGATGACCGTGAGCCCGCCTGGCCAGAACTCGGCCACGAGGTCACGGACCTGCTGCGGGACCTCGCTCGCGAGTGCGTCGAGGGTCGGCGGCCCGGGGATGAGCACGGGCGGCGGGGACTGCCGGGTCCGGCCCTTCGCGTCGAGGAGCCGCTGCACGGCGGCCGCGCTGAAGGCGTCCGCGGCGAGGCCGTAGACGGTGTCGGTGGGGACGACGACGAGCTCTCCGCGTCCGAGTGCGGCACGTGCGAGCCGCATCCCGGTGAGGAGGCCGTCGTTGTCGGTGCAGTCGTATCGGGAGGCCATGACTCGCACGATGATAGTGCGACACAATGGAGGACATCGTGAACGAGACCACCGCGCCCCCGCTCCTGTTCCTCTTCGACATGGACGAGGTCCTCGTGCACTACGACTGGCGCGTGCGGATGGAGGCACTCGCCGAGTTCACCGGCCACGACTTCGCCGAGCTGCGTCGCCGCTGGTGGGACTGCGGGAACGAGGCGCGGGCCGAGGCCGGCCACTGGCCCGACGGGGACGCCTACCTCGCCGCGTTCGAAGACGCGATGGGCTGCGACGTCCCGGAGTCCGAGTGGGCGCGCTTCCGCGGCGCCGCGATGACGGAGCTGCCCGAGCGGGTCGAGGCGGTGCGGATCGCAGCCGGGCACGGGCGCGTCGGCCTGCTGACGAACAACGGCCCGCTCGCCGGTCGGTGGATCGCGCGATGGGTGCCCTCGCTCGCGGCGGTGTTCGGCGACCACCTCGACACGACGAGCAACTTCGGCGCGCGCAAGCCCGAACCAGAGGTCTTCCGTCGGGCGCTCGAGCACCACGGCGTCCCGGCCGAGCGCACCTTCTTCGCCGACGACATGCCGGTCAACGTCGAGGGCGCCAGGAGCGTCGGCATCCACGCGGTCCTCGTCGAGGAGCACACCGACCTCCGCGACGCGGTCCGTGCCTTCGTCGCCGAGCAGGAGCAGGAGCGGCTCGCCTCCCCCGTCGCCTGACGGACGCGCTGCGTCGGACCCGGCCGGGAGGCAGGGCTCACGTCCGTCCCGCGGGTCGCCTCAGCGGGTGGCCGTCGTGGTGCGGTCGCGACCGGTGAGGTCGACGTGCGTCTCCGGGCTGCGGAACCCCCGCGCGGCGAGGACCGCGCGGACGCCGGCGCCCTGCTGCTCGGCGTGCTCGATCACGAGGAGCCCACCAGGCACGAGCAGGCGCCAGGCGGTCTCGGTGAGGGCACGCACGGCGTCGAGGCCGTCCGGTCCCCCGTACAGTGCGAGCGACGGGTCGTGGTCCCGGACCTCCGGGTCGACCGGCACCATGTCGTCGGGGACGTACGGCGGGTTGGACACGACCACGGACACGGTGCCGTCGAGCTCGGGCAGCGCGTCGGCGAGGTCGCCCTCGACGAGCCGAACGGTCCCACCGTGGGCGGCCACGTTGCTGCGGGTCCACGGGAGGGCCTCGGGCGAGCGCTCGACGGCGTACACGACCGCGTTCGGCACCTCGGTGTCCATCGCGATCGCGATCGCCCCGCTGCCGGAGCCCAGGTCGACGGCCACGGGCGAGGGCAGTGCGGTGGCCCGGAGTGCGTCGATGCCGAACTGGACGACGCCCTCGGTCTCGGGCCGCGGGACGAAGACGCCCGGTCCCACGGCGAGCGTCAGGGCACGGAAGTACGCCACCCCGGTGATGTGCTGGAGCGGCTCACGGGTGGCCCTGCGGGCCACGGCGTGCCGGAAGCGATCGACGTGCTCCGTCGCGATCGCTCCCCCGGTCAGGGCGCGGGCCTGGACGGCTCCGCGGGAGGTGTCGGTCGCCCAGGCGAGGAGGAGCTCGGCGTCCACCTGCGGGGTCGGGACGCCGGCGGCGCGGAGCGCCGCGGCCGCCTCGGCGAGGAGGCGGTCCGCGGCGAACGTGACGGGCGCGTCGGAGGCGGGTCGCGCCTCCCGTCCGTCCGACGCGGTGTCGCTCACGCGTCCTGGTCGCCGATGGCGGCCAGACGAGCCTCTTCGTCCGCCTGGATGGCGGACTGGATGACGGGCTCGAGCGCGCCGTTCATCACCCGGTCGAGGTCGTACGCCTTGTACCCGGTGCGGTGGTCCGCGATGCGGTTCTCCGGGAAGTTGTACGTGCGGATGCGCTCGGAACGGTCCATGCCGCGGATCTGCGACTTGCGCGCGTCCGAGGCGATCGCGTCGAGCTCCTCCTGCTGCTTCGCGAGGATGCGCGCCCGGAGGACCCGCATGCCGGCCTCGCGGTTCTGCAGCTGCGACTTCTCGTTCTGCATCGCGACCGTGATGCCCGTGGGCAGGTGGGTGATGCGGACGGCGGAGTCGGTCGTGTTCACCGACTGACCGCCGGGACCGGAGGACCGGTACACGTCGATCTTGAGGTCGTTCTGGTTGATCTGGACCTCTTCGGGCTCGTCGACCTCGGGGAACACCAGGACGCCCGTCGTGGACGTGTGGATGCGCCCCTGTGACTCGGTCGCCGGCACGCGCTGCACGCGGTGCACGCCGCCCTCGTACTTCAGGTGCGCCCAGACGCCCTGGGACGGGTCGGTCGCGTTCGACTTGATCGCGACCTGCACGTCCTTGTAGCCGCCGAGGTCGGACTCGGTGCGCTCGAGGAGCTCGACCTTCCAACCCTTCGTCTCGGCGTAGTGCGAGTACATCCGCAGGAGGTCCGCCGCGAAGAGCGCCGATTCCTCGCCGCCCTCGCCGCCCTTGATCTCCATGATGACGTCACGGCCGTCGTCGGGGTCGCGCGGGATGAGCAGGCGACGCAGGCGCTCCTGACGCTCCTGCAGCTGCTCCTCGAGCGCGGGCACCTCGTCCGCGAAGGCCTCGTCCTCGCGGGCGAGTTCCCGGGCGGCGGCGAGGTCGTCCCCCGCCGCCTGCCAGGACTCGTACGCGGCCTTGATCTGGCTGAGCTCGGCGTACCGCCGGTTCACCTTCTTCGCACGGGCCGGATCGGCGTGGAGCGCGGGGTCCGACAGCTGCTGCGTCAGGTCCTCGTGTTCCGCCAGCAGCCCCGCTACCGACTCGAACACCGATTACTCCTGGTGGCCGTTGTGGTGCCCGCCGGTCGTGGGGACCGACTTCTGCACCTGGACCAGGAACTCGACGTTCGACTGCGTCTCCTTGAGGTTCCGCAGCACGATCTCGAGCGCCTGCTGCGGGTCGAGCCCGGCGAGGGCCCGGCGCAGGCGCCACGTGATCTTGACCTCGTCGGCGGAGAGCAGCTGCTCCTCGCGACGGGTGCCCGAGGCATTGACGTCGACGGCCGGGAAGATCCGCTTGTCCGCGAGGTGGCGGTTGAGGCGGAGCTCCATGTTGCCGGTGCCCTTGAACTCCTCGAAGATCACCTCGTCCATCTTGGAACCGGTCTCGACGAGCGCGGTCGCCAGGATGGTCAGCGAGCCGCCGTCCTCGATGTTGCGCGCCGCGCCGAAGAAGCGCTTCGGCGGGTACAGCGCGGCCGAGTCGACGCCGCCGGAGAGCACGCGACCGGAGGCCGGCGTCGCCAGGTTGTAGGCGCGGCCGAGGCGCGTGATCGAGTCGAGCAGCACGACGACGTCGTGACCGAGCTCCACGAGGCGCTTCGCACGCTCGATGGCGAGCTCGGCGACCGTGGTGTGGTCCTCGGCCGGACGGTCGAAGGTCGAGGCGATGACCTCGCCCTTCACCGAGCGCTGCATGTCGGTGACCTCTTCGGGCCGCTCGTCGACGAGGACGACCATGAGGTGCGCCTCGGGATTGTTCTTCGCGATCGCGTTGGCGATGGCCTGCAGCACGACGGTCTTGCCGGCCTTGGGCGGCGACACGATGAGGCCGCGCTGGCCCTTGCCGATCGGCGACACGAGGTCGATGATGCGTGTCGACAGCTTCTGCGGCTCGGTCTCGAGGCGCAGGCGCTCGTTGGGGTAGAGCGGCGTCAGGTCGGAGAAGTCCTTGCGGGCAGCGGCCTCGTCGGCGGTCTGGCCGTTGACGGTGTCGACCTTGACGAGGGCGTTGTACTTCTGCCGGCTCTGCTGCTCGCCGCCCTGGGGCTGCTTGATCGAGCCGACGATCGCGTCGCCCTTGCGGAGGTGGTACTTCTTCACCTGGCCGAGCGAGACGTAGACGTCGCTCGGGCCGGGCAGGTAGCCGGTCGTCCGCACGAAGGCGTAGTTGTCGAGGACGTCGAGGATGCCCGCGATGGGGATGAGGACGTCGTCCTCGGTGACCTCGGGCTCGAGGTCGTCCTGCTGGCCGCCGCGGCCGCGCTTGCGGTCACGCTGACGACGGCTGCGGCCCTCGCCCTCCTGTGCGTCCTGCTGCGGGCCGTGCTGGTTGTTCTGCTTCTGCTGGCCCTGCTTCTGCTGACCGTTCTGGTCGTCCTGCTTCTGCTGACCCTGCTTCTGCTGGCCGTTCTGCTGGCCCTGCTTCTGCTGACCGTTCTGGTCGTCCTGCTTCTGCTGACCCTGCTGGTCGTTGCCGCCCTGGCCGTTCGCGCCCTGGCCGTTCTGCTCGCCGTTCTCGGCGTTCTGGCCGCGGCCGCGACCGCGGCCACGGCTCCGGCGTCCGCGGCGCGAGCCGCCCTCGCCCTGCTGGTCGCCCTCGCCGGACTCGCCGCCGTGCTCGCCCGCCTGCGTGGCGGCGTCGCCCTCGCCCTGCTGGTCAGCCTGCTGCTGACCGCCCTGCTGGCCGTTCTGCTGCTGGCCGCGGCCACGGCGCTGGCCGGCCGCCTGCGCTGCCTCTTGGGCGTCCTTCTCCGCGCGGACCTGGTCGAGCCCGGCGAGGAGGTCCTCGGTGCCGGTGTGCCCGTGGTTCTGGTGCTCGGTGGCCGACGTCGGGGCGGCGTTCACGGTGCCCGCAGAGGAGGCACGGCGCGAGCGACGTGCACGGCCGCCGGTCGGCTGGTCGGTCGCCTCGGCGCCGGTGGCGGCGTCCGGGGTCGCGTCCTGCTGCTCGGCGGCGGGCGCCTGCGCCGCGGGCTGCTCGGGCGCCGACTGCTCGGGCGCCGACTGCTCGGTGGCGGTCTGCTCTGCCGCGGGCTCGGGCAGCGTCGGCTGCTCGGCGACCGGGGACTCGGCGGTGGGGGTCTCGCCCGTCGCCGGGCGCTTCTCCTCGATGGTGGCGATGAGGTCGCCCTTGCGCATCTTCGAGAGACCCGTGATGCCGAGGGAGGAAGCGATGCGCTGGAGCTCCGGGAGCCGGAGGGCGCGCAGGTCGCTGGGGATCTCCACCTGGGTGGAGTCGTTGACGTTCGTCAAGGTCGGTGTTTCCTTTCGAACCGCAGAACGCGGAGAGTTTCCACCGCCCCGGATGCACAGGGGTGCACTGACCGTCGTTCAGACGACGGACCGGGAAACGGTGATCAGAAAGAGAGTGCCCCCGCGCACCGGACCCTGCACCGGCGAGGATCGTTCCTGCTGCCTATGCGGGATCGGCTTGGAGCGCCGAGTGCGCTGCCACTGTAGCACCACCCAGGTCCACGGCCAGCATGAGCGGGCGCCAGTCGGATTCCGCGTGTCGTGAGACCAGGTCGGCGGCGGTCAGGCGCTGAGCCGGGTCACTGCCGAGGACGAGGAGGCTGGGGCCGGCCCCCGAGACCACCGCCGCGAGCCCGTGCTGCCGCAGGAGCCCGATGAGTGCGTCGGTCTCGGGCATGGCGCTCGCCCGGTAGGACTGGTGGAGGCGGTCCTCGGTCGCGGCCAGGAGCAGCTCGGGGCTCTGGATGAGGGCGGCGACCAGGAGCGCCGACCGGGACACGTTGAACGCGGCGTCCGCGTGCGGCACGCTCGCGGGCTGCAGGGACCGAGCGAGCTTCGTGGACAGGGTCGAGGTCGGCACGAAGACCACCGGCGAGACACCGCGGTGCACGAGGAGTCGCTTGTAGGCGGGGCCGTCCGCGGTCATCCACGCGATGGTCAGACCGCCGAAGAGCGCCGGAGCGACGTTGTCGGGGTGCCCCTCCATCTCGGTGGCGAGCGTCAGGAGCGTCGAGGCATCGAGGTCGACGACCCCGTCGAGGAGCCCCCTCGCCGCCATGAGCCCGGCGACGATCGCGGCCGCACTCGACCCGAGTCCGCGGCCGTGCGGGATCGCGTTGACCGCGTGCAGCTCCAGCCCCGGCTGCTCGGTGACCCCACCGGCGGCGAGTCCCCGACGGACGGCCTGCACGACGAGGTTCGTGTCGTCGGTGGCGACCTCACCCGCGCCGACGCCCTCGACCGTCACGGACGCGCCGGGTTCGGGTCGGACGCGGACCGTCACCTCGTCGTACAGCGAGAGCGCGAGCCCGAGCGAGTCGAAGCCCGGTCCGAGGTTCGCCGACGTGGCCGGCACCCGGACGCGCACCGCCCGTCCGGCCGGTACAGCGTGCTGGGCGGTCGTGCCCTCCCCCGGTCCGGACGAGCGGTGCGTGCTCACTCGGCGCCGACCAGTCCGAGCACGTCGGCGACGGACTTCGTGTCCACCGGCACGACCGTGGGCTGCACCTCGCCGCCGTCCTCGGTGCGGAGGGCCCACTGCGGGTCCTTGAGGCCGTGGCCGGTCACCGTGATGACGACCTTCGCGCCCTTGCCGACGACCCCGGCGTCCGCGCGCTCGAGCAGCCCGGCGACACCGATCGCGGAGGCGGGCTCCACGAACACGCCGACCTCGGCGGAGAGGATGTGGTGCGCCGCGAGGATCGCCTCGTCCGAGATCGCACCGAAGTAGCCGTCGGTCTCGTCACGCGCCTCGAGGGCGTACTGCCACGAGGCCGGGTTGCCGATGCGGATGGCGGACGCGATCGTCTCGGGCTTGGGGACGACCTCGCCACGGACGATCGGGGCGGAGCCGGCGGCCTGGAAGCCGAACATGCGCGGGAGCTTCGAGGAACGACCAGCGGCGACGTCCTCGCGGTAACCGCGGGAGTAGGCGGTGTAGTTGCCCGCGTTGCCGACGGGCAGGAAGTGGAAGTCCGGCGCGTCGCCCAGGACGTCGACGACCTCGAACGCGGCGGTCTTCTGGCCCTCGATGCGGTCGTTGTTCACCGAGTTGACGAGGTGCACCGGGTAGTTCGCCGCGAGGTCGCGCGCGATGTCGAGGCAGTCGTCGAAGTTGCCCTGCACCTGGAGCAGCTGGCCGTCGTGCGCGATCGCCTGGCTGAGCTTGCCCATCGCGATCTTGCCCTCGGGCACGAGCACCGCGGCGGTGATGCCCGCGTGCGTGGCGTAGGCGGCGGCGGACGCGCTCGTGTTGCCGGTCGAGGCGCAGATGACCGCCTTGGCGCCGTGCTCGACCGCTTTGGAGATCGCCATCGTCATGCCGCGGTCCTTGAACGAACCGGTCGGGTTCATGCCCTCGAACTTGACGTAGACGTCCGCCCCGGTGCGCTCGGAGAGACGTCGCGCCGGGATGAGCGGGGTGCCGCCCTCGCCGAGGGTGACGACGGGCGTCGCCTCGGTCACGTCGAGACGGTCGGCGTACTCGCGCAGGACTCCCTGCCACTGGTGGGCCATCAGGCTCCCCTTTGTATCGGTGTGCTGTTCGGGTGCGTGGGTGCGAGGTCGTGTCGCGGCTCAGGCGCCGGCGACCCGCAGCACGCTGGTGATCTCGGCGACGACGTCCTCGTTCCGGAGCGCCACCACGGTGTCGGCGAGGTCGGACTCGCGCGCAAGGTGGGTGCCGATGACGAGCGTCGCGGTCGCACCGGTGCGGTCGGCACCGGGAGCGTCCGTCTGCAGCGCGCTGGTCTGTTCGACCGTCTCCACGCTGACGCCGTGCTTGGCGAGCACGCCCGCGACCGTCGACAGGACACCCGGGGCGTCCGCGACGTGCAGCGTGATCTGGTAGCGGGTGCGCACGGTCCCGATCGGGAACACGGGCAGGTCCGCCTGGGTCGACTCGGCGACGCCGGGGCCGCCGATGACGTGTCGGCGCGCGGCGGACACGAGGTCGCCGAGGACGGCCGAGGCCGTCTCGACACCACCGGCGCCGGCACCGTAGAACATGAGGTCGCCAGCGGCCTCCGCCTCGACGAACACGGCGTTCTTCGCGCCGTGCACGCTCGCGAGCGGGTGCGACTCCGGCACGAGGGCCGGGTACACACGGGCGGAGACGCCCTCGCGGCCGTCCTCGTCGGTCAGGCGTTCGGCCGTCGCGAGGATCTTCACGACGTAGCCGGCCTTGCGCGCCGCGCGGACCTGGTCGATCGTGATCGCGGTGATGCCCTCGCGGTGCACGGCCGCGAGCGGCACCGAGGTGTGGAACGCGAGCGACGCCAGGATCGCGGCCTTCTGCGCGGCGTCGTAGCCCTCGACGTCGGCGGTCGGGTCGGCCTCGGCGTAGCCGAGCTCGGTCGCGGTGGCCAGCGCGTCCTCGAAGGTCGCGCCCTTGCGGTCCATCAGGTCGAGGATGAAGTTCGTCGTGCCGTTGACGATGCCCATGATGCGCACGATGCGGTCACCGGCGAGCGAGTCGTGCAGCGGGCGGATGATCGGGATCGCCCCGGCGACGGCGGCTTCGTAGTAGAGCTGCGCTCCGACCTGCTCGGCGGCCGCGAACAGCTCAGGACCGTGGGTCGCGAGGAGCGCCTTGTTGCCCGTGACGACGTCCGCTCCGGACTGCAGCGCCTGGAGCACGAGCGTCCGCGCGGGTTCGATGCCGCCGATGAGCTCGACGACGATGTCGGCGCCCAGGATCAGCGACTCGGCGTCGGTCGTGAAGAGGTCCTTCGGCAGGTCGACGTCCCGCTCCGCCTCGGTGTCGCGGACGGCGATGCCGACGAGCTCGAGCCCGGCGCCGGCGCGGGAGGCGAGTTCGTCGCCGTGTTCGAGGAGGAGCCGCGCCACCTGCGACCCGACCGAGCCGGCTCCGAGCAGGGCGACGCGGACGTTGCGGTATTCGATCATCTGGGGGTGGTTCCTGTCGTTCGGGCGGGTCACCGGCCGGGGCCGGGTGCGGGGACGA
This sequence comes from Curtobacterium phoenicis, assembly GCF_047238015.1. Lineage (NCBI taxonomy): Bacteria > Bacillati > Actinomycetota > Actinomycetes > Micrococcales > Microbacteriaceae > Curtobacterium > Curtobacterium phoenicis. Next base: position 2,440,838 of record NZ_JBDFLZ010000002.1, read on the forward strand.
CCCCGGTGTCACGGGCGAGCAGGTCGTCGATCGACTCGCCCCGGACGAGGATACGGGCTGCGCCGTCCGCCACGGCGACGACCGGCGGGCGACCGACGTGGTTGTAGTTGCTCGCGAGGCTCCAGCAGTAGGCACCGGTCGCGGCGACGGCGAGCAGGTCGCCCCGGTGCACGTCCCCCGGCAGGTACTCGTCGTTCACGACGACGTCCCCGCTCTCGCAGTGCTTGCCGACGACCCGGCTCAGCACCGCTGGCGCGTCCGAACTCCGGGCGAGGCGGGCGGTGTAGTCGGCGCCGTACAGCGCCGGGCGGGCGTTGTCGCTCATGCCGCCGTCGACGGACACGTACGTCCGGGTCGCGGCACGGGCGGACGGTGCGTCCGCGGCGACGGCGTCGTCCTCGGTCGCGAGCACCCGCTCGGTCGCGTCCTGCACGGGCGAGCCGCTGTCGACCGGTGCGGCAGCGCCTCCGTGCGCCGCCGCGTCGTCGAGCTCCAGCGTGACGGGCTTGATGGTGCCGACGGAGTAGAGCGTGATGCCGGCGGGACCGACGATGTACCGGCCGGGCTCCACCGCGATCTCGGGTACCGGGATCGCACGCTCCGCGCAGGCGTCGGCCACGATCGTCGCGAGGGCCTCCGCGACGTCCTCGGGCGCGAACGCCGAGTCGGCCTCGGTGTAGTCGATGCCCCAGCCCCCGCCGAGGTTGAGCTCAGGCACCGGCCCCGTGGCCACGAGCGCCGCGTGGACGTCCATGAGGCGGCGGGCGGCCTCGCGGAAACCGGACTCGTCGAAGATCTGGGAGCCGATGTGCGAGTGCAGCCCGACGAACGCGAGCGAGGGCTCCGCACGGACCGCGGCCGCAGCCTGCTCGGCCTCGGTGAGCGGGATGCCGAACTTCTGGTCCTCGCGGGCCGTGGCGAGGTACTCGTGCGTCGAGGCGTGCACACCGCTGTTGATCCGGATGCGGACGCGCTGCACGACACCGGCGTCGGCAGCGGCACGGGCGACGCGCTGCACCTCCTCGTGGCTGTCGAGGACGATCGTGCCGACCCCGACCTCGACGGCGCGGGCGATCTCGGCGTCGGACTTGTCGTTGCCGTGGAAGCCGAGCATCCCGGGGTCGACGCCGCCGGCCAGGGCGACCGCGAGCTCCCCGCCGGTGCAGACGTCGACGCGGAGGTCCGCCTCGGCCATCCACGCGGCGACCTGGGTCGTCAGGAACGCCTTGCCCGCGTAGTAGACGTGCGCCCGGGTACCGATGCGGCCGAACGCGTCCGAGAAGGCGGTCCGCACCCGCACGGCCCGTGACTGGACGTCGCGCTCGTCGAGCACGTACAGCGGCGTGCCGAACTGCCGGGCGAGGTCGGAGGCGGTGATGCCCCCCACGGCGAGCTCGCCGTCGTCCGTCCGGGTCGCGGAGGCGGGCCAGATGCGCGCCGTCAGCGCGGAGGCGTCGGTCGGGAACCGCAGCCGCGGCGGGGCAAGGGGGTTCTCGCTCACGGGACCCGATCCTACCGAGCCGCGCGGTGCCTCCTGTCCGGTGTTACGAGCAGGACCCCACCGACCGCAGCCCCTGCTCACTGAGCGGCAGGGAGTCCGCGGTGACGCGGACCGTCGCCTCGCGCGCCGTGACGTCGAGGTCGCGCACCGCGAGCTGGGACGGCAGGAAGCGTGCGGTGCAGACCTCGACCGGGACGTTCGTGACCCCGGGGATCGAGTCGACCTTCAACCCGAGCGACGAGTTGGTGATGCGGACGCTCTTCGGGGTGATCGTCACGCCCTTGCCGTCGTCCTGCGTGGCGACGTCACCGCGAGCGGCGTAGGTGATGTCGTAGCCGAGGACCGCCGTCGTGCCGGAGAGCTCGACCCCGCCGTCGACGAGCTTCAGGCGATCGAACAGCGGACTGTACTTCGCCAGGTCCTTGATGCTGCCCGAGGCGAGGGTCACGGTGCCGTCGAGGTCGCGCACGTCCCCCTTGCCGTCCACGGGGACGTCGTGCACGGTGACGTCGGCGGCGAGCGGGATGCCGTCGACCGTGATCTTCCGCGAGGAGATCTCGACCTGGTCGAGCGTGCCGCCGATGAGCTGCGGGATGACGATGCCGTCGGCGTGTGCCTCGACCTGGCCGGTCGTGCCCTCGGGGAGCGCCTGCTCGACCTGCTCGGCGATGATCCGGTCGACGACACCGCGGAGGACGAACTCGGCGACCACCACGAGGGCGGCGAGCACGACGAGCACGACGACGAGGACGATCGGCCAGCGGCGGCGCTTCGGGCGGGCGGCGGGGGCGGCGGTCATGCGTCCCACCCTGCCAGCACCCACCGTCAGCCTGCCTGGAGGCGCGGCGTGCGCCCGGTGGGTGTCCGCCGCGGGTGCGCTGGGTGCGCTTGGCGGCGCGGCGCGACGTCGCGCGGCGCCCGCGCGGCATCTGCGCGGCCGCGTCGAACCACGAAGGCGACATCGAACCGGGCGCGTGCCCTGGTTCGATGTCGCGTTCGTGGTGCAACACGCGCGACGGCGTGCAGCGCGCAGCGCGCCGCAGCGCTACATGCGCTCGGGCGCGCTCACCCCGAGGAGGCCGAGGCCGTTGCGGATGACCTGCCCGGTGGCGTCGTTCAGCCAGAGACGCGTGCGGTGGAGGTCCGTCACGGGCTCGTCCCCGAGCGGGGTCACCCGGCAGGAGTCGTACCAGCGGTGGTAGAGCCCCGCGAGCTGCTCGATGTAGCGCGCGATGCGGTGCGGCTCACGGAGTTCCGCGGCCTGCCGGACGACGCGCGGGTACTCGGCGAGGGCACCGACGAGGGTGCTCTCGGTCTCGTGCGTCAGGAGCGACGCGTCGAACGCGGACCGGTCGACCCCGGAGGCGGCGGCGTTCCGGGCCACCGACTGCGTGCGCGCGTGGGCGTACTGCACGTAGAAGACCGGGTTGTCGTTCGTCCGCTTCGTGAGCAGGTCGAGGTCGATGTCGATCGAGGTGTCGCTCGCGAACCGCACCAGGGCGTACCGGCCGGCGTCGACACCGACGGCGTCGACGAGGTCCTCCATCGTGACGATCGTGCCCGCGCGCTTGGACATGCGCATCGGCTCGCCGTCCTTGAGCAGGTTGACCATCTGCCCGATGAGGATCTCGAGGTTCTTGCCGGGCTCGTCACCGAACGCCGCACACATCGCCATCATCCGGCCGACGTAGCCGTGGTGGTCGGCGCCGAGCATGATGAGGTTCCGCTCGAACCCGCGCTCGCGCTTGTCCAGGTAGTACGCCAGGTCGCCCGCGATGTACGCCGGCTGCCCGTCGGACTTGATGACCACGCGGTCACGGTCGTCGCCGAAGTCGGTCGTGCGGAGCCAGAGCGCCCCCTCGGCCTCGTACATCTTGCCCAGGGACTGCAGCCGCTCGATGGCGCGCTCGACGGCCTTCGACTCGTGCAGCGAGTTCTCGTGGAAGTACACGTCGAAGTCGACGCCGAAGTCGTGCAGCGACGACTTGATGTCCGCGAACATGAACTCGACGCCCTCGCGCCGGAACAGCTCCTGCGCCTCGTCACGCGGCAGGTTCCGCACGTCGGTGCCGGCCGGCAGGGTCGCGATGACGCGCGCCGCGATCTCGCCGATGTACGCGCCGCCGTAGCCGTCCTCGGGCGTGGGCTCGCCGAGCGCCGATGCGACGAGGGACCGGGCGAACCGGTCGATCTGCGCCCCGTGGTCGTTGAAGTAGTACTCGCGGGTGACCAGACCGCCCTGCGCCTCGAACACGCGGGCGAGGCTGTCACCGACGGCGGCCCAGCGGACGCCGCCCATGTGGATCGGACCGGTGGGGTTGGCGGAGACGAACTCGAGGTCGATCTTCACGCCTTCGTAGAGGTCGCCACGACCGAACGCGGAGCCCTCGTCCACGATGGTGCGGGCGATCGCGCCGGCCGCGGCGGCGTCGAGGGTGATGTTGATGAAGCCGGGGCCGGCGACGTCGACCGAGGCCACGCCGTCGAGTTCGGTCAGCTCCCCCGCGATCTCGGTCGCGAGCTCGCGCGGGTTCGTCCCGAGGCGCTTCGCGAGCTGCATCGCCGCGTTCGACGCCCAGTCGCCGTGCGCCCGGTTCTTCGGCCGCTCGAGGGCCGCGTGGGACTCCTCGACCGTCACCGTGTCCGAGGCACCTCGTCGCTCCACGATCCCCGTCAGGATCGACAGGTACGCGGCGGAGAGTTCGGCTGGTGTCATAGCGGTCGATCCTACCGGCGTCCACGGACCTCCCCGGACGATGCACCATCATGGCCGGATGACCTCCCGCAGCCGCGTCCGGGCGATCAGCGCCGCCGTCCTCGCGACCACGTCCGTGGCCGTGCTCGCCGCGTGCTCCGATGGCGGTGGGGCGACCCCGACACCGTCCGCGACACCGATCGGGAAGCCCGTGTCGCAGACGTGCGCGCAGCTGCTCCCCCTCGAGTCGCTCGGGGTGTACGGCACGGCGTTCGAGGAGGTCGACTCGTACCGGCCCGCGAAGGGCACCCCGGCGGCGCGGATCGCGCAGCAGCGGGGGCGGGCCTGCCAGTTCCGTGAGGTCGACGACCACGCGGTCACCATCTCGTTCGCGGTCGCGGACCTGCCTGAGAAGTCGCTCACGAACCTCAAGGACGCGCTGTACCAGCGGGGCGGTTCGGTGCCGACCTACACGGTGGAGGGGTACTTCGACCTGTCGGACGACGGGATCGGACGGGCGGACGCGTTCGCGGACCCGTACTGGATCACGGCGTCCTCGACGCTCTTCACCGAGCCGGGCGGCGCGCAGCCCGTGGTGGACGCGATCCGCGGCGTCGTGAAGCCGACCACGGGGAATTAGCCGCGACCGCGCGTCGGCCTGGAGGCCCGTGGCGGCGCCGCCCCGCGCCTCCCGGCCGTCATGGGGTCACCCTGGAAAAGTGACGCACTCGCCGGAACCGGCCCTGGGGGAAGGTCGCGGGACGCGACATCGCGCGCTGCCGACCGAGCGCAGCGAGGACGACAGCTTGCGCGGGGATGTCACTGTGCCCCCAGGAGGATTCGAACCTCCGCCCCTGCCTCCGGAGGGCAGTGCTCTATCCCCTGAGCTATGGGGGCCCGGGGTGTCACCAACCGTAGCAGGTCTCGGGCACCCTTCCGGACCAGGGCATGTCGTGCCACCGCCCCTGGCGGCGTTTCCCGGCACGTCACGTCGACCCCCTAGGATCACGGCCCGGTCACCCAGCACGCGACCAGGGAGAGGACTCGATGACCACCGCCACCGGGAACCCGCAGCTCGAGCTCGCACGCGGCACCCACGCGCCCGCGCCGCGCACCCTGCTCGACGTCCTCACCGAGACCGCGACGGCGCACCCCGACGCCCTCGCGCTCGAGGACCCCGACGGCTCCATCGACCACCGGGGCCTGCTGGCAGCCGTGCACGCGCAGGCCCGCGACCTCGCCCGTCGCGGCGTGCGTCGCGGCGACCGGGTCGGGGTCCGCGTCCCCTCCGGCGGGCGCGACCTCTACGTGTCCATCCTCGCGGTGCTGGCAGCCGGCGCGGCGTACGTCCCGGTGGACGCCGACGACCCGGAGGAGCGGGCGACCCTCGTCTTCGGCGAGGCCGGCGTGGTGGGCGTGATCGAAGCGGGTGGGGTGCTCACGGACCGGGAGGGCAGACCACTGCCGGTGACCGACCCCACGGCGAGCGCCGAGCTCCCCCGCCCGGATGACGACGCGTGGATCATCTTCACCTCGGGGTCGACCGGGGTGCCGAAGGGTGTGGCGGTGACGCACCGGAGCGCTGCGGCGTTCGTGGACGCGGAGGCGCGGATGTTCCTGCGGGACGCGCCGATCGGTCCGGGCGACCGGGTCCTCGCCGGTCTGAGCGTGGCCTTCGATGCGTCGTGCGAGGAGATGTGGCTGGCGTGGGGGCACGGTGCGTGTCTCGTGCCGGCGCCGCGGTCGTTGGTGCGGACGGGGGTCGACCTCGGGCCGTGGTTGATCGCGCACGCGATCACGGTGGTGTCGACGGTGCCGACGCTCGCGGCGCTGTGGCCCGACGACGCGTTGGAGCAGGTGCGGCTGGTGATCTTCGGCGGCGAGGCCTGTCCCCCGGAGTTGGCGGCTCGGATCGCGTCGCGTGGGCGGGAGCTGTGGAACACGTACGGGCCGACCGAGGCGACCGTGGTGGCGTGTGGTGCGCTGATGGACGGGAGTGCTCCGGTGCGGATCGGCCTGCCGTTGGACGGGTGGGACCTCGCGGTGGTCGACGGCGAGGGGCAGCGGGTGGCTCCCGGTGGCGTCGGTGAGCTCGTCATCGGCGGGGTCGGGCTGGGGCGCTACCTGGATCCGGCGAAGGACGCGGAGAAGTACGCGCCGTTCCCGGAGCTCGGGTGGGAGCGGGCGTACCGGAGTGGTGACCTCGTGCGGTACGAGCCCGAGGGGCTGGTGTTCCAGGGGCGGGCGGACGACCAGGTGAAGCTCGGGGGTCGCCGGGTCGAGTTGGGTGAGGTCGACGCGGCGCTGCAGGCGTTGGACGACGTGGCGGGCGGTGCCGCGGTGGTGCAGCGGACGCCGGCGGGCAACCAGGTGCTCGTCGGGTACGTGGCGCCGGTGGCGGGGCGGACCGTGGACGTCACCGCGGCGAACGCACGGTTGCGGGCGGAGCTGCCGGCGGCGATGGTGCCGCTGGTGGCGGTCGTGGACTCCCTGCCGACGCGGACCTCGGGCAAGGTCGACCGTGCGGCGCTGCCGTGGCCGTTGCCGGGGGTCTCCGGCGTCGCGGACCTGCCGGAGACGGTCGCGTGGATCGCGGAGCGGTGGTCGGCGATCCTCGGGGTGCCGGTGTCGGGCGTGGACGACGACTTCTTCGCCCACGGCGGGGGTTCGTTGACGGCGGCGCAGCTGGTGTCGGCGATCCGGGAGCGGTTCCCGACGACCACCGTGGCGGACGTGTACGACCATCCCCGGATCGGTGCGCTGGCCGCGGCGCTCGACGCGTCCGGCGCGGCGGAGGCGTCGGAGCGGCCGGTGGCACCGGTGCCCCCGGCGACCGGGTTCGTGCTGACGGTGCTCGGGTTGCCGGTGCAGGTCCTCCGTGGTCTGCGGGTCCTGACCTGGACGGCGCTGGTGTCGACCGTGCTGCACGCGACGTCGCTGCCGTTCCTGCCGTCGGTCCCGTGGCCGTGGCTGGTCCTGGCGCTGCTGGTGTTCGTGACCCCGGTCGGGAAGATGGCGGTGACGGTGGTGCTCGCGCGGCTCCTGCTGCTCGGCGTGCGGGCGGGTGACCATCCCCGTGGTGGGTCCGTCCACGTGCGGGTGTGGCTGGCGGAGCGGATCGCGGAGGCGGTGGACGGTCCGTCCACGGCCGGTGCGCCGTGGATCAGCTACTACGCCCGTGCGCTCGGAGCGCGGATCGGGCGGGACGTGGACCTGCACGCGCTGCCCCCGGTGACGGGGATGCTGCGGGTGGGGGCGCGGGCGTCGGTCGAACCGGAGGTGGACCTGGCGGGCCACTGGGTCGACGGGGACGTCTTCCGCCTGGGGCCGGTTCGGGTGGACGCGGACGCCGTGGTGCGGAGCCGGTCGACGCTGCTGCCGGGCGCGCACGTGGGGGCCGGTGCGGAGGTCGAGCCCGGATCGGCGGTGGCGGGCCGGGTCCCGGACGGGGAGCGCTGGGCGGGTTCGCCGGCGGAGCGTGTCGGGTCGGCTCGGCACGACCGGGAGGCGCGACCCGCCTCCCGTCGCCGCTGGCTCGTCGCGTACGGGGCCGGCTCGGTCGCGGTGGCCGGGCTGCCCGTCGTCGGGGTCGCGGCCGGACTCGCGGTGACGGTGGTGCTGGTGGGTGCGGCGCCGACGCTCGGGGTCGCGGTGCTGCGCGGACTCGCCGCGGTGCCGCTCGCGACGCTCGTGGCCGGTCTCGTGTACGCGCTGCTGGTCGTCGCGTCCGTGCGGCTGCTCGGGCTGGGCCTGCACGAGGGTCGGCACCCGGTGCGGAGCCGGATCGGGTGGCAGGTGTGGACGACCGAGCGGGTGCTCGACGGCGCGCGGACGCTGCTGTTCCCGGTGTACGCCTCGCTCGTGACGCCGCTGTGGCTCCGGCTCCTCGGCGCCCGGGTGGGTCGGGACACCGAGATCTCGACGGTGCTGCTCATCCCGGCGCTGACGCAGATCGCGTCGGGGGCGTTCCTCGCGGACGACACGATGGTCGCGACGTACGAGCTGGGCGGCGGCCGGGTGACGATCGGTCGGTCGAAGGTGGGTCGTCGGGCGTTCCTCGGGAACTCCGGGATGACGGGGGCCGGTCGGTCGGTCCCCCGCGAGGCCCTGGTGGCCGTGTTGTCGGCGGTGCCGAAGAAGGCGAAGCGTGGCTCGTCGTGGCTCGGGACGCCCCCGGTGCGGCTGCGGCGGGCGACGACGACGTTCGACGAGGAGCGCACGTTCCGGCCACCGCGGAGGCTCAAGGTCGCACGGGGGTGCTGGGAGCTGCTGCGGCTCCTGGCGCCGATGGTGTCGGCGGCGATCGCGCTCGGGGTGGTCGGGTCGCTCCTGGGCCTGTGGTCCGAGATCGGGCTCGGCTGGACGGTCCTGCTCGCGGGCCCGGTGCTCGTCGTCGCCGGAGCGGTCGCGGCCGCGGTCTCGACGTCGGCGAAGTGGGCGTTCGTCGGTCGGATCGACGCGGGCGAGCATCCGCTGTGGTCCTCCTTCGTGTGGCGGAACGAGGTGCAGGACACCTTCGTCGAGACCGTCGCGCGGCCCTGGTTCGCCGAGCAGTGCACGGGGACCCCGGCACTCGCGGCATGGCTGCGGACCCTCGGCGCGCGGATCGGCCGCGGCACCTGGGTCGAGACGTACTGGCTGCCCGAGGCCGACCTCGTGGCGATCGGTGACGGCGCGACGGTGTCGCGCGGGACCGTCGTGCAGACGCACCTCTTCCACGACCGGGTGATGCAGCTCGACGCCGTCCGGCTCGAGGCGGGTGCGACGCTCGGGCCGCACAGCGTCGTCCTGCCGGCGGCGGGCCTCGGGGCGGGGTCGACGGTCGGGCCGGCGTCGCTCGTGATGCGCGGTGAGCAGGTGCCGGCCGGGTCGCTGTGGTCCGGGAACCCGATCGCGCCGTGGCTCGCGCCGCCGTGGGCGTCGGCCGCGGGGCGCGCTGCCGGGTCGGACGACGCCGTGGTCGTGCCAGACTGAGCGGCACCGTGAAGCCGAACACCAGCGCCGACCCCTACACCCCGCACAGCGGCGATCGTCGGTGGAGCGCGGCGCACTACGAGCTCCGTCTCGGCTACCGCGTGGCGACGAACCGGCTCGACGGCACGGCGACGGTCACCGCCCGGGCGCACGAGCAGCTCGAACGGATCGTCGTCGACCTGCACGGGCTCACGGTCGACCGTGTGGACGTCGACGGGAAGCGCGCGAGGAAGGTCAGCACCGCGACCCACAAGCTGACGGTCACACCGGCGGAGCCGATCACGGGCGGCAGCGAGTTCACCGTCCACGTCAGGTACCGCGGCACACCTCGTCCGATCCGGAGCCCGTGGGGTCAGGTCGGCTGGGAGGAGCTGACCGACGGCGTCATCGTCGCCGCGCAGCCGACCGGGGCGCCGTCGTGGTTCCCGTGCAACGACCGGCCCGACGACAAGGCGACCTACCGGTTCGAGATCACCGCCGAGGCCGCGTACGACGTCCTCGCGAACGGTGAGCTGCTCGGCACCGACCGCACGCGGGCCGGCACGACCTGGACGTACGCGACGACCGAACCCATGGCGACGTACCTGGCGACCGTGCAGATCGGTCGGTACCGCACGACGAAGCTGCGGAGCCCGCGGGTCCCGGTGACGCTGCACCACCCCGCGGACCTCCAGGCCGCGGCGAAGACCGACTTCGGCCGGGTGCCGGACATGCTCGCGCTCTACACCGACCGGTTCGGCCCGTACCCGTTCGCCGCGTACGGGGTGGTCGTGACCGACGACGAGCTCGAGATCCCGCTCGAGGCCCACGGTCTCGCGGTGTTCGGCCGGAACCACGTCGACGGCGAGCACGGCACCGACCGGCTCATCGCCCACGAGCTCGCGCACCAGTGGTTCGGCAACTCCGTGACGGTCGCCCGCTGGCGCGACATCTGGCTGCACGAGGGCTTCGCCTGCTACGCGGAGTGGCTGTGGTCCGAGCACCGCGGCGGCGAGACCGCCGACGTGCTCGCGGAACGGTACCGGCAGGGGCTCCTCGACCAGCCGCAGGACCTCGTGGTGGGCGATCCCGGCGCCCGGGACATGTTCGACGACCGGGTCTACAAGCGCGGCGCCCTCGCCCTGCACGCACTCCGGCGGACCGTCGGCGACCCCGCGTTCTTCGCCGGGCTGCGGACGATCACCGAGCGGCACCGGCACGCTTCCGTCACGCCGGACGACGTCCTCGACGCCTTCGCCGGCGCCGCGGGCGTGTCCGTCGACGCCGTCCGTGCCGTCACGGCGCCGTGGGTCGAGGAGTCGGGCGTCCCCGGGCTGCCCGCGGACTGACGGCCGCCACCGCGGGGCAACGCGCGCGCGTGCCCGCGGACAGCGTGGACGCGACGCGAGCGCGGACGACCGCCGACGGCGTCAGACGACGCTCGCCGGCACGTCGACCGTCACGGCCTCGCCGGCCCGACGCACCTCCCGCCAGACGTCGTCGAGCGAGAGCCCGACCACGGCGGCGAGCGCCGCGACCGTCCCGAACGACGGCGTCGCGATGCGTCCGGTCTCGATCTTCCGCAGGGTCTCCGGCGACACCCCGGCCTCGAGCGCGACGTCGAGCATCGACCGATCGGCGCGGGCGGCGCGGAGCAGCGCCCCGAGCGCACGACCGCGGGCGAGTTCGACGGAGCTGAGCGGAAGACGGACCATGCACCGATAGTAATACCAGTACGATCATCCCGTGATCGAGATCCTGAACCCTGCCGAGGTCGACCGCGCCCGCCGCACCGGAGCCCTCGTCGGCACGATCCTGCAGACGCTCCGCGAGCGCACGCGCATCGGCACGAACCTGCTCGAGATCGATCGGTGGGCGGCGCAGCTCATCGCGCAGGCCGGAGCCGAGTCCTGCTACGTCGACTACGCACCCTCGTTCGGCCGCGGCCCGTTCGGGCACCACGTCTGCACGGCCGTGAACGACGCCGTCCTGCACGGACTCCCCCACGACCGGGCGCTCGCCGACGGCGACCTGCTCACCCTCGACCTCGCCGTCTCGCTCGACGGCATCGCCGCCGACGCCGCGATCAGCTTCGTCGTCGGCACCGCGGACCCCGCCGACTCCGCGCTGATCGACGCGACCGAGCGGGCCCTCGCCGCCGGGATCGCCGCTGCCGGCCCCGGCGCCCGCACCGGCGACCTCTCCCACGCGATCGGCACCGTGCTCGAGGGCGCCGGCTACCCGGTCAACGTCGAGTTCGGCGGCCACGGCATCGGGTCGACCATGCACCAGGACCCGCACGTCGCGAACACCGGTCGGCCGGGCCGCGGCTACACGCTCCGCCCCGGGCTCCTCCTCGCCCTCGAGCCCTGGGTGATGGCCGACACGGACGTCCTCGTCACCGACCCCGACGGCTGGACCCTCCGCAGCGCCACCGGAGCGCGGACGGCGCACACCGAGCACACCATCGCGATCACCGACGACGGTGCCGAGGTGCTCACGCTCCCCAGGTGACCGGCAGTCCCCCTGCGGCGACCGCGAGCACGAGGTCGGGCCCGGGCCGCACGACGTCGACCGGCTGCGCGACCCCGGCGAGGACCGCCAGGCCGTGCTCGATGTCGACGTCGACCGAGCGCGGGTCGACCCGGAGGCCCCGGCCGTCCCGTTTCAGGACGGCCTCCTTCGCCGCCCAGCACGCTGCGAGCACGTCGACGTCGCCGTGGGCCCGGTCGAGTTCCGCCGGCGTGAAGGCGTCGAGCGGCGCCGCGGCCACCCGGGACACACGTTCGACGTCGATCCCCACCGCGTCGGGTGCGACCGCGAGGGCGGTCACGCCGCTCGTCCGAGACAGGCTCACGCCGACCTCCCGGCCGTCCAGGCTCGCCCACGGACGGCCGTGTGCGGTGCTGCCGCAGTGCGGGCAGTCGCGCCCCGCGCGCACCGCGGCCACGTCGGCGCCCGTCGTCGACGCGACGGCGGCGACCAGGGCCTCCCGGTCGGCCGTGCGGTCCGCGCCCGCCGGGCGCAGGGTCACGACGACGGACCGGAGGCACGACTCACCCACGGAGGAAGCCTACGTGGGTGAGGGGTTCCGTCAGCGACGGATCAGGCGTGGGTGAGCGCGATCAGCGCGACGTTCATCGTGCTGTAGAGCCCCTCGGAGCGCGTAGCCTGGCGGACGCGTCCGCGGAGCACCTCGTACCGGCCGTCCTCTTCCCGGACGAAGCCGATCACGCCGCTCGCCGGGGTCGACACCCGGTGGTAGCCGTCCTCGAGCGGGACGACCTCGGTGTTCAGTGTTCGCTCCATTGCTGTCCCCTTCCGCTCGTCGTCGAACAGTGGCGCCAGCATACCCCGGTGTGGGGGACAAATCGTTCGGACCTGTGCGGATGACGGATGTTCGTCCACAGTGCCGGGGTCCCCGGACCGACGGGTGCGTGCCCTGGATAGACTCCGGGCAACGGCGCCCCCAGGTGCCGTCCGGGGGCATCGACCATGGTCCCCGCGGGTCGGATGGAGGACGGATGCGCGCGGTCCACGGCGGACAACCGGTCGGGGTCGGGGACGGCCCGGAGAGCGGAAGGTCCCGCCCCGTGCGCTGGGCCACCCGCCTGCTGACCGCACTGCTCACCGCGTTCCTCGTCCTCGCACCCGCGACCGCGTCCCACGCCACCGCGCCCTTCCAGCTCCAGGGCGGCGCGTACGTCGTCGACCAGGCGAACGCCCTGACCGCTGCCCAGCAGACCCGGGTGGAACAGGCCGTGCAGGACCTCTACGACAAGACGAAGACGCAGCTCTACGTCGTCTACGTCCCGACCTTCTCGGACCCCTCCGACCACACCGCGTGGGGCGACGCGTTCCGCGAGCGGAACCAGATCGACTCCGACAGCATCGTGCTCGCGGTCGCGGTGGACGACCGCATCGCGGACGTCCACCAGACGAACGAGACGGCCCTGTCCTCGTCCGACGTGCAGAACGCCTACCAGGACGATGCCGTCCCGCAGCTCCGGGACGGCAACTGGGCAGCCGCCGCGACCGCGTTCGCCGACGGACTCGCGCAGACGCAGGACCCGCCGGACCTCACGGCGCTGTGGGTCGTCCTGCTCGTCGTCGTGATCGCGATCGTCGTGGTGGTGCTCGTGGTCCGTGCGCGCAACAAGCGCCGGACCGCCGCGGCCACGAGGGCACAGGAGGAGTCGCTCGCGGGGCTCGAGCGCACCGCCGGGGGCGCCCTCGTCACGATCGACGACGAGCTGAAGACCGCAGAGCAAGAGGTCGGGTTCGCCACCGCCCAGTTCGGTCCCGACGCCGCGAAGCCCTTCGCCGATGCCGTCGCCACCGCGAAGCGCAACGTCCGCCAGGCGTTCACGTACCAGCAGCAGCTCGACGACGAGATCCCCGACACACCGCAGCAGCGCGCCGAGTGGGCGAACCAGATCATCGCCATCTGTGAGCAGGCGCACGCAGCGATCGAGGCGCAGACCGAGTCGTTCGACGAGCTCCGCGCGCTCGAGGACGGTGTCGAGGACGCGGCGACCGCCCTCGCCGCGGACGTCGCACGCGCGCCGGGGTCGGTCACCGCCGCCGCGGCCGCCCTCGAGCGGGTCCGCGCGTCGTACTCCGGCCGGACCCTCGCCACGGTGTCCGACAACGTCGACCAGGCGAAGCAGGTGCTCGACTACGCGACGGAACGGTCCGCAGCGGCCACGGCGGCGATCGCGTCCGGAGACAAGGGCGAAGCCGTCGTCGCCGTACGTGATGCCCAGCACGCCCTCGCGCAGGTGCAGCAGCTGACCGCGTCGGCGACCGCCGCCGAGACGACCTTCGCGGAGGCGTCGGCGCGCGCCCAGGCGATGCGCGCCGACGTCGAGGGCGACGTCGCAGCCGCACGGTCGATGCGCACGAGCAGCCCCGAGCTCGCGGCGGCCGTCACCCAGGCCGAGACGGTCCTGCAGCAGGGCATCGACCCGAAGGACCCGATCTCCGCCGTCGACGCCCTGACGAAGGCGAACACCGACATCGATGCCGCGCTCGCGACCGCCCGGGGGATCGAGGAGCAGAACCAACGCGCCGCACGGGCCCTCGACGACGCCCTGCGCGACGCCCGCTCCCGGATCAGTCAGGCGCGCGAGTACATCGCCCTCCGACGCGGAGCGGTCGGACCGACGGCACGGACCCGGCTGTCGGAGGCCGAGCGGGCCCTCGACGACGCGGTCGACCTCGCCACGGCGAACCCGGGCCAGGCGCTCCAGGCCGCCCGCGCCGCCGAGCAGTACGCTGCGGCCGCGATGGACGAGGCCGGCAACGACATGGGCGGCTGGCCCGGTGCCGGTGGCGGCGGGAACGGTGCGCAGCTCGGCGGCCTCGTCACCGGGCTGGTCCTCGGTGGCCTGCTCGGCGGGCGTGGCGGATCGTTCGGTGGCGGATCGTTCGGCGGAGGCGGCTTCGGGGGCGGCGGCTTCGGCGGAGGCGGCGGCGGCTTCGGGGGCGGCGGCGGCGGGGGCGGCGGGGGCTTCTCCGGCGGCGGCCGCTTCTGACCCGGCACCGCGACCCGGCACCGCGAAACGCCACCACGAACCGACACGACCACCCGGACCACCCACACCAGACAGCAGGACCCGGTACTCCTCCAGAAAGGGAACAGCAATGGCCAAGCAGACGATCTTCGGTCGCATCTCCTCGCTCATCCGGGCGAACGTGAACCAGCTCATCGACAACGCCGAGGACCCGCAGCTCATGCTGGACCAGCTCGTGCGCGACTACACGAACAACATCGCGGACGCCAAGACCGCGATCGCGCAGACCATCGGCAACCTCCGCCTGCTCGAGCAGGACCACGAGGAGGACAAGAAGGCCGCCGCCGAGTGGGGGCAGAAGGCCGCCAACGCCTCGGCAGCCGCGGACAAGTACCGCGCCGAGGGCAAGACCGAGGACGCCGACAAGTTCGACAACCTTGCCAAGGTCGCGATCGGCAAGCAGATCGCCGCCGAGCAGGAGGTCAAGGACAACGAGGGGCCGCTGGCGACGCAGAACGAGCAGGTCGAGAAGCTCAAGGCCGGCCTCGCGGGCATGGAGCAGAAGCTCGAGGAGCTCAAGTCCAAGCGCGACTCGCTCGTCGCCCGCCAGAAGACGGCGGAGGCGCAGTCGAAGGTCAACGACGCCATCGGCAACATCGACATCACCGACCCGACCAGCGACCTCAACCGCTTCGAGGAGAAAGTCCGCCGCGAAGAGGCGAAGGTCCTCGGGCAGCAGGAGCTCCAGTCGTCGAGCCTCGACGCCCAGTTCGAGAGCCTCGAGGACGTCGGCAAGGACGCCGAGGTCGAGGCCCGGCTCGCGGCGCTCAAGAGCGGCGGGTCGTCGAGCATCTGACGCGCGCCGGTACGCGCTGACCCAGCGTGCACCCAGCACGCACCCCGGACGACGTCGGGCCCGGCTGCCAGACTGGCACGATGCAGTTCATCGTGGTCGGTCAGTGGCAGGGTTCGGCGTCGTCCCGTGCGATGCGGCTCGGGGACGGTGCCGCAGCGATCGCGGCGGACCTTCCTCGCGCCTCGACGACCGTGGTCGAGGTCCCGCCCGGTGCCGGCGACCGACTCGAGACCGCGATCGCTCGCTACACGTCGGTGCGACAGGTGGCCGAGCGGGTCGCCGAGGAGTCGAGCGTCGCCCCCGAGGCGCCCTTCGTCGTCGGTGGAGACGGCGCGTCGTTCCTCGGTGCGACCATCGGGTTCGACGACGACACCGCGCTCGTCCGGATCGCCGGGTCCACGGGCTACCGCCCGCTGAACCGGGCGCAGCCGGTCGCGGCCGAGGCAGCAGCGCTCCGGATCATGGTCGACCGGCCGGACGACCTCTTCCCCGACCTGCCCGTCCTGTCCGGCTCGAAGGTCGTCCTCGCCGGTGTCCGCGGCACCGAGGACAGCGAGCTGACCGCACTCGAGCGTGCCGGCATCCGCACGCTCGACGTGGACGCAGCCACTCCAGAGGCCGTCGACAGCGCCGTGAGCGCCACCGGGGCCGGTTCGGTGTTCGTGCACGTCGACCTCGACGTGCTCGATCCGTCAGAGGTCGACGGACTGCTCGAACCGGTGCCGTTCGGCCTCGACGGAGGCGGCCTGGTCGAACGCATCACCGCGGCGACCCGGGGCCGACGGCTCGTGGGCGCGGCACTCACCGGGTTCGCCCCGGTCGACCCGGACCGGGCCGTGGACGACCTCGGCGTGATCCTGCGGGCCGTCGGCGCCCTCGCGAACGCGGCGAAGACCCCCTGAGCCCCGCGCCGCCGCTCGCGCGGCCGCCACGCCGGGTAGCGATCGCGGTCGGCATCCGGAGACCGTTGCCGCGTAGGTTGGCAATATGACGGACTACGACCTCATCGTGATCGGCGCCGGCGCAGTCGGCGAGAACGTGGCGGACTACGCCCACAAGCGCGGGCTCTCGGTCGCGATCGTGGAGGCGGAGCTCGTCGGTGGCGAGTGCTCGTACTGGGCGTGCATGCCCTCGAAGGCGCTCCTCCGCAGTGGTCACGCGCTCGAGGCGGCCAAGCGCCTCGACGGTGCCGCGCAGGCCGTCACGGGCAGCCTCGACGCCGCGCACGTGCTCGCCCGTCGCAACTCCTTCACCTCGGACTGGAAGGACGACGGCCAGGTGTCCTGGCTCGAGTCCGCCGACATCGCGCTCATCCGCGGACACGCGCGCATCACCGGCGAGAAGACCATCGAGGTCGACGGCACGGAGCACACCGCACGTGCGGCCGTGGCCGTGGTCACCGGCTCACTGCACACGCTCCCCGACGTCCCCGGCCTGGCCGAGGCACAGCCCTGGGGCACCCGCGAGGCCACCAGCGCGCAGGAGGTCCCGGAGAGCCTGCTCGTCATCGGCGGCGGTGTCTCCGGCTCCGAGCTCGCGACCGCGTGGGCGTCGCTCGGCGCGAAGGTCACCCTCGTCGCCCGGCACGGCCTGCTCGGTGGCATGGAGCCCTTCGCCGGCGAGCTCGTGGCGGACGCCCTCCGTGCCCGCGGTGTCGACGTCCGCACCGGCGTCAACCCCGTCCGGGTCGACCGCGACGAGCACGGCCTGGTCACCACCACGCTCGACGACGGCTCGACGGTCGTCACGAGCGAGGTCCTCGCCGCCACCGGACGTCGCGCCCACACCGCCGACCTCGGTCTCGAGACGGTCGGCCTCGAACCAGGCGCGTGGCTCGACGTCGACGACACGATGCTCGTGCACGGCACCGACTGGCTCTACGCGGTCGGCGACGTCAACCACCGGGTGCTCCTGACCCACCAGGGCAAGTACCAGGCCCGTGCCGCCGGAGAGGCCATCGCGGCGCGGTACCAGGGCACGCCGCTGAACACCGAGCCGTGGGGTGCGCACGTCGCCACTGCCGACCACGCCGCCGCCCCGCAGGTGACGTTCACGGACCCCGAGGTCGCGAGCGTCGGGCTCACCGAGGCGAAGGCGCGCCAGCAGGGCCTCGACGTCCGCACCGTCGAGTACGAGCTCGGCAACGTCGCCGGCGCCGCGCTGCAGGCCGACGGCTACACCGGACGTGCGAACCTCGTCGTCGACGAGTCCCGCGGGGTCGTCGTCGGAGCCACGTTCGTCGGCCAGGACGTCGCCGAGATGCTGCACGCGGCGACGATCGCAGTCGTCGGTGAGGTCCCGATCGACCGCCTCTGGCACGCGGTCCCCGCCTACCCCACGATGAACGAGGTGTGGCTGCGGCTCCTCGAGACCTACGGCCGTCCGGCGTGAACCCCTTCGTCGACTCGGTGCTGTCCCGGGCCGGCTGGCTGTTCGCGACCGCGGTCGGCCTCGCCGTCGGACTCCCGCTGTCGACGGGTCCGGTCCGGGTCGTCGACGGGCTCGTCGTCTGCTCGGGTCTCCCCCGCTGGGCGTTCCGGCGAGGCGGCACCTGCGTCGGCTCGGTGTACCTGACGCGCGACAACGACGGCGACCGCGTGCTCCGGCACGAGCGGGTCCACGTCGCGCAGTGGAAGCGGTACGGCATGGCGATGCCCGTCCTCTACGCGATCGCAGGGCGCGATCCGCTCCGCAACCGGTTCGAGGTCGAGGCCGGCCTCGAGGACGGCGGCTACGTCCGCTGACGCGGTGCGAGACGGACGGGAGGCACGTGGCGGCGCCGCCACGTGCCTCCCGTCCGTCCACCGCCGGCCGCGTGACGCCGTCGCGTCAACGCTGAGCGGGCCCCGCCAGTCCGAACGACCGCCCGTCCGTCCGTCGATCCCGCAACACGCCGCTTGCGCCTCGCCGCGATCGCAGGACGCGCGTCGCGAGCCACGAACGTGACCGGCCCGTCCTGCGTCCAGCCGCGCCCGAGGTTCCGCGACTCGCCGTGTGCGGGGCGCCGAGGTTTCGTGGATCGGCGTCAGCGAGCGCGAGATGCCAGGATCTCGGAACTTCGCGGCGCCGCGCGCGAGCCACGCGCTCCACCCCCGAGGTTCCGCAACTCCCCGCGCGCCGGTCGCCGAGGTTCCTCAGGGCGGCGTCAGCGAGCGCGAGATGCCAGGATTGCGAAACCTCGACCCGGCACGCGCGCGCCTGACCCGCCGCACTCGCTCGCGCAGCGGGTCAGGCGGCGGGACGCCTCGGGACGACGAGGGGCGTGCCGGTCTCCGGGTCGGGGACGACGACGCACGGCAGGCCGAACACGTCCTCCACCAGGGACGCCGTGAGGACCTCCGACGGGGTCCCCGCGGCCACGATCGACCCCGCCCGCATCGCGATGAGGTGCGTCGCGTACCGGGCGGCCTGGTTGAGGTCGTGCAGCACGGCGACGACGGTGCGCCCCGCACGGTGCAACCCGGCGGCGAGCTCGAGCACGTCGTACTGGTGCGCGATGTCGAGGAACGTGGTGGGTTCGTCGAGCAGCACGATGTCGGTCTGCTGCGCGAGCACCATCGCGATCCAGACCCGTTGCCGCTGCCCGCCCGAGAGCTCGTCGACGCTGCGGTCCGCGAGCGCCACCGTGTCGGTCTGCTCGAGTGCTGCCTGGACGGCCGCCCGGTCGGACCCCGACGACGGGTGCAGGAGGTCCTGGTGCGGGAAGCGTCCACGCGACACGAGGTCGCGCACGGTGATGCCGTCGGGGGCGATCGGCGTCTGCGGCAGCATCGCCACGCGACGCGCGGCGGCCTTCGGCCGGAGGGACGTGATCGGTGCCCCGTCGAGGTACACCGTGCCCGCGCTCGGTCGCAGCGTCCGCGCGAACGACTTCAGGAGGGTCGACTTGCCGCAGGCGTTCGGGCCGATGACCACCGTCAGCTCACCGTCGGGGACGTCCACGTCGAGGTCCGACACGACCACGCGGTCGTCGTACGCGAGCGTCAGCCCACGGGCACCGAGCGCCGTCGTGGGGAGGGCGGTGGTGGGCACCGCCGCGGTCAATGCTCGGCCTTGCCGTTCCGCCAGTAGCCCATGAACGCGACCTGCTCCCGGTCGAGACCGACGCCGCGGACGAGGTGGCGGCGCAACTCCTTGACGCAACCGGCCTCCCCCGCGATCCAGGCGTACACCGGGCGCTCGTCGACGGGGGCGGGGACCTCCCAGAGGACCTGCTCGTCGACGTCCACCTCGGTGAAGTCCGCCGGGTCGGCGCAGACCGCGGGCGCGCCCCCGGCCGTCGTCGCCGTGACGGTCGAGGCCCACGCGTGCACCTGGTCCGTCATCCGGACACCGTGCGATGCGCCGTTCCGGGCGATCCACCGGACCTCGACCCCGGACGGCGCGCGCACGGGCAGACGGTCGGCGTCGGTCGGGACCTCGATGAAGACGTGACCGACGGTGGCGACGTCGAGGGCCTCGAGGATGGCGCAGATCGCCGGCGCGGCGGTCTCGTCGCCCGCGAGCAGGATGCGGGTCGCGGTGCCGGGAGCGAACTCGGCGGCACCGGTCGGCAGCTCGTCGGGCGACTCCGGCACACGGGGCCCGACGATCCGGATCTCGTCACCCACCCGGCAGCCGGACACCCAGCGGGAGGCGGGTCCGGCGTCACCGTGCGCCACGAAGTCGATGTCGAGCTCGTGCGCGTCGGGGCGGAACGACCGCACGGTGTACGTGCGGAGGGGGTTGCGCACCGCATCCGGCAGCTCGCGCCAGGCGCCGTACCAGTCGCCGTCCTCGGGCAGCTCCGAGAACCCGTGGCCCTCGATCGGCAGCATGACCTTGATCCGCTGGTCGAGCCCGACGGCGGAGAACTCCGCGAGTGCGTCGCCCGTCAGCGTCACCCGCACGAAGTGCGGGGTGAGGGACGTGACGGCTGCCACGCGGACGGAGAAGATGCGGTACCGGGCTGCCACGCGTCCAAGTATGGCATGCCTTACCTAACGCGGCCAGGGTTCCACACGGTGGCAGGATCGTGCCGTGTCCGATCGTCTCGACCCCGAACCCGACGACGAGTTCGCCGACCTCGCCCGTCTCGCCGCCGCGAGCGGCGTGGCGGAGCCGCTGCGCGCCTCCAGGCAGGTGGTCCGCACCCCGGACGGACACGACGTGTCCGCGATCCGGTGGGGCGACCGGGAGGCCCGGATCACCTACCTGCACGGGCTCGGCATCGACGCGCACAGCTTCGACCAGACGGCCATCGCCGTCGGGGCGCCGGCGGTGGCGCTCGACCTGCCCGGCCACGGCCGATCCTCGTGGCGCGACGACGCCGACTACGGTGCGAGCGCGACCGCGCCGACCGTGCTCACAGCGCTCGACGCGCTGCACGTGCCACCGGGAGTCCTCGTCGGGCACTCGCTCGGCGCCATCCTCGCGGCGCGGATCGCCGCGACCGCCCCGGAGCGCGTGACCGGCCTCGTGCTCGTCGACATGTCCCCGGACTTCGCGCAGCGGGCCGTCGACCGGATCGCCCGCGCGCTCGAGGACGAGCAGCCGTTCACCTCCCTCGACGAGGTCGTCGACCGCGCCGTCGAGGCACGGGTCGGCCACGACCGCGAGGTCCTGCTGCGCGAGGCCCGGCACACCACGCGACTCGGCGCCGACGGACGACTCGTGCGTCGACACCACTTCCCGCACCTGCCGAAGGGCCGCACGGCATCGGTGGGGCGGTTCGCCGACGCCTGGCCGGACCTCGAGGCCCTGGACGTGCCGATCCTCCTCGTGCGCGGTGACCGCGGCTACGTCTCGCCGAAGCTGCACGCCGGGTTCGCCGAACGCCTGCCGCACGCCCGCATCGTGACGGTCGAGTCGCGGCACGCGGTGCAGAACCAGGCGCCGCTCGAACTCGCACGGGCGATCCGGGCATGGACGGACGATCACGAATTGTTGCACCCGGAACAGAAACCGTCGCAGCACGGCTCCGCACGCCAGTAGTCTCGTGCGAGCGCCACGCGACGACCGTCGCCACGAGCGTCCGGAAGGAACCCACAACCCATGAGTCCGCTCCTCCCCCGCACCGCCGCGTCGAAGCGGGCACGCCTCGCCGTCGTAGCGACCGCGGTGGCCGTCGCGTCCGCACTCGCTCTGACCGGCTGCTCCGGTTCGTCGAACGAGCAGGGCGGCGCAGACGCCACCGTGCGCGTCGGCCTGGTGCTCGAGCCCACGAGCCTCGACATCCGCACGCAGTCCGGCGCCGCGCTCGACCAGGTGCTCATCGACAACGTGTACCAGGGCCTCGTCGGCCGCACGACGGACGGCGAGATCCGGGACGTGCTCGCGTCCTCGCACCAGGTCTCCTCCGACGGCCGCACGTACACGTTCACCCTGCGGAAGGGGACGTCGTTCCAGGACGGCAAGCCCGTCACGGCAGCGGACGTGGTGTGGTCGCTCCAGCAGGTCAAGGACAACGACACCTACGTCGATTCCGCCAAGCTCGCGAACGTGTCCTCGATCACCTCACCGTCGTCGGACACGGTCGTCCTGCGGCTGTCGAAGCCCGACTCCGACCTGCTCTGGAACCTCACGGGTCGCTCGGGGCTCGTGCTCGAGAAGGCCGCGAAGAACGACCTCTCCGACTCGGCCAACGGCACGGGCCCGTTCGAGGTCGCGTCCTGGAAGCAGGGCGACTCGCTGACCTTCGACCGCAACGACGACTACTGGGGCACGAAGGCGAAGGTCGCCAAGGTCGTGTTCCGCTACATCACCGACCCCTCGACCGCCGTGAACGCGATGGCCAACGGCGACCTCGACGTCCAGACCGCGGTGGACGGCACGCTCAAGAGCCAGCTCCAGGGCAACCAGGACATCACGCTGCACACCGGCAGGACGACCGACAAGTACACGCTGGCGTTCAACGACAAGAAGGCGCCGTTCACCGACAAGCGGGTCCGCCAGGCCATCCGGCAGGCCATCGACGCGAAGGCGATCATCAAGGCGATCGGCGGCACCGGCGTCGAGCAGGGCGGACCGATCCCGGAGCTCGACCCCGGCTACCAGGACCTCACCTCGATCGACGCGTACGACCCCGCGAACGCGAAGAAGCTGCTCGCCGCGGCCGGGAAGCCGAAGCTCGACCTGACCCTGACCTACGCGAACATCTACCCGGCGACGATCGGTGACGTGCTGAAGTCGCAGCTCGCCGACGTCGGCATCACCCTGACGGTGCAGCGCGTCGACTTCGCCACCTGGTTGTCGAACGTCTTCTCGGCACCGAAGTCGGGCGAGCGCACGTTCGACATGAGCATGGTCGACCACGTCGAGGCGCGGGACTTCGGCAACTGGGCGAACCCGGACTACTACTTCGGGTACGACAACGAGGAGGTCCAGGACCTCTACGCGCAGTCCCTCGCCGCCACGAGCGAGTCCGCCAAGGTCGAGGCGCTCCGGAAGGCCGCGAAGATCGTCTCCGAGGACGCCGCCGGCGAGTGGCTGTACACGTCGACGTCGATCACCGCCGTCCGGAAGGGCGTGACGGGGGTCCCGTTCGACGGTACGAACTCGCGGCTCGACCTGTCCGGCGTCGCCGTCGGGTGACCCGGCCGGCCCCTCAGTAGCATCGACCCGTGACCCGGTTCCTGATCGGGCGGCTCCTGCTGCTCGTCGTCGGCCTGCTCGTGGCGAGCATCATCGTGTTCGCCACGCTGCGGGTGCTGCCGGGCGACGTCGCGCAGATCGTGGCCGGCACCCAGGCGACGCCGGAGCAGGTGGCGCAGTTGCGACAGGCGCTCGGGCTCGACCGTCCGGTGGTCGTGCAGTACCTCGACTGGATCGGCGGGCTGTTCCGCGGCGACCTCGGCCGGTCGCTCGTGACCGGAGGCGCCGTCGCGCCGGAACTCGTACAGAAGCTCAGCGTGACGCTGCCCCTCGCCGGCATGTCGCTCGTCGCGGCCCTCGTCCTCGGGGTGCCGCTCGGCGTGCTGGCCGCCGTGCTCCGCAAGCGTGCGGGCGGCGCGGTCATCGGGTTCGTCGCGCAGGCCGTGGCGGCGGTGCCGATCGTCTGGGCCGGCATGCTGCTCGTCGCCCTGTTCGCCGTGACGCTGCACTGGCTGCCGACCCAGGGGTTCCCGCTCGACGGCTGGCAGGAGCCGGGTCGCGCGTTCTCCTCGCTCGTGCTCCCGGCGCTGACGATCGGCGCGGTCGAGGGCGCGGTCATCCTCCGCTTCACCCGCTCGGCGACGCTCGGCGTCCTCGACGCCGACCACGTCCGGACCGCCGCGGCGATCGGGCTCACCCGCACGCAGGCCCTGCTCCGGCACGGCCTGCCCTCGGTCGCGCTCACGGTGCTCGCCGTGCTCGGGGTCCAGATCGCGGGACTGCTCGTCGGGGCGGTCGTCGTCGAGCAGCTCTTCTCGCTCCCCGGGGTCGGCCGGATGCTGGTCACCGACGTCGGACGCCGGGACGTGACGAAGGTGCAGTCGGAGCTCCTCGTGCTCACCGGGCTCGTGCTGCTCGTCGGCTTCGCGGTGGACGTCGTGCACCGCACACTCGACCCCCGGCAGCGGGAGGCGTCGTCGTGATGCGTCGCCTCCTCGCCCGTCCGACGGGTGTCTTCGCCGTGGTGGTGCTCGGCCTGCTCGTGGTGCTCGCAGTGGTGTCGCTCGTGTGGACGCCGCAGGACCCCTTCCGTGCCGACCCCTTCCACCAGTGGGAGGGCCCCAGCGCCGCGCACTGGTTCGGCACCGACGCCTCCGGACGCGACATCGCCAGCTACCTGCTCGCCGGCACCAGGACCACCGTCCTCGTCGCCGTCGGGTCCGGGGTGATCGCGAGCGTCGTGGGCGTCGTCCTCACCGCGATCGGTTCGCTGACCGCGCGGTGGGTCCGGGAGGGCACGGCGGTCCTCCTCGACATCCTCGTGGCGTTCCCGACGCTCCTCACCGCGATGCTCCTCACCGCGGTGTACGGCGGTTCGCTCGGCGTCGTGATCGTCTCGGTCGGCCTGTCGTTCGGCGTGACGATCGCCCGCGTCGCCCGCGGGGAGATCCGCCGCATCGCCCGGAGCGACTACGTCACCGCGGCCCGGGCGTCCGGGGTCGGTGGTGGCGGCGTGCTGCTCCGGCACCTCGTCCCGAACGCCGCACCGCTCTTCACCGTGCAGCTCTCGCTCGCGATGGCGACCGCGGTGCTCGCCGAGGCCGGGCTGTCGTACCTCGGCTACGGCGCCGGGTCGAACACGGCCTCGTGGGGGTCGCTCCTCTCCGACCTGCAGGCCTACATCGGCGTGCACCCGTGGAGTGCGACCTGGCCGGGCGCGTCGATCGCACTGGTCGTCGCGGCGCTGTCGCTCCTCGGGGACGCGGTGCGCGACGCCACGGATCCGCGACTGACCACCGCCGACCGTGCGTCCGACGCGGGCGACGAGGATCCACCCGTCGCTGGTCCGGGCCCGCGCGCGGGCGCGGGCACGGGCACGGGCATCGGCTCCCCCGCCGACCGCGACCGCGCAGCGGGCGCCGAGCCGGGGGTGACTGCGTGACCGACCACACCGACGCGACCGGACGTACCGACGCGACCGGACCTACCGACGCGACCGGACACACCGATGCGACCGATGCGACCGGCGGGCTCGAGGTGCGCGACCTCACGGTCCGGATCGCGGGGCGGACGATCCTCGACCGCGTGACGTTCACCGTGCCTCCCGGCCGGCGCCTCGGCGTCATCGGCGCCTCCGGCTCCGGGAAGTCGATGACCGCCCTCGCGCTGATGGGTCTGGAGCCCGCCGGGGCGGCCGTCACCGGCAGCATCCGGCTCGACGGCACCGAGCTCGTCGGACTGCCGGACCGGGAGCGCGCGCGCCACCGCGGCTCCGGCATCGGGATGGTGTTCCAGGAGCCGGGCACCGCGCTCGACCCGCTGCGCCGCGTCGGGGCGCAGATCGCCGAGCCGCTCCGACTGCACCACGGGCTCGACCGGCGGACCGCCGCGACGCGAGCGATCGCGCTCGCCACGGAGGTCGGCCTGCCCGACCCGGCGTCACTCCTCCGGCAGTACCCCCATCAGCTCTCCGGCGGCCAGCGTCAACGTGTGTGCATCGCGATGGCCGTCGCGGGTGACCCGGCGTACCTCGTCGCCGACGAACCGACGACCGCGCTCGACGTGACGACCGAGGCGCGCATCCTCGAGCTGTTCGAGCAGCGGTCAGCGGGCATCGTGTTCGTGACCCACGACCTCGCGGTCCTCGCCCGGATCGCCGACACCGCGGTCGTGCTCGACGCGGGACGCGTGGTCGAGCAGGGTTCCGTCCAGCAGCTGCTGTCCGCGCCGGAACACCCCGCGACCGTCGCCCTCGTGTCCGCCGCCCGGGCGACCGCCCGCCGCACCCCCGGAGGAGACCGGTGACCGCACTGCTCGAGGGCACCGGACTGCACCGGCACTACCGACTCCCCCGTCGGGGTCCGTTCGAACCCGGCCCGGTGCGGACCGCGGTCGACGGCGTCGACCTGGCGGTCGCCGCCGGCAGCCGCCTCGGGGTCGTGGGCGAGTCCGGCTCCGGCAAGTCCACCCTGGTGCGGCTGCTCGCCGGCCTGGAGGTACCGACCGCCGGGACCGTGTCGGCCTCCGGACGCCCTGTTGTCGCGTCGGCGTCGGCGCGTGCGCTGCGCTGGTACCGTCGCGAGACCGGCGTGGTGTTCCAGGACCCGTACGCCTCGCTCGACCCGCGCATGCGGGTGGGGGCGATCGTCGCCGAACCGCTGCGGGCGCTGCGGGTCCCCGGTTCGCACGCGTCCCTCGTCGAGTCGGTCCTCGAGCGGGTGGACCTGCCCGCGGACGCCGTGTCGCGGTACCCGCACGAGTTCTCCGGGGGCCAGCGGCAGCGCATCGCGATCGCGCGGGCAGTGGTGCACTCGCCGCGGATCCTGTTCGGGGACGAACCGATGAGCGCCCTCGACGTGGTGGTCCGCGCACGCGTGATCGACCTGTTCCGGTCGCTCGCGGACGACCTCGGGCTGACCCTGGTGCTCGTGTCGCACGACATCGGCGTGGTGCAGCGGCTGTGCGACACGGTCGCGGTGATGTCGGCGGGGCGGATCGTCGAGCACGGGCCGGTGTCGCTCCTCGACGCGCCGCAGCACCCCGTGACCCAGGCCCTGGTGGCGGCGGCGCCGACCCTGCCGTAGGGCGGGGGCCTCGGGCCGAGCTCGGGCCGGTCTCGGGCGGCGAGTCCACGAAACGCGCGCGTTTCGACATCCCACGCGTCGATCGACGCGTGCTTCGTCGGAACATGCACGCGCCCGCCGGTGGTCGCGTGTCGCACGTGCGTCTCGTGCCGTCGGGTCGTCGCACGCGCAACGGGCGACGGCGCCGCTGTCGTACGACGACGGCACGGTCACATACGGGCGCACGCAACAGGTGCACACGCAACGGACGACGGGCCCGCTCTCGGACGACGACGGGACCGTCGTCCGCCAACGGCAGTCGTGCGACGACGGCCCGCGCGCCTGGCTCGTCCACACCCAGCCACGCCGCACCAGACCCCACGGCCGGGGTCCGCGACGACCCGGACGGCAGGCGCATGGCGGCGCTGCCACGGCCCTCCCGTCCGACGGTCAGGCGGTCCAGGCGGGCGGGTGTCGCCGCTGCCAGCGGAGCCGGCGCTCGAGCTGGGCGCCGATCGCCAACAGCACGCGCTCACCGCCGGGGCGACCGATGAGCTGCACCCCCATCGGGAGCCCGCCCCCGTCGGGGTGCTCGTCGTCCGTGACGCCCACCGGCAACGTGATCGCGGGCAACCCGGACACGTTCACCATGGACGTCCACGGTGAGTAGGCGCACTGCCGCCGGAAGTCCTCCTCCGGGTCGTCGCCGTACCAACCGAGCGGACGGGGCGTCAGGGCCAGGGTCGGCGTGAGCACGGCGTCGAACCGGTCGAACGCGCCGATGAGCGACACCGAGAACGCGTCGAGCGCCGTCATCGCGTCGAGCACCCGCGGGCCGGTCAGGCGCCGTCCCCGGGCCACGAGCCACCCGACGAGGGGCGTGAGCTGCCGCAGGTCGATGCCCGGCACGAACGGCAGCCGCGCCGCGCTCGACTCCCACGCCACGCGGAAGGCGTCGGCGTAGGGCGTGCGGGGCATCGCGACGTCCTCCACTCCGTGTCCGACCTCGCCGAGCACCCGGATCGCCGTCTCCACCGCGGCGCGCGCCGCCGGATCGACCACGACGTCGACGGTGTCGTCCCACGGCGACCCGTCGAGGACACCGACCACGAAGCGTCCCTCGCCACGGACGGCCGCCGCGGTGAACGGACCGTCGCCGACGTCCGGCGTGACGAGCGCGTACGGCTCCGGTTCGTCGAGCCCCGTCGGTCGGACGAGCGCGTCGAGCAGCATCCCGGCGTCGGCGACCGACCGCGTGAGCGGCCCCGCGACCGAGAGCCCGCCGACACCCGACCGGCCCGGCATCGCGGGGACACGGCCCCGGCTCGGCTTCAGCCCGACGAGACCCGTCGCCGCCGCGGGGATCCGGACGGATCCGCCGCCGTCGCTGCCGACCGCCGCGGGGAGCAGTCCGGCCGCGACCGCCACCGCGGCACCACTGGAGCTCCCGCCGGGGGCACGAGCGGTGTCGTACGGGTTGCGGGTCGTGCCGAAGCGCGTCTCGGACGAGGACGACATCCCGAACTCCGGCGAGGCCGTCTTGCCGAGACTGATGCTGCCCGCTGCGTCCGCCGCGGCGACGAGCGGGTGATCGGCAGGTGCTGGCTGCGCCCGCAGGCTGGTCGTGCCGTTGCGGGTGACGACACCCGCTCGGTCGTACAGGTCCTTGTCGGCAGCCGGGAGGCCCCACAGCGGTCGCGACGTCGGCACCCGTTCGCCGAGGTGGTCGGCCCGGTCGCGCGCGGCCTCGGCCGTCACGGTCACGAACGCGCCGAGGCCGGCTCCGGCAGGTCCGTCCGCGTCGAACCGATCGATCCGAGCGAGGTAGTGGTCGACCGCCTCCCGAGCGGTCACCTCACCGCGACGGATCCAGTCCCAGAGCTCCTGGGCGGACAGGTGGTGCAGTTCGAACACGGGGCAAGCCTAGGCGGCGCCCACCGCCGGTCTCCCTCGCCCGTCCGCCCTGTGGACGGATCCGGAACACCACAGCGCGCCGACGGGTTGTCCCCCGCGTCCCCGACGAAAGGTGTCCGAAGTGACGATGACCGTCCTGCTCGAGGTGCAGCTCCGCGCCGAGCTGCCCGCCGACGAGGTCGAGACCGCGATCCGCGCGACCCTCGCCCAGACCCGGGCCTTCCCGGGCAACGAGTCGCTCGAGGTGATCGTCGAGGACGCCGACCCGCAGCACGTCGTGGTCGTGGAGCGCTGGGCGACGGCAGCCGACCACTCGGCGTACGTCGCGTGGCGTGCCACGCCGGAGGGCGCGGCACGCCAGCTCGCGTCCGTCATCGCCGGACCACCGACGACCCGGACCTTCGACCGGTCCATCGCGCTCGACTGAGCGCCCGTCACCCGCGGACGCGTCGGTACCGGATGTGCGTCGTCAGCGGCGAGTGCAGCACCTCGACGGGCTCGAACCCGAACTCCTGCGCTCCGTCGAAGATGCGCTCACCCCTGCCGAGGAGCACCGGGGCGATGTCGAGCGTCAGCTCGTCGACGACGTCCGCGGCGAGCGCCTGCCGCACCGTCGACGCTCCCCCGGCGATGTCGACGCCGCGGCCGCCGGCGACCTCCACAGCGCGGGCGTACGCGGTGTCGAAGCCCTCGGTGACGAAGTGGAACGTCGTGCCGCCCGCCATCTCGATCGGCTCGTGCTCGTGGTGCGTGAGGACGAAGACGGGTGCGTGGTACGGCGGCTCCGGCCCCCACCAGCCGTCCCACGGTCCGTCCCAGGCACCGCGCACCGGCCCGAACATGTTGCGACCCATGACGTAGGCGCCGCGCGGGCGCATGAGCCACGCGGCTGCGGTCCGGTCTGCCTCGCCCACCTCGACTCCCGGCATGTGCCAGGTGTGCAGTTCGCCGCCGCGGACCCCGAGCGGGTGGTCGCGGCCCTGGGCCGGACCGGCGACGAAGCCGTCGAGCGACATCGACATGTGGCAGGTGGTGTCGGTGGTGGTGTCCTCGGGCATCGCGTGCTCCTCGTCGACGGTGGTGCCTCGATCATGGCAGGCGGGACGCGTGCGGGATGGGACGATTGGCGGATGACCGCCACCCTCGTCGCCAAGGACCTCGCCGGCGGGTACTCCGCCCGCACGCTGTTCGAGGGTGTCGACCTCACGGTCGCGCCCGGTGACGTGATCGGCGTCGTCGGGGTGAACGGCGCGGGGAAGTCGACGCTGCTCCGTCTGCTCGCCGGGGTGGACGAGCCGCTCGCGGGCACGGTGTCGACGTCGCCGTCGGACGCGTTCGTCGGGTGGTTGCCGCAGGAGCACGACCGGGTCGAGGGCGAGACGGTCGCCGGGTACGTCGCGCGGCGGACCGGCTGTGCGGCGGCGACCGCGGCGATGGACGCGGCCGCTGCCGCCCTCGGTGACCCCGGTGCGGGCGACAGTGAGGCCGACGCCTACTCGGTCGCGCTCGAGCGGTGGCTGGCGTCGGGTGCGGCTGACCTCGAGGAGCGGCTCCCCGTCGTCCTGGCTGAACTCGGACTCGGTGCCGGTCCGGCAGACGGGGCCGGGTCGGCTGTGGCCGCCGTCGGACCGGACTCGCTCATGACCTCGCTGTCCGGTGGCCAGGCGGCACGGGTGGGTCTCGCCGCACTGTTGCTCTCCCGCTTCGACGTCGTGCTCCTCGACGAGCCGACGAACGACCTCGACCTGGACGGGCTCGCGCGGTTGGAGCGGTTCGTGCAGGGGCTGCGGGGCGGGGCCGTGCTCGTGAGTCACGACCGCGAGTTCCTCGCCCGTTCGGTCACCGCGGTGCTCGAGCTCGACCTGGCGCAGTCGTCGAACCGGCTGTTCGGCGGGGGATACGACTCCTACCTCGAGGAACGCGAGATCGCCCGCCAGCACAAGCGTGACGCCTACGAGGAGTACGCGGCGACGAAGGCCGACCTGGTCTCCCGTGCGCGCACGCAGCGCGAGTGGTCGAGCCAGGGTGTCCGCAACGCCATGCGCAAGAACCCGGACAACGACAAGATCCGCCGGCGCGCGGCGAGCGAGTCGAGTGAGAAGCAGGCGCAGAAGGTCCGCCAGATGGAGTCGCGCATCGCCCGGCTCGACGAGGTCGAGGAGCCCCGCAAGGAGTGGCGCCTGGAGTTCACCATCGGGCGGGCGCCGCGGTCGTCGGCGGTCGTCGCCACGCTCGTCGACGCGACCTTCACGCAGGGGGACTTCACCCTCGGCCCGGTGTCGCTGCAGGTCGACGGCGGGGACCGCATCGGCATCACCGGCCCGAACGGCGCCGGCAAGTCGACGCTGCTCCGCGCCCTGCTCGGACGGCAGGCGCCCAGCACGGGGTCGGCGTCTCTGGGGTCGAGCGTCGCGGTCGGGGAGGTCGACCAGGCGCGCGCGGCGTTCTCCGGCCCTGAGCCCCTGGCAGCGGCGTTCGAGGCCCTCGTCCCCGAGTACGCCACCGCCGACGTCCGGACCCTGTTGGCGAAGTTCGGCCTCAGGGCGGACCACGTCGGGCGAGCCTGCGCGGACCTGTCGCCGGGCGAACGCACCCGGGCCGGACTCGCGCTGCTGCAGGCCCGCGGCGTGAACGTGCTCGTGCTCGACGAACCGACGAACCACCTCGACCTCGCCGCCATCGAGCAGCTCGAGCAGGCGCTCGAGTCCTACGACGGCACGCTCCTGCTCGTCACGCACGACCGCCGGATGCTCGACACCGTCCGGCTCGACCGGCACTGGCACGTCGAGGACGGGCGAGTCTCCGAGCGCTGACCCCGCGGTTCAGGACGTCGGTGGCACCCCTGGCGCCGAGCCGTCCGCCGCGCCGCCGCGCACCCACGAGCCGAGCACCGGGCGCACCTCGACGGAGCCGCCCTGCACGGTCGCCGGGTTCGCGCGGGCGATCGCGACCGCGGCGTCGAGGTCGTCGGCCTCGATCACCCCGATCCCGTCGATCGCGGTCGCACCGGGCGCTCCGGGTGCCGGGCCGTCCCCGTCGATCCTGACCACGTCGTCGATCGCCCCGAACGCGAAGGCGGCGACGAGCGCACCGGATCCGATCAGGTCCTGGGCGTGGGCGTCGTGGGCGGCGAGGTCGGCCTGCGACGGCTCGCCCGGGCCTCCGTGGATGATGACGACGAAGTGCGGCATGGGCAGAGGTCTACCCCACGACGAGGCTCAGTGGAAGGGGCACCCGCGGACGCGGCCCCCGGAGCGCGGCTTCGTGGGCATGCGGCGGTGGTCCACCTCGAGTCCGTCCCCGAGGACCGCCACGCGCGGATCGCTGAGCGCGGCGACGGCGACGGCGAGTGCGGTGACGGCGAGCTTCTCCCCCGGACAGCGGTGTCCCGTGGCCACGTCGGCGCCGCCGTGCGGCACGAAGGTGCGGATGGCCTCGGCGTCCTCGACCCCGACGAAGCGCTCGGGGTCGAAGCGGCCGGCGTCGGGCCAGGACCGGTCGTCCGTGTCCGTCCCGAGGACGTCGAGGACGACACGACCCCCGGCCGCGAGTCGTTCGCCGTCGAGCTCGACCTCCCGGGTCGCCCAGCCCGGCAACATCGGGACGAAGGGTGCCGTGCGCCGGACCTCCTGGGCGAACGCCACGGCGAGCGGTCCGTCCACGAGGGTGCCGCGTGCCGCTGTCTCGAGCCCGATCCGGGACCGCCAGTGCGGACGATCGTGCAGCTCCTTCGCGGCGAACGCGACGAAGCGCGCCACGGCGACGGTCGGCCGCAGGACGTTCTGCAGCTCGACACCGGCGGTTCGGGCGGCCAGGAGCGCACCGGCGGGGTCGCGGTGCCACGCCCACTCGTGGAGCGCCGTCCCCGGAGCGGGTCGGAGACGCCCGGACCGCACGGCCTCGATGAGCCGCGCCGCGTGACGGTCGGACCAGTGCCGGTCGACGACCGCGAGCAGGTAATCCGGCGAGTACGGCACACCGAAGCCGTCCACGATCCGGGCGAGCCGTCGAGCCCACCGCGTCCTCGCGTCCGGTGTGCCGGGCAGTCCGGCCCACCGCATGACCGCTCGCCCGACGGCCCCGACCGCCGCCTCGTACGCCGAGCGGCGGCTGCCCGCGCTCCAGGCGTCGAGCTCGGCGGCCCACTCGCTTGCGAGGAGTGGCGCGATCCGAGCGACCTGCTCGTCCTCGTAGGCGACGTCGACGAAGGTCGCCTTGCGGTGACGGTGCTCGGCGCCGTCGAGGCTGTGCACGGAACCCACACCGAAGAGGGTGCGCTGCACGAGCGCCGGCATCGCCCCGTGGCGCGCGGTGCTGGCCTCGTCGTAGAACAGGTCGACGCCCTCGACGCCGCGGACGAGGAGCGCGGGTCGGCCCAGCAGGCGGAAGGGCACGGCCCGGGCGCCGGCGGTGGTCCGCCGCCAGAGGTGCGCGCCGAAGGCGTAACCGCGGATCAGGAGTCCGAGCGAGTCGTCGATCGCCATGGCCCCAGGCTGCCCTGGCCGGTCCGACACACCGCCCAGGAGCCGCGCGCGACGGATGCGGAGACCGGATCGTGACGATGGCAACGAGTGGCAACACGGCCCGCAGGCTTGTCCACGAGCCTCCGGATCCCGATGATGTTGACGTTGCCATCGGGGGCGACACGAACACAGGAGGGGGCGGATCGATGAGGATTCGCAACACCGGGCCAGACAGGACGGGCACCACCGGACGCTGGCGCGGCATCGCCGCCGTGGCCGTCGCAGCAGCGCTCGCCGTCACCGGACTGACGGCGACACCGGCCGACGCGGCGAGCACCGCGCCGACCACGAGCGCGTTCCGACCGGGCGCGCCGTGGCTCGACGACCAGGGACAGCCGATCCAGGGCCACGGCGGCCAGGTCGTCACGGCCACGGACGACGACGGGAAGACGATCTACTACTGGTACGGCGAGGACCGGACCAACGGGTACAGCGACACCCGGGGCGTCCACGTCTACGAGTCGCGAGACCTGTACCACTGGAAGGACGACGGTCTCGCGCTCCGCACGATGACGAGCCGCGCGGACTTCGACGACCCGTACTTCGCGGCGCTCTACGGCGGCTACGACCAGACGCAGCGCGACGCCGTGTACCGCGACCTCGGCGTCACCGCTCCGAGCAGCACCCGCCCCGGTGCGATCCTCGAGCGGCCGAAGGTCATCCACAACGCGAAGACCGGCCAGTGGGTCATGTGGGTGCACGCCGACGGGCCGACCGACTCGTCCGACGCGCAGTACGCGAAGGCGCAGGCCGGTGTCGCCGTGTCCGACTCGCCCACGGGGCCGTTCCGGTACATCGACTCGTACCGCCTCGACCGTGTGTCGGCCGACGACCCGACGAACCACCAGCCGGACTCCCCCGGCATGGCCCGTGACATGAACCTGTTCGTCGACGACGACGGCACGGCGTACATCGTGTACGCGAGCGAGGAGAACCTCACGCTCTACATCTCGAAGCTCGACGCGGACTACACGAACCTGTCCACCGACCCGACCAAGGCGGTGGAGGGCGTCGACTTCCGCCGTCCCCAGCCGTGGATCGGCGGCCAGCGCGAGGCCCCGGCCATCACCAAGGTGGGAGGCACCTACTACCTCGTGACCTCGGGAGCGACGGGGTGGGCACCGAACGCGGCGGCGTACGCCACCGCGACGGACATCCTCGGCACCTGGACCGCGCACGGCAACCCCGCGACGGGCTCCGGCGCGGACACGACCTGCGACTCGCAGAGCACCTCGTTGCTGAACCTCGGCGACGGCCGCGTCGTCTACCTCGGCGACCGGTGGAACAACGCCGAGGACCTGCGCACCGCCCCGAGCGTGTGGTTGCCCGTGACGTTCGGCGAGGGCGGCTCGATGACGTTCTCGTGCGACACCGGCGAGTGGACGCTCGCGGACCTGCACCCGTACACCCCGTGGGCGGTGACCACCCCGGTGCCCGGTCAGGTCACGCTCGGCGACAGCGGCGCGCTGCCGAAGCGGGTGAGCGTCCGTGAGACCGGCACGACACGCACGCACCGCGTCGCCTGGACGACCTCAGCACTGCGGACGGCCGGCGAGCAGACCCTCACCGGGACGCTCGACGACGGCCGGACCTTCACCCGCACGGTCACGGTGCTGCCCAAGCGGCTGTCCTACTTCGTCGACGCCGGTGGACCCGACACCCCGGACGCCCAGGGCACCGCGGACCACACGGCCGACCTCGCGTTCCTGCAGCGCCGCGGCGACCGGCTGCTGAACGGCGTCGCCGACCAGCGGTTCGGCGCCGACCAGCGGACCGGCGTGCACTGGGGGTACTTCGGCACCACCGGAGGTGTCTCCGGCACGAGCAGCGGGACGATCACCTCGACGGTGCGGTGGCAGCTGGACGCGACCGACCTCGAGTACGCACTCGGCGGGCTCGGGAAGGGCCGCTACCGCGTGGACGTCGGCTTCTGGGACCCGTGGACGAAGAGCGCTCCCGGTCGTGCGGCGACGGTCAGCGTCAACGGGACGACGGTCGAGACGGGGCAACCGATCGACGGCACGTTCCGCACGCTGACGTCGACCACGGCGGTCGGGAAGGACGGCATCGTCGACCTCCGGATCAGCCCGGCGACGAAGTACGGCATCCAGGTGAGCTGGATCATGGTCTCGAAGGCCTGACCCCACACGTCCGCGAGGACTCGGACGCACACGGACGCGCCCCCTCCCTGATCCGGAGGGGGCGCGTCCGCGTGCCGGCGGACCGGGCGTCAGTGGACCGCGAGACCGAGACGCTCGACGACCTCGTCGGCCTCCTCGTCGGGCGTGCGGTCCGCGGCGACGGTGACGTGCGCCTCGTCCGGCCCCGGCACCTCGAGCGTCGCGAGCTGCGAGGCGAGGAGCGACGTCGGCATGAAGTGCCCCGACCGTGCCGCCATCCGGTCGGCGATGAGCGCACCGTCCCCGGCGACGTGCACGAACACGACCCCTGGTGCGCGCAGCACGTCGCGGTACGAGCGCTTCAACGCCGAGCACGTGACGACGCCGGGCGTCCCGCCGTCGAGGTGCTCCCGGATCCACCCGGAGACGACGTCGAGCCACGGCCAGCGGTCCTCGTCGGTGAGCGGCGTCCCGGCCTGCATCTTGTCGACGTTCGACCGGGGGTGCATCGCGTCGCCCTCGGCGAAGTCCCACCCGAGCCGCTCGGCGACGGTCGCCGCGACCGTGGACTTCCCCGACCCGGACACGCCCATCACGACGAGCACGCGAGCGTCCGCGACGCGAGCGTCGACGCGGTCGGCGCCATCGGCGCCGGTCACAGGAACACCCCGGCGAGGAGCACGCCGCCCAGGCCGAACACCGAGATCAGGCACTCCAGCACGGTCCACGTCTTGAACGTCTGGCCGACGGTCGTGCCGAGGTACCCCTTCACGAGCCAGAACCCGGCGTCGTTCACGTGCGAGAGGAACACCGACCCCGCACCGATCGCGAGCACGAGCAGCGAGGTCATCGGCTGCGACAGGTCGCTCGCGATCGGCGCCATGATGCCGGCGGCGGTCACGGTGGCGACCGTCGCTGATCCCGTCGCGACCCGGACGAGCGCCGACACCACCCAGGCGACGAGCAGCACCGAGATCCCGGAGTCCTTCACGGCGTCGGCGATGACCCCACCGATCCCGGTGTCGATGAGGACCTGCTTGAAGCCGCCGCCGGCGCCGACGATGAGCAGCACCCCGGCCACCGGCGGGAGGGCGCTCTCGAGCGACTTCGACACCGCAGTCCGGTCCATCCCGCCACCGATCGCGAAGAAGACCATGGCGAAGACGGCGGCGATCCCGATCGCGATCATCGGCGTCCCGAGGAAGTCGAGCACGCTCACCCAGGACCCGGCGGCGTCGGGCGCGACGGCCTCACGGATCGCCTGGGCGAGCATGAGGACGACCGGCAGCAGGATGCCGACGAGCGCCGTGGTGAACGACGGGCTGCGCGGCTCGCTGATGACACGGGTGAAGTCGCTCTTGCCGTTCGGCAGGGACGCGGTGTCCTGCGTGGCGGGGCCGCGCCGCGCCTCCCGTCCGGCCGAAGCCGGGTCGTCGTGACCGCTGGCCGATCCACGCGAACCGAACAGGTCAGGGGCCGGGATGTCGACCCAGCGCGCGGCGAAGCGCGCGAAGACCGGACCGGCGAGCACGATGACCGGGATCGCCAGGACGATGCCGAAGGCGAGGGTCGTGCCGAGGTTCGCGCCCACCGTCGAGATCGCGACGAGCGGACCGGGGTGCGGCGGCACGAACGCGTGCATGGTCGAGAGGCCGACGAGCGCGGGCACCGCGATCTTCATGATCGGCACGTCGCTGCGCTTCGCGACGAGCACGATGATCGGGATGAGGAGGACCAGGCCGACCTCGAAGAACATCGGCAGACCGATCAGCGCGCCGATGAGCGCCATCGTCCAGGGCAGCGCGGCCTTCGAGGACCGACGGACGAGGGTGTCGACCACGCGGTCGGCCGCACCGGAGTCCACCAGCAGCTTGCCGAACATCGAGCCGAGGCCGACGAGGATGCCGACGCTCGTCATCGTCGCACCGAACCCGTTGCCGAAGCTCGTGACCGCCTTGTCCGGGGCGAGTCCGGCACCGATGCCGACCCCGAGCGCGCCGATCGTCAGCGCGATGAACGGGTGGACCTTGAGCCACGTGATGAGCGCGATGATGACGACGATGCCGATCAGCGCCGCGATGATCAGCTGTGCGACCGGCCCG
Source organism: Curtobacterium phoenicis (assembly GCF_047238015.1). NCBI lineage: Bacteria > Bacillati > Actinomycetota > Actinomycetes > Micrococcales > Microbacteriaceae > Curtobacterium > Curtobacterium phoenicis. Next base: position 2,478,153 of record NZ_JBDFLZ010000002.1, read on the forward strand.
GACGGGTCGACCGCTGGTGCTGCTCCGCCCTCCGCTGCGAGGACGGTCGTGTGGGCGGTGGCCGCCGTGAGCGCGTGAGGCATCTGCGCCCCTTCCTGGAGTCGCATCCGCGGGACTCCGTCGCCTTCGTGTGCCGGTCCGGGCGTCGCCCTGGACCGGCTCGGTCCGGCCGTGTGCCGCCGTCCCGAATAATCTGATTAATCAGACTATACGATGATCCCCAGCGCGGCACGCGCCCTCCGGCGCAGTCTGCCGCTTCGATGGACCGGACGTCACGGCGCCCGCGTGACGCGTACTGCACGGAGGAACGATGGCGACGGCCCGCGGACTGCACGCCCAGGTGCTCGACACCCTCGGCCAGCGGATCGTCGACGGCGTGCTCGCTCCGGGGACGGTCGTCCGGCCCGAGCTCGTGGCCGCCGAGTTCACCGTCTCGCGATCGGTCGTCCGCGAGGCGCTCCGGGTCCTCCAGTCGCTCGGCCTCGTCGAACCCCGACAGCGCGTCGGCACGCAGGTGCTGGGCATCGGCTCGTGGGAACTCCTCGCCCCCACGGTCATCCGGTGGCGCGGCGCCTCCCCCGCGTACTTCGTGCAGCAGCGGGAACTCCTCGAGCTGCGGCTCGGCGTCGAACCGGTCGCTGCCGCGCTCGCGGCAGCCAGGCCGGACGCGACGACCGTGACGGCGGTGTCGGTGGCCGCCGCGGACATGCTGGCGGCGTGCGCGCGGGAGGACAGCCGCGCCTACCTCGAGGCCGACGTCCGCTTCCACCGAGCACTGCTCGACGCCTCCGGGAACGCCGTGTTCCGGCACTTCGCCGGCACCGTCGAGGCACTGCTGCGGACGCGGACCTCGGAGTCGCGGGACACCATCACCCGGTGGACGCGGGACGCCGCGGAGCGGCACGATGCGGTGGCGCGGGCCATCGCGCGGGGCGACGCGACGGGGGCCTCGGCCGCCGCGGCGGACCTGGTGCGGGTGACGCGGGACGAGTTCATCGCGGAGGCGCCGGCGCGCTGAGCACGTGGGGTGCGGGGCACGCGGGCGCGCTGAGCACGTGGGGTGCGGGGCACGCGGGCGCGCAGGGCGCGCGGGTTGGTCGCACGACCCGCCGTCGGCGGGTCACGTTGGTCGTAGAACATGCCGCCAGCGGCGATGAGCGGCAACCCCTTCTGCGACCGTCGCGGGTCGTGTCTGCACGTGTCACCGCCTCGTCGGACGGGAGGCGCGGCGCCGGCCCGCCACGTGCCTCCCGGCCGGCGTGGCGACAGCCACGCCCGCCTGCCGAGCGCGGTCGGTCCACCGTGGCCCCGCGCGACCGCGCGCCCGGCTCGCCCCCGGCGCGCCCGCCCCGGTCACGCTCGCGCCGGTCGCACGACGTGCCGCGTGCACTGCGCCGCGGTCGCACGACACGCCGCCGTCAGCGGCCCGGGGCGACACGTCCTGCGACCGACCTGGAGCCGACTGTCACAGGTCGGCGCTCAGCGCGCGGCGCGGCCCCGGGAGAAGCGCCGCGGATCGCGCAGCCGGAGGCGCATCGTCACCGTGCCGAGCCACCGGTCGTACTTGTACCCGACCTTGCCCATGCGTCCGACCTCCTCGAAGCCGAGACGCTCGTGCAGGCGGATCGATGCCTCGGCCTGGCGGTCGGCGATGACGGCGACGACCTCGCGGACGCCCGCTGCGCGGCACTCCTCGATCAGCGCCTCCATGAGCGCCCGCCCGAGGCCCTTGCCACCCGCGGCCGCGCCGAGGTAGATCGAGTCCTCGACCACGTGGTTCGAGCGGTCGCGGGGGTTCCACGGGTCGACGAGGGCGTAGCCGAGCACCTGACCCGAGGGGTTCTCCGCGACGAGGAACGGCAGCCCCCGCCGGCGGATCTCGTCGTACCGCTGCTTCCACCCGGCGAAGGTGAACGCCGACGGGTCGAACGTCACGGAGGAGTTCCGGACGTAGTGCGTGTGGATCTCGCGGACGTCCGGGAGGTCCCGCGGCTCGGCGGCGCGGATCGTGTAGGTGAACGCGGCCTCCTGCGGGACGGGGGCGCGCAGGTGTCGCGGCAGGACCCGCCGTCGCTGGTATTCCTCCTCGAGCACGGGTCGAGCCTACGGGGCAGCCGCGCGTCTCGGCACGGCGAGGACCGGTCAGGCGGGCAGCGACCAGTCCACCGGCTCCGCGCCCTGCGCCACGAGCAGCTCGTTCACCTGCGAGAACGGACGACTGCCGAAGAACCCGCGCCGAGCACTGAGCGGCGACGGGTGGGCGGAGGCCACGACGGGCGTGTCACCGAGCAGGGGTCGCACGGTCGCGGCCTGGGCGCCCCAGAGCACGGCGACGAGCGGTCGGTCACGGGCGACGAGTGCACGGACGGCCTGGTCGGTGACGGCTTCCCAGCCCCTGCCACGGTGACTCCCGGCGTCGCCCGCACGGACCGTGAGGACCCGGTTGAGCAGCAGCACGCCCCGGGACGACCACGCCCTGAGGTCGCCGTGCGCCGGGGGCTCCACGCCGAGGTCGTCGCGGAGCTCGGTGTAGATGTTCGCGAGGCTGCGCGGCACCGGGCGGACCTCGGGGTCGACGGCGAACGACAGGCCGATCGGGTGGCCCGGGGTCGGGTACGGGTCCTGCCCGAGCACGAGGACCCGGACGTCCTCGAACGGGTCGCGGAACGCGCGCAGCACGTCCGCTCCGGCGGGCAGGTACGGGCGTCCGGCGGCGACCTCGGTCCGCAGCCAGTCGCCCATGCGGTGCACGTCGGCCTCCACCGGTGCGAGCGCGGTCGCCCACCCGGGGTCGACGAGCTCGGCGAGGGGCTTCGGCTCCACGACGGCTACGCGCCCATGGTGGCGACGGACACGGACTCGTCGCCCGCGATCACCCGCCAGACGCTCCCGGTCCCCCGGACCTCGAGCGCGCCCTCGCCGACGACGAGCGTGGTGTCCTCGTCGATCGCGAGCCCCGCCGCGACGAACTCCGCCTCGGCCGCGGCGATCAGCCGCGCGAGCGTCCCGGCCTGCACGGCGTGCACGTCGACGGTGAGGTCGATGAGCCCGAGGCCCTCGCGGAGTTCGACCTCGTCGATGCCTTCGGAGGCCTCTTCCGGGCAGATCTCGACGCCGCCGATCCGCCAACCGCCGACGAGGGCACGGTCGGCGGCGATCATCGCGCCCGCGGAGTACCCGAGGTAGGGCAGCCCGTCACTGACGAGCAGGCGGAGCTGGTCGACGATCGGCGCCACCGCGGTGAGGTAGTCGGGGGTCACGCCGCCGGCGACGACGAGGGCGTCCACGTCGCTCAGCACGGTCGTGTCGAAGGTCGCGCCGGCGGCGACCTCGGTCACGATCGTCTCGGCCTGGCGGGCGCTGCCGAGGGTCTCGGCGATGTCGCCGGTGCTCGACGGCGAGGACCCGTCGGCGCGTGCGACGGAGAGGACGGCGATGCGCGGGACGGTCCGACCGACGGCGGCTGCACGCGCGGTCGCTTCGGCGGTGAACGGGGCGGCGACGTCCGCCGCGGCGAGGAGGCCCCCACCCACGAGGTGGATGCTCACGACTCGGCCGTCACCGGTGCGAGGGCGCTCCACGGGAACGTGATCCAGCCGTCGACCCGACGCCAGACGTGGTCGGGCTCGAGGACGGTGCCGGGCTTCGAGTACAGGCAGGCGCTGCGGACCTCCGCACCGGCGTTCGCGATGATGTCGACCACGAGGCGGAGCGTGCGGCCGGAGTCGGAGACGTCGTCCACGACGAGGACCTTCTTGCCGGCGAGCGCCGGGGCGTCGAGCGCCGGGGCGAGGATGACGGGCTCCTCGAGGCGCTGCTCCACGTCGGTGTAGAACTCGACGTTGATCGAGCCGCACTCCTTCGTGCCGAGGGCGTACGCCACGGCACCGGCGATGATCAGCCCGCCGCGGGCGACCGCCACGACGACCTCGGGCTCGAACCCGGACGACAGGACGTCCTTGGCGAGCAGGCGTGCGGCGTCGCCGAACTCCAGCCAGCCGAGCACCTCGGGCCCACTCGTGACGGTCACGGTCGACGGAGCCTGGGCCACCGGCTCGGATTCGCTGCTGATCGGCATCCGCCCACGGTACCGGCAGGGACCCCGCGCCCGCGACCCGCGATCCGCACCCGGGCGCGTGCACTCGTCCGCGCAGGCCGCCGCGTCAGTCGCGCGGCGTCAACCGTCCCCGCGCCAGTTTGTGCTGCGCCGACTGCGCGACCGGCCGGACGGTGACGAGGTCGAGGTTCACGTGCGCCGGCAGCTCGACGGCGTGCACGATCGCCTCCGCGACGTCCTCGGCCACGAGCGGCTCCGGCACGTCCTCGTACACGGCCGCCGCCTTCGCCTCGTCGCCGCGGAACCGGGTGAGCGCGAACTCGTCCGTCTTCACCAACCCCGGTGCGATCTCCACGACCCGGATCGGCTCACCGTTCAGTTCGAGCCGCAGCGCACCGACGAGGGCGTGCTCCGCGAACTTCGCGGCGTTGTACCCGCCGCCGTTCTCGTACGCCACGTGCCCCGCGGTGGAGGTCACCGTGACGATGTCGGCGTGGCCCGCGGTGCGCGCCGTCCGGCGGAGGATCGGCAGCAGCGCGGCGGTCACCTGCTTCGTCCCGATGACGTTCACCTCGAACATGGCACGCCAGTCCGCGACGTCGGACTCCTCGACCGACGCCGACCCGAGGGCACCGCCCGCGTTGTTCACGAGGACGTCGGCGCCGCCGGTGCCCGACACCCGTTCGGCGAGCGCCGCCACGTCGGCAGCATCGGTGACGTCCACCACGAGGTACGTCGCACCGGTCTCCTCGGCGAGCGCCTGCAGCTTGGCCTGGCGCCGTGCGACGGCGAGCACGTCCCACCCGCGGGAGCGCAGGAGTCGGACGGTCGCGGCGCCGATGCCCGAGCTGGCTCCGGTGACGACTGCGCGACGAGGTGCCATGGGTGTTCCTCCGAACGCCTGGATGTGGGACACGGGTGTGGGTCACAACCGTACCGACCACGACGCCGCAGCAGCCGGTAGCGTGACGGGCCATGACGAGAGAAGCCGCGCCGGTGGCCCCTGCCGGCCTCGAGCCGGGGCGGGCGAAGCAGCGCATCCCGATGTGGGACACCGCGCGCTTCCTCGCGGTGACGCTCGTCGTGATCGGGCACGCGATCCAGCGGCAGACGGGTGCGAGCGAACACGCGCTCGCCCTGTACACGTTCATCTACGCGTTCCACATGCCCGCGTTCGGCGTGATCAGCGGCTACTTCTCGTCGGCGGCGACCCCGACCGCGGACCGGATGAAGCGGACCATCACGGACATCGTCGTGCCGTACATCATCATGCAGACGATCTGGACCGTGGTGCAGGCGATCGTCGAGGGCGGCAAGCAGTTCAACCCGACCCAGCCGACGTGGACGCTCTGGTTCCTGCTCGCCCTCGGGATCTTCCGGCTGATCCTGCCGTACCTCGCGCAGCTGCGGTGGCCGCTGTTCTGGGCCGTGGTGTTCAGCATCGGCGTCGGCTACTTCGACAACGTCGACTCGACGCTCTCGCTGAGCCGGGCGATCAGCCTGCTGCCGTTCTTCCTGGTGGGCTGGCAGGTCAAGCAGTGGGGGCTGTTCGACCGCTGGTACGACGCACCCCGCCGGACCGTGGTGCGTGTGCGGGTCCTCGCGGCCGCGGTGTTCGCGGCGTGGGCGGCGTCGTGTGCGATCTGGATCCCGCAGTTCAAGGAGTTCGACCTCCACCACTGGTTCTTCTACGACGACTCGTACTCCGGCCTCGGCGAGGACGCGTGGTGGGCGGGTGCGGTGCGCTTCGGCCTGATGCTGCTCGCGGCGGTGCTGACGGCGTCGTTCCTGCTCCTCGTCCCGCGACGGACGGTCTGGATCACCCGGTTCGGCGCCGCGACGATGTACGTCTACCTGCTCCACACGTTCGTCCTCTACCCGATCCGCGAGTCCGGGGTCCTCGCCGGCGAGCACTCGGCCTGGCCGTACGTGCTCCTCATGGTCGTGGTGGCCTGCGCCGTGAGCCTCTTCCTCGCGCAGCCGTTCGTGCGCAGCGCGATGCGCTGGCTGCTCGAGCCGAAGGTCGGCTGGCTGTTCCGCAAGGACGAGGTGCGCTAGGCGCGGAGCGCCGGCCTGGAGGCACGACCCGCCTCCGCCCCGTCCGTTACGTCGCGTGGCGCGCACGGTGGTGCGGTCCCGGCCACCTGCGTACCGTGACGTGCGACGCAGCGCTGCCTGAGGGCCTCCCGGCCGTTGCGACGTCACCTCGAGAACCGCACCCGACAGGAGCACCGATGAGCACGAACGACGCCGCCGCCTGGCGGTTCGAGACGACGCAGGTCCACGCCGGCGCCCAGCCGGACCCGACGACGGGTGCCCGGGCGACGCCGATCTACAAGACGACCTCGTACGTGTTCGAGAACTCCGACCACGCCCGCGACCTGTTCGCACTCGCGCAGCCGGGCAACATCTACTCCCGGATCATGAACCCGACGAACGACGTCGTCGAGCAGCGCATCGCCGCGCTCGAGGGCGGCACCGGCGCGCTCCTGGTGTCCTCCGGGCAGGCCGCCGAGACGTACGCCGTGCTCAACATCGCGGGTGCCGGTGACCACATCGTGTCCTCGTCGTCGATCTACGGCGGCACGTACAACCTGTTCAAGTACACGCTCGCGAAGCTCGGCATCGAGACGACCTTCGTGGAGGACCAGGACGACCCCGAGGAGTGGCGTCGCGCGGTCCGGCCGAACACGAAGCTGTTCTTCGCGGAGACGGTCGGCAACCCGAAGATCAACGTGCTCGACATCGCCACGGTGTCGGACATCGCGCACGAGGCCGGTGTGCCGCTGATCGTCGACAACACGATCGCGACGCCGTACCTGATCCGTCCGTTCGAGCACGGTGCCGACATCGTCGTGCACTCGGCGACGAAGTTCCTCGGCGGCCACGGCACCGTGATCGGCGGCGTCATCGTCGACGGCGGGCGGTTCGTCTGGTCGGACCACGCCGAGAAGTTCCCGGAGTTCAGCACCCCGGACCCGTCGTATCACGGGGCGGTGTTCTCGCAGGCGGTCGGCGACCCGCTCGCGTACATCATCAAGGCAAGGGTGCAGCTGCTCCGCGACCTCGGGGCGTCGAACTCCCCCGACACGGCGTTCGCGCTGCTGCAGGGCATCGAGACGCTGTCGCTCCGGATCGAACGGCACGTGCAGAACGCGCAGGAGATCGCCGAGTGGCTCGACCGGCACCCGGACGTCGCGTCGGTGTCGTACGCCGGCCTGCCGACGTCACCGTGGTACGCCGCGGCGAACAAGTACGCGCCGAAGGGCGTCGGAGCCGTGCTGTCGTTCGAGCTCAAGGGCGGCGTGGACGCGGGGAAGGCGTTCGTGGACAACCTCCGGCTGTTCTCGCACCTCGCGAACATCGGCGACGTGCGCTCGCTCGTGATCCACCCGGCGTCGACCACGCACTCGCAGCTCACGCCCGAGCAGCAGCTGACCACCGGGGTCACGCCGGGGCTCGTCCGCCTCTCGGTGGGCATCGAGAACGTCGAGGACCTCCGGGCGGACCTCGAGGCCGGGCTCGCCGCGGCCCGTGCGGAGTCGGAGCGCCTCCGCGCCTGACGCCCGCGCCCCTTCACCTCCGTGCTCCGCGCCTCCGCGCCTGACTCTCGTCACGAAACGCGCGCGTTCCGACGTCCCACGTGTCGATCGACACGTGGGACGTCGCTCGTTGCACCCGCATCGAGCGCCACGTCGTATCCGCGACGAAACGCCCGTCGATCGACGCGTGCTTCGTCGTGGACGCGACGCGACCATGCGGCGCTCGCGCGGCGCGATCCCGACGCGCGCGCGACCACGTGACCACGAGCCGCCGGACCCCGCCACACGCCCGACGTGACGTAACACGGCGGCGGCGACCCGTGCCTCCCGGCAGACTGGTCGGACGATGGACTGGCAGACGACCCCCGAGGACTCCGTGCCGTCCTCCCTCGTGCCCGGGACCGAACTCGGGACGCTCGGCAAGCCGCCCGTCACGGGCGCCTGGCGCCCCGGCGACCACCCCGGCAACCGACGCTTCGAGAGCCTCGGCGAGCAGCGGGTCCGCGGTGGCCGCCTGCCGAACGTCCGGGTCGCCTACGAGACCTGGGGCGAGCTGTCCCCAGGCCGCGACAACGCCGTGCTGGTGTTCCACGCCCTCACCGGCGACTCGCACGTCACCGGTGAGGCCGGCCCGGGCCACCGGACCGCCGGCTGGTGGGGCGACGTCGTCGGACCGGGGCGGGCGATCGACACCGACCGCTGGTTCGTCGTCGTGCCGAACATGCTCGGCAGCTGCCAGGGGACGACCGGGCCGTCCTCGGTCGCACCGGACGGCGTGGAGTGGGGGTCCCGCTTCCCGTTCGTCACCGTGCGCGACCAGGTCGCCGTGCAGGTCCAGCTCGCCGACCGTCTCGGGATCGAGCGGTTCGCCGGCGTCGTCGGCGGCTCGATGGGCGGCATGCACGCTCTCGAGTTCGCGATCGCCCACCCCGACCGTGTCGCGCGGCTCGCCGTCCTCGCGTCGACCGCACAGACGACCGCGGACCAGATCGCCGCGAACTCGCTGCAGCGGGCCGCGATCCAGATGGACCCCGGGTACGCGGACGGGGACTACCACGACGCCGCCCCGGGCGAGGGTCCGCACCGGGGCCTCGCGCTCGCCCGGCGCATGGCGCTCATGACCTACCGGGCGCCCGACGAGCTGAACGGGCGCTTCGACCGGTCCTGGCAGAGCGACGTGTCGCCGCTCGGGGACGACGGGCGGTTCTCGGTCGAGAGCTACCTCGACTTCCACGGCAACAAGTTCACCCGGCGGTTCGACGCGGGCTCCTACGTGACGCTGACCCACGCGATGGACTCGCACGACGTCGGCGCCGAGCGCGGCGGGGTGCGCGCGGCGCTCGGACGGGTGACGGCCCGCACGCTCGTGATCGGCGTGTCGAGCGACCGGCTGTTCCCCGTCGAGGACCAGCACCGGATCGCAGCGGGCATCCCGGACACGCTCGACGGTGACCGTGCGACCGTGGTGACGAGCGAGTTCGGGCACGACGGGTTCCTCATCGAGCAGGAAGCGGTCGGGGCGCACCTGCGGCGGCTGTTCGAGTGACGCACCGTCGCGTTCTCCGGATTCCATCGCACCTGCGATCACGATTCGGTCCCCATCGGCTCCCGCACCGCGCGCCGAACACCCCCCAACGGGTGCCGTGCGTGGAATGATGGCGGGGTGCTCGGCTGACCGAGTCTCGACTTCGCACGACGACCGCACAGGACATCGATGGATCTGATCGCACAGGAACGCGACCGGCTGCTCCGGGCGTCCGTCCGTGTCGTCGGCATCGTCTGCACCGCGATCAGCGTCGTCGCCGTGCTCTCCTCCTTCGCCGTCCCCGTCGGGCTGCTCCTCGGCGCCCTCGCCTGCATCGCGGCGATGATCGCCGGGTTCGTGGTGTTCGGCTCGAGCGGGTCGGTGTGGTGGACCGCCGTGATCCTCGCCGGCGGTCTCGGAGCCCTCGCGATCCTGCTCATCGGGGCTGATGAGGCCACGCGCCCGGTCATCGCGAGCGCCGTCATGCCACTCGCGGCCGGCGGGATCTCCGCACCGCTGATGGCCCAACGCGGACACCCCGTCGGGCTCGCCCTGACCCTCGCCGCCGGCGCCGCGACCGCCGCGGGCATGGCCTGGGCGACGGGCTCGGTGCTGTCCGTCGCAGCGAGCGGCGCCCTCCTCGGCTGGGTGCTCATCGCGGTCGTGACCATCTGGATCTCCCGGAGCATCCCCCGCGTCGCCCGCCGCATCTACAGCATCGGCACGGCCCACCGTGCGGAGCGGCAGGCGAGCGAGACCGAGGCCCAGCGCCGCCAGGGTGCGCGACTCCTGCACGACACCGTGCTCGCGACCCTGACGCTGCTCGCGCACTCCGGGGTCGGCGTCTCGGAGCAGGCGATGCGCGAGCAGGCCGCCGAGGACGCGCGGCTGCTCCGACACCTCCGCCTCGGTGCGACACCGCAGCCGCAGCAGTCCGGCGACTACTCGCTCACCCGCGAGGAGGAATCGCCCCTCGGCCAGACGCTCGAGTCGGTCAAGCAGCGCTTCGGCCGCATGGGGCTCGAGGTCAGCTGGCACGGGACCGGTCAGGTGCTCCTGCCCACCAACGTCCTCGACGCCTTCCTGCTCGCGCTCGGCGAGTGCCTCGAGAACGTCCGGCGTCACGCGGGCGTCGGTGAGGCACACGTGACGATCGTGCACGACAACGAGATGGTCCGGGCGATGGTCACGGACTCCGGGGTCGGTTTCGACCTCACGCACGTCAGCGCCGAGCGGCTCGGCTTCAAGGAGAGCGTCGTGAACCGTCTCCGCGAGGTCGGTGGCGACGCGAAGCTCTTCTCCGCGCCGGGCTCCGGCACGACCGTCGTCCTGGAGGCCCCCCGATGAGGCAGCACCGATCAGCAGGTCCTGCACCCCGGCGGACGGGAGCCGCGCTGTGAGCCGCGTCCCCGAGGACACCATCAGTCGTGGGCTGCCCGGCGAGACCGTGCAGCCCGCTCCGCGGACCCGCCGGGAGGCACGGGAGCGGTACCGGGGCAGCGAACGACGGCAGGCACGTGGCCTGCCGTCCACGTCCACCGGTGCCCGTTCCCTGCGGCAGGCCGCGAAGCCCGGCGCGTCGCTCGGCGCCGGGTACCTCGGCGCCGGTGCGGCCGTCCTCACCGCGATCGAGGCCGTCGCCGGCATCGTGCTCTTCCTGATCCGGTGGCCCGAGTACACGGACCCGTGGCTGCCTGCCGCAGCGTGGGGGCTCTACATCGTGGCGGCACTCGGGGTCGGCCTGAGCCTGCTCACCTACGGCGAACGCCTCACCGGCGTCGCGTTCGCCCTGATCGGGGTGGTGCTCGCCTGCGTCGTCACGCTCGACTTCATCGGGATCTGGCCCGAACACGACATCGCGCACTTCGCCACCGCGTCGATCGCCGCCGGGTTCGCGCTCCTGCCCATGGCCTCGCTGCGGCCCGCGCGCGAGGTCGCGGCGGCGATCGTCGTCCTCGGCATCGCGTTCATCGTGATGTGCCTCGTCTCGACCCCCGTCACGACCGACACGCTGCCGGGGATGGTGTCGCTCGTCGCCCTCGTCGTCGTGCCGCCGTCGTTCGGGCTCTACGTGGTGCACCGCTTCCGGCAGCTCGTCCAACGTGAGCTCGACCGGGTCCTCGTGCAGAGCAACGTGCAGGCGCCGCAGTTCGCCGTGGGCATGCTCGCGTCGGACGAACTCGCCCGACTCGACCTGGCCGCCGAGAAGCTCCTCGACGCCGTCGCGAACGGGTCCGACCCGCTGCCGCTCTCCGACGCCTCGGCCTCGGTCGCGGCGTCGCTCGCGACGGAGCTCCGGCTCCACCTCATCGAGGGACGCCGCGAGACGTGGCTCTACCACGCCATCACCGAGTCCGACCACCTCGGCCGCGCCGTGAGCGTCGCGGACCCGGGTTCGCTCGCCGGCCACCTCTCCCCCGCCCAGCGCGACGGGCTCCTCCAGGCGCTCTGGCAGATGGCCGGCGACGGACGGACCGCGCAGCCCGGCCAGCCCGTCGTGGCCGTGACGCTCGGCCCCGTCGGCTCGGACGGCCACCCGGTCACCGACGAGACGATGGACGTCCCGATCGTCATCGAGTCGCGGAGCGTCACCCGTCGGCGACTCGGCCCGGCGACCTGGAGCGCGCTGCACCGCATCGGCCCGTTCACCGAGACCGTCCAGGACGGCAGCCTGCGCATCGTGGCGCACTGCGTCGTCAACCGGCACCCGACGATGTAGCCGTCGCGCGGACCGCACCGGCTGGACCCGAACAACCGGACACCCTGACCAGCCTGCCCGTACCGTGCGTTCGGTCCCCCTAGGATCGGCACAGCCCCCGAGAAAGGACGCCAGCATGGCGACTCCAGAGGAACCGATCCGACTCGCCCTCGTCGACGACCACAAGATGCTCCTCGGCGCACTGACGGAGTGGATCCGCAGCGCCGCCGACGACATCACCCTCGTGGCCGCCGTCACGACCTGGCCGGAGCTGCTGACCAGTCCCGCGTTCCCGGTCGACGTGGTGCTGCTCGACCTCGACCTCAAGGACTCGATCCCGGTCTCGCTCAAGATCTCTACGCTGAAGACCGCGGGCGTCAAGACGGTGGTGATGAGCACGTACTCGGAGCCGAACGTCGTCCGTGAGGCCCTCGCCTCCGGTGCGCTCGGCTACCTCGTGAAGAGCGAGGACGCGGACATGATCGTCGAGGCGATCCGCTCCGCCCAGCGCGGGGAGCAGTACGTCTCCGCCGAGCTCGACCTGGCGATCAACTCCGGCGACGTCGGCGGGGTGCCGAAGCTCAGCGCGCAGGAGCGTCGCGTCATGGCGCTCTACGGCGGTGGCGAGCCGGTGAAGAGCGTGGCGTACCAGCTCGGCATCTCGGAGGAGACCGCGAAGAGCTACCTCAAGCGCATCCGCGAGAAGTACCGCGTCGCGGGCTTCGACGTCGGTACGAAGGTGGCGCTCCGGAAGCGGGCGATCACCGACGGCATCATCGTGCAGGACGGCAGCCCGCTCGGCCTCTAGCGGCGACGGCGGCGGCTACGCTGCCGGCCCGCGGCTGCAGCGTCGGCGCCTGCCGGCCAGCCCGCTGCCCCGCACAACCAAGGTCACCTCGCACCACGTCCATGCGTGGCTCGAGGTGACTTTGGTCGTGCGGGCGCGCCCCGCCGCGCAGTGGTCGACTCCGCGCCGTGGTCAGCGGGCGCCGCTCGCAGCCGCGCTTGCCGCAGCCGAGCTCCACGCGGACGTGCGCTGCGTGGGTTCGGTCCCACGCCGGTCGGGACCCGTCAGACGGTCGGGACGGGCGCCGTGACCGGGCCGGTGGACGGGTGCGACGAGCGCATCGCCGCACGGGCCGTCGACCGCCGCTCGACCCCGTAGCTGATCGCCGTGACCCCGACGCCGAGGAGCGCGAGCACGATCCCCAGCCAGCCCGGCGCCAGGAAGCCGAACCCGGCCGCGATCGCCGCACCGCCGAGGGCCGCACCGAGTGAGTTGCCGATGTTGAACGCCGAGTGGTTCAGCGCCGCCGCGATCGTCCGGGCGTCTCCTGCGACGTCCATGAGCCGCGACTGCACCGCCGGCGGGATCGCCGACGAGGTGGCTCCGATGAGGAACGCCCCGACGACCATGCCGACCGTCCACTGCGCCGTCAGGACGGTGACGAGGAGCGACCCGACGAGCGCCAGGAGCCCGACGTAGATCGTGCGCTTCACGCTGTGGTCGGCCAGGTGCCCGCCGACGACCCCGCCGACGACCATGCCGAGCCCGACCACCACGAGGACGAGCGGCACCGCGGACTCGCTCAGGCCGGTGACGTTCTGGACGATCGGCGAGATGTACGAGTACACCGCGAAGAAGCCGCCGAAGCCGATCGCGCCGAGGCCCATGACGATCCAGAGCTGCGGCTCGCGGAACGCCCGGAGCTCGCGCCTGATCGTCGCGTGCTCGTCCTTCACGGAGCGCGGAACGAACGCGGCGACGGCGAGGAACGTCAGGGCGAACAGCCCGGCGACGACGCCGTAGGCGGTGCGCCAGCCGGCGACCTGCCCGACCCAGGTGATCGCAGGTACACCGACGACGTTCGCGACCGACAGGCCGAGGAGCACCATCGCGATGCCCTTGCCGCGCTTGCCCGGCCCCATCATGTCGCCCGCGACGATCGAGGCGATGCCGAAGTAGGCACCGTGCGGCAGGCCGGCGACGAACCGCGCGACGAGCACCAGCCCGAACGACGGCAGCACGGCGCTCGCGACGGTCGCCAGCACGAAGCCGACGAGCAGCACGAGGATGAGCCCCTTGCGCGGGAACTTCGCCGACATCGCGGCGATGGTCGGCGCACCGACGACGACCCCGAGCGCGTACGCGCTGACGAGCCACCCGGCGTGCGCGATGCCCGCGTCCGGGTTCGCGGCGTACCGCGACGGCAGCAGCGCTTCGGCGATGTTCGGCAGGAGGCCCATCGCGACGAACTCGGTCGATCCGATGGCGAACCCGCCGAGGGCGAGGGCGATGAGCGCAGCGGCGCGGCGCGCAGGCGTGAGGTGGGTCATGGTGCCTGTCTCTCGGACGGGAGGAGCGGATCGGCCCGGAACGTCGTCGAGCGATCCACGGGTGGTGCGGGTCGATCGAGACAGCGGCGGACGTGCTGGTCGCGCGGCGCACCGCGCGGCGGGCCCGTCGCGAACGGCGGGCACCACCCGGATCGGGCGTCCCGGTTCAGCGGCGAACGGGTCACAGGTCGATCGCGTCGACCTGCTCCCAGCAGTGTAGAACGCTCCAACCGGCCGACGGAAGACGACGTGCCGAATCGATTCGACCGAGCATGAGGAAGGCGCTGACCAGGCGCCCAGCTCACGAGGTCAGGCGGCGCGGCGCTCCGGCACCGACCGAACGGGCGTCGTCGCGGGTTCCGGCAGCTCGTCGCGGTGGACCCAGCCCTCGCCGCACTCGCTGCACGTCGCCCAGGCGTGCTGACCGTCGGCGTCGGAGTCGATGACGACCGAACGCAGGTCGCAGTCGGGGCACCAGCCGTCGTGCATCATGAGCAGCTCCTCGTCGTCGTGCGGACGCCCCTCGCGTCCGTCACCGACAGGAGACACCCGACCACCGACATCCGTGGGAGGCGCTCGGCGTGTCGCGGCCACCCGGAGCGTGCACCCAGCGCGCTCGACCGGTCAGTCGCCGAGCGCGGCCTCGAGTCGCTCGACCTTGCCGTCCAGCTCCCCGGTGTGCCCCGGACGGATGTCGGCCTTGAGCACGAGCGAGACCCGGGTGCCGAAGGGCGCGACGGCCTCGGTGGCGCGCTTCACGACGTCCATGACCTCGTCCCACTCCCCCTCGAGCTCGGTGAACATCGACGAGGTGCGGTTCGGCAGGCCGCTCTCGCGGACGACCCGGACGGCCGCGGCGACGGCGTCGTGCACCGAGCCGTCCTCGGCTGCGGCGGGACCACCGGACGGTGCGACGGAGAACGCGACGATCATGCGTCCATCCTGCCCCGAGGACGCACCGAGCGCGCCACGTCCGCCGACGAGCCACCCGGCGCACCGCCCGACACCGAGCCGGCCGACGCGGCGCCCGACCCCAGCCGCACGAGCCCGACGATCCCCCACACGAGCACGACGACCTCGAGCACGTTCCGGAGCGTCAGCACCACGAGGATCCAGGGCTGGACGGTGAGCACCTGGTCGTAGTACCCGGGGTAGATCAGCTGCGTCAGGACGGCCATGGGCAGCGCGAGCACCGCGATCGGCAGGAACCGCCGCGCACTCGCGCGCCCGGCGACGAGCCCCCAGACGACGGGGACCGCGAACCACCCGATGTACTGGGGCGACCCGACCTTGTTCGTCGCGACGAGCGCGGCGACGAGCACGAGCGCGAGGAGCGGCGCCACCTGGGTCCGGGCCGCGCCGCGCCGCGCGGCCACGAGCGCGAGGACAACGCCCGCGAGCACGACGAGCGCCATGAGCGGCGTCGACACCGCGGCGGCGGCGTGGGTCCCGGCACCGGACACCTCGAACGTCAGGATCTCGCGGTCGTAGTACACGGCGGCTCCGGGCACGCGGAGCGCCGCCGCCCACATGAACGGCGTCGCGAGCGGTGACTCGATCTGGAGCGCGCGGCCGCTCTGCTCCCCGACGAACGAGAACAGGTACGCAGCGCCCCCGTAGAGCACGTCGACGAGCACGACGAGCGCGGTGGTCACCAGCGCGCCGGCGACCACGCCTCGACGGTGTCCGCGACGGAGCAGCACGAGGACGCCGACGAGCGCGGCGGGCCACACCTTCGTCCACGCCGCGAGGGTGAACAGCACCGAGGCTACGGCGGGCCTCGACACCACGAAGGCCACCCCGGCGAGCGCGAGGACCGTCGCGACGGTGTCGATGCGTCCGAGCCCGATCGGTCCGAGGGCGAGCAGGAAGACGAGCCACCACCAGACGACCCGGACGCGCACGGTGCCGATCGCGGCCCGGAAGCGCCAGAGCAGGACGCAGACGACGGCGTCGAGCAGCACCATCAGGACCAGCCACCCCGTCCCGATCGACGCGACACCGCCGAGCGCGGCCGCGGCCATCGGGACGATCGCGAGGATCGGGTACACCCACGCCTCGTCGATGCCGACCCAGAAGTGCGTCTGCTGGCCGGTCTCGATCCAGCGGCGGTACGTGATCGTCACGTCGCCGAGGGGCAGGTTGCCGGAGGTCGTCGTCAGCCACCACAGCAGGGCGTGCACGGCCACGAAGGCCGCCCCGAACAGGACGGGCTCGACCCAGGTTCTCCGCTGCACCGGACGAGCGTACCGACCCGCCCGTGTCGGAACGCCGACAGGGTGTCGGAGGTGACCGGAGGACGGCCTTGAGGCGCGGTGCGGGCCGGACCCGTGCCTCCCGGCCGTCAGGTGGGTGCGTCACCGCCGCGGGACGACCCGCCCGCTGTCGCGCGACGACCGCGACGTCGTCCGACGACGGCGCCGCGCGATGCTAGCTCGCGTCGCCGTCGACCGCGAGGTCGCGCACGAGGCCGCTCAGCTGTTCGATCAGTCCGGTGATCGGGAAGGGTCCGCCGCGCGAGGCGCGGCGCGCCGCGAGCCCGTGCACCACGGCCGCCGTCGCGGCGAGGTGGGCCAGGTCGGACGGCGTCAGGGTTCGATCAGCGGCCTCCGCGAGGCCCTGACGCGCCGCGACGAGCGCGCCGAGCACGCCACCGAGCGCGTCCCCGGCGCCCGCGGTGGCGAGCCACGGCGTCGCGGACGAGGCGACCAGCGCGACGCTGCCGTCGGGCGTCACCACGTGGGTCCGCTCCCCCTTGAGGAGCACGACGCTGCCGGTCTGCCGGGCGGCGCGGAGTGCCGCAGCGGCGGGGCCCGCCTCGACGTCCTGGCGGGACTCGCCCAGGAGCGACGCGGCCTCACCAGCGTGCGGGGTGAGCACGGCGAGCGGTCCGAGGTCGACGAGCGGGATCGCGCCGGCGTCGACGACCACCGGGACGCCGTCGTCGGAAGCGTGGCGGAAGGCATCGGCGGTGGACGGGTCGAGGTCGTCGAGCGACGGCGCGGAGATGCCCGAGCCGACGAGCCACGCCTGCACCCGTCCGACGCCGGACACGACCTCCGGACGACGGGTCAGCACGTGGTCGGTGGAACGGTCCGGACCGACGTACCGAACCATCCCGACCCCGGTGTGCACGGCCGCGTCCACGCCGAGGACGGCGGCGCCGGGGTAGCGGTCGGAGCCGGTCGCGACGCCGAGCACCCCGCGGCGGTACTTCGTGGACTCCCCGTGCGGCACGGTGACCCACGAGGCGGCGTCTGATGGTCGGAAGGGCAGGGGATCGCTCATCGTCCCGACAGTACGGTGGGGCGCATGAGTCTGTTCCTCCCCGGTCGCGTGGTGGTCTTCGACTACGGGGAGGTGATCAGCCGGACGCCGCACGCGTCGCGGGACGCCCTCGTGGCCGCGACGGGCGTGCCCGCGGACGAGCTGTTCCCCGTGTACCAGGAGCTCCGGCACGATCTCGACCGCGGTGACCTGTCGGTCCTCGCGTACTGGCGGGCCATCGGCGACCGGGTCGGACGGACCTGGAGCGTCACGGACGTGCACCGGTTCTGGGCGATCGACTTCACCGGCTGGTTCGAGGTCGAGCCGGAGACCCTCGCGATCGTCGAGGAGCTGCACGACGCCGGCACCCGGCTCGCCCTGCTGTCGAACGCCGGGTTCGACTTCGGTGACCCGTACCGCCGCTCGCCGATGGGGTCCTTGTTCGAGACCGTCGTCGTGAGTGCCGAGGACCACGTACTGAAGCCCGACCCGTCCATCTACCGCGACACCTGCGACCGTCTGGGAATCACACCCGAGCAGATGGTGTTCGTCGACAACAGGGCCGAGAACGCCGCCGGCGCGGAAGCGATCGGGGCGGTCGGCCACCACTACACGTCCCCCGCCGGCCTGCGGACCTTCCTGCAGGACCTGGCGGCGACCGTCGAAGGAGCACCCGCGTGACGCACGTCCTGTTCGAGCCGATCACCATCCGCGACCTCACCGTCCGCAACCGCATCTGGGTCTCGCCGATGTGCCAGTACTCGGTCGAGGCCCAGGACGGCGTCCCGACCCCGTGGCACCTCGTGCACCTCGGGTCGTTCGCGAAGGGCGGTGCCGGAGCGGTCGTGGTCGAGGCGACCGGCGTCGTCCCCGAGGGGCGGATCAGCCCGCAGGACCTCGGGCTCTGGAACGACGAGCAGCGCGACGCGTTCCGTCCGATCGTCGACTTCGTCCACTCGCAGGGCGCCGCCGCGGGCATCCAGCTCGCGCACGCCGGCCGCAAGGCGTCCACGTTCCGCCCGTGGGAGGCGGACCACGGCTCGATGCCGGCCGAGCAGGGCGGCTGGCAGACCGTCGCCCCGTCGGCCGAGGCCTTCGACGGCTACGCCGAGCCCCGCGAGCTGGCCGCCGAGGACGTCCGGGTCGTCGCGCTGTCCTTCGCCGCGGCTGCCCGCCGCGCCGTCGACGCCGGCTTCGACCTCGTCGAGCTGCACGCCGCGCACGGCTACCTGCTGCACCAGTTCCTCTCGCCGCTGTCCAACCACCGCGAGGACCAGTACGGCGGATCGCTCGAGAACCGCGCCCGCGCGCTCCTCGAGGTGCTCGACGCCGTCCGCGCCGAGGTCGGCGAGGGCTTCCCCGTCGTCGTCCGGTTCTCGGCGACCGACTGGGTCGACGGCGGGCTCACCCTCGACGAGACCGTGCAGGTCGCGCGGTGGGCGGCCGAGCACGGCGCCGACCTCGCCGACGTCTCGACGGGCGGCAACGTGGCGAGCGCGCCGATCCCGGTCGGCCCCGGCTACCAGGTGCCCCACGCCGCGACGGTGAAGCGCGAGGCGGGCATCGGGACGATCGCGGTCGGGATGATCTCGGACGCGTTCCAGGCCGAGCAGATCGTCGCGACCGGGCAGGCCGACGTCGTGATGGTCGGCCGCGAGTTCCTCCGCGACCCGTCGTTCCCCCTGCACGCGGCGGTGGAGCTCGGCGTGCACGTGGACTACGAGCCGCAGCAGTACCACCGGGCCCGGGTCACCGCGTAGGCCGTCCCTGTACGTCCTCTCGGCTTCCCGACGGGCACCCGGTACGATGATGAGCACTGTGGACGATCCTCCGAATGCCTCTTCGCCCTCCCACTCATCCGGCGCTCACTCGGTGAGCAGCCCACTCCCGCACGTCCCAGGGGGTGAAGAATGAGTCCGGTCGACGTCGTCATGCTGATCGGTGGCATCCTGCTGACGCTCGGCACGGGAGTCTTCGTCGCGTCGGAGTTCGCGCTCGTGAACCTCGACCGCGCCGAGGTCGAGGCCCGTCGAGACCGCGGCGAGTCCGGCCTCGCGCCGGTCATCGGTGCGCTGAAGGTCACCTCGACGCACCTCTCCAGCGCACAGCTCGGCATCACCCTGACCACGCTGCTCACCGGCTACCTGCTCGAGCCGTCGATCGCCACGCTGCTCGAGGCGCCGTTCCTCGCGGCGCAGCTGCCGGAGGCCGTGGTCGAGACCGTCGGGTCGATCGTGGCGCTCGTCATCGCGACGCTCCTGTCGATGATCCTCGGTGAGCTCGTGCCGAAGAACTTCGCGCTCGCACTGCCGCTGCAGACGGCGAAGATCGTCGTCCCGCTGCAGATCGCGTTCACGACGGTGTTCAAGCCGGCGGTCGCCGTGCTCAACGGCACCGCGAACGCCGTCCTCCGCGGCATGGGCATCGAGCCGCAGGAGGAGCTCTCCGGTGCCCGCAGCGCCGAGGAGCTGACCTCGCTGCTCCGTCGGTCCGCGTCCGAGGGCTCCCTCGAGCAGGACACCGCGACGCTCCTCGAACGGACGATCTCGTTCTCCGAGCTCGACGCGGGCGAGGTCATGACCCCGCGCCCGCGCCTGTCCACGATCCGGGTGTCCGAGTCCGCCGAGGACGTCATCGCCCTGACACGGAGGACCGGGTTCAGCCGCTTCCCGGTCATCGAGGAGGACGCGGACGACGTCGTCGGCATCGTGCACGTCAAGCAGGCCGTCGCCGTGCCGCGGGAGAAGCGCCCGGACGTGCCCGTCGGGGCGCTCATGACCGACGCCGAGCGCGTCCCGGAGACCATGCCGGGCGACGCCCTGCTCGCCGAGGTCCGCAGCCGCGGCTACCAGATGGTGATCGTCGTCGACGAGTACGGCGGCACCGCCGGGGTCGTGACGCTCGAGGACCTCGTCGAGGAGATCGTCGGCGAGGTGTCCGACGAGCACGACCGCGCCCGCATCGACGTCGTCCGCTCGCGTGGATGGCTGACGTTCCCGGGCCTCCTCCGCCCCGACGAGCTCGAGGACCGTGCCGGTGTGAAGGTGCCGGAGGACGGCCCGTACGAGACCGTCGGCGGGTTCGTCATGTCGTCCCTCGGGCGGCTGCCCGTCGTGGGCGACGAGGTCGCGATCGACGGCGGCGTGTTCCGCGTCGAACGACTCGACGGCCGCCGGGTCGACCGGATCCGGTACACGCCCACCGCGCCGGAGCCGTCGGAGACCGGCGCCGCGCAGTCCCCCGCGACCGCGATCATCATCCCCGCGACGAAGTCCACGCCGACCGTCGACAGCACGAACACGACCACGAAGGGCGGCACCCGATGACCACCGTCACCGTCCTCGCCGCCGGCGGGTCCGCGTCGTCCGCCTCCGACTGGTGGGGCATCTTCTGGCTCGTCGTGCTGCTGCTCGGCAACGCCTACTTCGTCGCCGCCGAGTTCGCCGTGATCTCCGCCCGACGCTCGCAGATCGAGCCGCGGGCCGAGGCCGGGTCGAAGGCCGCGCAGATGACCCTGTGGGCGATGGAGCACGCCACGCGGATGCTCGCGACGACCCAGCTCGGCATCACGGTGTGCTCGCTCCTCATCCTCAACGTGTCCGAGCCGGCGATCCACCACCTGCTCGAGGGCCCGCTGCACCTCACCGGGTGGAGCGTCGAGGTCATCGGCGTCGTGGCGTTCGTCTTCACGCTGTTGCTCGTGTCGTTCCTGCACGTCGTGTTCGGCGAGATGGTGCCGAAGAACATCTCGTTCTCGATGCCGGACCGCGCCGCACTCGTGCTCGTGCCGACGCTCTGGTACATCGGCCACGGCCTGCACTGGGTCGTCGTCGGGCTCAACGAGACCGCGAACGCCGTGCTGCGGCTGTTCAGGGTCGAGCCGAAGGACGAGGCCGTCAGCGCCTACACCGTGGAGGAGGTGCAGACGATCGTCGAGCAGTCCCGCCGCGAGGGCACCCTCGTCGACACCGGCGGCACGCTCCGGATGGCGTTCGAGTTCACGGAGAAGCAGGTCAAGGACGTCGCGGTGCCGATGGCCGAGCTCGTCACGCTCCCCGAGGACGCCACCCCGGGCGACGTCGAGCGGGCCGTGGCGCAGCGCGGGTTCTCCCGGTACGTGCTCGTGGGCGAGGACGGCTCCCCCACGGGGTACGTGCACGTGAAGGACGTCATCGACCTGCGTCCGGACGAATACGACGACCCGGTGCCGCCGAAGCGCATCCGACAGCTCATCTCGCTCTACACCGAGACGGACCTCGAGGACGCCCTCGCGACCATGCGCGCCGCCGGACGCCACGTGGCGCGGGCGTTCGACGCCGAGGGCCGCACGCTCGGCGTGCTCTTCCTCGAGGACGTCCTCGAGGAGCTCGTCGGCGAGGTCGAGGACGCGACCCGACGCCGCTGACGTGCGGAACGACGGACGGGAGGCCCGGTACCAGCTGGCACCGCGCCTCCCGTCCGTCACGTGGTCACGAACCGAGACTGGGCTGGGCGGACAGTTTCGCGCCCCGCGGACCGCGAAACTGTCCGCGGGGCCGAGTCTCGGCGGCGCGCCGGCGGCGCACTCGGCGCTACCAGCTGACCGGCAGCGGCTTGCCCTCCTCGTAGCCGGCGGCCGACTGGATGCCGACGAGGGCCCGGTCGTGGAACTCCGCGAGCGACGACGCCCCCGCGTACGTCGCCGAGCTGCGGATGCCCGTCGTGATCATGTCGAGCAGGTCCTCGACGCTCGGCCGCTCCGGGTCGAGGTAGATCGTCGACGACGAGATGCCCTCCGCGAAGAGCGCCTTCCGGGCCCGCTCGTACGGGTCGAGCCGCTCGAAGCGCTCCCGCACGGCCTTCGCCGACGCCATGCCCCAGCTCTCCTTGTACGCCTTGCCCGCGGCGTCGCGACGGAGCACACCGGGCGCCTCGAGCGTCCCGGCGAACCACGAACCGATCATGACGGCGGACGCCCCTGCGGCCAGCGCGAGTGCGACGTCGCGGGGGTACCGCACGCCCCCGTCGGCCCAGACGTGCGCGCCGAGCGACTTCGCGGCGGCGGCGGTCTCGAGCACGGCCGAGAACTGCGGCCGACCGACCGCGGTCATCATGCGGGTGGTGCACATCGCGCCGGGTCCGACGCCCACCTTGATGATCGAGGCACCGGCTCCGACGAGGTGCGCGACCGCGTCGGCGGTGACGACGTTGCCGGCGACGAGCGGGATGCCGAGCCCGAGCGAGGCCACCGTGTCGAGGGCGCGGAGCATGCCCTCCTGGTGGCCGTGCGCGGTGTCGAGGACGAGCACGTCGACCCCGGCCGCGACGAGTGCCTTCGCCTTCGCGGCCACGTCGCCGTTGATGCCGAGCGCGGCGGCGACCCGGAGACGACCGTCGGCGTCGACGGCGGGCGTGTAGATGTCGGAGCGGATCGCGCTCGTCGGGCTCGTGGTCCCGACGACGCGGCCGTGGCGGGTGACCGGCGCGAAGTCGACCTCCGCCGCGGTGAGGACGTCGTACACGTGTCGAGGCGTGCCCGCGTCCTCGGCGTCGATGCCGGTGGAGGCACCGTGCAGCAGGTCGCCGAGGGTCGCGTCCTGGCCGGCCGTGCCGAGCCGGGTCGCGGGCACGCAGCCGAGGTACTCACCGCTGCCGTCGCGCACGACGACGCCCCGCCCGGCGACCGGGAGCAGCTGCTCGAGGGCCTCGGCGACCGTGGTGTCGGCACCGAGGTCGAGCGCGGTGTCGAACGCCACGGGCTGGTCCTTCACCCACCGGATCGCGGCGTCGAGGTCCTGCAGGTGCATGTCCTGCGGGAGGACACCGAGACCGCCCCGGCGGGCGAGGGTGGCGGCCAGGCGCGGGCCGGTCACCGAGTTCATGTTCGCGCTGATGATCGGGATCGTCGCCCCGGACCCGTCGTTCGCCGCGAGGTCCACGTCGAAGCGGCTCGTCACCCCCGACCGGCTGGGGACGAGGAAGACGTCGGAGTAGGTCAGGTCGTGCGTCGGCCGCGTCTCGTAGAACCTCATGGGGCCACTGTACGGCGGCTCAGGGGGTGCGGACCGGCCCGGTGGGTCCGCGTCGGCCCGCTCCCGGTGCGACACGCGCGGCGCCCGCCGGGAGGCACGGATCGCCTCCGGCGGTCACCGAACGGTCACCCGGGAACGGCTAGGCTTCCGTGCAGTACGGCAGCAGGGTTGCTGCGTACGACACACACGAGCATCTATCGACGGAGAGTGGGCGATCGGCTGTGTCGAGCCATCTGACCGGAACTGACGAGACCGCGGGCGAATTCGGGGCCAACGAGTGGCTCGTCGACGAGCTCTACGAGCAGTTCGTCGCGGACAAGACCTCGGTCGACGAGTCCTGGTGGCCGGTCCTCGAGAAGTTCCACCGCTCGCAGACCGGGCAGGCATCGCCGGCCGCTCCGGCCACCTCCACCCCGGTCACGGCAGCCCCGTCTCCGGCCTCCTCGTCTCCGTCCGCTCCGTCGGGGACCTCGCCCGCCGGGCAGTCGAGCACGCAGCAGCCGGCGACCGGCGACGCCCCGGCCGAGGCCAAGTCCGGACCGATCCAGGCGAAGACCACCTCGCGCCAGCCGACGCCGCAGCCGATCCCGGCCGAGGCGAACGACGCCACGGACGAGCACGAGGAGACCCACGAGGACGTGGCCACCCCGCTCCGGGGCATGGCGAAGACCCTGGCGTCGAACATGGACGCGTCGCTCACGGTCCCGACCGCGACGAGCGTCCGGACGATCCCGGCGAAGCTCATGATCGACAACCGGATCGTGATCAACAACCACCTCCGCCGGGCGCGTGGCGGGAAGATCTCGTTCACGCACCTCATCGGGTGGGCGATGGTGCAGGCGCTCAAGGAGTTCCCGAGCCAGAACGTGTTCTACGAGGAGCGCGACGGCAAGCCCTTCGTGGTCGAGCCGGCGCACGTCGGACTCGGCATCGCGATCGACGTCCCGAAGAAGGACGGCACGCGCTCGCTCCTCGTGCCGAGCATCAAGCGCGCCGAGACCCTGACGTTCGGACAGTTCCTCTCCGCCTACGAGGACCTCGTCAAGCGGGCACGCGACAACAAGCTCACGCCGGCGGACTTCCAGGGCACGACGATCTCGCTGACGAACCCCGGCGGCATCGGCACCGTGCACTCCGTCCCGCGCCTCACGAAGGGCCAGGGCTGCATCATCGGGGCCGGCGCTCTCGAGTACCCCGCGCAGTTCCAGGGCTCGGCGGAGAAGACCCTCGTCGAGCTCGGCATCGGCAAGACCATCACGCTCACGAGCACCTACGACCACCGCGTCATCCAGGGCGCCGGGTCGGGCGAGTACCTCAAGAAGGTGCACGAGCGGCTGATCGGCGGGCACGGTTTCTACGAGGGCATCTTCGCGGCGCTCCGCATCCCGTACAAGCCGATCCAGTGGGCGACCGACATCAACGTCGACCTCGCGCACCGCGTCAACAAGACCTCGCGCGTGCAGGAGCTCATCAACAGCTTCCGGGTCCGCGGCCACCTCATGGCGGACATCGACCCGCTCGAGTACCGCCAGCGCACCCACCCCGACCTTGAGATCGAGAACCATGGGCTGACCTTCTGGGACCTCGACCGCGAGTTCGTCACCGGCGGGCTCGCCGGCACCACGAACGCACCGCTGCGCGACGTGCTCGGCATCCTCCGCGACGCGTACTGCCGCACCACCGGCGTCGAGTACATGCACATCCAGGACCCGGAACAGCGCCGGTGGATGCAGTCCCACATCGAGGTCCCGTACGCGAAGCCGTCGAAGGAGGAGCAGCTCCGCGTCCTCGGCAAGCTCAACGAGGCCGAGGCGTTCGAGACCTTCCTGCAGACGAAGTACGTCGGCCAGAAGCGGTTCTCGCTCGAGGGCGGCGAGTCGACGATCGCGTTCCTCGACACGCTCATCCAGCAGGCCGCCGGTGCCGGGCTCGAGGAGGTCGCGATCGGCATGGCCCACCGCGGCCGCCTCAACGTCCTCACGAACATCGCCGGCAAGACCTACGGCCAGATCTTCCGCGAGTTCGAGGGGTCGTCCCTGCCGGGATCGGTGTCCGGGCAGGGCTCCGGCGACGTGAAGTACCACGTCGGCACCGAGGGCGTGTTCCGCGCGAGCGACGGCACGGCCATCCCCGTGACGATCGCGGCGAACCCGTCGCACCTCGAGGCGGTCGACGGCGTCCTCGAGGGCATCGTCCGCGCCAAGCAGGACAAGCAGGGCCCCGGGTCGACGAACGTGCTGCCGGTGCTCGTGCACGGTGACGCGGCGATGGCCGGACAGGGTGTCGTGGTCGAGACGCTGCAGATGTCCCAGCTCCGCGGGTACCGCACCGGCGGCACCGTCCACCTCGTCATCAACAACCAGGTCGGGTTCACCACCCCGCCGGAGTCGGCGCGGAGCTCGGTGTACTCGACCGACGTCGCGAAGACGATCCAGGCCCCGATCTTCCACGTGAACGGCGACGACCCCGAGGCCGTGTCCCGGGTCGCGGAGCTCGCCTTCGCCTACCGCGAGGAGTTCCACCGCGACGTCGTCATCGACCTCATCTGCTACCGCCGACGCGGGCACAACGAGGGCGACGACCCGTCGATGACCCAGCCGCTCATGTACAACCTCATCGAGGCGAAGCGCTCCGTGCGCACGCTGTACACCGAGGCGCTCGTCGGCCGCGGCGACATCACGCAGGAGGAGTACGACGAGGCGCACCGCGACTTCCAGGACCGCCTGGAGCGCGCGTTCGCGGAGACCCACGAGGCGCAGACCGGGACCATCCCGGTCATCACGGGCGAGGACGACGGGGCGGTCAACGGCCTCGAGCGTCCGACCGCGCAGCGGGACGACTCCGAGAACGACGTCCACGAGACCGCCGTCTCCAAGGACCTCGTCCGGGCCGTCGGCGACGCGCACAGCAACCCGCCGGCCGGGTTCCAGGTGCACCCGAAGCTGCAGCAGCTCCTTGCGAAGCGCACCGACATGACCCGGAACGGCGGCATCGACTGGGCGATGGCCGAGCTCATCGCGATCGGCTCCGTCCTCGTCGAGGGCAAGCCCGTCCGGCTCGCCGGCCAGGACGCCCGACGCGGCACGTTCGTCCAGCGCCAGGCGGTCTTCCACGACCGGGTGAACGGGCAGGAGTGGCTCCCGCTCGCGAACCTCACCGAGGACCAGGCACGCTTCACCATCTACGACTCGCTCCTGAGCGAGTACGCGGCGATGGCGTTCGAGTACGGCTACTCGGTCGAGCGTCCCGAGGCCCTCGTGCTCTGGGAGGCCCAGTTCGGCGACTTCGCCAACGGCGCGCAGACGGTCATCGACGAGTTCATCTCCTCCGCCGAGCAGAAGTGGGGGCAGCGCTCGGGCCTCGTGCTCCTGCTCCCCCACGGCTACGAGGGCCAGGGGCCGGACCACTCCTCGGCACGCATCGAGCGGTACCTGCAGCTCTTCGCCGAGGACAACATGGTGATCGCCCGGCCGTCGACCCCGGCATCGTGGTTCCACCTGCTGCGTCGGCAGGCGTGGGAACGCCCGCAGAAGCCCCTCGTCGTGTTCACCCCGAAGGCCATGCTGCGCCTGCGCCAGGCGACGAGCCCGGTCGAGGCCTTCACCAGCGGCACGTTCGAGGAGGTCATCGACGACGACCGCCAGCTCGACGCCGGTGCCGTTCGCCGCGTGGTGCTGCACTCCGGCAAGGTCCACCACGACCTCCGCGCCGAGGTCGAGAAGACCGGCCGCGGCGACGTCGCCCTCGTCCGGCTGGAGCAGCTCGCGCCGCTCCCCCTCGAGCGCATCCTCGAGGTGCTCGGCCGCTACCCGGACGCCGAGGTCGTCTGGGCACAGGAGGAGCCCGAGAACCAGGGGGCGTGGCCCTTCGTGTGCATGAACCTCTCGCCGCACCTGCAAGGCCGGCCGCTGTCGGTCGCGTCGCGTCCGGCGAGTGCCGCCCCCGCGACGGGCTCGTCGAAGCGCTCCGCGCAGGAGGCCACCGAGGTCATCCGCGCCGCGCTCGGCTGAGCGGGGGACGACGGAGGGCGGCCGCGCACTGCGCGGTCGCCCTCCGTCGTCACACGATGCGTCGTCGCGTCACACGATGCGGGTGTAGCGCACCCCGGCCTCGTGGTAGCCGCGCTTCTGGTAGAACCGGTGCGCGCTGTCCGTCGCGGCCGCGCTGACGGCGCTGAGGCGACGCGCGCCCTGCTCGGCCGCCCACGTCTCGAACGTGCCGAGGAGTGCCGAACCGGTGCCGTGCCTCCTGGCCGTCTCGTCGACGACGAGCAGCAGCAGCTGCGCGGTCGGCTCGTCCGAGGCGTACGCCCACGTGACCTGCGCACCCGCGACGGCCACCGCGCGACCGTCCTCACCGCGCACCAGCCACGTGCGGTGCCCGGCGGCCGGCGTGAGCCGTTCGAGCCGGGCGCGCATGTCCGTCGGGTCGACCTCGTGGCCGAGGAGGCGGACGAGGGCGCTGACGTCCGCGACGTCGTCGTCGGACCAGGTGGTGACGGACTCGACAGCAAGGGTCATGCCGCGACCCTACCGAGCACGGACGGCGTGTGACGACACGCTGACCGGGCTCGCAGGGCGGCGGCTGCGACGCCCGAGCGTCAGTGCGTCGCCTGCTCCACGCGGATGCGGGCCAGGACCTCGGCGCGGAGCTGCTCGGGGGCCGTCTCCTTGCAGGCACGTCGGACGGTCTCGATGAGGACGACGCCGACGCGGTGCTCGCTCGTGCAGTCCTCGCAGTCCGCCATGTGCTCGCGGATGTCCGCCGCGTCCTCGCGGCAGAGCTCGCCGTGCAGGAACTCCTCGAGCTCCGCCTTCGCCTTCGAGCAGTCGCAGCCGCTCATCGTGCTTCCTTCCCTTCGACGCGACCCGAGGTCGCAACAGGCTTCCGGCCGCGTCCGCGCATCGTCGCGGTCGACGCTGCGTCCGGGACGATGCCGGTCTCGCGGGCGTGGTCCGCCAGCAGCCCCCGGAGGAGGCGGCGGCCACGGTGGAGACGGCTCATGACCGTCCCCACGGGGGTCTTCATGATGTCGGCGATCTCCTGGTACGAGAAGCCCTCGACGTCCGCGAAGTACACGGCCATCCGGAAGTCCTCGGGGATCGCCTGCAGTGCGTCCTTCACCGCCGACGAGGGCAGGTGGTCGATGGCGTCCGCCTCGGCCGAGCGCGCCGAGATCGACTGCGTGACGCTCTCCGCACCGCCGAGCTGCCAGTCCTCGAGCTCGTCGATCGTGCCCTGGTACGGGTTCCGCTGGTTCTTGCGGTACGTGTTGATGAACGTGTTCGTGAGGATGCGGTACAGCCACGCCTTGAGGTTCGTGCCCTGCCGGAACTGCCGGAAGGCCGCGAACGCCTTGACGAAGGTCTCCTGCACGAGATCGGACGCGTCGGCGGGGTTGCGGGTCATCCGCATGGCCGCGCCGTACAGCTGGTCCATGAACGGCACCGCCTGCGCCTCGAAGAGCGAGCGGAGCTCCGACTCGGACACGGTCGTCTCGTCGGCGAGGACCTCGTCCTCGTCCTGGACCGCGTCGAGCTGCGCCTCGGTCTCCTCGACCAGGTCGTGCGGTGCTGCCTGCGGTTCGTCGGTGGTCATCACGGCCGAGTCTAGGCCGAGCGTGGTGACCGCGACGGGCAGGGGCGTCCGCTCGCGCGTCAGGGTTGCTGTCGCCAATGGTCCTCCCGGTGGGTTCAGTACCCTGGTGAACCGATGGCTGCCACGACGCATTCCCACCAGGCCCCCGACCCCTGGACCGCCCCCCGCGCGCGCGGACCCCTGCGCGGCGACGTGTCGCTGCCCGGGTCGAAGTCGCTGACCAACCGGGAGCTCGTGCTCGCCGCGCTCGCCGACGGCCCGTCCACCATCCGGCTGCCGCTGCACTCCCGCGACTCGGCACTCATGGTCGCCGCGCTCCGACAGCTCGGCGTGGGCATCGAGGAGGTCGCACCGGCGCCCGGACCGGACGGCACCACCGGCACCCCGAACCCGTACGGCCCGGACCTGCGGATCACCCCGGCGCCGATGCACGGCGACGTCCGCATCGACTGCGGTCTCGCCGGCACCGTGATGCGCTTCCTGCCCCCGCTCGCCGCCCTCGCGACCGGCCCGGTCACGGTCGACGGCGACCCGTACGCGCGGAAGCGGCCGATGGGCGCGATCATCCAGGCGCTCGTCGACCTCGGCGTGGACGTCACCGACGACGGCGACGGCGCGATGCCGTTCTCCTTCACCGGCACGGGCGCGGTCCGTGGCGGCTCGCTGACGATCGACGCGTCCGCGTCCTCGCAGTTCGTCTCCGGCCTGCTGTTGTCGGCGCCGCGCTTCACCGAGGGTCTGCACCTCGTGCACGCCGGCGAGCGGCTGCCGAGCCTGCCGCACATCGACATGACGGTCGAGGTCCTCCGGGCGCGCGGCGTGCGCGTCGACCAGCCCGCGGTCGGCGAGTGGGTCGTGCACCCCGGTCCGATCGCGGCACGCGACGTCACCATCGAGCCCGACCTGTCGAACGCCGCGCCGTTCGCGGTCGCCGCGCTCGTCGCCGGCGGGACGGTTCGCATCCGCACCTGGCCGACCGAGACGACCCAGGTCGGGGCCGACCTCGAGACGCTCCTGCCGCTGTGGGGCGCGACCGTCACGCGGGACGGCGACGACCTCGTGTTCGACGGCGGCGTCGGGGTGGCGGGCGGGGCCTCCCTGCCGGGGGTCGAACTCGACCTCTCGCGCGGCGGCGAGCTCGCCCCGGCGCTCGTCGCGCTCGCGGCGCTCGCGGACGCACCGAGCGAGGTCACCGGCATCGGTCACCTCCGCGGGCACGAGACGGACCGGCTCGCCGCGCTGGCGGCGGACCTGAACCGGACGGGAGGCACGGTGCGCGTACTCGACGACGGCCTCCGGATCGAGCCGGCTCCACTGCACGGCGCGGACTGGGCCGCCTACGACGACCACCGGATGGCGACGGCCGGAGCCGTCGTGGGTCTCGTCGTCGACGGCGTCGCCGTCGACGACATCGGCTCCACCGCGAAGACCCTCCCGCAGTTTCCCGAGCTGTGGGCCGAACTCGTGGCGACGGGGAGCGACACCGGGTCGACGGCGCCGGACGGGGTGACCCCGTGAGCTGGTGGGACGACGTCGACGGCGACGACACGGACGACGACGAGCCGTACGGGCAGTACGAGTCGAAGGTGCGGATCCGCCCGAACCCCAAGGGCAACCGGCCCCGCACGAAGGTCCGGCCGACGTACGAGGACGCGCCGGTCGGGTGGGTCACGAACGTCGACCGCGGGCGGTACGGGGTGCTCGTCGACCCCGGCGCACCGGACGAACGCGTGATCACGGCCACGAAGGCCCGGGAGCTCGGCAAGAAGTCGGTCGTCACGGGCGACCACGTGTCCCTCGTCGGGGACCTGTCAGGCGAACCGGGTTCGCTCGCGCGGATCGTGAAGGTCGCCGACCGCACCACGCTCCTCCGCCGCAGCGCCGACGACACGGACGAGGTCGAGCGCGTCATCGTCGCGAACGCCGACCAGATGCTCGTCGTCGTCGCGGCTGCCGACCCCGAACCGCGGACCCGGCTCATCGACCGCTACCTCGTCGCGGCGTTCGACGCGGGTCTCGACCCGATCCTCTGCATCACGAAGACCGACCTGGCCGACCCGGCGCCGTTCCTCGAGCACTTCGCCTGCCTCGACGTCCGGGTCGTCACGAGCCGTTCGGACGACGTCCCCTTCGACGCACTGCACGAGGTCCTCGACGACCGGGTCACCGTGACCGTCGGCCACTCGGGCGTCGGGAAGTCGACCCTCGTGAACGCCATCACCGGTGCGACCCGCGCGACCGGGCACGTGAACGCCGTCACGGGCCGGGGACGCCACACGTCGTCGTCCTCGATCGCGCTGCGGGTGCGGGACGGCGGCTGGATCATCGACACCCCCGGGGTCCGGTCGTTCGGCCTCGGCCACGTCGACCCCGCAAACGTCTTCCGCGCGTTCGCCGCCCACGCGGTGCCGGTGCGGGAGCCCGTCGACGGCATCCCCCTGTCGCAGGCGCACGACTGGGAGATCGTCGACCGGGTGGCGGACGGCGAGCTCGGACCGACCGGTGTCGAACGGCTCGACTCGTTCCGGGCGCTGCTGACGGGGATGGGCGCGGAGGACCCCGGGCAGGAGTAGCGGGGACGACCGGCCCAGCACGGCGCAGCCGACACGGCACCGCACGGCACCGCGGGCAACGCAGAGCACGCAGGGCGCCACCGCGGCGGGTGTATCGTTGCCCCACGTGTCTGAAGTTGCAAAGTACAACTACGCCTCGTCGAGCGCGACCCACGCCGCCCCGAAGGTCCACCACCCCCGGCCGGACAGCGTGTGGCGACCGAAGGGCCTCGGTACGGTGCTGCGGCACTTCGGCTCGCACATCCTCGTCCCGCTGTTCCTCGCCGCGGGCATGGGGTTGGCGTACCTCGGCGCGTTCCACGCCCCGTCGCCGCACGACCTCCCGGTCGGCATCGTCGGGCAGGGTGCTGCGACGCAGGTGTTCGCGCAGACCGTGACGGACCGGTCCGACGGGGCCCTCGTCGCGCACGTCGTGGCGGACACCGACCGCGCCGAGCAGCAGGTCCGCGACCGCGCGCTCGCCGCCGTCTACGCACCGAGGAGCACCGGCGCGACCCTCTACGTCTCGAGCGCCGCGTCCGAGACGACCGCCACCGCCGCGCAGAAGGTGTTCCTGCCGATCGCCTACGGCCAGCACCTGCCGTTCCGCGTGGTGGACGTCGTGCCCGCTGGCGGACAGGACTCGACCGGGCAGGGCCTCTTCTTCCTGCTGGTCGGCCTCAGCGTCGGCGGATACGCCTCGGCGATCGCCGTGGCGGCCGTCGCGACGAAGCTCCGCGGCGTCTGGACGGCCGCGGTCGGGCTCGCCACCGCGGGCGTCGTCGCGGGCATCGGCGTCGTCATCGCCGGCCCGGTGTACGGCGTCGTCGCGACCCACCGGTGGGAGGTCTTCCTCGTCGCGTGGCTGTACGACGCGGTGATCGTGGCGCTGGGGGTCGGGCTGCACCCGGTCCTCGGACGCTGGACCACGCCGATCCTCACGATGCTCTTCGTCATGCTCAACTTCACGAGCTCCGGCGGCATCTTCCAGCCGGCGTTCCAGCCGGGCTTCTTCGCGGCGCTCAACACGTTCTGGAGCGGCGCCGCATGGCTCCAGGTCGCGCAGGCCCTGCAGTACTTCCCCGGTGCGTCCATCGGTCGACCGATGCTCGTGCTGGCACTCTGGCTGGTCGTGGCCGTCCTGCTCTGCGTCGTCGTGCACGGACTGGCCGCCCGCCGGACCCGCATCGCCCGCGACCGCGTCGTGACCGCGCAGGAGGAGGACGAGGTCGTCGCCGCCTGAGGCCGGAAGCCGCGCACGGTGCTCGTCCGGGCCCGGGTGGCCCGGACGCTACGCTCGTCGCGTGGACCTCAGCGCCGACCTCGACTTCGCCCGCTCCCTCGCCGACACCGCTGACGCGATCAGCCTCGAACGCTTCCGCGCCGCCGACCTGCACGTGTCGAAGAAGGCCGACAGCACGCACGTCACGGACGCCGACCAGGCCGTCGAGCGGGCCCTGCGCGAGCGCCTCGCCGCCGAACGGCCGGGCGACGCGTTCCTCGGCGAGGAGACCACGGCGGACTCCGGCGCCGACGCGGTCAGCGAGGGGCACCGGCAGTGGGTGGTCGACCCGATCGACGGCACCGCGAACTACCTCCGGGGCGTACCGGTGTGGGCGACCCTCATCGCGCTCGCCGTGGACGGTCGTCCGGTCCTCGGCGTCGTGAGTGCTCCGGCGCTCGGCAAGCGGTGGTGGGCCGCCGAGGGGCTCGGCGCACACTCGCTCGACGGGCCGCTCCGCGTCTCCGGCGTCGACGAGCTCGGCGACGCCAGCCTCAGCTACAACAGCATCCAGCAGTGGGACGAGGACGACCGTCTGGAGGCGTTGGTCGCGCTGTCCCGGACGGTCTGGCGAACGCGGGCGTACGGGGACATGTGGTCGTACATGATGGTCGCCGAGGGCGTCCTCGACGTCGCCGGCGAACCGGACCTCAAGCCGTGGGACATCGCCGCACTGGTCCCCATCGTCGAGGAGGCCGGCGGCCGGTTCACCTCGCTCGACGGCGACCCGGGGCCCTGGCACGGCAGCGCGCTGGCCACGAACGGCCTGGTGCACGACGCCGTCGTGGACCTCCTGCGTCGCTGACACGCTGCCGGACGATCCGGAGAGCGCACTCCCCCTTCCCGCGGGGTCCCCGCAGGTCCCCCCTCGTCCGGGTGCACCACTCGATACCCGCGCGTACCCCGACGGGGACACTCGGGACCGGTCGGTCAGACCACCGAGCCGAACAGGCCCGTGGACACAGCGGAGTGGCCGCCACCGGCAGCGACCCGAGCTGTACCCCGTTCCTCTACCACACGCCCCGGAGCGCCTTCCCCACGACGGGGGTACCGCCCCCCGGACTGGGGACACCCCGGGGGTGAAATGTCCGCGGACGACCGGTCCACCCCGGCCGGACCTGGGTTACTGTCAACGGGACGCCAGGTCAGGTGACGTCTCGGATTCCCTAGATCCGGCTCGGAACGCGACCCGGTGTCAGTTCGTCGAAGACCCTAACCCGAGGGGTGATACAGACGATGACATCATCGTTCCCGAGCGGAACCGAGTGCACCCTCACTCGTTCTCCGCATTCCAACCACGAAGCTCCCACACGACCGGTGCAGCGCACGGCTTCCCTCCGCGCCCACCTCCGGTCCGCCTCCGCGCGCCTGTCCCTCGCTGCATCCGCCTCCGGACCCGGGAGCCGGTGAGTCATGGCACTCACCGGTCGCCGTCTCGAGGTCGACCGGATCGCGACCCTCGCCATGCTCCCTCGGGAGTCGGCGATGGTCGTGGTCGGCGACCCTGGTTCCGGGCGCAGCAGCGTCCTCGACGCGGTCGCACACCGCGTCTCCCTCCCCGTCGTCCGCGTCGGTGTGAACGGCAGTGAGTCCCACTGGCCCCTGGCCGGCGTGACCGCGCTCTTCACCGCCCTGGACGACCCCCGCGCCACCGCGCACATCGCCCACCTCCTGCAGGCGGGCAGCACCGGCGGCCAGGTCCCCGCCCGCGCCGGGTTGGCTGCCGCGCACGACTTCCTCGAGGCCGTGCACACGCTGACCCTGCCGCCCACGGTCGTCCTCATCGACGACCTCGACCGGATGGACGTCGAGAGCCAGGAGCTCATCGCGTTCCTCGCCGGTCGGTTGGCCGGCACGGCGCTCCGCGTGGTCTTCTCGGTCCGCTCCGTCCCCGCCGACGGCCCCCTCGCCGCGCTCCCGGCGCTGCGCCTGGAGCCCCTCGGCGAGGACGACTCGCTGACCCTCGCACGGGCGACCGCCCCGGAGGACGCGAACGACGGCGTCCTCGCGGTCCTCGCCCAGGAGACCGGCGGCAACCCCGGCGTCCTGCGTGAGCAGCTCGCCGCACTCACCCGGGGACAGCTGAACGGCACCGAGCCGCTCGTGCTGCCGCTCCGCCCCACGAAGACGACGGAAGCGATCGCCTCTGCCGTGCTCGACGCCGCTGCGGGACGCGATCTGGACGTCCTCGCTCGGCTCGCGCTCGTGCCGACCGCGACCGCCGCCGGGTGGGACCGCGACGCCCTCGACGACCTCGCGGACACGGGACTCGTCTCGGTGCGCGGTCAGCACGTGTCCGTCACGAACCCCCTCGTGCGTTCGTCGCTGTACTGGGGCACCGCCTCGCGGGACCGCCGTGCCGCGCACACCGCCCTCGCGGCGGTCACCGCGGACACCGACCAGCGCGCCCACGCCTGGCACCGGAGCTTCGTCGACGACGTCCCCGACGCCGTCGCGCTGCTCCGGGCGGCCCGGTCGTACGTGGTGGACGGCAACACCTCCGCGGCGACCGCGCTCACCGAACGGGCACTGCTCGTCGGCGGCGGCACCGAGGACGAGCACGAGGCGCTGCTCGGCGTGGCCGAGGTCATGCTGGCCAACCGCCTGCTCAGTGGAGCGGCGCGGTACCTCGCGGCGATCCGTCCGTTCCGGAGCACCGTCACCGAGGTCCGACGACTGCGACTGCAGTACTCCGTCGAGTTCCTCAGCGGCGACGCCGTGCACGCCGACGAGCTCCTTGTCCCGGCGGACACGACGGACCCGGTCGAGACCGACGCCGTCGCGGGGCTGCTCGCCACCGTGGCCTGCTTCCGCGCCGAGGTGTGGGAGCTGGACCAGGCGCGCGAGCTGCTGCACCGCGCCGAGCCGTACCTCGACACGGCCTCGCCGCACACGCTCGAGATCGTGTCGACGGCCCGTGACGTGATCGCGGCCGTCGACGGGACGCTCCCGGCCGACGCGGAGCTGCACGACGGACTCTCCGCGAACGTGCTGCTCGGCATGTCGGACCCGGCGCTGCTCCTCCTCGCCCACTCCCTGAGCCTCGGCGAGCGCTACCGCAGCGCACGTCGGGTGTTCGCCCTGGTGCTCGCCCGGGGGCCGCAGACGCCCCTGGTGTGGACCGAGGCGGCGCGGTACCTGTCCGCCGACAACGAGGTGCGCTCCGGCAACTTCCGGCAGGCGCTCCGGGCGATCGACGTGTGGGAGGCCGGTTCGGCCGCGGCGGAGCGGCTGCGTGAGCCGTCGCGGGTGATCGCGATCGCCTGGCGGCACTTCGCCGAGGGCCGGTCGTCGGAGGCGCTCGACGTCCTCGACGCCTGCCTGGCGCAGCGGTCGACCAACCGGCTCTGGGGCGCCACGGCCAAGCTGCACGCCCTGCGCGGTCAGGTGCTGCTGCTCGACGGTCGACTCGAGGAGGCTGCGGTGGCGCTCGAGGCCGCCGACGCCATCGGACGTCCGCTGCGGAACCCGGTCCTGCTCCGGCACCTCGGTGACCTGGTGGAGGCGTACGTGCGCCTCGGCCGGGTGGACGACGCCCGGGCGGTCACGGCCCGGCTCGCGGCGGACCACCACGCCCGTCCGTCGCGGTGGGGTGCGCTCGTCCTCGCGAGGAGCCTGGCGCTCGTCGCGGACGACACGACGCGGGAGACCGCACGCCGTCGGGCGCTCGAGCTGTTCCAGCCGCACGACTCGCAGTTCGAGCGTGCTCGGACGTTCGCTGCGCTGGCCGCGGTCGGGACGCCGACCGAGCGTCCGCGCCTCGGCGCGGCGGCTGCGGCCGCCTACGAGGCCGCGGGCCTGCGTCGGCCGCTCGTCACCCCGGCTCCGTCGGTGGCGATGCCGTCCTTCGGTGCGTCGTTGGTCCGGTCGGGTCCGACGGCGTCGGGGCCGGTCCCCGGGACGCCGCGGAGCGCTCCGGACGCGTCGGCGGCGTTCACGTCGCTGACCGCCGAGGAACGCGCCGTCGTGCAGAAGGTGACCGAGGGGTACCGCAACCGCGAGATCGCCTCGTCGCTCTTCATGTCACAGCGGACGGTGGAGCTGCGGCTCACGCAGATCTACCGCAAGGTGGGCGCGCGGTCGCGCTCGCACCTGGTCGCGCTCCTCACCTGATCACGGGTGACAGCTCGGTCGTGCCGCGACCACAGGACGGACGGGAGGCCCGGTACCAGCTGGTACCGGGCCTCCCGTCCGTCGTCTGCGTGCGGGTCGCCAGGGCGGGTGGACCTGTCCCCCGGATGCGGGGTTCCGCACCGCCGCACGCGCGGTGCGGTCCCCGCGCGGGGAACCGCAAGAGCGGCCGGACGTGCTTGCCGTGTCCACCGCACGCGGGTCACGCTTCTCCTGCACCGACCGCCGTGCTCCTCCGGGAGCCCGACCGCGGTACCCCGTTCGGTACCCGAACCGTCGGCTCACCAGACCGCCGTCGTCCGTCCTCGCCTGATCCGAGGACGGGCGGCGGCCTCGAGCCGACGGACCGAGCGCGCGGCAGACCCGACGGCGGTCGGTGCCGATCCCCCGAGCACCACCCCAGCAGTTCCCGACCCGAAGGGACGCCCGATGTGCGGCATCATCGCGGCCCGCGTCAGTGACGACGCGAGCCCCTACCTGCTCGACGGCCTCGAGCGACTCGAGTACCGCGGCTACGACTCCGCCGGCATCGCCGTCCGGACCGCCTCCGGTGGGACCGAGACGATCCGTTCCGTGTCGCGGGTCGGCGACCTGCGGACGCTCGTCGCCGCGCGGTCGGGTGACGCCCTCACCGGCGTCGGCATCGGGCACACGCGGTGGGCCACCCACGGCGCGGTCCGCGAGGCGAACGCACACCCGCACGCCGACTGCGGCGGCCGTGTGAGCGTCGTGCACAACGGCATCGTCGAGAACGCCGACGAGCTGCGTGCGACCCTCGAGCGGCAGGGCCACGTGTTCCGGTCCGACGTCGACTCCGAGGTCATCGCACACCTCGTCGAGCGGGCGCTCGCGGTGGACCCGGACCTCATGCTCGCGGTGCAGATCGCGACCGCACAGCTCGAGGGGTCGTGGGCGATCGTCGTCCTCGATGCCCGCGACGGTCGCATGGTCGTCGCGGCGGACCGCTCGCCGCTCGTGGTCGCGCGGTCGGCCCGCGGGGACTTCGTCGCGAGCGACGTCGGCGCGATCGCGGAGTGGTGCGAGACGTTCGTGGCGCTGCGGGACGGCGACGTCGTCGAGCTCGGCGAGGCGTGGACGTGGTCCTCCGGCGGGATCACCGTGCCGGTGCCGTTCCCGACGCCGTCCCCGTTCGCCGCGACGGCGCTCGACCTCGGTGACCACCCGGACCACATGGCGAAGGAGATCGAGGAGCAGCCGGCCGTCGTGTCGTCGATCCTCGAGCGCGTCGCGCGGCGAGCGGTCGACGGCAGCTTGTGGGTGGGCCTCGGCCTGCCCGGCTTCCACAGGCTCGCGATCGTCGCCTGTGGCACGTCCCTCAACGCCGGGCACGTGATCGCCACGGCGCTGCGCGGCATCGGCGGGATCCCGACGGACATCGTCGTGGCGAGCGAGGCGGACCAGGCGGTGCTCGGCGCCGGGACGCTCGTGGTCGCGATCAGCCAGTCCGGTGAGACCGCCGACGTCCTCCGGGCGCTGGACCGGTTCGACGACCGGCACCCGGTGCTCGCGCTCACGAACAACCTGCACTCGTCGCTCGCCCGCCGTGCGGACGCGGTGCTCGACTGCCACGCCGGTCCGGAGATAGGGGTGGCGGCGACGAAGACGTTCACCGCGCAGGTCGTGGTCGGCGTCGCGGCGATGATCGCGGCGATGGTCGCGTCCGGCCGGATCGGCACCGCGCGTGCTGCTGCGCTCGTCGGTGAGCTGTCCGAGCTGCCCGGTCGGGTGGAGCACGCCGCTGCGATCGCTGCCGACCGCATCCCGCTCCTGGTGGCGAACGTCCGGGATGCCTCCGGCTTCCTGTTCCTCGGGCGGGGGCAGGGCCTCGCCTACGCCGCGGAGGGTGCGTTGAAGCTCAAGGAGCTCAGCTACCGGTGGGCCGAGGCCTACCCGGCCGGTGAGCTGAAGCACGGACCGCTCGCGCTCGTCGACGAGGGCACCCCGGTCGTCGTCGTCGACCACGGCGAGCACCGGCTGCAGGCGAACATCGCCGAGGTCCGTGCCCGCGGCGGGTTCGTGATCACGATCGGCGGTGCGGGCTCGGACATCCCTGCACTCGCGGGTCGGGCGTCGAGCGGGTTGACCTGGGGAGCGAGCACCGCGCCGTGGGGTCCGCTCGAGGCCGTCGTGCCGCTGCAGATGCTAGCGCGTGAACTCGCCCTCCAGCTCGGGTGCGACGTGGACAAGCCCCGGAACCTCGCGAAGTCGGTGACGGTCGAATAGCCAGGCACCGGCCCGTGAACCGCCTGACGGTGTTCCTCGCCGTCCTCGCCGGGCTGACGATCATCGCCACCGTCGTGGTCGTCGCCTGGGTGCTCTCCACCTGATCCCTGTCCGGCGCCTGCCTCTTCCCTCGCGGGGCGCTGGTCGTGGAGCCCGTTCGTCGGGTGGGCCTGCCATGCTGGTCGCTTGACCACCGCAGCCCCGCCCCTCGTCTTCGTCGCCCTGCTCGTCGGGGCCGTCCTGCCGTTCGTGCCCGCCGTGGGCAGGGTGGCCCGGATCGCGGCGACCATCGTGCACGAGGTCGGGCACGTCGTCGTGGTGGTGCCGTTCGGCGGGCAGATCCGTCGCATCGACCTGCACCCGGACGGCTCCGGCGAGGCCTGGGTGCAGCTCGGGCGGGTGCCGGGCGCGATCCGCTGGCTCGTGCGGGTGCTCAACCTCTACGCGGGCTACAGCGCACCGCTCTGGGCCGGGGTGCTGCTCGTCACGGGGGTGCTGCACGGGTCGCGATGGCTGCCGGTCGCCGTGCTCGGGGTGGTGGGCGTCGTCGCGCTGCTCTTCGTCCGGAACTGGTTCGGGCTGCTCGTGGTGGTCGGCTTCGACGCGCTCGCGCTCTGGGTGGCCGTGCGCCCGTCGGACGCCACGGTGCTGGTCGTCGCCGCGGTCGGGGCGCTCTTCGTGGTGGACGGGCTGCGTTCGGTGGTGCAGGTGGCCCGGTGGCTGCTCACCGGTGCCCGGGTGCAGACGGACTTCCACATCGCCGCGGCGGAGATGCGGGTGCCGGCGTCGCTGTGGTTCGTCCTGTTCCTGGTCGTGAACGGCGTCGCGGTGTGGCTCGCCCGCGTCCCGCTCGCCGAGTCCTGGGCGACCGTCGCCGCGGGCGTCCGCGCCCTGTTCTGACGCGGCCCCGGTCCCGGGGCGCGGGGTGCCGGGATCACGAAACGCGCGCGTCTCGACGAAGCGCGCGTCGATCGACACGTGCAACGTCGATCCGTACGCCCGCAGCGGATGCGCGTGCATGGTGCGACTTCCCGCTCGTCGATCGAGGCGTGCAACGTCGCAGCCGTTCGGTGGTGCGCGCCCGACAGTGCGGCCCGGCGGACGACGGCACCCGCCGGGCGCCCGCCCGACCTGCGACGATGGACCGATGCGCCACACCGACGTGACCATCGCCCTCGCCCGCACCGACGACACCGTCCCCGGGGTCGTCGCAGCACGGCGGTTCGTGGCGGAGCACGGCGACGCGGCGCTCCGACGCGAGGACGGTCCGGAGCACCTCACCGCCTCGTGCTTCGTGTTCTCACCCGACCTCGAGCTGACCCTGCTCTGCCTGCACCGGAAGGGCGGCTTCTGGGTGCAGGTCGGCGGGCACCTCGAAGCGGACGACCGCGACCTCGCGGACACCGCCCGACGCGAGGCCCGCGAGGAGTCCGGCATCGCCGGCCTCGAGCTCCTCGACGACCGCATCGTCGACGTCGACCGGCACGACCTGCACAGCGGCTTCGGGGCGTGCACCGCGCACTGGGACGTCGGGTTCGTGGCGCTCGTCGACCCGTCGGCCACGACGGCGGTCAGCGACGAGAGCGACGACGTGCGGTGGTTCCCCGTGGACGCACTGCCGGACGCCCTGCCCTCGACGTTCCCCCACCGACTCCTCGCC
Source organism: Curtobacterium phoenicis (assembly GCF_047238015.1). Classification (NCBI taxonomy): domain Bacteria; kingdom Bacillati; phylum Actinomycetota; class Actinomycetes; order Micrococcales; family Microbacteriaceae; genus Curtobacterium; species Curtobacterium phoenicis. The sequence continues at coordinate 2,519,057 of NZ_JBDFLZ010000002.1, forward strand.
GCGCGGGAAGCCGCACGCGACGACGCGACGCGCAACGCCGCCCGCGCCGGCTGATCAGCCCGCTCGGCGCACCGTCACTCCCAGGGATGCTGCTCCAGCGCCACGGGGTCGAACACCCGTCCACCGGCGACGACGAGCGACCGCGGCACCCGCCGCACCAGCGCGTCCATCGGGTTCTCCGCGTCGACGAGCACCACGTCCGCCCGCGCCCCGGCCACGAGGTCGTGCACCTCGTCCGTCACGAACGCGCCACCGTCCCGCGACGCGAGCTCCACGACCCGCAGCAGGTCCGCATCGCGGACGACCCCGCCGGCGCGGGCGTACTGCCACGCGATCCCGAGCAGGTCCCCGTCGCCGTACGGGCTCCACAGGTCGCGGATCCCGTCGGTGCCGAGGCCGAACCGGACCCCGGCCTCGTCGAACTCGTGCAACGGCAACTGGCGCATCCGCACCGGTGCGACGGTCGTCATCGTCACGCCGAGCCCAGCCATCCGGGCGAGCAGGTCGCGCCGCCGCACGGGGTCGACGTCGACGATCGCGAAGCCGTGCGCGATGTTGACCTTCCCCGGCGCGATCCCGCCGCGTTCGACCCGGTCGAGCACGAGGTCGAACGCGAACGCCCCGAGCTCGGCCGGCTCGTGGAGGTGCAGGTCGATGCCGCAGCCGGTGTCGGCCGCGATCGCGAACAGTCCGTCGAGCTGCCCGACCGGATCGCGGTCGATGAGCGACGGGTCGAGCCCGCCGATGTGCTCCGCGCCGGCGAGCGCCGCCTGCCGCAGCAGGTCGAGGACACCCGGCCGACGGAGCACCCCGTCCTGCGGGAACGCCACGATCGCGACCTCCACCGCGTCGTCGAGCGCCGCTGCCGCAGCTCGGACGGCATGGATGCCCCGGAGTCCGACCCCGAGGTCCACGTCGACGTGTGTACGGACCCGGGTCGTGCCCGTGCGCAGCCCCTCGCGGAGCACCCGCGTGGCGACGTCGACGCCCGGGATGCCGAGGGCGTCCCGTCGTGCGCGCTCGTGGGCGATGCGACCCTGGGTCCCGCCGTCACCGCCGTACGACTCCCACGGGCGGCCCCACCAGCTCTTGTCGACGTGTGCGTGGGCGTTGACGAGCCCCGGGAGCGCGAGGTGGCCGTACCCGTCGACGACGGCCGCTCCGTCCGGCGTGTCCGAGCCGGTCGGGACCACGGCGGCGATGCGGTCGTCGGCCACGAGGACGTCCGACGGGTCACCACCCCACGGTCGGACGTTGCGGAGGACCAGGTCGACGTCGGCGTGGAGCATGCCTCCAGCGTGGCAGAAGTGCCGGGGCACGACCTCGCGCGCTCGTGCCGATTGGACCTCGGGTCGTAACCGACCGCAGCATTCGCCTGTCCACCGAGCGCAGCGTGCAAGAGTTCCGACACCCGACGACCGGTGGAGGAACCATGAGCAACGAGGAGCACGGCTTCGCGACCGAGCAGGTGCACGGCGGCTTCGTGCCGGACACCGCGCACGGCGCCCGGGTCCCCGCGATCCACATGTCCTCCGGGTTCCTCTTCGACGACTTCGACCAGGCCCGCGACCGCTTCGCGGGCACGGACGACGGCTACACGTACACGCGCCTCGGCAACCCGACCACCGCGGACGTCGAGCGACGCATCGCTCTGCTCGAGCGGAGTGCCGAGGCGATCCTCGTCGGCAGCGGCCAAGCGGCGGCGACGGTGGCCTTCCTCGGGCTGCTGCAGGCCGGTGACCACGTCGTCAGTGCACGGAGCATCTACGAGGGCACCCGCGGTCTGCTCGTCCAGAACCTCGGTCGGCTCGGCATCGAGGTGGACTTCGTCGCCGACGCCCGCGACCTCGACGCGTGGGCGGCCGCGGTCCGACCGAACACGAAGGCGTTCTTCGCCGAGACGATCCCGAACCCCAAGAACGACGTGCTCGACATCACGGGCGTGGCCGACGTCGCACACCGGGCGGGTGTGCCGCTCGTGGTCGACAACACCCTCGCCACGCCGTACCTCGTCCGTCCGGTGGAGCACGGCGCGGACATCGTCGTGCACTCCGCGTCGAAGTTCCTCTCGGGGCACGGGGCGGGGCTCGGCGGCGTGGTCGTCGACGGAGGACGGTTCGACTGGTCGGCGGCTCCCGAGCGGTGGACGCACCTGACGACGCCGGAGCGCTCGCTCGGGGGGCAGAGCTACGTCGAGCGCTTCGGCAGCCGGGCGTTCGTCGTGTACGCGCGGGACGTGGTCGCCTCCCGGATCGGTCCCACGCCGTCGCCCTTCAACGCGTTCCTGCTCCGGCAGGGCATCGAGACGCTGAGCCTGCGCGTCGAGCGCCACAGCGCGAACGCGCTGGCGATCGCGGAGTACCTGGACCAGCAGCCGGAGGTGACGAGCGTCGACCACGCGGGCCTGGCCTCCAGTCCGTTCCACGACCTCGCCCGTCGCTACCTGCCGCGCGGTGCCGGCTCCGTCTTCGCGTTCACGCTCGCCGGTGGTGAGCCGGCCGCACGCACGTTCATCGACGCGGTGCAGCTGTTCAGCCGGATGACCCACCTCGGCGACGTGCGGTCGCTCATCCTGCACCCCGCGACGACCACCCACGCGGGCCGGACCCCCGAGGAGCGCGCCGAGCAGGGCATCTGGGACGGCCTGATCCGACTGTCGGTCGGCATCGAGGACGTCGCGGACCTGATCCGCGACCTGGACCGCGGCTTCTCCGCGATCCGCGAGGGCCGCGTCGACGCGCGACCGGGCACCGGCCTGGAGGCTCGGGTCGACCCCGCCTCGGAGGTCGCGTCGCTCGCGCACACCGTCCCGCAGGGGCACGTCATCGCCGAGGAGGTCTGAGCATGGCCGGACTGCAGCACTTCGGGTACTTCTTCTCGCGCGGGTTCGGCCCGCAGGCGTGGGGCCGCGACGACTGGCACTGGGGGCACGACTGGACGAAGCCGGACCTGTACCAGCAGTCCGTCCGCGCGCTCGAGCAGGCCGGGATGGACCTCGTGATCGCCGAGGACGCGATCTCGCTCGGGAACCCGTCGACGCTGGACCTGCGCATCCGGCAGGCGTACGGCGGACCGAAGCACGATCCGCTGCTCCTCGCGCCGTACCTGTTCGCGGCGACGTCGCGCATCGGCATCGCGCCGACGATCAACGCCGGGTTCACGCCGCCGTACCTCGCCGCTCGGCAGGCCGCGACGCTCGCGCACCTGTCCGGCGACCGCTTCGGCCTGAACGTGGTGACCGACACCGGGAGCTCCCGGCACGCCGGCCTCGCGCCGCTGCCGCACGACGCCGCGTACGACCGGGCCGAGGAGTGGCTGCAGCTCGTCCGTCGGCTGTGGCACTCGTGGGGGCCGCACGGCTTCGTCGGGGACTCGTCCGACTGGCACTTCGCGGACGGCGACGCGCTCGACGCGTTCCACCACGAGGGCGCGTACTTCACGGCCGACGGGCCGCTCAACGCACTCCCCCTCGACACCGACCCCGTGATCGTCTCTCCCGGCGGGTCCGGCCGAGGACTCGGGTTCGCCGGGACACACTCCGACGTGCAGCTCGCCCTCGCGCCGCTCTCGGCTGCGGCCGTCCGCGACTACCGGGCCCGGGTGCTCACCGCCGCCTCCGACGCCGGACGGTCGGCCGACGACATCCGCGTGCTGTTCGTGCTGAAACCCGTCGTCGTGTCCTCCCCCGAGGAGGCCGACCGGATCGTCGCCGCGTCCGCACACCCGACGGACGAGGCCCTCCGTGCCGCCGCGGTCGCCTGGTCGAGCGACTCCGAGACCGACCTGCTGTCGCTCGACCTCGACCGGCCGATCCCCGCCGGGACCTTCGGCGACCACGTCTCCGCCGGCACGATCCGCGGCCTCGTCGGGGACACCCCGGACGCGCCGCTCCGGGAGCTCCTCACCCGCAAGGCACGACTCGGTCGGATCAGCGCCCGTGACGGCTTCGTCGGCACGGCGGACGAGTTCGCCGACTTCGTCGAGGAGCTCGGTGCCGACGCCGACAACGACGGCTTCATCCTCTCCGGTGACCTGCACCCGGCGCAGGTGTACCGGATGCTCGGCGACCTGGTCCCGGTGCTGCGGCAGCGCGGGCTGCTGCGGCGCGAGTACGGCGACGGCGGGATCCGGGGCAACCTGTTCGACTTCTGACCGGCTGTTCTCCGGGCACCGGGGTCGTCTGGGCGACGAAACGCGCGCGTTCCGACAAAACGCGCGCGTCCCGACGAAACGCGCGCGTCCCGACGTTGCTCGTGTCGATCGACACGTGCGACGTCGGAGCGCGCGCGTTCCTCGGCCCTGGGGCGGTGGTGGACCGGGGTCAGTGGTGGACGGGCTCCACCACGTTCGACTCCTCGACCTCGCGGACGTCCTCGGCGGTGCGGAGGATCTCCTCGCGCGAGCTCGCCGAGTTGATCGCCCAGTAGTAGATCACCAGCGAGAAGACCGCGACGACGACGATGTCGACCCACAGCGGGAAGACCGGGTTCTGCAGCGGACCGAAGTCGCTGAGGAACACGATGAGCCCCATGCCGATCAGGTAGGGCAGCAGCCACTGGGCCGCCTTCCAGTCCCAGCGGGGGCGAACGCTCGAGGCGCCGCGGAACACGTTGTTCAGGACGATGACGACCGCGCCGATGAGGATCGCGACGCCGAGCTTCCAGTCGGTGTCCCATCCGGTCCAGAGGATGATGAGGTTCGCCACGATGAACGCGATCGGCGAGAACACCGCCGCGGCCGGCATGCGGTACGGCCGTTCGATGTCGGGGATGCGCTTCCGGAACGCCCCGAGTGCGAGCGGCGCGCCGGCGTACATGAGGACCGACGCACTCGTGATGAGGCTGACGAGGCCCTGCCACGACGGGAACGGCGCGAAGCAGGCGCAGCCGACCACGAAGGCGGTGACCAGACCGACCCACGGAACACCCGCCTTGGTCGTCCACTCGAACGCCTTCGGGAAGTAGCCGTTGCGGCTCAGTCCGTAGGAGATGCGGGTCGTCGCCGTGACGTAGATGAGGCCGGTGCCACCGGGAGAGATGATCGCGTCGATGAAGATGATCACCGCGAGCCAGGTGATGCCGGCGGCCATCGCGATGTCGGCGAAGGGACCGGTGTACTTGGTGAAGTCCGCGGTCGCCCACGAGCCCTGGATCGCCCCCGACTGCAGCGCACCGAGGAACACGATCTGCAGCAGCAGGTAGATCACGAGGCCGATGATGACCGAGCCGATGACGGCGCGGGGGATGTCGCGCTTCGGGTTCTTCGCCTCGCCGGCGAGCTGGTCGGCCTGCTCGAACCCGAGGAACGCGAAGATGATGCCGGACGTCGACACGGCCGCGAGGATGCCCTTCGCGCCGCCGGGCAGGAAGCCGTCCGCCGCCGTGAAGTTGCTGCCGTGGAAGCCGCTGAACGCCAGGACGATGATGACGAGCAGGGGGATGGCGACCTTCCACCAGGTCGCGGCCGAGTTCGTGTTCGCGAGGATGCGGACGCTCAGCAGGTTGACCGCGGTGACGACGGCCATGAGCACGATCGCGACCGCGATGCCGGACCCGGTGAGCAGCTGCTGCGTCTCGCCGTCCACGACCGTGGTGTGCAGCCAGGGGTGCGCGAACTGCCAGTGCTGCGCGTACTTGATCATCGCCTCGACCTCGATCGGGGCGACGGTCACGGACTGCAACCAGGAGAACCAGCCGAAGGACGCGCCGGCGATGCCACCGAACGCGATGTGCGGGAACCGTGCCGTGCCGCCGGCGATCGGGAACATGCCGCCGAGTTCCGCGTGCACGAGCGCGAGGACGAGGACGGCCACGCCGCCGATGACCCACGAGATGATCGCGGCGGGACCCGCCGTCTTCAGGGCTTCCTGCGAGCCGAAGAGCCATCCGGATCCGATGATGGACCCCGTCGATGCCCAGATGAGGCCGATGAAGCCGACGTTGCGCTTCAGGCCGGAGTCCGGCAGCGCCTGTGTCGTCGTTGTTGCCACTGTTGCTCCTGTCGAGTGACGCGAACCCCGCGATCATGGGGAGCGCGTGCATCGACAATGGCACTGGACAGGAGTCTCGCCGGATTATTTAACGAGGTGGAAACATCCGTCCTGTATAACCCCACAGACTACTTCTTCTTGGACTTCTTGCCGTCGCCCTTCTTCTTGCCGTCCTTCTTCCCGCCGTCCTTCTTCGCGTGCTTCTTCCCGCCGTCCTTCTTTCCGCCGTCCTTCTTCGCGTGCTTCTTCCCGCCGTCCTTCTTCTTGCCGTCGTTCTTCCCGCCGTCCTTCTTCGCGTGCTTCTTCCCGCCGGACTGCTGCTCGCCGCCCTGCTCCTCGCGGGCCCGCACGTCCGCTGCCGCCGGCTCGTCGTCCACGACCCCGTCGACGGACCGCACGACGACGGCTGCGCCGGTGTCGGCCGCGACGTCGACAGATCGTTCGTCCACGACGGGGGCGAGCGCGTCGTCGACCCGCTCGACGATGAGTTCTGCACCGTCCTCAGCGAGCCGCAGCAGCCCCTGGGCCGCACGCACACGGGTCGTCGTCCGCCGGGCGAGGACGTCGGCCCGCGCTCCTTCGAGCAGTGCGCGGAGTGAGCGCTCCGCGAGGGAACGCCCTCGGGGAGCGGAGCGGTCGAGCCGGTCGAGTTCGCCCGCGACACCGGCCACGTCGTCGGCGACGTGCTCGTGGCGGACCGATTCGATGAGTGCCGCGACCACCGCTGCCGCCCGCTCGACGGCGGCGGAACGCTGGTCGAGGACGACGAGCATCTCGAACACCGACCCGTACGTGACGGTCTCGACGCGGACCGGCTCGGCACCCCGACCACGGAGGACGAGCTTCGCTTCCGGGTCCGGGAGCCACGGGATCAGTGCGGCGACCGTGGCCACGGAGCCGACGATGCGCTCGTACTCCCCCAGGGCCAGACGCTCCTGCTCTCGCAGACGGACTCGGATCGCGATCTCCTGCACCACGGTCGCACCTCTCGTTCCGGGCGCGGGCGTGTCCTCGCGCCGATGGATCCGAGGGTATTCCGGGCACCCGGAAGGACGACCGGTGCTGCCCGGTACGACGAACGCCCCACTCCTGCGGGTGGGGCGTTCGGACGGGACTCCGCGTGACAGTGGCTCGTCGACCGGCGGATGGTGGAGATGGGGGGAATCGAACCCCCGTCCATCGCTGCGATTCGACGTCTTCTACGGGCGTATCCGGATCAGGCGTTCTGCTCGGCCCCGTCCATTGCTACCGGCTTCTTGGACGACGGGCCCAGTCTCAGTGCAAGTCCCGCACGGCCCTGAGGCGCAACCGTGCAGCAAGTCCTCTGGATGACGCCGGGATCAGGTTAGGGGACGGTCACCTGGCCGACGGACTTCATGTGCTGGGCTGCTTACGCAGCGAGAGCGAAGTCAGTGCGCTTGGAATTGGCACTTGTTGTTTTCCACGGATCGTTCACGAGATGACCGTGGGTCCTCGGCCCGCTTCCCGTCGGCACACAGGCAATGTCGAAACCGATCATCCCCGTGCAGGCCGGACGTGCGAGCCACTGTCACGCTGTTGAGTTACCAGTCCGCCGTTCAGGCGGTCCCTCAGTCTAGTCGACCGAGGTGCGTCGCGCTACTCGCCGACGCGGTTCCGGGTGCGCATGGCCCGCTCGGCCTCACGCTTGTCGGTCTTCTCGCGCAGGGCCTGGCGCTTGTCGAACTCGCGCTTGCCCTTCGCGACCGCGATCTCCACCTTGGCCCGGCCGTCGTGGAAGTAGATCTGCAGCGGCACGAGCGTGTAGCCGCCCTGCGCCGTCTTGTGCGAGATCTTCACGATCTGCTGCTTGTGCAGGAGGAGCTTGCGCTTCCGCCGGGGCGAGTGGTTGTTCCACGTGCCCTCGGTGTACTCGGGGATGTGCACGGAGTCGAGCCACGCCTCGCCGCCGTCGATGAACGCGTATCCGTCCACGAGCGATGCCCGACCCTGCCGGAGCGACTTGACCTCGGTGCCGGAGAGCACCAGGCCCGCTTCGTAGGTGTCCTCGATGAGGTAGTCGTGACGGGCGCGACGGTTCGTGGCGACGATCTTCTCACCGCGTTCCTTGGCCATGACGGCTCCTCTCCTGGGCGTGCGCTCCGGACCCGGTGCCCGGCGCAGCCCTACAGACTACTGAACACCGAGCGAGCGGCGCACCTTCCCGGCGCGTCGCTGCAGCTCCTCGGCGTCAGACCTTGAGGTAGCGACGGATCGCGACGAGCGCCGAGAGCCCCGCGAGCAGGACACCGATGACGACCACCGCGGGGACGACGACCGCAGCGTCGCCCATGCCGATGAACGCCGTGCCGGAGAACCGCACCGCCAGGTAGTTCCTGACGAAGAACCAGACCACCGCCGTGATCGCCCCACCGGCGAGGACCGCCCCGATGGCCGCGGCGATCACGCCCTCGAGGACGAACGGCGTCTGGATGAACCGGTTCGAGGCGCCGACCAACCGCATGATGCCGAGCTCACGCCGTCGACTGAAGGCCGAGAGTCGGATCGTGGTGGCGATGAGGAGCACGGCAGCGACGAGCATCAGCGCAGCGATGCCGATCGCCGTGTACGACGAGGCGTTCAGCAGGTTGAAGATCGGCTGCAGGTACCCGCGTTGGTCGACGACGCTCTGGACGCCGGCGACCTTCGACAGGCTCTCCACGAGGACGTCGGACTGCGACGGGTTCTTCAGGTTCACCCAGTACGTCTCGTTGAGGTACTCGGGCTTCACGAACTCGGTCGCGGGCGAATCCTTGAACTGCTGCTTGAACCGGGTGTAGGCGTCCTGCTGGTTCTCGAAGTAGAACTTCTCGATGTAGGGCTTCAGCGTCGACGACTCCAGCTGGGACTCCACCTGCTTGCGCTGGTCGTCGGTGGCCTTCGCACCCGTGCAGTTGCCGGTCGTGTCGGTGTCGGTGCACAGGTAGACGGCGACCTGCGCCCGGTCGTACCAGTACCCCTTCATCTGGTTGATCTGCATCTGGAGCAGGATCGCGGTGCCGACGAAGGTCAGCGAGATGAACGTCACGAGGACGACCGACACGACCATCGACGCGTTGCGCCGTAGGCCCGAGCCGACCTCGGACATGACGAGCCCGAGCCTCATCGGATGATCCCCGGGATGGTCTGGATGCCGGTGGTGTTCGACACGGTGTTGCCTCGCTGGATCGGGACGGCCTGGGTCTGGTAGCCGCCGGACTGCTCGTCGCGGAGGATCGTGCCGTTCGACAGCTCGATCACGCGGCGCTGCATCTGGTTCACGATGCTCGCGTCGTGCGTCGCCATGAGCACGGTCGTGCCGCCCTGGTTGATGCGCTCGAGCAGCGCCATGATGCCCGCGGAGGTGGTCGGGTCCAGGTTGCCGGTGGGCTCGTCGGCGAGCAGGATCGCCGGCTTGTTCACGACGGCGCGGGCGATCGCCACGCGCTGCTGCTCACCACCGGAGAGCTCGTGCGGCATGCGCGTGGCCTTGCCTGCCAGGCCGACGAGCTTGAGCACGTCGGTGACCGCCTCGCTGATGAAGCCCTTGCTCTTCCCGATCACCTGCAGCGAGAACGCGACGTTGTCGAAGACGTTCTTGTTCGGCAGGAGGCGGAAGTCCTGGAACACCACGCCGAGGTTGCGGCGGAAGTACGGGACCTTGCGCGACGACAGGGAGCCGAGGCGCTGCCCGAGGACGTGGATCTGCCCGCGGGAGGGCTTCTCCTCCTTGAGCACGAGTCGCAGGAAGCTGGACTTGCCGGAGCCGGACGCGCCCACGAGGAAGACGAACTCGCCCTTGAGGATCTCGAGGGAGATGTCGTCGAGCGCAGGACTCGGGTTGCCCGAGTACACCTTGGTGACCTGGTCGAATTTGATCATGACCGGTTCAGGGTAGGTCGCCCGGAGCGGAATCGTGTCGAGGCGCGCGGCTCAGGTCCCCGTGGATCCGCACAGCCGACCGCTCGCCCCGCCGCGGGCTCAGTCCTCGTCGGACTGCTTGCGCCAGCGGATGCCCGCGTTGATGAAGCCGTCGAGGTCGCCGTCGAACACGGCGGACGGGTTGTTGACCTCGTGCTCGCTCCGGAGGTCCTTCACCATCTGGTACGGCGCGAGGACGTAGGAGCGGATCTGGTCGCCCCAGCTCGCGGTGATGTTGCCGGCGAGCTCCTTCTTCTTCGCGTTCTCCTCTTCCTTCTTGAGGAGGAGCAGGCGCGACTGCAGGACACGCATGGCGGCGGCGCGGTTCTGGATCTGCGACTTCTCGTTCTGCATGGACACGACGGTGCCGGTCGGCAGGTGGGTGATGCGCACGGCGGAGTCGGTCGTGTTGACGGACTGCCCGCCCGGGCCCGACGAGCGGAACACATCGACCCGGATGTCGTTCTCGGGGATGTCGATGGCCTCGGTCTCGGGCATGAGCGGGATGACCTCGACCGCGGCGAACGAGGTCTGCCGCTTGCCGGCCGCGCCGAACGGCGACATGCGGACGAGTCGGTGGGTGCCGGCCTCGACCGAGAGGGTCCCGAACGCGTACGGCGCGTCCACCTCGAACGTCGCGGACTTGATGCCTGCTTCTTCCGCGTAGGAGGTGTCCATCACGGTCGTCTTGTAGCCGTGCTGCTCGGTGTACCGGAGGTACATGCGCAGGAGCATCTCGGCGAAGTCCGCGGCGTCGACCCCACCCGCGCCGGCACGGATCGTGATGACGGCCGGTCGCTCGTCGTACTCGCCGTCGAGGAGCGTCTGCACCTCGAGGTCGCCCATGGTCTTCTGGATCGCCTTGAGCTCGGCCTCGGCCTCGTCCGCGGAGTCCTGGTCGTCGGCCTCGTTCGCCATCTCGACGAGGACCTCGAGGTCGTCGATCCGCTGCTCGGTGTCGGTGATCTTCCGGAGTTCGGCCTGGCGGTGCGAGAGCGCGCTCGTCACCTGCTGTGCGTGCTCGACGTCGTCCCACAGGTCGGGTGCTCCGGCCTGCTCGCTGAGTTCGGCGATCTCGCGCTGCAGGCGGTCGACGTCGACCACGGAGCGGATGTTGCCGAACGTCTCGCGGAGGGCGGAGAGTTGCTCGGAGAAGTCCAGTTCGACCATGATCGTCGATCCTACCGGCGCTGCCGGGCCGGGAGGCACGACCCACCCCGGCCGGTGAGCAGCAGTGGCCGCGTGGTCGGCTGTGCAGGGACGCCGGATCAGCGCCCGAGCGCCGGCTCGCGCGACGCCATCCCCGCCGCGCCGGCGCGCGCGACCGCGTCCGGCAGCGCCGCCAGGAACGCGTCGACGTCGGCGTCGGTCGAGGTGTGCCCGAGGGTGATGCGCAGCGCGCCACGGGCGTCCTGCTCGTCGAGCCCCATCGCGAGGAGCACGTGCGAGGCCTCCGGCACGCCCGCCTGGCACGCCGACCCGGTCGACACCGCGACCCCGGCCGCGTCGAGCAGGAACAGGAGCGAGTCGCCCTCGCACCCCGGGAACGTGAAGTGCGCGTTCCCCGGCAGCCGGTCGACCGGGTCGCCCATGAGGACCGCGGTCGGCACCGCCGCCCGGACCCCCGCCACGAGACGGTCCCGCAGCGCACGGACGGCGTCGTCACCGGCGGCCGCCACCGCCGCTGCAGCCGTGGCGGCCACCCCGAACGCCGCCGCCGCCGGGGCGTCCTGCGTGCCGCTGCGCACCTGGCGCTGCTGCCCGCCGCCGTGGATGAGCGGCTCGACCGTGGCGCGCCGACCGAGCACGAGCGCTCCGATGCCGACCGGCCCGCCGACCTTGTGCGCCGAGACGCTCAGCGCGTCGAGCCCGGCCTCCCGGAACGACACCGGCACCTGACCGTACGCGGCGACCGCGTCGCTGTGCGACGGGACGCCCGCGGCGTGCGCCGTGTCGACGATCTGCCGCACCGGCTGGATCGTGCCGACCTCGTTGTTGGCCCAGAGGAACGTGACCAGGGCGACGTCGTCGGCGGAGGCGAGCCGTGCCTCCAGGGCGGCCGTGTCGACCCGTCCCTGCGCGTCCAGCGGGACCACGTCGACGACCGCGCCCTCGTGGCGCTCGAGCCACTCCACCGTGTCGACCGTGGCGTGGTGCTCTCCCGCCGGCACGACGATGCGCGGGCGTGGGCGGTCCTGCTGCCGTGCCCAGAACATGCCCTTGACCGCGAGGTTGATGCTCTCGGTCCCGCCGGAGGTGAAGACGACCTCGACCGGGTCCGCGTCGAGCGACCGCGCGACGGCGGCTCGTCCGTCCTCGAGCAGCATCTTCGCCCGCTGCCCGGCGCTGTGGATCGAGGAGGGGTTGCCGACGGTCCGCAGCGCCTCGGTGAAGGCGGCGAGCGCCTCGGGCGTCATCGGCGTCGTCGCGGCGTGGTCCAGGTAGACGCTCACCCTGCTCTCCCATCGACGAAGCGTGCCCCCTGATCGGGCGTTTCCAGGATACCTGTGGGCCCTCGTACCCTTGTCGTCATGCACGAGACCGCGATCGAGGCCATGCCGGGGTTCGTCCTCGGCGACGGCGGCGGCCGCTTCACGGTGCGTTCGGCGTCCGCCACGGAGCTCACCCTCGTCGTCGAGGGGCGCGGGGCGCACCCGCTGACCCGCGACCCGGACGGCGACGGCTGGTCGGTCGAGGTCCAGGGGGTCGTCCCCGGCGACCGGTACCACCTGCTCGCCGACGGCCCCACCGGCCCACGGCACGCGTTCGACCCGGCACTCCCCCTGCTCGACCCTGCAGCGCGCGGCATCGTGTCGATCGACGACGGGTCCGGGCACGGCGCGCGCTGGAGCGCCGAGGTCGTCGACGAGTCCTTCGACTGGGGCGACTCGGTGGCACCGCGCACCCCGCGCGACCGGATGGTCGTGTACGAGGCGAACGTCCGCACCCTCACCGCGGCGAACCCGCACCTGCCCCAGGACCTCCGCGGCACCTACGCCGGGACCGCGCACGAGAGCACGATCGCGCACCTGCACCGCCTCGGGGTCACCACGCTCGAGCTGCTGCCCGTGCACGCCTTCGACACCGAGCGGTGGCTCCGGGACGCCGGGCGCGAGAACGCCTGGGGCTACAACACCCTGGGCTTCCTCGCACCGCACGCCGCGTACGCCTCCCCCGCTGCCCGGGCCGCCGGCGCCTCGGCCGTGCTCCGCGAGTTCAAGGGCATGGTGCGGCTCCTGCACGAAGCCGGCATCCAGGTCGTGCTCGACGTCGTCTACAACCACACCGCGGAAGAGGGGCTCGGCGGGCCGACGTCCTCGCTCCGTGGCCTGGACGGCGCGAACCACTACCGGTGGGCGGCGGACGCCGACGCCTACTACGACACGACCGGGTGCGGGAACACACTCGACACGTCCGTCGCGACGAGCGCCGATTTCGTCGTCGACAGCCTCCGGTACTGGGCGAAGGAGGTGCGGGTCGACGGCTTCCGCTTCGACCTCATGGCCTCGCTCGCCCGTGACGCACGCCACGTCTTCGACCCGGCGCACCCGCTGCTCGAACGGATCCGGGAGCACCCGGACCTGCAGGACGTGCTCGTGGTCGCCGAACCGTGGGACGTCGGCCCGGACGGGTGGCGCACCGGGTCGTTCGGCGGCGCCGGCCCGCGCACGAGCGAGTGGAACGACGGCTTCCGGAACACGGTCCGGCAGTTCTGGCTGACCGACATCGCCGAGGAGCGTCGCAACGGCGCACCCCGCACGGGCATCGGAGCGCTCGCCGGAGCGCTCACCGGCTCACGCCACGTGTTCGGCGCGGACCGCGGACCGCTCGCCGGCGTCAACTTCGTCACCGCACACGACGGCTTCACGCTGCTCGACCTGGTGTCCCACGACCGCAAGCACAACTCCGCGAACGGCGAGGAGAACCGCGACGGCACGGACGACAACCGCTCGTTCAACCACGGCGTCGAGGGCGACACGGCCGACAGGGGCGTCCGAGCGGCTCGTGGTCGGAGCATGCGGAACCTCCTCGGGACGCTCCTGCTCTCCGCCGGCATCCCGATGCTCACGGCCGGCGACGAGCGGAGCCGCACCCAGCACGGCAACAACAACGCCTACGTCGTGTCGGAGGACCTCACCCCGGTCGACTGGTCCGACGACGAGGACGCGGAGTCCACCACGAACACCGTCGCCGAGCTCACCCGGCTCCGTGCGGCCCACCCGGCGCTCCGGCCGACGCGCTTCGGTGTCGAGGGCCAGGAGACCCCAGGGGCCTCGCGGATGACCTGGTACGGCCCCGACGGCGGCCCGATGACCCTCGAGGGCTGGGACCAGCCGATCCACCGGGCGCTGCAGTACTTCGTGGAGTCCACCCCGGAGCACGAGCCGTACGACCGCGTGCTCGTGGTCGTGCACGGGAGCGGCCGGACACGGGACATCACGCTGCCCGTGCGCGAGGACGTGCTCGGCTACCGGTTGGCGTGGTCGAGCGAGAAGCACCGCGACCACGAGCGGCTCCGCCCCGCCGGACAGGTCTTCACCGCGTACGGGCCGGGCATCCACGTGTTCGAGATCGCGTAGCGCGGCGGTTGCGGCGGCGCTGGTCGGCCCGGGCATGGCTGGTGGTTCCGGGCACGGCTGGTCGTTCCGAACGACCAGCCGTGCCCGATCCTGCCTGGTACGTCACCCGTTCTGGGAAGGATCCCGCCGCCCGGTCGCGCCCTGGGCACGTCTCGGACGGGAGGCACGGTGCGGGGCCGCCACGCGCCTCCCGGCCGGCGCGACGCACCGCTCCGGACCGCTCCTCCACAGGCCCCCAGGTCGCGCCCGTCGTCCACACGACACGCCTTCCGGAGAACGCCGCCGCGGCTTCCGGGTAGCGTCGGCTCCGTGGCCACCGCAGACCGACCCCGGCGACCGAAGCCCGGGCGCATCCCCATCACCGAACTCGCACCCGCGACGCCGAACGGTTACCCGAGCAAGGCGTTCGACGGCGAGGTGATCACGTTCGGCGCGACCGTCTTCCGGGAAGGGCACGGCGTCATCGGCGCCGACCTCGTGCTCGAGCGTCCCGACGGTGGCACCAGGACCGTCCCGCTCACCCTCGTCGCACCAGGGACCGACCGGTACGAGGCGACCGTGCAGGTCGACCACGTCGGCGTCTGGTCGTGGCACGTCGAGTCCTACTCCGACGACTGGGCGACCTGGGTGCACGCGGCGCGACTCAAGATCGCGGCCGGCGTCGACACCGAGGCCACGCTCCTGGACGGCGGCGTGCTGCTCGACCGACTCGCGACCGAGACGGACTCCCCCGCTGCCACGCGCGCCGCGGCGCGCATCCGCGACACCTCCCTCGACGCCGCCGAACGCCTCGCCGCGATCGACGACCCCCGCATCACGGGCGAGGTCGAGGAGTCACCGCTCACCTCGCTCCGGACCCACTCGCCGACGCAGCTGCTCGACGTCGAGCGCACCCGCGCGGGCGTGGGCGCCTGGTACGAGTTCTTCCCCCGGAGCGAGGGTGCGAAGAAGAACGCCGACGGCTCCTGGAAGAGCGGCGACTTCCGCACCGCAGCCCGTCGACTGCCGGCGGTCGCCCGGATGGGCTTCGACGTGGTCTACCTGCCGCCGATCCACCCCATCGGCACGACCGCCCGGAAGGGTCCGAACAACACGCTGACCCCCGGCCCGCACGATCCCGGGAGCCCGTGGGCCATCGGGTCGGCCGACGGCGGCCACGACGCGATCCACCCGGACCTCGGCACCGAGGACGACTTCCGCGACTTCGTCGAGACCGCGAAGAACACCGGGATGGAGGTCGCGCTCGACTTCGCGCTCCAGTGCTCCCCCGACCACCCGTGGGTCACCGAGCACCCGGACTGGTTCACGCAGCGGGCGGACGGCTCGATCGCCACGGCCGAGAACCCGCCGAAGCGCTACCAGGACATCTACCCGATCCAGTTCGACGCCGACCCCGAGGGGCTCGTCACCGAGGTCCTGCGGGTCCTGCGGCACTGGATGTCCTTCGGCGTGCGCATCTTCCGCGTCGACAACCCGCACACGAAGCCGCTCTGGTTCTGGGAGCGGGTCATCCGTGAGATCCGCGACGAACACCCGGACACCGTGTTCCTCGCCGAGGCGTTCACCCGCCCGGCGATGATGCGGGCGCTCGCCGAGGTCGGGTTCCAGCAGTCGTACACGTACTTCACCTGGCGGAACACGCGGGAGGAGATCGAGTCCTACTTCGAGGAGCTCAGCCACGAGACGAGTGCGTACCTCCGGCCGAACCTCTTCGTGAACACGCCGGACATCCTCACCGAGTACCTGCAGTTCGGTGGGCGGGCCGGGTACAAGGTGCGCGCCGCCCTCGCGGCGACGGGTGCCCCGACGTGGGGCATGTACTCCGGGTACGAGCTCTTCGAGGACGTCGCCCGACCGGGGTCCGAGGAGAACATCGACAACGAGAAGTACGAGTACAAGCCGCGCGACTTCGCCCTCGCCGAGGCCGAGGGTGCGAGCCTCGCGCCGTACGTGACGATGCTCAACCGCTTCCGTGCCGCGCACCCGGCGCTCCGGCAGCTCCGGAACCTGCACGTGCACCACGCCGAGGACCCGGCGATCGTCGTGTACTCCAAGCACCTGCCGGGGCGGTTCGTCCGGTCCGGCCGCGACGACACCGTGATCGTCGTCGCCAACGTCGACCCCCACTCGGCCCGTGAGACCACGGTGCACCTCGACCTGGGCGCCCTCGGGCTCGCCACAGAGGAGCCGTTCGACGTCCGCGACGTCGTCACCGGGCAGCGCTGGGTGTGGGGCTCGTCGAACTACGTACGCCTGGACGCCTTCCAGGAGCCCGTACACCTGCTCGTCGTGGAGGGACCGCACCGATGACCGACGCCGACAAGACGCCGAAGGACCGCGGGACGGAGGCGCGACCCGCACCGCAGCAGCCCGGTCGTGGTCAGGGGCCGAGCGTGCCCCCCGTGCCGCCCCCGCCGCCGCCCGTGCTCCCACGGCGGATGCCCGAGGACACCCCTCGCCCGATGCACCCGGCGCAGCACGTCGCTGCTCCCGAGACGGACGGCCCGACGGAACCCGCGGCCGCGTCCGCCGCGTCGCGTCCTCCCGAGCCGCGCTACGAGCCCCGGGTCTCCGGACCCGGTGAGGACCTGCCCGGCGCCCCCGCCCCTGCGAAGGAAGCGCCGGACCGCGGTGTCCCGGAGTCGGCAACGCTCGCCGGGCACGCTCCCGACGCGGCACACCCCCGCCACCTGACCACCTCGGTCGACGACGGTGCCGATGCCCCCACCTCCGAGGGCGGCACACCGCTGGCCGACAGCGAGCCGCCCGCCGCCTCGACGGCTGCCCCTGCTCCCACGGTGAGCGGTGCCACCTCGGCGCCCTCCCCCGACGGGCCGCGGCCGGCGCCGGTCGAGGACTGGCTCCGCCAGCAGGTCGCCGAGGCCCGCTGGTCGCAGCCGCACGACGTCCTCGGACCGCACCCCGTCGACGGCGGGACGAGCGTCCGCGTCGTCCGGCACCTCGCGAGCGCGGTCCGGATCGTCCGACCCGACGGTGACGACATCGAACTCACGCACGAGGGCGACGGGCTCTGGGCCGGCGCGACCGAGGGCACCCTCGGTCGCTACCGGGTCGAGGCGGACTACGACCCGGACCCCTCCGGCGACACCGACGACATCACCTGGACGACCGACGACGCCTACCGCTTCGCCCCGACCATCGGCGAGCTCGACCTGCACTTGTTCGGCGAGGGCCGCGACGAGCAGCTCTGGCACCACCTCGGCGCGCACGTGCAGACGGTCGACGGCGTCGACGGGGTCGCCTTCACGGTCTGGGCGCCCCGTGCCACGGCCGTCCGGGTCATCGGCGACTTCGAGGGCTGGGAGGGCCGGACGACCGCGATGCGCCGGCTGAACGACCTCGGGGTCTGGGAGCTCTTCTGGCCCGGCGCCCTCGAGGGCCAGCGGTACAAGTTCCAGATCCTCACCGACTCCGGCTGGGTGGAGCGCGCGGACCCGTTCGCACGGCGCACCGAGGTGCCGCCCGCGACGGCCTCGGTCATCACCGCGTCCTCGTACACGTGGTCCGACGGCGACACCGCGTGGATGGAGCACCGTGCACGGACCACGACGCACGACCGCCCGATGAGCGTCTACGAGGTGCACCTCGGGTCGTGGCGTCCGGGGCTGTCCTACCGCGAGGTCGCGGACCAGCTCATCGGCCACGTGCAGTTCCTCGGGTTCACCCACGTCGAGTTCCTGCCGCTCGCCGAGCACCCCTTCGGCGGGTCGTGGGGCTACCAGGTCACCGGGTACTACGCCCCGACCGCACGGTTCGGCTCCCCCGACGACCTCCGGTACCTCGTCGACCGGCTGCACTCGGCCGGCATCGGCGTGATCATGGACTGGGTACCGGGCCACTTCCCGAAGGACGAGTGGGCCCTCGCGAAGTTCGACGGGCACGCCCTGTTCGAACACCCGGACCCGCGCCGTGGCGAACAGCTCGACTGGGGCACGTACGTGTTCGACTTCGGCCAGCCGCAGGTCCGGAACTTCCTGGTCGCCAACGCGCTGTACTGGCTCGAGGAGTTCCACATCGACGGCCTGCGGGTCGACGCCGTGGCCTCGATGCTGTACCTCGACTACTCCCGCACCGACTGGCTGCCGAACATCCACGGCGGTCGCGAGTACCTCGAGGCGATCTCCTTCCTGCAGGAGACCAACGCCACCGCCTACAAGCGCTACCCCGGCATCGTCATGATCGCCGAGGAGAGCACCTCCTGGCCGGGCGTCACCCAGCCGACGAGCGCCGGGGGCCTCGGGTTCGGGCAGAAGTGGAACATGGGGTGGATGCACGACTCGCTCGAGTACATCGGCCGCGAGCCCGTGCACCGCAGCTACCACCACGACGAGATCACGTTCTCGCTCGTGTACGCGTTCAGCGAGCAGTTCACGCTCCCGATCAGCCATGACGAGGTCGTGCACGGCAAGGGATCGCTCTTCGGGAAGATGCCCGGCGACGAGTGGCAGAAGCTCGCCAACGTGCGGGCGTACCTCGCGTTCATGTGGGCGCACCCGGGCAAGCAGCTGCTGTTCATGGGTCAGGAGTTCGCCCAGGCGCAGGAGTGGTCCGAGGCCCGCGGGCTCGACTGGTGGCACCTGGACGACCCCGGGCACCGGGGCGTGCAGGACCTGGTCGCCGCGCTCAACCGCGTGTACCGCGACACCCCGGCGCTGTGGACCCATGACTCGACCCCGGAGGGCTTCGAGTGGATCGAGGGCGGCGACGCTCCGCACTCGACGCTCGGGTTCCTCCGGAAGGACGGTGACGACCGCCTCGCGGTGTTCGTCAACTTCTCCGGGGTCCCGGTCGAGCGACGCTTCGGCCTCCCCGCCGCCGGGCAGTGGGACGAGGTGCTGAACACCGACGCGGCCGAGTACGGCGGGTCGGGCGTGGGCAACCTCGGCTCCGTCACCGCCGAGGAGACCCCGTGGGCGGGCCGTCCGGCGTCCGCGCATCTCGTGGTCCCGCCCCTCGGCGCGGTCTGGCTGAAACTGGCCCACTAGCGCGGACGGCGGACGGGAGGCGCGGTGCCGGCTGGCACCGCGCCTCCCGTCCGCCACGTCGCCACGTGGCGCATGGCCGCGTCGGCCGTCGGCCTCGAACCACGAGGACGACGTCGAACCGGCGTCTGCGCCTGGTTCGACGTCGCCCTCGTGGTGTGACGAACCGCCCAGGCGCCACCGCGCACGATGGAACGCCCCCCGCGGCCGCGTACGGCCGGACGCCGCCCGTGACCGCGCACGGCCGAACGCCGCCCGCGACCGCGCACGGCCGGACGGCGCCCGCGGCCGCGCGCGTCAGTAGAGCGCGTTGGCGAGCCGACGCCGGGCGGCGACGACCCGCGGGTCGTCGGTCCCGATGAGCTCGAAGTACTCCACGAGCCGGACGCGCACAGCCTCGCGGTCGGCACCGAACACGGTCGGCACGAGGTCGAGCAGCCGCCCGAACGCGTCGTCGACGTGTCCGCCGCTGATGTCGAGGTCCGCGACGGCGAGCTGCGCCTCGGGGTCCGTCGGGGCAGCGGCGGCGGCACTCCGGATCTCGTCGGCGGTGCGGCCGCTCAACCGGTCGAGGAGCGACACCTGCGCGAGGCCGGCGACGGCCATCTGGTCGTGCGGGTCCTGTGCGATCGCCGTCTTGTACTCCTGGATCGCCGTGGCGTAGTCGCCCTGCTCGATCGCGTCGTACGCGGCCTGGTGGTGCGGCGGCAGCGGCTCCGGCTCGGGTTGACCCTGCTCGGCGACGTCGGCCGGCACGCTGCCGTCGACGGTGACGCGACCGGAGACGCCGTTCTGCTCGGCGGCGGCCAGGACCTGCTCGTAGACGTCGCGCACCTGGGCCTCCGGGAGCGCGCCGACGAAGAGCCCGAGCGGGCGACCGCCGATGAGCGCCGCGACGGTCGGGATCGACTGCGCCTGGAACGCCTGCACCAACTGCGGGTTCGTGTCCGCGTCCACCTTTGCGAGCAGCACCCGGCCGTCGTACTCGGTGGTGAGCTGCTCGAGGATCGGCGAGAGCTGCTTGCACGGCCCGCACCACTCGGCCCAGATGTCCACGATCACCGGAACGATCGTCGAGAGCTGCAGGACGTCCTGGAAGGTCTGGTCGGTGACGTCGAGGACGAGGGACGGGACGGTCAGGTCCGCACCGCCGGTCGCACCGCCTGCGGCGGGACCGGAGCCGGTCGCGGCGGGCCCACCCGGGGCCGTCGGCGTACCGGAACCCGGCGCCGGGCGCTGCGCCCGGTCGACGAGGGACGACAGGTCGACCGCGCCGCGGAGTCCGGACGGGGTCGGGGGGACGTTGCTCATTGCACCTCACTCGCGGCGGTCAGACCCTGCGTGAAGCCGAGCAGGACCGCCTTCTCATCGGAGCCGACGGGCGGCACGTAGAACAGGACCTGGACGCCGTAGGTGGCGCTGATGCCCTTCTTGCTGGAGTCGACACCCGAGAGCGCCTTCACGGCTCCCTCGGTGTTCACCTCGGCGCCGGACGCCGTCGGCGTGACCTTCTCGACCTCGTCGAGGTCGGCGGAGACCAACGCGCCGGCCTTGTCGGTGGCGAACGCGACCGCGCTGTCGTCGGGGATCTCCGACGAGTACTCGATCTTCGCGGTGTCCGGCAGCGCCTTGGCCTTCTTGTCCTTGTACGCCTTGCCGATCGTGGACCGGAGGGCGTCGCCGTCGACCTGGAACAGGTCGGCGTACTCGCTCTTCGTGTCCTTCGCGAGGATGTCGGCGTACGCGGACGCGACCTGGTCGGGCTCGATCGTCAGGAGCTTCGTGTTCGGTGCGAGCAGCGCGGCTCCCACCGAGGTCGGCGCGAGCGTGGGGATCTGCGCGTCGGCCTCGAGCGAGACGTCGTACGCGACCTTGTAGGGGTCTCGGGCGGTCTCCTGGGTCAGCGTGAGCGCCTGGGGCGCAGCGGTCTTGGCCGAGCAGTCGGCCGCTGTGATCACGAAGACCGTCCGGGGCCAGGTGTCGGTCTGCTGCGGGAGGGCGACGCAGACCTCGTCGGCGGAGATCTTCGGCGGAGCGTCGACGTCGGAGTCCTTCGCGCGGATCGTGTAGTTGGCCTTGCGGAGTTCCAGTGCGGCGCCGGTGAACCGTTCGGCCGCGAGCGTCGCGTCGCGGGCGGTGTCGGCCTTCCGCGCGGTCGTCGCCACACGCTCGACGATGCGCTTGATCTGCTGCTTCGTCGCGGCGACCGGCTCGCTTTGGTCGGCCGTCCCGCTGGCGGTGGGCGTCGGGGTGGGGGTCGCGCCGCCGCCCTGGGGCCAGTACTCGGCGGAGCACCCGGCGAGGGTCAGGGCGCCGACGAGCACTACCGGTACCGCGACGAACGCACGCCGACCGCGACGACCACGGCTCGGCACCTGCGCCCCCGCTGCGGCGGCACGGCGGGAGGCACGCACGCGCGGCGGACGCGTCCCGCCGCTGCGCCGACGTGGCCCACGGCCGCGACGCTGGTGCACGATCGCCCAGACCAGGAGCGCGATCCCGCCGAGCAGGAAGACGCCGCCGGCCACGAGCAGCGGCCCGACCGACGGTGTCGCGGTGTCCCGCGGCCAGGTGACGGAGACGTCGCTCGGAGCGGCGTCCTTCCCGTTCCCGACGATGACGACGGAGACGTCCTCCGGCAGCCGGACCGTGAACTGGCCCGCGCCGTCGTACTCCTGGTACCAGAGGTCGCTGCCTGCCGGGTCGGGCACGCTCGTCCCGGAACCGGTCGTCCGGCCCGTCAGGGTGCCGTTCTCGGCGTCGAAGCGCAGCGTCGTGTGCGCGGCGTCTCCGACCCAGGCGAGCACGTCGGACGTCTTGCCGTAGGCGGCGAACACGTCACCGGAGCCCTTGACGTTGACCTCCTGGTAGCCGGGGTTCGCGTTGAGCGTCGTCCCCGGGATGACGGTCACCGGCGCGGACGACTTCGCCGTGGATTCCGCGACGAGCGAGGACGGGGGCGCGAAGACGGTGCGCTGACCGACCGCGAGGCCGACCAGCAGCAGGCCGACCACGAAACTGACGATCGCCAGGACGAACCGCACGGAACTCTCTCCCTACCGCGCCGGGGTGGGGAATCGGCGCCGGATCAGCGGTCCACGATACCGAGCATCCCTGTGGAGTGCATCCCGCAGGCTCCTCCCCGCCTCAGACTCCCAGGTCACGGCCACGCTACGATCGACGCGCGGGCCGCACGGGTCCGCCGGCGAGCACCAGGAGCGACACGTGGCGAACGACGAGGCAGAGTTCGGTTCGGAACTGCGGGGGTACCGCCGCGACGAGGTGGACCGTGCGCTCGGCGACCTCCGGCGCGAGCTCATCAAGTCGAACAAGGACCGCGCGGACGCCGCCAAGGAGATCCGCCTCCTGCAGTCCCGCGTCTCGGAGCTCCAGGGCGAACTCGACGAGGCGGGCACGCCCACGTACAGCGGGCTCGGTACGCGGCTCGAGTCGACCCTCCGCGTCGCCGAGGAGCAGTCGACGCGCCTCATCAGCCAGGCCGACATCGACGCCCAGCGACTGCGCGCATCGAGCCGTGCCGAGGCCGACCGGCTGCTGCGGGAAGCCCGGGAAGAAGCCCGCGAGACCCTCGAGGACGCCCGCACGCGCGCCACCGACGAGCTCGCCCGCGCCCGGGCCGAGGCCGCCGACACCGTCGAGCGCGCCCGTGCCGAGGCCGGTCTGCTCCTGCAGGACGCGAGGAACGAGGGCGCCGCGGTCCGTGGGGCCGCGGTCACCGAAGCCGCCGAGGTCCGCTCCGTCGCCATCCGCGAGACGAACGCCCTGCGGGCCCGGGTCGAACACGAGGTCGCCGAGCTCCGCGAGACCGCGCACCGCGAGTCCGCCGACGCCCGCGCCGCGGCCGCCGACCTCGAGCGCGAGACGGCGCACCGCCGTGCCGAGTTCGAGGCGGACCACGCCCGCCGCACGGAGGACCTCGACCGGACCGAGACCGAGCGACGTGCCGCACTCGAACGCGAGGTCACCGAGGGCCGGGTCGCCTGGCACCACGAGCGGGACGAGCAGCAGCGGGCGCACGCGCTCGAACTCGAGACCGGCCGCGCCGACCTCGCCGCCGAGGTCGACCGCCGCCGCGCCGAACTGGACACCGAGCTCGCCGACCGCCGTCGCGAGACCGCCGAGGAACTCGCCGCCGCCCGCGCCGAGTGGGACCGCGAACTGGCCTCCGCACGCACCGCCCTCGCCCAGGAGGTCGAAGCGGCCCGCGCGCAGCTCCGGGTGGACGAGGAGCAGACGCGCGCCGAGAACGACCGCATCGCGCAGGAGACCGCGGACCGCATCGCCCGAGAACTCGAGGAGCACCGGGCCCGCATCGACCGCGAACGCACCGAGGCGGACGCCGCCCACGAGCGGGCGGTCCGGGACCACGAGGCCGAGCTCGCCGCCCGTCGCGACCGCGAGCACGGCGAACTCGACACCGAGATCGCCGACCGCCGCGCCGCCGACATCGGGGCCCTGGAGGCCGAGCGCACCGCGCTCCGCCAGGAGATCGACACCGCTCGCGCCGCGCTGGCGCGTGAGCGGGACGAGGCCGCGGCGGAGATCGCCCGGATGCGTGACGACGCCCGGACCGCGCTCGAGTCCGAGCTCGCGGCTCGCCGGGATGACGCCGAGCAGGAGTACCTGCAGAAGCACCACGAGACCGTCACCGAGACGCAGAAGTACCTCGACGAGGCGAACCTGCAGCTCGCCGAGGCGACGCGCCGTGCGAGCGAGGCCCGGGAGCGTGCCGAGCGACTCCAGCAGGAGGCCGACGAGCTCGAGCGGACGAGCACTGCCGAGGCGCAGGAGCACGCACGCACCATCATCGCGGACGCGCAGGAGCGGGTCCACCGCATGGTCGAGGACGCCGAGAGCCGCTCCGCCGCCATCGTGGCGGACGCGGAGGACCGGCTCGCCGCGATCCGCACCGAGCGGGACGCCGTCGCTGGCTACCTGGAGAACCTGCGGGGTGTGTTGACGCACGCGACGGGCCTCCTCGGCGAGGACGGCGTGAGCCGCGCCGCGTCGGACCTCGGGCCCGACGACGACGCCGTCGCGGACGCTGACGCTCCCGAGGACGCGACCGCGCGCTGACGGTCGTCACCCGACGACGGACGGGAGGCCCGTGGCTGCGTCGCCACGGGCCTCCCGTCCGTTCCGGCCCGCGCATGCGCGCGGCGCGACGTGCGGACGGTTCCGGTCAGGCGGGCCAGTGCGTCGGCAGCGGTGCACTCCCCGGCACGACGAGGTCGGCGATCCGGTCGAGGACGATCCGCACGTACCGCTCCCCGACCCAGAGGTGCTTCGCGCCCTCGACGGGCTCGACCCGGATGCCCGGCGCGATGGCGAACCGTGCGCGGGCGGCGTCGGGGCGGAGGAAGTCGTCGTGCTCGGGGACGAGGGCGACGACCGGGACGTCGACGTCGGCCCAGGCGGCGAGTTCCTCGTCGGTGGTGCGGTGCAGCGGCGGAGACAGGAGCACCACGCCCGCGACCCGGCCCGCGCGCACGTGCTCGAGGGCGTGCTTGAGGATCACCTCGGTGCCGAACGACCACCCGACGAGCCAGGGTGTCGGCAGACCGCGCTCCACGACGTCGGTGACTGCGGCACGGAGGTCGAAGCCCTCGGAGACACCGTCGCCGAAGACGCCCTCGGAGGTGCCGCGCGGTGAGGTGACCGAGCGGAAGTTGAAGCGCTGCACCGCGATGTCGGCGAGGGCGGGCAACCGGGCGGCGGCCTTCTTCAGGACGTGCGAGTCCATGAACCCCTGCGCCGTCGGCAGCGGGTGCAGCGTCACGATCGTGCCACCGGCGGGCCGTTCCAGGGGTTCGGCGAGTTCACCGACGAGGGTCAGGTGGTCGTCCGTCACGAGCTCGATGTCGGTCCGACGGGCGGGGAGCTCGGTGCCCGAACGGATCTCGACGGGCTGGGTCTGCTCGGGCTGGGTCTGCTCGGGCTGGGTCTGTTCGGTCATGCGATGCTCCAGCAGTGGTTGTGCCAGTGTCGGCGGGACGCCAGGTCGGCCTCGTCCCCGAGGACGCCGTCAGCGCGCCAGACGACGACGTGTGCCGTGCCGGGCAGGACCGTTCCGCCACAGCCGGGGCAGACGTACTCCTTCTGCGCCGATGCTGCCGACACGGGCTGGACCGTGTACTCACGGCCTCGACGGACCTCGGTCCGCTTCCAGCCGCTCATGAGGCGGTCGAGGCCGACCTCGTCCTCGGATTCGGGCCCGCGACCCCGGGGTCGCCGCGGCCGGTTGCTCCGCGGCACCCCGGCTGCCGATCAGTACCAGTGCGGGTAGCGCGCGTTCCACGTTCCCCAAGCGCCGCAGGGGGTCCCGTAGATGCCGGCGATGTAGTTCAGGCCCCACGTGATCTGGGTCGCCGGGTTGGTCTGCCAGTCAGCACCCGCACTGGACATCTTGCTGCCGGGGAGCGCCTGCGGAATGCCGTATGCCCCACTCGGGTTGGCCGCGTCGACTCGCCAACCAGACTCGCCGTTCCAGAGCTGGACAAGGCAGTTGTACTGATCCGTGCCCCAACCACGAGCGGTGACCTGGCGAAGTGCTTCAGCCTGGGCGCTGCCTGGGTCCGGAGCGACAGCAGCTGGAGCGAGCGTGTTCGTGGCGGAGACCTGCGTCGTCGAGCTGTCGTCCGTGCTGTCCGCGTCGGCGGTGGCGTCGTCCGTGGGCGCCTTGGTGACCTTGGGCTTCGGCACGCTGACGTCGTAGCCGTCGCGGCCGGCGTCGAACGCAGCGTACGTGCCGTGCGGCGAGTACTGCTGCGGAGCCGCGGCGGGGGCCTTCGCGAGGACCGCGGTCTGCACCGCTGCCTGTGCGACGTCGGGCTGCATCGGGTTGAAGAGCGACCCGCCCACGAACCCGAAGACGGCGAAGAAGGAGAGCGCGGGGATGGTCGCACGCTTGCGCATGAACGAGTTGACACCACGGATGGGCTGCTCGTGTGCCGGCTTCGACCGGAGCGACGCGGACGTCACACGCGCGCGACGCTGCTTGACGATGCGCGGGTCGGCCGGGGTGCTGGGCACCGCGTGCGCGACCGTCGCGTCGGAGACCCGGTTGGCCGCGACCGACTTCGGTGCGACGAGCACCGGCCCGGTCACCTCGGGCACCGTCTGGGGCGCGGTCGCCCGGGTGGACGGGTCACCCGTGAGGACCGCGGTGCCCCCGGTGCGGGTTCGGTTCAGTGCCGCGCGGCGCTCACCCGAGACCGTGCGGTCGAGGTGCTCGCGAGGATCGCGGTCGGAGCTGGAGTCTGCCGTGTGCCTGCCCATGAGTCCGACCAGGATAACGGAAGCATCACGGAAAGCGAAGCACTCCCCGCCCGCGCGTCGTCAGCGGACGGCGAGCATGACCTCGACGACGGCGTCGAGGACCGCGTCGACCTGGGCTTCGCGGTAGCCGCCGTGCTTCGGACGGAACACGACCGACCGGACCTCGGTGAGGCTGAGGGGCTTGCCGTCGCGGAAGTACCCGCCGAGCCGCGCGGCGAAGGCGTCGACGTCCTTCGGGTGGTACCCGGTGCCGAGGAAGCTGACGCGCGAGAACCGCTGCCCGTCCGGTCGTTCGAGTCGGGCCACGACGTCGGAGGCCTTCGCGCGCGCCTCGGCGTACCATGCCTTCTTGCCGCCCTCGGCGATCTCGCGCTCCCGCTCCCGTGCGGCGAACGCGTCCTCGAGTCGTTCCAGCGCGGCGTCGACGTGTGCGGTCGAGTACCCGCCCTTCCGCATCGAGAAGGCCGTCGCGCGGATCTTCGCCGCCTCGAGCCCGGGCTCGGTGTCGTTCGCCGTGTAGGCGCGACGCGCGTCCTCGAGGAAGCGCTCGACCTCGTCGACGTCGTACCCGAGGGTCTTGCGTGCTGCGTTCGGGAAGGTGGTGGCCACGGCGACATTCTGCCAGCACCGTTCCCGGGTGCGACCTGGACGCGCGGGCCGCCCCCTCAGGGAGTCGCGGTCGCTCGGCTCAGTGGTTGACGACGAGGAACAGGACGTAGGCCACCGCTGCCGAGGGCAGGATGCTGTCGATCCGGTCCAGGAGTCCACCGTGCCCCGGCAGGAACGACGAGATGTCCTTGATCCCGAGGTCACGCTTGATCATCGACTCGGTGAGGTCGCCGAGGGTCGCCGACCCGGAGATGAGCACCCCGAGGACCACACCCGTCCACCAGGGCAGCCCGAGCAGCAGCGTGCTCACGACGATGCCGACGATGATGCTCGCCGCCACCGAGCCCGCGAACCCCTCCCACGTCTTCTTCGGACTGATCCGCGGGGCCATCGGGTGCTTGCCGAGGTTGAGGCCCGTGGCGTAGGCGCCGGTGTCGACCGCGACGACGACGAGGATGAACGCGATCACCCACAACTGGCCGCGGTCCTCACGGGAGAGCAGGACGACGCACGCTCCGAGCAGGGAGATGTACGCCTGCACGAACAACCCGTTCGTGAGGTCGCGCGCGACGTTGCC
This sequence comes from Curtobacterium phoenicis, assembly GCF_047238015.1. Classification (NCBI taxonomy): domain Bacteria; kingdom Bacillati; phylum Actinomycetota; class Actinomycetes; order Micrococcales; family Microbacteriaceae; genus Curtobacterium; species Curtobacterium phoenicis. Next base: position 2,547,032 of record NZ_JBDFLZ010000002.1, read on the forward strand.
CGCCGGGGGCTTCGTCCGCTGGAACGCCACCTCCCCCAGCCGCCACACGCTGATGAGCACGATGCCGCCGATCAGCGTGAACAGCGCGGGGACCTGGCCGCCGACGAAGGCTGCCGGGACGATCGCGATCGCGACGCCCACGCTCGGGATCCGCGGGACGTCGCGCCCCGCGAACCGCATCGCACTCGTCAGTTCGTAGACCCCGACGCCGAGCAGGAACGCCGCGACCACCATGAAGGCGGGCTTCCAGATGAGGAGTGCCGCGAGCATGACGACCGCGAACGCGAGCGCGATGCCGATCGCTGCCGGCAGGTTGCGCCCGGTCCGGGCCGTCAGTGCTTCGTTGCGCGCGTCGAAGTCCGCCCGGCGCCGCTGGATCGAGGCTTCGAAGTCGGCCCGCGCCGCCCTGGCTCGGGCGTCGAAGTCCTGTCGGAGTCCCCGTTTGGCGGGTTCCTGGGTCGTGGGGCGGTCACCGCCCTGGTCGTGACGACGCATCAGACCTCGAGGAGTTCGGCTTCCTTCTTCTTCAGCGCGTCGTCGATCTGGTCGACGTGCTTCTTCGTGATGACGTCGAGCTCCTTGTCGCCGCGCGCGATCTCGTCGTCCGAGATCTCGCCCTTGAGCGCGTCGAGGTCGTCCTTCGCCTTGCGGCGGATGTTGCGGACGACGACCTTGTGGTCCTCGCCCTTGCCACGGACGAGCTTCACGAACTCCTTGCGGCGGTCCTGCGTGAGCTCCGGGATCGTCACACGGACGACCTCGCCGTCGTTCGACGGGCTGGCCCCGAGGTTCGGGAACGTCGCGATGGCTCGCTCGATCTCCTTGAGCGCGGACTTGTCGTAGGGCGTCACGACGAGCGTGCGCGCCTCCGGGGTCTGCAGGCCGGCGAGCTGTGCGAGCGGCGTCGGCGTGCCGTAGTAGTCGACCGGGATCTTCTGGAAGAGCGCGGGGTTGATGCGTCCGGTACGGACGGTGGCGAAGTCGTCCTTGGCGACGTCGACGGCCTTCGCCATCTTCTCGGTGGCTTCGGTCAGGACATCACTGATCACGGTGGTTCTCCTTCGGTACTGCGTCGAGTCTAGTCAGCGGTCGCGGTCAGTTGCTGACGACCGTGCCGATCCGCTCACCACGGATGGCCGCCGCGACGTTGCCCGCACCCTCCATGCCGAACACGTGCATGGGCATGCCGTTGTCCATGCAGAGCGAGAACGCCGTGGCGTCGACGACCTTGAGTCCCTTGAGGAGCGCGTCCTGGTACGTCACGTGGTGCAGCTTCTCGGCAGACGCGTCCTTCTTCGGGTCCGCCGTGTACACGCCGTCGACGCCGTTCTTGGCGACGAGCACCTCGTGCGCGTCGATCTCGAGGGCACGTTGTGCCGCGACGGTGTCGGTGGAGAAGTACGGGAGCCCCGCGCCGGCACCGAAGATGACGATCCGGCCCTTCTCGAGGTGCCGCTCGGCGCGCCGCGGGATGTACGGCTCGGCGACCTGGGTCATGCTGATCGCGGACTGCACACGCGTCGCCGCGCCGGCCTGCTCGAGGAAGTCCTGCAGCGCCAGGGCGTTCATCACCGTCCCGAGCATGCCCATGTAGTCCGCGCGGCCACGGTCCATGCCACGCTGCGAGAGCTCTGCTCCACGGAAGAAGTTCCCGCCGCCGACGACGATCGCGACCTCGACCTCCTGTGCCACCGAGGCGATCTCCTTGGCGATGGTGCTGATGACGTCGGGGTTCACCCCGAGGGACCCGGCACCGAACGCCTCCCCCGACAGCTTCAGCAGGACGCGGCGTCGCCCGGTCTTCTCGTTCGTCATGTGGTGGGACCCTTCGTCGGATGTCTCGTGGGAATCTACTCGCGCACACGACGGCGCGCGAAAAACGGGGCTCGGAACCAGATGCTGGTTCCGAGCCCCGTCACGGGTTCGTTACGCGCCGACCTTGACGCGGGCGAAGCCCTGGATCGTGATGCCGGCGTTCTCGGCGGCCTTCGCGACGGAGATCTTGTTGTCCTTCGCGTAGTCCTGCTCGAGGAGCGCGACCTGCTTGCGGTACGCGTTCAGGCGACCCTCGACGATCTTCGGGAGGGCGGCCTCCGGCTTGCCCTCCTCGCGCGTGATCGCCTCGACGGTCGCGCGCTCCTTCTCGATGTCCTCGGCCGGGATCTCGTCGCGGGTGAGGTACGTCGGGTTCGCGAAGGCGATGTGCTGCGCGATCGAGCGTGCCTCGGCGGCGTTGTCACCCTCGTAGGCGACGACGACGGCGATCTGCGGCGGGAGGTCCTGCGAGGTCTTGTGCAGGTAGATCTCGAAGGCCGAGCCCTCGACACGGCGGACCGTGCGGATCTCGATCTTCTCGCCGAGCTGCGCGGCGGCCTCGTTCACGACGTCGAGGACGGTCTTGCCGTCGGCCTCGGCGGCGTTCGCGGACGCGACGTCGGTCGCACCGGCGGCCGCCACGGCTGCGAGGACCTTGTCGCCGAGTGCCACGAAGCGCTCGTTCTTCGCGACGAAGTCGGTCTCGCTGGCGAGCTCGACGACGGTCGCGGCACCGTTCTCGGCCGAGGCCACGACGATGCCCTCGGAGGTGGCGCGGTCGTCGCGCTTGGCGACGGCCTTGGCACCCTTGATGCGGAGGAGCTCGACGGCCTTGTCGTAGTCGCCGTCGGCCTCGACGAGCGCGTTCTTGGCGTCCATCATGCCGGCGCCGAGGTCGTCACGGAGCTTCTTCACGTCAGCAGCGGTGAAGTTTGCCATTGACTGGAGTCCTTTCTGGACTTGCGTGTGTGGGACGTGGAGCGGGGCGCCGGACCGTGGAGGTCCGACGCCCCGAGAGGTCACTCGGCGGGGGTGGCGTCCGCGTTCTTGGAGGCCTCGGCGACGGGCTCGCCGATCTCCTTCTCCGCGACCTGCGCGTCGGCGTCGTTCTCCTCGACCGGCGTCTCGGCGACGGCGGCGGGGGCCTCAGCAGCGGCCGGAGCGGCCTGCTCGCCACCGAGGAGCTCCTGCTCCCACTCGGCCAGCGGCTCGGCCTCTTCCTCGTCGCCGCCGTTGTGGCGGGTCTTGAGGCCCTCGGCCGCGGCGTCGGCGACGATGCGGGTCAGGAGACCGACGGAGCGGATCGCGTCGTCGTTGCCCGGGATCGGGTAGGTGATCTCGTCCGGGTCGCAGTTGGTGTCGAGGATGCCGATGATCGGGATACCGAGCTTCTGCGCCTCGTCGACCGCGAGGTGCTCCTTCTTGGTGTCGACGATCCAGAGCGCGCTCGGGGTCCGCGTGAGGTTGCGGATGCCGCCGAGGGTCTTGTGGAGCTTGTCCAGCTCGCGCTTCTTGATGAGGAGCTCCTTCTTGGTGAAGCCCTTCGTCGTGTCGTCGAAGTCGATCTCCTCGAGCTCCTTCATGCGCGCTAGGCGCTTGGAGACCGTCTGGAAGTTCGTGAGCAGACCGCCGAGCCAACGCTGGTTGACGTACGGCTGGCCGACGCGGGTCGCCTGCTCGGCGATGGAGCCCTGCGCCTGCTTCTTCGTGCCCACGAAGAGGATCGTGCCGCCGTGCGCGACCGTCTCCTTCACGAAGTCGTACGCACGGTCGATGAAGGCCAGCGACTGCTGCAGGTCGATGATGTGGATGCCCGAGCGCTCGGCGAGGATGAATCGCTTCACCTTCGGGTTCCACCGACGGGTCTGGTGTCCGAAGTGGACGCCGCTGTCGAGCAGCTGGCGGATGGTGACGACGGCCATGCCGTCCCTCCTTGTTCTCGGCGCGCGGCTGTTCGAGCCGCGTGCACGGTTGCGGTTGTGTCGGTCACGACCGGTGGTCGTGGCCCCTGGTGCCCCACCCCGGACGGCCGCCCGCTCGCGAGAGCGGGACCGGTGGCCGTGGGGTGCGTGTGGACACGCGAAGTCAGCGCGCTCAGCGCGCTGCTGGACAAATGCTAACAGACGGGAGGCGCGGTGCGGGACGGACCCGCACCGCGCCTCCCGGCCGGTGGTGAAGCTGGTGCGTCGCTCCCCGACGTCGTTACCGGGCGTCCACCGTCTCGCCCTCGGCGGTGATGCCCATCTCCTCGAGCGAACGACCCTTGGTCTCCGGGATCTTCTTGATGACGAAGAAGAGGGACAGGAGTGCGAACAGGGCGTAGATGCCGTACGTCACGGTGAGGTTGAAGCCGGAGAGGACCGGGAACGAGATCGTGACGACGAAGTTCGCGATCCAGTTCGCCGCCGATCCGACGCCGAGCGCCGTCGCACGGATGCGGTTGGGGAACATCTCGCCGAGCAGGACCCACATGAGCGGACCCCACGTGGCGCCGAACGACACGACGAAGAGGTTCGCGAAGATCAGCGCGATGATGCCCCACGCACCCGGCAGCTGCGGCTCGCCGTTCACGATCGTGGCCTGCGAGAACGCGATCGCGACCATCGCCAGCGACACGAACATGCCCGCGGAGCCCGCGACCAGCAGCGGCTTCCGGCCGAGCTTGTCGGCCGTGAAGATCGCAATGAAGGTGACCGCGACGTTCACCACCGAGGTGATGGTCGAGATGAGGAAGGACTGGTCCTCCTTGAACCCGACGGCCTGCCACAGCGTCGTCGAGTAGTAGAAGATCACGTTGATGCCGACGAACTGCTGCAGCACGGCGAGGATGATGCCGACCCAGACGATGGGCTGCAGGCCGAGGCGGTTGCCCCGGATGGAGCCCTTCTTCTCGTTGGCCTCCTTGTCGATGCCGTCCTGGATCTCCTCGAGGCTGGTGTTCACCGTGTCGCGGGGGACGATCTTCTCCATGACTCCGCGGGCGTCCTCCTTGCGCCCCTTCGCGAGGAGGAAGCGCGGCGACTCCGGCAGCGTGATCGCGAGGATGCCGTAGACCACCGACGGCACGACGCCGACGAGGAACATCCAGCGCCACGCCGGGAGCCCGAGGACGACCTCGGACGCGCCGCCGGCGGTGACGGCGAAGAGCTGGTCGGAGAGCAGGGCGGCGAAGATACCGATGGTGATGGCGAGCTGCTGGAACGAGGCCAGGGTGCCGCGGATCTGCTTCGGCGCGACCTCCGAGATGTACGCCGGAGCGATCACCGAGGCGGTCCCGATGCCGAGGCCGCCGATGAGCCGCCAGATCACCAGGTCCCAGGTCGCGAACGCGAAGGCACTGCCGATCGAGCTCACGAAGAACAGGACGGCGGCCCAGAACATCACCCGGGTGCGGCCCCAGCGGTCGGCGAGCCGACCGGCGAAGTAGGCACCGAAGGCGCAGCCGATCAGTGCGGAGGCGACCGCGAAGCCGCTGGCGGCTTCGGACAGGCCGAACTCGCCCTTGATCGCGTCGACGGCTCCGTTGATGACGGAGGAGTCGAATCCGAAGAGGAAGCCGCCGACCGCTGCTGCGATCGCGAACGCGGTGACCTTCCCCTTGAACGCACGGTCCTCACCGTGCTGGGTGGACGTGTTCGACACGGTGCTCCAGGTTCTTGCCGCCGTGCTGGGTGGGCGCACGGTGCCCCGGCGGTCGGCTGGTTCGCCGTCCGAGCGGCGTTGCGTGTTCCGGAGCGGCCCCGACTGTACTCCTCGCGCGCCGTGTGGTCATAACCGGTTCGTCCGGGTGTCGTCGGGCGGTCGGCCTGCGGGCGTCAGGTCGCGTGATCGGTTCCGCTCGAGTCGGTGGTCTGGTCGGCTCGGGTGGTCGGTTCCGTGGTCGGTTCCATGGTCGGTTCCATGAAACGCGCGCGTTTCGACGCGGCATGCGTCGAACGACCGGTGCGAAGTCGGAACGTGCGCGCTTCGGGGTCTCCCACGACTCCTGCACCGGCCAGGAGGCGCGGCTCACCGCCCACAGGTGGGCTGCGGTCGCGCCCGTGGCCGGCTGGCGGACGCGACGATCGGTCGCATGAACGTTCTGGTGAGGATCACGGTCGGGCTCGCTGCGTGCATGGCCATGGTGGTGGCTGCGATGGCCGACCCGACGGACACGGCGTCCAAGTGGGCGGCGGTTCGTGCGACGGCGCCGGAGCTCCAGCGCGCCGGGGCCGGGCACGCCGTGGCCGGGCACGCGATTCCCGGGCACGCGGAGGTCGGGCACGCGGAGGCCGGGCACGCGGCGTCCGAGCACGCGATGGCAGGGCATGCGGTGGCCGGGCACGCGGTCGGCAACGTCGGCGTCGTCCTCGCGGCGGGCCACGGGGCGGACGCGGCCGGTCAGGCACCGTGGGCGTGGCCGACGGATTCGCGTGTAGTCGTCCGCCCGTGGGAGGCGCCAGTCGACGACTACTCGGCCGGGCACCGGGGCATCGACGTCCCGGCGTCGATCGGTACCCCGGTGGTCGCGGTGGCGGACGGCACGGTCTCGTTCGCGGGCCCGGTCGCCGGCAGGTCCGTCGTGTCCGTCGACCACGGCGGCGGGCTCATCAGCACGGTGGACTCGGTCAGCCCGAAGGTCTCGCGGGGCGACACCGTCTCGCAGGGCGACGTGGTCGGGCGGGTCGCTGTCGGGCACTGTCCTGCGACCGATCCCTGCGTGCACCTGGGCGCGCGGCTCGACGACCGGTACGTCGACCCGACGCGGTACCTGCCCGCGGCGGCGTGGCCCGTGCTGCTGCCGGAGTCCGCTTGGCCAGGCTGACGCTGTCGTGCCGGGTCCGCGGATGCCGGGCGTCAGGCCCGGGGTTCGCTGTCCGGCGCGCGCGCCACTCGGTGCGCGGGCGCCCCGTGTCAGGCGCGGGGCGCGCTGTTCGGCGTCAAGCGCGGAGGCGCGGTCTGGTGTCAGGCGCGGGGATGCGCTGTCCGGTACACCTCGCGAAGTCGAGCCGAGGACACGTGTGTGTAGATCTGCGTCGTCCCGAGGCTCGCGTGTCCGAGCAGTTCCTGCACCGCCCGCAGGTCGGCTCCGCCGTCCAGGAGGTGCGTCGCCGCGGTGTGCCGGAAGGTGTGCGGACCGCTCGGTCCCTCCCCCGGCAGGTCCTGCAGCAGGCGGGCGACGATCCGGTAGGCGCTCCGCGTCCCGAGTCGGCCGCCGCGGTCGCCGAGGAAGAGCGCAGGCTCGCCGTGTCCGGCCGCGACGGTGTGCCCGGCTGCGTCCGTTGCCGTCGACCCAGCCGCACCGCCTGGTCCGCCAGCGGTCGTGCGTCGGGCGGCGAGGACCGGACGTCCCCGATCGAGCCACGCCTCGAGCGCATCCCTCGCGGGCACACCGAACGGCACCACCCGCTCCTTGCCGCCCTTCCCGAGCACGCGGACGGTCAGGCGGCTCCGGTCCACGTCGACCACGTCGATGCCGACGAGCTCGCTGACCCGGATCGCCGCTGCGTACAGCAGTTCGACGACGGCCAGGTCGCGCAGTGCGCCGGGGTCGTCCGTCCCCGCTCTGGCCGCGAGCCCGTCGAGCACCGTCCGCACCTGGTCGGTCGTGACCACGCGGGGCAGGTGCGACGCCCCCTTCGGTGCTCGGAGCCGCACGCCCGGGTCGGATGCGAGCACCCCGATCTCGCTCGCCCACCGGGTGAAGGCCCGGACGGACGAGGACCTCCTGGCGATCGTGGACCGCGCGACCGAACGCTGGTCGGCCTCCCACAGCCAGTCGCGGAGCAGTTCCAGCGAGACGTCGTCGATCTCCCCCGCGCCTCGGGCGGCTGCGAAGTCCACGAACTGCCCGAGGTCGTTCGCGTACGCCCGGACGGTCTGCTCGCTGAGGCCGCGCGCGTGTCGGGCATGGCCGAGGAAGGCGTCGACCACCCGGCCCAGATCCCGCTCGCCGCCCGTACCGTCCACGGTCCCAGGCTACGGCTCACCGCTGCGCCACCTTCGACCACCCGCCGACCCCGTGCTGGACGAGCCCCTGCACCTGCGCGAGTGCCAGCGCATCGGTCGCGTCGGAGACGGACATCCCGCTCCGCCGCGCGACCTCGTCGATGGAGAGCGATCGACGGCCGAGGGCGTCCAGCGCCCGCAGCACGTCAGGGTCGTCGTGCACGAGCAACGGCGTGCCCGACGACGGTGTGCCCGACGACAGCGGGACCACGCCGCCGCGCTGCTCGATCGCCGCGGCAGCCGCCTCGTCCGGGTGCACCATCAGCTGCGCCCGCCCCTGCGCCACGAGCCGGTGGCACCCGACGGACGCGGCGGACGAGAACGCCCCAGGCACCGCGAACACCGTCCGACCGAGTTGCCCTGCGTGGTGCGCGGTGTTCAACGCCCCCGATCGGGCTCCCGCCTCGACCACCACGGTCACGTCGGCCAACGCGGCGATGAGGCGGTTGCGGGCGAGGAACCGCCACCGCGACGGACGGGTGCCCGGTGGTGACTCCGCGATGACGGCTCCGCGCTGCGCCACGTTGCGGAGCAGCTCGACGTTGCCGGTCGGGTACAGCTGGTCGACCCCGCCGGCGAGCACCGCGACCGTGACCGCCCCGGCAGCGATCGCCACCCGGTGCGCCGTGGCGTCGATGCCGTACGCTCCGCCGCTGACGACGACGCATCCGGAGTCGACGGCGCGTGAGGTGACGTCCGCCGCGGCCTCCGAGCCCGCGATCGTGTTCGCGCGGGAACCGACGACCGCGACCGCTGGTGGGCCGAAGACCGACGGGGCCGGACCGAGCGACGAACGGGTCCAGAGCACGAGGGGCGCATGGTGCCCGAGGTCGTCGACCCGCTCTGGCCAGCCAGGGCTCCCCGGGACGAGCAGGCGGGCCCCCACGGACCCGGCGGCGGCGAGGACCGCGCCGACGTCAGCGGTGTCCAACCGTGGACGCCACCGCTCGACGGCCTTCGTCAGCGCACGGGCGTATGCACCGGGGTCGTCCGTGCCGGCGACCCCGCGCTCCACACAGATCCCGAGGAGTCCGTCGATCCCGTCGTCCACGGCCGCGAGGACCGACTCGAACGCCAGCGGCGCGCCGAGCGTGTCCACGAGGCCGCCGGCGATCGCGTCACCGGGTTCAGCGACGACCGACCACGCGACCCGCGTGACGACCTCGACCGCGTCGACATCGTCTGGACCGCAGGGACCGCCCGGACCGCCGACGCCGCCTGCGCGGCCGAGGCCCGTCGCGCGCGCCACCGCGTCGAGGAGCTCAGGCCGTCCGTGCCGGGTCACAGCGCGCTCCGCAGCGCCAGCGCACCCGCGACGTGGCCCGCGGTCGGCCGGTCCGCTTCCGCGAGGTCGGCGAGCGTCCATGCGAGTCGCATGACCCGGTCCCACCCGCGCATCGTGATCGTGCCGCGGTCGAGTGCCCGGTCGATGACGGCGGTCGAACCGGGATCGCCCCTCCCCTCGCGGCGGAGCCACGTGCCCGCGACCTCGGCGTTCCGACTCCACCCGGTCCCGGCCAGGCGCACCCCGGCCCGAGCGCGCGCCGCCTCGACGAGCGCCCGGGCCTCCGCGGTGGTGGGCGCCCGGGATGCGGCGCTCCGGACTGCTGCCGACGTGACCCGCGGCACCTGCACGCGGATGTCGATGCGGTCGAGCAGCGGCCCGGACAACCGCGCGAGGTACCGCCGGACGGTGTTCGGCGAGCACTCGCACGGTGCGGCGTGCGCGACCCCCGCATTGCCGCACGGGCACGGGTTCGCCGCGAGGACGACCTGGCACCGCGCGGGGAACTCGACCGTCCCCGCGGAGCGGTGCACGCTGATCCGCCCGGACTCGAGCGGTTGCCGCAGCGCGTCGAGCACGGCCCGCGGGAACTCGGGCGCTTCGTCGAGGAACAACACACCGTGCGTCGCTCGGGACACGGCGCCCGGCCGGATGACACCCGACCCGCCGCCGATCAGTGCGATGGCCGAGGCGGAGTGGTGCGGAGCCTCCCACGGTGGGCGGCGCGTCCAGGACCGCACCCCGTGACCGGCGACCGACCGGACGGCCGCGACCTCGAGCGCCGCGGTGTCGTCGAGGTCCGGCAGGATCCCCGGGAGCCGCTCGGCGAGCATGGTCTTGCCGGCACCGGGTGGCCCGAGCATGAGGACGTGGTGTCCCCCGGCGGCGGCGGCGAGGACCGCACGGACACCGACCTCGTTGCCGACGACCTCGCCGAGCTCCGACACCGGCCGGTCCACGGCATCCGGCTCGGGCAGGGTCACCCCCACGGGATCGACCTCGACCGGGGGCAGCGCCGCACCGGCGTCGATCGCGGCTGCGCGGAGCGAGTCCACACCCGTGACGGTCAGGCCGCTGACGATCTCGGCCTCGGCGACGTTGCCCGTGGGGACCACCGCGCGGCGGATGCCCGCGTTCCGCGCGGCGAGCAGCATCGGGATGATCCCCACGACCGGTCGCAGCCGTCCGTCGAGGCCGAGTTCGCCGAGGTGGACCGTCTCCGGCGACACGCGGGGCGCCTTCCCCGCTCCGGCGAGCACGGCCATGGCGATCGCGAGGTCGAACCCCGACCCACGCTTCGGCACCGCGGCCGGCGTGAGGTTCACGGTGATGCGGCGCGCCGGCAGCGGGCACCCCGCGTTCGCCGCGGCCGAGCGCACCCGCTCGCGGGCCTCGCCCAGGGAGGTGTCCGGCAGCCCGATGATCCGGAACGCGGGCAGCTGGCTGGTGAGGTGTGCTTCGACCTCCACCAGACGCCCCGTGACCCCGAGCAGGGCGACCGCCGCTGCCCGTCCGATGCCCGTCACTCGACGCCCGCCACGTGCTCGACGGCGTACCGCGGGCCGTCGACGTGCACGGCGACCGCGTCGATCCGGATCGAGCGCGCGGACACGTCGGGGTGCTCGGCGAACCACGCGGGCACGAGGCGACGCAAGCGCGCGACCTTCACCGCCGTGATCGCCTCGAACGGGTGGCCTGTCGTTCCCCCTGCCCGCGTCTTCACCTCGATGAACACGAGCGCGTCGCCGTCGCGTGCGATCAGGTCGATCTCGCCCCGGGCGCAGCGCCAGTTGCGTTCGAGCACGTCGTAACCGCGCTCGCTCAGCCATTCCGCCGCGATCGATTCGCCGTGCGCGCCGAGTGGTGTCGTCGTTCCGTTTCCCATGTTCCGCCTCCGACGCCAGGTTGCGACATCGTCGGGGCCGGTGCGCCCGACCGCACGGGGATTGTGGACCGTGAGCGAGACGGAGAATGCTGTGCAGGAATGACGAAAGGGCCCGGGCGATCACTCGCCCGAGCCCGTTCGTCGTCTTGCTAGTGTGCGGCCGCGTAGGCCTCTTGCACCTGGGTCGAGATGCGTCCGCGGGACGAGACCTCGTACCCGTTGTCCTTCGCCCATTCGCGGATCTTCGCGAGTTCTTCCGAGTTGCCACGCTTGGGCGCGGACTTCGACGCGCTCCCTCCGCCGCTGGAACGCCGGCCGCTCACCTTGCGCGCAGCAGCGACGTAGTCCGAGATCGCCTCACGGAACTTGTCGACGTTGTCGTTCGAGAGGTCGATCTCGTACGTCGACCCATCGAACGCGAACTCGACCGTGCGGCCTTCGCCGGGGGTGATCGGAGAATCGTCGAGGTCGTCGACGAGCTGGACGGTGACCTTCTGTGCCATTGCGACTCCTTGATCGGGGAAAGTCCTCTCCCGGAGATTATCGCAAACAAATGCATTCGGTCACCGCGCCCCGGCGTTTCACTCGTCGAGCGCGAGTTCCTTCGGCAATTCCAGTTCGCGTGCCGTCAGTTCTTCGACGTTCACGTCCTTGAAAGTGAGCACTCGAACAGATTTCACGAATCGATCGGAACGGTAGACATCCCACACCCAGACGTCCTTCATCGACAATTCGAAGTAGAAGTCGTGTTCGGTGTCGCGGCGGACGAGTTCGACCTCGTTCGCCAGGTAGAAACGTCGTTCGGTCTCGACCACGTACCGGAACTGCGACACCACGTCGCGGTACTCGCGGTACAGAGCCAGTTCGACCTCGCGGTCGTAGTCGTCGAATTCGTCGTCATCCATCGCGCCCCACAGTCTACGGCGATGCCGAACGCGCGTCCCACACCCGCACGGTACGAGCGGCGGTCACCCGACGGCGTCGAGCTCCGCGAACCCGTCGAGCGTGACGGTCGTTGCCTGGTGCAGCCACGACTTCCGGTGCAGGGCGTGCGCCCCGACGCTCCGGATGCCCTCGTAGTGCGCGGTCGACCCGTACCCCTTGTTCGACGCCCAGCCGTAGTGCGGTGCGTCATCGTGCGCGGCCACCATCAGCGCGTCTCGGGCGACCTTGGCGACGACCGACGCCGCTGCCACGGACGCGCAGTCCCGGTCCGCCTTGACCCGGACGACGACGTCGAGTGGGTCGGAGCCGACGAGCAACGCCGCCGGCACCGCACGGGACAGCCAGTCGAACGACCCGTCGAGCACGACCACCGCGCCGTCGAGGGACACCCCGCTGTCGACGAGCCGCCCGAGCGCCGCAGCACCCGCCTGCCCGAGCGCGGGCACGATGCCCTGCCGGTCGACGACCTCGGCCGACGCCATGCCCACCGCCGTCGGCGCCCACCGCTCGACGACGGGCACGAGCGCGTCCCGTCGGGCAGGGCTCAGGAGCTTCGAGTCCGCGAGCCCCTTCGGCACACGGCCGATGTCGAGCGTCACGGCCGCGACACCGACGGCGACCGGGCCCGCGATCGCACCGCGACCGACCTCGTCCATCCCGATCACCGTGACCCGCCCGTCACCGAGCAGGCGCTTCTCGACGCGCAGGGAGGGTCTGACAGCGGTCACTCGTCCCGCTCCTGCACGCCCGCGAACACGTCGGGGTAGTCGTCGAGCCACGTCCAGCGGCTGGTGGGCCAGGAGATCACGAACGCTCGCCCGGTGACGTCGGACAGCGGGACGAAGCCCTTCGACGGGGTGTCCCGGTTGTACCGCGAGTCCTTCGAGTCGTTGCGGTTGTCGCCCATCACCCAGATGGTGCCCTTCGGCACGGTCACGGAGAAGTTCGTCGCGGACGCCGGCGCACCAGCCGGCAGCTTGAGGTACGGCTCCTTGATCGGCACGCCGTTGACGGACATCTGCCCGAGATCGTTGCAGCACGACACCGTGTCACCGGGGAGCCCGATGACCCGCTTGATGAGGTGGTCGTCGCTGTCACCGGTACCCAGGCCGATCTGGGTGAGGACCCAGTCGGCTGCCCGGCCGACGGGTGTCGTCGGCGTCACGTTCGGCACGTCCGTGCCGGTGAGCCAGCCGCCCGGGTCCTTGAACACGACCACGTCGCCGCGCTTGAGCGCGACCACGTCCGGCACGAGTTCATTGACGATGACCCGGTCGTTGATCTGCAGCGTGTTCTCCATCGACCCCGACGGGATGTAGAAGGAGCGGATCAGGAACGTCTTCACGAGGAACGACACGAGGAGCGCTGCGATGAAGATGATGAGGAGATCGCGGATGAAGGTGAGGACGCCGTTCCGCTTCTTCCCCGAGCGTGGCCGCAGCGTCGGTTCCTTCGTCGTGTCGGTCATTTCCACTCTCGTTCGTGCACGGCTCCCCCGCGGACAGCGGCCCCGTTCGACGAAATGCGTCCGGGAACGGGAAGAGCCCCCGTCCACGCACAACCGTACATGGACGAGGGCTCGTCAGCGGCGTCCGTCTCGCGGCCGCCCACTGCGAAGGCGATCAGGCGTCGCGCTTCTCCTTGATCTTGCGGCGGGCCGCCTTGCCGCGGAGCTCGCGCAGGTAGTAGAGCTTCGCACGACGGACGTCACCGCGGGTGACGACCTCGATGTGGTCGATGATCGGCGAGTGCACCGGGAACCAGCGCTCGACGCCGACCTGGAAGCTCACCTTGCGGACCTTGAAGGTCTCGCCGAGGCCGTGGCCCTGACGTGCGATGACGACACCCTGGAAGACCTGGATACGCGAACGCGTGCCCTCGATGATGTTGACGTGCACCTTGATGGTGTCGCCGGGGCGGAAGTCGGGGACGTCGGTGCGCAGCGACGCTGCGTCGACGGAGTCGAGGAGCTGGCTCATGATGGGTCTACTCTCTGCGGACGCACACGGGTCGCCGCGGATCGGTATCGGAAAGTGTGGTGTCGGTGCCCGGTGTCGGCGACTCCCCCGTGGCAGAGTCCAGCCAAGGCACAGCGGACAATCTTGCCACACGACGCTCCGGAGACAAAACGCACCGCGGAGCACGGGCAGGATGGACCCATGATCGAACTCCGCACGCCCGCTGAACTCGACGGCCTCCGCGTCGCCGGGCGCTTCGTCGCCGACGTCCTCGACGAACTGCTCGAGACGGTGGACGTCGGAGTGAACCTGCTCGACCTCGACCGCGTCGCCGCCCGCATGATCGCCGACCGCGGCGCCGAGAGCTGCTACGTCGACTACCACCCCTCCTTCGGGAAGAGCCCCTTCGGCAAGAACCTCTGCACCTCGGTCAACGACGCCGCGCTGCACGGCCTGCCGTACGACCGCGTGCTCGTCGACGGCGACCTCGTCAGCCTCGACTTCGCCGCGAGCGTCGACGGCTGGGTCGCGGACTCCGCCGTGACCGTGCAGGTCGGCGCGCCGCGGGACGACGACCAGCGACTCGTGGACACGGTGGAACGGGCGCTGGCTGCCGGCATCGCGCAGTTCCGCGTCGGGAACAAGCTCGGCGACGTCTCGTACGCCATCGGGCACGTCGCGCACGAGGCCGGCTACGACGTCAACACGCAGTTCGGCGGCCACGGGGTCGGTCGGACGATGCACGGCGAGCCGCACGTCCCGAACGACGGCCGACCCGGACGCGGCCTGAAGCTGCGGCCGGGACTCGTGGTGGCGATCGAGCCGTGGCTCATGCAGAGCACGGACGAGCTCTACCAGGACGACGACGGCTGGACCCTGAAGAGCGCCGACGGCTCGCGCGCCGCGCACGTCGAGCACACGGTCGCCGTGACGGAGGCGGGTCCCGAGATCCTCACGCTGCGCCGCGCGCAGCGGGCCGGCACGACCTCCTGACGACCTCGGCGCGGCGCCACGTGGTCGCGCGACATGCCGCGCGTGCAGCGCGCTGGTCGCAGGAAGCGTCGCCTCGCACGGACGCCGACGACACATCCTGCGATCAATGCCGCCAGCGCAGCCAGCGCACCCAGCGCAGCCAGCGCAGCGAGCGCGACCAGCGGGACCAGCGCAGCCACCGCGCCGAGACGCGCCCGTCTGACGGCCTGGAGGCACGGTGCGACCCCGCCCCGCGCCTCCAGGCCGCAACGGCGGAGCCGCAACGTGGCAGACGGCGAAGCCGCAACAGCGCAGACAGCGAAGCCGCAACGGCGCGGACGGCGGAGCCGGGACGGCGCAGACGGCCGAGCCGGCTACTCCGCGCTGCGCAGCTCCGCGGGGTCCTGCAGCAGGTCCGGCCGCACGCGCCGCGTGCGCTCCACCTGCTGCTCGTGCCGCCACGCGGCGACCCGGGCGTGGTGCCCGCTGAGCAGGACGTCGGGCACGTCGAGACCGCGCCACGACGAGGGCTTCGTGTACGACGGGTACTCGAGCAGGCCGTCCTCGTGGGACTCCTCGACGAGCGACTCCGGGTTGCCGACGACGCCGGGGACGAGTCGCCCGACGGCCTCGATCATGGCCATCGCCGCGACCTCGCCGCCGTTCAGCACGTAGTCGCCGAGCGACAACTCGACGACGTTCGCCCGCTCGGACGCCCACTCGAACACCCGCGCGTCGATGCCCTCGTACCGCCCGCAGGCGAACACGAGGTGGTCGGCGGTGGCGGCGAGCGACCGCGCGATCGACTGGGTGAACGGCGTGCCCGCGGGCGTCGGGACGACCAGGGTGGACGTGCCGTCCGCGCGGAAGACCGACTCGAGCGCCTGCGCCCACGGCTCCGGCTTCATGACCATGCCCGCTCCGCCGCCGTACGGGGTGTCGTCGACGGTGCGGTGCCGGTCGGTGGTCCAGTCGCGCAGGTCGTGCACGTGGAGGTCGAGCAGCCCGTCGACTCGTGCCTTGCCGAGCAGCGAGACGTCGAGCACGGAGAAGAACTCGGGGAAGATCGTGACGATGTCGATGCGCACGGCGCTACCCCTGGTCGGACGGTGCGACCGTCTCGGGTCGCGACGTGTCCTCGGGGTCCTCGAACAGCCCGGTCGGCGGCGTCACCGTGAGGGTCCCGGCGGCGATGTCCACCGCGGGCACGATGGCCGAGACGAAGGGCACGAGCACTTCACCGCGGTCAGGGGTGTCGATGGCGAGGAGGTCCTGCGCCGGGAGGTGGTCGACCCGTGCGACGGTGCCGACCTCGACGCCGTCGCGGAGCACGCGGAGTCCGACCAGCTGGTGGTCGTACCAGGCGTCGTCCTCGCCGGTCTCGGCGTCGGTGTCCTGCTCGACCCAGAGGATCGCCCGCGCAAGGGTCTCAGCAGCGGTGCGGTCCTCGACGCCCTCGAAGAAGGCGACCGGGTGGCCGTTGTACCAGCGGAGTTCGTCCAGCGTGATGGTCTTGCCCGACCACGGGGAGTCGTCCGGGACCTGGAGCGTGAACGTCGCTCCGGACGTGAACCGACGATCCGGGTCGTCGGTGTAGAGCTCGAGCTTGATGCCGCCCTTGAGCCCGTGCGCCTTCGTGATGCGACCCACCCGGAGCTGGGTCGTCTCCCTAGGAATCGGTGTCGACCACGTCGACCCGCACCCGCTTGCCGTCGGCGAGAGCCGAGACGAGGGTGCGGAGCGCCTTTGCGGTCCGTCCGGCGCGACCGATCACGCGGCCGAGGTCCTCGGGGTGCACACGCACCTCGAGGACCTTGCCCCGCGCGGAGGTGGAACTGGCGACGCGCACGTCGTCCGGGTGATCGACGATCCCCTTGACGAGGTGCGTCAGCGCGGATTCGAGCAAGGAATTACGCCTCGGTCGTCTCGGCTGCGTCGTCGGCCGGAGTCTCCTCGGCAGCGGCCGGGGCCTCCGCCTTCTTCTCCGACTTCGGCTTGAGGACGGCCTTCTTCGAGGAGTCGGCGACGAAGGCCTGCTTCGGCTCCGCGACCTTCACCTTGGAGGCGGTGTCCTTCTCGCCCTTGAACTTGGCCCAGTCACCGGTGAGCTTGAGCAGCGCGGCGACCTGCTCCGACGGCTGCGCGCCGACGGAGAGCCAGTACTGCGCGCGGTCGGAGTCGATCTCGATGACCGACGGCTCCTCGGTGGGGTGGTACTTGCCGATCTCCTCGATCACGCGACCGTCGCGCTTGGTGCGCGAGTCGGCGACGACGACACGGTAGTACGGCGCACGGATCTTACCGAGACGCTTGAGACGGATCTTGACAGCCACAATTGCTCCTGTTGCGTGTTGTTGTGGTTGAACCGGAACCGCGGGCGTGGGGGCACACACGGTGGAAGCTCGAAGGAAGTCGTGAACTGCTGGATAGAGGGTCGAGCAGCCACGATTCGACCGTTCATTGTTGCAGATTCCGCGTCAGGGCGCGAGTCGACGCACCGCTTCGAGTGCCTCGCTCGTCGCCCGGACGGCGTCGACGCTCCGGGCGTCACGCGCGCCCCCGACGACCTCGCACGGGATGCCGGCCGAGCGCAGGCCCCCGACGAGCTCGTCCGCGTCGCCCCGCCGCTCCTGTCCGGCGCACACCACGACGGTGTCCGCCGGGACGGCTCGCTCCTCGCCCTGCTCGTCGCGGACCCACAGCGCACCGGGCTCGATGCGGAGGTACTCCTGCACGCCGCCGACCATGCGGACCCCGGCGTCCCGGAGCCGTCCGACCGCGACCCAGCGGGACGTGATGCCGATGCCTGCGCCGAACTTGCCGCTGCGCCGGAGCACCGTGACCGCGCTCCCCGGACGCAGCACCCGCGCCGCCGCCGGGAGCCGCTGCGGCACGTCCCCGACGATCTCGTCGCTGACGTCGACGTCCCAGCGCTGCCCGAACTCCGCCGCCCGCGCGGCCTCGTCCGGCGACTCGACGAGGAACGCCGCGGTGTCCACACCGATGCCGCCGCCGCCGATGACCGCCACGGTCCCCGACGGGACACCGTCGCGCAGCGCCTGCTCGTAGGACAGCACGTGCGGCAGGTCCGCCCCGGGCACGTCGATCTCGCGCGGGACGACCCCGGCCGCCACGACGACGGCATCGCTGCCGACCAGGTCGTCGAGCGTCGCGGTCCGTCCCAGGTGCACGGTCGCTCCGCGCTCGGCGAGCTCCGCGCGCGCTGCCCGGACGGTGGCGGCGTAGTCCTCCTTGCCGGGCACGAGAGCGGCGAGGCCGAACTGCCCGCCGAGCCGGTCCGACGCCTCCCAGAGCGTCACGACGTGCCCCCGACGAGCGGCGTCGACGGCCGCCGCGAGCCCGGCCGGCCCGCCGCCGACCACGTCGACGCGCTTCGGGTCGGCAGTCGGTCGGAGCGGGAACGCGACCTCGCGCCCCGCGCGGGGATTCACGAGGCAGGAAACCGGCGCGCCGACGATCGACCGGTCGAGGCACGCCTGGTTGCACCCGATGCACGTGTTCACGAGGTCGTACGCGCCGGCGAGGGACCGCTGCACGAGGTCGGGGTCGGCCAGGAACGGCCGCGCGAGGGCGACGGCGTCGACCAGCCCGTCGGCGAGGACGGCCTCCCCGTCGCGCAGGTCCGTCATCCGGTTGGACGCGATCACCCGGACGTCCGGGTACGCCGCCTCGCGGACCACGCCGGCGATCCGGTTCGCGTACGACAGCCAGGCGCCGTGCGGCACCGCGGCCTGCACGGTCGGCGTCCGGGACTCGTGCCACCCGATGCCGACCGAGATCCCGTCGAGGCCGAGCGGCAGCAGTTCGTGCACGAGCGCGTCGACCTCGTCGTCGGTCGTCGACCCGGGCATGAGGTCGGCGCCCGACAGTCGGATCGTCACCGCGAGCTCGGGGACTGCCTGCCGGACGGCGCGGACGACCGACACCGCGAAGCGTCGACGCCGCTCGGGCGAGCCACCCCACTCGTCGTCGCGCAGGTTGGTCAGCGGCGACTGGAACTGGTTGATGAGGTAGCCCTCGGACGCCATGATCTCGACGCCGTCGAAGCCGATGTCCCTGGCCGACCGCGCTGCGGCGGCGAAGTCCTCGACGGTGCGCTCGATCTCCGCGGTCGTCAGCTCCTGGGGGACGACGCCGCGGGCGGCCGACCACGGCAGTGCCGACGGTGCGACCGCGCGCTGCGGCTGTCCGTGCCGGTCCACCATGCCGTCCACGAGCGCGTACCGGCCCGCGTGGAACAGCTGCGCGAGGACGGCTCCCCCGGCGTCGTGCACGGCGTCGACCGCGACACGGAACCGCTCGTCGGCGCCGTCGACGCCGAACACCGCGAAGTCGGGGCCGCCGCGCGCCTCGTCGCTCACCGCGATGCCGCCGGTGACGATGAGCGCCGCTCCGCCCTCGGCGCGTTCGCGGTAGAACGCCGCCATGCCCGCGCCCCCGTCGTCGTGCACCTCGAGCCCGGTGTGCATCGACCCCATGACCACCCGGTTCCGGAGGGTCAGCGGGCCGAGGGTCCACGGCGAGGAGACGACGGCGAGGTCGGGCATGGCGACGGTGCTCATACCCCTACTCTGCCGTGTCGGCGGCCGTGCCCGCAGCAGCGGACGCCGCGGCCGGCAGCACGGCGTCCCGCAGCGGCGACGTCGTGTCGGCCCAGTACGGCGGTGCGATGACGGTGAGCCCGCCGTCGACGGACAGCGTCTGGCCCGTGATGTAGGACGCCTTGTCGGACAGCAGGAAGTCGACGGCGTCGGCCATGTCGTCCGCGGTGCCCGGCCGCTGCAGCGGAAGCTTCTCGAGCACGGAGTCCATCGGTGCCATCCCCGGGACCGAGTTGTAGAAGTAGTCGAGCGAGTCGGTGTCGATCAGGCCGCCGTTGACCGCGTTCACCGTGATCTGCCGCGGCCCGAACTCCACCGCCATGTACTTCGTGTACGCCTCGGTCATCGCCTTCGCCGCACCGAGGGCAGCGTAGGTCGGGAACGCACGGAGCGAGCCGTAGGACGTCACGACGACGATCCGGCCGCCGCGGTCCATGAGCTCGGCGGCCCGCTGCGCGCCCAGGACGAACGAGCGGGCGTTCGTCGCGTAGCTGCGGTCGAGGTGGTGCAGCTTGAGGTCGGCGACGGGCTTGAACGCGCTCGCGGCGGCGTTCGCGACGAACATGTCGAGACGACCGTAGGTGTCCCGGACCAGGTCGAACAGCGCGTCGATCGACTCCGGCTGCTCGATGTCGACCTGCGCCGTGATGCCGTCGCCACCCGCGGCGCGGACGTCGGCCAGCGACTCCTCGGCGAGGTCGGCGTTGCCCTTGTAGGTCACCACGACGGTGACGCCGCGCTGGCCGAGCTTCTGCGCGAGCAGGCGGCCGATGCCGCGTGAGGCCCCCGTGATGAGGGCGATGGGAGCGGTCGTGCTGTCGGTCACTGCGGTCCTTGTCGTTGCGTTGCGGAGGTGTGGTCGGACGGGAGGCCCGTGGCGGGGCAGCCACGGGCCTCCCGTCCGCTGCCGGGTCGCGTCAGAACCCGGCCTTGCCGGTGACGACGGCACGGCCGACCACCAGCTTCTGGATCTCGTTGGTGCCCTCCTCGAAGCGCTGCGCGCGCGCGTCGCGGTAGACGCGCTCGATCGCGTTGCGCTTCCAGTAGCCCTGTCCACCGTGCACCTGGAGCGCCTTGTCGGTGACCCGGGCGAGCATGTCGACCGCGACCATCTTCGAGGCACTGGACAGCGTGCCGGCGTCGGGGCGGCCCTCCTCGTAGGCGCGGGCGGCCTCGAGCACGAGGGCCCGGGCGGCGGCGATGTCGGCGTAGTTCTCGGCGAGGTAGAACTGGATCGCCTGGCGGGTGGAGAGCTTCTTGCCGAAGGTCTCGCGCTCGTTCGCGTACGCGACCGCGAGTTCGTTCGCGCGTTCGGCGAGGCCGACGGCGCTCATCGCGACCGACACGCGGCTCGGCAGGAGGAAGCCGCCGAGCGCGACCTCGAGGCCCTGGCCCTCCTCGCCGAGGCGGGCGGAGGCGGGGATCGGCGTCTCGGTGAAGCGCAGGATCGCGTGGTCGGTGCCGCGGATGCCCATCGTGTCGGAGTCGTCGATCACCTCGGCGCCCGGAAGGCCCGAGTTCGGCATGAGGAACGCGACCGTGCCGTCCTGCCCGGTGCTGCCCTCGAGACGAGCCGCGATGAGCCAGTAGTCGGCCTTCACCCCGAAGGTGATGAGGTGCTTCTCGCCGTTCATCACGTACGTGTCGCCCTCGCGGCGGACGGTCGTGCGGATGTCCGCGCCCGTGCCGGCCGTGGCCTCGGTGAGTGTGAACGCCACGAGCTTCTCGCCCGCCACGCTCGGCTTGACGACCTCCTCGACCTGCTCCGGCGTCGCGTACGGCTGCATGGCACGCCAGGTGCCGTTGATCACGTGCACGAGCATGCGGATCGAGGCGTGCGAGCGTGAGACGATCTCCATGACCTCGAGGTACTTCGAGAACGGGATCCCCGCACCGCCGAGCTCGGGCGGTGCTGCGAGGCTGAGCCAGCCGTGCTCCTTGAGCTCCTGGAACAGCTCGGGAGCGACCCGGCCGGTGCGCTCGATCTCCTCGGCCCACTCCTCGCCGCGGCCGCGGACCCACGCGGTCACATCGGCCTTGAGCTGCTCGAAGTCCTGCTCGGTTCCGGTCTCCGTCACCAGGGTCATCGTGTCCCGTCCTCCTTCGTCGCGGCGTCCCGTGCGACGCGCTCGTCTGCGTCCCGCGCGACGAGTTCCGCCGCTCGGTCACGCAGCACGTTCTTCTGCACCTTGCCCACCGCGTTGCGCGGCAGCTCGTCGATGTACTCGAGGCGCTCCGGCCAGTAGTACTTGCTCACGCCCGCGTTGTCGAGGTACTCCTGCAGCCCCCGGTGGTCGAGCCGCTCCCCCGCTGCCGGGACCACGAACGCGCAGGCACGCTCGCCGAGACGCTCGTCGGGCATCGCGACGATGGCGACGTCCGTGACGAGCGGGTGCTGGTAGAGCAGGTTCTCGATCTCCACGACCGGGATCTTCTCGCCACCGCGGTTGATGACGTCCTTGACGCGCCCGGTGATCGAGAGGAAGCCCTTCTCGTCCACGGTCGCGAGGTCGCCCGTGCGGTACCAGCCGTCCTCGGTGAAGACGTCGTCGGTGAGGTCCGGTCGGTCCAGGTACCCGTCGAACATCGTCGGCGAGTGCAGCTCGAAGTTGCCCTCGGTGCCCGCCGGGAGCTCGTGCCCCTCGTCGTCGACGATGCGGATGCGGATGCCGGGCAGGGCTCGGCCGTCGTGTCCGTACGCGTCGGCCGGGTCGTCCGACGGGCTCGACAGCGCGCCGAGGCAGGTCTCGCTCGTGCCGAACGCCCCGAGGATCGCGCTCCCGAGCACCGTGCTCGCGCGCTGCGCCAGCGCGCGCGGCACCGCGGCGCCGGTCGGGACGAAGATGCGCAGGCTCTCGGGAGCGGGTGCGCCGCCCTCGACGAGGTCGACGAGGTCGGTCAGGAACGGTGTGGCGCACTGCACGAACGACGCCTTCGCGGCGCCGAACGCCTGCTCGAGCGCGACCCGGCCGTCCCACACCGGCTGGATGACCTGCGGCGCGCCGAGCCGGAAGGCGAGGAGCATGCCGTACAGGAACCCGGTCTGGTGCGCGAGCGGCGACGGGATGTAGATCCGGTCGTCGGGGGTGAGCCCGGACTGCGCGACGTGCATCGCGGTCGCGAGACCGAGCGTGCGGTGCGGGTGCTGGACGCCCTTCGGCTCGCCGGTGGTACCCGACGTGAACAGGAGCTGGCAGACGTCGTCCGGGCCGGGCGCGTGCGCGCGGATCTGGTCGACGTCCACCTGCACCGACCCGAGGGCGGTGTCGAACCAACGCCAGTTCCAGGCGCTCGATGCGACCCGTTCGGCGGCATCGGCCGGCAGGGGCGGCTGGTCGTTCGGCAGGTCGCCCTGGCCACGGGCCTCGGCACGCAGGACGACGACGTGCTCGACCGACAGCCGGCGCCGCTGTGCCCGTGCCTCGTCGACGACGTCGAGCAGCTCCAGTGCGGGTCGGCGCTTCCGGAACACGTTCGGCAGGAACACCACGCGGGCCTTCGAACGGGCGAGGGTCATGGTGGTCTCGCGGGGACCGAAGACCGGCATGATCGGCGTCGCGACGGCTCCGATCTGGACCGCGCCGAGCGTGATGGACACGAACTCGCGCCAGTTCGGCAGCTGCATCGCGACGGATTCGCCCCGCCGGACGCCGAGTTCGAGCAGCAGCGCGGAGACCCGGTCGGCCTCGTCCTGCAGCTGCTTCCAGGTGGTCTCGACGGGGGCGACGCCGCCGACCTCGACGACCGCGAGACCGTCCGGGTCCTGCTCGGACAGCATCCGGACCTTCTCGCTGAGGACGAGCGGCTCGGCGTCGACCCCGACGAGCTCGGGGAGGTCGGGAGACGTCACGAGCGCCGCGTCCGGTGCTTCCTGCGTGGCGGGCGTCCCGGTGTCCTCGCCGAGGTCGGTCGGCTCGGACGTGGCGGCGTCCACCCGGTCGTCCCGGTCGACGCGGGCCAGCAGGGCGTCGCCGACCTCCATGTCGAGCCCGACGCCGTTCATGGCCTCGAGGAAGGTCGGGTACGAGATGCGGTAGGCGCGCGGGTACGTCAGGGAGCTCGTGCCCTCGGCCTTCGACGCGGCGACGGCGAGGGACATGAGCACGCGGTGGTCGTTGAAGGAGGACATCGGCGAGCCGTGCAGTTCGCCGGGCCGGACGCCGGTCACGCGGAGCTCGTCGGCTCCCTGCTCGGCGCGGCCGCCCATGCGGTTGAGCTGCAGCATCGCTGCGACGCGGTCGGACTCCTTCAACCGGATGTGCGCCACGTTCCAGAGCCGGGTCGTGCCCTCGGCGAAGGTCGCCATCGTCGACAGGACGGGCAGGAGGTCCGGGATCGGCTGGCAGTCGATGTCGAGCGCCCGGAGCGGCGAGCCGTCGTGCTGGATCCGGACGAAACCGGTCTCCTCGTCGATCCGCATGGGCACGCCCATCGCGGTGGCGAGGTCGAGGAACTCGCTCTCCGGGTGGTCGGTCTGGGCCGTGGTGGTCGCCCGCATGCCCCGGAGCAGCAGGTCCGACCGGCGGATGCCCGCGGCGGCGATCCCGAACGCCGCGGAACCGATGTCCGGTGGGATGACGTAGTCGTGCGGGGTCGCCTGCTGCCCCGCAGGGACCCGGTACTCGAGCCAGTCGTCGGACACCTCGACCGTGAGTCCGAACTCGCGCATCATCCGGACCGTCAGCTCGACGTAGGGCTGCTCGTTGAGCCGACCGCCGGTGATGTGGATCCGGGTCTCCTGCTCGGCGAAGGGCGCGAGGAGGAGCAGACCGGAGATCCACTGCGAGAGTGTCCCGGCGATCGAGACGTCTCCGCCGCGAGGTCTCCGCGGCTGGACCGTGACCGGCGGGCAGTCGTTCGTCGCCTCGAGTTCCACGCCCATCTGCGTGAGCGAGGTCAGCAGCGCCTTGATGGGTCGGCGCTGGAAGTACTTCATGCCGACCAGCGTCATCGGTCGGTCGGCCAACGAGGCGAGCCCGGTCATGAAGTACAGCGTCGTGCCCGAGGACCCCATGTTGAGGATCCCGTCCGCGCCGCGGGACCCGTGGTCGACGACGTCCGTCGCCGCGTAGCGCCCGCCGAGGCCGGTGACGTGGTACTCGTCCCCTCGGCGCTTGACGTCGACGCCGAGGGCCCGGAGCGTCCCGACGGTCCACTCGACCTGTCGCGTGGAACTGATGCCGGAGACGATGCTCGTCCCCTTCGCGAGTGATGCCAGCACCAGCGCTCGGTGCGCGTGGTACTTGGAGACCGGGACGTCGATCTCCCCGACGAGTGGTGCGGACGAACCGCGCACGACCAACTGCATGCGGACCTCTTCCCTGTGAGCGTTTCCACGGTAGTACCGTGATGGAACAACTAGGTGGAGCGAGGTGCACGACCGGCGACGGCGTTCCTTGTGCATGTCCGACAACCGACCGGCAGGATGGCCGCATGGACATCCGCTTCACAGAGTCCCATCCGTCGACCATCGGTGTCGAGTGGGAACTGCCGCTGGTCGACCGGGGCACCGGCGACCTCGCCCCCCGTGCTCCGGCGGTGATCCGGGCGGTGCAGGAGCGGCTCGGTGATCCGGACAAGGTCACCGAGGAGCTCCTGACCAACACCGTCGAGGTGGTCACGGGCGTGCACACCACCGTCGCGGGGGCCACGTCCGAGCTCTCCGGGATCATCGGCGAGGTGATCGACGCGGCCGAACCCCTCGACGCCCAGGTCATGTGCTCGGGGACGCACCCGTTCGCGGTGTGGGACCAGCAGGAGATCACGGCGGACAGCGAGCACTACAACACCCTCATCGACCGCACACGCTGGTGGGGCCGGCAGATGCTCATCTGGGGCGTGCACGTGCACGTCGGGATCGACCACCGCGACAAGGCCGTGCCGATCATGAACGCGATGCTCGCGTACGTGCCGCACCTGCAGGCGTTCACGGCGTCGAGCCCGTTCTGGGGCGGCACCGACACCGGCTACGCGTCCAACCGGGCGCTCATGTTCCAGCAGCTCCCGACGGGCGGACTGCCGCCGGGCATCGACGACTGGGGCGGTTTCGAGACGGTCGTCGACGACCTCACGAAGACCGGCGTGATCGACGGGTTCAAGGACCTCCGCTGGGACATCCGCCCGTCGCCGGGCTGGGGCACCCTCGAGAACCGGGTGTCGGACGGCATCTCGACGCTGCACGAGGTCGGCGCGGTCACGGCCTTCGTCCAGTGCCTCGTCACCGCACTGTCCGACCGACTCGACCGCGGCGAGGTCCTGCCCTCCATGCAGCAGTGGTTCATCCGCGAGAACAAGTGGCGCGCAGCCCGGTACGGCATGGAGGCGGAGATCATCACGAACGCCGCCGGCGACGAGCGGCTCGTCACCGACGAGGTGCACGACCTCGTCGCGCGCCTCGACCCGATCGCCGAGCGGCTCGGCTGCCAGGAAGAGCTCCACCACCTCGACACGATGATCGAGCACGGGGCGTCGTACCAGCGGCAGCTGCAGGTGGCGCAGGAGAACGGCGGCGACCTCCGCGCGGTCGTCCGCCACCTGGTCACCGAGTTGCGCGACTCGTTGTAGCCGCCCGCCTCCGGGCGCCGCCGCCCCGAGCGCACCGGTCACCCCAGGCGCACCAGGTCGTTCCGGGCGCACCAGGTCGTTCCGGGCGTACCAGGTCGAACCTCCCGACCAGGTACGCCCGATTCCGCCTTCCATCGCGGCCGTCATGGGAAGGAACGTCCGCGACGCGACCCGGCAGACCGACTGGAGGCCCGTGGCGGATCCGCCACGGGCCTCCAGTCTGTCGGCTGGTCGCGTCAGCGACCCAGGAACTTCTGCAGCGACTGCATCTCTTCCTCGGTGGGCGCCTTCGGGTTCTTCGCGTTCGCACCGCCGAAGCCGAAGCCGGATCCCTTCGCCGCCTGCTGCTGCGGCTGGGCCGCGGCACCCGACGCGAGCGCAGCGCGCTTGGCGGGGTTGCCGACCTTCTTCTTCTTGCCGCCCTGCGGCTGCTGCTTCTTCTTGCCGCCGTGCATGCCGGGGATCGGACCCATGCCCGGCATCTGCGGCACGCCACCGCGGGCAACGGTCTTCATCATCTTCGCGGCCTGCTCGAAGCGGTTCACGAGGGCGTTGACCTCGGTCACCGTGGTGCCGGAACCCTTCGCGATGCGGAGACGACGCGAGCCGTTGAGGAGCTTCGGGAGCTGGCGCTCCTGCTTCGTCATCGACTGGATGATCGCCTCGGTGCGGACGATCTCACCCTCGTCGAAGTTGTCGAGCGCCTCTCGCATGCCCTTCGCACCGGGGAGCATGCCGAGCATGCCCTTGATCGAGCCGGCCTTGCGGAGCTGCTGCATCTGGCCGAGGAAGTCGTCCAGCGTGAACGAGTCGCTCGCGATCTTCTCGGCGACGGCGCGCGCTTCTTCTTCGTCGAACGCCTGCTGGGCCTGCTCGATGAGCGAGAGGATGTCGCCGAGGTCGAGGATGCGGCTCGCCATGCGGTCCGGGTGGAACGGCTCGAAGTCGTCGAGCCCCTCGCCCGTGGACGCGAACATGATCGGGCGGCCGGTGATGCTCGCGACCGACAGGGCCGCGCCACCGCGGGCGTCACCGTCGAGCTTCGACAGGACGACGCCGGTGAAGTCGACGCCCTCCTGGAAGGCACGTGCCGTGGCCACGGCGTCCTGACCGATCATCGCGTCGATGACGAACAGGACCTCGTCCGGGTCGACGGCCTTGCGGATGTTCGCGGCCTGCTTCATCAGCTCGGCGTCGACGCCGAGCCGACCCGCGGTGTCGACGATCACGGTGTCGTACTGCTGGTCCACGGCTGCCTTGATGGCGTTCTTCGCGACCTTGACCGGGTCACCGACGCCGTTGCCGGGCTCCGGCGCGAAGACGTGGACACCGGCCTGCTCACCGACGACCTGGAGCTGCTGCACGGCGTTCGGACGCTGGAGGTCCGCCGCGACGAGCATCGGGGTGTGGCCGTCCTTCTTGAGCCACTTGCCGAGCTTGCCCGCGAGCGTCGTCTTGCCGGCGCCCTGGAGCCCCGCGAGCATGATGACCGTCGGCGGACGCTTGGCGAACTCGAGCCGACGCTGCTGCCCGCCGAGGATGCCGACGAGTTCTTCGTTGACGATCTGGACGACCTGCTGTGCCGGGTTGAGCGCCTTGTTCACCTCGTCCGAGAGGGCACGCTCGCGGACCGAGGCGGTGAAGGACTTGACGACCTCGAGCGCGACGTCGGCGTCGAGGAGCGCCCGTCGGATCTCGCGGACGGTGCCGTCGACGTCGGACGGGGACAGGCGACCCTTGCTCCGCAGGTTGCGGAAGGTCTCTGTCAGCCGGTCGGAGAGTGAACCGAATTGCGCCATGATCCGACGATTCTACAAGGCGACCGCCGACAGCCCGACCGCGACCGCGCCGGTACCCCGGGGACTACCGTCCACACCGTGCACCTGAGGGAGATCGACGTCGCCGGTTGGCTCCGGGCGACCGGCGCGGCCGTGTTCGGCGGCTTCACGGCGGCGGTGTTCACGGCACGCTTCACCGGTTCCGCGACGGTCATCGCGCTGGTCGGCGTGGCCACCGCAGTCGGTCTCGTGGTCGTCGTGGTCGCGGCGTGGGCCGGCGGGGGCGGGTACGCCGCGCACCGGGCACTGCGGGCCTGGGTCCGCGGCGGTTCAGAACCCGACGGCGTGCGGCGCGACCGCAAGATGCGGTTCCTGCGCGACACCGTCGACCGGACCGGCTGGTACCTCTGGCTCGGCGCGGCGATGGCGGTCGTGTTCGGCGCGACCGCCGTCGCCGACCTGGTCGGCGACCACGACCTCGACGGTGCGCTCCTGACGGGCAGCTCGGCCGTCGTGTGGGCGGTCGTCACCGTGCGCGGGATCGTGGTGGACCGACCGCACCGTGAGCGTGCGCAGCTGCTGCACACCGAGCTCGTGATGACCGGTCGCTCACCCGAGCCTCCCACCGCGTGATCGGTTGTTGTACGGCGTCCAGAAACTGACGTACGCTGGCGCCCATGCCGGAACTCGAGATCGTCCGGGTGCCGGGCCTGCTCGACTACGCCGAGGGCCTCGCACTGCAGCAGCGCCTCCGCGCCGACGTCGTCGCCGGCCGCTCCCCCGGCGCGCTCGTCCTGTGCGAGCACCCGTCGGTCTACACCGCGGGGCGCCGCACCGAGCCGAGCGACCTGCCGACCGACGGCTCCGCCGTGGTCGAGGTCGACCGCGGCGGACGCATCACCTGGCACGGACCTGGGCAGCTCGTCGCCTACCCGATCGTCCGGTTGGCGCAGCCGCTCGACGTCGTGGCGTGGGTGCGCGACCTGGAGCAGGTGCTCCTCGACGCCGCTGCTGGCGTCGGTGTGACGGCGGAACGCGTCGAGGGCCGCAGCGGCGCCTGGGTCCCCCGGCCCGACCGGGCGAACCACGACAAGGTCGGAGCCATCGGCCTGCACGTCGCCGAGGGTGTGACGAGTCACGGGATCGCCCTCAACTGCGCGAACGCTCTCGACGCGTACGCCGCGATCGTGCCGTGCGGCATCGCGGACGCCGGGGTCACCACCCTCAGCCGGGCCGTCGGTCGCCCGGTGCCGGTGGAGGAGGTAGCCACGCTCGTCGCGCAAGGCGTGCAGGCTGCGTTCGACGGGATGCACACCGGCCACCGCATCGCGTCCGGCGCCCGAGCAGCCCAGACGAGCCGAGCAGCCCAGACGAGCCGCGCAGCCGGGACCGGTCGCGCAGCCGAGCCGACCCCGCCCGTCGAGCCGGACCACCCGACCAGCCCGGACCAGCCGACCAGCCCGGACCGGTCCGCCGGGGGCCACTCGCGCCTCCCGTCCGGCCCGGACCGCACCATCCACCTGCAGGAGACCCCCGCATGACCATCGCCCCCGAGGGCCGCCGGATGCTCCGCGTCGAGGCGCGGAACGCCGAGACCCCGATCGAGACGAAGCCCGCGTGGATCAAGACCCGCGCCACCCAGGGGCCGGAGTTCCGCGACCTGTCCGCCCTCGTCAGGACGCAGCAACTGCACACCGTCTGCCAGGAGGCCGGCTGCCCGAACATCTTCGAGTGCTGGGAGGATCGCGAGGCCACGTTCCTCATCGGCGGCTCGCAGTGCACGAGGCGGTGCGACTTCTGCCAGATCGACACCGGCAAGCCCTCACCGCTCGACCGGGGTGAGCCGCGTCGCGTCGCGGACTCGGTCGTGTCGATGGGCCTCAAGTACGCGACCGTCACCGGTGTGGCGCGGGACGACCTCGACGACGGCGGCGCGTGGCTCTACGCCGAGACGATCCGCCAGATCCACGAGCACTCCCCCGGCACCGGCGTCGAGATCCTCGTGCCGGACTTCAACGGCCGCCCGGACCAGCTCGGCCAGGTGTTCGACGCCCGCCCCGAGGTCTTCGCGCACAACGTCGAGACGGTCCCCAGGATCTTCAAGCGCATCCGTCCGGCGTTCCGGTTCGAACGCTCGCTCGACGTCATCACGCAGGGTCGGGACGCCGGGCTCGTGACGAAGTCGAACCTCATCCTGGGCATGGGCGAGGAGCGGCACGAGGTCATCGACGCGCTCGAGCAGCTGTACGAGGCCGGCACCGACATCATCACGCTGACGCAGTACCTCCGCCCGTCGCCGCGGCACCTCCCGGTCGCGCGCTGGGTGCGGCCGGAGGAGTTCGTCGACCTCCGCGAGATCGCCGAGGACATCGGGTTCTCGGGCGTGCTCGCCGGGCCGCTCGTGCGCTCGTCCTACCGCGCGGGCCGCCTCTGGGCGCGGGCCACGGTGGCGCGGGGCGGCACGGTGCCGGAGCACCTGTCGCACCTGCTCGAGGCACCGGCCGGCCGCCAAGCCGTCTGACAGGCGCGCGCCGCGGGGCGCGCCGCCGCACGCGGACTGGGCGATGGCCCCCGCGAAAGCGACAAGAGCGCGCGAACCGTCGGGCGCAGACTGTCGCTCTCGCGAAAGCGACAGTGCTCACCTCCCGAAAGCGACAGGACCACGCGGACGGTGCGGCGCAGACTGTCGCTTCCGCGACCGGGACGCACCACGGCACGGACGGGAGGCGCGGTGCCAGCTGGCACCGCACCTCCCGTCCGTCGATGGGTCGCGTCGCGTCAGGCGCGGCCGCGGATGCTCCGCAGCAGCCACCCGATGATCGCGAGGATCACGATCACGAGTCCCACCCAGAGCAGGAACTTGAGGGCACCGACGAAGATGCCGCTGAAGAGCAGGACGAGGCCGACGATGATCGCGATGATCAGCAGTGCGGGCATGGGGGTCTCCAATCCCTGGAACGAAGACCGAGCGGGTGCCCGGGCCGACCGAGACGCTACTCGCCGCGCGGCGAGCGCGTTCGCGGACGGGTGTCGTTCAACCGACGAGGCGGCCCTCAGCCGACGAGGTTCTGCACGAACACGTGGGGCGTGAAACCCGTGAGGTCGTTGATGCCCTCGCCCTGACCGATGAGCTTGATCGGGATCCCGGTCTTCTCCTGCACGCTCAGCACGAAGCCGGCCTTCGCGGAGCCGTCGAGCTTCGTGATGACGAGTCCGGTGACCCCGGCGCCCTCGATGAACGCCTGCGCCTGCGCGAGCCCGTTCTGCCCCGTGGTGGCGTCGAGCACGAGGAGCACCTCGGCGATCTCGGTCTGCTTCTCGACCACGCGCTTGATCTTGGACAGCTCGTCCATCAGCCCGGCCTTGGTGTGCAGCCGGCCCGCGGTGTCGATGACGACGATCTCGGTGCCCTCGCGCATCGCCTTCTCGACCGTCTGGTACGCCACCGACGCCGGGTCCTGCCCGGGCTGGGCGGGCCGGACGACGTCGACCCCGGCACGCTCGGCCCACGTCGCGACCTGCTCCACCGCTGCTGCGCGGAACGTGTCGGCCGCCCCGACGACCACGGAGCGGTCGTACGTCTTGAGGAACTTGGCGAACTTGCCGATCGTGGTGGTCTTGCCGACGCCGTTCACGCCGACGACGAGCACGACGGCCGGTCGGTTGCTGAGCTTCAGCGTGGTGTCGAGCTTCGAGAGCCGTTCCTCGAGCACCTCGCGGAGCATGCGCTGCAGGTCGGCGGGGTCCGTCGTGCCGTAGCGGTCGACGCGCTCGTGGAGGTCCTCGATGATCGCCTCGGAGATGTCCGGTCCGAAGTCGGCTCCGATGAGCGCGGTCTCGAGGTCGTCCCACGTGGTCTCGTCGATCGTCTTGCGCTGGAACAGCCCGCGCAGCCGGGAGGACAGTGACCAGGAACTCGCCATGTTCCCAGCTTAGAGCGCGGCGGGTGTGCGCTGTGCCCGGTACGATCGGTCACACGAAGGGGAGTATTCCTCCTCGGCGACCTCGTCAGTACGGTCCGGGACGATCCGGACCCGGGGCGCCGGCCCTCGATCCGCTCCTGCGGCCCGACGGCGGAAGAGACCTTCAGGCTCCGACGCGCCGTGACGGCGCGTCCCTGACCTGAAGGAGGACCCGTGGACGTCCCCATCCTCGTCTGGCTGATCACCATCGCCGGCATCCTCGGCCTGCTGATCTTCGACTTCTACTCGCACGTGCGCACCCCGCACGTCCCGCACATCAAGGAATCGGCGTTCTGGTCGGCGTTCTACGTCGGGCTCGCGATCCTGTTCGGCGTCGGCATCCTCGTCTTCGGCGGCGGGCAGGCCGGTGGCGAGTACTTCGCGGGCTGGCTCACCGAGAAGGCACTGTCCGTCGACAACCTGTTCGTCTTCCTCATCATCATGACGAGCTTCGCGGTGCCGAAGGAGTACCAGCAGAAGGTCCTCCTGGTGGGCGTCGCGATCGCCCTCGTGGCCCGCGGCGTGTTCATCGCCCTCGGCGTCACGATCATCGAGAACTTCTCGTGGGTGTTCTACCTGTTCGGGGCACTGCTGTTCTGGCTCGCCTGGTCGCAGGCGAAGGGCGGCGGCCACGACGACTCCGAGGGCGACTCGAAGCTCATCCGGACCCTGCGCAGGGTGATCCCGACGACCGACGACTACCACGGCGACAAGCTCACCGCGAAGATCGACGGCAAGCGCCTCTTCACTCCGATGCTGCTCGTCATGGTCGCGATCGGCCTCACGGACGTGCTGTTCGCCCTCGACTCGATCCCGGCGATCTTCGGGCTGACCCAGGACGCCTTCATCGTGTTCACCGCGAACGCCTTCTCGCTGCTCGGTCTGCGGCAGCTCTACTTCCTCATCGCGGGCCTGCTCGAGCGTCTCATCTACCTCGGCCAGGGCCTCGCGGTCATCCTCGCCTTCATCGGCGTGAAGCTCGTGTTCCACGCGATGCACGTCAACGAGCTGCCGTTCATCAACGGCGGCGAGCACATCGAGTGGGCGCCGGAGATCCCGATCTGGTTCTCGCTGAGCTTCATCGCGCTGACGATCGCCGTTGCGACGGTCGCCTCGCTGGTGGTCTCGAAGAAGCGGCAGGAGCGCGGGCTCACCCCGACGGGGCAGCCGAAGGAGGCCGTCGAGGCCGACGCGCAGTAGTCGGTTCCACCTGACGGACGGGAGGCGCGGTGCCAGCTGGCACCGCGCCTCCCGTCCGTCGTCCGGATCGCGGAAGCGACGGATCCGGCGAGCTGGCCCCGGTTCACTTCGCGAAAGCGACAGATCCGTCGGGCCGGAGCGCGGCGATCTGTCGCTTTCGCGAAAGCGACAGATCGCCGCGGCGCTACGCGACCGCGTCGGCCGGCTCCGCCGACCGCGCCTGCACCCGCTGCCCGACCACCGCGGAGACCCCGTCCTGCCGCATCGACACCCCGTACAGGGCGTCGGCGATCTCCATCGTCCGCTTCTGGTGCGTGATGACGATGAGCTGCGACGACTCGCGGAGCCGTTCGAACACGGTCAACAGCCGCCCGAGGTTCGCGTCGTCGAGCGCCGCCTCGACCTCGTCCATGATGTAGAACGGCGACGGACGCGCGGTGAAGATCGCGACGAGGAGCGCCACCGCGGCCAGGGACCGCTCGCCGCCGGACAGCAAGGTGAGCCGGTCGATCTTCTTCCCCGCGGGCTTGACCTGCACGTCGATGCCGGTCGCGAGCAGGTCGTCCGGGTTCGTCAACGTGATCGACCCCGAGCCGCCCGGGAACAGGATGGGGAAGATGACGTCGAACGCCTCGCGGGTGTCGTGGAACGCGGCCTCGAAGATGGTCTGCATCTTCTGGTCGAGCTCCTCGATGATCGTCATGAGGTCGGTGCGGGTCTTCTGGAGGTCCTCGAGCTGCTCCGCGAGGAACGCGTGCCGCTGCTCGAGCGCCTGGAACTCCTCGAGGGCGAGCGGGTTCACCTTGCCGAGCTGCCCGAGATCACGCTCGGCGGCCTTGAGCCTGCGTTCCTGCTCGGCGCGGACGTAGGGCACCGTCTCGACCGCGTCCAGGTCGACGTCGTCCGAGGCGTCGTACTCGGGCAGCGCCGGGCCGCCGGGCAGCGTCGACTCGGCGTCCACGAGTACCTCGTCCGGGTCGACCTCGTCCGGGTCGACCTCGTCCGGGTCGACCTCGTCGTCAGCGTCCGGCGCCGTGTCCGCCCCCGTTGCCGCTGCCGCCAGCCGCTCCCGCTCGGCCTCCCGGTGCTTGCGCGCGAGCACCCGCGGGTCGACGAGCACGTCCACCGGCACCGGCACGTGTGGCCCGTACTCGGCCACGAGCACCGCTTCGACCAGGCCGAGCTCGCTCTGCGCCCGGTCGAGGATGCCCGACACGTGCAGCTTCTTCTCGTAGATCTCCATCTCGAGCGAGTGCACCCCGTCGGTCAGGGTCTGCAGGCGGTCGCGGAGCTCCCGCTCCTCGTTCCGGATCGTCTGCAGCTCAGTGTTGCGCTTCGACCGCTCGGACTCCTCGTTCGCCAGCCGCACGCGGGCCTCCGCGAGTGACCGGTCGACCGCACCGAGCACCCCCGGCAGGTCGGCGAGGACGCCCTCGGCGACGGCGATCTGCCCGCGGCGGACCACCGCACGACGGGCGGCTTCCTCGGCGGCGGCCCGCTCGGCTCGGAGCTGCCGCTCGAGCCCGGCGGCACGGTTCCGCTCGGCGCGCACGCGCTCGCGGACGGTCTCCACCTGGATGCGCTGCTCGATCTCGGCCGCCCGGGCAGCCTCGAGTGCCTCCTGCAGCGCCGGTCGACCGGAAGCATCGACCGTCGGGCGCGGCCGGTCGGTGAACGCCGCGAGGGCCGCGTCGGCCTCGGCGAGCACGGCCTCGGCGGACTCGACCGCGCCGTCCGTCTCGGCCAGGGCCGCCCGGAGCCGCTCGACCTCGGCCGTCGCGTTCTCGGAGCGCGCCCGCGCGGACGCGCTGCTGCGGTCGTACTCCGCGGTGGCCTTCGCGTGCGCTCGCGACGCCTGGTCGGCCTCCTCCGCCCGGCGTCGTGCCTCGTCGACGGCGGCACGGGCGGCCTGGAGGCGCGTGGCTGCGTCCTCGACGTCGCTCGCGACCGCGTCGCGACGGGTCACGGCGTCGTCGCGTTCGGCGACGAGCTCGATGCGGCTGGTCATCCGCTCACCACCGCCCGTGATCCGGACGGCGCGGACGACGTCACCGGACCGCGTGACGACCGTCGCCTGCGGGGCGGCGGTGAGCACGGCCTCCAGGTCGACGTCCTCGTCCACGGCGATCACGGTGTCGCGCAGGATCGCCGCGATCGCCGCCGGCCCCTGCACGAGGTCGACGGCCCGGCGGACGCCAGCGGGGAGCACGTCCGGCAGGGTCCCTGCTGCCGCAGCAGCGGCCGGGTCGGGTTCCGCGACGACGACGTCGACGCGCCCGATGTCCGTGGTCCGCGCGTGCGCGACCGCGTCGAGCGCGACCGTCCGGTCCGCCGCGAGCACGGCGTCGGCGAGTCCGTCGAGCGCCACGGCGACCGCGGCCTCCCAGCCCGGCTCGACCGTGAGGCTGTCGGCGAGGCGACCGGTGATGCCCGCACGCCCGGCCTCGATGAGGGCCTGCGACCCGTCACGGACGTCGATCGACATGGCGAGGGCCGTGACCCGCGCGTCGAGCGCGTCCCGCTCGCGTTCGAGGGCGTGGAGTCGGTCGCGGAGCTCGTCACGCGTCGACTGCGCAGCCTGCTGCTGCTCGCGGGTGGCCGTGACCGCAGCCGTCAGGGCGGCTTCGTCCACGCCCTCGGACGGGTCGGTCCCGATGTCCGCGAGGGCCGCGGCGGCGCGCTCGGCGCGCTCGGTCGCCTCGGCCAGCGCGCGTTCCCGCCGCTCCCGGTCGGCGACGGCGGAGCCGCGCTTCGACCGGGCGACGTCCACCGCGGAGGCCAGCCGCTGCGCCTCGAGGTCGTGCTGCGACACCACGGCCGCCTGCGCGGCGATCTGCTCGTCGAGGGCGTCCAGCGCCGCCCGCGCGTCCTGCACCCGGGCCGCGGCAGCGCCGGAGTCAGCCGCCATCTCCTCGGCGCGTGCCTCGAGCCGGTCGGCCTCGTCCCGGACGGACTCCACCCGCTCGGGTGTGACCGTCGGGCCCTGCTGCGGCGCGTCGGCCTGCTGTGCGAGGAACATCAGGCGCTGGTTCGCGAGGCTCGACAGGCCGCGGAGTCGCTCCTGCACGCTCTCGAACCGGTGCACGACCGTCCGGGCGCGGTCGACGTCGTCGCCGACCATGCTCTGCTCGACCTGCTGTTGCCTGGCACGGGTCTGGTCGAGCCGCTCCTGCAGCACGATGCGCTCGGACTTCCGGCCCGTCTCGACCTCGAGGTGCTCGTGGAGCTCGCGACGGAGCCGGACCACGTCGTCGGCGAGGATGCGCGCCTTGGCGTCCCGGGCGACGGCGGCGACGGACTGCGCCTTGCGCGCGACCTCGGCCTGCCGACCGAGTGGCTTGAGCTGACGGCGGATCTCCCCCGCGAGGTCCGACAACCGTGTGAGGTTCGTCTGCATCGCCTCGAGCTTGCGGAGCGTCTTCTCCTTGCGACGACGGTGCTTGAGGATGCCAGCTGCCTCCTCGATGAACCCGCGGCGGTCCTCCGGGGTGGCGTGCAGGACCTTGTCGAGCTGCCCCTGGCCGACGATGACGTGCATCTCGCGGCCGAGGCCGGTGTCGCTGAGGAGCTCCTGCACGTCGAGCAGCCGGCAGTTCTCGCCGTTGATGGCGTACTCGCTGCCGCCGTTCCGGAAGAGGGTGCGGGAGATCGTCACCTCGGAGTACTCGATCGGCAGGAGGCCGTCGGTGTTGTCGATCGTCAGGAGCACCTGCGCGCGACCGAGCGGCCCGCGCGTCGAGGTGCCGGCGAAGATGACGTCCTCCATCTTGCCGCCGCGGAGGGTCTTCGCACCCTGCTCCCCCATCACCCACGCCAGGGCGTCGACGACGTTCGACTTGCCCGAGCCGTTCGGTCCGACGATGCACGTGACCCCGGGCTCGAAGGCGAACGTCGTCGGCTGCGCGAAGGACTTGAACCCCTTGATGGTCAGGCTCTTCAAGTACATGCGGTCTCCGGGCGTTCTGCTGCGCTGCTGCTGGCGGTGTGCTGCGGGCTGGGCTGCTGGGCGTCAGGCTAACGCCTGCGCAGGCGCGGAGCGGGTTGGCACACGGGACAGCGGTGGCTCGACCGGTTCATGAAGGCCTCACGCACGATCGTCGTGCCGCACCGGGGGCACGGCTTCCCCTGCTGCCCGTAGACGTTGAGTCGCTGCGAGAAGTACCCGGACTGGCCGTTCACGTTGACGTACTGCGCGTCGAAGCTCGTCCCGCCGTCCTCGAGCGCCCGACCGAGGACGCTCCGGACCTCGGCCAGCAGCGTGCGGAGGTCGGCTCGGGTCAGCCGCTCGGCCGGGCGGTCGTGGTGCAGCTTCGCGGCCCACAGGGACTCGTCGGCGTAGATGTTGCCGATGCCGCTGACGACGCCCTGGTCGAGGAGCACCCGTTTGATGCCGCTCGCGCGCTTCCGTGCCACGGCGATGAAGCGGTCGTCGTCGAACGCCGGGTCGAGCGGGTCGCGCGCGATGTGGGACACCTGGTGCGGGATGCTCCGACGCCACGGCGCGTCCGGGTCGGCGTCGTCGACGTGCCCGGCGAAGCCCGCGGGCGCGCCGTCCACCGTCGGCACCATCGGGTCCAGTGCCATCGACCCGAACGTGCGCTGGTCGACGAACTCGAGCTGGACGGGCACTTCGGGCACACCGTCACGGTCGGTCGAGCCGGGTTGCACCTCGATGAGGATCCGCCGGTGCTTCGCTGCGGGGCGGTCACGTCCGAGGAGCACCTGGCCAGACATGCCGAGGTGCGTCACGAGCGCCTCGGGGCGGTCGTCGTCGTGTTCGGGACGCAGCGGGAACCAGAGGAACTTGCCGCGCCGGACGGCGGCGGCGATGGTCCGGCCGGTCAGGCGGTCCGCGAAGTCCTCCGCGGGGCCGTCGTGCCGGGTGAGCGCGCGGTCGTCGACGACGTCCACGTGGAGCACGCGGGCGCCGCTGACGGCGGGCTCGAGACCGGCGCGGACGACCTCGACCTCGGGGAGCTCGGGCACCGGCTACGCGGTCCCGGCGGTGCTGTCGGCGTCGACGCGCGGCGAGCCGTCGCGGCCGGAGAGCTTCGTCCAGGCCTGAAGCGCGGCGGCCATCTCGGCGGCCTTCTTGCTCGAACCGGCACCGGACGAGACGTCCGCACCCTGCAGGACCACCGTGGCGTGGAAGGTCTTGTCGTGGTCGGGGCCCTCTTCGGTGACCCGGTAGGCGGGGTTGCCCAGTGCGAGCGTCGCAGCGAGTTCCTGCAGGCTCGTCTTCGGATCCATCGCGGCCCCGAAGCGGTCCGGGTCGACCAGGAGTGGCTCGACGAGCCGGAGCACGAGTTCGGTCGCCGGATCCGGGCCCGCGGAGAGGTACGTCGCGCCGATCACGGCTTCGACGGTGTCGGCGAGGATCGACGACTTGTCGCGGCCACCGGTCTGCTCCTCGCCCTTGCCGAGGCGGAGGTACTGGCCGAGCCCGATCATGCGGGCGATCTCGGCGAGGGCGACCGTCGAGACGAGGCTCGCGCGGCGCTTGGCCAGCTCGCCCTCGTCGAGGTCGGGGAACGACCGGAAGAGCTTCACGGTCACGGCCTGGCCGAGGATCGAGTCGCCGAGGAACTCGAGCCGCTCGTTGTGCCCGATCCCACCGTGCTCGTACGCGAACGAACGGTGCGTGAGGGCGAGTTGCAGCAGTTCGAGGTCGATGTCGACCGCGAGCTGCTCACGCAGACGAACGACGTCCGGCCCCACGGGGCGGGACCCCGTGGCGCCGGACGTCGTGGTCATGCGTTCGGTCCGATCAGACGTCGGCGACCTTGCGGCCCTTGTACTCCATGTACAGCGGGGTGCCGGCCGAGTCCTCGACGACCTTCGCGCGGTGCGGGAGGCTGTAGGTGACCTTGCCGTTCTCGATCGTCTTCACGAGCTGGACCGGCGCGGCCTTCCACTGCGAACGACGGGCGTGCGTGTTGGCACGGGACTGCTTGCGCTTGGGAACGGCCATGGTGGTTCTCTTTCGGTTGGTCGGTGGTCAGTGGCGAGGGCGGTTCAGGCCGACGTGCGGCCGTCGCCCTCGGGGCTCTGGTCAGGGGTGTTGCTGTCGTCGGTCGGCTGGAAACCGCTCAGGGCGGCCCAGCGCGGGTCCAGGACCTCACGAGGGGTGTGGTCCTCGAGGTCAGCCAGTCGCTCCCCCGTCTCCGGGTCGAGGCCTGGGCAGTCCGGTCGGCAGACCGGCTGGAACGGCAGCGACAGCACCACCGCATCTCGAACGACCGGTTCGCAGTCCACGTGGTCATCGCGAACGAAGAAGTCGAAATCCTCCGAGACATCGTACGCGAAGAGCTCCGCGAAATCGACCTCGACGGGTTCGCTGATCTCGATCAGGCACCGGGAGCACTCCCCGAACGCCTCGGCCGACGCGTGTCCGGACACGAGGACGCCCTCGTGCAGCCCTTCGAGTCGGACGTCGAGGTGCATCGGCGCGCCCTGACGGACGGAGATGACCCCGGCACCCATCGCGTCCGGCACCTCGACGTCGAGCGAGTGCTCGCGCATCTCGCCCGGACGGTGCGCGAGGTCGCGCACGCGCAGGGCGTAGGGGCTGTTCACGGGGGAAGACACGATCGACAAGCCTAGCGGCATCCGGACGGTACGTCGAGGCGGGTACCCCGCGTGTCCCCGCCGGAGCATCCGGTTCAGCGGGCCGTCTGCTCCGCCAGGGCGTGCGCCACGACCTCGGGCACGTACGGGGTGACGTCACCGCCGAGGGTCGCGACCTGGCGGATGAGCGAGCTCGACACGTGCGCACGGGAGGCCTCGGGCAGCAGGAACACCGTCTCGACGTCGGCGAGGTGCCGGTTCATGATCGCCATCGGGGTCTCGTACGCGACGTCCTCGCCCGAGCGGACCCCCTTCACGAGGACCGTCGCACCGACCTGACGGCAGTAGTCGACCAGGAGCCCGGCGGTCCACTCCCCGACGCGCACGTTGTCGCGGACGCCCGTCTCGACGAGCGACTCCTCGATGAGCCGGACACGCTCGGCGGCCTCGAACATCGCGGGCTTCTTGTCCGGGTTGTGGACGACGAGCACGTGGACCTCGTCGAAGAGTCCCGCCGCGCGCCCGATCACGTCGAGGTGCCCGAGGGTCACGGGGTCGAAGGAGCCGGGGACGACCGCGATCTGCGCCATGCCAGCGACCCTACCGGGCGCCCGTGACCCGGCTCAGTTCTTGCCGAGGAAGGCCGCGTCGGACTCGTCCAGGCGTCGGGCCAGGGCTTCCCGGAGCGCCGGGTGCCCGACGAGCTCCGGGTCCGGCTCGAGGACGCGCTCGGCCTCCTCGCGCGCATCGACGATGAGGTCGGCGTGCTCGACGACGCGCAACAGGTTCAG
Source organism: Curtobacterium phoenicis (assembly GCF_047238015.1). Lineage (NCBI taxonomy): Bacteria > Bacillati > Actinomycetota > Actinomycetes > Micrococcales > Microbacteriaceae > Curtobacterium > Curtobacterium phoenicis. Next base: position 2,587,364 of record NZ_JBDFLZ010000002.1, read on the forward strand.
GGACGAACGACCACCTGACTGCCGCTCCCCCAGCACGTCGCCCTCGCGCCGGAGCTCGAGGTCGACCCGCGCGAGCTCGAACCCGTCGTCGGACGCGGCGACGGCGTCGACACGCTCCCGCGACGGGGACTCGAGCTCCGCCGTGGTGACGAGCAGGCACACGCCGGCGTACTGCCCGCGGCCGATGCGCCCACGGAGCTGGTGGAGCTGGGACACCCCGAAGCGGTCGGCGTCCAGCACCGCCATCATCGAGGCGTTGGGCACGTCGACCCCGACCTCGATCACGGTGGTCGCGACGAGCACGTCGATGCCCCCGGCGGCGAAGGTCGTCATGACGCGGTCCTTCTCGTCCGCGGTCATCCGCCCGTGCAGCACCTCGATCCGCCGACCGTCGAGCACCGGCATCTGCCGCATCCGCTCCGCCGTGGCGAGGACCGTGGCCGGGGCGCGCTTCGGCGTGTCGTCGGAGGGAGCGTCGGGCACGGGTTCGCCGTCGTCCTCGGCGTGCACGTCGTCGATCGCCGGGCACACCACGAACGCCTGACGCCCGGCGGCGAGTTCCTCGGCCATGCGGGACCAGATGCGGGACTCCCAGCCGGGGTGCTCGGCGAGCCCGACGGTGAAGGTCTCGACGCCGGCCCGCCCCGAGGGCACGCCTGCGATCGTGGAGACGTCGAGGTCGCCGAACACCGTCATCGCGACGGTGCGCGGGATCGGCGTGGCGGTGAGGACCAGGACGTGCGGCGGGGTCTGGCCCTTGGTGCGCAGGGCCTCGCGCTGCTCGACGCCGAACCGGTGCTGCTCGTCGACCACGACGAGTCCGAGTTCGGCGAAGTCGACCCGGTCGCCGAGGAGCGCGTGCGTCCCGACGACGAGCCGCGAGCTGCCGGACGCGGCCGCGAGCAGGGCACGTCGGCGCTCGTCGGTGGACTGCGACCCGGTCAGGATCACCGGACGCAGCTCGGCCGCGAGGTCGGGCCCGAGGAACTTCACGATCGACCGCAGGTGCTGCGCCGCGAGGACCTTGGTCGGGGCGATGAGGGCCGACTGTCCGCCGGACTCGGCCACGGTGAGCATCGCGCGGATCGCCACGAGCGTCTTGCCGGAACCGACCTCGCCCTGGACGAGTCGGTGCATCGGCCAGCTGCCGGCGAGGTCCGACGCGATCTCGGCCCCGACCGAGCGCTGGTCGTCGGTGAGCGTGAAGGGCAGCGACGCGTCGAACCGCTCGAGGATGCCCCCCGGTGCGGCCGACCGCGGCGTCGAGGCGACGGCCCGCGCCGCGATGCGTCGCTGCACGAGGGCGGTCTGCAGCACGAAGGCCTCGCGGTAGCGCAGGGCGTCCTGTGCGCGCTTGAAGTCGGCGACCTTCTCGGGGCGGTGGAGCAGTTCGAGCGCCCGCCGGTACGGGACGAGGTCGAGTCGGGCGCGGACGGACGCCGGGATCGGGTCGTCGAGGTCGGGCAGGGTGTCGAGCACCACCCCGATCGCCTTCGCGATCTGCCACGACGACAGCGACGCGGTCGCCGGGTAGATCGGGATCGGCTGCCGCGACCACCGGATGGCCTCGTCCGAGCCGGGGTCGGCCAGGGAGCGGGGGTCGTCGCGGTCGAACAGCTCGTAGTCGGGGTGGGCGAGCTGCCGGGCGCCCCGGTAGTCGCCGACCTTGCCGGCGAACACCCCACGCGCGCCCGGGACGAGGTCCTTCGTCCGCCAGCCCTGGTTGAAGAACGTGAGCGTGAGCAAGCCCTTGCCGTCGCCGATCTTGGCTTCGAGGATGGACCCACGGCGAGCACGCATCGTGCGTTCGCGGACGTCGACGACCTCGGCGACGATCGTCACGGACTCACCGATCGCGAGCGAGTCCAGCGCGGTCAGTGCACCGCGCTCGGCGTACCGACGCGGCGCGTGCTCGAGGAGCTCCCCCGCCGTGCGGTACCCGAACGCCTTCTCGATCGCACTCGCGGTCCGTCCGCCGAGCACGCTCGACAGCCGCGTGTCGAGCCCGCCGTCGGCGGACGGCACGGGCGCGGCCGGGGCAGCGTTCGGACGGATGGTGACCACGCGACAACGCTACCCGGCACGACCGACGCGCACCGTGCCTCCAGGCCGGCCCGTGGAGAACGCTGGAGCGTCCTTCCGGGCCGCTACGGTGGCTGCATGACCCGCATCATCGCCGGCGCCGCCGGCTCCACGACGCTCCGGGTGCCGAGGTCCGGCACCCGGCCGACGAGCGACCGCGTGCGCGAGGCGGTGTTCTCGTCGCTCGAGTCGCGGGGCCTGGTCGACGACACGGCCGTGGCGGACCTGTACGCGGGGACGGGCGCCCTCGGGCTCGAGGCGGCGTCCCGGGGCGCGGTCGAGGTCGTCCTCGTCGACCGGGCACCCGGTGCGGCGGCGGCGTGCAAGGAGAACGCGCGCGCGGTCCGGAAGCGGGTACCCGGTGTGCGGATCGACGTGCACGCGCAGCCGGCGCTGGGGTTCCTGCGGCAGACCGTGCGGACGTTCGACCTCGTGTTCCTCGACCCGCCGTACGAGGTCACCGAGCACGAGATCGGCGAGGTGCTCGAGGCGCTGGTGCCACGGCTCACCCGCGACGCGGTCGTCATCGTGGAGCGCAGCAAGCGGTCGCCGGAGCCGACGTGGCCGGCGGGGCTCGAGCCGTTCAGCAAGCGCAGCTACGGCGAGACCGTCGCGTGGGAGGCCGTGGTCGCCGCCTCCTGACCGTCACGCTCCGCGTGGCAGCCTGGAGGCACGGGTCGGTGCGTCGGCTCGACGCGCGTCCCACGACGGGTCGCGCCGCACGACGCGGGACCGGACGTGATGCGTATCGCTGCACGGCTGGCGGTGGCGTCAGCCCGACGCACCGTCCCAGTCCGCGTAGGGGTCCCAGCCGGTCGTCTCGACGGGTGTTCCGTCCCGGAGCACGTCGTGCGTCCCACGCTCCCGCACGGTGCCGATGCGCCGGAACCCGCCGGGCAGCGCCGTGCCCGCGGGGAAGGTCGCGAGGAGCCCGTGGTCCTCGCCGCCGTGCAGGGCGAACGCGTCCGGCAGCGCCTGCGGCTCGAGGTCGATCGTCACCCGGCTCGCCCGCGCCAGCCGTCCACCGTCGATCGCGAGCCCGTCCGAGACGTCCAGCATCGCGGTCGCTCCGGACGCCGCCGCCAGGACCCCGTCCCCGATCGGCGGGACCGGTCGTCGCTGCCGGCCGACGTCCGGGTCGGTGTCGGCCCCGCTCGCGACCGTCGCCGCGCGGGAGGGCTCCCCGGCCTCGTCGACCCCGTCGCGGAAGAGCCGCGCGAGCCCCCGGCCGGCGCGACCGAGTTCACCGGACACCGCGACGACGTCACCCGCTCGTGCCCCGGACCGGAGCACCGGGGCGCGGCCGGCGAGGTCGCCGAACGCGGTGACCGCGACCGTGAACGTCGACGACGTGGAGAGGTCGCCGCCGACCACGCCGCAGCCCGGGGCGAGGGCCTCGACGGCGAGCCGCACCCCGTCAGCGAACCGTTCGAGGACGGTCACCGGCGTGTCCTGCGGTGCCGCGAGCGCGACGACGAGCCCGGTCGGTCGGGCACCCATCGCGGCGACGTCGGAGAGGTTCGTCGCGGCGGCCTTCCAGCCGATGTCCTCCGGTGAGGACCACGCCCAGCGGAAGTCCGGACCGTGCACCATCATGTCGGTCGTCACCACGTACCGGCCGTCGGGGGCGGCGAGGACCGCGCAGTCGTCACCGGGACCGACGAGCGGGTCGCCCACCGGGAGCCGACGGACGACACGGTCGAGGACGTCGAGCTCACCGAGCTCCCCCACGGTCGGTGCGGGCTGGTCCCGGTGCTGCGCGTCCACACGAGAACGGTAGCCTGGACGTCGATGGACACCGCGCGCCGCACCTCCCGTACCGCCGCGATCGTCGGCGTGGCGATCGCCCTCGCCGCGGGCCTCACCGGGTGCACGAACGCCGTCTCGATGACCGCCGCGCCGTCGGCGAACGCGGCCGCGTGCGCGGACGCCCAGGTGCGACTCCCGAGCGTGGTCGGACAGGACGCGGCGCTCCGCAACACCGACGCGCAGTCGACGGCGGCGTGGGGCGACCCGGCCGTGGCGATCTACCACTGCGGTGTCGCGGTGCCGACCGTGTCCGACCTGCCGTGCTTCTCGAAGGGCTCCGTGGACTGGATCCGGGACGACCGTGGCGCACAGGTCGTGTACACGACGTTCGGCCGGTCACCGGCGGTGCAGGTCGTGATCGAGTCCTCGAAGGCGACCGACCAGGTCCTGCAGGACATCGGCACCGCGGTGTCGACACTGCCCAAGGACGGCCACCGGTGCCTCGACCCCTCCGAGGTCAACGGCTGATCGCTCCGCGTCGTCGAACGGAGGACGCCCCGAGAGCATCCGGTCCGCGAAAGCGACAGTTGCGACCCGTCGCTTTCGCAAGAGCGACAGATCGGCGGCGTCAACGGGCCGCGGACTGTCGCTTTCGCATGAGCGACAGCCGCGCGCGGGCCGCTCGCGGCGCGCCCGCTCAGCGGACGGCGGTGCGGCCCAGCTCGATGAGTTCGGTGACGAGCTCACCGTACGAGACGCCCGTGGCGGCCCAGCAGCGCGGGTACATCGACAGCGGGGTGAACCCCGGCATCGTGTTCACCTCGTTGACCACGAAGCCGTCGTCGGTGAGGAAGCAGTCGACCCGCGCGAGACCGGCTCCCCCGATCGCCTCGAACGCACGGGCGCCGATCGACCGGATCTCGTCGGTCTGCGACTCGGTCAGGGGCGCCGGGCAGAGCAGGGACTCGTCGCCGCCGAGGTACTTCGACTCGAAGTCGTAGAAGCCGTCCTGGGCAACGACGATCTCGCCCGGGAGGCTCGTACGCGGCACACCGTCGCGGCCCTCGAGCACGGCGACCTCGACCTCGCGGCCGATCACCCGCGGCTCGACGATCACCTTCGAGTCGTGCTCGAACGCGAGGTCCATCGCGGCACCGAGCTGCGACGGCTCGTCCACCCGGGAGACGCCCATGCTCGACCCGGCCCGGGCGGGCTTCACGAACACCGGGAACCCGTGCGCGGCCACCGACTCGGCGACGTCCACCGGGTCGGAGAGCCACTGCCGTCGGAGCACGGTCGTCCACGGCGCGACCCGCAGTCCGGCGTGCTCGAGGACGGCCTTCGCGACGTGCTTGTCCATCGCCAGCGCGCTCGCGAGCACCCCGTCACCGACGTACGGCAGGCCGGCGATCTCGAGCAGGCCCTGGATCGTGCCGTCCTCGCCGAAGGGGCCGTGCAGGATCGGGAACACGACGTCGACGTCGGGCACGGTCGTGACGGACCCGTCCGCGTGCGAGACGACGAGGTCGCGGGTCGCCGGCGACGTCGGGAACGCCACGCGCGTGGCGTTGTCGAGGACCTCGGGCAGGTGACGGTCGTGGATCGCCCACCGTGTCGGGTCGTCCGGCTGCAGGGTGAACGCGCCGTCCTTCGTGATACCGATCGGCACGATGTCGTAGGCGTCCCGGTCGACGACGTCCATGATCCCGCCGGCGGTCACGCAGCTGATCGCGTGCTCGCTGGAACGGCCGCCGAACAGCACGGCGACGGTGGTCTTGGCCATGGAGGACCCCCTGGGTGGTCGCGGACCCGTCACTCGCCCTGGGGCTCGTCGGTCTCGGTGAGGTGCGGCGCGATGTTGCGCGGGTCGAGCCTACCGGCGAGCACCTTGCCCACCTGGCTGACGATGGGCATGTCGACGCCGTTCGTCCGCGCCAGCTCGAGGATCGGCGCGACGGACGCGAGCCCCTCCGCGGTCTGGTTCATCTGCCGGACGACCTCGTCGAACCGGTACCCCTGGCCGAGCAGGCGCCCGGCGGTGTTGTTGCGCGACAGCGGTGACTGGCAGGTGGCGATGAGGTCGCCGAGCCCTGCCAGGCCGGACAGCGTCGAGGCCTGGGCACCGAGCGACACCGCGAAGTCGGTCATCTCGGCGAGGCCGCGGGTGATGATCGACGCCTTCGTGTTCTCGCCGTAGCCGACACCGTCCACGATGCCGATCGCCACCGCGATGAGGTTCTTCAGCACGCCGCCGAACTCGGTGCCGATCACGTCGGTGTTGATGAACGACCGGAAGTACGGGTTCGTGGCGACCGCGGCGACGGCGGTGGCGGTGTCGAGCGAGGAGGACGACACGACGGCCGCGGTGGGCTGTCGTCGTGCGATCTCCAGCGCGAGGTTCGGACCGCTCGCGACGGCGATCCGGTCGCGGTCGATGCCGAGCCCCTCGTGCAGGACCTCGCTCATGCGCAGGCCGGTGGCCTTCTCGACGCCCTTCATCAGGCTGACGACGGGGACGGCCTCGGGCAGGAGTGGCGCGATGGCGGCGAGGTTCGACCGCAGCGACTGCGACGGGACGGACACGTAGACCTGCTGCGCGCCGTCGAGCACGGCGGACAGCGAGGTCGACGCGGTGAGCGTCCGCGGCAGGTTGATGCCGGGCAGGTACTCCGAGTTGCGCTTCGTCTCGGTGATCTCCCGCGCGACCTCGGGCCGCCGGGCCCACACGACGGTGTCGGCACCGCCCTCGGCGAGCACCTTGGCGAACGTGGTCCCCCAGCTGCCGGCACCGATGACGGCGACGCGGGGCTTGTCGGTCGTCTGCATGACCACCCGGATGGCGGCGGTGTCGACGGCGCCCGGTGCGGCGACGACGGGGTCCGGGTGGTCCTCGTGCGGGCGGAGGCCCGGGCCGTGGTCACTCAAACTTGCCGGTCTCCTTCTGGTTGTTGGCTGCCGGGTCCCAGCGGGTCGCCGGGGCCGTCTCGCCGCGCAGCTCCTCCAACAGTTCGGTGATGCGCTGCATGACGATCGCGGTGGCCTCGACGAGCATCTGCTGGTCGATCGGTCGGCCGCGGTAGGCGGAGAGGTCGACCTCGTCGCCGACGATCACGTCGACGCGCGTCGGCGGGAACAGCTTCAGCTTCTTGCCGTAGCGCGCCATGATCCCCTGCGTGCCCCAGTGGGCCATCGGGATGAGCGGCACGTCGTTCTCGAGCGCGATCCGCACCGCACCGGTCTTGCCGCGCATCGGCCACAGGTCCGGGTCGCGGGTGAGCGTGCCCTCCGGGTAGACGATGATCGCGCCGCCCTGCTCGATGACGGACTTGCCGCCGCCGAGGGGGTCGCTGAGCCGGGTCCGTCCGGACCGCTCGACCGGGATCTGCCCCATGCCCGCCATGAGCTTGCCGAAGACGGGGACCTTGAAGAGCGAGGCCTTCGCGAGGAACCGCGGAGCACGACGGGACAGCCACACGGCCGTGCCCACCACGAGTGGGTCGATGTTCGTGAAGTGGTTCGGCGCGAGCACGAACGCGCCGCCCTCGGGCAGGCGCCTCGGCCCGTGCCAGTGGTAGCGCGCGGAGAACCGGAAGACCGGGATCACCACGGACGCGGTGATGCGGAAGGCGGTGTTCAGCTCACCGCGGCGCCACCGGCGCCCGGGCGTGGGCAGACCCGTGGTGACCTGCGAGGCGGGGTCACGCCGCGCCTCCAGGCCGTCACCTGCAGCACTCACGGCGCTCAGCCGGCGAAGTCGAAGTCGGCGCCGAGCTTGCGGAGCTTCGGGATGAAGTGCTCGTAGCCGCGGCTGATGATGCCGACGTTCGAGATCCGCGACTCGCCCTCGGCGGTCAGCGCCGCGATGAGGTGGCTGAAGCCGCCGCGCAGGTCCGGCACGCGGACGTCCGCGGCGTGGAGCTTCGTCGGGCCGGTGATGACCGCGGCCTGCTCGAACGGGCGACGGGCGACGCGACGGTCGTGCCCGGGCAGCCCGTCCTTGTGGACGACGATGTCGGCGCCCATCTCGTTGAGGGCGTCCGTGAAGCCGAAACGGTTCTCGTAGACGGTCTCGTGCACGATGCTCTGGCCGTCCGCCTGGGTCAGCGCGACGACGAGCGGCTGCTGCCAGTCGGTCATGAAGCCGGGGTGCACGTCCGTCTCGACGACCACGGGGCGGAGGACCTCGCGCTCGCGGTAGAAGCGGATGCCGTCCTCCTGGACGTCGAACCCGCCGCCGACCTTGCGGAAGACGTTGAGGAACGTCATGAGTTCCTGCTGCTTCGCGCCCTCGACGAAGATGTCGCCGTTGGTCGCGAGTGCGGCCGAGGCCCAGCTCGCGGCCTCGTTGCGGTCGTTGATCGCCCGGTGGGTGTAGCCGCGGAGCGACTCGACGCCCTCGATGAAGATCGTGCGGTTCGGCTCGACCGTGACGATCGCGCCCATCTTCTGCAGGATCGCGATGAGGTCCATGATCTCGGGCTCGATCGCGGCGTTGCGGAGTTCGGTGACGCCCTCGGCGAGCACCGAGGAGAGCAGCACCTGCTCGGTCGCGCCGACGCTCGGGTACGGCAGCTCGATCTCCGCACCCTTCAGGCCGTTCGGCGCCGTCAGGTGGATCCCGCTGACCTGCTTGTCGACGACGGCACCCATGGCACGGAGCGCGTCGAGGTGGAAGTCGATCGGGCGGTCGCCGATGCGGCAGCCGCCGAGGTCGGGGATGAACGCCTCGCCGAGCTTGTGCAGCAGCGGGCCGCAGAACAGGATCGGGATACGGCTCGACCCGGCGTGCGCGTCGATCTCGGCGAAGTGGGCCGACTCGACGTTCGACGGGTCGAGGATGAGCTCGCCTCGTGCAGGATCCGTGATGCGCACGCCGTGGACCTCGAGCAGGCCGCGGACGACCTTGACGTCGGAGATGTCCGGGACGTCCTTGAGGATCGACGGGGTGTCGCCCAGGAGTGCCGCCACCATGGCCTTCGTCGCGAGGTTCTTCGCTCCGCGGACCTCGATGCGTCCCACGAGCGGCTTGCCGCCCCGGATGACGATCTCGTCCGACTTGAGCCCCACGCGAGCCCCTGCGGCTGCGGCGTCCTGTACGAGAGAGTTCACTACTTCACCGGCAATGTCTTCGGCCGCCAACGGGAGCGGCGGGATTCGAACTCCGTGATCGCGGTCTCGTCACGGAGGGTGAGCCCGATGTCGTCGAGCCCTTCCATCAACCGCCAACGAGTGTAAGCGTCGATCTCGAAGGGGACGTCCACATCGCCCAGCGACACGCGCTGCGCCACGAGGTCGACCGTCGCGGAGACCCCCGGGTTCCGCTCGATCTCGGCCCAGAGTGCCTCGACTTCCGATTCGGTCACGATCGCGGTGACCAGGCCCTGCTTGCCCGCGTTGCCCTTGAAGATGTCCGCGAAGCGACTCGAGACGACGACGCGGAAGCCGAAGTCCCGGAGTGCCCAGACCGCGTGCTCACGGCTCGACCCCGTGCCGAAGTCCGGTCCGGCGACGAGCACCTGCGCGCCCTGGTACTCGGGCCGGTTCAGTACGAAGTCGGGGTCCTGGCGCCAGCCCGCGAACAGGGCGTCCTCGAAGCCGGTCTTCGTGACGCGCTTGAGGTACACCGCGGGGATGATCTGGTCGGTGTCGACGTTCGACCGCTGCAGCGGTGCGGCGATCCCGGTGACGGTGGTGATCTTGTCCATCAGTAGGTCCCCTCGGTGGTGGCGGTCTCGGTGTCCCTGACCGACGCCAGCGCGTCGTCGGTCTCCAGGTCCCACGGGCTCGACAGCGTGCCGCGGACAGCGGTGGCGGCGGCGACGAGCGGCGAGACGAGATGGGTCCGGCCGCCCTTGCCCTGGCGGCCCTCGAAGTTGCGGTTCGAGGTGCTGGCGCACCGCTCCCCCGGCGCGAGCTGGTCGGGGTTCATGCCGAGGCACATCGAGCAGCCCGCGAAGCGCCACTCGGCGCCGAAGTCCGTGAACACCTTGTCGAGCCCCTCGGCCTCGGCTTCGAGCCGCACCCGGGCGGACCCCGGGACGACCATGACCCGGACACCCTCGGCCTTCTTGCGGCCCTGGATGATCGACGCGAAGGCGCGGAGGTCCTCGATGCGGGAGTTCGTGCACGAGCCCATGAAGACCGCGTCGACCGCGATGTCCTTCATCGGGGTCCCGGCCTGCAGGTCCATGTACTCGAGCGCACGCTGCGCGGCGGCCTGGTCGTTCGGGTCGCTGTAGCTCGCGGGGTCCGGCACGGCCTCGGACAGCGAGACGCCCTGGCCGGGGTTCGTACCCCAGGTGACGAAGGGCTCGAGCTCGTCGGCGTCGATGAACACCTCGGCGTCGAAGACCGCGTCGTCGTCCGTGCGCAGCGTCTCCCAGTACGCGACGGCGTCGTCCCAGTCCTGCCCGGTCGGCGCGTGGTCGCGGCCCTGCACGTAGTCGTAGGTCGTCTGGTCGGGGGCGACCATGCCCGCGCGGGCGCCGGCCTCGATCGACATGTTGCAGATGGTCATGCGCCCCTCCATCGAGAGGGAACGGATCGCCGAGCCGCGGTACTCGAGCACGTAGCCCTGACCGCCGCCGGTGCCGATCTTCGCGATCACGGCGAGGATGATGTCCTTCGCGGTGACGCCCGGACGCAGCGTGCCCTCGACCGTGATCGCCATCGTCTTGAAGGGCTTCAGCGGCAGGGTCTGGGTGGCGAGGACGTGCTCGACCTCGCTCGTGCCGATGCCGAACGCCATCGCACCGAACGCGCCGTGGGTCGACGTGTGGGAGTCACCGCACACGACGGTGATCCCCGGCATGGTCAGTCCGAGCTGCGGACCGACGACGTGCACGATGCCCTGCTCCTTGTCGCCCAGCGAGTGCAGGCGGACGCCGAACTCCTCGCAGTTGCGACGCAGGGTCTCGATCTGGGTGCGGCTCGTCGGGTCGGCGATGGGCCGGTCGATCGCGAGGGTCGGGGTGTTGTGGTCCTCGGTCGCGATGGTCAGGTCGAGGCGGCGCACCGGACGGCCCGCCTGGCGCAGGCCGTCGAACGCCTGTGGGCTCGTGACCTCGTGCACGAGGTGGAGGTCGATGTAGAGGAGGTCCGGGTTCCCGTCCTCGCCCTTGACCACGACGTGGTCGTCCCACACCTTCTCGGCGAGCGTCTTTCCCATCGGCCCGGCCCTTCCTCGTTGACGTCGGTACGCCGCTGTCGCGGCTCGTTCCGGTCACTCTAGCAGGTTGGTATACCAAGCCACGTCAGTCCGGAGGGGAGGCGCGTGGCGAGCCCGCCACGCGCCTCCAGGCCGGTGGCGGCAACCGCCTGGAGGCGCGGCCCGGGCCGGCGACATCCGTCGCGGTGGGAAGATGGGTGCGACATGACGACACCTGCGCACTCGACCCGGACCGTGAACCTCGAGGGCGCAGCCCGCGCCGCGATCGCCGGCGGCGCACCGCTCGCGCTGCTCATCGCCCTCGGGATGCCCGGGTACGCCGCGTTCGCGATGTTCGCCGGGTTCACCGCGATCTTCGGTGCGACGGAACCGTACCGACAGCGTGCCGTGACCACCGGTGTCGCCGGAACGCTGCAGGCGGCCTGCATGCTCGCGGGCATCGGCGTGGCGCTGCTCGGGCACCCGCTGTGGCTGCAGGCGATCGGCCTGGTGGCCGTGCTGGTCGTCGCGGTGTGCACCCTCACGGCGCTGCAGACGATCCCGGCGCAGCCGATCTTCCCGGTGTTCGCGTTCGTGGTGTCGGCGCTCGTGCCGCTCCGACCGTCCGACGTCCCGACGGTCCTGCTCATCATCGTCTGCTCGGTCGCGTGGGCGTGGCTCGTCGCGATGTCCGGCGTCGTGCTCCGTCGGGTGTTCCACCCGCACGCACCGCACCGCTTCCGGCCGCTCGCGCCGCGGAAGCACCGCTCACTCGACGTCCTCCGCACCCCGGCGCTCCGGGAGACCGTCGCGCTCAACGTCGTCGGGTCGCTCGTCGCCGGCGGCGTCGCCGAGGCGATCCCCGGACTCGGCCACCCCTACTGGGCGGTCATCGCCGTGGTGTCGACGCTGCCGGCGCTCCGGCAGCGCCACACGCTCCGTCGTGCGTGGCAGCGTGTCATCGGGACCGTCGGCGGGACGGTCATCGCGGTCGGCATCCTGCTGCTCGAGCCCGGCGTCTGGTGGATCGTCGTGATCGCCGTCGTGGGGCAGTTCTTCGCCGAGATCTTCGTCGCACGACGGTACGCCGTCACGCTGCTGTTCCTCACGCCGCTCGCCCTCGCGGTGTCGTGGCTGAGCCTCCCCGAGACGCCGCAGCTCCTCGCACTCGACCGGATCGCGCAGACCGTGCTCGGTGCGCTGGTGAGCGTGGGGCTGCTGCTCGTCGGCCGCGCGGTCGAACGTCGGCGTGGCCGTCCACTCGGCGCGACGAGTGCGATCCCGACCGTCTGAGAGGCCGGGCGTACCTGGTCGAAGCGGGCGTACCTGGTCGATCCGGGCGTACCTTGTCGGTCCTTTCGACCAGGTACGCCCGTTCCCACCCGCCATCGCACGTGACAGGGGAAGGAACGTGCACGCCCTCCGGGACGAGACGACCTGGCGCGTCAGTCCCGCGGCTGGATGTTCCAGGAGTCGATGACCGGGCGGCCGTGCTCGTAGCCGAGCGAACTCACCGTCGCGGTGCCGAGCTTGAGCCCCGCGCCGTCCTGCGGGGCGAGTCGGATCCAGGCGGCGCCGAGCGCACGCAGGACGTGGCCGTGTGCGACCACGATCGCGTCGTCGCCCTCGGCGAGCACCGGTCGGACGCGGTCCAGGACGCGCTCGACGCGGACCCTGACCTCGGCGGCGTTCTCGCCCGGGGTGTCACCGGCGGGGACGCCGTCGGTCCAGAGGTCCCACGGGCCGTGCCGCTTGACCTTGATCTGCGGGGTGGTCAGGCCCTCGTAGGCGCCGTAGTCCCACTCGTAGAGGTCTTCGTCGAGCTCCGGGTCGACGCCGACCAGTCGTGCCGTCTCCCGCGCACGCTGCAGCGGACTCGACAGGGCCAGCGCGAAGCTGCGGTCGGCGAGGTACCGTCCGGCGCGCTCCGCCTGCTCGATGCCGTTCTCCGTGAGCGGGATGTCGGTGCGGCCGGTGTGCTGCCCGCTCTTCGACCACTCCGTCTCTCCGTGACGGACGAGGACGAGTTCGCCGGGGCGTTCCGAGGTCATGTGTTCCTTCCGATGAGCAGGCCGAGCGCGGCTGCGCCGACCGAGACGACGAGCATCCCGAGGCCGTTCAGGACGGCGAGCCGGGGCTTGCCGGATCGGAGGAGCTGCACGGTCTCGACGCTCGCCGTCGAGAACGTCGTGTACCCGCCCATCATGCCCGTCCCGAGCACGGCGACCGTCGGGAGCGCCAGTGCGCCGGCCTGTCCTGCCCCCGTGAGGACGCCCAGCACGAGCGATCCGGACACGTTGATGACGAGCGTGCCGAGCGGGAACGCGGACACCCGGGCCTTCACGGCACCGTCGAGCAGGAACCGCAGGGCCGCTCCCACCCCGCCGCCGACGGCGACGAGCAGGAGTTCGAGCGGGTTCACGACGCGTCTCCCGCACGACGCGGACGCAGCCGGGCGGCGAGCCCCACTCCGGCCGCGACCGCCGCGAGTCCGAGCACGACCGACAGGAGCGCGTACCCGCTGCCGGCGGCCCACCGACCGGCGTCGAGCAGCTGTGCCGTGTCGTCCGCGAGCGTGCTGTACGTCGTGAAGCCACCGAGGACGCCCGTCCCGATGAACAACCGGAGGGAGCGACGCCGGTCGACGTCGGGACCGCGGTGCGCGAGGGCCTCGAGCAGCAGCCCGAGGCAGAACGCGCCGATGACATTGATCGCGAGGATCGCCCAACTGATGCCAGCTCCGGGCGGGAACGCACCGGCGAGGACGGCACGGACGCCGGTGCCGATCGCACCGCCGACGGCCACGAGACCGAGGTACCGCCAGCGCACGTGCACCGGGCGTTCGTGTGCCGTCGGTGCCTCGTGGGGCGCGGGTCGTTCCCGGGGCATGACTCTCCCATCGCCGAGCACGCAGCACCGTGGCGCGTGCGACTCTCCTCGGGACAGGGACCGTTGGCGGTTCGGCCCGCGGTTGGGTCCGGCAGGCCCCACTGCCGGGTCTGACGACGCACCCACTGTAGCGCGGCGCCGCGTCCGAACCGACAGACTGTGCGGGTGAGCACCACTTCCCTGGCCTGGGTCACCACCGCGCCCGCACGCGGGCTCGACGAGGACGAGGACCTCGCACTCGCGGCACTGGGCCGCACGGGTGTCACTGTGGACGTCGTGGACTGGGACGACCCGAACGTCGACTGGTCTGCCTGGGACCGGGTCGCCCTCCGGTCCACCTGGGACTACGACGACCGGCTCGACGACTTCACCGCGTGGCTGCACCGGGTCGAGCAGCAGACGGCGCTCGTCAACCCACTGCCCGCCGTCCTCTGGAGCACCGACAAGCGGTACCTCCGCGAGCTCGACGACGCCGGTGTCCCGATCACGCCGACCCGTTTCGTCCCGCCCGGCGAGGACCCGGTGTTCCCCGAGGGCCGGTTCGTCGTGAAGCCGGCAGTGGGTGCCGGCAGTCGCGGGGCGGCGGCGTACGGGCCGACGCAGCACGGCGCCGCTGCCGACCACGTGCGAGCACTGCACGACGCGGGGCAGGTCGTGCTCGTCCAGCCGTTCGTGCGCTCCGTCCCGGTCGAGGGCGAGTGGCCGCTCGTGTTCCTCGGCGGCGCGTACAGCCACGCGGCGAGCAAGCGGGTCGCCCTGCCCGAGGCCGCACTGGTCAAGGGTCTCTTCGCGGCCGAGGTCAACGCGCCGCACGTCGCGACGGCCGAGCAGGTCGAGGTCGCCCGGGCGGCGATGGCCGTCGTCACCGCCCGGTTCGGTGTCCTGCCCTACGCCCGGGTCGACCTCGTCCGCGCGGACGACGGCACGTCGCTCGTGCTGGAGGTCGAGCTCGTGGAGCCCTCGCTGTTCCTGCCCCAGGCCGACCCGGGCGCTCCCGATCGGCTCGCCGCCGCGCTCGTCGCCTGACGCGCAGCCCGTTCAGTCGACGACCGCTGCGACCGCCTCGATCTCCACGAGCTGGTCGTCGTACCCGAGGACGGTGACGCCGAGCAGGGTGCTCGGCACGTCGTGTTCCCCCATCGCCCGTCGGACGACCTGCCACGCCGTCACGAGGTCCGCCTGCCGGGACGACGCGACGAGGACCCGGGTGCTGATGAGGTCATCGAGAGACGCGCCCGCCGCGGCGAGCGCCGTCTCCAGGTTCGCCACGCACTGCTCGGCCTGCGCCGCGTGGTCCCCCACCGCGACGGTCCGGCCGTCCGCGTCGAGGGGACAGGCACCGGCCAGGAACACGAGCCGTGCGCTCGCCGGTGCCGTCGCGGCGTACGCGTACTCCGCGACGTCGCTGAGCGCTGCGGACCGGATGAGCTGCACGGCGGAGGACATGGTCCGACCCTGCCAGGCACGTGGCTGCCGCGTCACCCGCGCACGCGCGGCAGCGCCGCCCGTCAGCGCCGCGCGACCGGGTTCGGCATCCGTCCCGCCCGGATGAGCGACTCGGTCTGACCGGAGAGGTCGACCATCTGCACGGTGTTCCGCAACTGCAGGCGGTTCAGGCACGAGTGCTCGAAGTCGGGGACGCGGAAGTCGATGGACCGGGTCCGCCCGACGGAGCCGTCCACGCACTCCCCGACGAGCCGCCAGAACACCGCGCCCGGCAGCACGCCGTCCTCGTCGAGGATCGCCGCGAGGTACCGCAGCACCCCGTCGAACACGTCGGTGAACACACCGAGCGCCGCCTCGTCGTCGTCCACCGGCTGCACGATCCGCTCGGTCCCGGCGGGCACGTCGACGTCCCCCACCACGACGACCTCCTCGCCGATGTCCTTCATGAACACCCGTGAGACCGCCCCGTCGCGCAGGACGAGCACGAGGTTCTCGCCGTGCGGCATGAACAGCAGCTGGTGCTCGGTGAGGCAGTGCACCACGGGCCGGAGGTAGGCGTCGAGGTACCGGCGGACCCAGGTCGCAGCCTCGAGCCCGGACTGTTCGACGAGGGCTGCGGCGACGGACCGACCCCTGGCGTCGCGGTGCAGCAGGGCGGCCATCGTGATCGGTCGCTCACCCGGAGCGAGCCGTGGCACCGGGCTCTCGCGCCAGAGCGCGGCGAGCATCTTGCGCTGCGGCGAGACCACGTCGACCCGGTGGTACGCGTCGCCCGTGTACCCGATCGCGGCGTGCTCACGGAGCACCCCGAACCCGCAGTCGGCGAGGACCGGGTCGGCGGCGACCAGACCGGCGACCCAGTCGTTCACGGCGGGCGCGGTGCGCATGTAGGCGGGCGACATCCCCCGGAGGAACCCCATGTTCTGCACCGCGAGCGCCGTCTTCACGTACGACCGCTCCGGACGCGACCGGTTGAACGCCGTGCGGATCGACTGCTGCGGCTGGTGGTCGTCCGGTCCCGCCCCGAGGTCGACGAGGTCCTGCCGACCGAGGTCCGGCGCGAAGGTGACCGCGATCCGGTGCTGCCACTGCCACGGGTGCACCGGGAACCACGTGTACGCGTCCGGGTCGAGGCGGCGACGCTCGAGCGTGTCCCGGAACCGGTCCACGGTCGAGGCGTCGAGCTCGGCCCGCCAGTGCGCCTCCTCGGTGCGGCCGGCGGCGAGCGCCAGGTGCGTGTGCTCACGACGGGCGGCGAGCCAGCGGTAGCGGAACCGCCCGCCGGTCTCGGGGGCGTACGCGCGGTACTCGTCGAGTCCGAACCCGATTCGGCCGTTCGCGGCGACGAAGGCGGGGTGCCCCTCCGTCATCGCGGCCTCGGCGTCCTGGAACGACGCGACCACGTCGCCGTCGGACCGCCCCCGGGCGAGCTGTGCTGCGGACGGACCACCACGACGGTGCTTCGCCGCAGCGCTGGCGAGGGTCGACGCGACCTCCTCGAGGTAGGTGCCGAGCAGTTCGTCGGGGATGCCGAGGACGGTGTGCAGGGCGAGCACGAGGTCCTGCGCGTCGAGCGGCGCCGGCGACCCCGAACGCACCCGGGTGAGCGACGCCTCGTCGAGCGACCAGTGCTCGAGCGCGTGCACGCGAGCGCGGAAGCGGTAGGTGGAGTCCCCGGCGTCGAGCGCCCAGCCGTCGCCGTCCGGGTGCGGACTGATCAGCCGTTCGTGGGTGAACTCGGCGATCGCCTTCGCGACGAGGTGCCGCTGCGACGGCTCGAGGTGCTCGGGGCGGAGGTGCGCCGCAGGACCGTCGTCGTCGGGCGCCCCGATCCGTTCCGTGTCGAGCACGGACAGCAGTGCCCGCTTGCCGTCGACGTCGACCACGCGCAGCGCCCGGAACCCGACCTCGGCGTTCTTCCGCTGGACCGCCGTGTTCCGCACGTCCGGCTCGACCACGACCCGGCGGGCGCCGAGCGCGTCACGGCAGTGCTCGACGACGGCGCGCATCACGGCGCTCGTCAGGCCGTGCACGCGACCTCCGCCCGGTGCGGCGTCGGCGGGCGGAGGTGCGACGAGCAGGTGCATGCCGACGTCCCCGGGCTCCGCGTCCCACACGTCGGTCAGCAGGACCGCCGCCGGGTCGTACGTCTCGGCGTACGCGATCGGTGCGCCGTGGCGGTGCAGCAGCCAGCCCTGCTGGGCGGGGTCGTGCTGCACGGCGCGCAGGTACGCGCGCACCGCCGCGACGTCGTGGTCGGTCATCCCCCACCACGCGGCCGCCGGGTGCGCGAGCCACGTCTGAACGACGGCCGCGTCGCGGTCCGGGTCGACGCGCTGGACGGACGGGAGGCCCGTGGCTGCGTCCGTGACGACGGCGACCGTACCGGGGGCGCTCACGCCGAGACCTCCGCGGTCGCGCGGCGAGCGGCCGCGACCGCACCGGTCGCGTGGGGAGCGGCCGCGGCCGCGGCGTCCGCCGGTCGGGCGGTCCCCGGCGCGTCGGTGGTGGCCGGTGGCTGTGGAGCCGGTCGTCCACCGGGCAGGCCGAACTCCTGGAAGGCGATCCGTTCCTCCAGGCCGTACACGGCGCGCCCCGTGACGGACCGGATGATCGACGCGTTCCGCCACGCGCCCATGCCGAGGTCGGGGGCGGTGAGTCCGTGCGTGTGCTCCTCGGCGTTCTGCACCCAGAGACGACCACCGAGCGTGTCGACGTGGAGGTCGCGTGCGACCGCGAGCCGACCGCGCTCGTCGCGGGCCACGAGGTGCTCGACGGGGGCGAGGAAGTCGGGTGTGCGCGGGCGGTACCCGGTCGCGAGGACGAGTCGGGCGACCTCGTGCGTCGCCTCGGTGCCGAGCTGTCCGTGCCGCAGTGTCAGTCGGTACCGGTCCCGGTCGGGGAGCCACTTGGCGGCGACGACGCTCGTGTCGGTCCGGAGCGTCGTCGGGACGGGTCCGCGCGCGCTGGTGCGGTAGAGCGTGTCGTAGACCTCGTCGACGAGGTCCGCGCTGATGCCCTTGTACAGCCCACGCTGTTCGCGGCCGAGACGGTCGCGGACCTCGCGCGGGAGCGCGTGGAAGTGGTCCGTGTACTCGGGGCTGGTCATCTCGAGTGTGAGCTTGGTGTCCTCCATGGGGAAGAACCGCGGCGACCGGGTGATCCAGTCGAGGCGGTAGCCGCCGTCACGGATGCCCTCGA
The DNA here is from genome assembly GCF_047238015.1 of Curtobacterium phoenicis. NCBI lineage: Bacteria > Bacillati > Actinomycetota > Actinomycetes > Micrococcales > Microbacteriaceae > Curtobacterium > Curtobacterium phoenicis. Next base: position 2,605,878 of record NZ_JBDFLZ010000002.1, read on the forward strand.
GGAGGTCGCGGTAGACCTCGGCGGCGGACTGTCCGCTCCCGATCACGGCGATCGAGTCGGCACTGCGGAGGTCCTCGCGGGCGTGCAGGTAGCCCGCGGAGTGCACGGCCGGGCCTGCGAGTCCCGCCAGCGCCTCGGGCACGGCAGGCTCGGTGCCGATGCCGAGCACGACGTGGCGGGTCCGGTAGCGCTCCGGTCCGTCGGCCGTCTCGGCGTGCACGGTGAACAGGTCGGTGGCCTCGTCGTGTTCGACGGCGACGACCCGGCGACCCCACCGCAGCGTGTCGAGGCGGTTCGCGGCCCAACGGCAGTAGGCGTCGTACTCGACCCGGAGGGGGTGGAAGTCCTCGCGGATGTAGAAGGGGTAGAGCCTGCCGGTCTCCTTGAGCCAGGCGAGGAACGAGAACGGCGACGTGGGGTCGGCCATCGTCACGAGGTCGGCGAGGAACGGGACCTGGATCGTCGCGTCGTCGAGCATCATGCCGTGGTGCCAGGCGAAGCCGTCGGCCTGGTCGAGGAACACGGCGTCGAGGTCGTCGAGCGGATCGGTGAGGCAGGCGAGGCCGAGGTTGAACGGGCCGATGCCGATGCCGACCACGTCGTGCACGACGTCCGCGGTGCTGATGCCGGTCCTGGTGCCGGTGCTCGCGGTCATCGTGCTGCTCCGGTCGTCTGGTCGGAGTGGAGCGCGGCGTGCAGCCGTCCGGCCGTCAGGGTGACGTGGTCGAGCGCCGCGACGACCTGCTCCGCGCTCGTGCCGGGGTTCAGCAGCGTCAGCTTGTTGCACGGTCGACCGTCGATCACGGTCTTCGCGATGAGCACCCGCCCCTCGGCCAGCAGCGCGGCCCGGAGCGGAGCCACGAGGGCGTCCGCTCGATCGTCGGTCACGTCGTCCGGGCTCCAGCGGAACAGTACCGTGCTCAACTGCGTCGGGGCGACGAGCTCGAGGTCGGGGTGCCGTCGGACGTGCTCGTGCACCTCGGCGGCGACGTCGAGCACGGTGTCGAACGCCCGGCCGACCGCCGTGGCCCCGCTCGCCCGGAGCGTCGCCCAGAGCTTCAGCGCGTCGAGCCGGCGGGTCGTCTGCAGCGACTTGTCGACCTGGTTCGGCTCGTCGGCGTCCTCGGGGTTGAGGTAGTCGGCGTGCCACGCGGCGAGTCCGAGGTCCGCAGGCTCCCGGACGAGCAGTGCGCTCGAGGACACCGGCTGGAAGAACGACTTGTGGAAGTCCGCCGTGACGCTCCGCGCGCGCTCGATGCCGTCGAGCAGGTGTCGGCGCGTCGGGGACACGAGCAGCCCGCAGCCGTACGCGGCGTCGACGTGGAGCCAGACGCCCTCGAGGTCGCACACGTCGGCGATCGGCTCGAGCGGGTCGATGCACCCGCGGTCGGTGGTGCCGGCGGTGGCGACGACGGCCATCGGCACCCGGCCCTCGCGGCGGGCGTCGGCGACCGCGTGGGCCAGGGCATCCGGGCGCATCCTGCCGGCGGGGTCCGTCGCGACGTCGACGACCGCGTGCTCCGGGAGTCCGAGGACCATCGCGGACTTCCGGACACTGAAGTGGCTGGACGCGGTGGCGAACACGGCGAGGTCCGCGAGCGCCGGACGGCCTCGTTGGCCCGGGCCGGCGGAGCGACCGGTCGCGGCCGGCCCGCTGGTCGCGACGGGCGCGCTCGTCGCGGCCTGACGGGCGAGCAGCAGGGCGTGCAGGTTCGACTGCGATCCGCCCGAGGTGAAGACCCCGTCGCCGTCCGCGAACCCGATCGTCCCCGCGGCCCACCGGACCACCCGTCGCTCGATCTCGGTGCCGATGCGCGACTGGTCCCACGTGTCGACGGAGGGGTTGACCGCGGCGAGCACGGCCTCGGCGGCGACGGCGGGCAGTGCCACGGGGCAGTTGAGGTGTGCGAGGGAGTCCGGGTGGTGGAACCACACGGCCTCGGCGCTGAAGAGCCGGTCGACCTCGTCCGCGGCGGCGTCGGCGTTGCCGAGCGGGATGTCGAGGTCGACGGCGGCGATGCGCTCCCGGAGGACGTGCGCGGGGGTGCTGGTCGTGGGCGTCGTGACGGTGGCGAACCGGGCGGCCGTGCGGGCGACGGCCGCGGTCACGACGTCGCGGTAGCGGTCGGCGGAGACGGCGCCGAGGATGTCGAGCTGAGGCGTAACGCTGTTCACGTTAGGTAAGGCTAACCTCACAAGCGGCACGAGCGAAACCTCGAACCGGGGAAGAACGGTCGTTCCGCCACCGGGACCGCCGGGTGCGCGGAGAGACCGCTGGGTGCCCGGGAGGTCAGCGCCAGTCGATCCGGTCGAACTCCGCACGGAGCCGCGCGGCGCGCCCGGGGTGCGTCTGCCCGACCCACCCGATCCGCCCGAGCAGGTGGGCGCGGAACTCCGGGTGCCCGTCCCGGTTCTGCGACTCCGGACCGGACCGGACGCAGTTGTGCAGGATCGCGTGGAGCCGGTCGACCTCGGCCCGGCCCGGCGACAGTCGGTCGTTGACGACCACACCGGTCACCGACTGCCGGACCCCTCGACGGCGGACCCGGGTCTTGTGCGGGTTGACGGCGTGGCCCTGGTCCCGCACGATCCGCTCGACCCCGGCGACGAACGCGTCCGCCCGCGCCGCGAGCGCTGCTCCCCCGCTGAAGGTCAGGTCGTCGGCGTACCGGGTGTACGTCGCCCCTGCGGCGGACGCCCAGCCGGCGAGCCGTGCGTCCAGGTGGCGCAGCACGAGGTTCGCGAGCGCCGGGGACGTCGGGGCACCCTGCGGCAGGTGCGCCTCGGTCAGGGCACGCCGCAGCGCGGACCGTTCGTCGACGGAGCCGGCGCCACCGCTCGGCATCGCCCGGAGGACGTGCGGCGGGACCCGGTGCACGCAGAGCCCGGTGAGGACGTGCGCGACCGGCTCCGCGAGCCCTGCCCGCCGGAAGACCCCGTACACGCTCGGCGCCCGGACCGTGGCGAAGAAGGACGTCAGGTCCATCGTGACGACGACCTCCGTCCCGACGTGGAGCGCAGCACCCGTCACGACGCTCCGCCCGGGGACGAAGCCGTGCGCCGCGTCGTGCACCGGGATCCCCGCGAGGAGCTCGTCGAGCACCGTCCGCTGCGTCCGGCGGAGCAGGTGCATCGGCGCCTCGATCAGCCGCGGCGTCCGGCCGGGCCGGACGGTCCACGTGTGCCGGTAGTGGTGCAGCGGCCCCTCGGGGTCGGCGCGCCGGTTCCAGCCCTTCGTGTCGGCGAGCCAGAGCAGGCGACCCACCGTGAGGTCGAGTGCACGGGCCAGTTCCGGCAGCGTGTCGACGACGAGCGGCCCCGCGACGTGTCGGCCGGCGCGGACCGGGGCGACCTGCCGGGCGACCACGGCCACGGGGCGACGAGCGAGCCGCCGCGTGTGCTCGGAGACGAGCCGGGGCGTGGTCGCGAGCACGTCGGCGAGGGCTCGGGGCGCGTCCCTCGGTGGTCTCGGGAACGCGTCGAGCGCAGCAGCGACCGCCGCGCCGACGAACGACCGCTCGACGCCGACCGTGTCGTGACCCGCGGCCCGGAGCGTCGCGATGTCCCAGCCGCCGGCGGCGAGGAACCCGTCGGCGAGGGCGACCGCGATCACGTCGAGGGGCGTGGCGTTCCCGGGGGACCCGTCGGTGCGTCCGTGCGGCATCGCGCGCGGAGCGCGCCCGCCCGCTCGGGGCGTGGTGTCCTGCTGGTCCTGCGTCCCCCGGGGTGACCCCGGAGAGGACGACGTACCGCGTACGTCATCCGCCTCCCCCGGGAACTCCACGCGCTCACCGTAGTGGACACCCCGGACGACGGGAACGACGAACGCCCCGCTCCTGCAGGAGCGGGGCGTTCCGGTGGTGACCCCAGCGGGATTCGAACCCGCGTTACCGCCGTGAGAGGGCGACGTACTAGGCCGCTATACGATGGGGCCGTGGCCCGGCTCGAGAGCAGGGCACACACGTTGTCGGACTCGGAGGCTAGCCACCTGTGGTGACCCCAGCGGGATTCGAACCCGCGTTACCGCCGTGAGAGGGCGACGTACTAGGCCGCTATACGATGGGGCCGTTCCGACAACTCGACAAGTATGGCACAGCGCCTGCATCTCGCCAAAACGAGGCGTGTCGCCCGGGTGTGCCGTGCCGAGGGACCTCGGAGGCGGACCGACCTACTGTGGTCGCATGGTCGTGCGGATCGGGCTGTCCGGGTGGCAGTACGACGCCTGGCGCGGCGACTTCTACCCCGCTGGACTCCCGAAGCGGCGCTGGCTCGGGTACGTCGGCGAGCACTTCCCCACGGTCGAGATCAACGGTTCCTTCTACTCGCTGCAACGACCGACCCGGTACCGCGACTGGCGGTCGGTCGTCCCCGGGGACTTCCGGTTCGCGCTCAAGGGCGGCCGGTACCTGACGCACATGCTGCGACTCCGCGACGCGACCACGGCGCTCGCGAACTTCTTCGCGTCCGGCCCGCTCGAGCTCGGGCCGACGATGGGTCCGGTGCTCTGGCAGCTCCCGGAGCGGTTCGTGCCGGAGCCGGCCGTGCTGGACACCTTCCTCGGCTCCCTCCCCCGGACGCAGGGCGCGGCCGCGACGCTCGCCGGTGCGCACGACGGGAAGGTCCGGGAGCCGTCGACGACCACCGACGTCCCGCTGCAGGACATCGACCACGTGCTCGAGGTCCGGAACGCGGGCGCCGTCTCCGAGGACCACCTCGCGGTCCTCCGTTCGCACCGCACGGCGCTGGTCGACTCCCACGCCGGCGACTTCCCCCGGTTCCGTGCGGACACGGGCGCACCGCTCGCGTACCTCCGGCTGCACGGGGCGCCGCGGACCTACCACGACGGCTACTCCCCGCAGGCGCTCACGGCGTGGCGGACGACGATCCGTCGACACGTCGACGCTGGCCGTGACGTCTGGGTCTTCTTCGACAACGATGCCGAGCGACATGCCCCCTGGGACACCCTCCGGCTCGCGCGCCTGGTGACCGACCCCGTCGGGTCCCGCCCGGCGTGACGGCCGGGAGGCGCGCCTCCCGACCGGCCGTCGGCGAGCGCCGTCAGACGGTGACGGTGTCGCCGGGGGCGATGACGACGACCTCGCCGTCGGGCTCGACCACCTCGCGCAGGCGGCCGACGTGCATGTCGAGCCCGATCTCGGAGAGGGTCGCCTCGTGGACCGGGTACGCCCGACGCGGCGCGACGGCGGCGACCCAGTCCATGAGCTCGCCGATCTTCAGCCAGGGGGCGCCGATCGGCGTGGCGAGCACCTCGACGGGCGCCGAGGGGACCGTGTACGCGTCGCCGGGGTGGAAGAGCCGCCCGTCGACGAGCACGCCGGTGTTGTCGATGACCGGGACGGTCGAGTGGATGACGTTGTGCCGTGTGCCGTGGAACGTGAGGTCGAACGGCCCGACGGTTCGGGCGTCCCCGTCGGTGACCACGTCCACCGCGAGGCCGCTGTCCGCAAGCGCGTCGGCGACCCCCGCCGGGCCGATGACGACCGCACCGGGGTTCGCGGCGAGGATCCGCTGGATCTGCTCGGGCGTGACGTGGTCGGGGTGGGCGTGCGTGACGACGACGCCGACGACGCCCGTGACGTCGACCGGCCGGGTGAAGTTCCCCGGGTCGAGGACGAGCCGTGCACCGTCGCGGGTGAGCACCTGGCAGGCGTGTTCGAGCTTCGTGACCTCCATGCTCGCGACCCTACGCGCGGGATGGTCACCGCGGCGGCGCCGTCGTCCCCCGCACCACGAGTTCGGCCGCTGCGGGCGTCAGCGCTTCCGTCGGCAGCCCGTCCACCTCGGCGAGCACCGCCCGGGCAGCCGTGCGCCCCTGGTCTTCCGGGTCCTGCGCGATCGTCGTCAGACCGACGGTGGCGCCGTACTCGTGCCCGTCCACGCCGATGACCGAGAGGTCCTCCGGCACACGGAGGCCCGCCCGGCTCGCGGCGAGGAGCAGCCCGAGCGCCATCTCGTCCGAGGCGCAGAAGACCGCGGACGGCCGGTCGGTCGTGTCGGCGAGCAGGGCTGCACCCGCCTCGACCCCACCGGCGAAGGAGAACCGTCCGTCCACCATCCAGTCCGGACGGGCATCGACGCCGCACGCGGTCATCGCGTCGACGAACCCGTCGTGCCGGAGGTACGGCACGGCGACGTTCATGCCGTCCTCGTCCTGTCCACCCATGTAGGCGATCGCCCGGTGGCCGAGCGACACGAGGTGGTGGACGGCCAGACGCGACACCACCGCGTCGTCGACCCCGACGTTCCGCAGGCCCGGGGCGGGTCCGCCGATCACGATCATCGGGTGCCGGGTGAGTTCGAGCTCCGCGCGCTCGGTCTCGTCGAGCACGAGCGACAGCAGCACGAGCGCGTCGACACGGTGCCGGAGCATCGAGCGCCGGAAGGCCCGGTCGCGGTCACCCCCGGGGCCGCCGAGGTTGTACAGCACCAGGTCGTGCCCGGCCCGGCGGAGCTCCGCGTCGACCCCGCCGAGCGCCTTGACGTAGAACCACCGGTCGATCACGGGGACGACGACGCCGACCGCGCGCTGCCGCCCGGTGGCGAGGCCGGCCGCTGCCGAGCTCGGCACGTACCCGAGTTCGTCGGCGACCCGCCGCACCTGGTCGATCGTCGGCCCCGCCACCGACGGCAGGCCGCGCAGGGCACGGGACACGGTCGACTTCGACAGTCCGGTGACGGTGGCGATCTCCTGGATGCCCATGGGTTCGGCCTGGAGGCGCGTCACCCGTCCGCCGGGCGACCCGCGTCCGTCCCGTGGCCGGCCGGGGCGACCGGTGCGGACCGGACGACGCCGGTCGGGCGGGCGGGACGGCTGGTCCGGCGCCCGCGGGCCGCGACCTCGTCCCAGCCGACGTGCGCATGCCCGTCCGCCGCGACCCGGGCGTGGCCGGCCGGCGCCCCGGCTGTCGCCGACCGGCTCGACGCGCCCTGGACCGGTGCGGTGCGGGCCGGGGCGGTCCGCGCGGGGACCGCGCCGACGCCGTCCACCTCGCCGGTGGCCTCGTGGTGCCGCCGGAGCACGGACACCCGCCAGCGGTCGAGCAGCACGATCGCCACGACGGCCGCCAGCAGGGTGAGGGCCCAGCCGAGCGCCGGCCGTTCCGTGACCTCGCAGAACACGGTCACCCCGAGGAACAGGACGCCGAAGGTGCCGACGAAACCGATCGCCTCCTCGATCCGGGCCGTGGGGCGGGTGGGGCCGCGCTGTGCCATCGTCGTCAGCCCTTCACGCCGCCGGCGGTGAGGCCGGCCACGATGCGCCGCTGGAACACGAGCACGAGGATGACGAGCGGGATCGTCACGATCGTGCCGGCGGCCATGACCGCCGTGTAGGGCTCCTGGTGCGGCTGCGACCCGGCGAAGGACGCGATCGCGACCGTGACCGGCTGGGTGGCGTCCGAGGACAGCTGGGACGAGATGAGGTACTCGTTCCAGGACGAGATGAACGCCAGGATCGCGGTCGTGAACACGGCGGGCGCGGCCAGCGGCAGGATGATCCGCCGGAACGCTCCGATGCGCGTGCAGCCGTCGATCCGGGCCGCCTCCTCGAGGTCCCACGGCATCTCGCGGAAGAAGCTCGCGAGCGTGTACACCGTGAGCGGGAGCACGAACGAGATGCTCGGCAGGATCAGGGCCTGGTACGTGCCCATCCACCCGATGTCCGTGAAGAGCTGGAACAGCGGCGAGATGAGCGCGACGCCCGGGAACATCGACGCGGCGAGGATCGCACCGGCGATCAGTGACTTCCCCTTGAACTCGAGCCGTGCCAGGGCGTACGCCGCGCTCGTGCCGACGAGCAGCGCGATGACGGTCACGGTGACGCCGATGAACACGCTGTTGAGCAGTGCGCGTCCGAGGTGGTTGCCGAGCGCGGTCGAGAAGGCCGTCTCGTAGTTGGCGAACGTGAAGTGGGTGAACCACGGCGTCGGGTCGAAGGTGAACCCGACGTCGCGGAAGCTCGTCACGACCATCCAGTAGAAGGGCAGGAGACACCAGACGGCGATGACGACCGCCTGGATCCCGGTCCGGAGCTTCTGACCGGTGTGGCGCTGGACCCGGACCTGCGTCCGGTCGACCTCGCGCTCGCGGGACCTCGTCGTGGAACGGGGTCGGTCTGCGGCGATGCTCATCGGAGTTCACCCTTCTGCTGGGCTGCCTGGGTCTGGACGACGTTCGCGCCGAGGAACCGGACGAAGATGAACGCGACGAGGAAGATCACGAGGAACGTGATCGTGGAGAGGGCCGACGCCGAGTTGAAGCCCTGCCGGATCTGGTCGACGACGAGGACGGACAGCGAGACGGTCGCGTTGCCGGAACCACCACCGCCGCCGGTCATGATGGCGATGAGGTCGTAGATGCGGAGGGCGTCCAGGACACGGAACAGCACCGCGACCATGAGCGCCGGCTTGACGAGCGGGAGCGTGATGTTCCAGAAGCGCTGCATCGTGGACGCGCCGTCCATCTTCGCGGCCTCGTACACCTCGTCCGGGATCAGCTGGAGGCCGGCGAGGATGAGGAGCGCCATGAAGGGGGTCGTCTTCCACGTGTCGGCGATGATGATCGCCCACCGCGACGCCCACTCCCCCGAGAACCAGAGGACCTGGTGCCCGATGACGTGGTTGAGGACGCCGTTCGCGTCGAAGATGAAGTACCAGAGCTTCGCGGTGACGGCGGTCGGGATGGCCCACGGTACGAGGATCGCGGCGCGGACGAAGGCCCGCCCCTTGAAGTTGCGGTTCATGATGATCGCCATCCACACGCCGATGACGGTCTCGAGGGCGACGGTCACGACCGTGAAGAAGAACGTGTTGCCCATCGCGGTCCAGAACTGGGACCCGAGGTTGCCGGGCGGGCAGGCGGTGTTGCCGCACTGCTGCCCCAGCCAGTGCACGTAGTTCGTGACCCCGGCGAAGCCGCCGGCCACGAAGAGCCCGGTCGCCTTGTCGAGACCGGCGTCGAGCTGGAACGACTGGATGACGGCACTGACGACGGGGTAGCCGATGACGATGGCGAGGAGCACGATCGTCGGGCCGATGAGGTACACGGCCCACCGGCCGTGCTCGGCGTTGAGGCCGCCCTTCCGCCGCTTCGGCGGCTCCATCCCCGTCGGGTTGGGGATGGCGGCGGGGATCTCGGTTGCTGCTGACACGTGACGGCCTCCTTGCCGGGTGTCGGGACGCGAGTGGGGGCGGACTGGAGGCACGGTGCACGCTGGCACCGTGCCTCCAGTCCGACGCGGCGCGAGCCGCTAGTTGCTGTTGCCGCTGGTCGCCGTCTTCAGGGCGTCCTGCATGTCCTTCAGGGCTTCGTCGACGCTCTTCGAACCCTTCAGGGCCGCGTAGGTGTTGTCCTGGATGGCCTTCGTCACGGCCGGGTAGAACGGCGTGACCGGGCGGGGCTCCGCGGACTCGATCGACTTGAGCAGCGTCGGCAGGTACGGGAGCTTGCTCGTCAGTTCGGAGTCGGTGTAGAGGTCACCGACCACCGGGGCGAGCGAGCCTTGCGTGGCGAAGAACTTCTGCGTGTCGTTCGACTCCAGGAACTCCAGGAAGTCGTGCGCGGTCGCCTTGTGCTTCGAGTAGACGCTGATCGCGGCGTTGTGGCCACCGAGCGTCGAGGCGCCGGTGCCGTCCTTGCCGGGGATCGGGGCGATGCCGAAGGTGTCCTTGACCTTCGACGAGCCGTCGGTCTTGGCGAGGTTGTAGACGTACGGCCAGTTGCGCAGGAACAGGAGCTTGCCGTTCTCGAACGCGGTGCGACCCTGCTCCTCCTGGTAGGTGATCGCCTCGGCCGGGATGTTCCCGTCCTTGAACGCGTCGACGAGGTTCTGCAGACCGGCCTTCGCGTCCGAGGTGTCGACGTCCGGCGAACCGCTCTTGTCGAGCACGGAGCCGCCCGAGCCGTTGATCGCCTCCGAGGCGTTCACGGTCAGGCCCTCGTACTTCGCGAACTGGCCCGCGTAGCAGCCGATGCCGGCCTGCTTCGCGATCGAGCAGTCCTTCATCATCTCGTCCCACGTGGTCGGCGGGGTCTTGACGAGGTCCTTGCGGTAGTAGAGCAGTGCGCCATCCGACGTCTGCGGAGCCGCGTACAGCGTGTTGTTGTACGTAGCGGTCTTCACCGTGGCCGGCAGGAGCTTCGACGTGTCGATCTTCATCTTCCCGGTGAGCGGCGTGAGCCAGCCCTTCGCGGCGAACTCCGCGGTCCAGACCACGTCGACGTCGACCACGTCGTAGTTCTCGTCCTTCGCCTGGAAGTGCTGCACGAGGTCGTCGTGCTGCTGGTCGGCCTGGTCGGACTGCTCCTTGAAGGTGACCTTCTCGTCCGGGTGGGCCTTGTTCCACTTCGCGATCAGCGGGCGGACGACGTTCGAGTTGTCCTTGCCCTGCACGTAGGTGATCGGGCCGCGGCTGTCCTGGCCGTTCTGGGCGTCGCCGGAGTTCGCGGACCCGCCGCTCGAGCAGCCGGTGAGCACGAGCCCGATCGCGGCGATGCCGGCGACGGAGGCGAACCGCACCTTGGCACGTGTTGTCTTCACAGGGTTGTCTCCTCATCGAGATCACCAGGGGCGCCGATCGGGTGCGTTCGACGCGGCCTGGAGCAGGCGACGTTGCCTGCTGACGGAGGAAGCTACGCCCAGCTCCGACGTTCCGCAACCGGTTGCATTGGTTCCGTGACCTGGTCGTGATGACCTTCCGGCGGGTGGTTTCTGTGGAACGACCGAAAGTGCGCGCTCACTTTCCCGTGGATCCTGGGTTCGTCGTGTGCGGAGTCGTCCTGCGGGCGTGCGGGAGTCCGCACGAACCCCGCCGTCGCCCGGCCGCGCCGTTGTCCGCTGCCCGCAGGCTCCGTAGCGTCGCGGACATGGCCCTGATCTCCCCCGTCACCGTGCCCGGCCCGCGTCGCGTCGTCAGCCTCGACCTCGACGCGCCGCTCCCCGAGCTCGTCGCCGACGAGCGCGGCTCCTCTGCGCTGGTCGTCGGCTACCGCGGCGGGTTCCCGGTGACGACGCTCGACGTGCTCCTCACCGACGACCCCGCGGACGCCCGGCGCGCCGTCGAGCCCCTCGTTGCGCAGACCGCATCGGTCACCGCCGACACCGGGCCATCGACGCCCGTGCCGGACGAGGACCTCCCGCTCATCTCGGTCGTCGTGTCGACGATCGTCGCGCGCATCGAGACCATCACGACGCTCCTGGCCGTCCTCGAGCAGCTCGACTACCCGCGGTACGAGGTCATCATCGTCGACAACCGCGTGAAGGTACCGGCGGACGACCAGCTCCCCCGGATCCTCGAGGGCCACAACGTCCGCCTCGTCGTCGAGCGCCGCCCCGGATGCTCGGCCGGCCGGAACGCCGGGGTCGCGGCGGCGAAGGGCGAGGTCATCGCGTTCACCGACGACGACGTCCGGATCAGCCCGCAGTGGCTCCGGATGATCGGGTCGCGGTTCGTCCGAGAGCCGTCGCTCTCCGCGGTGACCGGGTTGATCCTGCCCGAGGAGCTCTCCACCCCCGCGCAGATCTGGTACGAGGCGTACTACGGCGGGTTCAGCGGCGAGCGCACCTTCGAGCCGGTCACGATCGTCCCCGACGACGTCCCCGGTGCGATGCGCAACGCCCGTGTCCGCGCGATCGCCCCCGACGGCACGGTCCTGAAGCACTTCGCGGTGTACGGCATCGGCGGCTACGGAGCGGGCGCGAACTGGGCAGTCCGGACCTCGGCGTTCCGTGCCGCCGGCGGCTTCGACCCGGTGCTCGGCGCCGGTGTCCCCGCACGCGGTGGCGAGGACCTCGCGATCTTCATCGACATCCTGTGGGGCGGCGGTCGGATCGGATTCGAGCCGAAGGCCGTGGTGCACCACACGCACCGGGCGGACCTCGAGGGGCTGCACCACCAGCTGCACTCGAACGGCGTCGGGTTCACCGCGCTCATGTGTGCGCTCATCGTGAAGGACCGTCGGCACCTGACGGCCCTCACCCGGCTGATGCCGATCGCGGCGAAGGTCAAGCTCAAGCAGCTCGTCACCCGGCTCGCCGGCAAGCGTGACGCGGCACCCGAGACCGTGACGGAGGCCTCGACGACGAGCATCCCGCGGTCCCTCGCCTACCACGAGTTCCGGGGCTTCCCGGCCGGCCCGGCCGCGTACGTCCGGAGCCGTCGGTTCTGGCGGGACGTGGAGGAGGGGCGCTTCCGCCCCTGACCCGGCCTGCCCCGGTCGCGGTGGCGCGGCGGCGCGGCGGCGCGGCGGCGCGGCGGCGCGGATTCGCGGTGTTCCGCGATCTCGGAGATCGATGCGACGTTGCGCGTGTCGTTCGACGCGCGCAACGTCGACGTGTCAGTGCGCCAGATCATGCGGGTGCATCGTGCGACGTCCCGCGTGTCGATCAACGCGTGGGACGTCGGAACGGGTGCGTTTCGACGCTCGCCCCGCCCGGCTCCCCCGGCCCTGCCCAGCTCGGCCAGACCAGGCTCTCGCCCGGCCTCGCCCGCGGAGCGCCAGGGGCCGTCCGACACGGACACGACATTGCTCGTGTCGATCGACGCGCACATCGTCGAACTCGCTCAACGACGCTCCATGCGAGCGCATCGTGCGACGTGCTACGAGTCGATCGACTCGCGGGACGTCGAAACGCGCGCGTGTCACCGGCGGGGCCTCCCCTCGGGCAACCACTCCGCGCGCGCTTCAGCCAGCGCCCGACCGGCCGCCGACCGCGAGCAGCCCGACGCTACCGACGCGCCGCGACCAGCCCGCGCACGTACCGCCACGGGCCGCCGAGCGCCGCGGTGAGCTCGGCACGCTGCAACCCGGCCGTGGCGGCGCGGAACTCGTCGTCCACCGGCCACCCGCCGACCGCGTCCACGGCCGCCGACACCTGATCGGCACCACCCGCACCGCCGCTCCCCTGGCCGAGCGCCCCGAGCTGCCGGAGTGCACCGACGGCCCGCCGGAGCACGGCGAGCGCGGTACCCGGTCGGCTCATCAGCTTCGCGACCCAGGCCCCGAGCCCGGAGCCGTACCCGAGGGCCTGCGAGCGCAGTGCCTCCCGATCGGCACGGTGCTTGTGCCACACGATCGCCGAGGGCTCGACGGCGAGCGCCCCACCCGAGAACAACACCCGGGTGAACAGGTCCGGGTCCTCGCCGGCACGAGCCGGAGTGCCCGGACCGAGCGCGACGTCGAACCCGCCGAGCTCGAGGGCCGCCGTGCGACGGAGCGACATGTTCGCGCCCGTGCCGAACGCGCCGACCGAGAACGGGAAGAGCGGCAGGTCCGCCGGCGGCGCCGACGTCCGGTAGACCCGGCGCTCGGTGTTGCGCGCCCAGGTCACCCGCTCGTCGAAGTACCGCTGCGTCGGCGTCCGGAGCTCCCCGCTCGGCACGAGTCCCGTCACGCAGACGACGTCCGCGTCGCGGGCGTACGCATCAGCGAGCGCCCCGGCCCACCACCGGTCGACGACCACGTCGTCGTCGACGAAGGCGACCACGTCGCCGGTGGCCGCCGCGAGACCGGCGTTCCGTGCCCGCGAGACCCCGGCACGGGCCTCCAGGACGTACTGCAGGCGGGGGTCCCTGAACGACGCGACCACCTCGCGGGTCGCGTCGGAGCTGGGAGCGTTGTCGACGACGACGACCTCGAGGTCGTCCCACTCGGACGCGAGCACCGACGCGACGCACCGGCGCACGTCCTCCGGTCGGTCCCGGGTCGCGACGACGACGGTGATCCGACCGACGGTCGGACCCTGCGGGGCGGCCGGGAGGCCCGTGGCCCGCAGGGCGCGCAGCGCACGTGCCGTCTCGGCCGGGTCCAGGGCACCGCCCTCGCCGACCGCGAGGTCGACGGAGCCCGCGAGTTCGCGGCCGTCCCGGACGAGGAGCCGCGCGCGTCGGAAGCCCGCCGCACCGGCGAGGACGACGGCGTCGGCGTCGAGCGCCTCGCGTCGGTCGACGGCGCCGACCCAGGCGGCACCGGACCAGGTCGGTGCGTCCGCTGCGGGCATCGCGGGCTGCAGGGTGAGCACGCCGGTCATCGTGGGACGGTCGGTCATGCTCCGATGCTCCGGTGGTGTCGGGCGACGGTCAACGACGGTCGAGGGCGCGTGCGCGGACCTTGCGGTTTGCCGCCACCTGGCAGCTCCGCTCCCCTAGGATCGTGGGGATCCCGGGCATCCGGTCGGGGCGCGAGGAGGACGCATGCCGCTGGGCCCGACGACCGAGTCCGGGACGCTCCTCGAGGTCGTGCTCGACGACGCCGTGACCTGTGTGTGCGGACACGTCCGCGAGGCGCACGAGCACTACCGCCCCGGCACCGACTGCGCGCTCTGCGACTGCCCGAAGTTCCGCGGGAAGCGCTGATCAGGAGCCTGGGTGCGGGAAACCGCTGCTTCCCCGCACCCGGTCCGACCCCGCCTTGTCGGGGTCCGGCGGCCACCGTAGCGTCGCGGTCATGGCCAACTCCCCCGCCGTGGCGTGCGTCGTCCTCGCCCACGAGGACCCGGCACACGTCCGCCGCCTGATCGAAGCGCTCGCACCGTTCCCGGTGTTCCTGCACGTCGACGCGCGCACGTCCGAGTCGGAGTGGTCCGCGATGACGACCGACCTGCCGACGCGCGTCCGGCTGCTGCCACGCATGCGCACCGGGTGGGCGAAGTGGGAGAACGTCGCCGCCGAGGTCGAGGGCTACCGGGCGGCGCTGGCCGCGACCGACGCCTCGCACGTGGCCGTCCTCACCGGGAGCGACTACCCGCTCGGGAACCCCGCCGAACTCACCGCACTGCTCGAGCAGCACCGGGGGACGTCGTTCCTCGGCGTGCACCCGCTGCCGTACGCCGAGTGGGGACGCGGCGGCGGTCTCCCGCGGCTCCGCTACCCGCACTGGGCGTGGCGGAAGCACATGGTGCGCGTCCCCGTCCCGCGACGGCTCCCCCGCGACCTCACGCCCGCCGGTGGCTCGCAGCTCAAGGTCCTCGCCCGGGAGCACGCCGAGGCCGTCGTCCGCGCCGTCGACACCCGGCCGGACCTCGTCCGGTTCTGGCAGCGCGTGTGGATCGCGGACGAGACCTTCGTGCCGTCCGTGCTCTGGACGGAGTCGTTGACGCCGGGGTTCCGCGAGGCCCACGTGCCGCACTCGCTGTGGTGGATCGGGTGGGACGGCTCCGCGATGAAGAGCCCGCCGTGGCTGACCCTCGCGGACGCCGGACGACTGCTGGAGTGGCGCACCCAGCCCTCCGCCGAGGCGCGTCGGGCCCCGCAGCTGTTCGCCCGGAAGTTCTCGACCGACCGGAGCTCGGAGCTGCTCGACCTCGTCGACGCGGCGTTCGGGCTGCGTGCGGCGGAGCGGCACGACACCGCCGGGGTCGACCACGGGGTGGTGATCCGGTGAGCGTGCCGCAGGAGACCCGGACGGACCAGCCGGCGACGCGACGCGAGGCACGGGAAGCACGGTCGGCGCAGGCAGCGCGCGACATCGCCCCCGCCGTGTCGTCCGTTGCGTCCGACGCGTCCGAGCCCGGCACCGGCACCACGACCGGCACGACCCGCACCGTGTCGTCGAAGCTGTTCGGCCGCGGGCTGCTCTACGTCGTCGTCTGGTCGATGCAGCTCGTCGTCTCGTCCCTCATCTCCCCCGTCCTGGCGCACCTGATGCCGCCAGCCGAGTTCGGCGTCCTCGCCTCCGCGATCGCCCTCTACCAGGCACTCGGCGTGCTCGCGGTTGCCGGGCTCGACCAGGCCGCGGTCCTGCAGCGCGCGGAGGACGGGAACGACCGTCGCGCTCGGGGGCTGCTGAGCGTCGGCATCACGACCGCCGTGCTCGTCACGGTCGTCGCGCTCGCGTCGATCCCGGTGTGGGGTGACGCCGCCGGGTTCGTCGGGCAGCACCCGCTGCTCCTCATCGCCGTCCTCTGGGTCGGTCCGGCCGCGATCGTGCAGCTCTCGCTCGCGCTCCTCGTCGCGCAGGACCGCATCCGGGTGTTCGCCGTGACGAGCCTGCTCTCGTCGGTCGGCGGGTCGATCATCGGTCTCGGCCTCCTCACGTTCGTGCACGCCGACGCCGTCACCTACGCGTGGGGCGGTGTCGTGGCGCAGGGCATCGCGATGGTGATCGGTGTCGCGGCCACGCGCCCCCGGATCGCCGGCCTGTTCGACCGCGCCACGACCGCCCGGGCGTTCCGTCTCGGCATCCCGATCGCACTCGGCAACCTGTCGTACTTCGTCCTGAACGCCGGCGACCGCATCGTCGTGCAGCGGATCCTCGGCCCCGAGGAGGTCGCGCGGTACCAGATCGCCTACGTCGTCGGGTCGGCAGTCATCCTCCTGCTCTCGTTCACCAACCAGGCGTGGGCCCCGCACTTCGCCGCACTCCGCGACGCCGTCGCCCGCCGCGACCTCGCGATGCACGCCCGGGACGAGCTCTACAGGATGCTCGCGCCCGTGCTCCTCGCCGTGACCCTGGTGTCGCCCGTGGCCCTGCCGATCCTGGCGCCCGCGTCGTACCGCGTCCACGAGTTGACCGTCGTCGTCCTCATCGTCGCGGTCACCGCCCTGCCCGTGGTCGCCAGCGGCGCGACCGGCCGACTGCTCGTCATCGAGCGGCGGGGCGTCGCCGTCGGGGTGATCGCCGCGATCGCCGGCGTCGTGAACATCGGCGCGAACCTCGTCCTCGTCCCGTGGCTGGGCCTGTCCGGCGCAGCCGTGGCGACCGTCGTGGCGTACGTCGTGCTCGCCGTCCTGCAGCAGGCGTCACTGCCCGACCGTCGCGCGTGGAAGGGTCCGGGCTGGCGTGTGACCGTGCCGGTCGCCGCTGCGCTCGCCGTGGCCGTCGCGACGTTGTTCGTCCCGCAGGACGTCTTCTGGAACTGGTTCCGCTTCGCCGGGGCGCTCGCCTGCCTGCCCTGGTTCGTCCGCCGTCTCCGAGCTGCCCGAGGAGGGTCCTCATGACCACCGCACGCCCCCTGCGCATCGCACTCGTCACCTCCGGGCTGGCGATCACCGGCGGGCTCGAGCGGTGCGTCCTCGAGGACACGGAGGAGCTCGTCGCAGCCGGCCACGACGTCGTGGTCTGGCACCGGGACGACGAGATGGCCCGTGCCGGCGAGGGCCGACCGCCCTACGAGCGGCTGGGCGTGCGTCTCGTGCACGGCACCGACCCACGCTTCGGCGTCCGCACCGCGTTCCGTGACGTCCTCCGCTTCGTCCGGGAGGGGCTCCGCGTCCGCAGCTGGCGTCCGGACGTCATCTGGTTGAACCGGCCCGAGTACCTCCCGTTCGGCCGTGTCGTGTCGGCAGTGTCGCGGGTACCGCTCGCCGTCCACCTCCACCACGCCCCCAACTACGGCCGCCTCCGCCCGTTCGCCGGCGGCCGGACCCGGTACCTCGCGGTCTCCTCGGCGATGGCCGACGCGTGGGCCGCGGTCGGCGCGCCGCGCGACCGGATCACGATCGTCCCCAACGGCGTCGACACCGCCGAGTTCCCGCCGCCGACGGTCGACGACTCCCGCGCGGCGCGCGAGCAGCTCGGCCTGCCGGCCGACGCCCCCGTGGTGCTCTACTACGGCCGCCTCAGCCGTGCCAAGGGCGTCGTCGCCCTCCTGGAGGCATGGAGTCGCGTCCGCACGGCGGCCCACGTCCGCGAACGGGTCGCCTGCCCGTCCGCGGCCGGTACCACGTCGAGCGCGCCGGTCCTCGTCCTCGCGGGTGCGCTCTACCCCGACGAGCGGGACGCCGTCCAGCAGGCGGTCGACGCGCTCCCCGACGGCAGCGTCGTGGTGCTCCCCGAACGCGACGACGTCCTGCCGCTCCTGCACGCGGCGGACCTCGTCGTCGTGCCGTCGATCGAGCCGGAGGGCTTCGGCCGCACGGTCGTCGAGGCGATGTCCACCGGGACGCCCGTCGTCGCGGCGGCGTCGGGCGGCACCGCCGAGATCCTCTCCGACGAGTGGGCGCGGTACACCGTCGACCCGACCGACGCCGACGCCCTCGCCGCACGGATCGTCGAGGTGCTCACCGAGGCCGCGGTCGATCCCTCGCTCGGTGCCCGCTGCCGGGCCTGGGTGAGTGCGCGCTACGGCCGCACCCCGCACGTCGCCGCGCTGCTCGCGGCGCTCGAGGACCACGCGCGACGCTGATCCGAGGAGGTCAGCCTGCGGTGGCGACGAACGCCATCACCGGATCGTCGTCCCCGAACGGTGTCCGCTGCCAGTCCCCGGAGACCTCGACCGAGTCGAACCCGGCTGCGCGCAGGTCGTGCTCGAGCTCGTCGCGGTCGCGGAACCGCAGGTCCTGCGTGTACTCCAGCGTTCGGTCGTCGTCAGCGAACCGGTTCGACGCCACGAGTCGCACGACACCGGGAGCGACGACGTCGGCCGTCGACCACTCCTCGAGCAGGCCGTGCTCGGTCGCCAGGACGCTCCGCCCGCTCGTCGTCCAGTGCGTCCACGCCCGCACACGCGGGTTCCGGCTGTCGAACCCGAGCGTCCCTCCCGGGCGCAGCATCGAGGAGAGGTCACGGAGCGTGCGGCGCCAATCGTCGTCGCCGATGTGCTGGACGACGTTCCCCGTCATCAGCGCGATGTCGTACCCGTGTCGAGGTCGACGAGTCGTCGGTCCAGGTCAGCCACCTGGTGACGGTACCGCGATCAGCCCTCGGGGACGTCGACCGTGATCCAGTCGATGAGCAGTGAGCCGTCAGAGTCCTTCGGCGGTACCCCGCCGAGCGACCCGGCCTGCACGACGAAGTGCATGGGCATCGTCGGGATGTCCTTGTCCGTCGACGCGATCTGCCGACCGTCGATCGAGAACGTCATTAGTTGCGGCGTCCAGTCGATCGTGTACGTGTGCCAGTCCTTGAGCGAGGCTGCCGTCTCCTGGTGGATGCACTTCTCTGCAGGGTCGACGAGGCAGTGCACGTTGAGCCACGCCGGTGCGCCGAGCGCCCCCTCCGGGAAGTCGATCTCCCCGTCCGCCCACACGTTCCGGTCGCTCCAGAGCAGGACGGCGACGCCGTACCCGTCGACCTCGTCGCTCCGGAGCCGGATGCTGTACCGGCCGGAGGTCTGACCGCCCCACTTCCCGTCCACGAGCGGCACGATGCCGCCTGCCAGCGGTGTCCCGCCGGCGGTGGTGCGCATCCGCATGTCGAGCACGCCGTCGTGCGCCGTCAACGCGGACGCCGAGTACCGTCCGGTGCCGGCCGTGTCCGCGAAGCCGTGGTACACCGAGAACCGGTCCGCGTAGGACTGCTCGAAGCGGCCGGTCGCCGTCGGCTCGGCGAAGTCCTCGGAGAACACGCGCTTCCACCCCGACGCGGCGGCGGTGGGCATGGTCTCGCCGCTCGGGTCGACGGCGCTCCCGGTCGAGGATCCGGTGGCCGCGGCTGCGACGATCGCCGCCGTGACCACGAAGGCCCCTGCGGTGATCGCCAGGTTCCGCCGCGCAGGACGACCGGGTCGCCGGTGCCGGGAGAGCCCGGTGCCGTGTGCGGGCGGCGCGCCGTTCGCGGACGCCGCCTCGGGGTCCACCGTGGTGGGGCGGACCAGTTCGAGGTCCACCGTCGTCGACCGGCTCAGCTCGTCGTCCACGCGCGCACCTCCGCGAGGCCGGTGTTCTGCGTGCCGGAGGAAACCCCTGTGACGGTGAAGCGCACCCAGGTGACGGACCGACCGGTGAAGTCGACGTTGAGCGTCGATCCGTCGTTCGGCAGGGAGCCCACGCGGACGCTCGTGCCGTTCGAGAACGTGAGCGTGCCGCTCGTGATCCGGTCCGTCGTGTTGGGTCGGTCGTGGAGCTCGATCCGTCCGAGCTTCTGCGCCGACGACCAGGTGAGCTGGATCCAGGTACCGGACTTCCCGTTGGGCGCGACCCACTCGGCGGAGGGGTTGGCCGGGTACCCGGACACGACGCCGTCGACGGCCTTCTGGACGGTCTGCCCGTCGGCAGGGTTCTGCGCACTCGCGGTCGGGGTGGCCGAACCCGTGACGTCACCCGGGGTCGGGGTGGGCGTCGGCGTCGGGGTGGGCGTCGGCGTCGGCGTGGGCGTCGGCGTCGGGGTGGGCGTCGGCCTCGGCGTCGGCGTTGGCGTCGGCGTCGGTGTCGGGCTCGGCGTCGTGGTGCCCGAGTCCGTCGCCGCGATCGCCCGGATCTCCGCGAGCCCCGTGTTCTGCGTCCCGCTGCTCACCGAGGTCACGGTGAACCGCACCCACGTCACGGACCGGGCAGGGAACGTCACCTGCTGCACCGCGCCACCGTTCGGCAGCGCCGGCACCGTCACGCTCGACCCGTCCGAGAACGTCAGCGTCCCACCGGTCACCTGGTCGGTGGTGTTCGGCCGGTCGGCGAGGTCGACCTCGACGAGTCGCCGCGCCGAGGTCCAGGACAGCTGGATCCACGTGCCGGCGCGGCCGTTCGGCGCCACCCACTCCGCGGACGGGTTCGCCGGGTAGCCCGAGACGACCCCGTCGACCGCCTTCGCCGCGGTCTGCCCGTCAGCGGGGTTCTCCGCGCTCGCGGTGACGGTCGCCGCCGCGGTGACGTCCGACGTCGTCGGGGTCGGGGTCGGGGTCGTCGTCGAGGCGGTGAACGCCCGGATCTCGGCGAGGCCGACGTTCTGCGTGCTGCCGCTCACCGACGTGACGGTGAACCGCGCCCACGTCACGGACCGCGCCGGGAACGTGACCTGCTGGACCGCGCCGTTGTTCGGCAGCGCGGGGACGGTCACGCTCGACCCGTCGGAGAACGTCAGCGTCCCACCGGTCACCTGGTCGTCACCGTTCGGACGGTCGGCCAGGTCGATGCCCGTCAGCGGCTTCGCCGACGCCCACGAGAGTTGCAGCCACGTGCCGGCTCGGCCGTTCGGCGCGACCCACTCCGCGGACGGGTTCGCGGGGTACCCGGACACCACGCCGTCGACGGCCTTCGCGGCGGTCTGCCCGTCCGCGGGGTTCTCCGCGCTCGCGGTGACGGTGGCGGAGCCGGTCACGTCGGTGCGGTCGCTGCCCGGTGTCGACGGGTTCGTCGGCTGGGCGGGGTCCGGCTGCCCGACCGTGTACTGCCGCTGCAGCCACGACGACTCGGGCCGCGGCGTGCAGGCCTCCCACGTGGCGCACGTCTCGCTGTCGTGCGCGGCGTACGTGAAGAACGCGGACGACTTCGCGGCGACCTGCTGCGACGTCAGGTTCGTCGGACGACCCTCGATCGGGTAGCCGAGGTACCCGGTGAAGGTGTGCGCGCCGGTGTACCGCTGCTGCGCCTCGTTCGCGAGGTACGCCACGGTGTGGTGGTCGCTGTGGTCACCGTCGCCGTAGGTGCCCGCGTGGTCGAGCGTGCGCACGATCGTCGGCGCGTAGCCGTCGAAGAGCCCGGAGATCGTCGCCTGGAGCTCCGCGAGCGTGTAGGTCGCCGGCGCCGGGGCGTCCGCGACCGTGGCGAGGGTCGACACGTACCCCTGGTAGAGCTGCTGCAGGCTCGTGTAGCCGGTCGCCCAGAACCCGTTGCCGCCGAGGTTGCCGTCCGGCAGGTCCATGAAGACGAGGCTGATCCGCGGGTCCGCCGTGAGGGTCTCGAGCTGGAGTGTCTTGCCCGCGACGGTCAGCGTGGACGACGTCGTCGCGGGGTCGACGCCCGCGATCGCCGCGTACGCAGCGACGAGGCCGGTCTGCCGCTCGCGCCAGTACCACGCGGGGTAGCCGGCGTCGGCTGCCGTCACGACGACCGTCCGGACGCAGGCACCCGACTCGATGCTGGCGCGCAGGTCGGTGCCCTGGAAGAGCAGGTCGTCGTCCGGGTGCGCGACGACGTCGAGCACCCGTCCGGCCCGGCAGTCCGCGGTGGAGGTCGGGTCGGTGGTCGCCGCTCCGGCCGCGGCCCGGGCCCCGAGCACGCTCGTCCCCGTGAGCACGAGCGCCAGTGCCGTGACGGCCGCCGTGACGAGCCGGGTCAGCCTCGGCGACCGTCGGTGCGGCGACTCACTTCGCGGCATGACGCATGCCTTCGGTCGTCAGCTCGTAGACCACGGTGGTTCCCTTCGACCAGACGGGCGTCCAGTACGGCGAGTCGGCCATCGCGGCCGCGAGCTTGCGGTAGTCCGCGTCGCTCTGGTACCCGTACCGCTCGTCGTACGCCCCGAACGGCGCGGCCACGAGGGCGTAGTACTTCGTCGCCGACCAGGTGCTCACGAGCTTCCGCGTGAGGTTCGACACGTCCGCGGTGGCGTCGTAGCCCTCGCTCGCGGGGTACGCGCCGAAGGCCTCACGAGAGAGCGCTCCGACGTCGAAGTACCGGGCGCCGGTGTTGCTCGGGACGGCGTTCGCGGAGCCGGTGAGCAGCATGATCGAACCCTTCGGGGCGGTCGCGTCGTAGTACTGCGTCGCCTCCGACTGGCTGCGCGTCGGGACGCGGTTCCAGTCCAGGGCGGTCTGACCGAACGCGCCGACGGCGACCATGCCCGCGACGAGCACGGCGGCGGCGACGAACCGCACGGCGACCGGCCGCCCGGCCCGGGCGACGAGTCGGCCGACCGGGGCGAAGCGCCCGCCGGGAACCGGGAGGCCGGCCGCGAGGACGGCGATCCACGGCGTCGCGAACAGGACGACGCGGAAGATGCCCTCCTGGCCGTAGTTCGTCGCGACGAGCAGCGAGATCGGGCTGGCGGCGGCGAGGAGCAGCCCCCAGTGCACGCGGTCGCGGCGGAGCAGGACGGTGATGATCGCCGCGAGGCCGAGCACCACGAGGGCGGCCGCTGGAACGTCGAACGCGAGCCTGGTGACGAGCGGCTTCGGCAGCACCGTCATGTCGTGCGACGGCGGCTGCACGTTGGTGAGCACCTGGCCCACGGCGGCGAGCGACAGGAACTTGTCGAGGATGCTGCCGTTGAGCAGGGCGAACACCACGGCGGGGACGAGCACGACGAGCGAGACCCACCACGGGCGCAGCATGCGGAAGACGACGAGGACGACGATCGCGGCGACGGTGAGGTAGGGCGAGATCTGGTGCGTCACGGCCAGCACGATGCTGATCGCACCGATGCCGAGCAGCCGTGACAGCCCCACGGGCTGCGGCCGCGTGATCGTCGTGGGCTCGCCGTCCTCCCCCGTCACGGTGACCCGCCGGAGGGCTCCGGTCGCGAGCACGAGGATCGCGACGGAGAGCAGGATGCCGGTCGACTGCGGCGAGAAGTAGGTCGTGTTGAGCGACCCCGTCATGGCGGTCAGGAACGCCGCGATCCACGGGCGACGGGCGCCGGGGAGCCAGTGCGCGGCGAGCACGCCGACGCCGATGGTCGTGGAGAACGCGAGCAGGACGGGCACCCAGGCGGCGATCGTCATCGCGTTCACGATGCCACCGACGTCGGCGACCCACGCACCGCCGGCGAACAGGCCGGACCAGGTCTGGAAGATGTCGGCCGAGGGGTCGGTTCGACCGAACTGCCGGATGTACTCGAGCACCCCGACGTGCCGTGCGGCCGCCATGACGGTGGGCATGCCGTACGTGATCGCCTGGGCGAGCTGGACGACACCGCCGAGCACGACGACGGGCAGCGCGACGCCCCGGCCGCGGACGAGGGCGACCACGGCGGCCGCGACGACGATCGCGAGGCCGACGGGCAGGCCGATCCCGAGCGACCCGAAGAGTCCGTCGGGCACGGGGTCGCCGATGTGCGTCGCCGCGGTGACCACCACGACGAGGAGCCCCACGATCGACGCGGTCGTGACCGTACCGGTCGTCGTCCAGGTCCAGCGACGCGCCGCTGCCCCGCCGGCCGCGCGCTCGAGCCGCTGCCGGTGCAGGTCGCGGAGGTCCCTCGGGACCGCGGCCGCGATCGCGACGGCGACCAGGAGGACCACCGCGGCGAAGGGGACCACGGGCGCCCAGAGTCCGGCCGTGGCCATCGTGTAGCCGATCGCGATGGTGCCGACGATCGAGGTCGTCACCGCGAACAGCGCGAAGCGTGCCAGGGGCATCGGGCGCAGGAGCAGCATCGGCGCGACACCGACCACGGCGAAGAGGAAGACGCCGATCGCTGACCCGCGCAACTCCGGCAGGTCGAACGCCGCCCCGACCGCGGCGGCGAGCAGGGTCACGACGACCAGGCCCGCTGCGGTGAGGCGTGCCGCCGGTCCCATCGCACCGGGGTGCGCGGGCGCGGGCGCGACGGTGGCCAGCTCGTGCCGGCCGTGCCGGGTCCGGTCGATGGTGCCGGCCCCGCCGAGGCGTTCCGCGAGTGCGAGGAACGGCGCGGTGAGGACCGAGCGTCGCTCGACGCGCCGCAGGCGGCGGGACGTGTCGGTCCAAGCCGCTTCGACCCCGGCGAGCGCCGGGACCGCGTCCGCGTCGCCGGATGCACGGGCAATGCCGGATGCACGGGCAGCGTCGTCCGCGCCTGCACCCGGGGCCCCAGCCGCGGCACCGGCTCCAGCACCAGCCGGGCGCGCAGCGGCACCAGCCGAGACGGCCGCACGACGACCGGCACCGCCACCGAGCTCGGTGACCGCGTCGCCCTGCTCGAGCCCGAGCCGGGCGAACGCCGCGATGGCCTCGGGGACGGTGTCGACGGTCGCTGCGACGGTGTCGCGGTCGAGGGCGTTCTTGGTCATCCAGGCTCCGAGTCCGTGGCCGTGCGCGGCGGCGGTCCGGCGGAGCGACGAGGTGTCGTCCGCGGGCCGCACCCAGGCGATCGCGGCGGGTTCGACGGCGATCGCGGAACCCGCGAACAGCAGTCGGGTGAAGAGGTCGAGGTCGTCGCCACCGCCGACGCGGGTGCCGGGCCCGAACGCGGTGTCGAACCCGCCGATCGAGAGCGCGGCCGGTCGGCGGACGGCCAGGTTGGCGCCGGTGCCGTAGGCGGCCGCGGCGAAGGGGTGCAGCGGGGTGTCGCCCGGCTCGTCCCCGAGTCGGTACACCCGACGGCGGATCGTGCGCGCGGCCGGCGTGTGCTCGTCGTGCCAGCGCTGCGCGGGCGTGCGGATCTCCGCGGTGGGCACGAGACCGGTGACGCAGGCCACGTCGTCGTCGAGCGCGAACGCCGACGCGATCGCCGCGGCCCAGTCGGGATCGACGACCGCTCCGGAGCCGAGGAAGGCCACGACGTCGCCCGAGGCGGCGAGGAGGCCGACGTTCCTCGCGGCGGCGAGCCCGCCGGTGGGCGCGGGCACCGTGGTGACGGTCCGGCCGGCGATCTCGGTGCGGCCGTGGCCGTCGGCGCCGGCGGAGACCACGACGACGTCGAGGGCCACGCCACGCTGGGCGAGGACGGAACGCATGGTCTCGCTCGCGTCCCCGTCCGTGCAGAGCACCACGGTGACGGACGGCAACGCCTGATCAGCGGCCGGTCGTCGTTCCGGGGTGGGCATGTGCCGGACGGCACGCTCGAGGGTGCGGAGCTCGATCGAGGGTCCGATCCGGCGACGGTCGGTCACCTCGGCCTCGACGAAGCCGACGGGCTCGCCGCGGTCCCGGACGAGGAGCCGGGCGCGGCCGTAGCCGTCGGCTCCGGCCAGCCCGATCGCGTCGCGGTGTCCGGCGCCGTGGAGTTCTGCCCGGTCGAGTTCGCCGATCCAGACGGCCCCGTCCCAGGTCGGCACGAGCGAGGTCTCGACGACGGGCCGGAGCACCCGGGTGAGGGTCGTCCTGGTCATGGTGTCCCGATCGGTTGGCGGACGGCGGGCGTGACGGGCGTGGAGACGACGACGCCCCCGAGGACCCGTCCGACCGCGTACCCGGCGATGGTCGAGACGACCGAGAGCACGATCGCGCCGGCGCGGACACCGCCACCTCGACCGATGCGCCGCAGCTCGCGGGCGATGGCTCCGGGGATGACCCGTGTGAGGTAGGTCGACTCGCTCGACAGGGAGTCCCCGGTCCCGACGCGGCGGCTCAGCACTGCCTTCGAGATGCCCTCGTAGTAGCTGCGACGGCGCAGGTACCGCACGGTGACGCGGTCCGCGGAGACGCGGTGGGACACGTTCGAGCGCGGTTCGTGGCGGATCCGGCTGCCAGGACGGGCCTGTGCGAGCCGGATGCAGAGCTCGGTCTCCTCGCACCCGAGGGGCTGGTTGCCGACGCGGCCGATGCCGGAGCGGAACCCACCGGCGGCGAGGATCGCTTCGCGGCGGAAGGCCATGCTCGAGCCGATCACGTTGCGGACGTCGCCCGCGGTCTCGGGGAGGCCTGCGTAGCTGCAGCCGACGATCCAGAGGAGTTCGTCGGAGTACGGCCCGGGGCCGGTCGCGTCGGGCCACGACGGGGTCGCCCGTCCTCCGACTCCCACGACCTCGGGGTCGTCCAGCGCCGCGAGCAGGTATCCGAGCCAGTCGGCGTCAGCGGTGGCGTCGTCGTCGAGGAACGCGACGACGTCGGCGTCGGTGAGGGCCACGCCGGTGTTCCGGGCGCCGGACAGGCCACGGTCCTCGGTGTTCTCGACGACGCGCAGCTCCGGCCAGCGGGCCTTCGCCCGTGCGTACAGCTCGGGCTCGTGGTCGATCACGACGACGACCTCGGGCTGCTCGGGCTGGCGCTTCGCCGACTCGACGCTGTCCTGGAGGTCGCCCCACCGCAGCTGCGTATAGGCGCAGATGACGACGGCGACGGTGCTCACGCGAGGTCCCCGTCGAGGGCGCGGGCGTCCACCACGGCGGCGTCGGCGGTGCGGGCGGACACGGCCGGCGCGGTGATCTCGCCGGTCGGCGCGTCGATCGGCGACACGGGCGCCGGCATCGTCAGTGCGGCCGCGGCGAGGCGTGCGCGGCTCTTCGCCTTCGACGCGCGACGACGCTCGTGCATGATCGAGGTGAGGACGCGGATGCCGTCGGTCACGGCGTTGAGGTTGCTCGCGCCGTGGACGCGGAGCTTCTCGTGGCTGCCGACCTCAGCGATGCGGAGCTCCGCCGCGGACCAACGGCAGGTGAGGACCGTCTCGATCTCGAACCCGTCGCCCCACAGCATCGATCCGTCGGCCGGCTTCGGGAGCGTCGACGACAGCAGTTCGATCGCCGGGAGCGTGTCGGCCCAGAACGCGTTGTAGCCGTAGCAGAGGTCGCTGTAGCGGGTGCCGAGGATGGCGTTGCAGACGATGTTCAGGCCGCGGTTCCCGAGGTTGCGGACGATCGTGATGTCGTCGCTGCCGCCGCCGAGCGCGTACCGGGTGCCCTTGGCGACGTCGGCGCCGTCCACGAGCGCCTGCACGAAGCGGGGGATCTCGTCGGGGTCGGCGGAGCAGTCGGCGTCGAACATGACGACGACGTCGCCGGTGACGGCCTCGAAGCCGCAGGCGAGCGCGTTGCCCTTGCCCTTGCGGGTCTGGTGGACGACGCGGATGTCCGGCATGAGCCGCTGCGCGGTCGCGATGGTGTCGTCGACCGAGTTGCCGTCCACGAGGATGACCTCGTACACCGGCGGCAGCTTGGGCAGGATGATCTCGAGGTTGCGGGCTTCGTTCCGTGCCGGGATGACGACGGAGACCCGGGGGTCTGCGGGTCGGACGGTGTTGGCGGGCATTGGACGTGCTCCTGTCGGGTTCAGGTTGCCGTGTTCGGTGCTTCGGACGTGGCGCGGACGATCACGGTCCGCGGTCCGGCAGGGGCGCGGGTACGACGCCGCCGGGAGGTCCAGGGGGCGGGTCTTCCCCCTGTGTTCCCACCCTCGCGGCGGCGGGGTGGCCGGTCAACGCCCTGCGGGTCCGCTTGCGGACCACCGGGTGCGGATACGGAAACCCGCAACCGGTGGCGGTCGGCGGTCCCGGTCGCGACGTCGGACGGCCTGGAGGCGCGTGCCGGGCTCGGCACGGGCCTCCAGGCCGTCTTGGGGTCACCGCTGCGGGCGGCGGGGTCACCTGGTGGGGACGGGTGCCGCGTCGAACGCGGCGCGCAGCGCCGCCGCGAGTTCGGCGACGTGCGGTTCGCGGAGGAGCGACGTGTGCTCGCACGCCATGCGGACCGTCTCGGACTCGCCGACGAGGTACCGGCTCCAGCCGTCGGCGTCCGGGTTGGCGTCCGCGAGCACGTAGGTGGACCGACCGCGGAACGGGGTCGGGTGGTGTCGCCGGGTGACGATCTCGGCCTGGTCGAAGAAGGCGTCGAAGTCGTCCTGCCCGCCGAACCGGAGCACGCCCGCGGTGTAGGCCCGGAACCGCTTCGCCGCCTGGGCGCCGTAGGGCACGCCCGCGGGCATGATGCGCTTCGCGACCCGATCGACACCGGAGCGGAACGCGCGCACCGTGGCGTTCCGCGACGGTCGGGGCTCCATCCGGCTGAACAGCAGCCGCGCCTGTTCGCTCTTCGTCCGGGGCAGGTAGGTGTCGAGCAGCGCGAGGTGCTCGACGTGTTCGCCGTTCTCCTCGAGGAGCCGCGCCACCTCCAGCGCGACGAGACCGCCCAGTGAGTGGCCGACGAGCAGGTACGGGCCGCGGGGTTGCACGACGCGCATGAGCGCCAGGTAGCGTCGGGCGCTCCGTTCGATGCTCCAGTCGGGCACGCCGCGGCGTTCGAGTCCGTGCTGCTGGAAGGCGTACACGTCGTGGTCGTCGAGGTACCGCGACAGCGGCAGGAAGGTCAGGGCGAGCGCACCACCGCCCGCGAAGCAGAACACCGGCGGCCGGCCGGCCGTCCGGGCCGAGGAGACCTTGACGACGTCGGGGTGGCTCGGGAGTGCGCTCGTGCCGCCACGGACCCGCCGTGCGAACTGGCGCAGCGTCGGGTGCTCGAGCAGCTCCGCGGACCGCAGGGTGACCCCGAGCCGCTCCTCGACGACGGCGAGCATCTCCTCCGCCGAGAGGGAGTCGCCGCCGAGCGCGGTGAAGTCCTCGTCGAGGGGCACACCCGGCAGCCCGAGGACCCCCGACCAGATCTGCCCGACGACGAGCTCCCACTGGTCGTACGCGCCCTCGGTCATCTCGGCCTCGACGGAGGGTGCCCCCGGCAGCGCCGAACGGTCCACCTTGCCGCGCTCGTTCCGTGGCAGCTCGGTCAGCGGGACGATCGCCGCGGGCACCATGTACTCGGGCAGGCTGCCGCGGAGCGTCTTGCGCAGCGCGGCGGGTGCCGGTGTGCGGTGGCCGGGTCGGGGCACCACGTAGGCGACGAGCCGGGTCGCGGCCGGCGGGGCGACGAGTGCCGTCACGACGACGTCCTGGAGTTCGGGGACGGCTCGGAGCGCCGCCTCGACCTCGGACGGTTCGACCAGGTACCCGCGGACCTTCACGGCGTCGTCGGCCCGCCCGACCAGCACGAGTCGCCCGGCGGCGTCGACCTTCGCGAGGTCGCCGTGCCGCCAGGTCGGGGTGCCGTCGGCGTCGGCGCCGAGGTGGGCCGCGGTCTGGTCCGGATCGCCCCAGTAGCCGGTGGTGACCCCGTCCGAGACGACGACGAGCTCGCCGGTCTCGCCGGGGTCCGCCTCGGAGCCGTCCTCGCGCACGATGCGGATGGTCTTGCTCTCGATCGGCCATCCCGCGGGGACGACGCCGTCGGGGACCGGGTCGTCGGGGTGGACCGGGCAGAACGCCACACTCGCGAGTTCGCTCGCCCCGAAGCCGTTCACGAGGACGGTGTGCGGGCCGAGGTGCGGTCGGATCGCGGCGACGTCGGTGCCGGTGATCGGCTCGCCGACCGTGACGACGAGTCGGAGCCCCGTCAGCCCTGCCCGGGGTCCGCGGTCCGCGCCGGCGACCGCGCCCGTGACCGACCGCAGCAGGTGCGGGGTGCAGAGGACGGTCGTCGCACCGTGGGTCGCGAGGTCGGCGATCGTGCCCTCGACACCGCGGTCCCGGGGTTCGAGCGCCACCACGGCGCACCCGTTCATCAGTCCGGCCAAGGCGTACATGAGTCCCGCGGTGAAGGACAACGGCGCCGCGATCGCGAGCCGGTCCCCCGGGCCGAAGCCGAGCGAGCGGGCGTGCGCCTCGGCGTCGCGCACCTGCTGACGGTGGGTGACCACGACGCCCTTGGGCAGGCCGGTCGACCCGGAGGTGAAGACGATCACGAGCGGGTCCGAGCCGCCCGGGCGCGCGGGGCCCGCGTCGGATCCGGTGGCGGCTCCGGCCTCGTCGGCCGCAGCGCGGGTCTGCAGGGCCGTGAGGTCGTGCACGTGTCCCCGGTCCA
The DNA here is from genome assembly GCF_047238015.1 of Curtobacterium phoenicis. Taxonomy (NCBI): domain Bacteria; kingdom Bacillati; phylum Actinomycetota; class Actinomycetes; order Micrococcales; family Microbacteriaceae; genus Curtobacterium; species Curtobacterium phoenicis. Next base: position 2,635,978 of record NZ_JBDFLZ010000002.1, read on the forward strand.
CCCCTGCTCCGGCGAGTGCCGCCGCGGCCTGCTCGGCGTACGCCGGCGTGGCGACGACCTCCTGGACGTCGGCGAGCCGCACGACGTGCGCGAGCCGTGCCTCCGGGAGGTGGTCGTCGAGCACCACCACCGTCCGTCCGGCCGTCACGAGGGCGAGCACGGCCACGATCGTGTCCGGGGACTGTCCCGCCATGACGCCGACCGGACGCGAGGCGCCACCGCGCTCCGCATCGACACCTGCCCCGCCGTGGTCGTCCGGACGGAGGGCTCGACGCAGCTCCTCGCCGAGGGCACGGACCGTGCCGGCGACCTCGACGAAGCTCCGGTCGCCCTCGGGCGTGATCAGGGCCGGGGCCTCGCCGTGGGCGGCCACGACACGGTCCCACCGGTCGAGGATCGAGTGGTCGGCGGCGGCCGGGACCACGGGCACGTGGCTCCACGGCGCACTGCTGGTCGTCACGGTTGCGGGCACGAGGACTCCCCTGTCGTTCTCGGACGTCGTCACGGGCACGCGACGACCCTGTGACGCTACGGCCAGGACAGGTCGCCGAGGACGGCTCGGCTCCCGTCGTGCGGTTCCCCGCAACGGCCGGTAGGCACGGCTCCCTCCGCCGGGGCCGCCGCCCGACCACGCGTGGCCGCTGTGCACCCGCACAGGTCCGCGGATCGAGCGGCTCGCCGTCGCGGAGCGCGCCGAGCTGCGAGGAGGCCGGCCCGAGCTCCGCGGACCCCCCTCGTGCCGTTCGGCGCAGGTCTGCTTCCGGTTCACGCGCGCGTCGGTCTGCGGTTCCCCGCAGTCGACCACCGGCGGTCGGCAACACCCGGTGGTCGGTGGTCGGTGGTCGGCAGTCGCAGTCGCAGTCGCAGTCGGCAGTCGGCAGTCGGCAGTCGGCAGTCGGCGAAGAATTCTGTCGTGGACGCGACGATCGGGCGTGTCGTCCGTGCCGATGGTCGCGACCCGCGCCCCGTGAGCCCTGTGGGTAGCTCAGAGCCCGACAACGCAACAGGCCCCCGACTTCTGTCGGGGGCCTGTTCACGATGATGGCTGGGGTACCTGGACTCGAACCAAGAACGACGGTACCAGAAACCGCTGTGTTGCCAATTACACCATACCCCAAGAGGCCTCGCGGCCTCGCGTCCCGGTCGCCCGGGGCACGATCAACTACTGTACAGCATCCCGGAGGTCCGTGAGACCACCGATGAGGTCACGGTGCACCGCGGAGGCCGTCCGGGCCCCGTGACCGGCCGCCACGATGAGCTGCTCCGGCCCCGGCGGCGTCACGTCGCCCACCGCGTAGACGCCCCGGACGGCCGTCCGCCCGACACCGTCCACGACGAGGAGCCCCTCGGCATCGCGCTCGACGTCAGCGCGGAGCCACTCGGTGTCGACGTGCCAGACCGGCCGCACGAAGCCCCCCGTGCGAGGTTCGACGTGCCCGTCCACCAGTCGCACACCGGTCATGCCGGACCGATCGCCCTCGAGGTCGGCGACCCGACGCTCGTCGACGCGGACGCCGGCCGTCGCGAGTCGCGCACGCCCGGCATCGTCGAGCGTCGGGGCGCCGTTCGTGTACACGATCAGGTCGGCCGACCACGCCGCGAGGAACAGTGCCCGCTCGACCACGTCGGGCGTCTCGCAAACGAACGCGAGCGGCTCGCCGGCCTTCTCGTACCCGTCGCACTCGACGCAGCTGTGCACGGAGGTTCCGTAGAACGCCCGCAGCATCGGCAGCGCGGGGAACTCCTCGCGGAGGCCCGTCGCCACCACGACCGCACGGGCGGACGCGGTGACCTCGCTCCCCCGCCACGAGGCGTGCACGCGCCAGCGATCACCGTCCGGAGCGACCTCGTCGACCGTCGCCTGCACGACGGTCGCCTCCGGGTACGACTCGACCTCGGCGCGCCCGAGCTTCCGGAGCTCGAGCGGCGACACCCCGTCCCGCGTGAGGAACCCGTGCGACCGGAGCGTCGCGGCGTTCCGCGGGCGGTTCGCGTCGACGAGCAGCACGGTCCGCCGCGCCCGCACCAGGTTGAGCGCGGCACTGAGGCCCGCCGGCCCTGCGCCGATGACGGCGACGTCGACGGTCAGCACCGCGTCATCCGGAGCGGGCACGCCGGCCGCAGCCGTCGCACCATCGTGCTGCGACACGGTCGTCAGCGGGCTGCGAGGGCGCGCAGCCGGGCCAGGGTGGAGGTCTTGCCGAGGATCTCCATCGACTCGAACAGCGGCGGCGAGATCCGACGACCGGACACAGCGACCCGCAGGGGCCCGAACGCCAGACGCGGCTTCAGCCCGAGACCGTCGATGAGCGCTGCTCGCAGCGCGGCCTCGATCGCCGAGGACTCCCACGGTTCGAGCGCCTCGAGCGCCTCGATGCTCGTCGTCAGCACCGTTCCGGCGTCGTCCTTGAGCGTGGCCGCGGCGTCGTCCTCGACCACGAGGTCGTCGTCGGCCGTGAACAGGAAGCCCAGCATCGCCGGCGCCTCGCTCAGCACCTGCATGCGCTCCTGCACGAGCGGAGCCGCAGCCGTGAGCACCCGCTCCTGCTCGGCCGTGGGCGGGGACGCCACGAAGTCCGTCAGGTACGGCATCAGGCGGTCGCGGAAGTCATCCGGTGCGAGCAGACGGATGTGGTCGCCGTTGATCGCCTCGGCCTTCTTCTGGTCGAAGCGGGCCGGGTTCGGGTTCACGTCGGCGACGTCGAACGCGGCGACCATCTCGTCGATCGAGAACACGTCGCGGTCGGGGCCGATCGACCACCCGAGGAGCGCGAGGTAGTTCACGAGACCCTCCGGCACCATGCCGTTCGCTCGGTGGTGGAACAGGTTCGACTCCGGGTCGCGCTTCGAGAGCTTCTTGTTGCCCTCCCCCATCACGTACGGGAGGTGACCGAAGACCGGGATCGACTCGGCCAGACCGATCTCGTACAGCGCCTCGTACAGCGCGATCTGTCGCGGCGTCGACGACAGCAGGTCTTCACCGCGGAGCACGTGCGTGATCCCCATCAGGGCGTCGTCCACCGGGTTCGTGAACGTGTACAGCGGCTTCCCGTTCGGACGCACCACGACGAAGTCCGGGAACGTTCCGTGCTTGAACGTGATCTCCCCGCGGACGAGATCGTCGAACGAGAGGTCACGGTCGGGCACGCGGAGCCGGAGCGCCGGCTGCCGACCCTCGTCACGGAACGCCTGGCGCTCCGCGTCGGTGAGGTCGCGCTCGTGGTTGTCGTACCCCTGCTTCGGGTCGCGACCGGCCGCCCGGTTGCGCGCCTCCATCTCCTCCGGCGTGACGTAGGACTCGTACATGTGACCGGAGGCCCGGAGCTTCGCGATGACGTCGTCGTAGACGTCCGACCGCTGCGACTGGCGGTACGGACCGTGCGGGCCGCCGACGTCCACACCCTCGTCCCAGTCCAGCCGCAGCCAGCGGAGGGCCTCGAGGATCTGCTCGTACGACTCCTCACTGTCGCGCGCAGCATCGGTGTCCTCGATGCGGAACACGAGCTTGCCGCCCGTGTGGCGCGCGTACGCCCAGTTGAAGAGCGCCGTCCGGATCAGGCCCACATGGGGTGTGCCCGTCGGGCTCGGGCAGAAGCGGACTCGGACGTCGGAGCCGGTGGCAGTGGTGAACGGTGCAGTCATGACGGCACCAGCCTACCGGCGGTGCACGCCCCTGGAAACGCAGAAAACCCCTGACCACGTCGTGGTCAGGGGTTCCTGGTGTTGCAACGTTGAGTCCGGCGGCGTCCTACTCTCCCACAAGGTCCCCCTTGCAGTACCATCGGCGCTGAGAGGCTTAGCTTCCGGGTTCGGAATGTGACCGGGCGTTTCCCTCTCGCTATGACCACCGGAACACTCTCGACCCAATCAAGGGAAATCTCGAAAGCTGTTCCGCGGGTGCCCGTATCGAGCACAGCGCGGTGTTCAGTTTCGTGTTCCCGATCGTCTGTCGGGAACCACAAAGTGGACGCGAGCCCCACACCCGTGAAGGTGTGGGAAATCAGTGTGTTGTCAAGTCTTCGGCTTATTAGTACCGGTCAGCTCCACGGGTCGTTGGTCCCCGCTTCCACATCCGGCCTATCAACCCAGTAGTCTGCTGGGAGCCTCTCACACTCAAGGTGCATGGAAATCTCATCTCGAAGACGGCTTCCCGCTTAGATGCTTTCAGCGGTTATCCGGTCCGAACGTAGCTAATCAGCGGTGCCCTTGGCAGAACAACTGACACACCAGAGGTTCGTCCATCCCGGTCCTCTCGTACTAGGGATAGATCTTCTCAAATTTCCAACGCGCGCAGCGGATAGGGACCGAACTGTCTCACGACGTTCTAAACCCAGCTCGCGTACCGCTTTAATGGGCGAACAGCCCAACCCTTGGGACCTACTCCAGCCCCAGGATGCGACGAGCCGACATCGAGGTGCCAAACCATGCCGTCGATATGGACTCTTGGGCAAGATCAGCCTGTTATCCCCGAGGTACCTTTTATCCGTTGAGCGACAGCGCTTCCACAAGCCACTGCCGGATCACTAGTCCCGACTTTCGTCCCTGCTCGACCTGTCAGTCTCACAGTCAAGCTCCCTTGTGCACTTACACTCGCCACCTGATTGCCAACCAGGTTGAGGGAACCTTTGGGCGCCTCCGTTACTCTTTGGGAGGCAACCGCCCCAGTTAAACTACCCACCAGGCACTGTCCATGAACCCGATCAGGGTCCTACGTTAGACATCCAGAGTGACCAGAGTGGTATTTCAACAATGACTCCACGAACACTAGCGTGCCCGCTTCACAGTCTCCCACCTATCCTACACAAGCCACACCGAACACCAATACCAAGCTGTAGTAAAGGTCACGGGGTCTTTCCGTCCTGCTGCGCGTAACGAGCATCTTTACTCGTAGTGCAATTTCGCCGAGTTCGCGGTTGAGACAGCTGGGAAGTCGTTACGCCATTCGTGCAGGTCGGAACTTACCCGACAAGGAATTTCGCTACCTTAGGATGGTTATAGTTACCACCGCCGTTTACTGGGGCTTAAATTCAGAGCTTCGCCCAAAGGCTAACCCTTCCTCTTAACCTTCCAGCACCGGGCAGGCGTCAGTCCGTATACATCGTCTTGCGACTTCGCACGGACCTGTGTTTTTAGTAAACAGTCGCTTCCCACTGGTCTCTGCGGCCTTCACCGCTCACGGAGCAAGTCCGGTCACGGTTCCGGCCCCCCTTCTCCCGAAGTTACGGGGGCATTTTGCCGAGTTCCTTAACCACGATTCTCTCGATCTCCTTGGTATTCTCTACCTGACCACCTGAGTCGGTTTCGGGTACGGGCGGCTGCAACCTCGCGTCGATGCTTTTCTCGGCAGCATAGGATCACTGATTTCCCCAAAACGGGTACGCGTCGGATCTCAGGCATGCAGACGACGGATTTGCCTATCGTCAGCCCTACATCCTTACACCAGGTTCACCTTACGGATACCATCGCCTGGCTCAGCTACCTTCCTGCGTCACACCTGTTCATACGCTAGCCGCACCAGCATGGGGTCGAGCGTTAGACCGGCCCGCATCACCCCGAAGGGATCCGCTGGTCCGGGTTAGGACTCTTAGCACCACTGGATTAGCTTGGGCGGTTGTTCGCCGGTACGGGAATATCAACCCGTTGTCCATCGACTACGCCTGTCGGCCTCGCCTTAGGTCCCGACTTACCCAGGGCGGATTAACCTGGCCCTGGAACCCTTGGTCTTTCGGAGGACGGGTTTCTCACCCGTCTTTCGCTACTCATGCCTGCATTCTCACTCGTGTAGCGTCCACGGCTGGATTCCTCCGCCGCTTCACTCGCCACACGACGCTCTCCTACCACTCCGCACGACTGAACCACGAAGGCTTATCGAGTGTGCGAAATCTACAACTTCGGCGGTGTGCTTGAGCCCCGTTACATTGTCGGCGCGGAATCACTTGACCAGTGAGCTATTACGCACTCTTTCAAGGGTGGCTGCTTCTAAGCCAACCTCCTGGTTGTCTGTGCAACTCCACATCCTTTCCCACTTAGCACACGCTTAGGGGCCTTAGTTGGTAGTCTGGGTTGTTTCCCTCTCGACGATGAAGCTTATCCCCCACCGTCTCACTGCTGCGCTCTCACTCACCGGCATTCGGAGTTTGGCTGACGTCAGTAACCTGTTGAGGCCCATCGGCCATCCAGTAGCTCTACCTCCGGCGAGAAACACGCAACGCTGCACCTAAATGCATTTCGGAGAGAACCAGCTATCACGAAGTTTGATTGGCCTTTCACCCCTATCCACAGCTCATCCCCTCCATTTTCAACTGAAGTGGGTTCGGTCCTCCACGACGTCTTACCGTCGCTTCAACCTGGCCATGGATAGATCACTTCGCTTCGGGTCTAGGACATGCGACTGAACCGCCCTATTCAGACTCGCTTTCGCTACGGCTACCCCACACGGGTTAACCTCGCCACATATCACTAACTCGCAGGCTCATTCTTCAAAAGGCACGCCGTCACCCCTACAAGGAGGCTCCGACGGTTTGTAAGCAAACGGTTTCAGGTACTATTTCACTCCCCTCCCGGGGTACTTTTCACCTTTCCCTCACGGTACTTGTCCGCTATCGGTCATCTGGGAGTATTTAGGCTTATCAGGTGGTCCTGACAGATTCACACGGGATTTCTCGGGCCCCGTGCTACTTGGGATACACATCCGGCCATAACACCATTTCGTCTACGGGGCTGGCACCCACTACGGCCCGGCTTTCAAACCGGTTCGACTATGATGCGCTGTAACCGCCCCAGTCCGGCAGAACTGAGCGACGTGTCCCACAACCCCGACCATGCAACGCCCGCCGGCTATCACACATGATCGGTTTAGCCTCATCCGCTTTCGCTCGCCACTACTCACGGAATCACATGTTGTTTTCTCTTCCTGTGGGTACTGAGATGTTTCACTTCCCCACGTTCCCTCTACCCGCCCTATATATTCAGGCGGGAGTCACCAGGTCGACAAGTCGCCTGGCGGGGTTTCCCCATTCGGAAATCCTCGGCTCACAGCTCGATTATCAGCTCCCCGAGGCTTATCGCAGATTTCTACGTCCTTCTTCGGCTCCAGATGCCAAGGCATCCACCGTTTGCTCTTAGAAACTTGACCACAAAGATTAAAATTGCGATCGACTCGAACAACAACATCAGCCCGAAAGCCTCGTCATCGTCACGAGCGATCTAAGATGCTCGCGTCCACTGTGTAGTTCTCAACATACGATCGGCACCACACTCCCCGAGCAGACAACCCGCTCGCTTCATGTGGCCCACCGAAGAACCAGCAACACCCAGCCACCCCATACAGGGAACCGACTGTCACGGCTCAACCCCCGATCATCACGACCGGGAAGCCTGGTCCCTCAGGACCCAACAACGTGCACCAGCCACCTGCGCTTCCCACCAACCCGTTCCCGACCAGCCCCGAAGGACCAGCCGTACTAGGGTCGGCAGACGCGCCGACGACTGCACTGTCAATGTTCCACCCATGAGCTACCGGCAACCACACTCGGGTTGCATCGGCGCCTGAACCAGCCTGCGTTGAATCAACACAGTGGTCAGATGCTCCTTAGAAAGGAGGTGATCCAGCCGCACCTTCCGGTACGGCTACCTTGTTACGACTTAGTCCTAATCACCGATCCCACCTTCGACGGCTCCTTCCACAAGGGTTAGGCCACCGGCTTCGGGTGTTACCGACTTTCATGACTTGACGGGCGGTGTGTACAAGGCCCGGGAACGTATTCACCGCAGCGTTGCTGATCTGCGATTACTAGCGACTCCGACTTCATGAGGTCGAGTTGCAGACCTCAATCCGAACTGAGACCGGCTTTTTGGGATTCGCTCCACCTTACGGTATCGCAGCCCTTTGTACCGGCCATTGTAGCATGCGTGAAGCCCAAGACATAAGGGGCATGATGATTTGACGTCATCCCCACCTTCCTCCGAGTTGACCCCGGCAGTCTCCTATGAGTCCCCGCCATAACGCGCTGGCAACATAGAACGAGGGTTGCGCTCGTTGCGGGACTTAACCCAACATCTCACGACACGAGCTGACGACAACCATGCACCACCTGTACACCGACCACAAGGGGGCGACCATCTCTGGCCGTTTCCGGTGTATGTCAAGCCTTGGTAAGGTTCTTCGCGTTGCATCGAATTAATCCGCATGCTCCGCCGCTTGTGCGGGCCCCCGTCAATTCCTTTGAGTTTTAGCCTTGCGGCCGTACTCCCCAGGCGGGGCGCTTAATGCGTTAGCTACGACACAGAAACCGTGGAAAGGTCCCTACATCTAGCGCCCAACGTTTACGGCGTGGACTACCAGGGTATCTAATCCTGTTCGCTCCCCACGCTTTCGCTCCTCAGCGTCAGTTACGGCCCAGAGATCTGCCTTCGCCATCGGTGTTCCTCCTGATATCTGCGCATTCCACCGCTACACCAGGAATTCCAATCTCCCCTACCGCACTCTAGTCTGCCCGTACCCACTGCAAGCCCGAGGTTGAGCCTCGGGATTTCACAGCAGACGCGACAAACCGCCTACGAGCTCTTTACGCCCAATAATTCCGGACAACGCTTGCACCCTACGTATTACCGCGGCTGCTGGCACGTAGTTAGCCGGTGCTTTTTCTGCAGGTACCGTCACTTTCGCTTCTTCCCTACTAAAAGAGGTTTACAACCCGAAGGCCGTCATCCCTCACGCGGCGTTGCTGCATCAGGCTTTCGCCCATTGTGCAATATTCCCCACTGCTGCCTCCCGTAGGAGTCTGGGCCGTGTCTCAGTCCCAGTGTGGCCGGTCACCCTCTCAGGCCGGCTACCCGTCGTCGCCTTGGTGAGCCATTACCTCACCAACAAGCTGATAGGCCGCGAGTCCATCCCCAACCAAAAAATCTTTCCACCACCAGGCCATGCGACCAGTAGTCATATCCAGTATTAGACGTCGTTTCCAACGCTTATCCCAGAGTCAGGGGCAGGTTACTCACGTGTTACTCACCCGTTCGCCACTAATCCACCCAGCAAGCTGGGCTTCATCGTTCGACTTGCATGTGTTAAGCACGCCGCCAGCGTTCGTCCTGAGCCAGGATCAAACTCTCCGTAAAAAAATTACCAACCATGCTCCGAAGAACACAGCCGAGTTGATCTTGACTGTTGACTGTCTACTGACAATCTTCAATCCAAAAGGAATTGTCTCCGGACCGAGCAAGCTCGGCCACGGGGTCAATAAATTGGCATTGACAATGTGCACGCTGTTGAGTTCTCAAGGACCAGACGCACTCCCCACTCCACCCCGAACACGAGGCTTCGCCAGAGAGGCACTTCCTTCCACACCGAACAGCCCACCTTGCGGTGACGCTTCATCGGGGTGACGTTGCTGCGAGCGGGACCCCGTCCGGACTGCATCCCCAGGTCTTCGACCCGGTGACCGTCTCGGCCGTTCCGTTCTCCGCCTCAGCGGCAACGAGTGATTACTCTACACACGCCCTGGGGGCCCCGCCAACCGTCGTCCATCCCGGGCGTGTCGCGTTCGGCTGGGTCAGCAGCAGCTCCGTCCCGATCGGCTCGGGAACGGCGAACGGCCCGCTCCCTCTGCGGGGAACGGGCCGTTCGGTGGAGCAGGTCAGAGCTTCGCGATGACCGGGTTCGTCAGGGAACCGAGCCCCGAGATCGTCACCTCGACGACCTCGCCGTCGCGGATCTCGCCGACGCCGGCCGGTGTCCCGGTGAGGATGACGTCACCGGGCAGGAGCGTCCAGATCGACGAGACGAACTCGATGAGCGTCGGGATGTCGTGGATCATCTCGCTCGTGGAGGCCGCCTGGCGCAGCTCACCGTCCACGCGGGTCTCGAGACGGAGGTCCGACGGGTCGATCTCGGTCTCGATCGCGGGGCCCAGCGGGCAGAACGTGTCGAAGCCCTTCGCGCGGGTCCACTGGCCGTCCCGGGCCTGGAGGTCACGGGCGGTCACGTCGTTCGCGATCGTGTAGCCGAGGATGACGCTGGCGAAGTCTTCCCGGCGGACGTTCTTCGCGAGCGAGCCGATCACGATGGCGAGCTCTCCCTCGTGGTCGACGCGGCCGACACCGGCAGGGAGGCGGATCGGGTCGTCGGGCCCGATCACCGTCGTGTTCGGCTTGAGGAACACCACGGGGTCGTCGCTCGACCGCTCGTCCATCTCGGAAGCGTGCTCGGCGTAGTTGAGCCCGACGCCGATCACCTTCGAGCGCGGGATCACCGGGGCGAGCAGCTTCGCCTCCTTCAGGGGCACCCGCTCCCCCGTGGTCTCGAACCCCTGGTACATCGGGTCCCCCGCGAGCACGACGAGGTCGCGCTCGTCGAGGATGCCGTAGCGGGGGTCTTCACCCTTGCTGCTGAACCGTGCGATCTTCACCGTTCGACCCTACCGACGCCCGCGCCGCGATCAGGACGCGTCGGTCAGCTTGGTCATCCACCCGTGGGGGTCGGGGCGACGGCCGTACTGGATGTCGGTGAGTTCCTGGCGGAGCGACATCGTCAGCTCGCCGGCGCCCTCGGTCGGCGAACCGATCGTGAAGCCATCGCCGCGGAGCTCCGCGATCGGGGTCACCACGGCGGCGGTCCCGCACGCGAAGGCCTCGGTGATCGAGCCGTCGGCCACCCCGTCGCGCCACTCGTCGAGGGTCACGCGGCGACGCTCGACCCGGAGACCGCGGTCTTCCGCGAGCTGCAGGATCGAGTCCCGCGTGATGCCTTCGAGGATGGAGTCGGAGTCCGGCGTCACGAGTGTGCCGTCGGCCTGCACGAGGACGACGTTCATCCCGCCGAGCTCCTCGAGGTACTTGCCCTCCTGCGAGTCGAGGAACATGACCTGCTGGCAGCCGTGCTCGTAGGCCTCCTGCTGGGGCAGCAGCGACGACGCGTAGTTGCCGCCGGTCTTCGCGGCACCGGTCCCGCCCTTACCGGCGCGGGCGTAGGTGGTCGACAGCCAGATCGACACGGGCTTCGGCCCCGACGTGAAGTACGCGCCGGCCGGGCTCGCGATGCAGTGGTAGTCCACCGCCTGCGCTGCGCGGACGCCGAGGAACGACTCGGTCGCGATCATGAACGGCCGCAGGTACAGGCTGGTCTCGGGCGCCGACGGCACCCAGTCCACGTCCGTCTGCACGAGCTGCCGGATCGACTCGACGAACGCCTCGATTGGGAGCTCCGGGAGCGCCAGGCGCACGGCCGAGCGCTGGAACCGGCGGGCGTTCGCGTCGGGCCGGAAGGTCCACACCGAGCCGTCCGCGTGGCGGTAGGCCTTGAGCCCCTTGAAGATCTCCTGCGCGTAGTGCAGGACGCTCGCGCTCGGGTCCAGGGTCAGCGGACCGTACGGGTGGATCGACGCGTCGTGCCAGCCGTCCTCGAGGGTCCAGCGGACGGTGGCCATGTGGTCGGTGAAGTGCTTGCCGAAGCCCGGGTCCGCGAGGATCGCCTCGCGCTCGGCGGCGGCGCGACGCTCGGGCGACGGGGTGGTGGAGAACTCGAGCCCGAAGGCGGTGTCGGTCGACATGGGTGACTCCTGTCAGGCGGTGGTGGTGCGTGCCGCGACCGCGGCGGCGACGGCGTCGCCGATCTCGGCCGTGCGACGCTGCGTGGTGCCCCGGTCCGCGAGGTCCGCCTCGACCGCCCGGGTGACCACCGACGCCAGGTCGCTGCGACCGATGTGGTCGAGCAGCAGGGCGACGGAGAGGATGGCGGCCGTGGGATCGGCCTTCTGCTGACCCGCGATGTCCGGCGCGGAGCCGTGGACCGGCTCGAACATGCTGGGGAAGGTGCCGTCCGGGTTGATGTTGCCCGAGGCCGCCAGACCGATGCCGCCGCTGATCGCGCCGGCCAGGTCCGTGATGATGTCGCCGAAGAGGTTGTCGGTGACGATGACGTCGAACCTACCAGGGTCCTGCACCATGTGGATGGTGACGGCGTCGACGTGCTGGTAGTCCACCGTGACGTCCGGGTACTCGGCCCCGACCGCAGCGACCGTGCGCTGCCAGAGCGACCCCGCGTGGACGAGGACGTTGCTCTTGTGCACGAGCGTCAGGTGCTTCCGCGGCCGGCGGTCCGCGAGGTCGAACGCGTACCGCACGACCCGCTCGACGCCGTGCGCCGTGTTGAGCGACACCTCGGTCGCGATCTCGTGCGGGGTCCCGACGCGGATCGCGCCGCCGTTGCCGACGTACGGCCCCTCGGTGCCCTCACGGACGACGACGAAGTCGACGTCGCCCGGGGACGACAGGGGGGTCGTCACGGTCGGGTAGACGACGGTGGGCCGGAGGTTGACGTAGTGGTCGAACGCGAAGCGGAGCTTGAGCAGCAGGCCACGCTCGATGAGGCCGCCGGCGAGCCGGGGGTCGCGCGGGTCGCCTCCGACGGCGCCGAGCAGGATCGCGTCGTGCGACGCGATCGCCGCCATGTCGTCGTCGGTGAGGACGTCCCCGGTCGCGAGGAACCGGTCGGCGCCGAGCGAGAACGCGGTCTCCTCGACGACGAGGTCGTCCGGCAGCACGGCGTGCAGCACCTTCAGCGCCTCGTCGACGACCTCGGGTCCGATGCCGTCCCCGCGGACGACGGCGAGCTTCACGGTCTGCGTCATCTGCCGGACTCCCCTACAGCGTGATGTCGATCTCGCGGAGCGAGGTCGCGTCGATGGTGGAGCGGACGTGCTCGAGGATCTCGGCGGGGACCGGCGAGTCGACCGTCAGGACGCTGAGCGCCTGACCGCCGGCGGCCTCGCGCGAGATCTGCATCGCGGCGATGTTGATCCCGGCGTCGCCGAACTCCTTGCCGTAGACCGCCACGATGCCGGGTCGGTCGACGTACTCCATGACGACGTGGTGCCGGTCGAGCGGGACCTCGACGTCGTGGCCGTTGATCTCGACGAGCTTCTCGACCTGCTTCGGGCCGGTGAGCGTGCCCGAGACGCTGATCGCCGGGCCGTCGGACTGGGCGCCGCGGATCGTGAGGACGTTGCGGTACTCCGGGCTGTCGGCGTCCGTGATGAGCCGCACCGAGACCCCTCGTTGCTCCGCGATGAGCGGGGCGTTGACGTACGAGACCTGGTCGCTGACGACGTCGGTGAAGACGCCCTTGAGCGCCGCGAGCTTGAGGACGCTGACGTCGTACCCGGCGAGCTCGCCGTGGACCTCGACGTCGATGCTCGTCACCGGGGAGGTCGCGAGCGCGGTGAAGACCTGGCCGAGCTTCTCGACGAGGGGGATGCCCGGACGCACGTACGGGTCGATGACGCCGCCGGCGACGTTCACCGCGTCCGGCACGAGCTCTCCGCCGAGCGCCAGGCGAACCGACTTGGCGACAGACACGCCCGCCTTCTCCTGGGCCTCGTCGGTCGAGGCACCGAGGTGCGGCGTCACGACCACGTTCGGGAGCGACGTCAGCGCGTCGTCCTGCGGCGGCTCGGACACGAAGACGTCGAGACCGGCGCCCGCGATCGTGCCGGAGGTGAGGGCACGCCGCAGCGCGTCCTCGTCGATGAGCCCGCCGCGGGCGACGTTCACGACGAAGGCGGTCGGCTTCATGAGCGCGAACTGCTCGTCGGAGATCATCCCGAGGGTCTCGGGGGTCTTCGGCATGTGGATCGTGGTGAAGTCCGCGCGACGGAGCAGGTCCTCGAGGGAGACGAGCTCGACGCCGAGCTGCTGCGCGCGGGCGGTGGTGACGTAGGGGTCGTACGCGATCACCGAGACGCCGAACGCCTGCAGGCGCTGGGTGATGAGCGCACCAATGCGGCCGAGGCCGATGATGCCGACGGTCTTCTCGTAGAGCTCGACGCCCGTGTAGGCCGAGCGCTTCCAGGCGCCACCGGCGAGGGACGCGTGCGCAGCCGGGATGTGCCGTGCGAGCGACAGGATGTGCCCGACGGTGAGCTCCGCGGCGGAGATGATGTTCGAGGTCGGCGCGTTCACGACCATCACACCGGCGGCCGTCGCCGCCTTGATGTCGACGTTGTCCAGACCGACACCGGCGCGGGCGACGACCTGCAGGTTCGGTGCCGCGGCGATCGCCTCGGCGTCGACCTTGGTGGCGGAGCGCACCAGGATCGCGTTCGCGTCGGCGAGGGCGGACAGGAGCGCTGGCCGGTCGGTGCCGTCCACGTTCCGGATCTCGAAGTCGGGCCCGAGGGCGTCGACGGTGGCGGGCGAGAGTTCTTCGGCGATCAGGACGACCGGCTTCGGCACGACTGCTGTTTCCTCACACGAGACGGGCGGTATCCCACCATGCTATCGACGCGAGCGGCTGGTTACGACCGCCGTGACGCCGTGACGGCGACCGGAGGACGGACGGGAGGCACGGCGCGCGTCGCGATCCGTGCCTCCCGTCCGGTGGTGGGTCGGGTGGGTCAGGACCCGATCACGGTCGTGCTCGTCACGTACTGCAGGAGGGTGAACCAGAGTGCGCTCACCGCGCAGAGCGCGGTGAGGAACACGACCACCGTGCGGAGCGGCGGCATGCGTCGGGACACGAGGAGGGCGACGACGAAGCCGACCGGAGCGATCGCGACGTCGAGGACGAGTGCCGTCCACGGCACCGAGCTCTGGAGCGCGGTCGCGCCGTTCTTCGCGAGGAACTCGTTGTTCTGCAGGATCGGCGTCGAGACCCCGACGAAGTTGCCGACGGCCTGCCACGTGACGTAGGCGAGGAGGAGCGCCGCGACGACCCAGATCGCGATGCGCCACGGCGCCAGGACCCGCGCGGGTGCGGGTGCGGTGTCGGCGGTCACCCGAAGCTCCTCGTCAGGATGAAGGGCCACGGGATGAGGACGACGGCGCCGATCACGAGCCAGACGAACTTGGTGCGGTTCCTGGCGGACTGACCGAGCCAGAGCGTGGCGACGAACCAGAGGGCCGGGGCGACGATCGCGAGGGCGCGCATCACCTCGGAGGCGGGGTCGGCGACGGCGAGCACGCTCGCGCTGATCAGCCACGCGACCGTGTAGAGCAGGTAGAGACCACCGAGGACGCCGAACCCGATGAGCGGCCCGGAGCCGAGCGGGCCCTCGTCACCGTCGTGCGAGCGATGCTCCCTGACGGCCACCGGGTTGTGAGCGGCGTCGACGTGCGTGGCATCGTCCGCGTCGCCCCAGCGCAGTGCGTCGTCGTCCTCGTGGTCGACGGACCCGTCCGGAGGTGGTGCTGCCGTGGTCATGGCACCGATTCTACGAGGCGTCGCGCGAGCGGAGCGCGCCCTGCCCGCCCGCGCCCGGCCGGTGAGCCGGGAGGGGATCGGCCTCAGGCGTCGGCCGACTCGGTCTCGAGCACGGCGGCGACGACGTCGCGCACCGCGGGGAAGAGCGGGTGGCTCTCCATCAGGCCCGTGAGGATCTCGGTGAGGGCGTGCGCGGTCGCTCCCGAGCGCAGCAGGGCGTGCAGCTCGATCGACTCCGGGTCGTCCTGGTCGTCGAAGGCCAGCGCTGCCCGGATCGCCCCGAGCAGGTGGTCGACCGGCAGCCCGCGCTCGGCGAGCTGGGACGCGGGACCGACGAAGCGCTCGCGTCGGCCGAGCTTCCGGAGCGGGTTGCGACCGACGCGGAACGTGGTGTCGGGCAGGTGCGGGTTCGCGATGCGGGACAGGTTCGCGGCGACGTAGCGCGCGTGCTCCTCCGGGTCGAACCCGTGCTTCGCGATAAGCAGGGCGGTGGTCTCGGCGAGCACGCCGTCGACCTCGGCCCGGACCTCGCGGTCCTCGAGGGCCTCCCGGATGAGGCGGATGCCGCGCGTGTAGCCGTGGTACGCGGCCGTCGCGTGTGCGGTGTTCACCGTGTAGAGCTTCCGCTCCACGAAGGGCTGGAGGTCGTCGACCCAGGTGACGCCGTCGATGACGGGCGGTTCGCTGTCGGAGGCGTCGAAGGGGGTCCGCTCGATCACCCACTCGTAGAAGGGCTCGAGCACGACGTCGAGGCCGCCGGACTGTCCGAGCACCCCGGACTGGTCCGGGACGATGCGGTCGATCGCGCAGTTCGCGAAGACGGCGGCGACGTCACGGTCCTCGAGGACGGGGGCCCGGCGGATGCTCGCGTGGAGCGAGTCCGTGGCGTTGAAGGCGTTCTCGCACGCGACGATCGTGACGTCGCCGCGGTCGGCGCTGCGGGCGGCGAGGCCCTCGGCGATGACGGGGGCGACGAGCGGGAGGGTGCGTGCTCCGACCGCGGTCGTGACGACGTCGGCCTCGGCGATGGCCTTGACGACGCGCTCCCGGTCGGACTTGCTGTTCAGGGCGCGGAAGCCGTACACGAGGTGCTCGACCGGCATCTCGCCGACCTCGTGCACCACGAAGCGACCGGCCTCGTTGAGGGCGGAGACCACGCGCTCGTCGACGTCGACGAAGGTGAGCTCGTAGCCGCTCGCCACGAGGAACTGGCCCACGAAGCCGCGCCCGATCTTGCCGGCGCCGATGTGGACCGCTCGTCTCGTCACCGCCATCGGACGATCATCCCATGCCGATCGGTACGGTCCTGACCACCGTGGACGGTGATCGACGACGGCCGTCGGAGGACGGACGGCGATGCGCTGCGGACGGGCGCGGAGGCCCCGCGGACATGCCGATCTCCGGCGCCGGGGGTGGTGAAGAGCTGCTGCATAACGTTCGGGTCACATCGAGAGGCGGCGGTGCACGGTGCACCGCCGCCTCGTCGTCGAGTGGTCCTCGGAAGACTACCGCGCGGCCGAGCCGTCCACGTAGTCGGCGTCGTTCGACTTCCACGCGAACAGCGCACGGAGCTCGCGGCCCGTCGCCTCGATCGGGTGCCCCTCGCCCTTCGCGCGGAGCTCCTTGAACTCCGGTGCGCCGGCGTCCTGGTCCTCGATGAAGCGCTTGGCGAAGGTCCCGTCCTGGATGTCCTTCAGGACGGCCTTCATGTTCTCCTTGACCTCGGGCGAGATCACGCGGGGGCCGGAGACGTAGTCGCCGAACTCGGCCGTGTCGGAGATCGACCAGCGCTGCTTCGTGAGGCCGCCCTCCCAGATGAGGTCGACGATGAGCTTGAGCTCGTGCAGGACCTCGAAGTACGCGATCTGCGGCTGGTAGCCCGCCTCGGTGAGGGTCTCGAAGCCGTACTGGATGAGCTGCGAGGTGCCACCGCAGAGGACGGCCTGCTCGCCGAAGAGGTCGGTCTCGGTCTCCTCGGTGAAGGTCGTCTTGATGCCGCCGGAACGCAAGCCGCCGATGGCCTTCGAGTAGCTCCACGCGAGGTCCCAGGCGGAACCGGACGCATCGACCTCGACGGCGACGATCACGGGGACGCCACGGCCGGCCTCGTACTCACGGCGGACGGTGTGGCCGGGACCCTTCGGCGCGACGAGCGACACGTCGACGCCCTCGGGCGCCTCGATGTAGCCGTAACGGATGTTGAAGCCGTGACCGAAGACGAGCGTGGCGCCGTCCTTGAGGTTCGGCTTGATGTCCTCGGCGTAGACGATGCGCTGCACCTGGTCGGGAGCGAGGATGACGACGACGTCGGCCCAGGCGGTCGCGTCGGCCGGGGTCAGGACCTCGAAGCCGGCCTCTTCGGCCTTCTGGCGGCTCTTCGAGCCCTCCTTCAGGCCGATCTTCACCTCGACACCGCTGTCACGGAGGTTGAGGGCGTGGGCGTGGCCCTGTGAGCCGTAGCCGATGACGGCGACCTTCTTGCCCTGGATGAGCGTCAGGTCGGCGTCGGCGTCGTACACGATGTCAGTCACGAGGGTGTGTCTCCTTGGTTCTGGTGGTCTGGTGGTGCGGCCGGAGGCGCGTGGCGGGCTGGCCACGTGCCTCCTGGCCGGAAGTCGGGTGCGCGTCAGCGCACGCGGTCGGTGATGCTCTTCGGTCCGCGGCCCATGCCGAGGAGGCCTGCGCGGGCCAGCTCCTTGATGCCGTACGGCTCGAGCACCCGGAGGATGGCCTGGATCTTGCCGGGGTCGCCCGTCACCTCGACGACGAGCGAGTCGGTCGCCACGTCGACGACCTGTGCGCGGAAGAGGGTCACGGCCTCGAGCACGGCCGAGCGGGTCTGGTTGTCGACGCGGACCTTCACGAGCATGTGCTCGCGCTGGACCGACTGCGGGAAGTCGAGCTCGACGATCTTGATGACGTTGACGAGCTTGTTGAGCTGCTTGGTCACCTGCTCGAGCGGGAGGTCCTCGACGTCCACCACGACCGTGATGCGGGACAGCCCCTCGACCTCGGTGTTCCCCACCGCGAGCGACTCGATGTTGAAGCCGCGGCGGGCGAACAGACCGGCGACACGCGTCAGCAGACCCGGCTTGTCCTCGACGAGCAGGGAGAGGACGTGGCTCATGCGGGGTCTCCGGTCATGTCGGCGTCCTCGACGTCCCAGCTGGGCGCGTGGTCGCGGGCGTACTCGATCGAGGAGTTGCCGACACCCTGCGGGACCATCGGCCAGACCATCGAGTCACGGCTGACGACGAAGTCGATCACCACGGGGCGGTCGTTCGTCTCGAGGGCGAGCTGGATGGCGTCGTCGACCTGGTCGGCGCGCTCGACGCGGATGCCGAGGGCACCGTAGGCGTCGGCGAGCTTCACGAAGTCGGGCACCCGACGGGTCTGGTGACCGGTCTCGAGGTCCGTGAAGGAGTGCCGACCGTCGTAGAACAGCGTCTGCCACTGCCGCACCATGCCCAGCGACGAGTTGTTGATCACCGCGACCTTGATCGGGATGTCGTTGATGACGCAGGTCGCGAGCTCCTGGTTCGTCATCTGGAAGCATCCGTCGCCGTCGATCGCCCAGACCACGCGGTCCGGTTCGGCGACCTTCGCCCCCATCGCCGCGGGGACCGAGTAGCCCATGGTGCCGGCTCCGCCGGAGTTCAGCCACGCGTGCGGACGCTCGTACTGGATGAACTGCGCGGACCACATCTGGTGCTGCCCGACGCCGGAGGCGTAGATCGCCTCGGGACCGGTGAGCTCGCCGATGCGGCGGATGATCGCCTGCGGGGCCAGGAGCCCGTCGGTCGGCTCCGCGTACCCGAGCGGGAAGTCCTTCCGGAGCTGCTCGAGCTTCGTCCACCAGGCGGAGGTGTCCGCGCGGTCGGCGGCGGGGATGCCGCCCCACGCGTCGAGGAGGTCGGACAGGACCTCCTTCGCGTCGCCCACGATCGGGACGTCGGCGAAGCGGATCTTGGAGATCTCGGCAGGGTCGATGTCGACGTGGACGACCTTGGCGTGCGGCGCGAACTCGTCCGCCTTGCCGGTCACACGGTCGTCGAACCGGGCGCCGAGCGCGATGATGAGGTCGCTGTCCTGCAGACCGAGCACCGCCGGGACCGTTCCGTGCATGCCGGGCATGCCGAGGTGCTGCGGGTGCGAGTCCGGGAACGCGCCGCGGGCCATGAGCGTCGTGACGACCGGCGCGCCGGTGGCCTCGGCGAAGGCCTTGAGCTCGGCCGTGGCACCGGAGCGGACGACGCCGCCGCCGACGTACAGCACCGGACGCTCGGACTCGGCGAGCAGCTGCGCGGCGGCCGCGATCTGCTTGCCGTGCGCCTTGGTCACGGGGCGGTACCCGGGCAGGTCGATCTTCGGCGGCCAGACGTAGGGCGCCGACTTCTGCTGCGCGTCCTTCGTGATGTCGACGAGCACGGGACCCGGACGACCGGTCGTGGCGATCTGGTACGCCGCGGCCAGGGTCGCCGGGATGTCGGCGGGGTCGGTCACGAGGAACGAGTGCTTCGTGATCGGCATCGTGATGCCGACGATGTCGGCCTCCTGGAAGGCGTCCGTCCCCATCAGGGTCGAGAACACCTGCCCGGTGATGGCGATGAACGGCACCGAGTCCATGTAGGCGTCGGCGATGGCGGTGACGAGGTTCGTCGCGCCGGGGCCGGAGGTCGCGATGGCGACGCCGACCCTGCCCGACGCCGAGGCGTAGCCCTCGGCGGCGTGGCCGGCGCCCTGCTCGTGACGGACGAGGACGTGGCGGATCGTCGTGGACGCCATGAGCTCGTCGTAGAAGGGGATGATGGCGCCACCGGGCAGGCCGAAGACGTCGGTGATCCCGAGGTGCTCGAGCGTCCGGAGGACGGCTCCCGAGCCGGTCAGGACCTCCGGCGTCCGGCGTGCACCGGCGGCCGCGGACAGCGGAGTTGCTTCCGTGGGCATGAGGTGTTCCTTGCCTGGAGGGATGGCGGTGGTGCGGGTGTCGACGCTAGCCCGTGACCGCGCCCTTGGCGGCGGACTGGACGAGCTTCGCGAACTTCGCGAGGACTCCGCGGGTGTAACGCGGGGGCAGCGGGGCCCAGCCTGCTCGGCGGGCCTCCAGCTCGGCGTCGTCGACCAGTAGGTCGAGCGAGCGAGCCGCGATGTCGACACGGATGCGGTCGCCATCGCGCACGAAGGCGACTGGACCTGCGTCCACCGCTTCCGGTGCGATGTGGCCGATGCACAGGCCGGTTGTGCCGCCTGAGAATCGTCCGTCCGTCAACAGTAGTACATCCTTGCCGAGGCCAGCGCCCTTGATCGCGGCGGTGATCGCCAGCATCTCGCGCATGCCGGGGCCGCCCTTCGGGCCCTCGTAGCGGATGACGACGACGTCGCCCTTCTGGATCCGGCCCTCGGTGAGGGCGTCCATCGCCGCACGCTCGCGGTCGAACACGCGCGCCGGGCCCTCGAAGACGGCGGCGTCGAAACCCGCGGTCTTCACGACGGCGCCCTCGGGAGCGAACGAGCCCTGGAGGATCGTCAGGCCACCGGTGGCGTGGATCGGCTGGTCGAGCGGGCGGAACACCTTGCCGTCGACCGCAGGCGGGTCGATCTCGGCGAGGTTCTCGGCCATGGTCTTGCCCGTGACGGTCATGACGTCGCCGTGCAGCAGTCCGGCGTCGAGGAGCGCCTTCATGACGACGGGGATGCCGCCGTTCTTGTCGACGTCGTTCATCACGTACTGGCCGAACGGCTTCATGTCCGCGATGTGCGGGACCTTCGAGCCGATGCGGTTGAAGTCGTCGAGGGTGAGCTCGACCTCGGCCTCGTGCGCGATCGCGAGGAGGTGCAGCACGACGTTGGTCGAACCTCCGAGCGCCATCGCGACGGCGATCGCGTTCTCGAAGGCCTCCTTCGTGAGGATCTGACGCGCCGTGATGCCCTTGCGGAGCATGTTCACGACGGCCTCGCCCGAGCGGTGCGCGTAGTAGTCCCGGCGACGGTCGGCCGACGGCGGCGCGGCCGAACCCGGCAGCGACATGCCGAGGGCCTCGGCCACCGACGCCATCGTGTTGGCCGTGTACATGCCACCGCAGGCGCCCTCGCCCGGGACGATGGCGCACTCGATCTCCTTGAGCTCGGCCTCGGTGATCTTGCCCGCCTTGCACGCACCGACGCCCTCGAAGGAGTCGATGATCGTGACCTCCTTGAAGGAGCCGTCCGCCTGCTTGACGTAGCCCGGCATGACCGAACCCGCGTAGAGGAAGACGCTCGCGAGGTCGAGGCGCGCCGCGGCCATGAGCATGCCCGGGAGCGACTTGTCGCACCCGGCGAGCAGGACGGTGCCGTCGAGTCGCTCGGCCATCACGACGGTCTCGACGCTGTCGGCGATGACCTCGCGCGAGACGAGGGAGAAGTGCATGCCCTCGTGGCCCATCGAGATGCCGTCCGAGACGGAGACGGTGCCGAACTGCAGCGGGTACCCGCCCCCGGAGTGGACGCCTTCCTTGGCGCCCTGCGCGAGGCGGTCGAGGGACAGGTTGCAGGGGGTGATCTCGTTCCAGGAGGACGCGATCCCGATCTGCGGCTTCTCCCAGTCCTCGTCGCCCATGCCGACGGCCCGGAGCATCCCACGCGAGGTGGTGGCTTCGATCCCGTCGGTGACGACCCGGCTGCGCGGCTTCACGTCGATGTCAGGCATGGGGTGAGTCTAGGCGCAGTTGGGATACCAGCCGAGCAACAACATGCGTCCGCATGGTGTCAGGCCGCGGCCGCGCTGCCGCGCTGCCTGAGTCTCGGCCAGGCGGACACGTTCGTGGCTGGTGGGCCGCGAGAGTGTCCGCGGAGCCGAGTCTCGGGGTTCGGCCCGGCGGGAGGACAGTCGCGGGGCCGGCCTGGAGGCGCGGCGCGGGTCCGCCGGGCCGGTCGCGCCGATCAGACCCGTCGCGGTGGTCAGCGGGTCGCGCGTGCCCTGGCCAGCTGCTTGAGGACGTCGGTCAGGGCCGCCGGGTCGGCGACCCGGTACGCGGCGAGGGTGTCGCCCTCCCCCACCTTCACGCCGACGTCGCCCTCGCGCAGGACTCGGAAGCCGTCCTCGTCGGTGACGTCGTCACCGGCGAAGAACACCGCGTCCGCGCCCCGGAGCTCGCGGAGCCGGTCGATCGCGTCGCCCTTCGTGACGTGACGGACGGCGAACTCGAGGATGTCCTTGCCGCCGCGCTCGAGCACGGCGTCGTCGACCTCGTGGGCGACCCGGCTGGCCTCGGCATCGGCCGCCGCTGCCGTCTCGGCGTCGACGCCCCGGGTGTGCACGCCGACCCCGGCGGGCTTGTGCTCGATCCGGACGCCGGGCCAGCGGGTCGCGACCTCGTCGATCGCCGCACCGAGCCGCTGCACGCGGGCCGACTCGTCGTCGGTGAGGGCGTCCTCGTCGTGGCCGTCGACGCGCCACTCGACGCCGTGCGACCCGACGAGCGCCATGCCGTCCGGAGCGTGGGTGACCCGCGCGAGGCCGTCGAGCGAGCGGCCGGACACGAGGACCACCTCGGTGTCGCGCGCCCGCTGCAGGGTGAGCACGGCCGCCCAGGACCCGGGCAGCGCGCCGACCTCCGCCGGGTCGTCGGCGAAGGGCGCGAGGGTGCCGTCGAAGTCCAGGGCGACGATGAGTCGCGGCGCAGCCGCGAGCGTCTCGAGGGCCGACGACAGGGCGGACGGGTCGGTGACGGTGTCAGGCACCACGGACCTCCCGGGTGTCCTCGGCCGCACGCGCGGTCTGGGCGTCCTCGTCGAAGATCGACGTCGTGTCCTGCAGTTCCTCGACGTGCTCGTCACCCGGGTCCGCCGCGGACGGGTCGAGCTTCGCGCGGCTCGGCGCGTGCCGGTCGAGCGCTTCGAGGAAGGAGCGCGACCAGCGCGCCACGTCGTTCTCGCGGACCCGCTTGCGGAGCGCGCGCATGCGGGTGGAGCGCTCGCGCCGCGGCATCTCGATCGCGCGCTGGATCGAGTCCTTGAGTGCGCCGATGTCGTGCGGGTTGACGATGACGGCCTGCTTCAGCTCGTCGGCGGCCCCGGTGAACTCGGAGAGGATGAGGACGCCGTCGTTGTCGAAACGTGTCGCGATGTACTCCTTCGCGACGAGGTTCATGCCGTCGCGCAGCGCGGTGACGAGCATGACGTCGGCGGCCAGGTAGAGCGCCACCATCTCCTCGCGCGGGTACCCGTGGTGGAGATACGCGATCGGCTGGTGCCCGATGACGCCGAGGTCACCGTTGATGCGACCGACCGTGAGCTCGATCTCGTCGCGCAGCGCGGCGTACGTGTCGACCCGCTCGCGGCTCGGGCTGGCGACCTGGATGAGGGTGGCGTCCTCCACCGCGACGCGACCGTCCTCGACGAGCTCACCGAAGGCCTTGATGCGGTGCCGGATGCCCTTCGTGTAGTCGAGGCGGTCGACGCCGAGCAGCACTGTCCTCGGGTTGCCGAGGCTCGCCCGGATCTCGCGAGCGCGCTCCTGCACCTCCGGTCGGTGCGCGATCTCCTCGAACCCGGCGGCGTCGATCGAGATCGGGAAGTGTCGCGCCTCGACGTGGCGGACGGTGATGCCCTTGCGGCTCCGCGGTGCGGCCGGGTCGTCGACGGGGACGTCGATCGTCGAGCCCTTCGTCGTGTAGCCCTTGATGTGCCGGACCGCGCGGAGGAAGTCGCTCGCGTCGTCGTGCCGCTGGAAGCCGATGACGTCGGCACCGAGCAGGCCGTCGAGGATCTGGGCGCGCCACGGCAGTTGGGCGTAGATGCCCACGGGCGGGAACGGGATGTGGTTGAAGAACCCGATCGTCAGATCGGGGCGGAGTTCGCGGAGCAGGGCCGGCACGAGCTGCAGCTGGTAGTCCTGCACCCACACCACGCCGTCCTGCTCGACGATCCCGGCGATCTGGTCGGCGAAGCGCTGGTTGACCCGCTTGTAGGCGTTCCACCAGTCGCGGTGGTAGCTCGGGTGCTCGATGACGTCGTGGTAGAGCGGCCAGAGGGTGTCGTTGCTGAAGCCCTCGTAGTACTCCTCGACGTCCTCGGTGCTGAGCGGCACCGGGACGATGTGGATGCCGTCGTTGTCGAACGGGTCGACCTCGACGTCCGGCTGCCCGACCCACCCGACCCAGGCGCCGTCGTTCGCGCGCATGACCGGTTCCAGCGCGGTCACGAGGCCGCCGGGCGAGTGCCGCCAGCCCTCGTTGCCGTCCTCGTCCACGACGCGGTCCACCGGGAGGCGGTTCGACGCGACGACGAAGGCGTAGCGGGAGGGATCGGTGTCGTCAGCAGCCATGGGGTGGTGGTGTCTCCGTTCGACCGGGGCGGTGCACTCGGGACGTGGTGCACGTGGACGATGCCGAAGTTACCAGCGGGACGCCAGCGTATTCACGGCACCTCGGCAGGATGGATATGATGCTCCCTCGTGTCGGGGGGACACGAGGTGCCCACAGGGGTGGCGCCGGCCTCCCGGTCGGAAAGGACACCACCGCTCGTGAGCGACCACCCACCAGTCCCCCCGCAGCAGCCCGCTGGCGCACCGGCACCGGCACCGGCACCGGCACCGGCAGCGTCCGACGGGTTCGACCGACTCCTCCGCACGGTGCCCGGACGTGACTGGCTCGCCGCCGTGCTCGGCGCGGTCGGGGGCTGGGTCGCCGCCTACGTGGTCGCCGTGGTCTCGCTCCTGCTCACCGTCGCGGTCGCCGCGGCGGGTGGGTCCGGCGGCGGGTCGTCCGACCTCGGCTCGTCGAGCGGCCTCGGCGGCGGCTCCGGCTCGACCGTCCCCGACGTGCAGTCGCTCCTGTCCGGCGTGAGCGTCATCCTCGGCGCCCCCGCGCAGCTCGTGGTGCTCGCCGACCTCGGCCGACTCCACGGCTCGGGGTCGATCGGCCTGCTCGGCTCCGGTTCCGGCTCGCTCGGCGTCGTGCCGGCGGTCGTGCTCGCCGCGCAGGTCGTGCTCGCCGTCGTGCTGACCCGCCGGATCCGGTCGCGCGTGCTCGCGCTGCCGCAGCTCCTGCTCACGAGCGTCGTCAGCGGCCTCGTGCTCGTCGCACTGACGACCCTGACCGGCCTGGTCCTCGCGATCCGCTTCCCGGAGGTGGACGGCGCGACGATCGAGCCCGTGCACGGTGTCGGTCTCGGCAGCGTGCTCGGCTCCTTCCTGATCGGTGCCCTCAGCGCCCTCCTCGCCCGTCCGGCGCTGCTCGTCCGCGGGAACGTCCTCGTCGGCCGGGTCCTCGGCACGGTGCGCGTCGCGACCTCGCAGCTCGTCGTCCTCGTCGTCGTCGTGTCCGTGGTCGTCGTCGTCGTCGCGTTCGTCGCCCAGCCGTCGTGGGGCGCCGCACTCCCGCTGCTCGTGGGCAACGCGGGCGTCGTCCTGACCGCGCTCGGGTTCCTCGGGGGGATCGGCAGCGGCGGGCTCGGCCCGGCGAACAGCACCGCGACCGTCTTCGGCGGCGCCGGTGGGTGGAGCTGGCTCGTCGTGCTGCTCGTGCTCGTCACCGCGTTCGCCGCCGGGCTGGCGCTCGCCGTCCGCCGGAACGACCGCTCCCGCACCACGCTCGACTGGGTCGTGACGCCGGTCGTCTGGGCCCTCGGCGGCCTGGTGCTCCTCGTCCTCGGCACGCTCGTGGTGTCCTACCGTGTCAGCGGCGTGAGCACGGTCGGCGGTTCCGGCTCGGTCGGTGTCACCCCGTGGACGCCCGCCGTGTTCCTGCTCTGGGGTGCGGCGATCGAGGTCGTCGCCCGGTACGTCGCGCCGGTGCTGCTCCCCCGTCTCGGCGGCGGGGTGCTCCTGCGCACGGCGAAGCTCGTCGGCACCGACCCGCAGCCCGCGCCGGCCTGGGCCGTGCCCGCTGCCGGCGCGCCCGTCACGGGCGCACCCGTCGTCGACGGGCAGGTCGCCGGTGCGCAGGCCGACGCTCCGGCCGCGCCCGGGACGGACCAGCACGGCGCCGGCGCTGCGGCCGAGCAGACCCCCGTCGGCGGCGCGTGGTCCCAGGCGCCCGCCGTCGGTGCGCCCGGTGCCGGCGCCGCCGTCGGCGGACCCGGCGCGTCCGGCAACGGCGCCGTCGGTCCCCAGCCGTTCATCGGCGGGCAGGCACCCGCCCCGACCCCGCTGTCGCCGAAGGCCCGGAAGGTCCTCGTCCGCTCCCTCGTCGCCGCCGGCGTGGTCGTGGTGGTCGTCGTCGCCGGGGCCGTCACCACCGGGGTCCTCCGGTCGAACGTCTGGGGCCCCGCTCCGACGGCACGGAACTACGTCGAGGCCATCGCGCGCGGGGACGCCGACACCGCGTCCCGGATGACCGAGGCGCCGTCGAACGCGTCCATGCTCGACGCCGCCGTGCTGAAGAGCGCCGAGGACCGTCCGACGAACGTCCGCGTCGGGCGGGTGTCCACCTCGGGTGACACCGCGTACGCGACCGTCCGGTACCAGCAGGGCGGTTCGGACCGCTCGGGCGACATCACCCTGGAGCGCACCGGGACCTCGTTCCTCGTCAAGGACGAGTGGCGCGTGACGAAGCCGCTCGCCGACCGCGTGTCGATCTCGGCGAGCGACGTGCTCGAGGGTGCTGACGTGACGGTCGGCGGGAAGAAGGTCGGCACGATCGAGAACGGCGCGTTCGAGTCGCTCGCCTACCCCGGCAGCTACGAGGTCGAGGTCGGCGGGACGAAGTACTTCACCGGCGGCACGAAGACCGTGAAGGTCGGCGCCTCCGCCGCCCCGTACGTGTCCTTCCAGCCGACCGCGACGAAGGCGCTCGAGCGTGACGCCGAGCAGTACGTGTCGGACCTCATCGACAGCTGCGCCGAGAAGACCGACATCGGCTACGGTGACGGCTGCCCGTGGTACGGCCCGTACGACGCCGACGGCTCCGTGCAGTACACGGTGAAGTCGAAGCCCGAACTGACGGTCGAGTCGTCCGGCAGCGGCTACGTCGAGGTGAAGAGCACGAAGGACGGGCAGATCGCCTACTCCTACACGGACTTCTTCGGCGACGCCAAGAAGGGCGACGACAGCTTCGACGTCGACACCTACCTGAAGGTCGAGGACGGCAAGCTCGTATCCGCGTACTGAGCACACGCACACCACGGCGACGGCCGGTCCGGGACCCCCGGGCCGGCCGTCGCCGTACGCTGGGCCGATGGTCATGACGAGGGCGTGGCGGAACGGCACCGCAGCGGAACGCGACTTCCCGGTGGAGCGGGTCTCCGACCTCGTCGCCGAACCCGACACCTTCGTGTGGGTCGACCACACCGACCCCCGGCCGGAGGACCTCGCCGCCCTCGAGGAAGAGCTCGGGGTGCACGCGCTCGCGGTCGAGGACGCGCTCGAGGGCGGGCAGCGACCGAAGCTCGACCGCTACCGCGAGAGCCTGTTCCTCGTCGTCTACGACGTCTCCGGCCGGACCGACACCGGTGACCTCGTGACGCACGAGGTGAAGGCCTTCGTGACGAAGCGGGCACTCATCACGATCCACGGCGCCGAGGTCGACCTCCGCGACGTCGAGCACCGGCTCGAGGCGAACGCGGACATCGCCGACCACGGCGTCCCGTGGCTCATGTGGGCGCTGCTCGACACCGTGGTCGACCACGCCTCGGACGTCGTCGAGGACCTCGACCAGGCGGTCAGCGCGCTGGAGGACGACCTCTTCGAACACGGCAGCAGCCGGGAGCGCCAGATCCAGCGACGCTCCTTCGAGCTCCGGAAGCAGCTCGCCGTGCTCCGTCGGCTCGTCGTCCCGACCCGGGACAGCGTCACGTCGGTCCTGCACGGCGACGCCGAGCTCGTGGTCGACGGCATCCGGCCGTACTTCCGGGACGTGCAGGACCACCTGGTGACGATCGCGGACTCGGTCGAGCAGCTGCGCGAATCGGTCAGCAGCGTGCTCGACACGAACCTCGGCATCGCGTCGAACCACCAGAACGTCGTCATGAAGAAGGTCACCGGCTGGGCCGCCATCATCGCGATCCCGACCGCCATCACGGGCGCCTTCGGCATGAACGTGAAGTTCCCGGGCATGAGCCAGTGGAGCGGCCTCTTCTATGCGCTCGGACTCGTGGTGGTGTCCTCGCTCGTGCTCTACGGGGTCTTCAAGCGCAAGGACTGGCTCTAGCTCCTGACGACTCAGATCCGCAGCGCGAGCACCCCGGCGACGACCGTCAGCGGTGCGACGACGCACCCGAGCGCCATGTACCGTCCCCACGACAGGTGCACGCCCTCGGAGGCGAGCCGCGCGTGCCAGAGCAACGTCGCGAGGGACGCCCACGGGGTGATCAGGCACCCGGCGTTCACCCCGACCAGGAGCGCCGCGTACCGCAGCGCCTCGTGCCCGGCCGCCGGCTCGAGCACGAGGTACGCCGGCAGGTTGTCGATCGCGTTCGCCGCCACCGCACCCGCGCCACCGAGTGCGAGGAGCGAGCCCGTGCCGGTGCCGCCGGGCAGCGCGTCCACGATCGGGTCGGTGAGCCCCGTCGTGTGGAGCGTCTCGACGACGACGAAGAGTCCGGCCGCGAAGATGAGCGTCGACCACGGCACGCGCGAGATCCGGAGCTCGGACGGTGCCCGGAAGGCGGCCACGACGACGAGCAGCACGGCGGCGACGACCGCGGCGATCCACACCGTGACCCCGGCGGTCAGCGCGACGACGAGCGCGACGAGCACCGCCGACGCCGACCAGAAGAACACCGGGTCGGACGCCCGGCGGACCGAGACGGGCGTGTAGCGGCCGAAGAGCTTCCCGCGGAAGACGACGAGGAGCACCGCACACGGGATGACGACCCCGGCGAGCGCCGCCCACACCATCAGGCCCGCGAACGGGATCGGCCCGTCGAGTCCGATGCGATCCACGGCGAGCAGGTTCGTGAGGTTCGACACGGGCAGCAGGAGCGACGCGGTGTTCGCCAACCACACGGTGGTGAGCGCGAACGGCATCGGCGGCAGGCCCACGCGTCGGGCGAGCGTGATCACGATCGGCGTGAGGAGCACGGCCGTCGTGTCGATCGACAGGAACACGGTGCAGACCACGGCGAGCACGACGACCGCGGCCCAGAGGCCGATCGTCCGGCCGCCGCCGACGCGGGCGGCGAGGTCGGCGAGCCGGTCGAACACGCCGGCGTCCGCGGCGAGCTCGGCGACGATCGTGAGACCGAGCACGAAGCCCAGCACCGGCACGACACGGTCTGCGAGCTCGGCGAGGTCGGACAGGGGCAGGAGCCCGAGGGCGACGCACACGGCACCGACCACGAGCAGGACTCCGCCGATGACGGCCTGACGCACGCTGACTCCTCACGAGCACGCCGGCCCAGGGGTGACCGGCGGCGCTCCAATGTAGCGGCCGGTAGCGTTGACGGGACGACCAGAGGAGGAACCCGTGCGGAAGTTCATGTTCAGCGGTGCCGTGTGGAGCTCGATCATCAGCGGCTACAGCGTGGTGCAGACCACCCGCCAGGGTCCGCGCGACTGGCGCCTCGCGCTCACGTGGGTGGCGTGGCTCGCGACGACCATCGTCGCGATCGGCACGGTGGTCGAGGACGACCGCGCCGTGAAGGCGCGCCAACCGTAGGGCAGGCCCCGGTGGGTCGCGTCGCGACCACACGACGGACGGGAGGCACGTGGCGGGTCCGCCACGTGCCTCCCGTCCGTTCGTCAGCGCGGCGGTGGCACGTCCGAGGACCGGACGTCGGAGGTGCTGATCGGCCCGGTGAACATCGCGGCGCGCTCGTCGTGGTCGCCGCCGAAGAGCGCCGACGACGCGGCGGTCGACGCACCGCGTCGACGCGGCGCGGTGACGTCCTCCACCATGAGCACGCGCTGCACCGGCTGCGCGTCCGGGTGGGTGCGCTGGATCCAGGCGACGAGTTCCTCGCGGACGTAGCAGCGGAGGTCGAAGAGCGACGGGGCGTCGTGCGCGGTGACGAGCACGCGGACGTGCACGAAGCCCTGCACGGCGTCGGTGACCTGGAGGACCTGGACGCGGCGGTCCCACAGCTCGGTCCGCTCGAGGATCCGTTCGAGCTCGGCGCGCATGTCGCCGGGACGGACCCGCCAGTCGAGGTCGAACTCGACGGCACCGAGCAGTTCGCTGTTCGTGCGGGTCCAGTTCTCGAACGGGGTGCTCGTGAAGTACGTCGACGGGAGCACGAACCGGCGGTCGTCCCAGAGGTGCACGACGACGTAGGTCAGGGTGATCTCCTCGATCCTCCCCCACTGCTGCTCGACCACGACGACGTCGTCGACGCGGATGGAGCCGGAGAAGGCGAGCTGCATGCCGGCGAACACGTTGCCGAGCGTCGACTGGGCCGCGAGACCGGCGATGACCGAGATGAGTCCGGCGGACGCGAGGACGCTCGCGCCGGCGGCCTCGACGCCCGGGAAGGTCAGGAGGATCGCTCCGACGGCGATGATGACGAGCACCGCGACGGTGAGTCGGCGCAGCACGAGCACCTGGGTCTTCACCCGGCGGGCGACACGGTTGTCGGGCACGTCGGTGCGGTAGCGGTGCAGGCCGAGGCTCTCGAGGAAGATCGCGACCTCGCAGGCGAGCCAGCAGCCGGTGCCGATCACGGCGATGAGGAAGACGTGCGAGACCTCGTCGCGCCACGGGTATGCGCGGGTGTCCGGGACGCTGGTCGCAAAGGCCGTCCAGAGGAGGGCGAGGAGCAGCACGGTGCGGAACGGGTGCTTCGTGCGGCGGGAGAGGACGGACGCCCAGCGTTCCCGTCGGGCGAGGGAGCGGAGGACGAGGTGGGTGACGAGCGCCGCGACGGCCGTGACGAGCAGGGCGAACCCGACCGCGACGAGGAGTCGGAGGAGGATGTCCATCCCTCCATGCAACCAAGTCGTCGACCCGCACGGTCCAGCCGGACAGGACGGCCTCGGCGGACCGGCTCCGGGCGTCGCCGCGGGTTGTGTGCCACCCCGGGTCGCTCACACCTGTAGCGTGTCGCGCATGACAGCGCAGAACGACACGGGAGCCCGTCGCGCCCCCGCGCAGGACTTCTCGCACGAGCAGGAGGGCTACCAGCACGGTCTGAAGCCCCGGCAGTTGCAGATGATCGCGATCGGTGGAGCGATCGGTACCGGGCTCTTCCTCGGTGCCGGTGGACGGCTGAACTCGGCGGGTCCCGCGCTCGCCATCACGTACCTGGTGGCCGGCGTCTTCGCGTTCTTCATCCTCCGTGCCCTCGGCGAGCTCGTGCTGCACCGCCCCTCCTCGGGGTCGTTCATCTCGTACGCGCGCGAGTTCTACGGCGAGAAGTTCGCGTACGCCGCCGGCTGGATGTACTTCCTCAACTGGGCGATGACCTCGATCGTCGACACCACCGCGGTCGCGCTCTACATGCAGTACTGGAAGCCGTTCACCTCGGCGCCGCAGTGGCTCATGGCACTCATCGCCCTCGTCGTCGTCCTCGCGGCCAACCTCGTCGCGGTCAAGGTCTTCGGTGAGCTCGAGTTCTGGTTCGCGCTCATCAAGGTCGCCGCCCTCGTCGCGTTCCTCGTCGTCGCGCTGGTGTGGCTCATCTTCGCCTTCCCCGTCGAGACCGGCGGGCAGGCGGTGCAGACCGGCTTCTCGATCCTGCAGAACAACGACGGGGTGTTCCCGAACGGCCTGTTGCCCGCGGTGCTCGTGATCCAGGGCGTCGTGTTCGCGTACGCCGCGATCGAGCTCGTCGGGACGGCTTCGGGCGAGACGCAGGACACCGAGAAGGTCATCCCGCGCGCCATCAACTCGGTCGTGTTCCGCATCGCGGTGTTCTACGTCGGCTCGGTCGTGCTGCTGTCGCTCCTGCTGCCCTACACCTCCTACAAGGAGGGCGAGAGCCCCTTCGTGACGTTCTTCTCGTCGATCGGCAACCCCCAGGTCGGGACCGTCGTCGGGTCGATCATGAACTTCGTCGTGCTCACGGCGGCGCTGTCCTCGCTGAACGCCGGCCTCTACTCGACCGGCCGCGCGCTGCACTCGATGGGCATGAACGGGTCCGCACCGAAGTGGACCACGAAGATGTCGCGCGGCGGCGTCCCGTACGCGGGCATCCTGCTCACGGCGGGCTTCACCGTCGTCGGTGTCGTGCTCAACTACTTCGTCCCGAAGCAGGCGTTCGAGATCGCCCTCAACGTGGCGAGCCTCGGCATCATCACGGCGTGGGGCACGATCATCCTCTGCCAGATGAAGCTGCGGAGCTGGGCGAAGCAAGGGCTCGCGAAGGAACCGACCTTCCGCCTGCCGGGCGCGCCGGTCACGGCGTGGCTGACCCTGGCGTTCCTCGCCTCGGTCATCGTGCTCATGGCCATCGACTGGCCCGTCGGCACGTTCACGATCGCGTCGCTCGTGATCATCATCCCGCTGCTCGTCGTCGGCTGGTTCCTGCAGCGTGATCGCATCCTCCGCATCGCGGCCCTGCGGGAGGGCGTGACCGGGCCCTTCCCGATCGGTGTCCGCGACCCCGCCAACCAGATCCGTCGTGACGGGGAGGACGAGCCGCGCACCGAGTGACGGGACTTCCGGAGTGACGGGTCCGGCGTCCGCCGGTAGCATCGGCGGGTGCCGGACCCGTCGCTCATCCCCTCGCTCGACCTGCAGTTGACCTGGCGTGGCGTCTTCGGCCGCGTCCGCTTCTTCGACGGTCGCGTCACCGCCGAGACCAGCTACGAGCGGTCCGGTCGGACCGAGGTCCCGATGGCGTCCGTGCGCGGCTGGCGGATCGAGCCGTGCGACTTCGACGCGGTGTGCGTCGAGTTCGTCACCGATGACGACACCTACCGGGTGTTGCTCGACACCACGGACGAACGGGTGACCGACCACGCGCTCCGACGGGTGCTCGGCCCCCCGCTGGCCGACTGAGCCGACCCAGTCGGCCGCGCCGGCACGACGCCTCGTGCGCGCGTCACGCCGTCGACGCTGCATCTCCGATCCGCGCGGCATCGAGCGCCGTCGACCACTCACCGAGGTCGACCGTCGCCGACGCCACGTTCTCCCGCAGGTGCACGTCGCTCGTCGTCCCGGGGATGAGCAGCACGTCGCCGCCCTGCTGAAGCAGCCACGCCAGCCCGACCTGGGCCGGTGTCACCCCGAGCGCCGCGGCGGCTTCCTGCACCACGGGCTGCTCGGTGACCTTCGGCGAGCCGGGGAACGCGCCGCCGAGCGGGAAGTACGGCACCCACGCCACCCCGTGCGCGCGGCAGGTGTCGAACACCACGCCGTGGTGCCGGTCGACGAGCGAGTACGCGTTCTGCACGCACGCGATCCCGGCGGGGAGTGCACGTCGCAGGACCTCGTCGGTGACGGCACTCATGCCGATCGCGCCGATGAGTCCCTCGTCGCGCAGGGCGGTCAGCACGGCGAGCTGGTCGTCGAGGTCGACGAGCTGGTCCCCCTCGGCGACGAGGCCCGGCCCGACGTCCGCGCGCCGGAGGTTCACCACGTCGAGCCGTTCGCGGTCGAGGTGCCGGAGGTTCTCCTGCACCTGCTGCCGCAGCTCGTCCGGGCGCTGGGCGAGGGCCAGCGGAACGTCACCGTCGACGCGGCGAGCGCCGACCTTCGTGACCACCAGGACGTCCTCGGACCGTCCGAACGCTCGCCGGACGACGTCGTTCGCCACACCGTCCCCGTAGAAGTCCGCCGTGTCGACGTGGTCCACGCCGAGGTCTCGGGCGGTGCGCAACAGTGCTGCGCCGGCTGCGCGGTCCTCGGCGAAGTGTTCGAGCGCCATCGCGCCGTAGCCCACGCGCGCGACCGACCGGTCCCCCAACCAGCCCCGTGCTGCGTCGTGTCGCCCTGCTGCTGCTCCTGCTGTCGTGTGCATGGTCGCCTCCGGTACCATCATCCGAAGCGGAGGGCCCTCCGCTGATCTCCACTGTAACCGGAGGACCCTCCGTCTTGTCCAGCCCCCCTCCGTCACGTCGCCCCCGAGCGGACGCCGCCCGCAACCGAGAGCGGCTCGTCGCGGCTGCGCGCACGGCGTTCGCGAGCGGGACGGACGAACCGTCGCTCGAGGCCGTCGCGCGCGCGGCCGGGGTCGGCATCGGCACGCTCTACCGGCACTTCCCGACCCGACAGGACCTCGTGGCGGCCGTGTACGGCTCCGAGCTCGACGCGGTGCTCGCGGGCGTCGACGACCTGCTCGCCGAGCACGACGGGCGACGGGCACTCCGGACCTTCGCGTCGCAGTACGCGTCCTTCGTGGCGACGAAGCGCGAGATGGCCGAGGTCGTCCGGACCACCGCCATCCGCGCGGCCGCCGAGACCGTGCAGACCCGCGAGCGGGTGAACGCCGCGATCGCGAGGTTCCTCGAGCAGGGCGCGGCCGACGGCAGCCTGCGTGACGACCTCCGCGCGGACGACGTCACGGCCGCGCTCGTCGGTGTCCTGCTCGGGGCTCGGGACCGGGAGAGCGACCCCGAGCAGGTCGACCGGGTGCTCGACATCGTCGTCGCGGGGCTCGCCCGCGACTGATCGCGGCGACGAGTGCCGTCCGGACGCGCTCGTGCGACGGACGGGACACGGCGCCGACCGGCGGTCAGACCAGCAGGAGGATGCCCGCGACGACGGAGGCGACGGCGATCACCAGGGCGATCACCACCAGGACGAAGTGCACGCGCCAGAACGTCGTCGGCTTGCCGGCTGCGTCGCGCGCCCGCGGGTCCTTCGCGACCCGCTGGAAGAAGCGCGGCCAGGCGACGACGTTGAACACGGCGCCGATGAACAGGACGAGGGCGGCGAAGACGAGCACCCGCCGATCGTACCGGCTCCGGCCGTCGCACCAGGTGGTGCTGATCGGTCGGCTGGTGCTGCCGTGCCCGCTGGCGCTGTGCCGGCCGACGGGGCTCGGCCGCCCCCAACGCGGTCGAGACCCACCGGTCTGTAGCAATTGCTACAGACCCTACACGGCGGGTCGGCCACCGTCGACCTCAGGCCGGGTCGAGCGCTCCCTCAGCGGCGGCGAGGACCGCACGCTCCTCCTGGCTCAGCACCGTCCGGCTGGCGCGCGCCCCGTCGTTGATCTCCACGATGGTGCGGCTCAGCCGGGTCTCCGGGTCGGCGGTCTCGGGGTACGCGTTGTCCGTCCCGATCCGGTCGTGCAGCGGCTGCAGGCTCCGGATCGCCCGCTCCACCGTGCGCGTCCGACGGGCACGCCAGACCTGGTGCCCGATCACGAGCAGGAGCATCCCGGACGCGACGCAGAGCACGGCGCCGGGCGTGGTGACGTCGTACGGCAGCGCCAGCGACCGGGTCGTCGCGAGGTCCCCGCCGAGGTGCGCGACGTCCATCACGACGACCACGACCATGCGGACCACGCCGAGCGCCCCGCCGAGCACGAGCACCCAGAGGCCGATCCGGTCGACCAGCCCGCGGGCCTCGCGGAGCCGGAGCAGGCAGATCAGCCCGGTCGCACCGAGTGCCACGCCGAGGTACGCCGTCTGCGCGACGGAGTAGACCACGGCGGCACCCTGCGCGCCGGCGTCGAGCATGAAGGTCGTCGTGGTCGGCGGTTTGTCGAGCACGACGAAGGCCGTCACCACGACGACGAGCACCACCGCGAACACGACCACGATCGCGGTCCGGAGCCAGCCCCGACCGAACCCGACGGCCTTCGCGACGCCCCACAGCAGCGTGCTGGTCCCCGCCACCATGAGGCAGTCGCTCACCACCGTGACGAGGTTGAACCCGCCGAACAGCGGGTCGACCCACCGGTAGAACGGGTCGACGTTCGTCACGATCGTCGCCGCGAAGAGGAGGAACGTCACGGCGAGGGTGCGGTCTTGCCGCCGCTGCAGGACGAACAGCACGACCGTGCCGGCGACGAGCAGGAAGGCCTGGGCGACGGCCAGGATCACCGCGGCTCCCCGACGAGCCGGTCCGCACCCGCGTGCGGATCGGCACCCGCGTGCGGGCCGGCATTCGGGAGCCGGTCGGCACCCGCGTCCGGGCCGGCACCCGCGTGCGGGCCGGCACTCACCCGAAGACCCCGCGGAAGTCGCTCGGACGGGCCCGGGCGGCACGGATCCTCTGCGCCAGCCGGTCGGCGAACAGCTCGGCCTCGCGTTCGAACCGGTTGTCGAACAACCCGCGTGCCATCGCCCGCTCGACCTTGTACTCCGGCAGGTCCGGGATGACGTCGCGGATGTACGCCGACTGCGCCTGGGCCTCCTGGTGCCGGTGCAGGACGTGACCGAGCTCGTGCCCGATGACGAACGACCGGAACGTCCGCGACGGCGTCGGCGAGATCATCACGAGGTGCTGGTGCTCGAGCGTCGCGACGAAGCCGCACACGGGCTCCTCCGCGAGGAACGCCTCTTCACGGACGACGACGGGCTTCCCGACGATGGCTGCCGCCGCGGCGACGGCATCGTCGACGTCCGACCAGCCCTCGACGTCCGCACGCGCCCAGAACGCCTCGACGAGGTCGGTGGTCACGCGACGCTCCCCCGCTGCGACTCCTCCTCGAGCACCTCGGCGATCCGCCGCAGCGCCTCGGCCGAGAGCTCCCCCGGGAACGTCCGGGCCGCGAAGCCGCTCACCCTCGCCGAGCGCAGCGATCGGACGAGCGCGAGCTGCGCGCTGATCCGCTCCGGCACGGCGCTGTCCTCGAGGAGGAACCGCTCGTCGACCTCGAAGAACCCGGCGAGCAGACGCAGCAGACCGGAGTCGCGGTTGCGCCGTCCGTCACCGGAGAGCATGTAAGTCCACTTCGCTCGGGACAGCGACCCACCGTGGGTGGCGACGTACTCCTCCACCGCCGCGAACGGCACGGGGGCGCCGCGCTGCGACTCCTCGAAGTCGAGGAGCAGGTTGAGCCGCCGGGCGAGCTCCGCAGCGTCGAGGGCGCCGCCCCGGTCGTCGACGATGTGGTCCATGTCGATCGGACTCCTCCCCAGTCGCCAGCAGTGCAGGACATGGTAGCGCCGGTAGCCTCGTTCCGGTGAGCGCGCTCCTCCCCTCCACGATCGCCGAACCCGTCGAGCACGAGGTCGTCGTCACGCGGTCGCGCTTCATCACCACCGTCGCACCCGTGTCGGACGTCGCGGGTGCGGACCGGGTCATCGCGGACGTACGGAAGCGGCACTGGGACGCTCGCCACCACTGCACGGCGATGGTGACGGGCGTCCTCGGCGACCAGGCACGCTCGTCCGACGACGGTGAACCGAGCGGCACCGCCGGGGTCCCGATGCTCGAGGTCCTGCGCCGTCGTGGTCTCACCGACCTGGTCGCCGTCGTCACGCGGTACTTCGGCGGGGTGAAGCTCGGGGCCGGCGGACTCGTCCGCGCGTACTCGACCTCGGTGGCGGAGACCCTCGACCGCGCGGTCCTCGTGCCGCGACGGCCCCTGACGCGCGCGACGGTCGCCGTCCCGCACGCCGAGGCCGGGCGGATCGACAACGTGCTCCGCGACTGGGTCCGGCACCACGACGCGGTCCTCGGCGAGCCGTCGTACGGCATCGCGGCATCGTTCGAGCTGTGGGTCCCCGCCGCCGAGCGCGAGCGACTCCGAGCGGACCTCGCCGCGGCGTCGGCGGGTGCCGTCGACGCGTCCTTCGGCGAGGAGCGGATCGTCGACGTCCGCCCGGAGTGATCTCGGCGCCGCAGCACCACCCGGGCGTGTCGTCGTTCCCTGACGTCCGCCCTCGGGAACGACGAAGGCCCCGGTCCTGTCGGACCGGGGCCTTGCTGGTGCACCCCCTGGGACTTGAACCCAGAACCCACTGATTAAGAGTCAGTTGCTCTGCCAATTGAGCTAGAGGTGCGTTCGCTGCGTTCCGTTTCACCGTCCTGCAACGGGAAACAACAATAGCATGGCTCGCGGGTGCTCACGACCACCGGGCACCTCGATCGAACAGGAGCACCATGACCGACCGTCTCGCCGCCGGCGACACCGCCCCCGACTTCACCCTCCCGGACCAGGACGGCACGGAGCACACGCTGTCCGACCTCCGCGGGAAGAAGGTCATCGTGTACTTCTACCCGGCAGCCTCCACACCCGGCTGCACGACCGAGGCATGCGACTTCCGCGACAACATGTCTTCGCTGCAGGCGGCCGGGTACGAGGTCCTCGGCGTCTCGAAGGACGAGCTGCCGGCGCTGCAGCAGTTCCACCACGAGCAGGCACTCACCTTCCCGCTGCTGAGCGACCCCGACCTCGCCGTGCACAAGGCGTACGGCGCGTGGGGTGAGAAGAACAACTACGGGAAGATCGTCACCGGCACGATCCGGTCCACGATCGTCGTCGACGAGGACGGCACCGTGCAGCTCCCGCTCTACAACGTCAAGGCCACCGGCCACGTGGCCAGCCTGCGGAAGAAGCTCGGCCTGGTCTGATCGCCGGAGCGCACGCACTGGAGGCCCGGTGCCGGTCCACGAGACCGGCACCGGGCCTCCCGTCAGTTGCGTCGGCCGGCGCGAGCGCCAGCGTGGGTCAGTGGGCGTCGGCGTCCTGCCGGCGTCGGCGGGCGTGGGCGTCCCGCCGCGCGTCACTCGCCGTCGGCGTCCTGCCGGACGAGGGCAGCCGTGACCGGCCGCGAGAGCACCAGCGTGATCGCGAGCAGCGCGGGGATGAGCAGCAGCCACCCGAACCAGGCGACGCGGAAGACGCCTTGGAACGCACCGATCGCGAGCGCGCCCTGCATCACCTGCCAGACGATGATCCCGGAGCGCACCCACGGACGGCGGTTCCGCAGCCCGACGAAGAGCGCGCCGAGCCAGAGCGCCGCGATCGCCGTGAGGATCGTCAGCGCGATCCCGGAGGCGAGGCTCGTGGCCGGGGAGGTCACCAGTTCGACGAGGAGCCACACCGTGACACCGGCCAGTGCGAGGAACTCGAGGCCGAGCACGACCTGCAGCACGGTGAACGCGGGCGACCGCTGTCCGGGGTCCGCGGACTCGGCGGGTGTGGTGTCGTGCACAGCGATCCTCCAGCGTCGGAACCCTTGATTTGCCCCTACCAGTATGGAACGATATTCGAGGTCGTTCGGACGGCACGATGTGGTGTGCGTCTCCCGTGGTTCGACGCTCCTCCCCCGAGCGTTCAGCGGGCTTCAGACTCGCTTCCAGCGGATCCCTCCCCCACAGGGTGTCCCCTCATGCTCAGCATGCCCAGCGTTCCGATCCCCGAACCACGTCCACGGCTGCCGTTCGAGCATCGACATCAAGGAGCACCACACATGGACTGGCGTGACCAGGCTGCCTGCCTCACCGCGGACCCCGAGCTCTTCTTCCCGGTCGGGAACACCGGCCCCGCAGTGGACCAGATCGAGAAGGCGAAGTCCGTCTGCGCCCGCTGCACCGTCACCGAGATGTGCCTGCAGTACGCCCTCGAGAACAACCAGGACTCGGGCGTCTGGGGCGGCCTCAGCGAGGACGAGCGTCGTGCGCTGAAGCGCCGCGCCGCCCGCGCCCGCCGCGCTTCCTGACGCAGCAGCACCCGCACGACGAAGCCCGCCACCCCGATCGGGGCGGCGGGCTTCGTCGTGTGCGGCCGAGGTGCTGGACGGGGCGCGGTACCCGATGCGTCGCGGGTCTGCACAACCAAAGTCGATCGGCAACACGGTTTCCCGTGGTGCCGATCACCTTTGGTTGTGCGAACGCCACGGGCGCCGACGCAGGGCTACGCCGCGGGCGCTGCCGTCAGCCAGCGGAACGGGATCGAGATGCCGACCTCGGTGCCGCTGCCGGTGAGGGTGTGCCAGTCGATCGTGCCGCCGAGTTCCCCCTGGATGAGCGTCCGGACGATCTGGGTCCCGAGGCCCGACCCGACCTTGCCCTCCGGTAGCCCTCGGCCGTTGTCGCGCACCTGGATCTCGAGGTGGTCGTCGTGGCGGTCGGCAACGATCTCGACCTCGCCGTCGCGGCCGTCCAGCCCGTGCTCGACGGCGTTCGTCACGAGTTCGGTGAGGCCCAGCGCGAGCGGGGTCGCCGCCTCCGAGGGCAGGACGCCGAACTCGCCGGTCTTCTTCGGGCGGACGGTGGTGTTGTGGGACGCCGCGACCTCGGTCACGAGCTTCAGCACGGAGTCGAAGACCTGGTCGAAGTCGACGTTCTGGCTCAGCCCCGTCGAGAGGGTGTCGTGCACGACCGCGATCGCCGCGACCCGGCGCATGGCGTTCTGCAGTGAGGTGCGGGCTTCCTCCGAGTGGGTGCGCCGCGCCTGGATGCGGAGCAGCGACGCGACCGTCTGGAGGTTGTTCTTCACGCGGTGGTGGATCTCGCGGATCGTCGCGTCCTTGGTGATGAGCTCACGCTCCTGGTGACGCAGCTCGGAGACGTCCCGGCAGAGGACGATCGCGCCGATGCGCTCTCCGTGGTCGCGGAGCGGGATCGAACGCAGGGACACCGTGACGCCCTTCGCCTCGACGTCTGCTCGCCACGGTGCCCGACCGGTGACGACCAGCGGCAGTGACTCGTCGACGTCGAGCTTCGAACCGATGAGCTCGGTCGTCACCTCGGCCAGGGACTTCCGCTCGAGCTCCCCCTCGAAGCCCATGCGGTTGAAGGCGCTCAGGCCGTTCGGGCTCGCGAAGGTGACGATGCCGTTCGTGTCGAGGCGCAGGAGCCCGTCGCTCGCACGTGGCGCACCCCGTCGCGGGCCGGCCGGTGCGCCGAGGTCCGGGAAGTCGCCCGTGGCGATCATCCCGAAGAGGTCGTTCGCACTCGCGGTGAAGTTGAGCTCCTGGCGGCTCGGCGTCCGCATCTCGTCCTGGTTCGAGTGTCGCGTGACGACGGCGATCGGACGGTCGGTGGTCTCCGCACTGTTCGCCGAGAGCCGGCGGAGCACCGGGATGGCACGCACCCGGGTCGGGGTGTCCTCGTACCAGTCCGGCTCGGCGGAGTCGACGACACGGCTGCCGACGAAGCACTCCGTCACCTGTTCGCGCCACTCCTCCCGGATCTCCTGCCCGACGATGTCGCGGTAGAAGAGCGTCGCGGCCGAGCTCGGACGTGCGTGCGCGACGGCGACGAACGAACCGTCCTCCGCCGTGGGGACCCAGAGCACCATGTCGGCGAACGAGAGGTCGGCGAGCAGCTGCCAGTCCCCGACCAGCAGGTGGAGCCACTCCACGTCGGCTTCGGAGGAACGGCCTTGCGCGAGGACGAGGTCACTGAGGGTCGACACGTGCCAAGTCTAGGTGCCCCCTTGTGTGCACAACTGCGCGTTGTCCACAGGCCTCGATGCTTCGGTATTTCGAATGTTGCACTCATCATACGCTCGGCCCGACGGAAGGGGCCGGGGTGGCGCACGGAGCAGTACGACCAGGAGACGACGGGGCTGAGCAGGGTTCGATCCCGCCGCCACCGGCGCTCCACGCGGTCCCGGACGATGTCGGGACACCGCTCCCGGGGACGACCGAGCCGGCGGCGCTCCCCGATCCCGAGGAGACAGCGCGGGCGCTCGCACTGTGCGTGGTCGAGATCCTCAGCGGCGCGCGTGAGGTCGACAGCATCGCGCGCTGGATCACCGAGGACGTGCACCGGCACCTCCAGCAGCGCGCCGCGGTCGCCGCCCGGGCCCGGTCCGCGACGCGGCGCTCACTCCGTCGCCCCGTGCTCCGGGCCGAGCGCGTGGTGCGCTGCTCCCCCGCAGACGGCGTCGTCGAGGCCACGGTGGTCGTGCACGGCCGCAGCCACGCCCGTGCCGTCGCGATCCGGCTCGAGGTGCGGAACGGTCGCTGGCGCGCGACCGCGGTGGGCGTGCTCTGACCGCGCAGCCTCCCGCCGGCGCCGCGCGGGTCTCGTGATCAGCGGCGTGCCTCGCGCCGGGGAGCACGAGATCCGTCGTGCAGGACGACACTCGTGGTGCCCGCCAGAGCCGAGACGGACTAGAGCGCGCCCCGCTCAGCGGTGTCACGCCAGCGCCACGCCGGGCGCATGGATGCGCAGACGGACGGGAGGCGCGGTGCCAGCCGGCACCGCGCCTCCCTCCTGTCAGCGTCTCAGCTGCGCTTCGCCGCGCGACGCTCGGCGCGGTTGTTCGCGGCCGCCTGGCCGGAGGCCGTCGCGGCGTTGCCGAAGGCCGATCCCTGTTCCGGCCCCTGCTGTTCCTCGGCCTCGGCCTGCGCACGCTGCGCCCGAGCCGTGGCGGCCTGCTCGAGGCGACCCTGCTCGTCGCGGACCTCGACCTCGCCGTCGATCGACGGTGCCGAGTACTCGAGGCCGCTCGCCTCTTCCTCGCCGAGCCCCTTGGCCTCGATGACGGCGTTCTCGCCGTCCGACTGCACCTGGACCTCGAGGTTGAACAGGTAGCCGACGGACTCCTCGCGGATCTGGCCCATCATGCTCTGGAAGAGCGCGTAGCCCTCGCGCTGGTACTCGACCAGCGGGTCGCGCTGCGCCATCGCGCGGAGGCCGATGCCGTCCTTGAGGTAGTCCATCTCGTAGAGGTGGTCACGCCAGCGCCGGTCGATGACGGAGAGGACGACGCGACGCTCGAGCTCGCGCATCGCCTCGTCGCCGAGGAGCTCCTCGCGCTTCTGGTACGCCAGCTGCGCGTCCGAGAGGATCTCACGGCCGAGGAACTCACGCGTGGCCTTGCCCTTCGAGCCGGCCTCGGTGATGACCTCGTCGATCGAGATCGAGATCGGGAAGAGCGTCCCGAGTTCGGTCCACATGGCGTCGAGGTCCCAGTCGTCCGGCGACCCCTCGCCGGTGTGGGTGTCGATCACGTCGTCGATGACGCTCTTGAGGAACGTCTGCGCGCGGTCGTGGATGTCGTCGCCCTCGAGGATGTGCCGACGGTCGCTGTAGATCGCCTCGCGCTGCCGGTTCAGGACGTCGTCGTACTTCAGGACGTTCTTGCGGATCTCGGCGTTGCGGCTCTCGACCTGTGCCTGCGCCGAACGGATCGCGCGACCGACGAGCTTGTTCTCGATCGCGAGGTCGTCCGGGACGTTCGAGCGGCCCATCAGGCTCTCGGCGGCGCCGGAGTTGAACAGGCGCATGAGGTCGTCGGTGAGCGACAGGTAGAACCGGCTCTCGCCGGGGTCGCCCTGACGACCGGAACGACCGCGGAGCTGGTTGTCGATGCGGCGGGACTCGTGGCGCTCGGTGCCGAGGACGTAGAGCCCACCGGCCTCTCGGACCTTGTCGGCCTCGTCCTTGATCTCGGCCTTGACCCGCTCGAACACCTCGTCCCACGCGGCCTCGTACTCCTCCGGGGTCTCCGTCGGGGACAGGCCCATCGCGTGCATCTCCTGCACAGCGAGGAACTCGGAGTTGCCGCCGAGCATGATGTCGGTACCGCGACCGGCCATGTTCGTGGCGACGGTCACCGCGCCGAGGCGGCCGGCCTGCGCGACGATCGCTGCTTCTCGTGCGTGGTTCTTCGCGTTGAGGACCTCGTGCTTGACGCCCTTCTTCGCGAGGAGCTTCGACAGGTACTCGGACTTCTCGACGCTCGTGGTGCCGACGAGGACCGGCTGGCCCTTCTCGTGGCGCTCGGCGATGTCCTCCGCGACCTGCTCGAACTTCGCCTTCTCGTTCTTGTAGACGAGGTCGGTCTGGTCGATGCGCTGCATCGGCTTGTTCGTCGGGATGGGGACGACGCCGAGCTTGTAGGTCGACATGAACTCGGCTGCTTCGGTCTCCGCGGTACCGGTCATGCCGGAGAGCTTCTGGTAGAGCCGGAAGTAGTTCTGCAGCGTGACCGTGGCGAGGGTCTGGTTCTCGGCCTTGACCTCGACACCCTCCTTCGCCTCGATCGCCTGGTGGATGCCCTCGTTGTAGCGACGGCCCATCAGGATGCGGCCGGTGTGCTCGTCGACGATGAGGACCTCGCCGTTCATGACGACGTAGTCCTTGTCGCGCTTGAACAGCGAGACGGCCTTGATCGAGTTGTTGAGGAACGAGATCAGCGGGGTGTTCGCCGACTCGTAGAGGTTGTCGATGCCGAGGTAGTCCTCGACCTTCTCGATGCCGGGCTCGAGCACACCGACCGTGCGCTTCTTCTCGTCGACCTCGTAGTCCTCACCCGGGGTGAGGCGCTTGGCGATCGAGGCGAACTCGGTGAACCAGCGGTTGGCCTCGCCGGACGACGGGCCGGAGATGATGAGCGGCGTGCGGGCCTCGTCGATGAGGATCGAGTCGACCTCGTCGACGATCGCGAAGAAGTGGCCGCGCTGCACCATGTCGGACGCCTGCCACGCCATGTTGTCGCGCAGGTAGTCGAAGCCGAACTCGTTGTTCGTGCCGTAGGTGATGTCGGCCGCGTACTGCTCGCGACGCTCTGCCGGGGACTGGTTCGCGATGATGCAGCCGGTCGTCATCCCGAGGGCGCGGAACACACGGCCCATGAGCTCGGACTGGTACGACGCGAGGAAGTCGTTGACCGTGATGACGTGCACGCCCCGGGACGGGATCGCGTTGAGGTACGCCGCCGTCGTGGCGACGAGCGTCTTGCCCTCACCGGTCTTCATCTCGGCGATGTTGCCGAGGTGCAGCGCCGCACCGCCCATGAGCTGGACGTCGAAGTGCCGCATGCCGAGGGTCCGCTTCGACGCCTCGCGCACGGCGGCGAACGCCTCGGGCAGGAGGTCGTCGAGGGTCTCACCGTTCGCGTAGCGCTCCCGGAGCTCCTTCGTCTCGTCCTGGAGTTCCTCGTCGGTGAGGGACGCGAAGTCGTCTTCCAG
Organism: Curtobacterium phoenicis; assembly: GCF_047238015.1. NCBI lineage: Bacteria > Bacillati > Actinomycetota > Actinomycetes > Micrococcales > Microbacteriaceae > Curtobacterium > Curtobacterium phoenicis. Next base: position 2,680,803 of record NZ_JBDFLZ010000002.1, read on the forward strand.
GTCGTTGATCGCCGAGGCGTAGGCCTTCAGGCGGCGGAGGGTTCGTCCTTCACCGATGCGGAGGACCTTCTCCAGCACGTTTGCCACGTGAGCTCCTTACGAGGTCGCGACCACGCCGCCTGCGCGGTGCGATCAGCCAGTCATGCTAGCAACCCCGCGACGACCGACGCTGGGAGACGCACGGCGGTGCGCGGCCCGCGAACGGGCCGCGCACCGGGTCGTCGGCGGTTGCCGGAGTGCGTCAGGCGAGCGCCGCGGCCGGCTCGCTCACCGCGTCGGCGCCGGCGGACGACGGGTCCTCGATGCCGATCACGCCGTAGTCCCACCCCTTGCGGCGGTAGACGACGCTCGGGCGTCCGGTCGCGGCGTCGACGAACAGGTAGAAGTCGTGCCCGACGAGTTCCATGTGGTAGAGCGCGTCGTCGACGGTCATCGGCGCGGCCTCGAACACCTTCTCGCGGATGACGACCGGGCAGTACGCCTCGTCCTCCGGCTCGTCGTGCGCGTCGGCGTCGACCACGGGGACCGCCCCGGTGGCCACGGACTGCAGGAGCTTGCCGTCCGCCGGCGTCACGCCGAGGCGCTCGAACGCCGTGCCGGAGGCCTCGCCCACCGAGGTCGGGCGGTGCCGACCGCGGTGCACCTTTCGACGATCCCGCGCGCGTCGGAGCCGTTCGGTCAGCCGAGCGAACGCCAGGTCGAACGCCGCGTACTTGTCCGACGCCGCCGACTCGGCCCGGACGAGCGGCCCGGGACCGATCAACATCAGCTCGACGCGGTCCTCGCCCCCGGCGCCGCCGCTCTTCTCGTTGTGACGGCTGACCCGCACCTCGAAGGCGAGGGCCCGGTCGGCGAGCACGTCGATCTTCTCGGACTTCTGTTCGACGTAGGTGCGGAATCGGTCGGTGACCCCGACGTTCCGGCCCGTGATCGTCACGTCCATGTGGCGGCTCCCATCCACGCTCGGCGCGTCGCCTCCGTCCGGCGATCTCTGACGCCTTGCCGCGAGGCTAGACCCGCGCACGGACGGTTGTCACGACGTCCACGCGATACCGGCGTGACACCCACCGGACACCCAGGCGTCACCGCCCGTGCACGTGGAGGTCACTCCTCGACGCTCGCCACGGCGACGCACCGCACGACCGTCCCACCGGCCGCCCGGACGGCCCGGACCGCCTCGGCGAGGGTCACGCCGGTGGTCACGACGTCGTCGACCAGCACCACCGTCCGGCCGGCGACGCCCACGGCCCGGAGCGTGCCCACGGTCGCCGAGACGCGTTCGGTGGCCGTGAGTTCCTTCTGCCCGGACCCGGCCGGGCCCCCGCCGGACCGACCGACCCGGGCGTCGCCGCGGAGCAGCGCTGATCCCGCCGGCGCACGTCCTCGGCGCAGGAGCAACACCACCGGGTCGAAGCCGCGTCGCCGAGCGCCCCGACGGGACGGCGGCACCCGGAGGAGGACGGTGCCGGGCGGCGCCTCGGCGAGCGCCCGTCGCACCAGCGCGCCGAAGCGCTGGGCGAGCGGGCCGGAGAGGTCGACGCGGGCACGGAGCTTCAGTTCGAGCACGAGGGTGCGGATGATCCCCTCGTACTCGAACGCCGCGTCGGTCCGCACCCCGGCCACGAGCCGGACCCGCGGCGGCCGTGCTGCGACCCGTGTCCGGCACGGTGTGCAGAGCGCACGGTCGGGAGCGCCGCACCCGACGCAGTCGACCGGGAGGAAGAGCCCGACCACCGCGCGGAGCGCGGCGGCCCGGTCACGGGACGGGGAGGGACGTGTGGTGGTCACCTGCGCGATCCTGCACCGGCCACGCGACGGACGGCGTGCGGTGCGCCGGTCTGTGGGCGGGCCTCCTGACCGGGTCGTCGGTGCAGGAGAGTCGGAGCACGGGAGCCACCGCGCGGAAGCGGGTGGAGGCGAGCCGGTGCAGGCGAGCCGGCGCGGGAGGCCGTCAGCGCTGGGTGCCGAGGACGCTCGCGGTGACGCCGGTCGTCTCCCAGCCGCCGCCCGTCGACTGCAGGACGGCCCCGTCCGCCATCCGGAGCAACAGCGAACCGCCGCTGCCGCCGACGATCGTCGTCGCGCGACCGTCCGGCTGCGGGAGCGTCGTCGCACGGCCACCGATGGTGCTCCGCACGATCTCCGGCCCACTGTCGGTCTGCCCGACCGACGCCACGTCGACGTCGCTCACCCAGGTGGCGGAGACGGCGTCCTCGGACGCGGCCTGCACCCGTACCGGCGGCCCGAGCTTCGTCGGCACCCGGTCGCGGTCGCGCTCGATCGCCATCACGTACAGGGCCGGTCCGTCCGACGTCTGCAGGAGCGCGAGTGCACGGGTGGAGTCCCGGGAGACCTGGAACGACACGAGCTTCCCGGACGGCAGCGTCGTCGCGACGTCGTGGGGCTCGCCGGTCAGCGAGTACGACCGGACCTTCGACGACTGGTCGTCGCTCGCGACCCAGACCGATCCCCCGCCGACGTCGTCGACGGACGGCGGCACGAGGTCGGTGCGGGTGTCGATGCGCAGGCGCTGCTGTCCGGAGCGGACCACGAACACGCCCTCGTCGCTGCGGACCGCGGCGACCGTCCCCGAGGCGCTCAGGGCGACCGCGTCCGGGTCGAGCGCCGTGATCTGCTGGCTCATCCCGCCGCCGAGCGCGGACACCGAGCCGGTCCCGGCCGCGTACCCGACCTTGCCGTGTGCCTCGACGAGGGGACGCGGATCGACGTCGGGGTTCTGCTGCGCGTCCGAGGAGCCGCTAGACGGGACGGACAGACTCGCGCCCTCGACCGTCATGGTCACCGACGAGACGGACGCGACCGTCCCGAGTGACTTCGCGAGCTGTTCGCGCATCCGGACCCGGTCCGCGGTGCTGGCGCGGAGGGCGGCGCTCGACAGGTCGACCTGGGCAGTGCCGTTCTCGATCGTCACGGCGTTGAGCGAGAGCTGGGTGCCCCTCGGGAACGCCGAGACGACGGCACCGTCGAGCCAGTCGGCCGGGCCGGCGAGGAGCGCGCTGACGACACGGGTGCCGACCGAGGACTGGGCGAGGAACCAGCGCACGTCGGGCACGAGGGACTCACCGGTCGGGTCGAAGAAGTAGAGCGCGTGCTGCTGGAACACCGACTGGAACCGCACGGGCGACAGGATGATCCCGTCGGGGGCGTACGCGATGCGCCAGTCGTCGCCCTCCCGGACGAACTGGAACGTCAGCGTCGAGGTGGTCGGGCGGACGGCCTGGGTGTACTCGCCGTCTGAGTCGACCGAGGCGCTCGCGGTGAGCGTGTAGGTGAGCTCGTTCGCGCCGACGCGTTCGACCTGCCCGCTGCCGTCGCTGATCGTGACGCCCTGGCGCGGGTTCCACTTCTGCGAGAACCCGGAGGACAGGAACTCGCGTGCGGTCGCGTAGTTGTTCTGCGCGCCCGTGGCCGCCGCGATGAACCCGCGGAGGACGGCCGTCTGGTCCTCGCCGCCGGAGGGGCCGTCGGGGCGCAGCTCGACACCGGAGACGGACTCGTCCTTGATGGACTGTCCGGACCGGACGTCACCGGAGACGGGGATGGCTGCGCAGGCGGAGAGCGCGACGAGCGTCAGGGCGGCCACCGCGACGGCGAGGGCCCGGCGGACGCCGCGGCGCGGTGCAGGGGTGCGCGCGACGGCGCGGGCGGCGCCCGAGGTGTGGCGGGCCGCGGAGCGGCGGTCGGCCCCGGCAGCGGTCCGGCGGGTCATGCGTCCTCCTCCCGGACGGAGCGGGGCCCGTCGTACGCGTCGTCGAGGTCGGGCAGCGGGATGGCCGACGTCGCCGTCGACGCGTGCCCCGCGCGGGGCAGGGTCAGTACGAACGCCGACCCCTCGCCGACCCGCGACCACACGTCGATCCGACCCCCGTGCAGGTTCGCGTCACCGAGACTGATCGCGAGCCCGAGGCCGGTCCCGCCGATGGTGCGCTTGCGGCTCGGGTCCGCACGCCAGAAGCGGTCGAACACCCGCGCGGCGTCCTCCGGCGGCATGCCGACGCCGTGGTCGCGGACCGCGATCGCGACCGTCCGGGCATCGCTGTCGACGACGACCTGCACCGGCCGTTCCTCGCCGTGCTCGATGGCGTTGCCGACGAGGTTCCGCATGATCCGCCGGATGCGCTTGGCGTCGAGCTGCATGGTCGTGTGACCACCCGGGGTGTGGAGCTGCAGGTCGACGCCGGCACGCTCGGCGAGCGGGCGGAACTCGTCCACGATGTCCGCGGCGAGCGCGGCGGGGACCACCGGCTCGGTGTCGAGCTGCGCCGCCTGCGCGTCGTAGCGGGAGATCTCGAGGAGGTCGGCGAGCAGGAGCTCGAACCGTTCGACCTGGGCGTGCAGGAGCTCCGCCGACCGCGCCACCGCCGGCTCGAAGGCGTGTCGGGCGTCGTAGAGCACGTCACCCGCGAGACGGATCGTGGTGAGGGGCGTGCGGAGCTCGTGCGAGACGTCCGACACGAAGCGCTGCTGCACCCGGGACAGTTCGGCGAGCTGGGTGATCTGCCGGCTCACCGCGTCGGCCATGCCGTTGAAGCTCGTCGCGAGCGTGGCGATGTCGTCCTCGCCGTGCACCGGGATGCGTTCGTCGAGGCGGCCGGCGGCGATCTTGCGGCTCGTCTCGGCGGCACCGCGGATCGGCACGACGACGAGCCGGACCACGAGACTGGTGACGAGGGCGATCAGGACGATGAGCGCGACGCCGCCGATCGACAGCGTCTGCGACACGAAGTCGAGGGTCTGCTGCGCGTCGGAGAGGTCGTAGACGAGGTACAGCTCGTACTGGCCGGCACTCGGGATCTGGAGCGTCGAGCCGACGGCGAGCCCCGGCTGCCGGCGGCCCTCGTCGTCGAGCTGCACGGGCTGCAGGCTGAGCCGGCCGGTGTTCTTGGCGACCTGCTTCCGCAGCGCGTCGGTGATGACGGCGTCGGGGAAGTCGCGTGTGACGATGGTCTGCAGGGTCTGCGGCGTCGTCTGCCCCGGGGTCCGCTCGATCGCGACGTCGGTGCCACCGGGGCTGGTCGTGTTCGAGAGGATCGCCTGCTGCGCCTCGTTCTGCAGCGTCTCGAGCTCGGACTGATTGTTGTCCTCGCTGGCGGTCGCCGCGTCGAAGATGTTCTGCGCCACCAGCGTCGCGCGCGCCGACTCGGACTCGATCTGGTCGCGGCGCTGCGCGTAGACGTTGTTCGAGATGCTCACCATGACGGCAGTGCCGATCACGGCGACGGCGAGACCGGTCGTGACGACGGTGATCGCCACCGACCGGAACATGAGCGACCGGCGCCACAGGTAGGCGATGCCGCGCCACCCGCGGCGCGCCCACCGGCGCGACCGCCGGCCGATCCGGCCGAGGGTGCCGGTCGGTGCCGCGCGGGGTCGCGACGGTGGGCGTCGCGGCACGGTGCTCAGGCTCCTCCGGCCCGGTACCCGACGCCGCGGACGGTCGTGACGATCTTCGGGTTGTCCGGGTCGTGCTCGATCTTGGCGCGGAGGCGCTGGACGTGCACGTTCACCAGGCGGGTGTCCGCCTTGTAGTGGTAGCCCCACACCTGCTCGAGGAGCATCTCGCGGGTGAAGACCTGGTTCGGCTTCTCGGCGAGGGCGCGGAGCAGGTCGAACTCGAGCGGGGTGAGGGCGATCGTGGTGTCCCCGCGGCGGACCTCGTGCCCGGGGACGTCCACGGTGAGGTCCCCGACGTGCAGCACGGTCGAGTCGGACGCCGTCGGGCGGAGTCGTGTGCGGATGCGCGCCACGAGCTCCTTCGGGTTGAACGGCTTGACCACGTAGTCGTCCGCGCCGTTCTCCAGCCCGACGACGACGTCGGCCGTGTCGCTCTTGGCGGTGAGCATGATGATCGGCGTGCCGCTCTCGGCGCGGATGCGCTTGCAGACCTCGATCCCGTCGATGCCCGGGAGCATGACGTCGAGAAGCACGAGGTCCGGCTCCGAGTTGCGGAACGCCTCGACGGCGTCGGTGCCGTCGGCGCTGAACTCGGGCTCGAACCCCTCGGAGCGGAGGACGATGCCGATCATCTCGGCGAGGGCCTGGTCGTCGTCGACGACGAGGATGCGCGGTGTCATGTGATGGGGGCTTCCGTCCCTGTGGAGCGTGGGTGTCGGGCCGACACCGTTCCTCACGATAGCCGAGGCCCACGCCGCCGACGCTCTTCCGCCAGGATCGAGACCACCGCGTGTCCGCGTGCGGTGCGGCACGTCCGGCTGGCAGGTTCCGGGGTCCGACGGTGCGCAGGGGCGCCCGACCGGGGTGCCGCGGCAGCACCAGCCTGGAGGCCCGCGGCAGCCCGCAACGCCGCCGCCGTCCGCCACGTGGCCGGTTCCGACGGTCGGACGTCTCGACGCTCCCACAGCGGCTCGAGGACCGGCTCGGGGCGTCCTTGCGCGGAGCCGACGAAACGCGGCCGGACCACCGGGTGGCGACGGCCGGCGCCCTCGCCGCGGCGGCCGACGGGCTTCTCGCGCTCGCGCGGGGCGGCGCGGTGCGCTTCGCGTTCGCACCACCAGAGACACCTCGAACCACGCGCTACCACGGTGCGGAGCGACGTTGGTCGTGCGCCGCGCTCCGCGCGCGCCGCCCCGCGCGTCAGTACCGGTAGTGCTCCGGCTTGTACGGCCCCTCGACCGGCACGCCGATGTAGGCCGCCTGCTCGGGCCGCAGTGTCGTCAGCCGGACCCCGAGGGCGTCGAGGTGCAGCCGCGCGACCTTCTCGTCGAGGTGCTTCGGCAGCACGGAGACCCCCGTCGGGTACTGCTCGCGCCGGGTGTGCAGCTCGATCTGTGCGAGGACCTGGTTCGTGAACGAGTTGCTCATCACGAAGGAGGGGTGCCCGGTGGCGTTCCCGAGGTTCATCAGGCGCCCCTCGGAGAGCACCAGGACCGAGCGGCCGTTCGGCAGCCGCCACTCGTGCACCTGCGGCTTGATCTCGACCTTCTCCGCCCCGGGCAGCGCCTCGAGCCCCGCCATGTCGATCTCGTTGTCGAAGTGCCCCACGTTGGCGACGACCGCGAGGTGCTTCAACGCCAGCACGTCCTCGACCCCGACGACGCCGAGGTTGCCCGTGCAGGTCACCACGATGTCGACCTCGCCTGCGACGTCCGCGAGCCGCGCCACCTGGTAGCCGTCCATCGCCGCCTGCAGCGCGCAGATCGGGTCGACCTCGGAGACGATCACCCGTGCGCCCTGCCCGCGGAGGGCCTCCGCCGCGCCCTTGCCGACGTCCCCGTAGCCGACGACGAACGCGACCTTGCCGCCGATGAGGACGTCCGTGGCCCGGTTCAGGCCGTCGGGCAGCGAGTGCCGGATGCCGTACTTGTTGTCGAACTTCGACTTCGTCACGGAGTCGTTGACGTTGATCGCCGGGAACCGCAGCTTCCCGTCCCGCGCCAGCTCGTAGAGCCGGTGCACCCCGGTGGTGGTCTCCTCCGTGACGCCCTCGACGTCCGCGGCGATCCGGGTCCACCGGTCCGCGGAGTCGCGCAACGACGTCGCCACGGTGTCGAGGACGATCCGCCACTCCGCGCTCGCGTCCGCGGCGGCCTCCGGCACCCGGCCCGCCGCCTCGGCGTCGGCGCCCGTGTGCAGGAGCATGGTCGCGTCACCACCGTCGTCGAGGATGAGGTTCGGACCGATCCAGTCGGCGCCCGCCTCGGCCGCCTCGACGCTCCAGTCGAAGATCCGGTTGGTGCACCACCAGTACTCCTCGAGCGTCTCGCCCTTCCACGCGAACACGGGGACACCGGCCGGTTCGCCGACCGTGCCGGTCGGACCGACGACGACCGCGGCCGCCGCCTCGTCCTGCGTCGAGAAGATGTTGCAACTCGCCCAGCGCACCTGCGCGCCGAGGGCGACGAGCGTCTCGATGAGCACCGCCGTCTGCACGGTCATGTGCAGGGACCCCGCGATGCGGGCGCCCGCGAGCGGCTGGGTCGGGCCGAACTCGTCGCGGAGCGCCATCAGCCCCGGCATCTCGTTCTCGGCGAGGCGGATCTGGTGGCGTCCGGCCTCGGCCAGCGAGAGGTCGGCGACGCGGAAGGCTGCTGCGGTGCGGGCTTCGGTGGGCATGGCGCCAGTCTTCCACGCACGCTTCGGCGCGTGGTGTGCGAGACGCCGCGCGACGCGCGGTGCGCGAGACGGCGTGCGACGCCCGGCGCGCGAGACGCCGCGCGACGCACGGCGGGTGGTGTGGCGGAGACGGTGCGACGCGCGCGGCAGCACCACCGGACGTCGGCCGGGAGGCACGGTGCGCGACCCGACGTCGGTCACGCGAGCAGGGCCTCCAGGCCGGTGCCTCAGTCGGTTTCGCGGAGCGGCTCGCGGCGGACGACGCGCCACCCCCGCGGCACCCGCAGCCGCGCGGCGTGCCGCGCGCACAGGTCGTAGCCGTGCGGCTCGACGCGCGTCGAGAGCGGGCCGACGACGACCATCGAGTCCCCGTAGTCGTACGTCAGCGTCGCCGACGCGCTCGCGCCGCAGGCGACCTTGCTGCAGATCCGGACGTCCATACCGGTACCGACCCTAGCGGGTGGGTCTGCGCGCCCCGGGCACGCGTACGATGACGGGATGCGTCGCAAGCCCCCGCTCGTCACCCCGGTCGACCGAGGCCGGGGCCGCTCCCGGCACGGTCGCGGTGGTCGCTCGAGCGTCACGGGGCCGGACCTCGCACCGCTCAGCACCCGCGCCGAGACCTTCGACCGGATCGTCGGCGACACCGCGCACTACCTCGTGCAGCTGTGGCCGGACGAGCTCGCGGGCGTCGTGTTCCAGGTCGCGGACATGCCGACCGACCCGACCCTGCCGGACCGCATGCCGCGGTGGCGGGTCGACCGGGCCGGCAAGCGCGTCACGGTGTTCCGCATCCCCGTGGAGCGGGTGACCCGCAGCCCGGAGAAGGACGACGTGGACCGGCGGATCATCGTCGAGACCGCCGTGTTCCGCGCGGTCGGCGAACTCATCGACAAGGACCCGTGGGACCTGGCGCCGGACCGCTACCGCCACTGGTGACGAGCGACCGGCGACGCGGTCCCGGCGCGCGCGGTGCGGACGGTCAGGGGTAGACGCGCAGCGGGCTCGAGACGGCCGTCGACGGGCGCACCGGGAAGCCCGCGATCCCGTCGTCGCCCTGGTAGGTCACGCCCGCCACGAGCCCGGCGGCACCCGTGATCGTCAACTGCTTCGCGGTGGGCGCCGGGACGGTCACCGTGGCGCCGGACACGACGGAGACCCGCTGCTCCTCGTCGCCGGACGCGATCGTGACGTCGGCGTCCGTCCGGGTCGGGTTGACCAGGGTCAGCTGCGCACCGTCACCCGGCGCGACCGCGGTGACGACGTCGTCCCCGAGCGGCTCGGCCGACGCGAACCAGCCGAGGTCGGTCGCACCGTCCTGGGTCGGCGTCGTGGTGCGCGCCCCCGCGACGACCGGCACGGTCGAACTGATCGTGAGCGAGTACCGACCGTCCGGGAAGTCGTCGAGCGTGACGTCCGTGACGATGCCCGGCTCGGCGGTGGCGTTCACGGTGGAGCCGCCACCGTCCGCCGTCGTGATCCCGAGCGTCACCCTCGCCGTGGCGGAGCCGGGCACGAAGAGCCGGACGACCGGCGCCGCGTCCGCGGTGTCGTCGCCGCGCTGGGCAGCATCGGCGCCCTCGAGGACGACGCCGGGGATGATCTGGGACGTGCTCGGAGCCGCACCGCCGGACACGATGTCGAAGCCGCCGGGCGTGAGCGTCCGCACCACCGTCTCCTGCATGTGTGCGACGATCTGCCCGCCGGACGACTCGACGTGCACCACGGTCGAGCCCTGGTCGGAGACGAAGCCGGAGAGCGGCACGACCTTCTGGCTCCGCGGGGCGACCACGATGCCGGTCGTCCCCGGGGCGCTCACGGTGCCGGAGCCGTCGTAGATGGTGAGGTCCACGGTGGCGTTCACGTCGGTCGGGTTCGAGAGCGTGATCAGGCTCGTCCGTCCGGTCTCGGTCGAGCCACCGACGAGCCACGTCGACTGCGCCGGGTCGTCGCACGACGCGGCTCCGACGCCCACGAGGTCCCCGTCGGAGACGCTCTGGTAGCTGCTGCCCGCGACCTGAGGCGTCGTCGAGCCGGCCGGCGCGGTGAGGAGCCGGGGGTCGCTGCTGCCGGAGTCGTCGCCGCCGAGGTCCGACCGTTCGACGGAGTCACCCGTCGTGGCCGTGGCGACGGTCGCGTTGCCGACGGGGCTGGCCTTGGTCGCGTCGTTGCCCGCGTCGTCCGAGAGTCGCAGCGCGTTCCCCGCACAGACCCGCTGGGCGTCGGCCGCCACGGGGGTGACGGTCTGGCCGGCGGGACGACCAGGGGTCGACTCCGTCCCGATCGCGTGCGCCACCGTCACGGTGCCGGCGGCGACGACCACGGCGACCGCGGTGGCGGTGCCGCGGACCAACCAGCGGCGGACGGTGCCGGGGGTGCTGCTCATTCGTCACGCTCCTCGTCGAAGGTGGTCGCGGGTTCCTCGGCCTCGATGCGGCTCGAGGTCGCACGACGCCGGCGGGGGGCCGTCGGCACCGCCAGCAGCGCCGCCGCACCGAAGACCACGGCGAGGACGACGAGGTACGCGACGTGGGTCGCCCGGGCGGCCGCCGAACCCGTCGCGACGCGGTCGACCTCGCCGTCGTAGTGGAACAGCTGGCCGTTCGTCGTCTCGCCGATGCTCGTGAAGAGCGCGTTCTGGCCGATCGCCCCGGCGGCGCGGTCGTGCACCGTCTGCGCCTGCGGGGCGGAGCCGGCGTCGTCGAGCAGCACGAAGCTGATGCCGAGCGAGCGCAGCGCCGGACGCGGGTCGTAACCGCTGCGGCTGGCGAGGTTGCCCGCGAGCGTCGTGAGCTGCTCCCCCGAGCGGGTCAGCGTCAGCGCCGTCGAGTCGAGCGTCGACTGGTCGTCGAGGGTCGACCCCTGGCCGCGTTCGAGCGAGACGGACAGCGAGCCGTCGGACTGCGGGTCGACCACGAGCGTGCCGACGTCCGGGTTCGCCTGGGCCTCGGCGTTGACGTACGCGCTGAGGACGCGCCCGCTCGTCGGCTGGATCGTCGCCGTCTGCAGGTAGAACGCGGCGAAGGCCGGCGCGACCGTGACCCCCGCGAGGACGGTCGCGACGAGGCCGGCGACGGGAGCGAGCCTGGGCAACACGTCGAGGCCGATGCAGGCGGCGGCGACGATGCCGAGCCAGTACACGCTGAGGCCACTGCCCGGCCACACGATGGTGGTCGTCGAGCCGACGCCCGTGACCGCGAGCTGTGTGGCGCCGAAGGCCGTGGCGTACCCGAGCAGTGCGACGACGAGCGCAGCGCCCGCGACGGCCCAGCGGTGCCCGAGCACCGCGCCGAGTGCCGCGACGGCCACCGGGAGCGCCAGGACGGCCATCACGACCGGGAGCACCCACGCGACGATCCCGAGCGCCTCGGCGTGGGGCAGCCACCCGCTCCAGTCCGGGACGGGCTGGCCGATCGCGAGCTGGAACGCCGAGGGCGCTCGGGTCGCGGACGGCACGCCCGGGTCGGCGAAGACGGCGAGCGGGTTGCCCCTGGCCACCTGCGCGAGGACCAGCGGGAGGAACAGGACCGCGGCCGGCACCGGGATGAAGACGCGTCGGTGGGCGCGTCGCCAGCCCACGACCAGCGCGACGAGCCACGTCAGGAGCAGCACCGGCAGCAGCGACGGCGCCGCGGCCGCGACGACCGCGAAGAGGATCGACGCACCGGCTGCCCACGCCCACGACCGGTGCGCCTCGAGGAGCGCGAGGAACAGCCACGGCAGCGTCAGGTGCGCGATGACGGCGCCGAGGTGGCCGCTCGTGACGGCGCCGACCAGCGTCGGCGCGATCGTGTAGAGCGCTGCGCCGATCACCGGCACCCAGGTCCGCGTCGTGACCTTGCGCACGGCGAACCACGCGCCGAGCGCGGACACCGGGAACGCGAGCAGCATGACGAGCACGACCGAGGTCGACGGCGACCAGAACGTGATCGACCCGAGGACGGCGACGACCGCGGTGAACGGGTCGCTCGGACCGGTGAACCCGGTGCCGAGCGAGTGCCAGCCGTAGCCGACGTTCTGCCACAGCCGGCCGACCGAGCTCGACAGGGGCAGGAGTCCGCCGCCGGTGAGCGCCGGCGAACCGAGCAGCGGGTACAGCGTCACGACGCTCAGCACGGCCGCGGCGAGCACCACCCACACACCACCGTCGCCGAGGAACGACGCCCGCGCGATCGGCGCGTCCTCGACCCGAGCGAGCTCGACGTCGCGGGACGTCGTCCGGCGCTCGTGCAGTCGGCGCCAGCTCACGCGCAGCGGGTCGATCGCCGCCCAGCCGACGGTCCGGTTGCGGGCGAGGGCCTTCCGTGACCGTCCGACCCCACCACCGAACGCGACCGCGAACGCGGCTGCGAGCTCGCCCGGGACGGCGGCCGGGTGCTTCGCGACGAGGTGCCCGACCGAGCGTGCGACCGCGAACGGCACGAGCGTCAACCAGTGCAACCACAGCGTCCAGGCGGGTGCGTAGGTCATGCGACGGTGCAACTGCGCCTGGCGGTGCAGGCGGACGCGCCTGCCCTCGGAGAGCCGCTTGCGCCCGAACTCCTCGACCGGCCCGGCACTCGTGACCCGGGCCTCCGGGACGACCGCCACCCGGTGTCCGGCGAGTCGCGCGCGCACGCAGAGGTCGAGGGCCGCGTCGACGTCCGGGAGCGCCGGGTCGAACCCGCCGAGCTGCTCCCAGACCGACCGCCGGACGAGCATGCCGGCCGCAGCGACGCCGAGGACGTCGGTGTAGCGGTCGTGCTGGCCCTGGTCCAGTTCGTCCTGCACGAGCACGAGGGAGCGCCCGGTCCGGGTCATGCTCTCGCCGAAGTCGCGGATGCGCGAAGGTTCGTCGGCGTGCACGAGCTTCGGTCCGACGACGACGACCGAGGGGGCGATCTCGACCGCGGTCAGGAGCTCGGCCAGCGCGTCGGGGGCGGGGGCGTTGTCGTGCCCGAGGAACCAGAGCCACTTGTCGGCCCGGCCGCCACCGTCGCCCTCGGCGGGAGCGACCTCGCGGACACCCGCGGCGACGGCCTGGGCGAGGGTCCGACGCGTCGACAGGCGGACCAGCGCGGCAGAGCCGCCGAACTCCAGGCCCGCCGTGGAACCGTCGGTCGAGCCCGCGTCGACGACGACGAGGCCCTCCGGGTGGCGGGTCTGCCGGGCCAACGCGTCGAGGGTGCGGTCGAGGTGGTCCCCGCCGTCGGCGGCGACGAGGATCGCGGTGACACGGGGCTGGGAGGCGCTGGGCTGCATGACGGGCGCCACTCTACGGTCTGGAGGCACGCGGCCCGTCGCGGACGGCGGCGCGCCGTGAACCTGTGGGAGCCATCACCGCGCGGTGTGCGTCGCACGTTGTGTGGCTGGTTCCGACGGACCGGGCGTGGCTGGTTCCCGGCGGACGTGGCTGGTCCCGGCGCCCTCGTCGCAGGCTCCTCGGCGCAGGCCCCTTCGGTGGCTGGTTCCCGGCGCCCTCGTCGCAGGCTCCTCGGCGCGCCCTCGCACGGCGCTGGCGCGCCGTGACCGCTCAGGCGCGCTTGCGGAGCTTGCGGCGCTCGCGCTCGGAGAGGCCGCCCCAGATGCCGAAGCGCTCGTCGTTCTCGAGCGCGTACTCGAGGCACTGCGCACGGACCTCGCACGAGGTGCAGATCTTCTTCGCCTCGCGCGTCGATCCGCCCTTCTCGGGGAAGAACGCCTCGGGGTCGGTCTGCGCGCACAGCGAGTCCGCCTGCCAGGCGAGCGGGTTCTCCTCGTCGTCGGTCTCCGTGCGGCGGACGCCGGGGACGCCGAGCGACACCGGGTCGACGTGCCAGTCCTCCGGAACACCGGCGCTGAAGTCGGAACCGTTCACCCTGATCACCCCTGACGACTTGTGACGGACCACGACGGGTTGCCGTCGTTGCCTGTAATTACAGCGGTGTGATTCCCGAGAGTCAAGTCGCGGATCATAGAAGCGGCTGGCGGTTCCGGCGTGTCATGTCCCCCGTCCTGGCGTGTCGCCCGTGTTCTGTCCGGATTTCGGGGGACACGACGGGCGCGGATCAGGTCACGCTCGGGCGACGCTCCGGCGCGCCTCCCACGCGCTGGACACCATCTGGTCCAGGGAGTGCCGCATCGCCCAGTCGAGGTCACGGGCCGCCGCCTCGCCGGTGGCGACGATGCGCGCCGGGTCTCCGGGGCGCCGCGGGGCGACCTCGGGCTCGAAGGCGATCCCGGTGCCCTTCGCCATCGCGTCCATGATCTGGCGGACGCTCACGCCGTCGCCGCTGCCGAGGTTGTACGCACGCTCGAGTGGTTCCCCGGCCTCGAGCTTGCGCGCGGCCACCGCGTGCGAGTGCGCGAGGTCGGCGACGTGCACGTAGTCCCGCACGCACGTGCCGTCGGGCGTCGGGTAGTCGTCGCCGTTGATACGCGGGGTCCGGCCGGCGAGCAGGGCGTCGAAGACGAGCGGGAAGAGGTTGTGCGGGCTCGCGTCGTAGAGGTCCGGCTCACCGGAGCCGACGACGTTGAAGTAGCGCAGCGACGTCGTCGTGAAGCCCCGGGCGACCTCCATGTCCCGCAGCAGCCACTCGCCGATGAGCTTCGACTCGCCGTAGGGCGACTCCGGCGCCTTCGGGGTCGACTCGACCACGGTGTCGACGTCGGGCGTGCCGTAGACGGCCGCGCTCGACGAGAACACGACCTTCGACACGCCTTCGTCCGCCATGGCGCGGAGGAGCGTCGTCATGCCCGTGACGTTCTGCTCGTACGTGTGCAGCGGTCGCTCGACCGAGACCCCCGCGTACTTGAAGCCGGCGACGTGCACGACCCCGGTGACGTCGTGCTCGCGGAGCGTCCGGCGCACCAGGTCGCCGTCGAGGATCGTGCCCTCGACGAACGGCACGTCCTCCGGCACGAAGCCGCGGAAGCCGCTCGACAGGTCGTCGAGCGCGACGGTGTCGATGCCCGCCGCCCGCAGCGCTCGGACGACGTGGGACCCGATGTACCCGGCACCGCCGGTGACCAGCCAACTCATGGTCGTCACGCTAGCGGACCAGGGTGTCCCCCAGCGGCGTCAGTCGTGCGTGTTCACGCACCCGTCGCGATGAACACCGTCGACGTCAGGCCCGACGCGGCGTCGGCCTCGACCCTGACGTCGCCCTCGTCCGGCGTGACGTAGCAGGCCTCGCCCCGGCGGAGCAGGGTCGCGCTGGTCGCACCGACGAGCGTCACCACGCCCTCCGTGCAGATCGCGATCGAGGGGCCGTCCAACGGCGCGACACCGCCGGTGCTGAGCCCGACCGGCCCGCCGTCGCCCGTGACCCGCACGAGCGCGAAGCCGACGCCGTCGGGGGCGAAGCGGTCGACGCCCGGTGCGAGGTGCTCCGGCTCGAGGACCGGCGCCGGGTACGCGGTGAAGTCGAGGACGTGCAGGAGCTCCGGCACGTCCACGTGCTTGGGCGTCAGCCCCCCGCGGAGGACGTTGTCGGACGGCGCCATGAGCTCGATGCCGAGTCCGTCGAGGTAGGCGTGGATGTTGCCGGCGGGCAGGTACATCGACTCGCCCGCCCGGAGCGTCACCCGGTGCATGAGGAGCGACACGACGATGCCGGGGTCCCCCGGGTAGGCCGCCGCGAGGTCGCGGACCGTGCGGATGTTCGGCCCCGCCTCGTCGTCCGGGACGGCCGCCGCGAGGTCGCTCGCCGCCTGCACGACGGCGAGCGCGCCCTCGTCGGCGGTCTCGAGCCAGCGGACGGTGTCCTCGAGGCCCTGCCCGAGGTGTGCGACGAGCGGGCCCAGACGGCCGGAACCGGCGTCGAGCCGCTCGACGTCGGCCGCCGTCTCGGCCACCGGGCGGAAGCCGCTCAGGGCCTCGAAGCGCTCGCTCAGCGCGACGACGAGCTCGGGCTTCGGGAACGGGTCCTTGTAGTTCCGGGCCGGGTCGTCGACGGGGACACCCGCGGCTTCCTCGCGGTCGAAGCCCTCGCGCGCCTGCTCCGGGGTCGGGTGCGCCTGCAGCGAGAGCGGTGCTGCCGCGGCGAGCACCTTGAGGAGGAACGGCAGGCCGGTGCGCCCCGCGCCGAGGGCGTCCTCGGGCTCCGCGCCGATCCAGTCGAGCAGGGTGTCGGCTCCCCCGACCATCGCCGGGTTCACCACGACGCTCGGGCTGCCCGGGTGGGCACCCAGCCAGAGCTCGGCCTGGGGTGCGCCGGTGACCGTGCGGCCCAGGAGCTCGGGGATCGCGGTGACGGACCCCCACGCGTAGTCACGCGGGGTGTTGGTGATGCCGAGGAACATGCGGCGAGCCTACCGGCGGGCGCGCGACGGTACCCTGACGTCGTGACGAACACGTGGCCGGTGGCTCGAGGGACGGTTCCGGAGCGGGAGGCGTTCGCGTTCGCGAGCACCCTGCTCGGTGTGGTGTTCGCCGGCGACGCGGTACCGAACACCCTCACCTGGGTCGGCGCGGGTGTCCTCTGGGCGGTCGTCGCCTCGTGGGGCGTCACGATCCTCGTCCGCGCGCGGCCCCCACTCACCAGGACGCCGCGGTCGCTGTGGTTCTTCCTCGCCTGGTGCCTCGTGTCGCTGGCCTGGTCCCACTGGCGGTACGCGACCCTGCCGAGCATCGTGGTCCAGGTCATCTGCGCCGCGGTGGCGTTCGCGGTCGCCTCGACGCTGACCTGGCGCCGCATCCTGGACGCCACGAGCCTCGCGATGCGCTGGGTCCTCGCGTTGTCCCTGGTGTTCGAGGCGTTCGTCGCGATCGTCCTGCGACACCCGATCGCTCCGGCGTGGACGGACTACGGCGACGCGAAGATCCCGGACGCCTTCTACTTCTCGCGCGCCGAGCTGTTCACGGGTGGCCGGATCCAGGGGCTGCCGGGCAACGCGAACCTCCTGGCGATGGTGGCCCTGCTCGCGGCGGTCGCCGTCGGGGTGCAGCTCGCCGAGGGGCGCATCCGACGGGCACGGGCGATCGGTTGGCTGGTCGTCGCCGCCGTCGTGTTCCTCCTCACCCGCTCGTCCACGGTCGCCGCAGCCGCGGTCGTCGTCGCGCTCGTGCTCGTCGTGGCGCTCTGGATCCGCCGGACACCCACAGAGCGCCGCACACCGCGGTACCTGGTCATCGCGGCGGTCGCCCTGGTGCTCGCCGTGGTCGCCGTCGCCTCGCGCGGGACGGTGTCGGAGCTGCTCGGCAAGGGCTCGGACGCGACGGGTCGTGGTGAGATCTGGGCGAAGGTGCTCGGTCTCGTCGACCAGCACCCGGTCGTCGGCTGGGGGTGGATCGGCTACTGGTGGCCGAGCATCCCGACCCTCGCCGACCTCGCGCACCGCAAGGGCGTGACCTACCTGCAGGCGCACGACGCGTACCTCGACGTCTGGATGCAGACGGGGATCATCGGCCTCCTCCTGTTCGCGATCTACGCCCTGACGACCCTGCACCGCGGGTGGGCCGGCGCGACGCGGATCGGCTACGACGCGCGTCTCGAGCAGCGTCCGTTCGACCCCGTGACGCTCTTCCCGCTCCTCGTCGTCGTCGCGCTGCTCGTGCAGTCCGTCGCCGAGTCGCGGCTGCTGTACCAGGGGAACTGGATCCTCTTCGCGCTCCTCGCGATCAAGTCGCGCATCGTGCTCGTGGGTGACGAGCCGGCCTCGACCGGCGACGGCCCCCGCACCCCGCCCGCGCGGCGTGCGTTCCGCCGTGTGCCGGCGGAGCGCGCCTGACCGGTCCGGCCACCGCCGGCCCCGGTCCCCGGCGACGCGGCGGCCCCGCAGATCCCGCGGGGTTCCGTCAGCGCAACCGCTCGCAGGGCACGGACGCGCCCCACGGCGCCGTCCGGACGCGCGCCACGTCCAGGTCGGGGTCCGCTCGGCAGGCGGCCGCCGCCGCGGGGAGCTGGGGTGCCCACTCCGGACCGGCGGCGCGACGAGAAGCGGGCGGCGCGTGGTCGAGGAGCTGCGGCGCGGTCCCGACGACCGCGGAGGTCACGACCACCGCGACCGCGCACCAGCCGACGGCCGCGCCGAGGAGCCGAGCCGTGCCTCCCGGCCGTGCGCCGCTGCGGATGCCGACGCGCTCGCCCGCCCAGGTGACGAGCACGCCGGCCGCGGTGGCGAGGGCGGAGAGCAGCAGCAGGCCGCTGGCCGCCGCGTAGCGGAGCGGACGCGCCTGGGCGAGCGCCGGCGTCGGGTCCGCCCACGGCGAGTCGACGCCGTTCGCGTACAGCGCCGCGACCCACACCAGGAACGACGCGGCGGCGAGGGCGACCACGATCCACCGCCCGCGGGCGGGCCCGACGACGACCGCCGCGACGAGCAGCGCAAGGATGACGAGCGCCGGCACCACGGCGACCCACCAGCCGTGCTCGAGCACCGACCGGACCACGTCGACGGCGCCGGGCCGGTACAACCCGCCGACGGGTTGGAGGAACCAGCCCGCCACGACGTCGCGGGGCCGTGGCGTCGCCGCTGCCGGCGTCCTCGGGGTGGACAGCGCGACGACCACCTGCGTCGCCGCGCCGACGAGCGCCACCACGGTGACGGGCAGCGCGAGCAGGTCCCTCCGTCCTCCGCGCCCGTCCGCGCGCGGGAACCACGCGAGGAGCAGGAGCGGCAGGAACAGGACCGTCTGCGGCTCGGTGAGCGTGACCGCGGCGGCGACGGCGGCGAGCCCGGCCGCCGACCACCATCGCCGCACCCGGTACGCGAAGACCCAGGGAGCGAGGGCGAGCAGGAACCAGTGCAGGTTCGCGGCGTTCCCGGCGATCTCGTACGGCGCCAATGGCAGGACCGCCGGGACCGCCGCGAGGAGCACCCGGAGCGGCCAGGGGCCGACGACCTGCCGGGCGAGCACGAACACGAGGGCGGCCGCCAGACCGACGACGCAGCAGGACCCGAGCGACAGGGCGATCGCGTACCGCTCGACGGGCAGTGCCCACGCGACGTCGACGACCAGGCGCGGGACGACGTGGAGGTAGCCGGCGTAGGGCTGCAGCAGGTCCCACGGCCCGTTCGCGACCCGCTCGCGGAGGAACACGCCGCCGTCCTCCGCCCACACGGTCCGCGCGGCCACCGGTCCGAGCCGCGACCAGCCGACGACGGCGACGAGGAGGCCCACGACCAGCGCGCCGACGGCGGTCCGGAGCAGGTCCCAGCGCAGCACGGCGAGATCGTATCGTCGATATCGCGTTTCGTGGATGACGACCGGCCGTCGGGTGGCACCTGGACGTCACCGCGGTGCGCGAAGATGGACGGGTGACGGACAGCCGGGTGACGAGACGCGTGCAGGCGCGCCGGTACCTCTCGGCCTGGATCGGGTTCTCGGCGGGCGGGCGGTTCAGCCAGGCACTCGCGACCGTGATCGTCCTCTTCGCGTTCGGCGAGCCCACCGTCACCGCGCTCGTCGGTGGCGCGGGCACCTGGGCTGTGCTGGTCACCCTCGTGGTGCTCGCCGGCCTCAGCCTGCTCGGGCAGCGGTACCGGATCGAGTGGCACGGCGTGCTCCCCCTGTCGCTGCTCGCGTTCGTCGGGTACTGCGCGCTGAGCGTCCTCTGGAGCCAGTACTCGTGGGTCGCCCTGCGCGGGCTGACGGCCACGGTCTGCTTCGTCGGACTGGGTCTGTACCTCGCCCTCGGACGCGACCTGGTGCAGGTCATCCGTGCCTCCGGCGACGCGTTCCGGATCCTGCTCGTCGTCGCCCTCGGCCTCGAGGTCCTCTCCGGCCTCGTGCTCGACGTCCCGTTCCCGGCCTTCGACATCCGCGGGGACATCGCGTACGGCGGGCCCATCCAGGGCATCGGTGGCACGCGCAACTTCATGGGCTTCATCGCGGCGATGGCCCTCGTGACCTTCGTCGTCGAGTTCCTCACCCGGTCGGTGACCGTCTGGCGCGCCGTCGCGTCGACCGCCCTCGCCGTGATCGCCCTCATGCTGGTGCAGTCCCCGATCACCGGGCTCGCCATGATCGCCCTCGCCGTGACCGCACTCGCGCTCTGGGCCCTGCGGCACGCGCGGCCGACCGCCAGGCCCGTCGTGAACGCGGTCCTCGGCGCCGCGGTCCTCGCGATGACCGTGGTCGGGGTGATCGCTCGGCACCGCGTGCTCGCCGAGATCGGTGCCGCCGGCGGGACGGCGACCAGGCTCGACCTCTGGGCGCAGATCCGGTCGCTCACGACGCAGTACCCGATCCAGGGCTGGGGCTGGGTGGGCACGTGGCCGCAGGAAGCCGTCGTCCCCTACGTCACGTTCATCGACCCGGCGGGCGAGCGCTTCACCTCCGCACTCAACGCGTTCGTGGACGCGTGGCTGCAGATCGGCCTCGCGGGGACGATCCTGCTCGGCATCACCGCCGTGCTCGCCTTCGCCCGGGCCTGGGTGACCGCGACGACCTTCCCGGGGGTGGCCTACGTCTGGCCGGCGGCGGTCCTCGTCCTGCTCGCCGTCACGAGCACCGCGGAGAGCTACCTCCTGCACGGAGCCGGGCTGATGGTCTTCGTCACCGTGCTGGTGGTCGCGGCGCGGCGCCGCTCGTGGCGGCGGCACCTGCCGCGCGTCTGAGCGCCGGGTCGGCGGGGGTCGGCCTGGAGGCACGGCCCGGCTGCCTCCCGCCCGTCGCGGCCCGGTGGGTGGTGCGTCGGACGCGGAGCGCGACCCCCGGTCGCGTCAGCGGGTCGTCGTCAGGAGCACCGTACGGTCAGCGACGACGGCCGAAGCGGCGCTGCAGGCCCCACTGGGTCACGCGGAGCATCGCCTCGACCACGATGCCGCCGCTCATCTTCGAGACGCCGTGGATCCGGTCGCGGAAGCGGATCGGCACCTCGACGATGCGGCCGCCCTGCGCGTCGACACGCAGGGTCATGTCGACCTGGAAGCAGTAGCCCTTCGAGTCGATCGTGTCGAGGTCCATCGCCGCGATCGCACTCGCGCGGTACACGCGGAAACCGGCCGTGACGTCGTGCACGGCGATCCCGAGCATGATCCGCGCGTAGGTGTTCGCCCCGCGGCTGAGGACCTCGCGGCGGAGCGGCCAGTCGACCACCGACCCGCCCGCGACCCAACGGGACCCGATCGCGAGGAGCACGTCGTCGTCCCGCTGCACGGCGTCGATCATCGCGGGGAGGCGGTCGGCCGGGTGCGAGCCGTCGGCGTCCATCTCCACGAGCAGCGGGTAGCCGCGCTCGAGCCCCCAGCGGAAGCCCGCGACGTACGCGGTGCCGAGGCCGAGCTTGCCGGACCGTTGCAACAGGTGGACACGGTCGTCCTCGGCGGCCATGGCCCGCACGATGTCCCCCGTTCCGTCGGGGCTGCCGTCGTCGACGACGAGCAGGTGCGCGGTGGGCACCTGGCCGAGGATCGCGTCGGCGATCGCGCGGATGTTCTCCGCCTCGTCGTACGTCGGGACGACGACCAGGGCGGTGGCGTCGGCGGCGCTCATCGGTTCTGCAGCCGGCGCTTGATCTTCCCCGCGACGCTCCTGGGGCCCTCGGTGCGGAAGTAGTGCACCGCGCGACCGAGGTCGTGCCGCACGCCGTAGAGCTTCTTGCGCTCCGGCACACGCACCCGCATCTCGTGCGGTGCGAGGGCCGCGCCGGTGTCACGGACGGACTTGTCCGCCGCGCGGATCGGGTTCCGGCAGAACTCCACGAGCGGTGCGAGCACGTTCTCCCACGTGAACTGCTCGCGCACCCGGTCGACGTTGCCGATGAACTCCGCGCGGGCCTTCTTGTCGAAGAGCGCGGTCCGGAGGGCGTCGGCGAGCCCGGTCACGTCCTGCTCGTGCACCGCGATGCCGAGCTTCTCCGCCGCCACGAGGTCGCCGAACGAGTCGCCGGCCGTCGTCACGATCGGCAGGCGCGCCCAGAGGTAGTCGAGGATGCGGGTCCGGAACGAGAACGTGGTCTCGAGGTGCTCGTAGTGCGTGGAGACACCCGCGTCGGCCTCGAGCAGGTACGCGCCGCGCTCGTCGTACGGGATCCAGGTCTCGTTGAAGAAGACGTGCTTGCCCGTGAGTCCGAGCGCGTCGGCCTCGGCACGGACCTTCGCGACGATGTCCATCTCCGGCACGTCCGGGTTGGGGTGCTGGACGCCCATGAAGAGGAGCTTCACGCTCGGCTTCTCCGCCGCGAGCTGCCCGATCGCTCGGACGAGCGTGATGGGGTCGAACCAGTCGTAGATGCCGCCGCCCCAGACGACGAGCTTGTCGTTCTTGCCGATGCCCGGCACGACGCCCTTGACGCGCTGCACGTCGTGCGTGGGCGGCGTCGACGACAGCCCGAACGGCACGACGCCGATGAGCGAGCGCAGGTCGGGGTCGCGCGAGTACGTGCGGGCGTTCACGCGGCCGGAACCGGCGAGCTGGCCGAGCCAGAACATCCGCTGTCGCTCGGACGCGCAGATGAAGTAGTCGCCGAGCTCGAGCTGGTGGTTGAGGGTGTCGGACGCGTCGAGGATCTGGCGGTTCCACTGGTCCACGTCGTCGCTGCGGCCCTGCTCGAGCTGCTCGAGGTGCAGCGGGTCGTAGACGTCGACGACGAGGATCTTCCGCGTCGACTCGAGGACGGGGAACAGGCGGAGCGCGTGGCCCTGCACGATGATGACGTCGGCCCACGCCTCGTGCTCGACCATCTGGCGCGGGTGACGGTGCGGGACCGTGACGACCTCGTACGACGGGTCGATCTGCTCCGAACGCGTCAGGCTGACCACACGGACGTCGTGCTCCTTGGCGAGCTCCTTCGCCATGTGGGTCGCACGGATCGCGGGCCCCGCCATCTTCTCGCCGATCGCGTCACCGGTGATGATGAGCACGCGGCGACGCGTGCCGACCTCGAGCACGCCGAGCGAGTGCACGATCTTGTCGTACCCCGCGAGGTAGTTCTCGATCGGGTAGGCGGGCTCGTCCCGGTTGCCGAACAGTCGGAGCAGTTCGCGGTCGCTGCGGACACGCGTCGCCTGGATCTGCCGCCGCGACTCGGTCATCGACGGCAGCTGTTCGACGAACTGGTCGACGCCGTAGATGCCCGCCATGCTCGTCTTCGGCACCGGGATCGTCGGGATGCTGTCGTCGCCGGGGTTGCGCAGGTCGAGTTCGGTCGAGTCGAGTTCGCCGCGCCCGACCGCTCGGCGCACCGCGAGGGCGAGGGACCCGGGCAGCGCCGCCGCGAGCTGCTCGTCCCCGAGGTTCTTGTAGAGCGTGAAGAGGGCGTTCCGCTCGAGCAGGTACGTCTCGCGGAAGTCTCCGAACTTGTTCATGGAGGCGTGGTGCTTGTGGAACGCCACGGACTTCGGCTGGTACCGGAAGCGCCACCCGAGCAGGTTCAGGCGCCACCCGAGGTCGACGTCCTCGTAGAACATGAAGTAGCGGTCGTCGAACCCGCCGAGCTGCTCGAAGAGCTCGGCCCGGATGAACATCGCGGCGCCGGTACCGAAGAGGACGTCGGTCTCGCTCTCCCACCGACCGGTGTCGGGCGACCCGGCGAAGGGCTTGTAGCCCATGCCGTACCAGGTCATCGCGGCCTCGGTGAAGTCGACGTTGACGCCCTCCCAGTCGAGGACCTTCGACGCCACGGCGCCGATGTCCGCGCCCGAGGCGAACGTGGCCATCGCCTCGCGCACCCAGCCGGCGTCGGGACGGGCGTCGTTGTTGAGGAACGCCACGACCTCGCCGGAGGACTTCGCGACACCGAGGTTGCAGCCACCCGTGAAGCCGAGGTTGGCGTTCGCGTCGACGAGGGTGAAGTCGAGGTCCGACGCCTTGAGGCGGCCGAGGTGCTCCGGACCGGACCCGTTCTCGACGACGATGACCTCGAGCTTGTCCTGCGGCCAGTCCTGCTTCCGCAGCTCCGCGATGCTCGTGAGGGTGTCGTCCGTGCCCTTGTAGTTGACCAGGACGACGGAGACGACTCCGGCCTTGCGCTCGCTCACGCGGTTTCCTCCAGCTGCTCGCACGCACCGAGGCGTGCTCATGTCAACGACAGCTCGGGGCTGCCGACGGCCGAGGACACCCTACAAGGCCGACCGTGGCGATCGCCGAGGTCGCGCCGCCGGTCGGGCACAATGTCTGGGGTGACGACGCACCCCATCCCCGCCGCCCCCGCCCGTTCCCCGCTCGAGGCCGAGTACGCCGCGATCGCGGCCGGTGCGCACGCCGAGGGACCGCGCGGCACCGTCCGGTTCGCGGTGTCGACCGCCGACGTGACCGAGGGCAAGGGTGACCTCTACGTGGCCCTCGGACTCGCGCGGGCGCTCCGTGCCGACGGCTGGGGCGTCGCGCTCTGGCCCGTCGAGCGGTGGACCGAGGAGGTCCCCGAGGGCACCGCCGTGCTCGTCAGCATGATCGAGTCCTTCGTGCCCGGGCTCGTCCCGGCGAGCACGGCGCTCGTCGCCTGGGTCCGCAACTGGACGGCGCAGTGGGCCGCACTCCCCTACCTCGACGAGTTCGACGTGGTGTGGACCTCCTCGGCGATCGCCCGGGACGCCGTCGCGGCGCACCGGACCGGTCCGGTCGAGGTCGTGCCGATCGCCGCCGACGTCGACCTCTTCAGCGTCGGCGACGAGTCCGTGCGGAGCGACCGCGCCGTCACCACGGTCAACTTCTGGGGCGTGCGTCGCCGCGCGCAGGACGTGCTCGAGGCCGTGCGGCCGGCGGAGCCCGTCGTCTGGTTCGCGGCGAACGCCGACCTGCTGACGCCCGCTCCCGGGGTCGAACTCCGGCCGGCGGTGTCCTACTTCGCCCTGCCGGAGGTCTACCGGGCGGCCGCGTTCGTCGTGGACGACGTCATCGCGCCCGCCGCCGAGTACGGGACGCTCAACTCCCGACTGTTCGAGTCGCTCGCGGCGGGCGCGCTGCCCGTCACGGACTGCGTGCGCGGGCTCGACGAACTCGGACTCGCGGACGTGCCGGTGTACGAGGACGCACCGACGCTCGAAGCCGCACTCGCGATGCCCGCGGACCAGCGCCGGTCGCTCGTGGAGCGGCTCCGCGCGGTCGTGCTCGAGCGGCACACCTTCGCCGCGCGTGCCGCACAGGTCGGACCGGGCCTCGACGCCGCCGTGTCGGTCGCCCGCGGACGACGGGGACCGCGGTCGGCGATGCTCCGCTGGATCACGGCGCTCCGGGAGGAGCTCCGTGCGACCGCGGTCGAGCGCGACGTGCACCGTGCCGGGGTCGAGGACATCAACCGCCGTCTGATCGTCTCGGAGAACGCGATCGCCGGCTTCGACGCCGCCCGACGCTCGGCCGAGGCGGAGCGAGACGCGATCGCGGTCCGCTACGACGCGCTGACCCGGTCCCTCGAGTACCGCCTGCTGCACGGGGCGGGCCGGGTCGCGCGGAGCGCGCTCCGGCGCTGACGCGACACGACGCGACGAACGCGACGCGACGCGACGGACACGACGACGCAACGGACGGGAGGCGCGCTGCCCGCTGGCACCGCGCCTCCCGTCCGCCACCGCGGCCGTCAGGAGACGGTCGCGGTCTTGCTCCCCACCTGCTTCCAGGCGCCGCTCGGCAGGTCCCGGAACCACAGGGCGACGGTGTGCCGACCGGCCTTCTGCCCGGTGAGGGTCACCGACAGCCCGACGTCCGACCCGTACCCGGGGTGCGCACGCTCGACGTCCTTGCGGGTGCCGGACGCGAGGGCGGTGTGCACCGTCTTCCCGTCGACGTCGATGCGGTACGTCACCGGGTTCACCGTGTCGGGGTCGATCGCCCAGCCGGACACCGTGATGGTGCCCTTCCCGCCGCGGGCGACGTCGTACGCGCCGTAGACCGGTCCGGTCTTGCCCGTGGCCCCGGCCACCGCCGGCACCGTCACGGCCTTCGACCCGACCGCGACCCACTTGCCGCTCGGCCGGTCCATCGCCTGCAGGGCGACGGTGTGCTTCCCCGCCGCGACGCCGGTCAGCTTGGCCTGGATGCCGACGTTCGGCCCCCAGCCCGGGTACACCTTCTCGACGTCGGCACGGCGGCCGTTCGCGGTGCCGGTCTGCGTGACCTTGCCGTCGACGAGGATCCGGAAGGGCACCCGGTCGTAGACGTCGGGGTCGAACGCCCAGCCCTTGACCGTGACCTGTCCGACGGCGGGCGTGGCCTGGTCGAGCCGGGCCTTCACCGTGCCGGTCTTCCCCGTGGGTCCGGTCGTCGGCATCGTCACGGTCGCGGTCTTCGTGGCGACCTTCTTCCAGCTGGTGCCGGGCTTGTCCTGCGTCCACAGCGTCACGACACGGGACCCCGGCGTGACGTTCTTCACGGTGGTGGAGAAGCCGACGGTGGACCCGACGCCCGGGTAGACCTTCGCGACGTCGTTCCGGACCACGTTCGCGGTCGCGTCCACCACCCGCGTCCCGTCGACCTGCACGCGGTACGGGGCCGGCTTCGAGGAGTCGGGGTCGAGCACCCACCCGCTGAGCGCGATCGTCCCGGTCCCGCCCTTCGCGGTGTCGAGGACACCCTTCGGCGGTGCGCTGGTGACCGAGAACGGCGTGCAGCCGAGCATGGTGTTCGACCCGGCGCCCTGGTTGATCGCGTAGACGCAGACCGAGTGCGAGCCCTGGGCCATGCCGGTCAGGGTCGTCGAGAACCCGTGCTTCGTGTTGCCCGCGCCGAGGGAGCCGGCGAGGTCGGACCGTGCGATGTCGCCGGTGACCGTGCGCATGCCCTTGCCGTCCACGTAGAACGCCACGCGGATCCCCTTGGTCAGCACGTCGGGGTCGACGGCCCAGCCGGCGATCGTGACCGAGGTCGACGAGACCGTCACCGAGTCGACGTTGCCGTACGGCGACGAACCGCCCGTGGGCGAGCCGAACCAGTCGGTGTACATGCGCCAGAAGTTCCGGTTGCCGTAGGCGGAGCAGCTGTCCCCGGAGCCGTAGAGGTTGTTCATCGCGGCGGCGTTGGGCGTGTACGGCGTGTAGATGTACAGCCCGGCCGTCGCCTGGTTCTGGATGTAGACCGTCTTGCGACCGCACGCGGCGTTCGGGTTGAGGAGGATCGAGTTGTTCCGCCCGGCCTGGTACGCCCAGTACGTCGGCGACGCCTGGTACCGCTTGAACTGCAGCGCCGCGGCGTAGACCTGCTGCGCGAACCCGCGGTAGGCCGGGTCGCACGGTGCGGTGTCCGGGCACGCGAAGCCCGTGGCGTGCTGGTACATCCAGTTCGTCGGCGCCGTCGTCGCGACGATGCCCTGCTCCTTCTGCAGCAGGACGAGGAGGGCCTTCTGGCTGATGCCGCACGCCGCACCGACCTGCGCGATGATCGTCGCCCCGCTCTTCGTCCCGCCGGCGATCGCGGCACAGCGTCCGGCGACCGCCTTGATCGCGGGGACGTTCTGCGTGAAGTCCTTGAGGCACTTCGGTCCCCCGGACTGCTGCCGGCAGCTCGGGGCGACGCTGTTCAGGAACGACTGGACGCCGGACGCGGACATCGCGGAGCCGTTGTAGAAGTTCGCGTCCGAGATGATGTTGCCCGGGTCGAACGCGCTCGCGGTCGCGGCGGACGCGGTCTCGGTCGTGGTCTGCTCGGCGAGCACGGTGCCGAACGTGAGTCCGGTCACGGCCACCGCGAGCGCGGCGACCATCGCGAGCGAGGTCCGCAGGGGACGTCGGCGGGGTCGGGTGGTCTGCATCACGGCACCTCCGCCGTCATCGGGTCGGACGTGGTCGACTTCGACCCGACCGAGTACTGGAGTGTGATCGACCAGGTGCCCGAGGACACCTTCGCGGCCGGGAAGGACACCTGCGCGCAGTTGACCGCGCTCGGGCTGGACTGTGCGGAGCTCGTGGCGGTGCGGGTCGTGCCGCCCTTCGTGGCGGTGAACGTGCACGTGCCCGAGGCGTTCGTCGAGCCGGAGACGAGGCCGCCGGCCTGCAGCGTCCGGCTGCCGGCGTCCCAGCCGGCGAACGTGACGACCGCGGTCGCCGGGAAGTCGGCCGGATCGGTGTCGGGCTGCGCGGTCTCGCCCGAGCCCGGGAACGCGCCGGGGGTGTCGTCGTCGGACGCGCCGCCGTCGGACGAGCCGGAGTCCCCGCCGGCGACGGACGTCGCGTCGTCCGTCGGGACCGCGGAGGCGCTGCCGTCGGCCGCGGGAACGGTCGCCGTCGGGCTCGACGACGTGGTCGCCGAGGCCGAGCGGGTCGCGGAGGGAGCCGGGTCGCCGTCGCCGGCGGAACACCCGGCCACGAGGAGACTGAGCGCGCCGACCACCGCGAACGCAGCGATCGGCCGTGGAGCGAAGAGCATGCTGACGGGCCGTCCTGTGGATGTTGACAAGGGTCCGGGTTGCACTCACGGTAACCCGAAAGTGAAGGTTGAGGGTTGTATCGGGCCGATATCACCCCCGCACGGGGTGCACGACAGTCGTCGTGCAGTCCACGGCGCGCACGGTCCGGGCCCCCTGCCGCTCCAGCCGGTCCGGGAGGGGCGCCGAGTATGCTGTCCCGGTCCTGCCCCCACGAACGAAGAGACGAATGGTCGATCACAACCGCATGGCTGCGCTCGCGCAGGAGCCCCTCGTCGTGGTCGGTGCTCCGACGAGCGCGATCCGAGGGACCTGGCGCGAGCTGCGTGACGTCTTCCGGCAGCGCGAGATGCTCGGCATGCTCGTCCGCCGCGATCTCAAGGCCCGGTACAAGGACTCCGCGCTCGGCTTCGTGTGGACGCTCGTCCGGCCGCTGACGCAGCTCCTCATCTACTACTTCGTGATCGGCAAGGTGCTCGGTGCCGCACACGGCATCGACAACTTCGCGATCTACGTCTTCACCGGGCTCGGCGCGTACACGCTGTTCAGCGAGATCGTGGCGGGGTCGACCGGGTCGATCGTCGGCAACTCCGGCCTCATCAAGAAGGTCTACGTCCCGCGCGAGGTCTTCCCGCTCGCGAGCGTCGGGGCAGCGCTGGTCAACTACGCCATCCAGTTCGTCATCCTGCTCGTGGCCACCCTCGTGCTCGGCGCGTTCCCGTTGCACGAGGGCCTGGTCTACCTGCTGCCCTCGCTCGCCGTGATCGTCGTCTACGGTGCGGCCATCGGGCTCGTCCTCTCGGCGCTCAACGTGTACCTCCGCGACGTGCAGTTCGTGATCGACGTCGGGCTCATGGTGCTTCTGTGGGGATCACCGATCGTCTACTCCTACGCGATGGTGCTCAAGGAGCTGCACGTACCGTGGCTCCTGACGGTCTACACGAACAACCCGCTCACGCTGTCCGTCCTCGGGATGCAGAACGCCATCTGGCTGCACGACCCGGCGGACGTCGTCTACCCGGAGCACCTCATGCTCCGTCTCGGCATCGCCTTCGTCATCGGCGTCGTCTGCCTCCTCGGCGCGCAGCGGGTCTTCTCCCGGCTGCAGGGCAACTTCGCGCAGGAGCTCTAGAGCATGGCCATCAGCACGCCCGTCACCCCGTCGACGACCACCCGTCCCGCGGAGCGCCCCGACGTCATCGTCATCGACCACGTCCGCAAGCGCTTCACCGTCCGCAAGGACAACACCATCCGCGAGCGCATCGTCACGCTCGGCCGCGCCGGCCGGAAGCACCGGCAGGACTTCTGGGCGCTCGACGACGTCAGCGTCACGATCCAGGCCGGCACGACCGTCGGGCTCATCGGCCAGAACGGCTCGGGCAAGTCGACCCTGCTCAAGGCGATCGGCGGCATCATCCAGCCGACGTCCGGCACCGTCTCGCGCCGCGGTCGGCTGGCCGCGCTGCTCGAGCTCGGCGCCGGGTTCCACCCGGACCTCTCCGGCCGCGAGAACGTCTACCTCAACGCGTCCCTGCTCGGCCTGAGCCGCAAGGAGACCGAGGCACGGTTCGACGACATCCTCGCGTTCTCCGGCATCGGCGACTTCATCGACACCCAGGTGAAGTTCTACAGCTCCGGCATGTACGTCCGACTCGCGTTCGCGGTCGCCGTGCACACCGACCCGGACGTCCTGCTCGTCGACGAGGTGCTCGCGGTGGGCGACGAAGCGTTCCAGCGCAAGTGCCTGGACCGCATCCGCTCGTTCCAGGAGCAGGGCAAGACGATCATCATCGTGACGCACTCCCTCAGCCAGGTGCAGGAGATGTGCGACCGCGTCGTCCTCCTCAACAAGGGCAAGGTCCTGCACGACGGCGATGCGGTCCAGGCGGTCAGCAAGTTCCGGGACGTGCTCGAGGAGCGCCGGTCGGGCGAGCTGAGCGCCGACGTCGCGGTCGGCCGCGGCACCGTGCTCGGCGCCACCGTGACCGCCGCGGGCAAGGAGCACCGAGCACCCGTCACCCCAGGCGACGACCTCGTGGTGGACATGGAGTTCGAGCACCTCGACGGCGTGACCGACTGGGAGGCCGCGGTGCAGATCAACAACACCGCCGGTCAGGTGGTCTACGGGACGACGACCGGCATCATGGGCGTCCACCTCGAGCCGCTGCACGGTCGACGCAAGCTCCGGCTGACGATCGCCGACACGAACTTCGGCACCGGCAAGTACTTCATCAACGTCTCGATGATGGACTCCGCCGGACGGCACCTGCACGACCTGCCCGAGTGCGACTCGTTCGAGGTGCCCTCGTTCGGCGACGCCGTCGGCACCGTCTACGCGAAGCCCTCGCTCGAAGAGCTCTGAGCGTGCCCGGACCCATCGTGCCGCGCGACGGCACGCGGACCGCGGTCGTCATCGTCAACTGGGAACGTGCCGACCTGACCGAGCGTGCCGCCCGCGCCGTGCTCGACGACCCGACCGCCGACGCGCAGGTCGTGGTCGTGGACAACGGCTCCTCGGACGACTCCCTCGCGGTGCTGCGGGCGGCGTTGCCCGACGTCGTACTGGTTGCCCGCGACCGCAACGACGGCTTCGCGGCCGGCGCGAACGCTGGCATCCGGGCGACCGACGCCGACGTGGTCGTCCTCCTCAACAACGATGCCGAACCCGCACGGGGGTTCGTCGCGGCGCTCCGCGACCACCTGGCACGCGCCGCACCGGACACCGCCGCCGTGACGGGCCGCATCCTCCTCGCCGGACGCTGGTCGCGCCTCCCGGCCGACGCCGTGCCCGCACCGGACCAGCGTGTCCTGCGCGACCACGCCGGCCACCGGTGGACGCCCGCACCGGACGGCGCGGTCCGCGTCAACTCCACCGGCGTGCGCGTCGACCGCGACGGCAACGGCCGGGACCGCGACTGGTTCGCCGCCGCCGACCACCGGGCCGACGTCGACGTCTTCGGGTTCTCGGGCGGCGCGAGCGCACTCCGGCGGAGCGCCCTCGACGACGTCGGTCTGCTCGACGAATCCCTGTTCATGTACTACGAGGACACCGAGCTCGCCTGGCGGCTCCGCCGCCGCGGATGGCGGGTCGAACACGCCGCGGACGCCGTCGTCGAGCACGACCACTCCGCGTCGTCCGGCGTCCGGAGCGACCTCTTCGTCTTCCGCAACGCACGGAACCGGCTCGTCGTCGCGCTCTGGCACGCGCCGTGGTCGACGGTCGTCCGTGCGACGGTCCGCACCGCGGCGCGGGGGCTGCGCGGACTCACGTCCGCTCGGGACCGCCGGGAGGCACGGCTCGTCCTGGCAGCGCTGGTCGACGTCGCGGGGCACCTCCCCCGGCACCTGGCGCGTCGCCTGCGCGAGGACCGTCGCGCGAGCGTGCCGCGCCGGTCCGTGGACCCCGGCGCATGAGCCGCGGGCGCTATCCTGGTCGCTCCCCCGTCGACGGCCCCGGCCGGAAGGATCCTCGCGTGCCGCACACCACCGTCCTGATCGACGGGACGGCCGTACCGGCAGCGCTGGGCGGCGTCGGCCGCTACGTCGAGGGCCTCGTCGCGCACCTCGCCGTGCCGGACGTCGACCTGCACCTGGTCGTCCGGCCGGAGCACGCCGAGCACTTCACCGTCCTCGCCCCGTCCGCCACGGTGCACGCGGCCCCGCGCTGGACCGGTTCGGTGCCGCTGCGTCTGGTCTGGGAGCAGACCGGGCTGCCGTTGCTCGCCCGCCGCCTGGGCGCCGACGTGCTGCACTCGCCGCACTACACGTTCCCGGTCGCCTGGCGCGGCGGCTCGGTGGTCACGCTGCACGACGCCACCTTCTTCTCGAACCCGGAGTGGCACTCGCGCCTGAAGCGCACGTTCTTCACGTGGTGGAGCCGTCGATCGCTCCGGACCCGACCGGTCGTCGTCGTCCCGAGCACGGCGACCGCGTCCGAGGCCGCCCGCGTCGTCACCGGCATCCGCGCTGACGTCCGGGTGGCACCGCTCGGCGTCGACCGCGCCGTCTTCCACGAACCCTCGACGGCCGAGGTCGAGGACGCCCGGATCGCCGCCACGCTCCCCGAGGGAGCGCCGTGGATCGCGTTCCTCGGCACGATCGAACCGCGCAAGAACGTCACGGCGCTGCTCGACGCGTACGACGCCGTCCGGGACGCCCGCACCGCGACCGGGTCGGACACGCCGTGGCTCGTGCTCTCCGGAGCGCGGGGCTGGGACGAGTCCGCGATCGGTCGGCTCGACTCCCTGCGGGACGACGCACACGTGATCGAGGCCGGCTACCTGCCCCTCGAGGACCTCGCCGGGTTCCTCGGCGGTGCAGAGCTCGTCGTCTACCCGTCGCTCGGTGAGGGCTTCGGGCTGCCCGTGGTCGAGGCGATGGCGTCCGGCGCGTGCGTCGTCACGACCCCGCGCCTGTCGCTGCCGGAGGTCGGCGGTGACGCGGCCGTGTACACCGAGCCCGACGCCGAGGCGATCGCGACGACGATCACGGCACTCCTCGACGACCCCGACCGCGTCCGGACGCACCGCGCGGCCGCGCTCCGACGGGCCGACGACTTCACGTGGGACGCCACCGCGGCCGTCCACGTCCGGGCGTACACCGACGTGCACGCGCTGGCGACGGGCCCGCACGCGGGGGGCACCCGGTGACGGCGTCGCCGCGCGTGGCCGTCCTCACCGTCACGTACAACACGGGTGAGACCATCCGGCCGTTCCTCGCGAGCGTCGCCGGCGCCTCGACGGCGCCGGTCGCGGTGGTGATCGCCGACAACGGGTCCACCGACCTCGACGCACTCCGGGCGATCGGCGAGTCCTACGGCGCCACGGTGGTGTCCTCCGGCGGGAACCGCGGGTACGGCGGTGGCATCGACGCAGCGCTGACCGCCCTCGACGACGTCCTGCCCGACGTCCGTCCGGACTTCCTGCTCGTCACCAACCCCGACGTCGTGCTCGGCCCCGGATCGATCGACGAGCTCGTCCGCGCGGCCGACCGCCTGCCGGGCGCGGGGGCGTTCGGTCCGCGCATCCTCGACGAGCAGGGCGAGACCTACCCGTCGGCCCGACAGCTCCCGTCGCTCCGGACCGGTCTCGGCCACGCCGCGTTCTCGCGGGTGTGGCCGGCGAACCCGTGGAGTCAGCGGTACTGGTCGACGACCCAGGTCGTCGAACGCGAGGCCGGGTGGCTGTCGGGTGCGTGCTTCCTCATCCGGACGTCGCTGTTCCGGCAGCTCGGCGGCTTCGACGAGTCGTACTTCATGTACTTCGAGGACGTCGACCTCGGGCAGCGGGTCGGGCGTGCCGGGCGCTCGAACGTGTACGTGCCGTCGGCCGTCGTCACGCACACCGGGGCGCACTCGACGTCGTCGAACCGGCGCCGCATGGAGATCGAGCACCACCGCAGCGCCTACCGCTACCTGTCCCGGAAGTACCGTGCCTGGTGGTTGTGGCCGCTCCGGCTCGTCCTCCGCGCGGGGCTGTCCGTCCGGGCGCGCTGGGTCACCCGCAAGTAGGACGGGCAGCACCCGTCGGCCCGCCGGACACCGAGCAAGTCAGCGGCCGAGGTGCGCGTCAGCCGATGGGGCGCGCGTCAGCCGATGAGGCGCGCCCGCTCGGCCCGTGCGGCGTCGAGCAGCACGCGGGCTCGGGCATCGAACGAGTGGTCGGCAGCGATGCGTTCGGCGACCTCGACCCGCTCGGCGACGGACGGCCACGGGTGTGCCGGGTCGAGCAGGGCAGCGAGTCCCTCCCGGGAGCCGGCGACGGCCAGGGACGGCACGTCGAGGACGTCCGCGAGCCCCTCGACCGGATCGGACACGACGACCCCGCCCGCCGCGAGGACGTCGAACACGCGGTTCGACACGAAGCCGCCGGCCGCCATGTCCGGCCAGTGGTCGTTGAGCACCACCCGCGCCGAGGCGTAGGCAGCGGCCACCTCGGTGCGCGACAGCGCCGGCTCGCCGAGCAGCGCCGTCGGCACGACGTCCGCCCATCCCGGTCCGTGCACCCGGACGTCGGCCCCGACCGCCACCGCGTCGGCGACGACGGGGCGGTCGGTCCCGCGCGTCGACCCGACGAACACCACGTGGCCGGCGTCGGGGTGCGTCGCCGAGCGGGTTCCCGGGTGGAACACCGACGGGTCGGTCGCCTGCAGGAGCGGCTCGACCGCGACGCCGCTGCGCGCGGCGGCGTCGGCTGCCCACGCCGGTCCCGCCGCGAAGGCCCGGTCGAACGACCGCAGCTCGGTGTCCGCGACGTCGTCGGGGTGGCTGATGACCCAGAGCAGGTTCACGGATGCGGGGTTCGGCGGCACGCGGTCGAGGCCGCGTACGACGAGCGTCACGTCGTCGGTCCCGTCGTCGTCACGCACGTGGGCGTCGCGCCGGTCGATCCGGACGTGCTGTCCGAGCCGCTCGAGCGCGGCCGCGAGCTCGGCGGCGAAGTGCACGTCGCCCCAGCCGTCCCCCTCGGGGCCCGCGGGCGCCGCGATCTTCAGCGACCAGGTCAGGTGCGGCCCGTCGGGCCGGGATCGGGTGGTCGGGGTCACCGGTCGGAGGCCCCACGGCGCGAGTGGCGGCCCGGCCACGACGCCGTCGCCGAGGCGTCCCGCGGGCATCCGGCTGCGCTGACGCCAGGACGCGACGACGTCCGCCACCGCGGCGTCGACGGTGCGACCCGGTTCGACCGTCCGGACGACCGGACCGACGTCGCGGGTCCGCACGGCGAAGCCCGCCGTCGCGGCCGCCCCGAACGTCCACGCCGTGAGGGTGATGCGTTCGTCCGGGAGGCACGGGGCCGGCACGAGCGTCCGCTGCGGCATCGAGACCACCGGTTGGTCCGCGCCGAACACGAGGTCGTCCGGCGATGTGTCGCGGTCGTCCGACCACGGCAACGCACCCGGTCGGACCAGGAGGGCTCCGCTCCGCGCCGCGTCCTCGGCGGTCCGGACCCGGGCCTGCGTGGGGCCTGGGACGTCGTGCGCGAGTGCCCGCAGCGCCTCCGGTCCGATGTCGACCGACGTGTCGACGACGACCAGCGTCCGGCCGATCCCCGCCAGCACGCCCGCGTTGATCGCCGACCCGATGCCGTCCACCGGGTCCGGGCGCACCCACGGCACGTCGGCTGCGAGGTCGTCGCGCGGCGAGGCGTCGGCGACGTAGGAGACCGCGCGGACGTCGACACCGGCACCGAAGGCGACGCGCGCAACCGCCACGAGCCGAGGGACGTCGGCGTGCCGGTCCGACCTGCTCGTGACGACCACCGTCACCGGCGCGTCGAGGTGCGGCAGGTCGCCGTCCCAGCCGGTGACGCGCACGGGGTGGGACGATGCGGCGGGCGGATCGGGGGCCTCCCGGCCGGCGCCCGCGACGATCCCGTCGTCCACGCGACGCCTCCGCCGGAACAGCCCCACGGTCGGATCAGGCGTCGAGCAGGCGCTGCAGGTACACGCCGTACCCGCCCTTGACGAGCGGCGCGGCCAGCTCGGCGAGCTGCGCGTCGTCGATCCAGCCGTTGCGCCAGGCGATCTCCTCGATGCAACCGATCTTGAAGCCCTGCCGGTCCTCGATCACCTTGACGTACTCGGAGGCCTGCATCATCGACTCGAACGTGCCGGTGTCGAGCCACGCGGTGCCGCGGTCGAGGACCTGCACGCCGAGCTTCCCCGCGTCGAGGTAGCGCTCGTTCACAGTCGAGATCTCGAGCTCACCACGCGCGCTCGGCTCGATCGTCTTGGCGATCTCGATGACCTCGTTGTCGTAGAAGTACAGACCGGGCACCGCGTAGTTCGACTTCGGCTGCGTCGGCTTCTCCTCGATGGAGACCGCGTGGAACGCGTCGTCGAACTCGACCACGCCGTACGCCGTCGGGTCGGCCACGTGGTACGCGAAGATCGTGGCGCCCTGGACGTCGGTGTTCTTCCGGAGGTTGGTCCCGAGGCCCGTTCCGTGGAAGATGTTGTCGCCGAGGACGAGTGCGACGCTGTCGTCGCCGATGAAGTCCTCGCCGATGACGAACGCCTGCGCGAGGCCGTCCGGGCTCGGCTGCACGGCGTACTGGATGTCCATGCCGAGCGCGGAGCCGTCGCCGAGGAGGGCCTTGAACTGCTCGTTGTACTCCGGCGTCGTGATCACCAGGACCTCACGGATCCCGGCCATCATGAGCGTCGACAGCGGGTAGTAGACCATCGGCTTGTCGTAGATCGGCATGAGCTGCTTGCTGATGCCCTTGGTGATCGGCCAGAGGCGTGTGCCCGACCCGCCGGCGAGGATGATGCCCTTCACGTCGAGCCCCCTTACTTCTTCGTCCGGAGGGACTCGGTGTAGGCCACCGCTTCCTCGTAGGTCGGCAGCAGCCCCTGCTCGGCGGCCTGTTCGAGCGTCGGCGCCGTCGTGTCCTTCTCGGACAGCACGGGCTCGCCGAGACCCTCGGGCAGCTCGAGTCCGACGGTCGGGTCGAGGATCGTGATCCCCTTCTCGCGCTGCGGGTCGTAGTGTGCGCTGACCAGGTAGTTGACCGTCGAGCGGTCCTCGAGCGCGACGATCGCGTGGCCGAGTCCCTCGGACAGGTAGACGGCCTTGCGGTCGACGTCGTCGATCCGCACGGAGTCCCACTGCCCGAACGTCGGCGATCCGACGCGGATGTCGACGATGTAGTCGATGAACGCGCCGCGGACGGCGGTGACGTACTTCGCCTGGCTGGGCGCGACGAGGGCGTAGTGGATGCCCCGGGCGACGCCGGCCGAGGAGATCGACATGTTCACCTGGCGGAGGTCGAGCGGGTGGCCCACCGTCTCCTCGAGGACGTCGGCGCGGTAGGCCTCGAGGAACGCTCCTCGTGCGTCGCCGTGCTGCACGGGCGTGAACTCCCACGCGCCGGGGATCTTGAGTTCGCGGATCTGCACCACGGCAGCCTAGCAAGCCGGCTGGTACACCACGTTTCGCGACCCGCACGCCCGATCCCGTTAGGCTGTGGACGCCTCGTGCACCCGCCAGACATCGAAACGAGACCTGCATCCCGTGAAGCTGTTCGTACAGATCCCCTGCCTCAACGAGGAGAACACCCTCGCCAGCGTCATCGACTCCATCCCGAGGGAGATCGACGGCATCGACGAGATCGAGATCCTCGTCATCGACGACGGCAGCACGGACCGCACCGTCGAGGTCGCGAAGGAGCACGGGGTCAAGCACTTCGTGCACCACACCACGAACATGGGCCTCGCCCGCTCGTTCCGGGACGGCGTCGACTACGCGCTCCTGCACGGCGCCGACATCGTCGTCAACACCGACGGCGACAACCAGTACCCGCAGGCACAGATCGCCGAGCTCGTGCAGCCGATCCTCCGCAAGGAAGCGGAGATCGTCATCGGCGACCGCCAGACCCGCACGATCGAGCACTTCTCCGGGTTCAAGAAGCTCATGCAGCGGTTCGGCTCGTGGGTGGCATCGCGGGCAGCGGGCCTCGACCTCCCCGACGCCGCGAGCGGGTTCCGCGCGTACTCGAAGTACTCCCTCGTCCGGCTGAACATCGTGACCCGGTTCAGCTACTGCATGGAGACCATCGTGCAGGCCGGCTACAAGCGCCTGGCGATCGCGTCGGTCCCGATCACCACGAACCCGAAGACCCGCGAGTCCCGGCTGTTCAGCAACATCTGGCAGCACATGTTCCAGTCCGGGTCCGCGATCGCACGGGTCTACCTGATGTACCGGCCGATGGCGCTCTTCGCCTGGGTCGCGGCGGTCCTCGGCGCGCTGGGACTCTGGCCGCTCGTCCGCTACCTCGTGCTCCTCGCGATGCACACCCCGGGCAACCACCTCCAGTCGATCATCCTCGGCGTGGTGCTCCTCATCACGGCCCTGCTCGCGGTGGTGATCGGCGTCGTCGCGGACCTCACGCGGCTGAACCGGACGCTGGCCGAGGAACAGCTCGACCTGCAGAAACTGCAGCGCTACGGTGACTGACCGGGGCGCTCCGGCACGGCGGGTGGGCCGCGCCGAGCGACTCGTGGTCATCGCGATCACGGTCGCCTTCGCCGCGGTCCTCGCGGTCTGGGCGTTCGGGACGTCCACCTACAAGGCGCCGGACGAGCCGACGCACATGGACGCGGCCGTGCACGTCGCGATCGGCGATGCGTGGGCTCCGCCGGGGACCCTGCACTACCTCAACGCGACCGTGGCCACGCAGCTCGGCGCCCAGCGTGAGTCCTCCGCCGAGCACCCGACCTGGGGCGAGCTCCTCCGCGACGACCCCGGTGACAGCACGGGCAGCATCGACCAGATGACGCAGCACCCGCCGACGTACTACGTCATCGCAGCCGGTGTCCTGCACCTCGTGCACTTCGAGGACCTGCGCTGGGACCACGCGGTGCTGGCGCTCCGGCTCTTCGACGCACTGCTCACGCTCCCGCTGCCGTTCCTCGCGTGGGCCACGGTGCGCCGACTCACCCGGTCTCCGCGTGCCGCGGTGATCGGCGGCGCAGCGGTCCTGGCGATCCCCGAGCTCGCCGCGATCGGTGCCTCGGTGACGAACGACGCCCTCATGCTCCCGCTGTCGGGGATCCTCGTGTACCTCGTCACGCGGCTGCTCACCGGTGACCACCGCGTCCGGCTGCTCGTCGGGATCGCGATCGCGCTCGGAGCCATGCTGCTCGTCAAGGGGACGGCGCTGCCGGCGGTGCCCTTCGTCGGCGTCGCGGTCGTCACGGCCGGGCTCCACCGCGGCGTCGTGCTGCGGAACGTCGTGCGCGCGTTCGGCACCCTCGCCCTCGCGGCCCTGGTGGGCGCGTGGTGGTGGCTGCGGAACCTCGTGCTGTACCGGCAGATCCAGCCCGACGGCATGGCGGGTTCCATCCGCCCCGACAAGCCCTTCCCGTCCGGCACCGGCCCGTCGCCAGAGGTGTTCCTGCGGGACTACTGGAACGGTGTCACGCGGACGTTCTGGGGCAGCGTGGGCAGTCTCGCGCAGTACCAGATCGCACAGTTCGTCATCGACGCGCTCACCGTCCTCTCGCTCGCCGGCATCGCGATCTGGGCGTTCCGTCGCGGTCCGTCCCTGCGTCCGGCGATCGTGCTCGCCGCGTACCCGGTCATCCTCATCGCCCTGCACATGCAGAGCGGCTGGGGCGGCTACGTCCGGAACACGATCGTCGCGGGGACCCAGGGGCGGTACTACTACCCCACCCTCCTCGCCATGATCGCGTTGAGCGCCCTCGCCTGGCCACGCGCGACGGTCACACCGAGGGGCCGGACCCGACTCGCGGTCGGCATGGCGATCACGGCCTGCGCGATCGGTGCGTACGGCGTGGTCTACGTGATCCGGGCCTTCGGGCGGAACGCCGCGTGGTGGATCACGGAGGCGAACCTCGCCGGGTTGGACCGCTCCGGACCCGTGTCGGCCGGGTGGACGGTCACGGTCGCCGCGGTGGCGCTCGTGCTGCTCGCCGCGACGGCGGTCCTGCTCGTGCGCTGGCTGCGCGCCACGGCGCCGGAGCGAGCCGGATCATCGGTGGCCGCGACGGCGTCGGAGGGATCGACGCCGGCTGCGGCGGTCCCGGACGGATCGACGCCGGCCGCGGTGGAACCGACGGGGGGCACCCGGTGAGCGCGCGGCTGCAGTGGACCGGTCTCGGCGTGGTCACCGCCGCGTGGGTCGGGTTCCTCCTGCTCTTCGCGTTCGTGACGCCCGTCTTCGGTGCGCCGGACGAGCCCGCGCACGTCGACGCCGCGTTCCGACTCGCACTCGACCTCGGTTGGCCGGCTCCCGGCGACATGCACTACCTCGCCGCGATCCGCCAGGTCGTCGAGAACCCGGTGCCCGCGATGGACCGCACGACCGTGTCGGCCCTGCTGGCCCGGTACCCGGGCGACTCGGCCGCGATCGACCAGATGTCCCAGCACCCGCCGACCTACTACCTGGTCGCAGCGCTCGTGCTCAAGGCGATCGGGTGGGGCTCGCACGGGTGGGGCACCGCCGTCCTCGCGCTGCGGCTCGTCGACGTCGCCGTCGTGGCCGCGCTGCCGGTCCTGGTCTGGGCGACCGTCCGACGCGCCACCCGCTCACCGCGGACGGCGCTGGTCGCTCCCCTGCTGCTCTTCGCGGTGCCCCAGCTCGCCCAGGTCACGTCCGGCGTCACGGTCTGGTCGCCCATGGTCCTGGCCGGCGCCGTCATGGTCTGGCTCGCGGTCCGGGTGCTCACCGGCGACCGTTCCTGGTGGACGACCGCGGGGCTCACGGTCAGCGTCACGGTGATGTGTGCGCTCACCGCACTCGGGCTGGTCGCGATCCCGTTCGCGGTCGCCGTCGTGCTGCTGGCACGCGGTCGCCGGGTCACGACGCGAGCGCGGCACGCGGCCGTCGTCCTCGTCGTCCCGCTGGCGGCCACCGGATGGTGGTGGGTGCGCACCCTCGTCCGGAGCGGCACGCTCGTCCCCGACGCGCTCCGTGCCTCCACGACCGTGGTGCCGTACCCCACGGGCGATCCGGAACCCGGAGCGTTCGCCGGCCGACAGTGGGACGGACTCACCAACTCGTTCTTCGGGCTCCTCGGGGCGAACCAGTGGGTCCTGCCGCCCGCGCTCGTCGACTCGATGGCGATCACCGCGATCGCCGTGCTCGCGTGGTCGTACGCACGGCGCGGCACCGGTCGGCGCCTCACCACGGCGCTCCTCGTCTGGCCGGCACTCGTCCTGGTCGCCACCCTGGCCTACAGCTGGCGGAACTACCTCGGGACGCACCAGGGCAACGGCCTCCAGGGGCGCTTCCTCTTCATCGCGGTCGTCGCGCTCGTGACGTCCCAGGCCGTCGCGTGGCGCGCGCTGGTGGTCCGACCGGTGCTCCGGCGACGGCTCGCACGGGTCGCCGCGGTGGCCGGACCCGTCATCGGGACCTACGGGTTCGGGGTGCTCTACCGCGGTGCGTGGGAGCACGAGCAGTTCCGCGTCACGACGGGCGGGCTGGCGTTGATGGGAGGCGACTCGCTCGGCGGCACGCTGCCCGTCGCCGTGTCCGGTCTCCTCTTCGGCGCCGCCGCCGTCGCCTCGGTGGTCGTGGTGTGGCGCCTCTCGGCGGTGCGCGAGGCCGGGCCGGTAGACTCCTCGCCGCGAACGCCGTCCGCACCGAGCACGAACACCCGACCGAGCGCGTCGGACGCACCGACCGCACCGACCGCACCGACCGCGGACCGACCTACAGGAATGAGACCCCAGTGAAGATCCTCGTCACCGGAGGAGCCGGATTCATCGGCTCGAACTTCGTCCGCCGCACGCTCGAGGACGCCTACCCCGGCCTCGAGGGCGCCGAGGTCGTGGTCTACGACGCGCTGACGTACTCGGGCAACGAGGCGAACCTGGCACCGGTCGCCGACTCCCCGCGCTACAGCTTCGTACACGGTGACATCCGCGACGCCGCGAAGCTCGACGAGGTCGTCCCGACGGTCGACGCGATCGTCCACTTCGCTGCCGAGTCGCACGTCGACCGCTCCGTCCGCGACTCGGGGATCTTCGTCGAGACCAACGTCGTCGGCACCCAGCGTCTGCTCGACGCCGCGCTCCGCCACGGCACCGAGCGCTTCGTGCACGTCTCCACCGACGAGGTCTACGGCTCCATCAGCGAGGGTTCCTGGACCGAGGACCGCCCGCTCGAGCCGAACTCGCCCTACTCGGCGTCGAAGGCCGGCAGCGACCTGCTCGCCCGCAGCTACCACCGCACGCACGGCATGAACCTGTCGATCACGCGCTGCTCGAACAACTACGGGCCGTACCACTTCCCCGAGAAGGTCATCCCGCTGTTCGTGACGAACCTCATCGACGGCGAGCACGTCCCGCTGTACGGCGAGGGGAACAACGTCCGCGACTGGCTGCACGTCGACGACCACTGCCGCGGCATCGCGCTCGTGCTCGTCAAGGGCCGTGCCGGCGAGGTCTACAACATCGGCGGCGGCACCGAGCTGACGAACAAGGAGCTCACGCAGCTCCTCCTCGACGCCACCGGCAAGGACTGGTCGAGCGTCGACCGTGTCGCGGACCGGCTCGGTCACGACCTCCGCTACTCGGTGGACATCACGAAGATCCGCGAGGAACTCGGCTACGAGCCGCAGGTGCCGTTCGAGCAGGGCCTCGCCGACGTCGTGCAGTGGTACCGCGACAACCGGTCGTGGTGGGAGCCCCTCAAGGAGCGCGCGGCGCTCAGCTGAGCGGCCCAGGACACCATGACGCGATACCTCATCACGGGGGCGGCCGGCATGCTCGGCCAGGACCTCCAGCACGCCCTCGCCGGTCGTGAGGTCACGGCCCTCGGTCGCGCCGACCTCGACATCACCGACGCCGACGCGGTGGACGCCGCGGTCGCCGGCCACGACGTGGTCATCAACTCCGCGGCCTGGACGAAGGTCGACGACGCCGAGACGCACGAGGACGACGCGTACGCCGTCAACGCCACGGGGCCGAAGCTCCTCGCCGAAGCCGCGGTCCGGCACGGCGCGAAGCTCGTCACCGTGTCGACGGACTACGTGTTCGACGGCAACGGCACGTCGCCCTACGCCGAGGACGCGCCGACCGACCCCATCAACGCCTACGGCCGGTCGAAGGCCGCCGGCGAGGCCTTCGTCCGCAGCATCGCGCCGGACACGTCGTACGTCGTCCGGACGGCGTGGATCTACGGCGCGCACGGTCCCAACTTCGCCGCCACGATACTCCGCCTCGCAGCGTCGCACGACACCGTGAGCGTCGTCACGGACCAGGTCGGGCAGCCCACCTGGACCGGTGACCTGGCCGCACGGATCGTCGAGCTCGTGGACCGTGACGCCCCGGCAGGCGTGTACCACGGTACGAACGCCGGACAGGGCTCCTGGTACGACTTCACCCGCGCGATCTACGCCGAGGTGGGGCTCGACCCGGAGCGGGTGCTGCCCACCGACAGCACCGCGTTCGTCCGGCCGGCTGCGCGGCCCGCCTACAGCGTGCTCGGCCACGACGCGTGGGCGCACGCGGGTCTCGCGCCCATGCGCGACTGGCGCGAGGCGCTCCACGCCGCCGTGCAGGACGGCGCGCTGCAGGCCTGACCGGACCACTGGTGGGCCGGCGCGCTGCAGCCTGACCGGACCGCGACCACATCGCGACCGACGACGGCCGGGAGGCGCTGCACCGGACCGGTGCAGTGCCTCCCGGGCTTCGCCGGGCCCCCCGACCCCCGCGCCCTCCGGACCGT
Organism: Curtobacterium phoenicis; assembly: GCF_047238015.1. Lineage (NCBI taxonomy): Bacteria > Bacillati > Actinomycetota > Actinomycetes > Micrococcales > Microbacteriaceae > Curtobacterium > Curtobacterium phoenicis. The sequence continues at coordinate 2,724,292 of NZ_JBDFLZ010000002.1, forward strand.
CACCGGGACCTCCCCGGCCCCCCTGGTATGGTCGGCCAGCCGGGTCACGGCACCACGACCACGACGAGGAGCACGCCAGCATGACCACTCTCCACGTCGTCGTCGACCAGGTGGTGGCCCCGGTCCCCGGAGGCATCGGTCGATACGCCGAGGAGCTCACGCGGCACCTGATCGCGAACGCGCCCGAAGGCTGCGACGTCGCGGCCGTGGTGTCGGCGGTCGGGGGCGACGAACTGCGTCGCCTCGAGACCCTGCTGCCCGGCCTCTCCGAGCTCCAGCGGTTGGCGCTCCCCCGCCGCGAGCTCTCGCTCGCCTGGCAGGGCGGGATGGTCGGCGGTCTCGCGAAGGAGATGGTGCACGCTCCGAGCGTGCTCGCGCCCCTGGTGAAGCACGACCGCGTGCAGTTCCCCGGCCGGCAGACCGTCGTGACCGTGCACGACACCGTGCCGTGGACGCACCCGGAGACCCTGACACCCCGCGGGGTGCACTTCCACCGCGCGATGATCAAGCGTGCGTACAAGTACGCCGACGCCGTCGTCGTACCGACCCACGCGGTCGCCTCCGCGCTCAACGAGATCCACCGGTTCGACGACCGCCTGCGGGTGATCGGCGGTGCCCCGAGCGGCCGACTCCGGACCCCGGTCGACGCGGACCTCCGTGCCGAGCGTCTCGGCCTCCCCGAGCGCTACGTCCTCGCCGTGGGGACGCTCGAGCCCCGCAAGGGCCTCGTCCACCTCATCGAGGCGATGGCCCACCCCGATGCGCCGCAGGACGTCCCGCTCGTCATCGCCGGACCCGACGGTTGGGGCGACGTCGACGTGTACGGCACCGCCGAACGCGCCGGACTCGCCCGCGACCGGATCAAGGTCCTCGGACGGGTCGACGACGCCGACCTCGCCGTGGCGTACGACCGTGCGACGGTGTTCGTGTTCCCGAGCCTCGCCGAGGGCTTCGGCCTCCCGGTGATCGAGGCGATGAGCTTCGGCACACCGGTGATCCACTCCGACGACGCCGCCGTGAGCGAGGTCGCGTCGGACGCCGGCGTGACCGTCGCCCGCGACCCGCGCGAGTCCTACCCGGAGCGGCTCGCGCAAGCCGTCTACCAGGTGGTGAACGACCCGCTGCTCGCCTCGCACCTGGCGATCGCCGGACCCGACCGCGCGCGGATGTTCGACTGGAACGACGCCGCGGCGGAGACCTGGCAGCTGCACGCCGACCTCTGACCGCCGCGCCACGGTCGGCCCCGGCGGCGCCACTGCTACCGTTGTCCGGTCACCCTGAACCGACCTGAACGGGACTGCCATGCCTTCACCTGCGCCGGCCGTCGTCGACGCGGAAGCGGAACGACCACGCGGACACGGAACCGAGGTCGCGGCCGGGTCGCCCCGCGTCTGGCCCGCGGCGGTCGTGATCGGCATCGCGGCGTTCGTGGTCGCGGTCATCGGGTCCTGGATCCCGGCGGCGTGGGCGGACGAGGCCGCCACGATGAGCGCCGCGCGCCGGTCGCTCCCCGAGCTGTGGCACATGGTCCACAACGTCGACGCCGTGCACGGCCTGTACTACGCGGCGCTCCACGTCTGGTTCGAGGTCGTTCCCTACACGGTCTTCTCCCTCCGCCTGCCGAGTGCGATCGCGACCGGCCTCGCCGCCGCACTGACCGTCGTGCTCGGCGCGCGACTCGCCGGACGGTGGACCGGCATCGTCGCCGGCATCGTCTTCCTGCTCCTGCCGCGGGTGACCTCCGCGGGCATCGAGGGCCGTTCGTACGCCTTCACGGCCGTCGTCGCGGTCACCCTCACCCTGGTGTTCGTCATCGCGGTGCAGCGGACCGTCGAACGTCGGCCCCGGGCGTGGCTCTGGTGGGTCCTCTACGGCGCGGTGGCGCTGCTCTGCGGCCTGCTGTTCATCTACGAGGTCCTCATCCTCGCCGCGCACGCGCTCACGTTGCTGGTCTGGGTGGTCCGGCGCGGCGGCCCCGGCGGTCGGCGTCCGCACCTGCGAGCCGCGCTGTGTTGGCTCGTCCCGACGGTGCTCGTCGGCGTCCTGCTGCTGCCGTTCGTCCACCTGACGTCGGGTGAGGCCGCCAAGCAGCTGTACTTCATGGGCAAGATGGGCTGGGGCACGGGCATCCTCAAGCCGGTCTTCATCCTGCAGTTCTTCATGGGGTCGAAGTCGATGGCGTTCGTCGGCTGGCTGGCGATCGCGGTCGGGGCGATCACCGCCGTGCTGCTCCCTCGGCTCCGGCACCGGGTGCCCGCTGTCGAGCTCACGCTGCCGATCATCCTGCTGCCCCCGGCCGCGATCTACGTGGCGTCGGTGCTCGTCCGGCCGCTGTACAACGCCCGCTACTTCACCTTCGAGACGCCGCTCGTCGCGATCGCGATCGCCCTGGGCCTGACGTTCCTGCCCTGGCGCCGGACGGCGGTCCTGTGGCTGGCACTCCTCGCCGTGCTCTCGGCGCCGCAGTGGTCGTCGCAACGGCAGCCGATGGCGAAGGACGGATCGACCTGGGACACCGCGACCGCCCTCATCCAGCGCGAGCGTGCGGCCGAGCCCGCCGGGACGCGGGACGCGATCTACTACGGACCGTTGCCCTCGCACGTGAACCGCACGACCGAGTTCGTCGAGGCGTCCTACCCGCAGGCGTTCGCCGGGATGCGGGACCTCACCGTCGAGCGCAGCGCCGTGTCGATCGGCGAGCTCTGGGCGCAGCGTCGTCCGGTCACCGCTCCGCTGCCGGACCTGTCCGACGTCGACCGGATCTGGTTCGTCGGGGAGCCGACGGCCGACCAGCCGCGCGTGCTCCAGGACCAGATCGGCTCGAGCTGGCACACGGCGCACGAGTGGAAGGACGGCGCGTTCGTGATCAAGGTCTACGAGCGGGACTGACCCGGTCACGCGGCCCGGGCCCGTCGTGGGCCGCCGGAGGTTCGGGGCCGGAGCCGCTCAGAGCGAGTCGCGGAGCCGCGCCGCCTTCTCCTCGACGAGCTGCTCGAGCCCGTCAGCGTACGCCGCGAGGCGCGCGCTCACGGCCGGGTCCCCGCTGCCGATGATCCGCGCCGCGAGCAGCCCGGCGTTCGCTGCCCCGTTGATCGCCATCGTCGCCACCGGGATGCCGGCCGGCATCTGCACGATCGACAACAGTGAGTCGAGGCCGTCGAGGCGCGCCAGCTGGACGGGGACGCCGATCACGGGCAGGGTCGTCATCGAGGCGACCATGCCGGGCAGGTGCGCAGCCCCGCCGGCGCCCGCGATGACCACGCGGATGCCGCGGTCGGCAGCGCCCCGCGCGAACCGGGTCATCTTGTCCGGCGTGCGGTGGGCCGACACGACGTCGGCCTCGAACGCGATGCCGAGCTCGGTGAGCATGTCCGCGGCCGCACGCATCGTGGGCCAGTCGGAGTCCGACCCCATGATGATCGAGACGAGCGGCTGGGCGGGTGCTGCGGTGTCGGTCACGGGTCGAGCCTAGCCGAGCAGCACTCGACGCCAGGCGTCGCCGTCCGCACCGATCATCCGCTCACGGGCGACCCAGGCAGCGGCCTCGGGGTCGGCCTCGCCACGGTCGACCGCGGCCACGAGTGCCGTCCGCCACGCAGCGGGGTCGTCGGGCACGGCCACCACGCCGTGGGCCGCGGCCACGGCGTACGAGGGACGGTCGGACACGACGGCGGGCAGCCCGAGGGCGACGTACTCGATGGCCTTGAGGTCGCTCTTGGCGCGGTTGAACACCTCGTCACGCAGTGGTGCGACACCGGCACGCCAGCGCTGCCGGTGGTCGACCAACCAGCGGGCGAACGCCGGGTAGTGGCCGTCCGGCACCTCGACCCGGCGGTACCAGTCCGCCTCGCCCTCCGCCACGCCGATCACCTCGAGCCGGATCGGCAGCCCGTCGGACGCGACGAGGTCGGTGAACACGTCCCGCAGGAGCTCGAGGTCGGCGGCGTGGGTGAGCGTGCCCATGTAGAGGACACGGTGCTCGCCCACGGGGAGGTCGTCGTCCGCGGCCGGCTCCCCCGGTGCCCACAGCGTGGGGTCGAGTGCGTTCCGGACGACCACGGTCTCGCGGGCGAGGGGCCGGACGACCTCGGCGAGCTCCGCCGTGCTGACCACGACGACGTCGGCGCCCCGGACGAGGGCGTCGATCGAGGCGAGCCGGTCCGGGTCGTACTCGGCGCGGGCGAGCCGCTCCCGGCCGGAGTCGGTGAAGAAGTCGTCGTCGACCTCGGCGACGACGCGGACCCCCCGGCGCCGCGCAGTCTCGAGGAACGGCGGCACCACGGCCCGCGGCAGGATGTCCCGCTGGACCAGCACGACGTCGACGTCCGCACCGTCCGTCCCAGCGACGAACGCCACGGGGTCGACCTGCCGGACGACCGCCCCGCCCGAGGCTGCGAGCTGCTCGGTGCGGCGGACCACCCGCACGTGCGCGGACGCCGGGTGTGCACCGTCCGTGCCCGCGACGACGTACCCGACGACGGGCAGCGGCGCGGGGTCGGCGGCGGGGGCCGTCGCTCCGGCGTGCAGTGCACGGCGGAGGCGGCGGGCGGCACGACGGACGAGATCACGCGGCATGCGTCCATGATCCCGCACGGGACGCCCGGAAGCGTGACGCACCAGCGCGGCCCGCAACGGAACCGAGCAGCAGCGGACCCGAACAGCGGCCGACCCGAACAGCGGCGGACCCGAGCAGCGGCCGACCCGAACAGCGGCCGACCCGAGCGGCGGCCGACCCGAGCGGCGGCCGTCACGGGCTGCGGCAGCTACCGCACCGTCACGGTCCGGCAGCCGAGCGATCGGTCCCCGCCGGATCCGATGCCGACCGCGACGACGCAGACCTTCCGCTTCCCCGACGCCACGACCGCTGTGACGGCCATGCCGTGCGACGGTCCGACGCCGTGCGCCCGGTCGACGTCGGTTCGACGACCACCCGCGGTGGACGTGCCGACCTGCCGGCCGTCGGCCGTGACCCGGACGCGGACCGCGCGTCCGGTGTCGTCGCGGTCGAACGCCCAGCCACGGACGGCGACCCGGCGGTGACTCGGCGACGAGACCGCGTCGACGCGACCGGTCGGTGCCGCCGCCGCGACGCTGACCGTGCGGCACGGGTCCGATCGACGGTCCGCCCCGCTGCCGGTGTTGCGGGCCACGGCGCAGACGGTGTGCTTCCCGGGCGTCGTGGGCACGACCCCGGTGAACCCGTGGGAGCCGCCGACGCCCCACTGCGCCGCGACGTCCGCGCGTGCCGTGTCTGCGGTGACCGTCCGCACGGAGCGACCGTCGAGCGTGAGGGACACGCCGAGCGCGGTGTCCGGCGCGTCACCGTCGAACGCCCATCCGGTCACGGCGACGCCCCCGGCCGCCGGCACGGCGCGCTCGAGGGACACGTACGGATCGGCCCGGAACGCCCGGGCCGGCTGGACCGCTGGCGACCCGAGCTGCGCCTCCGCCACGAGCGTCCGCGCGAAGGACGGGTACCACTTCCCTGCTGCCGGTCCGCCGTTGCACGTGCCGTCGCTCGCTCCGGGGGTCTTCACCCAGAGCAGCGCGTCGAGGGCGGTGCCGTCCGCGACGACCCGCGGTGCTGCACCGAGTCCGGCTCCGGGCCCGTTGCACCACGTCCCGCGCCATCCCTGCCCGTTGCGCGAGGTGTCGATGACGTAGTGCGAGCCGTCCGTCGCCGCGGACAGCTTCTGCGCGTACGCCTGCTCCTGCGCGGTCGGGTAGTAGTTCGCGACGTTGGTGGAGAACCCGCGCGCGGTGGTCACGCCCGCCTGGCGCAACCGTTCGGCCATCGTCGCGACCGGCACCCAGTTCGAGTTGCCGCCGTCGAGGTACGACGGCACCCCCGCCGCCGTGAACGTCGCGACGGCCCGCTTGAGGATGCGGTACCGCTGCGCGTCGAGGGCAGCGTCGCAGGCCGCGTTGCTGAGCATCGCCAGCGAGTCCGGCTCGACGACGACCGCCGCACGGTGCCCGGTGAGACGCGCTGCGATCTGGTCGATCCAGGCGTCGTACGAGGCCTCGTCCAGTCCGCCCGCCGAGTACCCGCCGCAGTCGCGGTGCGGGATGGCGTAGGTCACGAAGACGGGCGTCGTGCCGGCCTGTTCGGCCGCTGCCACGGCGCGGTCGATGGTCGTCGTCAGCGTCGTCCCCTGCGTCCAGTCGCCGAGCCAGATCGCCACCGGGTACCGCGCGATGGTGGCCGCCGCGGCGGCGCCGTCCGGGTCGGAGCTGCGGAGCGCGTCAGCGGCCTTCGCGGCCTCGCTCGTCGCGGAGCGGTAGGGACCGCCGGCGAACAGACTGGTCGACGCTGCGCTCCGGACGGTGGGCGTCGCGGCGTCGGCGGTCGACGGGATCCCGACGGCGCTGACGACGGTGGTGAGGACTGCGGCGGCGCCGAGGACGGCGAGGCTGCGCATGCGGGCTCCCTGGGTGCTCGGACCGGCCCCCTGGCCGGTCGGAGCGTCCATGACAACACGTGCTGCGCACATGCCGACACACGCCAGATCGGGTGCCACCCGAGCGGGTGTCCGCACTTCTGCGGACCGGCTCGGAGACGGCCTGGAGGCGCGTGGCGGGCCCGCCCCGAGCCTCCTGGCCGTCTCCTGGTCGCTCCGCGCGATCCTCAGTCGTCGAAGTGCGCCGCTGCGGCGCGCGCCCGGTACACGACGTCGTCGACGTCGTCACCGACGACGGTGACGTGTCCGATCTTCCGACCCGGCCTCGGCGCCTTGCCGTAGAAGTGGTACTTCGCCTCCGGGAAGGCGGCGAGCGCCCCCGGGTACCGGGCGGCGAGGTCGCCGTCCGCCGGGCCCCCGAGCACGTTGATCATGACCGCGGCGGGCGCGTGCATGCCCGTCGCGCCGAGGGGCAGGTCGAGCACGGCGCGGAGGTGCTGCTCGAACTGGCTCGTCGTGGCACCGTCGATCGTCCAGTGCCCGGTGTTGTGCGGCCGCATCGCGAGCTCGTTGATGAGGATCCGCTCGTCGGACGTCTGGAACAGTTCGACCGCGAGGACGCCGGTCACGCCGAGTTCCTCGGCGATGCGCACCGCGATCTCCTCGGTCAGGTCCGCGATGCGTCCGGCGCTGTCCGACGCCGGTGCGAACACCTCGGCGCAGACCCCGTCCTGCTGCACGGTCTCGACGAGCGGCCACGCGACCACCTCGCCGGAGGGACGCCGGGCGACCGACTGCGCGAGCTCGCGCGTGAACGGGACGAGCTCCTCCACCAGGAGCGCCTGCCCGTCACCGGCCTCCGCGACGGCGATGAACCAGTCCTCGACCTCGGACGGGTCCGCGACGACGCGGACGCCCTTGCCGTCGTAGCCACCGCGGGCGGTCTTCACCACGGCGCGGCCGCCGTGGTCGTCGAGGAAGGCGCGGAGCTCGTCGGGATCGTGCACGGCGGCCCAGTCCGGCACGGGCAGGCCGAGCTCGGACAGTCGACGTCGCATCGTGATCTTGTCCTGGGCCACGGCGAGCGGCTCCGGGCCGGGCCGGACGGCGACACCCGCGTCGACGAGCGCGCGGAGGACGTCCTGCGGGACGTGCTCGTGGTCGAAGGTGACGACGTCCACGTCCCGTGCGAACGCGAGGACCGTCTCGGCGTCGTGGTAGTCACCCTCGGCCGTCGCCGCGATGCCGGCCGACATGCCCGGCCCCTCGGCGAGCACGCGGATGTCGATGCCCAGTTCCAGTGCCGCCGGCACCATCATCCGTGCCAGCTGTCCCCCGCCGATGACCCCGACCCGCAACGCCATGCTGTGTGTTCCCTCCGTCGCTCTCACCGAACCGGCCGAGCGCTCTGTCTAGAATCGACCTCCGGGCCGTCCGCTGGGCGGCCCGTGACAACTCTACGGACCCTGGAGACACCGTGCGCCGACTCATCGCCCAGCTCGCCCGCTTCGGGGTGGTCGGTGCCGTGGGCTTCGTGGTCGACACCGCGGTGTTCAACCTGCTGCGGTTCACGGTCCTCGATCCGGCGGACATCCACTCGGGCCCGTTCTGGGCGAAGGTGATCTCGACCGTCGTCGCGATCTTCGTGAACTGGATGGGCAACCGGTACTGGACCTTCCGCGACCAGCGCCGTGCCGTCGCGACGCGGGAGGGCATCGAGTTCGTGGTCGTGTCGCTCGGCGGCATGGTGATCGCGCTCGCGACCCTCGGCGTCTCGCACTACGCGATGGGGCTGACCTCGGCGCTCGCGGACAACGTCGCGAACATCATCGGCCTCGGGCTCGGCACGGTCTTCCGCTTCTGGCTCTACAAGGTGTGGGTGTACCACCCCGAGCGCACCGCCGCACCGGTCACGGACCCCGTCCGCACCGAGGTCGCCCCGTAGCATCGGAACCGTGACCCCCGAGGACCGCCCACCCGCCGTCGCACGCTGGGAGCGGGTCGCGATCGCGGTCGTGACGGCCACCTTCGGTCTGTGGCTCGCTGCGTGGGCCCTGCTCGTCCCGGTGTTCCAGGCGCCGGACGAGACGGCGCACATCGACGCTGCCGTGCACCTCGCGCTCGGTGATGCGTGGGCGGCACCCGGCGACCTCATGGTCACGCAGGCGGTCCTCGTCGCGAAACAGCAGCAGGCGACCCAGCCCTCCGACGAGTGGGCGACGGTCACCGAGCTGCTCCGGACGTTCCCGGGACCGTCGACGACCGTCAACCAGATGACCCAGCACCCGCCGACCGCGTACCTGGTGGGTGCGGCGGTCCTGCGGGCCGTCCACTACGGCGACCTGCGGTGGGACCACGCCTTCCTCGCGCTGCGGTTCGCCGACGTGGCGATGGTCACCGCGCTGCCGTTGCTCGCGTGGGCGGCGGTGCGTCGCGTCACCCGGTCGCCCCGTGCCGCCCTCGTCGGCGGCCTCGCGGTGTTCGCCTCCCCCGAGCTCGCGTCGATCGGGTCCTCGGTGTCGAACGACGCCCCCGTCCTGCTGCTCGCGGGCGTGACGGTGCTCCTCGCGACGCGACTGCTCACGGGTGACCTCCGCTGGCGGACCGCCCTCGGGCTCGCCGTGGCGCTCGGGGCGCTCGTGTGGGTCAAGGGGACGGGGCTGCCCGCGGTGCCGTTCGTGGGCGTCGTGGTGCTGTTCGCCGGCGCCGGGGTGCTCGGCTGGGGCGCGCGCGTCCTCCGCACGGTGGTGGTGCTCGGCGTCACCGGGGCGATCGGCGCGTGGTGGTGGGTGCACAACGTCGTCGCGTACGGCCGGGTCCAACCGAACGGCTACACGGCGATGCGGCCGCCGAAGGACTTCCCCCCGGGTGAGCACCCGACGCTCGGGCACTTCCTCGACGTCAGCTGGGGCACCCTCACCCGGACCTTCTGGGGCAGCTTCGGTGCGCGGGCGCAGGTGAGCATCGGCGACCTCCTGACCGCCGTCGTCACCGTCGTCGTCCTCGTGGTGCTCGTCGGTTGGGCGTTCCGGCGGGGGCCCGAGCTCCGCGCGGTGCTCTGTCTGGCGGTGTTCCCCGCGCTGCTCATCGGCATCCAGAACCGCACGAGCGCACACTCGTACCTGACGACCACCGAGGTCGCGGCGACGCAGGGCCGGTACTACTTCCCCGCGATCGTCTGCCTCGTCGTGCTGAGCGCGGTCGCGTGGCGTCGGCTCGTGCCCGCGGGACGACCCCGTGCCGTCGCGGCGACGGTCCTCGCCGTCCTGCTGCCCGGGCTCGGGGTCTACGGGTTCGCGGTGGCGGCGGCGTGGTTCTGGAACGCGGCGGTGTTCCCGGTCACGGGCCGGGGGCTCCTGCGGTGGACCGAGGTCGGGCCGGTGCCTGCGGTGGTGCTCGTCGCGCTCGTCGTCCTGGCCTGCGCCGGGATGGTGTGGTCGGTGGTGCTCGTCGCGCGCGCCGGTGCCCGTCGGACAGCGGCCGTGGGGGCCTGACGCAGGCGGGGGCCGTCACGGCCTGACGCAGGCGGGGCCGTCACGCCGTCATGCCGCAGGAACGTGACCCGGGCGGGCCGCCGGAGCGTGACGAGGACGGGGTCGCCACGTCCGCAGTCGCGTGCCGGCGGACCACGGTGCCCCGCCGTCAGGCCGCCGGTGCCCCGTCGTGCACCACCGACGCGTCGTCGGTGGGTCGTCCGCGACCGAACCAGGTCGGCACCGCCGCGCAGAGCAGGAACAGCGCGTCGACCCCGAGGCTCCAGACGCGCGTCACGACCACGACGACGAGGGCGATCGACGGCGGCATCACGAGCGAGAGCAGCAGTGCCTGCACACCCTCACGCACGCCGAGGCCCCCGGGCGCGAACACGGCGAGCATGCTGATCGCCGACGCCATGCTCGCGGCACCGATGACGAAGGCCGCGTCGGTGCCCTTGAGTGACGGGTACACCGCGAGGGTGATGAAGTAGTAGGCGCTGCCCGACAGGATCGCGCCCGCGACGTACAGCCCGGCGCCGCCGAGCACGGTGCCGAGCCCGGGTCGCACGTCGTCCTCGAGCGGCTTGCGACGCAGGATCTTCAGCGCGAGCCCGATGAGCCAGACGAAGACCTGCGGGACGAGACACACGACGCACCCGACGAACGCGGCGATCATGAGCGCGATGAGCCACCCGTCCAGGTTGTGCGTCCGGGGGTCGACGAGCAGGAGGACGAGGGCGAGCGCGAGGGTCGCGGCGATCTGCAGGGCCCCCTCGAGCAGCCCGCTGACGCCGAGGCGGGCTTTGGACACACCGTGCTTCGACGCGAAGTAGACCTTCCCGATGATCCACGTCGCGGCACCCGGGATGTAGCGGCCCATCCAGGACTTCGCGTACACGTAGGTCAACGTGACGCCGCTGCCCTTGAGCCCGGTCGCGCCGAGTCGGCGGAGCAGGTAGAACCAGATCCCGACGCCCCAGTACCGGAAGCCGAGGCTGATGAGCGTCGCGACGGCCACCCACCCCCAGTTCCACCGGACGCCGGACAGTTGCGCCCAGTCGACACTGCGGACGTACAGGACGAGGAACACCGCGAGCAGCACGTAGAACGCGATCGGGATCGCCTTCGTGAGGAACCGGCGGAGGCCGGGCCGACGCTTCCCCTCGGGTGCGGGGGCGTCGCTGCTGGTGCTGTCGGACAAACGGTTCTCCTGCGGTCGGGGCTCACGACATGGTAGTCGCCGTCAGCGGAGGTCCCGCCGTGCGAGCCCACGGTGACGCTCAGCGATCGAGCTTGATGATCTCGACGCGGCACGCACGCGTGCGGTCGCTGGCGGAGTCGCCCGTGCACGGGATGTCCGCGGTGAAGGTGCCGACGAGCGTGCCCGCCTGCGAGTAGTCGCGCTCCGCACGCTCCGCGGGGTCGTACTGGAAGAAGTACTCGATGCCCTGCTCGCGGAAGACGGCGCGCTGCGCCGCCGACGTGTAGTTGTAGCCCTGCCCCGAGCGGCCGAACATGCGGGTGTCCGTCAGGAAGGCGAGCGAGGCGAGTCCGCGCGTGTTCGTCCCGACGACGTTCGAGCCGCGCGGCAGCACGCCGCTCGCGGTGATCTCGTCCGCGAGCCGGACCAGTTCGGGGACCTGCGTCGGTCCGGTCACGTCGAGCGGCTGGGCACTCGCCACCGACGCGATGAACGGCGCGGGGTGCCCCAACCAGTTCTGCGAGAACGACGCGAGCGGGACGACGGCGATCCCGACGCAGGCGACCACGATCCGGACCACGCCGCGCCGCCGGACGAACCGCCACACCGTCGGCAGCATGAGCGCGGCGAGGAGGGTCGAGAGGTAGAACAGCGGCCAGTAGTACCGCGGGTTGCCGCCGCCGCTCGAGGACGACGTGATGAGGGCGTACCCGACGAAGTAGACGAGCGTGGTCGCGGCCGTGAGGCAGGCGAACGCGTACCGGCGGAAGCGGACGACCCCGACGACGAGGGCCGCCGTGAAGAGGAGACCGATCGGCACCGCGAAGGGCGCGAACGAGGCGATGCGGTTGAGGTAGAAGGGGAAGGCGAAGACCCGCTGCTCGACGTAGTACTGCGCGCGGGCGAGGATCCCGGATTCCTTCGTCACGGTCGGTGCCGCGTCGGCCGACGGGTCGGACGCGGTCGGGGCCGGCGACGCGCTCGGGTCGGGGTTCTCCGCGACGCCCTGCATGTAGACCGACTTCGTGAAGTCCTCGTTCGCGGTGACCGCGTGCGGGTTCGGCGGCACCGGGAGCCAGGGCCAGTCCCCCGACCGCGAGCCGGCGTCGAACTTCGAACTGATGTTCACGTCGAGCGACGACCCGAGCGTCGGGTACCCGTACTTGTGCGTGAGCGCGCCCACCCAGGGAGCCGCCAGGACCACCGCCACGACCACGGCCGTCGCCGCGGTCGGCCACCAGCGGAACGCCGGCTCGCGACGTCGTGCGGCGGACCAGGCGCGGAGGAGCATCCAGACGACGAACGAGCCGATCACCACCGGGACGAGGAACAGCTTGACGAAGTAGCCGGCGGCGATCGCGATGCCGAGGACGACGCCGGCGACGATGCGGATCCGGAGCGAGCCGGTCCGGACGCGGTCGGCCCAGCGGAGGGCCCAGAGCCAGACCACGACCCACGCGACCACGAGGAGGTCGGGGGTCTGGACCGACACTGTCGCCATCAGCGCGGGCGTCGCCGCGACCATGTAGACGAGCGCCGGCACGACCCGGTGGACCTGCGACCAGACGACCCACGCGCCGACACCGAGCACGACGGTCGCGGCCGAGAGGTTGACCACGAGGAACGCGGACGGCAGCCCGACCCCGGCGGCGATGAGCGGCGCCATGAGCCAGGACACCATCGGCGACCAGTAGGCGTTGACCGCGTCCCCGAACCACCCGTGCGCGTAGTCGCGCGCGATCGACATGTACGAGATGCCGTCGACGTTCGTGACGCCGAGCCGCTGGTGGTACCCGACGGCCGCGGTGAGTCCGGTGCCGACGAGGAGGACGACGGCCATCGACACGAACACGAGCACCGTGCGGAGACGACTGGTCGTGCGCTCGTGGTGCCGCTCGAAGTGGAGGTCGAGCGCTTCGCGGGCGGCTGGCGTCGTCACGGTCACGTCAGCCATCTTCGCATCCGCGCGGCGCTCTCCTCACCAGCGGAGGTCGCGGTGCGCTGTCCACCGGGATCACCGTCACGTGTCGGGTAGCATCGCTCGGACGTGGCGCGGGGATGACAGGGCCCTGCGCCGACTCGACGAGGAGGGTGGGCAGCATGCGCGCCACCAGGAGCAGGTCGATCGGCATCGGGGTGGCTGCGGTCGTGGCCGGGGCACTCGTGCTCGGGACCGGTCAGGCACACGCCGAGACGCCGACCCCGACGCCGACGCCGAGCGGGCTCAGCACGCCGACGACGAGCGGCGGCAGCACGCCGACACCCGAGCGCGTCGCCACGCCGACGCCGGGATCCACCGACACGACGACGTCGATCGCCGAGATGGACCGCACCGGCAACCACCAGATGGGGGCCGGCATCGCCCGCTTCGCCGGGGAGCGGGAACTCACGACGGTCGTGCCGCAGGCGTCCTCGGCCGCGGGCGCACGTACGCAGGCGACCGCGCAGGCCGCGACCGCCGGCGGTCCGCCCCCCGGCAAGATCCAGGGCTTCGACATCAGTGCCTGGCAGCCGAACGTGAACTTCCGCAACGCGTACAACGCGGGGGCCCGGTTCGCGTACATCAAGGCGACGGAGGGCGTCTCCTACGTCAGCCCGGTGTACAAGGAGCACTACGCCACCGCACGCACGCGCAACATCATCCGCGGCGGCTACGTCTACGCGCAGCCCAGCCAGGCGAGCGGTGCCGCGACCGCGAACTTCTTCTTCGCGAACGGCGGCGGGTGGAGCGCCGACGGCCTCACGTTGCCGCCGCTGCTCGACATCGAGTACGGCAGCGCCGCACAGGGCGTCTGCTACGGGAAGTCGTGGGCGGACATGCGGAGCTGGATCAAGGACTTCTCGAACACGGTCCACAAGAAGATCGGGCGCTACCCGCTGATCTACACGACGACGGACTGGTGGAAGCGCTGCACGAACAACAGCAGCCAGTTCCAGGACAACCCGCTGTTCGTGGCGCTCTACCCGGTGAAGGACTTCACCAACCCGGGCACGGTCGGCAACAGCTGGAAGAACTACTCGTTCTGGCAGTGGGCGTCGAGCGGACCGCTCCCCGGTGACCAGGACGTCTACCGCAGCACGATGACGAACCTCAAGAAGATGGCGACCCGGCGCGACTGACCCGCGTCGCCGTGCGGACGGGCGGGACGACGGACGGGAGGCGCGGTGCCGGCTGGCACCGCGCCTCCCGTCCGTCGTGGTCGCGTCAGCGACCGGTACGGGACTCGATCCCGCGCGTCGCCGCTGCGAAGTCCGCGTCGAGGCGCGTCGCCATCGACGCGACGCCCTCCGCGAGCTGCGCCGTGACGGTGTCGCGCTGCGCGTCGAGGTCCTCGAGGAGGGCGGTGACGTCGTCGACGAAGCCCGGCTCGAGCGCCGACTCGATCGGCTTCGAGTAGGCCTGCTGACCCATCTGCTCGAAGAACAGCCGGCCCTTGTCGACGTAGTAGAGGACGGCGGCGGGGACGCCCGCGATGGTGCCGACGATCGCGGAGTGGAGTCGGCTCGCGAGGAACAGCCGGCTGCGCGACATGAGGCCGGCGTACTCCGACGGGGAGAACACGTCGGCCTCGACGACGTGCGTGCGGTCGCGGTGCCGCATGAGCGCGATGACCTCGCGGGCGAAGGCGGCGTCACCCTCGGACGCCTCCATGTGCATCGGGTAGAAGACGACGTCGGCGTCCCAGCGCTCGACCTGCCGGTCGGCCAGGTCGGCGAGCGCCTGCCGGTAGGTCACGAGGCGGTCGCTGTCCACCCCGGTCTGACGGAACCGCTTCGGCAGGAAGCGGAACGGGATCCACCCGCTGCGCTTGTAGTGGAACCAGCGGCGGACGCCGAAGCCGATCGAGCCCTCGAGCCGATCGGCGGTGAGCCCGGTGGACCGCTCGAGCCGTTCGAGGACGTCCGCGTCGGGCTCCGTGACCGTGCCGACGACCGCGGGGTCGAACGAGGAGACGACGGGGGTGCGGACGCCCCAGGCGAGGAGCTTCTCGCGGGACTCGTCGTCACGCACCGCGAAGGACCGGCAGAGGTCGACCGTCGCGCGGATGAGGCGCTTGCTGACGCCCGCCGAGGTCGGCCCGATGCCCTGGAACGCCCCGACGAGGTTCCGGTTGACCGCGCGGACGAGCAGCATCTTGCCGAACCAGTACACGAGGCCGAGCTTGTTCGTGTAGTCCTTGAGGATCTCGCCGCCGCCCCAGAGGACGACGTCCGCGCCGCGGGCCGCGCGCAGCAGGGAGACGAGGTCGCCGATCCCGGTGCTGTACGGCGACACCGGCAGGAACCGGATCCCGAACCAGGCGCCGTCCCGCTCGGGGTACTGCGAGAGCGAGACGATCTCGGCGTCGGGCCACCGGCGGCGGACGAGCTCGACGTTCCCGGCGAGGATCGCCCGGTCGCCTCGGTTGTGGGGCGAATCGCTATTGTGGATCAGTACGCGCACGGGTCGAGAGCCTACCGGTCCCGCCCGGCACGACCTCGGAAAGGCAGCCTTG
Organism: Curtobacterium phoenicis; assembly: GCF_047238015.1. Lineage (NCBI taxonomy): Bacteria > Bacillati > Actinomycetota > Actinomycetes > Micrococcales > Microbacteriaceae > Curtobacterium > Curtobacterium phoenicis. The sequence goes on from NZ_JBDFLZ010000002.1 coordinate 2,739,866, forward strand.
TCCCGCAGCTCACGTCCCCGTCTGCTCGTCCTCGGATCGACCTTCCCGGCGCGTCCGGACGACGGGGTCCCCGCGTTCGTGCTCGACCTCGCCCACCAGGAGGCGACCGAGTTCGACACGCTCGTCCTCACGCCCCGGGTGCCGGACGGAGCGGCACGCGAGGAGATCGGCGCCGTGCACGTCCGCCGGTTCCCGTACTTCCCGAAGGCCTTCGAGGACCTCGCCGACGGTGCCATCCTCGACAACCTCAAGGAGCAGCGGACGCGTCTGGTCCAGGTCCCGGCGCTCGTGCTCGCGCAGTACCGCGCCGTGCGCGCCGCCGTGCGGTCCGGGCGGCCGGACGTCATCCACGCCCACTGGGCGATCCCCCAGGGGCTCGTCGCGACCCTCGCCGCCCCCGGGGTCCCGCTCGTCGTCACGACGCACGGCGGGGACATCTACGCCCTGCGCGCGGCACCGCTGGTGCGGCTGAAGCGCTGGATCTTCGGCCGCGCCGCCCACGTCACGACCGTGAACTCCGAGATGCGCGACCGCCTCACCGAGTGGGGTGTGCCCGAGGACCGCTCGACCGTGATCCCGATGGGCGTCGACCTCGAGCCCGCCCGCGCTGCCCGCGCCCGGACCGCGCCGCAGGAGCACCACGTGGTGGCCGTCGGTCGGCTCGTCGAGAAGAAGGGCTTCGGCAACCTCATCGAGGCGCTCCGTGGACTCGGCGAGGACGTCCCGTGGCGGCTCACCGTCGTCGGCGACGGCCCGTACCGCGCCCAGCTCGAACGGCAGGCCACCGGGCTCCCCGTCGCGTTCACCGGTCAGCGCGGCCGCACCGAGGTCCTCGACACGCTCGCCTCGGCCACGGTCGTCGCGGTCCCGTCGATCCCGGCGGTGAACGGCGACCAGGAGGGGCTCCCGGTGACGCTGCTCGAGGCCGCCGCCGTCGGTTCGGCGATCGTCGCGAGTGACCTCCCCGGCATCCGCGACGTGGTGAGCGACGACGATTCGGGCCTGCTGGTCGCCCCGGGTGACGTGCCCGCACTCCGCGCAGCGCTCCACCGGCTGCTGACCGACAGCACGGCGCGTGCTCGCTACCGGGAGCGCGCAGCGGCGTCCGCCGCCGAGTTCTCCACGGAGCGGATCGGCGAGCGCTACCGCGCCGTGCTCCGGGCCGCGATGCGCTGAGTCCCGACCGCCTCGTCGGTCCCACCGCGCGACCACACCGTCAGGAGCTCACCGACGACGAAGAGCACGAGGGTCACCACCCCGAGGACGCCGGCCGCGACGGACGCGCCGACGACGACGGTGCCGGAGTGCGCCACCAGGGTGTTGCCGGCGTCGTCGAACAGGGACCAGATCGCGACCGCGGCGGTCAGCGACCAGGCCGGGACGAGGACGATCGCCGCGCGCTGGACGCACCGGAGCCCTGCCGCGACGGCGAGCAGCACCGGCATCAGGACGCCGAGCGTGTAGCGACTGTTGGGGGCTCCGCCGCCCGCGACGTACCGGATCTCCACGACGACGTAGAGCACCAGCACCGCGACGAACATCGCCACCACGAGCGCCCTGGGCCAGCCCTCGCCGTCGGACACCTGCGCGGCTGCCGTCAGCCGACGCCGGACGACGACCACCGCGACGAGCACGAGTCCGAGCAGTGCGAGCACCACGGGGACGAGCAGCAGGACCCACGGCAGCGCGCCGTTGACGTCGAGCGCGCCGCGGTACACCGCCCCGAGCTGCTGCCAGAAACCCTTCGTGCGGACGACGACCGACTCGGGGATCTTGGGCCGGGGCGTCGAGCCGGGCCACGGCTTCGGGCGACCGCTGAAGCTCCCGGTCAGGATCTCGTTCCGGACGTAGAACCAGCCTGACGCGGCCGCGGCGGCGACCACCGGGCCCAGTGCGACGAGCACCCGCCCCCACACCCCGCGCAGGCGCGGGACGCGGATCGACCGCGCGAACACGAACGCCACCACGATCGCGACGAACCAGAGGGCGAAGGACAGCCGCGTGGTCATGCCGGCGGCGGCCACCAGGGACCCACCGACGAGGAGCCGCGTCGTCACGCCGGACCGCAGGGCCGCGCCGGCGACGCCGCAGCCGAGGACCCCGACGAGGGCGGACAGTGCGTCGTTGTAGACGACGCCGCCCTGCACGACCAGGAGCGGCGTGGACGCGGCGACGACGGCGACGGTGGCCGGCAGCCGTCGTGCACCGGGGAAGCACCGTGCCGCGGCCCACGCTGCGGCGGGCACCACGAGGGCGACGATCACGGCGTCGACGAGCCGCGCGGCGAGCACCGCCTGCAGGGGGTGGCCGGTGTCGACGAGCGGTCCGACGACCGGGGCGAGCAGGAGGTAGAAGAGCGGCGGGTGCTGCGCGACCCACTGCACCGGCGGGGTCGAGCCGAATCCCGGCCGGAACCGGACGCCGTCGAGCAGCTGCGGCAGCTGCCCGTGCCAGACCCGCAGGGCGTAGTCGACGTGCGCCGGTTCGTCGGCGCTGCTCAGGGGCAGCCCCGAGAAGCTGCGCGCCACCGACGCGAGGAGCAGGAACAGCGTCGCGGCGAGCACGACGGGCGTCGCCCAGTCACGCCCGCGGAGTCCGCTGACGAGGAAGGTGCCGATGCGGTCCCGCATGCGGGGACGCTCAGCGACCCATGCCACGGAGCGTGAACCCGGCCGCCGTCCAGGCGTCGCGGTCGAGGCAGTTGCGGCCGTCGACCACGACGGGCGCCGCGACGAGTGCTGCGGCGTCGGCCGGGTCGAGCTCGCGGAACTCGTTCCACTCGGTGAGCACGAGGACGAGTTCGGCACCGCGCAGGGCATCGGCGGCGGACTCGACGTAGTCCAGCTCCGGCCGCACCCGGCGGGCCGTCCCGATCGCCTCCGGGTCGTACGCGGCGACGTGCGCGCCGAGCGCCTGCAGCCGACCGGCGATGTCGAGCGACGGGGAGTCGCGGACGTCGTCGGAGTTCGGCTTGAACGCCAGCCCGAGCACGGCGACGCGCTTGCCGGTGACGTCCCCGCCGAGGAGCTCCTGCGCCAGGGTGACGACGTGGTCGCGGCGGCGGAGGTTGACGGCGTCGACGTCCGCGAGGAACGCGAGCGACTCGGGGACACCGAGCTCGGCGGCGCGGGCCTGGAACGCCCGGATGTCCTTCGGCAGGCACCCGCCGCCGAACCCGAGACCGGCGTTCAGGAACTTGCGGCCGATGCGCGCGTCGTGCCCGATCGCGTCGGCGAGCGCGGTGACGTCGGCGCCGACGACCTCGGCGATCTCGGCCATCGCGTTGATGAACGAGATCTTCGTCGCGAGGAACGCGTTGGCGCTGACCTTGACGAGCTCGGCGGTGGGCAGGTCGACGACCAACCGCGGGGTGTCCTCGGCGAGCGCCGACGCGTACACCTCGTCGAGGACGGCCGTCGCACGCTCGCCCCGTTCGCCCGCGGGGACGCCGTAGACGAGCCGGTCGGGCGAGATGGTGTCCTGCACGGCGAAGCCCTCCCGCAGGAACTCCGGGTTCCAGACGAGGGTCGTGCCCGGGACGGCCTGCTCGACCTCGGCCGCGAGCCGGGCCGCCGTGCCCACCGGGACGGTGGACTTGCCGACGACGTACTCGCCGGCCGAGAGGTACGGCGTGAGCGACGCGACCGCGGCGTCGACGTAGGTGAGGTCGGCCGCGCCGGTCGGCCCCTGCGGGGTGCCGACGGCGAGGAAGTGCACGGTGGCTCCGGCGACCTCGGCCATGTCCGTGGTGAAGCGGATGCGCCCGGAGGCGAGTGCCTCGGCGAGGATCTCCGGCAGACCGGGCTCGAAGAAGGGGGCCTCGCCCGCCGCGAGTCGCTCGATCTTCGCCGGGTCGACGTCCACCGCGACGACGTCGTGCCCGAGCTTGGCCATGGAGGCGGCGTGCACGGCACCGAGGTAACCGCAGCCGATGACAGAGATACGCACGGGAAGACGGTACCGGTTCCTGCGTGTCCGTACACCGAACGCCGCGCGTCCGGCACGGCGACGGGGAGCGGAGCCGGGCGACGTCAGGCGCGGACGTCGCCCCACGGCGGCCGCTCCGAGCCGCCGACGATCTCGTCCCAGTCCGGCTCACGATGTCGCCGGCGCGCCTCGTACGCCTCGACGAGGTCGTGCAGCACCGCGACGACGAGGTCCGCGTGCGGCACGTCCGCGAGCACGACGACCGGATCGTCCCCCGGGAAGACGAGGACGTCCCCGGACCGGAACACCCCCTGCAGGCCGCGGCGTCGCACCGTGACGTCGTAGCCGCGGGCGTGGAGGAGCTCCCGGCGGGTCCGGGTGCCGAGACCGTGCACCACGACGAGGCGCCGCGTGGTGAGCACGTAGCGCTGGGACATCCACCGGACGAGCGGCACGACCCCGCCGAGCACGACGAGCAGCAGCGTGAGGAGCGCCACGACGACGTTGAGCCAGGCGAGCTGGGCCCGGAACACCCCGAACCCGAAGCCCCCGGCCGCCGTCACGAGCACGACGAAGACCGCTGGACGGACGAGCCGTCGCGCGTGCGGCCGGAGCCGGGCGACGACGCGTTCCGGGGGCGGCTCGGCGATCATGCCCTCATGCATAGCGCAGGTGCGTGACGTCGCCGACCGCGACGCCCCTGGTCGCACCGTCCCGGTGCCGGATCGTGATGCGGCCGTCGTCGTCGATGCCGACGGCGTCCGCCTCCTCGACGGAGCCGTCGGGCAGCTCCAGCCGGATGCGCCGACCGATCGTGCCGCACGCGGCACGGACGCCGGTCCGGACCGCCTCGGCCGCCGCACCGCCCGTCGACAGGGCGGCCACCGCCTCCAGGACGGCCGCCCTGAAGTCCGCGAGCACCGCGTCGGCGAGTTCCGGCGCCGTGCCGGAGGCACCGGCCACCGCCAGCGAGGTCGCGGTGGGCGTCGGCAGCGCGTCCGCGGGGATCGTGAGGTTCACCCCGGCGCCGACGACGACGCTGCCGTCGGCCGCGACCTGGCAGAGGATGCCGCACACCTTCCGTTCGTCGACGTGCACGTCGTTGGGCCACTTCACCTCGACGACCGGCCTGGAGGCACGACCCGCCTCCGCCCCGCCGCCCAGGCGGGCGGACACCGCGTCCCGCATCGCGCGTCCGGCGACGAGCGGCAACCAGCCGCGCGAGCGGTCGTCGAGGTCGGTGCGGACGAGCAGGCTCGCCGCGAGGGTCTGTCCGGCGGGAGCCGACCAGGAGCGGTCGAGCCGGCCCCGCCCGGCGGTCTGGTCGAGCGTCGCCACCACGCTCCCGTGCGGCAGGTCCGCAGCGGCCGCGAGGAGGTCCGCGTTCGTCGAGCCGGTCGTCGCCGGGACCACGAGGACCGCACCGTCGGCCTCGACCTGGGAGCGGGTGACCGGGAACGACGACTCGGGTGTGGACATGCACGCAATCTACGGGCCGGAACCGTGGACGACCTCCAACCGTGGGCGTGGGAGCCGCCGGTAGGGTGAGCGGGTGACTCAAGGTGACACCCCCGATCTCTCGACGACCGCCGGCCGGCTCGCCGACCTCCGCGACCGGTACCACGAAGCCGTGACCGCAGCGGGCGAGGCAGCCATCGCGAAGCAGCACGCGAAGGGCAAGGGCACCGCCCGGGAGCGCATCGAGCAGCTCCTCGACGACAACTCCTTCGTGGAGTTCGACGAGTTCGTCCGGCACCGCACCACCGCGTTCGGCATGGACGCCAAGCGGCCGTACGGCGACGCGGTCGTCACGGGCGTCGGCACGATCCACGGCCGGAGCGTCGCGGTCTACGCGCAGGACTTCACGGTCTTCGGCGGCTCCCTCGGCGAGGTCGCCGGCGAGAAGATCATCAAGGTGATGCAGCACGCGCTGAAGACCGGCGTGCCGATCATCGGCATCCTCGACTCCGGCGGCGCCCGCATCCAGGAGGGCGTGGTCGCGCTCGGCAAGTACGGCGAGATCTTCCGCCTGAACACCCAGGCGTCCGGGGTCATCCCGCAGATCTCGATCGTGATGGGGCCGGCGGCCGGCGGTGCGGTGTACTCCCCCGCCCTGACCGACTTCGTGATCATGGTCGACAAGACCAGCCACATGTTCGTCACCGGCCCCGACGTCATCAAGACCGTCACGGGCGAGGACGTCGGCTTCGAGGAGCTCGGCGGTGCCCAGACCCACAACGCGGTCTCCGGCGTCGCGCACTACCTGGCCGAGGACGAGACCGACGCGCTCGACTACGCGCGCTCGCTGATCGGCTTCCTCCCGGACAACAACCTGTCCGACCCGCCCGCGTACGACGTCGCGCCGGAGCTCGAGACGACCGACGCCGACCACGAACTCGACGTCGTCATCCCGGACTCGACGAACCAGCCGTACGACGTCACGACGATCATCGAGCACGTCGTCGACGACGGCGAGTTCCTCGAGGTGCAGCCCCTCTTCGCGCCGAACATCCTCATCGGCTTCGGCCGCGTCGAGGGCCGCACGGTCGGCATCATCGCGAACCAGCCGCAGGCGATGGCCGGCACGCTGAACATCGACGCCGGCGAGAAGGCCGCGCGCTTCGTCCGGTTCTGCGACGCGTTCGGCATCCCCATCCTGACGCTCGTCGACGTCCCCGGCTACCTGCCCGGCACCGACCAGGAGTGGACCGGCGTCATCCGCCGCGGCGCCAAGCTGCTGTACGCCTACGCCGAGGCCACCGTGCCGCTCGTGACGGTCATCACCCGCAAGGCCTACGGCGGCGCGTACATCGTGATGGGCTCGAAGCAGCTCGGGGCGGACATCAACCTGGCGTGGCCGACCGCCGAGATCGCCGTGATGGGCGGCCAGGGCGCCGTCAACATCCTGTACCGCTCGGAGATCAAGCGTGCCGAGGAGGCCGGCGAGGACGTCGCCGCCGTCCGGACCAAGCTCGCCAACGAGTACACCTACAACGTCGCGTCGCCGTACCTCGCGGCCGAGCGTGGCGAGCTCGACGGGATCATCCAGCCGCACGCGACGCGGGTCTCGGTGATCAAGGCGCTGCGGGCCCTCCGCGGCAAGCGAGCCTCACTGCCGCCCAAGAAGCACGGGAACATTCCGCTGTGACCGGCAAGCACGCAGCCGCCGTCCCGACCGACGCACCCGCTGCGGTCGCCGACGTGCGGGTCGTGTCCGGCGAGCCGACCCCGGAGGAGCTCGCCGCGGTCGTCGCGGTGCTCCAGCGTCAGGCCGACGAGGTCGCGGCCGCAGGACGGGCCGAGGTCACCGCCTCACCGCGCGCCGGATGGGACGCCTCGACCCGCGGACTCCGCCGTCCGCTGGAGCACGGCCCCGGCGCCTGGGCTCGTTCGCTGCGCTGACGTTTCCCCGGGGCCGGTGCCTGTGCACCCCTGCGCCTGACCGATCCGCGCGGTGTGCTTGAGTCCCGGGGGGAACCGGGCGACGATGTACCCCTGGCAACGGGTGCCCCGATCGCGTTGCAGGGCACACTTCCCGGGCAGTCTCCCCTCGTTCGGGGGACAGGTTTCCTGGAAGTCGGCCGATTCGGGCGGATTTGTCCCCCATAATGACGACTGACATCCGTGGTCCGGGTCGGCATCATTGTCTGTGTTCGGTGTCCTTCACAGAAGAACATCGCTGGACGGTGGCCGACTAGGGTACGACGCCACCGCCCGCTGCGAGTCAGGGCGATATTCGGGTTGTCGCTCAGACTCGGGTCGTGAACGGGCCGGTCGGATCCCGACCGGCCCGTTCCCCGTTCCCGGGTGTCCGCCGGCCGCCGGCTGTCCGCCCGGCTCTGCCCGGCCGCTGCGCGCGCCGGACCCGAGCCGGCGTCCGCGACCGGCCACGGGCCTCCAGGCCGTTGCCCGGGCCGAGCCATCGACGAACGGGCTCGAGCCGCTCAGACGGCCACGTGCCGCGGGATCTCCATCCAGAGCGCCACCGAGTCGTCCTCGTCGCCGTCCTCGTCGTCGAGGTCGGCACCCAGCGCCGCGGACTCGCTCGCGGCGGAGTCGAGCCGCAGGCCGACGACCGTGACCGCGGTGTCCGCTCCCTCCGCCACCGTCCGCACGATGACGTTGTCCGCGCCCCGAGCCTGCCGCAACGCGTCCGCGACCTGCGCGTGGATGCGTCGGATGTCGTCCGCCTCGAGGTCGTCGAGCCCGCCGTCGTCGTGCAGCTGCACGGTGGCGCCGGACCGTCGGAGCTGCATGACCTCGGCGCGCACGTCGTCGGAGAGCAGCGACCGACCGCGGATCTCGTCGCGGATCGCCTGTTCGAGGTGCAGGCACTCGTCGCGCTCGGCCTCGGACAGCTCGCCGTGCGCGTCGACGATCCGCTGCAGCATCGGGAGGGCCATCCGGGTCGTCTGGCTGAGCCGGAACTGCCGCTCGAACACGTGGGCGTCCTGGGCGGCCTGCCAGTCCACGGTCTCCTGCTCGGCGCGCGTGAAGTCCCGGCGCACCCGGGTGGCCCGGTTCATCGCGCTCGAGAACACCGCCGCGATCGCGACCCATGCGACGTCGGGAGCGACCCCGAGCTGCCCGAGCGACCCGAGTCCCGCCCACGCGACGGTGTGCACCGTCAGGAAGCCGACCCCGACCCAGGCGAACGGGCCCCGTCCGCGGACGACGAGGACGACCATGAGCGTGCCGACGGCCGCGACCCACCACGTCGAGGAGCCGGGGCCGGAGCCCGGCTCCACGACGGGGGCGGCGACGATCGGCACGACCACGGCCGTCGCGAGCGAGAAGCACGACGCCCAGACGGGGAGCGATCGGCCGGGGGCGAACAGTGCGGCTCCCGTGGCGGCCGCGTAGAGGAGCATGCAGGCGATGATCGGCGCGACGTCGTCCACGCGCGGCAGCGTCGTGGCCGCCAGGACCAGGTGGTACAGCGAGAAGAGGGCGGCGAGGCCGATCGCGACGCCGGTCGGCAGCGAGACCTTCACGAGGACTCCCCCGTCGCCGGCGCCCAGTCGAGCCGCACGGAGGTGCCACCACCGGGTGACGAGACGACCTCGGCGGTCCCGTCGACGGCCTCGACACGCTCGATGATCGACCGACGCACGCCGAGTCGCTCGGCGGGGATCCCGGCCGGGTCGAACCCGGCTCCGTCGTCCACGACCTCGATGTGCACGCCCGGCCCCCGCTGCTCGACGACGATCCAGCGGTCCACCCCCGTACCACCCGCGTGCTGCACCGAGTTCACCGCTGCCTGGAGCGCGGCGGAGGCCAACGCGTCGGCCACGACGGCGGGCAGCGGGACCGCACCGACCCGTCGCTCCACCAGCCGGACCGGAGCGGCGAGGGCGGACACGGCGCTGCAGATGCGGGCACGGAGGTCGACGAGGGACACCGGAGCGGCGGCGCCCGGGGTGTCGGCCGCCGCGGCCGCGAGGTGGTCGATGGCGTTCCGCGCCATCCTCGCCGCCAGGGCCTTCGCGTCGACGGTCTCCGCTCGCGCGGCCGAGAGCAGGGTGGTCAGCACGCTGTCGTGGACGATCGCGTCGACCTGCACCCGCTCGACCTCGGTCGCGTGCTCGCGGATGGCGGCCGAGTACCGGCGCACCGCCGTGGCCTGCGCCGCGTCGACCGCGGTGGCCGCCCGACGCAGCACGACCGCGATGACGAGCACGGCGCCACTGAGGATCGCCGTGTAGACGCCGTCGAGCAGGGCGCGCGTGAGCCCGACGTCACCGCCGATCGGGGTCAGCCGGATGACCACGAAGACCGCCGGGGCGAGTGCGGTGTAGACGGTCGCACGCCACGGTGCGAAGCCCATCGCGGCTGCGGTCGAACCGATGGTGATGAACCACCACGGCCACGGCTGCTGGGTCGGCGGGATCGCGTCCTGCACGGTGAGCGGCCACGTGACGAGCGCGACGAGGAAGACCAGCGCGCAGACGATCTGCGCGGGCTGGGCGAGGCGCGGCAGGAAGGCGGCGACCCCGATGAACACGAACGACGCGGCGAGCGCGACGATCATCACCGGGCCCCACACCGGGTGCAGGAAGGGCAGCTGGCCGATCACCTGCGGCGCGTCGACGGCGCCGAGCCCGACCGCGCCCATCGCGAGGAGGATGGTGAACGCACGTTCGACCGACGCCTGGGTGATGGTCGCGCGGACGTTGCGCGACGGATCGGCCCCGAAGGGCGCTCCCCCGGCGGGTACCGGTTCAGGCACCCCTGGCGACGCCGGTCGGGACGCAGCGGCGCTCCCGGACGCCCCACCGGCCCCGGACACCTCGCGTCCACCCGACGCCGGGCCGGGGCCCGACGCCGGCGCCGCCCCGGACGCGACCCTCATCGGCGTCAGCGGCCGTCGGTGTCGGGGTCGATCCCCGAGTCGAGGCCGGGCAGGATGCCGTCCTCGACCGCGCGGCGGAGGAGGTCGACCTTCGTCGGGGCGGGTCGACCGACCTCGACGTACTTCACGCGGATGCGGTCGAGGTACTCGCGCGCCGTCGAGTAGCCGATCCCGAGCTGCTGCGCGGCGAGCTTGAGCGGGAGGCCCGATGCGTACAGGTGGAGGATCTCCCGCTCGCGTCGACCGAGCTGTGCCTTCGCGAAGTCCCGGTCGGCGTCGATCGCGCTCGCCCACTCGAGGTTGTTGAGCACGTCCCCGCGGGCGACCGTGGCCACGGCGGCCATGACGGTCTTGGTGGCGGAGGACTTCGGGATCACACCGGCGGCGCCGGCGGCGAGCGCCTCGCGCACGTTCGCGACGCGGTCCGCGATCGAGTGCACGAGCACGGCCGAACCGGTCCCCTGCACCCCCTTGACGTTCTCGGTGACGGTCGATCCGTCGCCGAGCGACAGGTCGAGCACGACGACGTCGACCTCACGGTCCCCGAGTTCCCGGATGTACTCCGGGACGCTCGCTGCCGTGAGGACGACCTCGAAGCCCTCGTTCTGGCACGCGGCCTGGATGCCGAGCCGCACGGACTCGTGGTCGTCGACGATCGCGACGCGGACCGGCCCGGTCTGCACGCCCTCGGTCGTCCCGGTGGTGGGTGTCGTTGCTGCTGCCACGGTGGCCTCTCGTTCCGATGCGCGGCCCGGCCCCTGAAACCGGGTCGTCATCACCGGCCAAGGATACCCAGGTCGGACCCAGGTCCGGAGCGCTGGCCCCGGGACGCGCCGTGCGGCGGTCAGGCGGCGGGCACCAGGCGGGCCACGGCCTCGAGGTGGTGGGTGTGCGGGAAGAGGTCGAACGCGCGGAGCGCCTCGAGTCGGTACCCGAGGTCGGCGAACGTCGCCACGTCGCGGGCGAGCGCGACCGGGTCGCAGGCGACGTAGACGACCTGCGCGGGCTGCAGCGCCGCGATCTGCACGGCGACCTCGCGGCCGGCGCCGGACCGCGGCGGGTCGAGCACGACCGTGCCCGCACGGAGGCGGGCGCGCTCCGGCTGCGACGCGCCGGCGGCGGTGCGGGCGAGCCACCGGTCGACACGGCCGGTCTCCGCCCGGGCGCCGATCCACTCGGCAAGGTTCTCCTGCGCGTGCTCGGTCGCCCGTTCGGACCCCTCCACGCTGGTGAGCTTCGCGCGCGGCCCGACGAGGTCGCCGAGCGCCGCTGCGAGCAGCCCGACCCCGCCGTAGAGGTCGAGGTGCTGCCCCTCCGGGTCGAGGCGGTCGCGGTCCACGAGGTCCTGCACGGCGGCGGTCAGGACGGCGGGCGCCTGCCGGTGCACCTGCCAGAACCCGTTGTCGTCGACCGCGAACGTGCGCTCCCCCACCATCTCGGTGACGACCGTCGGCGACTGCGTGTCGATCACGAGCCGCGCGCCCTCCGAGCCGGACGGGGCGAGGACGTCGATCACCGAGGCACCGGGCATCGATCCGCGACCGAGCGGTGCACCCTCCTGCACGGCGGCGCTCGCGAGCGGCAGCGACGTCACGGGGACGACGGTGTGCGACCGCGCGGCGAAGGGGCCGGGGGTGCCGTCCGCGTCGACGTGCAGGCGGACGCGGGTGCGCCAGCCGGTGCCGTTCGCCGCGTCGTCGCCGGGGACCGCCTCGACCGTGACGTCGTGCCCGAGGACCTCGGCGAGGTCGGTGCGTGCGAACCGCGAGAAGGCGTCGACGAGGACGTCGTGCTTGAGCCGGCGCTGGTGGGCGAGGGCGATGTGGCCGAACTCCGCACCACCGGCCCGGGCAGCCGGGTCGCGATCGAGCGCGGCCTCGGGCCAGACGTGCTCGACACGGTGCTCGCTCGGCTCCTGCACCGAGACGGTGTCGGCCCGCCAGAACGACTTCTTGCGGTCCTCGGTCACCCGTGCGGTGACGCGCTCGCCCGGGATCGCGTCCGAGACGAAGACCACGCGTCCCTCGTGCCGTGCCACCGAGATGCCGCCGTGGGCGATCCCGGTGACGTCGAGTTCGAGCAGCGTTCCGACGGATTCACCCATGGTTCGATGTTCCCATGCGTCTGTACCTCGCGAGTACGTCCCCCGCCCGCCGCGCCCTGCTCGCCCAGACCGGGATCGAGCCGGTGCTCGTGGCACCGGGGGTCGACGAGGACGCCGCGGTCGCCGCGCACGAGGCCACGCTCGGCCGGCAGCTGTCCGGTCCGGAGCTCGTCTCGCTGCTCGCCGTCGCGAAGGCCTCGGCCGTCGCCGACGCGGAGGTCGCCGGACGTCCGGTCGACGGGTTCGTGTTCGGCGGCGACTCCGCCTTCGAGGTCGACGGCACCCTCTACGGCAAGCCCCACGACCCGGCGGTCGCACGGGAGCGCTGGCGGCAGATGCTCGCGGTGGGCGGTGGGACGCTGTGGAGCGGGCACTGCGTGCTCGACCGCCGCGCGGACCGCGCCGCGGCGGTGGACGCGTCCGGCGGGACGGACGCGTCCGGCGGGACGGACGCGTCCGGCGGGACGGACGCGGCGACGTCCCGGACGGGAGGCGTGGGGCCGGCCCGCACCGCGCCTCCCGTCCGACCGCTGCCTGCGTCTGCTGCCGGTGACGGCCTGATCAGTGACGCTGCGCCCGGCGGTTCCGCCATGGTCGCCGACGGCGACCGCGTCGTCGCGGTCGACAGCGCGGTGCTCACCTTCGCCGACGACGTGTCCGACGACGAGATCGACGCGTACGTCGCGAGCGGGGAGCCGCTCGAGGTCGCCGGGGCGTTCACGATCGACGGCCGGGCGGCCGCGTACATCACCCGCATCGACGGAGCGCCGTCGGCCGTGGTCGGGCTGTCGCTGCCCGTGCTGCGCGCGATGCTGCTGCGCGGGTTCGGGGCGACGTGGCACGACCTCTGGTCGATGTAGACATCCACACTTCTTCGCGTGCGTTCTTTGTGGACGCCGGTCAATTCGGGCCGCGGCAGCACGAATACGCTGACTTACCATGCCCCGTATCAGCAAGGTCCTCATCGCGAACCGCGGCGAGATCGCCGTCCGCATCATCCGCGCGGCCCGCGACGCAGGCAAGGCATCGGTCGCGGTCTACGCCGACCAGGACCGTGACGCCCTCCACGCTCGTCTCGCCGACGAGGCGTACGCGCTGAACGGCACCACGAGCGCCGAGACCTACCTCGTCATCGACAAGATCATCTCCGTGGCCCGCCGCTCGGGCGCGGACGCCGTGCACCCCGGGTACGGGTTCCTCGCCGAGAACGCCGACTTCGCCCGCGCCGTCATCGACGCCGGGCTCACCTGGATCGGCCCCTCGCCCGAGTCGATCGAGCGGCTCGGCGACAAGGTGTCCGCGCGCCACGTGGCCGAGAAGGTCGGCGCGCCGCTCGCACCCGGGACGATCGAGCCCGTCGCGGACGCCGCCGAGGTCATCGCCTTCGCGGACGAGGTGGGCCTGCCGGTCGCCATCAAGGCGGCGTTCGGCGGTGGCGGTCGCGGTCTGAAGGTCGCCCGCACGCGGGAGGAGGTCGCCGCGCAGTTCGAGTCGGCCACCCGCGAGGCGATCGCCGCGTTCGGTCGCGGCGAGTGCTTCGTCGAGAAGTACCTCGACAAGCCGCGCCACGTCGAGACCCAGTGCCTCGCCGACGAACACGGCAACGTCGTCATCGTCTCCACGCGTGACTGCTCGCTGCAGCGCCGTCACCAGAAGCTGGTGGAAGAGGCGCCGGCGCCGTACCTGACCGACGCCCAGCTGGAGCGCCTGTACGAGTCGTCGAAGGCGATCCTGCGCGAGGTCGGCTACGTCGGCGCCGGCACCTGCGAGTTCCTCATCGGCGCCGACGGCACCGTGTCGTTCCTCGAGGTCAACACGCGCCTGCAGGTCGAGCACTGCGTCTCGGAAGAGGTCACGGGCATCGACCTCGTCCGTGAACAGTTCCGCATCGCCGAGGGCGGCGTGCTCGACTACGAGGACCCCGCGCCGAAGGGGCACTCGTTCGAGTTCCGCATCAACGGCGAGGACGCGGGCCGCAACTTCTTCCCCGCGCCGGGCCCCGTGCACGCCTTCAACGCCCCGTCCGGCCCCGGTGTCCGAATCGACTCCGGTGTCGTCTCGGGAGACGTCGTTTCCGGCTCGTTCGACTCGATGCTCGCGAAGCTGATCGTCACCGGCGCCACCCGTGCCGAGGCGCTGGAGCGCTCGCGTCGCGCCCTGGCGGAGTTCGAGGTCACCGGCCTGCCGACCGTCCTCCCGTTCCACCGCGCGGTCGTGTCGGACCCGGCGTTCGCCACGGACGACGACACGCCCTTCAGCGTCTACACGCAGTGGATCGAGACCGACTTCGTCAACGACATCCCGCCGTGGAGCGGTGCGACCGAGGAGCTGCCCGCTCCGGCGTCGCGCGACACCGTCGTGGTCGAGGTGCAGGGCAAGCGCATCGAGGTCACCATACCGTCGATCGTCGGCGGCGGCGCTGCCGGTGCCGCGGGTCGTCGCCCCGCGGGTCCGTCCGCTCCCCCGAAGCGTCGCTCCTCGGGCGTCCGCGGCGGCCTCGCGTCGTCCGGGTCGGTGACCTCGCCGATGCAGGCCACCGTCGTGAAGGTCGCGGTCGCCGAGGGTGACACCGTGGTGAAGGGCGACCTGCTCGTCGTGCTCGAGGCCATGAAGATGGAGCAGCCCGTGCAGGCGACCCGCGACGGTGTCGTCAAGGCGCTCAACGCTCCCGTCGGCCAGACGATCTCGTCCGGTCACGTGCTGCTCGAGCTCGCGTAGCGCGCCGCGCGCTCGCCGGGGCCGCGGCGCGTCCGCGGAACCAGGTTTCGGACACAGCACCGTGCTTTTCCACGGTGCTGTGTCCGTTCCGCGATGTTTCACCACGGCGGAGTTGTCCGGATGGCTCGCCGCACGGGCAGGCCGGCACGAGCGAAGACGCTTGGAGCGGCTCCGCCGGGCAAGACGTCACGCCACGTCACCCTGCCGAGGCCACGAACATCTGGCAGTGCACGGACGGCGTCCTCACGGAGCTTCTCATCGACCACGACGTCCTCCGGAGCGCGCGTTCCTCGCAGGGCACGGTCTCGGTACTTGGCGAGGCCGTCGAACTCGATGACGGTGCCCTGCTCGGGGAACCAGAAGTCGACTCGGGCGACGACATGACCGACGGCGCGGAACTCGTGCTGCAGGACCGGCGCCGGGAGTCCGAGATCGTGGACGACGAGGTGGGTCAAGCTCTCCCCTGGTGACTCGGTGCGCCCGTCGGCAATATCGATGAGTCTGCGCGCCCGAGCAGTGCTCCGCCGGTTCGTCCGACGTGACAGTTCGACGACGAGCATCTCGCGCGGGACACCACGCCGGAGCGCCGCGTCGAGCACGACGATGGCGTGACCGCGATCGCAGCGGAGCGCGACGTCGACAGCGGTCTCGACCAGGTCCGTCGTCTCGATGCCGTCGACGGCGACCGTGCTCACTCGACGACCACGAGCCGGCACCTTGTCGCTGAACCGTAGCCGTTGCGCTCGGTCTCGCCCGGGGTCTGTGAGCAGGACCCGTTCGGGGAGCGGACCGAACCACGGGAGCCCGTGCATGACCACGGCCGACTCGTGCGAGACGATGAGACCGGGCTTCGAGCGGCTGACGACAGCGTCGATCCTGGCGCGGTGACGAGTCGCTTCTGCAGCATCGCGGAACGCAGCGGCCGAGGTTGTGATCCCGTAGCCGACGCGCACACGCTCACCGTCCACGCGTCGCCGTCGCACACCTCGTGCAGCGCTCTCGTCGGCGGGGACGGAGAAGAGCGGAAGCCGGTCCATCGCCACATCATCAGTCGGCTGCGGGCACGCGCTGGTCGACCGGGTGAGCGCTGTGGATGCGAGCACACTGGCGACGTGCTGTGGAGGAACGCCGAGAGGGGCTCCACTCGGGTGACATGCGTGCTTCTACACCGTGGATCGGACACAGCACCGCGAAAAAGCGCGGTGCTGTGCCCGGAACCTGGTTCCGTCTCCGGCGCGAGCGGGGCAGTGGCGGGGACCTACGACACGAGGGGGCGGACCGCGTCGGCGAGGGCGTCGACGAGGGACTGCGCCTCGGCCGAGGTCCCCGCGACCGTGTCGATGTAGACCTTGACCTTCGGCTCGGTACCGCTCGGCCGGACGATCACGCGGGCGTCGCCCTCGAGGTCGTACCGCAGGATGTCCGACGGCGGGAACCCGTCGGCCCCGTCCGCGTAGTCCGTCACCGAGCGCACGGCCACCGGACCGAGCGACGACGGCGGGTCGGCCCGCAGCGCGGCCATGATCTCGCCGATGCGCGCGAGGTCGTCCACTCGTGTCGACACCTGCCCGGACGCGAACGCGCCGAACTCGGCGGCGAATGCCTCGAGGCGGTCGGCGATGGTCTGGCCGGAGGCCGCGAGCGTCGTCGCGAGGTCGAGCAGCGCCAGGGCCGCGGAGATACCGTCCTTGTCACGGACGACGTCGGGGTCGACGAGGTACCCGAGCGCCTCCTCGTAGCCGAACACCAGGTCCGGTACGCGCGACACCCACTTGAAGCCGGTCAGCGTGTCGCGGTAGGCCAGGCCGTGCTGATCGGCGACCCGAGCCAGTGCGGGCGAGGACACGATGGAGGCAGCGAGCGTGCCGCCCCGTCCGTCGGAGGCCGCGCGGGCAGCGGCTTGCCACCCGAGGAGCCACCCCACCTCGTTGCCGGAGAGCCGTCGGAAGGAGCCCGCGCCGTCCGGGATCGCGAGCGCGAGGCGGTCGGCATCGGGGTCGTTCGCGATCACCAGGTCGGCACCAGCCGCGAGGCCACGTGCGATCGCGAGGTCCATCGCGCCCGGTTCCTCCGGGTTCGGGAACGACACCGTCGGGAAGGCACCGTCCGGCTGGATCTGCTCCGGGACGGTGTCCGGGACCGCGTACCCGGCCCGCTCGAACACGGCACGTGCGGTCTCCCACCCGACGCCGTGCATCGCCGTGTACACGACGGTCGGCTGGTCCGGCGCGGGGAGCGCCGGCGAAGGTACGGTGGCGGCCGTCGCGGCGACGTAGGCGTCGAGGAGGTCCGGGCCCGCCACGGTGTAGTCCGTCGCCCGGGGGAGGTCGGCGATCGACCCGGCCGCGACGGCGTCGATGGCTGCGGCGATGGTCGCGTCGACCGGGGGGACGATCTGCGAGCCCTCGTCGCCCTCGCCGAGGTACACCTTGTAGCCGTTGTCACGCGGAGGGTTGTGGCTCGCCGTGACCATCACCCCCGCGCCGACCCCGAGGTGCCGGACGGCGAACGCCAGGACGGGGGTGGGCAACGCGGACGGCAGCAGGGTCACGTCGAGCCCGAGGCCGCGCATGACCTCGGCGGAGTCGCGGGCGAAGACGTCCGAGTTGACCCGCCCGTCGTACCCGATGACGACGCTGCGCGACCGACCGGAGTCGATGAGGAAGCGGGCGAGTCCCGCGGCGGCCTGTGTCACCACGACACGGTTCATCCGCAGCGGGCCGTACCCGAGCTCGGCGCGCAGTCCCGCGGTGCCGAACGCCAGACGACCGGCGAAACGCGCGGCGAGCTCCTGCACGGCAGGCCCGTCCCCGCCCGCCGCTGCCGCGACGGCGGCGTCCAGCTCGGCACGGGTCTCGTCGTCGGGGTCCTGCGCGGACCAGGCCCGTCCGGCCGCGACGACCGCCTCGACGTCGAGCTTCACCGTGCGGACCCGTCGGCGGCGGCCGGCGACGACCCGATCGCCGCGACGACGCGGGCGAGCAGGTCGGCGATGCGCGGCTCGGCTTCGCGACCGGCCTCGAGCACCTCGGCGTGCGACAGCGGCGTCTTCTGGATGCCGGCCGCGAGGTTCGTGATGAGGGAGAAGCCAAGGACCTCCATGCCGGCCTGCCGCGCGGCGATGGCCTCGAGCGCGGTCGACATGCCGACGATGTGCCCGCCGATGGTCTTCGCCATCTGCACCTCGGCCGGGGTCTCGTAGTGCGGGCCGCGGAACTGCGTGTAGACGCCTTCGTCCAGCGACGGGTCGACGGAGCGGGCGATGTCTCGGAGCCGCGCCGAGTAGAGGTCGGTGAGGTCGACGAACGTCGCGCCCTCGAGCGGGCTGTCGGCGGTCAGGTTGATGTGGTCACTGATGAGGACCGGTGTGCCGGGCGTCCAGTGCTCCTTGATGCCACCGGCGCCGTTCGTGAGGATCATCACCGAGGCGCCCGTCGCCGCAGCGGTGCGGACGCTGTGCACGACCCGGCGGACACCGTGGCCCTCGTAGTAGTGCGTCCGGGCCCCGATGACGAGCGCGTGACGACCGTCGGGCAGGGCGATCGAGCGCACCGTGCCGGAGTGACCGGGGACGGCCGAGGCGCTGAAGCCGGGGACCTCGGACGCGGGGATCTCGGAGACCGTCTCCCCGATGATGTCGGCAGCCTTGCCCCATCCGGATCCGAGGGTCAGTGCGATGTCGTGCCGTTCGATCCCCGACTTCGACGCGATGACGTCAGCGGCGGCGCGTGCGACCTCGAAGGGGTCGGCGGCGGGGTCGTTCAGCGGGTTGTCCGTGCTCATGACCCAACTCTAGAGGGGCGCGGAACGCCTCAGTGCTCCCCGAGCGCCCGGTCCACCGCCGCCGTGATCTCGCCCTGGTCGAAGTGGTTCCGGATGACGATGACCTCGGCGTAGGTGTCCCCGATCGCCTCGACGAACTCCTGGCTCGTCAGGATGACGTTCGCGTCCTCGGCGACGTCGCGGACCGAGGCGACGTCGGCGGCCACCACGGCGGCGCTCAGCCCGAGCGACGCCAACGCCTTCTCGGCGTTCACCTTGAGGATCCCGCTCGACCCGATGCCGGCGCCGCAGATCGTCACGATCTTCACGACGCACCCCCGGCAGCTCCGGGTGTCGCGACGCCGAGGATCGCCCGGACCTCCGCCGCGGTGCTCGCGTCCGCCAACCGCGCGGTCACGGTGTCGTCGTTGAAGGTGTTCGCGATCTCGCCGATCGATTCCAGGTGCGTCCCCACCTCGGCCACCGCGAGCCCGAGCACGACCCGGACGGGGTCGTTGTGCGGGTGTCCGAACGCCACGGGCGCCGCGAGCGTGACGAGCGCGAGGCCGTCCCGCAGCACCGATGATCCCGGTCGGGCGTGCGCGAACGCGAGACCGGGCGAGATCACGATGTACGGGCCGTGCTCCTCGACCATCTCGACCATGGCGTCGGTGTACGGCTCGGTGGTGGCACCGGAGGCGACGAGGGCGTCACCGGTCAGCCGGAGCGCGTCGCGCCACGAGGACGCGGACGCTCCGAGCACGACGGCGTCGTCCGGCAGCGGTGGGAGCGGCACGTCCTAGGCCTCCTGGTGTCCTGCGGTGATGGTGGCGATGATCTCCTCGCGGTCCTCGAGCGGGAGGAACGAGCCCAACGCAGCGTTGATCTGGAACGCCGCGAGGTCGTCGAGGTCGTAGCCGAACGTGCCGGCGAGGAGCGCGAGCTCCTTGGACAACGAGGTGTTGCTCATCAAGCGGTTGTCGGTGTTGACCGTCACGCGGAACCCGAGCTGGTAGAGCACGTCGAACGGGTGGTCGGCGAGCTCGTCACCCCACGCGGCGATCGCGCCGGTCTGCAGGTTCGACTGCGGCGCGACCTCGAGCGGGATCTCCCGGTCGCGCACCCACGACGCGATCTCACCGAGGGAGGCGAGGGTCGAACCGTCGCCGGCGTCGGACAGCGTGATGTCCTCGAAGATCCGGACGCCGTGCCCGAGGCGGAGCGCACGACCGTCGACGAGCGCCGACCGGATCGAGGCGAGCCCGTCGGCCTCGCCCGCGTGGACCGTGACCGGGAAGAGCTGCGCGGCCAGCCAGTCGAACGCGGCCCGGTGGTTCGCGGGCGGGAACCCGGCCTCGGCGCCGGCGATGTCGAAGCCGACGACGCCGCGGTCGCGGTGGCGGACGGCGAGTTCGGCGATCTCCTGCGCGCGGTCGGCGTGCCGCATCGCGGTGACGAGCTGGCCGACGCGGATCGAGCCACCGGCGGCGTCGACGGCCTCTTCGATGCCGGCCTGCACGGCCTCCACCGTCTGGTCGAGTGTCAGCCCACCCTGCAGGTGCTGTTCGGGTGCCCAGCGGACCTCACCGTAGACGACGCCGTCGGCGACGAGGTCCTCGACGAACTCCTTCGCGACCCGGTGCAGCTGCGGAGCGGTCTGCATCACCGAGGTGGTGACGTCGAACGTCTTGAGGTACTCCACGAGCGAGCCCGAGTTGGACTGGTCGGCGAACCACTGCCCGAGCGCCGCGGGATCGGTGGTCGGCAGGTCGACACCGGCCGACGACGCGAGGTCGACGATCGTCGCAGGCCGCAGCCCCCCGTCGAGGTGGTCGTGCAGCGACACCTTGGGCAGGTCGTTGATGACCGCTCCGGCGTCGGGCAGGCGGTAGGTCGTGGCGTCGGCGCTCATGCGCTCCAGGCTATCGGTGGTCTCCGACCGCGCGCCGTCACCTGTGCACAACAGACGGACGGCCGGACTGGAGGCTCCCCACACGGAGCGCAGGAAGGCGCCAGCAGCGGCACGGGCAGGATCACCCCGCGATGCGCTCCCGCACGATCGGCCCGCGGACCGCCGCAGCGGCGTCGGACGAACCGATCGACCACGCGCCCTCGAGCGACTCCAGCGCCCGGTCGAACCGCTCCGGCTCGTCGGTGTGCAGCGTCCAGAGCGGCTGCCCCGCCGACACGGTGTCGCCCGGCTTGACGTGCAGCTCGATGCCGGCGCCCGCCTGCACCGGGTCTTGCGCGCGCGCACGACCGGCGCCCAGACGCCACGCCGCGACACCGAACGGCAGCGCCTCCTGCGAGTCGAGCACGCCCGAGGACGGCGCGGTGACGACGTGCTGCTCGCGAGCGACGGGGAGCGCCACGGACGGATCGCCGCCCTGCGCCTCGATCATGCGGCGCCAGGTGTCCATCGCACGCCCGTCGGCGAGCGCGGCGGCCGGGTCGGCGTCCGGCAGCCCGGCCAGCGTGAGCATCTTGGTCGCCAGCGCGACGGTGAGCTCGACGACGTCGGCCGGACCCCCGCCCGCCAGCACCTCGACGGACTCACGGACCTCGAGCGCGTTGCCGATGGTCAGCCCGAGCGGGACCTCCATGTCGGTCAGGAGCGCTGAGGTCTTCACCCCGGCGTCGTTCCCGAGGTCGACCATCGTCCGGGCCAGTTCGCGCGAGGCGTCGTACGTCGGCATGAACGCGCCGGACCCGAACTTGACGTCGAGCACGAGCGCCCCCGTGCCCTCGGCGATCTTCTTCGACATGATGCTCGACGCGATGAGCGGGATGCACTCGACCGTCCCGGTGATGTCGCGGAGCGCGTAGAGCTTCTTGTCGGCGGGGGCCAGGCCGGAGCCCGCGGCGCAGATGACGGCGCCGACGTCGGACAGGATCGACAGCATGCGGTCGTTCGACAGCGACGCCTGCCACCCGGGGATCGACTCGAGCTTGTCGAGCGTCCCGCCCGTGTGCCCGAGCCCGCGACCGGACAGCTGCGGCACCGCCACGCCGAACGACGCCACGAGGGGCGCGAGCGGCAGCGTGATCTTGTCGCCGACACCACCCGTCGAGTGCTTGTCGACGGTCGTCTTGCCGAGCGAGTCGAACGACATCCGCTCCCCCGACGCGATCATCGCGAGCGTGAGGTCCTTGATCTCCCGCCGCTCCATCCCGTTCAGGAAGATCGCCATCGCGAGCGCGGCCATCTGCGGGTCCTCGACGTACCCGCGGGTGTAGGCGTCGACGAGCCAGTCGATCTCGGCGGTGCCGAGGGCATCGCCGGAGCGCTTGGTGCGGATGAGGTCGACGGTGTCGAAGGGTTCGACGGCCATGCGGTCAGTGCTCCTGCTGGTAGGTGACGAGGGTGCGGGGCCCGAAGGCGTCCGGCAGGACCTCCTCGATGGTGCGGATGCCCGAGACGGTCTCGAGCAGCATGCCCTCCGCCGAGTGCTCGAACAGCAGCTGTCGGCAGCGGCCGCACGGCATCAGGGTCGCGCCGTCGCCGTCGACGCACGTGAACGCGACGAGCTTGCCGCCACCGGTCATGTGCAGCTGCGAGACGAGCGAGCACTCCGCGCAGAGCGTCACACCGTACGACGCGTTCTCGACGTTGCAGCCGGAGACGACGCGCCCGTCGTCGGTGAGCGCCGCGGCCCCCACCGGGAAGGACGAGTACGGCGCGTACGCGTGCCGCATCGCGGCCGTGGCAGCGTCCCGCAGGACGCTCCAGTCGACGTCGGCGGACGCGGCGTCGGCCTGGAGGCCCGTGGCGGCGTCCGCCCCGTCGGCCGGGGCGACCGGCCGGTCGCCCGAGGGGTTCGTGTCGGTCATGTGCCGTGCCTCCAGGCCGTCAGCTCTTGATGTAGGGCTTGCCCGCCGCGGCGGGGCCGCGCACCTGCCCGACCAGGCCTGCGACCGCGAGGATCGTGACCACGTAGGGCAGCATGAGCAGGAACTCGCTCGGGACTGGCGACCCCTGCACGACGCTCAGGGCGTTCTGCAGGTTCGACGCGAAGCCGAACAGCAGGGCCGCGAGGGTCGCACGGATCGGGTCCCAGCGGCCGAAGATGACGGCGGCGAGGGCGATGTAGCCGGCACCGGCGGTCATGTCCTTCGTGAACCCGCCCACGGCGTCGAGCGTGAAGTAGGCACCGCCGAGGCCGGCGATGGCGCCGGCGAGCGACACGTTCCAGAACCGGGTGCGGTTGACGTTGATGCCGACCGTGTCCGCGGCTTGCGGGTGCTCGCCGACCGAGCGGAGGCGGAGGCCCCAGCGGGTCTTGAACAGGCAGAACGTGACCACGGCCACCGCGACGTACGCGAGGTACACCACGACGGTCTGCTCGAAGAAGATCGGGCCGATGATCGGGATCTGGTGCAGGAGCGGGATCTCGAGCTTCGGGAACCGCAGACCGACGTTGAGCGTCGACTCGTTCGGGGAGAGCACCTGCGAGTAGAGGAAGCCGGTCAGACCGGAGACGAACGCGTTGATGACGACACCGACGATGACCTGGTCGACGAGGTACTTGATGCTGAAC
The DNA here is from genome assembly GCF_047238015.1 of Curtobacterium phoenicis. Lineage (NCBI taxonomy): Bacteria > Bacillati > Actinomycetota > Actinomycetes > Micrococcales > Microbacteriaceae > Curtobacterium > Curtobacterium phoenicis. The sequence continues at coordinate 2,763,267 of NZ_JBDFLZ010000002.1, forward strand.
GCCGCGAGGATGAACGACACGAGGACGCCCGCGACGACCGCTCCGACGAGGCCGGCCCACGGCGTGCCCGTGACGGACGCCACGAGGGCCGAGGTGAACGCACCCGCGAGGAACTGGCCCTCGATGGCGATGTTCACGACGCCCACGCGCTCCGAGATCACGCCGCCGAGGGCACCGAACACGAGCGGGACGCTCAGGCCGAGCGCGCCCACGAGCATGCCCGGGATGGTGATCGAGTCGCCCGCGACGGCCCAGGCGAGGAAGCCGACGACGAACACGATCGCGAACAGCGCCGTCACCCAGAGGCGGACCCGACGGTTGGCACGTGTCTCGACGACCGCGTACACGGTGGCCAGCGCGAGGAGGACGATGACGACGATGCCGGTCGCCGTGGACGGCAGCGGCAGGTTCGGCAGGGCGAAGAAGTCACCCGCGGACGACAGGCGGAAGGTCGCCGTGCCCGGTCGGTGCGCGAGCCCGAACAGCAGCAGGGCGATCACGGTGAAGACGCCGTACCCGATCGCGGTCTTCCAACTGCGGGTGGTCTCGAGGTCGCGGCCCTGGGCGGGGAGTGCGGGGACCGCGGTGGGGGTCATGGTGCTCACGCGGCGACCGCCTTCTTGCTCTGCTCGGTGCGGGTTCGGCGGCGGGCGCCCGGCTGCGGGATCCGGAAGATCGCGCGGACGAGCGGCGGCGCCGCGATGAAGAGGACGATGAGGGCCTGGATGACGCCGACGATGTCGATCGGGATGCCGTTCGCGGCCTGCATCGCGTAGCCGCCGTTCTTCAGCACACCGAAGAGGATCGCGGCCCAGAAGACGCCCCACGGCTTCGAGCGTCCGAGGAGCGCGACCGTGATGGCGTCGAAGCCGATGCCGGCGTCGATGTTCGACGTGAAGCCGCTCGTCACCGCGCCCTGCACCTGGTACGCACCCGCGATGCCGACGAGGGCACCCGAGATGAGCATCACCCAGATGGTGAGCGACGGGACGCTCATGCCGGCGACCCGGGCGGCACGGGGGTTCTCACCGATCGTGCGGAACCGGAAGCCGAGCGACGACTTGTTGAGGAGCCACCACACGACGACCACCGCGAGGATCGCCACGACGAACCCGAGGTCGATGCCGTACCGCGGGCCGAACAGCTGCGGGAGCACCGAGCTGTCCTTCATGGCCGGCGAGATGGGGTTCGGGCTGCCCTTGGCCTGCAGCAGCCCCGGCGTGCGGAGCATGTAGCTGACGAGGTAGAGCCCGACGTAGTTGAGCATGATCGTCAGGACGACCTCGTTGGCGCCGGTCCGGGCCTTGAGGAGTCCGACGATCCCGCCCCAGACCGCACCGCCGACGATGCCGGCGATGATGGTCAGCGGGATGTGCACGATCGCGGGCAGGTCGAACGAGAACCCGACCCACCCGGCCGCCGCGGCACCCATGAGGATCTGTCCCTGGCCGCCGATGTTGAACAGGCCGGCGCGGAACGACACCGCGATGCCGAGGCCGGCCGCGATCAGCGGGACGGCGTAGTCGAGCGACCGGGTGATCGGCACGATGGCCTGCGCGAACGAGCTCGCGCCGAAGTTGATCACCGAGCCTTCGAAGAGCGAGGCGTAGGCGCCACCGACCGAGGAGCCGATCGCCTGGAACGTGTCGGACGGCCGGGCGAAGAAGTACCCGGCTGCGGTGCGGACGTTCTCGTCGGTGATCGCGATGAGGATGCCGCACGCCACGAGGGCGAGGACGACGGCGAGGACGGTGACGAGCACCGACCCGTTGACGATGCCCTGGAGCGCGGTGCTCCAGCTGTCGCCGCCGGCGCGACGCTCGGAGTCGGCGGCCGAGTCCGTCATGAGGTGGGGCGTCGCGGCCTCCTCCTGCAGGCGGTCGTCGGTGACCGGCGCTCCGTCGGGCTGCGTGCTGCTCGCGCTGGTGTCGGGCTGCGTGCTGCTCGCGCTGTTGTCGGGCTGCGTGCTGCTCGCGCTGTTGTCGGGTGGCGTGGTGCTCACGCTGCCAGCTCCGTTCCTTCGGGCAGTTCGCCTGCCATCATGAGGCCGAGGACGTCTCGGGGGGTGTCCGCGGGGACGATGCCGACGATCGCGCCGCGGTACATCACCGCGATCCGGTCGGCGAGTGCGACGACCTCGTCGAGCTCCGTGGAGACGACGATGACCGGGACACCGGTGTCGCGAGTGGCGACGATGCGCTTGTGCACGAACTCGATCGAGCCGACGTCGATGCCGCGCGTGGGCTGCGCGGCGACGAAGAGCCGGAGGTCGCGGCTGAGTTCGCGGGCGAGGACGATCTTCTGCTGGTTGCCGCCGGAGAGCCGGCCCGCGGCGGTGGTGCGGGAGGGGGTGCGGATGTCGAACTCGGCGATCTTCTCGTCGGCGAACGCGTCGCGCTCGGCGCTGCGGATCGTGCCCGCGCGGACGAACTCGGCGTGGTCGGCCCGGTCGAGCATGAGGTTCTCGGCGATGGTGAACTCGCCGACGAGGCCGTCCTCCTTGCGGTCCTCCGGCACGAATCCGACGCCCGCGTCGAGGATCTGCTTCACGGTGCGGCCGGTGATCTCGGCGCCGTCGAGCGTGACGTGCCCGGCGTGCACGGGTTCGAGGCCGAGCAGGGCCTCGGTGAGTTCGGTCTGCCCGTTGCCCTGGACGCCCGCGATCGCGAGGACCTTGCCGCGGCGGACCGTGAACGACACGTCGTCGACGAGCACGACGCCGGACGGGTCGGTGACCGTGAGGTGGTCGACGACGAGGGCGTCCTCACCCCCGGACGCCGGCGTCTTGTCGACGACGAGCGAGACGGCGCGGCCCACCATGAGCGCGGCGAGCTCGTTGTTCGTCGCGGTGGGCGAGGCCTCGCCCACGACCTTGCCGAGCCGGATCACGGTGATGCGGTCGGCGACCTCGCGGACCTCGCGGAGCTTGTGCGTGATGAACACGATCGCGGTGCCGGCCTCGCGGAGCTGCCGCATGATCGCCATCAGCTCGTCGGTCTCCTGCGGGGTGAGCACGGCGGTCGGCTCGTCGAACACGAGCACCTTCGCGTCACGGGACAGCGCCTTGATGATCTCGACGCGCTGCTGCACGCCGACGGGGAGGTCCTCGACCTTGGCGTCCGGGTCGACGTCGAAGCCGAACCGGTCGGAGATCTCCTTGACCCGGGCCCGGGCGCCGGCGAGGTCGAGCCGACCGCCGAACGTGGTCTGCTCCTGACCGAGCATGACGTTCTCGGCGACGGTGAAGACGGGCACGAGCATGAAGTGCTGGTGCACCATGCCGATGCCGGCGCGCATGGCGTCGCCGGGGCCGTCGAAGTCCTGGACGACGTCGTCCAGGAGGATGTCGCCCTCGTCGGCCTGGTAGAGGCCGTACAGGACGTTCATCAGGGTGGACTTGCCGGCGCCGTTCTCACCGAGGAGGCAGTGGACCTCTCCCGGCTCGACGGTGAGCGAGATGTGGTCGTTGGCGACCAGCGATCCGAACCGCTTGGTGATGCCGCGGAGTTCGAGCTTCATGTCTGTGCTGCGCAGTTCCTCGTGTCGGGGCACGGGAATGCGGGCGAGGGATTCCTCCCCCGCCCGCATCCGTGGTGTTACTTGACGGTCGCTTCGGTCTTGACCGTGATCGAGCCGTCGATGATGCCGGACTTGATCTTGTCGAGCTCGCCCTCGAGGCCGCTGTCGACCTTGGAGGCGTAGTCGTGGAACGGCGCGATGCCGACGCCCTCGTTCTTCAGGGTGCCCACGTACGGCTCGTTCGAGTAGTCCCCCTTGGCGGCCTGCTCGACGACGTCGCGGGTCGCGGGGCGCATGCCCTTCTCGACCGAGGTGAACGCGATGTCCTTGTAGCGGGGGTCGGCCTCGTAGAGGTCGCTGTCCGCGCCGATGAGGACGGAGCCGTTGTCGGCGTCCTTGATGGCCTCGGCCGCCGACTGGTAGATCGGACCGCCGACGGGGAGGATGACGTCGGCCTTCTGGTCGAGGAGCGTCTGCGCGACGGCCTTGGCCTGCGTGCCGGCCTCGAAGCCGCCCGTGAAGGAGCCCTTCTGGGTCGACTCGTTCCAGCCGACGACCTTGACGTCCTTGTTCTTCTGCTCGTTGTAGTACTGCACGCCGTCCGCGAAGCCGTCCATGAAGATCGTGACGGTCGGGATCTGCATGCCGCCGAAGGTGCCGACGACGCCGGACTTCGAGTACGACGCGGCCGCGTAGCCGGCGAGGAACGCCGCCTGCGAGGTGTCGAACGTGATCGGCTTCACGTTCTTCGCCTTGATCGAGTTGTCGTCGATGATCGCGAAGTTCGTGTCGGGGTTCGCGGCGGCCTGCTTCTTCGTGGCGTCGGCGAGGTTGAAGCCGACCGTGACGATGAGCTTGCAGTTCTGGTTGATCAGTTGCTCGATGTTCGAGTCGTAGACCGTCGAGTCCTTGGACTCCGCGGACTTGTAGGTCGCGCCGAGTTCCTTGGCGGCGTCCTGCAGGCCCTCGTAGCCGAGCTGGTTGAAGGACTTGTCGTCGAAGCCGCCGGAGTCGGAGACCATGCAGGGACGGAAGTCGGTCTTCTTGGCCGAGGCGTTGTCGGACGGGGCGGCGGAGCAGCCGGCGAGCACGGCGACCGTGCCGGCCAGGGCGAGGCCGCTGAGCGCGATCTTGCGGGTGCGGGATGACACTTGGGTGATTCCTCCGGGGGCGTTGGCCCGGAGCTGTGGTTCCGGGCGATCGTGGCGACAGTACACGACAGTCCGACCGGTACAGAACCCCCTGCTGACGGGCTCGCGATCGGTTACGGGATCGCGATCCGGCGGAAACGTGCCCGTAACGCGACGCCAGTGTCCGCGCGCCGTCAAACGCTTTTCGTGATGGAGCGCTACAGGACGTCGCCGCGGCCGCTGATCTTCAGTGCGTCCACCACACCCTTGACCCGCTGGGCGTTCGCGCTCGTGGTCACGAGGAGGGCGTCCGGGGTGTCCACGACGACGATGTCCTCGACCCCGATGAGCGAGATGAGCCGCTGGCTGTGCGACACCACGATGCCGCTGGCCGAGTCGGCGAGGATGCGGGCGCCGTCACCGAGCACCGCGAGGTTGTTCGCCCGTCCGCCGGACTGCAGCTTCGCCAGCGACGCGAAGTCGCCGACGTCGTCCCAGTCGAAGTCGCCGGGCACGACGGCCATCCGACCGGCCGCCGCAGCGGGTTCGGCCACGGTGTAGTCGATCGCGATCTTCTCGAGCGCCGGCCAGACGGCGTCGACCACGGCGCCGCGCGAGGAGGTGTCCCACGCGTCGGCGAGTTCCTCGATGCCGGCGAGCAGGTCGGGCTTCGTCCGGCCGATCTCGGCGAGCAGCACGTCCGCACGCGCGATGAACATGCCGGCGTTCCAGAGGTAGTTGCCCTCCTCCAGGTAACCCCGGGCCGTTTCGAGGTCGGGCTTCTCGACGAACGACTCCACCGCGTGCACGGTCGAGGCGCCCTCGACGTCCAGTGCCGCGCCGTCGGCGTGGATGTAGCCGAAACCGATCGCCGGCTCGGTGGGGGTGATGCCGATGGTGGTCACGTAGCCGGCCCGGGCCGCGGCGACGGCCTCACGCACCGAACGACGGAAGCCGCGGGCGTCGCCGATCACGTGGTCGGCGGCGAACGACCCGACGACGACGTCGGGCTCACGACGTCGGAGGATCGCGGCGGCGAGGCCGATCGCGGCGGTGGAGTCCTTCGGCTCGCTCTCGAGCACGACGTTGTGGTCCGCGATGCCGGGCAGCTGCGCCTCGACCGCGGCGCGGTGCGCGCGCCCGGTGACGACCATGATCCGCTGGTCACCGGCGAGCGGCGCCAGCCGGTCCCACGTCTGCCGCAGCAGGGACGTCCCGGACCCGGTCAGGTCGTGCAGGAACTTCGGGGCATCGGCGCGCGACAGCGGCCAGAGCCGGGACCCGATGCCGCCGGCGGGGATGATCGCGTAGAAGTCACGGAGCTCGTCAGACACCCGCTCACCGTACCGGTCCGTGGCGCCGGCACCTGGGCGGTGACCGCACGTTTCCCGCATGCGCGCTCCCGCAAGGCGGCACGACCTGTTCACCCCCGCCGTGTCCGCCGTTCACGCGGCCCCCACCACCCCGTCACGGCACGCGTGGAGCATGGGCTGCACCATGAGCGCACGCAGCGTGGAGCGCGGCACGTCCCAGCGGACCGTCGCCGTCGTGACCGAGAGCTTCCTGCCCACCCTCAACGGCGTGACCACGAGCGTCATCGCGGTCCTCGACCACCTGCGGCTCCGCGGGCACCGGGCGGTCGTCATCGCGCCGGACACCCCCGGCATCGCACAGCTCCGGCCGAAGGACCACGTCGAGCGGTTCAACGGGTACGACGTCCACCGGGTGCCGGCGGTCGCGTACCGCCAGTTCCCCGTCGCCCTCCCCCACCCGGTGCTCGACACGATCCTCGCCGCCTCCGGCGCCGACGTGCTCCACGCCGCGAGTCCCTTCCTGCTGGGCGGGCGTGCCATCACGGCGGCCGGGAGGCTCGGCATCCCCTCCGTCGCCGTCTTCCAGACCGACGTGGCCGGCTTCGCCCGCCGCAACGGCCTGACCGCGACCGTCCCGCTGGTGCGGAAGATCCTCGGGCGGATCCACGAGGGAGCGTCGCTGACGCTCGCGCCGTCGAGCGCCACCGCGGCGATGCTCGCCGAGGACGGTGTGCCGCGGGTCGCACGGTGGGGTCGCGGCGTCGACACCGCCCTCTTCCACCCCGCACGTCGTGGGACGCCGCACGTCCGCGCGCTCCGGCGCCGGCTCGCGCCGGGCGGCGAGACGATCGTCGGCTACGTCGGTCGGCTCGCACCGGAGAAGGAGGTCGAGCGGCTCGCCGAACTCGGCGGCATCCCGGGGATCCGGGTGGTCGTCGCGGGAGGCGGCCCCTCCCGGCCCCTGCTGGAGCGTCGGCTCCGCCACCTGGACGTGCACTTCACCGGCCCGCTGCGCGGCGACGCGCTGGCCGACGCCTACGCCGCCCTCGACGTCTTCGTCCACACCGGGCCGGCGGAGACCTTCGGCCAGACCCTCCAGGAGGCGCACGCGACCGGCCTGCCGGTCGTGGCGCCGGCATCCGGCGGGCCGGTCGACCTCGTCGCCCCGGGTCTGGACGGCGACCTCTACGACCCGGACGAACCGCAGGCGCTCCGTCGGGCGGTGCTCCGGCTCCACCACGACCGCGTGCTGGCGGCGCGGATGGGTTCGGCCGGGCGGCTGCGCGTCGAGGGGACGACGTGGGAGGCCGTGGGCGACCAGCTGCTCGCGCACCACGACACCGCGCGGACGATCGGCGCGCCGCCGGCGGCCACGCGGGCGGTCCGGGCACGTTGGCACGAGAACGTCAGTGCGCGAGCATAGGATGGGGGTGTTCCACAGAACACCAACGGCAACGGCTCGCCGATCGGCGGGCCCGTCCTACGGGAGGACTCGCTCATGGCCGAGCAGACCGCAGGGGGGACGGCAACCGCTGAACCCCGCGTGACGATCGAGGCGCCCCGCGCCTCTCGCACGCCGCAAGGCACCCTGTACCGGGGCTCGACCGGCATGTGGTCGTGGGTGCTGCACCGCATCACCGGTGTCGCGATCTACTTCTTCCTGCTCGTGCACATCCTCGACACCGCGCTCGTCCGGGTCTCGCCCGAGGCCTACAACGCCGTGATCGGCACGTACAAGACGCCGCTCATGAACCTCGGTGAGATCGCCCTGGTGATGGCGATCGTGTTCCACGCGTTCAACGGGCTGCGCATCATCCTGGTGGACTTCTGGTCGAAGGGCCCGAAGTACCAGCGCGCGATGTTCTGGATCGTCATCGTCCTCTGGGCGATCGCGATCGCGGGCTTCCTGCCGCGCCAGCTGATGAACCTCGTCGCGGACTTCCACTAGGAGCACCAGATGACCACGCAGACCATCGAACCGCCCCGCAGCGCACAGGCTGCTCGCCGCAGCACCAACTGGGAGAAGTGGGGCTGGATCTACATGCGCGCGTCGGGCGTCCTGCTCGTCGTGCTGATCTTCGGCCACCTGTTCGTCAACATGGTGGCGGGCGAGGGCGTCAAGCAGATCGACTTCGCGTTCGTCGCCGGCAAGTGGGCCAACCCGTTCTGGCAGGTGTGGGACTCGCTCATGCTGGTCCTCGCGCTGGTGCACGGCTCGAACGGCATGCGGACGATCGTGAACGACTACGTGTCGAAGCCGGGCATCCGGAAGACGCTCCTCGTCGCGATCCTCATCGCGTGCGTCGCGCTGATCGTCCTCGGCCTGCTCGTGTGCTGGACGTTCGACCCGTGTCCCGCCGGCGCTGCCGCCGCGGACCTGCCGTCGTTCTGCCCGGCCCGCTAGCAGCCCCGAACGCCCGCTCCACCCCTGAACGAAAGACCCCCGTGCCTGCAAACACCCCGTCAGACATCACCGTGCACCACCACCAGTTCGACATCGTCATCATCGGCGCGGGCGGCGCCGGCATGCGCGCTGCCATCGAGGCCGGTCCGAAGGCGAAGACGGCCGTGATCTCGAAGCTGTACCCGACCCGCTCGCACACCGGAGCGGCCCAGGGCGGCATGGCGGCGGCCCTCGCGAACGTGGAAGAGGACTCGTGGGAGTGGCACACGTTCGACACGATCAAGGGCGGTGACTACCTCGTCGACCAGGACGCCGCCGAGATCCTGGCGAAGGAGGCGATCGACGCCGTCATCGACCTCGAGAACATGGGTCTGCCGTTCAACCGCACGCCCGAGGGCAAGATCGACCAGCGGCGCTTCGGCGGTCACACACGTGACCACGGCAAGTCCCCGGTCCGCCGTGCGTGCTACGCGGCCGACCGCACCGGGCACATGATCCTGCAGACGCTGTTCCAGAACTGCGTCAAGCTCGGGGTGAACTTCTTCAACGAGTTCTACGCGCTCGACCTGATCATGGTCGACGTCACGGGCGACGACGGCGTCACCCGCAAGCAGCCGGCGGGCGTCGTGGCCTTCGAGCTCGCGACGGGCGAGCTGCACGTCTTCCACGCCAAGGCGATGATCTTCGCCACGGGTGGCTTCGGCAAGATGTTCAAGACGACCTCGAACGCGCACACCCTGACCGGCGACGGCGTCGGCATCGTCTGGCGCACCGGCCTGCCGCTGGAGGACATGGAGTTCTTCCAGTTCCACCCGACCGGACTCGCCGGACTCGGCATCCTCCTGACCGAGGGCGCCCGCGGTGAGGGCGCGATCCTCCGCAACGCCTCGGGCGAGCGCTTCATGGAGCGCTACGCCCCGACCATCAAGGACCTGGCGCCGCGCGACATCGTAGCGCGGTGCATGGTGCAGGAGGTCGCCGAGGGCCGGGGCGCCGGTCCGAACAAGGACTACGTCCTCCTCGACTGCACGCACCTCGGCGCCGAGGTGCTCGAGACGAAGCTGCCCGACATCACCGAGTTCGCCCGGACGTACCTCGGCGTCGACCCGGTCGTCGAGCCGGTGCCGGTCATGCCGACCGCGCACTACGCGATGGGCGGGATCCCGACGAACGTCAAGGCCGAGGTCCTGTACGACAACACGACGGTCGTCCCCGGGCTCTACGCCGCCGGTGAGTGCGCCTGCGTGTCCGTGCACGGCTCGAACCGCCTCGGCACGAACTCGCTGCTCGACATCAACGTGTTCGGCAAGCGCTCGGGCAACAACGCGGCGGAGTACGTCCAGACCGCCGAGTTCCTGCCCTTGCCGGAGCACCCCGAGCAGGGCGTCAAGGACATGCTCGACCAGCTCCGCGCGTCCACCGGCACCGAGCGGGTCGCGGCACTCCGCAAGGAACTGCAGGAGGAGATGGACCGCAACGCGCAGGTGTTCCGGACCGACGAGTCGCTCGCGAAGGTCACCGAGACCATCCACGAGCTGCGCAACCGCTTCCTGCAGGTCTCCGTGCAGGACAAGGGCAAGCGGTTCAACACCGACCTGCTCGAGGCCGTCGAGCTCGGCTTCCTGCTCGACCTCGCCGAGGTCGTGGTCTACTCCGCCCGCAACCGCAAGGAGAGCCGCGGCGGCCACATGCGCGACGACTACCCGAAGCGCGACGACGAGAACTACATGCAGCACACCATGGCGTACCTGACGGGCGACCCGCACTCGTCGCTCGCCGACGACCACATCACGCTCGACTGGAAGCCCGTCGTCGTGACGCGCTACGAGCCGATGGAGAGGAAGTACTGATGACCGACACCCTGGTCTCCGACGCACCCCGCACCCAGACCGTGCAGGACGCCCCTCCCGGATCGTTCCCCGTCACGATCATCGTCCGCCGGTTCGACCCGGACGTCGACGACGAGCCGCGCTGGCAGGACTTCGACGTGATGATGCTGCCGACCGACCGCATCCTCGACGCACTGCACCAGATCAAGTGGGAGCAGGACGGTTCGCTCACGTTCCGCCGCTCCTGCGCGCACGGCGTCTGCGGATCCGACGCGATGCGCATCAACGGGCGCAACCGTCTGGCGTGCAAGACCCTCATCAAGGACCTCGACGTCTCGAAGCCGATCTACGTCGAGGCGATCAAGGGCCTGCCGCTCGAGAAGGACCTCGTCGTCGACATGGAGCCGTTCTTCGCGTCCTACCGCGAGGTCCAGCCCTTCCTCCAGGCGTCCTCCGCCCCCGAGAAGGGCAAGGAGCGCGTGCAGTCCGTGGCCGACCGCGCCCGGTTCGACGACACCACGAAGTGCATCCTCTGCGCCGCGTGCACGTCGTCCTGCCCGGTGTTCTGGACGGACGGGCAGTACTTCGGCCCGGCCGCGATCGTGAACGCGCACCGGTTCATCTTCGACTCGCGCGACGACGCCGCGGACGTCCGGCTCGACATCCTCAACGACAAGGAGGGCGTCTGGCGCTGCCGGACGACCTTCAACTGCACCGACGCCTGCCCGCGCGGCATCCAGGTCACGAAGGCGATCTCGGAGGTCAAGCAGGCGATCATGCGGGGGAAGGCATAGGTCGGCCCGGTAGGCTCGCGCCCATGACGTTCGCGGAGACCCGCCCCATCCTCGACCAGCTCGGCTACACCGTCCGGTACGTGCAACTCCCCGGGGAGACCCTGCACGAGCCGCCGGTGGAGGGGGCACTCCGCATCGCCCAGGTCGGGCCGGCAGAGTACGCGCTCGAGGTCGTCGACTACGGGACCGCCCGGCGCCTGGCGACGGCGAACGGCGAGGACGACGCCGTGGAGATGCTCCGTCGGTTCCTCAACCGCCCGTTCCCGGCTCCGCGGGACATCCCGCGGCACGAACTCGACGGCCTCCGGGACCGCGCGGCCTCGACGTACCCGCAGCTCGCGCAGCAGGTGTCGCAGGCCGGCGAGCGTGGGCTGACCATCCAGATCCCGGCCGGCGTGCCCGTCGACCGCATCGGTGGCCCGGACGGCTACCTCCTGCACCCGCTCGACACCCCGCTCCCCCAGCGGTCGCTGCCGCCGCACGTGGCGTCGGCGCCGGAGACCCACCGCTACGTCGTGGAACGGCCGTTCCTCGTGACGGTGCGCTTCGTCCAGCCGTGGTTCGACCAACCCGGAGGCGCGATGCGCTTCGAGACGGCCGATCCCTCGGTCACCGTACGCGACCTCGTCGTCGACGGCTCGCTCGCCCGCGTCCGCGTGGTCTGACGCCTGCCGCACGACGAAGGGCCCTCCAGTCGGGAGGGCCCTTCGTCGTGAGGATGGTCTAGCCGAGGTCGGGTCGGTCGTACTGCGCGCCGACCGGGTTCGACGCGAGGCAGCCGAGCACGATCCCCGCGACGGAGACGAAGAGCGCGGCGAGCCACACCGGCCCCGGCAGGCCGGCGTCGTGCACACGGCGCCACCCGAGGGCGATGTTCGGCACGAGGGTCGCGAGCCACCAGAGGAACCACAGCCCGAGGAACACGAAGGCGAACGGGGACGGTGCGGCATCGCCGACGCTGCGGCCGTACGCGTCGACGCTGCTGCCGCCGACGAGCGTCGCGATGAGGATCGCGTAGAACGCACCGATGAGCACGACCGTGACGATCGCGTTCGCGAGGACCCAGTACCAGTACTCGCTCCGGCTGGCCCGGCCGTCGAACCGTGCGTACTTCCTGAAGAAGCGGATGAACGCGTCGAGGAACCCGATGCCGTACCAGGGCGCCCACAGCGGCGGTGTGCCGTCCGGTCCGAGCGGGATCGGTGGCGGGGCCTGGTACATCGGATGCGGCTGACCGTACAGCTGCTGCCCGTACGGCTGCTGCCCGTACGGGGGCGGCTGCTGGCTGTACGGCGGCTGGCCGTACGGCGGCTGCCCGTACCCCTGCTGGCCGTACGGCTGCTGCGGCGGCCCACACTGCGGCGTACCGTCGTTCGTCATGTTCGGGTCCCTCCGGGAACTGCTTCGTCGTGTCCGTGACGAACGGCCCTCCCGGTCACCCGGGAGAGCCGTTCGACCGTCGTGGGTCGCTCAGCCGCGCTGCGGCTGGTCGAACCGTGCACCCTCGGGCTTCGAGGGCAGCAGGTAGAGGACGAGCAGGATGATGCCGCCGACGATCGGGATGAACCCGAGGAAGAAAAACGGACCGGCGAGGTTCGCGTCGTGCAGGCGACGCCAGACGAGGGCGAGGTTCCCGACGAGCACGGCGAGCGCCCAGAGGAAGAGCAGGATGCCACCGATGATGAAGAGCGGCGACGGCGACGTGACGGTGGACTGCACGCTGGTGCTGGTGGTCGTGGTCTGACGATCCGAGCTCGCGAACCCGATGATGTAGATGACGTACAGCACGGCCGTCACGATCCCGTTCGCGAGCGCCCACCACCAGAACTCGCTCCGGCTCGCGCGCCCGTCGAACCGGACGTACTTCTTGAAGAACCGCTTGATCGCGGCGCCGAACGAGATGCCGTACCACGGCGCCCAGAGCGGCGGCTCGCCGTTCGGCCCGGTCGGCGCAGGCTGGCCGTACTGCTGCTGCCCGTACTGGGGCTGGCCGTACGGCTGCTGCTGCCCGTACGGCTGCTGCTGCCCGTACGGCTGCTGCTGCTGGCCGTACGGGTCCTGCCCGTTCGGGTTCTGCGGCGGGTACTGGTCACTCATCGGGAAATCCCCCTGCTGGATCTGATCGGCAGCCCCTGCGGACGCAGGAACGCTGCCGAGTCAACCAGACCGTTGCGCACGGTGCCAGGACCGCGCCACCCCCGATCAGGGGACGAGCGCGAGCTTCCCGCCCGGGTGCTGCGACTCCAGGAGTTCGGCTGCGCCCTTCGCCTCGGCGAGGGGGAAGGTCCGGGCGACGGGCACGACGAGCTGCCCCTCGCCGGCGAGGTCGATGAGCCGCTGCCGCACGGAGTCCCGGAACGCCTTGCTCTCCGGCTGGGCACCGCCGATGGCTCGGATGCCGTCGGACTCCGCTCGTCCGAACGCCGCGATGGTCACGATGCGCGAACGGTCCGCGACGAGCGCGAGGGACACATCGACGGCTTCGTCGGTGCCGACGCAGTCGAGCGCCACGGTGACGCCGTCTCCGGTGCCGTCGCCGACGAGGGCTCGGACCCGGTCCTCCAGTCCGTCGCCGTACGCGATCCACTCCCCGCCGAAGTCCGCGACGACGTCGGCGTTCCGCTCCGAGGCGGTCCCGATGACCCGGGCCCCGAGCAGCCGGAGCTGCTGGAGGAGGCCGACGCCGACGGCTCCGGCCGCGCCGTGCACGAGGACGGTGTCGTCGCCGGAGGCCCGGGTGACCCGGAGCATGTCGGCCGCGGTGGTCCCGGCGAGGAGGAGGTTCGCTGCCTCCGGGAATCCGAGCGACGCGGGCTTCGCGAACACGTCACGTGCGGGCACGGTCAGTTCCTCGGCCCAGCCGCCCTCGACGCGGAACGCGAGGACCTCGTCGCCGACGGCTCCCCCGCCCGAGGCGATCTCGGTGTCGGGCCCGATCGCGCTGATGGTGCCGGCGACCTCGTAGCCGACGGCGATCGGCAGGTCGGACGGGTCGCCCTGGCGGGTGTGCTTCGTGTCGGCGGGGTTCATGCCGGCGGCGTGGACCGCGATCGTGACCTCGCCGGGCCCCGGAGCGGGTACCTCGGTGTCGGTGAACTCGAGGACCTCGCTGCCGCCGAACCGCGGTGCAACCCAGTGCTTCGTCATGCGCTCGACGCTACGCGCCGCGACTGGACCCGCGCGCGCCCGGCGCCACGGCGGACCAACGATCCCAGCAACGGACGGGAGGCGCGGTGCCAGCTGGCACCGCGCCTCCCGTCCGGCGTCCTGACGTGGTCCGTCAGGCGCGCGCTGCGCGCACCCGGTCCGCGAACGCGGCGTGCAGCGGGTGCTGATCGTCGAGCCCGGTGATCTCCGAGGCGATCTCGCCGTCGGTCCTGTCCGACCGCAGGAGTTCCTGCAGCTGGACGCTCTGCTCGTCGTCCGCGACGTCGAACCGGAGCGCGGCACCCATCGCGTCGAGCAGCGCGGTCGGCTCGGTCCCGTCCTCGGCGAGGGCCGCGGCCGGCGAGACGAAGCGCTCGTCGCGCGAGAGCTTGCGGAGCGGCTGCCGGCCCACGCGGGTCACGGTGTCCGGCAGGTGCGGGTTCTCGAACCGCGCGATGATCGCCTCGACGTAGGCGCGGTGCACCTCGGGGTCGAGTTCGTGGCGACGGACGAGCAGGTCGCTCGTCTCGGCGAGGACCGACTCGAGCTCGGAGCGCACAGCCGGGATGGCGATGGCGTCCGCGATCTTGTCCGCGCCCGCGAGGTACCCGTGGTACGCGACCGTGGCGTGGCCGGTGTTGACCGTGAAGAGCTTGCGCTCGATCGACGCCGCGAGCCCGTCGACGTAGTGGGCACCGGGGATGTCGGGCTCGGAGCCGTTGAACGGCGTCCGGTCGATGGCCCACTCGTGGTAGGTCTCGACGGTGACGTCGAGGCCGGCGCCCTCGGGCTGCGCGGGCACGATGCGGTCGACAGCGGTGTTCGCGAACACGGCCTTGGCGAGCGCCTGGTCGCGGGTCTCGGCGGGCAGTGCCTCGACGATGAACTCGCGGAGGCGGTCGGTCGCGTTGATCGCGTTCTCGCAGGCCATCACGGCGAGCGGCGGCGCACCCGCGTCGCGCTGCTGGAGACCGGCGGCGATGACCGGCGCGATGAACTTCAGGACGTTCGGGCCGACGGCGCAGGTGACGACGTCCGCGGCGGCGACCTCGGCGATGACGCCCGGTTCGTCCTGCGCGCTGTTCAGCGCGCGGAAGCCGGTGACCTCGTGGTCCTTCGCGTCTTGGCCGACCTCGTGCACGGTGTACGAGTCGGCGGCGGCGAGGGCGTCGATGAGCGGCGCGGCGACGTCGGCGAAGACGACCTCGTACCCGGCCTCGTGCAGGAGCAGGCCGACGAAGCCGCGGCCGATGTTCCCGGCGCCGAAGTGGACGGCGGTGCGGTCGCTCACTCGTTGACCTCACCGAGGATCGACAGGATCGCCGCGGTGTCGGGCGCATCGGTCAGCTTCTGGACCTCGTCCTCGTCGGAGAACACGATCGCGATCTTCGAGAGGATGTCGAGGTGCTCGTTGTTCACGCCGGCGATACCGACGACGAAGCGCACGGGGTTGCCGTCCCAGTCGATCGGGGTGGCGTAGCGGATGAACGACAGCGCCGACGACTTGATGGCGTCCTTCGCGTCGTTCGTGCCGTGCGGGATCGCGAGGAAGTTGCCCATGTACGTCGAGACGCTCTTCTCACGCTCGAGCATCGCCGGGTAGTAGTCCGCGGTGACCGCGCCCGCAGCCTCGAGGATCTCGGCAGCCTCCTTCATCGCCTCCGACTTGGTCGGGGCGGTGTCCTCGGTGTGGATCCGGATCTGGCTCTCCTGCAGGACGGGCATCGGCGTTCTCCTTGCTTCGTGACGTGGCGTCGTGGACGTGTGGAGGGGACGAGCCGTGGCCCGTCCCCTCCGATACTGCACTTGGTTACTGGTTCTTGAGCTGTTCGACGACCTCGTCGTACTGCGGCGCGTTCATGAAGTTGCCGACGGACACGTGCTGCGCCCCCGGGTTCTTCTGTCGAGCACGGTCGGTCAGTTCCTCCTGGGTGATGATGAGGTCCTCGGTGCCGTCGAGGTTCGCGATCGCCTTGTTGACGACCGTGACCCCCTCGATGCCGGCCTTCTTCACCTTGTTGCGGAGGACGCTCGCGCCCATCGCGCTGGAGCCCATGCCCGCGTCGCAGGCGAAGACGACGTTCTCGACGCGGGTGGCCGTCGCGGTGGTCGCCGACCCGACGCCGCCGAGCGAGGCCTCGGCCTCCTCCTCGTTCGCCGGGCTGTTGTTGCCGAGCAGGCCAGAGGTCGCGGCGTTGACGTCACGGCCCTTGTTGGCCTGGAGCTTCGCCATCGCGGCGCTCATGTCGCCGCCGCCGTTCGCCAGGTCGCGCTTGCGGGTGGCGATGAGGAAGAACGACGCGACCGCGAAGGAGACCGCCGCGGAGAGCACCACGGAGAGGATGACGCCGACGAAGCTGTCCTTCGCCGTCGAACCGATCACCGCGAAGATCGAACCCGGGGACGCCGGGGCGACGAGGCCCGAGTGGAACGCGACGTTGGTCGCGACACCGGTGGCACCACCGAGGATGACGGCGATGAAGAGGACCGGCTTCTGGAGCACGTACGGGAAGTAGATCTCGTGGATGCCACCGAGGAACTGGATGATGATCGCGCCGGGAGCGGTCGAGCGGGCGATGCCGACACCGAAGAACGTGAAGGCGAGCAGGATGCCGAGGCCGGGGCCGGGGTTCGCCTCGAGCAGGAACAGGATGCTCTTGCCCGATTCCTTCACCTGCGCGGCACCGAGCTGGTCGAGCACGCCGTGGTTGATGGCGTTGTTGAGGAAGAACACCTTCGCCGGCTCGATGATGACACTCGCGAGCGGCAGGAGCGAGTGGTTGATGAGGAACTCGACCGCCGCGCCGAGGCCGTTCGCGATCGCCTTGAAGATCGGGGCGAGCCAGAAGAACCCGATCATCGCCAGGACGAACCCGAGGATGCCCGCCGCGTAGTTGTTCACGAGCATCTCGAAGCCCGGGCGGATCTTGCCGTCCCAGATCTTGTCGACCTGCTTGATGAGGTACGCGCCGAGCGGCCCGCAGATCATCGCGCCGAGGATCATCACGGTGCCGTTGGCGCCGAGGATGACACCCATCGCGAAGATCGAGCCGACCACGGCACCGCGGGTCTCGTAGACCATGCGGCCGCCCTGGATCGCGATCGCGAGCGGGATCAGGTAGGTGAGGATCGGCCCGACGACGCCGGGGTTGGCGACGCCGTTCGTCTCACCGAAGCCGCCGAGGATCCCCACGGGGGTCCAGCCGGTCTCGATGAAGAACGCCGTGATGATGCCCCACGCGATGAAGATCGCGATGTTGGGCATGACCATGCCGGAGAGGAAGGTGCCGAACTTCTGCACGGCGACGCGTGCGCCGCCCCGCGACTTCGCGGGAGCGTCGGGCGCTGCAACGGACGACGTTGTCATGTGCCTGGCTTTCTGTGATGGGTGCTGCAGTGGTGGAGGGGTGGGTGCTGCTGTGCTGCGGTGGTGCTGCGGGCTAGACGGCGTGCGCGGCGGCCGCGGCGGACTTGGCAGCCGCAGCGGTCGACGCGGCGAGTGCCGCCTTCGCCATCTCGCGGGCCTGGTTGAGCGTGTGCTTGCCGAGTTCGGCGCGCACGTCGGCCAGGGCCGCGGGGGTCATGGAGAGGGTGGTGGCGCCCAGGCCGACGAGCACGACGGCGAGGAGCGGGTCAGCTGCGGCTTCACCGCAGATGCCGACGGCCTTGCCGGCGTCGGCCCCGGCTGCGCCGAGCTGCGCGACGAGACGCAGGACGGCGGGGTGCCACGGGTCCTGGTAGGACGCGACGGTACCGAGCATGCGGTCGGCGGCCATCGTGTACTGCGTCAGGTCGTTCGTGCCGATCGACACGAAGTCGGCGGAGGTGAAGACCTGCTCGGCCATGAGCGCGAGCGAGGGCACCTCGGCCATCACGCCGGCGGTCCGGATGCCGAGCTCGCGCGCGAGGGTGACGAAGTACTCGGTCTCCTCGGCGTCGGCGACCATCGGTGCCATCACCCAGAGGTCGGCCTCGGTCTCGGCGTCGGCCTGCGCGAGGGCGGTGAGCTGGTCACGCAGGACCTCCTCGTGGTTCCGGAGGGCACGGAGGCCGCGGCGTCCGAGCGCCGGGTTCTCCTCGTCCTTGTCGGTGAGGAACGGCAGGGGCTTGTCGGCGCCGGCGTCGAGCGCGCGGACGACGACCTTCTTGCCGGGGAACGCCTCGAGCAGGCGCGTGTAGGACTCCTGCTGCTCGGCCACGGTCGGGGCCTTCGGCGAGTCGAGGAAGAGGAACTCGGTGCGGAAGAGCCCCACGCCCTCCGCACCGAGAGCGACGGCGCCCGCGGCGTCGGCGGGGCTGCCGAGGTTCGCGAGCAGGGGCACGGTGTGGCCGTCGGCCAGGGCACCGGCGGTGAGGGGGGCCTCGGCTGCGGCGAGCCGGTCGGCGATGCGCTGTTCGACCGCGGCCACGAGCTCGGCGGACGGGTCGGTGACGACCGTGCCGGCGGCGGCGTCGACGACGACCTCGGTGCCGTCGGCGAGCTCGTCCGCCCCGGTGACGCCGACGACGGCGGTGATGCCCTTCGCGCGGGCGAGGATCGCGGTGTGCGAGGTCGGGCCGCCGTCGCGTGTGACGAGGGCGAGCACCTTGTCGAGGTCGAGGAGCGCCGTGTCGGCCGGGGCGAGGTCGCGGGCGACCAGGACGAACGGGGTGTCCGATTCGGGGACGCCGGGGGCCGGGACACCACGGAGCTTGGCGATGATGCGCTGGGCGACGTCGTCGAGGTCCGCCGCGCGCTCCCCCATGTACCCGCCCATCTGGACGAGGAGGTCGCGGAACTGGCCGAACGCCTCGAACACCGCACGCTCGGCGTTGGTGCCACCGTCGATGCGGGCGTGCACGTCGTCGAGGAGCGTCGGGTCCTGCGCCATGAGCGCCTGCGCCTCGAGCACGGCCTGGGCGTCCCCGCCGGCGAGCTGTCCGCGCTTGTTGAGGTCCTCGGCCACCGCGGCGAGCGCGGTCGCGACCTGCTGCTTCGCCTCGTCCGCCGAACCGGTCAGCGCGTCCTGCGACGGAGCGCCGAGGGGGTCCGCCATCCGGAGGACCGGTCCGTGGGCGACGCCGCGGCCGACGCCGGTGCCGAGCAGTTCGGGCATTCGAGACTCCTTCATCTCACGCGCGGTGGGGCGGTGCGGTGCGGTGGTGCAGTGGGCGTCGCGGTCGAGCGACTGGGAGCACACTACATCGATCCTCGTTGACAAACAAACACATCCGGGGATAAAATGCAGAAACAGATGCCCGTTTGCGTCTGGCGTCCAGAACGAAACGGGCATCGAGCATCGAGACGTGCCCGAGCGTGTCCGTTCCGGCCCGATCCCCCGCACCACCCGCACGAGACGACGAGGCTCACGATGTACGCACCCGAGCGCCACCAGCGCATCGTGGAACAGGCCCGCGCCCAGGGGCGGGTCGACGTGAAGGACCTCGCCGAGTCGCTCGAGGTGACCCCCGAGACGATCCGCCGCGACCTCACGTCGCTCGAACGCCGCGGGCTCGTCCGACGGGCGCACGGCGGCGCGATCCCCGTCGAGCGCATCACCCTGCACCCCGGCGTCGGTGACCGCGGCGGCATCAACCAGGCCGAGAAGATGGTCATCGCCCAGGCCGCGCTCGAGGAGCTGCCCGAGAACGGCTCGATCATGATCGACGCCGGCACCTCGACCATCTGCCTCGCCGAGATGCTCCCCACCGACCGCGGTCTCACGGTCGTGACGCACTCCCTGCCCGTGGCGATGGCGGTCGCGAACCGGCAGGGGCTCGACCTGCACCTGCTCGGCGGCAACATCCGGAGCGACTCGCTCGCGGGCGTCGGGACGTGGACGCACCAGCTCATCGGGATGGTCAGCGTCGACGTCGCGTTCATCAGCATCAACGGCATCACGCCCGAGCGCGGTCTCACGACGCACAACATGGCCGAGGCCGCCGTGAAGTCCGCCATGATCAAGTCGGCCCGGCGGAGCATCCTGCTCGCCGACCACACCAAGTTCGGCCGCGAGGAGTTCGGCCGCGTCGCTCCCCTCGCCGCGATCGACACGATCATCACCGACCCCGGTGTCAACGCCGACCTCGTCCGCGAGGTCGAGGCCGCCGGCACCGAGGTGTTCTGGCCCGGTCGTTCCTGACCGCTGCCGGGACCCGCCCCACCCAGCGCTCGCTACCATGAGCGCCACCACCCATCGACAGGAGTCCATTCGATGTCCGAAGCCACCCGCACCGTCACCGTCGCCAGCGCGTCCGGCCTGCACGCCCGCCCCGCGTCCCTGTTCGTCCAGACCGTGACCGCGTCCGGCCACCAGGTCACCATCGCGAAGGGCGACAAGTCCGGCAACGCCGGAAGCATCCTCGCGCTGCTCGGCCTCGGCATCGAGAACGGCGACGAGGTCACCCTCACGGTGTCGGGCGACGACGCCGAGAAGACCGCCGACGACCTCGTCGAGTTCCTGCAGACGGACCACGACGCGGCCTGATCGGGCAGGTCGCGTCCTCGACGCGACCACCGGACGGACGGGAGGCGCGGTGCCGGCTGGCACCGCGCCTCCCGTCCGTCATCCGGTCACCGCCGCAGCCGCGCGGGGACCGATCACGCGTACCAGCGTCCCAGGAACCCCGCCGTGCCCATGGCCGCGACGAGCGCACCTCCGGCCGCGGCTGCGGCCACACCGTCCGCGAGCCCCGGGGCACCCGTGCCGGCGAGCACGAGCAGGACGCCTGCCGCGACGAGCGTCGCCGCCTGCAGGACGGGGACGACCACGACGCCGGGCACTCGACGCCGGACCAGCCCCACGAACGGCCGCCACCCCGTCGGGAGCGCCCGACCGAGCCGGCGGAGCACCGCGACCTGGGCGAGGACCACTCCGACGATCAACGCCGCGCAGCACAGCTCGGGGGGCAGGGGGTCGTCGACCATCGTGCCGACGAGCACCCCCACGGTGCCGGCGAGCACGAGACCGACGACGATGAACGCCGTCCCCAGCGACGCCAGACGGACGACGGCACGACGGAACGCGCCGAGCGGGCCGGCCGCGTCAGGTGCTCCGCGAGGACGAGTGCGGCGTCGGCGAGCACCGCGATCGTGCTGCCACGGCGTTCGCGTGCTCGGAGGAGCTGCCAGCGGGGCCACGGGTCCGCGGGGGTCGCCGCCACCGCGGCGACGAGGGCGCGCTCGGCGGTGCCCGGGTAGCCCTCGCGGGCGGCCAGCCATGCGAGGGCGAGGTTCACCTGTGCGTGCTGCGGGTGCGCGGTGGCGGCCCGGGTCGCGGCGGCGTAGGTCGCCGCGTCCACCTGTCCGGTGCGGAGGTCGAGGACGAGCTGCGCTGCCGCCAGGCCGCCGTCGCCCGGGACGAGCTCGACGGCTGCCGCCCAGGCCGACCGGGCCTCGACAACGTCGTCGGCCTCCTCGGCGAGGTGCGCGGCGAGGAGGTACCCCTCGACGTCATCGGGATCGGTGGTAATCGCTCGGCGGACGGCGGTGCGCGCGGCGTCGAGGTCACCGGCCGACCAGAACGCGACCGCGAGGATCCGGAGCACCTCCGCGTCGTCGCCGTGCAGGGCGAGCGCACCGGTCAGCGGCTCGACGGCGTCCTCGGGCCAGCCGTGCTCGAGCAGCTCCGCCGCAGCCACGAGGGCACGCTCGACCTGCGGGTGGCGCCAGAGCGGAGGTTCGGCGGCAGAGTCGCTCACGGCCTCATCGTGGCCGGCCTCGAGCGGGCGGACACGCCCCGCGCACGGGGGTCGCGGCTACGAGCGCTCCGGGGGGATCGGCGGGATCGGGCGGAGCTCGCCCCGGCCGAAGCTGCTCTCGGCGATGAAGTCCTGCAGGTCGTCGGCGAGATCGTGGAGGAACCCGGGCAGGTCGTCGACGTCGTCGGCGAGACTCCTCGTCGCTCCGGTGTCCCCCTCGATCTCCCACACGACGGTCATTGCCGGAGCCTACGGCGGGCGGGGCTGTCCGTGGCCGCCGATAGGCTGGGCGGCATGACACGCCTGCGCCTCGCATCCGTCAACGTGAACGGCGTCCGTGCCGCGTTCCGGAAGGGCATGGGCGACTGGCTCGCCACGCGCGACGTCGACGTCCTCGCCCTGCAGGAGGTCCGTGCGTCGAGCGACGACCTCGCGGGGCTCCTCGGTGACGAGTGGGACATCGTGCACGACCCCGCCTCGACGAAGGGCCGCGCGGGCGTCGCGATCGCGTCCCGGCACCGGGCGCAGATCCACCGTGTCGCGCTGGGGGCGGAGGAGTTCGACTCCGCCGGCCGCTGGCTCGAGGCCGACTACGAGATCAACGGCACCACGGTGACGGTCGTGTCGACGTACGTGCACTCGGGCGAGGTCGACACCCCGAAGCAGGACGAGAAGTGGAAGTTCCTCGACGCGATGACCGAGCGACTGCCAGAGCTCCGGGCACACAACCCGCTCGCGGTCGTCGTGGGTGACCTCAACGTCGGGCACGACGAGCGCGACATCAAGAACTGGAAGGGCAACGTGAAGCGGGCCGGGTTCCTCCCCCGCGAGCGCGCCTACTTCTCCCGGTTCTTCGGCGCCGAGGGCGAGCAGGTCGAGGGCGCGGACGGTTCGACCGGGCCGGGCCTCGGCTGGGTCGACGTCGGCCGTGCGCAGGCCGGCGACGTCGACGGCCCGTACACCTGGTGGTCGTGGCGCGGCCAGGCGTTCGACAACGACTCCGGTTGGCGCATCGACTACCACGTCGCCACCCCCGAACTCGCCGAGAAGGTCTCGCAATACACGGTCGACCGCGCCGCGGCCTACGACCAGCGATGGTCCGACCACGCCCCCGTGGTCGTCGACTACGAGATCTGATCCCCTCCCGCTCCAGCGCAACAGGACACCAGCATGACCACGACCCGCATCTTCTCCGGCATCCAGCCATCGGCCGGATCGCTCCACCTCGGCAACTACATCGGCGCGCTCATGCAGTGGCGGACACTGCTCGACGACCACGACGCTATCTACTGCGTCGTCGACATGCACGCGATCACCACCGCGCAGGACCCGGCCGAGCTCCGCGCGAACACCCGCGCGACGGCAGCGCAGTACATCGCGTCGGGCATCGACCCGTCGAAGGCGACGCTCTTCGTGCAGTCGCAGGTGCCCGCCCACGCCGAGCTCGCGTGGGTGCTCAACACCCTCACGGGCTTCGGTGAGGCCAGCCGGATGACCCAGTTCAAGGACAAGTCGGCGCGGCAGGGTGCCGACGCTGCCTCGGTCGGACTCTTCACGTACCCGATCCTCATGGCGGCGGACATCCTGCTGTACGACACGAAGGTGGTGCCGGTCGGTGACGACCAGCGGCAGCACGTCGAGCTGACGCGGGACCTCGCCGGACGCTTCAACTCGCGGTTCGGCGAGACGTTCGTCGTTCCCGAGGCCCGCATCCTCACCGACACCGCGCGCATCTACGACCTGCAGGACCCGACGAACAAGATGAGCAAGTCGGCGGCGTCCGACAACGGGCTCATCCGGCTGCTCGACGACCCGAAGCGCACCGCGAAGAAGATCCGCTCGGCGGTCACCGACACCGAGCGCGAGATCCGGGCCGACCGTCAGGCGAAGCCCGGCGTGACGAACCTGCTGTCCATCCTGTCGGCGTTCACCGGCACCCCGGTGGCCGCGCTCGAGGCGTCCTTCCAGGGGAAGGGGTACGGCGACCTCAAGGGTGAGGTGGCCGACGCCGTCGTCGCCGAGCTCGAGCCGGTGCGCGCACGGACGCTCGAGCTCCTCGACGACCCGGCCGAGCTCGACCGGCTGCTCGCCGTCGGCGCCGACCGGGCGGAGTCGATCGCGCAGCAGACCCTCGCACGCGTGTACGACCGCATCGGCTTCGTCCCGCGCGTCCGCAGCTGAGCACGACGTGATCCCGGTCGTCCTCGAGTCCGCGCGGGTGCGCCTCGACGTGCCCACCCGCGCGGACACCGCAGCCATCGTCGCCGGCTGCCAGGACCCCGAGGTCGCCCGGTGGACGACCGTGCCGCAGCCGTACGCCGCCGAGCACGCGCGCTCCTTCGTGGACGCCCTCGTCGGCCCCGGCTGGGCGTCGGACCGCGAGTACACGTGGGCGATCCGCCGCAGCGGGTCCTCCCTGCTCGAAGGGGTCATCGGCTACCGAACCGTGCGGCGCGACGTCGGGTTCTGGCTCGCGCCCTCCGCTCGCGGCGCCGGGCTCATGCACGAGACCCTCGAGCTCGTGGTGTCGTGGGCGTTCGAGCAGGGCGCTCCGGACGTCGCGTGGGAGTGCTACGTGGGCAACACCGCTTCCGCCGCGGTCGCCCGTGCCGCGCAGTTCTGGTTCACCGGCACCGGTCCGGCGGCCAACCCCGGGCGCGACGGCGGCCCCACCCCGGCCTGGCACGCACGGCGCCGCGCAGACGGCGTGCCAGCGTCCGACCTGTCATGGCCCACAGCGTCGTTCGCCCACAGCGTGTAGCCCAATGACGTGTCACCGACTTCTCGCCGGTAGTGTCGAAGCGTGACCAGCACCCCCTCCGGAACCGCGACCCCGGCTGAGGTCCGGGCGATGCGCCGCGGCCTCGAGATCGCGGCGCTCGGCCCCGCCGTCGGCGACCACGCGCGGGTCGGGGCTGTGATCCTCTCCCCCGACGGAACCGTCCTCGCCGAGGGCTGGCACAAGGGCGCCGGTACGCCGCACGCCGAGGTCGACGCGATGGCGAAGGTCGACCCAGCGCTGCTCCGCGGTGCCACGGCCGTCGTGACCCTCGAGCCCTGCAACCACACCGGACGCACCGGCCCCTGCGCGCTCGCCCTCATCGAAGCGGGCATCGGACGCGTCGTGTACGCGATCGACGACCCCGGAGCGCACGTCCACGGCGGCGCCGACCGACTCCGTGCCGCCGGTGTCGACGTCGTGTCCGGTGTCCTCGCCGACGAGTCCGAGGCGTTCCTCGAGCGGTGGCTCCTCTCGGTGCGGCTCGGTCGGCCGTGGGTCACCGCGAAGTGGGCGTCGAGCCTCGACGGCCGCGCCGCGGCGGCCGACGGGAGCAGTCAGTGGATCACCGGCGCGGCAGCGCGCCAGCACGTCCACGAGCAGCGGGCCGCACACGACGCGATCCTCGTCGGCACCGGCACCGTGCTCGCCGACGACCCCTCCCTCACGGCGCGGGGCGACGCGGGCGAGCTCCTCGCCGACCAGCCCCTGCCGGTGGTGTTCGGCGACCGGCGGGTCCCGGACACGGCGGCGCTCCGTCGGCACCCGCGTGGGCTCGTCACGCTGCCCGGGCACGACCTCGCGGCCTCCCTGGCCTCCCTCCGTGACCACGGCGTGCACTCCGTGTTCGTCGAGGGCGGCCCCACCCTGACCTCCGCGCTCATCGCGGCCGGACTCGTGGACGAGTACCTCGTCTACGTCGCCCCCGTGCTGCTCGGCGGACCCCGCGTCGCGGTCGACGACCTCGGCGTGGGAAGCATGACCGACCGCCTGCGGTTGGACGTAACATCGACCACCAGTCTGGGTCCCGACCTCCTGGTCCGGGCTCGGCCGCACGGCGCCGCGCACCCTGGAACGGCGCCCCAGAACGACCGGAGCACACGATGACCGACGCACTGACCTCCCCCACGCCGGGGAGCCCGGTCCAGTTCGAGGTGTCCACGAACGTCCCGACCACCCACGGCACGTTCGAGATGCGGGCCTACCGCGACCTCGTCACGGGCGCGGAGCACGTCGCGATCATCGGCGCGCTCCCGGACGGCTCGACCCCCGGTGACGGCGCGCTCGTCCGGGTGCACTCGGAGTGCCTGACCGGTGAGGCGTTCGGGTCGCTGAAGTGCGAGTGCGGGCCGCAGCTCGACGCGGCGCTCGACACCATCGCGGCCGAGGGCGGTGTGGTCGTCTACCTGCGCGGGCAGGAGGGCCGCGGCATCGGCCTGACGAACAAGCTCAAGGCCTACCGCCTGCAGGAGGACGGGCTCGACACCCTCGACGCGAACCTCGCGCTCGGGCTGCCCGCCGACTCGCGCGAGTACGGCGGCGCTGCCGGGATCCTGGCCGACCTCGGCATCACGAGCGTCCGACTGCTCTCGAACAACCCGGAGAAGCGCCGCCAGCTCGAGGAGCACGGCATCGCGGTCGAGGCGCTCGTCCCGCTCGTCGTCGGCATCTCCGCACAGAACGCCGGGTACCTCGACACCAAGCGCGACCGCATGGGTCACCAGCTGCCGGCACACCTCGAGGCCGGCGCAGCGAGCTGAGCCGACGGACCGGCGCGACGGCAGCGGGCCGTGCGACCGTCGGCCCGCCAGAGCGACCGTCCGCCGGGAGGCGCGGTGCACGGACGACGTGCATCGCGCCTCCCGGCCGTTCGTTCTCTGCGGATTCGCAGGAAAGCGACATCTGTCGTAGGCTGTGAGCCCCCGTCACAAGCGGTCCACCACCCACCGAACGCACCCGATCGGCGACGCGCCACCTGCGCGAACCGACCGGTGTCCGCCGTCCGGAACACCGCTGCACCCATCCCGGGTGCTCCCCTCGGAGTCTCCACAAACGCATGTCAGCCGCATCGGCACCCAGCACGACCACCCCGGCACCCGCAGGCAACCCGCGCTCCCGCGTCGTCATCGCCAGCCTCGTCGGGACCTCCATCGAGTTCTACGACTTCTACGTCTACGCGACCGCCGCGGTCCTCGTCTTCCCGACGCTGTTCTTCCCGAACGAGGACCCGACGGCCTCGCAGCTGTCGTCGTTCGTGACGTTCGCCCTCGCGTTCTTCGCCCGGCCCGTCGGCTCGATCATCTTCGGCCACTTCGGTGACCGCATCGGTCGCAAGGCCACCCTCGTGGCGTCGCTGCTCGTCATGGGGACGGCGACGTTCCTCATCGGCTGCCTGCCGACGTTCGACTCGATCGGCATCTGGGCGCCGGTGCTGCTCGCCGTGATGCGCTTCGCACAGGGCGTCGGACTCGGCGGGGAGTGGTCCGGCGCGGCCCTGCTCGCGACCGAGAACGCACCGAAGGGCAAGCGCGGCGTGTTCGGTTCGCTCCCCCAGCTCGGCGCCCCGATCGGGTTCCTGCTCGCGAACGGGCTCTTCATCGCCATCAACGCGGCGATGCCCGCCGCCGCGGACGGCACGGCGAACGCCGACTTCCAGGCGTGGGGCTGGCGCATCCCGTTCCTGCTCTCCGCCGTGCTCGTGATCGTCGGCCTCTACGTGCGGTTCAAGCTCGTCGAGTCGACCGTGTTCCGCGGCGTACAGGAGTCCGGCACGGTCGCGAAGGTCCCGCTGGCGCGGGTGTTCCGGACCTCGTGGCGTCCGCTCATCGTCGGCACCTTCGGCATGGTCGCGACCTACGTGCTCTTCTACTTCATGACGACCTTCACGCTGACCTACGGCACGACGGGCGCCACGGCCGGTCCGCTCGTCCCGAAGATCGGCCTCGGCTACTCCCGTGGCGAGTTCCTGACGCTGCTCATGATCGGTGTGGTGTTCTTCGGCATCCTCACCCCGGTCGCCGGGTTCCTCGCGGACCGGTTCGGCCGCCGCTCGACGCTGCTGTGGACCACCGCGGGCATCGCCCTGTTCGGCCTGACGTTCCAGATCTGGTTCGCCGCGTCGCACGGGCCGATCACGGTCGTGACGTTCCTCATCGTCGGGCTGTCGCTGATGGGTCTGACGTTCGGGCCGATGGGCGCCCTGCTGCCCGAGCTCTTCCCGACGAACGTCCGGTACACGGGGTCGGCGGTGGCGTACAACGTCGCATCGATCCTCGGTGCGTCGCTCGCCCCGACCGTTGCCCTCGCGCTGTGGAAGGCCGACGGGAACATCTTCCTCGTCGGGCTCTACCTGACCATCGCCGCGGTCGTGACGCTCGTCGCGCTGTTCTTCGTCAAGGAGACCAGGCACGCGGACTTCGGCGAGGCGGAGGCCGAGCGCGTGCTCGGCGTGCCCGCCGACGCGGCGGCCGGCGACGGCCACGTGCGCTCCTCGGGGAGCCTCGCCCCGTAACGCACCCGGGTGCGCACGTCCGGACGGGAGGCGCGGTGCCAGCGAGCACCGCGCCTCCCGTCCGTTGTGTGGTCGCGCGGACGGGGACCACGAAACGCGCGCGTTTCGACCTCCCGCCCGTCGTTCGACGCGCGTCCCGTCGCCCGATTCGTTCGCATCGGATGCGCGTGCATCAAGCGACGAAACACCTCGTGATCGACGCGTGCAACGTCGCACTCGGACCAGACACCACACCACCCCCGCCCGTCAACCCACGTTGACACGCACCCGGCCGTCAATGTAGGTTGACACGATGGACGGTCCGACGATCACGACCCTGGCCTCGGGCGCCGACGGCGACGACCCGTTCGCCGCACTCGCATCCGTGCGCGAGCTCCGCAAGGCCCTCGACCGCACCGAGGAACTCGCCGCCCGCCGCGCCCGCAACGCTGGTGCCTCCTGGCAGGAGATCGCGACGCTCCTCGGCGTCAGCCGCCAGGCAGTGCACAAGAAGTACGGCAGAGACTAGGAACACGATGAGCTTCCCGTTCGCCCGCCCCAAGAAGACCGACGGCCCGCGCGCCAGCTTCGGCCGCCTGCTGAGCTACCTGTTCGAGAACAAGCCCGCGATGGCCGTGATCATCGTGCTCAGCGTCCTCGGCGCGGGTGCGTCCCTCGCGCAGCCCCTCCTCGTGAACCAGGTCGTCACGGCCGTGCAGCACGGCCACACCCTGTCGATGCTCGTGTGGGCCCTCGTCGTGCTCGTGATCGTCTCCGGCCTCCTGAACGGCGTCCAGCACTTCCTGCTCCAGCGCGCGGGCGAGGGCGTCGTGCTGAGCACCCGCCGCAAGCTCATCGCGCGCATCCTGAACCTCCCGATCTCGGAGTTCGACACCCGGCGCACCGGTGACCTCGTCTCCCGCGTCGGCAGCGACACCACGCTCCTCCGCGCCGTGCTCACCCAGGGGCTCATCGAGTCGATCGGTGGCGCGCTGACCTTCATCGGCGCGATCGTCGCGATGGCGATCATCGACCCGCTGCTGCTCGGCATCACCGTCGTGATCGTCCTCGTCGCGATCGTGGTGGTCGGTGGCCTCAGCCGTCGGATCCGCGTCGCGTCGAAGAAGGCGCAGGAGAAGGTCGGTGACCTCACCGCCGCGGTCGAGCGCGGCATCGGCGCCGTCCGCACCATCCGTGCCGCCGGTGCCACGGAGCGCGAGGTCGCCGAGGTCGACGGCCACGCCACCGAGGCCTACCGGCGCGGCCTCGACATCGCGAAGATGAGCGCGTTCGTGGTGCCCGTCGCGAGCATCGTCATGCAGGTCGCGTTCATCGCGGTGCTCGGTGTCGGCGGCGCGCAGGTCGCCGCCGGGACGATCACGATCGCCACGCTCATCACGTTCATCCTGCTGCTCTTCATGATGATCATGCCGCTCGGCCAGGCGATGGGCGCGGCGGTCGCGGTCGCACAGGCACTCGGCGCCCTCGGTCGCATCGAGGAGATCCTGCACCTCCCCACGGAGGACCAGGACGACCGTGCCGTCCGCGTCGCGGCCGCCGTTCCGAGCGACGACGCCATCACGTTCGAGCACGTGTCGTTCCGGTACGCGGCCGGCGCGCAGGCGACCGGTCCCGACGGTGCGACGGACCGGCCTGGAGGCACGGATCGCCACGACGAGCACGCCTCCGCTGACGACGCGGTGCTGCACGACGTCTCCTTCCGGGTCCCGCGCGGGTCGCGCGTGGCCCTCGTGGGTCCGTCGGGCGCCGGCAAGTCGACGACCCTGGCGCTCATCGAACGGTTCTACGACCCGACCGACGGCGTGATCCGGCTCGGCGGCGTCGACGTCCGCGGGCTGGACCGCGACGAGCTCCGGGCCCAGATCGGCTACGTCGAGCAGGACGCCCCGGTGCTCGCCGGCACGATCCGCGCCAACCTGCTGCTCGGGTCGCCGGACGCGTCCGAGGACGACTGCGTCCGTGTCCTCGAGGCCGTGAACCTCAGCGAGGTCCTGCACCGCGACCCCCGCGGCCTCGACGCCCAGGTCGGTGAGGACGGCGTCATGCTCTCCGGCGGTGAACGGCAGCGCCTCGCCATCGCCCGCGCGCTCCTCGCCGCCCCGCCGATCCTGCTGCTCGACGAGTCGACGTCGTCCCTCGACGGGGTGAACGAGCAGAAGATGCGGCTCGCGATCGACGCCGTCGCCGAGGACCGCACACTGCTCGTCATCGCCCACCGGTTGTCCACCGTGGTCGACTCGGACGTCATCGTCGTGCTGGAGCACGGACGGGTCGTCGGGGTCGGGACGCACTCGGAGCTCGTCGAGTCGACGCCGCTCTACCGCGACCTGGCGAAGCACCAGCTCCTGGTCTGACGCGGCCCCGCCGGCATCGGCTCGCGGCGGCGACAGCGTGCGTGCCGGGACGTCAGATGCGCGCGCCGCCCGGGCGGTGCAGGCCCTCGTCGGTGTCGCTGAGGTCGACGAGCCCGCCGGCCGCCCGGACCTCGTCGAGCGCTGCGGCGCTGCGGGCAGGGTCCACCCCGACGACGAGGTCCTCGTACACGGTGACGGCCGCGCCACCCTCGAGCGCGTCGAGTGCGCTGGCCCGGACGCAGTGGTCGGTGGCGATGCCGACGATGTCGACCTCCCGGACGTCGTGCTCCTCGAACACCTCGCCCAGCGTGACGCCGTCGGCGGTGCGGCCCTGGAACGCCGAGTACGCCGGGGCTCCCTGGCCCTTGTAGACGTGCACGTCCACCGACGCGGTGTCGAACGCCGGGTGGTAGTCCGCTCCCGGGGTGTCCTGGACGCAGTGCACGGGCCAGGTGTCGACGAAGTCGGGGCCCTCCGCGCCGGCGAAGTGCCCGCCGTTGTCGTCGTCCCCGTGGTGCCAGTCACGGGAGCCGACGATGAGGTCGTACTCCCCCGCGTGCTGCCCGAGGAACACCGAGATGCGCTCCGCGACGGCGTCGCCACCGGTCACCCCGAGCGCACCGCCCTCGGTGAAGTCGTTCTGGACGTCGACGACGAGCAGTGCCCTGACCATGGCTCCATCCTGCACCAGGCCGGCTAGGAGCTGGTGAGCTTCGCCCCGCAGGAGTACGTCGCGGCGGTCACCGCGTCGAGCGCGGGCAGTGCCGCCGCCCGCGACGAACCGATGGCGTAGAACGCGAACGTCAGGCGGGTGCCGTCCGCCGCGTCCATCCAGCCGCCGAGCGTGTTCGCCGAGTCGATCCACCCGGTCTTCGCGTGCACCTTGCCCCGGGCGACGGCGTTCGCGCCGGTGAACCGGCTCGAGAGCGTCCCGGAGACGCCCGCGACCGGGAGGGCATTCGACAGCGTGCCGAGGCCCTTCGCACCGGCCTGCACGGGGACCATGAGCTTCGCGACGAACTCGGGCGACACCGCGTTCGCCGCGCTCTCGCCCGAGCCGTCCTTGATCACGATGCCGGACGGGTCGACCCCGTAGGTCTTCAGCGCAGCCTGGTACACCCCTGTCAGTGAGGCCGCGGAGCCGTCCGCCCCGGACTCCTTCGACGAGATCCGCGCGAGCATCTCGGCGAGGGTGTTGTCCGAGTTCGGGATCATCTGGCCGATCAGGGTCGACACCGGCTGCGAGGAGACCGTGGCGATGGTGTCCGTCGACGTGGTGGCGCGCTTGACGATCTGCGCGTTCGCGGCCCCGACGACCCCGGCGTTCGCGAGCGCGGTGCGGAACGCCGCTCCGGCACGTCCGACGGGGTCGGTGGAGCGCGGGGAGGTCGCCGCTCCGGGGTTCGCGCGGTCGCCGTCGACCATGAGCGCGGTGATCTCGGGCTGGTAGCCGATCGTCCGCTCGGACACGGGCCACGTCGGGTCCCAGGCGTCGGCGTCGCTCCAGTACGTGTCGTCCGTGACGATCGTCGAGACCGGGGAGCTGCCGAGCTTCGCCTTCACCTGCTGGGCGAGCTGGCCGAGCGTCGGGGCTCCGGGGTAGACCGTCGCCCCGCCGGCGGAGAGCGTCGCGTCCCCGTGCCCGACGAGGGCGATCGCGCCGTCCCCCTCCTTCGTGACCGTCGTGGGGATGCGGTAGCTGCCCCCGAGGTCGGCCAGCGCGGTCGCGGTCGTCAGGGTCTTCATGACGCTGCCGGTCTGCTTCGGCTGGTCGCCGGCGTGCGAGTAGAGGACCTTGCCCGTCTCCGCGTTGATGACGGCCCCCTCGAACGACCCGAGTCCGGCTGCTCCTGCTGCCTGGTCGATGGTGCACGTCCGGAGCGCGGTCGGCCCGTCGGGGTCCTCCGGGACGGCGCGCGCGGTCGCGGTCGGGGTCGCCGAGGGCTTCACGGACGGGGTGCGCGACGCGGTGGCCGACGGCGCCGCCGCGGTGGTCCGGACCGGCTCGGCCGGGTCGGACATGGTGGCCGCGGCGACCGCGACCGCACCGCCGGAACCGAGGACGAGCACGCCTGCGAGACCACCCGCGATCCACGGCACCGGGCGTCGGGCGACCGATCCGCGGAAGGCGGTGACGGCCTGACGGGCGCGCTCGGCGAGGGTCGGGCGGGAAGGCTGTGGCTCGGACATCGCGAACGATCCTACGGAACTGCGGGAGGAGCCTCCAGGCCGTCTTCCGCATCCGCCTGCTCGTCGGCCGCGTAGCGGACGCCGACCTGGCGCCGGACCTCGTCGAGGAGCGCCATGATCCCGACCGACTCCTCGAGGTCCATCGGCCCGCCCTCGTGCGTCCCGGTCTCGATCATCGTCTCGAACGCGCGCGCCTCGTGTCCGTAGCCGGTGCGTTCCTCACGCCCGTCGAACTCCTCGACCACCACGCCGTCACGGTCGCGGATGCGCCACGTCGTCGGCGTGAACCAGGTCGGGTCGAGGTCGATGCGGCCGTCCTCGCCGATGATCGACGCCGTGTTCGGGCTCGCGAGGTCGAGCGCGAAGTGCACCGTCGACTGCGTCCCGCCGGCGTGGGTCATCACGATGCCCATCTGCGTGTCGACGTCCTGCTCGCTGAGCGTGCCGGACGCCACGACCGACTCCGGCAGCCCGAGGACGTCGACGGCGAACGACACCGGGTAGATCCCGAGGTCGAGCAGTGCTCCTCCGCCCAGCGCCGGGTCGTTCAGCCGGTGCCGCGGGTCCGACGGCAGGGCCTGGTGGTGCGTGGCCTCGACGAGCCGTGGACGACCGATGCGCCCCTCGGCGAGCACCTGCCGGATCATCGCCGTCTGCGGCAGGAAGCGGGTCCACATCGCCTCCATCACCGCGACGTCTGCGCAGCGCGCGGCGTCCGCGACCGCACGGGCCTCCGTGGCCGTGATCGTGAACGCCTTCTCGACCAGCACGTGCTTGCCGTGCGCGATCGCCAGGAGGGCGTCCGCGGCGTGGCGCGAGTGCGGCGTGGCCACGTACACCGCATCGACCTCGGGGTCGGCGACGAGGTCTTCGTAGGAAGCGTGCGCGCGCGGGATGTCGAACTCGTCCGCGAACGCCTGCGCCGACGCTGCCGTGCGGCTGCCCACCGCGACGAACTCGACACCGACCGCCGCACAGTCACCGACGAACGAGCGCGCGATGCCGCCCGTCCCGAGCACTCCCCACCGAACCGTCATGCCGCCTGTCTACCAGGCGACGCGTCCACGAACGGGAGAACCCCCTCCGGCCCGGGAGCCAGAGGGGGTTCTGCGGACCCTAGCTCGACGCGATCAAGGACCAGATCAAGCAGCACGGCACCGCACTCGACACGAAGACGACGCTCGACCAGTGGGCGACGCACTGGCTTGAGACGGTCGGGAAGCCGAACCTCAAGCCGAACACGCTGCTGTCCTACGAGTCGGTGGCTCGGAACTGGATCGTCCCCACAATCGGCGCGAAGAAGGTCGCGCTGCTCAAACCGTCCGACGTGCGCATCATGACGAAGGCGGTCGCCGACGCTGGCCGGACGTCGGCGACGTCGCGGAAGGCGTACCAGGTGCTGTCGCTCATGCTCGAGTCAGCTCGGGTCGAGGGCATCGCCGCTCGCAACGTCTGCGAGGACGTCAGCGCGCCCGTGCAGGGCGAGTCGAACCGCGGCGCACTCAGCACAGACGCGGCGCTCGCCGTCCTCAAGGTCGCAGCCGAGCACGACGACGGCACCCGCTGGTGGGTCGCACTGCTCAGCGGCCTCCGCCAGGGCGAACGCATCGGCGCGCGCCTCGAGTCCCTCGACCTCGACTCCGAGCAGCCCACCATCGGCGTCGAGTGGGCCCTGTCCGAAGTGCCGTTCGAGCACGGGTGCGGCCGCCTCGACGACGACACCTGGCGATGCGGCAAGAAGCGCGCCGGCTCCTGCTCGAACCGACGACTCCGGATCCCCGACGGGTTCGAGTACCAGCAGCTCAACGGACGCCTCTGCCTCATTCGCCCGAAGTCAGGCAAGCCCCGGTACGTTCCCCTGATGCCGGCGCTCGCCGAAGCCCTCCGCCGCTACCTCATCAAGACCGCCGACCGGCCGAACCCCTACGGCCTGATCTGGCGGAAACCGAACGGTGAGCCGTACCTGTGGGGTGAGGACGAGCAGACCTGGCGCGACATCCTCTTCGAGGCAGGCGTCATCGCTGACGAGGACCGCAAGCCGGGCTCCCCCGTCCCGACGACGCACTGGGCCCGGCACACGACGGCGACGATACTCATGGAGCTCGGCGTCGACGCGAAGATCATCGGCGAGATCGTCGGCCACCAGTCCGAAGCCGTCACCCGCAAGTACCAGCACGTGTCCTCCGCGGCCGCCCGCGAAGCGATGGATCGACTCGGAGCACACTTCGCGCTCAGGAATTAGGCGACGCAGTTCCGTCGCGAGCTGAGGCTTTGAAGCGGTCAAAGCAACCGACGATACACCTCATTCTCTTTGATGGTTGCTGCGACGCCCTTTCGCGCTTTCGTTCTCCGATCGAGAACATACAACGCAAGACCGAGCCCGCCGAAACAGAATCCGTACATGATGAGATTCGGCCAGAGATAGTCCCACAGAGCCAGGCGATCTTGCGTCCAGTACCAGTGAAGAACTGTGTGACCCCGGACCCGACGGTTTAGACTCGTTGTCATATCGAATAACGTGATGAGCAGCAGGGCGATCGAGGATCCCGCCATTGTGAGACCAAGAAATTGAGCTTCAGCCCCTTTGGGTAATCGATACTGCAAGCTGACCCGGTGAGTCAAATGCTCCTGCAAGACCTGTAACCTGCGCTGAGTAATCGTCCCTTCGGGTGCATCCTTCAGGATGGCGGTGATGCGCTCTAGCTGCCGCATTGCGCTCTGCTCTCGCACAACAGCGATGGCTCCGAGCGCAGCCGTGACGAGGACGCCCGCTACAGCGGTCAAGTCGGGTGGCAGGGTCACGGGTGCTCCATTCTCTGACGCTGGGCTGGCGGTAGGCAGCGAGGACCCGACGTGCTGC
This sequence comes from Curtobacterium phoenicis, assembly GCF_047238015.1. Taxonomy (NCBI): domain Bacteria; kingdom Bacillati; phylum Actinomycetota; class Actinomycetes; order Micrococcales; family Microbacteriaceae; genus Curtobacterium; species Curtobacterium phoenicis. The sequence continues at coordinate 2,798,777 of NZ_JBDFLZ010000002.1, forward strand.
TTCCCGATCGTGTGAAGCTAGCCCAGGTGGAGCAAGACGCAAAGGTCTGGCGGGTTGCGTGCGGTGTTTCGCAAGTCGTCAAGCAAGGGCATCATCGAGGGGTGCTGCACCCTACAAGTCATCTCAACGACAAGCAGATCCGGCTGTTGCGATGGGTTCAGCGTGGCTGCCCGGCCGGCGAGTACGTCGATGACAACTACGGACACCGCATCACAGCGAAGGCGCTGGCGAGTCGCGGACTAGTTCGCGTCGCGGGCCATGGACCGAGCTGGAAGGCGACCCTGACAGACGCTGGTATCTCTCGTATCGCCGAGCTCACACGGTCAACGACTGCGGAAACTGCCGAGGACGAAACGGCAGACGTCGCGGACGACCTGGCAGCCCTCGCAGACCGACTCAAATCCGCCGGAGGGTGCTTGGACCTGAACGGCCGCGACGACGATGTCGACTACCCGAAGCTTGTATGGCGCTTTAATAAGAGCGAGTACCGCCCCCGAGGCAAGGGACTCCACCTTTCCCACCCCAGCCGGAAGGATCAGAGACAGCTGCGGTTGGAGTACCGGGATTGGTACTGGGACCTGGTCGAGATACCCGAGGTCCAAGCAGTTGCTCAAAAGTCCCACCTCGGTGCGCTCGCAAAGACATTTTTGGAGTCGAAAGACGACCAGTTTGTGACGAAGGAGTCACTCGCCAGAGCTGCACGCATCATCGAATCGATCGTCCGGCATGCAGCCAAAGCCGGCGTCACCACTAGAGATCCCCGCGCCGTGGACGAGCGCACCCGACGCAATGGAGGCTCGGCCAGAGAGTGGAGTTGACACGTCGAGCTCGAAGCAGGCGCAGCCGTGTTGCGCGTGCAGGTCCGCGAGGTCGCCGCTGGCGGTGCCGAGAAGTTCGACTGGTCCAGCGGTGGATCGTTTGACCGGAAGCGCTATGACCAGGTTCAGCGCCTTCCGCGATGGCAACGCAACCGGAACTACTGGTTCGTTCCGACGGGGAAGCTGGAGCTACGAGTCGCTCGGCCAGGGTTCGGGTTCGACGGATCCAAGTGGGGCGACACAAGGACGCAGCAGCTCGAGAACCGCCTCGGCGAGGTTTTCCAGCGGCTCGGCGTCGTGCAGCTTGAACGGCAAGCGGCAGACCGGCGAGCGAAGGCGGCCGAAGAGAAGCGCGATCGAGACTGGGCGGCAGCTATGACACGCGCAAAGGCCCTGTTCCGAGCGAGCCAGGAAGAGGCTTTGCTCGTGGAACAAGCGGGGAATGGAGGCGTCAGCGGGAGGTTGCGGCCTTCATCGAGGAGCTACAGCGCCGAAGGCGCGGACAAGAGGACCACGCCGCCACGGACGAATGGATCGCGATTGGCGAGCGGGTATGCCGACAACTTGATCCGTTCGGTGCGCTGGCGAAACCCAACTTCCCGACGCCCACGGCACAAGACCTCGCCCCGTACCTCAACGGCTGGAGCGCCTACGGCCCGCGCGTACGGCGGTAGGCGCGTCAACCGCACCTGCACGCGTTTCTCGACAGGCTTGAGGTATGACGCAGAAGTACGAAGACGCGAAAAACGGCTGGTTCGCACTGCGCACCGATGGAAGCCGCATGGGGCGCATCAAGGAAGAACTCGGAGGCTTCACGGCAGCGGTTGGACACGAAGGTCGAGAACTCAGCATCTACACGACGAAGGAAGCCGCTTGGGACGCGATTGCCGGAGACGATTGATCCGCCCCGTACTTGCGGGGGTGTTCATCCAGCCTCTATAATTAGAGCAACGACGCATGCCCGTGAACCATCGGTTCGCGGGCATGCGTTTTGCGCCCCTAGCTCAGCGGAAGAGCAGCGAGCTTCTACCTCGTAGGTAGGCAGTTCGAATCTGCCGGGGCGCTCCTCACGAAAGCCGGAGTTCGATCGTCACCTCATCGAATGAGACATCAGCGGGAATTCCTGTCTGCAGCTGAATCCACTCCGGCACGAGGTCGCCGTTGTAGTAGGTGACCCCGTCAGTCGCGTGGCGGGCTTGTCCGTTCGACGTGATCGTGAGGTCCATCTGGAAGCCGAGCGAACCGCTCGGCTCGCTGATCGGGATGCCAGCAGGATCGAGCAAGAGGTCGAATCCGAGATGCTTCCCCGGCACCTCACCCCGCACGTCGATCCGCCTCACGGCGATGATTTGCGGCCCTCGGGCAGGCCACTCGAGCAGCACCGGGAACGAGGAACCGTTTGCAGCCGTACCGATCAGTTTGCTTTGCATAGCCCCGATCCTAAAAGGCCTCCTCGTCGCGCCCTTCTCGGATACGCGCCTTCGCGTCTTCGAGTTCGACTTCGCGCTCTGCGAGGCGCTTCACGACGGCCGGGCGCTCCTTCGCCCGCCGCGCGGGGGTGTCGCGGAGGAGGAGAACGACGCCGCCGAGGATGATTCCGAGCAGCAGCAGCAGGAAGACGACAACGAAGATGGTTCCGGCCATGCTGTGAGCCTAACCAGCACCACAGCCCCTAAATCTCCGAACGCCCAGCCCTTTCCTTGACGCCCAGACTCAGGCTCCGTGAGCATTCAATGCGCCGATGACGACGAAGACGCCGCCAGCTAGTCCGACGACGATCGCGACAACAGACGTGATGAAACGTGTACGGTCCGATTCGGCGATCCCCCAACTGTCAAGTACGACTAGGATGCTCTGAGCGACCACGGACAGCACGACCAAGACCGCGCCGATCACGTCGGCGAGAGCCCGGAAAGGGCTGCCGGCATCCTTCGTGTACACGAACTGAGCTACCGCGAACGCGATCAGCATCGCGACGATGGCAACCGACGGAACGGCCCACCATGACCTCGGCGGCTTCCGTTCCGCTCGCACACCAGCGGCGGGAGACATGCGCGCTACGTCCGCCTCCAATGTGGCGAACGACGCCGCCAGCCTGTCATGCCGAGCCGACAGCACAGCCAGCTCCCCGGACAAGCGTTTGCTGCTTGAAAAGATCCCCATGGAAGAAGCTCTCGGCCAACTGGCGTCAGCCGTTAGCCTTCAACCACCGCGGTTCGACTTCGGCCGGCCACCCTCGCTGTCGCAAACCTGAGCATCCGCAGTTGACCATCGGGGCGTCGTCAGCCTCCGTTCGAAGGTCTCGCTCTCCGGAGGACGCTCCTCGAAACGAGCCCTCACACTTCCTCGTGCCCGCAGATCACATTCCGCCATCGCGCTGCGTCGAGCTCGGGGATCTACTCCCGCATCGCACTCGCTCGGGTCGAGCACGATGCGGGCCCAACGCGCCGTCCTCCCTTGGCAACCTGCTGGTGACACGCAGACCCGGGACGTGAGCGGCGACCACCTCAGCTAGAAGAGCTCAGCCATTCAGGTCACGGATGATGTCGCACGAGCTGGAGACCGACCGATACGCTCCAGAAGTGGACCAACTCGGCGATGCGCTCAGCAAGATCATTATCCCGGTGATCATCGCCGTTGTCGGCTGGCTGTTCACCGTAGGAGACCGGCGCAGCGTCACTCGGCTGCTCTCCGATATCAAGACAGCAGCCGACGCAATGAACGCTCTAGACGAGACCGAGCAACATGCACGGGACGTCCTACGCAGCCAGATCGACACCAATGTCCGAAAGCTCGAACGTCGGAACGCGCCCGGCCGCGGCAAGAAAGCGCTCCGAGTCATCGGCATCGTCCTACTCGCAGTCGCATCAGCCGCACTCCTCGGAATCGTCGGCTACTTCATCTCCACCACCAGCGGTTACTCCCGGATTCCCGACATCGCCGCGGCCGCTATCTCTGGTATAGCCGGACTCGTATCGCTGCTCTACGCGGCCCGAGGCATCCGTGAAGCAAAGGAAGCAACAGAGAGCGCGGAAGAAGCCGCTGCCCTACGCAGGGACGTTGAGGCTAGAGCCGAAGAGATTTACCGCAACTACCTCCGGCATGCCTCTGGCAAAGGGTGACGGGCGGTTGGGTCGCCATGGTGCCGGCGATCTGCGAGCCGAGCGGAAGCGCCCGACGACCTAGGAGGCCCCGATGACGCTCACCCAGATCCGCGCCCTGCTCAAGCAGCACGGACATAAGACCACCGCCGAGATCGACCGCTTCGACGTCAAGCGCGCGGTCGGTCTCATCATCGGTGTGGACGTCATGCTCACCGACGGGACCGTGACCTACCTCCCGGTCGAAGCCGGGTAGGGGCCAGCGATGACCGGAGGGGCGCGACCGGCCGGGTACCCGGAGACCCCGCCAACCGGATACCCCAGCCCGCCGCCCGGCCCGACCGACCCCATCAGCGCACACCGCACCAGAACCAGCACGCGCATCCCGCTCGAGCCCATCGGCTACGACAGCGACAGCGCGCCGCTCTGGCCATGGCAAGTCCTCGACGGCGACTGAACGCAGGAGCACAACGTGGGTGAGCAGTGGTCAGGCAGCACACGCAAGCAACGACTGCCACGCGACTGGCAACAACGACGCGCGACCGTCCGCGACCGTGCCGGCGGACACTGCCAAGCCATCATGCGCGACGGCACACGCTGCACTGAGGTCGGCACAGACTGCGACCACATCGTGCACGGCGACAACCACGACCTCGCGAACCTACAGTGGCTGTGCTCATGGCACCACGACAAGAAGACCGCGCAAGAAGCAGCACGAGCACGACGCTTCACACGGGTTCCATCGGCCCGCAAGCCGCGCGAGAAGCACCCAGGACTGCGCTGAACGTCACTTTCACCAGCCCCAAACTCTCCTCAAACTCTTCGGCACCCCACCACCCCCTCCCCCCGGGTCGGTCCTGGTTGTAGAGGTGCTGTGGCTGAGGCTGTGTACGGGTCCGGGGGTTTTCGCCGAGTTTCACCAAGCCCTGACATTTCAATGCCGGGCGCGCCACCTGCCCGCCTGACCGAAACGGCCTCGAGGGCTTCACCCGAAACGGGAGCCCCACATGCCTGGACGAGGCCCTGCGCCGAAGGCTGCAAACAAGCGAGCCCGCCGGAACGCCGAGCCGGTCACGATGCGGATCCTGCCGGCGATCATCGCCGAGCAGCCCGAGCTGCCGACCCGCTACAAGTCGAAGGACGAAGAGGACGGCACCTGGCGCGACGAGGTCGACTGGCCGATCGTCACCGTGCGCTGGTGGGCGATGTGGCGGGACTCGCCGCTCGCGGCCGGCTTCACGTACAACCTCGGCCGCGGTGCGGTGGCGGCCGCGATCTACTCGATGACCGAGCTTCCCCGGTGGCGGCTGCGCGACATCGCTCGCGACCGGGAGGTGAACGGATGGCCGTAGCCCAGACGGGCCCGGACCCGACGATCGTCGTCGCGATAAGCGGAGCGGTCGCCGTGATCGCGACGGGTCTCATCACCGCGTGGACGGCCCGCCGCGGCGCGAAAGCAGACGCGAAGCGGCAGCAGCAGGAAGCCGGCTTCACGCAGGCGTTCGACCTCGCGAAGTACATCCGTGAGGAAGTCGCGAAGGGCATCGCTGACGCTACGAAGCCGCTGCGTGAAGAGTCCGACAAGCAGCGCTCCGAGCTCGACGCCATGAAAAAGGTCGTTGGGTCGCTCTACGGCCGCATCACCCGGATGCGGGACGCGGTTCGCGAGTTCGTCCACGACTGGCGGGCCGCGTGGGGCAAGCAGGACACGCCACCGCCACTTAGCCAGCACATCCGCGAACTCCTCGAGGACGAGCAGGACTTCGACTACGACACCCTCACCGCCGCTCAGATCAAGCAGATCATCGCTCCCGAATCAGCCGACTAGGCCGCGGCGAGCGCCGCTAGAACGAGCGAAGCCCCCACCGAATCAGCGGTGGGGGCTTCGTGTCGTTGATGAGGTCGGGGGTTAGCTGGACATCCGGGCGTGCAGCCGACGCTGGCGTCGCCGAGAGGCTTCCGTGCGAACCAACTGTTCAGCCTGCTCGCGAAGCGCCTTCACGACGTCCGGATTGGACAGGTCTGCACGCTTCTTGGAGGGGCGGGGGGTTTTCGTAGTTGCCATAATTTTTTCCTCCCTGACGTTGAGTGTAACTCCAGCTGATGACATCTTTACGCTCGATCCTTTGGAGTGTGCAGAGCAAACGCCACTCCGACGAGCGCAGCGAGCGACTCCACAAGACTGCTGTCGGTTTCGTCCAGGTCACCCGGCATAGGTGCGTCGACGGTCAGCATGCCTTTCGGTACGCCGTCCACTGTGACTGGGGCCGAGATGAACGTCTTGTAGCCCTTCCCGCTGCCTTGCCATCCGGGAAGTTGCTCAGCAGTCAGGTCAGCGACGAACAGGGGCGTTCCCTCTCCAAGCCACTCGAATACCGCGTCCCCGCGTCCGTCATCCCCCTCAGTGAAGGGCTTGGGCTTGCCCCGCCGCCCGGTGTGAGTCTCGACGGCCAGCTGCCGGGACCCTGCTCCGGCGTCCGTGGATCGGTAGACGACGACACGAACGTCTGCCGCGAAGCTGATGCTGAGTACCTGGCTCGCGCGATCGATGACCCGCTGGTAGTCGCGCTGGCGATTGGCCTGAGGCTTGCCGACCATCTTGGTCAGGTCCTCAAGGCTCGGCACGAAACCCTGCTCGAGTGCGACTTGGAACGCGCCTGCCTCAGAGCTCAGGCTCTCCTTGTTCTTCCGTCTGCTGTGCTCGACGACGGCAGACAGCGCCAACCCCAGCACCGTCACCGAAATACCCGTCGCGAACCACCGTCCCGAGAACTCGTCCGTGCCCGGAGTGCCGGATACGACGAACGCAAACCCGCCGAACGCGGTCGAGATGCCTCCCAACCACGCCGGCACCCAGGCCAGGTTCTGGAAGCACCACTCGATCTTTGCGTAGATCGGGCGCGCGGGCACGCCGTCCCGACCGTCGATTGTCACGAGGAACGAGACTATCTCAGAGGCACGGCAACGAACGACCACAGCCCCACCGACCCTCGTGGGTCGGTGGGGCTGTTTCGTCGTTGGCGCGGGGTCGGCATGTCCCGACAGGGTGGAGCAGTTCCGCCGGCCCCGCTGGCGGCCAGCACTGACCGGTCGCGTGCGGGCAACCTAGTCGTTCAGGTGTGCGACGGCGTAGTCGGCCTGGTCCTGGGTGAACTTGTCGGCGATGTTGCTGGTGAGCTGGTCGCGGATCGCTTCGGGTGACATGCTCATCATGTCCTGGTAGTTCTTCGCCGTGGCGAGCGCGTTCGCGTTCCAGTCGGCCTCGACGTGGTCGACGGCGTAGGCGGCGGCCTCGTCGGAGAACTGGTCGGCGACGTCGGACGTCAGCTGTGCGCGGATGCCTTCCTTCGACAGGTGCAGGGTGTCGGAGTAGTTCTGCGCCGACTTGAGCGCGGAGGTGTACTCGGCGGGGACGTCCGAGTCGCTCGAGCTCTCGGATGCGTCGTCGGATGCCTCCTGCGACGGGGCGGACGAGGCCGCGTCCTCGGTTGCGGCCGGCGCGGACGACTCGAGAGACCCAGACACGCTGCTGATCGCCGCGGAGTAGATCGACGCGGTCGTGATCCCGACGATGAGTGCGATGCCGCCGAGGATCGTGCCGGCGATCGCTAGCCCGCGGGTCCGGTTCTTCTGGATGAGACCGATGATGCCAAGCACCAACGCCACGACGCCGAGGAAAATCGACACGAAGTTCACGAACGGGATGGCGCACCCGACGATCGCGACGATGCCGACGATCAGGGCAGTGAGGCCGAGCGGGTTGGATCGCTTCGGTGCGGTCTGCGTGGTGGTGGGCGCGGGCTGGTAGTCGGTCATCGGTTGCCCTGGTTACTGCTGTGGACCGCCTGAGCATACGGGCAGAGTTGAGGAAACCGCGACCCTAGTCCGAGGCACGCGGATCAGAAGATCCGGAAGCTGAACCCCTTCCCGAGCCGGATCGTCACGTGTTCCTTCGACGAGATAGAGATCGGACCACGCCTGGCGCTCGCCGAGACGCCACGCTGTGTCACGTTCAGGCCAACGCCACGGCCAATGCGCCTGCTCTCCGGGAGAGGAGCCCCATCAGCCCTCGGCCTCGCGGTCACTTTGGCCGTTAGCCCTCAGTAGTTCCGAGACCAAGATCCGTACCAGGTGTAGCTCCGCCCGTCGGCTAGCCCCACCACTGGCCGGTCGTCAGCAGTCCATATCTTCACAATCGGAGATCGCTGTGCCAGTTCGAGATCACTCCCAGCCTCGATCGCCTTCGTGACGAGCTCGAACGTGAGGGGCAGACGCCCCTCATCGTGAGCCAAGTCCAACTCCTCGAGCCAAGCGGCGAGCACCCGCGAGAGTCTAACGGCTGAGGTCGCATCTGACTTGAGGTTGCTAGCGGCAATGAGAGCCGCCTGACGATTGTTCACGTCCGCCAGCTAACTACGGACGATCTCACTAACGCGAGCACAATCTCGTGGGCAAGACGCATCTGGCGGATAGGGTTCGAGCATGACTCAAAACCTCGAGATTGTCAGCGAAGCTCCCGCCGTACAGGTTGCAGGCCGTTCCGACAACGTCTCAACTCTCGACTACGAACGAATCCGTGCTGTGATCGACCCCGCACACTCGGCCATCCCAACCCAGCTCGATCGGCTGCAGGAGATGTCCGGCAAGGATCGCTGCGACACGCTCGAGGAGTCCGTCCGCAGTCTTTCCGATGCAGTCTCCTCGCTCGCTGGCGAGCTTCTCTCCGTTGCTCGGGCAGTGAAGTTCGGCCGCATCGCAGTGACGAACTTCCCCGAGCGAGATTGAGCGCTGCCCTCGTCCACCGATTGGTATCGGCACACCGCCCCAACGTAAATGCGTGTACCGCTGTGTGCACCGGGGCGGACAAAGAAGCCCCGGCCAAGGATGCTATAAGCGGTCTTGACCGGGGCTTTTGTGTGGAGCCGCCTGTCGGAATCGAACCGACGACCTATTCATTACGAGTGAATCGCTCTGCCGACTGAGCTAAGGCGGCGGACGCCCCGTTGCCGGGGCATCGTGACGCTCCGAGAACGGTGCGTCTGGCGCTCCGTTGCCGGAGCGGCACGAGCAATGACTATACAGGCTCAGACCAGTGAACGCGAAACCAGCGCGCCGAGGTCGGCGAAGGACCGCTCGAGCTCGTCGACGAGGTGCACGTCGCCGCCCTGCTCCGACCACTCCCACCACGCGTGCCGCAGCGTGCCGAGCGCCACGATCGACGCCAGACGAGCCTGCCGCCGGCGTGCGTCGGGGTCCGGCTCGGTCGGCTCCAGACGACGCGTGACCGCCACCTCGATCTCGTGCTGGAACTCCTTCATCGAGGCCATCCGACGGGAGAACAGCTCGGGGTTGGCGCGCAGCACCTCCTGCCGCTCCGCGATGAGCCCGCGCTCGTCGATGAGCGCCTGCGTCGAGTGCACGAGGAGGTCGCCGAGGTCCTGCAGGAGGTCGCCCGTCGGACCGCCCGCGACGAACCCGGCGAGGGCGTCGTCGTCCGGCAGCGTGGGGTCGTCCCCGAGGATCGCCTGCTCCTTGCTCGGGAAGTAGTTGAAGAACGTGCGCGGGGAGACGTCGGCGCGGCGGGAGATCTCGTCGACCGTGACGGCCGCGAGGCCGTCCTCCGCTGCGATGCGCAGCGCCGCCTGCTGGATGGCGAGTCGGGTGGCGAGGCGCTTCCGCTCGCGCAGGCCGGGAGCTGCGTCGGACATGCCGCGATTCTCCCACGCGGGATCGGCCGGGAGGCTGTGGGTTGCGTCAGGCGTGCCGCCACGTGGGCGAGGACGGACGGGACGCGCGCGGCGGGCTGGGCGCGTGCCTCCAGGCTGTCGGTGCGGCAGGGGCCAGCAGGGCGCGGCTCGACAGCGCGCGGTACGACGCGGCCCGTCACCGCGGCGCGACTGGCCAGCGTGACACGGTCTCTCGGCGCGCGGCACGACTCGTCACCGCGGCGCGGCCGACAGCGGCCGGCGCAGCTCGCCGACGGCCGGCGCGGGCTGTCAGCGGCCGACCCACTCCGTCACCGCTGCGCGGTGTGTCAGCGCGCGGCGCACCCCGTCAGCGCGCGGCGCGCGCGATGGTCACGAGCAGGGCCTCGAGCGCGAGGAGAGCCGCGACGTTGGCGGCGATCCTCGCCCGGGCCGTCGTGACCGCGTCGAGCACCTCGAGCGCAGCCGCCGGCGGCACCGACGGGAGCGCCCGTTCGAGTTCGTCACGCATGGACAGGTTGACCGGCTCGGCGGGCGCGCCCAACCCGAGCAGCAGCAGGTCCCGGTACAGGGACGACACGTCCACCAGGATGCGGTCGAGGCCGTCCCGGAGGCTCCGGGTGGCCCGGCGCTTCTGGTCATCCTCGAGCGCGCGCAGCTGGGACCGGAGGGCCGGCGGGATCGTGCCGCCGGGCTCGACACCGAGGGAGCGCAGGGCCGCGTCGCGTTCCTCCCCGTCGCGCTCCTGCGTGATGGCCTTGGCGTCCTCGTCCGCGACGGCGAGCAACTCGGCGGCGGCCGTCACGGCGTCGCCGACGCTCCGCACGCCGAGGACCGTCGAGAGGGTGCGGCGACGACGGTCACGAGCGTCCGCGCTCGTCGCGAGACGCTGCGCCATGCCGATGTGGCTCTGGGCCTGGCGGGCGGCGTCCATCGCGAGCACCCGGTCGACCCCGGTGCGGGCGACGAGGAGGTCCGCGACGGACTCGATGCCGGGCACGCGCAGCCGGACGGAGCGCACCCGGGACCGGATCGTGGGGAGCAGGTCGGCCTCGCTCGGGGCGCACAGGATCCAGACCGTGCGCTCGGGGGGTTCCTCGAGGGCCTTGAGCAGCAGGTTCGAGGTGCGTTCCGTCATGCGGTCGGCGTCCTCGACGATGACGATGCGGTACCGGCCGACGGACGGCGAGTAGTACGACGAGGTCACGAGCTGCCGGATCTCGTCGATCGTGATGATCACCCGCTGCGTCGTGAGGACCGAGACGTCCGGATGGGTCCGCGCCGTGATCTGCCGGAGCGTGTGGTCGTCGTCGGGGCCGTCACCGACCAGTGCTGCCGCGAACGCCGCCGCGACGTTCGAGCGGCCCGACCCGGGCGGACCGGTGATGAGCCACGAGTGCGTCATCCCCCCGGTGCCCTCGGGCGCCTCGGCCGCGCGACGCAGGGCAGCGACCGCTTCCTCCTGCCCGGTCAGGCCGTCCCACACGCTCATGCGGTCATCCTGGCAGCGACCACCGTCATGCCGGGTCGATCCCCACGACGGGACCGACTGCCGCGCGGATCGTGTGCTGCACGGTGTCGGCGTCCGCGGAGGCGTCGACGACGAGGAAGCGGTCGGGCTCCGCGGCGGCCATGTCGAGGAACGCCCGGCGGACGGACTCGTGGAACGCGGCTGCCTCGGACTCAAGCCGGTCGAAGGTGTCTCCGCGTGCGGCCGCGACCCGTGCACGGCCGACGCTGACGTCGAGGTCGAGCAGGATCGTGAGGTCCGGAGTCAGTCCCTCGGTCGCCCAGTCCGACACCGAGCGGACGTGCTCGGCGCCGAGGCCGCGCGCCACGCCCTGGTACGCGACGGACGAGTCGATGTAGCGGTCCTGCAGCACGACGTCCCCGCGTGCGACGGCGGGACGCACGACCGTCGCGACGTGGTGCGCTCGATCGGCCGCGTAGAGCAGGGCCTCGGCGCGGGGCGCCACGTGGCCGCGCTCGTGCAGCACGATGTCGCGGATCCGCAGCCCGAGGTCCGTGCCCCCGGGCTCGCGCGTCCGGACGACCGTTCGGCCGTGCTCACCGAGCCACGACGCGAGGCGCTCGGCCTGCGTCGTCTTGCCCGCGCCGTCGCCTCCCTCGAGGGTGATGAACCGGCCGGTCACTTCTTCTTGGCCGCGGTCTTGCGCGCAGGCGCCTTCTTCTTCACCGGACCCTTTGCTCGCTTGTCGGCGAGGAGCTGGACGGCTCGTTCGAAGTCGACCGCCTCGACGTCCTCGCCGCGCGGGATCGTGGCGTTCGTCTCACCATCGGTGACGTACGGACCGAACCGGCCGTCCTTCACCTTGATCGGCGTGCCGGACACCGGGTCCGCGTCGAACTCCTTGAGCGCAGCGGTCGCCGAGCGCTTGGCGCCGTACTTCGGCTGGGCGAACAGCTCGAGCGCACCGGCGAGGTCGATGTCGAAGATCGCGTCCTCGCTCGGGAGCGTCCGGGTGTCGGTGCCCTTCTTGAGGTACGGGCCGTACCGGCCGTTCTGCGCCGTGATGTCCTCGCCGGACTCGGGGTCCTGCCCGACGGTCCGGGGCAGGTCGAGGAGCTTGAGCGCGGTCTCGAGGTCGACCGTCTGCGGGTCCATCGACTTGAAGAGGGACGCGGTGCGCTCCTTCGGCGCGGCGGCCTTCTTCGTCGTCGTCTTCTTCGCCGTCGTCTTCTTCGCGGTGGTGGTGGTCGCGGTGGCGGTCGTCGGCTCCGCGGCGGCGGGCGCGGCCTCGGTGACCTCACCCGTGGCCGGGTCGACGGTGGGCTCGGGCTCGGGCGTGCGCTCGGTCACGTACGGACCGAACCGGCCGTCCTTCGCGAGGACCTCCTTCCCGGTCTCGGGGTTGATGCCGACCACACGGTCACCGAGGACCGGTGCCTCGACGAGTTCGCGGGCCTTCTCGGCGGTCAGCTCGTCCGGAGCGAGGTCCTCGGGCACGTTCACGCGACGCGGCTTCTCCGGGTCGTCGCTCGGCACCTCGATGTAGGGCCCGTACCGACCGATGCGGAGCGTCAGCCCGGGGGCGAGCTCGACCGAGTTGATGTCGCGCGCGTCGATCTCGCCCAGGTTGTCGATGACGGTCCGGAGGCCGCGCTGGTCGCCGCCGCCGAAGTAGAACCCCTTGAGCCAGTCGACGCGGTCCTCGTCGCCGCTCGCGATGCGGTCGAGGTCGTCCTCCATCGAGGCGGTGAAGTCGTACTGCACCAGGTCACCGAAGTAGTCCTCGAGCAGACGGACCACGCTGAACGCGATCCAGTTCGGGACGAGCGCGCTGCCCCGCTGGGTGACGTACCCGCGGTCGATGATCGTCGAGATGATCGCCGCGTAGGTGGACGGACGGCCGATCCCGAGTTCCTCGAGCGTCTTCACCAGGCTCGCCTCCGTGTACCGCGGCGGCGCGGAGGTGTCGTGCCCCTTGGCCTCGACGTCCGAGACGCCGAGCGCGTCGCCCTGCGCCATCTGCGGGAGCTTCGCGTCCTCGCCGTCGGTCTTCGCCTCGTGCCGTTCCTCGTCGCGGCCCTCTTCGTAGGCGTTGAGGAAGCCGCGGAAGGTGATCACGGTGCCCGACGCGGTGAACTCGGCGTCGGTGCCGTTCGCGGTCGCGGCGATCCCCTCGACCGACTCGGTGGAGCTGATACCGAGGACCACCGACGCCGTCGACCCCTTGGCGTCCGCCATCTGCGAGGCGACGGTGCGCTTCCAGATGAGGTCGTAGAGCTTCCAGTCGTTGCCGCGGAGCACCTTCTCCATCTGGGAGGGCGTGCGGAACGTGTCGCCGGCGGGGCGGATGGCCTCGTGCGCCTCCTGCGCGTTCTTGCTCTTCCCCGCGTAGCTGCGTGGCTTGTCCGGGACCGTCTCGGCGCCGTAGAGCGCCGCGGCCTGCTTCCGGGCGGCGTTGACGGCCTGCTGCGAGAGCGACGAGGAGTCGGTCCGCATGTAGGTGATGTGGCCGTTCTCGTAGAGCGACTGCGCGACGCTCATGGTCTGGCGCGCGGAGAAGCGGAGCTTGCGCGCGGCCTCCTGCTGCAGCGTCGAGGTGGTGAACGGCGCGGCGGGGCGGCGCGTGTACGGCTTCGAGTCGACCGAGCGCACGACGGCGTCCCCGGCGCGTTCGAGCACCGTCGTCAGCGCGGCGGCCGAGGCCTCGTCGAGCCGGACGACGTCGCCCGAGAGCGCGCCGCGGTCGTCGAAGTCGCGCCCGGAAGCGACCCGGGTGCCCTGGATGCGGGCGAGCTTGGCGGTGAACGCGGTGTCGCCGCGCTTCTCGAACCGGGCGGTGAGGTCCCAGTAGTTGGCGGAGACGAACGCCAGGCGCTCGCGCTCGCGGTCGACCACGAGACGGGTGGCGGCGGACTGCACGCGACCGGCGGAGAGGCCTGGCCCGACCTTGCGCCAGAGCACGGGCGAGACCTCGTACCCGTACAGACGGTCGAGGATGCGGCGGGTCTCCTGCGCGTCGACCAGTGCGGTGTCGAGCTCGCGGGTGGCCTCCTGCGCGCGCTGGATCGCCTCCTTGGTGATCTCGTGGAACACCATGCGCTTCACCGGCACCTTGGGCTTCAGCACCTGGAGCAGGTGCCATGCGATGGCCTCGCCCTCGCGGTCCTCATCAGTGGCGAGGAAGAGCTCGTCGGCGTCCTTCAACGCACGCTTCAACTCGGAGACGGTCTTCTTCTTCGCGTCGGAGACGACGTAGTACGGCTCGAAGCCGTTGTCGACGTCGACCGAGAACTTCCCCATCGGGCCCTTCTTGAGCTCCGCGGGGAGGTTCTTGGGCTCGACGAGGTCGCGGATGTGGCCGACTGACGCCTGGACCTCGTATCCGTCACCGAGGTATTGCGCGATCGTCTTGGCCTTCGCGGGGCTCTCGACGATCACGAGCTTCTTCGTGCCTGGCACGTGTCTCCTTGATCGATGGTGCTCGTCGGCCCTGGACCTGCGAGGTCGCCGGTGTGACTCGCCGTCCGGGTCGACCGAGACATCGATGACCGGGGGCCGACGTGCACACCATACACACAGAGGTGGCGCGCTCCGCTCGGTGGTCCCGCGACGGCGTCTGCGCTCACGGCGAACGCACTGCTCCCGACCGTGGCGGTCACCCGGGCGTGCGCGTCGGCCGTCGAGCAGGCGGCGAGTCGCGCTCCACCGGCTTCTGCGACGGCCGAGGCGCGGGCGCAGGGGTCGCCGGGGACCAGCCCGACGAGGGCGGCCGCCGCGGCGAGCGCTGCTGCGTCCGCGGTCGCCTGCGCCCGGACGACGGCCACGCGGTGGGTCGCTGCCACCGTGCCGACGGTGGCGACGGCCGTACCGATGCCGAGGACGACGGCGAGCAGCACCGTCACCGAACCGCGGTCCGCACCGCGCGTGACGCGCCGCGATCCCGCACCCACGACGGACCGGCCCGTACACCAGCCCACCCGAACTGCGCACGCACCGACCGTGCCCGGTCGCACGTTCACCCGCCCTGCTCCGCCGCGCAGCCCGTTGCGCGCAGCACGACGGCGGCGAACACCCCCGGCGCGGGGACGGCGAGCTCGACACAGACGAGCCCCGCCTGCGTCCGGTGGGAAGCCGACGCGCCGGGGACGGAGGCGACCGCCGCAGCGGCCGCCTCCTCGTCACCGCGTCCTGCCGCTCGCGCCGCTGTGGCGGCTGCGAGCTGGAGGGTCCCCTGCCGGTCGACCGCGACGACGGCCGCGACGAGCAGCGTCAACACGACCGCCACGGCGGGCAGGACGACCGCGAACTCCACCGTCACCGATCCGCGATCAGAGCGACAGGGCACCGCGGACGAGCTCGGTCAGGATCGTCTGGACCTCACCGGAGCGCATGACGGCGACGAGCACGCCGGCGAAGGCGACGGCAGCGAGGATCACGACGGCGTACTCCGCGGTCGCCGATCCACGGTCGTCGGCCATCCGGGCGCGGAGTTGTCGCCACCGCGTCGGCTGTCGGTGCTGGTGCATGGTGTTCCTCGTTCCTCTTCTCTCCGGTCGGCCGGACGACCGCCCGGCCGTGTCGAACAGCCTCGCCGCCGCCGGGGTCCCGATGACCTCCCGCTGCCCGGACTGTGGAGGGATCACCGCACGCCCACGACGGTGGAGGAGAGGACGCCGGCGACCACCGGCACGACGCCGACGAGGACGAACGCGGGCAGGACGCACACCCCGAGTGGCAGCACCAAGCGCACGGCGAGCCCCTCGGCCGCTGCGAGTCCGGCCGCGGCGGCGTCGTCCCGGACGTCCTCTGCGGCGGCGCGGAGCAGCGCGGCGGCCGGGACCCCCGCGCGGCGGGCGAGGGCGAGCACCTCGGTGAGCCGTGCTCGTTCGACCGCGTCCGTCTCCGCGCGCCCGGACGCGCGCAACGCTTCCTCGACGACGAGTCCGGCGTCCGTCCAGGATCCGCCGCCGGACAACGCGACCGCCCACGCGTCGAGCAGCACGCCGGGGAGGTGTCCGTCCGGCGACGCGGCACGGACCAGCCTGTTCGTCCACCGGCGGCCGAGTGCCACCAGACCGGCGGCCAGCGCCAGGCACCCCCACCCGAACGGCGACCCGACGAGGACCTCCACGGCGCCCGCGCCCCACGTGGACGAGAGCCCGACCCCGAGGACGGGCAACGCGAGGACGACGCGGGCGCTCGCGCGCGGCCCGGCGAGGGCGACCCACACGGCGCGGTCACCGGCGGCGGAGCGGCGCAGGGCACGGGCGAGCGCCCGGAGCGCCACGGCCGAGGGGGCACCGGTGCGCTCGGCGACCAGCAGGACCGCGCGGACGTCGTGCCAGGCGGGCGTGGCCGCAGGGGGAAGGCCGCCCACGAGGTGCCACGCCCGTGGTGGTGGCACGCCTGCCGAGACGAGCGTCGCGACGCGTTCGAGCATCCGCGCCGCAGCGGCCGCAGCGGCTGCGTGGTCCGACGCCGCGCCACGCCGCCGCGGTTTCGGCCCCGCCGCCGCACCGGGCGGCCCTGCCCCCTCGGCCGCTGCCCGCCGCTCGGACGCGAGGACACGACCGCCTCGCCACCGCCTCGTCACCGCCACCCGTCCACCGGGCGCACGCCGAGCCTCCCGTCCGTCCCCAGCACCGGGGTGCCCACGCCGGCGAGCCGTCGCACGCCGCGACGACGCTCGACGTGCAGCACCAGGTCGAAGGCGCTCACCGCCTGCCGGGCCAGCGCGGGCGGGTCGAACCCGGCGAGCGCACCGAGCGCCTCGAGCCGGGCCGGCACGTCCGGGAGACCGTTGGCGTGCACGGTGCCGGCCCCGCCCTCGTGCCCGGTGTTGAGCGCGGACACCAGCTCGCGGACCTCGGCTCCGCGGCACTCCCCCACGACCACGCGGTCGGGCCGCATCCGGAGCGATTCGCGCAGCAGCCGGGCGAGGTCGATCGCCCCAGTGCCCTCGGCGTTCGCCTGCCGGACCTCGAGCGCGACGACGTGCGGGTGGTCGATGCGGAGCTCGGCGACGTCCTCGACCGTGACGATGCGTTCGTCGTGCGGGACGGCAGCGAGCATGGCGGCGAGGAGCGTCGTCTTGCCGCTGCCGGTCGCACCGCTGACGAGGACGTTCCGCCGCTCGGCCACGGCCCGCTCGACGACGCGACGCGGTACCCGCTCGAACGTCCCGCTGCGCTCGAGGGCGGCGAGCGTCGGACGCCCCGGGCGCGGGAGCCGGATCGAGAGGGCGGTCCCGGTGACCGCGACCGGCGCGAGCACGACGTGCACGCGGATCCCGTCGTCGTGCCGGACGTCGGCCATCGGCGTGCTCTCGTCGACGTGCCGACCGCCACGGGCGACGAGCGCGGCGCCGAGTTCGCGGGCGCGTCGTTCGCCGAGCACGGGACCGGCCCGCTCGAGTCCTGCGCCGCGGTCGACCCACGTCCCGCGTCCTCCGACGGCGAGCACGTCGGTCACCGTGGCGTCGCGGACGAGGCCTGCGAGCTCCTCGAACTCCTCGGCCCGGACGGCGCGCTCCGAACGGGGCGGGGCCACCCCGGGCAGGAACGGTGGCGCTGGGGCGGCTCGGTGTCGGTGCATGTCCGGTGACGGTAGGGGCATCCCGACACGCGGTACGGGGACGTCGCTGTGCGGTGCACAACGGCATCGAATCCACAGCAACGGACAACTTTGTCCCCCGTTGCAGAAAGCCGTACCCCAGTCGCCGATGCACCCCCGGCACCGACAGCCGACGCCGACCGCTCCCGTCGACAGCGCCGTCGAGCAGTCGCGACCCCGCACCGGCGGTTTTCGACGTCGATGCGTCAGCATGGACCGGTCTGTCCACTCATCCGCGTACCCGCGCGGATCCGTGCGGGACACATGTGTCCGAGCGGAACGGCTGCAGCACGACGACCCCGGGAAACAGAAGAGGCGGCACCTGTTGGGGGGAACGGGTGCCGCCTGGACATCGGCGGATTGGGGGGAATCACGGCCGACGCCACCGGAAACGAGTCCGGTGATGAACACTGTACCCCACGAACACCCCTCAACGGCAACCCCGACACGAGATCCGTGACGGACGGGGCAGGGGTAGTCTCCGGGTGCTGCCGGCAGCACCACGGGTGCTGCTCCGATGCCGACGCGAAAGGACACCGATGTCCCCGACCCCGACCGACGCCGCACCCCGCCACGAGGACGGCCCGACGTTCCCCCCGTCGCCGGAGTTCGTCGCCGACGCCGTCGCCCGCGAGGACCTGCACGAGGCCGCCGCTGCCGACCGTGAAGGCTTCTGGGCCGAGCAGGCTCGCACCCTCCTCGACTGGCGGACGCCGTTCACGCAGACCCTCGACTGGTCAGACGCCCCGTTCGCGAAGTGGTTCGCCGACGGCGAGCTCAACGTCGCCGAGAACTGCCTCGACCGACACGTCCGGGCGGGCAACGGAGAACGGGTCGCGATCCACTTCGAGGGCGCACCCGGCGACACGCGGCGGATCACCTACGCCGAACTCACCGCCGACGTGCAGCGCGCCGCGAACATGCTCACCGACCTCGGCGTCGGCCGGGGCGACCGCGTCGTGGTCTACCTGCCGCTCATCCCCGAGGCCGTCGTGACGATGCTCGCCGTCGCCCGCATCGGCGCGATCCACTCGGTCGTCTTCGGCGGGTTCAGCGCCGAGAGCCTGCGCGCCCGCATCGAGGACGCCGAGGCGAAGCTCGTCGTGACGGCCGACGGCGGCTGGCGCCGCGGCGCGGTCTCGGCGTTGAAGCCGGCGGTCGACGAGGCCCTCGAGGGCGAGGGCACCGACAGCGTCGAGCACGTCCTCGTCGTCAAGCGCGGCGGCAACGAGATCGCCTGGAACGACCGCGACCTCTGGTGGCACGACGAGTTCGCCAAGGCCGCGCCGGAACACGAGGCGCAGGCCTTCCCCGCCGAGACGCCGCTGTTCATCCTCTACACCTCGGGCACGACCGGGAAACCGAAGGGCATCGTGCACACCTCGGGCGGCTACCTCACGCAGGCGACGTACACGCACCGGAACGTCTTCGACATGCACCCGGAGAAGGACGTCTACTGGTGCACGGCCGACATCGGCTGGATCACCGGGCACTCCTACGTCGTCTACGGCCCGCTCGCGAACGGCGTGACGCAGGTGCTCTACGAGGGCACCCCCGACGAACCGAAGCCCGGCCGCTGGTGGGACCTGGTCGACTCCTACGGCGTCACCGTCCTGTACACGGCGCCGACGGCGGTCCGCGCGGCGATGAAGGCCGGCCGGCAGATCCCCGAGGCCCGGAGCCTCGAGACCCTGCGACTGCTCGGCAGCGTCGGCGAACCCATCAACCCCGAGGCCTGGCAGTGGTACCGCCAGGTCATCGGCCACGACCGCACGCCGATCGTCGACACGTGGTGGCAGACCGAGACCGGCGCGATCATGATCTCCGCATTGCCGGGCGTCACGAAGCTCAAGCCCGGTGCCGCGCAGACCCCGCTGCCCGGGATCACCGCCGAGATCGTCGACGAGGACGGCCACCGCGTCGAACCCGGTGCGGGCGGCTACCTCACCATCGCCGACCCGTGGCCGTCGATGGCACGCGGCATCTGGAACGACCCCGACCGCTTCGTCGAGACCTACTGGTCGCGCTTCCCGGGCCGGTACTTCGCCGGCGACGGCGCACGCCTCGACGGGCAGGGCGACATCTGGGTGCAGGGCCGCGTCGACGACGTCATGAACGTCTCCGGCCACCGCCTCTCGACGGCCGAGATCGAGTCGGCACTCGTCGGCCACGAGGGCGTCGCCGAAGCAGCCGTCGTCGGTGCGGCCGACGAGACGACCGGTCAGGCGGTCGTCGCGTTCGTGATCCTCACCGCCGAGGCGGCGGAGGACGTCGACCGCGACGCCACGGCGAAGGAGCTGCGCGACTGGGTGGGCAAGCGCATCGGCGCGATCGCGAAGCCCCGGCAGGTCGTCATCGTCCCCGAGCTCCCCAAGACGCGCTCCGGCAAGATCATGCGTCGCCTCCTCCGCGACGCGGCCGAGGGCCGCCGCATCGGCGACACGACCACGCTGGCCGACCCGACGATCATGGCGACCATCGCGGAACTCATGTAGGTCTGCTCACGCAGGCCGCGCCTCCCGTCCGGTCCGGACAGGAGGCGCGACTCGCGTTGCGGGGGGGCGGCCGACGGTCCGTCAGTCGGTCAGTTCGACCACCAGCTCGACCTCGACGGGTGCGTCCAGCGGCAGGACCGCGACGCCCACCGCGCTGCGCGCGTGCACGCCGGCGTCTCCGAAGACGTCGCCGACCAGCGTGGAGGCCCCGTTCGCGACGGCCGGCTGCCCGGTGAACGACGGGTCCGACGCCACGAAGACCGTCACCTTCACGACGCGCGCGACGCGGTCGAGCGATCCGGCGACCGACTGGACGGCCGCGAGGGCGTTGAGCGCTGCGGTGCGCGCCTCGGCGGTCGCGGTCTCCGGGTCGACACCGGCGCCGACCTTGCCCGTGACGGGCAGTGCGCCGTCGACGAACGGCAGCTGGCCGGCCGTGTACACGTACCGACCGGTGACGACCGCGGGGACGTAGGCGGCGACCGGCGCGGCGACCGCGGGGACGGTCAAGCCGAGCTCGGCGAGGCGCTCCGTGACGCTCATGCGTCGGCCTTCGGACGCTTCAGGTACGCGACGAGTCCGCCCTCGGGACCGGTGACGACCTGGACGAGCTCCCAGCCCTCGTCGCCGAAGTTGTTGAGGATTGCCGTGGTGTTGTGGATGATCAACGGCGTCGTGAGGTATTCCCAGCGGGTCATGCGGTTCCTTGCCAGCCTTTCAGTCGGCGGTGTCGTTTAGGCTGCATCCTATGTCTGCCCAGAAGACGTCTGCCTCGCGGACCAAACCCGTCTCCGCAGTCGGTGCCTTCGTCGGATTCGTCGGCTTCAGCGTGCTCGCCGGTCTCCTCGTGACGATCGGCGTGACCCCGGCCATCGCGGTCGCCGGCGTGACGACGACCTCGACGATCGGCGTCTTCGAGTCACTCCCCGAGTACATCGAGATCGGTGACCTCCCGCAGCGCAACGAGCTCTACGCGTACCAGGGCGGCAAGAGCGTGCACTTCGCGACGGTGTACGACCAGAACCGCCAGGAACTCAAGTTCGACCAGATCAGCGACAACCTGAAGAACGCGGCCATCGACGGCGAGGACAAGCGCTTCTACGACCACGGCGGCGTCGACATGACGTCGCTCGTGCGTGCGGGCGTCGGCAGCCTCGCCGGAGGGCTCGGCGAGTCCGGCGGTGGGTCGACGCTCACCATGCAGCTCGTCCGCAACATCAAGATGCAGCAGGCGCTCGAGCTCCCCACCGAGAAGGAGCGTCTCAAGGCCTACAACGAGGCCACCGAGACGACCATCCCCCGCAAGCTCGAGGAGATGAAGCTCGCGATCGGCCTGGCGAAGAAGTACTCCAAGAAGGAGATCCTCACCGGGTACCTCAACATCGCCTACTTCGGCGACCAGACGTACGGCGTGCAGGCCGCCGCGCAGCACTACTTCAACAAGTCGGCGACCGACCTCACGCCGGCCGAGGCAGCGTCGATCCTCGCGATCGTGCAGTCGCCGAACACCCGCAACCTCTCGACGCCGAAGAACTACGAGGCGAACAAGGCCCGTCGCGACGTCATCCTCAAGTCGATGCACGCGCAGAAGCACATCGACAAGGCAGCCTTCGACAAGGCCATCGCGTCGAGCCCGAAGGACTACGTGCACCTCACCCAGCCGACCCAGGGCTGCCGAGCCTCGGTCGGCGACGGCTCGCAGTTCTTCTGCGACTACGCCGTGAAGGTCGTCAAGGGCATGTCGCAGCTCGGTGGCACGCAGAAGGAGCGAGACACCGCCTGGCGCAACGGTGGGTACAAGATCCAGACGACGCTGAACATCGACCTCAACGCCCAGCAGAAGCAGATCCTCAACACCTACGACAACAAGGCGGAGACGAACCTCAAGCTCGGCGCGACGCTCAACTCGATCGAGGCCGGAACCGGCCGAATCCTCACGATGGCGCAGAACAAGGACTACGACCAGTCGCTGAAGTCCGCGTCCACTTCGACCTCGATCAACTACAGCGTGGACTACAAGTACGGCAACTCCGGCGGTTTCCAGACCGGTTCGACGTACAAGCTGTTCACATTGCTGCAATGGTTGAAGGCCGGGCACGGGCTGAATGAAACGGTCAGCGGAACACCGAAGCTGATGGAGACCGGGTGGACCGAGTGCGGTGCGCCGTACTACGCCGGCGGGTACACCCCCAAGAACGACTCCCCCGGCGAGAGCGGGAACTACACCGTGGCCCGAGCGACCGCTCTCTCGATCAACCTCGCGTTCCTCAACATGGCACAGCAACTTGATCTGTGTGACATCAAGAAGACCGCGGAGTCGCTCGGGGTGCACCGCGCTGACGGCGGGGAGCTGAAGTCCAACCCGACTTCCGTCCTCGGCATCAACGAGATCGCCCCGATGACGATGGCCGCCGCCTACGCAGCGGTCGCAGCGAACGGTCTCTACTGCAAGCCGATCGCGATCGAGCAGATCACGAACGCTGCGGGCAAGAAGCTCGGCGGACAACCGCGCGACTGCAATCAGGCCATTGAACCCTCGATCGCGCAGGCGGCCATCTACGCGATGAAGGGCACCATCTCAGGCGGCACTGCTGTCGGTGCCCAGACGCCCGACGGCACCGAGCTGTTCGGCAAAACCGGTACGACGGACGACGGGAACCAGATCTGGCTCGTCGGCAGCAGCTCGAAAGTCGCGACCGCGTACTGGCAGGGCAACACCGACGGGAAACTGACGAACCTCCGTCACTTCAGCAACGGCGTCAACGGCACCTACGCCGGTGCGCGTGCAAACGTCTGGCAGCAGGCCCAGACCCCGGTGAACGCGGCCTACCCGGCCGGACCGTTCACCACGCCGGACCAGTCTGCCCTCCGCGGCAACAGCATCGCGGTGCCGGACGTCACGGGCAAGACCGCCGACGAGGCACGATCGACGCTGTCGGCCGCTGGGTTCAGCTACATCGACGGCGGCGCGCAGCCCGGCACAGGCGATGCGGGGCAGGTTGCCAAGACCTCGCCGGTCGCGGGGTCGTACCTCTCCAGGGGTGCGAGCGTGACGGTCTACACGAGTGACGGTTCGCAGGCGTCGGTGCCGAACGTGTCGGGCAAGGACGTCGGCAGCGCCCGCTCGCAGCTCGAGTCCGCCGGCCTGAGCAACGTGTCGGTCTCCGACCAGTTCGAGAAGGGCGGCGGCTCCAAGGAGTGCAAGGTCGCATCGACCGACCCCGCAGCGGACTCCGTCGTGGGCAAGGACTCCGCCGTGACCGTGAAGCTGTACGGCACGAAGGACGGCAAGGCGCCGAAGGGCTGCAAGTGACGCGCGGCCGCGCCGCGCTCGGGGTCCTCGCAGCGGGCGCGGCCGTGAGCGGTGCCGCTGCCGCATGGGGCTCGCTCGTCGAGCGGCGGCGGTTCGGGATCCGGTGGGAGACCGTTCCGGTCCTGGCGCCGGGGTCCCGGGACATCGTCGTGCTGCACCTCTCGGACATCCACATGGCGCCGTGGCAGGCGGACAAGCAGCAGTGGCTGCGCGACCTCAGCCTGGTGGAACCCGACTTCGTGGTGAACACCGGCGACAACCTCGGCCACGCCACTGCGAACTCCGCGGTCGAGTACGCGCTCGAACCCTTCCGCGGAGTGCCCGGAGCCTTCGCGTACGGCTCGAACGACTTCTACGGCCCCACGCCCCGGAACCCGTTCAAGTACTTCGGCGGCCCGAGCACGCACGGGTCGGGCAGGGGGCCGCGTCCGGTCGAGCTCGACATCGACCGGCAGACGGCGTTCTTCGAGTCGCTCGGCTGGCTCGACGTGAACGACCATGCCCACGCGATCGAGCTCCGCGGCTCGCGGCTCGAGCTGTTCGGGACGTCCGACGCGCACCGCGACTGGGACCGGCTCGACCTCCTCCCCACCAACGTCGACGAGATGCGCAGCGACGTCCCGTGGTCCGAGGACGAGGACGGCCCCGCGCCGGTCTCCATCGCGATCACCCACGCGCCGTACCGCCGCGTGCTCGATGCCTTCGTGACGCAGGGCGCGGACGTAATCTTCGCCGGGCACACACACGGTGGACAGGTCCAGGTGCCAGGGCTCGGCGCGCTCGTCACGAACTGCGACCTCCCCCGCCGGTACGTCAGCGGGCTGCACAAGTGGGAGCACCGGAACCACTGGTCGTGGCTCGAGGTGTCGGCCGGACTGGGCACGTCGATCTACGCCCCCGTGCGGTTCTCCTGCCGCCCGGAAGCCGTCGTCGTGACGCTCACGGCGAGGACCGACTGAACGCCAGTCCGACGCGCCCGGGCGTCACGGAGATGGTCGTGAGCACCCTCGATCATCCGGTAGACTTCTGGGGTTGCTCCGGTTCGGAGTGATCACACCGCGGGGTGTGGCGCAGCTTGGTAGCGCGCCTCGTTCGGGACGAGGAGGTCGCAGGTTCAAATCCTGTCACCCCGACAGCAAGGCCCTGGTCACACGACCAGGGCCTTTCTCGTTGCAACGCAGGGCGCCCGGGTCGTCGCAGGGCGTCCGGGTCGTCGCAGGGCGCCCGGGTCGTCGTGGGCAGCTGCGCCGCGCCGCCGCTGTGCACGTCGCGCCGAGGTTCGACGACTCGCCGTGCGCCGTCCGTCGAGGTTCCACGACTCGCCGTGCGCCGTCCGTCGAGGTTCGACGACTCGCCGTGCGCCGTCCGTCGAGGTTCCACCGAGGACGACGACGCCCGTCGAGACTCCAGAATCCTGGAACCTCGACGGGCGTCCCCGACGAGCGAGCGCCGCGGGCTCAGGCGACCGCAGCGGCCGCCCGCACGAGCCGCCCCTCGGCGTGCAACCGCGCCACGACGTCGAGCGCCTGGTGCCGGTACCGCGCCTGCGCAGCCCCCGGTGCGACGATGACGCCGTTCGCTCCCGTGGACTCGACGAGCGCGTTGATCTTCGCCGCGACCTCGTCCGCGTTGCCGTACGCCTGCCGGGCCGTGCGGGCCTCGATGAACCGACGCTCGAGGTCCGAGAACTCGTACGCGCGGGCCTCCTCCATCGACACCGGCTCGGGCTTCGCGCCCTGCCGCATGCGGATGAACGAGATCATCCCCGGGGCCGACTGCTCGGCGATCACCGCGGGGTCCTCGTCGGTGACGACCTGCACGCCGATGAGCGCGTTCGGCTCGGACCGGAAGCGCGAGGGGCGGAACGAGTCACGGTAGAGGGCGAGCGCCGCCTCGGTGTTGTCGGAGGCGAAGTGGTGGGCGAAGGCGAACGAGACGCCGAGGGCGCCGGCGACCTGGGCGCTGTAGCCGGAGGAGCCGAGCAGCCAGAACTCGGGGACGTCGCCGTACCCGGGCACGGCGCGGATGCGCGACAGCGGGTTCTCGGCGTCCATGCCGGTGAAGAACCCGATGAGGTCCGCGAGCTGCTGCGGGAAGTCGTCGACGTCGAGACGGTCGGTGCGCCGCAGGGCCATCGCGGTGGCGCCGTCGGTCCCCGGGGCGCGCCCGATGCCGAGGTCCACGCGGTCACCGTAGAGCGCACGCAGTGTCCCGAACTGCTCCGCGATCACGAGCGGTGCGTGGTTCGGCAGCATCACTCCCCCGGATCCGATGCGGATGGTCGACGTCGCGGCACCCACCGCGCTCAGCAGCACCGCCGGCGCGGAGGACGTGATCCCCGGCATCCCGTGGTGCTCGGCGACCCAGATGCGCTCGTAGCCGAGCCGCTCCGCGTGCACCGCCATGTCGATCGAGCCCTGCAGGGCATCGGTGTTGGACTGGCCGTACTCGCGGGTGGCCAGGTCGAGGACGGACAGGTGCACGGATGCGTCGCTCATGTGGTCGCCAACGCTGCCCGGCCCGCGTGCATTCCGGATCACACGACGGCCTGGAGGCGCGTGGCGGGCCCGCACCGCGCCTCCCGGCCGTCAGGTGGTGACCGGCCGTCACGTCGTGACCGGCCGTCACGTGGCGACCGGCCGTCACGTGGCGACCGGCCGTCCGGTGGTGACCGGCCGCAGGCGGCGACCGTCAGTCGCCGTCGAGGTGCCCGCCGGACTCGGTGAGGTAGCAGTTGGCGCAGAGGGACTTGTAGGTGACGTCCTCGCCGTCGATGGCGACCTGCGACCCGTCGAAGACGAACCGCCCGTCGATCAGCCGTGCGTTGAAGACCGCCTTGCGGCCGCACCGGCAGATCGTCTTGAGTTCCTCGAGCGAATGCGCGATCTCGAGCAGCCGCGCACTGCCGGGGAACGCCTCCGTGCGGAAGTCGGTGCGGATGCCGTAGGCGAGCACCGGGATGCCGTCGAGAACCGCGATGCGGAGGAGGTCGTCGACCTGTTTCGGCGTCAGGAACTGCGCCTCGTCGACCAGCACGCAACTGACTGGCCGGACCATGCCGTCGAGCCGCGCCGACTCCGGATCGGCTGCTCCCGCGGCGGAGACGGCAGCGCGGACGTCGTCCGCCGGGGCGAACACGACGTCCACCGTCCGGGTGACGCCGAGCCGGGAGACGATCTCGTGGTCACCCTTGGTGTCCACCGCCGGCTTGGCGAGTAGGACCCGTTGGCCGCGCTCCTCGTAGTTGTAGGCCGCCTGCAGCAGCCCGGTGCTCTTGCCGCTGTTCATCGCGCCGTAGCGGAAGTAGAGCTTCGCCACTACGCGAGGAACCCGTCCTCCGCCGCGCGACGGATGAGGTCGGACTTCTTCGACGCGGGACGCCCGACCTTGCTGTACTTCTCGCGCACGCGTCGCAGGTAGGTCTTCGCGGTCTCGTACTGCACGTTCATCTGTGCGGCGACCTCGTTGGTGGAGTAGCCGGACACGTACAGGCGCAGGGCCTCTTCCTCGCCGTGGCTGAGCTTCGGGCGCTGGTGTGCGTTCGCCCCGGTCGGCAGCGGCCGCCAGTCGCGCTGCGGCGGCGTCTCGCGGGCGACCCCCATGATCTCGCGGGCGACGTCCATGACCTCGCGCATGGGCAGCGACTTCGACAGGAACGCCGCCGCTCCGGCGGCGAGGGCGCGGTCGCGGGACTCGCGGCTGTCGACGCTGGAGAGGACGATCACCTTCGCCCCGGCGGCGCGGCAGGTGCGGACGCGAGCCTCGATCGACACGGGCTCCTTGAGCTGGAAGTCGAGGAACACGAGGTCGGTCGGGAAGCTGTCGCTGTGGACCATCTCGAGCCAGGTGTGCGCGGTGAGGGCCAGGTCGAAGTCGAAGGCGTTGACGGCGATCCAGCTCGACAGCGAGTCGAGCAGCACCTCGTGGTCGTCGAGGATGGCCAACCGCACCCGGCGGGTCCCCGGGGTCGGGAGGACGGGACCGCCCTCCGAAAGCCGGTTCGGGTCAGTGCTGGTCATACGAGAACCTTAGTGCGAGGGCGGATGGTCGGACCGCGACGTCGAGGTCGGGGAACGTGACGCGGAGGACGGCGAGGTACGGATCGAACGTGCGGTGGATCCCGATGTCAGAGTCCGCGACGACGACGTCGACGGCGACCTCGACCCGGTTCCCCCGTGTCGGACGGGCCCGCACGACGAGGCCGGCCGGATCGACGGCGGCGGCACGGAGCGTCGCGCGCAGGAACGTCCGGACGACCGTCCGCTGGTCGACGTCGAGCGTCGCGAGCAGCCCGTCGGGATCGTCCACGACGGACCGCTCGCCGCCCTCGGTCCGGATCGCGTACTCGAACCAGGTCCGGTCGGCATCCGCGACCATGCCACGGCGCAGGCCGTCGGCGATGGCTCGCGCCCGGGCCCGGTCGACGTCGGTGATGACGTCGCGGGTGCGGAGCTCGGCGAAGAACGGTGCGACCTCGTCGTCGAGGACGGTCGACCGGTCCTGCTGCACGCTCGCCGCGATGCCGTCCTGCTCGGCACGTTCGACCGAGTAGGAGCCGGCGCGGATCTGCACCCGCTCGGCGAGCCCGGAGAACGTCGACGCGAACACCGCGGACGCCCCGGTCAGCACGAGGGTCGGCGCCGCGGCCAGGAACGCCGCGACCGCCACCGGTACCTGGTGCGGGAACACCGCGGCCGCCACACCCCAGGTCACGCCGTTCACCACGGCGAGCACGAATCCACCGGTCGCGAGGTCCGTCCACGGCCGGTACGGCGCCGTCATCACGATGCCGGTCGCCGTGAGCAGGCACATGAAGTCGTTGAGGGCGTTGCGGTCGGGCCCCCACTGCGCCGCGACACTCGTCACCGAGGCGGCCGCGAGCAGCGCCACGTGTGCCACGTACGCGCCCCGGGTGAACGGCGCGCGGAACGGACTGGAGGCGGCGATCACCACCGTCGCCGACGCCGCGACCAGCAGCACCGTGAGCGCACTCAGGCCGGCGCTCCCGACGACGTCACGGTCGAAGAGCGACACCAGCAGCGCCCACAGCGTCCCCGCGGCACCGATCAGCACCGCGAACGGTCGCGATCCCATGGCGCCGAGCGGGTCGTACTGCTGGGCGGTCCGGCGCGGGGCCGTCACCGGGCACGCTCCGGTTCGTCGTCCTCGACCGAGCGCGCTGCCGTCGCTCCGAGGTCAGCCGGCCCCGCCACCGGGACCGTCATCATGACGCTCGTCCCAGCCCCCGGCGACGACCACACCTGCACGGAACCACCGACCCGCTCGATGCGCTGCCGGACCGAGCCGCGGAGCCCCATGCGGTCGGCGGCGGTCGCCGACTCGTCGAACCCGCGTCCGTCGTCGACGACCATCACGGTGGTCGACGCGCCGTCGTCGAACACGCTCACCTCGGCCGTGTCCACGCCGGCGTGCTTGCGGACGTTGGCGAGGCACTGTCCGACCGCCCGCACGAGGGCGTCGAGCGTGCGCTCGTCGAGGCGCGCGAGGGACGACTGCTCGCCGGTCATCGCGATCTCGAGGCCGCGATCGCGCTCGTCCTCGAGCAGCCGCTCGAACGCGCTGACCCGGGTACCGGGGCCGTCGACCGCCGACTCGTCGTCGACGCCCGGCGTCGGCAGCCAGGATCGCCCGGTCAGGACGGCGAGGTCGGCGTCCACCGTCCGGACGAGCTGACGGTCCATCGGGCCGTCCGGGGCGAGCGCGATGGCCCCGAGGTGGTTGAGGACCGTGTCGTGCAGGATCGCCGCAGCCTCGGCCTCGACGCCCGCGCGGTAGGCGGAGACGTGCTCCTCACGCGCGGACCGCAGGAGCTCGGGCTGGACGCGCGTCGACCGAGCGGTGGCGCGGCTGGTGAACAGCACGAGGGCGACCACGAACGCGAGGGTCACCCACGCCAGCACCAGCGGGTGCGGGGTGCCGCCGGTCTGCACGAGCGCGACGAGGGCAGCCCCGCGACCGACGAGGAAGCCGCCGACCGACCAGAGCACCACCCGCCCGGGCACCGCGCCCGCGCCGCCGACGAGCACGAGCGGGATCACCGCGAGGGACAGCAGGTAGGACGCCACCCAGGGCACGTCGACCTCGCGTTGCACGACCGTGGCGAACCACCACACGCACACGCCGCCGACGACGAGGAACGCGACGGCCGATCGCCACGTGCCGAACTGCACGTGCACGCCGATCATCCCGAGCATGGGCACGAGCGCGAGCACGGCCCCGATCACCCGTGCGCCCGGGTCGCTCGCGCCGAGCAGCAGGAGCGCGATCGCCGCCGCGGCGATCGACCCGACGGCAGCCGCGTGGAAGGCGCGCACGGTCGACCAGGCATTCACGCGCGGCGCGAGGTGCGTGGGGATGCCGAGCACGGGCGGGTCGTCCTTCCGGGTAGGTCTCGCCGCCGTCCGTGTACCCCGAAACGAGGTTGCGACAGCGACCCGCCCGATGATACCGGCCCGCTCCGACATCGGGTGTCCCCCGAACGCGGAGCGGATGTCAGAACAACGTCGGCGATGTCCGGGTCACGGTACGCCGCTCCGCGAAGTCCGGTGCTGCCCGCTTGAGCGGCATCACACGCGTGCGGTCGACGCTGTGTCCCATCGATCCGGTGGTCGGGTCGACCGTGCCGAGACCGACCCCGTGCGCGCGCAGGATCGGCCGGATCCGCTCCCCCAACCAGCGTCGGTAGTCCTTCGGCGCGTACGTGTTGTCGAGGTACATCGACCGGTAGCGCTCGACCAGGTCCGGGCGGTGCTGCCGCAACCAGGCTGCCCACCACGGCTTCACCCCGGGGCGCAGGTGCAGCGCCGAGTACATGATGCTCGTCGCACCGGCCGCGACGGCACGACCGACCGCCTCGTCGAGGTGCGCCTTCGTGTCCGTGATGTACGGCAGCACGGGCATGAGGAACACGGCACAGTCGAGCCCGGCGTCCCGGATCGCGCGGACCGTGGCCAGGCGCGCCGCCGTGGTCGGCGTCCCCGACTCGACCGACTGCTGGAGGTCGTCGTCGTACACCGCGATCGACATCGCCAGGTCGACGGGCACCCGCTCGGCCGCGGCGGCGAGGAGCGGCAGGTCACGGCGCAGCAGCGTCCCCTTCGTCAGGATGCTGAACGGGGTGCCGGCGTCGGCCAACGCCTCGATCACACCGGGCATCAGGCGGTAGCGGCCCTCAGCACGCTGGTACGGGTCGGTGTTCGTGCCGAGGGCGACCGGGTGCCCTTCCCACGTGGGCTTGGCGAGCTCGCGCCGCAGGACCTCCGCCACGTTGGTCTTCACGACGATCTGCTGGTCGAAGTCCGCGCCGCCGTCGAACTCCAGGTACGTGTGCGTCGGGCGCGCGAAGCAGTACACGCACGCGTGACTGCACCCGCGGTACGGGTTGATCGTCCACCCGTACGTCCCGTCGCCGTCGGCACTCGGCACGCGGTTCAGGGCGCTCTTCGCCAGGACCTCGTGGAACGTGACCCCGGCGAACTCCGGCGTCGTCACGCTCCGGACGAACCCGCTGTTCGACTCCATGCCCGGAAGTGCGTCGTCCTGCGACGCGTCGATCGCCTGTCCGCTCCACCGCATGCCGCCATTCGAACACACGTTCGAACAGTGCGCAAGCCGCGGCGCCTGCTCAGTGGTGCAGGCCGAGCACCCTCGCGGTGCGCTCCAGCGTCTCGTCCGCGAGCTGCGGGTCGTCGCCGAGGTCCTTCCCGTAGGTCGGGACCATCTGCTGGACGACAGGCTGCCAGCCGGCCCAACGGTCCGGGAAGCAGCGCTCGAGGAGCTTGAGCATGATCGGCACGGCCGTGGACGCTCCGGGGCTCGCGCCGAGGAGTCCGGCGATCGAGCCGTCGGCCGCGGTGATGACCTCGGTGCCGAACTGCAGCACGCCGCCCTTCTCCTCGTCGGGCTTGATGACCTGGACGCGCTGTCCAGCCGTGATGCGGTGCCAGTTCTCCGGCTGCGCGGTCGGCATGAAGTCGCGGAGGGCGTCGAACTTCGTCTGCTTCGAGGCGAGCAGCTGGCCGACGAGGTACCGGACGAGGTCGAAGTTCGAGAACGCCACGCTCAGCATCGGGCGGAGGTTGTGCGGCCGGATGCTCTTGAACAGGTCCAGCACGGACCCCTGCTTGAGAAACTTCGGGCTGAACCCGGCGTACGGGCCGAACATGAGCGATGCGCTGCCGTCGACGATGCGGGTGTCGAGGTGCGGCACCGACATCGGGGGCGCTCCCACGCTCGCCTTGCCGTAGACCTTCGCAGAGTGCTTCTGCACGACCTCGGGGTCGTCAGTGCGGAGGAACTCCCCCGACACCGGGAAGCCGCCGTACCCGCGGATCTCCGGGATGCCGGACTTCTGCAGGAGGTGCAGTGCCCCGCCCCCGGCACCGACGAAGACGAACTTCGCGGCGATGCGCTGCTTCGACCGACCGATCTCGTTCCGGACGTCGAGCACCCACCCCTCGCTGATCTTCGAACGGGTGATCTTCGTCACCTCGTGCGAGGACTCGAACTCGACGCCGTCCACCTCGAGCTGGTCGAAGAGCTGCCGGGTGAGCGAGCCGAAGTCCACGTCCGACCCGGCCGCGGAGTACGTCGCCGCGATGGGCTGGTCCTTCTTGCGGCCCGGGATGAGCGCAGGTGCCCACTGCCGGATCTGCGCGGGATCGTCCGAGTACTCGATCCCGGCGAACAGCGGATGGTCCTTCAGCGCCTCGTACCGCTTGCGCATGTACTCGACGTTCTCGGCACCCCACACGAAGGAGATGTGCGGCGTCGGGTTGATGAAGTTCGACGGCTCCGGCAGCGCGCCCTGCTCGACGAGGAACGACCAGAACTGCCGCGAGACCTGGAACTGCTCGTTGACGCCGACGGCCTTGCTGATGTCGACGCGCCCGTCGGCCAGCTCGGGCGTGTAGTTCAGCTCGCAGAGGGCGGAGTGCCCCGTCCCGGCGTTGTTCCACGGGTTCGAGGACTCCTGCGCGACACTGCCCAGGCGCTCGTACACGCGGATCTTCCAGCTCGGCTCCAGCCGGTGGATGATGGCGCCGAGCGTGGCGCTCATGATGCCACCCCCGACCAGGACGACGTCGATCGGATCCACCTGCTTCACTGCCACCCGTCGATCCTACCGTCGAGCGGTGGGAGCGGGGTGACCCCGTGACGGCCGGGAGGCACGGTGCGGGCTGGCACCGTGCCTCCCGTCCGGCCGTGGTCCGTCCGGATCGGCCGTCCCTAGGCGGCGACGGCGCGACGGGCGACGATCGCCTCGGCGATCTGCACCGCGTTGAGCGCGGCGCCCTTGCGGAGGTTGTCGTTGCTGACGAACAACGCCAGGCCGTGCCCCTCCGGCGCGGACTGGTCGGCGCGGATGCGGCCGACGAACGAGGGGTCCTGACCGGCGGCCTGCAGCGGCGTCGGGACGTCCGACAGCTCGACGCCGGGTGCGCTCGCGAGGATCTCGGTCGCGCGCTCGGGCGACAGCGGCCGGTCGAACTCGGCGTTCACCGAGATGGAGTGGCCGGTGAACACAGGGACGCGGACGCAGGTACCGGCGACGAGGAGGTCGGGCAGCTCGAGGATCTTGCGGCTCTCGTTGCGGAGCTTCTTCTCCTCGTCGGTCTCGCCGAGACCGTCCTCGACGATGCTGCCTGCGAGCGGGACGACGTCGAACGCGATCGGGCGGACGTACTTGACCGGGTCGGGGAAGGTGACGGCGGCGCCGTCGTGCGTGAGCTGCGCGGTGTCCTGCTCGAGCGCGGCGCGCGCCTGGCCGAGCAGTTCCTCGACCCCGGCGAGGCCCGAGCCCGAGACGGCCTGGTAGGTCGTCGCGACGAGGCGACGGAGGCCGGCCTCGGCATCGAGGACCTTCAGGACGGGCATGATCGCCATCGTCGTGCAGTTCGGGTTCGCGATGATGCCCTTCGGGGCGTCGTCGATCGCGTGCGGGTTGACCTCGCTGACGACGAGCGGGACGTCAGGGTCCATGCGCCAGGCGCTGGAGTTGTCCACGACGACGGCACCGGCGGCGGCGAACTTCGGCGCGAGGGCGCGGGATGCCGTGGCGCCGGCCGAGAAGAGCGCGATGTCGATGCCCGACGGGTCCGCGGTCTCGGAGTCCTCGACGACGATCTGCTCGCCGCGGAACGGGAGCGTGGTGCCGGCGGAGCGGGCGCTCGCGAAGAAGCGGACGCGGTCGGCGGGGAACGCGCGCTCCTCGAGCAGGCGACGCATGACCGCGCCGACCTGCCCGGTGGCGCCGACGACGGCGACGGTGGGGTTGCTCATGTGGTGCTCCTGGTGGCTCTGCGGGCTCAGCGGCCGGTGCCGGCGTAGACGACGGCTTCGGTCTCACCGTCGAGGCCGAACGCCTCGTGCACGACCCGGACGGCGTCGTTGAGGGTGTCGGCGCGGGTGACGACCGAGATCCGGATCTCCGACGTCGAGATCATCTCGATGTTGATCGAGGCCTCGTGCAGCGCCCGGAACAGCTGGGCCGAGACGCCGGCGTTCGTGCGCATCCCGGCGCCGACGAGGGCGAGCTTGCCGATCTGGTCGTCGTACTGGATGCTCTCGTAGCCGATGTCGGCCTTCGCCACCTCGAGGGCGGTCAGGACGCCCTGCCCCTGGTCCTTCGGGAGGGTGAACGAGATGTCCGTCCGGCCCGTGACCGCCTCGGACACGTTCTGCACGATCATGTCGATGTTCGCGCCGGCGCGGGCCACGATCGTGAAGATCTCGGCGGCCTTGCCGGGGGTGTCGGGCACGCCGACGACGGTGATCTTGCCCTCGGAGAGGTCTCCGGCGATGCCGGTGATGATCGGTTCTTCCACGGTTTCCCCCTCTGCAGGGTTGTAGACGATGGTGCCCTCGGCGTTGGAGAACGAGGAGCGGACGTGCAGGGTGACGCCGTGCCGACGGGCGTACTCGACGGCACGGATGTAGAGGACCTTCGCGCCGGACGCCGCGAGCTCGAGCATCTCCTCGCTCGTGATGCGGTCGACCTTCCGGGCCCGCGGCACGACGCGGGGGTCGGCGGTGAAGATGCCGTCGACGTCCGTGTAGATCTCGCAGACGTCCGCGTCGAGGGCTGCTGCGAGCGCGACGGCCGTGGTGTCCGAGCCGCCCCGGCCGAGCGTGGTGATCTCGCCCGTCGTGCGGTTGAAGCCCTGGAACCCGGCGACGATCGCGACGTGCCCGGCGTCGAGTGCCTCACGCACGCGCTTCGGCGTGACGTCGACGATGCGGGCCTTGCCGTGCTGCGCGTCGGTGAGCATGCCCGCCTGGCTGCCCGTGTACGACGACGCCTCGACTCCGAGGCTCTTGATCGCCATCGCGAGCAGCGCCATCGAGATGCGCTCCCCCGCCGTGAGGAGCATGTCGAGTTCGCGTCCGGCGGGGATGGGTGTCACCGAGTGGGCGAGGTCGACGAGTTCGTCGGTGGTGTCGCCCATCGCGGACACGGCCACGACGACGTCGTTGCCAGCCTTCTTCGTCTGGACGATCCGCTTCGCCACGCGCTTGATGCTCTCGGCGTCCGCGACGGACGATCCACCGAACTTCTGCACGATCAAGGCCACGGGTTGGTACTCCTGGGGACGGGGCGGACGCGCGGAGCGCGCGGTTCCGACAATCGTAGAGGGTGTTTCGTGGATGTTGCGTCGGGGCGGGCCTCGACGCAACGATCCTGCGCGGGGGTCAGCCGCCGACGAGGCGCCGGCCTTCGAACGCGCGGCCGAGGGTGACCTCGTCGGCGTACTCGAGGTCGCCGCCGACCGGGAGCCCGGACGCCAGACGGGTGGTCCGGATGCCCATCGGCACGAGGAGGCGGCTGAGGTACGTCGCCGTCGCCTCTCCCTCGAGGTTCGGGTCGGTGGCGATGATGACCTCGTCGACGGTGCCGTCCGCCAGGCGGGTCATCAGCTGCTGGATCCGGAGGTCGTCCGGCCCGACGCCGTCGATCGGGCTGATGGCGCCGCCGAGCACGTGGTACAGCCCGCGGAACTCCCGCGTCCGTTCGATGGCCGCGACGTCCTTCGCTTCCTCGACGACGCAGATGACGCTCGGGGACCGTCTCGGGTCACGGCAGATGCTGCACTGCACGTTCTCGGTGACGTTGCCGCAGACCTCGCAGAACCGGACCTTCTCCTTGACCTCGGCGAGGAGCTCGGACAGCCGCGTCGGGTCGAACGACTCGGTCTGGAGGATGTGGAACGCGATGCGCTGCGCCGACTTCGGACCGATGCCGGGCAGGCGGCCGAACTCGTCGATGAGGTCCTGGACGATGCCGTCGTACATCAGGCACCGTCCTCGTGGAGGGCGGTCTCCTCGATGAACTGCGCACCGAGGATCTCGCGGACGACGGCCTCGCCGTAGCGGCCGGCGACGGCGGTGCGGCGGACCTGCGGGGCGGGGGGCGGAGCGGTGCGTGCGGCCTGCTGCGGCACGGCCTGGTCCGGCGCTCGCTGCTGCTGCGTCGGGACGGTGGCGCGCTGTCCAGGTCCACCGATCGGGGCGCCGTACCCCGGATCCGGGAAGGGCGCGCCGTCGTCGTACGGTTCGTCGTCGAGCGGGTAGTCGTCCACCGGCACGTCGGTCGACGGCGTCGCGGTCGGGCTCGGCGCGGCGGCGCTCGGAGCGCGCCCAGCGGTCGGTGCAGCGTCATCGGCCGGTGCAGCCTCGGCGGTCGGTGCGGCCTCGTCCGTCGTGGCCGGCTCGACACCGGTGGCAGACGACGGAGCGGCACGGGGCGCCGGTGCCGAGAAGGACGACGCGGGGCGGAGCTGCGCGGCGAGCGCTGCGTCAGCCGCGGGGTCTGCTGGGCGCTGCGGTTCTGCCGGCGCCACCGGCTCGTTCGGGTCGGTCTGGCCGAACGGGGCGCCCCACGTCGGCTGGACCGACTCGGGGACGACGCCGGAGGTCGGGTCCGTCGTCGGGATCGCGGCGACCGCCCACTGGGTGACGGGTGCACTCGGTTCGGCCGGCTGCTGCGTCGGTCCTGGCCGGCGCTCCTGCTGCTGCGGCTGCCGTTCCTGCTGCTGCGGCTGCCGTTCCTGCTGCTGCGGCTGCCGTTCCTGCTGCTGCGGCTGTCGTTCCTGCTGCCGCTGCGGCTCCCGCGGCTCCTGGAGTTCCGAGGCCGGACGCTGCTGCTCGGGCGCAGGACGTTGCTGCCGCTGCGGTTCCGAGGCCGGCCCCTGCTGCTCGGGCGCCGGACGCTGCGGGGCTCCGGCCGCGGCCGGCCCCCGCGCGACGAACTTCACGCGGATGCCGAGCACGTCCACGATCGCGGCTCGGAGCAGCTCGCTCACGCTGGCCGACGGGTCGGACATCTCCTTGAAGGACGCGACGTCCTGCTGGCTCGGGAACGTCAGGGTCAGCACGTCGTCCCGCAGCGCCGTCACCTGGGCGGTCACGACGACGGACCACGCCGAACGCTTGGCACGCTGCACGTGCTCGACGACCTGCGGCCATGCGTCACGCATCTGCTGGAAGCCGACGACACCGACCGGCTGCACCGCGGGTTCGTCGCCGACGGCCGTCCCCTGCCCGGTGGACGAGGAGCTCACGGGCTCCGAGGGCCGTTCGGACTGCGGCGCGGCTGCGGACGACGGACCCGGGGCCTGCGACGGGCTCGGTGCGCTCGGCACCGCTGCTGCCCAGGAAGCGGCGGCGTCACGGGCTGCGGTGCCCGGCGCGGGCGATGACTCCTGCCCCGGAGCGGCGACGGACGACGCGGGCGCACCGGCGGAGCGCCCGGGCTGCGCCGGACCACCGGAGGCAGGCGCGGAAGCGGTCGATACGGGAGCACCCGGAGCGACGGCGGCCGGGGCGGTGAGCGCCGGGGCGGTGGCGACCGGGGCGTCGGGCGCGGCCTGGCGCGCGGGGGACGTCGTCGATGCCTGGGTCGGCGTCGGAGCAGCGGGGGCCTGGCCTCGGCTCGACTCTGCACCGCCGGCAGCCCGCACGGGCTCGGCCTGGTGCCCACCGGCGTCACCGACACCGATCCGTCGCTCGAGCCGCTCGACCCGGGCGAGTGCACCGCGCTGGGTGTCGTCGCTCTCCGGCACGAGGATGCGCGCCGTCATCAGCTCGAGGTGCAGACGGGGCGAGGTCGCGCCGGTCATCTCGGAGAGCGCCCGGTTCGCGATGTCGGCCGCCCGGGAGAGTCCGGTGGCGCCGAACACGCCGGCCTGCCGGGTCATCGTGTCGAGCTCTTCCGGCGACACCCCGCGGAGCACGGCGGCCGCGCTCTCGTTCGTGGCGGCGACGACGATGAGGTCACGGAGACGCTCGAGCAGGTCCTCCACGAAGCGCCGCGGGTCCTGCCCGGTCTGCACCACGCGGTCGACCGCGGCGAACGCGGACGCCGGGTCGGCCACAGCGAGCGCGTCCACGACGTCGTCGAGGAGCGCGGCGTCGGTGTAGCCGAGCAGTGCGACAGCGCGTTCGTAGGCGATCGCACCGTCCTCGCTGCCCGCGATGAGCTGGTCGAGCAGCGACAGGGTGTCGCGGACCGATCCCCCGCCGGCACGCACGACGAGCGGCAGCACGCCGGGAGCCACCGACACGGACTCCTGCTGGCAGAGCTGCTCGACGTACTCGAGCATCGCGGCGGGCGGCACGAGTCGGAACGGGTAGTGGTGGGTCCGGGAGCGGATGGTGCCGATGACCTTCTCGGGCTCGGTCGTCGCGAAGATGAACTTCACGTGCTCCGGCGGTTCCTCGACCAGCTTGAGCAGGGCGTTGAAGCCCTGCGGCGTGACCATGTGGGCCTCGTCGAGGATGAAGATCTTGTAGCGGTCGCGGGCGGGGGCGAACACCGCACGGTCGCGGAGGTCGCGCGCGTCGTCGACGCCGTTGTGGCTCGCCGCGTCGATCTCGATGACGTCGAGCGACCCGCCGCCGCCGCGGGCGAGCTCGACGCAGCTCGGGCACACGCCGCACGGCGTGTCGGTCGGCCCCTCGGCGCAGTTCAGGCAGCGCGCGAGGATCCGCGCCGACGTCGTCTTGCCACAGCCGCGGGGGCCGCTGAAGAGGTAGGCGTGGTTGACCCGGTTCGTCCGCAGCGCGGTGCGCAGCGGATCGGTGACCTGGGACTGCCCGATCAGCTCGGCGAAGTTCTCGGGCCGGTAACGGCGATACAGGGCGGTGACCACGCGACCAAGGGTAGTCGGCACCGCCGACACCACCAGCCGTCTCCACAGGACCCGGCCGACCGACGGACGGGAGGCACGGTGCGGGCGTGCACCGTGCCTCCAGTCCGTCTCCTGGTCGCGTCGCGATCGGCGTCAGCCCCTGCGGCGACGCACCCCGCGGGCGAGTCGCGACAGACCGAGGAGCAGGAACCCGAGCACCACGAGTCCGGCTGCCGCGCTCGCGAGGGGTGCCACGTCGACCCCGGTGAAGGCGAGACCGCCGCCCGTCCCGACACCGCTGCCGTTGCCGGGCGCCCCCGGAGTGCCCGGAGCACCCGGGGTGCCCGGAGCACCCGGGGTGCCCGGAGCACCCGGAGCACCCGGGGTGCCCGGGGTGCCC
The DNA here is from genome assembly GCF_047238015.1 of Curtobacterium phoenicis. Lineage (NCBI taxonomy): Bacteria > Bacillati > Actinomycetota > Actinomycetes > Micrococcales > Microbacteriaceae > Curtobacterium > Curtobacterium phoenicis. The sequence continues at coordinate 2,837,841 of NZ_JBDFLZ010000002.1, forward strand.
GGCGTGCCCGGCGTGCCCGGCGTGCCCGGCGTGCCCGGCGTACCCGGCGTACCCGGCTCACCCGGCTCACCCGGTACGGACGGCGCCGCGTCCACGACGACGCGCACGGACTGCGCCGCGGACGTCGCTCCCGCGACCGTCTGCGTGACGCTGATCGTGTGCGGACCGACGAGCAGCCGGAGCACGACGCTCCAGGAGCCGTCCGCCCCCGCGGTGACCGTGACCGGCGCCCCGCCGTCGACCGACAGGGTGACGGTCGAGCCGGGGTCCGCCGTCCCGGTCACGCGCCAGTCGGTGTACCCGGCCGCGTTCGCCTGCTGGTGCGCCCCGGGCGTCGGGGCCGTGATCGCGAGCGGGTCCACCGCGGCGACCACGACCGCGACCGGCTCGGCGGCGGTGGCGACCCCGTTCACGCTCTCGGTCGCGCGGATCGTCCACTCGCCCTCCGGCAGGCGGTCGAAGGTCACGCTCCAGGTCCCCGTGGCGTCCGCGGTCGTCGTCCTCGACTGCCCGTCGGACAGGGTGACGACGACGAGTGCGCGGGGCGTCGCGGTCCCGCGGACGGTGAACGAACCGGTGTCGCCCGTGCCCGTGGCAGGGATGAGCTGACCGGGCGTCGGGCTGGTGATCGTGATGCCCGTGGGCTGCGCGACCACCACGGTGACGCCGACCGTGACCGGCCGCGAGGTGACGCCGCCGACGGTCTCGGTGACCGCGACGGTGTGGTCACCCGCGGGCACGCCCGGCACCGTGACGGTCCAGGACCCGTCACCGCCGGCGAGGGTGGTCTGCGTGCGCCCGTCGATGTCCACGCTGACGCGCGCACCGGGTTCTGCGGTGCCGGACACCGGTACGTCCGCGGTCCCGCTCGGGACCGTGAACACCTGGCCGTCGACGGGGGTCCGGACGTCGACGCCGCTCGCGGCATCCACGGTGAAGCCGACCGCCGGTGCGGACGACGACTCCGAGCCGATGCGCTGCGACGCCGCGACCGTGTGCACCCCGGTGCCGACCGACGGCACGACGACCGACCAGTCGCCGTCCTCGTCCGCGGTCGTGGTGACGGGGTCGCCGCCGTCGACACGGACGTTGACCGCCGCTCGCGGGGCCGCGGTGCCGCTCACGGTGACCGTGGTGGACCCGCCGACCACGCGGTAGACCGTGCCCTCGGCGGGGGCGGTCACGACGATGGCCTCGGCCGGTGCGACCTCGACGGTGTACGCGCGGTCGATCGGCGTCGACACCGTGCCGCCGACGACCTGCCGCACCTCGATCGTGTGGTCGCCCGGCTCCACGCCCGGGAGGGTCGTCGACCAGCGGCCGTCGCCGTCCACGAGGACCTCGACGGGCGCGCCGTCGTCGGCGACGAGGCGGACGGTCGCACCGGGGTCGCCCGTGCCGGACACGGGGACGTCGGTGGACGTCGTCCCGTTCGGCACCGTGATCGTGGCGTCGGCTGCCGGGCTGGTCAGCGTGAGCGCGCGACCGGCGGTGACGGTGAACGTGCTCGTGACCGCGGGCGAGGTGGACGCCCCGATCGTCTGGGTGGCGCGCACGGTGTGCTCGCCGGTGCCGACCGTCCCGAGGTCGACGCTCCAGGTGCCGCCCGTCGCGGTCGTCGTGACCGGGTCCCCGCCGTCGATGGTCACACGGACGGTGGCGCCCGCGTCGGCCGCGCCGGCCGCCGTGACCGCGACCTGCGAGTCCAGCTGCGCGACCCGGACCACGGTCCCGTCGCCCGGTGTGGCGATCGTGATCGGGTCCGCGACGGCGACGCTCACCCGGACCTCGACCGGCTCGGAGACGGTGTCGCCGATCCGCTGCGTGACCCGGACCGTGGTCGGGTCGCCCGCCGGCACGTCCGGCACCGAGACCGACCAGTCGCCGTCCTCGTCGGCCGTGGTGGACTCGCTGCGGCCGCCGCCGAGGTCGACCACGACGGTGGCGCCGGGCTCGGCCGTCCCGGCGACGTCGACCGTGGTGGTGGCGTCCGGTCCGGCGACGGTGTACTCCTGCCCCGCCGTCGGCTCCGTCACCGTCACCGGGTCACCGGCCACGACGACGACGTCGCGCTCGAGCGGTGTGGTCGAGGTGGAGCCGCCGACCGTCTGCGTCGCGCTGACCGTGTGCGTCGCGACGCCCAGGTCCGGGACGTCGATGCTCCACGACCCGTCCGCGCCCGCCGTCGTCCGCACCGGGTCGCGGTCGTCGACGGTGAGTTCGACGGTGGCGCCCGGCTGGGCGTCGCCCGCGACGGTGACGGTCGTGGTGGCGTCCGGTCCGGCGACCGTGACGGGGTCCGAGGGCTGCCGGATCGTGAGCACCGCCGCGGCCACGACCGAGACGGACCGCTCGACGGCGGCGCTCGTGGTGCCGCCGATCGACTGCGTCACCGACGCCGTCGACGATCCCACCGGGACGTCCTCGACGGTGGCGTCCCATGTACCGTCCTGGCGCACGGGGGCCGTGGCGGTGCGGCCGCCACCGAGGTCGACGGTCACCTCCGCACCGGGAGCGCCGGTGCCGGCGAAGTCGACGTCGGTCGTCGCGTCCTCGTCCGCGACCGTGACGGTCGTGGCCCCGGCCGGGGTCCGGACGACGAGCGGCGCACCGGCGGCGACCGTCACGTCGACGGTCACCGGCGCGGACTGCCGCCCGTCGACCGACTGCGTCGCCGTGACACGGTGGTCCCCGACCGGCACGTCCGTGAACGTGTGCGTCCAGTCACCGTCCGCAGTGCTCGTCACCGTCTGCGACGCTCCCGTGGAGAGCCGGACGGTCACGTCCGTGTCCAGCTGCGCCGTCCCCGTCACCGTCACGTCGACGGTCCCGGTGGCGTCCGCGACGGTGATGGTCGCGTCGTCCTCGGGCTCGGTGATCGCGAGCGCCGCGGCTGCGCGCACCTCCACGGTCTGCTCCGGACTGGAGGCAGTGGTGCCGCCCACGGTCTGGGTCGCGACGAGCGGGTGGTCGCCCTCCGGCACGGCGGTGAAGACGACCGTCCAGTCGCCGTCGTCGTCCGCGGTGGTGGTCAGCTCGTCGTCGGCGAGGGTCACCCGCACCGGGGCACCGGGGTCGGCGGTGCCGACGACCGTCACCGGACGGGTGTCCCCGGCGTCCGGCACGTACAGGATCCCGGCGCCCGGCGACGTGATCTCCACGGGGTCGGCGGCCTCGAGCGTCACCGTCCGCTCCGCCGGCGTGGACGTCGCGCCCGCGACCTCCTGGGTGACCGACACGGTGTACGCACCGACGCCGAGGTCCGGCAGGGTCACCGACCAGGACCCGTCGCCAGCGGCGGTCGTGGTGCGGTCGTCCTGCTCGGGCACCGACAGGGTGACCGTCGCGCCGGGCTGCGCCGTGCCCGTGACGCGCACGTCGCGCGTGACGTCCTCGCCCGCGACGCGGATCGGGTCGGTCGTCGGTGCGGTGATCCGGACGGGCGCGGCCGTGACGACCTGGAACGTGGTCGGGATCGCGCTCGTGCTCACGCTGCCGACGGTCTGCGTCGCGTTGACGGTGTGCGTGCCGGTCGGCGCGATGCCGGTCGCGGTGACGGTCCACGCGCCGCTGGTCGGGTCGGCCGTCGTCGTGAGGGCAGTTCCGCCGTCCACGGAGACCGACACCGCGGCGCCGGGTTCGGCCGTGCCGGTGATCGGGACCGTCGCGCGGGCGTCCTCGTCGACGACGACGATGCGCGTGCCGACGGGCGGGGTCTCGATCGTGATGGCCGTCCCGGGCACGACCGAGAAGGCACGGGAGACGGTGTCGCCCTGCGTGCCGTTGACGGTCGCGACCGCGGTGACGATGTGGTCGTCGGTGTCGAGCCGGACGCTGCCGGTCGCCGGTGCGGTCCAGCGTCCGTCCGGGCCCGCCGTGACCTCGATCGGGTCACCGTCGTCGAAGCGGACCGTGACGGTGGCACCGGGTTCGGCGGTGCCGGTGGCGACGACCGGAGCCGAGCCACCGGGGCCGGCCGCGATCTCGGCGTCGGCGACCGGTGTGTCGATGGCGACCGGGGCGCCGGCGACGATCGAGAAGTCCCGGTCGACGGGCTCGGACGTGGCGCCGCCGACGGTCTGCGTGACCCGCACGGTGTGGTCGTCGACGTCGACGTCGGGCAGGGTCACCGACCAGGTGCCGTCGTTGCCCGTGGTCGTCGTCACCACCGCGCCGCCGTCGAGCCGGACGTCCACGTCGGCGTCGGGCTCGGCCGTACCGGAGACCCTGACGTCGATCGTTGAGTCGGCGGTGGCGACGGTCGTGCTGCTGTCCTGCGTCGGCGTCGTGACGGTCAGTGCCGCGGCGGCCCGGACGGTGAGGGTCCTCGTGACCACCGGCGAGGTGGTGTCGCCGACCGTCTGCGTGGCATTGAGCGTGCGGATCCCGACCGGCACCCCGGCCACGCTGAGCGTCCAGTCGCCCTCGTCGTCGGCGGTCGTGCTGGCCGTGAGCCCCGAGCCGAGGGAGACGTCCACGGTGGCGCCGGGCTGCGCCGTGCCGGTGACGCGGAGGTCGGTCGTGTCGTCGGCGGTGAGCACCGTCAGCACGGCACCGTCCGCGGGCGCGGTCAGCACGAGGGGTGCACCCGTCGCGACGGCGAAGTCGCTCGACACGGGGTCCGACGTCGTGCCGGCGACCGTCTGCGTCGCGGTGGCGGTGCGCTCCCCCACGGGGACGCCGGCGAAGGTGGCGCTCCACCGGCCGTCGTCGCCCGCGGTCGTCGTCGCCGCGAACGCTCCGCCGATCGAGACCGACACCCGGGCTCCCGGAGCAGCGGTGCCGCGGACCGTCACGGGTGTGGTCGAGGTCGGGTCGGCCACACGGATCGTGCTGCCGTCCGCGGGTGCGGTGATCGTCAACCGCTCGGCGGCCGTGACGGTGAACGCGCGACGCACCGGCTCGCTCGTCGACCCGCCGACGGTCTGGGTCACGGCTGCGTCGTACGAGCCGGCCGGCACGTCCGGCACGGTCGCCGACCACGATCCGTCCGCCGCAGCCGTCGTCGTCGCCGTGCGGCCGCCGCCGAGGTCGACGTCGACCGTGGCCCCAGGCTGCGCCGTCCCGGACAGGACGACCTCGCGGGTGGTGCCGGCGAGCGGGAGGTCCTGCCCAGCGCTCGGCGACGCGATCGTCAGGTCAGCTGCCTGCACGACGCGGAAGGACCGGGTGACGGGTGCGGACGTCGAGTCCCCGACGGTCTGGGTCACGCTGGCGGTCCAGCTGCCGGTCGGCAGGTCCGCGACCGGGACGCTCCAGGACCCATCGGCCGCGACGGTCGCCGACCCCGTGCGCCCGCCACCGAGGTCGACGTCGATGCGCGCACCGGGCGTCGCCGTACCGGTGACCGTCACCGTGGTCGAGGCCCCCGCGATGGTGAACGCCTGGCCGGCGGTGGGCGTCGTGACCACGAGCGGCTGCTGTGCGACGACGGTGAAGCGCTGCGAGGCGGTGCCCGCGGCCGTGCCTCCGACGGTCTGCGTCGCGGTGGCCGTGTACTCGCCGGTCGGCACGTTCGCGACCGTCGTCGTCCACGTGCCGTTCGCCGCGACGGTCGCGGTACCGGTGCGGCCGCCGCCGAGGTCGACGCGGATCGTCGCGCCGGGTTCGCCCGCACCGCTCACCGTGATGCTGCGCGTCGCGGCCGCGGTGGGCACGCTGAACTGCTGCCCCGCGGTCGGCGCGGTGATCGTCGGCGTCGCGAAGGCCGCGGCCCGGACGGTCGAGGTCGCGAGGTCGACGGTCGCCACGTTCGCGCCGGGCAGGACCGACAGCCGGAGGGCGTGCACGCTCCGAGCGCCGGTGTCGTAGCCGCGGCCGTCGCGGAAGCCGGTGCTCGTGTCCTGCGCGTTCACCGTGAGGTCGACGACCTGGCGGAGGAGCAGCACGACCGGTGCGAGCGTCCGCGCGACCGCGGTCGTCGTGGCCCGCAGCGCGGTCCCGAGGTCGTCGAGTGCGGTGCCGGTCACGAGCGGTCGGACGAGCGTCTGCGCTGCCGGGATCACGAGCGAGGTGATCGCCGGGGTGAGGAGCGTGCCCAGGAGCGACAGCGCGAGCGGGCCGCCCGTCATGGTCGTCGTCGGCGTGCCGGGGGCGGTGCCGGCGAGCTGCCCGAGGGTCGAGTCCACCCGGATGGTGATCGGGTCGAGGGCCCCGACCGCGGTGCGGACGTTCGCCGCGACGTCGATGCGCACGGCGGTCGAGTTGATCGTGTTCACCACGGCCGTCCGCAGCGCCGTCGGCAGCTGGGTCCCGAGGATCGTGGCGATGCTCTGGTTGATCGACGCCACCGCCGCGTCCGTCAGCACCGGTGTGTTCGCCGGCTGGCCGTTGAGCGCCGTGAGCTTGTCGAGGTCGACGGTGATCGCGCCGGTCGACGGGGTGATCGTCACCGCGCCGTCGGTCAGGGGCTGGGCGAGCACCTGCGTGAGGGTGTCGTCGAGGTTGAGGTTCACCGACGCCTTGACCGTGGTGCCGTCGACGTTCACGAGCGCGCCGAGCGCGGTGGTCCGGAGGAGGCGTTGGAGTTCGGCCGTGAGACCGGTCGTGACGCCGGAGAGCGCCCCGTTGGCGCCGACGGTCGTGTTCACCGTGGTCGAGAACGACCGGAGGTCGCTCCGGAGCGACGTGCTCAGCCCGGCGACCGCGGGGCTTGTGAGGTCGAGCCGTGCGCTGGCGATCCGGTAGTCGCTCGACGTCGTCACGGTCGCCCCGCGCGTCGCGGTGATCGTCGAGGCGAGCGCGCCGACCTGCAGCCGTCCGGTCGAGAGGACCGACGTGTCCGCACCCACGCGGGACAGCAGCGGACGCAGGTCGAGCGTCGCCGCGTTCGTGCCGGTCCCCGATCCCACCCCGATCGCACCGTCGTCGGTCAGGAGCCCGGCCGAGGCGGTCGCTCCGGTCGCCGAACTGCGGGCGTACTGCCCGTCCACGCCGAGCGTCAGGATGCCGTTCGACCCGAGCAGGTCGAGGTTGTTCCCGAGTCGAACCCCGAGCGCGTTCACGGCGGTGAGGTCGAGCGGCTGGCTCGTGGTGCCGCCCCCGCTCGTCGCGGCCCGGGCGGAGTACGCCCCGCCGAGCCGTGCGATCGAGTCGACGTCGACGATGCCCGAACCCCCGAGCAGGACCCCCTCGGCCTCGGCGACGTCGGACTGCGCTGCCGTCGCCGGGTGGATCGCCACGGCGGCGGCGACCAGCGCCGTCACCGTGGCGACGACAGCACCGCGCAGCAGTTGGCGCCGGTCGCGCGGTGATCGTCGTCGAGCACGCCTCCCGGCATCCTCGATCCGTCGTTCCCCGATGCCCGCCACGACGGTACGCCGCGACGACACGTGCTCGCGCATGCGTGTCCCGTTCCTGGCGGGCGCACCCGCCACCTGATCCTCGGAACTCCCCCGCTGGTGAGGCGGTGGAGGGTCGGAACCCTGGTTGGGGGTTCCTGGGACCGATCTTCACACACGATCAGGAATCTGTCCGCGGGCCGTGACGAAACCGTCACCGGACCGCGCCGGGCGCGCGAAACGATCGGCGCTCGAAACGGTCGGCGCACGGGAAGACTCCCCACGCACCGCGCACTGAGGAAGCGCAGCCCCGGTCACCCCGTCGGCGCACGAAAAGACTCCCCACGCACCGCGCACTGAGGAAGCGCAGCCCCGGTCACCCCGTCGGCGCACGAAAAGACTCCCCACGCACCGCGCACTGAGGAAGCGCAGCCCCGGTCACCCCGTCGGCGCACGAAAAGACTCCCCACGCACCGCGCACTGAGGAAGCGCAGCCCCGGTCACCCCGTCGGCGCACGAAAAGACTCCCCACGCACCGCGCACTGAGGAAGCGCAGCCCCGGTTACCCCGTCGGCGCACGAAAAGACTCCCCACGCACCCGCCAGAGCCCGGTTACCCTTGCTGCGTTTCCGCCCTGGGGGAGTTGGCCTGGATGGCGTCACGTGGGGAGCCTCCGGAAGTCTACCGGACGCGACGGGCAGTATCGGACACATGAAGATCGCCATCGCCGGAGGCCACGGGCAGATCGCCCTCCTCCTCGCCCGTCAGCTCACCGATGCCGGACACGACGCCGTCTCGATCGTCCGGAACCCCGCCCACGTCCCGGACGTCGAGCAGCAGGGCGCCACCGCGCTCGTGGCCGACCTCGAGCAGCTCGACGACGACGAGCTCGCGCTGCGGCTCCGAGGGGTCGACGCGGTGGTGTTCGCTGCGGGTGCCGGCCCGAACAGCGGAGCCGAACGGAAGCTCAGCGTCGACCGGGACGCAGCGCTCCTGCTCGCCGACGCCGCGGAACGCCTCGGCATCCAGCGTTACGTGATGATCTCCGCGATGGCGGCGGACAGCTACGACCCGGAGCGGGCCGTCGTCCCGGCGCAGAGCGACGCCGACGTGTTCCAGGTCTACCTGCGGGCGAAGTCCGAGGCCGATGCGAACATCCGTGCCCGGAACCTCCGGTGGACGATCATCCGCCCCGGTGCGCTGCTCGACACCCCGCCGCAGGGCACGGTGGACGTCGGTCGGACGGTCCCCCGCGGCTCGATCCCCCGGGCTGACGTCGCCGCACTGGCCCTGCACGCGCTCGTCGACGACCTCGCGGTGGGGGTGCAGTTCGAGGTGACGAGCGGCAACACCCCGATCCCGGCAGCGCTCGCCGCGCTCAGCTGACGTGCGCGGCGGCGCGGTCGCGCCGCCGCGCCGCTACAGTGCGACCGCAGCCGACTGCCGGGCGATCTCGAGCTCCTCGTTCGTCGGGATGACGAGCACCGCGACACGTGAGGCGTCCGTGGAGATGCGGCGGGCCTCCCGGGAGGCCAGCTCGTTGCGGTCCGGGTCGATCTCGATGCCGAGGTGCTCCAGCCCGGCGAGCACGCGCCGACGCAGCAGGGCGTTGTTCTCCCCAACCCCCGCGGTGAAGACGACCGCGTCGAGCCCGCCGAGCTGCGCCGTGTACGCGCCCACGTACCGGCGGATGCGGTGCCGGTACACGGCGAGCGCCGCCTCGGCGACCTCGTCGCCCTTGGACGCCGCGTCCTGCACGTCGCGCATGTCCCCGTTGCCCGTGAGCCCGAGCAGACCGGAACGCTTGTTGAGGATGTCGTCGAGCTCGTCGAAGTCGAGCCCGGCCTCACGGTGGAGGTGCACGAGGACCGCGGGGTCGAGGTCGCCGGAGCGGGTGCCCATCACGAGGCCCTCGAGCGGGGTGAGGCCCATCGAGGTCTCGATCGACCGACCGCCGTCGATCGCCGCCGCGCTGGCCCCGTTGCCGAGGTGCAGCACGATCGTCTTCAGCTCGGACAGCGGGCGGTCGAGGAACACGGCCGCCTGCTCGGACACGTACTTGTGGCTCGTACCGTGCATGCCGTACCGACGGATCCCGTACCGCTCCGCGAGGTCCGACGGGATCGCGTACGTGTAGGCGTGCGGCGGCATCGTCTGGTGGAACGCGGTGTCGAACACGGCGACGTGCGGCACGTCCGCGAACACCTGCTTCGCCGCGCGGATGCCCTCGAGGTTCGCCGGGTTGTGCAGCGGTGCGAGGGACGACAGGTCCTCGATCTGCTGCTCGACGTCGGCCGTCACAACGGTGGCGGCGTCGAAGGTGGTGCCGCCGTGCACGACGCGGTGGCCGACGACTGCGGGCGGGTGTTCGTCGAACGACGGTCCGACCTTCCCGAAGGCGTCGAGCATCGCCTGGAACCCAGCGGCGTGGTCCGGCACGCTCGCGGCGTCGTTCGAGGAGGACTCCCCCGTGATCGCGTTCGTGTGCTTCCAGGCCCCGGCGGACTCGCCGATGCGCTCGACGAGGCCGGACGCGAGGGTCCGCTCGTCGTCGAGCTCGATGAGCTGGTACTTGAACGAACTCGATCCGGAGTTCACGACGAGGGCTGCGGTCACGGGTGGGTGCCTTTCCGTTCGGACTGGAGGCGCGGTGCGCGGATGGTGGGTCGGCTCACGCCGCTGGGTGGCTGGCCGGGTGCGGCGCCGGATCAAGCGGGTTCCGTCGCGGTGCCGGCCTGGATGGCCGTGATAGCGACGGTGTTGACGATGTCGCTGACGAGCGCACCGCGGGAGAGGTCGTTGATCGGCTTGCGGAGGCCCTGGAGCACCGGGCCGATCGCGACCGCGCCGGCCGACCGTTGCACGGCCTTGTACGTGTTGTTGCCGGTGTTGAGGTCGGGGAAGATGAACACCGTCGCCTTGCCCGCCACCGGGGAGTGGGGCATCTTCGTGCTCGCGACCGTCGGGTCGGCGGCCGCGTCGTACTGGATCGGGCCCTCGACGAGGAGGTCCGGGCGGCGCTCGCGGACGAACGCCGTACCCGCCCGCACCTTGTCCACGTCGGCTCCGGAGCCGCTGTCGCCCGTCGAGTAGCTGAGCATCGCGACCCGGGGGTCGATGCCGAACTGCGTCGCGGTCTCGGCCGAGGAGATCGCGATGTCGGCGAGCTGCTCGCTCGTCGGGTCCGGGATCACCGCGCAGTCCCCGTAGACGAGCACCCGGTCGGCGAGGGCCATGAGGAACACGCTCGACACGATCGAGGTCTCCGGGCGGGTCTTGATGATCTCGAAGGACGGCCGGATCGTGTGCGCCGTGGTGTGCTTCGCCCCGGAGACCATGCCGTCGGCGAGGCCGAGTTGCACCATGAGCGTGCCGAAGTACGAGACGTCGGTGACGGTGTCGCGGGCGAGCTCGACGGACATGCCCTTGTGCGCCCGGAGTCGGGCGTACTCCTCGGCGAAGCGCTCCCGGAGCTCGGGGTCGAACGGGCTGAGGAGCTGCGCCTGCTCGAGGTCGAGGCCGAGCTCGGTCGCGCGGGCCCGGATGGCCGCCGGTTCGCCGAGGATCGTGATCCGGCAGACCTGGCGCGCGAGGAGCGTCGACGCTGCCCGCAGGATGCGGTCGTCGTCGCCCTCGGGCAGGACGATGTGCTTGCCGTACCCGCGCGCGCGGTCGAGGAGGCCGTGCTCGAACATGAGCGGCGTGACGACCCCGGACGGCGTGACCTGCAGGCGGTCGCGGAGCTCGTCGGCGTCGACGTGCTGCTCGAACAGCGCCAGTGCGAGGTCGGCCTTGCGCGGTGAGTCGGCGGCGAGCCGGCCCCGGGTCTGGGTGATGCGGAGCGCCGTGTCGTACGTGCCGAGCGTGTTCTGCGCGATCGGCAGGGAGCTCGACAGGCCCTCGAGCAGCCGCGAGATCTGCGGCGCCGTCTCGAACCCACCGTTCAGGATGACCCCGGCGAGGCTCGGGAACGTCTCGGACTGGTTCGCGAGCAGCATGGCGATGAGGACGTCGCTGCGGTCCCCCGGGACGACGACGATGCCACCCTCGATGAGCCGTGGCAGGACGTTCTCCATGCTCATCCCGGCGACGACGGTGCCGAGGGCTTCACGGTCGAGCAGCGCCTCGTCGCCGCGGACCAGCGTGGCGTCGGTCGCCTCGAGCAGGGCACGGACCGTCGGCGCCACGAGCACCGGGTCCTCCGGGATCGCCCAGACCGGGACCCCGGCGTGGTCGTCGTGCACGGCGGCGCCGACGCTCGTCACGATGTCGGCGAGGCGGTCGGGGTCCGCTCGGTTGACGACGACGCCGAGGAGCTGCGCGTGTGCCGCCCGGAGTTCGCTCGTCGTGACGTCCGCCACCTGGGCCATGGCCTCGGGCGTGCGGGCGCCTCGGTCGGCGGAGTCGCGTCCGCCGAGCACGAGCAGCACGGGAGCACCGAGGTTCGTCGCGACCTTGGCGTTGAACGACAGCTCGGTGGGGCTGCCCACGTCCGTGTAGTCCGACCCGAGGACCACGACCGCGTCGCACTGCTGCTCGACCTGGGCGAACCGCCGGAGGATCGTCGCGACCGCGGCGTCCGGGTCGGCGTGCACGTCGTCGTAGGTGACCCCGACCGCGTCGTCGTAGGAGATGCCGACCGCAGTGTGCTGGAGCAGGAGTTCGAGCACGTAGTCGGGCTCGTGCACGGACCGCGCCACGGGCCGGAACACGCCCACCCGGCCGACCGTGCGGGCGAGCGTCTTGAGGACTCCGAGGGCGACGGTGCTCTTGCCCGTGTGCCCCTCTGCGGACGTGATGTAGATGCGGGTCGACACGGATCCAGGGTAGCCGTCGGTCATGTCCCGACATCCGGGCGGATTCCCATCTGTGGATGCGCATGGTCATCCACACCCCCGCGGACCTGTACCATGGGGTGTCGTCACCGCGAGGTGGCGCCTGGAGGATTCGCCTAGTGGCCTATGGCGCACGCTTGGAAAGCGTGTTGGGTGCAAGCCCTCAGGGGTTCGAATCCCCTATCCTCCGCCATCACCTTCGAAAGCGCGAGACCGATCAGGCCTCGCGCTTTCGTCGTCCCGGCCCGAGTGCGCCGCCCGGTCCCCCACCTTGTGGACCGCTCCGCACCCCGATCCGCGTGCGGTGGCCAGGACACGCCGCCGCGGGGTGGAACGGGCTGTCCCCGATACCCGTCGGTCGCCTATGCTGGCCGGACGGTGTCCCCGGGACGGGACGCCACGGGACACGAGCGGCAGGGGCGTCGCTCGGCAGCGTGAGCCGCTGTGCCCGCATCTCAGGAGGATCCGACGTGGGGGACATGACTGCGCAGGCGGCGGTACGACCGCGTGTCCGGACCTACGACCTCGTCGTCCGTCCCCGGAGCGCGCTCGTCCGGTCGACCGCCCTGAGCATCGCCTTCTCCGCCGTCCCCCTCGCCGTCGCCCTCGTCTGGGTGTCCTTCCCGTTCCGACTGTGGGCGCTCATGGCCGCGATCGTCGTGCTCCTCGCCGTCGTCGTGGGTGCGGCGGTCGTCCGGCTCGGCACGGCCTACGTCGGCGTCGACGCCACCACGGTCGACGTCCGCGGTGTGCTCTCCGCGAGCCGCCGGATCCCCCGTGACGCGGTCGACCGGATCCTGCTCGTCGAGACGTACGGCGCATCCGTCGATCGGTCGGTCCGCGAGCTCGTGGCGTTCGCCGCGGACGGCTCGCACCTCTTCCGGCTGCGGGGCGACGTCTGGGGCGACGCCGGGCTCGACCGCGTCGTCGACGAACTCGGCGTGACCGTGACGGAGGAGCCGAAGCCCCTGTCCTCGCGTGAGTTCGCTCGGCGCTGGCCCTCGAGCCGCGCGTGGTACGAGCGCTCCCGGGCGTTCATCGTCGTGGGGCTGCTCGCGGCGCTCGTCGTCGGCGGCCTCCTCGTCGTCGAGACCGCCGGCCTCCTCACCGCCTGACCCGACGGCAGCCCGCTCAACGAGCCGCCCGCCCGGCAGCCCGCTCAACGAGCCGCCCGCCCGCCCGACGCTCAGCGGCGCCGGCGCAGCGTCGAGAAGATGCCCTGCACGACCTCCTTGGCGATGGTCCGACCGAGCCCGGACCCGAGCAGCTCCGACAGGGGGTCACCCGCCTTCCGGGACGTCGTCGTCCGGGTGCTCGACCGACCCGACCGCCGCGACGCGGCAGCACGCTCGGCCCGCTCGAACTCCCGCTGCGCCTTCTCGTACTCCTTCTGCGCCGCCGCACGGTCACGCTCCTCCTGCTTCGCCTTCGCGGCCGCCTCCTTCGCCGCTGTGGCCTGCGCCCGCGCGGCCTCCTTCTCGGCCTCGGCGGCGGCTGCCGCGGCGGCCTTCGCCGCGTCGGCGGCGGCCGCGTCCGCGGCGGCCGCCTCCATGCGGCGGGCGAGCATCTCGTGTGCCGAATCAGGGTCGACGCGGGTGCCGTAGGTGGCGAGGAGCGGCGACGACTGCACCCGCGCCTCCAGGTCGGCTGCCGGCATCGGGTCCATCGATCCCTGCGGGGCACGGAGCCGGGTCCAGGCCACCGGGGTCGGCGCCCCCTTCTCGTTCATGACGGTGACGATCGCCTCGCCGGTGGCGAGCGACGTGAGGACCTCGCCGAGGTCGTAGTCGCTCGACGGGTACGTCGACACCGTCGCCCGGAGGGCCTTCGCGTCGTCCGGGGTGTGCGCGCGCAGTTGGTGCTGGATCCGCGACCCGAGCTGCGCGAGCACGTCGTTCGGCACGTCCTTCGGGGTCTGCGTCACGAAGAAGATGCCGACGCCCTTCGAGCGGATGAGCCGGACGGTGCGCACGATCTGGTCGGTGAAGTCCTTCGAGGCCCCGTCGAACAGCAGGTGCGCCTCGTCGAAGAAGAACACGAGCTTCGGCTTGTCCTGGTCGCCGACCTCGGGCAGCTCGTTGAAGAGGTCCGCGAGGAGCCACATGAGGAACGTCGAGAACACCTGCGGCTGGTCCTGCACACCCGGCACCTCGAGCAGGCTGACCACGCCTCGGCCGTCCGCGGCGGCCCGGAGGAACACCTGCGTGTCGATCTCGGGCTCGCCGAAGAACTGGTCGGCACCCTGGTCGGCGAAGGTGATGAGCTCGCGGAGGATCACGCCGGCGGTCTGCTTCGACAGCCCGCCGAGCTCGGCCAGCTCCTCCTTGCCGGCGTCGCTGACGAGGAACGTCAGCACGCTCCGGAGGTCCGAGAGGTCGACGAGCGGCAGCCCGGCCTGTTCGGCGTAGTGGAAGACGAGTCCGAGCGAGGACTCCTGCGTCTCGTTGAGCCCGAGCACCTTCGACAGCAGCAACGGTCCGAAGCCGGACACCGTCGCGCGGATCGGGACGCCGGTGCCCTGCCCGCCGAGGCTGTAGAACTCGGCCTCGCTCGCGACCGCCTGCCAGTCCTGCCCGATGCCGACGGTGCGGGCGAGGAGCTTCTCGCTGCTCGTGCCCGGCACTGCGAGGCCGGACAGGTCGCCCTTGACGTCTGCGGCGAACACGGGGACGCCGTTCGCGGCGATCTGCTCGGCGAGCAGCTGCAGCGTGCGGGTCTTGCCCGTGCCCGTCGCGCCCGCCACGAGGCCGTGCCGGTTGAGCATGCCGAGCGGGATCCGGACCTGCACGTCGGGCAGCGCCTGGCCGTTCACGAGGGCGCCGAGTTCGAGGGAGCTGCCGGCCACCCGGTAGCCGTCACGGACCGCCGACACCGCGTCCGGTCCGAGCGGCCCGGTCGCGTCCGTGGACGCCGGTGCACTGCCGGGAGGCACGGGGCCGGTCCCCGACGCCGCCAACGCTGCCGCGAGCTCCTCGGCCCGTGCCGCCGCCTCGTCGGCGAGCCGCCGCGCCTCGTCCGCCGCGGCCTTCGCAGCCGCTGCCGCCGCCCGTGCCTGCTCCACCGCGTCGCTCATGCGCTCAGCATACGAACGCGAGCACGAGTCGGTCCGGTGCCCTCGCGCGCCGCTGTCGGACGACACGGTCGACGTCGTCCGACGACGGTCACGTCGTTCGACAGCGACGGCCAGCGCAGCCGCGACCGGGGCGGCGCGCGCAGCGCCGCGTCAGTGCGAGAGCGCCGGCACCGTCCGGGGCCGGACGACCACCCAGAGCAGCGTGATCGCGACGGCGGACGTGCACGCCATCACGGCCGCCATCGGCGCCGCGGTGGTGATGCCGAGCCACCCGACGATGGGCGAGATGAGCCCGGCCACGCCGAAGTTCAGGGCACCGAGGAGTGACGCTGCGGTGCCCGCCTCCTTGCCGTGGGCTGCGAGGCCGATCACCTGCACGAGCGGGAACGAGAACCCGCAGGCGGCGATGAAGAACCACAGCGGCACGAGCACCCCGACGAGCCCGGCGCCGAGCAGGTCGAGCACGATGATCGCCACGGCGGCGAGGAACAGCGTCGCGGTCGAGCACGCCAGGATCCACTGCGGGCCGACGCGCTGCGCGATGCGGGACGAGATCTGCACGCCGAGCACGACGCCGATCGAGTTCACCGCGAAGAGCAGGCCGTACTGCTGCGCGTTGAGGTCGTACACCTGCTGGAAGAGGAACGGCGACGCGCTGAGGTAGGAGAACAGGCCGCTGAAGACCATCGCGCCGATGAGGGCCACGCCGACGAAGATCCGGTCGGTGAAGAGCGCACGGTAGCGCTGGCCGACGCTCGAGTGCCCGGCCTCGTGCCGACGAGCCGGCGGCAGGGTCTCGACGATGAGCAGGAGCGAGGCGATCACCACGGCGAGGCCGTAGCACGCGAGGAAGACGAAGATGCCGCGCCAGCTCGTGAAGCGGAGCATCTGCGAACCGATGAGCGGAGCGAGGATCGGCGCGAGACCGTTCACCATCGCCAGGCGGGACAGCATGCGCACGAGGGGCTTGCCGCCGAACAGGTCACGCACGGTCGCCATGGCGACCACACCGCCGGCTGCGGCCCCCATGCCCTGCAGCACGCGGAACAGCCCGAGGAGCTCGATGTCGGGTGCGGTCGCCGCCCCGACGGAGGCGAGGACGTGCACGCTCGTGGCGACGATGAGCGGGAGCCGACGACCGACCTTGTCGCTCCACGGCCCGACGAGCAACTGCCCCATCGCGAAGCCGAGCGTCGTCGCGGTGAGCGTCAACTGCACGGCGCCGTCGGTGACGCTGAACTGCTCCTTCAGCGCGGGGAACGCCGGCAGGTACAGGTCGATGGTGAACGGCCCGAGCGCGGTGAGGGCGCCCAGGACGAAGACGTAGACGAGGCGCTGCCCACGGGAGAGCGAGTCCCCCGGGTGCAGGACGACGCGGAGCGAACCGGTGGTGGCGGGCGCGGTCACGAGCAGGGTCCTTCGACGGTGAGGAGGGGTGGCGGCGGGAGCACGGACCCGACTCGAATCGATTCGTCCGCGGAACCATCCTAACCGCACCTGTGCGTCCCCTGACATGCGGTACGTTCGGACTGCCCGGCGGACCGGGCGATCTGGACAGAAGGGGGTGGGTGTCATGGTGGACGCCCGGATCCTGCACACGACCGCGGCCCTGCGCGAAGCGATCCTGCGCCTCGCCGCCGATCGTCCCGTGTCGAGCATCACCGTCGCCGACGTCACGCGCGCCGCAGGCATCAACCGCGCGACGTTCTACTCGCACGCGGTCTCCCCCGGCTCGCTGCTCGCCGACGTGCTCACGCCCGAGCTCGACCGCATCCGCGACGACGACGCCGCCGCCCGTCGCGCCGCGTTCGAGCGCGGCGCCGATCCGGACGAGCTCGAGGCCATCACCCGCCGCGGCATCGACGCCGTCGTGGAGCACGTCGTCGCGTACAAGGACATCTACGGCAAGGCCCTGCCGGACCCGGAGGACGGCTCCCTCCACCGCCTCCTCGTCGACCACTTCACGGTCTCGAGCGCGCAGCACATCCGGGAGCTCCCGGTCGAGGGTCGGCCCGATCTCCTCGACGACGTCGCGGCCGGGTTCGTCGCCCAGGGCTTCGTCGGCGCGATCGAAGCGTGGCTCGCCGGCCCTCGGCGGTCACGGAAGGCGCTCGTCCGGACGATCACGCTGTCGTTCCCGGCCTGGTGGCGCTGACACGTCGCCCCGCGCCGCGCGCGCAGCAGACGGGAGGCCCGGTGCCAGCTGGCACCGGGCCTCCCGTCCGTCCTGGGTCGCGTCAGCGACGCGCTACCGCTGCGCCGCCCGTGTGATTCCGCTGAAGGACACCGATCCGAGCCCCGTCACGTCGTCGTACCCCTTCGCGGTGGTGAGCGACGTGTCGTGGTCGAGCGTCACGAGGTAGTCCTTGCCGCTCGTCGCGCTCGTGTACGCGAGCGCGATCGGCGACCTCGGCGGCTGCACGTCGTGGAACGCCTTCGGCGTGGCACGGTACGTGGCGTAGAGCGACGGGTTCGCGAAGCCGAGCCGCACGTGCGTCGACTGCTGGACGATCGCCATCAGGGCTGCCGTCAGCGGAGACGCGAGCGAGGTGCCGCCGTACGTCTCGTTGACGAAGTCACCGGTCGCGAGCGTGCTGTCGTCCGTGATCGGGCGGATGCCGATCGCGAAGCCGGTGTACGGGTCGGCGAGCGCTGCCAGGTCCGGCGAGACGCGCTTGCCGTTGGCCAGCGACGACGGCACGACACCCTTCTGGTACGCGGGCTGGTCGAAGAGCGTGCTCCGACCACCGCCCGCGCCACCACCGACGAGGTTGCCCGGCAGCGGAGCGGCGTACACGTCACCCCGGTCGCTCGACACGATCTGGTCGAGGACGTCGCCCCACCCGGTCTCGAAGGTCTTGCGGCCGTTCGCGCCGATGCCGAGGCTCGTCCCACCGACCGCGGTCACCCACGGGCTGGAGGCCGGGAAGTCCGGCTGCGCGCTGCCGAGGGCGGCGGACTCGTCGCCGTTGTCCCCGCTCGAGAAGTACAGGCCGATGCCCTCGCCCGCTGCCTGGATGTGGAGGTTCTCCTGGCCACGGATGCTCGACAGCGGCACGTTCTCGCCGACGTCGCCGTAGCTGTTGCTGACGAGGTGCGCGAGGCCCTGGTCGAGGACCTTCGACATCGCGACGTCGAGCCCGCCGCCGCAGTTCGTGCCGCCGACGTAGAGGATCTTCGCGGCCGGGGCGACGGCGTGCACGGACTGGACGTCGAGCGTCTCCTCGCCCTGCCACCCGCTCGGCTGCTGGCACAGCACCTGGTCGGTGAACTGCGACGGCGACGGGATCCTCTGCGCGAAGGTGGCGCTCGTCAGGACGGGCTCGCCGTTCTGCTTCGAGTAGCTGTTGGTGTCCTGCACGATCGTCGGCGAGGCGTACGCGTCGATGATCGCGACAGTCTGGCCCTGGCCCTGGACGCCCTTCGCGGCGAGGCCGTCGACGCCGTAGGCCGAACGGATCTGCTTCGGGACGTAGCCGCAGGCGAAGGTGCGGACCTGCGTCTGCCCGTAGGCTGCCGGCACGGTCGCGGTGTTCTGCCCGTCGTACTGCGAGCACTTCGCCTGGATGCCGGTCGGGCCGGTGGCCTGCTGACGGAGGCTGTGGGCGGGCGCCGAGGTGGCCGGCGTCTCGCCCTGCTGGACGAGCTCCGGGTGCGTGAGCAGCCGGCCCTGGTCGACGCTGACCCCGCTGACGAGGCCCGCGATCGAGGACGGCAGGGACGGGGCCGAGGCCGGGGCGACGAGCGTCTTGCCGGCGTGGTGGTAGGTGTGCAGGCTCGTGCCGAGCACCGAGCCGACGACGGAGGCCGGTCCGCGGAAGACGACGAACTCGTGGCTCGCCGGCACCGCCGTGATGGTGAGGCCCTGCGCCCGGAGGTACCCGGTGACCTCGTCGGCCGACGCCTTCGTCGGCGCGTACTTCGCGATCCATGCGGACGGGCTGAGCGGCTTCCGGTAGCGCGAGGTGCCGGGCGTCGACACGGCGGTGGCGAGGGCTTCGGCGCCCTGCTGGTCGCGCAGCGGCAGGTAGACCTCGCCCTCGACATCGGTGCTCGCGGCGACCGTGCCGGTGTCGTTCGCGCTCGTCGCCCAGGTCGGGGTGGAGTCGGGCAGGACGTGGCGCGTGGCCGCGTCGGCGGGGCCGGCCGTCACGGCGACGGCGCCGATCGTGCACGCCGCCGTCGCGAGGGCGACGAGGGCGGTGCGGGTCCTGCGGGGTTCGGTCCGACCGGGGGTCGGTGGGCGTCGTTGCACTTCGGGTCCTCTCACCGTGGAGCTGGGGTGAGCCGACTGTAGTGAGCTTGTGGAACCATCGGACAGTCGGTGGTTCCACCGACGACGGACGTCACCCGTCCGGGGGTGGCGGCTGTCCTTCCGCTCAGCGGTCGACCGCGTCGTTCCGCGGCGACGGGCGAGGCTGCTGGGGACTGGCTCGGAGACCGGTCGTCCCACTTGCGCGGACGGTTCAGCCGAGATCCGGTTTCTCGCCGCGCTGCAGCGACTCGACGACCGCCGTGGCCTTCGCGACCGTGGCAGCGTCCGAGTCGCTCCCCTGCACACGGTAATCCGCGGAGACGCCGTCGCCGCCCGTCCCCGACGCCGGCAGTGGGTCCCCGACGGCGACGACCACGACACCGGCGTCGTGGGCGACCTGCAACGCGCCCGAGAGCGACGCGGGGTCCGCCGCCTGGACGAGGACCGCCTTCGCGCCGCGCTGCACCAGCGCCCGCAGTGCCCGCCGCTGGTCGCTCGCGGCGTCGTCCGCGCCGGCGACCCGGACGTCCGGTCGGAAGCCGGCCGCGGTCAGGTCGTCGCGGAACCGCGTCGCGAGCGGCACACCACCCGAGGTCTTCCCCGGCGTGGAGGCGCTGTGGAGCAGGACGACGCCGACGACCGCGTTCTGGTCGAAGCCGCCGTCAGAGCTCGTCAGGTCGCTGCTCTGCACCGGTGTCGGCGCCGCGGACGTCGCGCCCTGGCACCCGGTCAGGGTGAGGACCGTCGCGAGGGCGACGGCTGCGGCGACGATGCGGGCGGACACGTCGGCCACGCTACCCGTCGACCGTGGGTGGCGACGGGGGCGGGACCGGCCCGAGGCGGCGGACCGCCGTCCACGCGAGCAGTGACACGACGACCATGCCACCGAAGACGAGCGGGAACGACACGTCCGTGTCCGCTCCGCCGGTCCCGACGAAGAGCAGCCCGGTGAGCGCGAGGCCCACCACGCTGCCGGAGGCGTCCGCGATCGTGAGCGCACTCGACGCGAAGCCGTCGTCGCCCTCCCCCGAGAACCGCAGTGTGAGCATCGACGTCCGCGGGTAGATCGCCCCCATGCCCGCTCCCCCGACGAACCAGCCGACGACGAGCACCCACCACGGCAGGTCGAACGTCGCGACGGCGAACGCGGCGAGCAGGCTCACGAGCACGAGGCCGAGGCCCACGGCGAACGTCCGTGCCGCGGTCAGCCGGGCCTCTCCGAGCCGTCCGTGCAGCCAGCTCGCGCCGGCCCAGCTCAGCGCGGCGACGGTCAGCGCGAGGCCGGCGGTGGACGCGGAGAGCCCGTGCTTCGCCTGCAGGAGGAACGGGACGTACGCCTCGCTGCCGAAGAACGACCCGGCGACGAGGCCCCGGAGCAGCACGACCGACGGCAGGCCCGGCGCGGCGCGGAACGTCCCCGTCGGGACGAGCGGGCGCAGGGCCGCCCAGGTGCCGACGACGCCGATGACCACCGCCGCTACACGGGCCCACGCGCCGAGGTCCGGAGCGACGTTGAGGAGCAGGATCGCGACGGCGGCGGCCACCGACCAGCCGATGCGGACGCGCTGCCACGGCGCCCGGACCTCGGCGGCCGGCGGGTGCAGGCGGCGGAGGGTCGGGACGAGCACGCTGAACCCGACGACCGCGATGGCGAGCGCGCCCGCGAACACCCAGTGCCAGCCCCAGACGTCGGTCACGATGCCCGCGAGTGCCGGTCCGACGAGCGCCGGGAGCACCCACGCCGCGGCGAACCCGGCGAACACCGGCCCGTGCAGTTCGTCCGGGAAGATCCGCGCCACGAGCACGTAGAGGACGACGTCGATCGCGCCCGCGCCGAAGCCCTCGACGAGCCGACCGGCGAGGAAGACCTCCATCGTCGGCGCGGTCATCACCAGCGCGGTGCCGATCGCGAAGAACGCGGCGGACACCCACGCGACGAGGCGGCCCCCGGAGCGGTCGGTCCAGTTGCCCGCCAGGACCATGCCCGGCACCCCCGCAGCGAGCGGCGCGGCGAACGCCAGGGCGTAGAGGGTCTCACCGTCGAGGTCGCGGCTGATCTCCGGCATGACCGTGGTCATCGCCAGGTTCTGGAACGCGGCCACGGCGACGATCGCGACCATGCCGACGGTGGCGAGCGCGTAGCGCCCGCTGAAGATGCTGGTCCTCGTCGGGGCGGCGGTGCTCACCGCACCATCCTAGGAGCGGCGGGCGACGGTCGCGGGGCCGGGAGGGAACGAACGGGAGGCTCGTGGCGGCGCCGTCACGAGCCTCCAGGTCGTCTCGTCAGCGCGCCAGCCTGTCCGCGCGTCGGCGCGCCGACGCGTCAGCGCTTCAAGGCCTGCTGCAGGTCCGCGATCAGGTCGTCGGCGTCCTCGATGCCGACCGAGAGCCGCACGACGTCGTCCGGCACCTCGAGCTCGGTCCCCCGCACCGACGCGTGCGTCATCTCGCTCGGGTACCCGATGAGCGACTCGACGCCGCCGAGCGACTCCGCGAGCGTGAAGACCTCGGTCGACTCCGCGAAGCGCTTCGCCGCGGCGGCACCGCCTGACAGCGAGAGGGACAGCATGCCGCCGAAGCTCCGCATCTGGCGCGCCGCGACGTCGTGCCCAGGGTGGTCGGCCAGCCCCGGGTAGAACACCCGCTCGACGCCGGGGGCGCCGACGAGCGACTCGGCGACGGCCTGCGCGTTCGCGGAGTGCCGCTCCATCCGGACTGCGAGCGTCTTGATGCCGCGGGTGGTGAGGAAGGCGTCGAACGGCGACGAGATCGCCCCGGCGCCGAACTGCAGGAACGCCACCCGCTCCGCCAGTGCCTCGTCGGCGAGCACGACCGCCCCGCCGACGACGTCCGAGTGGCCGCCGAGGTACTTCGTGGTCGAGTACACGACGGCGTCCGCGCCGAGCGCGATCGGCTGCTGGAGGTACGGCGACGCGAACGTGTTGTCCACGACGACGAGTGCCCCGGCGGTGTGCCCGAGCTCGGCGAGCGCGGCGATGTCGGCGATCTTCATGAGCGGGTTCGTCGGCGTCTCGACCCAGAGCACGGTCTTCGCCGGGGCACCCTCGAGCGCGGCCCGCACGGCGTCCTGATCGCTCATGTCGACCACGACGAGCTGGACGCCCCACGGCACGTGCACCCGGTTCACGAGGCGGTGCGTCCCGCCGTACACGTCGTTGCCCATGACGACGCGGGCCCCGGGCTCGAGGTAGGCGCGGAGCAGGGCGTCCTCCGCGGCGAGGCCGGACGCGAACGAGTACGCCGCCACACCACCGTCGAGGTCGGCGAGCAGGGTCTGCAGACCGTCGCGGGTCGGGTTGCCGCCGCGGGAGTACTCGTAGCCGGCGCGCATGTTCCCGATGCCGTCCTGCGCGTACGTGGACGTGACGTGGATCGGCGGGATGACGGCGCCGGTCCCGGCGTCGGGCTCCTGGCCGGCGTGGACGGCGCGGGTGCTGAACTCGGTCATGCTGGTGCTTCCTCGGTCGTTCGGGCGGGCAGACGGGCGGTCGGACGGACGGGCGGTCCGGCGGTCGGTCACTCGGACAGGGACGTGAGCAGGTCGTGGCGGGTCAGGACCGTGACGGGCTTGCCGTCCTCGACGACGAGCAGCGCGTCGACGGTCTCGAGGGCGCGCCGGGCTGCCGACACGGACTCCCCGATGCCGATCAGCGGGAGCGGGTCCCCGACGAACGGCGTGAGCGCGTCCGTCATCGACGCCGCGCCGGTGAACACCTGCTCGAGGAGGTCCTTCTCGGCGACGGCCCCGACGACTTCGCCGATGACGACGGGCGGCTCCGCGCTGAGGACCGGCATCTGCGAGACGCCGTACTTCGACATGATGTCGACCACGTCGCGCACGGTGTCGGAGGGGTGGGCGTGCACGAGGTCGGGCAACCGGCCGTCCTTCCCCGCCACGATCGAGCCGACCGTGCGGGCGTCGTCCGTCTCGGCGAAGCCGTACGAGCGCATCCACCGGTCGTTGAAGATCTTGCCGAGGTAGCCGCGGCCGCCGTCGGGCAGGAGCACCACGACGACGTCCTCCTCGGTGAGGTCGCGGGCGGCCCGGAGCGCGGCGACCACGGCCATGCCGCTCGAGCCGCCGACGAGCAGGCCTTCCTCGCGGGCGAGCCGCCGGGTCATCGCGAACGACTCGGCGTCCGTGACGGCGATGATCTCGTCCGGCACCCCGGCGTCG
Source organism: Curtobacterium phoenicis (assembly GCF_047238015.1). Classification (NCBI taxonomy): domain Bacteria; kingdom Bacillati; phylum Actinomycetota; class Actinomycetes; order Micrococcales; family Microbacteriaceae; genus Curtobacterium; species Curtobacterium phoenicis. The sequence goes on from NZ_JBDFLZ010000002.1 coordinate 2,861,482, forward strand.
TACGCGGCGGGCCAGAAGTCCTCGCCGACGCCCTCGACCAGGTACGGCCGGCCGGTGCCGCCGGAGTACACCGAGCCCTCGGGGTCCGCGCCGACGATGCGGACGCGTCCGTCCGAGGCCTCCTTGAGGTAGCGCCCGGTGCCGGAGATGGTGCCACCGGTGCCGACGCCGGCGACGAAGTGCGTGATCCGCCCCTCGGTGTCGCGCCAGATCTCCGGGCCGGTGGTCTCGTAGTGGCTGCGCGGGCCGTTCGGGTTCGCGTACTGGTTCGGCTTGTAGGCGCCGGGGATCTCCCGCACGAGCCGGTCGGACACCGAGTAGTACGACTCGGGGTGCTCCGGCGGGACCGCGGTCGGGGTGACCACGATCTCGGCGCCGTACGCGGTGAGCACGTTCCGCTTGTCCTCGCCGACCTTGTCCGGCAGCACGAACACGCACCGGTAGCCACGCTGCTGCGCCACGAGGGCGAGCCCGACGCCGGTGTTGCCCGAGGTCGGTTCGACGATCGTGCCGCCGGGGCGGAGGTCGCCTGATGCCTCGGCCGCGTCGATGATCCGCGTGGCGATGCGGTCCTTCGACGATCCGCCGGGGTTGAGGTACTCGACCTTCACGAGGACGGTCGCGTGGATGCCCTCGGTCACCCGGTTGAGCTTGACGAGCGGGGTGTCGCCGACGAGGTCGACGACGGAGTTCGCGTAACGCACGCGCCCGAGTCTAGGCGGGCGTCCCTCACGCTCCCCCGGACGTGACGCCCGGCTGCAGCTGACCGGCCCGGGCCGCGATCGTGTCCGCGACGTCCTGGTGCCGTCGGTCGATGACGGCACCGGTGTCACGGGCGAGCTGCGGGTTCGACCGGACGACGGGACGGAGGACGGACGGGGGCGCGGCGTCTGCCCGCCACGCCGGTCCCGCCGTTCCGTCGCGGACGGGAGTGGTGCTCCCTGCCGCACCGTGCCTCCAGTCCGCCCGCGCCACCGCGCGTCCAGGTGGGCTAGCAGCGATCAGGCGCCGACCGGCAGGTTCTGCTGGCGGTGGAGGGTCGCGTAGGTGCCGCCGAGCTCGAGGAGCTCGTCGTGCGTCCCCTGCTCGACGATGCGACCGTGGTCGAGCACGAAGATGACGTCGGCGTCGCGGACGGTCGACAGCCGGTGGGCGATGGAGATGGTCGTCCTGCCGGCGGCGGCGGTGTCGAGCGCCGTCTGCACCACCCGCTCCGAGATCGAGTCGAGCGCGCTCGTCGCCTCGTCGAGGACCAGGACGGGCGGGTCCCTGAGCAGCACCCGCGCGATCGCGATGCGCTGCTTCTCACCGCCGGACAGCCGGTAGCCGCGCTCCCCCACGATCGTGTCGTACCCGTCGGGGAACGAGGCGATCGTCTCGTGGATGTTGGCCGCTCGGGCCGCCTGCTCGAGCTCGGCGTCGGTCGCGTCGGGTCTGGCGTAGCGGAGGTTGTCGCCGATCGACGCGTGGAAGAGGTAGGTCTCCTGGCTGACGATCCCGACGTGCCGCATCAGGTCCTCGTGCTCGATGTCGCGGACGTCGGCACCGGCGAACCGGACGCTGCCGCCCGTCGCCTCGTAGAGCCGCGGGACGAGGTACGACACCGTCGTCTTGCCCGCCCCGGACGGCCCGACGAACGCCGCGAACTGGCCGGGTTGGAGCTCGAAGGAGACGTCGCGGAGCGTCGGGTTGTCGGGCTCGCCGTCCGGGTAGGCGAACGTGACGTGGTCGAAGGCGACGTGTCCGAGCCGGGACTCGTCGACCGGCTTCGCCGTCGGGGAGTCGGTGATCGCCGGTTTCAGGTCGAGGTACTCGAAGATCCGGGCGAACAGGGCGCCCGACGTCTGGAGGTCGAGCACCACGCGCAGCAGGCCGACCGTCGGGAAGAGCAGGCGGGACTGCACCGTCGTGAACGCCACGATCGTGCCGGCCGTGATCGGGACGCCGCCGATGATCAGCCAGGCCGCGACGACGTAGATGATCGCCGGGATGATCGACAGGAAGATCTGCACGATGGCGAAGAACCACTGACCGGACATCTGCTGTCGGACCTGGAGCTGGATCTGGTTGCGGTTCTCGTCGCCGTAGCGCTGGGTCTCACTGCGCTGCTGGTTGAAGCTCTTCGCGAGGAGGATGCCGGAGACGCTCAGCGCCTCCTGCGTGATCGCGGTCATGTCCGACAGCGACTCCTGCGTCTGTGCGGCGATGCGGGCACGCACCTGCCCGACGCGACGCTGGGCGATCACGAGCAGCGGGAGCAGCACGACCGCCACGAGGGTCATCTGCCAGCTGAGCAGCAGCATCGCCACGACCGCGGCGATGACCGTCACGGTGTTGCCGAGCACCGAGGAGATCGTGTTGTTCAGGACGCTCGCGACGCCGCCGACGTCGTTCTGCAGCCGAGACTGGATCACCCCGGTCTTGGTGCGGGTGAAGAAGGCGAGCTCCATGCGCTGCAGGTGGCCGAAGAGCCGCATCCGCATCGCGCCCATGACCTTGTTGCCGACCGTCGCGGTCAGGTAGGTCTGCCAGACGCCGATGCCGGCGCTCGCGATCCACAGGCCGACCATGCCCGCCACCAGGGCGTAGAGGACCGGGAGGTCGGGACCACCCCCGCCCTTCGGGAACAGCCCCTCGTCGAAGGCGCGCTGGGTCAGGAGCGGCGGGATCACGGACAGCGCCGCGCCGACGAGCACCAGCACGACCGTCAGCACGATCGACGCACGGTGGGGCACGAACAGGCCGGAGATGCGCTGCAGCAGGTGCGGGATCCGAGGCGCCTCGGCGTTCGCGGCCTTCTGCGCGGCGTAGTCGCCGCTCGAGATCCGTCCTCCGGGGCGTGGGCCGCGTCCACCGTGTCCCATGCTCATGCGTGTGCCTCCTGCGTCGACCAGTGCAACGGTACCGCCGGGGAACGACATCGTCGCCGTCGGTTTGACCCCGCACGGGGGGCATGCCACCATCGGGCGTCCCCGTCCTGCCACCCCGAGGTCCCATGTCGTCCGCGCAGTCCCCCGTGTCTCTCCGGCAGCAGCTCGCCCGCCGCAAACCGATCAAGGACCTCCGGGCCGAAGCCGCCCGGGGTGTCAACGGTGAGCCGCTCCGCCGCTCGCTCGGGGTCTGGCACCTCACGATGATCAGTGTCGGCGCGACCCTCGGCACCGGCATCCTCGTCGTGCTCGGCACCGCGGTGCCGCTCGCCGGGCCCGCCGTCTGGATCTCGTTCGTCCTCGCGGGTGTCGCGGCGCTGCTCTCGGCGTTGTCGTACGCCGAGATGGCGGGTGCCGTGCCGACGTCGGGCTCGAGCTACTCCTACACGTACGCGACCATGGGCGAGGGCATCGCCTGGGTCTGCGGCTGGTGCCTCGTCCTCGAGTACGCGGTGTCGGTCGCCGCGGTGGCGGTCGGGGCGAGCGAGTACGTCGACGAGACCCTCCGCGTGTTCGGACTGCACCTGCCCGCGGTGATCTCCGCCCCGCCCGGGGACGGTGGCCTGGTCAACCTGCCCGCGGCGGTCCTCGTGCTCCTCGCGACGGTGGTCCTGCTGCCCGGCGCGCGGGAGAGCGCCTGGGTGAACACGCTCATGGTGATCGTGAAGATCGCACTGCTGGTGTTCTTCGTCGTGGTGGCCTTCACCGCCTTCCGGGCCGGCAACTTCGAACCCCTCGCACCGATGGGCGCAGCCGGCGTCACCGCCGCGGCCTCGCGACTGTTCTTCTCGTACATCGGCTTCGATGCCGCTTCCACCGCCGGAGAAGAGGCCAAGGATCCGCGCCGCGACCTCCCCCGCGCGATCATCGGCTCCATCGCCCTGATCACTGCGCTCTACATCCTCGTCGCGATCGCGGCGATCGGCGCTCGCACGTGGACGTCCTTCTCCGACTCCGAGGCGTCGCTCGTCCGGATCGTCGTCGAGGTCACCGGCCAGCCCTGGGTGGCGCTGGTGTTCTCGGTCGGCGCCGTGATCGCCATCGCGAGCGTCGTGCTCACGGTGCTCTACGGGCAGACGCGCATCCTCCTGACGATGGCGCGCGACGGCCTCGTGCCGAAGGTCTTCGGCCGGGTGTCGCACCGCACGGGCACCCCGGTCGCGAACACCCTGATCGTCGGCATCGTCGTCACCGTGGTCGCCGCCCTCGTCCCGCTCGGTGAGCTCGCCGACGCGACGAGCATCGGCACGCTCGTGGCCTTCGCCCTCGTCAACGTCTCCGTGATCGTGCTCCGCCGCACGCAGCCCGGGCTCGAGCGCTCCTACCGGGTCCCCCTCTTCCCGGTCGTCCCCGTGCTCGGGACGCTGTGCTGCGTGCTGCTCGCGGTGTTCCTCGGCGCCGGCACGTGGATCGCGTTCGGCGTGTGGATGCTCGTCGGCGCCGCGCTCTACCTCCTCTGGGGCCGCCGCCACAGCACCCTGCGCTGACGCGGCCCGCGACCCCGCTGCGCACCGAGACTCGGCTCCGCGGACACTTTCGCGGTGCGGAACCCACGAAAGTGTCCGCGCCGCCGAGTCTCGGCACTCGTCCACAGGTCCGCGACGACGAGCAACTGTCCACGCACCCGCTCGCTCCTGCTGCGTACGGGTCTCTGCACGCCACGGTGGCCGGATGCGATACCACCGAACACGACCACCGATCGTCCGCGCTGCCGTCTCGGACCCATCTACTGCGCGACGGCTCCGGAGGCTGCACGCCGCCGGCAAGCTCGTCCGACTCCACGCCCGGACCTACATCGACACGCAGCACTGGCGGTCGCTGTCGGAGTCGGACCGGCACCTGGTTCGCGCGTGGGCTATGGCACCGGTGCTCGGCTCGTCGGCGACGTTCTCGCATCAGACGGCCGCGCTCATCCACGGATGGCCCTTCGTCGGACCACTACCGGACCGTGTCCACGTCGTCGACCCGTCCGTTCCGGGCGTCCAGCACCGAGCAGGAGTGGTCTCGCACGGGCACCTCCCCGTCCCGCTCGGGACCGCGCCGGCTCGGTTCGATGGAGTGCCGGTCACGGATGTGCTCACGACCGCCGTCGCGGTGGCGCTGACGAGCGAGCCACACATGGCAGCCGTCGCCGTCGACCACCCGGTTCGTTGCGGCGCCTTGACGGTCGAGGACTTCCGGCGAGCACTGCCGCTCGGACCGAGTCGGGGCTCCCGTCGCGCTCAGCTCGTCGCCGATTCGTTGGACGCGCGACACGAGTCGCCCGGTGAATCGCTGACGGCCGTCCGGCTCCGTGAGAGCGGAGTGGAACGCATCGAACCGCAACGAGTGTTCCGAAACGGCGGAGGGTCGGACCGCGTCGACTTCTGGCTCCCCGATCTCGGTGTCATCGTCGAGTTCGACGGGAAGCAGAAGTACACGGACCCGTCCATGCGCGCCGGGCTCTCAGCCGAGGACGCCCTCTGGCGGGAGAAGCTGCGCGAGGACCGGCTCCGGCGCCAGCCCGAAGTGACCGCGGTCATCCGGCCGACCTGGTGGCACCTCGTCCATCTCGACCGCTTCCGCGCGCTCTTCCGCTCGCACGGCGTTCGGCTCTGACGAACGAGACTCGGCCCAGCGGACACTTTCGCGGCCTCAGGCCCGCGAAAGTGTCCGCCCAGCCGAGACTCGGCCAACCGCGCGGACCCCGCCGCAGACCACGCACGGCCCGCCGCCGCGCCCCGCGCACGACGAAGGCCGCCGCCCCGAGGGGCGACGGCCTTCAAACCTGATGGGTCGGGAGTTACGCGAGCTCGACCGTGGCGCCGGCGGCCTCGAGGGCCTCCTTCGCCTTGTCAGCGGTCTCCTTGTTGACGCCCTCGAGGATCTTGGCGTCAGCGGTCTCGACGAGCGCCTTGGCCTCGCCGAGGCCGAGCGACGTGAGGCCACGGACCTCCTTGATGACCTGGATCTTCTTGTCACCGGCCGACTTGAGCACGACGTCGAACTCGGTCTTCTCCTCGACCTCCTCGGCGGGGGCAGCAGCGCCACCGGCCGCGGCGACCGCGACGGGGGCAGCAGCGGTGACCTCGAAGACCTCTTCGAACTTCTTCACGAAGTCCGAGAGCTCGATGAGCGTGAGCTCCTTGAAGGCCTCGATGAGCTCGTCCTGCGAAAGCTTCGCCATGATTTTCTCCTACTTGCTAATGCGTGGTGTGGTTGTGGAACGCGTGCCTGATCAGGCCGCGGACTCCTGCTTCTCGCGGAGGGCGTCCACGGTGCGGACGGCCTGCGAGAGGGGTGCCTGGAACAGGTACGCAGCACCGAACAGCGAGGCCTTGAAGGCGCCGGCGAGCTTGCCGAGCAGCACTTCACGGGACTCGAGGTCGGCGAGCTTGTCCACCTCGGTCGCGGAGAGCGGGTTACCGTCGAAGTAACCACCCTTCACCACGAGCTCGGGGTTCGCCTTGGCGAATGCACGCAGCGACTTCGCGACGGCGACGGTGTCACCGTGGACGAAGGCGAGAGCGGACGGACCGGCGAGCTCGTCGTCGAACGACGAGATGCCGGCGTTGTTCGCCGCGATCTTGGTCAGCGTGTTCTTCACCACGGCGTACGTGGCGTGCTCACGGATCGAGTTGCGGAGCTCCTTGAGCTGCGCGACCGTGAGACCGCGGTACTCGGTGAGCAGAACGGCGTTCGAGCTCTGGAATGCTTCCGTGAGCTCGGCGACCGCAGCTTCCTTGTTCGCCATGGTTCTCCTTGGGGGTTTCTTGCCGGTAGCCCCAGGCCCACGAACGAAAAAAGCTCCGGCGCACAGAGGCTCGGAGCTGCCCCCACCGGAACGGCGGGAGTGGTTCGGAACACCTGCGCGGGATGCCTCACGTTGGAGGACCTTCGGTCGCGGCGTTCACAAACACGTTGCGAGCGCAGCGACATCCGGCGGTCTTTGGCTTCGAGAACTGTACCAGACGCCGCAGGCGTCACCAAACGACGGCCGGGAGGCGCGGGGCGGGCCCGCACCGTGTCTCCAGGCCGTCAGGTGGCCGCGGGAGCGGCCTCGGGCGTCTCCGACCAGTCCGCCGGGTCGCCCTCTGCGGACGCGTCGGCCGCGCCGCCCTCGGCAGCCGACGGCGGCGCGACGGGCAGGTGGACCGTGAACACGGTGTCCCCCGGCTCGCTCGTGACCTCGACCCGACCGCCGTGCGCCTGCACGACGGCGTCGACGATGGCGAGCCCGAGCCCCGTTGACCCGACCGTGCGCGAGCGTGAGCTGTCGGCGCGGGCGAACCGCTCGAACAGCTTCGGCAGGAACTCGGGATCGATGCCCTGGCCGGTGTCCCGCACGGTGAGGTCGACACCGTCGGACACGCGGGCGATGCCCACCGTGATCCGGGTGCCCTCGGGGGTGTGCGTCCTGGCGTTCGTGACGAGGTTGACGATGACCTGGTGGAGCCGGGCTGCGTCGCCGAGCACCTCGACCGGCTCCTCGGGCACGTCGACCTCGATGACGTGCCCGGGCGAGGCCGCGTGCGCGTCGTTCACCGCGTCGAGCACGAGCCCGGTGAGGTCGACGTCCTCGAACTGGATCTCCCGGCCCTCGTCGAGGCGTGCGAGGAGCAGCAGGTCCTCGACCATGCTCGTCATCCGCTTCGACTCGGACTCGATCCGGCTCATCGCGTAGACGACGTCCTCCGGCAGGTCGGCGCCCATCCGACGGGTGAGTTCGGCGTAGCCCCGGACGGACGCGAGCGGGGTGCGGAGCTCGTGCGAGGCGTCCGCGACGAACTGCCGGACCTTCTGCTCGGAGCGTTCCCGGGCCTGCATGGCCCCGCCGATGTGGCCGAGCATGCGGTTGAACGCGGCACCGACGCGGCCGACCTCGGTGCGGGGGTCGGCGTCCGGGACCCGGACGTCCTGCAGGGCGTCGCTGCGCTCGAGGGGCATTCGGGCGACGGCGGACGCCGTCTCCGCGACCCGTTCGAGCGGTCGGAGCGAGCGCCGGACGACGACCGCGGCGACGACCGACCCGGCGACGAGGGCGAGCCCCACGACAACCACGACCACGAGGAGCAGCGACCAGACGCTCTCGTACACGGGCGACATCGGCAGCCCGACGACGAGGACGGCGTTCCCCACGACGGGGTTGTCGACCTGCACGGCCGCGACCCGGTACTTCCCGAGCGCGCCGCCGAGGTCGAGGGTGGCGGGTTCGACCCCGACCTTGACCTGCCCGAGCCGCTGCAGTTCGTCGGTGGTGAGCTGGGACCGGGAGCTGTCCTCGTTGATGACGATGCCGGCAGCCACCCCACCGGTGCCGTAGTAGGCGGTCAGCGTGCCGGCCGCCTGTCCGAGCGGGGCCAGTGCGTCGTCGTTCGGCCGCTGCCCGTTCGGGTTCTGCTGTCCCTCGCCGAACTTCGTGCTCGCACGCTCGGTCGCCTTCGACAGCTGGGAGTCGATCGTGCCGGTCTGGATGGACGCGAGCGCGATGATGCTGCCCGCGCCGATGACCGCGCTGACGGCCACGACGAGGGCGACGATGCTGAGGACCAGCCGTCGACGGAGGGTCACTGCGCCGGACCTCAGGACGTCGGCTTGATGACGTACCCGACGCCCCGCACGGTGTGGATCATCGGGGTCTCACCGGCGTCGATCTTCTTGCGCAGGTAGGAGATGTAGATCTCGACGACGGAGCTCTTGCCGCCGAAGTCGTACGACCACACCCGGTCGAGGATCTGCGCCTTCGAGAGCACGCGGCGGGGGTTCCGCATGAGGAAGCGGAGCAGCTCGAACTCGGTCGCGGTGAGCTCGATCGGCCGACCCGCGCGGGAGACCTCGTACGACTCCTCGTCGAGCACGAGGTCGCCGACGACGATGCGGGAGTCGCCGGCCTCGGAGATCGAGATCTGCGAGCGACGGATGAGGCCTCGTAGACGTGCCACGACCTCTTCCAGCGAGAACGGCTTCGTGACGTAGTCGTCGCCGCCGGCGGTCAGGCCGGTGACGCGGTCCTCGACGGAGTCCTTCGCGGTGAGGAACAGCACCGGGGTGTCGTCGTTGTTCTGGCGCAGCCGGCTGAGGACCTGGAGGCCGTCGAGGTCCGGCATCATCACGTCGAGCACCATCGCGTCGGGCTTCCACTCCCGAGCGGTGCTCAGGGCGTCCTGCCCGCCGTTCGCGCTCTTGACGTCCCAACCCTCGTAGCGGAGCGCCATGGAGAGCAGGTCGGTGAGGCTGGCCTCGTCGTCGACGACGAGGATGCGCAACGGGGATCCGTCGGCACGTGTGAGGCGCGGGGCTGCGGCAGGCTGGGAGATGGTCACAAAACCGAGTATCGAGCGTTTCCTATGAGCGGTCTGAGATGCTCCGATGTCCGCCCTGTGGATCATTCCTCATAGCTGATCCATCGGAACGAGCAGCGCGGCTCATCGACTGCCTCCATACGGTCTCCCCGTCCCCAACACCGAGGAGAACCATGTTCCTGACCTACCTCAGGCGCGAGCTCACGAACCGCCGGAAGCAGACGGTGATCATCGCCGTCGGCATGGCGCTCGCGATCGCCCTGGTCGTCATCGTGTCGTCGATCGCGAGCGGCGTGAAGTCCGCCCAGTCGAGCGTCCTGTCGTCCGTGTACGGCGTCGGCACCGACATCACCGTCACGAAGACCGAGCAGCCGTCGTCGTCGAGCACCGGACGACCGTCCTTCGACTTCGGCAGCCGATCGGGCAGCGACAGCGGGTCGACCGACCTCTCGCAGTCCCGGCTCGCGGTCGCCCGCGGCACGAGCACGCTGAACGCGTCGAACCTCTCCACGGTCACGTCGACCGCCGGGGTGAAGGCCGCCACCGGCGTGCTCACGCTCGAGGACACGACGTTCTCCGGCAAGGTGCAGCAGAACAGCAGCGGGAGCAGCTCGACCGGGAACAACAGCGGCAGCAGCTCCTCCGGCAGCAGCGGCGCGCAGCAGGGCCCGCCGAGCGGCGGCGAGGGCGGCGGTTTCGGCGGCGGGTCGTTCTCCGTCGATTCCTTCACCGTCACGGGCATCCCGGTCTCCGGCGACACCGTCGGCCCGCTCACGAGCACCGAGACCACGAAGGGCCGGACGTTCACGTCGGCCGACGCCGGCAAGGACGTCGTCGTGCTCGACAGCTCCTACGCGAAGAGCGAGGACAAGACCGTCGGGGACACGCTCGAGATCGGCGGCACGAAGTTCACCGTCATCGGCATCGTCGCGTCGACCGGATCGTCGAGCACCACCGGGTCGAACACCTACATCCCCCTCGACACCGCGCAGTCCCTCGCCGACCTCGACGGCAAGGTCACCTCGATCTACGTCTCCGCGGAGTCCTCGTCGGACGTGAGCACGATCAAGACCGCCCTCCAGCAGAAGCTCTCGACCGCGACCGTGTCGACCGAGGCCGACCTCGCGTCGAGCGTCTCCGGCTCGCTCAGCACCGCGTCGACGCTCGTGTCGAACCTCGGCACGTGGCTGTCGGTCGTCGTCCTCGCGGCGGCGTTCCTCATCGCGATCCTCTTCACGATCTCCGGCGTCACGCGACGCACGCGGGAGTTCGGCACACTCAAGGCGATCGGCTGGTCGAACGGCCGCATCACGCGCCAGGTCGCCGGTGAGTCGCTCGTCCAGGGCCTCATCGGCGGCGTGCTCGGCGCCGTGGTCGGGCTCGTCGGCATCCTCGTGGTGAACGTCATCGCCCCGACGGTCTCGGCGAGCGCCACGTCCTCGACGCGCGGCGGTGGCGCCGGCGGCGGGGGCATGCCCGGTGGCGCGGCGACCGCAGCCGCCGGGAACGGTACGACCGGCGGCACACCGGCGGGCGGCTTCGGCGGCGGCGCCTCGACCGCGAGCACGACCGACGTCGTCCTGCACGCGCCCGTCACCGTCGAGGTCATCCTCGTCGCCATCGGCCTGGCGATCCTCGGCGGGCTCATCGCGGGCGCGCTCGGCGGCTGGCGCGCGAGCCGGCTCCGGCCCGCCGAGGCCCTGCGGAGCGTCGCCTGATGCCCGCCCCACGCCCCGGCGCGACCCCCGTCCACCCCGCACCGGGAGCCGACACGGTCCCCGGGGCGTCCGGACCGACCGGCGCCGACCCGGCGACACCCACCACCACCGACACGACAGGAGCCACCGTGACCACACCAGCGACCGCAACGTCCGCGCCGGACGCGAGCCGTGCCTCCAGGCCGATCTACCGCCTGCAGAACGTGAGCAAGACGTACCGGCAGAAGAAGCGGACGGTCACGGCGCTCACGAACGTCGACCTGACGATCCCGCAGGGGCAGCTCGTGGCGATCCAGGGGCCCACCGGCGGCGGCAAGTCGACGCTGTTGCAGATGCTCGGCGCGCTCGACCGGCCGAGTGCCGGGAGCGTCGTGCTGGGCGACCACGACGTGGCGAGGCTCGGCGACGGCGCGCTGACCGACCTGCGGGCGACCGAGATCGGGTTCGTGTTCCAGAGCTTCAACCTCATCCCGACGTTGACGGCGTTGGAGAACGTCGAGACGGCGTTCGCCGGGTCCGTCGCGAACCGGTCGAAGGCCGAGATCCGCGAACGTGCGACGGCGGCGCTCCGCGACGTCGGCCTCGGCGAGCGGCTCGACCACCTGCCGGCCGAGCTCTCCGGCGGCCAGCAGCAGCGCGTCGCGATCGCACGGGCGCTCGTGAAGAACCCGTCGGTGCTCCTGGCGGACGAGCCGACCGGCGCGCTCGACGAGGGGACGCGCGACGAGATCATGGGGCTCATCGAGCGGCAGTGGAAGGAGCGCGGGCTGACCGTGGTCATCGTCACGCACGACTCGTGGGTGGCACGGCGTGCCGAGCGCCGGCTGCACATCAAGCAGGGCCAGGTCCGCGAGGTGTAGGTGCGCCCGGGCGCCGCCCGCGCAGCCGCGCACCCCGCGCAGCCCGCGCGCAGCCCGCGCAGCCCGCGCACCCCGCGCAGCCCGCGCGCGCCCCGCGCAGCCCACGCAGCCCGAGCAGCCCGAGCAGCCCGAGTCTCGGCCCGGCGGACAGTTTCGCGGTCTGGTTGCCGCGAAATCGTCCGCCGAGGCGAGTCTCGGGTGGGCCCCCTCGCGCTACCCGCCCACCGGGTAGTCGCAGTACGCGAACCACCGCGAGTCCGGCGACCACGGCGGCACGTTCACGGTCCCCTGCCCGCCGTCGAGCGTGACGAGCGTCTCCGGGAGGACGGCGATCCGCGCTCCCCGCACGAGCACCCCCGGCAGCAGCCGCAGCTCCACGCGGTGGTCGGCCGGATGCCCCTGCACGCCGGGCTCGTACGAGAGGTACAGCAGGTGCGACCCGTCCGGCGACAGGTGTGGGAACCAGTTCACCCGGTCGTCGTTCGTGATCCGCACCGGCTCGTCCTGGCCCGGCCAGAGGCTCGCGAGCTGCGCTGTCCCCGGGGTGAAGCGCTCGGTGTTGAACAGCCAGGTCCCGCCGTCGGGCGTGATCGTGCACCCGTCGTCGGGGAACCCGTCACGTGTGCGGAACGTCGGCTCGCCGGTGGTCGGGTCGACGCTCGCGACGTCGGTGGTCCAGACGCCGTCGGGGCTGCGCTCGCCGACGATCGCCGCGAGGGCGCTCCCGTCCGGAGCGATGCCGTGGAGGTAGAACTTCCGCGTCGTCGGGAGCGCGGTCGTCGTGTCGGTCAGCTGCGTCGCTGCGCCCCCGTCGGGCAGCGGCACCCGGTAGAGCTCGCCGTTCCGCGCGCTGACCACGACCGAGCCGTCCGACGGGTCGAGCACGTGGTCGTTGTTGATCTCCTCGACACCGGGCATCGGGACCGGCACGAGCGCGGTCTCGTCGAGCACGGAGCCCGGCTCCGGGAGGCGCAGCAGCCAGAGGTCGCCGTCCCCGTTCAGCACGATGGTGTCGTCGTCGAGGACGTTCGGAGCCTCGACGAGCACGGTCGACGACTCGAACACGAGTCGGCTCGTCCGTGACCCGACGTCGTACACGTGCACGCGGCTGGTCTGACCCGGCAGCAGCTGCCGTCCGCGGGGTTCGCTCATGGGTCCATCCTGTCGGTTCCTGGCGGGAGGTGTCGCGGTGCCACCACCATGTCGCCCTCGCGAGAGCGACATGGTGCGGGCCTGTGCCGTGGGCATCTGTCGCTTTCGCGTCCGAGCTCGGCGGCGGGCGTCCGGAAGCGACAGTCTGCGCGCGTCCGCACGCGCCGATCAGTCGCTTTCACGAAAGCGTCGCGCGGCAGATCGACGGGAGGCGCGGTGCGGGTCCGACCCGCACCGCGCCTCCCGGGGGTGGTGGCGCCTACTTCACCGCGCCGGCGGTCAGACCCGCCACGAACTGCCGCTGCACGATGAGGAACGCGACCACCACGGGGACCGACACCACGAGCGACGCCGCCATGATCTGGTTCCAGTACACGTTGGTCTGCGTCGAGTACTGCTGCAGACCGTTCGCGAGCAGCTGCCCGTCGCCGTTCGTCATCACCGAGGCGAAGAGCACCTCGCCCCAGGCGGTCATGAACGAGTAGATCCCGACCGCCACGAGCCCCGGCCGGGCCGACGGCAGGATCACCCGGAACAGGGCGCCCATCGGTCCGGAGCCGTCCACCATCGCGGCCTCGTCGAGTTCACGCGGGATGGTCTCGAAGTAGCCCGCGAGCATCCAGATCGAGAACGGCAGCGTGAACGTCAGGTAGGTGATGATGAGGCCGGTCCACGACCCGACGAGCTGGATGCCGAGCGTGTTGCCGAGGTTCGTGAAGATGAGGAACAGCGGCAGCAGGAACAGCACGCCGGGGAACATCTGGGTCGACAGCACGGCGGTGGTGAACGTGCTCTTGCCCTTGAAGTTCCACCGCGAGACCCCGTAGGCGGCGAACGTGGCGATGATGAGCGAGAACAGCGTCGCGACCGTGCAGACCACGAGCGAGTTGACGAAGTACTTCGCCAGCGGGACGGTCGACCACATGTCGATGAACGGCTGGAACGTGATCGTGGACGGGATCCACGTGAAGTTGTTCTGGACGTCGCCGAGCGGCTTCATGGCCGTCGTGATCATGACGTAGAGCGGGACGACCGTGAACAGCGTCAGCAGGACGATGGTGACGATCTTGAACGACTTGGCGCCGACTGTCTCACGCACGGACGGACCTCCGGTTGGTCACGGCGAGGTAGATGCCCGTGACGATGAGCAGGAAGATGAGGAGCAGGACGCTCATCGCGGCCCCGGAGCCGAAGTTCCAGGTGATGAACGACGCGTTGTAGATGTGGAAGCTCAGCAGGTCCGCGGCCGGGGGCTGCGCGGTCGAGCCGAACAGGACGTACGGCGTGTTGAAGTCGTTGAACGTCCAGAGGAACATCACGAGCACCAGGGTCACGTTGACGGGACGGACCATCGGCAGCGTGATCGAGCGCCACTGGCGGAACGGCTTCGCACCGTCGACCGAGGCGGCCTCGTAGACGTCGTTCGGCACGGACTGCAGGCCGGCCATCAGCATGAGGAACGCGAACGGCCAGGTCTTCCAGATCGCGACGACGACGACCGAGACGAAGGCGTTCGACCCGATCAGCCAGAACGGTCCCTGGCCGCTGAAGAGGTGCAGCTGGTCGACGAGGACGTGGTTGATCGCGCCGGAGTCCCGCTGGAACATGAACTTCCACGTGATGATGCCCGCGTACATCGGCAGCGCGTACGGCACGAGGAAGAGCGTGCGGAAGAGGCCGCGCCCCCTGAACGGCTTCTGCAGCGCGACCGCCGCCGCCATCCCGAACGTCCACGACAGGCCGACCACCAGGATCGTGAACGCGCAGGTGATGAGGAACGAGTTGAGGACGCCCTGGCCGATCGCCTGGTCGAAGTCGATCGCGACCGAGTAGTTCCGGAGCCCGGCGAAGGGAGCGGCTCCCCAGTTCGCGATGAAGTACTTGGTGAGCTGCATGAACGAGATCCAGATGCCGGTGAGCATCGGGACGATGTGGATGAGCAGCTCGAACAGGATCGCCGGCGCGACGAGCGCGTACGGCAGCCAGTGACGCTTCGGCTTCCGACCCGGCTGGGGCCCCGACAGGGTCGGCGCCTTGGTGTGGGTCAGGTCGATGCGCTCGGAATCAGGCAGGACCGAGGTGGACATGCGGGGCCTTTCGGCGAGGTGGAGGATCGGGTGCGGCGCGACGACCGGGGCAGCGGCCGGGAGGCGCGGCGTGCGTGAGCCGATCGGCTCACCCCCGGCGCGTGGCCGGGTGGGGTGCTGTGACCGTCACGTCCACGGGGTGGACGCGAGGGGTGGAGGCCCGGGGCGCGTCCTGGCGGACGCGACCCGGGCCTCCAGGCGGATCAACCGGCAGCCTGGGACACCTGGTCCTGGGCGGTCTGGAGCGCCGACTTGATGTCGCTGTCGGACACTGTGCCGCCGGTGGCGATCTTGGCGAACATGTCGTTCATCGCCTTGCCGACCGTCGACTCGAACTGGTCCTCGGCGGGCACCAGCGGGAGCGGCTTGGCCTTGTTGTTGTAGATGTCGAGGAACGTCTTCGTCTGCTCGTCGCTGACCGAGTCAGCAGCGGAGGCGAGCACCGGCAGCGCCGAGTACGGCTTGTCGAGCGTGGCCTGCGTGTCCGCGCTCGTCATGTACTTGACGAACTTGAGGGCGCCGTCCTTGTTCTTCGTGTTCTTGAAGATGGACAGGTTGATGCCGGCGGGGAACGACGCGATGTCCTTCTCACCCTCGGGCGCCGGGAACGGGACGACGCCGAACTCGTCGGACTTCATGCCGTTCGAGGTGATCGTGGCGTTCGCGTTGTTCTGCGTCAGCATCATCGCGGCCTTCTTGTTCGCGAAGTCCGAGACCGCCTGCGTGCCGTTGTCGTACTGCGCGTTCGACGTGTTGACGACCTTGTCGGTCTGCATCAGGTCGAGGTAGCGCTTGATGCCGTCGACGTTCGCCTTCTGGGTGAACGTCGGCTCACCCTTCGAGTCGAACCACTCGCCGCCGTTCTGCGCCGAGTTGATGAACGCGAAGTGCGAGTTCTCGGTGTACGAGCCGCCGGCGATGGTGAAGCCGTACTTGCCGCCGGTCGTCAGCTTCTTGGCGTCGGTGACGAGCTGCTCCCAGGTCGTCGGCGCCTCGATGCCGGCGTCCTTGAACATCTGCTTGTTGTAGTAGAGGCCGTACGCGAGACCGTAGAGCGGGACGCTCGTGACGGTCTTGCCGGGCGCGCCACCGGTGGAGAGCGCGACCTTGCCGAACTTGTCGGCACCGCCGATCGCCTTCATCTCCGAGGAACCGAACTCCTGGAAGGCGCCGGTGGCCTGGAGCGACGTCGCCCAGGTGTTGCCGATGTTGACCACGTCCGGACCCTGACCGGAGGTGACGGCAGTGGTGATCTTCGTCTGCAGGTCGTTCCAGCCGATGACCTGGAGGTTGACCTTGATCCCGGTCTCCTTGGTGAACTTCTCGAGGACAGGGGTGAGCACCTCCTTGTCGTTCTGGAGGGACGTCCCCTGGTTCGACGCCCAGTACGTGAGCGTCTTGGAGTCGCCGGACGAACCGGAGCCTCCGGAGGAGCAGGCCGCGAGGCCGGTCACGGTGAGTGCCGCGGCCGCGGTGATGGCCAGTGCGCGGATGGCAGTGCGCATGACTCTCTCTTTCTCGTCGTTGAGATGGTGCTGTCGGGTGCTGCTGTGTACGGGGCGTCCGCGGCCGTCAGGCCAGGGTCGACTCCGCGGGGTCCCAGCCCTCGGGGAGGGTCGGGGACGGGTCGACCGTGCTCTCGACGAGCACCGCCTCCCCGCGTTCGGCACTCTCGGCGATGGAGACCATCACGTCGAGGACGTGGAAGGCGAGGGCACCGGGGACCCGGTTGCCGACACCGGCGCGGATGGAGCGGGCGAGGTCGACCACGCCGGTGCCGCGCGAGTAGGTGGAGCCGACCGCGGGGATCGTCTCGGGCTCGTCGGCACCGGCCGCGTACAGCTCGGTGTCGCCGTCGAAGTTGTTCGGGTCCGGGAACACGAGGGTGCCCGTCTCCCCCGCGATCTCGACGAAGCCGGTGCGGCCGCGGGTCGACTCGAACGAGAAGACGCTCTGCGCGCTGCCACCGTTCGCGAACTCGATGAGCGCCGAGTGGTTCGTCGGCACCTCGACCGGGAACTCCGTCCCCGCCTTCGGCCCGGAGCCGATGACGCGGGTCGCACGGGCCTTCGACGCGGTGGCGGTGACCTTCGAGACCGGGCCGAACACCTGCACGAGGGTCGTCAGGTAGTACGGGCCGATGTCGAACAGCGGGCCGGCACCGACCGCGAAGAGGAACTCGGGGCTCGGGTGCCAGGACTCGGGGCCGGGGCTCTGGAACAGCGTCAGGCCGTTGAGGGGCGCGCCGATCCGACCGTCCCGCACGGCGCGCAGCGCTGTCTGGAGACCGGCGCCGAGGAACGTGTCGGGTGCGACGCTGACGGTCGTGCCGGCCGCGACGGCGGCGTCCCGGAGCCGGGTCGCGCTCTCGCGGTCGAGGGCGTAGGGCTTCTCGCCCCACACGTGCTTGCCGGCCGCGAGGATCTGCTCCGCGACCTCGACGTGGGCAGCCGGGATCGTCAGGTTCACGACGATCTCGATGTCGTCGTGCGCGAGCAGCTCCTCGACGGTGCCGGAGCCCGGGACACCCCACTTCTCGGCCTGGGCGGCTGCGCGCGGCAGGTCGATGTCGGCGATGAAGTGGACCGTCACGTCGGGGAAGACGGTGAGGTTCGAGAGGTACTGGTCCGAGATGACGCCGGCACCGATGACCCCGACGCCGACCGGGCCGGTGCGGCGAGTGACGTCCGTCGCGGGCGTGGTGCCCACCGTCGTGTCGGTCGTCATGCGCGGACCCCCTGCAGGAACGTGTACGAGTCGGCCACGGCCTGGAACACGTCGCCCTCGTGGTCGTCGAGCTCGACGACGTGGAGTGCCTCCGGCGCCGCTGCGACGATCTCGCGGACCGGCATGACGCCGTCGCCGACCGCGACCTGCTTCTTGTCGTCGTGCGAACCGTCGCCGTCCTTGACGTGCAGGAACTGCACCTTGTCGCCGTACTTGCCGATGATCGCGACGGGGTCGTCCCCACCGACCGTCACCCAGTAGGTGTCGAGCTCGAGCACGACGTCGTCGGACAGCGCGTCCGCGAAGACCTCGTAGGCGGAGACGCCGTCGATGCGGTTCGAGAACTCGAACGCGTGGTTGTGGTAGCCGAGGGTCAGTCCGTGGTCCGCGGCGCGGGGGGCCAGTTCGCTCAGCTCGCGGGCGATGGCCTCGACGTCCTCGCGGGTGGTCCAGCGCGCCTCGTCGATGTGCGGGTCGATGAGGGTCGTCATGCCGGTCGTGACGCTCGCGTGGAAGATCGCCTCGAGGTCCTGCTCGCCGGCATCCAGCAGTCGCGCGTGTCCGCTCGGGGCGACGAGCCCGGCGGCGGCCAGCGCGTCGCGCAGTTCAGCGGCTCGGTCGACGTAGCCGAAGAGTTCGACGTTCGTGTAGCCGATGTCGGCGATGCGCTGCAGCGTGCCGGGCAGATCGGCCGAGAGGGCGTCGCGGACGGTGTAGAGCTGGACCGAGAGCGGTTGTGTCACCAGGGGTTCTCCTCGTCGAGACGGTGTGGTCGTCACTGACCGAGCGTCACACTATGACCACTTCTGACAGCGGTCAAGCAAAAGTCGCGAACACTTCGACGCACTTCGTTGCGCGACCTGTTCGATGTGTGCTCTACTCGCCGCATGGTCGACTTGGCTCGGACGGCAGCGTCGCCGCCGGTCGGGACGAGCGAGCTCTTCCAGATCCTCCGTGACGGTGTGCCACGGACCCGGGCCGAGCTCGCCGCCCTGACGGGGATGGCACGCTCCACCATCGGCGTGCGCCTCGACGCCCTCGTCGAGGTCGGGCTCGTCGGCCCGGTGCAGACCGCCGCCTCGACCGGGGGACGCCCTCCGGCGCAGCTCGCGCTGGTCCCCCGAGCACGACTCGTGGTCGCCGCCGACCTCGGCGCCTCGCACGGACGGGTCGCCGTGACCGACCTCACCGGGGCGCCGCTCGCCTCGCGCGACGCGCGCATCGACATCGCCGCCGGACCGGTGCCGACCCTGTCGTGGCTGGTCTCCGTCATCGACGAGCTGCTCGCCGAGGTGGGCCGTGCCCGCGACGACGTCATCGCGATCGGCATCGGCGTTCCCGGTCCCGTCGAGTTCTCCACGGGCCGGCCGGCGAACCCGCCGATCATGCCCGGGTGGGACGGCTTCGACGTGCCCGGCTGGCTCCGACAGCACGTCGCCGCCCACGTCCTCCTCGACAACGACGTCAACATCGCAGCGCTCGGGGAACGGCAGCGCGGCTGGATCGACGTCGACCACCTGCTCTTCGTCAAGGTCGCCACCGGCATCGGGTCCGGCA
Organism: Curtobacterium phoenicis; assembly: GCF_047238015.1. Taxonomy (NCBI): domain Bacteria; kingdom Bacillati; phylum Actinomycetota; class Actinomycetes; order Micrococcales; family Microbacteriaceae; genus Curtobacterium; species Curtobacterium phoenicis. The sequence continues at coordinate 2,880,794 of NZ_JBDFLZ010000002.1, forward strand.
TCGTGTCCGACGGCGTGCTGCAGCGCGGCGCCCAGGGCACCGCGGGCGACATCGGTCACGTCCGCGTCGGCCGGGCCGAGGACATCCCCTGCCACTGCGGCAACACCGGCTGCCTCGAGGCCGTCGCCTCGGGACCGGCGATCGCCCGCGCGCTCCGGGCGAAGGGCCACGACGTCCACACGAGCGGCGACGTCGTCGACCTCGTGGCGCGCGCCGAGCTCGACGCCATCGCAGCGGTCCGCCAGGCCGGCCGCGACATCGGTGAGGTGCTCGCCACCTGCGTCTCGCTCATGAACCCGTCGGTGATCGTGCTCGGTGGGTCGGTCACGCGCGCCGGCGAGCACCTCCTCGCCGGCGTCCGCGAGGTCGTGTACGCCCGGTCGATGCCGCTCGCGACCGAGCACCTCGTGATCGCGCAGTCCCGCGCGGGATCGCACGCGGCGCTGCACGGGGCCGCGGCACTCGCGATCGACTACGCACTCTCCCCCGCCGGTGTCGACGAACTGGTCGCGTTCGCCGAGGGACGCGCGCTGGTGTCCTGACCGCGCGTCGGTTTCCGTCACGTCGGTGGGCGGGGTGAGAATCGTGTGGTGACGATCGTGCAGCCCACGCTGTGGGGCGACCTGGACCCCGGCCTGGAGGCAGTGCCCGCCTCCGCCACGCCGGCGCCGGGCTCGCGCACGGTCGGCTCCGGCACCACGTCCGGTGGGTCCGTCGCGTCGGGTGCACCGGTCGCGTCCGGACACGACACCTTCACGGTGCTCCGCGGGCACACCGAGCGGATCGTCGCGCACTCCTCCGACCGTGTCGCCTGGCTCCGAGCCCGGGCGATGGGCATCACCGCCACGGACGTCGCGCGGCTCGCCTCGCTCCGCGCGGTCCACGCCGTCGTCGCCGACAAGCGCTACGGCTCCCGGTTCTCGGGAAACGTGTACACCGAGCACGGTCGGGAGCGCGAACCCGTCATCGCCGCGTGGGTCGCCGCGACGCACGGCATCGAGCCGTCGGCGCACCTCTTCCACGCCGCCGCGAACCGCGCGCACCTCGCCACCCCCGACGGCGTCGGGCACGACGGCGACGGGCGTCTCGTGCTCGCCGAGATCAAGACGACCGCGAAGGGCTGGCGGAGCATCCCCCGCCACTACCTCCGGCAGATCTGGTGGCAGCAGTACGTGCTCGGAGCCGACCGCACCCTGTTCGTCTGGGAGCGCCACGACGACTTCGTCCCCGCGCACGACGAGCCCGAGTGCCGATGGGTCGACCGCGACGACGACCAGATCCGGGTCCTCATCGACCTCGCTGACCGCGTGCTGGACACACTGCGCCGCGACCGGGTCTAGACCTTCACGATCCGCAGTCGGCTCATCCCGACGACGAGCAGGCCCATCAGCGCGATGAAGACCGCGACGCCGAGGCAGTACAGCGCGACGACCCCGTACCCGAGTGACGGGTCGAGGAAGGGGTACGGCACCCAGCCGTCCGTCGCGCCGCGGATGAGGATCACGACGAGCCACACCGCGGGGTAGATCAGGAACCACCACACGTGGCGGAAGAGCAGTCGAGCACGGTCGGAGAACAGCAGCCAGTCGAGCACGGCGTAGACCGGCATCACCCTGTGCAGGACGTCGTTCGACCACTGCACCGAGGTCTGCACGTCGACGCTGACGAGCAGGGTGTTGTAGACGATGCCCGTCGTCGCGATGTACACGGTCGATGCGCCTCGGAAGATGCTGAGCCCGAGTGGACTCTGCTTCCGGCGGACCCCGACCACCAGGGTGGCGGCCAGGGCGAGCGCGATGAGGATGTTCGACTGGATCGTGAAGTAGCCGAAGAAGTTGAAGGGGTTGTAGACGGGGAGCTTCGAGCTCACGAGCCACTGCGCGAGGATCGCCGACGCGACGGCGATGACGGCGACGAGTCGCAGGGCGTTCACGAGGGTGCGCACGGGGCCACGCTACCGGGACACGGACCCGGACGACGAGAAGACCCGCACCGTCACCGGTGCGGGTCTCCTCGGACTGATCAGCAGATCAGATGCTGTTGACGTCCAGCGGGATGCCGGGGCCGAAGGTGGTCGCGACGGACCCCTTCGTGATGTAGCGGCCCTTCGAGGAGCTCGGCTTGAGGCGGACGATCTCCTCGAGCGCGGCCGAGATGTTCTCGTCGAGCTGCTCCGGCGTGAACGAGGCCTTGCCGACGACGAAGTGCACGTTGGCGTGCTTGTCGACGCGGAACTCGATCTTGCCGCCCTTGATGTCGTTGACTGCCTGCGCGACGTTCGGGGTCACGGTGCCGGTCTTCGGGTTCGGCATGAGGCCACGCGGGCCGAGCACCTTGCCCAGACGACCGACCTTGCCCATGAGGTCCGGGGTCGCGACGGCCGAGTCGAAGGCGGTGTAGCCGTCGGCGACCTTCTGGATGAGCTCGTCGCCACCGACCTCGTCGGCGCCGGCGGCGATGGCGGCCTCAGCAGCAGCACCGACCGCGAAGACGATGACGCGGGCGGTCTTGCCCGTGCCGTGCGGCAGGATGACCGTGCCGCGGACCATCTGGTCCGCCTTGCGGGGGTCGACGCCGAGCTTCAGCGCGACCTCGACGGTGGAGTCGGTCTTCGCCGAACCGGTCTCCTTCGCGAGGGCGACGGCCTCGGTCGGGGTGTAGAACTTGTCGGCCTCGATCTTCGCGGCCGCGGCCTGGTAGGCCTTTGACTTCTTCGCCATGGTGTTCTCCTCTGGGAGCTACGTGGTTGACGAGCCGGCGTGGCTCTCCCACGGAAGGGTGTTGGGGGTGTGGATCAGGCCTCGACCGTGATGCCCATCGAGCGCGCGGTGCCGGCGATGATCTTCGCGGCCTGCTCGATGTCGTTGGCGTTCAGGTCGGCCTGCTTGGTCTCGGCGATCTGACGGACCTGGTCCATCGAGATCTTGGCGACCTTGACCGTGTGCGGGGTCGACGACCCCTTCTGCACACCCGCAGCCTTCTTGATGAGCTCGGCGGCCGGCGGGGTCTTGAGGACGAACGTGAACGAACGGTCCTCGTAGACGGTGATCTCGACCGGCACGACGTTGCCACGCTGCGACTCGGTCGCGGCGTTGTACGCCTTGCAGAACTCCATGATGTTCACGCCGTGCTGACCGAGCGCGGGACCGATCGGCGGGGCCGGGTTGGCGGCGCCCGCGTTGATCTGCAGCTTGATCAGGCCCGTGACCTTCTTCTTCGGTGCCATGACTTGTTTCCTCCTGGAATCGAACGCACGGGGATCCGTGCACTCTCCCGCGGGCCCGGCCGTTCCGGACCGCGGTGAAGCCCCACACGCTCAGCGTGCGGGGCCAAACCTCGGTAGCTTACTACAGCTTGGTGACCTGGTCGAAGCTCAGCTCGACCGGGGTCTCGCGCTCGAACAGCGAGACGAGGACCGTGAGCTTGCCGCTCTCCGGCTTGATCTCGGAGATCGATCCCGGCAGGCCCGCGAACGAGCCTTCCTTGATGGTGATCGTCTCGCCGATCTCGAAGTCGACCTCGGCCTGCGGCTGGGCCTGCGCGGCGCCGCCGGACTTCGCGCCGCCCTTGGCCGGAGCGGCCTCGGCGACCTGGACGAGCGACTTCAGCATGCCGAAGGCCTCGTCGAAGCGGAGCGGGGTCGGGTTGTGGGCGTTGCCGACGAAGCCGGTCACACCCGGGGTGTGCCGGACGACCGACCACGAGTCCTCGTTGAGGTCCATGCGGACGAGCACGTACGAGGGGATCCGGACGCGGGTGACCAGCTTGCGCTGCCCGTTCTTGATCTCGACGACGTCCTCCATCGGGACCTCGACCTGGTAGATGTAGTCCTCCATCGACATCGAGACCATGCGGTTCTCGATGTTCGACTTCACGCGACGCTCGAAGCCCGCGTAGGAGTGGATGACGTACCACTTGCCCGGCTTCATCCGCAGCTCGGCCTTGAAGGCCTCGTACGGGTCGACCTCGGCAGGCTCGTCCTCGGCGTCCAGTGCCTCGTCGGCGGCGAGGGTCTCGTTCGCCTGCTCGGCGGACTCCGCCTCGAGCTCGACCTCTTCCTCGTCCTCGACTGCCTCGACGGCGGCCTCGGCCTCGTCGGCGGAGTCGATCTCGAGGGCGTCGTCCACGACCGCGTCGGCCTCGGGGTCGCGCGACTCCTGCAGTGCGGTGAGCGCTTCGTCGAGGCCGGCGTCGACCGTGCCGTCGTCGGGCTCGTCGCTCAGACCGAGGGACTTGTCGTCGGCGTCCTCGACCGAGATCGCACGCTCCTCAGCGGACTCGGCAGCGAGCTGCTCGCCGGTCTCGACGTCGCCTTCCTGGTTCTCCTCGACCTCGGAGGACTGCTCGGCAGCCGTCGCGAGGTCGATGTCGTCGCGGGAGTTGTCAGACAATGTCGATTCTTTCCGTTCGGTGGTGCGGATCGGGTTGGCGAGCCATCAGCCCGGCCTGCGGTCGGTCGGACCGGATCAGGCGGTCGGACCGTTGCCGAAGACGTAGCCGACGCCGAGCCCGAACACGAAGTCGAGGACCGACACCAGGACCATCATCACGATCACGAAGACCAGGACGACGCCGGTGTAGCTGAAGAGCTCCTTGCGGGTCGGCGTGACCACCTTACGGAGCTCGCCGATGACCTGCCGGATGAACAGGGCGATGGCAGCGAACGGCCCGCGACGCGATGCGCGGTCCTGCTTCGCCTTGGCGACGACGTCGTCCGCCGTCGCTTCCACGTCTTTGCTCGCCACTTCTACCCTTCCAGATGTGCAGGGCGGACAGGACTCGAACCTGCAACCTGCGGTTTTGGAGACCGCTGCTCTACCAATTGAGCCACCGCCCTTCGGAACACGTCACGTCGCCGATCCGCGTTCCGGTGGTCGAGTGTACGGGAGTCCGTCACACGGTGTCCACTTGACGGATGCTCCGGCGTGCCGCGCCGATAGGCTTGACCCCGTGAGCACCGCAGCCGAAGGCCCCGAGTCCACCGCCAACCCCGCCGCCCCGCAGCAGCGCATCGCGTCGCGCATCGCGGCCATCGCCGAGTCCGCGACCCTCAAGGTCGATGCGAAGGCGAAGGCGCTCAAGGCCGCGGGTCGACCGGTCATCTCGTTCGCCGCGGGCGAGCCGGACTTCGCCACGCCCCAGCACGTCGTCGACGCCGCCGTCGCCGCCGCGCAGGACCCGCGGAACCACCGCTACACACCCGCCACCGGGCTGCCCGAGCTGAAGCAGGCGATCGCCGACAAGACCGCCCGCGAGTCGGGCGTGTCGGTCGACCCGTCGCAGGTCATCGTGACGAACGGCGGCAAGCAGGCGGTCTACCAGGCCTTCCAGACGATCGTCGACGACGGCGACGAGGTCCTCCTCCCGGCGCCGTACTGGACCACCTACCCGGAGGCCATCCGGCTCGCTGGGGGCGTCCCCGTCGACGTGTTCGCCGGGAGCGACCAGGACTACCTCGTCACCGTCGAGCAGCTCGAGGCCGCACGCACCCCGAGGACCAAGGCGCTGCTGTTCTGCTCGCCCTCGAACCCGACCGGCTCGGTGTACTCCGCGGAGCAGACGAAGGCGATCGGCGAGTGGGCGCTCGAGCACGGCGTCTGGGTCATCAGCGACGAGATCTACCAGGACCTCGTGTACGACGGCATCCGCTTCACGGGCATCCTCGACGCGGTCCCGGCCCTCGCCGACACCACGATCCTGGTGAACGGCGTCGCCAAGACCTACGCGATGACCGGCTGGCGCGTCGGCTGGTTCATCGGCCCGGCCGACGCCGTCAAGGCCGCCTCGAACCTGCAGTCGCACCTGTCGAGCAACGTCTCGAACGTCTCGCAGCGGGCAGCGATCGCCGCGCTGGACGGCCCGCAGGAGCCCGTCGTCGCGATGCGGGAGGCGTTCGACCGCCGCCGACGCGCCATCGTCGAGGGCCTCAACGCGATCCCCGGCTTCGTCACCCCGACGCCGAAGGGCGCGTTCTACGTGTACCCGGACGTGACGGCACTGCTCGGTCGCGAGTGGGCCGGCTCCACGCCGACGACCACGCTCGAGCTCGCGGACCTCATCCTCGAGCACGCCGAGGTCGCGGTCGTCCCCGGCGAGGCGTTCGGCCCCTCCGGGTACCTCCGCCTGTCGTACGCGCTGGGCGACGACGACATCGCCGAGGGTGTCGCGCGCCTGGCGAGGCTCTTCGGGTAGTCCCGGCCCGACGACGGCCCACCTCCGGCGAGGTGGGCCGTCGTCGTCCTGGAGGCTCGGTCCGGCTCCGGCGGTCAGCCTGCGGCGAGCAGGTCCCCCACCACGACCGGCTCCGGCACGAGCGTGACCCCGAAGCGGTTGAGCACCGTGACCTGCACGTACCGCGCGAGTTCGGCCACCTGCTCCGCGGACGCCCCACCGCGGTTCGTCAGCGCCAGCGTGTGCTTCGACGAGATCGCCGCGCGCGAGCCGGGCAGGACGTACCCGCGGTGGACGCCCGCGTGCTCGATGAGCCACGCGGCGCTGAGCTTCACGTCCTCGCCGGCGGGCCAACGCGGCGCATCGGCGGGCAGGGTCTCGGCGAAGGCGGCGGACACGATCGGGTTGGTGAAGAAGGACCCGGCGCTCCAGGTGTCCGGGTCGGCGTCGTCGAGCACCATGCCCTTCGACGCGCGGAGCCGCAGCACCTCGTCACGGACCGTCGCCGGAGCGACCCGCTCCCCGAGCTCCACGCCGAGCGACCCAGCGAGCTGGGCGTAACGGACCGGGACGCCGTCGTCGTCGGCGACACCGAGGCGGAACTCGACCGTGAGCACCACGCCGCGTCGGCCGTGCTTGAGGGTCGAGGAGCGGTAGCCGAGCGCCAGCTCGGCCGCCGGCACCCACGTGCGCTCCCCCGTCGACGCGTCGAGGAACTCGATCCGGGTGAGCACGTCGGACAACTCGACCCCGTAGGCGCCGATGTTCTGCACGGGGGCGGCGCCGACCGTGCCCGGGATGCCGCTCAGTGCCTCCAGGCCGGTCCAGCCGTTCGCCACCGTCTGCGCGACGAAGGCGTCCCACGGTTCACCGGCCGCGACGCGGACGGTGACGCCGTCGGCCCCCGGGTCGTCGGGCAGCACCGCGTCGACACCGCGGGTACGGACGAGCACGACCGTGCCGTCGAAGCCCTGGTCGGCGACGAGCAGGTTGCTCCCGCCGCCGACGACGAGCCAGTCGTCGTCCTGCCAGGCCGTGCGGGTGTGCTCGACGAGTTCGTCGGTCGTCGTCGCGGTGAGCACGGTGCCCGCGGGACCACCGACGCGGAGCGTCGTGAGGTCGGCGAGCCACGCGTCCGTCACGGTCAGCGGAACGCCACCGTGACCTGCGCCTTGCCGAGCACGGTCTGCCCGGCGGCGGTCACGGTGAGGTCGATGCGCTGGGGGCGGCCCGCGTCGTCCACGGTGCCGACCTTGGCGACGACGCCGACGGTCGCGCCGTCCTGCGGGTGGACGACCACGGGGCGGGTGAACCGCACGCCGTAGCGCGTCACCCAGCCGCGGTCGCCGAGCCACTCGGACACGGGCTGGACGGCGAGGCCCATCGTGAGCATGCCGTGCGCCAGGACGCCAGGGAGCCCGACCGACGCGGCGACGTCGTCGCGGTAGTGGATCGGGTTGAAGTCGCCGGAGGCACCGGCGTACCGGACGAGCGAGTCGCGGGTGAGGTGCACCTCGCGCTCGGCCACGACGGTGCCGACCTCGAACGAGGTCGCTGGTGCGGTGGTCATGCGTCGTCTCCTCGGACCACGAGGGTGGACGTCGCCGTGACGACGTGCTCCCCCGCGGCGTCGTTCATCGTGCTCTCGGCGGTGACCATGGCGTTGCCGCCGAGGGTCTTCACGCTCGTGACGGTCAGGGTCGCGGTCAGTTCGTCGCCGGCCACGATCGGCCGGTCGTAGGTGAAGGCCTGCTCGCCGTGCACGACCCGCGAGAAGTCGATGCCGGCGTCGGGCTCGGCGAGGAGCTGCGCGAGCGTGGCCTCCTGCACCACGACGGCGAACGTCGGCGGTGCCACCACGTCGTCGTAGCCGGCGGCACGGGCGGCCTCGGGCTCGTGGTGGATCGGGTTCGTGGCGAAGACGGCGCGGGAGAACTCGCGCACCTTCTCGCGACCGACCAGGTAGGGCGGGGCCGGCGGGAACGTCCTGCCGACGAGCTCGGGGTTCACAGACACGTCCGGCAGTCTACCGAGCACCTCCTGACGTTCGAGATCCATGAGGATGCATCGGCTAGGCTGCACGAGCGACGTCGGGGGGTGTCGCACGAGCTCGGGGAGGGAGCGGCGATGGAGGCACGGACGGAGTACGCGGTCCACACCGGGGACCGGCGCGCGGCGATGGAGGTCGCGAGCGCGGCCCTGCGTCGGAGCGGGCACGAGGTGACGACCATCGGTGGGACGATCCGGGCGCGGAGCGGGAGCCGGTTCCTCACGACCCTGCTCGGCGCGCTCGTGCATCCGTCGCGCCAGTTCCGGCACTACGAACTCTCGACGACCGTGGCCGGAGCGTCCACCACGATCACGGTCCGTCCGCTGCACCACGGCACCGCGGTGGTCGGCGGGACGATCGGGGCGGAACGGCGTCGCACGGCCTGGCGACAGGTGACGGATGCGGTCGAGGGGGCCCTGCGCTCCGCCGGCGTGCTCGTCGACCGGACGGACCACGGCGCGCACTGACGGTCGGCCGCGGACGGGTGCACGGTGCGAGCCGCGGCACACGGTGCGAGGTCGTTCCGCAGCACCGTGTGGACGACACCGCACCGTGCTCGGTCGTCGCGCGCCTCCGGGCGACGTCCACGACAGCGAGCCCCGACCCGCACGGTTCGGAGCGCAGCAGGAACAGGAGAGGCCCGACGCGAACGCGCCGGGCCTTGCTGTAGCGAGGGCGGGACTTGAACCCGCGACACCACGATTATGAGCCGTGTGCTCTAACCAACTGAGCTACCCCGCCGGGGATCCGGAGGCGACACACGCTCCGGGTCGGAGCCCCGAGTCAGGATTGAACTGACGACCCCTTCCTTACCATGGAAGTGCTCTACCACTGAGCTATCGGGGCGATGTGCCGCGAACGGCACCACACGAGAGTAGCAGACTCGCGACGGTGATCCGGAACCGGGCTCGACGCCCGGGCGTGCCGTCGCGGGACCGCTAGTCCGCGTTCTGCTCGAGCCAGGTCAGCGGGTCCACCGGGACGCCGTCGACGTGGATCTCGAGGTGCAGGTGCGGCCCGGTCGAGTTGCCCGTGCTGCCGACCTCGCCGAGTTCGTCGCCGACCGAGACCTGCTGCCCGGTGACGACCTTGAACGTGTTGTCCTTCATGTGGCCGTAGACGCTGACGAACTGCTTGCCGTCGACGTCGTGGGTCACCCAGACGTCGTTGCCGAAGCCGCCGTCGTGCGCCTGGACCTTCGTCACCACACCGTCCGCGATGACCCGGATCGGGGTCCCCTCGCCCGGCGCGAAGTCCACGCCCATGTGGTTCGTCGAGCAGAACGAGCACCCGGCGACCTGGCGTCCGCCGAAGCCGGACGTGATCGGCACGCCGGTGAGGAACGGCCACTGGATGGTGCCGCCAGCGTCGTTCGTGAAGGCCGACGCGTCGGTGTGGGCGTACTGCGTGGCATCGGAGACCGTGTACTGGTCGCGCGTGGTCGAACCGTCGGCGGCCTGCCCGACACTCAGGGACTGGGCGCTCCCCGACGCGGCCGACCGTGCCGACGCCGAGTCCGCCTCCGGCGTGTAGAGCGCCTGCGCCGGGAGCGAGGTCGAGACGACGAGCCCGGCGACGAAGAGCAGGGCGCCGACCGCGGTGACGCGCGAAGCGGTGCGGCGGAAGGCCGTGCCGGCGGGAGCCGGTGCCGACGTCGGTGCGGGCGCAGCGGGACGACGTGCCGGACGGACCCGCGCGGACGACGCCACGCGGCGCGACGGAACCGCGGCGGCGCCCGCCGCGGGACGACGCTCGGGTGCCGATCCGGCGCGTTCGGCTGACGGCGCGACGACCGGCGACGTCGGCGCGGGCGGGGTGGCCGGTCCGGCGTCGGCGACGGGCAGCACCGGCGACGTCGGCGCGAGGTCGGCCGGTGAGGCGGGCGCGAGGTCGACCGGCGAGGCCGGTGCCGCGGCGTCGACGGGAGCGCCGACGATCGCGGCGAACTCGTCGGTCGTGCCGATCGGTGCAGTGGTGCGGGCAGCGGCTCGTTCGGCCTCGATGCGCGCTCGTCGGGTCAGGTGGACGACCGGGGTCGGTGCGTCGACGGTGACGTCGGTCGGTGCGGGCGTGGTGGAGGCGTCGGGCATGCGTTCGGTGCTGATCCTGATCGGGGGAAGTGTGGGGCCGTTGGTAACGAGCCGGTAACGGAACCCCTGAACGGTAGCAAAGGACAACACTGCCCGCCAGTCGTGTCCCCCGGTCCGGCGCTCCCCCACTCCGAGGGCGAGCGCGCCGGTCAGGCGGGCGCGACGCCCAGCGCAGCGGCCTCGGCGCGGTGCAGCAGCGCCTCGAGTTCGTCGGCCACCGCAGGGCTCGCGAACAGGAAGGAGCGTGTGTCCCCCGCCTGCCACGAGCGGACCTCGGCGCCGGCGGCCGCGGCCACGATCGACCCGGCTGCCATGTCCCACGGGTTGATCCCGCGCTCGTAGTAGGCGTCGACGGTGCCGTCCCCCACCGCGCAGCAGTCGAGTGCCGCCGATCCCCCGCGACGGATGTCCCGGACGCTCCCGATGAGCTCCGCGAGCACGGCGACCTGCCCGCGGCGACGTTCGGCCGTGTAGGCGAACCCCGTCGACAGCAGCGTCTCGGCGAGCGACGCGGGCGACGCGGCCGCGATCGGTGCACCGTCCCGGGTCGCGGCCCCGCCTGCGACGGCGCGGAACACCGTGCCCGTGGCCGGCGCGACGACGACGCCCGCGACCGGCTCCCAGGTCGCGGGGTCCGGCGCGCCGCGGACGACGCCGATGCTCACGGCGTAGTCCGGGCGTCCGTAGAGGTAGTTGACGGTGCCGTCGATGGGGTCGACGACCCAGGTGACGTCACTCGTCCCGTCGGTACCGCCCGCTTCCTCGCCGAGGACCGCGTCGTCCGGGCGTGCTTCGGCGATCCGGCGTCGCACGAGGTCCTCGACCTCTCGGTCGGCGGCGGTGACGACGTCGACCACGCTCGACTTCCGGTCAGCGACCTCGACCCCCTCGGCGCGGCGACGGGCGGCGAGCGCGGCGACTTCCCGTGCGATCGACTCGGCGAGGTCGGCGTACTCGGACGGCGTGGGATGCGTGGACATGCACCCATCCTGCCCGGGAACGACGAAGCCCCCTCCGAGGAGGGGGCTTGCGACACGTGGCGAGTGAGGGATTCGAACCCCCGAAGGCTACGCCGGCTGATTTACAGTCAGATCCCTTTGGCCGCTTGGGTAACTCGCCATCGCGCACCCAGCCCGTGTGATCACCAACCGGAGGCGCGCAGAACAGCATAGCCGATGCGCAGGGGTGGTCGTGACCACCCCGTCGACCGCGGTCGGTCCGCGGTCCTGAACCGTGCCTCCCGGCCGCCGATAGGCTGTCCCGCATGGCAGACAGTTCCTTCGACGTGGTGAGCAAGGTCGACAAGATGGAGGCGGAGAACGCCGTCAACCAGGCGGCCAAGGAGATCGAACAGCGCTACGACTTCAAGGGCGCCGGGGCATCGATCGCGTTCAGCGGTGAGGACGTCCTCATCAAGGCGAACTCCGAGGAGCGGGCGCGCGCCGTCCTCGACGTGCTGCAGTCCAAGGCGATCAAGCGCAGCATCAGCCTCAAGAGCCTCGACGCCGGTGACCCCTTCCCCTCGGGCAAGGAGTTCCGCATCGAGGTGAAGTTCAAGAACGGCATCGAGCAGGACGTCGCGAAGAAGATCGGCGCGTTCCTCCGCGCACAGGCGCCGAAGAGCGTGAAGAGCCAGATCCAGGGCGACGAGCTCCGGGTCTCCTCGAAGAGCCGCGACGACCTCCAGAACACGATCCAGCTGCTGAAGGGCGAAGAGTTCGACGTCCCGCTGCAGTTCGTGAACTTCCGCTGACGCCCGCGTCCGCCTGACCCGACACCGACGACGTCACCGTGGAGCACTGGCTCTCCGTCGCGATCACGATCCTGCTGGTCCTGCTCGACCTCTCGATCCGTGTGTTCTCGATCATCTACGTCCCGATCAACCGGAAGCCGCAGACCGCGACGGCCTGGCTCCTCGCGATCTTCCTGATCCCGTACATCGGGTTCATCGTGTTCCTGATCATCGGGTCGACGAAGCTGCCACGTGACCGCCGCGACAAGCAGGCGGAGATCAACCAGTACATCCTCGACCAGACCGAGGGCATGGACCGCGTCCGCAAGGACCACCCGTGGCCGCCGTGGCTCGAGAGCATCGTCACGCTGAACCGCGGGCTCGGCTCCATGCCCCTGGTCGGCGGCAACTCCGCCGAGCTCTACCCGGACTACGACGAGTCGTACGCCGAGATGACGCGTGCGATCGACCAGTCGCGTCGGTTCGTGCACGTCGAGTTCTACATCGCGACGCTCGACGACACGACCCGGCCGTTCTTCGAGGCCCTCGCCCGGGCCAAGTCACGGGGCGTCACCGTGCGGTTCCTGCTCGACCACTGGGCGAGTCGCGGCTACCCGGACTACAAGGACACCCTCGCGTTCCTCGACCGCGCCGGCATCGAGTGGCACCTCATGCTGCCGCTGAAGCCCCTGCAGGGGAAGTTCCAGCGTCCCGACCTCCGGAACCACCGCAAGATCTTGGTGATCGACGGATCGGTCGCCTTCACGGGGTCGCAGAACCTCATCGACAAGTCGTACGACCTCGAGTCGCACAAGAAGCGGCACATGGCCTACAAGGACCTGTTCGCCCGCTTCGAGGGACCGGTCGTCGCCGGGCTCAACGCGCTGTTCGTGACCGACTGGTACAGCGAGACCGACGAGCTGCTCCTCCGCGAGAGCGACCCGGTCCAGCGCGCTGACCGCGGGGACGCCCTCGACTGCCAGGTGGTGCCGTCCGGTCCGGGCTTCGACGGTGAGAACAACCTCCGCCTCTTCAACGCGCTGCTCTACTCGGCGCAGACGAAGGTGTCGATCACGTCGCCCTACTTCGTGCCCGACGACTCGATGCTCTACGCCATCACGACGACCGCCCAGCGCGGCGTCGAGGTCGAGCTGTTCGTCGGCGAGATGGGCGACCACGCGATGACCTGGCACGCGCAGCGCTCCTACTACGAGGGGCTGCTCCGCGCGGGCGTGAAGATCTGGCTGTACCGTGCGCCGACGATCCTGCACGCGAAGCACTTCACGATCGACGACGAGGTCGCGGTGATCGGGTCGAGCAACATGGACATGCGGTCGTTCAGCCTCAACCTCGAGGTGTCGGTGATGGTCCGCGGGAGCCGGTTCGTCGACGCGCTCCGCGGGGTGCAGGACGCCTACAAGGAGCACAGCTTCGAGCTGACGCTCGACTCGTGGGTGGACCGTCCGCGCCGGTCGAAGGTGCTCGACAACGTCGCGCGGCTCACGGCGGCGCTGCAGTAGCCACGGCCGGGAGGCACGGGTCGGCTCCGGCAGGTCGGCTCACCTCGACGCGGAGCGATCGCGCTCGACATCCCGCCCCGCGCGTCGAACCCCGCGAACGACGTCGAACCGCGCAGTCGAGCTGGTTCGACGGGCGGGGCCTCCTGCCGACCTCGCTCAGCGGGTGAGCGGGACGGTTGCGGTCAGCCGGGCGAGGAGGCGTTCGAGTGGACCCCGACCGAGGAACGTCCGCCACGTCATCGCGAACAGCACCGAGCCGATCGCGAACCAGCCCCACGCCACCGCGCTCTGCGGGTACTCGGGCAGGAACGCGATCACCACGAGGTGGAACGCGTAGACCGACAGCGGCATGGCGCCGACGGCCACGAGCGGGAACGCGATCCGCTGGACGGCGCGGCCGCGTCCGTCGACGAGCAGGCAGCAGAGCGCCGTCACCGCGACCGCGACCCCGGCGGTCCCGACCACGTCGACGATCGAGGACGAGTGGTCCCGCGGCGAGAGGAACTCCTGCGCGAGGGCCTGCGCGGGCGTGCTGCCCTCGGGGGCGAACGGCACGCCGGGGAAGGACGCCCAGGCGGCATCCGCAGGGACCGGTGCGACCAGGTTCCCGACGACGTACGCGACGACGGCGACCAGCGTTCCGGACGCGAGGAGTGCGACCTGGGTGGTCCGCGCCTCTCCCCACCGGCACGGCCCGGATGCCGCTGGCGCGTCGTCCGGGGACCGGCGGCGGGGGCCCAGGCTGCCCGCCCGGGCGACCCCGAGGCCGACCAGCACGTACGCCAGGAAGGTGACCACGGGGTACACCAGCCCGAGCTGCACCTCCCACATGCCGGCGTCCGCGTACACGGGCAGCACCGCCAGCGCTGCGACGGGTGATGCGACAGCGCAGGCGGCAGCGAGGGCGAGGAGCCACCGGGCGCGCACCCGCAACACCGGGATCGCGAGGAGGAAGAGCATGCCGTAGGTCGGCAGGATCACGTACACCGGCGTGTCCAGCGCCATGAGGAGCAGGCCGATCCCGACCACCGCGACGGCGCGGATCGCGAGTCTCGCCCGGATCCGCCCGATCAGCGGGGGCCCGGGCGGCCGGGTCCGGCCGCTCGTGAGGCCGATCGACACCCCGGCGAGCACGGCGAAGAGCGACGAGGACCGCCCGTGCGCGACGGCGGCCCACGTCGTCGGGTCGGACCAGTCGACGGCGTCCGGCACGTCACCGACGTGCGTGGCGACCATGCCGAGCAGGGCGATCGCGCGGGCGACGTCGACGCCCTGCAGCCGCGGCCCCGACGCGGGCACGCCCCGCACCGCGTCGGGCGGTACGGGGCGTGCTGCGGTGGTCACGGCGGGCGGTCCGTCAGCTGGTCGGTGCGGCGGCCCGGCCGAGCGAGACGTCCACCATCTCGTCACGGGGGACGACCTTGATCCGCTCGCGGCCGGCAGCGGCACCGAGGGCGAGCTCGTGCTCGTCGAGGTTGTGCCAGCCGTCGAGGTCCGTGTAGGCGATCCCGCGTTCGCGGAGCAGCGCCGGGACGGCCTCAGCGGAGGGGTCCTCGGGGGTCCACCACGAGGCCTGGTCGTTGACGATGTGCTGCACGGTCTCCATCGCGTCGGACTTCGTGTGTCCGATGAGCCCGACCGGTCCGCGCTTGATCCAGCCCGTCGCGTAGACGCCCGGGAGCTGCTGACCGTCCTCGCCGAGGACCTGGCCTTCACGGTTCGGGATGATGCCCTGGCGCTCGTCGAACGGCAGGCCGGGCAGCGGCGAGCCGAAGTAGCCGACCGCGCGGTAGACGGCCTGGACCGGGACCTCGCGGATCTCGCCCGTGCCCTCGACACCGCCCTCGCCGTTCGGCCGGGTGCGCTCGTACCGGATCGCGGCGACGTGTCCGTCCCCGTCGCCGACCAGCTCGAGGGGCTTCGCGTAGAAGTGCAGGTGCAGGCGGCGGCTGGCCTGCCCGACCTCGCGCTCGCGCCACTGGTTCAGGACGCGGTTGATCACCATGACCTGCTTGTTCGTCTGGATCGCCGCGAGCGAGGCTTCGTCGTGGTCGAAGTCCTCGTCGTACACGACCATGTCGACGTCCCGGACCTCCCCGAGCTCGCGGAGCTCGAGGGGCGTGAACTTCACCTGGGCCGGACCGCGGCGGCCGAAGACGTGCACGTCGGTGACGGGGCTCGCCTTGAGGCCCTCGTACACGTTGTCCGGGATCTCGGTCGGGAGCAGGTCGTCGGCGTGCTTCGCGAGGATGCGCGAGACGTCGAGGGCGACGTTGCCGTTGCCGATCACCGCGACGCTCTCGGCCGTCAGCGGCCAGGTGCGGGGGACGTCCGGGTGGCCGTCGAACCAGCTCACGAAGTCCGCGGCGCCGTACGATCCCTCGAGGTCGATGCCGGGGATGTCGAGGTCGGCGTCCTTGATCGCACCCGTCGAGAACACGACCGCGTTGTAGTGCTTCTTGAGGTCCTCGAGCGTGATGTCCTCGCCGAACCGGACGTTCCCGAACAGGCGGACGACACCGCGGTCGAGGACGTCGCGGAGAGCGTTGACGATCCCCTTGATGCGGGGGTGGTCGGGCGCGACGCCGTAGCGGACGAGGCCGTACGGCGCGGGGAGCTGCTCGAACAGGTCGATCGACACGTCGTGGCCGTGTGCCTCGCGGAGGAGGATGTCCGCGGCGTAGATGCCGGCGGGACCGGCGCCGACGATGGCGAGTCGGAGGGTGGGCACTGATCGTCTCCAGTTCGTTCGGGTGGGGTGCTCCCGGGGTCGCGCGGCTCGGCGGCGCGGATGGGTGCCGTCGGCCGGATCTCAGCGGCTGCGGTCGACGACGGACTCCGCGAACCGGGTGAGGGCCTTCTTCACGGTACCGTCGGGCAGCGGACCGAGGGCGTCGACGGCCTCCTCGGCCCAGCGGACCGCGACGGCCCGGGTCGTGGCGGTCGCCTCGTGGTCGCGGAGGGCGGCGACCGCGGTCTGGTACGCCTCGGTGTCCACGGCGTCGTCGTCGGCGTCCCGCACGTCGTCCTCGATCCGTCGGAGCAGCGCCGCGGCGTCCGGGTCGGTCGCCGCGAGGGCACGGAGGTGGAGCAGGGGCAGCGTGTCGACGCCGGCACGGAGGTCGTTCCCCGCGATCTTGCCGGTGCGGTCCCCCGCCGGCGCGAGGTCGATGACGTCGTCCACGAGCTGGAAGGCCACGCCGACCTTCTCACCGAAGACCGCCACGGGCTCGAGGTACGCCCGGTCCGCCCCGGAGAACAGGACACCCGCGCGTGCGGCGGTCGCGATGAGCGAACCGGTCTTGTCGCTGAGCACCTGGATGTAGTGCGCGACGGCGTCCTCCCCCTCGCGCGGGCCGGTCGTCTCGTGCAGCTGTCCGAGGCAGAGCCGCTGGAAGGTCTCCGCCTGCATCCGGATGCCCTCGACCCCGAGGTCGGCGGTGATGAGGCTCGCGCGGGCGAAGAGCAGGTCGCCGGTGAGGATCGCGACGTTGTTGCCGTAGGTCACGTGCGCCGCGGGCACGCCACGGCGGACGGGTGCCTCGTCCATGACGTCGTCGTGGTACAGCGATGCGAGGTGCGTGGTCTCGATGCTCACGGCGGCCTTGACGACCTCGTCCGTGACACCGCGGCCGAGCTGGGCGATGAGGAGCGTCAGCGTCGGTCGGATGCGCTTGCCGCCGGCGGCGAGGAGGTACCGGCTCGTGGTGTCGGCCAGCGTGTCGGCCGAGTGCATGGCGGCCTCGAGCGCGTGCTCGACGACCTCGAGCCCGTCGTCCACCGCGGTGATGAACCGTCGGTCGGCGGGGGACGCGAACAGCCGTTCGCCGATGCCCAGCGAGGCGCGGAGACTCGGTGCGCGACGTGCGACCGGGACGCTCGGGTTCAAGTGCTGCTCCGTACTCGGGGAGGGGATGGTTCAGCCGTCGTGGTCGGCGGCGTCGGTGCCCGGCTGGACGCGCGGCTGCTCGCCGGTGACCTGGTGCGCACGGCGGGCCTTCGCGCGACGGGCGACCGAGGCGCGGACCGTGCCCGCGACGGGCTTGCGGCCGCGGTGCAGTGCGACGATACCGGCCGTGAGGTTCCGGTAGGCGACCATCGTGAAGCCGACGCCGCGCAGCCACTGGCTGAGCACCTGCTGCTCCGGCCACGCGTCGATCGACTCCGCGAGGTAGCGGTAGGCGGCGGGGTTGCTCGACGACAGCTTCGCGACGCCGGGCAGCACCCGCTTGAGGTAGGTGCCGTAGCCGAAGCGCAGGAGCGCGAGCGGCGGCGTGGAGAACTCACAGATCACGAGGCGACCGCCGGGCTTCAGGACGCGGAGCATCTCGACGAGCGCCTGCTGCGGGTCGTTGACGTTGCGGAGGCCGAACGAGATCGAGACGGCGTCGAACGTGTCGTCGTCGAAGGGCAGGTGTTCGGCGTCACCCTCGACGAACGTGATCTCGGGGTGGCGTTCACGGCCGACGCGGATCATGCCCGCGGAGAGGTCGAGCGCCGTGACCTCGGCGCCCTTCTTCGCGAACGCCGCCGAACTCGTACCGGTGCCGGCGGCGATGTCCAGCACCTTCTCGCCCGGCTGCGGGTCGACCGCCCGGACCGTCGCGACGCGCCACAGCGGGGCGTTGCCCGCGGAGAGGATGTCGTTCGTGAGGTCGTACTTCGCCGCGACGTCGTCGAACATGGCCGCCACTTCGTCCGGCCGCTTGTTCAGGTCCGCTCTGCTCACCCGACCAATCCTAGAGGTCCGCACCCGGGCGTTCCCGTGAGCCCGCGGGGCGTGGCCCGGACGCGTCCGCAACGGCCGCCGCACGGCGCCCGCGGCGGACCGGCCCAGGTGCTGCGGGGAGCCCGCGACGGCCCGGCCCGGGTGCTGCGGGGAGCCCGCGACGGCCCGGCCCGAGAGCGGCGCGTACGATCGGGTCGTGCACCGAACCACCACGGCCGCCCCGCCGCTGACGGTCTCGACCCGGATCCTCGACGACCCGGGCGCCGTCCTCCGCCACACCCTGCACGACGGCCCGCTGGCCTTCGTCCGTGGCGGTGACGGGATCGTCGGGATCGGTGAGGCCCTGCGGTTCGAGTTCAGCGGTCCGTCGCGGATGCGCGACGCCTCCGCGGCGTGGCGTGCGGTCGTCGCGGCGGCCGAGGTCGACGACCCGGTGCAGCTCCGCGGGTCGGGGCTCGTCGCGTTCGGCGCCTTCGCGTTCGCGGACGACTCCGCCGACACCAGCGTGCTCATCGTCCCCCGCGTGGTCATCGGGCGTCGTCGCGGGAAGGCCTGGCTGACCGCGGTCGACACCACGCCCGACCCGGCACCGCTCGCGTTCCGCCGCACCTCGGTGCCGGTCCCCCGCGTCGGTGGTCACGTCCGGGTGGCGCTCACCCCCGGACGCATCGACGAGGACGCCTACGCCCGCTCGGTCGCCGAGGCCGTTCGGCGCATCAGTGCAGGCGACGCGCGCAAGGTCGTCCTGGCGCGCGACCTCGTCGGCACGCTGCCGGAGGACGCCGACCAGCGCGCGCTCCTCCTCGACCTCGCCCACGCGTACCCGCAGTGCGTGACCTTCGCCGTCGACGGGATCATCGGTGCGACGCCCGAGACGCTTGCACGGACCGACGGCACGCGGGTGTCGGCACGGGTGCTCGCCGGCAGCGCCGCACGCGGTGACGACCCGGTGTCGGACCGTGCCGCCGCCGAGGCCCTGGCTTCGAGTCGGAAGGACGTCGAGGAGCACGCCTTCGCGGTCGAGAGCCTGCTCGCCGCGCTGCGTCCCCTCGCGACCGACCTCCGCGCCGATCCCGAGCCCTTCCGGCTGCAGCTCCCGAACCTCTGGCACCTCGCGACCGACGTGCAGGCGACCCTGCCCGCAGGGACGACCTCGCTCGACGTCGCCGACGCCCTGCACCCCACCGCGGCCGTCGCGGGCACCCCGACCGACGTCGCCGTGCGGCTGGTCGCCGAGCTCGAGGGCGTCGACCGTGGACGCTACGCGGGGCCGGTCGGTTGGCTCGGCGCGAACGGGGACGGCGAGTGGATGCTCGCGCTCCGCAGCGCCCGGATCACCCCGGACGGCACCGTGCGGGCCTGGGCCGGAGCGGGCATCGTCGCGGGGTCGGTCCCGGAGCGCGAGGTCGCCGAGACCGCGCTGAAGTTCCGCCCGATCACCGACGCGCTCGCCTGACCGCGCGGCCACCCGCCGATCACCGACGCGCTCGCCTGACCACGCGGCCACCCGCCGGACGCCGTGCCGGCCGGCATGACGGCGCGACCGCCGGGCGGACGGGAGGCCCGTGGCGGGCCGACACCGTGCCTCCAGGCCGACCCGCCGTGCCTCCAGGCCGACCTGCCGTGCGTCCCGCCGACGCGACCCGCGGCACCACGCCGCGTCGCCGACGCTGCTCAGTCGGCCAGCGGCACCTCGATGACGACCCGCTCGGCCGGGTCGGTCAGCACCGCCTCGAGGTCGCCCCACGTCGCCGCGCGTCGGTACTCCCACCCGAGTCCGGTGACGACCCGCTCGACGTCCACGTGCTGCGGCGTGCTCATCATGCGCGTCATGTCCGCCTCCGGCGTGGTCGCCGCGACCTCCAACCCCCGGAAGATCGCGCCGCCGCCGTCGTTGCCGACGACCACCTGCACCCGGTGCGTGCGCTCCGCGGTCCCGGTGACGAAGGCGCCGAGGTCGTGCAGGAAGGTCAGGTCCCCGACGAGCACGCGGGTCGTCCCGATCGACGCGGACGACCGCTCGAGCGCCGCCGCGATGCCGAGGGCGGTCGACACGGTGCCGTCGATGCCCGCGAGGCCGCGGTTGGCGTGCACGCGCAGCTTCTTGCCGGGGACCCGCCCGTCGGCGACGCGGATGAGCTGCGACGCTCCGAGCACGAGCCGGTCGTGCGGCCAGGTCGCGCCCCACACGGCCTCGGTGAGCATCGCACGGTCGACGGGACGTCGGCGGAGCGCGACCTCGTCGCGCAGGAACCGGTTCCGCTCGGCCCGGTCCGGCGACCGCTTCGCGTCGAGGTCGGGAGCGGCGTCACCCGCACCGAGCAGCGCGCGGCTCGCGACGACCCAGCGTCCCACCCACGCGCGGTGTGCCGCGGTGGTGCGACCCGTCACGCGGACGCCGGACACGACGGTGGTCGCCGCGTCCGGACGGGAGGCGCGGGCCGGGTCGTACACGTCGGCACCCGGAGCGCGGACCACGACCGTCTCGACGTCGGCCCGCTGCAGGAGCGCGGGGACCTCACGGCTGAGCGTCGGGTGCCCGAGCACGACGGCGCGACGGACGGCTCCGCCGAACGAAGGGTCCCCCAGGAGCTGCCGGTAGGCGACGACGAGGTGCCGGCCGAAGTGCGCACCGCTCGACACCTCGGCGATGAGCGGCGCACCGAGCTCCCACGCGATCCGCTCGGCGTCCTCGCCGGCGTCGTGCCCGGCGATGACGACCGTCGCGGGCTCGTCGTCCGGGGCCAGCTCGGCGACGGGCAGCCCGGTGTGCTGGCGGCGGGCGGCGTACGCGGTGTCGACCTCGTCGTCCGGGACGGTCGCGACGGCGCCCTCGGCGAGTCCGGCGGACAGTGGTTCGCGGAAGGCGACGTTGAGCTGGACCGGCCCGGGCTGCCCCTCGTGTCCAGCGGCCGCGGCGACGGCCTGCCGCGCGAGCTCACGGGCCGAACGGTGCAGTTCGGCGGCGGGTGTGTCGGCCACCGGTGCCTGGACGTCGCGGACGAACGAGACCGCGGAGCCGAAGATGCCGGGCTGCACTGTCGTCTGGTTGCTGCCGATGCCGCGGAGCTCGTCTGGGCGGTCCGCGCTCAGGACGATCATCGGGACGCCGGAGTGGTGTGCCTCGAGGACGGCCGGGTGCAGGTTCGCGACGGCCGTGCCGCTCGTCGTCACCACCGCGGCTGGGCGACCCGTCTCGACCGCGAGGCCGAGCGCGAAGAACCCCGCGGTGCGCTCGTCGAGCCGGACGTGCACGGTGGCGCCGCCCGCACGCTCGAGGGCCACGGCGGCGAGGGCGAGGGCCTGCGACCGGGACCCGGGGCTGACCACGACGTCGGTGACGCCGGCGCGGGCGAGTTCCTGCAGGAGGGCGACGGCGAAGTCGGTCGCCGGGCTGCGGCGCATGCCGGCGGTGTCGACCGGGGCGCTGCTGGCCGGGTCGCGGTCAGCAGTTCTCGCGTCCGTCGTCGTCCCGGTCGTGGAACTGCTCTTCGAGGTCTCGGAGGGTTGCGTCGTCCTGGTCCTTGTCCGTGCGGGACCGCTCCGGCGGCGTGGGTCCGCCGCCGAGGAAGTCCGGGTCGTCTTCGGGTCCACGGTACCGCTGCGCGGGGGCCGGGCCAGCGGGCGCGCGACCGAGCAGCAGCCAGAGGACACCGCCGACGACGGGGAGGACGATCACGAGGAGGATCCACACGCCGCGGCTCAGTGACCGCACGCGCTGGCGGGGCATCGTGGCGCAGTCGATGGCCGTCCACACCGTGAACGCCACGGCGGCGACGACGACGATCAGCCACAGTCGGACCATGCACGGAGTCTAGGCACGGCGCCTGTACAGGACCTGCCACCCGACGGTTCGTACACTTGTCGGGTGAAAGCGTGGCTCCTCTACTCCCTGGCGCGTCTCGGCATCTTCGCGGCCGCCCTCGTGCTGCTGCTCGTCCTGACGCCGATGCGCTGGTACTGGGCCACGATCATCGCCGCCCTCGTGGGGCTGCTCGTGTCGTACATCGCCCTCGGGAAGCTCCGCCACCGGGTCGCGCTGAGCCTCGCCGAACGCCGACCGGGTCCGGCGCACGACGCGGACACCGACTTCGAGGACGACTTCGTCGACGCCGCCGACGGCGAGGCCCCGCGCGAGCAGCCGGTCTCCGACGCCGACCGGCACGCCACGCGTCGCGACGACGCCTGACGCGCGGCGCCGGCGGCCCGCGCCGTCCGCGATGCCGTGCCGCACGCACGCCGCGCTGCTCGCGATGCCGCGCCGCGCCGCTCGCACGACCAAAGGCGCCCCGAACCACGCGATCCGGCGGTTCGGGGCGCCTTTGGTCGTGCGGACGCAATCCGCGCCGGAAGGCCGGAAGGCCGGAAGGCCGGGGCGCTGCATGCAGCGCGGCGCCGACGCAGCGCAGCGCCGCTGCCGCCTAGGGCTGGACGGCGAGCGTGATGCCGAGCACCACCCCGTACGCCAGGGACGCGAACGACGACAGCTGCAGGGCCGTGATCAGCTCGCGCGGCTTCCTCGACGAGACGCCGATCACGAGGGCCGGGAGCGCGAGCAGCAGCGAGAAGTACGTCAGCCCGGTCCGGAAGTAGAGCAGGACGAACCAGAGCAGCACGACGTACGGGAGCATCAGGAACAGCCCGTACAGCGTCCGCGCGACCGGCCGACCGAGCACCACCGCCAGGGTCCGCTTGCCGGCCGCCCGGTCCTCGTCGATGTCCCGGACGTTGTTCACCATGAGCACCGCGCAGGCGAAGAACCCGGCCGCGACGGCCGCCGCCCACCCGCTCGTCGTGACCTGCTGGATCTGCGTGTACTGCGTCCCGAGCACGGCGACGAGACCGAAGAACACGAACACGAAGACCTCGCCGAGGGCGTTGTACCCGTAGGGCCGCTTGCCACCGGTGTAGAACCACGCGGCGACGATCGCGGCCGCGCCGACGAGCAGGATCCACCAGAGGCCGGTCAGCACCACGATGACGATCCCGGCGACGGCGGCGAGGCCGAAGAACGTCAGCGCGACGGTCAGCACCGTGCGGGGCTTCGCGATCCCAGCGCCGGTCAGCCGAGCGGGTCCGACCCGGTACTCGTCGGTCCCGCGCACGCCGTCCGAGTAGTCGTTGCTGTAGTTCACCCCGATCTGCAGGAACAGCGCGACCGCGAGCGCGAGGAGGGCGATCGCGAGGTGTCCGTCCTTCGCGAGGTAGTCGCCGAAGTCGCCGGGCTCACCACTGTCGACGAACGCGACGGCGGTGCCGAGCACCACGGGGACCACACCGAGCGTCAGGGTCCGCAGGCGGGCGCCGCCGATCCAGTCGCGTGCGGTCGCCTTCCGCTGTCCGCCCCGCTGCAGGCCTGCGGCCTTCGCGGGGTTGCCACTCCGGCCCTTGGGACGGCTCTGCTGCTTCGATCGTGCCACGGCCGATCATCGTACCGGCGTTCGCCATGAGGGCCGCGACCGCGCGGGGGCCGACGGCCGGGGCATCGGTGCGGAGGCGCGGATCGCCCGACCGCGTCGGTCCGGCTCCGTCAGGCGGTCGGGTCGGCGAGCGCGTGGACCGCCCGGCGGTCGGGCTTGCCGCTCGCGAGCATCGGCAGGTGCTCGACCACCACGACGTCGGCCGGTCGGGCGGCTCGGCCGAGCACGGCGCCGACGGCCTCGCGGACCCGATCGAGGTCCAGCGGACGGTCCGTGACCACGACCGGCACCTCGCCCCACTCCCTCGAAGCCCGACGGGTGACGACCGCACCCTCCTGTCCGGGCAGGCCACGCACGATCCGCTCGACGGCACCGAGCGGGACCTTCTCGCCCCCCGAGATCACGACGTCGTCGAGCCGACCGGTCACGCGGACCCGGCCGTCAACGACCTCGCCGGCGTCACCCGTCCGGTACCAGCGCAGCCCGTCGAGCTCCGTGAACACCCGCGCCGTGCGCTCGTCGTCACCGACGTACCCCTCGGCGAGGACGGGTCCGGCGAGCAGCAGTTCACCGTCGTCGACCGTCGCGTGCACCGGTCCGAGCGGTACACCGTCGTACACGCACCCGCCGCTGGTCTCGCTCGCGCCGTAGGTCGTCACGATCCGCACCCCGGCGGCACGCGCACGCTCCCGCAGCGACTCCGGAGTCGCCTGCCCGCCGACGAGCACCGCGTCGAACCCGGCCAGGGCCGCGGTGGCCCGCTCGTCGTCGAGCACCCGGGCGAGCTGCACCGGGACGAGCGAGGTGTACCGGTTCGGTGCCGAACGGTCGGTCACCAGCCGGCTCGCGGCGTCGGCGAAGGCGACCGGGTCGAAGTGTCCCGGTGGCACGAGGACGGGCGTCGTCCCCGCGGCGATCGACCGCGTGAGGACGTTGAGCCCGGCGATGTAGTGCGTCGGCAGCGCGAGCAGCCAGTATCCCGGTCCACCGAGTGCTGCGTCGGCGGCAGCTGCGCCGGCGAGCAGCGCCTCGGACGACAGCGCGACCCGCTTGCCCGTCCCCGTGGACCCGCTCGTCTCGACCACCAGGGCGACCCGCTGCGGGACGTCGGCCGGAGGCGGTGTCGGCAGCGCCGGCGCATCCTCGGCGACGGGCAGCAGGGCGGGGCCGCCCGCGAGTGCTGCCTCCAGGCCGTGCAGCACGGCGGACGGGTCGGACGTGCCGAGCGCGACCAGCGGACGGGGCATCAGGCCCGCCCCGCGACCCGGTCGGGCGTCAGTAGTGCCACGGGAAGGACGTCCACTCGGGCTTGCGCTTCTCGAGGAAGGAGTCGCGGCCCTCCACGGCCTCGTCGGTGCCGTAGGCGAGGCGCGTCGCCTCGCCCGCGAAGACCTGCTGCCCGACCATGCCGTCGTCGACCGCGTTGAACGCGTACTTCAGCATCCGGATCGCCGTCGGGGACTTGCCGAGGATGATCTCGCCCCAGCGGATCGCCTCCCGCTCGAGGTCCTCGTGCGGGACCACAGCGTTCACCGCACCCATCTCGTACGCGCGCTGCGCGGAGTACTCCTGCGCCAGGAAGAAGACCTCCCGCGCGAACTTCTGCCCGATCTGCTTCGCGTAGTAGGCGCTGCCGTACCCGCCGTCGAACGACCCCACGTCGGCGTCGGTCTGCTTGAAGCGACCGTGCTCGGAACTCGCGATCGTGAGGTCGCAGATCGCGTGGAGCGAATGGCCGCCCCCGGCCGCCCACCCCGGCACCACGGCGATGACGACCTTCGGCATCATGCGGATGAGCCGCTGGACCTCGAGGATGTGGAGGCGTCCCATCGACGCCTGCGCCGCAGCCGGGTCGACCCCCTCGGGCGGAGCGCCCTCCTCGCCGACGTACTGGTAGCCGCTGCGGCCACGGATGCGCTGGTCGCCGCCGGAGCAGAACGCCCAGCCGCCGTCCTTCGGGCTCGGGCCGTTGCCGGTCAGCAGCACGACTCCGACCCGGGGGTCCTGGCGTGCGTCGTCGAGGGCGCGGTACAGCTCGTCGACCGTGCGCGGGCGGAAGGCGTTCCGGACCTCGGGACGGTCGAACGCGACGCGGACGATCCCCTGCGAGACGTGCTTGTGGTACGTGATGTCGGTGAAGTGCTCCGCGATCGGAGCCTCGGTCCAGACGTCGGGGTCGAACAGGTAGGAGACAGGGGCAGGCATGCCTCCAACGTACCGCCGGGCTCCGGGTGGTCGACCCGTCAGGAGGCGCTGCCGCCCATGTCCGTCAGGAGCTCCGGCGCCACGATCACGATGAGGACGATGAGGATCACCGGGTTGGCGAGGAAGGCCACCACGACCCCGATCGCCCCGTACCAGCGACCGAGCGACCCGACGGCCGCGATGAAGCCGAGCACCGCAGCCACGAGCGTCAGGAAGACCGTCACGAAGCAGATGCCGAACGCGAAGGTGGTGTCGCCGCCCACGAACACGGCGAAGGCGCTCGCGTCGATCGCGGCGCACACCACCGCGAGGCCGAGGGCGATCTTGCCCACGAGGGGGTTGCGCCGACGGCGGGTGGCTCCGCGGGTGTTCCGGACGTCCACGGTGTTCCGCTGCACCAGTCGGGCGAACTCGTCCGGCTGACCGGTGGAGCGCGCGGTTCCGGTGGCGCGGGCCTGGACGGCGCCGGGCCGCTGCTGCTGGGTCTGCGGCCGCGAGGCGGTGCGGGGCTGCGCCGCTCGTTGCGGTTGCTGCGCGGCTCGTTGGTGCTGCGCGGCTCGTTGCTGCTGTGCGACCCGCTGCTGCTGGGCTGTCCGCTGCTGCTGCGCTGCGGTGGCGCGCTGCTGCGGAGTCGCACCGCGTGGTGCTGCTCCTCGCTGCGGATCCGGCGACACCGAGCCTCCCTCTACGTCGATCGTCCGGCGGGCTCGGGCCCCGCCGACGTCAGCGCCGACCGAGGCCGACCGTCGCATGCTAGTGCGCTGCGCTGGCGGTCCCCTCCGAACAACCGTGGGGCACCCTGGACGCTCCTGGGAGGATGGTCATCGTGCTCCCCGACCTCGCTGAACTCCTCGCCGACGCCCACGTCGTGTCCCTGCCGATGCGCGTCCGGTTCCGCGGGATCACCTCCCGCGAGGCAGTGCTCCTCCGCGGCCCCCAGGGCTGGACCGAGTTCTCGCCCTTCGTCGAGTACGACGACGCCGAGGCGGCCGCGTGGCTCCGTGCGACCATCGACTTCGGCTGGAGGACGCACGAGCCCGACGCCGACTCCGTGCCGGTCAACGCCACGGTGCCCGCGATCGACCCGGCGCGGGTCGCCGAGCTGCTCGGCCGCTACCCCGGCTGCACGACCGCCAAGGTCAAGGTGGCCGAGCCAGGAACGACCCTGGACGACGACGTCGCACGCGTCGCGGAGGTCCGACGGGTGATGGGCCCGGACGCCGCCGTCCGGGTGGACGCCAACGGACTCTGGACGGTCGACCAGGCCGTCGTCGCCCTGGAGCGGCTCGCGGCGTTCGACCTGCAGTACGCCGAGCAGCCGGTCGCCACCGTCCCGGGGCTCGCCGAGCTGCGGTCGCGCATCGACGGCCTCGGGGTGCGGATCGCGGCGGACGAGAGCGTCCGCAAGGCCTCCGACCCGCTCGCGGTCGCCCGGGCCGGCGCCGCGGACGTCCTCGTCGTGAAGGCGCAGCCGCTCGGCGGCGTGACCGCTGCTGCCGGGATCGTCGCGGAGGCGGGACTCCCCTGCGTCGTGTCGAGCGCACTCGACACCTCCGTCGGGCTCGGGATGGGTGCGTTCCTCGCGGCGCGCTCGATGGCGACCGGGTTCGCCGCCGGACTCGGGACGGCGGCGATGTTCGCGGCGGACGTGTCGGCCGACCCGCTGCTCCCCGTGGACGGGCGGATCCCCGTACGCCGGGTCGACGTCGACCACGACCAGCTCGAACGGCACGCTGCGTCACCCGATCGCACCGCGTGGTGGCTCGACCGCGTGCGACGTGTGCACGCCGTGCTCGCTGCCTGAGCGGCGCGACGCGGCCGCGCTCGCCCGGCACCCCGGCCCCTCCGGCTCCTTGCACCCCGCCGGCCCCGGTCGGGGTTCCATGACTTGCCGCTCACGTCCATCGAGGTTGCACGGCGAGCACGTGACGCGAAGCAGATGCCAATGTTCTGGAACCTCGGGAGGACCGAAACCAGGCCGGCCGCGCGCATGGACACGCACACGCACAGACGGACGGGAGGCGCGGTGCCAGCCGGCACCGTGCCTCCCGTCCGGTCGTGGGCGCGTCAGCGCCCCGCGCTCACAGGCCCGAGTAGCTGTGCAGGCCCTTGAAGAAGACGTTGACGACGGAGAAGTTGAACATCACCGCACCGAAGCCGATGAGCGCCAGCCACGACGACCGCGCACCACGCCACCCGCGGGTCGCCCGCGCGTGGATGTAGCCCGCGTAGAGGACCCAGATGATGAAGGTCCAGACCTCTTTCGTGTCCCAACCCCAGTAGCGGCCCCAGGCCCGCTCGGCCCAGATCGCGCCGGCGATGAGCGTGAAGGTCCAGAGGACGAAGCCGACGAGGATGACCCGGTAGCTCAGCACCTCGAGCCGGTCGGCGTCGGGGAGGGTCTCCATGAAGCGCAGCTTCTTCGACACCGGGCGGCCCTGGCGGTAGGTCTGCACGAGCTGCGACACCGCGAGGCCGGCGCCGAGCGCGAAGAACCCGGTACCGGCGATGGCGACGAACACGTGGATGACGAGCCAGTACGACTGCAGCGCGGCCACGAGCGGCACGACCGGGACGTAGTAGTTCACGGTCGCGACGCCGAGCAGGATCAGCGTGAGGCCGGAGATGAAGACACCGAGGAACTTGAGGTTCTGCCAGAGCTGGACCCCGAGGAAGATCAGCACGATGAGCGCCGTCCCCGTGAGGGAGAACTCGAACATGTTGCCCCACGGCACGCGGTCGGCCGCGATGCCCCGGAGCACGACGGCACCGATGTGCAGGATGACCCCGAGGATCATCATCGCCATGCCGACGCGTTCGAACTTCGTCCCACGCTTCGTCGGGTCGGCCGGGGTGCCGGTGTCCACCTTCTCGAGCACGACCGTCCCACCGCGGACGGTCGCGACGGTCTGGGCGGTGGCTGCGACGGCCGGAGCAGCGGCGGCGGACTCGCCCGCCGCGACGTTGCCCGCGCGCTTCGCCATGTCGAGCGCGAACGCGATGAACGCGATGACGTACACGGCCATCGCCGAGTAGGTCAGGACGACCGAGTAGCTGGCCAGGGTCGCGGTCATGTTCACTGGGGCATCCTAACGCCGAGGTCTGACACGTGCCGCTGTGCGATGTCCGCGACGGCACGTTCGAGGTTGGGGTCCTCACCGCGGGCGAGCCCCGCGTACTCGAGGTCGTACTCGCCGTGCTCGGCGCCCTTCCGCGGGACGGCCTTCACCCACACGCGGCGGCGTGGCACGAAGAGCGAGGTGAGGAGGCCCAGGGTGGAGAGCAGTGCGAAGCCGCCGACCCAGAGCTGCGACGGGTCGTGGTGCACGTCGAGCGAGACGTACCGCTTCACTCCGTCGAACGTGATCGACCCGGCACCGTCGGGCAGCTGCTTCGTCTGGCCGGGCTTCAGCTGCACCGAGGCCGTGTCCGCCCGCGTGCCGGCGATCTCCTTGAGTCCGCTCGTGTCGAGCGTGTAGACGCTCTGCGGGACACCGTCGTCGAGACCGAGGTTCCCCGTGTAGACCTGCAGGCTCAGCAGCGGGTTCTCGGTGTCGGGGTAGGTGCTGGTGAACGCGCCGGTCGACATCTCCTGCGCGGTCGGGTAGAAGAACCCCTGGATGCCGAGCTGGTCCGGCTTCGCGTCCGGCACCTTGATCACACCGACCGATGTGTAGTTCGCGTCCTGCGGCAGGAACGGCACGACGTCCTTGAACGCCACGTTGCCCTTGCCGTCGCGGACGGTCACCTGCATGGCGTAGCCGTTGCCGAGCAGGTACACGTTCGTCCCGCCGATCGACACCGGGTCGTTCACGCCGAGCCGCTGGGTCTTCGTCGCACCGCTCTTCGTGGTGGTCGTGACGGTGGCGTCGTAGTCGAGCGCCTGGCCGAGCGCGTTGAGGTTCTTCTCCTCGTACTTCGTCACGAACTTGTCGAGCTTGAGGTTGTAGCCCTGCAGGTCGGACTGTCGGAACCACCGCCCCGGGTTGAACGAGTCGTAGGCCACGAGGCTGTTCGAGAAGGTCTGCCCCTCGACGAGCAGACGCTGACCGGTGAACCCGAAGCCACCGCCGACGCCGACCGCCAGGAGCACTCCGACGAGGGCGGCGTGGAAGACGAGGTTGCCGGTCTCGCGCAGGTACCCGCGCTCCGCGCTCACCGAGTCGCCGAAGCGCTCGACGCGGTAGCCGGAGCGCTTCAGGATCGCCATGGCGCGCGTGACCGCGTGGTCGACGGACGGGAGGCCCGTGGCGGCGCCCGCCCCGTCGGACCCGGTCCCGACGCTGGTCGCGTCCACCGGCACCGACCGGAAGCCCGCGAGTCGGCCGAGCCGGACGGGCGTCTTCGGCGGCCGGGTGCGCAGTGCCTGCCAGTGGTGCTTCGTCCGCGGGACGATGCAGCCGATCAGCGACACGAAGAGCAGCAGGTAGATCGCCGAGAACCACACGGACGTGTAGGTGTCGAAGACCTGCAGCTTGTCGAGCACCGGGTAGAGCGACGGGTGGTCCGACTTGTACTGCACGACGCCGTTCGGGTCGGCGGTGCGCTGCGGGACGAGCGACCCCGGGATCGCGGCGAGCGCGAGCAGCATCAGCAGGAACAGCGCCGTGCGCATGCTCGTCAGCTGGCGCCAGAAGAACCGGAGGTACCCGACGAGGCCGAGCTTCGGCTGCGCGACGTCCGCGCCGCCCGACTCGGTCCGGCTCCGCGGTGCGGGCGCACTGTCGACGTGGTCGGACGGCCGCTGCGGGTCGGAGACGAGGTCGGTGCCCTCCTGCGCCTCGGCGTCAGCGTCCCGCGCCGGGGTCCCGCCCCGGGCGTCGACGTCGACCGTGGCCTCGTGGTCAGACTGCCGGGACAAAGCTCTGGATCACCGCCCCGAGGCTCGACATGACGGCCGACCAGATGCCGGTGACCATGAGCAGACCGATGACGATCAGGATCGCTCCTCCGATGATGTTGACGATGCGCATGTGGCGCTTCACCGCGCGGATCGCCCCGGTCGCCCAGCCGGCGCCGAGCGCGACGAGGACGAACGGGATCCCGAGGCCGAGGCAGTACGCCACCCCGAGCCACATCCCCTGCCAAGCGCTGCCGGACTGCACACTGAGCAGGTTGATCGCGGCGAGGGTCGGGCCGAGGCACGGCGTCCAGCCGAGGCCGAACACGATGCCGAGGAGCGGTGCGCCGACGAGCCCGGTGGCCGGCGTCCAGCTCGGCTTGATCGTGCGCTGCATGAACGTGAAGCGCCCGACGAACACGAGGCCCATGAGCACGACGACGACGCCGAGCACCTGCGTGATGAGCTCGCGCCACCGGACGAGCCAGAACCCGAGCGCTCCGAACACCGTCGTGTAGGCGACGAAGACCGCGGTGAACCCGAGGATGAAGAGCAGCACGCCGAGGACGACCCGCCCCTTGCGCTGCCCGCCCTCCGCGACACCGCCGACGTACCCGAGGTAGCCCGGGAC
Source organism: Curtobacterium phoenicis (assembly GCF_047238015.1). NCBI lineage: Bacteria > Bacillati > Actinomycetota > Actinomycetes > Micrococcales > Microbacteriaceae > Curtobacterium > Curtobacterium phoenicis. Next base: position 2,912,182 of record NZ_JBDFLZ010000002.1, read on the forward strand.
GAGCGGCAGGACGCACGGCGACAGGAACGACACGAGTCCCGCGAGCGCGGCAACGGGCAGCGCCACGGCCATCTGGCCGCTGAGGATCGCGTCGGCGAAGGGGTTGCTGGCCACGGTCAGGAGGCCTTGGCCTTCCCGGTGAGCTCGTCGCTGATCAGGGTGTCGAGGATGCCGGGGCCGTCGACGGCGCCGAGGACGCGGGCCGCGACCCGACCCTTCTCGTCGAGCACGATCGTCGCGGGGACCGCGTTCGGGGCGACCTGGCCGGACATCGCGAGCTGCATCGAACCGGTCCCGGCGTCGAGGACGGTCGGGTAGTCGACGCCGAACGTGCGCTCGAAGGCCTCGGCGGTGCCCTGCTCGTCGCGGACGTTCACGCCGATGAACTGCACCTGGTCGGTGGAGTACTTCCGCTCGACCGTGGTGAGGTACTTCGCCTCGGCACGGCACGGCGGGCAGCTGGCATACCAGAAGTTGACGACGACGACCTTGCCCCTGAGGGCCTTCGACGACAGCCGCTCCCCGGTCATGCTCTCCACGTCGAACGAGATCGGGTCGGTGCGCTTGTCGACGGCGACCTCGGTCACCGCGCCGTTGCCGGAGATGTAGTTCTGCGTCGTCCCGTTGCCGTACTGCTTCGAGAGCGCGTCGTTGCTCGACGAGCACCCGGCGAGGGCGAGCGCGGCGATGACCGCCGTGGCCGCCACCGTCGCGATTCGCTTGCTGGTGGTCCTCACACTGCTCCTTCGTCGATCGCGGTCGCCCGGAGCCGTTCGGCCGGATCCGCGTACCCGACCTCGGTGAAGCGACCGGTCGGCGTGGCGGGCACACGCTCGAGGGTCGTGATGCTGGAGAGGTCACAGCGCCGCTGCCGCGGGTCGTGCCACAGGTGCTCCCCCGCGAGTCGACGGTGCACCATCCAGATGGGCAGCTGGTGACTGACGAGGACGACGTCGCCCTCGTCCACGCTCTCCCAGGCCGTGGCGACGGCGGCGAGCATGCGGTTCGCGATCGACTCGTACGCCTCACCCCAGCTCGGGCGGAAGGGGTTCGCGATCCAGGGCCACTCGGCCGGTCGAGCGATCGACCGCTTCGTGAAGCCCGGAGGCTGCCCCTCGTACCGGTTCGTGGGCTCGATGAGACGCTCGTCGAGGGCCACCGGGAGTCCGTAGGCCTCGGCCCAGGGCGCGGCGGACTCCTGGGTGCGCTGCAGCGGCGACGCGACGATCCGCCGCACGTCGACACCGGCGTCGTGCCACGCCGTCGCCGAGGCGGCCGCCATCTGCTTGCCGAGGTCACTCAGTCCGAAGCCCGGGAGCCGACCGTAGAGGACACGGCCGGGGTTGTGCACCTCGCCGTGACGGACGAGGTGGACTCGGGTCGCGGGCATGGCCTCCAGTCTAGGTCGCCCGGACGCTCCCACTCCCCGCCCAGGGGATTCACGGCTGCGGGGACGCTCAGCCGGACGCTCAGCCGAGGTGGCCGGACAGACGCCCGTGGATGGCGACCGACCCGGTGTTGAGGTTCTCCACCCGGACGGTCGAACCGTGCTGCGCGTACCGCTGTTCGACGCCGTCCAGCGCGGCCACCGTGCTCGCGTCGAAGACGTGCGCGTCGGCCATGTCCACGACGACGTGCTCCGGGTCCTCGGCGTAGGAGAACCGGGTCACCAGGTCGTTCGAGCTGGCGAAGAAGAGCGCGCCCCGGACCCGGTACCGGACGGTGTGCTCGTCCACGGGCTCGCGGACGACCGACACGACGTGGGCTGCTCGCCGGGCGAAGACCAGCGCGGCCGCGACGACCCCGACGAGCACGCCCGTCGCGAGGTTGTCCGTCGCGACGACGACCACGACCGTGAGCACCATCACGACTGTCTCGCCGAGCGGCATCCGGCGCAGGGTGTTCGGTCGGATGCTGTGCCAGTCGAACGTCGCGACGCAGACCATGACCATGACCGCGGTGAGCGCCGCTATCGGGATCTGCGCGACGAGATCGTGCAGGACGATCGTGAGGACGAGCACCGAGACGCCCGCGACGAAGGTCGAGATCCGGGTCCGCGCCCCTGCGGTCTTCACGTTGATGACGGTCTGCCCGATCATCGCGCAACCGCCCGTCCCGCCGAAGAACGCGGACGCGATGTTCGCGACGCCCTGCCCCCACGACTCGCGCCACGCGCTCGACCCCGTCTCCGTGATCGCGTCGACGAGCTGCGCGGTGAGCAGGGTCTCGATCAGCCCGACCACGGCCATCCCGAACGCGTACGGCGCGATGATCTGCAGGGTCTCGAACGTGAACGGGACGGTGACGCCGTTGAACCCGGGGAGGGCCGTCGGCAGCGCACCTTCGTCCCCCACTGTCGGCACGGCGACCCCGAACACGATCGTGATCGTCGTGATGACGACCACGGCCACGAGCGGCGCCGGCACGGCCCTGGTGAGGAACGGGAACCCGACGATCACCGCGATGCCGAGGGCCGTCAGCGGCCACACCACGAACGGCACGTCGTGCCCGAAGAGGTTCGGGAGCTGCGCCGTGAAGATGAGGATCGCGAGGGCGTTGACGAACGCCACGTTCACGCTGCGCGGGATGAACCGCATGAGCCGCGCGACCCCGAGCAGACCGAGCACGATCTGCACCACCCCGCCGAGCAGCACCGCGGGGACCAGGTAGGCGATGCCGTGGTCGCGGACCAGCGGCGCGATCACGAGTGCCACCGAGCCGGCGGCGGCGGACACCATCGCCGGACGGCCGCCGACGATCGCGATCACCACGGCGATGACGACGCTGGAGAACAGACCGACCGCGGGATCGACGCCGGCGACGACCGAGAAGGAGATCGCTTCGGGGATGAGGGCGAGCGCCGTCACGACGCCGGCGAGGACCTCACGGGTGAGCAGGCGAGGGGAACGGAGTGCCCCGAGGACGGTGGCGGGCGTCGGGGAGTGCGTGATCGCGGACATCGTCGGCAACCCTACCCTCACGTGAGGGTAGGGTCGGTACGCTGGTTCCGTGGAGACGATGCACATCGGGGAGCTGGCCGACCGGGCCGGCATGTCCCTGCGCACGATCCGGCACTACGACGAGGTCGGGCTGCTCGTGCCGAGCGGGCGCACATCGGGGGGTTTCCGCGTCTACACCGCCGAAGACCTCGAACGACTGCTGGTCATCCGTCGTATGAAGCCCCTCGGGTTCACGCTCGACGAGATGGCGGAACTCCTGCGGGTCGTCGATGCCCTCCGCACCCGGGCGGCCGATGACGAACCGGCCCTGGCCGCACGGTTGGACGAGTTCCTGGAGGACGCGCGGGCCCGACACGCGAAACTCGTCGAGCGCGCCGGCATGGCCGAGGAGTTCATCGGCACGCTCGGTTCACTCCGCGCTTCGCTCCCCTGACCGCGCCCCGGCCTGCTCGGCGGCGATCTGGCGTTTCCGGTCCGCGACGTACGCCCGCCAGCCAGCCGCGCGCACTCGGGCACGGTCGACCGCGGAGTCGATGGATGCGACCTCTTCGGGAGTGAGCCGGTGCTCCCGATCGTGCTCCCACTTGCGGAACAGGCGGTCGCGCGCGCCGGCGATATGTTCGTTCACGGCATCCTCCGCTTCTGCTCGATGATCTCCTCGAGCACTTTCGCACCGGGTTCCTCGCCCGCGGGAACTCTCTGCATGTCGTACATCGCCTCCGCGAGGAGGAAACCGAGGTCGGAGCGCCCGACGTCCTCGGACGACATCAGGTCGAGCGCCCACGTGAGTCGCGTCCAGTAGCGGTCGCGTTCCTCGCGCGCGACGTCCCGTCGCCACCGCACGACCGTCCACGAGCCGCCGACCACCGCCGCCGCCAACGTGAGCCCTGTCGTCACGACCGCCGCGACCACCGTCGCCACCGCCGCAGGCGGCCAGGCCGCGAGCCCCTCCGTCCCTGCCGTCATGGGACCTCCCCCGAACTCGCGACCCGGCCACGTCGACGACGCTACGGATCGGAGCACGGCGACCCGCGCCTCCAGGCAGACCTGTGGACGGGCCGACCCGACGCATCGGGTGTGGAGGAGCGGCCCCGGACCGAGCCGGTTAGACTCGATCCCCGTGATCGAACGCACCCGCATCGCCGAACTCGCCGCGCTCCCCGACGGCCCCGTCTCCGTCGCCGGATGGGTCGAGACCGTCCGAGACCAGAAGAAGGTGCAGTTCGTCGTGCTCCGCGACGAGACCGGCGCCGCGCAGCTCGTGAACCCCGCCACCCGCGAGGCCGAGGACGGCGACGACGCCGCGCAGGCAGCTCTGGCGATCACGAACGAGATCTCGGGCCTCGCCCACGGCACCTTCGTGCACGTGCAGGGCACCCTGAAGCACGACGAGCGGGTCAAGCTCGGCGGCCTCGAGGTCAAGGTCGGGTCGCTCGACGTGGTCAGCGCCGCGATCCCGGAGACCCCGATCGCCGACGACTCCTCGCTCGACAAGCGGCTCGACTGGCGCTTCCTCGACCTCCGCAACCGCAAGCAGAACCTCATCTTCCGCATCCAGACGACGATGGAGCACGCGTTCCGCTCGTACTGGGTCGACCGCGACTACATCGAGATCCACACGCCGAAGCTGATGGCCTCCGCGTCCGAGTCCCGGGCCGAGCTCTTCCAGCTCGAGTACTTCGAGACCACCGCGTACCTCGCGCAGTCGCCCCAGAACTTCAAGCAGATGGCGCAGCCGGCCGGGTTCGGCGCGGTGTTCGAGATCGCCGACGCCTTCCGCGCCGACCCCTCGTTCACGAGCCGCCACGCGACCGAGTTCACGAGCGTCGACGCCGAGATCTCCTGGGTGGAGTCACACCAGGACGTCATGGCCATGCACGAGGAGGTCCTCGTCGCCGGGTTCACGGCCGTCAAGGAGAAGTACGGCACGGAGATCGAGGAGGTCTTCGGCTTCGAGTTCGTCGTGCCGACCGCCCCGTTCCCGCGCGTCACCCTGGCGGAGGCCCGGCAGATCGTCGCGGACAGCGGCTACGACGTCGTCCGTGCCGACGGCGACCTCGACCCCGAGGGCGAGCGTCGCGTGAGCGCCTGGGCCAAGGAGACGCACGGCTCCGAGTTCGTGTTCGTCACCGACTACGACGCCTCGATCCGGCCGTACTACCACATGCGCCACGAGGACGACCCGACGCTCACGAACAGCTACGACCTGCTGTTCAACGGCGCCGAGATCTCGACCGGTGCGCAGCGTGAGCACCGGGTCGACCGGCTCGCCGCCCAGGCGGAGGAGAAGGGCCTCGACACCGCCGAGATCAACTGGTACCTCGACTTCTTCCGCTACGGCGTCCCGCCGCACGGTGGCTTCGGCATGGGCCTCGCCCGCGTGCTCATGCTCGCGCTGCACGAGCCGTCGATCCGCGAGGTCACCTACCTGTTCCGCGGACCGACGCGCCTCACCCCGTAGTCCCGCGCCACACGACGACAGCCCCCTCCCTGCCGGGAGGGGGCTGTCGCGTTCCGCGCGGGTCGGACCGACCAGCCGGGAAGCGCGGCTCAGCTCTGCCAGTCGATGGCCGCCCGCCCTGTGACCAGTCCGCGGATCTCCGCGGCCGCAGCCTGGTGGTCGGGGTGCACTTGGTAGGCGTCGAGCCCGGCGAGGTCGTCGAAGGTCGCGACCACGGCGAGGTCGGAGTTCTTGTCGGGGTAGGCGACGTTCTCCACGACCTCGAGGGAACGGATCGACGACACGGTCCCGACCAGGCCCGTGAGGAGTTCGCGGACGCGGGCGATCGAGGCGTCGCGGTCGACGTCCTCGCGGAGGGTCCAGGCGACGACGTGGTGGATCATGCGGAGGCCTCTGCCTTCTCGAGGGCACGGCGCAGCCGGTCGGCGTCGACGTGCCAGTTGCTGTGGACGCGCCCGTCGATTAGGACGACCGGGATGTCCTCCGCGTACTCCTCGCGGAGGGCGTCGTCGTCGAGGATCGACCGCTCCTCCAGCGTGGCACCGGGGTGTTCGGCGACGACCTGCTCGACGATCGGTCGGGCGTCGTCGCAGAGGTGGCATCCGGGCTTCGTCAGGAGGGTCACGGCGGGCATGGGGTCAGCGTACCGGCCGGTGCCCGAGGCCCTCCGGCCAGCGTGGTGTACGCAGCCCGTGCGGCCGGGCAGCCCGAGACGGGTCGACCAGAGGGCAGGAACACGAAAGCCCCGGCGGACCGGGGCTTCGGGTGCAAGTACTCGACTTACTTCTTGTTGCGACGCTGGTGACGCGTCTTGCGAAGGAGCTTGCGGTGCTTCTTCTTCGCCATGCGCTTGCGGCGCTTCTTGATGACAGAACCCATAGTGGACCTCGCTCGGAACGATGCTGATGTGTGGACACCGCGCCCGTCGGGACCGCGGAAAATCAACCCGGCCGAGTCTAGCGGAGCGCGCCGGTCCTGTCGAACACAGCGGCCGCACCGGCGCGGAGCGGCGCTCAGCCGACGTCGGCGACGCCGCCGCGCAGGACGTCGGCGACCGCGGACTCCGGCACGCGGAACGACCGACCGAAGCGGATGGCCGGGAGCTCGCCGGCGTGCACCATGCGGTACACGGTCATCTTCGAGACGCGCATCATCTCCGCGACCTCGGCCACGGTGAGGAAGCGCACGTCGTCGAAACTGCCGGTCATGATCCGCCTTCGGGAGACTCGCGCGGGCTGACGGGTGTCGGACGCACGGGTTGGTGTGACCTGTGTGGTCTCTGATCACTGTAGAGGCCTGCGGGAATCCGTGTCCAGGCACACGGTCACGACTCGGCCACGGACGGCGACGAGCCATCGCGCCGCGGACCCCTGCACCGACGAGCGAGCGCGCTCAGTCCTCGTCGCCCCGACGGGTGAAGCGCTTCCGGCCCCGATCGACCACGCGCTCCCAGCCCTGCTGCGCCCCCGTGAGCGCAGCCGAGGCCCGGTAGGACGCCTCGGCCATCACGCGGCCGAGCTCCGTGCCGACCTCGACGGTGGCCTTGCCCGCGGCCCCGTTGCGCCGCACCGACACCGGCTGCCCGTCGGGCGTCCACGCGGTCGTGGCCGGGGTGCCGTCCGCGTCGACGGCGCCCGTGAACGACAGGACCCACTCCTCGAGCGGCAGGAGCGGCTCCGGGTCGAGGCGGTAGAAGCGGTGCTGCCCCTCCTCGCGACTCGAGACGAGCCCGATGTCGCGGAGGACCCTGAGGTGCTTCGACACGGTTGGCTGGCTGACGCCGAGCTTCTCGACGAGCTGTCCGACGCTGAGCTCCCCGCCGGTGACGTCGGAGCCGTACGCGGCGAGGAGTGCTCCGAGCAGCTCGCGTCGGGTCGGGTCCGCCACGACGGAGAAGATGTCGGCCATGGAGCAAGGCTATCCGGCCCGTCTCGGATGTACCATGCCATCCGACCCGCCCATGTCCCCGGAGGCATACGACGATGCTGGACCGCACGGAGGAGCTGCGCGTGGGGCCGTCGGCCTCGCGTCGTCGCCTGACCCAGGTCGGAACAGTCCTGCGGGCGAGTCCGTCCCGTCTGGCGATCCTCGTGTTCGTGGCACTGATCCTGGTGTTCACGGTGCTCTTCACGACGCCCTGGGCTGCTGCGGACGGGCGACCGACGCACTTCTCCGACGCGCTCTTCACCGCGGCGTCCGTGGTGTGCGTCACCGGGCTCGCGACCGTCGACATGGCGACGCACTGGTCGGTGTTCGGCAAGGTTGTCATCGTCATCGGCACGCAGATCGGCGCGGTCGGGGTCCTCACGTTCGCGTCGATCCTCGGCCTCGTCGTCACCCGACGGCTCGGTCTCCGGGCGAAGCTCATGGCCGCCGGGGACTCCAACCCGCTCCGCACCCACCACGGTGCCGTGCCGGAGGGACAGGCGGTCCGGCTCGGTGAGGTCGGCACGCTGCTCGCGACGGTCGCGGTGAGCACGCTGACGATCGAGATCGCGGTCGGCCTGCTGCTGCTCCCGTCGGTACTCGTCGCCGGCTACCCGTTCTGGACAGCGGTCGGTGACGCCTTCTACTACGCCGCGATGGCCTTCACGAACACGGGCTTCTCCCCCAACGCGGAGGGGCTCACCCCGTTCGCGAACGACTACTGGTTCCTGTCGCTCCTCATGATCGCGGTCGTCGCGGGGTCGATCGGCTTCCCCGTGATCCGGACGATCACGAAGCAGTTCCGCACGCCGCGGCGCTGGTCGCTCCACGTCAAGCTGACCCTCGTCACGAGCGCCGTGCTGCTCGTCGTCGGCGCGGTGGTCTACACGGCGCTCGAGGCCTCCAACAGGGCCACGCTCGGCGAGGCCGGAGCCGGGCACACGGCGTTCCAGGCGCTCTTCTTCTCGACGATGACGCGCTCGGGCGGCTTCGCGACGATCGACGTCGAGCAGATGCACGGCGCGAGTCTGCTCGTCACGGACATGCTCATGTTCATCGGCGGCGGTTCCGCATCGACGGCCGGTGGCATCAAGGTGACCACCCTCGCCGTGCTCTTCCTCGCCGCGGTCGCCGAGGCCCGCGGCCGGCAGAGCATGGAGGCCTTCGGTCGCCGGATCCCGAGCGACGTGCTCCGCGTCGCGGTCGCCGTCGTGCTGTGGGGCGCGACCATCGTCGCCGTCTCGACGATCACGCTCCTGCAGATCACGCGTGACTCGCTGGACCGGGTGCTGTTCGAGGTGATCTCGGCGTTCGCCACGTGCGGCCTGTCCTCCGGCATCTCGGCCGAACTTCCCGAGGCCGGCAAGTACGTGCTCGCCGCCACGATGTTCCTCGGCCGGGTCGGTACAGTGACGATCGCCGCAGCCCTCGCCGCCAGCCAGAGCCGGCAGTTGTTCCGCCGCCCCGAGGAGAGGCCGATCGTTGGCTGACCGTTCCCGCACGCCGCTGCCGTCCACCCACCCGCTCGCCGGCGCCGTCAGCCACGACGCCCCGGTCCTGGTGATCGGCCTCGGGCGGTTCGGCGCCGCGACCGCCGGGCAGCTCGAGCGGCAGCACCGCGAGGTCCTCGTCGTCGACACGGACGCCGGGCTCGTGCAGAAGTGGTCCGACCGGGTGACCCACGCGGTACAGGCCGACGCGACCGACATGGACGCTCTGCGGCAGATCGGCGCGCAGGACTTCGCGATCGCCGTCGTCGGGGTCGGTTCCGACCTGGAGTCGAGCGTGCTCATCACGGCGAACCTGGTGGACCTCGGCATCCCGCAGATCTGGGCGAAGGCCATCAGCCGCTCGCACGGCGTCATCCTCTCCCGCATCGGCGCGAACCACGTCGTCTACCCGGAGCGCGAGGCCGGCGAGCGGACGGCGCACCTCGTCTCGGGCCGGATGCTCGACTTCATCCAGTTCGACGACGACTTCGCCGTCGTGAAGATGTTCCCGCCGGCCGCGGTCCGCGGGAAGGACCTGGCGACGACGGTCATCCGGACGCGCTTCGGCCTGACGGTGCTCGGGATCAAGACGCCGGGGCAGGCGTTCGTCCCCGCCACGCCGGAGAGCGTGATCGGCGAGGAGGACGTCATCATCGTCTCCGGCGCGACGGCCGACCTGGAGCGCTTCGCCGCGCTGGAGTGAATGCGGCGGGTGACGGCCCGCGACCCGGCCACGCATCGGCCTGGAGGCACGGTGCGGGCCCGCCCCGCGCCTCCCGGCCGTTCCGTGGTGACGGCCGGGAGCAGCCGTGTCAGCCGGCCGCGATCTCCTCGGCCCGCGCGATCGCCGCGCGGGACGCGCGCAGCAGCGTCGCCGACAGGTCGGCCTCCTGCAGGACCGCGACCGCACGCTCGGTGGTGCCCTTCGGGCTGGTCACGGCCCGACGGAGCTCCGCCGGGGTCTTCTCGGAGGACTCGAGGAGCGCGACGGCACCGCTCAGGGTCCCCTGCACCATCGTCGCGGCCTGCTCCGGCGTGAACCCGAGCTCCTCCGCCGCCCGCTGCCACTGCTCCACGAGCAGGAAGACGTAGGCGGGGCCGGAGCCGGACACCGCTGAAAGGGCGTCGAGCTGCGACTCGGGCACCTCGATCACGGAGCCCGAGACGGAGAACACCGACGAGGCGAGCGCGACGGCGTCGTCGTCCGCCGACGCCCCGGCACTGATCCCGGTGACGCCACGCCCGACCCCGATCGGCGTGTTCGGCAGCGCCCGGACGACCCGCACGCCTTCGGGCACCGCCGCCTCCATGCTCGCGGTGGTGGTGCCGACGGCGACGCTGACGAGGACCGTCCCCGGGGCGAGGTCGTCCGCGACCTCGGCGAGCAGGTCGGCGATCACGTACGGCTTCACCCCGACGACGACGAGCCCCGCGCCACGGACGGCCTCGCGGTTCGCGTCGGGCTCGGCATCGCTCGCGTGCGCGTCGAGCCCCCGTGCACGGTGTGCCGCCGCGGACTCCTCCGACTTCGTCGTGAGGACGACCGTCGACGGGTCGAGACCGGCGGCGAGGAGCCCGTCGAGGACCGCGCCGGACATGGAGCCGACGCCGAGGAGAGCGGTGCGGGGCAGTTCGATGGTCATGACCCCCGACCCTACCGACGGCCTAGGATCATCAGTCAGGCCAGGACTGAAGGGGTACCCGTGAGCGCTTCCGGAGGCACGAAGGCGATCCTCGCCGCACTCGGTGCGAACGTCGGCATCGCGATCGTGAAGTTCGTCGCGGCGTTGATCAGCGGCTCGGCGTCGATGCTGGCGGAGGGCGTGCACTCCCTCGCCGACTCCGCCAACCAGCTCCTGCTCCTGCTCGGCGGCCGTCGCGCTCGGCGGGCCGCGGACGAGGAGCACCCGTTCGGCTACGGCCGCGAGCGCTACGTGTACGCGTTCGTCGTGTCGATCGTGCTGTTCTCCGTCGGCGGCGTCTTCTCGCTGTACGAGGGCATCGAGAAGCTGCGGCACCCCCACCCGCTCGAGAGCTGGTGGCTCCCCCTGCTCGTGCTCGTCATCGCGATCGGTCTGGAGGGCTTCTCGCTCCGGACGGCGCTCCGCGAGGCCCGGCCGAACAAGGGCTCGCTGTCCTGGGTGCAGTTCGTGCGTCGGGCGAAGGCGCCGGAACTCCCGGTCGTCATGCTCGAGGACACCGCCGCGCTGACCGGCCTCGTCTTCGCGCTCTTCGGCGTCGGCCTGACGGCGATCACCGGCAACGGGGTGTTCGACGCGATCGGCACGATCCTCATCGCGGTGCTGCTCATCGCCGTGGCCCTGGTGCTCGGCGTCGAGACGAAGAGCCTGCTCGTGGGTGAGGGCGCGACCGCCGCCGACGTTGCCAAGATCAAGGAGGCCGTGCTCGACGGACCCGAGGTCGACGCGATCATCCACATCAAGACGCTGTACCTCGGCCCGGACGAGCTCATGGTCGGCGTGAAGGTCGCGGTCGACGGCGACCGACGGCTCGGTGACGTCGCCGCGGGCATCGACACCGTCGAGCACCGGGTCCGTCAGGCCGTACCGATCGCCCGGGTCATCTACGTCGAACCGGACGTGCTCCGGACCGGACCGCGCCCACCGACCGAAGCGATCGTCCTCCGCGCTGCCGACTGAGCGGCGGAGCAGCGGGACCGACTGAGGTTGCCCTTGCTGGCGACCCGCATGTCGGATGTTGCACGATGGCGTCATGACCGCGCTCCGTGACGTCCTGCTCATCCTCCACTTCATCGGCCTCGCGGCCGTGATCGGTTCGTTCCTGTTCCAGGTGCGCCGCAAGGGCGGCTTCGAGACGAACTGGATCGTCATCGGCCTCGTCGTGCAGCTCGTCACCGGTCTCGGCTTGATGGGGGTCATCGACGCGACGACCGACGGTGGCGCGAACCACGCCAAGCTCGGCGTCAAGCTCGTCATCGCCCTCGTCGCGCTCGTGCTCGCGTTCGTCGCGCGTGCGCGGCAGAAGCGGGCCGACGCCGGACAGGCGAAGGACAAGGCCGCCCTGCCGTTCTTCCACTCGGCCGGAGCGCTCGCGATCGTGAACGTGCTCATCGCCGTCGTCTGGTGACGGCCTGACGGCCCGCCGACCCGACGGACCGGAGGCCCGTGGCGACCCCGCCACGGGCCTCCCGTCCGATCAGCGGTCGCCCCGGCGACCCGCGGGTCGGCCGCCGGCCCGCCTCAGCGGCGGGCGGCGAAGAAGTCGTCGAGCAGGGCCGCGCACGGCACCTCGAGCACCCCGCCGACCACCTCGGACCGGTGCGGCAACCGACGGTCGCGTGCGACGTCGTAGACGCTGCCCGTCGCGCCGGCCTTCGGGTCCCACGCGCCGAACACGACCCGCGGCACCCTCGCGGCGAGGACCGCTCCGGCGCACATCACGCACGGCTCGAGCGTCACGACGAGCGTGTGGGTCGCCAGGTGCCAGTCGCCGGTGACCTCGGCCGCGGCACGGAGCGCGAGGACCTTGGCGTGCGCGGTCGGGTCCTGCCGCGCCTCACGCTCGTTGCGCCCGGTCGCGACGACGACCCCTCCGGCATCGACGACGACGGCGCCGACGGGCACGTCACCGGTCGCCAGACACGCTCGTGCCTCGACCAGCGCGGCCTCCATCGCGGTGATCCAGGGCCGGGCGGCGGGTGCTTCCACGGGACCTCCAGGCAGTCGGCAGCACGGTAGGCTCGACCCTATGCGAGTCCACGTCGCCGACCACCCGCTCATCACGCACAAGCTCTCGGTGCTCCGCGACCGGACGACCCCTTCGCCGACGTTCCGCGCCCTGACCAAGGAGCTCGTGACCCTCCTCGCGTACGAGGCCACGCGGAACGTCCGGGTCACCGCCACGCCGATCGACACCCCGGTCGCACACACCATGGGCGTCGCGATCGCGAAGCCCCGCCCGCTCGTCGTCCCGATCCTCCGCGCAGGGCTCGGCATGCTCGAGGGCATGGTCAAGCTCGTCCCCACGGCCGAGGTCGGCTTCCTCGGCATGGCGCGCAACGAGGAGACCCTCGAGCCGCAGACCTACGCCGAGCGCCTGCCCGACGACCTCTCCGGCCGGCAGTGCTTCGTGCTCGACCCGATGCTCGCGACCGGTGGCACCCTCGCCGCCGCGATCGACTTCCTCTTCGACCGCGGAGCCGAAGAGGTCACGTGCGTGTGCATCCTCGGTGCCCCGGAGGGCCTCGCCGCCGTGGAGCAGGCCGTCGGCGACCGCAACGTGTCGGTCGTCCTCGGCGCGCTCGACGAGAAGCTCGACGAGAACGGGTACATCGTGCCCGGTCTCGGCGACGCCGGCGACCGCCTCTACGGCCTGGCCGAGTAGACGACAGGTCGCGCTCGCGGCCACCAGACGGACGGGAGGCCCGTGGCGGATCCGCCACGGGCCTCCCGTCCGTTCCCCGTGTGCTCGCGGAACGCACCGTCCGGGCGGACGGTTGACACCGCGTTGGTATCCCACCCATACTCGTGCCATGACTGCAACCGTGTCCGCCCGCGTCCTCATCGAGGCGTGCTCCACCTCCGGGGCAGTGGGGACCACCGGCATGATGATGCCGGCGATGTCGGTCATGCGTTGTCGAATGTGTGCCTGACCGGCACCCCTTCCAGCCGGATCCCCCGCGACCCCACCCCCGTCGCGCAGGCGTGATCCCCGGGTGACCACCGCGTCGACGACGCCGTTCGTCGGACGCGACACTCCCCGCTTCCCGGGCTCCCCGGTCCGCAGCAGGACCGTGGAGGATCCTCGGCAGACCGCCGTACCCGGGCCGACGCATTCGACACCGGTCGCACCGTCAGCAGCACCGCGACCTTCCTCCCGGAGAACCAGCCATGTCGCTCACCATCGCCCAGCCCCGCACGCCGCTCCGCACCTCGGCCCCCGCGCCGACCGACCTCGGCACCGTGACGCCGCTGCGACCACGCCCCCAGGCGGTCACGCCGCAGGCCAGCGCGGTGCCGACCAGTCCGGTCATCGCACCGCAGCGCAACCGCGCACTGCCCGAGGGCACCGAAGCCCGCGGGTTCGCGCTCTACGTCGGGATCGACGAGGCGAAGGCCGCCGCGGCCGGCACGACCCTCGCGGCCGTGGTCGAGCAGCTCAAGGCCCTGACCGCGCAGCTCGTGCCGACGTCGGAGACCTACGCCGCGGTCGCCGTCGCCGCCGAGGGCTCGGGCGGCCGTGACGTCGACGTCGTCCGCCTCGCCCTGCAGGACCGCTCCGCCGTCGCCGCCCGGAAGCAGGCCGAGAAGCCCGAACCCGAGGAGTCCGGCGTCGTCATCGACATCTCCCGCAAGCGCGTCACGCTCGACGGTGAGCCGGCGCCGCTGACCTACAAGGAGTTCGAGCTCCTGCAGTTCCTCGTCCTGCGCGAGGGCAGGACCGTCGACCGCTCCGCGATCATCGACGGCCTGTGGTCGGACGGCGAGGACGAGACGCCGAACGAGCGGACGATCGACGTCCACGTGCGGCGGCTGCGGTCGAAGCTCGGTGCGTTCGAGGAGATCGTCCGGACGGTCCGCGGTGTCGGCTACCGCTTCGACCGGCACGCGGACGTCGCGGTCCGGTACGCGTCGACGCCGTCGCCCGATCTCTTCTGATCGCTCACGGCGAGGACATCGACCGCTCCTGGTGAACTCGCAGCGAACGGGTCGCGCGGGGCCTAGCGTGCCGTTACCGCTTCGTTATACGATCGTCCTCGCAGGCAGTGTTTGCTGTGGCACCGCCTGTGGAATGTGATTGCAGGACACTCTTGGTGCAAGGGAGAGGGCCGGTCGTCTTCGGACGGCCGGCCCTCGTGCTTTCCGGAACTGCGCTCGTCCTGCAAGCCAGAGGGCCGGTCGTCTTCGGACGGCCGGCCCTCGTGCTTTCCGGAACTGCGCTCGTCCTGCAAGCCAGAGGGCCGGTCGTCTTCGGACGGCCGGCCCTCGTGCTTTCCGGAACTGCGCTCGTCCTGCAAGGCAGAGGGCCGGTCGTCTTCGGACGGCCGGCCCTCGTCCGTCTGTCGGGTGTCGTCGGTAGGGTTGGGCGACGGACCGGAGGGAGCAGCAAGGTGAGCGACAAGGCCACTGCGGTCACGGCATGGGAGGCCCTCTTCCGCGCCCAGGTGCAGGTGATGCGGAACCTCAACGCAGAGTTCCCCGGCGACGAGATCTCGTTCAACGAGTACGACGTCTGCTTCAACCTCTCCACCCAACCGGGTCGGCGGTCGCGGATGCGTGACCTCACCGGGCACCTCCTCCTCACCCAGCCGAGTGTGAGCCGCCTCGTCGACCGCCTCGCCTCGCGCGGCATCGTCGAGAAGCAGCCCGACCCCACCGATGCACGGGGGGTCTACGTCGCCCTCACCCCGCACGGCTTCGACGTCTACCGGTCCGTCGCCGTCCAGCACGCCGCGAGCATCGCCGCGCAGCTCGGTGCCGGGCTCACCGACGTCGAGCTCCGCACCCTCACCGAACTCTGCACGAAGGTCCGCCGCGCGGCGGGGACCGTGGTGCCGGCTCGACGGTCCGCTCCCGACACGGCCTCCGTGTGACCGGCGCGATCGTCTGGCTCCGCGACGACCTCCGTCTCGCGGACAACCCGGCGCTCCGGGCGGGCATCGACCACGGCGGGACGCTGACGATCGTGTACGTCCTCGACGACGAGTCCCCGGGCGTCCGGTCGATCGGCGCCGCGGCACGGTGGTGGCTCCACCACTCGTTGACCGCCCTCGACGACGCGCTGCGCGAGCGCGGGTCCCGGCTGGTCCTCCGCCGCGGCGCTGCTGCCGAAGTCATCGACGCCCTCGTCGACGAGACCGCCGCCGATGCCGTCTTCTGGAACCGCCGCTACGGGCACGCCGAGCGGGAGATCGACGCCGGCATCAAGTCCGCACTGCACGACCGCGACGTCGAGGCACACAGCTTCGCCGCCAACCTGCTCTGGGAGCCCTGGACGGTGACGACCGGTCAGGGCGAGCCGTACAAGGTCTTCACGCCCTTCTGGCGCGCGGCGCAGGCGATGCCGGAGCCCCGGCACCCCCTGCCGAAGCCGCGCGACCTCCCCGCGCCCGCAGACGCGACGGGGGACGACCTCGACGACTGGGCCCTGCTGCCGACGAAGCCCGACTGGGCCGCCGGTCTCCGCGACGCCTGGACCCCGGGCGAGCGTGGAGCGCACCGTCGCCTCGAGCACTTCGTCGAGCACGCACTCGAGGACTACGACCAGCGCGACGAACCGTCGACGGAGGCCACGAGCGGCCTCTCCCCGCACCTGCGCTGGGGCGAGATCAGCCCGTACCAGGTGTGGCACCGCCTGCACGGACAGCTCGAGCCGTCGCAGCGGCAGCAGGCGCCGGCGTTCCTCCGGCAGCTCGCCTGGCGCGAGTTCAACTGGAACGAGTACTTCCACTGCGAGGACATCGCGACGGTCAACGTCCGCCGCGAGTTCGACGCCTTCCCCTGGCGTGACGCCTCCGAGGCCGAGCTCGACGCGTGGCGGACCGGCACGACGGGCTTCGACCTCGTCGACGCCGGCATGCGGGAGCTCTGGCACACCGGGGCGATGCACAACCGCGTCCGTCTGGCGACCGGGAGCTTCCTCGTGAAGAACCTGCTCGTGGACTGGCGTGTGGGCGAACGGTGGTTCTGGGACACCCTCGTCGACGCGGACGCCGCGAACAACCCGGGCAACTGGCAGTGGGTGGCGGGATCGGGTTTCGACGCGGCGCCGTACTTCCGCGTGTTCAACCCGGACCGTCAGCTCGAACGCTTCGATCCGCACCGCGAGTACGTGCGTCGGTGGGTGCCCGCCGACGAGGACCGCCCCGAGCCGATGGTCGACCTCAAGGAGACCCGGCAGCGCGCGCTCGACGCCTACGACCGGATGCGGCGATCGTGACACCGGACACCTTCGCCCGGGTCGACGCGGTCTTCGCCGACCGCGTCGCGCGGAGCGTGGCGCCGAGCTCGGTCTGGGGCGTCTTCGGTCCGGACGGACTCGTGGCGTCGGGTGGTCACGGCGACCGAGGCGACGGTTCCGCGCCGGACGCGTCGACGTTCTACCGCATCGCGTCGTGCACGAAGAGCGTGACGGCGGCGACCCTGCTCACGCTCGTCGCCGACGACCGACTCGACCTCGACGCCCCGGTCACCGACTTCGTCCCGGCGTTCCGCGCGGTACAGCTGCCGACACCGGACTCCCCCGTGCCCACCGTACGGATGTTGCTGACCATGTCCGCCGGGTTCCCCACCGACGACCCCTGGGCGGACCGCCAAGAGTCCATCACCGACGCCGAGCTCGACACCGTGCTGGCCGACGGACTGCTGTTCGACACCGTCCCGGGTACCGGGTTCGCGTACTCCAACCTCGGCTACGCACTCTTGGGCCGTGTCGTCGCGGTCGCCGCCGGAGAGCCCTACACGACAGCGGCGACGCACCGCGTGCTCGGCCCCCTCGGGCTGCACGACACGGTGTTCTCCGCCGACGACGCGAACGGCTTCGTCGTGACCGGGGTCCGCCCGTACGCCGGCACGTGGGAGCCCCTGCCGATGACCGGTCCGGGAGCCTTCTCCTCGATCGGAGGACTGTTCTCGACGGTCGCCGACCTCTCCCGTTGGGGCGGGCACCTGGCCTCGGCCTTCTCGGACCAGCCCGAGCCCGGACCGGTCCCACCGGCCGATCGACGGCTCATGCAGCAGGCGATGCGGGTCGTCCCGCCGGTCGCGGTCCCGGGCTCGAGCCGTCCGACGGCGTACGGCTTCGGACTCTTCGTGGAGCAGGACGACCGACACGGACCGATCGCCTCGCACTCCGGTGGCTACCCGGGCTTCTCCGCGCACATGCGCTGGTCCACCCGACACGGCATCGGCGTCGTCGCGTTCGAGAACGCCACGCAGGCCAAGGTGTCACAGGCCGCCACCGAGGCCCTCGACGTCCTGCTCGACGCGGACGTTGCCGCACGACCGGCCACCACGGTCGGCGTCGAGGTGCTCCCACAGGCCCGCTCTGCCCAGCGGCGCGTCTCGACGCTCCTCACCGCCTGGGACGACGCCCTCGCCGATCGGGTCTTCTCCCCCAACGTCGCACTCGACGAGCCCTACGAGCGTCGGCGTCGGCACCTGGCCGAGGCCACCGCCGCCGTCGGGGGCGACCTCGCAGCGGACCCGGTCGAGGAGAACTCGGTCGCGCCGACGCACCTCCGGTGGTGGCTCCCGGGCACGAGTGGTCGACTGCGGGTCGAGATCCGACTGGCACCGCTCGCCACCGGTCTCGTGCAGACCCTCACGGTGACGGCCGAGCCGAGCGAGGCCTGAGCGTCGAGGTCCGCCTCAGAGGGTCGCCACGTCCGCACCGGACCTGGACGCACCCGACTGCGGGTCAGACCGGCGGACGGCCGCCCACGAACCCCAGCGCCCGCGCTGCGACCCGGCCCCCTTCCCGCGCGGCCGAGCCGATCCGGACCGGATCGGTCGCCCACGCACGGAGGAACCCCGCGGCGAAGGCGTCCCCCGCACCGAGCGTGTCGACGACCGTCGCCGGTGTGGCCGCCACACGCTGGGGACTCCGCCCGGGCCGCCCGACCAGGGCGCCGTCGGCTCCGACCGTCACGACCACCAGGGGGACGCGTTCGGTGAGCCGCCGGACGGCCTCGCGGAGGTCCGAGGCTCCGGTGAGCGCCAGGGCTTCCTCACGTCCGGGGAACAGCACGTCGACGCCGGCGAGGGCGTCGAGGAACGCCGCGGCTCCGAGTGCGCGGACGACGGCAGGCGACGACGGGTCGAGCGACACACGGGCCGCTCCCGACCGGGCGCACGTCACGAGTTCGGCGAGCCGGCCCGCCCCGCCACCGGACAACATCCCCGCGCCGGTCAGGTGCACGATGTCCGCGCGGGCGACGAGCTCTGGGGGCACGTCGGCCGCCGACAGCACACCCGCGGCAGCGGGGTCCGACATCGCCGTCCGCCCGTCGCGGTTCCGCACCGAGACCTCGGTCCCGGTGCTCGACCGTGCGTCGTACCGGATGTGCGGACGGACGCCGGCGTCCTCGAGTCCTCGTTCGTGTCGGTGCACGTCGTCCACTCCCACCCGGGCCACGAGGTCGACCTCGGCCCCGAGCCACCCGAGCCACGTCGCGGTGTTGCCGCCGGCACCGACCGCACGGTGGCGGATCGTCGCTGCCGGGTCGTGGACGCCCATCGCGTCGGCAGTGGTGTGGACGAGGATGCCGTCGAGGACGTCGCCGACGACCAGGAACCGTTTCCCGGCGCCCCGACGGCGCCCACGGTCCGCCGGCAGCGCCCGCCGCGTCGCGGGCGGCAGCGGCGGCACGGCAGGCTCGTGGGACGTGGACATCGGCCCCAGTGTACGTGGAGCCGAGCATTGCTCCGCTTTCCTCCCAGGTCCCTCAGAGTCGGGTAAACGAATACATCGCACGTACGGTAATATTTCTCCTGGTCGCACACGGCGGCCGTGACAGTCGTCCCGGAGGACCCCGTGCCCAGGAAACCCGATCCCACGCTCAAGCCCGCGATCATCGAGAAGGTCGCCGAGCACCTCCACGACACCAAGCTCGAGGCCGTCTCGGTCCGGAGCCTCGGCCGGGTCCTCGGGACGAGCGCCTACCCGATCGTGTACCACTTCGGTTCCCGGGAGGCACTCATCGACGCCGTCGTCGAGCACCTCGACCGGGACCTCGCCGACGTCCGACTGCTCCCCGACGCCGACGCCACCGCGCTCCACGACTGGCTCGTCGCAGTGTTCGGCGGACTCGCGCACCGGGAACGCTTCCTCGCGGCGCGCCTCACCTTCGAGCTCGGCGCGGTCGAGACACTCGACGGACGCGAGCGCGAACGTCTCGTGCACCGTCGCCACCTCGCGACGGTCGCAGCCTGGTGCACGACCCACGGCTACCCCGCCTCCGATGCTGAGCAGGCAGCGGGCGAAGCGATCCGTGCCGCGCGGGGAGCGCAGTGGGCAGCGCTCGTCGATCCGGACAGCACCGACGTCGACGCCGCGCTGCGCGCGGTCGCCGACCGGCTGGTGTCCGGTGCGCCGCTGCCCGTCGCTCCGTGACGGTCGGACGGCCCCCCAGGACACACTGGAGGCGCGGTGCCGACCGGCACCGCGCCTCCAGTGTGTCGTCCAGATCGTGTCACACGACCCGCAGCATCCGACTCAGAGCGTGACGAAGCTCTGCGACTTCGCGTTCGCGAAGCGCGCCGCGACGTTCTCCCAGTCGACGATGTTCCACACGGCCTTGACGTAGTCCGCCTTGACGTTGAGGTAGTCGAGGTAGAAGGCGTGCTCCCACATGTCGAGCATGAAGATCGGCACGACACCCAGCGGCACGTTGGCCTGCTGGTCGAAGAGCTGGAACGTGGTGAGCTTCTGCCCGACCTGGTCCCACGCGAGCACCGACCAGCCGGAGCCCTGGATGCCCGTGGCGACGGCGGCGAACTGCGCCTGGAACTTCTCGAACGAGCCGAAGAACTCGTCGATCGCAGCGGCGAGCTCGCCCTCCGGGACCTTCGTGTCCGGGCCGAGGTTGGTCCAGAAGATCGAGTGGTTGACGTGGCCACCGAGGTTGAACGCGAGGTCCTTCTCGAGCTTGTTCACGTTCGCCAGGTTGCCCGACTCGCGTGCCTCGGCAAGCTGCTCGAGCGCGGTGTTGGCGCCCGTCACGTACGTCTGGTGGTGCTTGTCGTGGTGCAGCTGCATGATCTTGCCGCTGATGTGCGGCTCGAGCGCCGCGTAGTCGTACGGCAGCTCCGGCAGGGTGTACTCAGCCATGTGAGGTCCTTTCGATCGGTGGTTGGCGGAACGGTGCTCCGCGGCTCACGAGAGCCGGGAACGGTCGGTGAGGGAGTGGAATTCCCGGTTGTGGTAGACCAGCGGCTCGCCGCGCTCGAGGCCGACGACGATGTCGAGGACCTCGGCCACCACGACCGTGGACGAGCCGATCGGCGTCGTGGAGAGCGGCCGGCAGCGGAGGGCGGTCGCGGCGCCGGGCAGGTACCGGTCACCCGACGGCAGGGTGCCCCAGATCGGGTCGTCCGCGGCGGGGCTCCCGGTGCTCGCGAACCGCTTCGCCAGCGCGACGCCGAGCGAGTCGACGAGGTGCACGACGAAGATCGGCGCGCCGAGCACGACGCCGGCGGAACCGGAGTTCGTCGACAGTGAGAAGACGAGCACCGGCGGGTCGATCGCCACGCTCGCGACGCTCGACGCCGTGAGACCGGTCGGGCCGTCGGGCCCCTCGGCGGTGATCACGGCGACGCCGGCGGGGTGGCCCCGGAAGGCGGACTTGTAGGCCTCGGCGAGGTTCGCGGGCGCGTCGGGCATCGTGGTCGTGGTCGTTCCTGTCATCGGGGGTGGACCGCGTCCGTCGCGGCCACGTCCCAACGTAGGACCTGAACCGGGGTTGAGGTCAACGATTCACAGGTTCCCGCGATCCCGGGCGCGCCGTGTGGCCCGCTACCGGCGGCGGAGCATCACCACGGCACCGAACGCGGCCACCACCATGAGCACCGCCGCCACCGAGCCGGTGATCGTCACGCCGGAGTCGAACGCCGCGCGGGCCGAGGCGAGCAGCGCCTGTCCGGCCGGGCCGCCGAGGTCCGCTGCCGCCGAGACCGCACCGCCAAGGGTCTCCTGCGCCGCGGTGTGCGCGGTCGACGACAACCCGTCGGGCACCACCACGTGCGCACGGTACGCGGTCGCGAGGATCGTCCCGAGCACCGCCGTCCCGAGCACAGCCCCGATCTCGTACGCCGTCTCCGACAGGGCGGACGCAGCGCCTGCCTTGTCCGCCGGAGCGGTCGAGATGATGAGGTCGTTCGTGACCGTCTCGGACGCGCCGATCCCGATGCCGAGCAGCACGAAGGCGAACCCGAGGCCGACCACCGTGGCGTGGTGCCCGAGGACCGCGACCATGGCGTACGCGGCCGCGGAGAACAGCAGTGCCACGGCGACGACCCAGCGCGGGGCGACCCGGGCGACGATCGGCACGACCACCAGGCCGGCGACGATCGTCAGCACGGACCCGGGGACGAGCACGACGCCCGAGGTGAACGGATCGAGTCCGGCGACGAGCTGCAGGTGCTGTGCGATGAAGAACAGGAAGCCGGTGAGCGAGAACATCGCCGCGAGGTTCATGAGCACGCTGCCGGTGAACGCCGTGCTGCGGAAGAGCGCGAGGTCGAGCATCGGCGTCCGGGAGCGGAGCTGCCGACGGACGAAGGCGATGCCGCACACCACGCCGACCGCGAGCATCGCGATCGCGAGGCCACGCTCCTCCGGGTGCACGACCGACTTGATCGCCCAGGCGGTCGGGGCGAGCGCGCCGAGGGACAGCAGCATGCTCGGCACGTCCACCGGGCCGGGTGCGGGATCGCGGGACTCCGGGACGAAGAACGGCACGCCGACGAGCATGAGCACGAGGATCGGCACCGCGACCAGGAAGACGCTGCCCCACTGGAAGTGGGCCAGCAGCACGCCGCCGACCAGCGGGCCGAGTGCGTTGCCGGCCGCGAACATCGTCGACCACACGGCGAGCGCCATGCGCCGCTCCCCTGCGTCCGTGAACACGTTCCGGATGATCGAGAGCGTCGCCGGCATGAGCATCGCACCGAACACGCCCATCGCGATCCGCGCGGCGACGAGCATCCACGCGTCGGACGCGAAGGCGGCTGCCGTGGAGAGCAGCGCGAAGCCGGTCGCTCCGATCACCAGGATGCGTCGGCGTCCGACCCGGTCGCCGATGCTCCCCATGACGACGAGGAGACCCGCGAGGACGAGCGGGTAGGCGTCGACGATCCAGAGCTGGGTGGTGGCGTCCGGGTCGAGGGCGCGGCTGATCGACGGGAGCGCGAAGCTCAGCACGGTGTTGTCGACCGAGATGAGCAGCACCGGCAGCATCAACACGGCGAGCGCGGCGAACCGTCGGGCGCGGCTGCCGGTGGCGACGGTGGGGACCGAGCTGGTGAGCAGAGCGGACACGGGGGACTCCTGGAGGACTTCGAGCCGGACCAGGTCGACGGCACTTCGGTGGGGGCGGTCCGGGACGAGGCGCGGAGATCGACACGCGCCTCGTCAGGACTCCGTTAGTGTACCGTCTGGACGGTGTTGGTTGCAAATGCAACCAACAGGCGGCCGGGAGGCGCGGTGCGGGCCCGACACGAGCCTCCAGGCCGTCGTGTGGAGCGCTGAGCTGGCGCACCCGCGGGGGCCGTGAAGCCCGTCGGGGTCGCCGGGTCAGGCGGGGCCCGCCGGATCGAGCGGCGTCAGGCGGGGGCTGGCGGCCTCAGGCGCTCTCGCGCACCAGCAGCCGGTGCCGCACCGTGCGCTGCGCGGCGGCGCCGCTGCGCGGCAGCTCCCCCGCGAGCATCCCGAGCGCGAGGTCCAGGGCCTCACGCGCCACGGCGTCGAGGTCGACCGCGAGGGTCGTCAGGGTCGGCGACACGAGTGCGCCGAG
This sequence comes from Curtobacterium phoenicis, assembly GCF_047238015.1. NCBI lineage: Bacteria > Bacillati > Actinomycetota > Actinomycetes > Micrococcales > Microbacteriaceae > Curtobacterium > Curtobacterium phoenicis. Next base: position 2,935,513 of record NZ_JBDFLZ010000002.1, read on the forward strand.
CGGGAGCCCGTCCACGCCGACCACACGGACGTCACCCGGGACGTCCCTGCCCGCGCGCCTGCAGGCCTGCAGCACCCCGAGCGCCATCACGTCGTTGAACGCGAGGATCGCGTCGAGCCGGCGGCGACGGGCGAGCACCTTCGTCGTCTCCTCCGCGCCGCACTCCGCCGTCCCGTGCGGGCCGTGCACGAGCTCCGGCAGGTACCCCCGCCGGTGCAGGGCGTCGAGCATGAGGACACCGCGCGCGCTCGGCTGCCCGGGCTGGGAGTTGTCGAGGACGACGGGGTGCCGGACGCCCGTCGCGACGAGGTGGTCTGCGAGCTGCTCGATCGCCTCCGCCGGGTCGATCCACACGGCGGCGGTCGGCGGGTCGGCGGACGGGTCGAGCTCGACCATGGGGACGGAGCCGAGGAGTGCGGTCCACCGCTCGCGCCGGTTGCCGAGGTAGCCGATGACGACGTCCGTCTGGCTGCCGAGTGCCGCGACGATGCGGTCGGCGTCGCCGGCGAGCGTCGTGTCGGCGAGCATGACGTTCCAGCCCTGCTCTGCCGCGAGTCGGTACACGGCGGACGCGAGCTGCGGCGAGTAGGGGTTGCGGAGGTCGTTGACGACCAGACCGAGCTGGTGGTCGCCGCCGGTCACGAGGCCCCGCCCGAACCGCGACGGACGGTAGGCGAGCTGCTCGGCGACCGCGAGCACCCGTTCCTTGGTCGCGGCGCTGATCCCGGACATCCCGTTCATCGCCCGGGTGACGGTCTGCCGGGAGACCCCGGCAGCGGCGGCCACGTCGATGATCGTGGCCCTCGCGGGGGTCGGGGGTGTTGCCGGTGGCGGCGTCGCCGGCGCGGCAGGCGCGTCCGACGCGGGTGCCGTGGGCGCGCCGGACTGCTCCGGCGCGCCCACGGCGTGCTGCGGATCGGTCAGTCGCGGAGGTCCAGCCATGCCACCTGTTCGGGAGTGAGGTCGACGGAGAGGCCCTGCATCGAGGACCGGGCTTCCGCGATCGTACGCGGTCCGAAGAGCGGGAACGTCGGGAAGGGCTGGTTCAGGACGTACGCGAGGGCGATGGCCGTCGCCGGCACGCCGAACTGCTCGCCGAGCTCCCGGGCTCGACGGAGCCGCTCGAAGTTCTCGTCCGAGTAGTAGCAGCGCACGAGCTCGGCGTCGCTCGTGTCCTCCGGGGTCGCACGACCGGTGAAGAACCCGCGCGCCTGCGAGGACCACGGCAGCAGCGGGACCTGACGCTCCTCGAGCCACCGCTTCGACTCCGGGTCCGTCGCGTGGCGGCAGCCCGCCCACGGCACGTCGTACGCCTCGGCGAGGCCGAAGTGGTTGCTGAGCACCTCGAACCCGTGCTTCCCGTTCGCCGCGGCGTAGGCGTTGGCCTCGTCGAACCGGGCGAGGCTCCAGTTCGAGCCGCCGAACACCCGGATGCGGCCGGCGCGGCGGTGCTCGTCGAGCACGTCGACGAACTCCCCCACAGGCACGTCCTCGTTGTCGCGGTGCATCATGTAGATGTCCGCGTAGTCGGTGCCCTGACGCTCCAGGCTCTCGAGCAGCTGCCTGGTCAGCGACTCCGGGTCGCAGTACGGGGTGTGCGCGCCCTTGGTGATGACGACCACGTCCTCGCGGACGCCGCGGTTCTGGATCCACTTCCCGAGTCGGCCCTCCATCGTGCCGCCGCCGTAGATGTACCCGGTGTCGAAGACGTTGCCGCCCCGGCTGACGAAGTGGTCGAAGATCGCGCTCGCGTGGGCGAGGTCCAGCTGGTTGTCGACGCCCATCACCAGTCGCGAGAGGCGCTTGCCGACCCCGGGGATCTCCCCGTACCGCATCGGGTTGCCCGCCCGGTCCGGCTCGTGGGCCGCGACGGTCAACGGCGCACCGTCGACGGTCGGGATGTCGGCGTCCTCGGCCTCGAACGGGTAGCGGAGACCGATCGCCTCGCGCCAGCGGTCGAGCGTCCTGGCGGTCGCGAGCGACTCGTCGGTCGTCATCTCCGGAGCGTCCGTGCGACCCTCGCGCAGGGCGGTCGTCGTGGCGTCGGCCTCGAGCGCGTACGGCGCGGCACCGGCGAACGAGAGGGTGCGGGGCTCCTCGTCGACCGTGCGGACCTCGATCGTCGGGTCGTCGCCGAGCGTCCACGGGTCCGTGAGCACGATGCGGCCGCGGGTGCCGTACACCGTCACGGCGTTCTCGTCCTGCACCCGCACGCCGGTCCGGACCACCGCGGTGATGCCGGACGGGTAGGTGAAGTGTGCCGTGGTCCACTCGTCGACGCCCGTCGGCCCGAGGGTCCCCGTGGCGGTGAGCTCGGTCGGCTCCGCGACCGCGACGCCCGTCGCCGCCTGGACGATCGCCGCGGTCATCGTGACCGGGTACCCGCCGACGTCGAGGATGCCGCCACCGGCGGTGTCGACGTCGAACAGACGCCCCGTGCGGGAGCCGGCGCGGAAGGCGAAGGATGCGTCGACGTGCGTGACGTCGCCGATCGCGCCGTCACGGACGAGCTCGCGGAGCGCCGCGGTCTGGGGGTGGAAACGGTACATGTACGCCTCCACCAGCGGGAGTCCCGCCTGGCGGGCCGCGTCGACGAGCGCCATCGCGGTGCCGTGGTTCGGCGCGAGGGGCTTCTCGCAGAGGACCGCCTTGCCGGCCGCGAGGGCACGGAGTACGAGGTGCGCGTGCCCGGTGTGCACCGTCGAGACGTACACGGCGTCGACCCGCGGGTCGGCGAGCACCTCGTCGTAGCCGGCAGCGGTGACGTCGGCGAAGCCGTGCTCGGCCGCCTCGTCCGCGAACGCCTGCGCCCGGCCCGCGTCGCTGCTGCCGGCCGCGACGAGCACGCCGCCGACCGACGGGTCGACGGCACCCGTGACGCCGTTCCCGCTCGCCGGCAACTGGGAGAGGAACCGGCGGGCGATGTCACCCGGTCCGAGGACGGCCCACCCTTCCTGGGTGCGGGTGCTGGCGGGGGTCGCGGTCTGCGCTGACATGCGGATCCTGTTCGTCGTGAACCTTCACGGTCGCAGTGACGCTAGCCCGAACTCCGCCCCGACACAATGCCGCGGAGGCTTGACACGGCGTGTCGCGGAGAGCATGCTCTGACCACTTCGTGAGCGTTCACGGTCGAACGCTCGGCACGGGTCTCGACGGTGAGTTCCCGTGCGCCGGCCGCTGCCCGACGAGCGCGCCGCCGAGGTGTCCGGCAATCTCAACGACGAGAGCAGGTCGTCCGTGACAGCAGCACCATCCGTCCGTCTCAGCAGGCGGGGGTTCCTGGCCGGCGCAGGAGCCCTCGGGGCACTCGCCACCACCACACTCCTCGCCGGGTGTTCCACCGGGACCGCGATCTCGAAGGACCCCGACGAACTGGTCCTCTGGTACTGGAACCGGTCACTCGACCCGAAGTTCCTCCGCCGGGCGGCCGGCGGCATCCCGGGGCAGGGAGCGAAGCGGCTGCGACCGGACCTCATCGGCGGCGCCTCGTACGACACGAAGTTCCGCACGGCGCTGGCCGGGAACGCGTTCATCCCGGACGTCCTGATGATCAACTCGAACTGCTGGCTGTACTTCCCCGACGAGGAGCTGTTCACGGACTTCCGGCCCACGGCGGCCGAGAAGGCGGAGTACTACGACTGGAAGCTGTCGCTCGGGCGCACCCCGTCCGGACGCCAGTGCTTCTGGCCGGTCGACACCGGGCCCACCGGCTTCTTCTACAACCAGGAGGTCCTGCGCAAGGCGGACCTCCCGACCGAGCCCGACGAGGTCGGCGCGGCGATCAGCACCTGGGCCGACTTCCGGGACTTCGGCAAGCAGATCAAGCGGAAGACCGGCGCGGCGACGATCATCACCGCCACGCAGCTCTTCAACCAGTACATCGCCGCGAGTCCGACCCGGTACTTCGATCGTGACGACGAGCCGCTCTACCAGCGCGACGACAGTGCCGTGCGGAAGGCCTGGGACAACGCGGTCGAGTCGATCCGCGCCGGGATCACCGGCAACCTGCAGTCCGGCACCGACCAGAACGCCGGGTGGGTGGCCGGCCGTGTCGCCGGGCAGATCGAGGGCGCGTGGTGGACGCAGGTCATCCACGACACCGCGCCCGACCTGTCCGGGAAGTGGCGGATCGCGAAGCAGCCTGAGCGCCCGGGCAACAGCGGCGGCTCGTTCCTGGCGGTCCCGAAGTCGTCGAAGGACCCGGAGGCAGCCGTGGCGTTCGCGAAGTGGATCACGGGGTCCGAGGTGCAGTCGCACACGTACAACGACATCCAGCTCTTCCCCTCCACGCCGGCGTCGTTCACCAACGGCCTGATGCGGAACCCGGGCGACTACTTCGGCGACCAGGACCCCCTCGACTTCTTCCGCGACGCCGCCCCGGAGGTGCCCGTGACCTACATCTCGAACCGCGAGCGCTTCATCGGGGCGTTCGCCACGGAGATCACCAACGTCGAGTCGACCGGCAAGGACCCCGAGCGGGCCTGGAAGGACGCCGTCGACCAGACCGACCGGGTCCTCGCGAAGCGGGGTGTGGCGGCATGACCTCGACCCGTGAAGCGCCCGCGACCACGGCGAACCCGACCGTCGGCGGCACGCCCACCTCGTCCGTCTCGACCGCGGCCGCCGGGCACCGGTCCGGCCTGCGCCGCTTCTGGCCGCAGTACGTCGCGATCGCACCCTTCTACGTGCTGTTCCTCGTGTTCGGGCTGTTCCCGATCGTGTTCTCGATCGTCCTGTCCTTCACCGACTGGGACGGCGTCGGCTCCCCCGCGTGGGTCGGGTTCGCGCAGTACCAGTACCTGCTCGGCGATCCGCGGTTCTGGAACGCCGTCTCGAACACCTTCATCATCTGGATCATCTCGACGGTCCCGATGCTGTTCCTCGCACTGGTGCTCGCGTTCCTGCTGCACGGCAACATCCGGGCGAAGGGCTTCTACCGCGTCGCCTTCTTCATCCCGAACGTCACGAGCATGGTCGCGATGGCGATCGTCTTCGGGTCGGTGTTCTCGGACGGGTTCGGCCTCGTCAACGCCGCGCTCCGTGCCCTCGGCGCCGACCCGGTCGGGTGGTTGTCGACCTACTGGGGAGTCAAGGTCACGATCGCGGTCATGGTGATCTGGCGGTGGACCGGGTACAACGCGATCATCTACCTCGCCGGACTGCAGTCGATCCCGACGGAGCTGTACGACGCCGCCAAGGTCGACGGGGCGAACACCTGGCAGATCTTCACCCGGATCACGATCCCGATGCTCCGCCCGGTGATCCTCTTCACCGTGATCACGTCGACGATCGGCGGCCTCGGACTCTTCACGGAGCCGCAGATCCTGTTCAACGGGCAGGCCGTGGGCGGACCGGACGAGGCCGGCATGACGATCGTGCTCTACCAGTACGACCAGGCCTTCAACCAGTTCGACTTCGGCTACGGGTCGGCGATCGCCTGGGTGCTGTTCTTCTTCTCCGTGGTCTTCGCGATCATCAACTGGCGCCTGCTCAGCGAGCGCGACGGACTGAAGACACCGCGGCGCCTCCGTACCGCCCGCACCCTCGCGCCGACGACGTCCGGCCGAGCCGATGCCACCGTTGCCACGAAGGGGAACCGCGCATGAGCGCCGACACCGCACCGCGCACGACCAACACCGCGGCCGCGCTCGGCCGACCCAACGCCGTCGCGGACCGCCCGGACGACCATCGTCGTGGGTTCCGGCACGGCTGGGTCGGCCGGCTCGTCACGCACCTCTGCCTCGTCGTCGGCGTCGTGCTGTCGATCTTCCCGTTTTACTGGCTGCTCGTGATGTCGACGTCGTCGAACGCGCAGATCTTCGGCTACCCGCCCTCGCTCTGGTTCAGCGACCACACGATGCAGAACCTGGCGACGGTGTTCAGCAGCGTCGACATGATCCGGGCCCTCGGCAACACCGTGCTCGTGTCCGGGGCGACGGCCGTGCTCGTCATGCTGTTCGACTCGCTCGCCGCGTTCGCGTTCGCGAAGTACGAGTTCCCGTTCAAGCGGTCGCTGTTCACGATCATGCTCGCGACGTTCCTGGTGCCGGGCAGCCTGTCCCTCGTGCCGAGCTTCGTCCTCATGGCGCACCTCGGCTGGATCGGAGGACTCCAGGCGCTCATCGTCCCCGGCGCCGCGAACGCGTTCGGCATCTTCCTGCTCCGGCAGTTCGCGACGGGGTCGATCCCGAACGAGATCATCGACTCGGCGCGGGTGGACGGCGCCGGGTTCTTCCGGACGTGGTGGTCGATCGCCGTGCCGATGCTCCGCGGCGGCCTCGCGTTCCTCGGGATCTTCACGTTCATCAGCTCGTGGAACGACTACGTCTGGCCCCTCATCGTGCTCATCGACCCGAAGGGACAGACGCTGCAGGTCGGGCTTGCGTCCCTCAGCTCGGTGAACGCGACCGACCTCGGCTCGGTGATGGCGGGCGCGGTGATCAGCGTGTTCCCGCTCATCGGGGTGTTCATCATCGGCTCGCGGCACTTCATCGCGAACATCGCAGCCGGAGCACTCAAGGGCTGACCCGACCCGCAGGCGCCGTGGAGGATGGCCCACGGCGCCTGCGCGCTGCCCGGCAGCGGTGCGCCGCCTGCCCGAGCGCGACCGCTGCGCGCTCCCCCGTCCCGCGCATGGCAGACTTCCGGCATGGCAAGCGCCCGCGATCGTGTCCTGGACAGCTTCGTCGCCATCGTGTGCGAGGAAGGCGAGCGTCCGGCGACCCTCGACGCCGTCGCCGCGCGCGCCGGCGTCTCGAAGGGCGGGCTCCTCTACCACTTCGGTTCGAAGGCCGCCCTCGTCGAGGGGCTCTGCAAGCGGCTCTCCGACCTGTCGCACATCGACGTCGAGCGGATGCGCGAGGCCGAGGACGGTGTCGCGCGCTACTTCGTGCGCAACTGCCAGTGGGTCGGCAGCGAGCTCGACCTCGCCCTCCTCGCCGCCAGTCGGCTGCAGCAGGCCGGGTACGAAGAGGCCGGCCGGACCCTCGACGACACCGAGAACGCCTGGCTCGAGACGCTCGTCGACGAGCTCGGCGACGAGCCGACGGCGCAGGCCGTCAAGCTGCTCGGCGACGGGCTCTACCACCAAGCCTCCCTCGGCGCGACGACGGACGTCCGACCCACCCGTGGGGTCGTCGACATGGAGGCCCTGCTCGCCGTCGTCGACCGCCTGATCGCCACGAAGCCCACGGCGTGAACCAGCACCCGCACTCCTGGGGATAGACTGGCGACTGCATCACCCGCTGATTCCGGAGGTACCACCGTGGGCCGCGTCATCGCCGCTGTTTTCTCGATCCTGCTGCTGCTGGTGTCGATGTACCTGTTCGGTTTCGCGTTCCAGGTCGCGTCGGGTCAGGCCTTCGTCTTCATGGGCGGCTTGATCCTCATGTGCATCTCGTTCTTCCTGCCGATCCACGTGTTCGGCAAGCGGTAGTCACCACCGCACGGCACGCACGGCCCCGCACCCTCCGGTGCGGGGCCGTCGTCGCTGATCCGCCCAGCGGGTACGGCCTGGAGGCACGGCTCACTTCCGGCGCGCAGCTCCCGTCCGCCGACCAACCTGCCCGCACCAGGGCGGCCAGGCCCCGCCAGGAGGTCGATGTCCGGCACTACTGCCGGATTGCCTGTCCTGTTACGAGCAGAGTCGCGATGGGCGGTCGGGGACCGGACGGTGGCGCGGGCGCGAGAAGTGACCCAAGGAGGCGGGCTGGACGAGGGACAGCCTCGGCGGGTTGCGATCGATCGGAGCCTCGAGTCCACCTCTACCCCTCACTCTCTGGCGGTGATGAACCCTGGTGGGAGCATCCCGTTTCCGATCTGGATCGTCGTTGTCCTTGCGCTCGTGGCGGTAGGCGGTGTCCTCGCCTTCACACGAGGACGACGGAAGTGACGTCGATCGCATGGCTCCAGCCAGCGCGATGCGAGGCGGTCAGCTCCGTGCTCACCCGAACCCCTGCCCGAACGTGGTGAAGATCCCGAGGAACACCTCGGCGGCGGCGAGCACCCATCCGGTGATGATGATCGGGAACCACGGAAGTTCTTCCCGGTAGAGCTTGCCTGTTCGGCGCGAATCGACGACGTGACAGACGATGCCGCTCGCGAACGACAGAGCGCCGATGATGAACAGGGCAGTGGCGAGAGAGCGCATGCTCTCGATCCTGCCGACGCCATCGGGTCTTCGCCGAAGGGCGACCGGGAGCGGATCCTCTACCGACCCCAGCTGGCCACGGACCGACAGCGCGCGACGGTCGTCAGGGGCGCACCGTGGACGGCGTACGTCAGCACCGCCCGCGTGGCACCCGTCCGTCAGGCGGGCGGTTCCGGCGCCGCCCGCTCACCGACAGCACGAGCGTGCCGCTGCTGGCCGCGCCGGGCGAGAGCACCCGCGGCACCGGCGGCGAGACTGATCGGCGCGGTGACCGGAAGGGAGTCGAGACCGAGGACCCAGGCGGGTACCGCAGCCATGGCCCCGGCGAGCAACGCGGTCACGATCACCTGCGTCCGCGGTCGCCGCGCCCGCTCGAGCAGACGGCCCGCAGCGTAGGTGACCGGGACGGTGACGAACGCGGACCCGAGGACGAACAGCGCCGAGACCCCGTCGACCAGCACGATCCAGCTGACGGTCCCGCCGATCGCCGACCACCACGGCCCGCCCGTGAAGACCCACGAGTCCGAGAAGAACGGAGCGAGGAACACCCCGAGCAACGACGCCGCCGGAAGCGTCGCACCGAGCATCCAGGCTGCGGCACGAGCGTTCAGCGCCCCGGCGTCCTCGACGGTCCACCGCTGCGCGACGCCCGCCTGCACCGGGTCTCGGCCCTGGTCCGGACCGGTCACCGCAAGACCCCCTCGAGCCGTCGCATGATCGCGACGGGGCTGGTCGTGTCGTCGAGCTCCCGGCGGATCATGCGTCGTCCCGCCCGGCCACGATGCCCACGATCTGCGTGACCGACCGGCGGAACGGACGGACCCGGAGCATCGGCAGCGCGAACCGCAGGACCCCGAGCACGGCGTCGACGAGCCGGTCGGTCCGTCGCTGTCCCGGTGAGGCGTCGTAGACCCAGAAGAGCGTCAGCAGGAGGTAGGCGGTCCAGAGCGCATGCGGCAGGTCGGTACCGAGGGTGCCCGGCAACGGCGCGCGCGATCCCTGCACGGCATCACGGAAGAGTCCGAGCACGATGTCACGAGCCGGCGCCGACTCGGCGGACATCGGGTTGTTCGGCGAGCCGGGGGCGATGGCCGTCGTGAGGAACTGCGGCGCGAGCGCGTGCCATGAGCGCAGGTTCCCGAGGCCGGTGCGCACGACGATCCCGATCCGGGTGGCGAGGTCGTCCACGCCCTCGAGCAGCGGTTCGGCGAGGGCGCGGTGCTCGCGCTGCACCTCGACGTACAGCTCCTGCACGAGGTGGTCCTTCGTCGGGAAGTGGTAGTAGGCGTTCCCGACGGAGAGGCCGGCCTCGTCCGCGATCCCCCGCATGGTGGTCGCGTCGTAACCCCGCTCACGCAGCGAGCGCAGGGCGACCTCGCGGATGCGGGCACGGGTCCGCTCACGCTTCGTTTGCGGAGCATCATTTTCGAACACGTTCAAAAACTACACCCCGGACATGCGAGAACGCACCCCTCACCGGAGGGGTGCGTTCTCGAGGGGCGTCGGTCAGGCGGGGACGTGCAGCGACCGCAGGGTGACCGCGGTCGCGATCGCCGCGTGCGCAGCCTCGGCGCCCTTGTCCTCCTTCGAACCGGGCAGCCCCGCGCGGTCGATACCCTGCTGCTCGTCGTCGAGGGTGAGGACACCGAAGCCGACCGGCTTCCCGGTCTCGATCGCGACCCGGGTGAGACCGCTCGTCGCCGCGTCCGACACGTACTCGAAGTGCGGGGTGCCGCCCCGGATGATGACCCCGAGGGCGACCGCCGCGTCGAACCCGGACTCGAGCGCCGTCTTCGCCACCACCGGCAGCTCGAAGCTCCCGGGCACGGGGATGACGGTCGCGGACGCGCCGAGCCGCTCGACCTCGCGCTGCGCCCCCGCGAGGAGGCCCGCCGCGATCACGTCGTGCCACTGCCCGGCGACGATCGCGACCCGCACTCCGGTGCCGTCGACGTGGCCGCGCTCCGCAGCTCCCGCTCCGCTCATCGTGTCGTTCCTTCCGTGGGCGACTTCCCCGCCCGGTCGGCCGCGTCCAGCCACTCGACGAGCGCGGCGATGGTGATGACGGGCACGTCCTCGCGCGCCCCGAGTTCGACGAGCCGCGGCAGCCGCATCATGCTGCCGTCCTCGTCGACGATCTCGCAGATGGCCGCCGCCGGGCGGAGGCCCGCGGCGGTCACGAGTTCGATGGCCGCCTCGGTGTGGCCCGCACGCTCGCGGACACCGCCGGGGCGGGCACGGAGCGGCACGACGTGGCCGGGACGGTGCAGGTCGGACCGGACGGACGCCGGGTCGGCGAGCACCCGCAGGGTCCGGGCGCGGTCGTGCGCGCTGATGCCCGTGGTGATGCCCGAGGCGGCGTCGACGGTGACCGTGTAGGCCGTGCCGCGCGGGTCCTCGTTGTGCGCCACCATCGGCGGCAGGTCGAGCGCGTCGGCGATCTCGGCCGACACCGGCGCGCAGACGAACCCGGAGGAGTGTGCCACGGTCCACGCGATCCACTCCGGGCTCGCGAGTTCGGCGGCGAGGATGACGTCACCCTCGTTCTCCCGGTGCTCGTCGTCCGCGACGATGACCGGACGGCCGGCGGCGATCGCGGCGACGGCATCCTCGACGCTCGACAGTCCCGGGACGCGGTGCTCGCCCGGGCCGGAGGTGACCGCGTCCGCGACGTGCGTGACGTCGCCGACCATCACCGCGCCTCCAGGACGGTGTCCGCCGCAGCGGCACCACCGGCGGCCGACGCCGCGGCGTCGAGCCGCAGCATCCGCCGCACGTGCCGGGCCAGCACGTCGGTCTCGACGTTCACCCGGTCCCCCGGCACCCGGAGCCCGAGGGTCGTGGCCTCGAGCGTCTCCGGGATGAGGCTGACCTCGAACCACGCGGCGTCCGGGGCCGTGTCCTCCGACGAGACCGCACTCACCGTGAGGGACACGCCGTCGAGTGCGATCGAGCCCTTGTCGACGACGAGCGGGCTGAGCTCGGGTGCGAGCGAGAACCGCACCCGCCGCCAGCCGTCGCCGTCGGACGTCTCGAGCACGGTCGCCGTGCCGTCCACGTGGCCCTGCACGATGTGACCGCCGAGGCGGTCCCCCACCGACGCGGCGCGCTCGAGGTTGAGTCGGTCGCCGACGACGAGCGCGCCGTGGGCGCTCATGTCGAGCGTCTGCTTCATGACGAAGGCGGTGAAGGTCTCGGGGGTCTGCTCGACGACGGTCAGGCAGACCCCGGAGGTCGCGATGGAGTCGCCGTGCGACGCGTCCGCGACGACGAGGGGGCCGCGGACGGTGAGCGCGACGGAGTCGCCGTGCTGCTCGACGGCGGTGACGGTGCCGAGTTCCTCGATGATGCCGGTGAACACTGGTGTCCTCTCAACGGGACTCCGGGTGTGGCCGACGGACGTCGACACGGGCGGACGGGTCGACACGGTCGACCTGCCCGTCAGCGCTTCCTCCCATCCGGACTTTCACCGTCGGTCCTGGAATCCCACCAGGTCAACCTCTGCCGGGTTCACACCCGTCATCAGTTCGTGGACTGTCACCACCGGTTCGGACTTGCACCGACCCCGGAGCGCTTGCGTACCGGGAACGATACCCCACTTGCATGACGGTCTGGTTGCGCCGGTCGCGACGGTTGCGTCCCGTGACACGGGACCGCCTGGAGGCGCGTGGCGGGTCCGCCACGCGCCTCCAGGCCGTCCGGTGGTGCGTCGGTCAGCCACGCCCGCGCGCGAAGGCGACCGCCTGCCGGAACGACAGGTCGGGCAGGTACGCGCGCACGACCGCGATGCCGATGGCCGGCAGCGCCACGGGGTCGGGGTAGGCGAGCACGAGGGGGTGCAGTTCGGGGCCGAACTTCTGCTTGAAGCGCAGCAGCGAACGGAAGCCGTACACCGGCTCGAGCACCCCGCCGACGAGCTCGAGGAGGTTCTGCACCCCGTCCGCCGGCGCCTCGGGGTTCGAGACCTGCGCGAGTGGCGCGGCCGACAGGCTGAGCCGTTCCGCCCCGTCCTCCCGCATCTGCTCCGCGGCACTCGCGACGAGGAACTCCATGACGCCGTTCGGCGCGTGGTCCGTCCGGCGCATCACGTCCAGGGTCCACCCGACGACCCGGCCGTCGCGGTGGCTCGGCAGCCAGCTCGTGACCGCGAGGACCGTGCCCTCGACGTCCTGCGCGACGAGCGTCCGGACCGCAGGGTCCCGCATCTCGTCGACCCCGCCGAGCGTGAAGCCCATCTCGGGGAGCTCGCGTTCGGCCACCCACTCCTCCGAGATCGCCTCGATCTGCCGGACGGTCGACGCGGGGAGGTCCTGCCAGGACGACCACGTGGCGGTGATCCCCTCGCGCCGGGCCTTGTTCACGGCGGTGCGGACGTCCTGCTTCTTCTTGCCGGTCGTCGTCCAGGTGCGGGGATCGAAGTCGGCGTCCTCCGCGACCGGCAGCGTGCCCCACCCCTGCCGCGTGAGGTGGCCAGCGACGTCCGCCTCGATGCCGTAGAAGGCTGCTGTCCAGCCGTTGTCGTCGCAGTACCGGGCGAAGTCCGTCAGCGCACGCTGCCGTGCATCGGGCCAGCCGAACGGTCCGCCGACCGTCACCGCCACCGCACCGTTGCGCCGGAAGGCCACGCCCGCGCGACCGTCGGCGGCGAACCAGTACTGGTTGCCGAGCCACGTCGTCATCCAGCCGAACGTGTCGCCCCCGCCGGCGAGCAGCAGTGCCCGGGCACGTTCGCGGTCGGCCCGCGAGCCGTCCGCGTCGGTGTCCGGTTCGACCGCGCCGGTCGGCCGCACCGCGGCGAGCGCGACGACGACCCAGAGCACCGGCCCGCTCAGGCCGACGACGAGCCGGAGTGCGGGGTCGAGCGACGGCAGCCGGTCCCAGAACGACACCGGCGCGAGCGGGCCGAGGGCGGCGAGCGCGAGCCGGACGGGGTCCTCCACGCGAGCCGGCGACGATGCCGCGACGACGAGGACGATCGTCACGAGCACCAGTGCCGACGCTCCGACGGTGATCGCGAACCCGACGACCCGACGACGGGACGGCAGCACGGTGAAGGAGCGACGGAGCAGGACGAGCACGACGGCGGTCGCGAGCGGCACCACGATCGACGCGGCGATCGACACGTCGACGACGAACTGGTCCTCGAAGCCGTGGAGGGCCGTGACACGCCCCGGGACGAGTCCGTAGGTGACGGCGGCGGCCACACCGGTGACGACGTCGACGACGACGACGAGCCACACCGCGAACCGGCTGCCGCGGAAGAGCCCGAGACCGCCGACGAGCAGCACCAGCAGCGGTGCCACGGCGAGGACGAGCGTCCACGGGTCGGTCGCGCGGAACGACAGCAGTCCGCGGAGGCACTCCCCCGCGACCCCGTCGGCCCGGCACCCGCGCACCGGGCTCACCGGCCCGGCGCCGACGACCGCGGCGAGCGGCGCGAGCAGTCCGACACGCGCCCGCGAGACGAGCGCGATGACGGGACCGACCGCCGAGACGAGGACGGCGGTCCCGAGCAGCACCCGGATCTCCCGGTGGGAGCTGCGGAGCCACCCGGTGCGCTTCGGCGTCCGTCGGAGCAGCTCGCCGAGCACCCAGCCGGCGGCCGCGGCGAGCACGGCGTACAGGTCCGACACGTGGCCGGCGTAGAGGAGCAGCGCCGCCACGACGGCGAGGGCGTTCACCCGGATGCGCCGCCGCCAGAGCGTGCCGGCGAACGCGCTCGCGGTGACGATGGTGCCGACGATCGCGGTCCACGGGTCGAACGCTGTTGCGCGGCCGAGCAGGAGCTGCGCGACGTTGCGGCCGTCGCTGTCCACGAACGCGGTCAGTGCGCCGACCCCGGTGCCGACCACGGTGGTGACGACGAACGCGACGATCGTCCGCCACGGCCCCATGAGGCGTTCCGACGCACCGATCAGCAGGACGACGCCGGCGATGGTCACGAGGATCGCCACCACACCGGTCGATGCAGCGAAGACCCGGAACGGGCCGAACGACGCGGGCTGCACGCCGTGCTGCACGCGGAGGACCACGCCGGCGACGGAGGTGACGAGGACGAGCAGGGCGAGCGCCGCGGTGACCGGGTACCGCCCCAGCGTCTGCTGCACACGCCCCGGCCATGCGCGGGTCTGCGGACTCACAGCGCACCGCTCGTGGGGAGGCCGAGGTGGGCGATCACCGGCGGGAGACCGTGGGCGAGGACGTAGCGGACGGTGTTCCAGTCGTGCGCCGACCCGGGCGAGACGATGACCTGCGTCGCGATGCCGACCTTGCGCGCCGCCGCGTCGAGCATCGCGGTCGACTTCCGGTACGGCGCGTCGTCCTGCCCGACACCGAAGACCGTGAGGTGGTCGACGTAGTGTCCGTGCGCCGCCATGAGCGCGGCGGGTGCGGCGGCGCGGTACTTCGCCGCGGAGCCGTCGAACGCGACCTTGATGCTGTTCGCCACGCTCCCGGTCAGCGGTGCGGGCTCGCTCGAGATGGCGAGTGCCGAGCCGAAGACGTCCGGGAACTCCGAGGAGAACTGCATCGCGCAGGTCGCTCCCTCCGAGAACCCGGCGACGGCCCAGCCGGACGGGGCCGCGGCCACCGGCAGGTGCTTCCGGATCCAGTCGACGGTGTCGGTCATCACGTAGGTCTCGCTCCGTCCGAGGCGCCGGGAGTCGACGCACATCGGGTTGCGGTTCGGTGCGCCGAGCTGGTCGGGCGACACCACGATCGGGGCCAGCCCACCGTGGGCAGCAGCGTAGCGGTCGAGGAACTTCCCCATGTCGCCGGTCTGGAACAGGTCGGACGGCTCCCCGGGTTGCCCGGAGAGCGCGACGATCACCGGCAGGGTCGGCGGGTGCGCCGTGCGTGCGGCCGGTGGGAGCCAGACGACGGCCTTCCGCGCGTGGAAGTGGGAGACCGTCGCCGGGATGCGGACGCTGATCGCCTCGCCCTTCGCCGGCATGCCGGCGGGAGCGTGCCACCCGGACGGGTCGACGGCGGGCCGGGTGGTCGGCCCCGTCGCGAGCACCGGCAGGTCCTTGTACGGGTACGGATTGGTGACGAGCGCCTGCTGGATGTCCTTGTAGAACCCGAAGTCGACGTTGACGCCGAGCCCGGCCGCGAGCACGACGGCGCACGCGGCGCCCAGTGCGACGACCCGTCGACCCCACCCGCCCTGCACGGCGACCGTCAGGAAGAGGGCGATGCCCGCGACCGCGAACGCCACCCACATCCGGGTGATCGGGGTGAAGGCGACCCCGAACGCGTCCTGGACGTCGCCGAACCACCACACGAGGCCGAGCCCCACGAGCGCCCCGATGCCCATCGCCGCGATCCGGACGAGGAACCGCGGGAGCGACCACGGTCGGACGACGAGCGCCCAGACCACCAGGAGACCGGCGACGATGTCGACCGGGACGAGGACGTCGCTGTCCGTGATCTTGAGGCGCAGGAGTTCGTGGAGCACGTGCCAATCGTGGCCCCGGCGGGCTGCCGACCAGCCGCCGAGGCGCTTCCACTGCTCACAGGATCAGCATCACCACCTTCCAGGATGCGTCCGGGCTGCTCACAGGTGCAGGTCCAGCAGGCAGCGCGGTGCGCCGGGACCACCCGCGAGGGTGGTCCCGGCGCGACCGCCGGGTCGGCGACCCGTCCGGTCAGGGCCGACGGCGCAGCGTGAGCACTCCGGCACCGGCGAGGAGCAGGAGCAGCGCGGCGGTCAGCGGCAGGACGGGCGACGGTGCGCCCGTGTAGGCCAGACCGGTCGCGGTGCTCCCAGAGGTGGTGCCGGCAGCGGCGGCCGTGGCCGCGGTGACGGCGGCCGACCGGGAGGCACCGGTCGCCTCGGTCGCGACGACCGCGGTCACCGGGGTGGTCGCCGTCACGGGCGCCGCCCCGGTGGTCGTGCCGGTGCCGGCTCCCGGCGTCGACCCGGTCCCGGGGTCGGTCGTGCCGCTCCCCGGCGTCGTGCCCGTGCCGGGGTCCGTGCCGTCACCCGGGTCGGTGCCCGTCCCGGGGTCGGTGCCGTCACCGGGGTCCGTACCCGTCCCGGGGTCCGTGCCGTCACCGGGGTCCGTGCCCGTGCCCGGGTCGGTCCCGGCGCCCGGCGTCGTGCTGGTGCCGTCACCGATGATGCCGATCCCGTTCCCGCCGACCGTCACCGGCAGGCTGATCACCGGGGCGACCTGCGTGCCCGAACCGATCCCGTCCGAACCGTCCGTCGTCCCACCGGCAGACGGCGTCGAACCCGTCGAACCCGCAGGCGCCGTCCCGGCCGTCGAACCCGAGCTCGTGCCGTCACCGACGACCCCGATCCCGTTCCCGCCGACCGTCACCGGCAGGCTGATCACCGGGGCGACCTGCGTGCCCGAACCGATCCCGTCCGAACCGTCCGTCGTCCCACCGGCCGACGGCGTCGAACCCGTCGAACCCGCAGGCGCCGTCCCGGCCGTCGAACCCGAGCTCGTGCCGTCACCGATGATGCCGATCCCGTTCCCGCCGACCGTCACCGGCAGGCTGATCACCGGGGCGACCTGCGTGCCCGAACCGATCCCGTCCGAACCATCCGTCGTCCCACCGGCCGACGGCGTCGAACCCGTCGAACCCGCAGGCGCCGTCCCGGCCGTCGAACCCGAGCTCGTGCCGTCACCGACGACCCCGATCCCGTTCCCGCCGACCGTCACCGGCAGGCTGATCACCGGGGCGACCTGCGTGCCCGAACCGATCCCGTCCGAACCGTCCGTCGTCCCACCGGCCGACGGCGTCGAACCCGTCGAACCCGCAGGCGCCGTCCCGGCCGTCGAACCCGAGCTCGTGCCGTCACCGACGATGCCGATCCCGTTCCCGCCGACCGTCACCGGCAGGCTGATCACCGGGGCGACCTGCGTGCCCGAACCGATCCCGTCCGAACCGTCCGTCGTCCCACCGGCCGACGGCGTCGAACCCGTCGAACCCGCAGGCGCCGTCCCGGCCGTCGAACCCGAGCTCGTGCCGTCACCGACGACCCCGATCCCGTTGCCGGAGATCGTCACGGGCACCGACACGAGTCCACCGACCTGCGTGCCGGAGAGAAGCCCGTCGGATCCGGACGTGGTCGCCGGGGATCCACCCGAGGACGACCCGGTCGGACCGGCGCCGGTCGTCGAACCCGAGGCCGTGCCGTCGCCGAGGACGCCGATCCCGTTGCCCGACACCGTCACCGGGACGGACACGACGGGCGCGACCTGGGTACCGGCGGCGGTGCCGTCGTCCCCTGAGGTGGTCGGTGCCGACGTGGCGGCCCCTGACGGAGCCGGAGCCGGTGCGGGCTCGGCGGACGGTGTGGACCCGCTCGCAGCGTCCCCGCCGACGGCGATCGCGTTGCCCGTCGCCGACACCGGCACGGACACGTCGCCGGCGACCTGGGTGCCGGAAGCGGTGCCGTCGGCACCCGAGGTGCTCGGGGTCGCGGCGGCCGGGGTCGTCGACGCCGAGGACGCCGGGGCGGCCGGAGCGGCGGTCGACGCGGCGTCACCCGCGACGCCGATCGCGTTCCCGGAGACCGTCACCGGGACGCTGACGTCCGGCGCGACCTGCGTTCCCCAAGCGGTGCCGTCCGCGCCGGAGGTGACCGGAGCAGGAGCAGGAGCCGAAGCCGGAGCCGAGGGCGCCGGGGTCGACGCAGCGCCGGACCCGGTCGCCGTGGAGACCGCGTCGCCGAGGACGCCGAGCGCGTTGCCGGAGACGGACACCGGGGCGTCGACGGACGGGGCGACCTGCGTGCCCGAGACGGCTCCGTCCGCTCCGGAGGTCGTCGCGGCGTTCGCTGCCGCTGCTCCCCCGAGGGTCAGGCCGCCGACGAAGAGGGCGAACCACAGCCCTCTCGAGACGTACTTGTTCATGGTCGTTCACTTCCTGATCGAGATCGTTGCCCGACCGCGGTCACGGTCGGGGGTGTGTGTGTGCCTGCCGAGGCGGACAGGCGCACCGATCTCAATCAGGGGCGACGTCGTGGTCGCCGACGAGGGACGCGGGGACCACGTCGTCGGCGAGGGAGCCGCGTGACCCCGCGGCGAGGGAGAACCGGGCGGCCGAGCCGGCCGCGGTGGCGACCGGCGCACTCGGCCCAGAGCCATTGGCGGCACCGCCGGAGGTCCCGGTGGCGCCGGGGCCGTCGGCCGGCAGGTGCACGGGGGCACCGCCCTCCGGCACGAGGAGCGCGCGCCCGTCGACGACCACGGCGGCCATTCCGGGAGCGCCGAGCAACGCGTCACCGACCGCGGCGGCCCGAACCGCCGAGACCGGTGCCGCAGCGTCGGCCTGCCCGGCCTGACGCGCGGAGGCAGGAGCCGTCGCCGCGACCGGCGTGCCCGCTGAGCCGCTGCCCCCCGGGGGCAGGGCGGTCCCGGTGACCGGGGTCGTGCCTCCAGGCAGGGTCGTCGTGGGCGGCACCGCGCTGCCGAGCGGCGGGAGCACGCCTCCCGGCGTGAGCGGGACCGTGCCGTCGACCACGCCGGGGAGGTCGCCGACCGTGCCGCCGACGCCACCGAGCGTGTCGTCGACGAGCCCGGTGACGGGCGACGTGACCGTGCCGAGGGCGTCGTCGCCGATGACCGGTCCGACGACCGGCAGCCCATCGACGACACGGTCGAGGGCGTCGACGAGACCGGTCACGGGGCGTGCGTCGGTGAGCTCCTGCACGGTTCCGGTGACGGGGTGCAGCGCCGTCGCGAGCGTCCCGGTCAGCGGCCGGGAGGCACTGGTCGCCTCCGTCGCGGATCCCGACGCGGTCGTCGGTGCGGGAGACGGTGCCGCGGGCTCCGCGGGGACGTGTGCATGCGGCGCCGTGGGCGCCGGTGCCGCCGTGTGGACGGGTGCGGCAGGTACCGGGGCCGGCCGCACGGCGGGGTGCGCCGGAGCGGACTGGGCCGGGGCAGGCTGTGCTGCGGGCGCCGGCGCCGGCTGCGCCGCCGGCGCCGGGGGCGTCTCGGGCGCCGGGGACGCGGCCTTCGGAGGCTTCGGCGCGACGGCGGTGCGGACGGGGTCGACGGCCTCACCGACCACGGAACCGACGCCGCGCGTGACACCCTGCGCGGTCGACCCGAGTCCCTCGGTGACCCCGCCGAGCAGGCCGGGACGGTCGGAGGCGGACACGGCGGACGTCGGAACGGCGGTCGACGCCGAAGCGGACCGCACGCCGAGGACGAGGGAGAGCAGCACGAGGGCAGCAGCGAGTCCGACGCCCAGCAGGACGTACCGGACCAGCGCGCTCAGGGGTGCACGCATCGCCTGATCCATGCGCTCACCTCCTGATCCTGGCTGCGCACGTAGAGTGGTTGGCCGGTACGGTACGCCCGTCCGACCGAAATCGCACCCCCTTTCATGGGGGATCGTCAGGAAAGGCCGGCAGTGGTCCCGATCTTCAGCGCCCCGACCCGCAACCTCGACCCCGTGACGCTGCACGAGATCCTCCGGCTGCGGCAGGACGTCTTCGTCGTCGAGCAGGGCGCCGCCTACGACGACATCGACGGCCGCGACCTCGAGCCGGGGACGGTGCAGTTCTGGGCGGGACGCGGATCGGTCGATGCGACGGTCCGACTGCTCCGCGAGCCGGACGGCAGCGAGCGCATCGGTCGTGTCGCCACGGCTCGGCACGCCCGCGGTCAGGGGCTCGCCGGACGGCTCATCGAGGCCGCGATCGCCGAGGCCCGTGCCCCCGAGATCCAGCTGGGCGCGCAGGAGCACCTCGAGGACTTCTACGGCCGGTTCGGCTTCGTGCGCTCCGGTGCACCCTACTCGGAGGACCGGATCCCGCACATCCCGATGACCCTCACCCGCTAGGCCGCGACGCTCGCCACCGGCGGAGTTCGTCGAAGGACCGGCCCTGGTGCGTCCGGTCGGCCACCAGCCGCTCGAAGACGATGTTCGTCTGGGTGGTCGCCACGGAGGGGTCCCCGCTCAGCTCGTCGGCCACGAAGTCCCGGAGCTGCTCGGTGGACGTGCACGCGATGTGCACGAGGAAGTCCTTGTCGCCCGCGAGGAACGACACGTCCTGCACGACGGGCACCCGCAGCAGCCGCTTCGCGAACTCCCGGAGCTCGTGCCGTGCAGCGGCGTGCACACGGACCGACACCATCGCCTCGATCGCGAACCCGAGCCGTGCGACGTCGACGTCCGCCCGGTACCCGCGGACGACCCCGGCATCCTCGAGGGCACGGACGCGGGCGAGGCACGTGGAGGGGGCGATGCCGACGGCGGCCGCGAGGCGGTTGTTCGGGATGCGGGCGTCCTCGGCCAGGGTCCACAGGATGCGCTCGTCGACCTCGTCGAACCGCGGGGTGGGGTCAGGACGGCGGGCGGCTCGGTCGGACATGGCACGACGCTACCGCTCCGTGGGGCGACGGCACGACCCGAGGACGCTGGCCCGTCTCCGCGTCCGTGTCACTCCGATCCGGAGCGACGCGTAGCGTGGCGAGCCACAGCCGAGCCAGGCGCAGGCGCAGGCGCCCCAGGCTTGCGCCGGTGAGCCTCGCACCCGAGCGCAGGCCGGCCATCCCACTGCGCCGACGAACAGGAGTCCCGTGAGCACCACCGAACCCGACGACCAGGACACCCCCAAGCCGTCCTTCCGCGACTCCGTCACGGCCGGGCTCGTGCAGAAGGCCCTCGAGCCGCTCCTGCGCGCCGTCCGCGAGGAGGTCGCCGCGGCCCGCCGCGAAGTCGGAGCCCGCGCGAAGGGCGCGAGGACGGGCCTGGTGCTCACGGGCGTGGCCGTCGCGTTCGCCCTCACCACGCTCGTCCTGCTCGCGGGGTTCGTGGTGGCCCTGCTCGCGCTCGCGCTGCCGGTGTGGGCAGCGACGGGGATCACGCTCGTCGTGTTCGCGGTCGTCACGGGCGTCCTCGCGGTGGTCGGGGTCCGGGGCATCCGCCGCGGTGTCCCGCCGGTGCCGAAGGACACGCTCCGCGCCGCGAAGGACCGCGTCTCGCGGTCGTCCGAGGAACCGGCGCGCGACTGACCGCTACATCGCGAGCGTCATGCCGACCACGGCGACGGTCATCGCGAAGACCTCGCCGCTGCGGACGGCACGTCGGTCCTCCCGCGCCCACTCGTGGCGCAGCAGCCAACCGCTGAACGCGCAGTAGCCGATGACGCCCGCGCCGAGCACCGCCGTGAGCGCGATGCCGTGACCAGCGTGTCCGTCGACGGCACCGGTCGCGTGGCCCATCAGGAGCATCCCGGCCATCACCACCGCCGAGAGCGCCCGGTGCACGTCCATCGGTTCCGCCCGGCGGCCGTCGGCCCGACGCCGTCGCACGACGGGCAGCGGCGCGAGCAGCAGGAGGACCGTCGCTGCGAGCAACGTCCACACCGCGCCGGCGTGCACGACCGGCAGCAGCATCGCGATGAGCATCACGGCCGCCGGGACGATCACGGCGACGCGCGGTCGGTAGCGGTCACCGACGATGCAGCACACGGAGGCGAACTGCGGCACGACGAGCATCGCGTCGGCGACGGTCTCGTGCACGGCGGTCATCGGTGGGCGGGAGGGGTCGTCAGTCCTCGGCGCGAGCGGCAGCCTTCGCCGCGCGGTCCTGCTTCACCCGGGCGTTCTCGGCGTGCACCGCGGCCTGGGTCGCACGCTCCTGGACGAGCCACTCCGGCATCTCCTGCAGCAGCGTCTTGATCTCCGCCGTGGTGAGCGGCTCGTCGACGCCGGCACGGGCGAGCCCGGAGATGGACACACCGAGCTTCTGCGCCACGACGGGCCGCGGGTGCGGGCCGTCTCGACGGAGGTCCTCGAGCCACGCCGGCGGCTCGGTCCGGAGCTCGTCGAACGCGGTCCTGCTGATCGGCGCGCCACGGAAGGACTCCGGGGCGGCCGACAGCAGGATGCCGAGCTTCTTCGCGGCCGTCTCGGGCTTCATGGTCTGTTCCTGCGCCATGCACACCAGGGTACGGCCCCTATGCTCGGTTGCATGACCGAGGCCCTCACCATCGCCTTCGTGCCCGGGGTCTCCCCTGCGAAGTGGGCCCGCGTCTGGCGCGAGCGGTTCCCCGACACCGAGCTCCGCCTCCGACCGATCGGTGCGGACGAGGTGGACGATGCCCTCGCCGGCGAGGCCGACATGGCCTTCGCGCGCGAACCCGTCTCGGAACGGCACAACGCGATCCCGCTCTGGACCGAGACCGCGGTGGTCGCGATGCCGAAGGACTCCCCGCTCGCTGACCTCGCCGAGGTCGACCTCGCCGCGACCGACGTCCACGTGGTCGACGCCGGCCCGGTGCCCGCCGACGTCGCCGCGACGCTGGACCTGGTCGAGGCCAACGTCGGCGTCGCGGTCCTGCCGCAGTCGTTGTTCCGCGCGGCGAGCCGGAAGGACCTCGTCGCCCGGACGCTCGCCGACGCAGCGGGCACCCGGATCCTGCTCGCCTGGCGCACGGAGGACGCCTCCGCGACCACGGAGGAGTTCATCGGCGTGGTGCGTGGTCGGACCGCGAACAGTTCCCGAGGTGGTCAGGACCAGCCGGGAGGCACGGACCACGCCGAGGAGACCGGCTCGCGCCCGTCGCGCGCCGGGTCCGGATCCGGTTCCCGCGGCGGCAAGGCGACGGCGGCGAACAGCCGCACCACCGCCAAGCGCGGTGCCACGAAGGGCACCAGCGGGAAGACCGGCGGCGGCAAGGCCGGGCGCGGAAAGGTGCAGCGCGGCATGAAGGGCAAGCCGAAGCGCGGTTCCAAGGGCAACCGCTAGCGGATGGCCTCGCGTCAGCGGATGACCGCTGCCGCCGCCCGCGCGACCCGCTCCCCACGTGCCGCCTCGGCCGCGGTACGCGCCTCGGTGACGAGTCGTGCATCCGCCCGCTCCGCAGCCCCGGCGTCGAACGGCGGCTGCGGGTCGTACTCGATCTGCAGCTGGATGCGTTCCGCCGCCGGACGCCCCGCGAGTTCACCGGCCAACCACAGCGCCATGTCGATCCCCGCGCTGACCCCGGCCGCGGTGACCACCGCACCGTCGTCGACGATGCGCCGCTCCACCGGGTCCGCGCCGAACGCCGCGAGCATCGGCTTCGAGGCCCAGTGCGTCGTCGCGCGCTTGCCCGCCAGGAGCCCCGCCGCTCCGAGCACGAACGCGCCGGTGCACACCGACGTCACCCACGTCGCCTGCTCCGCCGTGCGCCGGACGAACGCGACGACGTCCGGGTCGAGCATCGCCTCGAACGCGCCGTCACCACCGGGGACGACGAGGACGTCCGCGGCCCGTGCGGTCGTGAACGTCGCGGTCGGGACGAGCGCGAGCCCGCAGTCGCTCGGGACCGGGTCGAGGGCCGCCGCGACGTACTGCACCGAGGCCCCGGGGACGCGGGCGAGCACCTGCGCCGGACCGGTGAGGTCGAGCTGGGTGACGTCCGGGAACAGGAGGAAGGCGATCCGGACCTCCGCCGGGTCGTGCGCCGGACGCGTGTCCCCCGGCATCTCCGGCTCGGGCGCGGCGGTGTCGACGGGGACCGCGACGTGCTCGGCGCCGATCGGCTGCACCGGCACCGTCCGAGCGTGGTGCGGAGCAGGGTCCGGGTCCGTCGTCATGCTCCGACCGTAGCCCCGCACGCGTTCCGGCGACCGCTCAGCTCCAGACGCCGGAAGTCCCCCGACGGTGGCTGCCGAGCAGGTGCGTGTCGACGATGCCGAGTGCTTCCATGAGCGCGTACATCGTGGTCGGGCCGACGAACGCGAACCCACGCTTCCGGAGCGCCTTCGACAGCGCCACGGACTCGTCCGACTTCGTCGGGACGTCGGCGAACGTGACCGGCTCCGGCGTCCGCTCCGGCCGGAAGGACCACACGAAGTCGGCCAGTCCCCCGTCCTGACGCAGGGCGATCGTCGCGTTCGCGTTCGTGATCGTCGCGAGGATCTTCGCCCGGTTCCGGACGATGCCGGCGTCGGCCACGAGTCGCGCGACGTCGTCCTCCCCGAACCCGGCGACGGTGTCCGGGTCAAAGTCCGCGAAGGCGCTGCGGAACGCCGGGCGCTTCGCGAGGATGGTCCGCCACGACAACCCGGACTGGAACGCCTCGAGCGACAGTCGCTCGAACACCCCCCGCTCGTCACGGACGGGCATGCCCCACTCCGTGTCGTAGTACGTGCGGAGCATCTCGTCGGTCGACGCCCAGACCGGGCGGGCGAGACCATCCGCACCGACGACGAGGGACTGCGGGACGACGGGTTCTCCGGTGCTCACGCACCCATCCTGTCGTCCACCGCCGACACGCTGCTACTCGCTCGGCGGGCCGTCCTGCATGGCGGCCTGGTCCATCCACACGAGCTCCCACCGGTGGCCGTCCGGGTCGGTGAAGCTCCGCTGGTACATGAAGCCGAGGTCCATCTCGGGCCGGTCCTCGCTCCCACCGGACATGACGGCAGCGTCGACGATCCGGTGCACGTCGTCCTTCGAGTCAGCGCTCAGGGAGTTGATCACCTCGATCGTGTCCGGCCGGGCGATCGTCTTGTCGGTGAACTCGGCGAACTTCGCGTGGGTCAGGAGCATCACGTACACGGTGTCGCTGACCACGGCGCACGCGGCGGTCTCGTCGGTGAAGTCGGGGTTGATCGTGTAGCCGAGGGCCTCGTAGAAGGCCTTCGACCGGTCGAGGTCGGCGACCGGCAGGTTGATGAACACCATGGTGGGCATGAGGGCTCCTTCGCTCCCCCAGAACCTCTCGCACCCATCGTCGCGCCGCAAGCACGGTTCCGATCCGGAACGATTGTGATACGCAATATGCTACGAGGATGCACCGCGCGTACTGCGACGAATCAGAGCCCGGCGGCGGACTCGACCACTCTACGTACATCCTGGCCGCGGTGGTCGTGGATGACTCCGAGCGTGATTCCCTCCGACGGACCGTCGAGCGCTTGCGACCGGCACGGATGAGGAAGTTGCACTGGTACGAGGCGATCGAGGTGCAGCGTCACACCTGGCGCGGCCTGCTCAGGCTGGCGGTCGCGACGATCATCGTCCGCTACGACGGCGCGCCGGCTCGTGCGGAACGTCGTCGCCGGCGCTGCCTGGAGCGCCTGGTGTTCGAGCTGGAGTCCCGCGCGGTTCGCCACGTGACGATCGAGTCTCGCGGGCCGGCACTCGACCGCGCCGATCGCCGAGTACTCGACGCGTTCCGGACGCAGGGGGCCGGCCGGTCGATCGTGTGGGATCACGCTCGCGGCGACGCAGAGCCCCTCCTGGCTCTCGCGGACATCGCCTGCGGTGCACGCGGAACACTGAGGGATGAGCACCTTGACGTGACCGAGATCACCGTCGCGTGATGAAGCGGCTCCGACAGCGCAAATCCCCGGGCCCCGCGCTCGCTGCAGGTAATCCGGGGATCACTTCCGACCGAGAGCACTCGATCGACATATCAATACTAAGCGCGCGCTTGCTCGGGTGTCAACGTCACGCGACCCTGATGACAGCGTCAGCGGTGCGACGGACGCGCACCGTGCCTCCAGGCCGACGCCGCCAGGAACGACCGACGGCCGCCCGCCGGAGCGGACGGCCGTCGGACCGGTGCGGTGTGTCAGGCGCGCTCGCGGCCTTCGCCGGCCGCCTTCTGGTGTTCCTCGGCCTCGGCCTGGCCGATGATGTCCGCCGCGGGCACCGGGTTCAGCCGGTCCCACAGGAAGAAGAGCAGGCCGCCGACGAGCAGCGAGAGCCCGACCCACAGGTTGATGTGGATGCCGCCGGTCTTCTCCGGGTCGGTGCCGTAGTTGACGATCCCGACGATCGTCGTGATCACGCCGTAGACCACGAACAGGCCTCCGAGGATGCGGCGCAGGTCGAGTCGGCGGGTGGAACGGACGAGGGCCTGCTGCTCCTCGGTCATCGTGGTGGTGTCGTCACGCATGAGCGATCTCCTTCGAGCGGATCAGAGGAACGGGAGGTAGAGGGCGACGCACAGCACGAGCGCGACGGTCCCGAGGAGGGCCGGCGAGCGGTACCACGCGGTGTCGGTGGCGACGGCCCCGGCGGTCATGTCGATCTTGCCGACGCCGTAGACCAGCCCGCCGAGCTCCGACACGTCCTTCGGCTTCGTGGCGAGGGACACGGCCACGGCGACGACGAGCACGGTGACGAACGAGATGATCGCGCCGTAGAGCGTCTCTGCGGTGGCGGTGGCGAACAGCTTCGGGTTCACGAGGTACGCGATCCAGGTGATCGTCGGGGCGACGATGCCGAGGATGTACCCCCAGAGCGCCCCGGCGGTGGTCATCCGCTTCCAGAGCAGACCGAGGATGAAGACGCCGAAGAGCGGTGCGTTGAAGAACGAGAACAGCGTCTGCATGTAGGTCATGATGTTGCCGGCCTGCGCGGCGAGGAACGCGGTCCCGATGCCGACGAGGACGCCGACGACCGTGACCCAGCGTCCGGTCTTCAGGTAGTGCAGGTCGGGCATGTTCGGCTTGATGTAGCGCTGCCAGATGTCGTACGTGAAGACGGTGTTGAACGACGACACGTTCGCGGCCATGCCTGCCATGAACGAGGCGAGGAGGCCCGTCACCGCGATGCCGAGCACACCGGTCGGCAGGTACATCTGGATGAGCTTCGGGATCGCGTCGTTGTAGGTGAGCGCACCCGAGGCGAACTGGTTGCCGACGACGGCCGCGGCGATGAGACCCGGGATGACGACGATGAACGGGATGAAGAGCTTCGGGATCGCGGCGATGAGCGGGGTGCGGCGCGCGGCCGACATGTTCTTCGCCGAGAACGCGCGCTGGACCTCGGTGAAGTTGGTGGTCCAGTAGCCGAACGAGAGCACGAAGCCGAGGCCGAGCACGATCGCCAGCCAGTTCGCCCCGATCGGGTTCGTGACGTCGCCGATGCCGGTGCCTGCCCAGGCCTGGAGGTGCTGCACGCCCTGCGTCTGCTTGATCGCCTCGGTCAGACCACCCCAACCGCCGACGCGGTGGAGACCGACGATCGTCAGCGGCACGAGGCCGGCGATGATCACGAAGAACTGCATGACCTCGTTGTAGATCGCGCTGCTCAGGCCACCCAGGGTGATGTAGGCCAGGACGAAGGCGGCGGAAACGAGGATCGCGAGCCACTCCGGCCAGCCGAGCATGGCCTCGATGACGATGGCCATGGCGTAGAGGTTGATGCCGGCGATGAGGACGTTCGACACCGCGAACGCGATCGAGTTCACCAGGTGCGGCGCCTTGCCGAACCGGCGGAGCATGAACTCCGGCACGCTGCGGACCTTCGACCCGTAGTAGAACGGCATCATCACGAGCCCGAGGAACACCATCGCCGGCACCGCGCCGATGAGGTAGTAGTGCAGGGTCGCCATGCCGATCTGGGCACCGTTCGCCGCCATGCCGAGGATCTCGGTCGCGCCGAGGTTCGCGGACACGAACGCCAGGCCCGTGATCCACGCCGGCATCGACCGGCCGGACAGGAAGAAGTCCATGCTCGTGCGGACCTGCCGCCGGGCGGTGAACCCGATGCCGATCACCACCGCGAAGTACACGATGATCATCAAGTAGTCGACCCAGCCCAAGTCGAGCCGGATCCCGCTGTTCGCTGCCGCGAGAACCATTCACACTCCACGTCGATGTGTTGCAGCCGACAACTCCGCCGGCCCGGACGGAGACGCTACACCTGTTTGTGACCGTTCACATAGCCGACACATGTTCCGCCCCGGCACGCCCGTGCCGCTCCGTGCCGGCGACCCCTCGCTAGGCTCGGCGCATGACCGCACCGCGCATCCTCGTGCTCAACGGCCCCAACCTCGACATCCTCGGCCGTCGCGATCCGGCGCAGTACGGGACGACGACGCTCGCCGAGATCGAGGCCATCGTGCACACCGAGGCGGCGGTCCACGAGCTCGAGGCCGACTTCCGGCAGACGAACCGGGAGGGCGAGCTCGTCGAGTGGCTGCACGAGGCGCTCGACGACTTCGTCGCCGTGGTGATCAACCCCGCGGCCTACGCCCACACCTCGGTCGCCCTCCACGACGCGGTCGAGGCACTCACCGTCCCGGTCGTCGAGGTGCACCTGTCCAACACGTGGAAGCGCGAACCGTTCCGGCACGTCGACCACGTCGCGACCGCGGCGAGCGCCGTCATCGCGGGCGCGGGCGCCGACGGGTACCGGCTGGCCGTCGCGCACGTCGCGTCGCTCGTCGCGGACCCCACCGACTGACGGCCTGAAGGCGCGGTGCGGGCCCGCCCCGTGCCTCCCGTCCGGCTGCTGGTCGCGCCGCGTCGCGAAGTTCCAGAATCGTGGCATCTCGCCGCCCCTGCGGCCCGTCTCGGGAACCGCGGCGAACGTGAGCGGGGAGTCGTGGAACCTCGCCCACTCGCGGCCGCCTGCGTTTCGGTCGCTTCGGGTCGCGATCCGCTAGAACTCGGCGGGGCGGCGCACGTCGGTGGCGCCTGCGGTCGCGAAGCCCCCGCGGATGATGGGGAGCGCGCGTCGCACGGCCTGGTCGATGCGGAGCTCGAGGTCGACGCTCGCGATGTCGTAGCCACCCTCGCGCTTGGTGAAGTCGCGCTCGTTGCCGAACACGCCGAGCGGCAGGGTCGTCGACTGGAAGAAGCCGAACAGCGGGCGCATCTGGTGCTCGACGAGCAGGGCGTGCCGGTCGCTGCCCCCCGTGGCGGTCAGGAGCACCGGGGTGTCGACGAGGTCGTACTGTCCGACCCAGTCGAAGAAGAGCTTGAACGCGCCGGAGTACGCGGCCCGGAACGCAGGGCTGCCGACCACGAGGACGTCGGCCGACTCGACGAGCTCGAGTGCGCGGATCGTCGCCGGGGCCATCGCCTCGCGCGATCCCGCCGCGCCGAGGTCGGCGAGCAGCGGACCGATCTCCACCGTCTCGGTCCGGGCGTCCTCGAACTCCTGCCCGAGGCGCTCGACCGTGGCGGCGACCAGGGTCGAGGTCCGTGACGGGTCCGACGGGCTGCCGCTGACGCCGACGACGAGTGCTGCGCTCATGTCCTCGATGCTCACACGCTCCACTCTCCCGTGGTGTGCGTGTGACGGCATGTGTCGGGGAGCCCTGCCAGCGCGCTGCGGGTAGCGTCCGGTCGATGCAGACCTTCCTGCCGTACGCCGACTTCCGTGCCTCGGCCGAGGTGCTCGACGACCGTCGGCTCGGCAAGCAGCGGGTCGAGACGCTGCAGGTCATGCGAGCCCTGACCTTGCCCGGCTACGGCTGGCAGAACCACCCGGTGACCGCGATGTGGCGCGGGTACCGACCGGCGCTCATGGCCTACCAGGACGCGACGTGCGCGGTGTGGGTCGAGCGTGGGCACCCGGACACCTGCCGCGACAAGACCGTGGCGGACCTGGCGCTCGTCCCGGAGGACCTCGAGGCCTACGCCTCGGGCGACTTCGCGGTGCCGCCGTGGAATGAGGACGAGGCGCTGCACCGGTCGCACCGCTCCAAACTGCTGCAGAAGGCGCCGGAGTTCTACCGGCCGCTGTTCCCGGACGACCCGGACGACCTCGCCTACGTCTGGCCGGGCACGGTCGCGGTACCCACGCGCGACCGACGCCGCTGACGGGAGCGCCGACCGAGGGTCCGGGCGGACTGCTCGGGCGGGTGCGACACCGGGCCCGCCGTGGGCGTCAGGGGGACGGCGTCGCAGGGTCGACGCCACGCCCACGGCGGGTCGCGGTGTGCGGCGGGGCACGACGACAGGGGGATGTCGTGCCCCGCGCCGGACGCAGATCAGGGGGTCGCGTCCGGCCGGGAGCACCGCCGACCCACAGGGGGACGGGTCCGACGGTGCCGGTCCGGTGGGGCCGTTCCTCAGAGGGGGTGTTCGGTGTCCTCTCGGTACCGGTCCGATTCGGTCGGTGCAGGCATCGACCGGTGCTCAGGGGTGGCTGCTCTGCCGACGGCCGGCCGGATCATCGGGAGCAGGGCGCTCCCGACGGTCGCGAGGGCTCCGACGACGGCCACGACCGCGAGGGGTCCGGCGCCGAGGTCGTGCTGGGCGGCCACGACGAGCGCGAGCACGGTCGCCGGTGCAGGGAGGAGCTGGACTGCCCGGAAGCGGTCCTCCCGCCGGACCCGAGTCGTGATCGCGTTTGCCATGCAGACAGCCTGACGCACTTCTCGGGTCCGCAAAAGGGGGGACACGTCCCCACTCATGGAGTAGAACGTCTAGTCCACCTCTGGGGAGTGACGGATGCCGCAGTCGAGCGATGAGCGCCGGGGCTGACGACGAGCGCCCGAGGCGGGCGACGACCGTCTCAGGCCAGCGCGCGGACCGCTCGGACGGCGTCCCGCACGGCACCGACCACCACGGGCACGTCGGACGGCGTGAGGGACTCGTCGAACGTCAGCCGCACCGCCGACCGCGCCGTGTCCTCGTCGAGTCCGAGCGCCGTGAGGACGTGCGAGGCCTCCGTGCTGCCAGCCGCGCACGCACTGCCCGACGACGACACCACGTCCCGCTGCTCCAGCTCGAGCAGGACCGTCTCCCCGTGCACCCCCGGGAAGCAGAACGACGCGTGTCCCGGGAGCCGCGACGTCCGCGACCCGGTCACGAACGCCCCGGGTACGGCCGCGGTCACCCCGTCCAGCACGGCGTCCCGCACGGCCGTCGCGCGGACCGCGGCGTCCGACCGCTCCCCCGCGTGCAGCGTCAGCGCGGTGGCGACCGCGACGGCACCGGCGACGTCCTCGGTCCCGGACCGCCGCCCGCGCTCCTGCCCACCCCCGTGCAGGAGCGGTTCGAGCGGGGTCCCGGCCCGCACGACGAGCACGCCGGTCCCCTTCGGTGCGCCGAGCTTGTGCCCGGACAGCGAGACCGCGTCCGCGCCGGTGTCCGCCGGCCCGACCGGCAGCCACGGCGCGGACTGCACCGCGTCGGTGTGGAACCGGGCGCCGACCCCGTGCGCCACCGTGGCGAGCGCGCGGACGTCCTGCACGGTCCCGACCTCGTTCGACGCGTGCGCGATCGTCACGAGCGTCGTGTCGGGTCGGAGCGCGTCGGCGAGCACGTCGGGATCGACGACACCGTCGCGGTCGACCGCCAGCACGGTCACTGCGAAGCCGTGGTGCCGCTCCAGGTACCGGCAGCTCTCGAGCACGGCCTCGTGCTCGATCGCGCTCGTGACGACGTGCCGACCCCGCGGCGCCGCGAGCGCGATGCCCTTGACGGCCGTGTTCGCACCCTCGGTGCCGCCGGTGGTGAACACGACCTCGGCCGGTCGGCAGCCCAGCACCCGGGCGACGGCGGACCGGGCGTCGGCGAGCCCCCGCGCGGCCGCGTCGCCCACACCGTGCGTCGACGACGGGTTGCCGAACGTGCCGGTGAGGTACGGCCACATCGCTTCGAGGACCTCGCGGCGGACGGGCGTCGTGGCGGCGCGGTCGAGGTAGAACACGTCAGGCCGAGACGGCGATGTCGAGCCCGAGGTCGAGGGCCCGAGCCGAGTGGGTCAGCGCGCCGACCGAGACCACGTCGACCCCGGTGGCGGCGATCGCGGCGACGGTGTCGAGGTTCACCCCGCCCGATGCCTCGACGAGCGCGCGCCCGGCCACGATCGCGACGCCCTCCCGGAGCGCGTCCGGTTCGAAGTTGTCGAGCATGATCGTGTCGACGCCGGCCGCCACGACGGGCTCGACCTGGTCGACGCGGTCGACCTCGACCTCGAGGTGGACGGTGTGCCCGAGCCGCTCCCGGGCCGCGCGCACCGCGTCGCCGATGTCGATGCCGCTCGCGAGGAGCACCGCGAGGTGGTTGTCCTTCGCCATCACGGCGTCCGACAGCGACGTGCGGTGGTTCCGCCCGCCGCCGCAACGCACCGCGTACCGCTCGAGCGCGCGGAGCCCCGGGGTCGTCTTCCGGGTGTCGACGATGCGCGCCGAGGTGCCCGCGACGGCCGCCACGTAGGCCGCCGTCAGCGTGGCGACCCCCGACATCCGCTGCACGAGGTTGAGGGCCACCCGCTCGGCACGGAGGACCGAGCGCGCCGACCCCGACACCGTCACGAGGGTGTCCTCCGCGACGAACCGCGCACCGTCGGCCACGTGCACCTCGGCCCGGATCGCCGGGTCCACCGCGTGCATGACGGACACGAACACGCCGCCGCCGCTCAGCACGCCCGGTTCCCGCGCGGCCAGGGTCGCGGTCGCCGTGGCACCTGCTGGGATGAGGGTCTCGCTGGTGACGTCGCCCCACGGCGCGTCCTCCTCGAGCGCGGTGTCGACCACGCGTCGGAGCACGTGCGGCGGGATGGTGCCGGGGTCGACGACACGGTCGCCACCGGCGGTGCGGTCGGGGTCGGTGGTGCTGGTCGTCACGTCGGTCATGCGGGTACCTCCTGGCGGACGGCCGCGGGTCGGAGGACCCAGCCGTTCGGTCGTGCGGCTCGGGGATCGGTGTCGGGGTGGTCGGTCCGGGCGTGCGCACCGCGGGACTCGGTGCGGGCCTCGGCCGCGCGGGCGGTCAACCGGGCGAGGTCGAGGAGGGCGCGGTCCTCGTGCTCGCGGACGCCGACGGGCGCCGGCACGCCCAGGGCGTCGAGGTCGCGGCGCGCGCTCGCGAGGCCGGTCGCGTCACGCAGCAGCCCGACACGGTCCGTCATGACGGACTGGACCGCCTGGCGGACGTGCGCGGTGTCGGTGCGGTGGGCAGCGCCTCCCGTCCGGTCCTGCCGGGAGGCACGGGTCGCGTCCGCCGCGTCGGTGACGGTCTCGACGTCCAGTGTCCCGTCGCCCCGCAGGCGGACCCGGTCGGGTCGCGGTGCGCCGAGCGCGTCCGCTGCGCGGACCGCGAAGACGAGGCCCTCGAGCAGCGAGTTCGAGGCGAGCCGGTTCGCACCGTGCACGCCGGTGCAGGCGACCTCGCCGACCGCGAGGAGTCCGGGCAGGCTGGTCCGTCCGTCGGCGTCGGTGGCGACCCCGCCCATGGCGTAGTGGGCGGCGGGGGCGATCGGGACGCCCTCGCGGGTCCAGTCGAACCCGGCGGCGCGTGTGGCCCGGGTGAGGCCGGGGAACCGTCGGACGAGGAAGTCCGGGTCGAGGCCGGTGGCGTCGAGGAGCACCGGCGCGCCGCCCTGTGCGCGCACGGCGGCCGCGATGCCCCGTGCCACGACGTCACGCGGGGCGAGCTCGGCATCCGGGTGGACGCGGGTCATGAAGCGGTCCCCGCGGGCGTCACGGAGCACCGCTCCCTCGCCGCGGACCGCCTCCGACACGAGCCCGCCGTCCGGGACGGCCAGGCGGGTCGGGTGGAACTGCACGAACTCGAGGTCGGCGAGGACGGCCCCGGCCCGCCAGGCCGCAGCCTGCCCGTCCCCCGTCGCGACGAGCGGGTTGGTGGTCTCGCGGTAGAGGTGTCCCGCGCCGCCCGAGGCGAGCACGACGGCGTCGGCGTCGAGTCGCCGCGGTTCGCCGAGGAGGTCGAGGACGTCGAGCCCGACGACCGCGCCACCCTGGACGACGAGGTCGACGAGGCAGGTGCGCTCGAGGATCGTGACGTGTCGCCGGTGCAGGGCGTCGACGAGGGTCCGCTCGATCGCCGCTCCCGTCGCGTCGCCGTCGGCGTGGACGACCCGCCAGCGTCCGTGCGCGGCCTCGCGACCGCGGGCGAGGTCGTCGCCGTGACGGTCGAGGCTCGCCGGGTCGGCGGTCCGGTCGAAGGGCACGCCGAGCGCGAGCAGGTCGCGGACGCGGGCGGGTCCGTCGGTGCAGAGCACCTCGACGGCGCGGGCGTCGGCGCTGCCGGCTGCCGCGACGTGGGTGTCGGCCTGGTGCAGGGCGGCGGAGTCGTCCGCTCCCAGCGCCACGGCGACCCCGCCCTGCGCGTACCGGGTGGCGCCGTCGGTCAGCGTGCCCTTCGTCACGAGCGTGACGTCGTGGCGGCTGCTCGCGCGGATCGCGGCGGTGAGCCCGGCGATCCCGGACCCGACGATGACGACGTGCACGGTGTGCTCCTTCCGTCCCGGCAGCCGGGCGTCAGCCGCGGGGCTTGGCCGCGAGCATGCGCTCGAGCGCGACCTTGGCGTCGGCCTGCACGTCGGCGGGAACGACGATCTCGTTGAGGACCTTGCCGCGGACGAGCGCCTCGAGCACCCAGGCGAGGTAGCCGGGGTGGATCCGGTACATGGTCGAGCACGGGCAGACGACCGGGTCGAGGCAGAAGATCGTGTGCTGCGGGTACTCCGCCGCGAGCCGGTTCACCATGTTGATCTCGGTGCCGATCGCGAAGGTCGTCGGTTCGGTCGCCGCCGCCACGGTCTTCCGGATGAGGTCGGTGCTGCCCGCGTGGTCCGCGGCGTCGACGACCGCCATCGGGCACTCCGGGTGGACGATGACCTGCACGCCGGGGTGGTCGCGACGGGCCTGGTCGATCTGGTCGACGGTGAAGCGGCGGTGCACCGAGCAGAACCCGTGCCAGAGGATGACCCGTGCGTCCTGCAACGTCTGCTCGTCGTTGCCCCCGAGCGCCTTCCGCGGGTTCCACATCGGCATGAGGTCGGTGCTGATGCCCATCGCCTTCGCCGTGTTGCGGCCGAGGTGCTGGTCGGGGAAGAACAGGACGCGCTGCCCGCGCTCGAACGCCCACTCGAGGACGGTCGCGGCGTTCGAGCTCGTGCAGACGATCCCGCCGTTCCGACCGCAGAACGCCTTGAGGTCCGCCGCGGAGTTCATGTAGGTGACGGGGATGACCGGGACGCGCCCGTCGGCGTCCGGCTCGGTGCCGTAGACCGCCGTGAGCTCGGCCCACGCCTGCTCGACGCTGTCGATGTCCGCCATGTCTGCCATCGAGCACCCGGCGGCGAGGTTCGGCAGGATGACGCGCTGGTCGTCCCGCGCGAGGACGTCCGCCGTCTCCGCCATGAAGTGGACCCCGCAGAACACGATGGCCTCGGCGTCCGGCTTCGTCAGCGCGGCGTTGGCGAGCTGGAACGAGTCGCCGAGGAAGTCCGCGTGCCGGACGACCTCGTCACGCTGGTAGAAGTGCCCGAGCACCACGACGCGGTCGCCGAGGGTCGCCTTCGCCCGCTCGATCCGCTCGTGCAGTTCCTCGTCGCTCGCGGTCTTGTACTCCTCGGGGATCCCGCCCTGCCGGGGCGCCCCGGTCGGGATGACGTCGGACATCGACGACCCCGGACCGTAGCCGGGGCGGGAGTCGAAGTCCCACGTGGGCACCGCGAGGTCCGGCGTGCACGTGCTGCCGGCGGCGCCGCCGTTGGAGATGAGCTCGATCGTGGTCGCGATGGACACGGTGGTTCCTATCGGTTCGTTGGCTGCTCGGCCCGCTGGAGCGGGCCGTTGTCCGCGTAGGCGAGGTCGGGGTTGGAACGGTAGAGCCGGGCCGGACGGTGCCGCCCCCCGCTCGTGGTCTCGTCGGTGGGCAGGACCGCGTCGGTCTTCTCGACCTGCCGCCGGAAGTTCGCGGGGTCGAGCGCCCGCCCGAGCACCGCCTCGTACACGCCCCGCAGCTCGGCGAGGGTGAAGCGGTCGCCGAGGAACGCCTGCGCGATCCGGGAGTACGACATCTTGTTCCGCAGCCGCCACAGCGCGTACGCGACGATGCGGTCGTGGTCGAAGGCGAGCGGCGGGTGCTCGTCGGCGAGGAACCAGCGGACGTTCCAGTCGTCGGGCACGACGTTCGCCTCGTCCGGGTGCACCAGGGCCCAGTACACGATCGACACGACCCGGCTCGGGGACCGGTCGACGTCCCCGAAGGCGTAGAGCTGCTCGAGGTAGCGCGGCTGCACGTTCGTGGTCTCACGCAGGCGTGCCGCGGCGGAGTCC
Source organism: Curtobacterium phoenicis (assembly GCF_047238015.1). Classification (NCBI taxonomy): domain Bacteria; kingdom Bacillati; phylum Actinomycetota; class Actinomycetes; order Micrococcales; family Microbacteriaceae; genus Curtobacterium; species Curtobacterium phoenicis. The sequence continues at coordinate 2,971,404 of NZ_JBDFLZ010000002.1, forward strand.
TCGAGGCCCTCGTCCGGCTGCACCCATCCGCCCGGGAGCGCCCACGAGCCCTCGTACGGCTCGGCGACGCGACGGACGAGCGGCATCCAGAGCGCCGGCGCGCCGGTGTCCGGGTGCGGACGCAGCGCCACGATCACGGTGGACACCGCGACGCGGATGGGGGCTACAGGAGATAGTGTCATGTTGACTCGAAGTGTTCGGGTTGCGATGACTCTATCACCGGGTTTCACGAGTCGGTAACACCGCCGAAAACTCGTCCGGTGAGCGCACGCCTACGGTGAGGGCATGACGACGGTGACGAGGATGCACGCGGTGGTTTCGGGCACGGTGCAGGGGGTCGGTTTCCGGTACTGGACGGCACGGAAGGCCGACGGGCTCGACCTCGTCGGGTACGCGCGCAACCTGTTCGACGGGACGGTCGAGGTGGAGGCGGAGGGACCGTCGGCAGCGGTCGACCGGCTCATGGAGCTGCTGCACAGCGGGCCGCCGTCCGCCGAGGTGACCGAGGTGTCGCTCCGCCCGGTCATCCCGCACGGCGACACCGAGGGGTTCTCGATCCTCCACTGAACGCGGCGCACGGAGGGACGGCGGGGTGTCGTCGACAGGGACCTGCCGCGTGTCGGACGGAAGCGGAATAATCGAATCCGTTCAGGCGGTTGCCCTGTCTGCGCTCCGGCGCCCCTCGTCCCGTACGTCGCGATCCACCAGGAGCCCCGCATGACCCAGGCCGTCGATTCCGCACCCCGCACCGGGAGCGTGACGCAGCCGTCCCCCGGTGAGACCCGCCTCGTCATCGGGCTCCTGCTCGTCTCCGCGTTCGTGGTCATCCTCAACGAGACGATCATGGGCGTCGCGCTCCCCCGTCTCATGGACGACCTCGGCATCAGCGCGGCCACGGGCCAGTGGCTGACGACCGGCTTCCTCCTCACGATGGCGGTCGTCATCCCGATCACCGGCTTCCTGCTGCAGCGCTTCAACACCCGACCGGTGTTCGTCTGGGCGATGAGCCTGTTCTCCGCCGGCACGCTGATCGCGCTCCTCGCGCCGGGCTTCCCGATGCTGCTCGTCGGGCGGATCGTGCAGGCCAGCGGGACGGCCATCATGATGCCGCTCCTCATGACGACGGTGCTCACACTGATCGAGCCGGCCCACCGCGGCCGCGTCATGGGCAACATCTCGATCGTCATCTCCGTCGCCCCGGCGGTCGGACCGACGATCTCCGGGCTGATCCTCAACGCGTTCTCGTGGCGCTGGCTCTTCGGCTTCGTGCTCCCGATCGCGCTCGCCGCGCTGATCCTCGGCATGGTCAAGGTCCGCAACGTCTCCACACCGCGGAAGGCCCCGATCGACGTGCTCTCCGTCGTCCTGTCCGCGTTCGCGTTCGGCGGGCTCGTGTACGGGCTGTCGAGCATCGGCGAGGCCGGGTCGACCGGGCCGCTCGTGCCGATCGTGTCGCTCGCGGTCGGCGTGGCCGCCCTCGCGGTGTTCGTGCTCCGACAGACCCGTCTGCAGCGCAGCGACTCGGCGCTGCTCGACCTCCGCACGTTCCGCACCACCGGGTTCACCATCCCGATCGTCGCGATGGTCGTCAGCTTCATGGCGATGTTCGGCACGCTCATCCTGCTGCCCATCTACCTGGAGCGCGTCCTCGGGCTCGAGGTCCTGCAGGTCGGGCTGCTCCTGCTGCCCGGCGGTCTCATCATGGGGCTGCTCTCACCGGTGGTCGGTCGCCTGTACGACCGCCGCGGCCCGCGGGTGCTGCTGATCCCCGGCTCGATCATCGTGAGCGCCGTGCTCTGGGCACTCGCCACGGTCGACTCCGGCACGAGCGTGTGGTTCGTCCTCGGCGCGCACGTCGTGCTGAGCATCGGGCTGGCGCTCACCTTCACGCCGCTCTTCACCTCGGCGCTCGGCGGTCTGCCGCCGAAGCTCTACTCGCACGGCAGCGCGGTGCTCGGCACGGCGCAGCAGCTCGCCGGTGCCGCGGGCACGGCACTCTTCGTGACCCTGCTCACCATCGGGGCGGCCGGTGCGGCGAGCTCGGGCGCGGCCGACGTCGCGGCCGCCACGGCGACCGGTGTCCGGACGGCCTTCCTCGTCGGGGCGGTCATCTCGCTGGCCGGCATCGTCACCGCGTCGCTCGTCCGTCGCCCGGCCACCCCGGAGGGCGCACCGGCACCGTCGATGCACTGACGGCCGCGCACGCCCGCGGCTGTCGGCGGAGCATGGCATCGTGGGCGCCATGCGGTCGACGACGAGCGAGCTGAACTGGTCCGGCACGGTCACCTACACGGCGGAGCGCGTCGTCCGGCCCGGGTCCGTCGCCGAGGCCGCCGAGGTCGTCGCCCGCTCCCCGCGGGTGCACGGCCTCGGCACCCGGCACTCGTTCAACGACGTGGCGGACACCCCCGGCGTGCTCCTCGACCTGACCGGCGTCCCGACCGACCTCGTCGTCGACGCCGAGGCCCGCACGGCGACGATAGGCGCGGGGACCCGCTACGGACTCGTCGCCCCGGAGATCGACCGCGCGGGGTTCGCCCTGCACAACATGGGTTCCCTGCCCCACATCTCGATCGGTGGGGCGGTGGCCACGGGCACGCACGGCTCCGGTACGACGCTCGGTTCGCTGAGCACCGCCGTCCGCTCGTTCGAGCTGATCGGCCCCGACGGCGGTCTCCGCACCGTGCACCGTGACGACCCGGGGTTCGCGGGCACGGTCCTCCACCTCGGCCTGTTCGGCATCGTGACCCGGGTGACGCTCGACCTCCAGCCCACGTACGACATGAGACAGGACTCGTACGGCCCGATCCCGTGGGAGGTGTTCACCGCGCACGTCGCCGAGGTGCACGCCGCCGGCTACTCGGTCTGCTCGTACACCGTCTTCGGCGACGAGATCAGCGACGTGCTCGTGAAGTCCCGCGTCCCTGACGGCGCCGTCGACGTCGCCGTGCCGGAGCACCTCCTCGGTGCGCCGAAGCGGCCGGGGACGCCCGGTGACGGCCACCACACGGCCCGTGACGGCTCGGTCGGTCCGTGGTGGGACCGCCTCCCGCACTTTCCCATCGAGTCCGTCCCGAGCGTCGGCTCCGAGGTGCAGAGCGAGCACTTCGTCCCGCTCCGGCACGCGGCGGACGCCCTCGACGCCGTCCGGACGATGGCGGACCGCATCCAGCCGCACCTGCACGTCTGCGAACTCCGGACGATGGCGGCCGACCCGTTCTGGCTGAGCCCGACCCAGGGCGAGGACGTGCTCTGCATCGCCTTCACGTGGAAGAAGCACCCGGCCGAGGTCGCCGCGCTGCTGCCGGACCTCGAGGGGTTGCTCGCGCCCTTCGACGGCCGGCCGCACTGGGGGAAGATGAGCTCCCTGGACGGCGAGACCATCGCCGGGCTGTACCAGCGCCTCCCGGCCGTCCGCGACCTCGTCCGCGCAGCGGACCCGGACCGCGTCTTCGGGTCCGCCTTCGCCGAGCGCGTCCTCGGGATCTGACGGCGACACGCTGACGGCCGCAGGCGGGACGCCGATCGGCCGGCGCAGCCGGGAGGCCCGTCCCGGCGCCGACCCGCTCCTCACGACAGCGGCGTCACCGTCTTCGTCTCGCCGTCCCAGGACCGCACGCCGCCGACCTCGAGCACCTCGGGCAGCGGCGCCCGACGGAGCGCAGCGAGCGCCCGCGGGAGGTCGACGTCGCGCACGCGGCGGGCGAACGACACGTGCGGCGACCACGTGCCCGGCAGCGAGGTGTCGACGCCGCCGGGAGCGGCCCGGTGGACGGCAGCGTGGAACGTTGCGAGCTCGGGATCGACGACGACGGCCCGGACGAGCACGGACCGCTCCGGACCGGCCGGGAAGAGCAGGACGCCGCCGAGCCGGAGCATCGCGGGCACGGGCGCGTCGAACCCGGACGGGACGGGCAGGTCCGGCCCCGCAGCGAGGGTGACGTGCGGCGCGTTCGACTCCGAGACGTGCCGGCCGAGGCTCGGCAGGTCGTCGGCGATCAGCTCCTCCCACACGGCACGGACCGCCGCGTCCGACGCCGGGGACAGGACGAGTTCGATGCTCCGCACCCGTCCGAGTGAACCGGACCGCGCTGTCACACGGCTGTAACACGGCGGAACGCAACTCGCGACCCCCGCGGGTCACCGGTCACACTCGACGGACGCCGCGGACCACCGCGGCGTCGACCACCGCACCGCTCACCCCACGAGGAGCACCATGTCCGCACCTGCACTGCCCGAGAAGCCGAAGGGCAAGCGTCCGATCGGATGGATCGTCGCGGCCGCCGTCGTCGTCGTCGCGATCGTCGTCGCCGTGATCGTCGGTGCCGTCCGCGCGGGCGGGAACGACGGGTCGAACGCTGCCGACGGCGGTGCGGCCAAGACCGTGAAGATCGGTGTCGCGGACAAGGCGCTGCCGTACTGGAAGACCTACACGAAGCTCGCGAAGGAGAAGCTGAACGTCACCGTGCAGCTCGTGAACTTCTCCGACTACTCGCTGCCGAACCCGGCGCTCAAGGACGGCCAGGTCGACATCAACCAGTTCCAGCACATCCAGTACCTCGCGGACTACAACACCACGTCGAACGACGACCTCCAGCCGATCGGCTCGACGGCCGTCTACCCGCTGCCGCTCTACGCCACGAAGTACGACAGCGCCTCGGCCCTGCCGGCGAACGCGAAGGTCGCGATCCCGAACGACGCCATCAACCAGGCACGCGCGCTCCTCGTGCTGCAGGACGCGAAGCTCCTCACGCTGAAGAACGGCGGCACCGCCTTCTCGACCACCGGTGACATCGAGACCCACAAGGTCGACGTGCAGACCCTCGACGCCTCGCAGACCGCGAACGCACTGCAGCAGGGCTCCGTCGCCGCGGCCGTCGTGAACAACAACTTCGCGACCGCTGCCGGCCTGCCGGTCAAGGACGTCATCTCGAAGGACGACCCGTCGAGCGCCAGCGCGGCCCCGTACGTCAACGTGTTCGCCGTCCGGAAGGCCGACGAGGACAACACGACCTACCTGGCCCTCGCGAAGCTGTTCCAGGACAGCGCGGTGCAGAAGGCGTTCAAGGAGGACTACCCGCAGGCCGTCGCGCGCGACGTGAGCGCGACGAAGCTGCAGAGCGAGCTCGCGGCCGTCGAGCAGGACGCGAAGGCGGCCAAGCAGTAGTGCCCGCGCTCGTCGAACTCCGCGGCGTCTCGAAGCACTACCGCCGCGCCGACACCGGCGAGACCGTCACCGCGGTCGAGGACGTCTCCCTGGACGTGCACCAGGGCGAGGTCCTCGGGGTGATCGGGTACTCCGGCGCCGGCAAGTCGACGCTCGTCCGGCTCGTCAACGCCCTGGAGCTGCCGAGCTCCGGGTCGGTGACGGTCGCCGGACAGGACCTGACGGCGATCCCCGAGCGGGATCGCCGTCAGGCGCGTCGGCGCATCGGGATGATCTTCCAGCAGTTCAACCTCTTCCGGTCCCGGACGATCGCGGGCAACGTCGCGTACCCGCTCAAGGTCGCCGGCGTCGGCAAGCAGGAGCGTGACCGTCGGGTGGCGGAGCTGCTCGACTTCGTCGGGCTGCTCGACCGCGCGTACGCCTACCCGGAGCAGCTCTCCGGCGGGCAGAAGCAGCGCGTCGGCATCGCCCGGGCGCTGGCGTCGAACCCCGAGCTCCTGCTCGCCGACGAGGCCACGAGCGCCCTCGACCCGGACACCACGTCCGAGGTCCTCGGGCTGCTCCGCCGGGTGAACCGGGAGCTCGGCGTCACGATCATCGTCATCACGCACGAGATGGACGCCGTGCGGCAGATCGCGGACCGCGTCGCCGTGATGGAGCACGGGCGCGTGGTCGAGGTCGGCGACGTGTACGACGTGTTCTCGGCGCCGCAGACCCCGGCGGCGCAGCGCTTCGTCCGGACCGCGCTGCACGACCGTCCCTCGGCGGAGCAGCTCGTGCGGCTCCGCGAGCACCACACCGGTCGTCTGGTCACCGTGCAGATCTCCGACGAGGTCGGCCTGCAGAACCGCATCGACGCCGCGTGGCGGTCGCACGGTGTCACGGCCGAGCTCGTCTTCGGCGGCGTCGGGGAGATCCGGGAGCGTCGCATCGGCTCGCTCACCTACGAGTTGACGAGCGACGACCCGTCCGCGGTCGACCGAGCGGTCGCTGCGCTGCGCGACGGTGGCACCACCGTGGACGAGGAGGCAGCGGCGTGAACAACACCTTCCAGAGCGTGGTCGACACGTTCGACGTCTTCGTCGCCTCGGTCCGCGACACCCTCGTGATGACGATCATCTCGCTCGTCGTCGCCGGGGTCATCGGCCTCGCCCTCGGGCTCACGCTCTACGCGACCCGACCGGGCAACCTGCTCGGCAACCGGACGGTCCACACGGTCGTCAACGTGGTCGTGAACATCGTCCGCCCGATCCCCTTCGTGATCCTCCTGGCCGCGATCGGGCCGCTCCAGCGCGAGGTGGTCGGGACCACGATCGGCGTCCCGGCGGTGACGTTCGCGATCTCGTTCGCGGCGTCGTTCGCGGTCGCCCGGATCGTGGAGCAGAACCTCCTCGCGGTGGACCCCGGCGTGGTGGAGGCCGCTCGTGCCTCGGGTGCGCACCCGGTGTCGATCCTCCTCACGGTGCTCATCCCGGAGGGGCTCGGGCCGCTCATCCTCGGCTACACGTTCATCTACGTGGGCATCGTCGACATGACGGCACAGGGCGCGATCGTCGGCGGCGGTGGTCTCGGCGAGTACGCGATCAACTACGGCTCGCAGCGCTACGACTGGTGGATCGTCTACGTGTCGGTCGCGGCGATCGTGGTCATCGTCCAGCTCGGCCAGTTCCTCGGGAACCGGCTGGCACGGGCGACCCTGCGTCGCTGACGCGACGGGGGTCGCGGACGCGACCGGGGACGGACGGGAGGCGCGGTGCCGGCTGGCACCGCGCCTCCCGTCCGTCGTCCGGTCGTCGCGCCCGCGTACGTCGAGCGGTCGTCGCGCCCGCGTCGGGTTCCGCGGCTCGCGGCTCGCGGTCCGTCGAGGTTCCACGACTCGCCGTTCTCAGTTCATCGAGGTTCCACGAACCGACGGATCGACTGCCGAGATGCCGTACTTTCGGAACCTCGCCGGAGCGCGACGGCGCACGCCGCCCAGGCGGACGCGCTCGCCGACCGAGCCGCGACCGACTTGCGGCGGGGGCGTCAGGCGGCGGGAGCGTCGATCGTCGGGTACCCGGCGGTGTCGCCGGGGTGCTCGTAGTGCGCCCGCACGAGGATCGGGCGGTGGTCGGAGACTCCCGCGGGCAGGGTCTCGACGCCGGCGATGTGCAGCCCGACGCTCGTCGCGAAGTCGAAGTGCCCCGTGAACTTCCGGTAGCGGAGGTACGTCGGCTGGTCGGAGAGCGACAGCGCGAACCCGTGCTGCTCGATCTTCCGCCGCAGGTTCGTCTGGAACCACGGGTAGTTGAAGTCGCCGACCATGATCGCCGGGGCCTCGCTCGAGAGGTCGCGGACGAACTGGTGCGCGGCCTCGATCTGCTTGCGGCGGAGGGAGTTCGTCGCGGTCAGGGGCGACGCGTGGAACGACGCGACGATGACCTCGGCATCGGCCTCACGGTCGCGGAGGTGCATCGCGATGAGCCGCTCGTGGGCCGGCGCGAGCACGCGGTCGTGCAGCGACTTCTGCAGCGAGTGGATGCTGAAGTCCTGGAGTTCGAAGCGGTCGTCGCGCTTGTAGATCGCGAGACCGAGCCGGTTCGCCTTGGTCGACGCGGCGAGCGACAGCCCACCGACGGACTGGGCGAGGTCGTTCGAGTCGCACTCCTGCACGCAGAGGACGTCGGCCTGTGATGCCTCGGCCAGGGACGCGAGTTCGCCGTTCGCGGTGTGCTCGCGGAGGTTGTAGCTGACGACGCGCAGTGCGGTCGGCTGCACGTCGGCGTCGGGGCCGAGCGTCCCGTGCTGCTGTGGAGCGGCCATGCTGCCTTCCTGTTCCGGGTGGCGTCCTGTCCGGGGTACCGGGTCACCCTGCCGGAGCGAAACTACTCGGCCTCCGCGGCAGGTTGCTGAGACTGTAGCGCGGGACGGGTCCCCGGCGTGTGACCGTGTCGCGAACGGACAGCGGCCGCGCGGCACGCTCAGGCGCGCACCCGCTCCGGCCGGGAGCGCACACGGTCAGGCGCCGACCCGCACCCGCCGGGCGGGTCGCACGGTGTCCCCCGCGGTCCGGCTCATGAGCACGCCCTCGACGCACGCGACGACCAGGAGCGCTGCGATCACCCAGAACGCCACGACGTACGGCCCCGACCCGCCCAGGCCCGCCGCTGCTCGGATGACCACCGCGGCGACGGCGACGCCGAACCCGGCCGCGGTCTGCTGCAGCGTCGAGGAGAGCGTGTTCGCCGGGGTCATGTCCGCCTGCTCCACGTCGGCGAACGCGATCGTGTTGTACGCGGTGAAGCCGACCGACCGTGCGGCACCGCTCACGACGAGCAGCACCGCGAGCAGCCAGAACGGCGTGTCCGGCGTCGTGAACGCCATCGCGACGACGCTGAGCGCGGCGACGGCGGACGACACGACGATGACGGGCCGGTACCCGAACCAGCGGAGGAAGGGCGTCGTCATGGGCTTGATGCCGAGGTTGCCGACGAAGACCCAGAGGACCGCGGACCCGGCGAGCACCGCGCTCCACCCCCACGCGTCCTGGAAGAGCAGCGGGAGCACGAACGGCACCGCCGAGACGGCCAGGCGGAAGAGGCTGCCGCCGGCGTGCGACACCCGGAAGGTCTCGAGCCGGAACGACTCGAGTCCCATGATCGGGTGCGGGGCACGCCGGAAGTGCCGGATCGCGAGCCAGCAGCACACCGCGCCGAGGACCCCGGAGACCACGACCGCGACGACCGGGATGACGTCGAGCGCGAGCAGCGACGCCATCACGACGAGCGCGCCGAGCCCGAAACACGCGAGCAGCGACCCGAGCCAGTCGAAGGGCACCCGCTCCGGCGCACGCTCCTGCGGGACGAGCACCAGCGCGGCGACGAACGCGACCACCCCGAGCGGGATGTTGATCAGGAAGATCCAGTGCCACGAGAGGGTGTCGACGAGCACGCCGCCGACGAACGGGGCGATGATCGGTGCGGCGAGCGCCGGCCAGGTCAGGATCGCGATCGCCGTGACGAGCTGGTCGCGTCCGGCGCTCCGCAGCACGACGAGCCGACCGACGGGCACCATCATCGCCCCGCCGAGGCCCTGCAGGATGCGCCAGAGCGTGAGGTCGACGAGTCCGGTCGACGCGGCGCAGAGTGCCGACGCGATCGTGAACAGCGCGATCGCCGCGGCGAACACGGTCCGGGAGCCCACCCGGTCGGTCACCCAGCCGCTCACCGGGATGAACACCGCCAACGTCACGAGGTAGGCGGTGATGGCGACGCCGACGGCGGCCGAGTCGACACCGAGGTCACGGCCCATCGCGGGCGCGGCGGTCGCCAGGATCGTGCCGTCGAGCAGCTCCATGAAGAAGGTGCCGGCCACGAGCACGGCCACCGCGGTGCTGCGGGTGCGCCGCGGGGAGGGCGTCGATGTCGTCGTCGTCATTTCGAACGAGATGCTATGCCCGCTCGGGTTCCAGACCGCCCGCAGCTCGGGACGTTCTGCGCTGCACAATGGAACGGGTGCCGCCGTTGTCCGGACCGCGCCGGACGGACGAACGTGGCAGCACACCCGCAGCACCGCACCCGCAGCACCACATCCGCGGCACCGCACCCGGAGCACCACCACTCGACGAGGAGGCCCGATGACGACGCACGTGCTCGACGACGTCCTGCTGCCGGCGATGACGCTCCGCGAGTCAGCCCTCGCCGCGAACGCCGCCGTCATGCAGGCGTACGTCGACCGCCACGGGCTGCGCTTCGCGCCCCACATGAAGACCCACATGGCGCCGGCGCTGGCCCGCCGGCAGCTCGACCTCGGCGCCTGGGGCGTCACGGTCGCCTCCGTCCAGCAGGCCGTCGTGGCGTGGCGGCACGGCATCCACCGGATCTTCATCGCGAACGAGGTGCTCGACCCGGCCGGCCTCGCGTGGATCGCGGGCCGGCACGCCGAGGACGCGGACGCCGACGTCCTGTTCCAGGTCGACTCGCCCGCCGGCGTCAGCGCAGCGGCGGCGCACGGACCGCTCCCGGTGCTCGTCGAGGTCGGGTTCCCCGGCGGCCGCACGGGCGTCCGGTCCCCCGAGGACGGCATCGCCCTCGCGCGCACCGCACACGGAGCAGGGCTCGAGCTCCGCGGGGTGACCGGCTACGAGGGCGGCCTGCCCGGCCCCGACGAGGCGCGAGACTACGTCCGCGGGGTCCTCGCGGTGACGGAGGCGGTCCGCCCGCTCGTCACCGCACGCCGGACGCTCCTCAGCGTGGGCGGCAGCGCCTGGTTCGACGCCGTGGTCGAGGTCGTGGAAGCCCGCCCCGCCGACGTCGACGTCCTGCTGCGGTCGGGAGCATCGCTGACGCACGACGACGGTTTCTACGCCGAGCGGACGCCCTTCGGTCGCCACCCCGAGGAGGGCCGGCTCGAGGCCGCCATCCGGGTGTGGGGTCGGGTCACCTCCGCCCCGGAGCCCGGTCTCGTGCTCGTGGCCGTCGGCAAGCGGGACATCAGCTTCGACGAAGGGCTCCCGGTCGTGCGCGAGGTCCGGCCTGGAGGGACGGCGCAGGCCCGCCCCGTCGCTCCCGCTCCGGGGTCGGTCACCGTCACCCGCCTCGATGACCAGCACTGCTACCTGCGGACCACCGACGAGGCGCCCGCCCTCGCCCCGGGGGACGTCGTGGTGTTCGGCATCTCCCACCCCTGCACGGTGTTCGACAAGTGGCGCCGGGTCCTCGTGCTCGCCGACGACGACACCGTGCTCGACACGATCGAGACGGAGTTCCGGTGACCACCCCGCCCGACATCCCCGCCCGCAACGCCGCGCTGTCGCTCCGACGAGGACTCCGGCTGCTCGACCACGTCGCCGAGCGCACCCGGAACGGCGAGGTGTCGGTCAGCCTCGGCACCCTGGCCGCGGAGCTCGGGACGTCGAAGTCGACCGTCCTCCGTCTGACGGCCCCGATGGTCGAGACCGACCTGCTCCGCCGGACCGCCGACGCCGGGTTCACGCTCGGGCTCGGGGCGCTGCTCCTCGGGCAGAGCTACCTCGAGGGCATCGACCTGCGGGCGGCCGCGGCACCGTTCCTCCGCCGGACCGCCGAACGGACCGGGCTCACCTGCCACCTCGTGGTGCCGGACGGCACCGACATCGTCTACGTCGACAAGGTCGAGACGCGTGGGACGGCTCGGATGGGCTCGCGCATCGGCAACCGCCTCCCGATGCGCAACACCGCCTCCGGCAAGGCGATCGTGGCGTTCGGCGAGCCGGACCTGCTCGCCCGGGTGCTCGCCGAGCCCGTCCGGGCGATGACGGACCGCACGATCACGGACGACGTGCGGTGGCGTCGCGAGGTCGAACGGACACACCAGCGCGGCTACGGCATCGACGACCGCGAGAACGAGCCGGACATCCGGTGCGTGGCTGCCCCGGTGTTCGACCACGCGAACCAGGTCGTCGGGGCGATGAGCATCTCCGGGCTCGCGTCGCGGTTCCCCGCGGCCGCGGTCCGCGAGCTCGGAACCGGGGTGGTCCGGACGGCGCACGAGATCTCGGTGGCGCTCGGGTCGTCCTCGGCCCAGCTGGCGCTCCACCGGACGGCAGCGGACCGGAGCGCGCGGTGACCGGGCGCGTGGTCACCGTCGGCGAGACGATGCTCCTGCTCAGCGGGCAGTCGGTCGGAGCCGTCCCGGACCTCGACACCATGCGGGTCGACACCGGCGGAGCGGAGAGCAACGTCGCGATCGGACTGGTCCGGGCCGGCGTGCCGACGACGTGGGTCGGTCGCGTCGGGACGGACCCGGCCGGCGACCGCGTCGTGGCGGACGTCGCCGGGGCAGGCGTCGACGTCGTCGCGGTGGCCGACCCCGACCGCTCCACCGGGCTGATGATGAAGGAACGGCTGGCCGACGGCCGGACCCGCGTGACCTACCACCGTCGAGGGTCCGCCGGTTCGGCGATCGGGCCCGAGGACGTCCCCGCCGGACTCGTCGAGCGCGCCGCGCTCGTGCACCTCAGCGGGATCACCCTCGCGCTCTCGGACCGTTCCCGTGCGACCGTCGACGCCGTGCTCGACCGGGCCGAGGCCGCCGGGGTCCCGGTCTCCTTCGACGTGAACCACCGCCCGAAGCTCATCGACCCGGACACCGCGCGCGAGCGCTACCGTGCGGTGGTCGAACGCTCGGCCGTGGTGTTCGCGAGCGACGACGAGGCCCGCCTGGTGCTCGCGCGCGAGGAGCGGCCGGACGACGAGGCCGACCTCGCTCGCGGGCTCGCCGGACTCGCGCGCGGCACCGCGGTAGTGAAGCTCGGCTCCCGCGGCGCCGTTGCCGCGGCGGACGGCACCCTGCACCGTCGGGCCGCGACGCCCGTCCGCGTGGTGGACCCGGTGGGTGCCGGGGACGCCTTCGTGGCCGGGTGGCTCGCCGCGGTCCTCGCCGGTGCTACCCCGGCCGTTGCGCTCGACCGCGCGGCGGACGCCGGGGCGCTCGCCTGCACGGTGGCGAGTGACTGGCGGCTGCCTGACCCCGACGCGGTGGTCACCGTGACCGATGCCCCGGAGGTCGACCACACCGTGCACGACCGGGTGGACCGCTGATGGTCGCCCCACGACAGGAGACTCCCCCGATGACCGACACCACGGCGCAGAGCCCGGTCGCACCCGGCCCGGCAGCATCGACGAGCCCGGCGGCGCCGACGAGCGCGCCCCGACACCGCCACGAGGCCGGACCCGCGGTCGCCATCCTCCGCGGCGGCACCGGCGAGCACGTCGAGGACGTCATCCGGGTGCTCGTCGACTCCGGGGTCCGGGCGATCGAGCTCACCACGAACACCCCACGCTGGCAGGACGGCATCGCCTGGGCGGTGGATCGGTACGGCACCTCCGCCGCGGTCGGCGTCGGGACCGTGCTCGACCCCCGGCAGCTCGACGAGGCCGCCGCCCTCGGCGCGACCTTCGCGGTCAGTCCGCACACCGACCCCGCCATCGGCGAGCGCGCCCACGAGCGGGGCCTCGGCTGGTACCCGGGTGCGGCCACCCCGACGGAGATCGTCACGGCGTGGCGGCACGGAGCGCGGGCGGTGAAGGTCTTCCCGGCAGCGCAGCTCGGCGGGCCGGCGTTCCTGAAGCAGGTCCTCGCGCCGCTCGACTTCGTCGACGTCATCCCCACGGGCGGCATCGGCGTGGACGACGCGGCCGACTACCTCGCGGCGGGTGCGGTCGCGGTCGGCCTCGGCTCGCCGCTCGTCGGGGACGCCCTGCGGGACGGGGACCTCGACGGACTCCGCGCGCGTGCCCTGCGGCTCGTCGCGGCGCTCGGCCGATGACGACGCCGAGCCCGGCGCTGAGCCCGACGACCACGCCGGTGCTCCTCGTCGGCGGGTCGATCGTCGGTGACGACGGCCGGTTCCACCGACGGGACGTCCTGGTCGCCGACGGCCGCGTGGTCGAGGTCGGCGATCGACTCCGCGCCCCCGCCGATGCCCAGGTCGTCGACTGTGGCGACCGGGTCGTCATGCCCGGCTTCGTCGACGCGCACTCCCACGCCGGATCGCTCGTGTTCGACGAACGTGTCCAGCTCGCGCTCCTGCGGCAGGGGGTGACCACGATCATCACCGGTCAGGACGGCGTCGGACCGGCACCGGGCGACGGCTCGTACGCGGCCCGGTACTTCGCCGCCATCGACGGCGCGCACCCGACCTACCGCGGGGGCGGGATCGCCGGGTTGCTCGCCACCTACGACGGCACGACGCCGGTGAACGTCGCGACGCTCGTGCCCGCCGGCACCGTCCGACACGAGGTCATGGGCGACGACGACGGCCCGGCCGACGGCGCCCAGATCGACGCGATGCGGGCCCTCGTGCGGCAGGGCATGGCGGACGGCGCGGTCGGACTCGCGACCGGACTCGACTACGTGCCGGGGCTGTACGCCTCGACCGAGGAGATCGCTGCCCTCGCCGCCGAGTCCGCAGCGGTCGGGGGCCGGTACGTGACGCACATGCGCGGTGGCTACGAGACGAACCTCGCTGCGGGCGTCGACGAGATCGTCCGGATCTGCCGCGCGGGTGGCGGGTCCGCGCACGTCTCGCACCTGCACGCCCCCGTCCGGCTCGCCCTCGACGAACTCGACCGGGCCGCGGCGGTCGGCGCGCCCCTGTCGTTCGACGCCTACCCGTATTCACGGGGGTGCACGATCCTGTCGATGCTGCTCCTGCCGGCGGAGCTCGCCCGGCCCGGCACCGACGACCTCGCGCGCGCGTTGACGGCCGAGGGCGGTCGTGCACGGGTCCGCGGCGCGGTGCTCGACCGGGTGCTCAGCCGCGCGGATCTCGGGACGGACTGGGCGGAGCAGGTCACGCTCTCGCACGTGCCGGCCGCCGAGTTCCACGCGCTGCAGGGCCGGACGCTCGCGGACGCGGCCGAGGCCACCGGCACCGACCCGGTCGACCTCGCGCTCGACGTGCTCGTCGACTCCGCACTGCAGGTGACCGCCGTCATGCGGGTACCCCGCCCGCGGACGCCGACCGAACTGGCAGAGCTCTACCGGTACGGCGGGCACGCCGGCGGCTCGGACGGCATCTTCGTCGGCACGCACCCGCACCCGCGCGCGTACGGCACGTTCGCGCGGTACCTCGCCGAGTACGCGCGGACCGGCCTGCTCGGCTGGTCGGAGATCCAGGAGCACCTGTCGACGCTGCCCGCGGACCTGTTCCGGCTGGGTCACCGCGGTGCCGTCGCCCCTGGGTGGACCGCGGACCTCGTGGTCGTGGACCCCGAGCGGGTCGCCGCCCGGTCGACGTACGCCGAGCCGATGCTCCTCGCCGACGGCATCGACGACGTCCTGGTCGCCGGCGTCCCCGTGCTCCGGGACGGCGCGCTCACGGGGGCGACCCCCGGTGCGGGGCTCAGACGGGCACCGTCCGGGCACGCCGGTCGGCCGACCGGGTCTCGACGGCAGCCACCCGGCCCGTGACACGCGGTGCGCCACGGGCCGGGTGAAGAGCCGTTCAGGCGGAGGGCAGGACCGCGACGACGTCGATCTCGACGAGGATGCCGGCGAGGTGCGACTGCACCGTCGTCCGGACCGGGTACGGCTGGGAGAAGTGCTTCGCGTACTCCTCGTTGAACGCGGCGAAGTCCCGGTCGGAGTGCTCGAGGTGCACGGTGGACTTCACGACGTCGTCGAGCGTGGCGCCGTGCTCAGCGAGCACCGCGGCGACGTTCGCCAGAACCTGCGCGGTCTGACCCGCCACGTCGTCGGCCATCGCCCCGGTCGCGGGGTCCTGCGGACCGAAGCCGGCGGTGTAGAGGAAGCCGTTCGCGACGATGCCCTGGCTGTAGGGTCCTGCGGGCTGCGGGGCGTTGTCGGTGACGACGGCGGTCTTCGGCATGGTGCTCCTGTCGGTCGGATCGTTCCGTCCACCGTAGGCGGCGGCGCGCTGCGCAGACCGGCCACCTGACGGCCGCTTTCCGTCCTGCAGAACGTCGGGCGGGCCTCCCGGCTGGGTCTCCCAGGGAGCGGACGACTACCCTCGACCCGTGCCGCCCGAATCGACGCTCTCCGGATCGCTCGCGACCGGCCGACGGCGGTTCACCGACCTCGCGACCAGCCTGCCGGCCTGGTCGGCCGTGCTCCTGGTGTGGTTCGGCGGGCGCGCCGTGTCGACGTTCTGGCTGGCGCTCGCCTACCCGCTGATCGGCCGCGCGCTCCCCGCCAACGCGATCTGGGGCAACGACCACGGCTTCCTGACCTTCCTGACGGCGTGGGACGGGCAGTACTACCAGCAGATCTCGCTGCACGGCTACCCGACGACCCTCCCGACGGACGCGGCCGGACACGTGACGCAGAACGCCTGGGCCTTCCTGCCGGCCTTCCCGTTCGCGATCCGCATGCTCACGGCGTCCACCGGGATCACCTTCGAGGTCGGTGCGCCGTTGATCGCCCTCGGCGCCGGACTCGTCGCCACCTTCCTGCTGTACCGGCTCGTCAGCGACCACGCGGGCCACGGCGCGGGGATGTGGGCGGTGTTCTTCTTCACGTGCGGTCCGCTGTCGTTCCTGCTGCAGGTCGGGTACGCGGAGAGCACGTTCCTCGCACTGACGTTCGGTGCGCTCCTCGCCCTGGAGCGTCGGCGCTACGGGCTGCTGACCCTGCTCGGCGTGGTGGCGGCGTTCACGCGTCCCGGTGCCCTCGCCGTCCCGCTCGTGCTCGGCGTGGTCGTGCTCGTCCGCTGGGTCCGGGCCCGTCGCGCGGACCGGGCCTCCGGCGCGGCCGACCGCACCCTGGACGACTTCCCGCTGCGGGAGCGCGTCGCGGCCGTCGCGTCCGGGCTCGTGATGGCGGCCGCGGGGGTCGCCTGGCCGCTCGTCGCGTCGCACGTGACCGGGACGCCGAACGCCTACCTCGAGACCGAGATGTCCTGGTGGGTGAACTTCATCGGGCGGGTCGACTTCGCGCCGATGACCCCGTGGTTCCTCATCGCGCTGCGGTGGCTCGGTGTGGGCGGGGTGTTCATCGTCGTGTTCCTGCTCGTCGCCTACCCCGTCTGGCTGCTCCGGCGCTCGACCCGGCAGCTCGGGCAGACGACCGTGCTCTACTCGGCCGCGTACGCGCTGTACATCTTCGCGGTGTCGCTCCCGATGGCGTCGACGCCGCGGCTGCTCATGCCGCTGGCGCCGCTGTTCGGGTCGCCGGAGCTCGTCGCGAAGCCGTGGATGCGGTGGACCTTCGTGACCTGTGCACTCCTCGGGCAGCCGGTGCTGGTGGCGGTGCTGTGGCTGCTCGGCCCGCCGTGAGCGATCGTCGCCGCCGCCGGTCCGGGTGTCGCTGTGGAACGACGAAGCCGCTGTCGTGCGACAGCGGCTTCGTCGTACCACAGCGGCCAGCTCGAAGGCGGGCCCCCGTGTGCCCGTTCAGCTAGAGCTCGACCGTCCCGTGGTCGCCCGTGTCCGGTTGGCTCTGCTTGCCGAGCGCGGCCTTGAGGGTCTGCACGAGGCTCCCCACGGGGCCGGTGTCCTGGGTCCAGTACTCGACCGAGTCCCCCTCGACCGTGAGGAGCCGGATCGACGGGTCCTGACGCCCCTCGGGGAACCAGGCCTCCGCGAACGGCGACCACAGCTCGTCGATGACGGTCTCGTCCTTGGTCACGGTGGCGGTGCCGGCGATCGACAGGTAGCCGCCCTGCGACTCGATCGCGACGTTCACGTGCGGGTTGCGGGCGATGTCCTCGACCTTCTCGCTGCCGTCCTGCACCAGGAAGCGGAGCGTCCCGTTGAACGCCTTGTCCTGCACCGCCAGCGGCCTCGCGTGCAGCGCTCCGTCGGCGTTGACCGTGGTGAGGAGCGCCGTGCGGGCTCCGTGGACGATGTCCGAGATGGCTGCTCGCTGGTCGGCTTGGGTGTCGGTCATGGTTGGTCCTCCTCGTCGTGCGCCCCGTTGTGCCCGACGTGCGGCCGGGTCTCCCCGGGGCGCGTTCCGTTCGGACCAGTGTGCTCCGGGACGCTGTGATGCGTCTGCCTGGAGGCACGACGCGCGTCCGCAACGCCGGGCGGAACCGGGGGTACCTGGCGGAACCGGGGGTACCTGGCCGTCCGGCGGCGCCGGTCATGCCCGGATCGACGAGCCATCGCGCCGGCGATGGGAAAGAACGTGCGCGGGGACAGTCGGGGCGGGCGGGAACCCTCAGACGGCGGGCTCCCGGATCGTGGTCTCGACGTCGACCACCTGCGGGATCCGCGGCATCGACGCGAACCCGAACGCGACCGGCGGGTCGAGCGGGGTGATCGACCCGAGGGGCGTGCCCGCCCACGTCCCCCGCACACCCGTCACGTCGTGCGCCCCGGTCACGCCGTAGTACTCACGCCGACCGTTCCCGGCAGTCCCCGCCGTGCCCGCGCCGGGTGCGAGGAGCCGGGCGACCGGGTCGATCACGGTGAGCCACCGCCAGTCCCGGGCGATCGGCTTCGGGACGATGCGTAGCACCCTGCCGAGGGGCGAGATCCCGCCGACGTCGATCGAGGCTTGCAACGGGCCGGCGTCGAGCTCGAGGCCGCGCGCGGTGCGGCGCGTCCGGACGTCGACGACCGAGACGGTGTCGAAGCGGTAGGTGCCGGAGACGTACGCCGCGACGAGCTCGTCGGGGGCGAGGAGCACCGAGCTGCCGTCGGCCTGTTCGAGGAACACGTCCGTGAACGGACCGAACGGCGACCGCTCCCACATCCCGACGACGATCCGGACGCCGGAGGTGCTGCCGACGCCGAGGATCTTGCCGCGGAAGCGTCGTTCGGTGGGCTCGGGGTTCCGGGACATGCGCCGGACGCTACCCGCGCCCGCCGAGAGCGGCGTGACGGGCGCGCTCCGTGCCTCCAGGCCGGACGGGACGCGGCGCGACCGACGCGACCGGCGCAACCGGACCGCCGGCTCAGGGCACCGGCACCGGCTCCGCGAGGAGCTCGCGCACCCGGGGTGCGACCTGCGTGCCGTAGAGCTCGATCGACCGCATCATGTCGTCGTGGGGCAGGCGACCCGTCGCGTACCGCATGTCGAACCGCGAGACCCCGAGGATCCGCATGTTCCGTGCGATCTTCCGCGCGACCGTCTCGGGTGAGCCGACGTAGAGCGAGCCGCCCGCCGAGAGCCCGGCACGGTACCCGGCGACGTCCAGGGGCGGCCAGCCGCGCTCCCGGCCGAGCTGGTCGGTGACGGCCTTGTGGTAGGGCCAGTAGCGCTCCGCGGCCTCCTCGTCGGTGGCGGCGACGAACCCGGGCGAGTGCATCGCGATCGGCTGCTGCGGCAGCTCGAGCTGGGTGAGCGCCTGGCGGTAGAGCCGCGAGAACGGGGCGAACTGCGCGGGCTGCCCGCCGATGATCGCGAGGAACAGCGGCATGCCGTAGCTCGCGGCGCGGATCACGGACTGGGGTGAGCCGCCGACGCCGATCCAGGTCGGGATCGGGCCGTGCTCGAGCTTCGGGTAGACGTCCTGGTCGACGAGCGGTGCGCGCTTCGTGCCGGACCAGGTCACCTTGTCGCCACCGCGGAGGGCCGCCCAGAGCTGCACCTTTTCCTCGAAGAGGACCTCGTAGTCGCTCAGCTCGTACCCGAACAGCGGGAAGGACTCGGTGAATGACCCGCGGCCGAGGATGACCTCGGCGCGCCCGCCGGAGATCGCGTCGACGGTGGCGAAGCGCTCGTACACGCGGACCGGGTCGTCCGAGGAGAGCACCGTGACGGCGGACCCGAGGCGGATGTCCTTCGTCGATGCGGCGATCGCGGCGAGGACGACCTCGGGCGCGCTGACGATGAAGTCGGCACGGTGGTGTTCGCCGACGCCGATGAAGTCGATGCCGAGCTGGTCGGCGAGCACGGCCTGCGCGACCACGTCGCGGATGCTCTGGGCGTCGGACTTGACCGAGCCGTCGGGGAGCTCGGTGACGTCGCCGAAGGTGTCGAGGCCGAGCTGGACCGGGCCGACGCGGTCGGGTGCGGGCGGTGGCACGTCCGAGGGTCGGTCGGTGCCGAATGCGTTGCTCATGCGTCCTCCTGCGACGTCCCGTTCAATGCGTTTGCATGAATCTACCACGCATCCGCCGCGCGCGCAGCACCCGCCGCCCCGCGCGCAGCACCCGCGTCCGCCGCGCGCGCAGCAGCCCCGCACCCGGTCGGAGTACCGTCACGCCCATGCCGAAGATCCCCGACCAGTCCGGCCGCCGCATCGTCGTCACCGGCGCGAACAGCGGGACCGGCAAGGAGACCGCCAGCCGCCTCGCCGCCGCCGGTGCGTCCGTGGTCCTCGCCGTCCGCACCCCCTCCAAGGGCGAGGACGCCGTCCGGGACATCCGCGCTGCACACCCCGGCGCGGACGTCGAGGTGCGCGAGCTCGACCTCGCCGACCTCGCGAGCGTCCGCCGGTTCACGGACGGCATCGCCGCCGACGACCGCCCCCTGGACGTCCTCGTGAACAACGCCGGGGTCATGGCGCCGCCGAAGCGGTTCGAGACCGTCGACGGCTTCGAGCTCCAGTTCGGCACGAACTTCCTCGGCCCGTTCGCGTTGACGAACCTGCTGCTGCCGACCCTGCTCCGCGCCGAGGCGCCCCGTGTCGCGACCATGTCGAGCCTCGCGGCACTCTTCGGCAGCATCCGGTTCCCCGACCTGCAGTGGGAGCGCGGCTACAACGGCTGGCGGGCGTACGGCCAGTCGAAGCTCGCCGACCTGCTCCTCGCGCTGCACCTGCACCGGCTCGCGGTCGAGCGGGACTGGGACCTCGTCAGCACGGCAGCGCACCCCGGCTACACGCGGACGAACCTGCAGTCCGCGGGGCGGTCGCTCGGCCGTTCGAAGCCCGTGCGGTCCCACGACCGTGCGCTGCCGTTCACGCAGGACGTCGAGCAGGGGTCGGAACCGCTGCTGTACGCCGCCGTCGGTCCGAACGCCGTCGGCGGCGCCTACTACGGACCCGCGGGTTTCGGTGGCCTCACCGGTCCGACCACGGTGGCGTCGATCCCCCGGTCTGCCCGGAGCGCGGACCTCGCCCGCTCGCTGTGGGCGGTCGCCGAGGACCTCACCGGGACGGCGCCGCCCGCCTGACCGGGCGTCGGCACGGTGGGCACACCCGCCCCCGCGCGCTCACCGGGTGGCGGTTCCGCAGCCCGGCCGGGTGGCGGTTCCGCAGCCCGGCCCCGCGTCGGGTGCCCGGCCCGGCCTGGAGGCGCGGTGCACCCCCGACGGCTCGGCTCACCAGCGCAGGTGGTCGCGGTCCAGGGCGCCGGTCACCGCCGCGAGCAGCGCCCGCTGGCCGCGGGCGGTGGGGTGCACGTCGTCGCGCTGCATCCAGCCCGGGTGTCCGCGGAGCGGCTGCCCGAGGTCGAGCCAGGAGCCGCCCACACCGTCCACCGCGGTGCGCATCGCCGCCGAGATCACGGCGAGCTGGGCCGGCGGGGGGTCCTGGTCCCAGACCGCGCCGAGGCCGACGACGCGGGCCCGCGGCAGGAGTCGGTGCACGGCCGCGACGAGTTGCTGCGTCGCACCGTCGAGCTCGTCGTCGTCCTGCCCGAGGTCGTTCGAGCTGGCCTGCAGCACGACCACGGCCGGGTGCAGCGCGGCAGCCTGCTCGGCGAGTTCCTCGTAGGTCGCCGAGCACTGGTCGTCCCCCTCCGCGAGCACCCCCGCGCCGTCGCAACCGAGGTCCGTCAGCCGGAGGTGGTCACGGGCGGCGAGCAGCTCCGGCCACGCCAGGTCGGGGCGGAGTCCGTGTCCGATCGTGATCGAGTCGCCGATGACGACCACGCGGGCCCCGGTCGGCACAGGGCCGAGCGGCAGCACCGCCGTCACGTCCGACGAGCACCCCGCGAGCGCACCGCAGAGCGCCAGGGCGACGGCACCGACGAGGGCGACGAGGGCGGCTCGGGAGCGGCGACGCACGACGTGCCCGTCAGAACTGCACGTCGTCGCGGGTGAACGCCGCCGTGACCGCGGCCGCGATCGCCTGCTGCCCGCGGACCGTCGGGTGGACGTCGTCGGACTGCATCCAGTTCCCGTGTCCCCGCAACGGTTCGCCGATGTCCACGTAGGTGCCGCCCTCGCGCCGGAGCGCCACGCGCATCGCCTTCGAGATCTTCGCGAGCTGGGCGGGCGGGGCGTCCTGGTTCCAGATCGCGCTGAGCCCGATCACCCGCGCGCGCGGCATCCGGCGGTGCACGTCGTCGACGACCTGGTCGGTGGCGCTCCGGATCTCGGCGGTGTCGAGCCCGAGGTCGTTCGAGCTCGCCTGCAGCAGGACCACCTGTGGTCGGAGTTCCACCGCGCGCTTGACGAGCGTCGCGTACGCGCTCGCACAGTCGTCGTCGTCCCCGAGTGCGGCCACGCCGGCACCGTCGCAGGAGAGGTTCGTGAGGGACCAGCCGTCCGTGTCCGCCATCAGCGCGGGCCAGGCCTCCGCGGTGGTGAGGCCGTGCCCGCCGGTGATCGAGTCGCCGATCGCCACCACACGGACGCCGTCGGCCTGGTCCCAGGGGATGGCGGGGCCCGGTGTGGGCGTCGCGCGGGCGCTGGCGCTCGTCGACGGCTCCGCGCCGGCGGCGGCGGACGGCTGCTCGCTGCACGCGCCGAGGGCGATCACGGCGAGCGCCGCGACGCCGACGACGAGCGCGCTCCGGGTCCGGGTGGTCACGGAGCGCGAAGCTACGCTCGTCGGCCATGGCCCGGCCGTGCGTGGCGCTGCGGGTGCGCTCAGGCGCGGGGACCGGCCAGGCGTCCTCGGCGGGGTCAGGCGCGGTGCAGCTCGACCGAGCCGTCGAGGCGTCCGGGCTCGGTCAGGCGTGCGTGCTGCAGCACCGTCCGCTGCGGGCCGACCGCCGCGGCGACGATCGACAGCGTCGTCATGTGCCCCTCGGCCTCGTGGGTGTCGCGCAGGATGGCGTCCGGGTGGTCCGTCGGCAGGTCGGCGGAGGCGGCGAGCACGCCGAACCAGCCGCTCCAGCCGTCGCCCGCGTCCTCGCCGGCGTCCGCGGTGCGCAGTTCGTCGAAGGGTCCGAGCACCGGGGGCGCCACCGGGGCGTCGACGGCCCGGAAGGCCTCGAGCCACCGCCCGATGCGGGGTGCGGCCGGGTCGTCCGGCTCCCCGTGGGTGATCATGTGCACGCCGGGCTCGAGCACGGTCGTGCGGACCGCCGTGCCGTCCCAGGTGTCGACCTCGGCGCCGTCCGCGGTGGCGCGCACGAGGTTGAACGCCCTGGTGGTCGGCAGCGTGCCGTCGTGGCCGGGCAGGACGCCGGTGACGGCGTCGAGGGGGACCACACCGCGGGTGGTCCACGTGCCGTCCGCGCTCGGGACCGGCTCGCCGCGGTTCAGCACGACCGCGAGCCCGGCGGCGTCGGACGCGGCGAGCCAGGCACCGCCGGCCGAGCGGTCGCGCACGCCGCGGACGCCGGGGTCCCGGTCCGGCCACCAGGCGGCCGGCGGGTCCCACGGGCGCTCGGGCGATTCGTCGCGGAGGGCGAGCACCGTGACGGGCCACTCGGAACCGGGCGCGACGCGGACGACGACGGTGCACATGCGTCCGATCCTCGCACGGTCGCCGCCGGTAGCGTGACGGGTGTGAGCGCAGCAGCAGAGCACCCCCGCACGGTCGTCGTCGGCATCACCGGGGGCATCGCCGCGTACAAGGCCGTCGGGGTCGTCCGCGACCTCGTCAAGCGCGGACACGAGGTCCACGTCGTCCCGACGGAGGGCGCCCTGCGGTTCGTCGGGCTCCCGACGCTCGAGGCCCTGAGCCGGAACCCGGTCACGACGAGCGTCTGGGACGACGTCGCCGAGGTCCGGCACGTCGCGCTCGGCCGCCGCGCCGACCTCGTGGTCATCGCCCCCGCGACCGCGGACGCGCTGGCGAGGATGGCGGCGGGCATCGCGGGCGACCTGCTCGGCACGACGCTCCTCGCCACCGAGGCACCCGTCGTCGTGGCGCCCGCGATGCACCCGCAGATGTGGGAGCACCCGGCCACCCGGGCGAACGTCGAGACCCTCCGGGCCCGCGGTGTCCGTTTCGTCGGGCCGGTCGTCGGCGCCCTCACCGGCGACGACGCGGGCATCGGCCGGATGGCCGAGCCCGAGGAAATCGTCACGGCCGCACTGGCCGTGCTGGACCAGGCCGACCACCCCGAGGACGGGAGCCCGTCCACCGGGGCCGCACCGTCCCTCAAGGCCGGTGACCTGCGCGGGGTGCGCGTCCTGGTGACCGCAGGGGGCACCCGCGAACCCGTCGACCCCGTCCGGTTCGTCGGCAACCGCTCGAGCGGTCGGCAGGGCGTCGCGTTCGCGGCGGACGCGGCCCGCCGCGGCGCCGCGGTCACCCTCGTCGCGGCGAACGTGGACGCCGGGCTCACCCACGACCTCGGCGTCGAGGTGGTGCCCGTCGGCTCGGCCCTCGAGCTCGCCGACGCCGTGCGCGCCGCGGCCAACGACGCGGACGTGGTCGTGATGACGGCGGCGGTGGCGGACTACCGACCGGCCGAGGTGCACGCCGAGAAGCTCAAGAAGGACGCGCAGGGCGACCACCTCACCCTCGAGCTCGTGCGCAACCCCGACGTGCTCGCCGAGCTCGTCGCGAACCGGCGCACGGGGCAGATCATCGTGGGGTTCGCCGCCGAGACGGAGCCCGACCGTGCGGCCCGGGTCGAGCTCGGGCGGGCGAAGATCGCGCGGAAGCCGGCGGACCTCCTGGTCGTGAACCACGTCGGGTGGTCGTCGGGCTTCGAGCGCGAGGAGAACGCGATCGAGGTCCTCACCCCCGGGGGCGAGGTCGTGCGGGAGACCTCCGGGACGAAGGCCGAGGTCGCGGCTGCCGTCCTCGACCTGGTCGCGACCGCGCTGGCCTGACGCGGTGCGCCGCCGGCGTGGAGTGCCCGAGCGCTCGCTGCTCGCTCCGAGGGAGCGACGAGCACGATGGGGCCATGCGACGACGTGAACGCACCAGACGCGCCAACCGTACCGCTGCCGCCCTCGCCGTCGTGCTCGGTGGCGCCGGTGTCACGCACTTCCTCCGCCCCCGCACGTACGACCGGATCGTCCCCGACGCGCTCCCGCCCCGCCTGACGACCCTGCTCTCCGGCGTCGCCGAACTCGGCGTCGCGGCGGGACTCGCGGTGCCCCGGACGCGTCGTGCCGCGGGGTGGGCAGCGGCCGCCCTGTTCCTCGCGGTCTTCCCCGCCAACGTCACGATGGCGAAGGACCTCCTCGACTCGCCGCGGTCGACCCGGGCGATGCGGCTCCTGTCGGTGCTCCGGCTGCCGCTGCAGGCGCCCCTGGTGTGGTGGGCGGCCCGAGTGGGCCGGCACGGCGGATGAGCGAGGAGCGCGCGGCGGTCCCGCTGCTGCACCGGCCGGTGACCGTGCACGCGTGGGAGGACGTCGTGTTCGCGCACTGGCGGCACGAACCGCAGGTCCTCGCGCGCATGCTCCCCCGCGGGGTCCGGCCGGACGTCGTGGACGGCAGCGCCTGGGTCGGGCTCTCCGCCTACGTGTTCCGCGAGACGCGGGTCCCGCCGTTCCCGCCGTCGGGGCGGCTCGGTTCCATGACGGAGGTCACGATCGAGGTCCTGACGATCGACGTCCACGGGCGGCACGGCGTCGCCTACCGGACCGTCGACACGGCCAACGTGCCCGCGATCGTCGCGGCGCACGCGCTCCTCGGCGTCCCGTACACGTTCGCGCACGCCGGCTCACGACGTCGCGGCGACACCGTCGCGCACCGGTCGGTCCGGCACACGAACCGGGCGCTCCACCCGTTCCGCGCGGCTCGGGCGTCGCGGCTCACACCGCCGGACCGGCCGGGAGGCACGCCCCGCCCCCGGCACGCCGCCGCGGTCCGCGTCGTGGCCGGTCCGGTCACGACGGCGCCGCTCGCCGTCGAGCTCACGACACGTGCGGGCATCCACGCGCGGCACCTCGCGCAGACGGTCTTCTGGCAGCGGCAGCACCCGCCGCTCACGATCCGGTCGGCGCAGGTCGAGGAGCTGTCCGGTGACCTGCCCGCGGCCGTGGGGATCCCGGGACTGTTCGACCGCGCTCCTGACTCGGCGCTCGTCGTGGACGCGACGACGGTCCGGTACGCCTGGGGGGACGTTCTGCGGTGACCGACCACGACCACGACCTCGTCCGGTTCGTGACCGCGCAGGAGGGCGTGCACGAGACCGCGCTCGCCGAGCTCCGCGCCGGCCGCAAGCGCTCGCACTGGATGTGGTTCGTGTTCCCGCAGCTCGCCGGGCTCGGTCGCAGCCCGACCGCACAGCACTTCGGCGTCACGGGTGTCGAGCAGGCGACGCGGTACCTGGCGGACCCGGTGCTCGGCCCGAGGCTGCTCGAGGCCGTGGCGGCGCTGACGGAGGCTCCGGCACCGTCGGCCGAGGCGCTGCTGGGCGGCATCGACGCCGTCAAGGCCCGGTCGTCGCTGACGCTCTTCGCCCGGGCAGCGGCGGACGCCGGACCGTTCCGCGCCGCGCTCGACCGCTGGTACGGCGGTGCGGAGGACCCGGTCACCCTGCGCCTGCTCGCCGACGCGGGACCGGTACTCCGTTCGTCCGGCGACCGCTGACCGTATATCAGGTACGGTGATCCGTACGGCCGTACCCGGAGTGTCGGTCGCACGACGAGCAGACCTCGAGGAGGGTCCCCCGATGCCGGTCCCCACCAGTGCACCGACCGAGCACCAGCTGCTCCGTGACACCGTCCGCGCGAAGATCCACGACGCGATCATGGACGGCACGCTGGAACCGGGTGAGCGGCTCAACGACGACGAGCTCATCGCCTGGCTCGGCGTCTCCCGCACACCCATCCGCGAAGCCCTCAGCCAGCTCGCGCGCGCCGGACTCATCGAGATGGCGCCGAACCGGTACACGCGGGTCACCACACCCAAGCCGGACGAGGTGGTCGAGGCCCTGCAGACCCTCGGCGTGCTGTTCGGCGGTGTGGTGCGGCTCGCGGTCCCCCGCCTCGGAGCCGCTTCGCGGAAGACGATCCTCGCCGCGCTCGACAAGACGATCGCCGAGTTCGAGGCCCACGACGTCGCCGCGGTGAACCACGACGCGCTCGACGTGTTCGGCCGGTACGTCGCCGAGTGCGGCAACGCCGACCTGCAGCGCGTGTGCCGCGACACCACGGACGGACTCGGGTTCCGCCTCCGTCTGCCGAACCTCGACGAACTCGTCGACTGGGACCGGATGACCGAGGAGTTCAAGCGGCTCCGGGCGGCGACCGAGGCGGGTGACAACGTCGCGGCAGAGCTCGCGACCGAGGCGATCCACCTCCTCCCGGGCGAGAAGCGCTGAGGATCCTGTGCACCCGGACAGGAACGCCCGCACCGGTCGCTCCCAGCCTGCCCGGTAGCATCTGGACGACCCCCTGAGAGCCGAACCCGGAGGCCACCCATGAGCGCTCGCGAGCCCGACCGGACCGCCATCGCGGCCCGACTCGCGGCAGCGGTCGGACGCATCAACCGACGCGCCCGCACCGACTCCGCATCGCTCGGGTACGGCATCGTGTCCGCGCTCGCGACGATCGAGCGCGAGGGACCCTTGCGACCGGGCGACCTGTCCCGCCTCGAGGTGGTCACGAAGCCCACCATGACGCGGATCCTGACCGAGCTCGAGCAGCGCGGGTTCATCGAGCGCGAAGCCGATCCGCGGGACGGCCGGGCGTTCATGGTGAGCGCCACCCCGGCAGGTGTCGCGGCGGTCGAGGAAGCCCGCTCCCAGCGCACGGGGATCGTCGCCGAGCTCATCCACGACCTCCCCGCCGCGGACGTCGACGCGATCGCGAACGCGCTCGACGTCCTCGAACGCATCGCACAGGGTGAGCGCACCCAGGAATCTCCCACCTCCTGACGGCGGATCGGTCCGTTACCGAACCGTTACCAACGGGTGGACGGACGGTTCTGCCAGTGTTCCTGGACGCGCTGCCCAGCGTGACGCGTCATCGTGTCGGCTCCGCCACGGCGTGACCTCCCCACGGTCACCGGAGGGCGGGCGGACGGGCCCCACACCACCGTCCGGGCCTCACCCGACTCGCGGACCTCCGACGGTTCCTCCGTCCCCGACTCCCACGCCTCCCCCACCCCGGCGTGCCGGGAACGGTCCGCGCCCGAGTCGGCCGACCACCGGAACCGATGAAGCGACGCACCACCGAACTCCCCACGACCACCGCCTCCACCCGACGCGAGGCCCTCGACTCCCCCTCCCGCCGTGTCCGACGTGCACTCCGCAACCGGACGACCGTCATCGCCGCGGGCGCCGCCGTGCTCGCGGTCGCCGGCAGCGGTGTGCTGGTCGGGACACAGCCCGCACTCGGCGAGGCCCTGGGTGTCCCGACCGCGAGCGCGACGCCCGCTCCCGCGCTCGACGGAACCGCGCTGGACCGTGCCCAGGCGCAGGCGACGATCTCCAGCGCCCAGGTCGTGCTCGCCGACGCGAACCACAAGACCGACACGGCGACGCTCGAGCGGCGCGTCGACGCACTGGACGACTACCGGAAGCTCTCCGGCGCGGCGCTGACCAACCGGATCGCGTCCACCGTCGCCGCCACCCAGCAGGTGGCGGAGGCGAGCGCCGCACAGGACAAGTCCGACGTCGACGCGCAGCGTGCCGCGGCCGAGGAGGCCGCAGCCGCGAAGGCGGCAGCAGCGAAGGCCGCAGCCGAAGCCGCCGAGCGGGCGCGGCAGCTCGCTGCGGGCAACACCGTCGCGGGTGCGAAGGCGACCGCCAGCTCGCTCGCGTCCTCCCGGTACGGCTGGGGCTCGGACCAGTTCCAGTGCCTCGACAACCTCTGGACGAAGGAGTCCGGGTGGGACTACCGCGCCGTGAACAGCAACGGCGGCGCGACCGGCATCCCGCAGGCGCTCCCCGGGTCGAAGATGGCGACGATGGGCTCGGACTGGCAGACCAACGCCACCACGCAGATCAAGTGGGGCCTGCAGTACATCGCGGACGCCTACGGCACGCCGTGCGCCGCGTGGGGGCACTCGCAGGCGTCGAACTTCTACTGATCCTGCGGATGTGACGGCCTGGAGGCCCGTGGCGGACCCGCCACGGGCCTCCAGGCCGTCTTCACCGCGGCCCGGGTGCGGTAGGCATGTCCCCGTGACCACCATCGGACTGCGCCGCATGGCGCCCCGTGACCCCACAGAGGCGCACCGCGCGGCGAGCCCGCTCGAGCTGCTGTTCGACCTCGTCTTCGTCGTCGCGGTCGGGTTCGCAGCGACGAACCTGCACGAGATCGAGGCCGAGGGAAACGTCACCTCCGCGATCGTCGCCTACGCGTTCGTGTTCTTCGCGATCTGGTGGGCGTGGATCAACTTCACCTGGTTCGCCACGTCGTTCGACACCGACGACTGGCTCTACCGCGTCACGACGGTCGTGCAGATGGCCGGCGTGCTCGTCCTCGCCGCCGGGGTGCACACGCTCATGGTGGACGGCGACTCCTCGATCGTCGTCGTCGGGTACGTCGTCATGCGACTCGCGCTCGTCGCCCAGTGGCTCCGCGCCGCGGTGTCCGCGCCCGGGTACCGCCGGACCGCGCTCCGGTACGCCGTCGGGATCGTCGTCGTCCAGGTGCTCTGGGTGCTCACCCTGGCCGTGCCCGAGACCGCGCGTCCGTGGGTGGTCCCGGTGCTGGTCCTGCTCGAGGTGCTCGTGCCGCCGTTCGCCGAGCAGGGGACGCGCACGACGCCGTGGCACACGCGGCACATCGCGGAGCGGTACTCGCTCTTCACGCTCATCGTGCTCGGCGAGGGCCTCGTCGCCTCCGCGAACGCGGTCATCGACGGCATCGCCCACACCGACCACCTCGGGCCCCTGCTCGTCCTCGCCGCCGCCGGCCTCGTGATCGTCGTCGGCATGTGGTGGATCTACTTCTCCCGCGAGCAGCACGCGCACATCCGGTCGCTCCGGACGGCGCTCGTGTTCGGGTACGGCCACTCCGTCGTGTTCGCCGCCGCCGGAGCGCTGCCGGCCGGGATCGAGGTGGCCGTGAGCGCCGACGCCGGCCACGCGGACTTGTCACACCGCGCCGTCGCGGCGACGATCACCGTCCCGGTTGCGCTGTTCGTGCTGGCGATCTGGGGACTCGCACTCCGGCCGTCGCTGTCCGTCGGCAGGAACGTCCTCGTGGTGGTGCTGGCGCTCGGGATCGCGGCGTCGGTCCTCGTCCCCGAGGTGTCGGCCGTCGTGACCGCGGTCCTCGTGGCGGTGATCGTCGTCGTGCTGGAGGTCGCGGACCGGCGCTGAGCCAGTTCGCCCGACCCGCTCGACGTCCGGCGCGGCGATCCGGACCGTGTCAGCCGATCCGGGCCACGCGGACGTCGACCCGGCTGAGGGCCAGGCCGTGCGCGGTGGCGACCGCGAGCGCGGCGACGTGGGCCTCGTGCGCGGTCTCGGGCGCCGGTCGGGACAGGTCGGTGCCGATGACGATCCGGAGCACGTCGCCGTCGAGCACGACCCGGCTCGGGGCGGTCCTGGCCGCGATGCTCTTCACCGCGGACACGGCGCTGCCGAGGGTGGGCCGAGCGCGGTAGAGGTCGGCGACCCCGGGGACCTCGAGCACGGCGGCCTCGACGGCGGCCAGGGTGTCGTCGGCGGGGCTCATGCGTCCTCCTCGGGGTCGGCGGCGGGGTCGTCGGCGTCCTGTGTGCGAGGCAGCAGGTCACGGACGACGACGTCGACCGAGTCGACCACGAGGTCGGTCTGGTCGGCGAGGACCCGAGCGACGGTCTCGCGCACCTCGGACGCGACCGTGCGGATGGTCGCGCCGGACCGCACCGCGATCTCGACGACGACCCGGACCGGTGCGCCGAGCTCGGTCACGTCGCCCTCGAGCGTGCAGCGTGCGATGAGCGCATCGTCGACGCCGTCACCGGCGCTGCGCACGAGGGAGCGGATGGCGCCCTCGGTCATCACCGGACGCTCGGTCGGTGCTGCGGGACGGAGCGGGACGTCGCGACCGGCCCGGGCCTCGAGCGAGATGTTCGCGAGCACCCCGCTCACCCACGACTCGTCGGCCGGGGCCTCCTCGGCGGCCGCGGCCTCGAGCGACCCGAGGGACGTCTGCCGGAGTCGGACCAGCGCAGCGAGCGCGTTCTGGCACGCCGGGGAGTCGTCGATGGTCGGGTCGGCGGGCTGCATGCCCGCGTCGAGGTAGTCGGCCAGCTCGTCGATCGAGTGGCCGTCGAGGTCGTCGGGTTCGAGGGACTCGAGCCGGACGTGCTCGGGGTCGGTCATCGCCATCCCTCCATGAGACGGATCATGTTCTTCCGGGCCCGGGACAACAACCCGCGGACGGTCGACACGGGCAGGTCGAGCTCCTCGGCGATCTGGTCGTAGGAGTACTCGAGCACTTCCTTCATGAGCCAGCACCTCCGCTGGGCCTCGGGCAGCTCGGCGAGCGCGGTCTCGACGGCTTCCTCGCGGGAGCGTGCTTCGGCGACCCGCTCGGGAGCGTCGTCGGACGGCGCCTCGACCTCGATCTCGGTGACGTCGTCGTGGAACCGCCGGGCGCGGATGCGGTCGATGCACTTCCGGCTGAGGATCCGCATGAGCCAGGACTTGACCTTGGTCTGGTCCTCGAGGCGGTCGAGCCGGTCCCAGGCGGTGATGAACGTCTCCTGCACGACGTCGTCGAGCTCGTCGGTCGACCCGAGCGTGCGGCGTGCGTAGGCACGGAGCAGGGGCGTGTAGCGGCGGATGAGGACCTCGAACGCCCGGACGTCACCGTCGGACGACCGGCCCGCGAGGACGGCGTCGTCGAGGTCGGTGAGGAGCTGGTGGGGCACGGGATCCTTCTACCGGGGTCGGGTGGGGTCTTCCTGAACACGTGCGACCGCACCGCTCACCGGTCACCTGCACGGAACGCGTGCGCCGAGGTCACCCGGAACGGACCGACCGGGCGTGCGGTGAGCGAACGGACCCGTGCCTGGGCGAGCAGGTGCGTCCGCGGGGTGCGGTGCTGCGGGGCGGTGGGCGGGTTCCGGGTGTCGGTCATGGTCGTTCCTCCTCGGGCCGTGGTGACGGCCTCCACGGATGGGACGGACCGTCACGACACTTCGTCACGCGCGGTGCCCGACTCCTGCCGGTGAGGTGCGGTGCGGCATGCTGGTGCGGTGCCGCTGGTGACCGCCGTCTGCAGCGTCGATCGGCTCCTGCCCGACTCCGGCACGATCGGGGTCACCGCCATCGACGACCGTCCCGTCGAGGGTCCGGTCCGGTCCGCCCCCGCGGCCTGTACGCGGACGTGCAGGCCGATCGCAAGCACCACGGCGGCGAGGACCAGGCGGTCTCCGCCTCCGCGGACGAGGACGCCGCGTCCTTCGCCGACGCGCTCGGTCGCGACGTCCCACCCGGACGCTTCGGCGAGGACCTGCGCACGAGCGGCCTCGACGTCACCGGCGAGCGCTGGCACGTCGGTGACACCCTCGTCCTCGAGGTCACGATCCCGCGCATCCCGTGCGCGTCAGTCCGCGAGCGTGCGACGGACCGGGTCGATCGGCCGCTTCGCGCGCGGCAGCCCGGCGACCACGAGGTCGTAGGCGTTCGCGACGAGGTCCTCGACAAGGGTCTCGTCGATGCCGTCCCCCGGCGCGAGGGTGATCCAGTGCCGCTTGTCCATGTGCCAGCCCGGCGTCACCTCGGCGAGGTCACGGACGAGTGCGGCTCCGTGCGGCGGGGCGCACTTCAGGTTGACGATCGGGACGCCCCGCAGCTCGGACGTCATGACGAACATCTTCCCGACCACCTTGTAGACGACGGCACCCTCGCCGAACGGCTGCGTCTCCTCGGCGGCGGGGAGCGCCATCGCGGTCCGCGCGGCGACCTCGTGCAGCGTTGCTCCGTCCATGCCCCCAGCATGCCCGACACTGAACCCCGATCGGGGGTGTGAGTGATCCTCGTGCTGGGCCTATCCTGAGCGGATGCAGATGACCCGAACCCTCAGCATGGCGGCCGCGAGCGTCGTCCTCGCCGCCACCGCCGTCGTCGGCGGCGCCACGGCCGCGCAGGCCGCCCCGACCGTCTACAAGAACTGCGACGCCGTCCACCGCGTGTACTCCGGCGGGATCGCGAAGAAGTCCGTCACGAAGAACAAGGTGACCTCGGCCGGCAAGGTGACGTACCGCGCGCTCAAGGGCACCGTCAAGAAGGACGACAAGCTCTACGCGGCCAACAAGAAGCTCGACCGCGACGCCGACGGCATCGCCTGCGAGAAGAGCTGACCCCACCACCCACCGGACGGGGCCGGCGCGCACGGAGCGCGCCGTGCCTCCCGTCCGGGACGACGACCGGGGTGGCCGGGATCCGGCAGGACGTCAGAGCGGGGGCACGCCCTCGTGCCCGGAGCGTGGTCTGGCCGTCCCGGCCACGCCGGTGACCACCGATCCCGGCGGCACGTCCTTCGTGACGACCGTGTTCGCACCGACGACGGAGTCGGCGCCGATCGTGATCGCACCGATCAGGGACGAGCCCGCACCGAGCACCACGCGGTCCCCCACCCGCGGGTGCCGCCGAGCGCCGGGACCGTGTTCGCCGCCGCGCCCACCGAGCGTGACGCCGTGGAACACCACCACGTCGTCGCCGACCACGGCGGTCTCCCCGATGACGACCCCCATGCCGTGGTCGATGAAGAACCGGCGACCGATGCGCGCACCCGGGTGGATCTCGATGCCGGTGACGGACCGGGCGACCTGCGCCACGACCCGAGCGGCGAACCGCGACCCCGGCAACCCGCGGGCGAGCCACAGCCGGTGCGTCAGCCGGTAGGTCCAGATCGCGTGCAGACCGGAGTAGACCACCGCGTTCTCGAGGTCTCCACGCGCCGCGGGGTCACCGCGGCGTGCTGCGGCCAGGTCCTCCCGGACGGTCCGCAACACGCCGCGCCGTCGGACTGACGTCACGCAGTGAGCCCCTCGAAGAGCACCGTCGACAGGTAGCGCTCACCGGTGTCGCAGACGATCGCGACGATGCGCTTGCCGGCGTTCTCGGGGCGCGCGCCGACCTCGATCGCGGCGTGGATGATCGCGCCGGACGAGATGCCGGAGAGGATGCCCTCCTGCGTCCCGAGGTCGCGCGCCACGCGCAGGGCGTCGTCGAGCTCGACGTCGAAGACCTCGTCGATGACGCTGCGGTCGAGGACCTCGGGCACGAAGTTCGCGCCGATGCCCTGGATCTTGTGCGGGCCGGCCTTGCCCTCGGTGAGGAGCGGCGAGTCCTTCGGCTCGACGGCGATCACCTGGACGCCCGGCACCCGTTCCTTCAGGACCTGGCCGACGCCCGTGATCGTCCCGCCGGTACCGACGCCCGCGATGAACACGTCCACGTGGCCCTCGGTGTCGCGGAGGATCTCCTCCGCGGTGGTCCTCCGGTGGATCGCGGCGTTGGCGGGCGTCTCGAACTGGTGCGCCAGGATCGCTCCCGGCGTCTCCTCGACGATCTGCTCGGCGCGGGCGACGGCACCCTTCATGCCCTCGGGGCCCGGGGTCAGGACGACCTCGGCGCCGTACGCGCGGATGAGTGCCCGACGCTCGACGCTCATCGTCTCGGGCATCGTGATGACGACCCGGTACCCACGGGCTGCGCCGACGAGGGCGAGCGCGATGCCGGTGTTGCCCGACGACCCCTCGACGATCGTGCCGCCCGCCTGCAGCTCGCCGGACTCCTCGGCTGCGTCGATGATCGCGACACCGAGTCGGTCCTTGACGCTCGCGCCGGGGTTGTAGAACTCGAGCTTCGCGAGGATCTCGGCGCTGCCCTCGCGCGGCAGCCGGTTGAGCCGGACGAGCGGGGTGTTCCCGAACGCCTGCGAGATGTTGTCGTGGATGGTGCCGCTCATCTGGGCTCTTCCTCCGGGTCGGGCCGCGCCGCCGTCGATGGCGGTCGGGCGTGCGTGGCGCTCCTGCGCGCGTGCAGGACGAGCCTACCGAGGGGCCCCGGACCTCCGCCGTTCCGTGACGCTGGTCGCGAGGCGCCGCCGGCCGCGGCCCGCGGACCCCGGCCGCGGAGACGTGTCGCCGCCGCGGAGACGTGTCGCCGCCGCGGAGACGTGTCGCCGCCGCGGAGACGTGTCGCCGCCGCGGAGACGTGTCGCCGCCGCGGAGACGTGTCGCCGCCGCGGGCTAAGGCATCCGACGGGCCGACGCCGCTGCTCGTCAGCGCACGCCCACGGTCCGTCCGAACGCCTCGTCCGTCGCTTCGAGCGCACGGAGCACGTTCCCTCCGGCCAGCGCCCGGAGGTCCTGCTCGCCCCACCCGCGGCGGACGAGTTCCTCCGCCAGGACCGGGTACCGCGACACGTCCCGCAGGTCCGGCGGCAGCACCGGCGTCCCGTCGTAGTCGCCTCCGATCCCCACGTGCGCGACGCCGGCGACGTCCCGGGCGTGCTCCACGTGGTCCGCGACCTCCGCCACGGTGACGAGGGGCGCCTCCCCCACCGACCCGTCGGCCTCCCAGTCGGCGTACGCCCGCGACACGAAGGCCGGCACGAACGTGATCATCACGACGCCGCCGTTCGCCGGCAGCCGCTCCAGGACGTCGTCCGGCACGTTCCGCGGGTGGTCGCACACCGCCCGGGTGGACGAGTGGCTGAAGATGACCGGGCAGGTCGCGACGTCGAGCGCGTCGTGCATCGTCGCCGCCGCGGTGTGCGAGAGGTCGACGAGCATGCCGAGCCGCTCCATCTCCGCCACGACCTCGCGCCCGCGGTCGGTGAGTCCGCCGTGCGGGTGCGAGCCGGTCGCCGAGTCCGCCCAGGGGGTGTCGTCGTTGTGCGTCAGCGTCATGTACCGGACCCCGAGGCGCGCGAACGACCGCAGGACGGCGAGGTCGTCGCCGATCGAGTGGCCGCCCTCGGCACCGAGCAGCGACGCGATCCGGCCGGCGTCCACCGCCGACCGCACCTCGGCCGCGGTCCGGGCGAGCGCGAACGCCTCCGGGTAGCGCTCGACGATCCGGAGTGCGAGGTCGATCTGCTGCAGCGTCGTCCGGACGGGGTCGGGCTCGGAGCACGGCACGAACACCGACCAGAACTGTCCGACGACCCCGCCCGCGCGGAGCTTCGGTACGTCGGTGTGCAGCGACCCCTGCTCGGTGTCGATCCCGTCGACCCCGGAACCGTGGCCGTCGCGCCGCTCCCAGGGCAGGTCGTTGTGGCCGTCGATCACCGGGAACGCAGTCATCCGGCGACGGTACCGCAGCCGGCCCCTCGCTAGGCTCGCCGCATGGATCCCGTGACGCTCAGGACGGACCGCCTGGTGCTCTCGCCGCCGGAGCGCTCCGACGCCGACGCCGTCATCGCGTACGCCACGGACCCCGACGTCATCGCGTACACCCCGGTGCCCGTCCCGTACGGCCACGCCGAGTTCGTGGAATGGCTCGAGCGGTGCCGCGCCGGGTGGGAGTCCGGCACCCGCCTCGCCTGGGCGATCCGTCGCCCGGAAGACCCGCGTCTGCTCGGCACCGTCGAGCTGTTCGGCATCGCGGACGGCTCCGCCGAGGTCGGTTACGCCGTGCACCCCGACGGTCGCGGGCACGGCTTCACGACCGAGGCGGTCGCCCGCGTCGTCGACTGGGCCTTCGCCGAACCGCCGCACGGTCTCGCACTCGTCCGGGTGCAGTGGCGTGCGATCGCGACGAACCGCGCATCCGCCGCGGTCGCCCGACGCGTCGGCATGTCGTTCGAGGGCCTGCGCCGCTCGGGGAGCGTCCACCGCGGCCGGCGGCACGACGAGGCGCTCGCCGCGGTCCTCCGCGATGACGACCGGTCCGCCCCGCAGGGTTGGCACGCCGCCCCGGACGACCGGCCCGCCACGTGACGGTCCGGTTCCGGCTCGACACGCACCTCGACTGCCCGCCCGAGCGTGCGTTCGCGCTGTCGCTCGACATCGGTGCGCACGAACGCTCCCTCGCCGGGACGGGCGAGCGCGCCGTCGGCGGCGTGACGAGCGGTGCGATCGGCCTCGGCGAGACCGTCACGTTCCGCGCCCGCCACCTCGGGTCCGTCTGGCGGCTCACGAGCCGCATCACCGCCCTGGAGGCACCCCACCGGTTCGTCGACGAACAGGTGCGCGGGCCGTTCGCGCGGTTCCGGCACGAGCACCGCTTCGAGCGCGCGGGCACCGGCACGCGGATGGTCGACGACGTCGTCGTCACGGCACCCCTCGGGCCGCTCGGGCGGCTCGCCGAGGTCCTCGTCCTGGACGGCTACCTGCGACGGCTCCTGTCGACGCGCAACACCGCGCTCGCGGCCGAGGCGGCCGCCTCCGGGTCCTGACCGAGGCGGCCGCCTCCGGTGCCTGGCGAAGGCGCTGGCCCCCGGGCCGGGTCGAGGCGCCCGTCAGACCGCGTGCGCCCCCAGCAGCGCTCCTGCCGCGTAGGTCGCGGCGAGTGCCAGTGCTCCACCCACGACGACGCGGATCGTCGCTCGACCCCGCGGAGCCCCGCCGAGTGTGGCCCCGGTCGCCCCGGTGACGGCGAGCGCGACGAGGACGGCCACGACCGTGACCGCCACCCGGACGGCCTCGGGCGCGAGGAGCATCGCGAGGAAGGGCAGCGCCGCCCCCGTGGTGAAGGTCGCCGCGGACACCCAGGCCGCACGCCACGGGCTGACGACCTCGTCCTCGGCGTCGCGGAGCGCGGCGGCGGCCCGTCGCTGCCGGACCTCGGGTCGGACCAGCTCGGCGGCGACGGAGGACGCGACCTCGGGTGCGACACCGAGCTCCCGGTAGTGCGCGGCGATCGTGTCGGCGTCCTCGGACTCGGCCTCGAGCTGCGCCTGCTGTGCAGCCTGACCGGTGCGCTGGGCGTCGCGGGCACCGCTCACGGAGACGTACTCGCCGAGGGCCATCGACACGGCTCCGCCGACGAGCGCCGCGGTCCCGGCGGCGATGACCGGACCGGTGCCGGCACCCGCCCCGGCGACCCCGACGAGCACCGCGGCGACGGACACGATGCCGTCGTTCGCGCCGAGCAGTCCGGCGCGCAGCCAGTTGAGCTTCGCGGCACTGGTGGCGTCGTGATCGGTGGCGGGGAGCACGAGGTCGGTAGCGGTCGACATGCGACGAGGATGCCACCGTCCAGCGCGTCGCGCCAGCAAGGTGAGGCTGCCCTGACCTGGGGTTTTGCGGTGAGGACACCCTTACCTGAGCAGGCCTGCAACGTGTGCGGCAAACCGCATCCTTCTCCGCACCGGAGCCGGACGCGGCGGGGCGTGGAAACCCCGCGCTGTCAGACTCGAGCAATGGGCAGGGGATTCAGGATCGACCACGTGGGCGTCACGGTGCCGGACATCGACGCAGCCACGGCGTTCTTCGCGGCGGCGCTCGACGCCGTCTTCCTCTACGACGTCCGGTGCCGGACCGAGGAACCGCGGAGCACCCCGGAGGTGCACGGCTACCTCGGGATCCCCTCGACCATGGCGCAGGGGGCCATCCGGATGCTCGCGCTGCCGGAGGGGCCCGGACTCGAGCTGTTCGAGTACCTCGGGCCGGACCAGCACGCCCCCGCGACCCCGTCGGACCTCGGGTGGCAGCACGTCGCGGTGTACGTGGACGACATCGACGCGGCGCTCGAGAAGGTCGAACGTGCGGGCGGTGTGCGGAACTCCGACCCGCGAGCGCTCCGCGGCGTCGAGGCCGGCGAGGGCAACCGTTTCGTGTACACCCGGACCCCGTGGGGCTCGACGCTCGAACTCGTGAGCTACCCGACCCCGCAGCCGTACCTCCTCACCGCACCCCGCGCGAAGTGGGAGCCGTGGCCCGTTCCCGAGGACGCGCAGCGCGAGCCCGTCGCGGCACTCCGGACGGCGGTCACGACGTGGGCGGGCGAGTCCCCGTTCCGCCGCGGCGGCGTCGACGCCCTGCGCCCCGAGCCGACGCCGCACTGGACGGCCGCCGTCGTCGGTGCGTGGCGAGCAGCGGTCCAGTTCGGGACCGCCGTCACGACCCGGCGACCCAGGCGCGCGTCGATCGACCGCTGAGCGGGTGCGCGAAGGGCTCGCCCGACGGCCGGAACCCGGCACCGCGGTAGAGCCGGACGGCGGGGGCGTTGTCCTCGAGTGCGTGGAGGACCACGCGCGGGTGCCCCGATCGGCCTGCCGCGGTGACGGCGGCCGCGAGCAGCTCCCGGCCGACACCCCGCCCCTGTGCCCGGGGTGCCACGGCCAACAGCGACAGGTACGCCGCGTCGGCCGGGTCGCCGGCACCACCGGTGCCCGGGGCCGTCACCAGCACGAAGCCCGCGATGCCGTCGACGTCCTCGGCGACGACGAGCGCGACGCGGTCCGCACCGAACTTCGCGGTCGCGCGTCGGCGCACCGCGTCG
Source organism: Curtobacterium phoenicis (assembly GCF_047238015.1). Taxonomy (NCBI): domain Bacteria; kingdom Bacillati; phylum Actinomycetota; class Actinomycetes; order Micrococcales; family Microbacteriaceae; genus Curtobacterium; species Curtobacterium phoenicis. The sequence goes on from NZ_JBDFLZ010000002.1 coordinate 3,010,373, forward strand.
GACTCGGGCAGGCCGTCCCGGACGGCGACGGCGGACACCCAGAGGTCCGTGCAGGCAGCGTCCTCGTCCTCCGAGGCCACACGGAGGACGAAGGACGGGACGGTCACCCGGTCAGCCTACGACCGACCGCTCGCCGATCCGGTAGCCGGCGCCGCGGTGCTCCTCGGGCAGCCGGTCCCCGCGGCCGTGCAGCTTGTGCCGCAGCGACCCGTCCTGGTACCCGGACGGGTAGACGCCACGCGCTCGGAGCTCGGGCACGACGAACTCGATGACGTCCTCCCAGGTGCCCGGCGTCACGGCGTAGGCGAGGTTGAACCCGTCGACGTCGGTCTGCTCCTGGATCCGCTGCAGGGTGTCCGCGATGGTGGCACCGGAGCCGACCGCGACCGGTCCCAGTCCGCCGATCGCCGTGTGCCGTGCCAGGTCGCGGATGGTCCACTTCGACCCGTCCGTGCCCTCGGCCGCCGAGATGTTCGCCGCCGCCGACTGGATCGCGTTCGACTCGACGTCGCCGAGCGGCTCGTCGAGTTCCCACTGCGCGAGGTCGACGCCCATCCAGCCGGAGTTGAGCACGAGCGCGCCCTCCTCCGACGCGTACGACAGGTAGTCCTCGTACTTCGCCTGCGCCGCCTCGTCGGTGGCGTCGGTGATGACGGTGAGCAGCGAGTAGACGCGCGCAGCGTACCGGTCGCGACCAGCTGCCTCCAGGGCGTCCCGGATCTTCGTGACCGTCGCGGCCAACTGCGGCAGCGTCGGTGCCCCGACGAACACGGCCTCGGCGTTCTCGGCCGCGAAGCGGACGCCCCGCGGCGACGCCCCTGCCTGGTAGATGACGGGCGTGCGCTGCACGGACGGCTCGGAGAGGTGGATGCCCGGGACGTCGAAGTGCTTCCCGTGGTGCTCGATCGGGTGCACCTTGGCCGGGTCGGTGAAGACGCCGGTCTCGCGGTCCTCGACGACCGCGTCGTCCTCCCACGAGCCCTCCCACAGCTTGTAGAGGACCTCGAGGTACTCGTCGGCGACGTCGTAGCGGTCGTCGTGGGACAGCTGGTCCGTCTGGCCCATGTTCCGTGCGGCGCTCGGCAGGTACCCGGTCACGACGTTCCAGCCGATGCGGCCCTTCGTGAGGTGGTCGAGCGTCGACATGCGTCGGGCGAACGGGTACGGGTGCTCGTAGGCGGTGCCGGCGGTGATGCCGAACCCGAGGTGCTCGGTGACGGCGGCCATCGCGGAGACGAGCAGGACCGGGTCGTTCACCGGGACCTGCGACCCGGTGCGGAGCGCCGACTCGTTCGAGCCGCCGTAGACGTCGTAGGTCCCGAGGACGTCCGCGATGAAGATGCCGTCGAACGCGCCACCCTCGAGGATCTTCGCCAGGTCCGTCCAGTACGACAGGTCGTTGTAGTGCCGCGAGCGGTCACGGGGGTGGCGCCACAGCCCGGAGGACTGGTGCGCGACGCAGTTCATGTCGAACGCGTTGAAGCGGATCTGCCGGGCTGCGCTGTCGGTCGTCACGGTGGCGACGCTACGGAACGGCGGGCGCGTCCGCCACGGACGTTGCGTCGTGTGACACGCCCGGCGGGGAGGGACGGGTACTGCCCGTGGAACGACCGGCCGGGAGGCGCGGGTGCTGCCCGCCCCACCGGTCGCGTCCGGTGCGTCCAGCGGATCCGCGCGCCGACCTGCGAGCACCGGTGCGCTGTCCGCCCGCCGAACGGTTGCTGAGCGCGAGCGCGCTCGCCACGGCAGGATGCAGGGGTGCCCCAGACCATGCAGCGCACCCGGTGGTCCGCGACGACCCGGGACCCGGCCCAGGCGTCGGAGCAGCTCCGGACGCTCCCCGACCTGCGTCGCGTCGACGTCGATCCCGGCGCCGGCGAGTTCTCGTTCGACGTGCGTCGGCGCGGGACCGACCTGCTCTCCCTGTGGTCCTCCGCGTCCTCGGGCGACGTGCACGGCGAGGTGGTGGCCGACTCCGCGATGGTCCTGTTCTGGCTGAAGTCCGGCAGCGGCGCCGTCGACGACGACCACGACGTGCCGACCGGCCGGCCGTCGCTGTTCCGCCACGACCCGCAGCACGTCCGGTGGACCGGGTACGAACTCGACCTCATCCGCATCGACCGCCGGACCGTCGAGGAGGTCGCCGCCGAGCGGGGCGCCTGGCGACCAGGGCCCCTGCGCTTCCAGCCCCACCACATCCCGGAGGGACCGGCGCTCGCCGCGTGGTGGCTCATGGTCCGTACGGTGGCCGCCGAGGTGCTCCGCGGCCCGTCCGTCGTCCCGGAGGCCCGTGAGCGGGAACTGACGCGCTTCGCCGCCGGCGGGCTCCTCACCGCGATCCCGCACTGGCCGATCGGTGAGCAGGGGCCGCCGCCGACCGCCGCCGCCGCCCGCTTCGCCCGTGCCGAGGGGTTCCTGCTCGACCACGCCTCCGAGCAGATCTCGGTCGAGGACGTCGCCGACGCCGCCGGACTGAGCATCCGCGGCCTGCAGGAGGCGTTCCGGCGGCACCACGGCATCACGCCGACGACGTACCTCCGCCGCATCCGCCTGCTGCTGGCCCGCGAGCAGCTCGAGTCAGGCGAGGCGGACAGCGTCGGGGACGTGGCACGCGCAGTCGGGTTCGGCCACCTCGGCCGCTTCGCGAGCAGCTACCGGGCGGAGTTCGGGGAGCTTCCGCGCGAGACCTGGTCCGCCTCGCGGCGGGGGCGCTGAGCGCGACGACGCGTCAGGTCGCGTCGGACGCTTCGCGGGCCGCTGCCTCGGCGGCGACCCACGCGAGCATGCCGCACTTGACCCGCATCACGAACTTCGAGACACCGTGGAACGCCACGAGGTCCTCGAGGACGTCCTCGTCGGGTTCCCCGGCGCCACGGGAACGCATCATCTCGCGGAAGGTCTCCGTGAGTGCGAGGAAGTCGGGAACGGTCCGCCCGGGGGCCATGTCGGTCAGGACCGACGCGGACGCCATCGAGATCGAGCAGCCGTCGCCCTGCCACGCGAGCTCGGCGATGCGGTCGGTACCCGGGTCGAGCCGGACGCGCACGGTGATCTCGTCCCCGCAGGTCGGGTTGCGCTCGAAGTGCTCCGCGTCCGCGTGCTCGAGCGGGCCGTCCCCGTGGCGCGCCTTGGCGTGGTCGAGGATGACCTGCTGGTACAGCGAATCGAGCGCGTTCACCGGGCGTCCGTCCCGTCGGCTCCGAAGTACCCGCGGATCTCGCTGACCGCCCGCACGAAGCGGTCGACGTCCGACTCGGTCGTGTACACGTACGTGCTCGCCCGGGTCGTCGCGACGAGCCCGAGGCGGCGGTGCAGCGGCTGGGCACAGTGGTGCCCGCTCCGGACGGCGATGCCCTGCGCGTCGAGGTACTGGGCGACGTCGTGCGCGTGCACGCCGTCGACGTCGAACGACACGAGTCCCGAGCGGGGCACCCCGGGCGGCGGCCCGACGACGCGGATCCCCGGGACGGCTGCGAGGCCGTCGAGCATGCGCTGCGCGAGGTGCTCCTCGTGCGCGCGGACCTGGTCCGGGCCGATCCGTTCGAGGTACCGCACGGCCTCGGCCAGCGCGACCGCCTGCGAGACCGGCTGCGTGCCCGCCTCGAACCGCTCGGGGGCGGGCATGTACTCGCTGGACTCCATGGTCACGGTGGTGATCATCGAGCCGCCGGTGCGGAACGGCGGCAGCGCGTCGAGGAGCTCTGCGCGGCCCCAGAGCACGCCGATGCCGTTCGGCCCGAGCATCTTGTGCCCGGAGAACGCGGCGAAGTCGACGCCGAGCCGCCCGAGGTCGAGTGCCCGGTGCGGTGCCGACTGGCAGGCGTCGAGGACGACGAGCGCACCCTTCGCGTGGGCGAGCGCAACGACCTCGGCGACCGGGGCCACCATCCCGGTGACGTTCGACACGTGGGCGAAGGCGACGACCTTCGTGCGGTCGCCGATGCGCTCCGCGGCGTCCGCGGCGGACCAGGTGCCGTCGTCGGCGACGGGGATCCAGCGCAGCGTCGCGCCGGTGGTCGCGGCGAGTTCCTGCCAGGGGACGAGGTTCGCGTGGTGCTCGGCCTCGGTGACCAGGACCTCGTCACCGGGGACGAGTCGGAAGCGTTCGGCAGCGGCCCCGCCACGGCCGTGGCTGGCGTTCGCGAAGCCGTACGCCACCAGGTTGAGGGCGTCGGTGGCGTTCGCCGTCCAGACGACCTCGCGCGGCGCAGCGGCACCCACGAAGCGCGCGACCGTGGCGCGGGCGTCCCCGTAGGCGTCGGTGCTCAGCGCCGCGAGCGTGTGCGCACCCCGGTGGACCGCAGCGTTGTCCCGCTCGAGGAAGACGCGCTCGGCGTCGAGGACCTGCACCGGGCGCTGCGCGGTCGCCCCGGAGTCGAGGTAGGCGAGCGGCTGGCCGTTCACCTCCTGCTGCAGGATCGGGAAGTCCGCCCGGATGCGGAGCACCTTGTCCTCGGTGAGCGGTGTGCTCGGTCCCACGATGGTCACGGTCGGTCCTCCTGGTGTCGCCGGTTCGGACAACCCGTCAATCGTGGTCGTTGTTCCCATCGACGTCCAGTCGGACCGCCGTGGACCCGCTGCTACTCGTTGCCGACGTGCTTGTCGGCCGTGTCGCGCGCGCTGTCGATCTTGTCGTCGAACTTCCCGCCGGTGGCCTTCTTCACCGCGTCGGCGACACCGTCGAGGATCTTGTCGCTGACGCCCTCGGCCTTCTCGCTCTTCAGGGCGTCCTGCACCTTGCCGTCCTGCAGGAACTGCTGCGCCTTCTTGGTGATGTCGTCGAACCCCGCCATGACCGGCTCCTCCACTCGGGCGGAGCCGTGCGCCCCGCGTGCGGCCGATGGTAGGCGGTCGGGACGGCGGTGTCCGGGCCACGGGTGGAGGCGGGAGCACCGGCACGACGGCGGTGACGGGCTGCGTCAGGCCATCTGCGCGCTGCGACGCCGGGCGAGCACGTAGGAGACCGCGACGGAACCGGCGACCGCGAGCAGGGACGGCACGAGGATGTCGGTGCCCTGCTGGGTGAACTCCACGACGAGCACGAGTGCCGTGAAGGGCGCCCGCATCGTCGTCGCGAGGAACGCCGCCGCCCCGACGAACGCGAACGCCGCGAGCGACGTCGAGTCGACCGGCCAGAGCAGCAGCCACAGTCCGCCCAGGCCACCACCGATCGACGACCCGATGGCGATCGACGGCGTGAGGGTGCCCCCGACCGCGCCGGCCCCGATCGTGACCGCCGTGGTGGCGGTCTTCGCGATGCCGAGGACGAGCAGGAGCAGGACCGGCACGAGTCCGACCACCGACGCGTCGTCGAGCGAGGCGTTCATCGCCACGACGCCCAGTGCCCGGCCGTTGCCGAGGACCTCCGGGAACGGCACCGCGATCAGCCCGACGAGCGCGAACGCCACGGGGAGCACGACGAGCAGGAGCCACCCCTTCGGAGCGGTGCCCTGCAGCCGGTTCGTCAGCTTGACGAAGCCGACCCCGGCGAAGCCCAGCACCGGCCCGACGATCACCGACCAGACGAGGAGCGACTCCGACATCGGCATCGCGGGCACGTGGTAGAGCACCTCGTCGGGGATCACGAGCCGCGCGGTGAAGGCGGCGATCGCACTCGTGGCGAACGCCGGCAACGCGGTCGCGAAGGTGAGCTCGCCGAGGAGCACCTCGACCGCGAAGAGAGCTCCGCCGAGCGGCACGTCGTACACGGCGGCGAGACCGGCCGCGGCACCGCACGCGACGAGGATCCGCGTCTCGCGGGCCGTGAGACCCGCCCGGACGGTCACGAGCTGGGTGAGCCAGGCACCGAGCTCCCGCGGCGCGACCTCCTTCCCGATCGACCCGCCGAGGCCGACCGCGAGGATCTGCACGCCCGCGTTCGCCACGGTCGAGAGCGCGGGCATCCGCTTGCCGGCGACCGCGGCCGTCACCGCCACCGTGGGCTTCGCCCAGCGTCGGAGCCCCCACCACGCCACCGCGGTCAGCACGCCGGCAGCGGTGACCGCGAGGAAGCGGCGCCACCCGGAGTCGGCGTCCGCCGCCTCGAGGTGACCGCCGTACGGGAACCCGAACGCGACGAACTGGATCAGCTGGAGCGCGAGCCACACCGTGATGCCTGCGATCCCGCCCGCGACGCCGACGAGCGCGGTGACGACGGCGATGCGGAACGCCCAGACCGGGGTGGCGTGACCGCGGTGCGCCGCCCCGCCCGTCGGTGCGGCGCGACCGGCAGGGGTCGTTCGGCCGACAGGGGTGTCGTGACCGGTGCGCGGCATGACAAGGAGCCTACCGAGCACCGGCCGCGCCGCGGACCGACGTGACGCTGGACGATCGGCCACGTCCGACCACCTCGACGCCGGGTGCCGGCACGCCCCGCCCGCCGCGCGCCGCCGACGCGTCAGACCGCCGTGACGCGGAACGGCACGACGGCGTCGGCCGGCAGGTGCGGCGGCTGGACCCCGACCGTCGTGAGCACCCGACCGGAGAACTCGCGATCGCCCGACCACCACGCCGGTGCCGTCAGCCCGTGCAGCTCGCCGACGACGACCGGATCGACCCGGTAGCGCGTGTCCGGGTCGAGGTCGCGGAACCGGAGCCGACCGGTGTTCGACACGTCCGCCCATCCTGTGCTCGCCAGGAAGAACGCCGCGCTCCGCCGGTCGGGTGCGACGGTCCCGTACACGAGCCGGGTCGGCTCGACCTCGTCGATGCGGACCAGGTCGCCGCCGTGCAGAAGCGGCCGGAGCTCCTTGTACAGCGCGGTCCACGCGGCGAGGTCACGGAGCTCGTCGTCGGTCGCGCGGGCGAGGTCCCACTCGATGCCGAGGTGCCCGACGAGCGCGGTCCCGGCCCGGAAGGCGAGGTCGTGGTACCGGCCGGTCGTGTGGTTCGTCCCGCTCGCGATGTGCGCGCCGAGGAGCTCCGGCGGGAGGAGCTGCTGCGTCCACCGGTGCATCCGCTGCCGCTCCGACGGGTCGATGCAGTCGGACACCCACACGCGGTCGGTGTGCTCGATCACCCCGAGGTCGACGCGGGCGCCGCCGGACGAGCACGACTCGATCTCGAGCGCCGGGAAACGCTCCTTGAGCGTGGCCATCAACCGGTAGGTGGCGAGGGTCTGCTCGTGCACGGCCGCTCCTCCGCCGGGGAAGCCCGCCTCGACCAGGTCCCGGTTGTGGTCCCACTTGACGTAGTCGACGCCGTACTCGCCGATGATCGCGGTCATCCGCTCGAGGACGTACGCGAACGCCTCGGGGATCGCGAGGTCGAGCACCTGCTGGTCACGGGAGCGCACGGGCAGCCGGCCGTCGGCCTGCATGATCCACTCGGGGTGCGCCCGTGCGAGGTCGCTGTCCTCGTTCACCATCTCCGGTTCGAACCAGAGCCCGAACTGCATGCCGAGGCCGCGGACGCGGTCGACGATCGGACCGAGTCCGTCCGGCCAGACGTCCTCGTCCACGTACCAGTCGCCGAGCCCGGCGTGGTCGTCACGGCGGTGTCGGAACCAGCCGTCGTCGAGGACGTACCGCTCGACACCGAGTGCCGCGGCGCGCTCGGCGAGGTCCGTGAGCCGGTCGAGGTCGTGGTCGAAGTAGACGGCCTCCCAGACGTTGATCGTCATCGGCCGCGGGGTCGACGGGTGCTGCGGGCGTCGGCGGAGCCAGCGGTGGAAGCGTCGCGCCTGGTCGTCGAGGCCGTCGCCGTACGCGAACCACACCCACGGCGTCCGGTACGACTCCCCCGTCCGGAGCCGGACCTCGCCGGGCAGCAGCAGTTCCCCGCCGCCGACGACCTGCCGGCCGGTCGACAGCCGCTCGGCGAGGTGCCGGTGGTTGCCGCTCCAGCCGGTGTGCACGCCCCAGACCTCGCCGTGGCCGAACCCGAACCCCGGCTCCCCGACCGAGAGCACGGTCGCGGCGTCCGGTCCGGTGCGTCCGCGACGGTTGTCGCGCTCGTGCGTCCCGACGTGCAACGTGCTCCGCTGCGGGGTCCGCTCGCCGCCCCACCGGCCGGCGAGGTCGAGCACCTCGCGGGCACGGTCCGGGACCGGCAGGGCGAGGTGCACGTCGTCGAGCGTGTAGGTGCCCTCGCCGGTGTTCGTCACCTCGGCGCGGGTGCGGACGAGCCCCGAGGAGGTCAGCTCGACCTCGAGGACGACCGCGAGCCCGGCGGTCTCGTCGGTGCCGCGTGCGACGACGGCGGAGTCGCTGACGTCCAGTGCGGACACCGCGAACGCCGGCGACCAGTCGCGCCCGTCGCGGTGCCCGGAGACGCCGGGACGGCCGTTCCAACCGCGGTGCGGCTCCGGCAGGACGGCGAGGCGGACCGGGACGTCGGCCTCGTTCGGCGCGACGACGGCGACGTCGGCGGCCGCCAGCGCGGCGAGGTCGTCCGGGGACACGTCGCCGAGGGCGGCGCCCCAGTGGACGACGGCTGGGAGCGCTCCCGGAGAACAGTCGAGGACGAGGGAGACGCCCTCGGCGGTGAGGTGGACGACGTCGGTCATGCTGACGACCTTGGCGGGGATCGCATGCGACACGCAAGCGCGGCGTGCGGTCGCACACACGACCGGACGACGGACGGGAGGCCCGTGGCGGCGCCGCCACGGGCCTCCCGTCCGTCCCGTCACCGGTCGTGGGCCGTCAGAACCAGCGCTTGACCTTGAACACGACGAAGAGGATCGCGGCGAACAGGATCATCGCGAGGATCGACAGCGGGTACCCCCACGTCCACGACAGCTCGGGCATGTGCGTGAAGTTCATCCCGTAGATCGCCGCGATGAGCGTCGGCGCGAAGAGGATCGCCGCCCAGCCGGAGATGCGCTTCGTGTCGTCGTTCTGCTTCTGCGCGGCGAGCGTCGAGTCGACCGTGAGGGCGTTCTGCAGGAGCTGCCGGAAGGTGTCGAGCCGCTCGACCGTGCGGATCGCGTGGTCGAGGACGTCCCGGAAACGGCGCTGCATCTCGACGGGCAGGTGGTACTTCTCGGCGCCCCGGTGCAGGTTCTCGATCATGTACACGAGGGGGCGGGCGGCCCGCTGGAACGCGACGACCTCCCCGAAGAGCTCGTAGATGCGCTTCGACACCCCGGGGACACCGGCGAAGAGCTGGTCCTCGATCTGGTTGATGTCCTCCTCGAGGCCGTCGATGACCGGAAGGTAGCCGTCGACGATCGAGTCCATCAGCGCCCAGAGCTGCGCCTGCGGACCCGCCGTGACGAGCCCGGGCTTGCCACTCATGCGCTGCAGGGCACGCGGGACGGCCTGCGGACCGCGGGGATCCGCGGGGACCACGGCCAGGAAGAAGTCCTCGCCGACGAAGGCGTGCACCTCACCGAACTCGACCTCCTCCCTCGCGTCGTGGTAGACCGCGGGCTTCAGCACGACGAAGAGCGTCGTGCCGTACCGCTCGAGCTTCGGCCGCTGGTGTCCTTCGGCGGAGTCCTCGACCGCGAGTTCGTGCAGGCCGAGTGCGACGGCGACGTCCCCGAGCTCCTCGGCGTCGGGCTGGTGCAGCACGATGCAGGCACTCGCACCCTGCTCCTCGAGCATCCGGAAGGTGTCCGGGAGCGACGGGCACGCGATCGGTGCGATCTTGTCGACGTACACGGTGTTCAGCTCCACGCTCACGTCCCCCACCGTACGCAGGACGCGCAGGGTGGGCGCGTACCGTCCAGGTCATCAGCATGCTGACGAAAGGAACGGACATGACCGGGACACGGACCTGGAGGATCATCGTCGTCGCGAGCGCGGTGATCGCGGTGGTGGAGTCGTTCATCGGATCGGGAGCGGCCGGCGGTACCCCGATCCAGGACGCCGCGGGCGGCGCGCTCTCCGCCTCGTCGACGTCCATCGCACCGGACGGTCCCGCGTTCGGCATCTGGTCGGTGATCTACCTCGGCCTGATCGTGTACGCGGTGCGGCAGCTGTTCCGCACCGCCGACGACGAGCGGCACGCGCGACTGGCCCTGCCGGCGACGCTCTCGCTCCTGCTCAACGCCGCGTGGATCCTGTCCGTGCAGTTCGGGTTCCTCTGGGCGAGCGAGCCGATCATCGTCGCGCTGCTCGTGGTGCTCGTGTGGACGTTCGCGATCCTCCGGCGCACCCGGCCGTCGGGCGTCGTCGAGGCGGTCCTCACCGACGGGACGTTCGGGCTCTACCTCGGCTGGGTCTGCGTCGCGACCGCGGCGAACACGGCGGCGGTGCTGACGGCGGCGGGCTTCCGGGGCTTCGGCCTCGGGCAGGACGTCTGGGGTGTGCTCGTCGCCGCGGTGGCGGGGCTCGTCGGGGTCTTGCTCGCGGTGTGGGGCCGTGGTCGGATCGCGCCCATGCTCTCGCTGTGCTGGGGCCTCACGTGGGTGGCGGTCGGACGGCTCGACGGGCCGCTGGTCTCGGTGCCGACCGCCGTCACGGCCGTGGTCGCCGTGGTCGTCGTGGTGCTCGTCACGCTCCTGGTCCGGACCCGCGCGGGGTGGGCCGGGCGACGCTCGTCGGTGGCGACCGCCTGACGGGAGTGACGGGCGAGGCGGGCCTCCGCCGTGCCTCCCGGCCCCTTGCCGCGCTGCCCTTGGCGATCGTGGAAGCGACACCCACAGGGCAAAGCGCGCCGTCGCTCTCGTGGAAGCGACAGTGCGCCCGGGCTCGACGCCAGTGAACTGTCGCTTTCGCGAAAGCGACAGTTCGCGCCCGGCCGCCCGCGTCAGCGCGCGGCCACCGCAAGGCCGTGCGCGGCGGCGACGGCCTCGTTCGTGACCTGCCCGGCGTGCACGTTCAACCCGAGTGCGAGGGCGGGGTCGTCGGCGAGCGCCTGCTCCCACCCGCGGTTCGCGATCGCCACGGCGTACGGCAGCGTCGCGTTCGTCAGCGAGATCGTCGACGTGCGCGGCACCGCACCGGGCATGTTCGCGACGCAGTAGTACACCGCGTCGTGCACGCGGAACGTCGGGTCGTCGTGCGTCGTCGGCCGCGAGCCCTCGAAGCAGCCGCCCTGGTCGATCGCGATGTCGACGAGCACCGACCCGGGCTGCATGTCGGCGACCATGGCGTCGGTCACGAGCTTCGGAGCCGAGGCGCCGGGGATCAGGACGGAACCGATGACGAGGTCGGCGGACGCGAGGGCGGAGGCGATCGCGTGCGACGACGACCGGAGCGTCGTGACGCGGCCGTCGAACCGGGCGTCGAGCGCACGCAACCGGGGCAGGCTGATGTCGAAGACGGTGACCTCGGCGCCGAGGCCGAGCGCCATCGTCGCCGCGTGCTCGCCGGCGACGCCGCCGCCGATCACGACGACACGGCCCTTCGGCGTCCCGGGGACGCCGCCGAGCAGCAGACCGCGCCCGCCGTTCGTGCGCATGAGGTGGTAGGCACCGACCTGCGCGGAGAGTCGTCCGGCGATCTCCGACATCGGGGACAGCAGCGGGAGCGAGCGATCCGGCAGCTGCACGGTCTCGTACGCGATCGCCGTCGCGCCGGACTCCATCAGCGCCGTGGTCAGCGGACGGTCGGCCGCGAGGTGCAGGTAGGTGAAGAGCACCTGCCCGGGTCGGATCGACGCGTACTCGGACGCGATCGGCTCCTTCACCTTGAGGATCATCTCGGCGCGGGCCCAGACCTCGTCGGCGGTCTCGACGATGGTGGCACCGGCGGCGGCGTACTCGTCGTCCGGGAACGCGGACCCGACGCCGGCCCCGGCTTGCACGATGACCTCGTGACCGTGCAACGTCAGCTCGGCGACACCCGCGGGGGTGGCCGCGACGCGGTACTCGTTGTTCTTGACTTCGGTGGGGACGCCGATCAGCATCACGGACTCCTTCGTGGGCGGTGCTCGTTCGACACCACGATGCGCCGTGGTTCGTTATACGGAGGTTTCCGCCGAACATCTGCGCACGATCCGGCCCTACAGTGTCACCGGATTCGGCGTCAGAACACCTTGCCCGGGTTGAGGATGCCCTTCGGGTCGAACACGCGTCGGATCCCGCGCTGGATCTCGAGCACGTCCGCACCGACCTCGTCGCCCAGGTGGTGTCGCTTCAGGACGCCGACGCCGTGCTCTCCGGTGAGCGTGCCGCCGAGTTCGATCGCCGCCCGGAAGAGTGCGTCTGCCGCGTCCCACACCTTCTGAGGCACGACCTCGCCGTCGAACACGAAGTTCGGGTGCAGGTTGCCGTCACCGGCGTGTGCGCACGTCGGGATCGGCAGGTCGAACTCGCGCCCGATCGCCTCGACCCTGTCGAACATCTCGGCGAGGCGGCTGCGCGGCACGGCCACGTCCTCGATGAGCACCCGTCCACGCGCGGCCATCGCCGCGTGGAACGAACGGCGGATGGTGAGCAGGCGGTCGCGTTCGGCGGCCGACCCGGCGAGGCGGACGGTCCCGCCCTCGGCCTGGAGGCGCGGCACGGCTCCCAGCGCGTCCTGCGTCGCGTCCGGGCCGTCGTACTCCACGAGGAGGAACACCCCGCCCTCTTGTCCGCTCCCCACCGTCTCCGCCACCACGCTCGGCCCGAGGTGGTCGGCGATGTACCCGAGCGAGGACGCGTCGAGGAGCTCGACCGTCGACGGGCGTGCGGCACCGTCGGCCGACGCGGCGACGATCGCCGCCGACGCCGCGGCCGCCTGGTGCACCGTCGGGTAGACCGCACCGAGGGTGGCGGGCTGACCCGCCGGCACCGGCACGAGCCGGACCGTCGCTCCGACGATGACCCCGAGGGTGCCCTCCGAGCCGACCATGAGCGACGTGAGGTCGAGGCCGGTCACGCCCTTCACCGTCCGGTGCCCGGTGGAGACGAGTCGGCCGTCGGCGAGGACCACGTCGAGTCCGAGCACGGCTTCGCGCGTGACGCCGTACTTCACGCAGCGCAGCCCGCCGGCGTTCGTGGCGATGTTGCCGCCGACGCTCGCGATCGCCGCGCTCGCCGGGGCCGGCGCGAATCGGAGTCCGTGGTGTGCGACGGCCTCGTTGAGTGCGCCGTTCAGCACGCCCGGCTCGACGACCGCGAGCTCGTCCTCCGGCGAGACCTCGAGGATGCGGTCCATCCGAGCGACGCTCAGCACGACCGATCTGTCGGTCCCGACTCCGCCGCCGGCCAGACCGGTGCCGGTACCGCGCGGGACGAGCGGGACGCCGAGCGCCGAGCACGTCCGGAGCGTCGCCTGCACGTGCTCCACCGAACGCGCCTCGACCACCGCGAGCGGCGCGCCGTCCGCGACCCAGCCCGACCCGTCGGTCCGGGACGCGTGCACCGCGGCGGCGTCCGTGCGGACCAGCACACCGTCGGGGTCCGAGAGGGCGGTGCGGAGGGCGGCGACGACGGATTCCATGTCCGGCACGCTACCGGGGACGGTCGCTTCAGCTCGCGCGGAGCGACTCACTGGGCAGTTCGCCGAACCGCGACCGGTACGACGCCGAGAAGCGGCCGAGGTGGCCGAAGCCCCAGGTGCGTGCGATCTCGGCGACCGTCGTGCCGTCCGGGGCGCCGCGGAGCAGGTCGGCCCGGGCACCGTCGAGTCGAGCCGCGCGCAGGACGTCCCCAGGGGTCTGTCCGAGGTTGCGTTTCAGCGACTGCTGGAGTCCGCGCGGGCTGAGCCCGGACGCGGCCGCGATCTCCGGCGTCCCGATCGGCTCACGAGCGTGCGCGTGCACGAACTCGAGCGCACGGCGCAAGCGTTCGTGCTCGGGCCCCGAGTTGGTGACCGCCGCGTGCCAGCGACTGCGTTCGGGGAACGCCGCGACCGCCGCGCGGACGAAGGACTCGGCGGCGTCACGTTGCTCCAGCGGGCTCATGTCGTTCGAGGCGTCCAACCACCGCGGGGAGAGCTGCCGCACGGTGTCCTGCCAGATCCGCGCGCCCTCGGCGGTCGGACGCCGGAGCGCCTCGAACGAGAAGTCGTCGTCGCCGACCACGGACCGGACGAAGTCGCGGTCGAGGTGCACGAGGTTCAGCGCGATGTCGTGGTGGTGCAGCTGGTAGGTGTCGGCGAAGGGCAGCACGACCGGGACACCCGCCCGCAGCTCCACTTCGCTGCCGTCGTACGTGATGGTGCTCGCGCCCGAGCTCATCCATGCGACGAGGAAGGCGTCGTCCACCCGGCTCTCGCTCTGCAGGTCCACCCCGAACCGTGAGGACCGCAGCGAGACGCGGTCGTCACCGACGCCGGCGAAGGTCCAGGGGGTGGTGGAGCGGACCCGGCGGACGCGGGGCGCACGGAGGTCGTATCCGTCGCTGAAGAACATGAGGGCCTCGTCGAGGTCTTGTCCGACGATGCGTCGAGCGCTCCGGGCTTCCACGAGGGGTCCGGAGGAGGGATCGGTGGCTCCGGACGCTGTCGACGACCGGTCGGTCTCGTTGCGGGACACCATGCACCGGAATCTACGGGACACCCCCGACAACCACTCGCGCGATGCGGACAAATGCCCGGTCAGCACCCACGGCCCGACCCGTCACGGTTGCAGGATGGCCTGCCCGATGCTCTCGTCGATGATGAGGTCGGTGACGAGCCCCGCTGCGAGCGCCCCGCGCAACGACGCCGCCTTGGACCGCCCTGCCACGACGCACACCCGCCGCGGTGCGTGCTTGATCGTGTCGAGGTCCGGCCCGCCGGCCCGCGCGTTGACGCCGATGTCCTTCCACGAGCCGTCCGCGCGGTAGAACACCGTCGAGACGTCCCCGACCACCTTGGCCTGCACGAGCTCCTGCTGGTCGGCCGGGTCGAGGTAGCCGCCCGAGTACACGTGCGACGGCACCGGGGCCTGCGGCGCGCCGACGCCGAACACCACGAGGTCCATGCGCTCGTGCAGGTCGAGCACACGGCGGATCGACCGCTCCCGGAACAGCATCTCCTTCGTCGCGGGGTCGTCGAAGAACGCCGGCACCGGGAACTGCTGCACGAAGGCGCCGTACGCCTCGCCGAAGCGTCGGAGGATCTCGGACGCGTAGACGATGCCCGTCGTCCGGGTGTTGGCCGCGCCGTTCACCTGCACGATCGTCGATCCGTGCGTCGTCTTCGGCACGAGGTACCGGCTGACCGCGCTCACGGTGGAGCCCCACGAGATGCCGATGACCATGTTCGAGTCGATGTACTGCGTGAGGATGCGCGCGGCGGACAGCGCGACCCGCTCGAGCCGGTCCACGTCGCTCGTGTGGTCCGGTACCGGGACGACGTGCGCGTGCACGCCGAACCGCGACCGGATCGAACGACTCAGCGCGGCCGCCTGGTCGAGGGGCGAACGGATCTGGATGTCCACCAGCCCGGTGTCCCTGGCGTACTTCAGCAGTCGCGAGACCGACGACCGCGACGTCCCGAGCTCGTCGGCGATGGCGTCCATCGTGAGGTCCTGCAGGTAGTACAGGTGCGCGGCGCGCAGCGCCTGCTGGGTGCGCACGGGCTGGGCGGCGTCGCTCATGGTGCTCCGATCTCTTGCCACCGCAACCATGCACGGACGTGCACAGCCTCTGCAACCCCTGTCGCGCCTCCCGGCCCGCTCCGAAGCGTCCGCGACAGGTGTGCTGCACGTTCGTGCACGCAAGTTGCCCAGCCTCCCACCCAGGAGCACCATCGATCCCGAACCAACCGATCGAGCAAGGAAGCGACACATGTCGAAGAAGACGCAGCCCCGGAACACGGTGAGCGCCCTCACGGAGCGCCCCAACGCCCAGGTCCTCATCGTCGGTGGTGGCATCAACGGCATCGCCACCTTCCGCGACCTCGCCCTGCAGGGTGTCGACGTCGCGCTCGTCGAGCGCGGCGACTACGCGAGCGGTGCCTCAGCGGCGTCGAGCCACATGATCCACGGCGGCATCCGGTACCTCGAGAACGGCGAGTTCCGCCTCGTCCGCGAGAGCGTGCAGGAGCGCAACGGCCTCATCCGCATCGCCCCGCACTACGTCAAGCCGCTGCAGACGACGATGCCGATCTTCTCGACGTTCTCCGGCATCATGAACGCCCCGCTGCGGATGCTCACGCACAAGCAGCGCTCGACGAAGGAGCGCGGCGCGGCGCTCATCAAGATCGGCATGACGATCTACGACTCGTTCTCGCGCGACGGCGGCTCCGTGCCGAAGCACCGCTTCCTCACGAAGAAGGCGGCGCTCGCGGACATGCCCGCACTCAACAAGGACCTCAAGTACACGGGGACCTACTACGACGCGTCGGTGCACGAGCCGGAGCGTCTCGCGCTCGACGTCCTCAAGGACGGGCTCGCCGCGGGCTCCGGCACCGGCTCGGCAGCGACGGCCCGCGCGGTCAACTACGTCGAGGCCGCCGGCACCCGCGACGGTGGCGTGCTGCTCCGCGACCGCGAGACCGGTTCCGAGTTCACCTTCACCGCCGACGTCGTGATCAACGCCTCCGGCCCCTGGACCGACCTCACCAACGAGGCGTTCGGCGGCGAGACGAAGTTCATGGGCGGCACGAAGGGCTCCCACATCGTCGTGCACAACGACGAGCTCCTCGAGGCGACCAAGGGTCGCGAGCTGTTCTTCGAGAACAACGACGGCCGCATCGTGCTCATCTACCCGCTCAAGGGCCGGGTCCTCATCGGCACGACCGACATCGACGCCGATCCCTCGCAGCCGGTGACCACGACCGAGGAGGAGATCGACTACTTCTTCGGACTCGTGAAGCACGTGTTCCCGCAGATCGAGGTCACCCGCGACCACATCGTCTACAGCTACTCCGGCATCCGCCCGCTCCCCCGTCATGAGGACACCGCACCCGGGTTCGTGTCCCGCGACTACCGGATCGTCGACACCGAGATCGCCGGACTCCCCGACTCGACCGTGCTCTCGCTCGTCGGCGGCAAGTGGACCACCTTCCGCGCCCTCGCCGCGCACCTCTCCACCGAGGCCACGACGAAGCTCGGCGTCGCGCGGAAGGTCGACACGACCGGCATGCCGATCGGCGGCGGTCGGGACTTCCCGACCACCGACGCACAGCGCGCGCTGTGGATCAAGTCGCACCGCGACGGTCTCGACGCCGAACTCGTCGAGGGCCTGCTCGAGCGCTACGGCACCCGCGCCGCCGAGGTCGTGGACGTCCTCACCGACGGCCCCGTCGAGCAGCTCGAGTCCGACCCGAAGCTCACCCGTGCCGAGGTCGCCTACTTCGCCGAGCACGAGCAGGCCGTGCACCTCGTCGACGTGGTGCTGCGCCGCACGAACCTCGCGTTCGTCGGCGGGGTCACGATCGACCTGCTCGACGAGCTCGCCGACGTCCTGGCCGAGACCCTCGGCTGGAGCGCCGAGGAGCGTGCCGACGAGGTGCAGCGCACGCTCGACGTGCTGCGCGAGTCGCACGGCGTGATCGTCCCGCTGCACACGGCGGCGCAGCCCGCGTAGTCCACGCAGGTCGCGTTCCGACGTGACCGGATGACGGAATGGAGGCCCGGTACCAGCTGGTACCGGGCCTCCCGTCCGTCACAGGGTCGCGTTGCGCGGCGCGCTGTCAGTAGCGCTCGCCGGTCGGGTCCTGTGCGGTCCGGTCGACGAGGTCCTCGCCGCCGACCGGCTCGCCCTCCCAGTCGACGAGGCGCCAGCCGTCGTCGAACGAGCCCTCGAGCTCGACGACGCCGGTGTTCTCGAGGTGCCGCTTCGTCCCGAACTCGTCCGGCGTGTTCTGCGCGACCACGCTCGCCCACGTCCGGATCGCCGCTCCGTGGCTCACCGCGGCCGCGACCGACACGCCCGTCGACGCGATCTGGCGGACCGCGTCGTCGTAGCGCGCGAAGAACTCGGTGCCGCTCTCACCGCCGGGCATGCGACTCGTGCGGTCCCCCTGCGACCAACCGTGCACCGTCGAGATGTAGGTCTGGACGGACACCTTGTCGCTCTTGCCCTGGGTGTCCCCGGCCTCGATCTCGCGGAGGCCGTCCAACACCTCGGGCTCCAGGCCGAGCGCGGCGGCGAGCGGTGCCGCGGTGAGCTGCGTCCGGACCATCGTCGAGACGAAGAGCCGCTCGATGCCACGGTCGGCGAGGGCTGCCGGGAGCGCGTCAGCCTGCTGCTGCCCGAGCTCGGTCAGACCGGGTCCGGGCACCTCGGCGTCGAGGATGCCGTGCACGTTCGCGGGGGTCTGGCCGTGGCGGATGAGCAGCAGTCGCATGCTGCCACCCTACGGAAGGACGTCGGTGTCAGCCCTGCCGGGTGTTCCACCGCGGGTTCTGCTTGTTGATGACGTAGACGCGACCGCGGCGGCGGACCACCTGCGAGCCGGGGATCTTCTTCAGTGCCTTGAGCGAGTTGCGGACCTTCATCGGGAGCCTCCTTGTTGGTAACGATTCTCATGTAGATTAACCCACATGCTCGTCGCCTCGATCACGCTCGTCTCCGCCCTCCACGTCCAGGACGCCGTCGACACGGCCGCGCGGATCGACACCGGACACCGGATGCACCTCGCCGGGGACGCCGTGTCGGTCGCGCGAGCGGTGGCGGAGCGCGCCGACCGCCTGGACCGGCTGTGCGGGCCGGAAGCCGACCACGGCCTCGTCGTCAGCCTCGCCCCCGGCACCGACGTCCGGGCGGTGGGGATGATGCTCGCGAACGCGGCCCGCGCCGAGCACGGCGACGACCGGATCCTGCGGCACGTCGTGTCCGTGCTGCGCGCCGACGACGTCGCTCGGCTGCTGTGGGGTGACGTCGACGACGCGTTCGTCGCCGCCGACCGGATCGCGTCGCTCGTGGAGTACGCCACGGTCGTCGTGCTCGACCGCATCGAGCCACTGTCCGGACGTCGTCGCCGTGCACTGGTGTCGCTGCTCCACCGACTGGCACCGAACGCCGTCGTCCTGGCAGGGCCGGCCGTTCGGGGGCCGCGGGACCTGCCGGCGTCGAACGGCGGTGCCGCCCGGTTCCTGGCGTCGGGCGCGGGGTGGATGCGCGGACTGTCCGGCGTCGCCGACCGCGGCCGCGACGAGCACGACGAACTCGTCACGCTCCGGTACCGGGAACCGCTCCCGTTCCACCCGGGACGGCTCGCCGCCACGATCGAGCAGGACCTCGCGCCGGGGGTGAACGGACGCGTCCTGCGCTCGAAGGGGTTCTTCCGGCTCGCTTCACGGCCCGACCACGTCGGCTCGTGGTCGAGCCTCGGTGCGATGCTGGCGCTCGACCCGACGGCGAACGCCTCGTGGGACCCGGATGCGCCGGTCGGACAGGCGATCTGGTTCGTCGGCGAACGGCTCGACGTCCCCGGGATCGAGCGGGCGCTCGACCGTGCGCTGCTGACGCCGTCCGAGCTCCTGGCCGGGCCGGACCTGTGGCGCACGTGGGCGGACCCGTTCCCGGTCTGGCCGGCGCTCGACCCGTCCCACGGTCACCACGGCGACTGACCGGTCGCGTGCACGGTCGCGACGGACGGCCCGCCGGTCGGAGCGGCCGGCGGGGCGGGGTGGGTGCGCGGCCGGGGTGGGCGTTCGCCGCTGCTGAACGACACCGCGGTCGTCGTGCGACAACGGCACGGTCGCTTCCTCGGTCGCCCATCTGCCCGCGCCCGCAACGAACGACACCGCCGTCGTCGTGCGACACCGCCGTCGTCGTGCGACAACGGCACGGTCGTCCGACAGCGGCACCCGAGCGCGCACGGTCGTCCGACA
Source organism: Curtobacterium phoenicis (assembly GCF_047238015.1). NCBI lineage: Bacteria > Bacillati > Actinomycetota > Actinomycetes > Micrococcales > Microbacteriaceae > Curtobacterium > Curtobacterium phoenicis. The sequence goes on from NZ_JBDFLZ010000002.1 coordinate 3,029,957, forward strand.
GCGGCACCCGAGCGCGCACGACCGTCCGAAAGCGGCGCCCGACCGAGCACGACCGGCACGCCGCCGAGCACACATGCACGTGCGCCCCGGTCGGACCCAGGGGTCCGGCCGGGGCGCACGCGTGCCCGACAGCCTCAGCGAGCGGGCGCTGCAGGCTCCTCGCGCACGGCGTCGGTGGCGGCGAACGGCAGGTCCCCGAGGTCGAGGTGCGGGTTGGTGTCCTGCGTCAGCACGAGCTCGCGGGCCTCGGCCTCCGTCTCGACCGCCGGCATCGAACCCGGGAGCGGCCGCTGCGACGACTCCTTCATGCAGAACACCCCGACGGCACCGAGCGCGCTCATCGCCATGAGGAAGTACGCCGGCGCGAGCTGGTCGCCCGTCCAGGTCAGCAGCGCCTGCACGATGAGCGGTGTCGTCCCACCGAAGACGGCGATCGCGATGTTGTAGGCGAAGCCCATCGCCCCGTAGCGCGTCGAGGTCGGGAAGAGCGCCGGGAGGGAAGCCGCCTGGTTCGAGACCCAGAGCGCGGTCATCAGGGCGAGGAGGGCGAGACCGAGCAGCGTCGACCACTGCGCCCCGTGCGCGATGAGGAGGAACGCCGGCACGACGAGGACCACGGTGGTCGCGGCCCCGATCCACATGACGACCCGGCGGCCGAGGCGGTCCGAGAGGCGCCCGGTGAGCGGGAGCACGACCGCCAGGAGCACGAGGACGGGGATGGTGAGGAGCGTGCCGTTCAGCGCCGAGTACCCGAGCGAGTCGGTCAGGTACGTCGGCATGTACGAGGTCAGCGCGTACCCGACCGTGTTCGACGCGGCGACGAGCATCACGGCGATGAGGATCGGACGCCAGTGGTCGCGCACCATGGCCCACACGCTGGTCGGACGGGCACCCGTCGCGTCGGCGCGCGCTTCGGCCGAGGCCTCCTGCGCGGCCTGGGTCGCCTGGAACACGGGCGACTCCTCGATGCGGAGACGGAAGTAGATGGCGACGACACCGATCAGCCCGGCGAGCAGGAACGGCACGCGCCACCCCCACGCCGTCATCGTGGCGTCACCGAGCGTCAGCTGGAGCACGGTCACCACCGTGGCGCCGAGCGCGAAGCCCATGTAGCTGCCGAAGTCGAGGATGCTCGCGAAGAACCCACGGCGACGATCAGGGGCGTACTCGGTCACGAACGTGGTGGCCCCGGCGTACTCACCGCCCGTCGAGAACCCCTGCAGCAGCTTGAGCACGACGAGCACGACGGGCGCCAGCACACCGATGGTCGCGTACGCCGGCAGCGCGCCGATGAGGAACGTCGACGTCGCCATCAGGATGAGGGTCGTGGCGAGCACCCGCTGCCGACCGAGCCGGTCCCCCAGGCGCCCGAACACGATCCCGCCGAGCGGCCGAGCGATGTACGTCGCCGCGAAGACCCCGAGACTGAAGAGGATCTGCACCGCGGGCTCCGCGGTCGGCAGGAAGACCTTCCCCATCGTGACGGCGAGGTACCCGTAGACCCCGACGTCGTACCACTCCATCGTGTTGCCGACGACCATGCCGCCGACGGCCCGGCGCATCATGCTCTTGTCGACCACCGTGACGTCGCTCTCGCGGAGTCGACGTCGCTGCTCGGTACTGCTGGGGTCGGATCCCATCGGTTCCTCTCTCGGGGACGGCAGGGCCGTCGAGCGGCCGGACGGGCCGCGGGGTCGGTCGGACAGCCAGCGACGTTACCGAGCGACCGACATGTCACTGTGTGGGCATTCACAGGGAGCGGCGTGTCATCCGGACGGGGGGCACTCGCATCGGCACGGTGACGGGGAAGCGCGGAACCTGAATCACGAACGGGTAACGTTCGGACATGGCGATCGAACCCGAGACGAAGAACTGGACGTGGGTCATCACCGCGACGTGTCCGGAGTGCGGCTTCGACGGCCGAGCGGTGTCCGTCCGCGACGTTCCCGGCATCATCGCGGAGAACACGGCCGCCTGGCCCGCGGTCCTCGAGCGCGAGGACGTCCGCGTCCGCCCGGACGACCACACGTGGTCGCCGCTCGAGTACGCCGCGCACGTCCGCGACGTGCACCGGAAGATGACCGAACGGCTCGCGCTCGTGCTCGAGCAGGACGAGCCGACGTTCCCGAACTGGGACCAGGACGCCACCGCGGTCGAGGACGACTACGCCGCGCAGGACCCGGCGACGGTCGCCCGGGAGCTCGTCGATGCCGGTCGGCGCGCGGCCGACGCCTTCGCGGCGGTCCACGACGCCGACCTCGACCGCACCGGGCTGCGGTCGGACGGCAGTGCGTTCACGGTCGCGACCCTCGCGACCTACTACGCCCACGACCCGGTGCACCACCTCTGGGACGTGCGGCGCACGTCGTAGGCGACCCGTGCCTCCCGGCCTGGAGGCACGGTGCGCCCCCGCCACGCTCCTCCCCGTCTCGTCCTGGGTCGGGTCGCCCCGGTTCGGTCCACGAAACGCGCGCGTTTCGACGACCCGCGCGTCGATCGACGAGCGCAACGTCGGAACGCTCGCGTTGCATTGCCAGCCGGCCGGGGGAACGGAGGAGGGCAGCGGGTCAGGCGAGGGCGTCGAGGACGGCGCGCGCGGTGGCCGCGTCCGTGACGAGTTCGTTCACGAAGCCGCCGCGGACCGCTCCGAGGATGCTCGTCGCCTTCCCCGCACCGACGGCGACGCCGACCGCGTGCGGCACGGCAGCGAGGACCTCGCGGGAGGTCCGCACCATCCGGTCGCTGCCCGGGAACTCGACCGCCGAGCCGTCCGCGGCGAAGAAGTTGAGGCAGACGTCCCCGGCCGCGCGGTCGAACGCCTCGTCCTCGACCGGCAGACCGCGCGCGAGCTCGTGCCGGGTGACGACCGGCGCGCCGATCCCGAGCAGCGCTCCCTTCGCTCGCCGCCAGAGTCCGACGACGTGTTGGAAGGCCGGGTCGTCCTCGAGGGAGGCCCGCAGCGTCTCGCTCGGGAGCGCCGGTGCGAACAGGAACGCCGGGATCGCTCCGGACCGCTCGGCGGCGGCGCGGGTGATTTCGTTCGTCTGGAACCAGCGGTTCGGATCGGCCTGCCCGCCGACGGTCGGGACGAGCTGCACGCCCGGCATCGGCGGCAGACCGGTGTGCGCGAGGTCGTGCACGGTGCTGCCCGAGGAGACCAGGACGGCGTCACCGGGGACGAGTGCCATCGCCTCGATCGCTGCGGCGACCGGTGCCGCGAGGTCCGCGCCGAGGGTCGCCTGGTGCGTCACGGCGGCGAGCCGGACGGCACGGAGGCCGAGCGCGTCGCGGAGCTCGGCGGCGAGCGCGGCGGTCTCGTCGCGGAACGGGTCGACGACCTCGATGCGGACGAGCCCGGCGCGACGGGCCTCGGACACGAGTCGGCTCACGGTCGGCCGGGAGACCCCGAGCCGGTCGGCGATCTCGGCCTGGGTGGCGTCCTCGAGGTAGTACATCCGGGCCGCCTGGTACACGGTGTCGAGCGGGAACCGGGAGCGGGCACCCTCCGGCTGGAAGGGGGGCTCGGTGGACACGCGACCGATCGTAGCCGGGGCGTGTGATCCCCAGCCGACTGTCGGTTGCCGGACGTACGGTGCTGCCGACTCCACCGCACCACGTGCCTCCGCACCAGGTGCCACGCACCACCGAGGGGATCCGATGAAGAAGTCAGCCTGGCTGCCCGCCGTCATCGCACCGGTCGTCGTCGCCGGCGCCGTCGCGGCACCGGTGATCGCGAACGCGGCGTCCACGCCGATCGCCGGATCCGACCCGAGCGCCGCGGACGTGATCGCCAGCGTCGCGCGGTCGTCCGACGCGCAGTACTCCGGCAGGGTCGAGCAGACGAGCGATCTCGGGCTGCCCGAGCTCCCGTCCGGTTCCGGTGGTTCGTCGTTGCAGGGTGACGCGTCGGACGCGCTGAGCATGCTCACGACGTCGCACACCGCTCGGCTCTACGTCGACGGGGCTGACCGGCAGCGCGTGCAGGTCACGACGCAGTTGGCCGAGCAGGACCTCGTGCGCAACGGCTCGGACGTCTGGACGTGGGACTCGAAGCAGCGCGAGGCGACGCACGTGACGCTGCCCGCAAAGGCGTCGACCCCGCCGGACGGCGCCGCCACCCCGGCCGACCTCGCCCGGAAGGCCATCGACGCGATCTCCCCGAGCACGAGGGTCTCGAAGCCGACGAGCACCTCGGTCGCCGGGCACGACGCCTGGTCGATCACCCTCACGCCGCGGTCGGACGACACGCTCGTCGGGTCGGTGCGCCTCGCGGTGGACCAGCAGACCGGGCTGCCGCTGCGGGTGACCGTGTCGGCGAAGGGACAGGACTCCCCCGCGTTCCAGGTCGGCTTCACGAGCCTCGACTACGGCGCACCGGCCGCCCGCCTGTTCGACTTCACCCCGCCGAGCGGTGCCGAGGTGCACACGAAGGACCTGTCCGGTGCGGCTCGTGGCACCGGCGACCACCGCGGTCACGGTGGCGCTCGTGCGGGCGTCGTGACGACGGGCTCCGGGTGGGACACCATCGCCGAGCTCCCCGCGGGCACGGCGGACACGTCCTCGCTCGGTGCCGACGCGAACGGACTGCTCGACCAGCTCACCCGCCCGGTGGACGGCGGTCGCGCGGTGCAGACGTCCCTGGTGTCGGTGTACCTGACCAGCGACGGACGGGTGCTCGCAGGGGCCGTGCCGGTCTCCGCCCTCGTGGCCGCGGCCAAGTGACGGACGCTGCTGCTCCGGACGGGTACGCGATCCGCACCGAGGGCCTGCGGAAGGTCTTCCGGAAGCAGCACGCCGTCGACGGGGTCGACCTCGAGGTCCCCCGTGGTGCGGTGTTCGGCTTCCTCGGTCCGAACGGCTCTGGCAAGACGACGACGATCCGGATGCTGCTCGGGCTCACCGGCGCGACCGGCGGGACGATCGAGGTCCTCGGTCGCCGGATGCCGGACGCCCTGCACGAGGTCCTGCCCCGGGTCGGCGCGCTCGTCGAGGGGCCCGCGTCGTACCCGTACCTGTCCGGCAGGGCCAACCTGTCCCGGTTCGACGCCGCCGACCCCTCGACGGATCCGCGCACCCGGAAGGCCCGCGTGTCCGCGGCGCTCGACCGGGTCGGGTTGTCGCACGCGGCCGACAAGAAGGCGCACGCGTACTCGCTCGGCATGAAGCAGCGGCTCGGCCTCGCGAACGCCCTGCTCACCCCGCGCGACCTCCTCGTGCTCGACGAGCCGACGAACGGCCTCGACCCGCAGGGCACGCGCGAGGTGCGGAACCTCATCCGTTCCCTCGCCGACGACGGCACCACGGTGTTCGTCTCGAGCCACCTGCTGGCCGAGATCGAGCAGGTCTGCACGCACGCCGGGGTCATGCGAGCGGGGAAGCTCGTCGCGCAGGGGTCGCTCGACGACCTGCGCTCGGCGGGGGTCCGGACCCTGACCGTCCGCACGCCGGACCTCGGTCAGGCGGGCAGCGTCCTCGTGCGCCTCGGACTCGCCCCGCGGCACGAGGGCGGTGCCGACGTCCTCGTCGCGGACCTCCCCGCCACCGTGCTCGCCGAGGACGTCACCGCGGAACTCGTCCGAGGCGACGTCCGGGTGCGGGGCATCACCGTCGGCGGTGGGACCCTCGAGGACCTCTTCGTCGCGCTCACCGGGGAGGGCTTCGATGTCGCAGCCTGACCGCTCGACCGACGGGCGGCCGACACCGGACGAGTCGGCCGCGACCGGCGCGGTCGCCCGTCGACGCCCGTTCGCCCTGCTCGGCTCCGAACTCGGACTGCTGTTCCGCCGACGTCGCACCTGGGCGATGCTCGGCGCCCTCGCGCTCGTCCCGGTCCTCATCGCGATCGCCGTCCGAGCCACGACGGGCCCGGACCGCGGCGGCCCGGCGTTCCTCGGCGACATCACGAACAACGGCCTCTTCGTCGCGTTCACCGCGCTGACCGTCTCGATCCCGCTGTTCCTGCCGCTCACGATCGGCGTGGTGTCGGGCGACACGGTCGCCGGCGAGGCGAGCCACGGGACGATCCGCTACCTGCTCGTCGCCCCGACCGGCCGCCTGCGGTTCGTCCTCGTGAAGTACGTCGGCACGGTGGTGTTCGCCCTCGCCGCGACGCTCCTCATCGTCCTCGTCGGAGCCGCGATCGGCGCGCTGCTGTTCCCGATCGGCCCGGTGACGCTGCTGTCGGGCACGCAGGTCGGCGGGTGGTCGTACGCGGGTCGGGCGCTCCTCCTCGCGCTGTACGTCGCGATGTCGATGCTCGGGCTGGCGGCGATCGGTCTGTTCGCCTCGACGCTGACGAGCGTCCCGGTCGGGGCGATGGCCGCGACGGTCGTGCTCGCCGGGGCGTCGCAGGTGCTCGACCAGTTGCCGCAGCTCGACTGGCTGCACCCGTTCCTGTTCTCGCACCAGTGGCTCGGGTTCGGTGACCTGCTCCGCGACCCCATCTCGTTCGACTCGTTCGGCGCGAACGCCGTGCTGCAGCTCGGCTACGTGGTCGTGTTCGGGGCGTTGGCGTACAGCCGCTTCGCGACGAAGGACGTTCTGAGCTAGCTCGGGTTCGCGGTTCCGCCCGCCATGCTCTCCGTCTTCGCACCGCGGTCATCGGCGTAGCGGTCCCGGAGGTCGCGGGCCTTCTCCGAGCGGTACCAGTCGAGCCGCGCGCCGGTCTCGACCGTCTGCATGCCGATCACGACCTTGCCGCGCGAGTGCATCTCGGCGAGGTCCTCGTAGGCGTCCACGATGTACTCGAACGGGTAGAAGCCCGAGATGAGCACCTGCACGCGGCGGTCCTGCACGGCCTTCGCGAGCAACTGGAGCGACTCGATCGCCTCTTGGTCGTCAGCCGGGGCACGCAGGAACCGCACCTCGACGTCGCGGCGCTCCTCGGACGAGACGAAGCGCTCGTCCGGGATGCCGAGCCGTGCGGCCAGCGACTCAGCGTCGGACTCCCCGTGGTTGTCGATGAACGCCGTGATCGGCCGCCCGTCGGCGGCCTCGCGGATGCGGTCCTCCTCGCCCTCCCCGTAGGCGACGGGCAGCGTGCCGATCTGGCGGAGGTAGTCGTGGTTGCGCGGGCTGCCGAGGGCGATCACGGTGGCGCCGGCGTCGTGCGCGAGCTGGCACTCGATGTGTCCGACCCCGCCCGCCGCGGCGGTGATGACGACGGTGTCGTCCTTGCCGAGCCGGAGCTTCCGGACGATGTCGATCGCGGTGCACCCGGCGAGGTAGAGGCCACCGGCCACCTCCCAGCCGACGTGCTCCGGCTTCTTGATGACGGCGGCGCGCGGCACACGCACCCAGTTCGCGTGTGTCCCGCCCTGGGGGTGGTGCCCCATGACCTCGTCGCCGACGCGGAGGTCCTTCACGCCCTCGCCGCGGGCACGGACGATGCCGGCGAAGTCGACGCCCTGGTGGGCGGGGAAGGTGAGTTCGACGTGGTCCTGCAGCCGACCCTCGCGGAGGAAGCGCTCGATGTGGTTCAGGCCGGCGGCGACCACCTCGACGACGATCTCACCCGGTCCGGGTTCGGGTCGTTCCTGGGGGACGATCTCGACCACGTCGAACCCGCCGTAGCGGTCGTACTGCACTGCGTTGCCGTGTCGCATGGCGCGCTCCTTCGAAGACGTTCTGGCTCTCGTCTACTCGTGCGGGCCGGGCGGTGTCCGCACGTCCGGGGGACTTCCCACCTGCGGCCGGGAGGCGCGTGGCGGCGCCGCCACGGGCCTCCCGTCCGGTCCGGGGCGCGTCGGTCAGCCGGCCGCGTCGATGATCCGCGTCACCGTCTCGGCGTCGTGGTGGAACGCGAGCGGGTCGGCGTCGGGGCGCGGCACGCGCACGGGCGTGGACCACACCGAGCCGTCCGCTGCGAGGTCGACCACGAGGTAGCCCGCGTCGATGTGCGCCGACTCCTCGTCGTACGCGCCGACGACGTCGGTGTCGTTCGCGACGCCCGGCGCGACGAGCACCGGGACGCCGGCCCAGGTCCCCGCGGCGTGGTGGTGGTAGTGGCCGCCGAGGACGAGCCGGACGTCCGTCCCCCGGACCACGTCGGCGAGGGCGTCGGCGTTCCGGAGCTGCAGCGCGGCGTGGAGCGCGGTCGGTGCGGGCAGCGGCGTGTGGTGCAGGACGACCACCGAGCCACCGTCGACGGGCTCGGACAGCGTGCTCCGGAGGCGGTCGAGCGCCTCGTCGGCGACCTCCCCGTAGCCGGCGCCGGGGACGCTCGTGTCGACCGCGACGATCCGACGCCCCGCGACGACCGACTGCCCCGACACCGGGACGGACGGCGGCAGGTACTCGAGCGTGTGCACGAGCGGCGCGCCCCCTTCGCCGAGGACGTGCCCGTTCGCGAGCACCTGCCGGAACCCCTCGCGCTGGTCGTGGTTGCCCGGGACGGTGACGAGCGCGGCACCGTGCCGCTCGGCCCATCCGCCGACCCGTTCGCGGAGGACCCCGTAGGACTCGGGCGACCCGTCCTCGGACACGTCGCCGGAAACCACGACGAGACCGACGTCCGGGATCCGCTCCGCCGAGGCGAGCACGGTGTCGAGTGCGGCCGCCGTGTCGGTCGACCCCTGGTGCAGGGCGCCGTCGCCGGTGAGGTGGGTGTCGGACAGGTGGAGGATCCGGAGCGATCCGGGTGCGAGCGGCTGCATGGTCGTCACGCTAGTCGCGGGATCGATCACGCTCCTGCACGGGCGGGCTGACGGCATCGGTGGGCGCAACGCGCCGTCACGGAGGCGCGCCCCGCGTCACACGACGTCATCACCGGTCACGGCACGACACGTTCCTTCCGGCGCGGCCCGCGGAGTGCCACGGTCGTCGCCATGGCGTTCATCTGCTTGATCCTCTCCGGAGCGGCACTGCTCATCAACGGACTCACGATGCTCGGCCGTGTACCGGCTCGGGACAGCGGCGTGTTCAACGTCCTGATCGGTGCCGTGCAACTCGTGCTCTGTGTCGCCGTCGCGGTGTCGGCGGACGGATCGTTGCCGGCCCTCCTCTCGATCTCGGGCACCTTCCTCTTCGGGCTGACCTACCTCTCGGTGGGTCTCGACGCGCTCCTGGGACTCGGGTCCGCGAGCCTCGGCTGGTTCTGCGGACTCGTCGCCGCGATCGCCGTCGTGTTCGCGGCGTCGAACGTGGCCGTGGATCCGTTCCTCGCGGTGCTCTGGGCGACGTGGGCCGGGCTCTGGACGTTGTTCTTCCTCCTGCTCGCACTCGGTCGCCGCATCGGTGCGTACACCGCGTGGGCCCTCGTCATCTCCAGTCAGACCACGACCACCGTCCCCGCGCTGTTCGGTCTGTCCGGGCACTGGCCGTCCGGGGTCGGTGCGACGGCGGCCGCGATCGTCGTCCTGGTCGCCGTGTTCGTCGGCCCGCTGTGGCTGATCGCGGCCGGCAACCGCCGGCGCTCGTCGTCCCCGTTGCTCGCCGGACCCAGCAACCCCACGGCCGCGTGACCGTCGGCACGTCCCACCACCCATCGACCTCCCGTCCGTCCGGACACGATCTCCGAGGAGTCCACATGACCATCACCGAGCACCCCAGCACCGTCGACTACGAGACCCTGGCCGGGAGGTTCCGGCCGATCTTCGACCGCATCGCCGCCGGCGCGAGCGCTCGCGAACAGGAACACCGTCTGCCCCACGAGGAGATCCGCGAACTCGCAGCCGCCGGGTTCGGCGCGGTCCGGGTCCCCGTCGAGTTCGGCGGTGCGGGTGCGACGCTGCCGCAGCTCTTCCGACTGCTGACCGAGCTCGCCGCCGCGGACAGCAACATCCCGCAGGCGCTGCGGGGACACTTCGCCCTGGTCGAGGACCGTCTCGTCGGCCGCTCCGGCGAACGCGACGCCTGGCTCGAGCGCTTCGGTCGTGGCGAGATCGCGGGCAACTCCTGGACCGAGGTCGGCGCCGTCCAGATCGGCGACGTCATCACCAAGGTCACGCCGCAGGAGGACGGCACCTTCCGCATCACCGGACAGAAGTACTACTCCACGGGCAGCATCTTCGCGGACTGGATCGACACGTACGCCGAGCGGACCGACACCGGCGAGCGGGTCATCGCGATCGTCGACGCCCGCCAGCCCGGGGTCACGCACCGGGACGACTGGGACGGCTTCGGACAGCGGACCACGGGATCCGGGACGAGCACCTTCACCGACGCGGTCGTCGCCGCCGATGCGGTCATCCCCTTCGACGACCGGTTCAAGTACCAGACGGCGTTCTACCAGGCGGTGCTCCTGACGGTCCTCGCCGGGTCGGTCCTTGCCGCCGAGCGCGAGATCGCACTGCAGGTCCGGAGCCGAAACCGGGTGTTCTCGCACGGCAACGCCGACACGTTCGCTGCTGACCCGCAGATCCTGCAGGTCGTCGGCGAGGTCTCCGCGGCCGGCTTCGCGGCAGCGGCGATCGTGGACCGCGCCGCCGAGGCGCTGCAGGCCGCGTACGAGGGGGCTGCCCTCGACGAGGCCGAGGACGAGCGCCGGAACGACCGCGCCGAGCTCGCGACCGCGCAGGCGCAGATCGCGCTCACGCCGCTCGCGACGTCGGCGACCGCGCACCTCTTCGACGCACTCGCCGCGTCCGGGGTGAGCACGACGAAGAACCTCGACCGGCACTGGCGCAACGCCCGCACCGCCGCGAGCCACAACCCGTGGGTGTTCAAGGCGCGGATCGTCGGCGACCACGCCGTGAACGGCGTCGAGCCGCCTCGGGTCTGGGCGATCGGCGCCACCAGGGCTCGGTGACCGCGGTCGGCGGCGATCCCAGGGCTCCGGTCAGACATCGGACATCTGGCCCATGATGGTGTCGTGATCATCGACGCTCATCACCACCTCTGGGATCCCGCCGACCGCGCGTACCCCTGGATGGACGACTCCGTGGCCGCGATCGACCGGCGGTTCGACGTCGGCGACCTCCGGGCCGCGACCACCGGCACCGACGTGACGGCGTCGATCGTCGTGCAGGCCGTCCACGACGAGGACGAGACCGCGTTCCTCCTCGCCCAGCCCGCACCGGTCGTCGGGGTCGTCGGCTGGGTCGACCTGACCGCGCCCGACGTGGCCGACCGCCTGGCGAGACTGCTGGAGGACCGGCCGACGCGCTCGGCAGCAGGTCCGGCGGCGCGACCGTCGGCACCGATCACACCCGCGTTGGTCGGCATCCGGCACCAGGCGCAGGACGAGCCGGACCCGGACTGGCTCGCCCGTCCCGAGGTCGTGCGCGGCGTCGGTGCGGTGGCGGGTGCTGGACTCGCCTACGACCTGCTGGTCCGGGCTCGTGAGCACGCCGCGGCACTCGCCCTGGTCGACGCCGTCCCGGGGGCACGCTTCGTCCTCGACCACGCCGGCAAGCCCGACATCGCGGCCGGTGACGCCGGGTGGCGGCAGCGGATGGCGGACTTCGCCGCACGGCCGAACGTCGTCTGCAAGGTCTCCGGCCTGCTCACCGAGGCCGGACCCGACTGGCGGGACCGCCCGGTCGCCCGGTACGCCCACGAGGTGGTCGAGGTGTTCGGGCCGGACCGGACGCTGTTCGGTTCGGACTGGCCGGTGTCCACGCTCGCCACCGACTACGCCGAGGTCCTGGGGACGGTGCAGGACACCCTCGCCGACCTCACCGCCGACGAGCGGGACATGGTGTTCCGGCGGACGGCCGAGGCGACGTACCTGGCACCTCGGGGCATCCAGACATAGGATGTCTGAGCGGCGCACCGCAGCGCTGTTCGACGAGAGCGAGGAACGATGCAGTTCGCACGACTTGGCCCGGCCGGATCGGAGATCCCGGTCGTCATCGACCCCGACGGCACCGTGGTCGACCTCCGGCCCCTCACCTCGGACATCACCGGGACGTTCCTCTCGGCCGACCCCGGCCCGGACGAGCTGGTGCGTCGGGCGAGGGCGGCCGGTGACCTCCCGACGATCCCCGCAGAGGAGGCCGCAGCCCTCCGCCGCGGTGCTCCGGTGGCCCGCCCGGGGAAGGTGGTCTGCATCGGCCTGAACTACCGCGACCACGCGGCCGAGACGGGCGCCGAGATCCCCACCGAGCCGATCGTCTTCATGAAGGACCCGTCGACCGTGATCGGACCGGACGACGAGGTGCTGGTCCCCCGGGGCAGCACGAAGACCGACTGGGAGGTCGAACTCGCCGTCGTGATCGGCCGGACCGCCCGCTACTGCGCCTCCGAGGACGAGGCCGCGGCGTGCATCGCCGGCTACACGATCGCCCACGACGTCTCCGAGCGGGAGTTCCAGCTCGAACGCGGCGGGCAGTGGGACAAGGGCAAGTCGTGCGAGACCTTCAACCCGCTCGGCCCGTGGCTCGTGACCCCCGCCGGGCTCGCCGAGGCCGGGCTCGACCCCGAAGGCCTCGGCCTGCGCCTGTCCGTCAACGGCGAGGTCCGACAGGACGGCACGACCGCCGACATGATCTTCCGTCCGACCGAGATCGTGCGGTACCTGTCGCAGTTCATGGTGCTGCACCCCGGGGACGTCATCAACACCGGTACCCCGGCGGGCGTCGCCCTCGGCAGCGGCGCGCCGTACCTTCGGCCAGGTGACGTCGTCGAGCTCAGCGCGGACGGCCTCGGGACGCAGCGCCAGAGGATCGGTGCGGCATGAGCGCCCGCAGCCACGAGGGAGTCCGGGCGATCGTCACCGGCGGAGCGTCCGGCATCGGTGCCGCGATCGCCGGTGCGTTGCGGGACCGCGGGGCGACCGTCGCGGTGCTGGACCTCCAGGCCGAGGGCTCCCCCCTCTCGTTCGTGTGCGACGTGTCCTCGGACGAGAGCGTCCGGGCAGCGGTCGCCGCTGCGGTCGAGCAGCTCGGCGGGCTCGAGGTCGTCGTCAACAACGCGGGCATCGGTGCGCAGGGCACCGTCGAGGACAATCCCGACGACGAGTGGCGTCGCGTCTACGAGGTGAACGTGCTCGGCGCGGTCCGGGTGTCCCGTGCCGCGCTCCCCCACCTCAGGGCGTCCGGCAACGCGAGCATCGTCAACACCTGCTCGATCGCCGCCACGGCCGGGCTGCCGCAGCGGGCGCTGTACTCCGCGACCAAGGGCGCGATCGCCGCCCTCACCCGCGCGATGGCCGCCGACCACCTCCGCGAGGGCGTCCGCGTCAACGCCGTCAACCCGGGGACGGCGGACACACCGTGGATCGGACGCCTGCTGTCGTCGGCTCCCGACCCCGCCGCCGAACGCGCGGCCCTCGAAGCACGGCAACCGCACGGTCGGCTCGTCGCGGCCGAGGAGGTCGCCGAGGCCGTCTGCTACCTCACGAGTCCGGCAGCACGGTCGACGACCGGCGTCGACCTCGCGGTCGACGGCGGGATGCAGGCGCTCCGACTGCGGCCGGCGTGAGGAAGCCGGGAGGCGCGGCTATCGTCGTGCTGTCCGGTCGCGTCCGCGAGCGGGTCGAGCAGGAGGTGGTGACGTGGCGTCGCTGACCGACGATGCGATCGCACGCATCCAGCAGATGATCGTGAGCGGCGAGCTCCAACCGGGGCAGCGCCTCCCTCCCGAGAAGGAACTCAGCGAGTCGCTCGGCCTCTCGCGGAACAGCCTCCGCGAGGCGGTGAAGGCGCTCGAGCTCATCCGCGTGCTCGACGTCCGTCGCGGCGACGGCACGTACGTCACCTCGCTCGAGCCGACCGTCCTGCTCGAGGCCGTCTCGTTCGTCGTGGACATGCACCACGACCGGTCCCTCGTCGACCTGCTCGAGGTCCGGCGCATCCTCGAACCCGCGTCGGCCGTGCTCGCCACCGCAAGGGCCTCGGAGCAGCAGATCGACGAGCTCGCGACGCTCATGGTGGCCGTGGACGACAGCACCGGCGTCGAGGACCTCGTCGCCCACGACCTGCAGTTCCACTCGACCATCGCGCAGATCGGCGGCAACCAGTACCTGTCCGGACTGCTCGACGCGCTGTCGAGCAAGACCGTCCGGGTGCGTGTGTGGCGTGGCCTCACCCAGAACGGCTCCGTGCAGCGCACCCTCGACGAGCACGCCGCCATCGTCGAGGCGATCCGACGCCGCGACCCGCAACTCGTGCAGTCGCTCGTCGTCGCCCACGTCGAGGGCGTCGAGCGCTGGCTCCGTCGGTCGCTCGACTGACCGGCGCGGCTGGCCGGCGCGACCGGCCGACACGACCGGGCAGACGGGGCCGACGCCACCGGGCCGACCTGGCCGGGCCGGTGCGGCTCAGGCGCTGAGGAGCCCCGCCGAACGCAGGTCGTCCCAGAGCGCCTCGGGCACGGTCGCCGACGCTCGCTCGGCGTTCTGCCGCACCTGCGAGGCCGACTGCGCACCGAGCGCGATCGTCCGGACGGCGGGAGCACGGAGCGGGAAGGCGAGCGCGGCCTCGGGGAGCGTGACCCCGTGCTGCTCGCAGACGTCCGCGACCGCGTTCGCCCGCTCGACGAGGTGCGCCGGCGCCGTGGCGTAGTCGTACGTCGCACCGGGCTCCGGGCGCGGCGAGCTGAGCAGGCCGGAGTTGTAGACGCCCACCGCGACCACGTCGACACCGAGCTCGCCGCACCGGTCGACCAGTGCGGCGGCGGGTTGCTCGAGCAGCGTGTACCGCCCGGCGAGCATGACCACGTCGCACAACCGGGTCTCGACAGCGGCCGCCAGGGCGTCGACCGAGTTCGACCCCACACCGACCGCCCGCACGACGCCCTCCGCCCGGAGGTCGGCGAGCGTCGGCAGTGCCTGGGTCAGCCCGTCGGTGAGCGAGTACACGTCCGGGTCGTGCAGGTACGCGACGTCGACGTGGTCGAGGCCGAGCCGGCCGAGCGACTCGTCGAGGGACCGCCGCACGCCGGACGGCGACGGGTCCCACTGCCGCACCGTGTCGTCCGGCACCGCGAACCCGCCGGAGGCCAGGTCGTCCCCGTCGCCTCGCCCGGTCACGAGGAGCCGGCCCACCTTGGTCGACACGAGGTACTCGTCGCGGGGACGTCCGGCGAGCGCCGCACCGAGCCGGCGTTCGGACAGCCCGAGGCCGTAGTGCGGTGCGGTGTCGAAGCCGCGGACGCCGACCTCCCACGCGGCGTCGACGGCAGCACGGGCGTCCTCGTGGGTGACCTCGCGCAGCAGGTTGCCGATGCCCGCGCCGCCGAACCAGAAGGGCCCGCGGTCGAGCTCGACCGCGCTCATCCGCCGACCTCGTCACGTGCGGCAGCCGTTCCGACAGCTCCGTCGACCTGCGCGGCGAGGGACCACACGCACGGCACCCCGTCGTCGCTGCCGGAGTAGTCGTCCGCGGCTTCGAGGAGCGGGTTGACGACGGCCTGCCACTCGGCGTTCACCGGGTCGTCCGCGAGCGACCGCCGCATCGCCCGGTAGTCCTCCACCTCGATGAGGTGCACGAGGTCGAGGCCGTCGCGCCAGATCGTCCAGTCGTGCACGCCGGCCTTCCGGAGCCGTGCCGCCAGCGCGGGCGGGACCGTGGCGTGCACGCTGTCGTAGGCCGCCTCGTTCCCCGCCCGCAGCCGCGTGCGCGACAGGATCCGCTGCACTAGTCCTCCTGCAGGAACAGCTCGACGACGGGCACCGCGACGTCCGGGCGCACGATCGGGAGCGTGAGCGTCAGGGTACCGGCGGGCTGCCCACCGAGACCGGTGTTCTGCGCACGCGTGCCCGGTGGGATCTCGCGGTACCGCACCTCGGACGCGTCGTTCAGGAGCTGCGCATACACCACCTTGCCGGCGAGGTCGGGCAGGTGCACGTGCTCGAAGGGCCACGTGAACAGGTGCAGGTAGAGCCGGTTCCCCCGCTGCGTGTAGACCGTGCCCGCCGGCGCCCGGAACGACGACGGTCCGGCGCCGTACACCGACCGCGCGTGCTGGTGCATCCACTCCCCGATGCCGGCGAGCGACCGCCGTGCGACCGGGTCGAACTCCCCGCGCCCGGTCGGTCCGACGTTGAGCAGCATGTTCCCGTTGTTCGAGACCCCGTCGACGAGCATCCGGACGAGGAGGTCGACGCTCTTGACGTCCTGGTTGTCGCGGTCGTAGCCCCACGACCCGTTGAACGTCTGGCACGCCTCCCACGGCACCGGGACGCCGTCGACCTCCATCGGCTTGTCCGGCTGGTACTGCTCGGGCGTGACGATGTCGCCCGGGATGTCGAGGCGGTCGTTGACGATGATGCCCGGCTGCAGCCGCTTCGTCAGGGCCATGAGCTCCTCGGAACCCCAGTCGTCACGCCCCTTGCCGCCCCAGCGGTCCTCGTGGTCGTTGTCCCGGTACGAGAAGTCGTAGAAGAGGTAGTCGATCCGGCCGTACCCGGTCAGGAGTTCCTCGACCTGTCCGTGCAGGTACTCCCGGTAGCGCGCCATGTCGCGGCCCTCCTGCAGCCGGGCGATCTCCTCGGGGCTGTCGTCGCGGCGTGGGTGGACGCCGTCGATCGTGAAGTCCGGGTGGTGCCAGTCGATGAGCGAGTGGTAGAACCCGATCCGGATGCCCTCGGCACGGAACGCGTCGACGAACTCGCGCACGATGTCCCGGCCGAAGCGGGTGTTCGTCGCCTTGTAGTCGGTGAGCTGCGAGTCCCAGAGCGCGAAGCCCTCGTGGTGCTTCGTCGTGAGGACGGCGTACTTCATGCCGGCCTCGCGTGCCCGACGCGCCCAGTCGGTGGGGTCGAAGAGGTCCGGGTCGAAGTGGTCGAAGTACTTCTGGTAGTCCTCGTCGGTGATGCGTTCGTGGTTCTTCACCCATTCGTGCCGGGCGGGGAGCGCGTAGAGCCCCCAGTGGATGAACATGCCGAACCGGTCGTGGGTGAACCAGGCGGGCAGGCCGGCCGCGTCGGTCTCGGTCTGCGGCGCGGCGGGTGCGGTGATGGTCATGTGGGCGGGTTTCCTTCCGAGGGAGACGGACGAGGTTCGGACGGGAGGCGCGGCGCGCGTCCCCGGGAGCGGCTACCGGCCGCCGAGACCGGAGGTCACGATCCCCTTGACCAGGTGCTTCTGCAGCAGGATCAGCAGGATCACGGTGGGCAGCATCGAGATCACCGAGGCGGCCATCACGAGGTTCCACTCGGACCCCTGCTGTCCGAAGAACTGCTGCAGCCCGAGCGGGATCGTGCCGTGCGCCTCGACGTCGTTGACGACGACGAGGGGCCAGAGGAACGAGTTCCAGTAGGAGATGAACGAGAACACCGCGAGCACGGCCATGGTCGGTCGGGCGAGCGGCAGCATCACGGAGAAGAAGGTCCGGATGGCACCGGCACCGTCCACGCGAGCCGCGTCGTCGAGCTCCTGCGGCACCGTGAGGAAGAACTGCCGGATGAGGAACGCCCCGAGCGCGGTGAACGCCCACGGGACGATGAGCGCCTGGAACGTGTCGACCCAGCCGAAGCCCTGCATCATCACGTACATCGGGATCACGAGGACGTCCTGCGGGATCATCAGCGTGACGAGGAAGAGCAGGAAGACGGTGTTGCGTCCCCGCCAGCGGAGCCGGGAGAACGCGTACCCGGACAGCACGGCCACGGCCACGTTGATCGCCGTGCCGGCCGCCGCCACGAACACGCCGTTCAGGATGAACCGTGCGAACGGCAGGTACGTGAACGCCTGCACGTAGTTGTCCCACTCGAGCGAGCGCCCCCAGAGCGTCGGCGGCGTGGTGAACACTTGGTCGGCGGGCTTGAGACTCGTCGCCACCATGTACACGAGCGGCGAGACGAAGAGCAGTGCCACGAGGCAGAGCAGCGCGTACCCGATCGCGTGCCGGACCCGTCCGGGCCGGGGCGCCGACGCCGTCCGGGGCAGGGCCCGTGGGTTGACTGTCCGGTTCGAGGTGGTGAACCCGCGCGTGCGGGTCCGGGTCAGTTCACTCATAGTGCACCCACCGCTTCTGTCCGAGGAACTGGACGGCCGTGATCCCGAGGATGATGACGAACAGCACCCAGGCCCCCGCTGATGCGAGTCCGAGCTGCTGGTTCTGGAAGCCCGTGTTGTAGATGTACTGCACGAGGGTCTTGGTGGCCGTGCCCGGTCCGCCCTTCGTGAGGACGAACGGCTGGACGAACACCTGGAACGAGGTGATGAGTGTCATCATCGTGGCGAAGAACACGGACGGCGAGATCAGCGGGAACTTGATCGCCCAGAAGGTCTGCCACGCGTTCGCGCCGTCGAGCTGCGATGCCTCGATCTGGTTCTCCGGCACGGCGTCGAGCGCGGCCGAGAAGATCAGCATGTTGTAGCCGAAGCCCTGCCAGACGCTCATCGCGACGATCGCGAGCATCGCCCAGTGCTCGTCGGCGAGGAAGTTCGGCGCGTGCACGCCGACGGTCGACTGGAGCGACGCGTCGATCGCTCCCCCGGGCTGGTAGAGCATGCGCCAGACGACGACGTTCGCGACGATCGGGGTGATCGTCGGGATGAAGAACAGGACGCGGAACACGTGCCGCCCGGCGATGCGTGGCGTCAGCCAGGCGGCGAGACCGAGCGAGACGACGAGGTTCAGCGGCACGTACAGCACCACGAACAGCGCGGTGTTGAGCGTCACGGTGCGGAACACCGGGTCGGCGAACAGTCGGGCGTAGTTCTCGATGCCCGCCCAGCTGCGCGCACCGAGCATCGGCCAGTTCATGAAGCTCACGACGAGCGAGGCGACGATCGGGAACGCCGTGAACACGACGAGGCCGATCGAGTGCGGTGCGGCGAACGCGGCACCCCACCACGAGCGACGTCCGACGGCGCCGGCGGCGTCGCCCGTGCGGCGGGGCGCCGCCGCACCGGTCGCGACGGCGGTCGCGACGGCCGGGACGGCCGCCTCGGCCGGTGGATCCTGGATGGTGGTCATCTGACGACCTCCTCGTCATCGGAACGGGTGGGGGGACGGACGGGAGGCGCGGGGCGGGGTCGACCCGCGCCTCCCGTCCGTCAGGTGGGCACGCCGGTCACTGCGTGCCGAGCTGGCCCGCGATGGACGACATCGTCTCCTTGCCCGACGTCTGGCCGTTCACGGCCTGGAGGGCGTACTGCGTGAAGAGCTGCGAGAGCTGGTCGCTCTGCTTGTTCCCGAGGAGCGGCGAGGACTTCGCGAGCGCGGCCTTCAGCGCGGGTCCGGCTCCGTCGATGCCGGCGCTCGAGTACCAGGCGCTCTGCGCGGCGGTCCGCCCCGGGAAGGCACGTCCTTCCTTCGCGAGCTCGGTGAGGACCTTCTCGCTCGTCATCGTCTGGACGGCCTTGAACGCCTGCTCCGGGTACTTGCACTGCTTCGAGACACCGAAGCCGGAGCCGGCCGCGAAGGTCGACGGGCCCGACGTCCCGGACGGCAGCGTCGTAACGCCGAGGTCGAACTGCACCTTGGCCTTCTGGCTGATGAGCGACCACGGCCCGTCGGTGTACATCGCGACCTTGCCGGCCGCGAAGTCGTTGCTCGACTGCGAGCCGTCGGACGACGCCTGCGAGGCGTAGCCCTTCTTCACCAGGCTCGCGAGCCAGTCGAGGCCGTCCGCGAACTTGCTGTCGGTGGCGTCGATCTTCCCGGAGCTCGTGATCACGCGACCGCCGTTGTAGCCGTAGATCATCGACTCGAGGTTGAGGTCGGTGACGGTCGAGCCGAACATCGTGACGCCCTTGGCCTTGAGTTCGGCGCCGGTCTTCTCGAAGTCGTCGACGGTCCAGCCGGGCTCCGGTTCGGCGACCCCGGCCTTCTTGAACACGTCCTTGTCGTAGAACATCATGATGGGCCCGGTGTCGTAGGGCAGGCCGTAGAGCTTGCCGTCGACCTTCATGCCGTTGAGCGCGGTCTGGTCGAACGCGGAGAGGTCGAGTCCGTCCTGCTTCGCGAGGTCGTCGAGCGGGAGGAGGGACGACGTGTAGTTCGCCGTGCGGAGCGACTGCATGCTCACGACGCACTGGGCGCTGCCGGCGCTGAGCTGCGTGCTGAGCTTCGTGAAGTAGTTCTCGAACGGCGCACCCTGGATCGTGAGGGTGATGCCGTCCTCGGACTTCACCGTGTCGGCGACCTTCTGCCAGGCGGCCTTGTCCTCCTTGCCGGCGATCCACATGGACCAGGTCATGGCGTCCTTCGACTGGCTGCCGCCGGCACTGCTGCCAGCGGAACACCCGGTGAGGACGAGGGCTGCCGCGGCCGCGGCCGCCACCCCCGCGATGAGTCGTCGTCGTTGCATCGGTCTCTCCACTCCGTCGTGGTGATCGTGTTCGGTGGTGTGGTGTCGGTCAGGCGACCCGGGCGGCGTCGCGGACCGGACGCGCCGGTGCCTCCGTCGCCCAGACCGGTCCGTCGGGGTAGGTGTAGGTGTCCAGGGAGGCGGCGAGCATCTCGGTCCCGGCCCCGGGTTCGGACGGCGGCCAGTAGCGGCCGTGGTGGACGTCGACCGGGGTCACGAAGTGCTCGTGCAGGTGGTCGACGAACTCGATGCACCGCGTGTCCAGGTCGCCGGTCAGGGCGACCGCATCGAACATCGACAGGTGCTGGACGGCCTCGCACAGGCCGACACCGCCGGCGTGCGGGCAGACCCGGACGCCGTACTTCGCGGCGAGGAGCAGGATCGCGAGGTTCTCGTTGACCCCGGCGACCCGCGTCGCGTCGATCTGCAGGACCGACATCGCGCCGGCCTGGATGAGCTGCTTCGCGATCACACGGTTCGCCATGTGCTCGCCCGTCGCGACCGGGATCGGGGCGATCCGTCGGGCGATGGCGGCGTGCGCGAGGACGTCGTCCGGACTCGTCGGTTCCTCGACCCAGGCGATGTCGAACTGCCGGAGCCGCTCGATCCAGGCGACGGCCTCGTCGACGTCCCACCGCTGGTTCGCGTCGATCGCGATGCGGATGTCGGGACCGACGACCTCGCGGGCGATCCGCATCCGTCGGATGTCTTCCTCGACGTCCGCGCCGACCTTGAGCTTCACCTGCGTGAACCCCTCGTCGACGGCCTCGCGGCACAGGCGGGCGAGCTTGTCGTCGTCGTACCCGAGCCAGCCGGGCGTGGTCGTGTAGGCCGGGTACCCCTCCCGCTCGAGCCGGCGCTTCCGCTCGGCCCGGAGCGGCTCCGCTCGGCGCAGGAGTGTGAGCGCCTCCTCCGGGGTGATCGCGTCGGTGAGGTACCGGAAGTCCACGAGGTCGACGATCGCCTCCGGCGTCATGTCGGCGAGCAGCGCCCAGAGGGGCTGTCCCGCTCGCTTGGCCTTGAGGTCCCACAGCGCGTTCACGACGGCTCCGATCGCCATGTGCATGACGCCCTTCTCCGGGCCGAGCCAGCGGAGCTGCGAGTCGTGGACGAGGTCCCGCCAGGTGCTGCCCATGTCCGCGAGGAGCGTCTTGGCGTCACGGCCGACGACGTGCTCGCGGAGGGCGGCGATCGCGGCTTCCTGCACCTCGTTGCCCCGGCCGATCGTGAAGACGAAGCCGGTCCCGACGTGGCCGTCCGGCTCGTCGGTGCTGAGTTCCACGTAGGCGGCGGAGTAGTCGGGCGCTGGGTTCATCGCGTCGGAGCCGTCGTGCTCCCGCGAGGTCGGGAACCGGACGTCCCGGACGCGCAACCCGGTGATGCGACTCATCGTGTCTCCTGCCCGTTCGGCCCTCGATGACCGAACGCGCTCATCAAAACATCCGACCTCTCTCTCGTCAAGCATCGTTCTGCGGCGGTTCTTGTTCCTCCGGTCGAATATTCATAGGATGACTCGTGAACGCGCGGTGCAGCGCGGACGAACGGAGACGAGCATGAGCCGAACCCGCCCGCAGATCGATCGACGGCTGCCGAAGGTGCGGGACCTGGCGCCGTTGCTGCAGTTCAAGAAGCCGTCGCTGCCGGGCCGGCGGCAGCGCCTGGAGTCCGCGTTGACGATCTGGGACCTCCGCCGGATCGCTGCCCGGCGGACGCCTCGTGCGGCGTTCGACTACACCGAGGGCGCCGCCGAGGCCGAGATCTCGTTGGCGCGCGCACGGCAGGCCTTCGAGGACATCGAGTTCACCCCCGCGATCCTGCGCGACGTGTCCCACGTCTCGACCGCACGCGACGTGCTCGGCGCGTCGACCGCGCTGCCGTTCGGGATCGCCCCGACCGGGTTCACCCGGATGATGCAGACCGAGGGCGAGCGTGCCGGCGCGCGCGCCGCGGGTCGTGCGGGGATCCCGTTCTCACTGTCCACCATGGGCACCACCGCCATCGAGGACGTCAAGGCCGCGAACCCGCACGGCAGGAACTGGTTCCAGCTCTACATGTGGAAAGACCGCGACAAGTCGATGGCCTTGGTCGACCGCGCAGCCCGCGCCGGTTTCGACACGCTGCTCGTCACCGTCGACGTCCCGGTCGCCGGCGCCCGGCTGCGCGACAAGCGCAACGGGTTCTCCATCCCGCCACAGCTGGGCGTGAAGACGATCGTGAACGCGATCCCGCGGCCGTGGTGGTGGTTCGACTTCCTCACCACCGAACCCCTCGCCTTCGCATCGCTGGACCGGTGGTCCGGCACCGTCGGGGAACTGCTGGACCACATGTTCGACCCGACCGTCACCTACAAGGACCTCGCGTGGATCCGGGACCAGTGGCCCGGCAAGGTCGTCGTCAAGGGCGTCCAGTCCCTCAACGACGCGAAACGGCTGGCGGCGATGGGCGTCGACGGGATCACGCTGTCGAACCACGGCGGCCGGCAACTCGACCGCGCACCCGTCCCGTTCCACCTCCTGCCCTCCGTCGTCCGGGAGGTCGGCGGAGACACGGAGGTGCACCTCGACACGGGCATCATGTCCGGCGCCGACATCGTCGCCGCCGTCGCGCTCGGAGCCCGGTTCACGATGGTCGGACGCGCCTACCTCTACGGGCTCATGGCCGGCGGAGAAGCCGGCGTCGACCGCATGATCCAGATCCTGTCCGACCAGATCGAACGCACCATGCGCCTCCTCGGCGTGGCCACGCTCGACGAACTCGAACCCGCCCACGTCACCCAACTCCAACGACTCGCACCGATCCCGCGGTGACCGGATCGTGACCCCCGCGACCGGCGCCCCGTGGTGGGATGAGGCATGCGGGGGAGACGAGGACGCCTCATCACGGTGGGGTTGATGGTCATGGCGCTCGCGGGCTCGGTCGCAGGGTGCACGACCGCGAGCACGGCAGCCGGTTCGTGTGCCGCGAAGGAGCTCCAGCTCGGCGACTCGGACCTGCGACCGGGCGGCGCGGTGGACCTCAGCGAGGACTGGATGTGGCGGACGTGCGAGGACACCGGCGGGACACCGCGCGCGTCGGACGACGTCGTGGTCACCATCACGCCGTCGTCCACGGGAACGGCCGTGGTGCTCGGGCGACCGGCGCCCGAGGGGCCACGGTTCCGGGTCGCGGGGCGGTTCGACCTCCCCGCGGACCTCCCGCCGGGAGACGCGGTCCTCGGTGTGCACAGCAACGACGGAGACCGTGCGGGCGCCGACGTCCCGGTCGTGATCGGTCCGGCGTCCTGACGCACAGCTCGTCGATCGTCGACGTGCCTGATCGCCTGCGCCCCGATCCCGGCGGCGCGCCGTGGACCCGCCTGTGCTCGGCACGGCGTCGACAGCGTGCGGACGCGCCGTGCCTGCGGGCCACGACGCCCATCCGTCAGCGGTACACGTCGCGCCGGTGCCCGACCGTGAGGACGAGCACGGTCAACCGATCGTCGAGGACCTCGTAGACGATGCGGTGGTCTCCCACACGGACGCGGAGCTCGCCGGGACGGCCGACGAGCGCGGTCATGCCCGGCGGGCGGGGGTTCGTCTGCAGGAGGACGAGTGCGGCGAGGATGCGCCGCTGGGTCGGGCGATCGAGCTTGCCGAGCGTCTCCGCGGCACGCTTCGTCAGTTCGACCGCGTACTGCTGGGGTGCGGGGTCAGTCAAGCGTGATCCCGAGCTCCCGCGCGACGTCGGCGAGCGGCAGGGTCTCCGGATCCTCCGCGAGTTCTGCGCGGGCGGCGTCGACCGCTGCGCGATCGGTGGCGTCCTCGAGGGCAGCCAGGGCTCGGTGTGCGAGCTCGGCGTCGAGCACGACGACCTGCTCGCGGCCACGGACCGTGATGCCGACCGGCTCGCGGTGCGCGTGCTCGAGGAGGTCGGACCACCGCTGACGGGCTTCACTGGCGGGGAGCGAGTACATGTACGGAGCGTACGGTTCGTACCATCCGTACGTCGAGGCGCCGAGGTCAACCGAGGAGTCCGGCGCTGCGGGCCACGGTCGCGAAGCTCCCGTCGAGCGCGGCGAGGAACGCGGCGTGCACGGATGCCCCGGGGACGGTCACCTCGCCGAGTGCGAGGTCCGGTGCGGCGCAGGCATCGGCGACGACCGTGCACGTGAACCCGAGCTCCGATGCCGCACGGACGGTCGAGTCGATGCACATGCTCGTCATCATCCCGAGGACGACCAGCTCGGTGACGCCGCGGTCACGCAGCAGCGCCTCGAGACCGGTGCCGAAGAAAGCGTTCGGTTCGTGCTTCTCGACGACGGTCTCGCCCGCTCGCGGTTCGACGGCCGGGTGGAACGCGGTCCCCGGCGTGCCCGGTACGAAGAACCCGGCGTCGGGCTCGCTGGCGGTGTGGAAGACGTGCACGACGTCCTCGCCGGTCCCACGGAAGTGCCGCAGCACGGCGCCGGCGGCATCGGCAGCTGCCTCGGGCTCGACGAGCGGGAACGCCCCGCCGGGGAAGTAGTCGAGCTGGACGTCGATGAGGAGCAGTGCACGGGCCATGCCCCGATGATGCCCGTCGGGCACCCGGCGCGTGCCGGGTGCCCGACGGGTCAGCGATCAGCCGACCGTGAACGGTGCGCGACGCCCCACGCCCAGTGCAGGAGCGCGACGCCGGAGTCGTTCGTCACCGCGAGCGAGAGGTGGTTCCCGGACCCCTGGATCGTGGTCAGGCTGTAGGTGTCGTCGGTGCGCAGACCCGGCCAGTAGACCGCGCCGAGGTGCCGCTCGCGGGCGATCGTCGTCACCGTCTGCAGGAAGGCGACCGAGTTGTCGGCGTCGGCGTTGCCGGTCGTTGCGGACCCGCGGTAGTCGATGCCGGTCGTCATCGGGACGCCGAACTCGTCGAGCACCGTGCGGGCCGAGCAGGCCTGGTCACCCAGGCGCGACTCGAAGTCGGCGGCCCACCCGGCTGCGTCGTGCGTGCCCCAGAAGCCGTAGTAGTGCTGCGAGACGTAGGTACCGGCGAGCGCCGGCGCAGCGCAGACCGCGTCGACGTGGTCGTTGTAGCCGACCCCGCTGACGAACACGCGGTCACGCGGGATGCCGCGGGCGGTGTAGCGGTCGACCCAGTCGGTGGCCACCTGGACCCACTGGTCGGCGGTGTACCCGAACGGCTCGTTCATCGGCTCGAAGTACACCCCACGATCGTGCGCGTACGTGCGGGTCAGCGTGTCCCACATCGTGGTCCAGGCCGCCGGGTCGTCGATCTTGCCGTCCTTTCTGGCGCCGTCACCCTCCCAGTACCCGAGCACGACACGGAAGCCCTCGTGCCGGGCGGCGTCGATCGCACCCTTGTACGAGCGCCACCAGGCGGTGCCGACCGAGTAGGGGTTGACCGGCATCCGGACGGTGTTCGCGCCGAGGTCCTTCCGGAAGCCACGGATGATCCGCTCCGACGTCCGGTAGACGGTGCGGTAGTCGTCGCTCGTGGCGAGCCCGGACAGCACGACCGGGCCGTTCGCGTAGTTGTCGCGCGGGTCGGCCCAGTTGACGCCGTGGAACTGCGTCGGGTCGAGTGCGGGTGCGGGCTTCCCGTGCACGGCGGTCGCGGTCGCCGGGGCGGGTGCCGCGGTCGCGACGGCGGGGCTCGCGAGCGCGAGGGCGGTGGCGCCCGCGAGTGCGGCGAGGGATGCGGTGACGAGTCGTCCCCGCCGGGTGGTCGGTGCGTGCATGTGTGCGTGCTCCCTGTCTGCTCCGTTGCAGCGGCGCGGCGTCGTCGCCGTGCCGGAGTCGATCGTCGCCCGCGGGTCCCGTCCGCGATGGCAACGTCAACATCACCGAGCGTTCCACCGGCTCGTCGAGGTGTCAACGCTCCTGCGAGCCCGTTCAGCCGACGGCTGCGCCGCGTCGACGACGGGATTTCGCGGAGCGCGGCGGCACGCTGCGCATGTGGTCGCGCACGACACCGAGTACCCGTCCGAGGTCCTCGACGTCGTGCGGACCGATCGCGTCGAACACCAACTCGCGGAGGAGCGCGACGTGTCCGGGGAAGACTGCGCCGAGCTTCGATCGCCCAGCCTCGGTGAGGGTGACCGTCACACCCCGTTCGTCGTCCGCCGCCTGCCCGCGGGCGAGGAGACCGGATCGCTCGAGCAGGCCCACCTGGTAGGTCAGGCCGCTGCGGCTGATGACCACGCCGTCGGCGAGCTCGGTCATCCGCCGACTCCCACCGGGGGCGTCTCCGAGGGTGGCGAGCAGCTGGAACTGCACGTAGCTGAGGTCCCCGGCATCGCGGAGCTGCTGCTCGACCGCGTGCCGGACGAGGTTCCCGACCTCGATCAGGGCGAAGTACGCCCCGAGCTCGCTTGCGTCGAGGGTCGTGCGCGGTTCGGGTCCGGACATGACCCCATCATACCTGTTGCTTCGAATTCGAAGCAGTGGTAGCGTCCTCCGCAGATGCTTCGAATTCGAAGCACACGAGGTTCCACCAACGAAGGGCAAGACCATGCGAGCAGTGCGTTTCCACGAGGTCGGCGGACCCGAGGTCCTGCGGATCGAGGACGTCGAGCGACCGGTGCCGAGTGCCGGGGAGGTCCTGGTGCGGGTCGCCGCGTCGGCCTACAACGCCGCGGACAACGGGATGCGGGGCGGCTTCCTCCCGATCCCGGTCGTCCTGCCGCACGTGCCGGGGTACGACGTGTCCGGCACGGTCGAGGAGGTCGGACCGGGTGACACGGACCTGAGGGTCGGTGACGCCGTGGTCGGGTTCCTCCCGATGGAGCGGGACGGCGGCGCGGCCGAGTTCGTCCTCGCACCGGCGGAGTCGCTCGTCGCCGCCCCGACGAGCATCCCGCTCGCGGACGCCGCAGCGCTGCCCTCCGTGGCACTCACGGCGTGGCAGGCACTCTTCGACGACGGGCGCCTGACCGCCGGACAGCGCCTGCTGATCGTCGGCGCCGGCGGGGTCGTCGGGAAGTACGCCGTCCGACTGGCGGAGCGCGCGGGCGTCGAGGTCGTCGCGACGGCGAGCCCGCGCAGCGCCGATGCCGTGCGAGCAGCGGGAGCGGACATCGTCGTCGACCACACCGCCGAGGACCTCCTCACCGCGGTCGACGGGCAGGTCGACGTGCTGCTCAACCTCGCCCCGCTCGACCCGGAGCGTTTCGCCGCCCTGGTCGGCCTGGTCCGCGACGGCGGCACGGTCGTGAGCACGACGGCGTTCATCGCCACCCCGGGTGACGACGACCGCGACGTCCGGGCGGTCACGGTGTTCGTGCAGCCGAACCGGCAGCGCCTGTCCGAACTCGTCCGGCTCGTGGACGCCGACGAGCTCGACGTCGAGGTGACGCGTCGCATCCCGCTCGCGGAGCTGCCGGCACTGCACGCCGAGGGTGCCGCCGGTCGCATCGCCGGCAAGGTCGTCGTGCTGGCCGGAGGCGACGGCTCCGCGGCGGCGTCCGCCTAGGGTGGGGACGTGAGCGACGAGCAGGCACGGGCAGCGCTGGCGACGGTCGGGCGGGACACCACCGCGCCGCTCGTACCGGCCTTCCCGGCCCTGCCGTCACCTCGACGGGCCGCCGTCCTCATGCTCTTCGGCGTGCTGGACGACCGCCCGAGCGACCGCCGCGCGTCGACGCCGAGGGTTTCCGACGACCTCGACGTCCTGCTCCTCCGACGCGCGGACACGCTCCGTGCCCACCCGAGCCAGGTGGCCTTCCCCGGGGGCCGGATCGACGCAGGCGACGCCGACGCCGCGGACGCCGCACTCCGCGAAGCGCACGAGGAGACCGGGCTCGACCGGAACGGCGTCGACGTCCTCGGCGTCCTGCCAGCGGTGCCGCTCGCGTTCTCGAACCACCTCGTCGAGCCGGTGCTCGCGTGGTGGCGCGCACCGTCGCCCGTCCGGGCCGTCGACGAACGCGAGTCGGCCACGGTATTCCGCGCCCCGGTCGCCGACCTGCTCGACCCGGCGCACCGTGGCGTGACCGTGATCCGGCGGGAGGGTCAGGAGTGGCGCGGTCCGGCCTTCACCCTCGACACGCCACACGGGACGGAGACCGTGTGGGGCTTCACGGCGATGCTGCTCGACGCGCTGTTCGACCAATTGCAGTGGACGGAGCCGTGGGACGACCGGGCCGTCATCCCGCTGCCAGCGGAGCGCTGACCGCGGGAGGGACGGGGAGCGACAGCGCGAGCGGCTCCGACCGCACCTCGTCGAGCGCCCGGGCGACGGCGCCGAGCACGACGACGTCGGCCCCGAGCCTCGAGGCCACGAGCTCCGGGACGGGGTCGTAGTCCCAGCCGGCGAGGTGCACGCGAGCTCGTTCGAGCACGGGCCCGACGGCGTCCGCTATCGCACCGGCGACGACCACGCGGTCGATGTCGAGCAGGCTGGCGAGAAGCACACTCACCCGGGCCAGACGGTCTCCGAGCCGGTCGACGACCTCGACCGCGACCGGGTCGCCGAGCGCGACGGCCTCGAACAGGCGCTCCGAGCCGTTCCGCCCGGCGAGCAGCGACCCCGCCGGGATCCGGTCAGCGGCCTCCGCGACGAGCAGGCGCGCCGTCGCGCCGATGCCCTCCGGGGACCCGACTCCCTCGACCAGGTCGAGCACACGCATCTCCCCCGCCCCGCCGCGTGCACCGCGCAGCAGCACGCCGTCGACGACGATCCCGGCACCGAAGCGCTCACCCGAGAGCAGCGCGGCGAAGGAGGCGTCGCCGGAGGACGGTCGCTCCGCGAGCGCGGCGAGGTTCGCGTCGTTCTCGATCACGAGGCGTCCGTGCCCGCGGAGCGCGCCGAACCCCGGGTTCATCCGCCCCCAGAAGCCGCTGTCCCGCGGCGAGGCACCGCGCACGTCGACCGGCGCGGGGATCCCGACGACGACCACGAGCACCCGGTCCGCGCCGACCCCGGCGTCGGCGAGCGCCTGCGCGACGGCATCTCGCACCGCCCCGAGTCGCACGTCGACGTCGAGCCCGGTGTCCCCGAGCGACGTGGCCGCACGACCCCGGACGACACCGCGGAGGTCGGCGACCGCGACCGACACCCGGTGCTGCCCGGCGTCGACGCCGACCACCACCCCCGCATCGTCGGACAGCGCGTACCGGCGCGCGGGACGACCCTTGTGGTACTCACCCGCGGCACGGGCGTCGTCGAGCGCCCGCAGCCAGCCGAGCTGGACGAGTTCGTCACACGCGGCGAGCACCGTGGACCGGGTCAGTCCCGTGCCCGCGATCGCCTCCGTCGCGGTGAACGCGCCGGAGGCGAAGGCGTACGCGAGCACGACGTCGGCACTCGTCCCTCGACCCTGCGGCATGGTCGGCACACTACCGCGGAACGAGTTGCTTGCGCGATTAGATTTTCTCGCTAGATTTAGTCGTGCGGGTCGACACGGGAGCCGACCCGCGGCACGGAACGGCAGGGACGCCGGGTCCGTGCGGACGGAGACGACGTGCAACCACACGCCACGAAGGGGACGGCCGCCGCGGTCAGCCGACGGTCCTTCCTGCTCGGTGCCGGCGGCATCGGTGCGGGCCTCGCGCTCGCCGGGTGCGCACCGCTCGGAGGGTCGAGCGCACGCCCCGAGACGATCACCTTCTACGTGTCGAAGCCCGAGGTCATCGGGTACTTCGACGACGTCATCGCGAAGTTCCACGACAGCCAGTCGAGGATCCGTGTCATCCGCGACTCGACCTCGAACATGTCCGCGAACTTCGTCCGGAACCGACCGCCGGACCTCGGCTGCCTGAACTACAACTACGCGATGGTCTCGTTCGTCGAGCACGGCGCCCTCACCGACCTGTCGGACCTGCCGGAGAAGGACACCATCAACCCGGACCTGTGGCCGCTGATGCGGCAGACCGCGGACTACCCGGGCCGCACGAGCGTCCTGCCGTACTCGGTGACCGCCGCGTCGGTGATCTACAACAAGCGGATCTTCGCCGACCAGGGCATCGAGGTCCCCACCACGTGGAGCGCGTTCCGCGACGTGTGCGAGCGCCTCCAGAAGGCCGGCATCACCCCGATGTACGGCACGTACAAGGACAACTGGACGATCGCGCAGGGCATGTTCGACTACTCCGTGGGCGGCATGCTCGACCTGCAGGAGACCTTCGCAGCGCTCGACCGCGAGGGCACGACGGTCGGGAAGGGCTCGCGCGTCTCGTTCGAGAAGGACTTCGCCGCCCCGGTCGACCGCATGGTCGACCTGCTGCAGTGGCACCAGGAGGGGGCCGCGAGCCGCGGCTACGGTGACGGCAACCTCGCGTTCGCGCAGGGGAAGGCCGCGATGTACCTGCAGGGCCCGTGGGCACTCGGCGAGATCGCGAAGTCGAACGGGGACATCGACCTCGGCACCTTCCCCCTCCCCGCGACCGACGACGCCGCGGACAACAAGGTGCGCGTGAACGTCGACCTCGGTCTCTGGATCCCGGAGGCCTCCCGCAAGCAGGAGGCCGCCCGCGAGTTCCTGTCGTTCCTGATGAGCCCGGCGGTCAACGACAAGTACAACGCGGACAACAACGGCTTCGGCGTCCGGAAGGACTCCCCGCCGGCGTCGAACCCCGCGCTCCGCGGCATGCAGGACTCGTACGACCAGGCCGACTTCTACCTCGGCGCCTCGCAGCTCATCCCGGCGGAGATCCCGGTCGCGAACTACCTGCAGTCCATCGCCTTCGGCGGTGCCCCCGCTCCGCAACTCCGCACCCTCGACGGCGACTGGGCGCGACTCGCGCTCCGCACGGCCGCGTAAGGAGACGACCTTGGCCACCACCACGACAGAATCCGTCACGACGGCGGGCGCCCGCCGACGGGGCGGAGCCGCACCGCGCCTCCAGTCCGGACGAGCCGGGCTGCGCACGACGCGCAGCCGGGTCGACCCGCTCTTCCTCGTCTTCCTGATCCCCACCCTCCTGCTCTTCACGCTGGCGATCACGCTCCCCGCCGTGATGGGCATCGTCCTGAGCTTCACCGACTCCGTCGGGTTCGGGGACTTCCGGTTCATCGGTCTGACGAACTACGTCGCCGTGTTCAGCGACCCGGCGATCCTGCAGGCGTACCTCTTCACGATCGGGTTCTCGCTCGTCACGGTCCTCGTCGTCAACGCGCTCGCGTTCCTCCTGGCGATCGCCCTGACCTCGAAGATCCGCGGGAAGATCGCGCTCCGCGCCGTGTTCGTGCTGCCGATGGTGATCTCCGGGATCGTCATCGCGTACGTGTTCTCGTTCCTGTTCGCGAACAGCCTGCCGGCGCTCGCGACCGCCCTCGGCTTCGCGCCGCTCGAGCAGAGCATCCTCGCGAACCCGGACCTCGCGTGGGTCGCGGTCGTCATCGTGACCGCGTGGCAGGCGATCCCGTCGACGCTCCTCATCTACATCGCCGGGGTGCTCTCGATCCCCGCCGAGGTGTACGAGGCGTCGGCGCTCGACGGGGCGTCGTCGTGGCGGCAGCTCGTGTCGATCACCGCGCCGCTCACGGCGGGCTACATCCTCATCAACCTCGTCATCGGGTTCAAGAACTTCCTGAACTCGTACGACATCATCGTCGGCCTCACCGACGGCGGCCCTGGTACCTCGACCACGTCCGTCGCGATGTCGATCTTCAAGGGCTTCAACGGCGGCGACTACGCCTACCAGATGGCGAACGCCACGATCTTCTTCGTCATCGCGGTCGTCATCGCCGTGATCCAGCTGCGGGCGACCCGCGGGAAGGCAGCGCTCTGATGACCATGCAGGCACCCCTCCGACCGGGGACCACCGCGACCGGGAGCATCCGCTCGGTCGACGCCGACCGCAACGCCGGACGCCGCGGCGAGCGCGTCAACTGGCCGGTCACGATCGTCCTGGTCCTGTGCGCGCTCTCCGTGCTCGTGCCGCTGTACGTCACGATCACGATGGCGTTCAAGACCACGTCGCAGGCGGTCGACGGCAACGCGTTCTCGCTGCCGGCGCCGTTCAGTGTCGACGGGTTCGTGCAGGCCTGGGAGCTCACGGACTTCCCGCGGGCGTTCGGCGTCTCCGTGCTCGTCGCGGCGATCACCGTCGTCGGCACGATCCTCCTCGCGTCGTTCACGGCCTACGCGATCGCCCGCAACTGGGAGCGCCGGCTCTTCCGCTGGTCGTTCTTCTACCTGCTCGCCGCGATGTTCCTGCCGTTCCCGGTGCTGGCGCTGTCGCAGGTGAAGCTCACCGGCATGGCGCACCTGGACAACCCGCTCGGCGTCGCGATCCTGCACGTCATGTTCCAGCTGTCGTTCAGCGTCCTGCTGTTCACGGCGTTCCTGCGGTCGATCCCGGCCGAGCTCGAGGAGAGTGCGCGCATCGACGGTGCGAGCACGGGGCAGGTGTTCTGGCGCCTCGTGTTCCCGCTGCTGGCACCGATGAGCGCCACGGTCGGCATCTTCGCGTTCCTCGCGTCCTGGAACGACTTCGTGATGCCGTCGCTCATCACGTCCGACCCGGCCCTGCAGACCCTGCCGGTGCTGCAGCAGATGTTCCAGACGCAGTTCAGCAACAACTACAACGTGTCGTTCGCCTCGTACCTCATGGCGATGGCACCCGCGATCATCGTCTACCTGTTCACGCAGCGTTGGGTGATGGCCGGGGTCACGCAGGGCGCGATCAAGTGACGGACACCACCACCGAGAGGACCTCCCCCACCATGACCGACGTGCTCGACCCCGCGGCGACGCCCGCCGTCACGCCCGCCCCGACCACGACCGACGAGACCTGGTGGCGCCAGGCGAGCGTCTACCAGATCTACCCCCGCTCCTTCGCGGACGCGAACGGCGACGGCATCGGCGACCTGCCCGGTGTGACGTCGCGGGTCCCGTACCTGGCGTCGCTCGGCATCGAGGCGGTCTGGCTCAGCCCCTTCTACCCGTCCGCCCTCGCCGACGGCGGCTACGACGTCGACGACTACCGCGACGTCGACCCGCGCCTCGGCACGCTCGACGACTTCGACGCCATGGTGTCGGCGCTGCACGCTGCCGGCATCCGGGTCATCGTGGACGTGGTGCCGAACCACACGAGCGACCGGCACGAGTGGTTCCGTGAGGCGCTGGCGTCGCCGAAGGGCAGTGCGGCGCGCGACCGCTACGTGTTCCGCGACGGCACCGGGCCTTCCGGCGAACAGCCCCCTGCCGACTGGGTGTCGATCTTCGGCGGGCCGGCGTGGACAGCGGTCGGCGACGGCCAGTGGTACCTGCACAACTTCGCGAAGGAGCAGCCAGACCTCAACTGGGCGAACCGCGAGGTCCGCGACGACTTCCTGCACACCCTGCGCTTCTGGTCGGACCGCGGCGTCGACGGCTTCCGCATCGACGTGGCGCACGGCCTCGCGAAGGACCTGCCGGAGGGCGAGCTGCCCTCCTGGGCCAAGGTGCTCGCGAGCCCGAAGGACGGGCAGCACATCCTCTGGGACCGTGACGACGTGCACGAGATCTACGCCGAGTGGCGGAAGGTCTTCGAGGAGTACACCCCGGCCCGCACCGCGGTCGCCGAGGCGTGGGTCGCCGCCGACCGTCGTGCCCGGTACGCCAGCGCCAAGGGGCTCGGGCAGGCGTT
This sequence comes from Curtobacterium phoenicis, assembly GCF_047238015.1. Lineage (NCBI taxonomy): Bacteria > Bacillati > Actinomycetota > Actinomycetes > Micrococcales > Microbacteriaceae > Curtobacterium > Curtobacterium phoenicis. The sequence goes on from NZ_JBDFLZ010000002.1 coordinate 3,063,647, forward strand.
CAACTTCGACCTGCTCGAGGCCGACTTCGACGCCGGTTCGTTCAAGCAGATCATCGAGTTCAACCTCGGGCTCGCGGAGCAGTCCGGCTCGTCGACCACGTGGGTCTTCTCGAACCACGACGTCGTCCGCCACGCCACCCGCTACGCACTCCCGGCCCGGAACGGTGCGGAGGAGAAGCAGGGCTCGGCCTGGCTGCTCGCCGGCGGGTCGCAAGACGCCCTCGACCGCGACCTCGGCCTGCGTCGAGCCCGTGCGGCGACGCTCCTCGAGCTCGCACTCCCCGGCTCCGCGTACCTGTACCAGGGCGAGGAACTCGGCCTGCACGAGGTCGGTGACATCCCCGACGCCGAGCGCCAGGACCCCGCCTTCTTCCGCAACCCGGGTGTCGACGTCGGCCGCGACGGCTGCCGCGTCCCGATCCCGTGGACGACGACCGGTGAGAGCCTCGGCTTCGGCCCGGGCGGCGCGCACCTGCCACAGCCGGCGTGGTTCGCCGAGTTGTCGGTCGAGGCGGAGGACGCCGACCCCGACTCGACGCTGAACCTGTACCGGAAGGCCCTCGGGCTCCGCGGACAGCTGCAGTCGGAGGAGCACCTCGAGTGGCTCGAGACCGGCCGCGACGACGTCCTCGCGTTCCGACGCCCCAACGGCTGGACGAGCGTCACCGTCTTCGGCGACGAGCCGTACGACCTCCCCTCCGGCGAGCTCCTGCTCGCCTCCGCGCCGGTGGCAGACGGCGCACTGTCGGGTGTGGGGACGGCCTGGTTGCGGTCCTGAGGGACGTCGCGTCCCCGACGCGACCAGGAGACGGACTGGAGGCACGGTGCAGGCAGGCACCGTGCCTCCAGTCCGTCAGGGGCCGCGTCAGCGATCCGGGTCCGGCGGTCCCGGGCGTGCCTGGTGGAACCGGGCGTGCCTGGTGGAACCGGGCGCGCCTGGCGGAACCGGGCGTGCCTGGCGGAACCGGGCGTGCCTGGCGGAACCGGGCGTGCCTGGCGGAACCGGGCGTGCCTGGCGCGTTGTTCGGACCCGGCATGCCCGTTCCGACCATGCATCGCAACCGTTCTGGGTGAGAACTGGCCCCGCATGCGACCCCGCGCGAGCACAGGCGCGAGCGGCACTGCGTCAGCGAGCGCCGGTAGGGTCGGCGGCATGAGTGGGGCGAGCATCGACGTGCGGGACTTCGTCATGCGGTTCGGGGACCGCACCGTGGTGGACGGGCTGTCGTTCGACATCGCCCCCGGCGAGACGTTCGGCCTGCTCGGCAGCAACGGCTCGGGCAAGACCACCACCATCCGGGCACTGCTCGGCATCACGACGCCGACCTCCGGGACGCTCACGATCGACGGACACCCGTACAAGCCGGCGACCGGCGGCATCGGGTACCTCCCCGAGGAGCGCGGGCTCTACCGCAAGGAGTCCGTCATCGACGTGATGACGTACTTCGGGCAGCTCCGCGGACTGGGCCGCCACGACGCCACGGCGTGGAGCCACGAGTACCTCGAGCGGGTCGGCCTCGCGGACCGCGCGAAGCTCCGGGTCGACAAGCTCTCCGGCGGGCAGCAGCAGAAGGTGCAGCTCGGCATCACGATCATGGACCGGCCGCGCCTGCTCATCCTCGACGAACCGACGAAGGGCCTCGACCCGGTGAACCGCCGGCTGCTGTTGGACCTGGTCGACGAGCGGAAGGCCGACGGAGCGACGGTGATCCTCGTCACGCACCACATGGACGAGGTCGAACGGCTCTGCGACCGGATCCTCCTGCTCAAGGACGGCGCCGCTGCCGCGTACGGGACGATCCCGGACGTGCAGGACGCGTTCGGCGGTGCGGTCGCCAAGGTCGGGCTCGACGGGCCGGTCCCGCCGTCGCCGCTGTACCGGCTCGCCCGGCACGAAGGCCACGTGGCGTACCTCGTCCCGACCCGCGCGGCCTCGGCTGACGGGTCGGACATCCTCGCGTCACTCGTGGGAGCGGGCGCGCACGTGACCGGGTTCGAGATGCGCCGGATCCCCCTCGACGAGATCTTCGTGCAGGTGTACGGGCACGACGCCGGCGCCGACCTGGTCGCCGACGAGCCCTCGACAGGAGCAGCAGCATGAGCCGGCTGGGCACGGTCGTCCGCTTCGAGTTCGTCCGTGCGGTGAAGAAGCCCGCGTTCTGGATCGGCACCCTCGCGCTGCCGATCGTCATCGTGCTGGTGACCATGCTCGTGGGGCTCGGGCAGTCCGCGGGCGCCGACTCGGTGGTGTCGAGCAGTTCAGCGACGAAGACCCTGTTCCGCTACGTCGACCACTCGGGGCTGGTGTCCGAGCAGGTCGCCGAGCGGTGGGGCGGACAGCCGTCGACCGACGCCGCCGCCGACCGCGCGGCCGTGCGCGAGGGGCGGCTCGACGCGTTCATCGAGTTCCCCGCGTCGCCGGAGACGTCGTCGATCCGGGTGGACGCAGCCGACCGCGGGCTCTTCGGCAACGGGCGGTACTCGTCCCTGGCGGAGCGGGTGGTCGAACAGAGCGTCGCCGCGTCGGTCGACGACCCACAGGCGGTGCAGCTCCTCCGGAACCCGCCGTCCGCCGACGTCACGACCTACGCCGACGGAGCGGTCGCCCCGGGATGGGTGTCGGTACTCCCACCGGCCCTCTACGCCGCCGCCTTCTTCGGGCTGGTGATCCTGCTCGCCGCGCGGATGGTGACCGTGGTCGTCGAGGAGAAGGAGAACCGGATCTCCGAGATGATCCTCACGACCGTCACGGCCGGGGACCTCATCCGCGGCAAGGTCGTCGCGATGCTGCTCGTCGGGCTCGTGCAGATCGGAGTGTTCCTGCTCCCGGGGCTCGTGACGTTCGCCGTCGCCCTGCCGCTGTTCGCCTCCCGACTCGGCGGCATCGTCGTCGATCCGTGGCGGATGCTCGTCGGGGCGCTCCTGCTCGTCGGCGGGGTCCTGCTCGCCTCCGGTCTCTTCGTGGCCGTCGGCGCCGCCGTCCCGTCGATCAAGGACGCCTCATCGCTGCAGTCCGCCGCGATCTTCGCCCTGATCATCCCCGTCTACGCGGTGTTCTTCGTGGTGACGAACCCGACGTCGCCGGTCGCAGCGTTCTTCACGTACTTCCCCACGTTCACCCCCGTGACCGCCATGGTGCGCAACGCGGTCGGGTCGCTCAGCGTCACCGAGTCGATCGTCTGCATCGTCATCGTCTGGGTCGTCGCGGCGGTGCTGCTGTGGTTCGCGCAGTACCTGTTCCGGCACTCGGTCGCGCAGTACGGGTCGAAGGTGACCCTCAGGCAGATCGCGTCGTGGCGTCGGGCACGACCGGCCGGCCGGTGACGCCCGGCATCGAGACGGGCGAAGCCGGCGCCGCGCCCGGAGCGGGTGCGGCGGCCCGGTCGGTCGAGGAGGTTGCCGACGGTGCATCGAGGTCCCAGGCCGGCACCTCGCGTTCCCGCCATCCCTGACGGAGCGTCCGGACGGCACGGTCGTATTCGACGAGGACGTCGACGTGCGGGCGCACGAGCATCTGGATCTGCAGGCCCTCGTAGACGGCGAGCAACTGGGTCGCCGCGACGTCGGGCGGGACGACCGACCGTTCGACGTCGGTGTCGAAGTCGCGCTGCAGGCCGGCCGTCAACTGCCCCACGTACTCCTCGAAGCGCTTCCGGAACAGCTCGGCGAAACCGGTCTCGGCCGCGGCGATGTTGATGACGCCCGCGAGCACCCGGACCAGCCCCGGGTCGGCGACGTCCTCCGCCAGGGTCATCCGCACGTGCTCGATCGTGCAGCTCGGTTGCACGCTCCGCCGTGTCCCGCGGAGCTGCGTCCAGCGGTCGTAGGTGACGAGCAGGAGCGCGTCCCACGTGGGGAAGACGCGAGCGACGGTTTCCGTGGTGACGCCGGTCACCTCGGCGACGACGGTGGCGTCGACCTGGTCGAAGGGGTGCAGCCGGTAGGCGCGGATGGCGCCCCGGACGATCCGCTCGGCGAGCGACTGTTCGTCCTCGAGCGCGGCCGCGTGCTGGTCGGTCATCCGACCATCTCACCCGAAGCGTGAGCAGATGTCTGCAACCCGAGCGGGGGTGTCGCGATCATCGCCCGTCGGCCGCCCTCCGAGGCGGAGGCGAGCCGTGTCTCCCGGCCGTCAGCCCACCGTCACCGGCGCCGCCGGCGGCTTCGTCCGCTGGCGCATCCAGACGAAGAACCCGGTGAGGGTGAACACCCCGTAGAAGACGTACATCAGCCCGGACGCGTAGTAGCCGGCGGAGAACAGCAGGGGCACGCCCACCAGGTCGACGGCCACCCAGACGAGCCAGAACTCGACCCACCCCTTGGCCATGCCGTACGTGGCGAGCAGGGAACCGACGAAGATCCACGCGTCGCTCCACACCGGCTCGTAGGAGCCGAGCGCCCGGAAGATCGGGGTCAGGATCGCGGTGCCGCCTACCATCCCGAGGACCAGCAGTCCGCGGGCCCGCCAGGAGGCCCAGTGCGGGTCGATCACGGTCGTCGCCTCCGCCGGGCGGTGCGTCCAGCGGTACCAGCCGTAGACGCTCACGACGATGAACATGACCTGGCGGCCGGCCTGGCCGAGCAGGTTCACCGGGTTCGGGGTGTCGAAGAGCGCACCCATGAAGACCGTGAAGAGCAGGGCGTTGCCGACGATGCCGACCGGCCAGGCCCACACCTTGCGACGCATGCCGCCGAGGGCGCTGAGCAGGCCGAAGACGTTGCCGATGACCTCGCGCCAGAGCACGGTCTGGTCGCCGATGACGATCTGCGCGTCGAACAGCCACCGCACGATGCCCATGGGCCCTCCTCGTTTCCGGTCGGTGCAACGGTAGGGGCAGGGGCCGCATTCCGGCGGCCGTGCTGCGCGGTGTGACATGAGTGACGCTCGCGGACTAGGTTCGAGCAGACGCTGTTCGAGGCGTCCCGGGTGTGCCCGGCCGCGCCCGACCCGAACGGAGACCGTCATGCAGTGGCGCTCGCCCATCACGCTCCTGCTCGCCGCTTGCATGCTGCCCGTCGCCGTGGTCATGCCCGGGACGACCGTCGCTGCAACCGCAGCGACACTCCCGGTGATCACGCCCACACGACTGCCCTACCCGTCGGGCGGGAACAGCGTCATCGGGACCGGCAACGACGTCGGCAACCAGAACGCCCAGCTCAACGACTCGGTCCCCGCCACCGTCGCGCCGAGTTGGCGCAACTCGCCGGCGCTCTGCCCGCAGTCGGGCGGCGCTTCGGCTTCGTCCATCAGCGTGAGCCGCACCCTCACCGTGGTCGTGGAGTCGCAGTACCAGTGCGCGAGCGTGTCGGCGTACTCGCTCACCGACGGGAAGCTCGTCTGGCGGAAGCCGTACCACTTCGCCGTCGAGGCCACCGTGAGTGCCGGGAAGGTCTACGTCCTGCACGACGCCCCCGAGATCTCCGAGTTCCAGATCGACTCGTTGTCGGCCCGGACCGGGGGGCTGCTCTGGAAGGGTGCGGTCGTCAACGGCCAGGGTGGTTACGGCTTGAGCGTCGGAGCCGGACTCGTCGCGAACGACAGTCATGTGAGCTCTGCTCGTACCGGCGGTTCCCTGTGGCGCGCGCGGTGGGACGTCGGCGATCACGGTCGATCGATCATCTCGGGTGGCAAGGTCTTCTACTCGACCCTGTACGGCGTGACGGCCACCGACTCGAAGGGCAACTGGCTCTGGCGCACCGTCTACCCCGACGGACTCAGCGGCGCGTCCCCGCAGACGTCCTCGGCGAGACCATCCGTGCACGACGGGTTGCTCTACCTCCCGGGCTCGAAGACGATCGTCGTCGACCCGAAGACCGGGAAGATCGTCCGGCTCCTCCCGTCGTCGTACAAGTCGATCGCGTTCGACGGCCGAACCGGGTTCTTCACGACGCTCGGGTCGAACCGGGACATCTCGACGGAGGCAACGGTCCCGTCGACGGTCCGGGCGGTAGACCTGCAGACCGGCGTCGTCCGCTGGACCTACTCGTTCCCGCAGAAGGGGTGGTCGTCATGGAACCCCGACACCGCGCCCCTCGTCTCGAACGGTGTCGTGTGGGCGGCGTCGACCAGCGACAGCAACGACCCGACCACGATCGTCGCACTCGACGAGAAGACCGGCACCCAGCGGTCCGAGTTCGTGGCTGCGTGTGAGGACGGGGGCGGGGGCGGGAACATCGCGATCGCTCAACACCGTCTCTTCGTGTCGACGGCTTGCGGCGTGCAGACCTACGTCGCGTCGAAGACGCCCCCGGTCGTCCCGTCGTCGGGCGGGGCGCTGTCCGATCCGGGCTTCGAGCGTGGGACGGACGGCTGGGAGGCGATGGGTGCCGCATCGGTGACCCGCGCGTCCGCCGTCCGGCGAAGCGGGACCGGGGCGCTGACCCTGACCGCGGCGTCCACCACCGCGGGGACCATCGGCGCCACCCGGACCATCGCCACCGACGCGCAACGCCGCGCCTGGTTCGAGGCGAGCTGCTGGGTGCGACCCAGCAAGGCCGGGATGAGCGTGGCGTTCCGGACACGTGAGTGGTCGCCGACCGACCCGTCGACGACACCCACGACGCCCGAACCCATCAAGGGAACTGGCGGGTGGGACGTCTCGAACCTCGCGGTCGGCGTGTGGACACGGCTCGACACCCTCCATTCGGGTCCCGGAACGGTGAACGAGGCCGGAAACTCGATGGCCGTGCAGATCACGTCGAAGAACGCGGCAGCGATCGGTGGCACGCTGATGGTGGACGACTGCACGGTCACCGGCGGGCCCCCGTCCTGACGGCCGTTCCGGACGTGACCGCACGGGGAAGCTCAGACCGTCGATCGGCGCGTGGCGGGCTACGCTCGGGAGCCGTGACGGACGGGGTGGCACGGGCGGAGGAGCTCCTCGGCGATGCCGCGCGGGCGCTCGACGCCGCCGACGCCCGCGACGAGGCACTCGGCGAGTACGTCGAGCCGAAGGCACTCCTCGGCATTCGCCGCGACCCGACGATCCGCTCCCTCGGCCGGGTGTGGCGGGTCGGGGCGCTGCTGCTCGGCTCCTCCCCCGAGACGGCCGGACGGGTGTGGGCGACCGGACGCATCACGCGCGTGACCGAGCCCGGGCGGTCGCAGTTCGTGTCGGTGTCGGCCGAGGTGCGCCGGGCCTACCGGGCCGCGGCGCAGAAGGGGCACTTCGCGCCCGGTGACACCGTGAACCACAGTGCGACGCCGATCCCGCTCGACGAGACCCTGGTCGACGGGGACGGCGTGCTGTTCGTGGCCGACGGCGTCCCGCTCGTGCGGTGGTCCCCCACGGCGGGCGACGCGGTGCCGCTCGAGGGGTACCTGGCCGACCGGGTGGCGCTGCTGGTCGATCCGCCGAAGGGCGCGACCGACTGACGGACCAGTCGTGAGCGGCTGACGGACCGGGCGCGAGCGACTAACGGACCGGGCGCGACCGACTGACGGACCAGTCGTGAGCGGCTGACGGACCGGGCGCGAGCGACTGACGGACCGGCCGCAACCGGCTGACGGACCGGCCGCAACCGGCTGACGGACCGGCCGCAACCGGCTGACGGACCGGCCGCAACCGGCTGACGGACCGAGCGCGGTCGACCCCGTTGCGGGGACGCCGTGACGGCTAGAGCGAGAACCCGCCGTCGGACGTGAGGAGCTGGCCGACGACCCAGCTCCCGGACGACGTCGCCAGCCAGCCGATGAGCTCGGCCGGGTCCTGCGGCGTCCCGACCCGGCCGAACGGCGTGGTCGCGAGGTACTCCTGCAGCCCGTCGAGCGAGCGGTCGGTGGTCTCCGCGTCCATGTAGCCGGTGTTGACGGGCCCGGGGTTGACGGTGTTGAGCACGATGCCGAGCTCGAGCAGCTCCTTCGCCACGGTGGCGGTCACCCCGGCGAGCGCGGCCTTGCTCGCGGCGTACGCCACTTCGCCGATCATGGCCCCGTGGATCTGGCCGGAGGTCATCCAGAACACGTGCCCCTGGGCCTCGGAGTACGGACCCGTCCCGGTGATCCGGTCCCCCGGCCGCCGCGGTGCCTCGGTCCGCGGTGCGAGGCGGCGGGCGAACTCGGCCGTGAGCAGCAGCGTCGACCGGGTGTTGACCTCCCAGAACGCACTGAGTCGCTCGGGGGTCATGTCGAGGATGCTGCCGTCGTCGCCGCTCTTGGCGTGGTTGCAGACGAGGACGTCGAGCCGCCCGGTGAGTGCGGTGGCGGTGTCGATCAGCCCCGGGATCACGGTCGGGTCGGAGAGGTCGCCGGGCACGTCCGTGAACCGTGCCCCCTCGGTGAGGTGCGCGCGGAGACCGTCCCGGACAGCGTCGAGGTCGTCACCGCCCCACGGCAGGTCGAGGTCGTGCGGCCGGTGGTGGTGGACGACGATGCTCGCGCCGAGGTCGGCGAGCTTCGACGCGACGGCGAAGCCGATCCCCCGACGGCGTGAGACACCGGTGACGAGGGCGGTCTTGCCGGCGAGGGGCAGTGCGGAGGAGGGCATGGTGAACCTTTCGACGGCGCCGAGCGGCGCGTGGATGGGAGTCGAAGAACGGTTCAGCGGCACTGCATGTCCGTCACCCTACACAGACCGGGCCACCCGCGGAACCGCCGTGGAGTCGGGGGACGCACCGGGCCACCGGTCGCACGCTCGCGTACCGTCCGCGGCATGACCGACCCGCGCCGCCGACTGATCCTGCCCGGCCAGTACGGCCCGGACTTCGACGACGGCGGTCCGCTCCTCGTGGTCGAGGCGCGGGAGTTCTTCACCGCGAGGCCGATGCACCGTGCGAAGGCGCACCTCTGGTTGAGCGCGCTCCGGCACCGGGTGCAGGCGCTCCGGGACGCCGGGGAGGGCTACCGGGTCGAGCACGTGCAGGTCGACGCCCTGAAGGACGCACTCGTCGGCCGCGACGGCCTCGAGGTGGTGGACCCGCCGTCGCGGACCCTCCGCGCGCAGGTGCGTCACTGGGGCAAGGGCACTGAGGTGCTCCCGAGCCGCGGTTTCGTCACCGACGAGGACGAGTTCGCCGAGTGGGCCGCCCAGGGCACCGGCCGCTTCCGGATGGAGGCGTTCTACGAGCGGGTGCGCAAGCGCGAGGGCTGGCTCATGCGCTCGGACAAGCCGATCGGCGGGAAGTTCAGCCTCGACGACCAGAACCGCGAGTCCCCGCCGAAGGGCGCCACGACACTCGGGCTCCCCGAGCCGTGGTGGCCGGAGGAGGACGACGTCGACGCCGAGGTCCGCCGAGACCTGGACCGCTGGGAACGGGACGGACTCGCCCGGTTCGTCGGGGCCGACGACCGACGCCGCTTCGCCGTCACCCCGGACGAGGCTCACCGTGCGCTCGACGACTTCGTCCGCACCCGGCTGAACGACTTCGGCCCGTACGAGGACGCGACGCTCACGAACGACTGGACGATGGCGCACTCGCTGCTCAGCGTGCCGATGAACCTCGGCGTGCTCGACCCGCGGGACGCGATCGAGGCGGCGCTCTCGGCCCACCGCGACGACGACGCCCCGCTCGCGAGCGTCGAGGGCTTCGTCCGGCAGATCGCCGGGTGGCGCGACTACGTCTGGCACCTCTACTGGTGGTTCGGCGACGACTACGGCGCGTCCGAGAACGCCCTGGACGCGCACGAGCGGCTCCCCCGGTGGTGGCGCGAGCTCGACGCGTCGGACATCGACGCGGCCTGCCTCCACACGGCGATCGAGGGGCTGCACGACCACGGCTGGCTGCACCACATCCAGCGGCTCATGGTCCTCGGGAACTTCGCCCTGCAGCGCGGCTACGACCCGGTGCACCTGACGGAGTGGTTCACCGACGTCTTCGTGGACGGCACCGACTGGGTCATGCCCGCGAACATCATCGGGATGTCCCAGCACGCCGACGGCGGGATGGTCGCCACGAAGCCGTACGCCTCCGGCGGGCGCTACATCGACCGGATGTCGGACCACTGCGGCGGCTGCCGGTACGACCCGACGAAGCGGGTCGGCGAGGACGCCTGCCCGTTCACGGCCGGCTACTGGGCGTTCCTCGCGCGCACGGAGCCCGCCCTGCGGAACAACAACCGCATGGCGCGTCCGCTGCAGCAGATGCGGAAGCTCTCGGACCTCGACGACGTCATCGCCCAGGAGGCGCGGCGCGGCACCCCCTGACGGCCGGCGTCCGCGGGGTGGGCCGTCGCGGCGGGGCCGACCCGTGCCTCCAGTCCGGTACCCTGCCGCGTCACCGCGGTGCTGCCGCGTCGTGGCGGCCCTGTCGCGTCGTGGCGGGCGCTGTCGCGCCGCGGCGGCGCTGTCGCGCGCCGAGCCGCTCCCGATAGTGTCGAGGACGTGAGCAACGAGGCATTCGACGAACGGTACGAGCTGCGCACCATCGCGCCGGCACTCGACGAGCAGGGTGCGCCCACCGCGGAGACCGACGCGTGGATGCGTGCGGTCAACATGGGCTTCCACGAGACCGACGCGAAGCCGGAACACGCCGCGCGCGCCGTCCAGGAGTTCGTCGCCGACGACCAGACCTGGCTCGGCGCCCACGTCCGGAACCCGCTCCCCGGCTCGGTGGACGAGACCTGGCCCGCGGGCACCTTCGCCTGGTTCCGCAAGGCCCTGAGCTGGGGCGACGGCTCGACCATCGACACGCAGGCGATCTCCGCCGTGACCGTCCGGCCCACCGAACGCCGGCGCGGGATCCTCCGCGCGATGATGACGCACGCGCTCGAGCAGGGCGTCACCGAGGGGTACCCGATGGCGTCCCTCACCGCGTCGGAGGGCACGATCTACCGTCGGTTCGGGTTCGGCAGCGCCATCCGGGAGCGGGCCGTCCGTGTCCGTCGGGCCCGTGCGCTGCCGCTGCTCGCGCCGACCTCCGGCACCGTCACCGTCGTGACGCCCGAGTGGCTCGAGGCCGGCCCCGCCCGCGAGGTCTTCGCCCGGTTCGACGCCCGCACCCCTGGCTCGATGGTGCGGAACACCGGGACGTGGCCCGTCGCCCTCGGGCTCCGCGGGTACGACGGCGAGCCCGCGAAGGACGTGCGCGCCGCCGTGCACCGGCCGTCGTCGTCGGATGCCGCTGCTTCCGCTACGGACGATTTCGACGGCTACGTGACGTGGCGGGTCAAGGAGGGCCACGGTCGCGACGACGACACCGTCCTCGAGATCGTCGACCTCGTCTACGCGACCGACGAGGCGTACCTGTCGCTCTGGGAGTTCCTACTCTCGATCGACCTCAACGACGTCGTGCGGTACTCCCGCTCGCGGCTGGACGACCCGATCGTCGCGGCGCTCGGTGACAACCGGGCGTACGACGTCGAGCACGAGGAGGACCACGTTTGGCTGCGGGTCCTCGACGTCGCCGCCGTGCTGGAGTCGCGACCGTACGCCGTCGACGGGTCGCTGACCCTGGCGGTGTCTGACGCGCTCGGGTACGCGGCGGGGACCTACCGGCTCGACGTGGTCGACGGGCGCGGGTCCGTCACGCGGATCGCCGATGCGCCCGACGGGGGCGCCGACGGCGCTGCCGACGTACGTCTCGACGTCGCCGACCTCGGTGCGGTCCTCATCGGTTCGGTCTCTCCCACGACGCTCGCGGCCGCCGGGCTCGTCAAGGCCGACGACCCGGCCGCGGTCACCCGGCTGCGCGCGATGCTGCTGCCGGAGCGGACGCCGCACGGGATCACGTACTTCTGATGGACTCGGGTGCGGGGGCGTCGTCGGGTGCGGGCGCCTCGTCGCGGGCAGGCGCCTCGTCAGGGGCGGGGCCGTCCGACGTCGCGCGGGCGGTTGCCCGTGCTCGGCAGGCCGTCGCGGTGCTCGCCAGCCCGACGCTCCGCGCCGCGCTGCTCGGCGGCGGCGAGCTCGACGACCGGACCCGCGCGGCGGTCGACGCCTTCGACTGGGTGGACGAAGACGGGCCAGACCGCGCACTGCTCGGGTCGACCGCGCGGACGCTGCAGCTGCTCCAGGCACCGGCAGCGGCCCTCGAGTTCGACCGGATCGCACGGATGCCGCACGCCGAGGCCGAGCGCGTCCCCCTGTCCCTCCGCATCGTCGGGATCGTGGGCGAGCGGCTCGGTCGTGCACGGCCGATCAGCGAGCCCGTGCTCAACGCCGCCATCGCGATGTTCGCCGAGGACGTGGCGATCGTCCGGCGGGACGCGGTCGACCTGGGGCTGCTCCAGCGCACCGAGGACGGTGCGTCCTACCGGTTCGCCGGCTGAAGCACCACGCGGTCGAGGCTCATCACGGGGACGACGACCGGCCAGGGCTCTCCGTCGAGGAGCACGGACCGGAGGCCCAGCGGTAGGCCGGGGGCATCGTCCTCGGTGACGACCGAGCCCTCGAGGCCGAGCAGGTGTCCGGAGCCGCGGCTGTAGCGCACGCGGTCGCCGACGACGGGCAGGATGACGGTGTCGGACACGGACTCGACGTCGTCCTCGTGGGTGAGCGCGAGGACGAGTGCGAGCCCGCGGCGGTCGAACCCGCCGGGTTCGTCGAGCGCGTCGGGCTCGTCGAGCTCGTCGACGGCGTTCAGCGGGATGGCGAGCAGCACAGCGCACTCCCCTTCGCCTCGTCGCGGGGATGGTGCTTCGCGTGGTGGTCCATCAGGTTGCCTTCGGGTCGGCTCCTCGCGGCCTCGGATCGGGCCGTGCCGGGACCGTACGTCCGTACAGATCCCTGCCGCGAGGGATGCTCGACGACTTTGCGGGAACCTGCACCGGTGCGGCCTCCCCGTGATCGTGGTGAACCACGGTGCGATCCGTGGTGCGATCCGCGGGCAGCGCGGTAGCCTCCGCGGCATGGACGACGTCGTCGACTGGCTGCTCGACTCCGACCCGGCGATCCGCTGGCAGGTGGAACGGGACCTCGTCGGCGCGCCGGCCGGGGTCTGGCAGGCCACCCGCGATCGCGTCGCCACCGAGGGCATCGGCGCCGCCCTGCTCGCCCACCAGGACCCCGACGGCCAGTGGGCCGGTGGCGCGTACTTCCCCGCCGACTTCGACCCCGACGGTCCGGAAGCAACGGCGCCGGGGCAGCCCTACACGGCGACCACGTGGGCGCTCAAGGACCTGCGCGAGTGGGGACTCGACGCCGCGGTCCTCGGAGACACCGCCGCACGGCTCGACGCGAACAGCCGTTGGGAGTACGACGACCTGCCGTACTGGGGCGGCGAGGTCGACTGCTGCATCAACGCCTTCACGCTCGCCAACGGCGCATGGCTCGGGGCCGACATCGACGGGATCGCGCAGTGGCTCCTCGACCACCAGATGGACGACGGCGGATGGAACTGTGAATGGGTCGACGGCTCGACCGTGTCGTCGTTCCACTCCACCCTCAACGTGATCGAGGGCCTCCTGCAGCACGAGGTCCTGACCGACGGACGGCACCCCCTCGCCGCGGACCTTCGCGCAGCCCGACAGCGGGGCGCCGAGTACCTGCTCGAGCGTGGGCTCCTGCACCGGAAGTCCGACGGAGCACTCGTGGGCTCGTGGGCGACCGCGTTCGCGTACCCGTTCCGCTGGAAGTACAGCGTCCTCCGCGCGACCGACCACCTCCGAGCCGCATCCCTCCAGGACGGCACGGCGCCCGACCCGCGCGCTGCCGAGGCGGTCGAGGTGGTCCGTGCCGCCCGCGGTGCGGACGGACGGTGGGTGCAGGGCGAGCGTGCACCGGGCCGGCAGTGGTTCGAGGTCGACGCGCCAGCCGGCGAGCCGTCCCGGTGGCTCACCCTCGTCGGCACGCGGGTGTTGCGTTGGCGGGACGGTACGGACGCTGCGTGAGCAGGGACGTCGCCCGCGCGTCCGCATGACGGACCGCCACTGCGACGTTCTCCGGACCATCCGTGTGACGGCGTCACAGTACCGTTCTCGTGTGGACTGTTCCTTCGCCGCTCCGACCGCGACGGAGTTCAAAGCGCTCTACGACGAGACCGGGTGGGCGGGCTGGCCCCTCGACCACTTCGAGCGGGCCCTGTCCGGGAGTTGGGTCGTCTGCACCGTCCGCGATGACAGCGGCCGTCTGGTCGGGATGGGCCGACTCATCAGCGACGGGGCGCTCCACGCCTTCGTCACGGAGATGATCGTGACCGAAGACGCTCGCGGTGCGGGCGTCGGCGGGAACGTGCTCGGGCGCCTGGTGGACGAGGCGCGTCGACGCGGCGTGACCGACGTGCAGCTCTTCGCGGCACGAGGGCGGGCTGAGTTCTACGAGCGTCACGGCTTCGAGCGGCGGCCCCACAGCGGGCCGGGCATGGACGTGGTGGGCGAACGTTAGCCGATCGGCTCCGGTGACGCGTGGAACACGGCAGAGATCCGGAAGGCAGGCGTTCGAGACACCCGGAGCAGCCGTCGGTGACGACGGGACGCCGACGGGTCGCGCTAGTCTTCGGCGATGCAGTGGATCCTCTACGACGTCGGCGGCGTGCTCGAGCTCGTGGACGACGATCGGTGGCCTGACGTGCTGCGCGAGACCTGGGCCGCCCGCTTCGGTCTCACGGTCGAGGACGTGCGCGCTCGGATGCAGGGGGCCGACCTGCCGGACATGTCGCTGCGGACCGGCGTCGCCGAGGAGTACTGGCGGAAGACCGGGGACGCGCTCGGCGCGGACCCGGACCAGCTCGCGACGATGCGCTCCGAGTTCTGGGACGCCTACTGCGGGACCGCGAACACGGAGCTCCTGGAGCACGCTCGGTCACTGCGGGGACGCGCCAACCTGGCGATCCTCTCCAACTCGGGCGACGGTGCGCGCGAGGAGGAAGAGCGCCGCTTCGGGTTCTCGAGCGTCTTCGACCCCGTCTGCTACAGCCACGAGCAGGGCGTGGCCAAGCCGGACCCGGGCGCGTACCTGATGGCAATGGAGCGGATGCACGCGTCGCCTGACAAGGTCCTCTTCATCGACGACAACGAAGGCCCGGTGCGCGGCGCACAGGAGTGCGGCATCCGAGCCGAACGGCACGTGCGCAACGAGACCACCATCGCCGCGATCGAGCGCTTCCTCGCGCCGCGTCCGTAGGCTCGACGGGTGACGGACCGCCTGTGGCACCAGCGCGACCCGATGGAGTCCCGCGGTCCGGATGGATCGGGACGGACGATCGCCGGGTGGGTGGGGCTCGGGATCGCGCTGCTCTGGTTCGCCGCGATGTCGCTCGCGCTCTCGGTCGCGAACGCCGTGTCGGACGCTGACCTCGCCGGAGCAGGCGCCGTCCGGCACCCGCTCGACGACCCGCCCGTCGCCGTCGCTCGGGCGGAGCTCCTCGTCGGCGTGGTGGGCATCGCCGCACTCCCCGTCGCCGTCACGGTGGTCGCGCTCGGCCACCGGGGAGTCATCAGGGGCTGGGTCGCCGGATACCGTGTCGGCTGGGCCGCGCTGGTCATCGGTGGCCTCGGTCTCGTCCCCGCCGTGGTGGCCTGCCTCTTCGGCGTGCTCATCTGCGTCCTCGACGGCGGAGTCGTCTTCGCGGGATGATGCGCGACGAGTGCGTCGTAGGGTGAGGTGTGGACTGGGGGACGAGCGGGCTGCGGGAGGCACAGGTCGCGTTCCTCCGGTCGGTCCTCGACGATCCGCACCTCGTCGCCGATGACTCCTGGGGGCTGCTGGACACCCGGGTGCTCCACGTGCGGGACACCGCCGGTGAGTACGTCGTCAAGGCGTCGGGCCTGGACAACGCACACTTCCCGCGTGAACTCACCGCACACCGCAACGGCTGGACGGGGGTCCTCGGTGCGCAGACCTCCCGCTTGGTCGCCGCCGACGAGGACGCACGGGTCCTGGTCCTCGAACGGCTCCCGGGCCGGCTCGCGCTCGGGTCGCCCGACGAGCACGACCCCGACGTCCACCGTCAGGCCGGGGCCGCCCTGCGACGGTTCCACGACCAGTCCACGCAGGAGGACCGCCAGTACCTGCGCCGTGAACGGGACAAGGTGCTCCGGCTCCTCGGCGAACCGCACCGGATCGACGCGGCCACGGCCGAGCGGACCCGTGAGCTGTTCGAGAACTACGCGCCCGGTCCGGTGATGATCGTCCCGACGCACGGCGACTGGCACCCGCGCAACTGGCTCGTGCACCGGGGGCGGCTCCTCGCCATCGACTACGGCCGCTTCGCGCTGCGCCCGGCCGCCACGGACTGCACCCGGCTCGCCGTCCTGTACTGGGAGCACCACCCCGAGCTCGAGCGGGCGTTCCTCGACGGCTACGGTTCGGATCCCCGTGAGCCCGAGGACTGGCGCTGGCTGCAGCTCCGGGAGGCCGTCGGCACGGTGGTGTGGGCGTACGCGGTGCACGACGAGGCGTTCGAGGCGCAGGGACACAGGATGCTGCGGGACGCGCTCACCGCGTTCTGACCCCGCCGCTCCTGATCGCCTCGGAGCAGGATGGGCCGGTGGCGTTCATCAGGGACCGGTGGGTGGAGCGCCTGCGCGACGGCACCGCAGCACCGTCGTGGCCGGTCCACCTGGTCGCCGTGGTCCTGGTGCTCGGTGCCCCGGCCCTCATCGTCGCCGAGTTCCGTTCACCGACGTTCGTCGCCGAGATGGCCCACAGCAGTCGGGTCGGGAGCATCGTCCTGGTCGAGCTGGTGCTGGTCGTCGTCGGCTTCGCCATGTCGATCGGCACGTGGTGGAGCGGGCGCCGTGACCGACGGGTCCTCGCCCGGATCCGAGCGAGCGGACACGGGCCCACGTTCTTCCTGCCGGTGCTGACGAAGGGCATCCGCACGAGCGAGGACCTCCCCCGCCCGCGCCCGGAGGTCTGGACGATCGACGCGGACGGACTGCACGGGTGGACGCCCGACCGGGACGCCCCGGTGGTCGACGTCCCGTGGGCTCGGATCGGGCGGATCAGCCTCGCCACCAAGGACACGCGCGGCGCCCGCGTCGACTACGCCCTCTGGTTCGGCCTCGACGCTGGCAACCCGCTCGTCCTCGTACCGCGGACCTCCCTCGGACGCCCCTTCAGCGCCGGCCCGGGCGGACTCCAGACCCTCCTGCCCGTGGTACGTGCGCTCCGGCGCGAGCTGGACCACCGTCCCTGACCCCGCGGCACGGCTCGCTAGGGCGCCGCGGTCGTCGCGCGCCACCGGCGGCGGGAGCGACGCGCAGCGGTGACCAGCCTGGAGGCGCGACCCGCCTGACGGAGGCCGGTCGCGCCTCCAGGCGGTCGCACTCCCCACCGTCGGTCCGGGCCCGGCGGCCACTCGCGGACCGCCCCGGACCGATCCGCTCCCCGTCCGACTGCCGCTCGCGGACCGCCCCCGACCGATCCGCTCCCGATCCGGCAGCCACCCGGGGTAGCGTGGGCCCATGGGGAACGACGACGATCCGCACCGCAGCGGCCTCCCGTTCGTCCCCGTCGCGACCTTCGCCCTCGGAGCACTCGTGGTCGTCGCGGCCGCGATCGGCGCGCGGCCCGTGCTGACCGGCGCACGCTGGTCGCCCAGCGTCGCGCCGGCCCGTCCGCCCGCCGTCGTGTCCACGGTGTCGCCGCCACCCGCGACGAACGAACCGCAGCAGCTCGGCGCGCGGGCGCCACAGCACGTCGACGCGACCTGGGTCCTCGTCGTCCTCGCGGTGGTCATCGCCGCACTGCTGGTGTTCGTGGTCCTGCACCTCCTGCGGAAGCGGCGACCGCGCGAGCGACCGGAGGCCATCGACGTCGCCGGGCTGGGGGTCGAGGCGCCGGTCGATCCCTCCGCCGAGGTCGGCCGGCAGCACCTCCGCCGCGGGATCGGTCGCGCGCTCGAGGTGCTGTCCGCACGCCGCGACCCGTCCGACGCGGTCACCGCGGCGTGGTTGGGGCTGCAGGAGTCCGCGGAGGACGCCGGCTTCCGTCGGGGGTCTGCGGAGACGCCGACCGAGTTCACGACCCGCATCCTCCGGCAGCTCGACGTCGACGAGCGCGCCCTCGGCACCCTCCGTCGCTGCTACCTCGCGGTGCGCTTCGGCGGGACCCCCGCGACCGACGCGGACGTCGCCGCGGTCCGTGCCGCACTCCGCACGCTCGACGCGCAGTGGTCCGACGCACCGACGGGCCGATCGTGACCCGCGGGCGCGTCACCGGCGTGCTCGTGCTCGCCGTCGTCGCGGCCGCGGTCACGTGGTTCTTCGGTGTCGGCGTCCTGCAGTCACTCGCCGTCGGCGGCGTCGTCGCCGCGGTCGGGCTGACGTGGAGCGCGATCCGTGAGGACGTCCCGCTGACCTGGCCCCTGCCTCCCGTCCGGTCCGGACCCGGCGCCCGACGCGAGCTGTCGGAGACGGCGTGGGCGCTGCGCGCGCGCGGCGGTGTGCCGGAGCGGACGCTCGACCGTGCCCGTTCGGTGGCGCGGCACCGTCTGCGGACGCTGCACCGACTCGACCTCGACGACCCGCACGACCGGGAGGCGATCGAGGCCGTCCTGCCGCCGGGGGTGGTCGCCGTGCTGGTGCGCGAGCGGCGGACCGAGATCGACCTCACCACCTTCGCGAGCGTCCTCACGGCGCTCGAGACCCTGGAACCCACGACCGAGAGGCACCCGTGACCGACACCACGACGCAGGGCGCACAGCCGCTGCCCATCGCCGACGTCGCCGCTCGCAGCAGTGAGGTCCTCGACACGGTCGGCGCGGTCGTCGTCGGGATGCGGGAGTCGCTCGAGCTGGCGTTCGCGAGCATCCTCGCGGGCGGTCACGTCCTGTTCGAGGACGTCCCCGGGCTCGGCAAGACCCTCGCCGCCCGGAGCCTCGCCGCCGCGTGCGGGCTCGACTTCCGCCGGCTCCAGTGCACGCCGGACCTGTTGCCCGCCGACATCACCGGGTCGTTCGTCTACGCACCGGCGACGACGGAGTTCGTCTTCCGACCGGGGCCGGTCTTCACCGGGATGTTCCTCGCCGACGAGATCAACCGGACGTCGCCGAAGACCCAGTCGGCGCTGCTCGAGGCCATGGCCGAGGGGCAGGTCACGGTCGAGGGCGAGGGCTTCCCGCTCCCCCGGCCGTTCCACGTCATCGCGACGTCGAACCCGATCGAGTACGAGGGTACCTACGCCCTGCCCGAGGCCCAGCTCGACCGCTTCATGGTGCGACTCTCCGTCGGGTACCCCACCCGCGAGGGCGAGCAACGGGTGCTCCTCAACCGGATCGGACGACGGCAGGAGGTCGCGACGGTCCCGGCCGTGGTGGATGCGGCCGACATGCTGCGGATGCAGGCGACGGTCGAGGGCGTGCACGTCGACGAGGACATCGCGCTGTACTGCGTCGACCTCGCGGCGGCGACCCGGACCCACCGCGACGTGCAGGTCGGCTCGTCGCCACGCGGTGCGCAGGCGCTCATGCTCGTCGGCCGTGCCCGAGCGGTCATGGACGGGCGCGACTTCGTCACGCCGGAGGACGTCAAGACCGCTGCCGTCGCGGTCCTCGCGCACCGGATCTCGTTGACGCCGCAGGCGTGGGCGAACGGGGTCGACGCGGCACTGATCGTCCGGGGCATCGTGGCGCAGGTGGCGGGGCCGCCGGTGGTCGGGGCGGGGGGCGCGCGGACCGCGTTCGGCACGTCAGGCACCGCGGGCGCCGGCACGTCCGACGCATCCGGCGCATCCGGCGCATCCGGCCTGGAGGCACGGTGAGCATTCCCAACGAACCGTCGCCTCGTCCCGTGGCCGGCTCGGCACCGGTCTGGGTGCGGAGCCCGGCGCTCGTCTTCGGACTCGCGGCCGGCGTGTTGCTCGCCGGGCTCGGTCTCGTCACAGGACGCCCCGAGCTCGTGCTGGTCGCGCTGCCGGCCCTCGTGACCGCAGCCTTCGGCGCCCGCGCCCGGCTCGGCGCTGCCCCGGCCCGCACGACGATCACCCTCGCGCCGGCCGACTCCGGCCGCGGCGTCGGGTACCTGGCCGAGGTCGCCCTGCCGCCCACGGCCGAGGCGGTCGCCGTCGAGTTCCGGATCGCCGGCGACCGACGACACGTCGTCGTGGTCGAACCACGCCGTGCGGCACGCCTCACCGGCACCGTCCCGGTCACGCACAGTGGCCCCCAGGAGATCATGCGGACGCACCTGTCGCTCCTGGGCCTGGGCGGCACGGCGGTCTCCGTTCCGGACGAGGGACCGGTGCGCTCGGCGGTCGTCCCACCCCCGCACCTGCGCATGCAGCACCTCCCCATGCCGAGCCGCGTGACGGGCATCACCGGGGCGCACGACTCCGCCCGTCCCGGCGACGGCGGCGAGTTCCGCGACGTCGCGCTCTTCGCCCCCGGCGACCGGCTCCGACGGATCGACTGGCGCCGGACCGCGCGTCGTGCGGAGCGACCCGGCGACCTCTACGTGCGTCGGACCTTCGCCACGGCCGACGCCCTGGTCGTCCTCGTCCTCGACGGGCGGGACGACCTCGGCGCGGACGTCACCGAGTGGAGCGGGGCGCGGCACGGCGGCCACGAGGCGACGTCGCTCGACCTCGCCCGCGAGGCCGCGGTCTCCCTGGCGACGGCGTACATCGCCGCCGGCGACCGCGTCGGCTTCCGTGACCTCGCCGGGACCGCACGGTCGGTCGAGCCCGGCGGCGGGACCCGGCACCTCGAGCGGCTCCGCTCGACGATCGCCGCGGTGACCCCGACCGGTGACGCGACGGCGACGGCGCGGATGCCGCTCGTGCCGGCGGCGTCGCTCGTGGTGGTCCTCTCGACGTTCCTCGACGACCAGGCGGCGACGATGGCGATGACCTGGGCCGCCACCGGACACCGCGTCGTGGCCGTCGACGTGCTCCCGACGCCCGACGACCAGCGGGCGAGCCGACACGAGCGCGCGGCGGCCCGGCTCATCGCCCTCGAACGTGCCGACCGGCTCGCGGAGATGACGGCGACCGGCGTCGAGCTGATCCGGTGGCGGACGGGCGACGGTGACTCCCCCGCCGTGCAGCTCCGCCTGCTCAGCCGCACTCGGCGGGCCGGATGACGGGGCGGTCGCGGGCGGAACGGACCGGCGCCCCGTCGATCGGTCGGGCCGTCCCGGCGTGGTCGATCGGCGCGCTCAGCCTGGCCGCGGGCGTCGTCGGGTCGGTCGTCGTGGTCGGAGCGAGCGGTTGGCTCGTCGTCGCGATCGTCCTCGCTCTGGCCGCGGCGGTGGTGCCCCGCGGCCCCTTCGCGGCGCTGCTCACGGTGCAGCTCGGCCTCGCGGGGATCGGCGAGACGGACCTGCCGGTGCTCCTCCTCACGACGCACCTCGTCCTCGCGACGAGCCTGCTCTGGGCGTGGACGCCGCGGACCGCCCGGGTGCAGCTCCGGGCGCTCGTGCCGTCGGCGCTGCGGTTCGTCGCGCTGCAGGTCGGCGTGCAGGCCGTCGCCTTCGTGGTCGTCGCGCTGCTCGGCGGCACCGGACCCGTCGGCGGCGTGTGGCTGGCCGTGGCGGGGACGGTCGCGCTCCTGGCACTCGCCCTCGGCCTGTTCGTGCCGACGCTGCTGCGCGC
Organism: Curtobacterium phoenicis; assembly: GCF_047238015.1. NCBI lineage: Bacteria > Bacillati > Actinomycetota > Actinomycetes > Micrococcales > Microbacteriaceae > Curtobacterium > Curtobacterium phoenicis. Next base: position 3,085,054 of record NZ_JBDFLZ010000002.1, read on the forward strand.
CGGCGACGGGGAGGAGGGACCCTGACGGGCATCCTGCTGCGGGTTGGTGGAGCGCTCCGGAAATCGAACCAGACGAGGTCCCCCGAACTGGGACGCGCCCCGAGGAGTGGTGCAGGACGACCCTAGCGGCACCGCGGGCCGTCGTGCTGTGAGCACCCCGTGGATCGACCATCCGCCCTGATCGGCCGTACACACAGCACCGATCTCGAGCGCGACCGCCTCACGCCCGGCGCCGCACCCGCGGGTCCACGAACGCGTAGACGATGTCGACGATCATGTTCGCGACGACGATGAGCAGCGCCGAGAACAGCGTGAAGCCGACGACCACCTGCAGGTCGAGGGTGTGCACCGCGTCGATGAGGAGCGCCCCGAGGCCCTGCATCGAGAACACCTTCTCGGTGATGACCGCACCGCCGAGGAGCGACCCGAGGTCGAGCCCGAACAGGGTCACCACGGGCAGGATCGCCGTCCGGAGCCCGTGCCGCACCACGACCTGGCGTTCGCGGAGCCCCTTCGCGCGGGCGGTCCGGACGAAGTCCTGCGACATCGACTCGAGCATCTTGCCGCGGGTGAGCCGGGCGTAGATCGCGGCGCTGATGAACGCGAGGACGCACCACGGCAGGACCAGGTGCGTGAACCAGCCCACGGGGTCGTCGGTGAACGCCACGTAGCCACTCGTCGGCAGGACGCCCAGCACGAAGCCGAACAGCAGGATCGCGAGCAGGCCGATGAGGTAGGACGGCGAGGACACCCCGGCGACCGCGACGGTCATGACCGCACGGTCGACGAAGGTCCCGCGGCGCAGCGCCGAGACCGCCCCGCCGACGACCCCGGCGACGAGCCAGAGCAGCGCGGCGCCGACGGCGATCGACGCGGTGACGGGCAGGCGCGACAGGATCAGGTCGGTGACGTTCTCGTGCAGCTGGAACGAGTACCCGAAGCACGGCGCGGCACAGTGGATGACCGACGCCCCGGAACCGAAGGTCCGGCCGGCGAAGATCCCGGCGAGGTACGCCCCGAACTGTGCGAGCCACGGCTTGTCGGTGCCGAGGAACGCCTGCACCTCCCGGAGACGGTCCGGCGTGCACGGCTTGTCGCAGATGGCCCGCGCGGGGTTCGTCGGCAGGAGCAGGAACAGGGCGTAGGTGATCGCGGCGACGACGAGCAGCACGACGACGGCGCCGAGGACCCGGACCGCGATGAAGCGCAGGGTGTTCACCGGGCACCTCCACGGGGATCGAGGGCGTCGCGGAGCGCGTCACCGAGCACGTTGAACGCGAGGGTGACGAGGAAGAGCGCGGCGCCGGGGAAGACGAGGTACATCGGGTCGGTCTGCACCCAGCCGATCGCGTCGCCGATGCTCCGACCCCACGAGGGCGTCGGCGGGGTGACGCCGACGGCGAGGAAGGACAGCGCGGCCTCGGCGCCGATCATCGACGGGATCGAGATCGTCGCGTAGACCGTGATGGTCGCGGCGAGGTTCGGCAGGAGCTGGGTCCGGATGACGTGCCAGCGGCCGGCGCCCATCGCGGTGGACGCCACGACGTAGTTGCGGGTCACGAGCGACAGCGTCTGACCGCGGACGACGCGGGCGACCGACGGCCAGCCGAAGAACCCGATGACCAGGACCACGAGCACCGGCTTCGGGAACGACGTCGGCACGATCGCGGTCAGCGCGATCATGAACACCAGCGACGGGAAGCCGAAGATGACGTCGACGATGCGCGAGAGCACGCGGTCGTACCAGCCGCCGAAGAACCCGGTCGTGACGCCGACGAGCACCCCGATGACGATCGACAGTCCCGTCGCGGCGAGGCCGATCCCGAGCGAGGTCCGTGCGCCGTACGTCACGATCGCGAAGAGGTCGCGGCCGGTGAGCGGCTCGACCCCGAACCAGTGCGTCCCGCTCACGCCGCCGAGCGCGCCGCGGGGTGCGCCGAAGTCGTTGAGCGCGTCCACGTGGTACCGGTACGGGTCCTGTCCGCTGATCGCGGCGATGAGCGGCGCGGCGAGCGCGACCACCACGAACACGGCGATGAGCACGGCGGACGCGACCGCCCAGCGGTCCTGCCGGACGCGGCGGACGACGGCCCGGAACCCGGTGTTCCGGCCGGCGGACGCGGCGACCGGACGGTCGACGACGTTGGCGGTCACGAGGCCACCCCTTCCCACGCACGCCACGCCTCGCGACGCTCGGCCTGCCGCACGGGGTCGGCGACCGGCGCGGCCGCGAGGAGCATGCGCGTGTAGTCCTGCTGCGGGTCGTCGAGCACGGCCTCGGTGTGGCCGCGTTCGACGATGCGGCCGTCGTGGAGGACGACGACCTCGTCGGCGAGCTGCCGCACGACGGCGAGGTCGTGGCTGACGAGCAGCATCCCGAACCCGAACTCGTCCTGCAGCGTGGCGAGCAGGTCGAGCACGGCAGCCTGCACCGTCACGTCGAGCGCACTCGTCGGCTCGTCGGCGATCACGACCGCGGGCCGCAGCGCGAGGGCCCGGGCGACCGCGACGCGCTGCCGCTGGCCGCCGGAGAGCTGGTGCGGGAAGCGCTCCGCCCACGACGGGTCGAGCTGCACCGCGCGGAGCAGGTCGCCCACGCGCTCCCGACGGTCGGCGTCCGACCTCGGGTCGTGGACCAGGAGCGGCTCGGCGATGCTCCACCCGATGGTCTGCCGGGGGTTGAGCGAGGACGCCGGGTCTTGGAAGACGATGCCGACGCGGCTGCGGAGCTCGCGCAGGCGCTTCCCGCGTGCGGTCCGGAGGTCGCTGCCGTCCACCTCGACGCTGCCGTCGACGACGGGGACGAGGCCGGCCAGCGCGCGGCCGATCGTGGACTTGCCGGACCCCGATTCCCCCACGAGGCCGACGGTGCGGCCGGCGTGCAGCTCGAGGTCGATGCCCGAGACGGTCGGTGCGCCGCGGCGCGCGTACCGCACGGCGACGTCGCGCAGGCGCGCGACCACGGGCCGGGAGGCACGGCTCGCGTCGCCGCCGTCGGCATCCGTCGCGGGGGTGCCCGGCCGGGCATCCTGCAGGTCCGCCGCCGACGGGGCGGGGACGACCCGTGCCTCCAGGGCGGGGACCGCGGCGAGCAGTTCGCGCGTGTAGTCCGCCTGCGGACGGGCGAAGACCTCCGCGACGCTGCCCCGTTCGACGGGGTCGCCGCGGCGCATGACGAGCACCTCGTCGGCGACGTCCGCGACCACGCCCATGTCGTGCGTGATGAGGAGGACGGCGAGGGACCGCTCGCGACCGAGCGTCCGGAGCAGGTCGAGGATGCCCGCCTGCACGGTGACGTCGAGCGCGGTCGTCGGTTCGTCGGCGATGAGCGCCACCGGGTCGCCCGCGAGCGCCATCGCGATCATCGCGCGCTGCAGCTGGCCGCCGGAGAGCTCGTGCGGGTACGCCTTCCGGATGCGCTCGGGGTCGCGGAGCCCGGCGGACCGGAGCAGCTCGTCGATGCGGGCCGAGACACCGGCGCGGTCGAGACCGGTCGGGTGCGCCCGGACCGCCTCGGCGATCTGCGTGCCGATCGTCAGGACCGGGGTGAACGAGTTCATCGGTTCCTGGAACACCACGCCGATGCCGGCGCCGCGGACGGCACGCAGGTGCTCCACGTCGGTGCCGATGAGCTCCTCGCCGCGGAACCTCGCGCTGCCCGACACCCGGGCTTCAGGCGGGAGCAGGCCGAGGAGGCTCATGGCCGACACCGACTTGCCCGACCCGGACTCCCCCACGAGGGCGAGCACCCGGCCGGGCGTCAGCGCGAACGAGACGTCACGGACGACGGGCTCCGCGTCGCCGAACGCGACGTGGAGCCCCTCGACCTCGAGCAGCGGGTCGGTCACTGCTTGAGCGAGACCTTGAGGTAGTTCGGGTACGCCGGGAAGTCCGCGATGCGGAAGTTCTCGACGTCCGAGCCGGCCAGGAAGCTCTGCTTCGCGTAGATCAGCGGGACGACGGGGGCGTCCTCCATGATCTTCTGGTCGGCCTGCGCCCAGAGCTTCTGCGCGTCGCTCTGGTCGACCGTCGCGCTCGCCTTCGCGATGAGGGCGTCGACGTCCGGGTTGCTGTACTTCGAGATGTTGTAGCCGCCGCCACCGATCTGCGACGAGTCGAAGAGCGGCTGCAGGTTCGCGTTCGCGCTCGGGAAGTCCGGCTGCCAGCTCGAGAGCGACAGGTCGAAGTCCGTGCCGTTCGTGGTCGCCTGGTTGAACGAGTCGTCGTCGAGCGGCTTGAGCGTCACGGTGATTCCCGCGCGCTTGAGCCCCGCCTGCAGCGCCTGCGCCTGCGCCAGCGTCGAGGAGTCGTTCGGCGTCACCAGGGTGAGCTTCAGGTTGCTGACGCCGGCTTCCTTCAGCAGGGCCTTCGCCTTGTCGACGTCGCCCGTGGCGCTCGTCTTGTACAGGTCGTAGTCCTGACGACCGGCGATGCCCGGCGTGATGAGCGTCGAGGCGTACGTGCCGGCGATGGCACCGCCGGCGGCGATGCGGAAGGACTTTCGGTCGACCGCGTACTGCAGGGCCTGGCGGACCTTGAGGTCCTTGAGGTCACCACGCTGCGTGTTGATCGCCATGTAGGTGATCGGGCCCGCCTTCGAGGTGGCGAGGCGGTCCTGCGCGGCCGGGTTCGAGCGGACCTGGTTCAGCTCGGCGGCACCGAGGTAGATGGCGCCGAACGAGTCCTTCGCGTCTCCGTTGTCGGCGATGAGGGTCTGCGTGACCGTCGAGGGGTCCTGGCTCTCCTTGAAGACGACCTTCGACGGGCCGGCGGTCCGGACGGAGTCGGTCTTCGCGCTCCAGTACTTGTTGCGCACGAGCGTGACCTGCGAGCCCTGCGTGTTCGACTGCACCTGGTAGGGGCCCGACGAGACCGGCTTGAGGTCGTACTCGCCGGTGTTCGTGCCCTCGCCGTCGGGGACCGGGGCGAACGCCGGCATCGAGGCGATCCACGGCCAGTCACCGTAGGGCGCGTTCAACTTGAAGACGATCGTCTTGTCGTTCGGCGTCTCGATGCTGTCGAGCGTCTTGCCGTCGAACGGACCCTTGTACGAGTCGCCGCCCACGAGGAGCGACTTGTGGTAGCTCAGGCCACCCGTGAGCGTCGGCGCGAACGAACGCTCGATCCCCCACTTGATGTCCTTCGTGGTGATCGGGGTGCCGTCCTGGAACTTCAGGCCGTCCTTGAGCGTGTAGGTCCAGGTCTTGCCGCCGTCGCTCACCTTGCCGGTCGTCGTCGCGAGGTCCGGGACGACCTTCGCCGTCTTGCCGGGCTCGACGTCCCACGTGGTGAGGCGGCGCGCGACGAGTGCCATCGAGGTGATGCCGAGGCTCTGGCTCGTCGCGGGGTCGAGGTGGAACGCTGTCTGCGTCGTGAGGATGTTGAGCGTGCCGCCCTTCGAGGTGCCGCTCGCGTCGTCCGACGATCCCCCGCCCGAGCAGGCGGTGAGCGCGAGTGCTGCTGCGACGGCGACCGCCGCGGTGGTGATCAGGCGCGTGGGGCGTCTCATGACGGTGTGCTGCTCCTCGTGGGGTGTGGGTGGCGCACGCGCGTGGGGTGGGCGTGCCGCTGGCCGGCGTCGAGCGCTCCGGCGGCGTCCATCCTGGCACCGCGGGCATCGGCCGGCCCAATCTCGTCGCGCGCCGGATGTCGCACGACGTAACGGTCCAATCGTCGTGCTGCGCCGCGCATTCCCGGTACGCACACATCGATCTGCGTCAGAGGGTCGCCACGGTCGTGCGGCGAGTCTCGGCCAGGCGGACAGTTCCGCGCTCGCGCCGCCGCGACGGTGTCCGCGGAGCCGAGTCTCGGTGCCCGGGCTCCGCCGGGTCAGCGGTCGAACAGTCCTCCGAGGAAGTCGTTGCCGAGGTTCGACGCCTGCTCGCCGAGGCCGGAGACCTGCTCACCGAGGCCCGAGGCCTGCTCGCCCAAGCCCCCGAGGAGCTGTTCGCCGTCGCCGAGCAGCCCCTGTGCACCCTCACCGAGGTCCGCGAGTCCGCCGTCGCCGATCCCCGACGCGATCCCCTCGAAGTCGACGCCCGAGCCGACGGCCTCGGCGAGCACCGGCCCGGCCGCCGCACTCATCACCGCTGCCCCGGCGACCGCGACACCGATGCCCCCGAGCGCCATCGCACCGGCACCCACCGCAGCACCACCGGCGAACGCACCACCGCGGCCACCGAGGACCCGGCGCAGGATGCCCGGATGCTGGACCTCGCTCCGGGTGGCGGCACGGGCGAGTCCGGCGGCGGAGTCGTCGCGCAGGTGCTCGTTCGGCGGGAGGTGCGAGTTCAGTCGGTTGCGGACCTCCTGCCGCTGCGCCGGTGTGAGGCGCGCAAAGGCGTCGTGGTGGATCTGCTCGAGGCGCTCGGGCGGAGCGGTGCGGAGGAGGTGGTCGTACTTCGCGATCGCGACCTTGTCGGCATCGACCGGCCCGCGCTGCCGCCCGTAGGGCTGCTGCGCCCACGAATGCTGCCCCGACGGCTGCTGAGCCTGCGGATGCTGCCCGGACGGCTGCGTCACCGGGGGCTGCTCGCTCCGGCGGTTGCGGTCGTCACCGGTGAGCTTGTCGGCTGCCGACCGGACGACGTCGCGCCAGTCGGTACCGCCGGAGCGGCCGCCGGCCTGCTGCTGGCCGGAGCCGTGCGCGGACCCCTGCCCGCGCTTCTGGAGCTGCTGGTCGATGACCTTCGAGGCCATCCCGAGGATGCGGTTGAGGTTCGCCATGACCCAACCTTCGAGATCACACATGTGAGCACTCAGCAACGCGCTCGTGTGCTCACCGCGGAACTCGTGCGAGACCGCTGTGAGCGCGGCACCGACGGGCCCGCGGCTCAGCTCAGGACACGCGCGAGGAAGGCGTTCCGGAAGCGTCCCGTCGGGTCGAGGTCACGCGCGAGCGCCGCGAAGTCTCCGAGCCGCGGGTACGCCTCGTGGAGCCGCTCGGCACTCGCGACCGAGACCTTGCCCCAGTGCGGCCGCGGGTCGAACGGCGCGAGGACCTCCTCGATCCGGTGCACCGCCGCCTCGACCGCCTCGGGCTCCCGGCGGAAGGTGAAGTGGATGCCGACCGACTGCCGCTCGGACGACGGCGCGAGCCAGGCGGTGTCGGCAGCCACGGTGCGGACCTCCGCGGCGATGAGGATCGGCGCGAGCACGTCCTGCAACGGTCGCAGCGCCCGCAGTGCGGACACGGCGTGGGTGGCAGGAAGCAGGTACTCCGACTGGATCTCCGCTCCGGTCGACGGCGTGAACGCGGACCGGAAGTGCGGGAGCCGTTCGGACCACGGCCCCGGGACGCCGCCCTGTTCGGTGACGCCGGCCGGGTCGTTCTCGCCGGGGTGCACCGGTCCGGTGGCGGCCCGAGCGCCGAGGGCGACGAGGTCGACGGTCGGCGCGGGCTCGTCGATGCGGTGCTTCACCCACACCTGCCGGGCGCCGCGGTCGTCGAACGACGTGAAGAGTGACACCGAGTACGCGTCGGACACCACGGCGTCGAAGTGCTCCGTCACCGCATCCCACGGCAGATCGAGGTGCACGGTCGTCGCGACCTGGAACGACGGCTCGATCGCGAGCTCGACCGCGGTGACGACGCCGAGCGCGCCGAGCGCCACCCGGTGGGCATCGAGCGCGCCGTCCGGCGTCGACGCGTCGACCCGTGCGAGCGAGCCGTCGGCCCGGACGACCTCGAGGCCGACCACCGCCTGCGCGAGCGACGGGTTGCGGACGCCGGAGCCGTGCGTGCCGGTGGCGACCGCCCCTGCCGTGGAGATGTGCGGCAGGGACGCGAGGTTCCCGAGTGCCCAGCCACGGGCCTCCAGGCCGGCCGCCACCTGCGCGTGGGTCATGCCGGCCGCGACCCGGACGACCCGACGGTCGCTGTCGACCTCGAGCACGGGCGGGAGCCCGGCGAGCGTCAGTTGCGCGCCGTCGGTGTCGGCGATCCGGTTGAAGGAGTGCTTGGACCCGAGCGCCGTGAGGCGCGGCGTCGCCGCGACGACGCGACGGACCTCGTCGACCGAGGTCGGCGAGAGGAGTTCGGACGCCCCGTAGGTGACGTTCCCTGCCCAGTTCGTACGCGTCGTCGCGGTCACGGTCACGAGCCTAGAACCCCCGGTCGAGTCGGTGCCAGGCCTGCTGCAGCCGGAGCTCGTCGCGGAACCCGCGCGCCGTCGTGTGCTCGTCGATGACGAGGAACTCGGTGCCGACCATCGTCGCGAAGTCCTCGACGACCTGCAGGCCGACGGCGGTCGTCATGACGGTGTGGTGGGCGGCGCCGGCGGTGAGCCAGGCCTCGGCCGCGACCGGGAACGACGGCCGCGGCTCCCAGACCGCGCGGCCGACCGGCAAGTTGGGCAGCGCCGACGTCGGCGGGACGACGTCCACCACGTTCGCGGTGAGGCGGAAGCCGTCCCGGGTGTCGGACAGGGCGACCACGACGGCCTCGCCCGCGTCCGCGGTGAATACCAGACGGACCGGGTCGTCCTTGCCGCCGATGCCGAGCGGGTGGATCTCGAGCGTGGGTTTGGTGGTGGTGAGCGTCGGCGAGACCTCGAGCATGTGCGCGCCGAGGATCTTCTCCGCACCCGGGGTGAGGTCGTACGTGTAGTCCTCCATGAGCGAGGCACCACCCGGCAGGCCCGCGCCGGCGACGTTCATCGCGCGGACGAGGACGGCCGTCTTCCAGTCGCCCTCGGCACCGAAGCCGTAGCCGTCGGCCATGAGCCGCTGGACCGCGAGGCCGGGCAGCTGCTTGAGCGTGCCGAGGTCCTCGAAGTTCGTGGTGAACGCGGCGGAGCCGTTCTGCTCCAGGAGCGCGCGGAGGCCGAGCTCGATGGCGGCGCCGTCGCGGAGCGCGGCACGGCGCGACCCGCCGTCACGCAGGTCGTCGACGACGTCGTACTGCTGGTCGTACTCCGCGACCAACGCGTCCACGGCGGCCGTGTCGGCAGCCGCGGCGTCCACCGCCGCCGCCAGCTCGTTGACCGCCCAGGTGTTGACCTGCACGCCGAGCTCGATCTCGGCCTCGGTCTTGTCGCCCTCGGTGACGGCGACGTACCGCATGTTGTCGCCGAAGCGGGTCAGCTTGAGCTCCCGCACGGCAGCCGCCCCGGCCGCGGCACGGGTCCAGTTCTGGATGCGAGCGACGACCCGCTCGTCGGAGACGTGCCCGACCGCGGTGGCGTGCCGGACTCCCAGCCGGGCGAGGGCGTAGCCGAACTCGCGGTCGCCGTGCGCGGCCTGGTTGAGGTTCATGAAGTCGAAGTCGATGTCGCCCCACGGGAGCGCGACGTTCGCCTGGGTGTGGAGGTGCAGCAGCGGCTTCGTGAGTGCCTGGAGCCCGCCGATCCACATCTTCGCGGGGCTGAAGGTGTGCATCCAGGTCGTGACGCCGATGACCTTGTCGTCCGCGCTGGCCTCGATGAGGGCGCGGCGGATGCCGTCGGCGTCCTTGAGGACGGGCTTCCAGACGAGCTTCACCGGGAGGGCGCCCTCGAGCGCGGCGTGCACGGCGCGGCTCTGCTGCTCGACCTGGCGCAGGGTCTCCTCGCCGTAGAGTCCCTGGGAGCCGGTGAGGAACCAGACCTCGTAGCCCGCCAGCGTTTCGGCGGGGTCGACGACGTGCGTCATGAGAGCGCTCCTTCGGGGTTCTGTCCGTAGACGTTCTGGTAGCGATCGAAGAGTCGATCGATGTTGTCCTGGGCGATGGGTACGAGCTCGCCGCCCTGCTTCGCGATGTGCACGGTCCGGGCGACGTCCTCGCACATCACGGCGGCCTTCACGGCGTCCTTCGCGTCGCGTCCGATCGTGAACACGCCGTGGTTCTGCATGAGCACGGCACGGCTCCGGTGTCCGCTGAGGGTGTCGACGATGCCGTGCCCGATCGAGTCGTCGCCGATGATCGCGAACGGGCCGACCGGGATCGGACCGCCGAACTCGTCCGCCATCGCCGTGATGACGCACGGGATCTCCTCGGCACGGGCGGCCCAGGCGGTCGCGTAGGTCGAGTGGGTGTGCACGACGCCGCCGACCTGGGGCATGTTCCGGTACACGTACGCGTGGGCGGCGGTGTCGGAGGACGGACCGTGTTCGTTGTCCCACCCGTCCGCCGGCGCGCCGTCGAGGGTGCAGACGACCTGGTTCTCGGGGCGGAGGTCGTCGCTCGACACCCCACTGGGCTTGATCACGAAGAGGTCGGTGCCCGGGACCCGCTCGGAGACGTTGCCGCCGGTCCAGATCACCAGGCCGTAGCGGACGAGTTCGCCGTGCAGGGCGGCGACGCGGGCGCGGGTCGCCGCCACCGCCTCCCGGGTCGTCGCGTCGGCCGGTCGGGTGGTGTCGGTCATCGGGTCGGCTCCTTCTCGGTGCGTGCGTCGTCCGCGTGGTCGCTCGGGTCGGCCGGGGTCCCTGCCGCCGGTTCCGGATCACCGCGCCAGCGGGGATCCGGCCGTGCCGGTGGGGAGAGGCGCGGCTCGGCCCCGTCGGCCGGCTCGCTGTGGACGGCCGGTTCGCCGTGGTCGGCCGGCTCGCCGTCGTCGGCCGGCTCGCCGTCGTCGGCTGGCTCGCCGTCATCGGTCGGTGGGCTGGTACGCGTCGCCGCTGCCGCCGCCTCCTGGACGGGCAGCGCGGCGCGGTACCGGTCGAGGTAGCTGCGGAAGCCGTCGACGTCCCGTTGCGCGGGCTCGGCGACCTGGACGGCGTCGCCGCGGAACACGGTGTCCGCGAGGAAGTCCGCGAGTGACCGGTCGGTGTGCTCGAGGTAGGCCGCGAGGACCGCGATCCCCCAGGCACCGCCCTCGCCCGCGGTCTCCTCGAGCGCGACGGGCACGCGGAGGGCGGCGGCGAGCAGACGCTGCGGCGCGCCCGGTGTCCGGAACAGGCCGCCGTGCGCGGTCATCCGGTCGACCGCGACGTGCTCGCCGTGCAGGACCTCCATGCCGATGGCGAGGGTGGCGAACGCGCCGTGCACCTCGGAACGGACGAGGTTGCCCAGGGTGAACCGGGCGCCGGGGGTGCGGAGGAGCAGCGGACGGCCGTCCTCGACGCCGGTCACGGGTTCCCCGGCCAGGTAGTTGAAGGAGAGCAGCCCACCGGCGTCCGGGTCGGCGTCGGCGGCTTCGTCGAGCAGGGTCGCGTAGACCTCGTCGATGCTCGGCGCGGTGCCTCCGCTGCGTTCCGCGGCCGCGTCCGCGAACCGCCCGAACACCCGGGCCCACGCAGCGATCTCGCTCGCGCCGTTGTTGCAGTGCACCATCGCCACGGCGTCGCCGGACGGGGTGGTGACCACGTCGAGTTCCTCGTGGGGCGTGGCGAGGGGGCGCTCGAGCACGACCATCGCGAAGATGCTCGTGCCCACGCTGACGTTGCCGGTGCGCGGTGCGACGGCGTTCGTCGCGACCATGCCCGTGCCGGCGTCGCCCTCCGGCGGGCAGAAGGCCACACCGGGCTCGAGCGTGCCGGTCGGGTCGAGCCACGCGGCACCCTCGGGGGTGAGTGCGCCGGCGTCCTCGCCGGCGACGAGCACCTCGGGCAGCAGCGCGCGGAGGTCGGGCACCCGGTCGCCGAGCAGCTCCTGCGTGGTCGCGAGCATGCGGGCGTCGTAGTCCCGGCGGCCGGGCTCCCCCGGAGCGCTCTCGACGGGCGCGGAGTCGATCGGGAACAGGCCGCTCGCGTCGCCGACGCCGAGGACGTCCCGTCCGGTGAGCCGTCGGTGCACGTACCCCGCGAGGGTCGTGATGCCGGCGATCCGCGGCACGTGCGGCTCGTCGTCGAGGACGGCCTGGGCCAGGTGCGCGATCGACCACCGCTGCGGCACGTTGAAGTCGAGTGCGGCGCTGAGCCGCTCGGCTGCCGGCCCCGTCGAGGTGTTCCGCCAGGTCCGGAAGGGCACGAGCAGCTCGCCGTCCGCGTCGAACGGGAGGTAGCCGTGCATCATCGCGGAGACGCCCGCGGCGCGGAACGTGGTCGGTCGGACGCCGTACTGCCGCTCGACGTCGTCCAAGAGGTCGGCGTAGGCGGCCCGGAGTCCGGTCTCGACGGCGTCGAGGGAGTACGTCCAGCGGCCGTCGACGTACGCGTTCTCCCACTCGTGGGAGCCGCTCGCGACGGGACGCAGGTCCTCGTCGACGAGGACGGCCTTGATCCGGGTCGACCCGAGTTCGATCCCGAGGGCGGTCCGGCCCTCGGTGACGGTCCGTCGGCGGTGGTCGTCGGCGTCCATGTTCTCTCCTGCTCTCATCGTTGAGTGAGCGCTCACACGGTAGTACGTGAGCGCTCACTCGCGCAACCGCCGCGCGGCGCGTCCCGGTGGCTCCTGCCCGTGCGGACCGCGTGCGGGCCCGCTCCGTGGAGAGCGGGCCCGCAGCCGTTCCGCTGCTACTGCAGGTGGATGCTGTCGAGCTCGGCGTAGCCGGTGCCACCGGCGTAGTTCGGCGAGCCCTTCGCGAGTCGGATCACGTTGTAGCCCGCCTTCAGCTGCACCGTGACGTCGACGCTTCCGGTGGGGTTCCCCCAGCCGGCGGTGGTCGGCGGGTAGGTGACCGTCGAGAACCCGCCGCCGTTGTACGCGAGTCCCTGCGTGGCGTTCGCCCCGGTGGCGTTCGCGTACCTGATCGTCATCGTGTAGGCCTTGGCGGTCGGCACGTTGACGAGGAAGTCCACGAAGCTGTCGGTCCGCGCGTCACCCGAGTTGTCGATGCGACCCACGTACCCGCCGTTCGAGGCGGTCGACGAGGACAGTCGGGTGGCGTTGACGACGGTCGCGTTCTCGGCCTCGTACGTCTGCTGGTAGCTCGGCGCACCAGACGTCGGGGTGATGAGCAGCTGGTAGGCAGCGACGGCGTCCATGTTCGAGACGGGGACGGTGATCGAACCGTTCACGACGTTGTAGGTCTTCGTGGAGACGGGGTTCGGAGCCGCCTCGTTCGTCATCCTCCCGGTCGTGTTGGTCGAAGACAGCTGCACGGAGACCTGGCTGCCGAGCCCGGAGAGGCCGTTCACCTGCACCGTGTTTGCGCCGCTGTCACCGCCGAAGACCACGTTCACCTGCTTCCGGCTCGCGTCGTACGACGCGACGCCGTCGAGGTAGGACTGCGGGACGGTCTGGACGATGTTGCCCGACTGGTCGCCGTACCACTTGTACGCCCAGTACGAGGCGGTGGGCAGGTTGTTGTACAGCAGTCCGTCCATGGTGCCGGCTTCGTACCAGTACGCCCGCTCGGCGTTGTCGATGCCGGCGCGCTCGAACGCTGCCATGTAGTGGACGCCGATGCTGGGCTCGTCGACCTGGCCGGGCGATGCGTACTCGTTGATCGAGATCGGGATGTGCGGCAGCCCGAGGGAGTCTTCGATGGAACGGAAGTCCGTCACGTGCGCCTGCACGTTCTGGTAGCTGAAGTCCTGGAGCTCGTGCCAGACCGCGACGGAGGGCAGCGTGTTCGTGTTCTTCGCGTTCGTCATGAACGAGAGCATGAAGTCGTGGTCGTAGGCGCTGGCGCCGGGGCCGATGATGGGCGTCTTAGTGTCGATCGCTCGGATGTCGCGGTAAGTCCGCGTCCACGCATCGAGGTAGCTGCCGGCGTTCGGGTCGTTCTTCGTGCTCTCCGCCCAGTTGGCGTCGGGCTCGTTCCAGATCTCGTACCCGGCGATGTTCGTGGTGTTCGTCGCGTTCACCCGGGCCGTGATCATGGTCTTCGATTCCCAGTCGGGCCAGCTAACCCAGTTGTAGGGGAAGGTGCTGAAGATGTCCGGGAGCCGGAGGTACTGCTGCCCGCCTGCCTGGGTGATCTTGTCGGCGACCTGCAGGCCGTCGCAGCAGGGGTGCGTCGCACCGTTGCCGAGCTGCTGCGTGCCGGGCGGCGGCTGGGTGAAGTTGTTGACGTGCAGGGGGTAGAGCTGGCTCAGCGGCGGGGTGTCGCCGGTGTCGACGCCGTACAGGCCACCCGCCGCCACGTGGGTCACCGGGCGGACGGTGGTCCCAACGTTGACCGTCAGGGTGTTGCCGGCGGCGAAGGCCGGTGTGGCGGCTCCGAGGCCGAAGACCGCGGTCCCGGCGACGACGAGCGCGGAGAGGACCGCTGCGGTCCGGCGTGGTCGACCCCGGCGGTGCTCCGGTCGGTGGGGCGTTCGAAGATGCGTCATTGCTTCCTCCTCGTGTGGTCCCGGCTGGTCCCGGGACGGCGTGGCACCGCTTACCGTGGTCGGCGGGTCGGTGGGTCGGTTGGTCGTCAGGTCAGTCCGCACCGTCGGCGGCGTCGCGGTGCTTGTGGAGCCGCCCGAGTTGCTCGGCTCCGGCGTTCCGCTCGTAGCCGAGGGACGCGATGGCGGCGAGCACGCGGTGCCGGTTCGCCGGTCGGACCGTCTCCGGGCGGTTCAGGACCCGGGAGACCGTCTGATGGGACACACCGGCGACGAGCGCGACGTCGTAGATGGTCGGCCTCGCCTGGCTCTCGAGCGTCATCGCTCCTCCTCTCGGTGCGTCCATCGGTCGGGCCCGGTCCTCGGGCTGGGGACCCGCGGCGCCGAGCGGATCAGGTGCTCGACGCCGCGGGGGCTACTCGACGGGGATGAAGACCCGCATCGTCGACGGACCGCGGTTGCCCCAGCTGGCGTACGGCACCAGACGGACCTCGCGCGGGGAGCCGGTCGCGGCAGCCACGGGGCCGGCGCCGTACGGGAGCGCGTGGGGCTCGGGCAGGACCCGCGGACGGAGTGGCAGTCGGACGTCGTCGGGACCGTGGTCGAGCGCCTCGGCCCCGGCGGACGCCACGAGGTCGCGGACGTCGCCGCCGGCGTCGATCGATTCGAGCGCGTACACCAGCGGACCGCGTTCCACGGCGACCGTGCCGCGGACGGCGTCGATGCGCGGGTCCGGGACCGTCACGCGAGCCCGGACCGGGACGTCCAGGACGACGCGGTCCCCCGTGCTGAAGACCCGGGTCACCGTCACGGAGTCGCCCGCCACGGGCACCGCCTGGCCCACCACGTCGAGCGTGGCGCCCGAAGACCAGGACGGCACCCGCAGCCGGAGGGCGATCGGGCCGTCCGAGTCTGCGCTGGCGGTGATCTCGACCCGTCCGGATCGCGGCCACTCGGAGCGGACGGAGAACGCCGCGCGGGTCCCGTCCCCGAGCGTCGTGTCGACCTCGTAGTCGCCGTACTGGTGGAGCTGGAGCCCGTCGTCGCTGACCGTGGCGAAGAGCGACTGGACGCTCGCGAGCGTCCGGGCGAGGTTGGTCGGGCAGCACGAGACCTCGAACCACGGTGCGCGGAGGCTCGACAACGCCCGTCGGCTCACCGCGTCCTCGGGCGGGACCGCCCCCTCGACGCGCTGGTGCATCGTGTTCGCGTAGAAGAACGCGCGGCCGTCCTCGCGGGGTGCGACCATCACGGCGTTGTACAGCGTGCGTTCGATGAGGTCGGCGTACTTCGACTCGCCGGTCTCGAGCAGCAGCCGCCACGAGAGCATGTTCGACGCGATGGCCGCGCAGGTCTCGCCGTACTCGCGGTCCGGCGGGAGCTCGAAGTCGGCGCCGAACGCCTCGTCCTGGTGGTGCGCGCCCATCGCACCGGTCAGGTAGGTGCGCTTCGCGACCGTGTTCGCCCACTGCGTCTCGACGGCGCCCAGGAGTGCCCGGTCGCCGGTCTCGACCGCCACGTCGACGGCGCCGGCTGCCAGGTAGAGCGCTCGGACGGCGTGGCCGCGGAGCACGTCGGCGTCGCGCACCGGGACGTCGTCCTGGAAGTACTCCTGCCCGTACTCGATCGGGGCGAGGAGGCCTCGCCCTCGGCGCTCGACGAAGAGCTGCGCGAGTCGGACGTACCGGTGGTCGCCGGTTGCCCGGCCGAGTTCCACGAGGGCCGGCTCGATCTCCGGGTGGCCGCACACCGCCTCCCGTCCGCCCTCCCCGAACACGTCGACCAGGTGGTCGGCGACGCGGATCGCCACGTCTACGAGCGGTCCGCCGCCCGCGGTGCGGAGCCGTGCGACGGCCGCCTGCAGGAGGTGTCCCATCGAGTACAGCTCGTGCCCCCACTCGAGGTCCGACCACCGGGGCCGCTGCCACGGACGGCCGAAGCTGGTGTGCAGGTACCCGTCGGCGTCCTGCGCCGCGGCGACCCGTTCTACGAGCTGCTCGTAGCGTTCCTCGAGCGCCGGGTCCGCGGACATGCCGAGCTGCCAGGCCATCGCCTCGAGCAGCTTGTACACCTCGGAGTCGACGAACTCGATGCCGGCGTGCTCGAACGGCTCGCCCGTCGCAGCGGCGTCGAAGTTGCCGATCCAACCGATCCGCTCCATCCAGGTCTCGCAGTGCGCGATGACCGTGTCGGCGTTCCGCTGCTGCCAGTCGGCCCAGTAGCCGCCGGTCAGGCGCAGGTCACCGAGCGGGAGCGGCCGCAGCGAGCTCGTCGACGGGACGACCGGTCCGTTCGCGGTGCCGGTGGTGTGGATGATGGTCACGGTGTCCTCCTGGACGGGTGGTACGGCGTGGTCTCAGTCCTTGACGGCACCGGCGGTGACGCCGGCGGCGACGTAGCGCTGTGCGAGGACGAGCAGCACGGCTGCGGGGATCGACGCGACCACGGCGGTGGCCATGATCGAGTTCCACTCCTGGTTGTTGTTGCCGATGTAGGCGTAGATGCCGAGGGTGATGGGCTTCGCGTTCCCGCCGCCGTCGAGGGTGTTCGCGAACAGGAAGTCGGACCACGCCCACAGGAAGCTGAACAGCGACACCGTCACGATCGAGTTGCGGCTGACCGGCATGACGATCGAGGTGAACGTGCGCCAGGTGTTCGCGCCGTCGATCCGTGCGGCGTTGAGCAGCTCGTCCGGGATCCCCCGCATGAACGCCGTGAAGATGAGGACCCCGAACGGCACGGCGATGGTCGAGTCGGCGAGGATGAGCCCCCACACGGTGTCGAGGATCCCGAGCTGCACGTAGATCGTGTAGAACCCCATCGCCATGATGATCGCGGGGATCATCTGCGCGATCAGGAGCACGAAGCTCATCGCGCCGCCGCCCCGCGGCTGCAGCTTGGCCAGCGAGTAGGCCGCCGGGGCCGACAGTGCGAGGGTCAGCACGACGGTGCCGATGCCGACGACGAGACTCGTGCCGAGGAACGGCAGCTGCTGGCCGAGGACGGTCGTGTACCCGTGCAGGGTGCCGTCGATCGGGATGAGGTTCGGCGGGCTCTTCCGCATGTCCTGGTCGCGGGTCAGCGAGACGTTGACCATCCAGTAGACGGGGAACAGCATCACCGCGGTGAGGACGACGCCGAGTGCGGTGCGCCACCAGCGACGAGCCGTGGGCGGGGTCCCGGTGGAGCGTCGGCGGGTGCCGCGCGTGGTGCGGGTGGTGACGGCTCGGGTGACGGTCGTGGTGGCCACGTCAGACCTCCAGGCGGCGCTGGACGCGCGCGTAGATCAGGCCGACCACGAGGGCGATGACGATGAGCACGTTGCCCACGGTGGCGGCGGAGCTGAAGTCGGGAAGGAGCGAACCGAAGCCCAACTGGTAGGACCAGATCGCGAGCGTCGTCGACGAGCCGGACGGACCGCCCTTGGTCATGATCCAGATGATGTCGAAGACCTTGAGCGTGTAGACGAAGCCGAGCAGCAGGGTGATCGCGGTGACCGGTCGGAGCAGCGGGAAGGTGATGCGCCAGAACCGCTGCCAGCCGTTGGCGCCGTCGAGGGACGCTGCCTCGTAGAGCTCGCCCGGGATGCCCTGCAGGCCGGAGTACATGATCACGAGGTTGAACGGGATGCCGATCCAGATGTTCGCGATCAGCACGGCGAAGAGTGACCAGTCCGGCGAGGTCAGCCAGTTGATCTGCCCGATGCCCACGGCCTCCAGGAAGGCGTTGACGATGCCCGAGTCGCTGTTCATCATCCACGACCAGGTCGACGCGGAGACGAGCAGCGGCAGCAGCCACGGCACGAGGAACAGTGCGCGGAGCAGCCCGGACAGCGGGAAGTGGTTGTGGAAGAACACCGCGAGCGCGAGTCCGAGTGCGAACTGCACGACGATCGAGACGAGCACGAAGACGGTCGTGTTCCAGATCGCGGGGGCGAACGTCGCGCTGGTGAAGACCTGCACGAAGTTCTGCAGTCCGACGAAGGGGGCGTTCCCGGAGACGAACGAGGCCACCGTGTAGTGCTTGAGGCTCAGCTCGATGTTCTTGTAGAGCGGGTACGCGTAGAAGAGCACGAGGTAGAGCGCCACGGGGGCGAGGAACGCCCAGGCGGTCAGTTGTGCTCGGCGTGTGGCGCGGGCCCGTCGGGCCCGGGCCGGGGCGGTGGTGCCCTCGGCCCGGGTCCGCGCAGCCGACGCTCGCAGTGACGTCGTGTCGGTCGTCATGGTCGTGTCGACTTCTCTCTTCGTGGTGCTCGGTGGCGCGGTCGGGTTACTTGTTCAGCTTCTGGTCGACGGCCTGCTGGGCCGCCTCGAGCGCTGCGGACGGCGACGCGGAACCGGACTCGGCCTTCTGCACCGCGGTCCAGAGCTGCTCGGAGATGACCGGGTACTTCACGCCGAGGTTGTCGCCCGTGCGTGCCCTCGCGGCCTTGACCGCGTCGACCCAGGTCGACAGGTCCTTGTTCGCCGACAGCTGCTGCTGCTGGAGGTCGGACGACGCGGCGATGTAGTTCAGCGTGTCGTCGGTCTTCACGACGTTGTCGCCGGACGACAGGCAGGACACGATCTTCTTCGTGGTCGCGTAGCGAGCGGTGTCCTTCTGCACCGGGATGGTGAAGAACTCACCACCGGTCGGCACCGGAGCGGCGCCCCCGTCCTTCGCCGGGATCGTGATGACCCCGGCACCCATCTGCTTCGCGGCGTCCTTCTGCCAGGTGCCGTTCTCGCCGAACGCGAAGTCACCCGACTGGAACTCCTGCCAGCTGGTCGTCTGGGTGTTCTGGATCACCGAGTTCGGCGCATACCCCTCGTCGATCCAGTCCTTCCAGAGGTTCAGCGCCTCGGCGGCCTTCGACGAGTCGAGCTTCGTCAGGTCGGCGTCGGCGCCCCAGAACCACGGGAGGAACTGGAACGAACCCTCTTCGGTGTTGATGCCCGAGAAGGTGATGCCCTTCTTGCCGGCGGCCTTCACCTTCGCCAGGGCGGCGGTGAGCGAGTCCCAGTCCTTGATCGAGGACGCGTCGACGCCGGCGGCCTGCAGCACCTTGGGGTTGTAGTAGAGCGCGAGGGTGTTCGCACCGATCGGGACACCGTAGGTCTTGCCGTCGATGACGCCGGCGCCGAGGATGTTCTCCGAGATCGAACCGGTCTTCAGCCCGTTCGTCGCGGTGTCGGTGAGGATGCCCGCCTGTGCGAGCGTCGACACCACGGGGTTGTCGACGAGGAGCACGTCCGGCGACTTGCCCTGCTGGCCCGCGAGGAGCGCCTTGTTCGTCAGATCCGAGGTGTCGTAGCCGGTGCGCTTGACGGTGACGCCCGCGTCCTTGCCGCACTGGGCGACGAGCTTGCCCCAGGCCGACGAAGCGTCGTACTGGGGGTACGGGTCCCAGAAGGTGTAGCTACCGGAGGCGGAGCCCCCGCCGGAGCCGGCCGAGCCGGCCGAGCAGCCGGTCAGGCCGGCGACGACGCTGGCTGCTGCCACCAGCGCGCCGATGCGGATTGCGGTCTTGGAGCGCATGATCACGGGTTCCTCTCTGAATGCGACGTGATCGCAGGTTCGGGTCCGGCAGCGTCCCGCTCGACGACGCTGCCTCGCCGTCGAGCGGAACCGAAACCGGTTTCGGGAGGAATGTACGAGAACCCTCGACACCGTGTCAAGAACTTTCGTAAACTAGTTTCGGAGGCACGATGGACGAGCAGGAACAGACGGCGACGACGCCGGGGGCGGTGACCCTCGCCGACGTTGCTCGCGCGGCCGGGGTGTCCGTCGCGACCGCGTCGAAGGCGCTCAACGGGCGTGCTCACGTGTCGAGCCGCTCACGGGAAGCCGTCCTCGCCGCGGCCCGGTCGCTCTCGTTCACGCCGAACCCGTTCGCCCGCGCCCTCAACCGCGCCCCGACGAACACGATCGGCATGCTCACGAGCGACCTCGACAACCGCTTCGTGCTGCCGGTCCTGCTCGGCGCCGAGGACGCGTTCGGCGCCGGCTCGCTCTCGGTCCTGCTCGCCGATGCCCGCGACGACCCGATGCGTGAGCAGCTGCAGATCCAGTCGCTCCTGACACGGCGGGTCGACGGACTCCTCGTCGTGGGCCGCACGACCAATCCGAGGCAGCCCGTGCGCACGGTCACGGACGTCCCGGTCGTCTACGTCTACGCGCCGTCGACCTCCGACGACGACGTCTCCTTCGAACCCGACAACGTGCTCGCGGGCCGCCTGGTCGCCGAACACCTGCTGACCACCGGCCGTCGTCGGATCGCCATGGTGAACGGCGAGGACTCCTACGCCGCGGCGCGTGACCGGCTCCGGGGAGTCGCGGCGGCCCTCGACGCGGCGGGACTCGAACTCGTCGGCAGCGCCGGCCGGGTCTTCGGTGAGTGGACCGAGCAATGGGGACGCGACGCCACCGAACGACTGCTCGAGCGACACCCGGACATCGACGCGGTGATCGCGGGATCCGACCAGATCGCACGCGGCGTGGCCGACACCCTCCGCGAGCGCGGCCGACGCATCCCCGAGGACGTCGCGGTCACCGGTTTCGACAACTGGGACATCCTGGTCGACCACGCCCGGCCCCCGCTGACGAGCGTCGACATGCACCTCGAGGAGCTCGGGCGCCTCGCAGCGCAGGCGCTCGTCGACGCCATCGAGGGACGCCCCCGTCACGGACGCGTCCAGCACCCCGTCAGCGTCGTCGAACGGGCGTCGAGCGCTCCCGCCACGGCCTGACCGAACCGCGTCACACGCTTGCGTGGACGCGTCGCCCGCACGTACTGTGCACGAGATAAGCGCTTTGCTGATCAGCGGCGCGGAATCATCCCGGACATCTCGCAAGGAGGCGACATGACCACCACGCTCGCGACCGACAGCCGACCCCGCACCGCGACCCCGGTCCTCCCGACCGACCACGCGCACCTCACCCTCCGGCCGCTCGGCGCCGGTGACGCCCGGATCACCGGGGGCTTCTGGGCGCTTCGGCAGGACCGCAACGGGCGGGACGCGATCCGCAGCGGGTACGACCAGCTCGAGGCCGCGGGCAACTTCCGGAACCTCCGGATCGCCGCCGGTGACGAGCGGGGCGACGCCGTCGGACCGATCTTCATGGACTCCGACGTGACGAAGTGGCTCGAGGCGGTCGCGTGGGAGTACGGTCGCGCCCCCGCCGATGACCTGCTCGACCTGCAGCGCGAGGTCACCGCCCTCTACGCCCGCGCGCAGGCCGACGACGGCTACCTCGACTCGGTGCAGCAGGTGCGGGGGAAGGGCGAGCGCTACGTCGACCTCAAGTGGAGCCACGAGCTGTACTGCGCGGGGCACCTGTACCAGGCGGCGGTCGCACAGCACCGTGCGACCGGCGACACCGGCCTGCTCGACGTCGCGACGAAGAACGCCGACCACCTGGTCGCGACGTTCGGCGACGGCCCCGGCAGGACGGCCGACATCGACGGGCACCCGGTCGTGGAGATGGGGCTCGTCGAGCTCTACCGCGAGACCGGCACCCGCGCGTACCTCGACCTCGCGCACTGGTTCGTCGACGCCCGCGGGCACGGCATCATCGAGCGCGCGGGCGGCGAGCCGACGTACTTCTCGGACCGGGTCCCGGCTCGCGAGGCCACGACCGTCGAGGGCCACGCGGTCCGCGCCGTGTACCTGGCGGCCGGAGCGGTCGACGTCGCGGTCGAGACCGGCGACACCGAGCTCCTCACCGCGAGCGAGCGCCAGTTCGCGGACATGATGGCGACGAAGGCGTTCATCACGGGCGGACTCGGTGCCCGCTGGGACTGGGAGGCGTTCGGTGATCCGTACGAGCTGCCGACCGACCGCGGCTACGCCGAGACCTGCGCCGCGATCGGCGGCATCCAGTGGGCGTGGCGACTGCTCCTCGCGACCGGGAAGCCCGTCTACGCCGACGCGGTCGAGCGGCTGCTGTACAACGCGTTCCTCGCCGGAGTCAGCCTCGCCGGCACGGAGTACTTCTACGTCAACCCGCTGCAGCACCGCGACCAGGCACACCAGGACGAGAACCGTTCCCCGGCGCACGGTCGGCGTGGCTGGTTCGACTGCGCCTGCTGCCCGCCGAACATCATGCGGACGTTCGCGAGCCTCGACGGGTACCTCGCGACCGCGACCGACGGCGGCCTCCAGGTGCACCAGTACGCCACCGCTGACCTCGGACCGGTCCGGGTCGAGACCGGGTACCCGCACGACGGCCGTGTGGTCGTCACCGTGAGGGCGGACGGCCCGCTCGCCCTCGGCCTGCGCGTCCCGGCGTGGTCGGACACCACCACCGTGACCGGTCCGGACGGCCGGACGTCGCCGGAGCCGGGCACCCTGCACGTCCTCGACCGCTCGTGGACCGCCGGCGACACGGTCGAGCTCGTCTTCGACACGACGCCGCACCGGTACGTCGCCGACTCGCGGATCGACGCGTCACGCGGGCAGCTCGCGATCGAACGCGGGCCGCTCGTGTACGCGGTCGAGCAGGCCGACCAGGAGGGCTTCACCGTCGACGACCTGACGATCGACCCGTCGGCGCCGATCGCCGAGGAGCGGCGGGACGACCTCCTCGACGGCGTCGTCACGCTGCGCGTTCCGGGCTCCGCGCCGTCGTCGCACGAGCAGGCAGCGTGGCCGTACCGCCGGATCGACGCGACCCGGCCGGGAGGCACCGCACCGGCCCTCGACGCGACCAGCGTCGACGACGTGGCTGGTGGCGCCGGGGGCGACCCGCGCCTCCCGGCCGAGACGGCGAGCGCCGACACGGCGAGCGCAGACACGGCGCACGCCGTGACCGCGGTCGCGGTCCCCTACTACGCCTGGGCGAACCGCGGGGCCGCACCGATGCGCGTCTGGCTCCCGATCGCGCGGTGACGGCGGCTGCTGCGCACGCCGGATCCTTCCCACAACAGCCGCGATGGGATGCAGGAACGGGCGTACCCGGTCGGAACCATCGACCAGGTACACCCGTTCCTGCCAGCCACGCCCGATCCCGCCAGCCGTACCCGGGTCCAGCGCCTACGCGCTCCGCCGCACCACCAGCTCGGGGGCGAGCAGCCGGTCGTCGTGGGACTGCCCCTCGACGAGACGCCGGACCGACGCGAGGACCCGCTCCCCCATCGCCATGAAGTCCTGGCGGACGGTCGTCAGCGGCGGTGTGAAGTGCGCCGCCTCCGGGATGTCGTCGAAGCCGACGACCGCGATGTCGTCGGGGACGCGCAGCCCCACCTCGGCGAAGGCGTGCAGCACCCCGAGCGCCATCTGGTCGTTCCCGGCGAAGACGGCGTCGACGGTGTGCACGTCGACCGACTGCGCGGCTCGGAAGCCGCTCGCGGGGGTCCAGTCGCCCTCGAGGACGACCGGCTCGAACCCCCGCTCCGCCATGAGCCGCTCGTAGGTCGCCCGGCGGACCTCGGACTCCTGCGAGACCGACGGCCCGGCGATGTGCACGATCCGGCGGTGTCCCGCGGCGAAGAGGTGCTCCATCGCGAGGATGGCGCCCGCAGCCTGGTCGATCGCGACGGCGGCGACGTTCGGTGCCGCTCCGGTCCGTTCGGCGTCGCGCTGCACGGCGTTCGCCACGACGACGGGCACGGACACCGGGACGGTCAGTGACGCCAGCGCGTCGAGCACCCGGTTGTCGGCGGCAACGAGCACGACGGCGGCGACGTCCTGGGCGAGCAGCGAGGCGAGCGCGCCGGAGAGGTCCGCGGGCACGGGGTCCTCGGGCAGGGTCGACAGGAGCACGTGGTACCCGGCGGTGCGGGCGGCGCGTTCGAAGCCGATCGCGGTGCTCGACGGGCCGTACAGCGCATCGCCCGTGCTGACGAGGCCGAGCGCGCGGCTCCGCCCCCCGGCGAGCGCCCGGGCGGCGGCCCGCGGTCGGTACCCGAGCTCGGCGACCGCGGCGGCGACCTGGTCGCGGAACTGCTCCCGGACGGTGGGGTCGCCGTTGATGACGCGGGAGACCGTCTGGTGCGAGACCCCGGCGCGCTCGGCGACGTCGAAGATCGTCGGCGCCTTGCGGCGCTTGCCCCCGTGGGCCGTCGTGGTCGTCACGTGCAAACCGTACCCCCGGAGAGGGGCCCGCATGAAAGGTCGCGAAACGATCACGACGAGTTGACACCCCGTGAAACAACCCACATGATGTGAGCGCTCACTTTGAGCAGCACCCAAGGGGCACAGCAGCCCACACCCAGCGCGTCGAGGACGACGTGAGAGGAACAAGAGGTACTTCGATGATGAAGCGCAAGATCGCAGCGGGGATCGTGGCCGTAGGACTGGCAGTCAGCCTGGCCGCGTGCTCCGCCGGGGGTCGTGGCGCCACCGGCAGCGGTGGCGGCAGCGGCGACAACAAGGGCGCCCTCGTCGGCGTCGCGATGCCGACCAAGGTCTCCGAGCGGTGGATCAAGGACGGCGACGCGGTCAAGAGCGACCTCGAGAAGGCCGGCTACAAGGTCGACCTCGAGTACGGCGACAACAAGGTCCAGCAGCAGGCCCAACAGGTCAGCAACATGATCACGAAGGGCGCGAAGGTCCTGATCATCGCGTCGATCGACGGTGGCGCACTGTCCGACCAGCTCGACGCCGCCGCCAAGGCCGGCATCAAGGTGATCTCGTACGACCGCCTGCTCACCGGCAACAAGAACGTCGACTACTACGTGTCGTTCGACAACTACAAGGTGGGCGTCGACCAGGCCACGTCGCTCCTCACCGGCCTCGGCGTCCTCGACTCCGACGGCAAGAAGACCGGCAAGAAGGGCCCGTTCAACATCGAGGTCTTCGCCGGTTCGCTCGACGACAACAACGCCGGGTTCTTCTTCAACGGCGCGATGGACACCCTCAAGCCGTACCTCGAGGACGGCACGCTGAAGATCCAGTCCGGTCAGGACCAGCTCTCGCAGGCCGCGACGCAGCAGTGGGACCCGGCGACCGCCAAGGCCCGCATGCAGAACCTCATCGCCAAGTCGTACTCGGGTGGCACCACGCTGAACGGCGTGCTCTCGCCCTACGACGGCATGTCGATCGGCATCATCTCCGCGCTGCAGGGTGCCGGCTACGGCTCGGGTGACCGCCCGCTGCCGATCATCACCGGTCAGGACGCCGAGGCCGCGTCGGTCAAGTCGATCATCGCCGGTCAGCAGTACTCGACGATCTACAAGGACACGCGCAAGCTCGCGAAGCAGTCGGTCACCATGGCCGAGGACCTGCTCTCCGGCAAGAAGCCCGAGGTCAACGACACCAAGAGCTACGACAACAAGGTCAAGGTCGTCCCGACCTACCTCTTCCAGCCGACCGTGGTCACGAAGGACAACTACAAGTCCGTCCTGATCGACAGCGGCTACTACACGGAAGCCGACCTCAAGTAGTACGCGACCCATCTCACGGACCGGAGGCGCGGTGCGAGCCCGCACCGCGCCTCCCGTTCGTCATCACCAGCGCGCCCACGCGCGCACGACGGAAAGGCGGTCCACATGGCGGACACCATCCTCGAGATGCGGGACATCACCAAGACGTTCCCCGGCGTGAAGGCCCTGCAGGGCGTCTCCATCGAGGTCGAGCGCGGTCAGGTCCACGCGATCTGCGGCGAGAACGGCGCAGGCAAGTCGACCCTGATGAAGGTGCTGTCGGGCGTCTACCCGCACGGCACCTTCGACGGCGAGATCCTGCTCGACGGGCAGCCGGTGAAGTTCGGCTCCATCAACGACTCCGAGGCAGCCGGCGTGGTGATCATCCACCAGGAACTCGCCCTCAGCCCGTTCCTGTCGATCGCCGAGAACATCTTCCTCGGCAACGAGCGCGTCAAGGGCGGGCTCATCGACTGGAACCAGACCAACCTCGAGGCGGCGTCGCTCCTCAAGCGCGTCGGGCTCAAGGACAACCCCGTCACGAAGATCGTCGACATCGGCGTCGGGAAGCAGCAGCTCGTCGAGATCGCGAAGGCGCTCTCGAAGGACGTCAAGCTGCTCATCCTCGACGAGCCGACGGCGGCGCTGAACGACGACGACTCCGCGCACCTGCTCGACCTCATCCGGTCACTGCAGGCCGAGGGCATGACGGCGATCATCATCAGCCACAAGCTCAACGAGATCAAGGCGATCGCGGACAAGGTCACGATCATCCGCGACGGCAAGACCATCGAGACGCTCGACATGCACGGCGACGACGTCTCCGAGGACCGCATCATCCGCGGCATGGTCGGCCGTGACCTGTCGAGCCGCTACCCGGAGCGCGAGCCGAAGATCGGTGAGGAGCTCCTGCGCATCGAGGACTGGACGGTCCACCACCCGCTCGACGGCTCGCGCGAGATCATCCACCAGGCGAACCTCAACGTCCGGGCCGGCGAGGTCGTCGGCATCGCGGGGCTCATGGGCGCCGGCCGCACCGAGCTCGCGATGAGCGTCTTCGGGCACTCGTACGGGACCGGCATCAGCGGCACCGTGTACAAGCGCGGCGTCCCGATCAAGACGAACACCGTGACGCGCGCGATCGACAACGGCATCGCGTACGCGACCGAGGACCGCAAGCGCTACGGCCTCAACCTGATCGACGACATCAAGCGGAACATCTCCGGTTCGGCGCTCGGCAAGCTCGCCAACTGGGGGTTCGTGAACAGCTCGCAGGAGACCACGGTCGCGTCGCAGTTCCTCAAGAGCATGAACATCAAGGCCCCCTCGGTGAACGCCGTCACGGGCAAGCTCTCCGGCGGCAACCAGCAGAAGGTCGTCCTGTCGAAGTGGATGTACGCCGACCCCGACGTGCTCATCCTCGACGAGCCGACCCGCGGCATCGACGTCGGCGCGAAGTACGAGATCTACACCCTCATCAACAGTCTGGCGGACCAGGGCAAGGGGATCATCGTGATCTCCTCCGAGCTCCCGGAGCTCCTCGGCATCTGCGACCGCATCTACACACTCTCCGAGGGCACGATCACCGCCGACGTGCCCCGCTCCGAGGCCACCCCAGAGGTCCTCATGCAGTACATGACCCAGGAACGGGAGACCCCTGTCAATGAACGCGCTTAAGTCCGCAGCGAGCTACCTCACCGGGCAGCTCCGACAGATCGGCCTGTTCATCGCGCTGATCGTCATCGTGATCTTCTTCCAGGTGGCGACGAGCGGCATCACCCTGGCACCGATCAACGTGTCGAACATCATCGTCCAGAACAGCTACATCCTGATCCTGGCGATCGGCATGGTTATGGTCATCATCGCCGGCCACATCGACCTGTCCGTCGGGTCGGTCGTCGCGTTCAGCGGCGCGATGGCGGGTGTGATGATCACCCAGTGGGGTCTCCCCTGGCCGGTCGCGGTCGTCCTCTGCCTCGTGATCGGCGCGCTCGTCGGTGCCTGGCAGGGCTTCTGGATCGCCTACTTCGGGATCCCGGCCTTCATCGTGACGCTGGCGGGCATGCTCGCCTTCCGCGGCGCGGCGCAGATCGTCCTGCAGAACCAGCAGATCTCGCCGTTCCCGGCCGGCTTCCGGTCGCTCGGCTCGGGGTTCCTGCCGTCGTTCGGCACCACCGGGTACGAGCCGCTCACGATGGTCCTCGGCATCGCCGCCGCCGCGATCATGGTCATCACGGCCTTCCGGGGCCGGGCGACCCGCCGCAAGTACCAGCTCGAGAGCGAGCCGTTCGCCTGGTTCATCGTGAAGACGGCGTTCGGCGCGGCGCTCGTGATCTACGTCGCCCTGCTGCTCGCGAGCTACAACGGCACGCCGATCGTGCTCGTCGTCCTCGGCGCGCTCGTGGTGATCTACTCGGTCGTCATGCGGAGCGCGGTGTTCGGACGCCACGTCTACGCGATCGGCGGCAACGCCCTCGCCGCGCAGCTGTCCGGCGTCAAGACGAAGCGCGTCACGTTCCTGCTCTTCGTGAACATGGGCGTCATCGCGGCCCTGGCGGGCGTGGTCTTCACCGGCCAGCTGAACCTCGCCGCACCGGGTGCGGGCAACGGCTTCGAGCTCGACGCCATCGCGGCGGTGTTCATCGGTGGCGCGGCCGTCACGGGCGGCATCGGCACCGTGCCCGGCGCGATCGTCGGTGGTCTCATCATCGGCATCCTGAACAACGGCATGTCGATCCTCGGTGTCGGCACGGAGTTCCAGTCGCTCATCAAGGGCCTGGTGCTGCTCGCCGCCGTCGCGTTCGACGTGTTCAACAAGCGTCGGGCGGCCGCCGCGCGCAAGTAGGGGCAGCTCGGGCACGCTCCAGCGCGTCCGTTCGGCCGGTTCAGTTCGGCAAAGCGACAGATCTCCGCGGTTCAACCGCGGAGATCTGTCGCTTTCGCGTTGTGACAGCCGCGGTCTGTCGCTTCGGCAACGCGCTCACGCCGTCAGGACGGCCCAACCCCCGGCCGGGAGGCGCAGGGTCCCGTCCCGCAGGTCGCCGCCGCCCGCCTCCACGTGCGTCGCATCCGCCGCGGGCAGCTCGACCGGGTCGTCCGCCAGGTTCAGGGTGGTCACCACGGCGGCGTCCGCGGTCGCCGTCCGCAGCACGACCGCCGTGTTGGTCAGGTGCACGACGTCGGTGTGCGCCCGGTGCAGCCAGGGGTTCCGACGCCGGAGTGCCACGAGCGCCTCGTACGCGTGCGTCAGGTCGGTCGGTGCCGGTGGCACTGCCGGGAACGTCGGCCGCACGGCGTCGTCGCCGCCCTCCCGCTCCTCCTTGACCCCGGTCCAGCCGTACTCGTCGCCCGCGTACACGACCGGGGTTCCCGCCAGCGTGAACAGCAGCGCGGCCGCGTGACCGGCGAGCCGCTCCCCCACCGAGCTCGCGATCCGGGTGACGTCGTGGTTGCCGACGAACGTGGTCGGCACCTGCGTCGCGAGCAGCTCGTCGTGCCGTTCCACGGCGTGCGCGAGCTCGAACAGGTTCCGGTCCGCGATGCCGTGCCAGATCCCCTGCCACAGCTCGTACTGCGTGGTGGAGTCCATCGTCGACGCGCGGACGATCCCTGCCGTGTCGCCGTGGATGAGCTCACCGCTGAACCAGGCATCCGGGAAGCGCTCGCGCACCCGCGGCAGCACGCGCGCCCAGAACGCCGGCGGCACCGCGTAGGCCGCGTCGAGGCGCCACCCGTCGACCCCGCGCTCGAGCCAGTGGGTCATCACCGCGACGACGAGGTCCTCCGCGGCCCGGCCGTCGTGGTCGAGCGCGACGAGGATGTCGTGCCCCTCGAAGTCGCGCACCGGGACCCGCTGCCCGGTCGTCCACCCCGACCAGTCGACGGCGAACAGGTCGGCGCTCGTGGCGTCCGGTCCGTCCCGCTCGACGGCCCGGAACGCGGGGTGTTCGCGGCCGACGTGGTTGAAGACGCCGTCGAGCAGCACCCGGACGCCGCGCTCGTGCGCCGCGGCCACGAGTCGGTCGAAGTCCTCGTTGTCCCCGAGGCGTGGATCGATCCGGAGGTGGTCGACCGTGTCGTACCCGTGTGTCGAGCTCGCGAAGACGGGTCCGAGCAGCAGCCCGTTCAACCCGAGGTCGACGACGTGGTCGAGCCACGGGGTGATCCGGTCGAGGCGGTGCTCCACGGGGCGGTCCTCCACGGGTGTGCCGGGTCGGACGTCGGCACCGACGAACCCGAGCGGGTAGACGTGCCACCACATCACGTGCTCCACCCAGGCGGGTTCCGGCGGACGGACGGCATCGGGTTCGGGGCTCACCGGACCGATGCTGCCAGCCGAGCCTGGGCTGGGTACCGGACCGGACAGCGGGGACAGGATGGACGCATGGGACGCGCGATCAGGACCGAGGCCGACGCCGCGGCGAACGCCGCCGAGCACACCGAACGCACCTGCGCCTCGTGCGGTCGTCGGATGCCGTCGTCCGCGGCCCCGGACGCGAAGTACTGCTCGGCCGCCTGCCGGAAGCACGGCGTCGACGCCACCGACCGGGCGCTCGAGCAACGGATCGACGAACTGCTCGCCGCCCGCTCCCGGTCGTCGAGCATCTGCCCGTCCGAGGCCGCACGGGCCCTCGACCCGGACGGCTGGCGCGAGCTCATGGAGCCCGCTCGCCGTGCTGCCCGGCGCATGGTGGCCCGGGGCGAGGTCGAGATCACCCAGCACGGCAGTGTCGTCGACCCGTCGACCGCGAAGGGGCCGATCCGGATCCGCCGGCCCCGGTAGGGAACACCTGTCGTCCGTGGGCGTTGCACCACCACGATGACGAACACCACCGAACCGACCCCCGTCCGTCCCGAAGCACTCGTCGTAGGCGCCAGTGGCATCACCGGCTCCGCGCTCGTGGACCACCTCCTCGACCTCGGGTGGGACGTCACCGCGCTGTCCCGTCGACCGCTCCCCCGCGACGGCGTCCGCACAGTGGCCGCCGATCTCCGCGACCCGGAGTCGCTCCGGACGGCGCTCGCCGGCGAACGTCCGACGCACGTGTTCTTCACCGCGTGGCAGCGGCAGGACACCGAGGCCGAGAACATCCGCGTCAACGGCGGGATGGTCCGCGACCTGCTCGCGGCGCTGTCGCACGCGCCGCTCGCCCACGTCGCCCTGGTCACTGGGTTGAAGCACTACCTCGGCCCGTTCGAGGCGTACGCCGCGGGTGAGATGCCCGACACCCCCTTCCACGAGGAGGAGCCGCGGCTCGACACCCCGAACTTCTACTACGCGCAGGAGGACGAGCTCTTCGCCGCGGCCGAGCGCCAGGGCTTCACCTGGTCCGTCCACCGGTCGCACACCGTGATCGGCCATGCCGTGGGCAACGCCATGAACATGGGCCTCACGATCGCAGTGCAGGCGACGCTGGCGAAGGAGCTCGACCTCGACTTCGTCTTCCCCGGCAGCGAGGCGCAGTGGAACGGTCTCACCGACATGACCGACGCGGGCATCCTCGCCGAACACATGGTCTGGGCGGCGACCGCACCGGAGGGCGCCGACGAGGCGTTCAACATCGTGAACGGTGACGTCTTCCGCTGGCGCTGGATGTGGCCCCGACTCGCAGCACACCTCGGCGTCGACCCGGCGCGCGTCGTCGGCTTCACGGGCGCCGTCCGGCCCCTCGAGGAGCAGATGGCCCCGTACGAACAGGCGTGGCCCGAGATCGCCGCGCGGCACGGCCTCGCCGAGTCGGACATCACCCGACTCGCGTCCTGGTGGCACACCGACGCCGACCTCGGGCGGGCGATGGAGGTCGTGACGGACATGGGCAAGAGCCGCGAGGCCGGGTTCACGGCGTTCCGACGCACCGAGCGTGCCTTCGCCGAGCTGTTCGAGCGCTACCGCGCTGACCGCCTGATCCCCTGATCCGTCGATCGCGCGGGTTGCGACGCGACCCGGTGCGGACGGGAGGCACGGTGCGGGCCCGCACCGTGCCTCCCGTCCGGTCCGTGCGCGTCAGCGCAGGCCGCTGCGTGCGAAACCCTGGACGAACCATCGCTGGAACACCAGGAACACGACGAGGATCGGCACCACGTCGAGCAGGGCGAACGCCATGGTGGCGCCGTAGTCCGAGCCGAACTGCCCCTGCAGGTACAGCAGGCCGATCGGCAGGGTGAAGAGCCGGTTCTCCCGGAGCGCGATGAGCGGCCACGCGAAGTCGTTCCAGGCCTGCAGCAGGCTAATGAAGAACAGCACCGCGATGAGCGGACGGGACATCGGCAGCACGATGCGGAAGAAGACACCGGCGTGGCCCGCACCGTCGATCCGCGCCGCCTCGATGAGTTCCTTGGGGATCCCGAGCAGGAACTGCCGGGCGAGGAACACCCCGAACGCCGAGGCCGCACTCGGGAGGATGACCGCCCAGTACGTGCCGTAGAGGTGCAGGCCCGTGACGATGCGGAACAGCGACACCATGATGACCTGCACCGGCACCGCGAGGGTGGCGAGCGCGACGAAGAACAGCACCGTCGACCCGCGGAACCGCAGCTGTGCGAACGCGTACCCGGCGAGCAGGCTGAGCGCCGTCGTCAGGACGGCGACGGACACGGCGATGGCGGTGGAGTTGCCGAGCCACTCGACCACCGGGAACGACGAGAACACGCGGTCGAGGTTCTGGGTGGTGAGTGTCCGCGGGAAGAACCGGACGGTCCCGCCGAGGAGCTCGGAGCGCGGCGAGAACGCGACGACGACCATCCAGTAGAGCGGCGCGATGACGATCAGTGCGACCACGACCGCGACGACGGTGCGGAGGACGAACAGGCTCCGTGCGCGTCCGGCCGGTCGGCGACGATGCGGGGCGGTGCCGGCGCTGCGGGCGGTCGGTCGGTGCGGCGCGGGCTGCGACTGCGTGGTCATCCGGCGAGGTCCCGGTTCCTGCTGCCGCGCCACTGCGCGATCGCGAACACCACGGCGATGAGCAGCAGCACCATGCCGATCGCGGCCGCGTAGCCCTGGTCGCGGGTGACGAAGCCGGTGTCGTAGGCGTAGGTCACGAGCACCGACGTGGCGTTCCGCGGTCCGCCGCCGGTCAGCACGAAGACGATGTCGAACACCTGGAACGAGTAGATGACGTTGAGCACGGTGAGGAAGAACGTCGACGACCCGAGGAGCGGCACCGTGATCGAGCGCAACCGTCGTGACCAGCCTGCGCCGTCGAGCATCGCCGCCTCCGGGAGCTCCGGGCCGATGCCCTGCAGTCCGGCCAGGTAGATCAGCATGTTGAAGCCGACCCGCCACCAGATCGTCACGAGGACCACGGACGCGAACGCCGCGGTCGGGTCGGACTGCCACTGCACCGGGCTGATGCCGACGAGACCGAGCAGGGCGTCGAGCACGCCGGAGTTCTGGTCGAACACCAGGACCCCGATCAGCGCCGTCGCCACCCCCGACACCGCCATCGGCGTGATGAGCACGGATCGGAAGAACCCCCGGGCCGGCAGGACGCTGTTCAGGAGCAGGGCGGCGAGCAGTCCGAGCCCCATCGATATCGGCGTCACGAGCACCGTGAAGAGGACGGTGTTGAGCAGGGCTCGCCAGAACAGCCCGTCGCCGAGCAGCCGCTGGTAGTTCGCGATGCCGGTCCACTCGGCCGCGCCGAACCCGTTCGTGCGCTGGAAGCTGATCACGAACGCGCCGACCAGCGGGACGAGCACGAACACGGCCAGGAGCACCATGTTCGGTGCGACGAAGGCGTAGGCGGCCCGTTCCTCGCGTCGGGCGCTCGGCGACCGACCCCTGGAGGTGCGATCGGCTCGTGCGCTCGTCGTGCCCGCGCCACCTCCGGGCGGGGTGCTCGTCTGCGCGCTCATGCTCGTCCTCCGGTCGCGTCGGCGATGCCACGCTGCAGGGTCTCGACCGTCCTCGCCGCGCTGGCACCGCCGACGAAGGCGTCCTCGAGGCCGTTCTGCAGCACGGTGATGATCGACGCCATGTCCGGTGACGCGACCTGCGCGACGTCCTCCGGCTGGATCACCGACGCCTGGTCGACGAAGGTGCGGGTGAGCTCGGGGCGCACCGTGAACCGCAGGCCACCGTCGACGAGGTCGCGCCGGGTCGGCAGGAGTGACGCCCGCTCGCAGAAGACCTGCATCTGCGGACGCCGGGTGATGAAGTCCAGGAACGACGCGGCGAGGTCCGGCTTGGTCGTCTGTGCTGTCGCGACCAGGGCGTTGCCGCCGAAGTCACCGCCACCGCGCTCCCGCCGTGGTGCGTAGGTCGCCGTCCACGGGAAGTCGAGGGTCTGGGCTGCGTCCGGGATCTGGAACGCGCCGGACCACACCATCGCGACCCGCTGGCGGTACCAGGTGTCGCTGGCGTAGGTCGCGGACTTGATCGAGTCGTTGGCCGGCACCCACCGTTCCTCGAAGAACCGCTGGGCGAAGGACACGGCCTCACGCCCGGCCGCGCTGTCGATCGCCGGGGTCTTCTGGTCGTCCTCGAGGAACGCACCGCCGGCCTGGAAGAGCAGGCTCAGCCAGCGGGTGACGCCGTTCCCCTGCCAGTTGTAGGCGAACGGGTACACGTCGTCCGGCAGGGCACCGCGGAGCCGGTCGGCAACGTCAGCGAGCTCGTCCCACGTCCACGCATCGTCGACCGATCGCGGCAGGTCGGACACCCCCGCCTTGTCCATCAGGTCGGTGTTCACCAGGATCGCCGAGGTGTCGGTGTGGTGCGGGACGCCGAACGGACGACCGTCGGACTGCACCGCCGCCCACGCGGTCGGCGTGAAGCGATCCCCCACGCCGGCGTTGAGCGAGCGGGAGAGGTCGAGCAGCTGGCCGCGGCCGGCGTACGCGCCGAACGAGTAGTACGGCACGCGGAAGACGTCGGGCGGGTTGCCGGCCTGGAGCTGCGCGTCGATGTTCGTGAACATCTGCTCGTACGGCACCGCGTTGAGCGCGACCTTCCGGCCCGGGTACGTGCGTTGGAACGCCCGGATCGCGGTGCGGAAACCGGCCAGCTCGGCGTCGGTGCCCCACGTCGTGAAAGTCAGGGTGTCCGCGTCGGCCTGCCCGCCGGTGTCTTGTGGCACGAAGCCGCACCCCGCCAGGGCAACGGGCAGCGTGACGGCACCGAGCCCCGCGAGGAGCGTTCGGCGTGTGATGTTCACTTGTTCTCCGATGATCGGTCCGGGGCTGGGACGACATCCGTGGCGCCAGCATGCTCCATCCGGGACGAACCGGTACCGTGCCGCATGATCCGTACCCCGTTCGAACCAACCGGGGGACACGAACCTGCGGTCTGACCGCGAACCACGGCAAGCGGGCCTGGTTGTGTTCGTGGCACAGGCGCCGGGGACCCTCGGCGGTTCCCGGAGGAAGGAAGACACCATGTCGCTCGGAGACAAGGCAAAGGACGTCACGCAGAAGCTCGTCGGCAAGGTCGAGGAGACCGTCGGCAAGCACACCGACGACGCCGAGCTCGAGGCCCAGGGCAAGAAGGACCAGGTCATGGGCGAGGGCCGTCTCGAAACCGAGAAGGCCAAGGACAAGCTGACGGGCAACTGATCCGCCTGTCCCGCTGACGCCCGTACCGCTCGACGGTGCGGGCGTTCGCTGTTCGCCGTCAGAACGCGTAGCGGATGCGGCAGCTCGGCAGGTGCTCGGCCACCAGTTCCCGGAACCGCTCGACGAGCTGCCCCTTCAAGCCGGAGCGGTACCGCACGTTCACGGCACCGTTCTGCGAGACCTTCTGCTCCTGCAGGTCGGGCCGCCACAGGAGGTCCTCGGCCTTGGGATGCCAGCCGAGGTTGACCTCGTGCAGCGGCTCGTTGTGCGTCAGGAAGATCACCTCGGCCGCGAGCTGCTGCTTCGCCGCCGGGGAGAGCACGTCGTCGACCCGCCGCAGCAGCTCGGCCCAGTCGGACTCCCAGGTCGGGGTGAGGATGACCGGCGAGAAGTTGAGGTGGACTTCGTACCCGGCGTCGACGAAGTCGTTCACCGCGGCGATGCGCTCGGCGATCGGGCTCGTGCGGATGTCGGTGACCCTCGCCGTCTCGTGCGGCATGAGGGAGAACCGGATGCGGGTGCGGCCCATCGGGTCCCAGTCGAGCAGGTCGCGGTTGACGTACTTCGTCGCGAAGGACGCCTTGGCCGTGGGACTCATCCGGAACAGGTCGCAGAGGTCGCGCACGTTGTCGCTGAGCATCGCGTCGACCGAGCAGTCGCTGTTCTCACCGATGTCGTACACCCAGGCCTCGGGGTCGCACTGGTTCGGTTCCGTCTTCGGCCCCCGCCTCGCGATGTTCCGGGCGACGTGCTTCGTGATCTGCTCGATGTTCGCGAACACCGTGACGGGGTTCGAGTACCCCTTGCGCCGGGGCACGTAGCAGTACGCGCACGCCATGGCGCATCCGTTGGCCGTCGACGGGGCGATGAAGTCGGCGGAGCGTCCGTTCGGCCGGGTGACGAGCGACTTCTTCACGCCGAGCACGAGCGCCTCGGTCTTGATCCGCACCCAGCGCTGGACGTTGCGCTCGTCGCCGTGGACCTCGGGGATGTTCCAGTGCGAGGCGACGGGCACGATCTCGGCGTCGGGCCAGCGGCCGAGGACATCTTGCCCACGGGGCAGTTCGAGCGCGGCATCCTCGGCGTAGATCCGGCGGACGTCGAGCATCGGACGCGTGCGTGCTTCGCTCATCGCCACCTGTCTACCGGTGACCACCGACGGTGCAGACTCAGGTCATGACCGCCGAGCCCGACGAGCACTTCTTCGTCGTCGACGGTCGGCGCTGGCGACGGACTGACCCGGCGATCCCCGAGGACGTCGCCGCCGCGCTCCGGTCGCACCTCGGACGCGGGCGGAACGCGGTCAAGCAGGCGAAGCGGGCCGGGGACGAGGACGCCTTGGCTGCGGCGCGGCACCGGAACGGGCTCGCGAAGCACGGCCTGGGCGAGCGCGGCCCGGAGTGGTGGACGCGCCCGGAGCCCGACCGGATCGCCGACGCACGGCGAGCGCTCGACGAGCTCGATGCCTTCGACCGGGACGACTCGTGACGGTCGTCCGTCCGCCGCGGTGGCAACGGGTGCTCAACGCGATCGTGATGGGCCCTCTGATGGTCATCGTCGGCGGGTTCGTCGCGAGTGTCGCGTTCGAGCCCGAGGCTTCGGCGAGGGGCTTCGTGTTCGTCCTCGGCTCGCTGTTCGTGCTCGTCGGCGTCTGGAGCCTGGTCCGCTCGCGGAACGTCGGCGTCCACCTCTCCGACGAAACGCTCCAGTACCGCGGGTTCCTGCTCTCGTGGAGCGCCCCTCGCGCGGGCATCACGACCGTCCTCGACGACGCGTTCGTCGAGTGGCGCGACGGGCGCGGCGACGAGCACCGGCGACAGATGTGGCTGCTCGCCCGGGCGTGGGAGGACGACGGAACGAAGTTCGCGCCGCTGTGGCGGTGGCGGCGGGAGGGCCTGCTCGCGGTCCGCGGATGGGCGGGCGCTCGCGCCGTCTGACCGACAGAGACCGACTAGGGCCGGTACTCGTCGCGCTTCGCGGGAGGCGGGGTCGGCGCCGCCCCGGGGCCCACGTTGCCGTTCGAACCGAGCCCGTCGAGCGCGCGGGCGAGCACCTGCAGCACCGTCACGACCGCCCGGCCCACTCCTTTCGCCAACTCCCACACAGCGTCCCCCTCCTTCGCGTTCCTGTCTTTCCGCACAGGCTACGCGGCGTCAGCCCTCGGTGTGGCCGAGGTCGGGCTCGGCGAGCAGGCACACGGTCCGCGTGGCAGCGGCGTGCAGCTCGAACACGACGACCTCGTTGCGCCCCTCCCGGAGCACCGGCCCCGGCACGGCGAGGGTCTTCTGCGGCCCGCGCGACCAGTACCGCCCGAGGCAGAAGCCGTTCACCCACACGACGCCCTTGCGGAAGCCGTCGAAGCGCAGGTACCGGTCGTCGACGGACGCGAGCTCGAACGCCCCGGACGCGAACACCGGTCCGGCGAGCACGTCGCCGTCGGTCGGATCACCGGCACCGAGCCCCGCCAGCGCGCCCGGAGCGATCGGGTCGAGGGCGAGCGGCGACGCCGTCCACCGGGAGAGCAGCTCGCCGTCCACGCGGACGTCCCCGATGAGGCCCTTGGGCTCGCCGATGCGGGGACCGTAGTCGACCCGTCCCTGGTCCTCGACGAGGAGCTCCAGCGTGCCGGTGACGGGCGGGAGCGCGATCGCCCGGTCGTGGTGCTCCCGCTCGAGGACGCCGACGACGACCCCGTCGACGGTGACGAGCGCCCGGTCGCGGACCTCGGTCCCGACGGTGAGGACGCCGCCGGACGGCAATGCGACCTCTGTCCGGTACAGCACGAAGCCGGAGGCGGCACCGAGCGCGTCGAAGGTGGGCGGCGCGTCGTGCGCGGACCAGTCCGTCAGCGCGGGGAGCAGGGAGCGCAGGGGTGCGACGCGGTCGAGACGGACAGCGAGGTCCGTGGCGGGCGCGCGCCGTGCCTCCAGGCCGGCACCGACAGAGCCGGCGCCGTCAACGCCGAGGCGACCCGATCCGCCCGGCTGCATCGACGCCGGCAGGGGCGGCACGGGCGCGTAGCGCTCGATCACCGCGCGGAACGCGTGGAACTTCTCCGTCGGACGCCCGGCCTCGTCGAGTGGGGCGTCGTAGTCGTACGAGGTCGCGATCGGCCGGTACACGCCCTTGTCGTTCGCGCCGTTGGTGAACCCGAAGTTCGTGCCACCGTGGAACATGTAGATGTTGACGGAGCCGCCGGCGGCGAGCAGCACGTCGAGCTCAGCAGCGCTGTCGGCCGCCGGCGTCGTGTGGTGGTGCTCTCCCCAGCTGTCGAACCAGCCGTCCCAGAACTCCGAGCACATGAGGGGCCCGGTGGGCTGGACCTCGCGGAGACGCTCGATGCGGGCGGCGGCGCGGGACCCGAACGAGCCGGTCTTGTGCAGGGACGGGAGCGACCCGTCCTCGAGCATGCTGCCCATCGGCTGGTCGACGCTCGTGAACGGCACCGTCAGGCCGATGTCGCGGTGCATCTGTTCGAGCGCCCGCAGGTACGACGCGTCCGACCCGTAGGCGCCGTACTCGTTCTCGACCTGCACGAGCACGATCGGGCCGCCCCGGTCGATCTGGCGCGGGACGAGGACCGGCGCGAGCGCCTCCAGGTACGAGCGCACGGCGGCGAGGAACCCGGGCTCGTTCCGCCGGACCCCGACGGTGCCGTCGGCGAAGAGCCAGTACGGCAGGCCACCGTTGGTCCACTCGGCGCAGATGTACGGCCCGGGTCGGACGATGGCGTGCATGCCCTCGGCGGCGACGAGGTCGAGGAACCGGCCGAGGTCGAGGCCGCCGGTGAGGTCGAACTCCCCGGGACGCGGCGCGTGTGCGTTCCAGGCGACGTACGTCTCGATGGTGTTCAGGCCCATGAGCTTGGCCTTGCGGATCCGGTCCTGCCACAGGTCGGGGTGGACGCGGAAGTAGTGGATCGCACCGGACAGGACGCGGTGCGGCTCGCCGTCGAGCAGGAAGTCGGTGTCGCCGATGGCGAAGCGCATGGGAGGGGCCTTTCAGGGGGCGGGGCCACGCGGACGGTGTCCGCGTGGCCCCGGTTCGTTGCGAACGGGTGCGGTGCTTACTTCGAGGTGACCTTGAAGCCCTGCTCGTTGCCGTACTTCACGATGGCCTTCTGCCAGGCCTCGAGGCCGGCGTTCAGGTCGGACTTGTTCTGGTACGCCTGGCCGACGGTGTCCGCGTAGACGCTGTTCGCGTAGACCTGGAAGGGCAGGTACTGCCAACCCTCGGCCACGCTCGACGACGCCTTCGACAGGGTCTCGTTGATCGCCTCGCCACCGAAGTACTCCGGCTTCTCGGCGGTGAAGGAGGACGAGGTGAGCTGCGCCTTGGTCGACGGGAAGCCACCCGACTTGAGGAACACGTCGATCGAGTCCTGCGAGGAGTTCAGCCACTTGAGGAAGCCGGCGGCGAGGGCCGGGTTCTTCGACTGCTTCATGACGACCTCGGCGGAGCCACCGTTGTTCGCGGTGACGTCGGAGGAGCCGTCGTAGGTCGGGATCGGGGCGACACGCCAGTTGCCGCTGCCGTCCTTCACGCTGGACTCGAGGACACCGGGCATCCAGGCGCCGGTGACCATCGTGGCGATCTCACCGTTGCCGAGCTGCTTGTACCAGTCGTCGGTCCAGCCGGGGGTCTGCGAGAGCAGCCCCTTCTCGACGAGCTGGTTCCAGGTCGAGGTCCACTTCTTGGTGCCCTCGTCCTGCAGGTTCACCGTGACGTCGGTGCCCTTGACCTCGAACGGACGGCCGCCGGCCTGCCAGATCATCGAGGTGGTGAAGCCCGCGTCGCCGGAGTCGGCCGCGATGTAGGCGTTCGGGTTCGACTTGTGGATCTTCTCGGCGTCCGCGACGTACTCGTCCCACGTCTTCGGCGGGGTGGAGATGCCGGCTTCCTTGAACGTCTTCTCGTTGTAGAACATGGCCATGGGGCCGGAGTCCTGCGGCAGGCCGTAGACCTTGCCGTCGAGGTCGACCGACTGCCAGGTGCCCGCACCGTACTTGTCGGCGAGCTTGTCGAACCCGTACGGCTTGAGGTCGACGAGCGAGTCGCTCAGGGCGAACTGCGGCAGGGCGAAGTACTCGATCTGCGCGACGTCGGGGGCGCCCGAACCGGCCTTGATCGTGTTCTGCAGCTTCGTGTACTGGTCGTTGCCGGTACCGGCGTTGACGAGCTTGACCTTCACCTTCGGGTACGCCTTCTCGAATGCGGCGACCTGGGCCTCGGCCGAGGGGGTCCAGGACCAGTAGGTGAGGGTGCCACCCTTCTCGAGGGCCTTGGTGATGTCGTCGGAGGACCCGCCGGAGCCGGAGCCGCCGGAGGCGCAGGCCGTCATGGCGATGGCCGCGGTGACGCCGATCGCGAGGGCGCTGAGCCCGCGCCGGAGACGCTTGTGCATGGGATTGCCTTTCACTTCTTCGTGGAGAGGGGTGGTGCTGCTGCGTGCCGGGCCGGGAGGCGCGGGGCGGGGCCGACCCGTCCCTCCCGTCCGGCTGGTCGTGCGGACGGGAGGCGCGGGGCGGGTTCGACCCGTCCCTCCCGTCCGGCGGATCACGCCTTGACGGAGCCGGCCGCGAGGCCGGACTGCCAGGAGCGCTGGAGGAAGAGGAACGCGACGACGATCGGGATGATCGTCAGGAGCGATCCGGTGACGACGAGGTTGTAGATCGGGTGCGCGGAGACGCCCTGCGCCTGCGCGCTCCACTGGTTGAGGCCGACCGTGAGCGGGTAGAGGTTCGGGTCGCTCAGCATGATCAGGGGCAGGAAGTAGTTGTTCCAGGTCGCGACGACCGCGAAGAGCAGGACCGTGACGACGCCGGGGGCGAGCAGTCGGAGCGCGATCGTGAAGAAGATCCGGAACTCACCGGCGCCGTCCATCCGGGCCGCCTCGATGACCTCCATCGGGACCGCGTCGATCGCGTACGTCCAGATGAGGTACATGCCGAACGGGCTGATGAGCGAGGGCAGGATGATCGCCCACGGGGTGTTCGTCAGGCCGACGGACGAGAAGAGCAGGAACGTCGGCACGGCGAGCGCGGTGCCGGGGATGGCGATCGCGCCGAGCACGACCGCGAACACCGCGCGTCGTCCGGGGAACCGGAACTTCGCCATGCCGTAGCCCGCGATCGTGGCGAGCAGGGTCGCTCCACCGGCACCGACGACGACGTACAGGACGGTGTTCGCCAGCCAGCGGAGGTAGATCCCGCCGTTGTACGTCAGCGTCTCGCCGATGTTCTGGAACAGCGAGAACCCGTTGCCGAACCAGAGTCCGAAGGTGCTGAGCAGGTCGTCCTGCGACTTCGTCGCGTTGACGACGAGGTAGAAGAGCGGCAGCAGCGAGTAGACGGTGATGACGATCATCACCACGAGCAGCAGGGTCGACTTGCGGGCGCGGGGACCGCGGCCCTTCTGTCCGTTTGTGCCGTTCGTTCGGTTCGTGCCGCTCGTGCCGTTCGGTCGGGAGGCACGGCTGCGACCGCGGGTGGTCACCGCCTCGGTCACGGTCGCGGCCGGGGTGTGGGTCTCGACGGCGCTCATCGGTTCTCCGCTCGGGTCCCGCGCACCTGGACGATGTACGCGATCACGGCGGTGATGACCCCCATGACGATCGCGACGGTGGCGGAGTAGTTGAACTGCTGGCCACTGAAGGACAGCGAGTAGGCGTACATGTTCGGGGTGAAGGCGCTGCCGATGACGTTCGGGGCGAGGGTCTTCAGGAGGTTCGGCTCGTTGAAGAGCTGGAAGCTGCCGATGATCGAGAAGATCGTGGCGATGACGATCGAGCCGCGGAGCGCCGGGATCTTGATGGACCAGACGGTGCGCAGGGGGCCGGCGCCGTCGATCTCGGCGGCCTCGTACAGCTCGGTGGGGACGACGCGGAGGGCGGCGTAGAAGATCAGCATGTTGTAGCCGACGAACTCCCACGTGACGATGTTGCCGATCGACGCGAGCACCCAGTCGGGGCTGAAGGGCTGCAGCAGGTCGATGCCGAGCGCGGAGTTGATCGAGCCGGTCAGGCCGAACTGGTTGCCGTAGATGAAGCCCCAGATGAGCGCCGCGACGACGCCGGGGACCGCGTACGGCAGGAAGATCGCGATGCGGAAGAACGACGACGCCCAGAGCCGAGCGCTGTCGAGCGCGAGGGCGGCGATCAGGGCGACCACGAGCATGATCGGCACCTGCACGACGAGGAAGAGTGCGACGCGGCCGAACCCCTGCCAGAACTTCGCGTCCTGGAAGAGCTGCACGTAGTTGGCGAACCAGACGAACTGGTTGCCGCCGATCAGCTGGTCGCGGAAGAGGCTGAGCCAGAGCGCGTAGCCGATCGGAACGACGAGCATCGCGACCAGGACGACGACGAACGGACCGACGAACATCCAGCCGGTCCAGCGGCCGCGCTGGCGGTTGCGGCGCCGTGGCGGCGTGGCCGGAGCTGCTGCTCCCGGCGCACGCGCTTCGAGCGTGGTCATGTGACTCCCTTGTCGTGCTGGTGCTGCAGTCCGGAGGCGTTCGGGGCGCCGACGGTACCGCGTTCGGGTGCGTCGATGTTGACGTCAACATCGAACGCCGCGACGATAGCATGGCAACGTCAACATGCGCTACCGTCACCGGAGTCGGGCTCGATCACGATCCGATGTCGAGCGCCGAGGGAGGCCCCCGTGACCACGGAACTCAGCGGCGTGCGCCGTGCCCCGTCGATGGCCGCGGTCGCCGAGGCCGCCGGCGTGTCGATGCAGACCGTCTCCCGTGTGGCCAGGGGTTTCGACAACGTCTCCCCCGACACCCGCGACCGGGTCCAGCGGGCGATGGACACGCTCGGGTACCGCCCGAACCGCGCCGCTCGGGCCCTGCGCTCCGGGCGCTTCCGGACGATCGGCGTGATCATGTTCACACTCGCGTCGTTCGGCAACATGCGCACCCTCGAGGCGATCGCCGACGCCGCGGGTGCCGCCGACTTCACGATCACGCTGCTGCCGATGGCATCACGCACCGAGGAGGGGGTGCGCTCGGCGTTCTCGCGACTGCACGAGCAGGCCGTCGACGGTGTCGTCATCATCATCGAGTCGCACATCATCGACACGGCCGAGGTGGCACTGCCGGACGGCGTCCCGATGGTCGTCGTGGACTCCACGGGCACGACCCAGCACCCGTCGATCGACACCGACCAGGCCGCGGGTGCACGGTTGGCGACGCAGCACCTCCTCGACCTCGGGCACGACACCGTCTGGCACGTCGCCGGACCGGTGTCGTCGTACTCCGCCGCACGCCGTCTCGCCGCCTGGCAGGACACCCTCGAACGTGCGGGCCGGGTGGTGCCGCCGGTGTTCCACGGTGGCTGGACCACGTCGCACGGGTACGAGGCCGGGCTCACGATCGCAGCACGACCGGACATCACCGCCGTGTTCGCCGCGAACGACCAGACCGCGCTGGGGGTGCTTCGCGCCGCGCACGAGTCCGGCCGCGACGTGCCCGGCTCGCTCAGCGTCGTCGGCTTCGACGACTCCCCCGAGGCCGACTCGTTCTGGCCGCCGCTCACCACCGTGCACCAGTCCTTCGACGAGGTCGGACGACGAGCGGTCCGGAACCTCCTCGGGCAGATCGAGGGGAACCCCGAGCCGGCGTCGACCGTCGCCGACCTCGTCCCGACGCGGCTCGTGATCCGGGCGAGCACCGCCGTCCCGCCCTCCCACTGACCCTGGACACTCCCGCTGTGCTCGGACGCGGCGCCGTCGACGGTGCGAAGGCACGATGACCCCGACCGGTTCTGGGGGCAGCGCCGCAGGACCGGCGTCTGGGAGCATCGTCGCGTGCGCACGCGGTGGAAGGTCCTCCTCGGAACGGTCGCGGGGGTCGCCGTCACCGCCTCGGTCGTCACCGTCCACTCGGGAGCGCTCGACGCCGCCGCGCACGCTCGGGCTCTCGCCGAGGCACCGGCACGCGACGCGACCCCGCGCGAGGACACGCTCGCGTACCTCCGGGCCGCGAAGGCGCACGACTGCGCCCTGCTCGACCTCCTCGAGGCCAGCGGCACGACCGACTGGTGCCCGAAGGCGCCGACCGCGTGGTTCGACGGGGAGTCCGAACTCCTGGCCTACCGCGACGTCGGGAAGCCCTACGCGGTGTCCGCGGAGCAGGCCGCCCAGGCCGAGGTGTGCGTGCCGTCGGTCATCACTCAGCGCTGGATGACCGGAGCGGACCCGGGCACGATGCAGTGGAGCTGGTGCTGGGCGCGGACCGCCGACGGCTGGCGACTGGTGGACGAAGGCCAGGGCTGACCCGCACGGCATCCGCCCGGCGACGGGCGTCGGTGCCGCGGAATCGCGGGCGTGCCCGTGGAACCGCGAATGCGACATCGAACCGGGCGTGGAGACCGGTTCGATGTCGCATTCGTGGTGCGGAGCGGCAAGCCCGCAGCAGCTCGGCGCGGGCGCATCGACGGGAGCGGTGACCCCGGTCAGCCCCGCGCGGCTCAGTGCAGTCGCAGCGACGTCACCATCGGGCAGGCGAACGGGTCCCGCGCGGCGAGCCCGACCCGGTTGAGGTACGTCACGACGATGCCGTACGACCGCACCAGTGTCGTCTCCGTGTACGGGACACCGAGCGAGCGGCAGTGCGCCTGCACGAGCGGCTTCGCCCGTCGCAGGTTCGGCCGCGCCATGCTCGGGAACAAGTGGTGCTCCGCCTGGTGGTTGAGGCCACCGAGCAGGTGGTCGACCCACCGC
Source organism: Curtobacterium phoenicis (assembly GCF_047238015.1). Taxonomy (NCBI): domain Bacteria; kingdom Bacillati; phylum Actinomycetota; class Actinomycetes; order Micrococcales; family Microbacteriaceae; genus Curtobacterium; species Curtobacterium phoenicis. Next base: position 3,129,817 of record NZ_JBDFLZ010000002.1, read on the forward strand.
CCGCCGACGATGTTCCGGGAGGTCCGGACCTGGCGTGAGAAGAAGTCGATCCGCGCGTTCTCGGCGATGACCGGCATGCCCTTGTGGTTCGGCGCGAAGGACGCACCCATCATCACGCCGAAGACCGCGACCTGGACGCCGATGAACGCGAAGCCGATGCCGATCGGCAGGAACGCGAACACGGCCCAGAAGTAGAGCCCGAAGCGCACGAGCAGCAGGACGCCCTCGATCGCACGCCCTCGCGAGGTCCCCTTGACGTGTTCACCGGTGACGACCGCACGGATGGACAGCCAGTGCAGGTTGAGCCCCTCCATCGTGAGGAGCGGGAAGAACGCCCAACCCTGCACGCGGGTCAGCAGTCGCAGCAGCCCGGTGCGCTGCGCGGCGTCCTCCTCGATGAACGACACCGTGTCCTGGGCGATGTCCGGGTCCTTGCCGATGGTGTTCGGGTTGCCGTGGTGCCGCGTGTGCTTGTTCATCCACCACGAGTAGGACATGCCGACGAGGAAGACCCCGACGAACCGACCGGCGTGGTCGTTCCACCGGTTCGAGGCGAAGATCTGCCGGTGAGCGGCCTCGTGGGACAGGAACGCGAACTGGGTGAAGACGACGCCGAGGACCCCGGCGGGGATGAGCGCGAACCAGCTGTGGCCGACGAACGCGGTCACGACGAAGGCCAGCGCTCCGACGGCGACGAGGACGGAGAACACCGTCCAGTAGAAGCCGGTCCGGCGCCGCAGCAACCCGGCGTCCTTCACCTGCTGCAGGAGGTCCTTGTAGGTGGAGGTCCCGGAGCGCGCCCCAGCCGGTCGCGGCGAGGTCGAGCGGTACACGGTGGACGAAGTGGCCATACGGGCTGCTTCCGTCAGGAACAGCCCTTCGGCCGAACAATGGGTTCCCGCATGCGCGGTCCGGCAACAGTAGGTCCCCTCCCCGTGCGTTCGCAGAGAGCGCGGCGTACTGTCCGGAAAGAGTCGGTCCAGCTGTACCGGCTCCGGATGGGGGTCGCCTCCTTCTGTCCGGAACACTCGTCCGCGCGTGCTCACCCCGCCACCGCAGCACGGATCATGAAGCACATCGTCTACGGCCTCACGGCCGTCCTGACCACGGACGAGGCCGCCGACGCCGTCCTCGACTACGCGGCAGCGCTGGCGCACGCCGGACTCACCGACGTGGTCGCGGTCCCGACGGTCGACCCGTTCGGCACCGAGACCACGACGTCGTTCCTGCTCGCTCCGGCCCTGGGGCTCCTGGTCGAGGACGCACCGGACGATCCGCTGGGCCCGGACACGGCCGCGTTCGTGTTCGAGATCACGTGGCGGACGCAGGCGGTCCGCTCCGCACCGCCGCGCCTGCCGCCGTCCTGACGGACCTGCGCGACGAACGCTCGCGGAGCGCGCAGGTGGTCGCGACCACCCAGCGGCCGGGAGGCACGGCTTGGCCCCGCACCGTGCCTCCCGGCCGGTGGTCAGCGCGTCAGCGCGTCAGTCCCCCGACCAGCACGGCTGACGCGATGCGGTCCGCCGCCGCGGCGGGGCCGATCGTGGTCGTGTCGACCACCTCCGCCTCGGCGTGCAGCCACCTGCGTGCCGCGTCCGCGTAGCGGTCGACGTACTCGAGTCGGAACGTCGACGGGCCCACGACCTCGTCGTGCAGGATCCGGTGCCGCAGCGTCTGGGGGTCGGAGTGCAGCACGAAGTGCCGGACCGGGATGCCGTGGTCGGCGAGGCCACCGCTGATCTCGCGCCAGTAGGGCTCCACGAGCACCGTCATGGGCATGACGAGGATGCCGCCGGCGTAGTCGAGCACCCGACGAGCCGTCTCGACGACGAGCGGCCGCCACGGGTCCCAGTCCTGGAAGTTGCCCGTCCACGGCAGGCTCGGCGAGACGTCCATCAGGGTCTCGCCGACCTTCTCGGCGTCGAGCACACGAGCGTCCGGCAACCGTTCCTGCACCAGACGGCTCGTCGTCGTCTTCCCCACACCGTGCGTCCCGTTCAGCCAGACGATCATGCGGGGACTGTAGCGTGTGGCCATCGACGATCGGGGGAACGATGCTCGCAGGGGACGTCGCGGCCAAGCGGTTCGCGCAGACGAAGTGGCGTGAGGGGTACGACCAGGCACAGGTCGACGACTTCCTCGCGCGGGTGCAGGCCACGCTGGCCGAGTACGAACGCGGGCGGCCTGCCGATCCGTTGACCGCGGAGGACGTCGTGGCGTCGCGCTTCCAGCCGACGCGGTTCCGTGTCGGCTACGCGCAGGACGAGGTCGACGACTTCCTCGACGCCGTCGCGGTGGAGCTGCGTCGCCACGAGGCCCGGTGGGGCGGCCTCGGCTGAGCGTCAGGCGGCGACCGCGGACGCGAAGAGGAGCACGGCCGCGAGCCCGATCATCAGCCCGACCGCGACGATCGCGCCTGCGGTGAGCAGCGACACCATCCCGACGAACAGAGCACCGAGGCCGCCGAGCCCCGCGGCCTGACCGAGCACCGAGGGATCGGCCACCGACTGCGTGCCGCGTTCGATGAGTTCGTCCATGTCCCGGGGGACGTCATCGCTCTCCATCCGACGACTGTAACGCGACGACTGCTCAGGTGCGGCGTGCCGTCGCGATCTGCGTGTGGAGGTGGACCAGCGACGGGTGCTCCGGGTCCGGGAGCGCCTGGAGCGCGAAGGACTCGATCGCGCCGGGTTCGAACACGAGGCACTCCGTCGACCCGCCGAACTGGAAGAACCCCAGCTCCTGCCCCTTGTCGACGTGCACCCCCGGCTCGATGCCGTCCGCGATCACGCAGGAGGACACCTCGATCATCCCGACCGGGACGACCGCGACGTACCCGAGCGCCGCGTTGTCGGCCTCGATGATGATGACGGCGCGCGCTGCGACGTGCGCGAGGTAGCCCTGCGAGTCCTTCGGCTCGGTGGCGTCCTCCCCCTCGGCGTCCGCCTCGGAGAAGTAGGTGCCGGGCTGCACGAAGGCCCGGACGATCGTCCCGGCGACCGGGCTGTGCCACCGGTGGTAGTTCGTGGCGCTGAGGAAGGCCTGGTAGACCGAGCCCCCGACGAAACGGTCCACCGACTCGTCGTTCGCGAGGAGGTCCTCGAGCGAGTAGGGCTGCCGCTTGACCCAGAACTCGTCACGACGCCGGACGTTCGTGGCGACGGCGTACGGCGTCGACTCGGTCGAGCTCACCACGACGGCATCGTCATCCGGGGAAGCGACGGGACGCTGCCCCTCACGGAACCGACGGATGAAGAAGTCGTTCCAGGAGGCGAAGCCCCAGTGCTCGTCCTCCGGGTCGTGTTCGAACTGGTCCATGCCGACGACCTGCTGCGCGCGCTCCGACTTCCACCCGTCGGGGCCGTCCGAGATGACCACGAGCGAGTCGGGTCCGTCGAGGAACTCCGCCCAGGCGTCGAGGACGTCCTTGAGCGCCGCGTTCACCCGCGGGTCCCGGTAGACGGCGAACCCGGCCGGGGTGGCCATCGTCCAGTCGAGGATCGCAGCGAACGGGGTCGTCACCATGCCGCCGTCGCTGAAGGCGGGCGCCGTCGTGAGGACCTCGTTGATGAGCGAGAAGTACTCGTCGATGTCCTCGACGTGGCGCTTCCGGTACTGCTTGCCACGCGGGACCTGCTCGAGCATCCGCGTCATGCCCATCCGGATCACCGGGTCGGTGTCGTAGAGGTGCCGGAACGCGGCGACCGACGGGTGGAGCGGGCGGTCCCGGTGCGCACGAGCACGGTCGCGGTGCCCTTCGATCCACGCTTCGAGGTCGTCCTGACCGGGAAGCCATCCCCCGCGTCGCTTGTGGTCCGTGTCCGCTGGAGCCGTCATGCGTCGAACGGTACCGACGAGGCACGGCTGTGGTTCTCGACAGGTGTGGTGACCGGTGGACGGACGGGAGGCACGGTGCGCGTCGGCACCGTGCCTCCCATCAGGTGGTCAGCCCGTCAGGGCTGCGAGGCTCACTCGCTCGTCGCCACCCAGTCGATGAGCAGGTTGCCGCTGGCGCCCCAGTTGCCGGTCTGGAACATGAACCGGTGCGGGGTGGTCGGGACGTCGTGCGTGATCGTCCCGATGACCTTGCCGTCGACCTTGTAGGTGACCGACTTGCCCGGGTCCCAGTCCACCGTGTAGGTGTGCCAGTCCCGCCACGAGACCCCCGTGGGGATCTGGACGCGCTCGGCTTCCTGACCCGGGGTCATCGAGTGGTGGAACGCCATCGGCTCCGACTCGAAGTTGCCCTCGGGGAAGTCGATCTCGCCGTCGGCCCAGCGGTTCGACGTCGGCCACAGCATGAACGCCGCACCGTTGCCGTCACCGCCGGTCGCCTTCGCACGGACCGAGAACGAGCCGCCGACGTGGTCGTACGCACCCGTCTTCGTGCCGAACGTGCCGGCCGTGCCCGCGCCGCCCAGTCGGGCGTCGAGGACGCCGTCGTGGACGGTCACGGTCTGGCTCGGTGCGTAAATGCCGGACGTGCCGTCCGGGTAGGGCTGCCACGCCTGCGGGTACAGGTTCGCGACGTTGCCGAGGCCTGCCGACACGTCGAAGTCCTCGACGAACGAGGCCTGCGGGGGCGTCGCGCCGCTCGGGTCGTCAGCCTGCGCCTCGGCCGACGCCTGTTCCGTCGGTTCGTCGCTCGGCGTGTCGGTCGGCGTCGCGCTCGGGGGGTCGGTCGGCGTCGACTCCTCGATGGGTTCGCCGGTGGGCGTCGCGTCGGGGGTCGGCGTGGCGTCGTCCGACGGCGTGGCGTCGTCCGACGGCGTGGTGCCGTCGGACGGTTCGGGCGTCGCATCGTCCGACGGCGTCGCGGTCGGGGTGGGGGCCGGGTGCCAGTGGTGGTGCCAGCCCCACCAGGGGCTCGCGGAGGCAGCGGTCGGGATGCCGATGATGAGCGCGGCAGCGGCGGTCGTCGCGATGACGACGTTCCGGCGCTTCACCGGACGCTCCGTCCGTCGGCGGACATGGGTGTTCTTCGCGCGCGGAAGCGCGTGGTCGAGACAGAGATGTCGAGCTCCTCGGAGGGTTCGGGATCAGGGGCGCAGGACGCAGGGCGGACGTCGCGAGCGGTGGTGCCGGGACGTGCTGTGGGGTGCTGTGGTGCTGCGCTCGGTGATGCGTCCTCGACCATTGTGCCTCATGTGTGCCCCGTTCGGGGGGTATTGATGACCTCTCACCAACTGCTGCGCGATCCGGCGAGTACGACTGGCCCCATGACACCTCCCCGGAACCCCTTCCGCGGCCGTCGCGCCGTCGTCACCGGAGCGAGCGGCGGCATCGGCCGGTCACTCGCACTGCAGCTCGCGGACGCCGGCGCCGACCTCGTGCTCGTGGCCCGGTCGCAGGACGCTCTCGAAGCCGTGGCCGACGAGGTCCGGGCACGCGGGACGACGGCGTCCGTGGTGGTCGCCGACCTCGCGGCGACGGACGGCGTCGAACAGGTCGTCGCCCGGCTCGCCGGGTCCCGGGTCGACGTCCTCGTGGCGAACGCGGGCGTCGGGGCTCACGGTCCGTTCGTCGACGAGTCGCCCGAGCGGACCGCCACGCAGATCGCCCTGAACTGCGGTGCCGTCACGGCTCTGACCCACGCGTTCCTGCCCGGGATGCTCGCTCGCGGGGTCGGCGGCGTCATGACGGTCGCATCGACGGCCTCGTTCCAGCCGACCCCGGGGATGGCGGTCTACGGCGCCACGAAGGCGTTCGTCCTGTCCTTCACCGAGGCCCTGTGGCAGGAGACCCGCGGGCGCGGGGTCCGTGTGCTCGCGCTCTGTCCGGGTCCGACCTCGACGGGCTTCTTCGACGCGGCGGGCGCGGGCAGCGGGGTGATGGAACACGGACGTCAGTCTCCCGACGAGGTCGCCGCCGTCGGGCTCCGCGCGTTCTCCCGCGCGGGTGGCCCGACCGTGGTGTCCGGCGCCGGCAACCGGGTCACGGCGAACGCGCACCGGTTCGTCCCGCGCGGGCTGATGGCCCGGCTGTCGGCGATGGTCACGGCCGGCTGAGCGCGGGCGGCGTCGGGAGCGCGTCGGACGCTCGTCGCACGTCCGGCACGCGCAACACGACGAGCGTCGGGCGTCGGGCGTCGGGCGTCGGGCGTCGGCCGTCAGTCGTAGCCGAGGACCACCGGGTCGTCGTCGGTCGGGACGGGTGCACTGTCCGTCGGGTCCGGGCCGGCGATCACGCCCGACCCCGTCGGGGCGTCTCGGGCAGGGCGTTCCACACGTCCGCCCAGAGCAGCTCGAACTCGATCGCGCTGATCCGCCCCGCGAGCGCCGCCCGTTCGGAGACGAGCAGCGCGTCGAGCAACCCCGCGAGCAACCGTGCGTCCCCGTGTCCGCGTGGACTGCCGCCGCCGTGGAACGTGGTCACCGTGAGCGTCCGGACCGACGGCCGCGTCCGCCGCGTCGCTCGACGGAGGACGAGGAAACCGGAGCCGTACAGCGCGAGGGCCGCGGTGATCCCCCACAGCGCGGTTCCGTTCAGCGCGGCCATCACGCACAGTGCCGGCAGCGAGCCGACCACGCCCCAGACGTGCAGGGCACGGAGGAGGAAGCGCTCGCGGGGACTCGTGCCCGGCGGGAAGACCACGAGCGTGCGGGAGCTCCATAGGGTGCGCCCGGCGGGTTGGACGGTCTCGCGGCCCCACACGTGCAGGTGCCGGTGGCGGAGCGCGGCGAGCGGGAGCGGTGGCTTCGTGGACGAGTGCACCGTCGTACCGTGCACCCGCGAAGGGTCACCGCGCAGCGCTCCTGACGGACTCCTCACGGCAGGGGCCGGGATCCTCACGCCGCGCTCACCGCCGGGACCGGTGCGCGGGACGCTCGACTGCGTCCGACGGGCGGGGTTGCGGTCCGAGCGGACACCGGGTATACCTAAACCGGTTCAATGAAACCGGTTCAAACGTTCCGGTACGACGCAGCGCGGCGAGGAGGCCCACGATGGAACGACGCCCCACCATCGTCGACGTCGCACGGCAGGCCGGCGTCTCGAAGGGCCTCGTCTCGCTGGCGCTCAACGACCGACCGGGCGTGAACCAGGCGACGAAGGAACGCATCCAGGCCGCCGCCGCCGCGATCGGCTGGCGCCCGAACCCCGCCGCCCGCAGCCTCACCAGTCGCCGCGCGTACGCCCTCGGGCTCGTCGTCAAGCGGGACCCCCGCATCATCGAGACCGACCCGTTCTTCGCCGCGTTCATCGCCGGCCTCGAGACCGTCCTCGCGGACCGCGGGCAGGTCCTCGTCCTCAGCGTGGTGCCCGACCCCGGTGCCGAGGAACGCGCCTACCGGTCCCTCGCCGCCGACGGCCGCGTGGACGGTTTCATCCTGACGGACCTCCTGCGCCACGACCGCCGGATCGCGCTCCTCGCGGAGCTCGGGGTGCGGGGCGTGACGCTCGGCGAGCCGGACGTCCCCACCACCCTGCCGGCCGTCCGACGCGAGTACGAGCAGGGCATCGACGACCTCGTCCGCTACCTCGCCGACCTCGGCCACGAGCGGATCGCGCACGTCGCGGGCAACGAGGACATGCTGCACGGACGTGCGCGCCGTGAGCAGTTCGAGCGTGTCGCCGCCGAGCTCGGGATCGACGGACGCGTAGTGCCGACGGACTTCTCCCCCGAGCAGGGCGCCGCGGCCACCCGGACGCTCCTCGCGCTCGAGGACGACCGGCGCCCCACGGCGATCGTCTACGGCAACGACCCGATGGCCGTCGCCGGCATGGCGGTCGCACAGGGCGCGGGTCTGCGGATCCCGGACGACCTGTCCGTCACCGGTCTCGACGGCTCCCAGATCGGGCAGTACGTCTACCCGGCGCTCACCACGCTGGACAACGACCCGGTCGAGTGGGGGCGCGTCGTCGCGTCCACCCTGCTCGACCTCGTCGACGGCAACGACCCCGTCGACCGCACCCTCACCCCCGCGCGGCTCATCGTGCGCGGCTCGACGGGCGCGCCCGCACCCCGGCCCTGACGCCGGACACGGCACTGCTGGACCGGACGCCACTGGACCCGGCAGCGCCGGACCGGACACCACCGCCGAACACGGCACCACACAGCACACCCGACCACCGACGAAGGAGTCACCATGCAACGGCGCATGCTCGCCATCGGGACCGCGATCGCCGCGGCCACCGCACTCGCCCTGACCGGATGCTCCGGCGGGGGCAGCGCGTCCAACAGCGACGCGATGAAGGCCAAGGGCCCGATCACCATCTGGTACTCGAACAACGAACAAGAGGTCCAGTGGGGCAAGGCCGCTGTGGCGTCCTGGAACGAGGACCACCCGGACCAGCAGGTCAAGGGCCAGGAGGTCCCGGCCGGCAAGAGCACCGAGGAGGTCATCGGCGCCGCGATCACCGCGGGCACGACGCCCTGCCTCGTCTTCAACAACCTGCCCGCGGCGACCGGTCAGTTCCAGAAGCAGGGCGGCCTGGTCGACCTGTCGAAGTTCAGCGGCGCGGACGCCTACATCGAGGCCCGCTCCGGTGACACGGCGGACCAGTACAAGTCGTCCGACGGCGACTTCTACCAGATGCCGTGGAAGTCGAACCCGGTGATGATCTTCTACAACAAGGAGATCTTCAAGAAGGCCGGGCTCGACACCGAGAACCCGAAGCTCAGCACCTACGACGACTTCCTCGCCGCCGCGGCGAAGATCAAGGCCTCCGGTGCCGCGCCGTACGCGATCTACCCGACCCCGACGAGCGAGTTCTTCCAGCCGAACTTCGACTACCTGCCGCTCTACGCCGCCGCGACCGGCGGCAAGGGCATGGCGACGAAGGACGGCAAGGCGACCTTCGACTCGCAGGCCGGCCGCGACGTCGCCGAGTTCTGGAAGACGGTCTACGAGAAGGGCTACGCGGGCACCGAGCAGCTCCAGGGCGACGCCTTCGCCACCGGCAAGGCCGCGATGGCGATCGTCGGCCCGTGGGCGATCGCGTCCTACAAGGGCAAGGTCGACTGGGGCAGCGTCCCAGTCCCCACCAAGGACGGCATCTCCGCCGATCAGACCTGGACCTTCCCGGACGCCAAGAACATCGGCATGTACTCGTCCTGCAAGAACCAGGGCACCGCGTGGGACTTCCTGAAGTACGCCACGAGCAAGGACCAGGACCAGAAGCTCCTCGAGACGACCGGCCAGATGCCGATCCGGAAGGACCTCGCCACCACGTACGCGGACTACTTCTCGAAGAACCCCTCGTACCAGGAGTTCGGCTCGCAGGCTGCCCGCACGGTCGACGACCCGGCCGGCGCGAACACGATCGCCGCGCTCCAGGGCTTCCGTGACTTCTACACGAAGGCCGTCATCTCCGGGCAGGGGAACCTCGACTCGCAGCTGAAGGCCGCCGCGTCGAAGTTCACCCAGCAGATGCAGCAGCAGTAGCACGGGAGGCCCGGCTTGACCACGCAGACCGCGTCACGTGCGCGCGGGGTCACGCCGGGCAGCCCGACGGGCGGCGGCCGGAAGCCGCTGCACGTCCGACTGCTCGGCAAGAACCCCCTGGGGTGGCTCTTCAGCGCCCCCTACCTGGTGTTCGTCATCGCGATCTTCGCCTACCCGGTGTGCTTCGCGGTGTACATGTCCTTCAAGGACTACTTCTTCGCCGCTCCCGGTGTGAGCGTCGACCGCCCGTGGGTGGGTCTGCAGAACTACGTGCAGGTCTTCCAGGACCCGCAGGTGCTGCAGTCGTTCCGGAACGTCGGCGTCTTCCTCATCATCAACGTGCCGCTCACCGTCGTGCTCGCCCTCGTGCTCGCGTCGGCGCTGAACGGCGCGGTCCGGTGGTCGACGTTCTTCCGCGTGAGCTACTACGTGCCGTACGTCACCGCGAGCGTCGCGGTCGTGGGGGTGTGGCTGTTCCTGTTCAGCCAGGGCGGGGTCGTGAACAGCGTCCTCGGGCCGCTCGCCCCGAGCCCGTCGTGGCTCAGCAACTCGGCCCTCGCCATGCCGATGATCGCGGTGTTCGTGACGTGGAAGCAGCTCGGGTTCTACATCCTGCTGTACCTCGCGGCGCTGCAGAACGTGCCGAAAGAGCTCTACGAGTCGGCGTCCACCGACGGCGCGGGCAAGATCCGGCAGTTCTTCTCGGTGACCGTCCCCGGCGTCCGCCCCGCCACGGTGCTCGTGCTCCTGCTCAGCACCGTGACCGGCGCCAACCTCTTCACCGAGCCGTACCTGCTGACCGGCGGCGGTGGCCCGAACGGTGCGTCCACGAGCCCCGTGCTGCTCATCTACCAGCAGGGCATCCAGCAGGGCCACCCCGGGTACGCGGCCGCCATCGGCATCGTCCTGATGATCGGCGTCCTGATCATCGCGTTCCTGCAGAACAAGTTCGCCGGTGGGAGGGAATCATGACCGAGGCGACCATCCCACAGGCCGCAGCCGAGCTGACGGGGACGACCCGCGCCTCCCGGCAGGGCACCCCGAGGCGGCGGCGACCCCGCCGCATGGACGGGGTGCAGCTGACCCGCGGCCAGGCCGCGCTGCGGTTCGTCGTGCTGCTCGCCGGAGCCCTGCTCTTCCTGTTCCCGTTCTGGTACATGGTGATCGGCTCGCTCCAGCGCGAGCCGGACACCTCCGTCGCCGGCGCGTTCCCGAACCCCGCGAACATCGACCTGCACAACTACGCGCAGATCGACTCCCGCGTGGACCTGCTGCAGGGCCTCGTGAACTCGGGCATCTTCACCGCCGGCGTCGTGCTCTGCACGGTGGTGTTCGGCGTCCTCGCCGGGTACGCACTGTCGGTGCTGCAGTGGCGGGGCCGCGGCGTGACCTTCGCGCTCGCGCTGCTCGTGCAGGTCGTGCCGTTCCAGCTGCTGATGATCCCGCTCTACGTCCTCATCGCCCGCGACTACGGCCTGAGCGACAACTACCTCGGCATGATCCTGCCGTTCGCGATCAACTCAGCGGCGGTGGTGATCTTCCGGCAGTACTTCCTGCAGGTGCCGCAGGAGATCTTCGACGCCGCACGGATCGACGGCGCCGGGGAGCTCCGGGTGCTCTGGAGCGTCGCACTCCCACTCATCCGACCGGCGCTCGTCACCGTCGTGCTGGTCACGTTCATCGGGCCGTGGAACGAGTTCCTCTGGCCGTTCCTCATCACGAAGGAAGCCTCCATGCAACCCCTCGCCGTGTCCCTGGCGAACTACATCTCGAACGTCGCGTCCTCGACCGCGAACCCGTACGGCGCGATCCTCGCCGGCGCGGTGGTGCTCGCGGCCCCGGTGGTCGTGCTGTTCATCGTGTTCCAGCGGTGGTTCATCGCGACCGACATCGGGTCGGGGGTGAAGGGCTGATGCCGGCGCTCACCACCGACCTGCTCGCCGAGGAGTACCAGCGGGCGCTCGCGCACACGAACGCGCTCACCGACCGCATCTCGACCGACGACTTCTCGGCGCACTACGACGACCCGCCGGCCTGGATGATCGGGCCGTTCCGTCGCGAGCCGTCGCTCACCTTCACGGCGCCCGACTGGTCCGACCCGACCGGCATCGGCTGGACGGCGTCGTCGGTCTTCAACCCGACCCTCGCGGTCGCGCCGGACGAGCGGGGCACCGTGGTCGCGGTGGACCCGGGAACCGGCCTGGAGGCACGACACGCCCTCCACCTCGTCTACCGCGCGTCCCCGGTGAAGGAGTCGACGTCGTCCCGGATCGGGCACGCGGTCCTGACCGCGGACGGCTGGGTCGACGACGGTGCGCCGATCCTCTGGCCCACCGAGCCGTACGAGGGGCTCGGCGTCGAGGACCCCAAGCTGTACCGCGCCGAGGGGCGCTGGTGGTGCTACTACAACGCGATCTGGGACACGCGGGGCAGCGACCTCCGCGAGACGTACCCGGACGCGGGCGACGTCGGGTGCGACATCGCCCTGGCGGTCTCCGACGACCTCGTGCACTGGCAGAAGACCGGCATCGTCGTGCCGTACGAGGTGTCGCACCTCTGGGCGAAGGGCGCCGTGATCCCGCGGGACGACCGCGGCAACGCCGTCCGGATCGGCGGCGAGTACCTCATGTACGTGTCCGAGGGCTGCGGCGGGAGGCTCACGGTGGGGCACTCGGACGACATGCTCCACTGGACCTTCACGCACGAGGACTACCTCGACGTCAGCGCGCTCGGGCAGCACGTGCACGAGGTCGCGTGCGCCGTGGTCGACGGCGACCGACTGGTCCTCGACTTCTTCCTCGCCGACCACGACGGCGCGTTCGCAGCCGGCCAGGCGCTGTACGACGTCGACGCCCCGTTCACGCAGCTCGACGTGCACGCCGGCGGTTCCCTCGCCTGGGGTGGACTGCTGCGGTGGCCGACGCCGGACGGCCCGCGAGTGTTCGCACAGGGCTGGGACGCACCGCGGGGCGACCGCGAGCTGTACCTGTACCAGGAGGTGCCGGCATGACCCGGACCGTACCCGCCGACGCGTTCCCGTACGCGCTCGAACGGGTCGGTCTCGTGATGGAACCCCTCGCCGACGAGCCGCTCGAGGCCGAGGGCGTGCTCAACCCGGGCAGCGGGCGCGGCCCCGACGGCGAGCTGTACCTCCTCCCCCGGCTCGTGGCCGACGGCAACGTCTCGCGGATCGGCATCGCTCGGGTCGTCGTCGAGGACGGCATCCCGACCGGCGTCGAACGGCAGGGCGTCGTGCTCGAGCCCGAGCGGTCGTGGGAGATCGGCGCGGTGAACGCCGGCGTCGAAGACCCACGGACCACGTGGGTGCCGGCGCTCGACCTGCACGTCATGACGTACGTGGCGTACGGACCGCTCGGCCCGCACACCGCGGTCGCCGTGTCGAGCGACCTCCGGTCGTGGCGGCGGCTCGGACCGGTGCGGTTCGGCTACGACGACGCGCTCGACGTCGACCTGGCGATGTACTTCAACAAGGACTGCGTGTTCCTGCCAGAGCCGGTCACGGCGCCCGACGGGGTGGAGAGCCTCGCCGTCCTGCACCGTCCGGGCTGGGACCTGTCCGAGATCCGACCGTCCGAGGGGCTGCACCCGCCGGGCTGGGTCGAGGACACCCGACCGTCGATCTGGATCTCGTTCGTGCCGCTCGACCGGGTCCGCTCCGACGTCGGTGCACTCGCCGAGTGGCGCGGGCACCGGGTGCTCGCCGCGCCGACCGAGGCGTGGGAGGAACTCAAGATCGGCGCGGGCCCGGCACCGGTCCGCGTGCCCGAGGGGTGGCTCCTGCTCCACCACGGCGTGACGGGCGAGCTGGTCGGCTCGCTCGCGCAGCAGCAGCACGTCAACTACGCCGCCGGGGGCATGATCCTCGACGCCGACCGCCCGTGGGAGGTGCTCGTCCGGACGGCCGAGCCCCTCATGACCGCGGACACCGACGACGAACGGTCCGGCATCGTGCCGAACGTCGTGTTCCCCACGGCCGTCGAGGAGATCGACGGCGTCCACCACGTCTTCTACGGCATGGCGGACTCCAAGATCGGCGTCGCACGACTCGTGCGGCGCTGACCCCCCCCCCCCCCCGCTTTCCGTATCCACTCATCCCGAGAACGAGGAGATGCAATGGTGCATCGCACCCTCCTGGCCGCGGTCGTCGCGGCCGCCACCGCCGCGGCGACCCTCGTCGCCGCCCCGGCCCAGGCGACCACCCCCGCGACCGCGACCGGCACGGCGGGCGCGAGCAGCGCCTCCCGGCCGGTCACGAACCTCGACCACCTGGACTTCCTGCTCGACGACGTCCCGCTGCCGGACGTCCCCGGGCACAGCACCTACCGGCAGGCGCAAGACCCGACCGCGACCGCGCCGTGGGTGTACGCGGACCGGAACGCCGACGGCACCTACCGCCGCGTCGGTGGCGGCACGCTCGACCCCGCGACCGGACACTGGGGGCAGGGGGCGTTCGACGCGGACGACATCAGCCGGGCTGCCGTGGTCTACGTCCGCGACTGGCAGCAGAACGGCACGCCGTCGAGCCGTGAGCACGCGCGGGAACTCCTCCGCTCGCTCACCTACCTGCAGACCAACAGCGGGCCGGACGCCGGCAACGTCGTGCTCTGGCAGCAGACCGACGGCACCCTGAACACCACGCCGACGCCGCCGGACTCGCCGAACCCGTCCGACTCCGCGGACTCGTTCTGGGTCGGCCGCACCGTCTGGGCCCTCGGCGAGGCGTACCCGGCGTTCCGGCGCACCGACCCCGGTTTCGCACGGTTCCTGCAGGACCGCCTCCGTCTGTCCCTCGGCGCGCTCGAACGGCAGTCGCTCGCGTCGTACGGCGAGTACGACACCGTGAACGGGTCGCGCGTGCCGTCCTGGTTGATCGCCGACTCCACGAGCGCCACCGCCGAGGCCGTCCTCGGGCTGAGCGCGTACGTCCGGGCCGTCCCGGCTGACCGGCAGGCGCGCACCGTCCTCCAGCAGGAGACGACCGGCATCGCGGCCATGCAGCGCGGCGACACGACCACCTGGCCGTTCGGCGCGGTCCTGCCCTCGGCCACGTCGCAGTCGACCTGGAACGCCTGGGGCGGGATGGCGCCAGCGGCGCTCGCGACGGCTGGGTCCGTCCTCCACCGCTCGGACTGGCAGCGGGACGCCGAGCGTGAGACCGCGCAGTTCGCCGCCGAGGTGCTCGCCTCGGGCGGCCCCGACAACGGGTGGACGCCGACGCCGTTCGACCGCACGCAGATCGCGTACGGCGCGGACTCGCTCGTGCAGTCGTTCCTCGCCGTGGGCGGAGCGGGGCAGGACCGCCTCGCCGCGATCGCCGCGGGCTGGTACTTCGGCGCGAACCCGGCGGGCGTCCCCGTGTACGACCGGACGACCGGCGCGTGTGTCGACGGGATCGCGGCGGACGGCACCGTGAACCGGGGCTGCGGCGCGGAGTCGGCGATCCACACCGCGCTGTCGATGCTCGCGCTCGACGCCCACCCGGCGGTCCGTGCCGCGGCCGAGACGGTGACGTCCCGGACCGACGTGGACGGCATCACCACCGTCGAGGCCGAGAGCGGGGCGCTGTCCGGTGGCGGGGACGGGCGTGTCCCGACGGTCGTCCGTCCGGAGTCGGCGTGGACCGGATCGGCGAACTGGTCGGGCTCGGCGTACGTGCACGCTCCGGCGGGCTCATCCGTGACGATCACGATCCCGGCCCTGGAGCAGGACACCCTGCTGTACCCGGTCGTGTCGCAGGCATCCGGTCCGGCGGGACGCACGGACTGGACGGTGCGCGGAGCGGACGGTCGCACCCGGTCGCTCGGATCGACCCTGAACGGCGGCGCTGGAGCGCAGGGCACAGCACCGACGCCGTCGTTCCTGCACCCGCTGACGCTCGCGCGCACCGCTCCGGCGGGCACGACGACGATCACGGCGACCGTCCGGGGTGGGTCTGCCGACCTCGACGCGGTGCTGCTCCGGCCGGTCGTGTCGCACCTCGGCCTCGGATCCGCAGCCCGGTCGGTGGCCGGTGCGTCGCCGTCGGACCTGTTCGTGAACGGGACGACCTCGGCGCAGTCGGCCACGGCGACCGTCGCACACCGGTCCACCGTGTCGGTGTACGACCGCTCCGGTCGGCTCGTCCGGACGTCGCGGGTCGGCCCGGGTGCGCAGCGGGTGCCGCTCGCCCCGGCCGGGTTCACGGTGGTCGCTCCGCGCTGACGCCCGCGACCCTCGTGCCGTGCGCGCGTGCCCCGCTACCGTGGAGGCATGCGCGCACGGCTCCGACACCACGCCCCGGCCCTCGCGCTGCTGCTGCTCGCCGGGGTCGCCGTCCTGGTCGCGGTCCTCGCGGAGTCGCTGGCGTGGCCGGTCGCCCCGGCGTTCCCCGCCCTGCACAGCGGCAGCTACGCGTACGTCGCCGGGTCCGACGCGTTCCGGACGGCGCTCGCCGCGCGGGCGGTCGCGTGGTGCGCAGCGGCGCTCGTCATCCCACTGCTCATCGCCGCGGTCGTGGCCGTGCTGGTCCGGGGGCGACGCTCCCGGGGCAGGGCAGCCCGGCCGTGATCGTCCTCCGGCCCTGGCTCGTCGGCGACGCGGACGCACTCGTCGCCGCACGCGCCTCGTCCGACGACCTCGACACGCAGTTCGGCCCGCTGCCGGACGCCGACGCCGCTGCGCGCTTCATCGAGACCGTCCTCGTGACGGAGACCGACCGGCAGCACCGGGCGATCGTGGTCGACGGCGTCGCGGTCGGCAACGTCGGCCTCACCGCGATCGAGCACCGGCACGACACCGCGTGGGTGTCCTACTGGCTCGCGCGCTCCGGCCGTGGTCGCGGCCTGGCCACCCGCGCCGTGGCGACGGTCGCCGAGCGGGCCTTCCGCGACGGGTTGTTCCGTCTCGAGCTCGGGCACCGGGTGAACAACCCCGCGTCGTGCCGGGTCGCGACGGGTGCCGGCTTCCGCTCCGAGGGCGTCGAGCGGCAGAAGCTCCGGTACGGCGCCGACCGGTTCGACGTGGAGACGCATGCTCGGCTGGCGACCGACCCGGCACCCGCGGTCGAGCTGCTGTTGGTCGGCTCCGGCCCGTGAGCACGCGGACGCGGGCGCGTGGCTCGTGCGCCCGGTGCCGTGTCCGCGCTCAGTCGCGTCGAACCACGAACACGACGTCGAACCGACTCGTGCCCTTGGTTCGACGCCGTTCCCGAGGTTCGACGGCGGCCGCACCCGGGACGGTTCAGAGCGCGGACCAGCCCGACGGGAGCGCCTGCCGTCCGGTGAGCGCGCGGAGCACCACCGGGGCCTCGACCGAGGTGGCATCGACGTCGGCGACGAGCAGCCCGAGGACCCTGAGCGCCTCCGTCGACGCCGCGGCCGGCGGATCGACGTCCAGGCCAGCCGCGACCCGCAGGTCGATCGTGTGGACCGTGAGCTCGAACACCCGCGTCGGCAGGTAGGCGGCGAGCGCCCACTCCCCCATCGGTGTGACGACACCGCGCTCCGGTGCAGCATCGCGGACCCGGTCGACGACTCGTCCCACGATTCGGTCGACGGCCGCGGGTCGGTCCGTACCGAGGTCCCGCCCGGCCTGCCGTCCACGCTCCGCCACGGCAGCCGGGTCCGCCCGTGACGCCCGCACGGTGCGGTAGTAGTCGAGCGTGGTTGCGGTCGACGTCGTCGTCGCGTTGCCGAGGTACTGCTCCACGGTGAGGAGCGCCCTCGCCGTGTGCCCGGCGAGGTCGCTCCGGTCCCACTCGCCGAGCGCCGGACGGCCCCAGCCGTGGGGTTGCGCGTCGTCGACCGCCGTCACCGTCGCCGCGAACCATCGCGCGGCAGCCGTGAACGCGTCCCGCTGTCTCATCCAGCTCATGCCCCCATCGAAGCGGACGACACGCGCGACGTCCGGGGCGCTCAGGCGAACCGCGCCCCCGTCAGCCGCAGCGACTCGTCCCAGACCCGGCGAGCCTCGGCGTCGTTCGTCAGCGACGGCCACGGGTCGATCCAGCCCGCCGGGCCGCCGACGCCGAGCCGCCACGTGGGTCCCGCGAACCGTCCTGCGCCGGCGGGGTCGGTCGCGGCGAGGAGCGCCGGGTACGCGGCCGTCTCGGGCGTGCCGACCACCCAGCCACGCGAGGAGAGCCAGCGGATGAGGCGGACCGATGTGGTGTCGGAGTCCCGGCCCATCTCCGGTCGAGCGGCGAGCAGGCTCGTCGGAGCGACGCCGGGGTGGCTCAGCGCCGTGGTGATGCCCCAGCCCTCGGCCGCGCTCCGCCGCCCGAGCTCGAGCGCGAACAGCGCCGGGGCGATCTTCGACTGACCGTACGCCCGCATGGCGTCGTACGAGCGCTCCGACTGCGGGTCGTCCCAGAGCATCCGGGCCCGGCGCGCGGCGACGCTGGTCTGCACCACGACACGAGCGCCCGCCACGCCGGTGCCCACTCCGACGGCACCTGCGCCCACCCCGCTGCCGTCCCTGGCGCGCAACAGCGGGAAGAGCGCCGCGACGAGGGCGACGTGCCCGAGGTGGTTCGTGCCGAACTGCAGCTCGAAGCCGTCCGCAGTGGTCCCCCGCGACGGCGGGGTCATCACGCCGGCGTTCGCGACGAGGATGTCGATGGGTCGGCCCTCCCGGACGAGCCGCTCCCCGAGCGCCGACACCGAGGCCAGGGACGAGAGGTCGAGGGACTCGGCCTCGAGCCGTGCTCCCGGGTGCTCTGCCCGGATGCGGTCCTGCGCCACCGCGAGTTTCGAGGCGTTGCGAGCGGGCATCACGACCTCGGCGCCGGCCGCGGCGAGGTGGGCGGCGATCCGCACGCCGATGCCGTCGCTGGCGCCGGTGACGAGGACCCGGCGCCCGGTCAGGTCGGGGATGATCGGTGCGTGGACGGTGCGTGGCATGGTGGGTCCTCCGTGGTCGGTGCCCTCAGCCTGGCCCGCAGCCCGTCCCGGAGCCACGGCCTGACGATCCGTGGCTGGGAGCACCGTGGTGCGAGAGGATCGCCGCATGATCGACCGAACCGGACTCGCCGACTTCCTGAGGAGTCGTCGCGCCGCGCTCCAGCCCGAGGACGTCGGCCTGCCACGAGGGGCCCGACGTCGCACGAGCGGACTCCGGCGCGAGGAGGCGGCGCTCCTCAGCAACATGTCCGCCGACTACTACGCGCGGCTCGAACGGGGTCGCGGTCCGCAGCCCTCGGACCAGATGCTCGCGTCGATCGCGCAGGGACTGCGGCTCTCGCTCGACGAACGCGATCACCTGTTCCGCCTGGCCGGGCACGAACCGCCGACGCGCGGTGCCGGGTCGGACCACGTCGGTCCGGGCATCATGCGGATCCTGGACCGTCTCGTCGACACCCCGGCCGAGATCGTCACCGAACTCGGTGAGACGCTCCGCCAGACACCGCTCGCCGCCGCCCTGGTCGGGGACGCGTCGATCCGCACCGGGCACGCCCGGAGCATCGGGTACCGCTGGTTCACCGACCCGGCCGCGCGGGCGCTGCACCCCGAGGACGAGCACGAGTTCCTGTCGCGGATGTACGTCTCCGGTCTCCGCGGTGTCCTCGCTCGGCGTGGCCCCGGCTCACGGGCCGCCGCCCTCGCCGAGGACCTCCTCGCCCGGAGCGCCGAGTTCCGCGCGGTGTGGGCGCTCCACGAGGTCGGCATCCGTCCGGCCGAGGAGAAGCACTACGTCCATCCGGAGGTCGGCCCGCTCACCCTGCAGTGCCAGGTCCTGCAGGACACCGACCGCGCGCAACACCTGCTCGTCTACACGGCCGAGCCCGGCAGCGACAGCGCCGACCGGCTCCGACTCCTGTCGGTCATCGGCTCGTCCGTGGCCTCGAGCGCCTGAGGGCCGGACCGTCTCGGCACATGCCGACTCCGGCGTGCACCACTGACACAGTGTGCGACACTCGCTCGACCACGACCACGACCACGACCACGACCACGACGTCGATCACGATGTCGACCACCGCGAAGGAGCCCGCACGTGCGTGACTCGAAGAAGCTGCACGTCGTCGCCACGACGCTCCTCACCGTCGGCTTCCTCGGAGGGTTCGCCGCGGTCGCATCGATCGTCTGGGCGCCGGAGGGCGGTGGCGCGAACATCGGGATGGGGCTGCTCGCCCCTGCGTGCTTCCTCGTGGGCCTGGCCGGCATCGCCGTGTCGGTCGCGGCGCTCGTCACGGGCCGGCGGGAGCGTCGCGCCCACCGAGCGCCCGAGCGCCGCTGACGCCTCAGCGCCGGAGGAACGCCCCGGCGACGAGTCGGAGCAGCAGTGCGACTCCGCCGAGCACGCCGACACCGGTCGCCACGACGACCAGGACCACGAAGCGTCCCAGCGCCTGCACCTCGCTCTCGTCCTCGCCCGCCGTGACCTGCGCCGCGCACGCGTACACCACGAGCGCCGTGACGAGCAGCAGCAGCCCGATCCACGTCGCGGCCCGGACCGCGACCGGCTGCCGCAGCGCATCGCTCGGCACCGCGGCGCGCGCGGTCGCTCCCTCGGTCTCCCAGTCGGTCGGTCCCGGCATGGTTCCCCCTCCGTCGGCACGATCCTAGGACGCACCGGTGCCGGCCTGGAGGCACGCCGCGGCTCGGTCAGGACGCGCGGGCCACGGGGTGGTCACGCCGGGTGGGAGCCGCCCCACGTCACGGCGATGATCGTCACGTCGTCGGCGCGGTCGCCGCGCTCGGCGAGCGCCGCGACGTCGGCGACGAGACCGTCGATGTCGTCGCGGGCATCGACGAACGCCTGCCAGCGGTCGAGCGAGGCGAGGTCGCCGCCGAACAGGTCGAGCACGCCGTCGCTGACGCTCACGACACTGTCCCCCGGCTGGAGGTCCGTCTCGACGCTCGTCCAGCCCGAACCGACCCCGAGCGGCAGGTGTCCGGAGCGGAGGAACTCGCTGCCGCCTGCCGCCCGACGGACCAGGGTCAGCCCGTGACCGGCGTCGACCCATCGCAGGGTCCCATCGAGGCTGATGCGGCCGTGGAAGCACGTCGTGAACTGCGCGCTCACCATGTCGACCGAGCCCGTGCTGAGCCCGGCGGAGGTCCACCGGAACGCGAGCGCGGGGTCCGGCTCCTCGAGGCTGCTCCGGATGACGGCACGGACCGCCGCGGCGATCATGCCGGCGCCGACGCCCTTCCCCATGACGTCGCCGAGCGTGAACCCCATGCCGCCGTCCGGGGTCGGGTACCAGTCGTAGAAGTCGCCGCCGACGGTCCGGGCCGGGACGCAGGTGCCCGCGACGCGGATCGCCGACGGGAGTCCGTTGCCGTCGACGGGTTGCAGGGAGCGCTGCACGATGGCGGCCTGGGTGACCTCGGCCTCGGCGACGCGGCGTGAACGCTGGGCGACGGTGAGCTGCGCGAGGGATCGTCGGGAGAGCTCGTTCACCACGGCAGCGGCCGCCGCGTAGACGACCGCCGCGATCAGGAGCCGGACCACCTCGCTCCCCGGGAACACCCGTCCGGGCGCGAGGACGAGCGGCAGGAGGATGGTCACGAAGGTGCCGAGCACGGGGACGAGCACCCGCCAGCGACCGTGCCCGGCGGCGATCCACACGACGGGCAGCACGAGGATCGCGAGGAACACCGAGCGGGTCTCGCCCGTGCCGAAGCGCAGGAGGCCGATCGCCACGAAGTCGAGCAGGGGCACCACGATCTCGACGCGGGCGATCCGGGTCGACCGGGCCATGACCGCCGCGACGCCGAGCAGCACGACCGCGAGTCCCGCACCGGTCCACATCGCCCGTGCGTCCGACACCGTCAGCCACGCGGGGAACAGGGAACTGGCGGCGGCAGCGCCGACGATCAGGGCCGCGACCAGGGCCTGCTTCGCGAGCGGTTCCCACGCAGCCCGGAGTCCGGACAGCACGATCGGTCCGGTGTCGGTGGACCGGACGGTCCGCCGAGGTGGTGCCTGCGTCATCCCACTCCTGTCGACGGCGCGGTCGCCCCGGTGACGGACGACGCTCCCAACCGTATCCCGCCGACACGTGTCGGGCACCCTCGTCGCCCCGCGTGGTCCGGTGACCGCGGCGGACCCACCGGGCGCGAACCGCGCCTCCGGGCCGACTGCGCGCAGCGCGCCGCACACGGCAGCGGGTGCCGGGCCGCTGTCGCGACCCGGCACCCGCTGTGCTCACTCGACGCTCGCCGTGGCGCGCGCCGAGGCGTCATCAGCCGATCGAGACGGCCGTCCAGGAGACGGGCGGCAGCTCGATCGTGATCGTGTCGCCCTCACGGCGGACGGTCTCGTTGGTGCGGAGGCCGACGCGCTCGGTGTCCGACAGGTCGTTGACGAGGTGGACGTCGTCCTCCCAGATGCCCTCGGCGCGGACCTCGCCGTCGACGCCGATGCCGGCGAGGTCGATCGTGACGGTCGTCGACTCGGTCTGGTGCCGGTTCACGAGGAACACCGCGGCCGTGCCGTCCTCGACCGTCGCGGCGGAGTCCACGACCGGGACCTCGCCGTACTTCCCACCGTCGACGGTGTCGCCCGAGGCCTTGACCTGCAGCGACGTGCCGTTCGCGAGCTTCGAGGTCAGCGAGAACGGGAAGAACGTCGTCTGACGCCAGGCGGGTCCACCCGGCTCGGTCATGATCGGGCCGATCACGTTCACCAGCTGCGCGAGCGACGCCGAGGCCACGCGGTCGGCGTGGCGCAGCAGGGAGATGAGCAGACCACCCACGACGACGGCGTCCGCGACCGTGTAGATGTCCTCGAGCAGGCGCGGCGCGACGGGCCAGTCCTGCAGCTCGAAGGTCTTCTGCTGCTCGTTCCACTTGCTGATCGACCAGACGTTCCACTCGTCGAACGAGATGTCGATGCGCTTGTCCGACTTCTTGTGCGCCTTGACGTGGTCGGCCGCCGTCGTCACCGTGTCGATGAAGTGGTCCATGTTCACGCCGGACGCGAGGAACGACGCCATGTCGCCGTCCTCCTCGTAGTAGGCGTGGGCCGAGATGTAGTCGACGTCGTCGTAGGCGTGCTCGAGGACGGTGCGCTCCCACTCGCCGAACGTCGGCATCGACGCTCCGGAGGACCCGCACGCGACGAGCTCGAGGTCGGGCTGGATCTGCCGCATGGCCTTCGCGGTCATCGCCGCGAGCTTGCCGTAGTCGTCGGCGTTCTTGTGACCGAGCTGCCACGGGCCGTCCATCTCGTTGCCGAGGCACCACATCTTGATGGCGAAGGGCTCCTGCCGACCGTTCGAGCGGCGGTACTCGCTGAGGGCGGTGCCGGCGTCGATGTTCGCGTACTCGAGGAGTTCGATGGCCTCCTGCGTGCCACGCGTGCCGAGGTTCACCGCGAGCATGAGCTCGGAGTCGACCTGGTCGAGCCAGTGCTGGAACTCGTGCAGCCCGACCTGGTTCGTCTCGGTGGAGTGCCACGCGAGGTCGAGCCGGCGCGGACGCTGCTCGGCCGGGCCGACCCCGTCCTCCCACTTGTAGCCCGAGACGAAGTTGCCGCCCGGGTAGCGGATCGCGGACACGTTCAGTTCCTTGACGAGCTCGATCACGTCCTTGCGGAAGCCGTGCTCGTCGGCGGTCTCGTGCGCGGGCTCGTGGATGCCGTCGTAGACGTGCCGTCCGAGGTGCTCGACGAAGCCACCGAAGAGGCGACGGCGCACCGGCCCCACGGTGAACGCGGCGTCGAGGACGAGGTGTGTGCGGGGCATGGATCTCCTTCGATCAGCGTGCGGCGGGGTGACACGAAAGTGAGCGCTCACCCGACGACAACGCTAGCCGGTTCACGGCAGGGACGAAAGGGGTGGTGCTCCGGCGTGTCCGGCGCTAATGTGAGCGCTCACGGAGCGATGATGCCCCCACGGCACGTCGCCCCGACCGGAGCAGCGAAGGAGCCTCACCCCCGGGGCTGCGACGCCGCAGCAGTACGGAACACCGACCCTGTTCCGCTCGGCCCGTCCCGATGGAGTGATGCCATGCCGATCCGACCAACCCCGCCCGTGCAGCCGCGCGGAGGGTCCTTCACCCGGCGGAGCCTGCTCGCCGCAGGTGCCGCGGCCGCCACCGTGCTGCCGCTCGCCGCCTGCTCGAGTCCGCTCGCAGCGGGTATCGCCGGTGCCCCGCTCAACCCGGAGACGCTGGTCTTCTGGAACCTGTTCGGCGGCGGTGACGGCGCCCGCATGCAGCAGATGGAGGCGGGCTACGCCAAGCAGCACGGCGGACCGTCCTCGATCCAGGCGACGACGTTCGCCTGGGGCAACCCGTACTACTCGAAGGTGACACTGGCCACCGTCGGGAACAAGCCACCGGACGTCGCGATCGCCCACCTCACCCGAGCGAAGCCACTGTGGGACGGCGACCTGCTCGATCCGATCACCTCGGACGACCTGGCGAGCGTCGGCCTGAGCGCCAGCGACTTCAACCAGAAGGCCTGGACGGCGCAGAAGACCGACGGGAAGAACATCTGCGTCCCGCTCGACACGCACCCGTTCGTCCTCTTTTACAACGTTGACGTGTGCCAGAAGGCCGGGCTGATCGACAGCGACGGCAAGCTCAAGGACCTGTCCGGGCTCGATGCGTTCGAGAAGGCCCTCGCTGCCGTCTCGAAGGTCACCGGCGGCGTCGCGCTCAACGTGGCGAACGTCAGCGAGATCGCCACCCCGTGGCGCTTCTTCTGGACCATGTACAACCAGATCAACGGATCGACGCCGTTCATCAGCGACGGCGGCTCGAAGCTGACGGTCAACGAGGACAACTACACGAAGGTCACCTCGATGACCGAGAAGTGGGTGAAGAACGGCTGGCTGAACAAGGGCCTCGACTACGCCACCGCCGAGACGCTGATGTTCACCGGCAAGGCCGGGTTCTTCATGCAGGGCGAGTGGGAGATCAGCACGGCGCAGTCGATTAAGGGCCTGAAGTTCGGCATGGCGCCGATCCCGCAGCTGTTCGACAAGCCGGCCACCCAGGCCGACTCGCACACGTTCATCCTGCCGAGGAAGGACCGGACGCCGGAGCAGCGCAAGGCGCACATGCTCTTCATCAAGCAGATGCTGCAGCAGAGCATGACCTGGGCCGAGGGCGGGCACGTGCCGGCCTACATGCCCACGTTCGACAGCACGGCCTACAAGAAGCTCGAGCCGCAGTCCGACTACGCGTCCGCTGCCGAGAGCGCCGTCTTCGACGACCCGGCCTGGTACGGCGGCTCCGGATCGACGTTCGAGAACACCGTCGGGGCGCAGCTCGCCCTCGTGCAGCAGGGCGCCTCGAGCCCCGCGGCGGCCCTCTCGGCGATCAAGAGCCAGCTCAGCACGTACCTCAACACCCCCAGCCCGCTGTAAGCCCCGCGCGAAAGGCACGACGACGTGACCGCAGCACCAGTCCTGACCCGCCCGACGGAGGCCGCAACCGTCCCACGGCGACTCCGCACGCGCGTGAACAGCACCACCCGTGGCCAAGGCCGCAGCGGGTGGCTGTTCCTCGCCCCGTTCGGCCTGTTCTACCTGGCCTTCCTGCTCGGCCCGACGATCTGGATGATCGTCTCGAGCTTCTTCAACACCTCGACCGTCCGCACCGGGCTCGGCAGCTTCGCCGGGTTCGCGAACTACGCGGAGATGCTCGGACGCGCCGACTTCTGGTCGTCGCTCTGGCACACCCTGCAGTTCACGCTCTACACGACCCCGCCGCTGGTCATCCTGGCGTTCGTGTTCGCGGTGCTGACGAACCGGATGAACCGCGGCCAGTGGTTCTTCCGCCTGGCGTTCTTCCTGCCGTTCATCCTGCCGTCGGCGACGATCTCGCTGATCTGGGTCTTCATCTTCACGCCCGCGACCGGTCTGTTCGCGTCCGTCCAGCAGGCCCTCGGCATCACGCCGGGCGCCGGTGTGCTGGCGAGCCCGAACACCGCGATGATCGGCGTCGCGATCGCCACGGTCTGGTGGACCCTCGGGTTCAACTTCGTGCTCTACCTGGCGGGCCTGCAGGAGATCCCCCGCGAGCTGTACGAGGCCGCGGCGGTCGACGGTGCGTCGAGCTGGCAGCAGATCAAGTCGATCACGCTGCCGCTGCTCGGGCGCACCACGACGCTGGTCATCCTGCTGCAGATCATCGCGAGCCTGAAGATCTTCGACCAGGTGTACCTGATGACGAACGGCGGCCCGGGCATCTCGACCCAGGTCTCCCTGCAGCTCATCACGGGCGTCGGCTTCACCGACAACCGGCTCGGTGCCGCATCGGCGGCCTCCGTGCTCCTGTTCATCGTGATCGTCGCGATCGCGGTCATCCGGCAGGTCGCCGAGCGCGCCGCCGCCAAGCGAGAGATCGGTGCCTGACGTGACCACCACCGAGAGCGTCACCACCGCCCGGCCGAAGCTCCGTTCCGGGGTGTCGGCCGCAGCTCCCGCGAACGCCGCGAAGATCGGCGTCTCCGGCAGGGGCTTCAACATCGTCGCCGGGGTCATCCTCGGGGTGTTCGCCGTCATCTGGCTCATCCCGAGCCTGTTCGCGCTCAAGACGTCGCTGTCCGACAACGGCGTCGCGGCGCTCGGGGCGAACGCGATCCTGTCGAACTGGAACCCCACGCTGCACTCCTACGCGGCACTGTTCCAGGCCGGCGACATCTGGAACTGGTACCTCGCGTCCGGCATCACGAGTCTCGTGACGACCGCCCTCACGGTGCTGTTCGCCTCGATGGCCGCGTTCGCCCTGTCCCGCCTGGCGTTCCGCGGACGCAACGTCGCGTTCCTCCTCATCATCCTGGGCATCATGATCCCGACCCAGGTCCTGATCATCCCGATCTTCCAGGAGCTCAACGCGGTCGGCCTGCTCAACACCTACTGGTCGGTGATCTTCCCGCAGGTGCCCGCCGTGATCGCGGTGTTCATCTTCAAGCAGTTCTTCGACGGGATCCCCCGGGAGCTCGAGGAGGCCGCGCGCATCGACGGCGCGGGCATGTGGAAGATCTACTGGTCGGTGATCCTGCCGCTGTCGCGTCCGGTCATCGCCGCGGTCGCGATCCTGACGTTCGTCGGGGTCTGGAACAACCTGCTGCTGCCGCTGTTCGTGCTGTCCAACCCGGACCTCATGACGATCCCGGTCGGGCTCGCCACGGTCCAGGGCAGCTTCGGTCAGCGCTACGCCGACATCCAGGCCGGTGCGATCCTCGCGGCGCTGCCGCTGATCATCCTCTACCTGATCTTCCAGCGGCAGATCGTGGAGGGCGTGACGGGGTCCGGTCTCAAGGGCTGACGCGACGACACGACCGACGGGAGGCGCGGTGCCAGCTGGCACCGCGCCTCCCGTCCGTCTGCTGGTCCGTCCGGGCGGCGCGAGCCCGGTCTATCCGGGCGTAGCGGGTCGATCCGGGCGTAGCGGGTCGATCCGGGCGTAGCGGGTCGATCCGGGCGTAGCGGGTCGATCCGTCCGACCAGGTACGCCCGATCTCGCTCCCCATCGCGGGCGTCGTGGGAAGGACCGCGCGGCGCCGGCGAGCGCCGTGCCCCCGCGACGAACGCATCGACGCACGCACCCGCACCACGCGGTCACCGCTCGGCGGGCTAGCCTTGCTCGTCGTGACGCTCCCCCGCCGACCCCTGCGCGCACTCGTGCTCGCCGCGGTGGTCGCGTGCGCACTGGCCCTCGCCGGCTGCAGTGGGACGTCCGGCACGGACACCGCCCCGGACGGCGGTGGTGGGGGCGGCGGCGCGAAGGCCACCGGCTGGTCCTACCAGGACGCCACCGGGACGACGATCCGGCTCGACCGGCGTCCCGAGCGGGTGGTCGCCCTCGACGACGTCGCGATCTCGATGGTCCGCTACGGGCTGCACCCCGTCGGCACGTTCGGCCGCTTGCCGCTCGCCGAGGACACCCGGTGGGACGGGCTCGACACCGACGGCATCACGGACGTCGGATCGGCGAGCACCACCGAGGGCACCGGCGACGGATCGGACGACATCGAGGTCGCCCGGGTGGCTGCACTCGAGCCCGACCTCATCGTGACCACCATCGCGCCGGTCGACGCGTCCGGCACCCTCCCGAGCGGACACGTCGGGACGGGCATCGCCGACGCCGGGCAACTGAGAGCACTGACGAAGATCGCGCCCGTCGCCGAGGTCCGATGGGGCGGCGACGGCGCCGACGTCGTCCGGGACGTGACCGACCTCGCGCGGTCACTCGGCGCGGAACAGTCCGTCGTCGACGCTGCGGAGACCGAGTTCGACGACGCCGCGAAGACGCTGGAGGCAGCGACCCGGGACCACGACGTCCGGCTGACCGCGCTGTACGCCGACCACGACGGCGTCTACGTCGCCCGGCCCGCCGACGTCCCCGCGTTGCAGCTCTGGGCTGCACACGGTGCCGACCTGACCGTGCCCGGACCGACGGGCTACGCCTGGGGGGTGTACTCGTGGCCGAACGCCGCCAAGGTGCGGGGCGACGTGCTGCTCCTGTCGGACCAGGGCTACCAGGTGGACGACCTCGTGGAGCAGCCCACCTTCGCCGACCAGCCGGCACTCGTCGCGGGGCAGGTGCACCCGTGGACGTCGCCGGTGCTCGACTACGCCTCGCAGGCGGTCGCGATGCGGCAGTTGGCCGGTTGGATCACGGCCAGCGAGCGGCTCGACCAGTAGCAGGCGACGGCGACCGGCGCTCACCCCGCGGGGTACGCGGCGTTCACCGCCTCCTGCGCCTGCTTCCACACCGAAGCCCGCGCACCCGCGTACGTCCCGCCCTGGCCGTTGCCGACGTACCGCAGGTTCGTCTTCCCGCCGTCGGTGTTGCCCTGCCAGTACGCCGTGACCACGCGCGAGGTGCCGCCGACGAGCCACACCTGGTCCGCGACGTCCGTCGTGCCCGTCTTGCCGAACAGCGTCATGCCGTCGGCGGTCTGCCCGCCCGTCGCCGTGCCGCCGTGGAACGCGCCCTGCATGACCTCGAACGCGGTGGCCGCGACGGCGGGCGAGAGCACCTGTCGGCAGGTCTCCGGTTGTCCACCGAGGTCCTTCCCCGTGCGGTCGACGACCTCGTCCACCACGATCGGGTCGCAGCGGACGCCGCCGTTCGCGACCGCCGTGTACGCCGACGCCATGGTCAGCGGTGCGATGTTCTCGGTGCCGAGGATCGCAGCCGGGTTCGCGCCGACCCGCCCGCCCGACGCGAGGTGGACCCCGAGCCGCTCCGCGACGTCCCGGATGTCGCACAGGTCGAGCTGCGCCGCCATCGACACGTACGCGCCGTTCACGGACTGCGCCGTCGCCGCGCGCACCGAGTACGGGCCCGTCTGGCCCGGAGAGTCGTTCCGCGGGTTCCACGGCGCGTCGATCGTCTGCCCACACTGCGTCCACGTCCGCTGCTCGTGCCGGGTGCCGTCGACCACCGTGTCCGGGCTCCGTCCGGCCTCGAGCCAGGCGAGCAGCGTGAACACCTTGTACGTCGAGCCGGGCTGGAACCCCGTCGAGTCGCCGGATGCCTCGTCCACGGCGTAGTTCAGCGAGCTCGACCCGCGGGTCGCCGCCGCTGACCGGTCGTACGACGTGTTCTGCGCCATCGTCAGGACGCGTCCGGTCGGGGCCTCGACGGAGTCGAACGTCGCGCCGAGCGCCAGCGCCGGTTCGGCGGCCGGGTCGTAGCGGTCGAGCAGTGCCTTCTGCTGGCCGTTCCGGTCGAGGTCGAGCGTCGTCTGGACCCGGTACCCGCCCGTTCGCCAGGCGTCGTCGCGTGCCGCCTGCGTCGCACCGAGCTGCGGCAGCGACCGGGCGACCTGCACGGCGTGTTCGCAGAAGTACTCGGCGCCCTCGACGACCGACGCGCACCCCTGCTGCGGTGCCGTCAGGTGGACGTACGCCGCCGGCTTCGACGCGAGTGCGGCGCGCAGGTCCCGGGCTGACAGGTGCCCCTGCTCGTGCATCGCGCGGAGGATGACGTCGCGCCGGGCCTGGTTGTCCCGGTGGTGGGTCGGCGTCGAGAGGTCTCGGCGCTCCGGCCACTGCACGATCGCCACGAGTGACGCAGCCTCGGCCGGGCTGAGGTCCGTGGCGTCCTTGCCGTAGTAGCGCTGCGCGGCGGCCTGCACACCGTAGGTCTGGTCGCCGAAGTACGCGATGTTCAGGTACGCCGTGAGGATCTCCTGCTTGGAGTAGCGCTTCGCCAAACCGATCGCGAGCTTGATCTCCTCGAGCTTCCGCTGCGGGGTCCGGGCCGTCGCCTCCGCGACCGCTCTCCGCGCCTCGGCCGCGGGCAGCTGCGAGGCCTGCTCGATCTTGATGTTCCGGACGAGCTGCATCGTGAGCGTCGATCCGCCGGACCCGCCCTTCCCCTGCTTCGCCGCGACGCTCACGACGCTGCGGACGAGCGAGGTCGCGTCGACGCCGCCGTGGTCCCAGAAGCGCTTGTCCTCGCCGTCGACCGCGGCGTGCTTCAGAGTCTCGCTGATCCGGTCGTACGGCAGTTGCTCGCGGTTCCGGTCGAACACGTCCGCCAGGTGCACGGGCTTCCCGCCCCGGTACGCCCACACCTCGTTGCGGCTCGGCAGTTCGCCGACCTCGATGTACTCCGGGAGCGAGGAGAACGCGTCGATCGCCGACGAGGTCCCGAAGCCCACCAGCGCGACGGCCGGTGTCACACCGACCCCGATCACCAGACCGGCCAGCACACTCCCGCCGACGAAGCCGCTCACGGCCGCCATCGCTCGTCCGAACCCCATGTGTCCCCCTCGTGCACCGCGGATCGGTGCGTTCCGTGTCGGACCGTGCCGGTCGGAACCGGACGGTCCCCGGGATCTCCCGGGGGAACCCCGGCACGTGGACTGGGAGAGCGCCGAGTCGGTACGGATCGTTACCCGCTGACGGCCGGGAGGCCCGTGGCGGCGCCGCCACGGGCCTCCCGGCCGTCCTCTGGTCACGTTCCGGCAACGACCGTCGCAGCCGCACCGGAGCGGGGTCGGGCGCGGTGCGCCCCCACCGCACGAGTAGCCTCGACGGATGGCGGGGAACGGGTGGCGCGAGGACGTCCTGGGGGCACCGTTCGAGCGGCTCGAACTGCCGCTCGGCGAGGACCGCGAGGGACCGGTCGTCGCCACGCTCGTCCGACGGCGCCACAGTCCGACCGACACGCTCCTGCAGCCCCGAGGGCCGCTGCACGGTGTGGACGTCCTCTACGTGCACGGGTGGTCCGACTACTTCTTCCAGGTGGAGCTCGCCGAGCGCCTCGAGCGGCTCGGCGCCCGGTTCCACGCGCTCGACCTCCGCAAGTACGGCCGGAGCCTCCGACCACACCAGACGCCGGGTGACGTCGGCGACCTCGCGACCTACGACGAGGACATCGCCGCCGCACTCGACGCGATCTCGACCGAACACCGGGGCGGACCACGCCGACGTCTCGTCCCGATGGGGCACTCGACCGGCGGGTTGACGCTCTCGCTGTGGGCGGCCCGCCACCCCGAACTCGTCGACGGGCTCGTGCTGAACAGCCCGTGGTTGGAGTTCCAGGGCGCAGCGATCGGACGGGCGCTCGTGGCGCCGGTGCTCAAGCTCGGGGCGCGGCGGAACCCGCTCGCCCCGATGCCGGCCGTCGACCCGGGCTTCTACACGCGCACCGTGTCCGCCAGCGGAGAAGGGTCGTGGACCTACGACCAGCGGTGGCGACCGGAGCGGGGCTTCCCGCTGCACCCGGGGTGGCTGTCGGCGGTGTTCGACGGGCAGGCGCGCGTCGAGGCGGGGCTCGGGATCACGGTGCCGGTGCTCGTGCTCCTCAGCGACAAGAGCATGCTGCAGCCGCGCTGGGACGAGGGCATGGCGCACGCCGACGTGGCGCTCAACGTCGACGTCGTGGCGCACCGGGCGCTGTCGCTCGGTGACGAGGTGACCGTGCGACGCCTGCAGGGGGCGCTGCACGACGTGGTGCTGTCCGAGCCGGCCGTGCGCGAGCGGGCCTACGACGCCGTGGCACGCTGGGCACACGCGCTGCCCCGCTGAGCAGCAGGCGTCGTCGCGGAGGGCCCGGGCGCGACGTCGCGCAGTCGTGTCCTGCCGGCGCGCCGTCGTGTCCTGCCGTCGCTCTGTCGTCTCCTGCCGTCGCGCCGTCGGCTCGGCGTCAGCGGCGGAGTGCGCCGACCGCGGTCCGGGTGGCCGCGGCGACGAGGGCGTCCGAGGGCTCCGCATCCGCGCGGTCGGTCCGGGTCATCACGACGAGCACGATCGGCCGCCGTCCCGGAGGCGTCACGACGCCGATGTCGTTCCGCACGCCGTACGCCCCCGTTCCGGTCTTGTCGGCGACCCGCCACCCG
This sequence comes from Curtobacterium phoenicis, assembly GCF_047238015.1. Classification (NCBI taxonomy): domain Bacteria; kingdom Bacillati; phylum Actinomycetota; class Actinomycetes; order Micrococcales; family Microbacteriaceae; genus Curtobacterium; species Curtobacterium phoenicis. The sequence continues at coordinate 3,161,460 of NZ_JBDFLZ010000002.1, forward strand.
GTCGGCACCCCCGCGCGGATCGTCCCGTCCCCCGTCGTCGTCGCCTGCATCGCGCGCAGGAGCACCCGGCGGTCGTCCGCGTCGAGGACGTCCCCGAGGAGCACGGCGCGCAGGTCGGCGGCGAACTGCTCAGGCGTGCTCGTGTCGCGGTCGTCACCGGGGGTCGCTGCGTTGAGGTCGGGCTCGAGCCGGTCGACCCGGGTCGTACGGTCGCCGATGCCCCGCAGCCAGGCCTCGACGGCGTCCGGTCCGCCGAACCGCTCCACGAGGAGGTTCGCCGCGGTGTTGTCGCTCACGCTGACGGCCGCGTCGACGAGCTGCAGGACCGTCATCCCGCTGTCGACGTGCCGCGACGTCACCGGGGCGTACGCGAGCAGGTCGCCGCGGTCGTAGTGGACCTTCGTGTCGAGGTCGGACGCCGACGAGCGGGCGAGGACCGCCGCGGCGATGAACACCTTGTTCGTCGACGCGAACGGGAAGCGGTCGCCGCCGCGGTACGCGAGCGTCGTCCCGGACTCCGTGTCCACGGCGACGACGCCGACCCGGGCGTCGGCATCCCGTTCGAGCGCGGCGAACGCGGAGTCCGCGTTCGCCGAGTCCGCGGAGACCGTCGGCGAGGCGGCCAGCGTGCTCGGCTGCGGGGCTGGTGTCGCGTCGGCCGTTCGCGACGCCCCTCCGCCCGGTGCGTCCGGACCCGAGCAGCCCACGAGGACGGCACCGAGGACGACACCGACGAGGAGGGCCGTCCACCGAGATCCACGCACGACGCCCAGCCTGCACGACCGGATGGCTCAGGGCTGGATCGACACCCAGTCGATGAGCACGTGCCCGGGCTTGCCGGTGTTGCCGATCTGGAACGTGTACCGGTGCGGAGTGGTCGGCACCGACTCCGTCACCGTCTCGAGCAGCACCCCGTCGAGGAAGTAGCTGACCGACTTCCCCGGCACCCAGACCGTCGTGTACGTGTGCCAGTCCTTCCACGACGCGTCGGTCAGGATGCGGTAGGCCTTGTCGGCGTGACCCGGCACCATCGAGTGGTGGAACACGTCCGGCTTGCCGGAGAACCCGCCCTCGGGGTAGTCGAGCTCCCCCTCCGACGCGTCGTTCGACGTCGGCCAGAGCATGACCGCCGTGCCGTTGCCCCGACCGCCCTCGACCTTCATGCGGATGCTGAACGTACCGCCGGTCTGCGCCCACGCCGTCGCCGGCGGGCCGAAGACCCCGGCCGCGCCCTGGGTACCGTTCATCGCGACGTCCATGACACCGTCGTGCGCGCTGATCAAGGCGCCCGAGTAGTACTTGTCGCTCGTGCCCTCGTCGTACGCCTGCCAGGCGTTCGCGTAGGTCGTCGCGAACTGCCCGCCGCTCGCTGCCGGGGTGGTGAAGTCCTCGAAGAACGCCGCCTGCGGGCCGAGCACGGGGTCCGGCACGGTCGGGGTGGCGGTCGCGGTCGGGGTCGCGGTGGGGATGCGCGGTTGCAGGGTGCCCTCCTGGGTCGAGCGGGACGGGGTCTCGGACGCCGCGGCGCCGGTGGGTTCCCCCGTGTCGGTCGTTCCGCGGGTGGCCGCAGCGCCCGCGTGACCCGTGGACGTCGAACTGCTCGGCGACGGCGACAGGCTCGGGACGAGCTCGCTGCCCTGCGCCGGCGTGAGGAACGCCAGCATCACGGCGCCGGTGACCCCGGCGACGCCCAGCACGGTGGCGCCCCGGAAGAGTGCCCCGCGCCTCGAGGTGGTCCGCTCGCGCCGTTGCGAGGTGCGTTGCCGTGTCACGATCTGCTCCCGTAGTGCCCTGTCGCCATCAGGTTCGCCCACGGAACGAATCGGCGCCTCCGTTCCCGGGGTGGACGGCGGCATCCCGCACCGCACTGCGGGAAACCGAGCACCGGTAGCGTGACCCGCATGACCGTCCGGCTCACCCGTCTCGACCCCACCGGCGCCGACCGGGAGGCCCTCGTCGCCTTCCTCACGGCCGAGGAGTTCCCCTTCCACGTCCGCCGCCGGATCGACCGCGCCGACGCCGAGCGTGGGATCGACGTCGGCGCCTGGCGCGACGACGAACACGACTCCTTCTGGATCGACTCCGACGAGCACGGCCGCGTCGGCGTGTTCCGGCTGGAGGACCTCGAGGACCCGGTGCCGCTCTTCGACCTCCGGATCGCCGGCGAGCACCGCGGCAAGGGCCTCGGCGTGGGGGCGTTGCGCGCGGCGACCGACCACGTGTTCCGGACGCTGCCCGAGGTCACCCGGTTCGAGGGGCAGACCCGCGAGGACAACACGGCGATGCGTCGGGTGTTCCTCCGCGCGGGATGGGTGAAGGAGGCGCACTACCGCGAGGGCTGGCCGGTCCCCGGCGGCGAGGCGCTCGCGTCGGTCGCCTACGGCGTGCTGCGGCGCGACTGGGCGTCCGGCACGACCACCCCGGTCCCGTGGGACGACGAGCCCGCCTGAACACCGGTTCCCGCGCCACCTCCGCGCACGAGCTCGTCGCGGAGTGCGCGGATCTCTTCGGTGAGCTCGCGGAGTTCACGTCGGGTCGCGGTCTGCGCCTCTTCATTGCGACGACCGACCTGGTCGATGATCCAGCTCGCGATCGTCGCCGTGACCACACCGAGGAGGGCGATCCCGCTGATCATCACGCCGGTGGCGATGAGACGGCCCTCGACCGTGACCGGTGTGAGGTCGCCGTAGCCGACGGTCGTGATCGTCACGACCGACCACCACAGTGCGTCACCGAACGAGACGATGCTCGCTCCGGGGGCACGGTGTTCGACGTCGAACACCGCCAAGGCGGAGACGAACACGAGCAGGGCCGTGGTCGCGACCACGTACACGGTCACCCGCCCACGGACCGCCGTCCCCGTCGTGTGCTGGAGCACCCGGAACAGCTGGACGAGCCGCAGGAGCCGCAACGGTCGGAGGAAGGGCAGGACGATCACGGCGAGGTCGAGCAGGTGCGTCACGAACCACCGGCCTCGCCGCTCCGCCGTCGCGAGCATCACCACGTAGTCGACGATGAACATCGCCCAGCTGACGTTGACGATCGTCTCGCACGAGACCCGCGCCGCGCCCGCGGGATCGGCGAGCACCTCGATCGCGTACGCGGCGAGGAACGCCAGCGCCGCGACCGCGAGCGGCCACTGCGTCCACCGGACCCAGGTCGTCTGTCTGAGCTGCATGCACGAACGCTAGCCGGACGGAACGGTCGCCCAGCGCACCAGGGCGTCGAGCCCCGGCTGGTACCCGTTCGTCGTGTCGACCTCGAGCAGTGGGCAGTCGAGGTCGAGCGCCGGCACGGTCGCCGGCGCGTTCGCGAGCGCGCGGTCGTTCAACCGCGCCTCGTGACCCCGGGCGACGAACCGCTCGTGCCACCGCGGCGTCGTGCAGTGCACGTTCCGTACCGGCCACGGACCGCCGAGGACATCGCGGACCTCCGCCTCGGACTGGCCGCGGTACAGCGTCGCCTCCGCGATGACACTGCTCCCCGCCCGGGCGTAGGCCGCGGTCACGCTCCAGAACGCCGCGACACCGCGCGGCACGACCTGCTCACGGTCGACGTCACCGGCCGCCGAGATCCCCGCGTAGAGCTCGTCACGGTGCACCTGCGGCCAACCGAGCTGCGCGGCGAGCGCCGACGCGAGCGTCGTCTTCCCGCTCCCGGGTGCGCCGCTCACGAGCAGGATCGTCACGGCGTCTCCGAGCGATCGATGGCGGCCGACAGCGGGTGCATGGTGACCAATCTACGGACGGGAGGCCCGTGACGGCGCCGCCACGGGCCTCCCGTCCGCCTTCCGGTCGCTGAGCGTCCGACACGGCCCGGGGGACGAATCTGAGCAAGCGCTCGGAGTCGATGCACTGAGTGCATCGATGCACCTAGTGTCTACAGAGTGACCCTCGCACCCGACCGCCGCGCCGCCCTCAAGGCGAAGCACCGTGCTGCGATCCTGCAGGCCGCGCGCGACCTCATCGCGGAGCGTGGCGGCCGTGAGTTCGGCGTCGACGACCTCGCGGCGCGGGCCGACGTCGCCCGCCGGACGGTGTTCAACCACTTCGCGTCGCTCGACGAGGTCCTGCTCACGGTCTGCGAAGAGGAGCTGTCGGTGATCATCGACCGCTTCCTCGCCGACATGGCGCGGACCCCGGTCGGCGACGGAACGCGATCATCGATGTTCGACGAACTCGAGTCGGCCGCCCGTGGCGCCGACCTCGCCCCCGCCATCGCGAGCATGTACCGGATCCTCGGCGAACCCGGCAAGTCCGACCCGAAGGCCGCGGTGCTCACGCAGACCGCGTTCTCCCGGGTCACGGAACGGCTCCGCGACGAGGTCACCCGCCGTCACCCGGCTGCGGACGAGCTCGACGCGGCACTGCTCGTCGAGTCGCTCATGAGCGGCATCGTCGTGATCGCGGACCACTGGCTCGCGCACTCGGGCCCCTCGCTCGACCGCGCGTCCCTCGACGCGTGGGACGCGCTGCTGAGCCGACTCGTGCACAGCGTCCGCAGCGGCTACATGCCCATCGACTGACCGTCGTCCCCAGGGGTCCACCGGCGCACCCCGTCACCGCACAGCACGCACTACGAAAGGAACGGGGTTCACCGCATGGCCGGTCTCCTCTACCGACTCGGGCGGTTCTCCGCCCGCAGGCACTGGCTCGTGATCATCGCGTGGATCGTGATCCTGGGCATCGCCGGGCTGACCTACAGCCTGTTCGCCGGGTCGATCTCGTCCTCGATCTCGATCCCGAACACCAAGACCAGCCAGGTGCAGGACGAGCTCGCCGACAAGTTCCCGTCGGCGAACGGCGGCACCGGCACGCTCGTCTTCCGGACCACGGACGGCAAGGCGTTCACGGATGACCAGAAGACCGAGGTCAAGGACTTCCTCGACGGGCTGAAGAGCGAGGACGGCGTCAAGGACGTCACCGACGGCTTCACGACGCAGCAGCAGCTCGACGACCAGCGACAGAAGATCGTCGACGGTCGCGAGCAGATCAGCGACGGCCGGGAGAAGATCTCGGACGGCCGGAAGCAGATCGAGGACGGCCAGGACCAGCTCGACGCGCAGAAGGCACAGCTCGAGTCGGGCAAGACGAAGATCGAGCAGGCGCAGCAGCAGCTCGACGCACAGAAGGCGCAGGCCCAGGCCGCCGGAGCCGCCGCTTCCGCGGCCGCGCAGGCGCAGTTGCAGCAGGCCCAGGCGCAGATCGACGCGCAGCAGCAGCAGATCACCGCGGGTCAGCAGCAGATCACCGCAGCCCAGCAGCAGATCGACGAGAACACGAAGAAGCTCGACGAGAACGAGCAGAAGCTGGACGACAGCGAGAAGGAGCTCGAGCAGGGGTCGAAGCTCCTCGACCTGTCGAAGGACATCCGCTTCGTCTCCTCGAACGACTCCGCCGCGATCGGCACGGTGCAGTTCACGAAGTCGACCTACGAGGTGCCGCAGAGCACGAAGCAGGCCATCTCGGACAAGGCCGACGCAGCGACGATCAGCGGCGTCGACGTGTACGTGTCGAACGACATCGCGCAGGGCGTGCCGTCGATCCTCGGACCGGGCGAGATCATCGGCGTGATCATCGCGGCGATCGTGCTGTTCCTCATGCTCCGCACGGTCATCGGTGCCGCGATCCCGCTCGTCTCCGCGGTGCTCGGCGTCGGCGTCGCGTCCCTCGCGGCCCTGTCGTTCTCGAGCCTCGTCGAGTTCATCTCGGTCACGCCGGTGCTGGGGGTGATGCTGGGCCTGGCGGTCGGCATCGACTACTCCCTCTTCATCCTCAACCGGCACCGCACGCAGCTGAAAGCCGGCATGGGCGTGCACGAGTCGATCGGCCTCGCGAACGGCACCTCCGGCAACGCGGTCGTCTTCGCCGGCACCACGGTCATCGTCGCCCTGCTCGCCCTGAACATCACCGGCATCCCGTTCCTCGGCCTCATGGGCACCGTCGGCGCCGTCGCCGTCCTGTTCGCGATCCTCATCGCGACGTCGTTCACCCCCGCGCTGCTCTCGCTGCTCGGGATGCGCATCCTGCGGCGGAAGGAGCGCGAGCGCATCGGCAACACGGACTCGATCCGGGTGCCGAACAAGCCGATGTCGACCTGGCGCGCGGTGATCACCCTCGTCGCCGGGGTCGCCGTGCTCGGTACCATCGCACTCCCCGCGACGCAGATGCGACTCGGCCTGCCCACCGGTGCGTCCGAGGACGTCGAGTCGTCGCAGTACCTGGCCTACAAGACGCTCTCGGACCAGTTCGGCGCCGGACAGAACGGCCCGCTGCTCGTCGTCGCGAACCTGCCGAAGGCGATCAGCAAGGACGACGTCACGGCAACGGAGGTCACGATCGGCGAGGCGATCGCGAAGAACGACGACGTCAAGGCCGTGCTCCCGATCGGCGCGTCGAAGGACCGGGACATCATCGCCTTCCAGGTGAAGCCCGCCGGCGGCCCGGACAGCATCTCGACCAAGACGCTCGTCAAGGACCTCCGCTCGCAGCAGGTGCGCGTCGACGACGGGAGGGCATCGCTCGGCGTCGCGGGCAACGCGTCCGCGAACATCGACGTGTCCGAGAAGCTTCTCGAACGTGCTGCCGCTCTACCTCGCGGTCGTCGTCGGGCTCTCGCTCATCATCCTGATCGTCGTGTTCCGGTCGTTCCTCGTGCCGATCACCGCGACCGCCGGGTTCATCCTGTCCGTCCTCGCGTCGTTCGGTGGTCTGACCGCGATCTACCAGTTCGGGTGGCTCGGCTCGGTGTTCGGCGTGCACGACCCGGCGCCGATCCTGAGCTTCCTGCCCATCATCGAGATCGGCATCCTGTTCGGGCTCGCGATGGACTACCAGCTGTTCCTCGTGTCGGGCATGCGTGAGGCGTACGCCCACGGCGCGTCGGCGAAGGTCGCGGTCCAGCGGGGCCTGCACGCCGGCCGGGCCGTGGTCACGGCGGCGGCGATCATCATGATCTCGGTGTTCGCGGGCTTCATCTTCTCGGACTCGTCGACCATCAAGCCGATCGGCTTCGGGCTCGCCTTCGGTGTGCTGCTCGACGCCTTCGTCGTGCGGATGCTGCTCATCCCGGCGGTCATGCACCTGCTCGGACGCAGCGCCTGGTGGATCCCGAAGTGGCTCGACCGCATCCTGCCGGACGTGGACGTCGAGGGCGCGAAGCTCGAGCGAGCACACCCGAGCGGCGGCCACGGCGAGCAGCCGTCCGACGGCCGCTCCCCCGCCGACAGCGGACGTGGCGCGGCACACCACGGCGCCCACGCCGCAGCGGCGGAGCCGGACGCGAACCCGCACGAGGGCCACACGCCGACGCACCGCGCGTAGCCCGCGGGGCGCTCCGCGCCCGACGCAACCGCCTGGAGGCGCGGTGCCGGTCCCCGAGACCGGCACCGCGCCTCCAGTGCGTGGCCCGCCGCCGCTGGCGCTGCTCGGCGGGGTGAGGCGTCCCTGGCAGGAACGGGTGTGGCTACCGGGAACGGGCGTGCCGGGCGGAAACGAGCGTGCCTGGCGGAAACGGGCGTGCCTGGGCGTACGTTCCGGGTGAGGACGCCCGATCTCACCAACCATCACGCACGCTGTGGGAAAGAACGTGCACGGCCGACACGGGAAAGCGCGTCGCGGAAGTCGGTCCGTTCGTGCACGAAGCGTAGGGTGTCGACATGACCGAGACCGACGTCGACCCGCTCGCCCTCGACCGGCAGCTCTGCTTCGCCCTCGCGGCGACGAGCCGGAGCGTGATCGGGCTCTACCGCGACCTGCTCGAGCCGATGGGACTCACGCACCCGCAGTACCTCGTGATGCTGGCGCTGTGGGAACGCGACCCGCGGTCGGTGCGGGAGATCGCCCGCGAGCTCCGGCTCGATTCGGCGACGCTCAGCCCGCTCCTCAAGCGACTCGAGGCGTCCGGCTACGTCAAGCGCGCGCGGAGCACCGCCGACGAACGCCAGCTCGAGGTCTCGCTGACCACGGCCGGCCGCGCCCTTCGGGACCGCGCCGAGGCCGTCCCGCTCGCAGTTGCCGATCGACTGGGCTGGCCACTCGCCCGCCTCGAGGCACTCAAGGACGACCTGACCGAACTCCTCGAGCGGGTCGACGGGGTCTGACCCTGGCCGCGCCAGATCATTCGTGGCAGACTGATTCGTGCACTAACGAAAGGAACCGGTGATGGGTCGCTTCGGCCGCTGGTACGAGAAGTGGAACACCACGCTCATCGAGAAGATGGGCCCGTCGCAGATCGGTGCCGGGCACCCCGAGGGCGTCGACGACCGGACGGTCGACCGCCCCTGCCCCATCTGCGGCCAGCCGCTGTCGCTGCACCAGGTCATCCGGCCCGAAGGACAGGTCCGTTCGTCGACGCTCGTGTGCCCCGGCCGCTGACGAGGACTCCCGGATGGCGCGGCGGAGTCGCTCGTCGCCCCGCTGATCAGCCGAGCCGTGCCCAGCGCCCCTCGGACACCACCTCGACCCGATCGCCGTCGACCACGACCGCGGTCTGGTCGTCCATCACGTAGGCGGGTCCGCCGACCTCGGCCGCCCAGCGCTCGGCCTGCTCCATCGTGTTCGTCGGGAAGACGTCGAGGTGCGGGAAGACCGAGAAGTCGACGAGCCCGAGCGTGCGGTCGTTCGTCGCTCCGGACCACTCCACGAACCAGTTCCCGATCCTCGGGGTGAGGACCATGCTCCCGGCACTCATCCCGACCCACACGGTGTCCGGCAGCGACGGCAACACCTCCGCGAGACCGGACTCGCGCATCCAGTGCGCCAGGTACGCCGCGTCACCCCCGTCGACGAGGAGCACGTCGGCATCCCGGACCCAGGCCGTCCACCGGTCGCGGTCGATCGACGGGAGGGCGGTGAGTTCCAGCAACCCGACGGACGCCCACCCGACCCCGAACGGGCCGTCGCCCCTGGTCGCGCCGACGACGCCGTCCATCGCCGACGCAGGCCCGCACATCGGATGCCCCCACTGCGCGGTCGGGATGATCAGCGCTCGACTCTCGGCGGTCGGCTTGCCGAGCAAGCGTTCGAGCGCAACGCGGATGCTCGGGTTCGTGATCCCCCCGGACGTCATCAGGTACTGCACGACGGTCCCCGATCGATCGCCCGGTCACGCCGGGACGCCGCCCAGGATGCTCCTCGTCCGCCGTGGCCGCAAGGATGTCGTGTGCCCCGGTCGCTGACGATCCGCCCCGAAGAGGAATTGCAGCCGGCAACACGTGGTTCAACGGACACGTGAAGCTCTTCGAACCCGCCGACTTCGGCGCACTGCACCTCCGCAACCGGATCGTCATGGCACCGCTCACGCGCACCCGCGCCGGCGCCCAGGGCATCCCGAACGACCTGCTCGTCGAGCACTACCGCCAGCGGGCGGGCATGGGGATGATCATCACCGAGGGCACCTGGCCCGTCCAGGAGGGCCGCTCCTACCCCGGCCAGCCCGGCATCGAGACCGACGAGCAGATCGCCGGTTGGCGCCGCGTGACCGACGCCGTGCACGCAGAGGGCGGCACCATCGTCATGCAGCTCATGCACGGCGGCCGCGTCTCGCACACGTCGATCTCCGAGACGCCGCGCATCGTCGGCCCGAGCGCGATCGCCGCCCCCGGTCAGACGCACCTCGCCGACGGCACCAAGGCGGACATGCCCGTCCCGCACGAGCTGACCACGGACGAGGTCCGCGAGGCCGTCCAGGGCTTCGTGCAGGCCGCTCGCAACGCGATCGCTGCCGGGCTCGACGGCGTCGAGGTCCACGGCGCGAACGGCTACCTCGTGCACGAGTTCCTCTCCCCCGTGTCGAACACCCGCACCGACGAGTACGGCGGCTCCCCCGAGAACCGCGCGCGCTTCGCCGTCGAGGTCACCACCGCCATCGCCGAGGCGATCGGCGCCGACCGTGTCGGCATCCGTCTCTCGCCGCAGCACAACATCCAGGGCGTGCTCGAAGAGGACGACGCCGACGTCCTCGCGACGTACACCGCAGTGGCGGAGGGCCTGGCACCACTCGGGCTCGCGTTCATCGACGTGCTGCAGGCCGACCTGACGTCGGACCTCGTGCAGACCATCCGCCGGACCGCCGACGCGCCGTTCATCGCGAACTCGGGCTTCTCGTCGGTGACCACCCGTGACGAGGCGATCGCCCTGCTCGACTCCGAGCACGTCGACGCCGTTGCCGTCGGCCGTCCGGCGATCGCGAACCCGGACCTCGCGCTCCGCTGGGAGCAGGACGAGGAGCTCAACGAGCCGCGCCCGGAGCTGTTCTACGGTGCGACGGCCGAGGGGTACACGGACTACCCGACGCTCGCCGAGTCGCGCGTGCAGGTCGCGTAGTCGACGCGACCCTGCGACGAACGGGCGCGCCCCGCTCAGCGGCAACGCGAAGAGTTGCGCGGGCGCGCTGACCGCGCCTGACGGGAGGCACGGTGCCAGCTGGCACCGTGCCTCCCGTCCGTCTCGGGGTGCGGGCGCCTGCTTGGCACTCCGGTGCACACCGTTGCAGAACGACGCTGCCGCTGTCGTGCGACAGCGGCAGCGTCGTTGCTTGCACGCGCGAGCTGGTCGCCCGCGCAACGAGCAACTCCGCCGTCGTCGTTCGACAGCGACGGTGTCGTTCCACAGTGGTCGAGGCGACGACCGCAAGCACGGTGGACAGACGGCAGCCGCGGCGACGAGAGCGGCGCCCGGGAACAGAAGACGCCCCCGGTTCCGACGGAACCGGGGGCGTCATCCCTGCTGTCTCAAACAGTGTGCGCTCGAAGGGACTCGAACCCCCAACCTTCTGATCCGTAGTCAGATGCTCTATCCATTGAGCTACGAGCGCGTGGCGTTTGCGGCCGTGGAAGACTCTACAACAGGTGCGGGCCACGCGCCAATCGAGGGCCTCCGAGCCGACCGCACGGCGTGTCGCGCCGACGCCGGAAGCTCAGGCTTCTTCGTCGAAGACCTCACCGAGGAACGTCTGGAGCGCCTGCCACGAGCGACGGTCCGCGGTCGCCTGGTACTGCGCGCCGTGGTCCGGCGCGTCGGTACCGGGGACGGCGAACGCGTGCATCGCACCCGAGTACGTCACGACCTGCCAGTCGACCTCCGGGGCCGAGCGCATCTCGTCCTGCCACTCGTGCACCTTCTCGTCGGGCACCATCGGGTCGGCGCCACCGGTGAGCACGAGGAGCTTCGCCCGGATCTGGTGCGCGTCGGACGGCTCGTGGGTGATCAGACCGCCGTGGAACGACACCGCACCGACGAGGTCCGCCCCGGTTCGTGCGAGTTCGAGCGCCGTGGAGCCGCCGAAGCAGTACCCCATGACGACGATCCGGGTGTGGTCCACGTCCGGGTCCTGGCGGAGCTGCTCGAACCCGGCGAGCGCACGGGCGCGGAGCAGCGGGAGGTCCTGGTAGTACGAGCCGGCGACCTGGCCGGCGGTGTCGTCGCCCGGCCGCACGTCGGCGCCGTAGATGTCGGCGCCGAACGCGACGTACCCGAGGCGCGCGAGCATCGTCACCCGGGCCTGCACGTGCTCGTTGACGCCGTGCCAGTCGTGCACGACGAGGACGGCGGGGCGAGGGCCGGCGATGGCGTGGTCCTTCGCGAGCACGCCCTCGAGGACGGTGCCCTCGTGGTCGTAGCGCACGGTCTCGACGCGCACGTCGGCGCCGGCGGGGTCGGGGACGGTCTGCAGGATGTCGTCGATGGTGGTCACGAGCCGACGCTACGCTGCCGGATCGCCGGCCGCCGCCCGGCAGCCCCGCCACCCGGGCGCCGCCGACCGGCAGTCGCCGACCGGCACTCGCCCACCGGCGGCCGACCCGCCACCGGCCCCGGGTGACCGGACGACGGACGGGAGGCACGTGGCGGCGCCGCCACGTACCTCCCGTCCGGTGATCAGCCGCTCAGGCCTCGATGTTGTCCCAGCCGTCCGGCCCCTCGGAGCCAGCGGCGTAGTCGTCGAGCGGCGTCTTCCCGTCGCGCCAGGCCTGGAGGAACGGCTCGACGACCCTCCACCCCTGCACGGCGCTGTCCCCGCGGACGGAGAGCGTGGCGTCACCCTCGAGGACGCCGGCGAGCACCTCGCCGTACGCGCTCAGGCGACCGGGGTTGAAGGTCACCGACAACGCCGTGTGGTCGATCGTGTACGGGTCGCCCGGTCCGTTCACGTTGAGCTCGAGCTGCATCTCGTCCGGGGCGATCCAGATGCGGAGCCGGTCGGGCCGCTCGGCACCGGTCAGCCCGTTCGGCACGTGCGGCGAGTCCTTGAAGGTGATGACGATCTCGCGGCGCTGCTGCCCGAGCGCCTTGCCCGAGCGGAGGGTGATCGGGACGCCGGCCCAGCGCCAGTTCGCGACCTCGAGCGTCAGCTGCGCGAGCGTCTCGGTGCCGAGCGAGGGGTCGACACCGTCCTCGTCGACGTAGCTCGGGAGCTCGCGGTCGCCGATCGTCCCCGCCGTGTAGCGCGCTCGCTTGCCCGCGGCGACGACGTCACCGCCCCAGGGTCGGACCGCGCGCAGGACGAGTTCCTTCTGCGTGCGGAGGTCGTCGGCGTCGATCGACGCGGGGGCTTCCATGGCGACGACGGCCATCACCTGGAGCAGGTGGCTCTGGATCATGTCGACGAGCGCGCCGGCCTTGTCGTAGTAGCGGGCGCGTCCTTCGAGCCCGAGCGTCTCGTCGTAGACGATGTCGATGCGCTCGACGTGCTGGGAGGACAGCAGCGGCTCGACGATGCGGTTCGCGAAGCGCAGACCGAGCAGGTTGAGCACGGTGGAGCGGCCGAGGAAGTGGTCGACCCGGTGGATCCGCTCCTCCGGCAGGAACCCGTGCAGGACGTCGTTGAGGTGCTCGGCGCTCGCGGCGTCGGTGCCGAACGGCTTCTCGAGGGCGAAGCGGATCCCCTTCGGCAGGTCGAGCCCGGCGAGGACCTCGCAGCTCTTCTCGGTGACGGCGGGCGGCAGCGCGAAGTACACCGCCGGGTCGTGAAGGCAGTCGGCGAGCAGGGCCTGCAGGTCGTCGGCACTGGTGACGTCGGACTTGCGGTAGCTCGACGCGTCGACGACGTCCCGGAGCCGCCCGCTCAACCGCTCGGAGCCGTCGTGGGCGCCCTCGTCCTCCTCGTTCTTGGAGGCCTGCGCGTTCTCGAACGCGTCGTGCACGAGACGCTTCCACTCGTCGTCCGACAGGTCCTCCGTGCCGGCTCCGACGAGCTGCACGTCCCAGTCCTCCTTCACCTCCAGCAGGGTGGCGAGGCCGGGGAGCAGCAGCCGCTTGGAGAGGTCGCCGCTGGCACCGAGGATGAGCAGGGTGGTCTGGAGGCTCGACATGCCCCAGACCGTACTCACGAGTCCTGCGGGCGGCCGGGTCCTGGCCGGTCCGACCGGAGCACGCGGCGCGCACGCCGCTGCTGGTCGTGCGTCCGGCCGCGCCGCTACGGTGGGGGCAGTCCGGCGCGAGGGAGCACCATGAGCAGTGAGCACGACGGGCGACGCCTCCGCGTCGCGGTGATCGGCACGGGCATGATCGCGGGCGTCCACGTCCGCGCGGCGGCGGCCGCGGGCGCCGAGGTCCTCGGGGTCCTCGGGCGCACCCCGGACCGGTCCGCCCAGGTCGCCGAGCAGCTCGGGCTCCCCCGCGGCTACGGATCACTCGACGAGGTGATCGCGGACGCACCCGACGTCGTGCACGTGTGCACCCCGAACGGCCAGCACCACCCGCAGTCCCTCGCCGTCATCCGCGCGGGGATCCACGTCGTGTGCGAGAAGCCCCTCGCGCTCGACCCCGGGCAGGCCGATGAGCTCGTGGACGCGGCCGCGGCGGCCGGGGTCGTCGCGACCGTGCCGTTCGTGTACCGCTACCACCCGGTCGTGCGGGAGATCCGCGCCCGTGTGGCCGACGGGGAACTCGGTCGACTGCTCGCCGTGCACGGCCACTACCTGCAGGACTGGATGCTCGACGAGGACGCCTCCTCGTGGCGGGTCGACCCGTCGTCGAGCGGTGCTTCACGGGCCTTCGCCGACATCGGCTCGCACTGGTGCGACCTCGTCGAGTTCGTCACCGGCCAACGGTTCGTCGAGGTCTCCGCCGCCACCGACGTCGTCTACCCGACCCGTCCGGCGGCGTCCGGCCCGTCGTTCTCCGGCTCCCCCGACCCCGACCCGGTGGCCGACGCCAGCCAGCGCGCCGACGTGACGACGGAGGACACCGCGGTCGCGACGTTCCGCACCGAGGCCGGCCGCATCGGCAACGTCGTCATCTCACAGGTGTCGGCGGGCCGGAAGAACCGGCTCTGGTTCGAGGTCGACGGCACCCTCGGCTCGGCGGCGTTCGACCAGGAGCAGCCCGAGTCGGCATGGTTCGGGACCGAGCGCGGCGCGCAGATCGTCATGCGCGACCCGACGCAGGGCACCCCGGACCAGCGCCGGCTGGCGGTCGTGCCCGCCGGGCACCCGCAGGGGTACCTCGACGCGTTCACGGCGTTCGTGTCGGACACCTACGACGCCGTGCGTGGCGGATCCCCCGAGGGCCTCCCCACCTTCGCGGACGGCGCGCGCGCCGCCGCGATCATCGCCGCGGTCCTCGAGAGCGCGCGTGACCGCGCCTGGCACGCGATCGCCTGAGCGTCGCGCGGTGTGCTGAGCGTCGCGCCACGCGGAGCGCCCCGCGTCGGACCGGAGGCCCGGATCCCGTGACCGACGTCGGTCGCGTGATCCGCGCCTCCAGTCTGAACGCGTACAGCCTGCGGGATGCACGCTGGTCGCATGGCAACCACCGTGAGCGACTTCGTCATCGACCGCATCAAGGCCTGGGGCGTCTCCCGGGTGTTCGGTTACCCGGGCGACGGCATCGGCGCGTTCGACGGGGCCCTCGGGAAGGCGGACGGCAGCGAGCGGGCGCTCGAGTACGTCCGGCCGACGCACGAGGAGATCGCCGCGCTGATGGCGACCGCCCACGCGAAGTTCACGGGCGAGGTCGGGGTGTGCGTCGCCACGTCGAGCCCGGGCGCGTTCCACATGCTCAACGGGCTGTACGACGCGCAGATGGACAACCAGCCGGTCGTCGCGATCGTCGGGCAGCAGGGACTCGCGTCCATCGGCTCGTTCACGCAGCAGGAGTCGAACCTCGAGCGGGTGTTCGCGGACGTCGCGTGCTACGTCGAGACCGTCGCCTCGCCGGACGCCGCCGGGGTGGTGATCGACACGGCCTTCCGCACCGCGATGCTCCGGAAGCAGCCCGCGGTGGTGGTCCTCCCGCACGACGTGCAGGCGATGGCGTGGGAGGAGCCCGCCGCCGAGCACTGGGTGTCCCGGTCCAGCGACGTGCCCGCTTCGACCCGCATCGCCCCGTCGGCCGAGGACGTCCGTCACTTCGCGGAGATCCTGAACGCCGGGAAGAAGGTCACCTTCCTGGTCGGAGCCGGCGCCCGCGGCGCGACCGACCAGGTGCTCGCGGCGGCGGAGAAGACCGGCGCCGGCATCATCACGGCCCTCCGCGGCAAGGACGTCGTGCCGTCGGACGTGCCGTACCACACGCAGCAGGTCGGGCTCCTCGGGTCGCGGCCGAGCCTCACGCAGATCAAGGAGTGCGACACGATCGTGCTCCTCGGGACGAACTACCCCTACGGCGAGTACCTGCCGAAGAGCGGGCAGGCCCGGGGCGTGCAGGTCGACATCAAGCCAGAGCAGCTGGGCCTCCGCTACCCGACCGAGCTCAACCTGTGGGGCGACGTCGGTGCCACGCTCGACGCCGTGCTGCCGCTCCTCGAGCAGACCACGGACCACTCGTGGCAGGAGCAGCTCGCCGACGAGATGCGCGAGTGGGAGGCCGAGATGGCCCGCCAGGCGGAGGTCTCCTACAGCGACGGCGTCAACCCGCGCCGGGTGATCGCGGCGGTCAACGAACGGCTGCCCGAGGGGGTGACCGTCACCTGCGACGCGGGCACCACGGCCGACTGGTACGGGCACCACATCCGGCTCCGCCGAGGCATGCACGGGGACATGTCCGGCCGGCTCGCGACCATGCTCGCCGCGATGCCGTACGCCGTCACGGCGAAGTTCGCGTTCCCGGACGCGCCGGCCGTGTGCACCATCGGCGACGGCGCGTTCCAGATGCTCGGCATGAACGAGCTCATCACCGTGAAGAAGTACATGGCGAACTGGCCGAACCAGCAGCTCGTCATCGTGATCATGCACAACGACGACCTCGGACAGGTCTCGTGGGAGATGCGCACCGAGGACGGCAACCCGATGTGGCGCGGCTCGCAGGACGTCGAGACGATGGACTACGCCGGGTACGCCGAACTCCTCGGGTTCACGGGCATCGCCGTGCACGACGACGCCGAGGTCGAGGCGGCCGTCGAACGGGCGTTCGCGAACCCGGGCGTGACCGTGATCGACGCCTACGTCAGCCGCAGTGTGCCGCCGCTCCCGCCGCACATCACCGCGGAGTACGCGATCAACACCGCGAAGAGCCTGCTCAAGGGCGACCCGGTCGAGCTCGACGTCGTGAAGGACTCGGCGAAGGCGATGGCGGCGGAGGCGGTCGAGCGGGTGAAGGGCGCGCTGGGTCGCGACTGAGTCGCGAGGGCCGTGCCGCGACGCGCTGCGAGCGTTGCGCTGCGCCGCACCACAGGTGTTGCTCGTGTGAACATCGTGTGACGCGTTCGGGGGTCGTCTGGCGTGTTGCCTGTGCGTTCTCCTAGCTTCGTCGCCGATGAACACTTCCCACCACTCCCGAACGCGTCGTGGGCGCCTGGTCACGGGCGCTGCGCTCGCGACCGCCGGTGTCCTCGTCGCGCTGTCCGTGCCGTCGGTCGCCAGCGCCGCCGAGGGCGACACCACGATCGACATCGTCGACATCAACGACTTCCACGGCCGCATCGAGTCCGAGGGCACGACCGCCGACAAGGCTGCCGGCGCCGCGCGGCTCGCGAACGTCGTGCAGGCGTACCGCGAGGCGAACCCGAACACGATCTTCACGAGCGCCGGGGACAACGTCGGCGCCTCGACCTTCACGTCGCTGATCCAGCAGGACACACCGACCATCGAGGCGCTGAACGCCATGGGTCTGGACGTCAGCGCGATCGGCAACCACGAGCTCGACAAGGGGCAGACCGACTTCACGGACCGCATCGAGAAGTCGGCCAGGTGGCAGTACGTCTCGGCCAACATCGTGGAGGAGGGCACGACCACGCCCGCCTTCGAGCCCTTCAAGGTCATCGACAAGAACGGGGTCAAGGTCGGCTTCATCGGGGCGACCACGGAGGACCTCATCCCCGGCCTCGTCAGCCCCGGTGGTGTCGAAGGGCTCGCGATGGCGCCGATCGTCAGCCAGGTGAACCGGTACGCCGAGCAGCTCACGGACGGTGACGCGGACAACGGCGAGGCGGACGTCCTCGTGCTCCTCGTCCACGAAGGCGCGGCATCGAGCAGCATCGCCGACGCGACCGGCAGCAGCAAGTTCGCCCAGATCGTCAAGGGTGTCGACGAGCGCGTCTCGGCCATCGTCTCCGCACACACGCACTTCTCGTACGACCACGAGGTCGCCGGTCCGACCGGCGAGCTGCGGCCCGTCATCCAGACCGGGTCCTACGGCATGAACTACGGGCACCTGCGACTCACGGTCGACAGCGCGAAGAAACTGACGAGCATCACCGCCGACGTGAAGCCCGTCAACACCGACCCACTCGTCCCGTCGAACACGCAGCCGGCGCAGGACGTCGCGAAGATCGTCGCGGACGCGAAGGCGGTCGCGGACGTCGAGGGCGCGAAGCCGCTCGGGAAGGTGACCGGGGACCTGCGGCGCGCCGTGCAGTCCGACCGCTCCTCCGAGAACCGTGGTGGCGAGTCCGCGCTCGGCAACAACATCGCCGAGGTGCAGCGGGCCGCGACCGAGCGCAACGGGTCGCAGGTCGCGTTCATGAACCCCGGCGGGCTGCGGACCGACATCCTGTACCGGTCCAGCGGCGCGAACGATCCCGATGGTGTCGTGACGTACAAGGAAGCCGCCCTCGTGCAGCCCTTCGCCAACACGCTCGTCACCGAGGACATGACCGGCCAGCAGATCAAGGACGCGCTCGAGCAGCAGTGGCAGCCCGACGGGGCCGACCGGCCGTTCCTCAAGCTCGGCGTCTCGAACGGCTTCGCGTACACCTACGACCCGTCGAAGGGTCGCGGCGAGCGCATCACGTCGATGACCTTGAACGGGAAGCCGATCGCGCTCACCGACACCCTCAAGGTCACGGTCAACTCGTTCCTCTCGACCGGCGGTGACAAGTTCTCCGCCTTCACGACGGGTACGAACATCGCGGACTCCGGGCAGGTCGACCTCCAGGCCCAGGTCGACTACTTCCGAGCGAACCCCCTGGTCACACCGCCGACGGACCAGCGCGCCGTCGGGGTCACCACCACCCCGACGCCCGCCGGGGGCTTCCAGCCCGGCGACGAGGTCACGGTGCGGCTGTCCTCCCTGGTCTTCTCGTCCGACGACCCCGCGGCGGCGGGCTCGGTCTCGATCAGCGCCGCCGGTCGGGAGCTCGCCTCGTCCGCGATCGATCCGACGATCGAGGACAAGACCGACGAGCAAGGCAAGGCCACGCTCACGTTCCGCGTTCCGGACGGCGCAGACGAAGAGGCAGGGGTGGCACGTGCCGCCCTGACGACGCGGGCAGCCGCCACCACCGACGAGCCGCTCGTCGTGGAGCTGCCGAACGGCCAGACGATCACCCTCGCCGTGACCATCCCGGTCGCCGCTGAGACCCAGGACCCGGGTACCGACCCGTCCGACCCCGCCGACCCGGGCACGACGCCCGGTGCGGGGACCGGTGGCGACGTCGACGGCGGTGCGGGCACGGGTGTCGACACGGACGGTGACGGCACGGTCGACGTGGTCGTCCCGGACCAGGCCGGCGGCGAGCTCGCCTTCACCGGCGCGGACCTCACCGGGCCGGCAGTCGCGGCCGGGCTGCTGCTCCTCGCGGGCATCAGCGGCCTGGTGGTCGCCCGCCGGAAGCGCGCACAGCGCGCCGAGGCGGTCACGACCGACTGACGCGACCAGAGCACGGACCGGAGGCGCGGTGTCGGCTGGCACCGCGCCTCCAGTCCGCCATCCAGTCCGTTCAGGTCCCTGTCCCTGCGGGGCGGAGCAGCGTATCCTCGGCCGTGTCGCACAGCGACGCGTCGCGCCGGGTCATCTCTCATCCGCCGGCGGTGGTTCCGCTCGGTGCGGACTCCGCGGCGCGGGTGCTCTCCGTCTCCAGGGAAACGACGGAGGGCACCCACCACCCGGACCGTCAGCGGAAGAGCTGCTCCGCGATGTACGAACCCTTCCGCGGCGCCGGCGGGACCGCGAAGACGCCGGACCCGATGTGCGAGACGTACTCGTTCAACCGGTCCGACGCGCCGAGCTTCCGCTGCAACCGCGTGAAGTGCTCCGGGTCGTCCGTGTACGCAGCGAAGAGCAGCCCGGCGTCGAGCTGGCCGTACTGGTTGAGGCCGTCGGTGTAGTTGTACCCGCGTCGGTGGATCTTCACGCCACCGTTCGCCTCGTGCGCCGCGAGCGCGATGTGCGAGCGGACGTCGATCTTCGTCGTGCCGTCACCGTGTGCCGCACGGAAGTCGGGCGTGGTGTGCTCGGAGCCGCCGGAGAGCGGGGCGCCCTCGATCTTCGTCCGGCCGAAGACGCGCTGCTGGTCGCTGACGTTGTCGGCGTCCCACGTCTCGAGGTTCATCCGGATCTTCCGGACGACCTGGTACGTGCCGCCGCGCATCCAGTCGGCGCCGTCGCCCGGGTCGTCGACCCACACGAAGCGGCTGAACTCCTCGTCGGTGGACACGTTCCGCGTGCCGTCCTTGAACCCCATGAGGTTCCGCGGCGTGGACTGCGCGGGGCCGGCGGACGCGCGTCCGAAGCCGAGGACCGTCCAGCGGACGGTCGCGGTCCCGCGGGCGATCCGGGCGAGGTCGCGGACGGCGTGGTACGCGACCTGCGGGTCGTCCGCGCACGCCTGGAGCGAGAGGTCCCCGCCGGTCAGCTGCTCGTCGAGGTTGTCGCTCGGGAGGGTCGGGATCGCCGCCAGGTGCGCCGGTCGCTTGTCGGCGAGGCCGAACCGCTCGTCGAACACGCCGGGGCCGAGGCCCACCGTGACCGTGAGGGACGCGGGGCCGAGGTCGAGGGCCTCCCCCGTGTCCGCGCCGACGCCGTTCCCGTGCGCGGGCTCGACGCTGCCGACGGTCTTCCCGGCCTGCAGCTGCGCGATCGCCGCCGACCAGCGGGCGAGCAGCACCTGCAGGTCGGTCGTCACCGACGTGGACAGGTCGAACGTCATGAACACGCAGTGCCGCTGCGGGACGGTGCGGATGCCGCCCTGGGGCTGCCCGGCGGCCGTCGCGTAGAAGGGGTGCTGCTGGGAGAGGTCGATCGACTCGTCGCCGTTCGCGACGGCGGCGAATGGGTTCACACCCGTCGCAGCCGTGGCGCCCGCGACGCCGACCGCGGCGCCGACGCCGGCGCCGGCCGCGGCGAGGCCGGCCCCGAACAGCCCCCGGCGGGAGACGCCGGTCCGGTGCGGGGCTGACCCACCCTGCTCGTGGTGAGCGGTCCCGCCGTGCTCGTGCTGGGCGGGCGCGCCGTATCCGTGCTCGCTCGTCACGCGGTGGCGACCTTCTCGGCCAGCCGGGACAGCGGGTCCTGCAGCGCCTGGACCTGCTGCGAGATCGCGTTCGCGTCGTCGCGCTTGAGGTCGCCCGTCCATGCCTCGAAGCCACCGAGACCGTCGGCGTCGCGGTAGCCGTCCATGAGCGCGTTCGTCGCGTCGAACTGCGCGGCGATCTGCTTCGTCAGCGTCGGATCGGTCTTCGTGAGCCCGGGCTTGAGGTACGCGAAGGCCTGTCGGGCGCCCTCGACGTTCGCGGCGAGGTCGACGAGGTCGATGTGGCTGTAGGCCTCCTCCTCGCCGGTGATCTTGTTCGACTGGACCTCCTCGAGGAGGCCCGCCGCGCCGTTCGCGAGGTCCTCGGGCTTGTAGTCCAGCGTCGGGACGAGCTTCGCGAGCAGCTGCACGTTCTCGGTCAGCGCCGCGGCGGTCTTCTTCGTCGACGCGGTGATCGCACCGCCCTCGAACAGGTCCTTCTCGACGGCGTGGAAGCCGCTCCACCCGACGGACTGGTCGAGGTTCGAGGCCCGCATGTCGATGAGGTAGTCGAGGTTGCCGGCGTTGTCGGTCGCCTTGTAGCCCTTCTTGACGAAGCCGTCGACGTCGCTCTCGATGTGCTCGTAGAACGGCCGGGCGTTCGCGTAGTCGGTCTTCGCGGCGGCGAGGTCGCCCTTGTCGACGTCGGCCTGCAGCTGCTCGACGGCCGCGACCATGTCGGTGACCTGGCCGTCGACGTACGTCGCGTAGCCCTTCGTGCCGTCGGCGAGCAGGGTCGCAGCACTGCTGTTCGCGGTGTTCGCGACCTTGCCGGTCACCGTGAAGTCGGTGAGTTCGGTCGCCGCACCGGGGCAGTACACCTGGTACTTCCCGCCGGTGAGCGTCGCGGTGAAGTGCACCGGGTCGAGTCCGGGCGCGAGGTTCTCCTTCTCGCCGAGGATCCGCTGGTCCTGGAGGAGCTCGACCTCGGTGATCGCCGTCGACGACTCGTTCTTCACCGTGAAGGTGACCGGTCCGGCCGGCACCTTCGTCGTGGACACGGCGCAGGCGTCGGAGCCGTCGTTCGTCAGCGTGACGGTCACACGCGCCACCTTGCCGGACGCGGCCGGGTCGCTCGACGCGGAGGACGAACCGGACGCGCAGCCGGTCAGGGCGAGCGCGGTCACGGCACCGAGGGCGCCGAGGGTGATCAGGGGACGGACGGTGGTCTTACCGAGCGGCATACGCGGGGCTCCTCGTGGGGTCGTCGGCGGGCGGGCCGCGCGACGCGGTGGTGTCGGGGTCGGGCGCAGGGGTGGCTGTGGGGCGACGGCGGTCGCGGAGCGCGAGCAGCAGCTGCGCCGCGGCGGCGATGCCGAGCGCGAGGGGCAGCCAGGCCGCCCAGAGCTGCAGTTCCGCACCACGCGCGACGGCGGACGCCGCGGTGGCCGCAGCACGCTGGGCGACGGCGTCGGGGACGCTCCAGACGTCGCGGTCGAGCGTCGTGGTGCGAGCGGACGGGAGGCCCCCACCGCTCAGCGTCAGCACGTCGCGTTCCGAGGCGCTCGCGTCCAGGACGCCGCCGGCTGCGGTCCAGAGGGTGGTGGTCCGCTTCGTGGCCCACGCCGCGGTGAACGGGCCGGGGTTGGTGGACGGGGAGATGCCGACCGGGATGCGGCCGAACAGGCCGACGAGGTCGTCGAGCGTCAGGCTGCTCGGCTGTTCGGAGGCGGCGCCGGTGTCGACCACCTGCCAGCGGTCCGCGGCCACACCGCCGCGGGTGACCCGGCGGTGCGTCGACGCGGGAAGCGCGACCTCCGCCTGGGAGCCGTTGCCGGTGGTGCGGAGCTCGCCGGTCGTCCCGTGCACGACGGCGGTGAGGCGCGTCTGGTCACCGTCGAGTCGGACGGTGTCGGACAGGCGCGGGGCGGAGGCAGCGACGGCCGGGACACCGACGACCAGTCCGACCGCGGCGACCGCCAGGCCTCCCGCCACGACGGTGCGGACGAACGGGACGCGTGCCGGGGTGGGGCGCCATGCCCGGGGCCAGAGGGACAGCGCGAGCACCGGGACGAGGTAGAGCACCCAGCCGAGCACCTCGATGACGCGGGGGTCCGGCGGGATCCCCAGCACGCCGGTGACGAGGGCGCCCTGGACGGAGCCGTTCGGTGCGAGCCAGGACAGGTCGACGGTGCGCTGCTGACCGATGACGATCCAGCCGGCCTCGTGCGCGTGACGGATCGCGGTGAGGACGAGCCCGGCCGCGACGAAGACGAGGAACACGCCGGTGCCGGTGAAGAACCGCGACAGGTTCAACCGGACGCCGCCCGTGTAGATCCCGTAGCCGATGAGGACCGCCGCGGCGATGCCGATCACCGCGCCGAGGGCCGCCGAGCCGGTGTCGCTCGACGCCTGGAACGTGGCGAGCAGGAACACCGCGGTCTCGAAGCCCTCCTTGAGGACGGCGAGGAAGGCCATGCCGGCGAGCGCCCACGCCGTGCCGCGACCGAGCGCAGCCGTGGCGCTGGCCTCGAGGTCCTTGCCGAGCGACCGCGCGTGCGACCGCATCCACACGATCATGCCGGTGACGAAGACGACCGCGACGACGCCGATGATCGTCTCCATGCCCTCCTGCTCGGCCTGCGGCAGCGCCTGCTCGACGAGCTGGAGCCCGAAGCCGACCGCGACGCTCAGGAGCACGGCCGTTCCGACGCCGAGCCACATCGGCACGAGGGGGACGCGGTTGCGACGCAGGAACGCGGCGATGATGCCGACGATGAGCGTTGCTTCGAGGCCTTCGCGGAGGCCGATGACGAGTGTGGCGAGCATGGCGTAGGTGAGGCTAACCTAACCCGGGTACGGCTCGCCACTCCTGCCGCGTGGGGTTTGATGGTTCTCATGAACCTGCTGACCGCGGAGGGCCTGGCATCGGTCACGAACGTGCTCGACCTCGCCGGTGTCTTCGCGTCGGCGCTGCTCGGCGGTTCGATCGCCCGGACGATGGACTTCGACCTGTTCGGGTTCCTCGTCGTCGGGTTCGTCTCGGGCCTCGGCGGCGGCATCCTGCGCGACACCCTGCTGCAGAACGGTCCCCCGGTCGCGCTCGTCGACCCGCTCTACGTGCCAGTCGCGATCGCCGGGGCGCTCGTGGCGTTCTTCGTGTCGTTCTCCGAGGTGACGTGGGACCGCCTCTTCACGATCCTCGACGCGGCCGTCATCGGCATCTGGTCCGTCGTCGGTGTGCAGCGGACCTTCGACGCGGGGCTCGGCTGGCCCGCCGCGATCATCATGGGCACGATCACCGCGGTCGGGGGCGGTGCCATGCGCGACCTGCTGCTCCGTCGGGTCCCCGCGGTCTTCGGTGGGAACGCCCTGTACGCCACCGTCGCGGTCGCCGCCTCAGCCGTGATGGTCGTCGCGTCCTTCCTCGGATCCCCCTCGATCGGGATCGTCGCGGCGATCGTGCTGTCCCTCGCGCTGCGGTACGGCGCGGTCCGGCGCGGCTGGGGACTGCCGAACGGTCGCGACTGGCAGCCACAGTCCACCCTCGGCTCCCTGCTCCGCCGCGGCCGCAGCCTCCGGGTCGTGCGTCCGGACGCCCTGCGACTCCTCCGCCGACCGGGTCGACGTTCGGGCGTCGGCAGCGTGCACGAGCACCACGACCCGGATGCGGAGAGCCAGGACACGTAACGGACTACCGCCGCGAGGGCGCGCGGGCGTAGCATCGAGACCGCCGGGTATCGAAACCGGCGCACGTGGCACGAGCACCGACGCGACCCGAACGCGGCGGTTCACGAGCAGCGTGACGAGGGGGCTTCGCTGATGCCGCGCGGGATCAGACGCGCGGCGCGGCAGGTCTCCGTGGACCGCGGCACGTCCGCGCGGCGTGGCCGTGTGAGCGGGTGTTCGCGGACCCACCAGAATGGTCGCGACCACCACCACACGCTCCACGATCGTCGACCCGACGACGAGCGCGGGGCACCGTCGAACCAGGATCAGATGAGCGACGACGCTTCCCCCACTTCGCGAACCCCTCGGGCAGAGGTCCGAGAACGACTGCTGACCGCGGGCGCCGAGGTCTTCGCCGAGCAGGGCGTGCACGAATCACGACTCGACGACGTCGCCGCGCGTGCGGGGTTCAGCAAGGGTGCCGTCTACTCGAACTTCAGCTCGAAGGAAGACCTCGTCGCGCAGGTGATGCAGCGCGCCACGAACCTCGTGCTCGGGTCACTGCAGGAACTCGTGCACGCTGACATCGCGTCGGTGCAGATCGGCGACGTCGTCCGGCAGGCGTTCGGCCGCCACGACCAGAGTGCGCAATTCGCCCTGCTGTCGGAGTTCCGCGGCTACGCCACGCGCCACCCGGAGCTCATGCCCGAGTTCGTGGCGCAACGTCGCAGCCTGCAGGACGGCGTGCAGGAACTCGTCGACCTGTGGTTCGGCGCACACCCGGAGATCGACCCGGGCATCCCCCTCGACACCTTCGCGACGGCGCTCGTCGCGGCGAACGTCGGCCTCGTGTTCGACGCGCCCGCCCTGCCCGGGGTCGATCCCGGCGAGGTCGTCGCGGCGCTCGTCGAAGCCGTCGTCCGCCCGCGCTGACGGCACGTCCGCGGCGACCGAACGCGCACGCACCCTCGCACGGTGCGAGGCCACGCCGAGCCGACCAGGCCCCTCGACCAGGCCCGGCAGTGTGCCGCAGCTACGCCGGGCTGCGGCCCGTCCGACGTCCCTCGTGGGACCACGCCGACGAGGGCACCAGGCTGGGCGGCAGCACGCGCGACCGGACCCGACGTCCAGCGGACACCGACGCGTCCAGCGCAGCACGGGCCTCCCGGACGGCACGGTCGAGCGCGTCACGGTCGGAGGCCGCTGCGCCGACCGCTCCGAACCGTTCGTGGTCGACGGCGTCGACCACCCGCTCGAGCGCCGGGACGACGCTCGACGGCAGCGCGTCACGCAACCGTCCGAGCACCGCGCGGGCGGTCCGGGCGGCGGCCGCCGCGTCACCCGGTGGTGCCGAGCCCGGCGCGTAGCCGTGGTCGGCCACGTCGTCGAGCACCTCGCGCCAGGCGGCAGCGGCCGGCGAACGCCCCGATCGGATCGCGGTCAGGCGCGACCGCCGGCGGAGTGCGCGCACCACGCCGGGTGCGAGCAGGAGCGCTGCGGTGAGGACGACGCCCGCCGCGAGGCCGAGCACGCCCTTCCCGCCGCCGGTGTTCGCCGTGGCGGCAGCTCCCGGCGCGGTCGAGGCGGACGGGGTGGCCGACGGCTCGGTCTCGGCGGGCGCGGAACGGTCCGGCGCCGGGAGCGGCGTGTCGGGCGTCCCCGGCGTCGCGGATGCGGAGGGCTCCGTCGAGGGCTGCGCGGCCTCGTCGGAGTCGGGCGTCGGCTCGAACGCGACCCACCCGGCGCCCTGGATGTACAGCTCCGGCCAGGAGTGCAGCTGCCGGTTCGAGACCGTGTACTCGCCGTCGGCCTGGTCGGTGCCGGCGCGGTAGCCGACCGCGATGCGGGACGGGATCCCGAGCGTGCGGGCCATGACCGCCATCGCGGACGAGAAGTGCACGCAGTACCCCTCCCGCACCCGGAGGAAGGTGTCGATGACGTCCATGCTGTCGCCGTCGTAGCCCTGCTCGACCGGGGCGGTCTCGGAGTAGGTGAAGAGGTCGCTCCGGAACCACTGCTCGAGCGCCCGCGCTTCCTCGTAGTCGTTGCCGGCCCCCGCCGCGACGCGTGCCGCCGTGGACGCGATGTCCTTCGGGAGGTCCTTCGGGAGCGTCAGGTCGGTCCGGAGCTGCGCTTCGGACGGTCGGGCGAAGCCCCGTCCGTCCGCGCGGGCGAGCCCGCCCGTCCGGGCGAACGCGTCGAGGTACGCGTTGGCGAAGGTCGAGGCGCCGTACACCTCGTAGGTGGCACCGCGCGGCGTGGCGGGGCCGGTGGACCGCAGCGTGTTCGACTGCCCCATCCAGCGCCACTGCTGCAGGTCGAGGTTGGTCGAGCGTGCCTGGACGGACACCGCACCCGACGGCACGGGCAGGTAGTTGCTCGACAGCCCGGTGATCCGGATCGTGACGTCACCGCGGGTGGAGAGCCGCGGGTTCACCCCGACGGCCCACTGCTGCTGGTCGGCCGTCTCTGACTGGCTCGCGTCGGTGACCGTCGGTACCCAGTCGCCGCTGCCGAACTCGTCGAGGTCCGCGAGCTTGAGGTACTCCGGTTGGCCGTCCGACGACCGGTACCGGAAGACCTCGAGCGCGTTCGGCCGACGGAGGTCCTGTCCGAGGTTGAGCAGCGTGCCGGGGCGACCGGGTTGGATCGGCGACTGGATCGCGCCCGTGACGCCCGAGAGCCAGCTCGCGTTCAGCGGGATCACGGACGGCAGACCGATCGCGACGACGAGGCCGATCGCCCCGACGACGGCCGCGGGCAGCGCACGTTGGACGGGCCGGACCGACAGCCACAGGATCGCGAGGAACGCCACGGCCGTGAGCACCACGAGCACGGGCGATGCGGGCGTGCCGGTGATGATGCCGGGCACGATGAGGATCACGAGCGCCGGCGTCGCGGCCAGGGCAGCCGTCGGTGCCACGGCGGCGAGGAACAGCGACACCGCGGCGACCCAGGCGATCGCGACGACCACGACGAGCCGGATGGCGTCGGTCTGCGGCAGCGGGGCGGGGTTCAGCCGGATGGCGGCCATCGTCTGCCCGAGTGCGCCGTCCCGGTCGAGCCACCCGAGGGGTTGCACGTCGTTCACGAGTGCCGCGGCGCAGGAGCACGCGATCACGGCGGCGACGAGTGCGACGAACCGGATGCCGGGTGCGCGTCGACGCACGGCGAGGACCACCGCGACGAGGACCGCCGCGACGACCACGCCACCGACCCACCAGGCGATCCCCTGCACGAGCGGGCGCAGCGCGAGCGCGGCGATCAGGACGGGCACGGGCGCGAGGACGGTGATCCACGCGCTCGGGGTGTCACGCTGCTCGTCCGGTCGGTCGAGGATCTCGTGCACGTCGGCTCCGCCCCGACGCGCGGGCGCCTGTGTCCCGGTCACCGGATGCTCCCGGGAGCGGAGGCACCGGCCACCGGTACGACGAGCGTCCGCCAGCCGCCGCGGTCGAGGATGCCACGAACGACCGGCTCCGGCGGCACGATGGTCGCGAGGATCCCCCGGCTCGACCCGATGGTGGCGGAGACGAGTTCGGCGGCCTGCTCGGCGGTGCACCGGCCGGTGACGACCGCCGTCATGCCGTGGACGTCGCGGCCCCGGACGTCCGGCAGCACCTCGGTCACGTCGCGGGCGTCGGACCGCACCTGCACGTCGGCGAGGCCCACGAGAACGTCGGTGAGGCCGCCGGCGTCCCCCGCGTGTCGGGTGACGCCGTCCGGGTCGTCGCTCACGAGGACGACGCGGGAGGTCCGGGCGGCGAGTGCTCGGGCGACGCTCGCGGCGACGACGACCGCGTGCTCGAACGCGGCGTCGCCGCCGAGGTCGGACAGTTCGGCGAGGTCGTCGCGGCCGAGCGCCTGGTAGGACTCCCGTCGGACGTCGAGTGCGATCACGGCCTCGGGTGGTTGCGCCTGCGTGGTCTGCCGGACGTGGAGTTCGCCGCGCCGGGCGCTCTGCCCCCAGTGCACGCGGCGGATCGGGTCGCCCGGTCGGTACGGGCGGAGCTCGCTGTCGTCGGCGGAACCGCCCTGGCCGACCCGGCCCTCGTCCGCGGACACCGCACCGGCGAGGGCACCGGTGTCGATGGCGGTGAGCGGCGTCGATGCGGGGACCACGACCACCTCTTCGGCGCGGACCACCGGTCGGTCGATGCGCAGGAGTCCGAACGGGTCCTCGACGCGGATGGTGACCGGGCCGACGAGGCCGCGCCCGCGGTGCATCGCCAGCGCCTCGACGTCGAGCACGGCCGGCGGGGTCCGGGGTCCGACGGTCGCGTACGTCTCGGCGTCGGACACGCTCGCGAAGACGTCGTCGAGTCGCTCCCGGACGAGCAGGGTGGACCGCGGCCCGAACCCCAGGGAGGTGCCCTGGAGGGTGACGCGCTCGCGGTACACCTCGCCGACCTGGACGATGGCCCGCGCGGCACTGCGGCGCCCCCGGAGCGGTGCCGCCACGACGAAGGCCATCACGGTGCCGAGAACGAGGAGGACGAGCAGCAGCAGCCCCGCGGAGACCGCGACGCTCGTGCTCCCGACGAGCCCGCCCCCGACGAGACCGATGCCCACCGCGAGCAGCGTCCACCCGCGGACGGTCGGGCGCGGGAACGGGGTCCGACGCGCGAGCGCCAGACCTCGCCGCCCGTACCGCGCGGCGACCGAACGCGCCGCGCCGGCTCGCCGGGCGAGCGATGAGGGGGCCGCGGGCGACGACATCAGGACCGGACGGGCGTGGCGGTGAACGGCACGCTGGTGTCCGAGACGATACGGACGACGATGTCGCGCACGGTGTCGTCGCCGGATCCGCCGAGCCCGCGGGCGACGGGCACCAGGCGGTGGGCGAGCACGATCGGCGCGAGTGCGGCGACGTCGTCCGGCGTGACGAAGGGCCGGCCGAGGAGCGCGGCGTGCGCGCGGGAGGCCTGCGCGAGGTGGAGGGTGGCCCGGGGGCTCGCTCCGAGGACGAGGTCCGGGTGGTGGCGGGTCGCGCGGACGATCGCCACGATGTAGGCCTCGACGTCCGGCGAGACGTGGACCTCGCGCACGGCGGCGATCATGCCGCGCAGCGTCGCGACGTCGACGATCGGCCGGAGGGCGGCGAGGGGGTCGCGGCCCCCGCGGTTCGCGAGCATCTGCCGTTCGGCGTCGAGGCTCGGGTACCCCATCGCGATGCGCGCGGTGAAGCGGTCACGCTGGGCCTCCGGGAGCGGGTAGGTGCCCTCCATGTCGATCGGGTTCTGGGTCGCGACGATCATGAACGGCGACTCGAGCGGCCGCGTCACGCCGTCGACGGTGACCTGCGCCTCCGCCATGGCCTCGAGCAGGGCCGACTGCGTCTTCGGGCTGGTCCGGTTGATCTCGTCGCCGATGACCACGTTCGCGAAGACCGGGCCGGGCGAGAACCGGAAGGTGCCCGACGACTGGTCGAAGACGTTCACGCCGGTGACGTCCGAGGGGAGCATGTCCGAGGTGAACTGGATGCGGTTGACGGACCCGCCGACCGAGGCACCGAGCGCCTTGGCGAGCACCGTCTTGCCGACGCCCGGGACGTCCTCGACGAGGAGGTGCCCCTCGGCGAGCATCACCGTCAGCGCTGTCCGGATCGCGTCGGTCTTGCCGTCGACGACGGTCGAGACGGCCGCGACGATCGCGGCGCCCGCATCGCGGACGTGCTCGAGCGGGACGGCTGGGGCGGTCGGTTCCGGCACGCAGGCCTCCTCGGCTCGGGACAGGTGTCGTGCATGCTACAACGGCCCGGTGACAGGTACCGGAGGATGCGTCACCGACGTGACCCACCGCCGGCGGACGGTGCCGCGGGCGGACGGGAGGCAGGGCACGAGCCCGCCCCGCGCCTCCAGTCCGCTCCGTGGTCGCGCTGCGACCGCCGTGTCAGTCCCTCGGGAGCGCCTCGAGGTCCAGCGACCAGAGGGCGACGCCGTGCAGGTGCAACTTCGTCGCGAGTGCGGTCCGCGCGCGGTAGGAGCGCGCGTCCGACCAGTGCAGGCGCGTGCCGTCGCGGAGCTCAGCAGACCACTCCCCGTCGCGCGTGGACCACTCCGCGCTCTTCCCGGCGAGCGCCACGGCACGGGCAGGTGACACCTGTTCGCCGTCGTGCTCCCCGCCCCACACGTACCCGTACCCGGCGATCCCGAGGTCGATGTCGCTCCGTGGCACCCCCTCGGCCTCGGCAGCGCGGATGACCCGCTGCGCCCACGGCAGCGCCCCGATGCTCCCGGCTCCGCTCCAGGGCCCGTGCTGGTCGTACGTCATGAGCACGACACGGTCCACGTGCCGCGCGAGTCGACGGAGGTCGTAGCCGGTGTCGCGGTACCCGTCGGCGCTCGTCGACGCCATGACCGCGATCGCGACCTGCCCGTTGCGACCCAGGCGGTCGTGCACAGCGTCGGACAGCGCCGCGGCGAAGGCCACGAGCCCCGGACGATCCCGAGCCCGGAGCGATTCGAGGTCGATCTGCACGCCCCGCATGCCGAGGCCCTGCGCGCGTCGGGCGAGGTCGGCGGCGACGGCGGCACGACGATCCGCGTGCGACAGCAGCGCGGTACCGATCCGTGGCGAGAAGTCGCCGAGGTCCGACGAGAAGTTGCTCACCAGGAGCTCGGGTGCCGAACCCGCGCGGGTGGCGGTGCGGGCGAGGCTCGCCGTGCCCTCCGGGGGATCGAGCACGGTCGCACCGTCCTCAGCCAGGGTCACCCCGTCGATCCCGATCGTCGTCGCACGGGTCCCGGCAGCGGTCACGCGGGCGGCGGCGCCGGCTCCGGGCTCGACGTAGCCCTCGACGGCCAGACGACCGGCAGCAGCACTCGGGCCCGTCGAGCAGCTCGCGAGCAACGACCCGGCCAGCAGCACCGCGACCACGGTGACGGTTCGACGCACCATGCGATCACCGTAGCCCGCGGGGCAGGGCCGACCCGCGCCTCCCGGCCGGAGCAGCAACCGCTTCCTCAGACGCGCGCGCCCTCGAGGCGGTCGACCGACGCCGCCAGTTCCTCGAGTTCGGGGACCTCGCGCGCTTCGGCGAGCGCCTCCTCGAGCGCGGCGGCGTGCAGCGGCGTCGCCTCGTCGAGGAGCACCTGGCCGGCGTGGGTGAGCTCCGTGTAGAGGCCACGTCGGTCGTCGGCGCAGAGCACGCGGGTCAGGAGCGCGCGGTCCTCGAGCCGGTTCACGAGCCGCGTCGTGGCACTCGGGCTCAGCGCGGCGGCGCGGGCGAGCTGCTGCATCCGCATGTGGAAGCCGTCCTGTCGCCGCAGGGCATCGAGCACGGTGTACTCGACCACGGACAGGTCGACGGCCTTGAGTGCTCGCTCGAGTCGGGTCTCGATGAGGCCGTGCAGGGCGGCGAGGGTGCGCCAACCGTGCGCGCGGACAGCGGTGGACGTGTCGTCGACACTCATCGGGACCTCCGGGCACACGTGTTTGCTTGCGCGGATACCCAGCGTGTGCAACTATCGATACCCCGCGTCTGCAACAACCAGCGTACGCGGGGTCAGCACGCTGCACAACGGAAGGACCACCATGCCCGCGGGACTCATCGCTCTCGCCCTCGGCGGGTTCGGGATCGGACTCACCGAGTTCGTCATCACCGGACTCCTGCCGGAGGTCGCCGCCGACTACGGGGTGACCGAGACCACCGCCGGGTGGCTCGTCACCGGGTACGCCCTCGCGGTCATCGTCGGGGCGCTCGGTCTCACCGCCGCGACCACCCGACTCCCCCGGAAGCAGGTGCTCCTCGGGCTGCTCGTGCTCTTCGTGATCGGCAACACGCTGTCCGCGGCGGCGCCGACCTACGGCGTGATGATGGCCGGTCGGGTGGTCGCCGCACTCTGCCACGGCGCGTTCTTCGGCATCGGCTCCGTCGTGGCGTCGAACATGGTGGCACGGGAGCGCCGCGCGTCCGCCGTGGCCCTGATGTTCACCGGCCTCACCGCGTCGAACGTCCTCGGCGTGCCCTTCGGGACCTTCCTCGGCCAGGCACTCGGCTGGCGGGCGACGTTCTGGACGATCGCAGCCATCGGGGTCGTCGCACTCGTCGGGGTCCTCGTGCTCGTGCCGGCCGTCCGGCAGCGCGAGCAGCCCTCGCTCGTCCGCGAGCTCGGCGCCTTCCGGTCCGGGCAGGTGTGGCTGTCGCTCGGCATCACGGTGCTCGGCTACGGCGGGATGTTCGGCGCCTTCACCTACATCGCGTACACACTCACCGCAGTCAGCGAGTTCGCCGCGTCCACCGTCCCGTGGCTGCTCGTGGTGTTCGGCGTCGGACTCTTCGTCGGGAACTTCGTCGGCGGGAAGCTCGCCGCGCGCTCGATCGACGGCACGCTCATCGTCGTCCTGTCCGCGCTGACGGTCGTGCTCGCGGTGTTCGCCCTCGTCGCGACCTCGCCCGCGCTGACCGTCGTGTCCCTCGTGCTCATGGGGGCGTTCGGGTTCGCCACCGTGCCCGCCCTGCAGACGCGGGTCATGCACCATGCGGACCACGCGCCGACCCTGGCGAGCGGGGCGAACATCGCGGCGTTCAACCTCGGGAACGCGCTCGGCGCGTGGATCGGCGGTCTGACGATCGCTGCGGGACTCGGCTACACGTCGCCGATCTGGGCCGGTGCCGGCATCACGGTGGCGTCCGTCGCGCTGACCGTTGTCGCGGCCGCGGCGGGTCGTCGCTCGCGCCGTGGAGCTCCGGCGAGCTCGACGGGGACCGGCTCGGTGGCGACCGCGTAGCGGCACGGCGGCGACGGCGGGGCTCGGGCACCCCGGCGTCGACGGCTCGGGTCAGGCGCCCGGCGTCGACCGCGAAAGCGACATCGAACTGACATCCGGTGGCGGTTCGAAGTCGCGTTCACGGTGCAAAGCCACCTACGGCGGCCACTCCCGGCGGCGACCCGGGAACCACGAGAGCCCCGGTCCGTCCGGACCGGGGCTCTCGTCGAGTGCGGAGACGGAGGGATTTGAACCCTCGGTCCCCTCAAAGGGGACTCCACCTTAGCAGGGTGGTGCACTCGGCCTGACTATGCGACGTCTCCAAGCGCCCTCGCGAGCGCTGCCCCCACCATACAGGAGGTCGAGCCCGCTCTCGACCCGGACCACGACGGCCGCGCGCGCCGCGAGATGCACACGGTCCCCCGAAGTGGGGACACGAAGGGGTTGTCGGGACGTACCCCGGTGCATAGCATCGTCGGGACGCGGCGATCACGTTCCGGAGTTCCACTCCACAGTCGCGACACAGCACCCGACGTCGCTCCCCCGGCACCAGGACCCGCGCGCCCGATCGCGACGCGTCCGCCAGGGGGAGCGGCTCGACGGGGGCGCGGCCCGCGCCGCGTCCCCGTTCAGGTCGCCGATCCCGTGTTCCTGCGGACGACACCCACGCGACGGCAGCCCGCACCACCGGCAGCACCGTCACGCCGAGAGCGCCGCCCGGAACCGCTCCGGCATCGCGATCAGCGCGTCCGCGAGCTCGACCAGGGCCTCCTTGCACGCATCGACGGCATCACGCTCCGCCGCCGACCGCGCGCGCTCGAGCAGCTCCACCCGGTACCGCCGGTCCACAGCGGCGTCGATGCCGTTCGCCAGGCAGACGTCGTCCGTGAAGAAGACGTCGAGCACCGCGAACTGCGACTCCAACCAGTCGGCACTCACGGACGCCCCGGACCGTCGGAGCACCCAGGCCCCGAGTTCGACGAAACACCCGGCCTCGGTCCGGCACTCCGCGATGAGCCGACGGTCGAACCGGTCCGAGACGCCGGCAGTCGCGCCGAGTGGCTCGACGAGCATGGACCGGGCGATCCGGAGCCGCTCGCACATCTGTCCCACCGTCCAGTGCGCGATGACGACGCCCACGTACCGCTGCACCGACACGAGACGCAGGGCTTCGAGCGGGGCGAGCGCCTCACGCACGGGCGTCCGGGACACCTGCAGGTCCTCCGCGATCTGCTCGAGCCGGAGCCGCTCACCCCGCCGGTACACGCCGAGCAGGACGTTCTCGAGCAGGATCGCGAAGACCGCGTCGCGGAGGAGGCTCCGGCGCACGGTGAGGTCGTCCGGCTTCCGGACGCGTCGGCGGTCTGGTCTGCGTTCCACACCGCCAGGGTCACGCACGACGGCCACCGTCCTCGTCGGGACGGTGGCCGTCGTGGATCGTCAGCGCATCGATCGTCTTGTGGAGGAGTGCCATGCGGGTGAGCGTGACACGAGCCCCTGGCACACGCTAAACACTCTGCATCCAGAATGTCAACGCTGCTTCGAAGGCTCCTCCTGGCCGGTGAGGACCGACAGCGGTTGCGTGATGTCCTCCAGGCCCTTCCGCGCCGAGTCGACCCCGAAGACGAGGGCGATCACCCCGCCGGCGATCATCACCCCGGACCCGAGGAGGTACCCCCAGAACAGCGGCTCCCGCGACGACCCGTCGCCGATGAACGCACCGTAGATCGCCGGGGCGATCGCACCGAAGATCTGTGCCAGGGCGAAGAAGTACGAGATCGCCTGCGACCGCAGCTCGAGCGGGAAGATCTCCGACACCGTCAGGTAGGCGCTCGACGCACCCGCCGACGCGAAGAAGAACGAGACGCACCAGAACACGACCTGCACGGTGGCGCTGATGGCGTCGACGCGGAACAGGAACGCCGACGTCGCGAGCACGAGCCCCGACACCAGGTACGTCAGGAAGATCATCTGCCGACGGCCCCAGGTGTCGAAGAACCGACCGAGGATGAGCGGCCCGAGCAGGTTGCCGATCGCGAAGGGGAAGAAGTAGACCGACGTCTGCGAGGTCTTCAGCCCGAAGAAGTTCGTGAGCACGAGCGCGTAGCTGAAGAAGATCGCGTTGTAGAGGAACGCCTGCGTGATCATCATCGTCGCGCCGACGAGCGTGCGCTTCGGGTACTGCTTGAACAACACCTTGACGATGGTGCGGAACCGCACGTTGTCGAGCGGCGTCACCGTCATGGCCTTCGATGGGTCGACGTCCGGCAGCCGCTCACCGGTCGAGCGCTCCACGGACGCCTCGATCTCCGAGACCGTCCGCTCGGCCTCCTCCTCCTTGCCGTGGGTCATCATCCAGCGGGGGCTCTCCGGGATGTGCCGCCGCAGGAAGATGATCGCGATGCCGAGCACCGGCCCGAGGAAGAACCCGATGCGCCACCCGATGTTCTCCGCGAAGATCGACGGGTCGAGCAGGTAGATGTTCGCGAACGCGCCGAGGGCCGCGCCGCCCCAGTACGTGCCGTTGATGGCGATGTCGACGTGCCCGCGGTACTTCGACGGGATGAGCTCGTCGATCGCGGAGTTGATCGCCGCGTACTCGCCGCCGATGCCGAGACCGGCGACGAACCGGAACGCCGCGAGGAACCAGAAGTCCTGCGCGAGACCGGCGATGCCCGACCCGATGAGGTAGATCGCGAGCGTCAGGATGAACAGCTTCCGGCGCCCGAGCTTGTCGGACAGACGACCGAAGACGATCGCGCCGACCACCTGACCGACGAGGTAGATCGTCCCCAGGTTGAGGACCGCCTGCGCCGTCAGGTCGAGGTCCTTCTGGAACCCCGCGTTCGAGACGATCTGGATCTCGAGGCCGTCGAGGACCCACGAGACCCCGAGACCCACGACGACGCTCCAGTGGAACCGCGTCCACGGCAGCCGGTCCATCCGGGCCGGTACGAGACTCTTGACTGTGCTGCTCACGGATGGAGAACGTACGCCGGGAACGCGCAGGTGGTTCGCAGGTGGACCACGTCTCGGCAGCGATCAGCAGCCCTGCGGGTCCGGCGCGGAGCCGGATCCCCCTACTCGAACCCGGCTCCGGCGCCGAAGCACCAATCATCGCAAGTGCGATGACAACCCACAAGCGAGCCGAGTACGGCGGCGACCGCTGACGGCCTGGAGGCGCGTGGCGGAGCCGTCACGCGCCTCCAGGCCGTCCCGGGTCGCCACCCACGCCACTGGTGCGTGTCGGAGGCGAGGCGTACCGTCTGCGACGTGACCCGACCTGACATCCGTACGGTCGGCGAGCTCCGCGCTTCTGGTCACGTCCAGAAGTCGGTCCGCGCCGAGATCCGCGACAACCTCCTCCAGGCCCTCCGCGAGGGCCGCGACCCGTGGCCGGGCCTGCACGGCTTCGAGACCACCGTGATCCCGCAACTCGAACGCGCCCTCATCGCCGGACACGACGTCGTCCTGCTCGGCGAACGCGGCCAGGGCAAGACACGGCTCCTCCGCACCCTGCAGGGCCTGCTCGACGAGTGGACGCCGGTGATCGCCGGCTCCGAGCTCGGCGAGCACCCGTTCGAGCCGATCACGACCGCCAGCACCCAGCGGGCCGCCGACCTCGGCGACGCGATGCCGATCGAGTGGCGGCACCGGGACGACCGGTACGTCGAGAAGCTCGCGACGCCGGACACGAGCGTGGCCGACCTCATCGGCGACGTCGACCCGATGAAGGTGGCGGAGGGCCGGAGCCTCGGCGATCCCGAGACGATCCACTTCGGCCTCGTCCCCCGCGGCCACCGCGGCATCGTGGCCATCAACGAGCTCCCCGACCTCGCCGAACGCATCCAGGTCGCGATGCTCAACGTCATGGAGGAGCGCGACGTCCAGATCCGCGGCTACGTGCTGCGTCTGCCGCTCGATGTGCTCGTCGTGGCGAGCGCCAACCCGGAGGACTACACGAACCGCGGCCGGATCATCACCCCGCTGAAGGACCGCTTCGGCGCCGAGATCCGCACGCACTACCCGATCGAGCTCGCCGACGAGATCGCCGTCATCAAGCAGGAGGCCGCGCTCTCCGCGGACGTGCCCGACGCCCTCATCGAGATCCTCGCCCGGTTCACCCGTGCCCTCCGGCAGTCGAGCGCGGTCGACCAGCGCAGTGGTGTCAGTGCCCGGTTCTCGATCGCCGGCGCCGAGACGGTGTCCGCGGCCGCGGTGCACCGGGCCGCGCGCCAGGGCGAGGAGCACGCGGTCGCCCGGCCGATCGACCTCGAGACCGCCGTGGACGTCCTCGGCGGCAAGATCGAGTTCGAGAACGGGGAAGAGGACCGTGCCGACGAGGTCCTCGAGCACCTGCTCCGCACCGCCACGGCCGAGACCGTCCGGGAGCGCTTCCGCGGCATCGACTTCGGCGTCCTCGTCGAGGCCCTCGACGGGGGCACGATGGTCACGACCGGCGAGCAGGTCAGCGCCCGGGACTTCCTCCAGGGGCTGCCGTCGATCGGCGAGTCCGACGTGTACGACCAGGTGTGCGAGCGACTCGGAGCGAACGACGACGGCGAGCGCGCCGGGGCGATCGAGTTGGCGCTCGAGGGACTGTTCCTCGCCCGGAAGATCAGCAAGGAGTCGGGAGGGGGCGAGGCCGTCTATGGCTAGCCGCCAGAACCGGCGCCTCACCCGCGACGCCCGGTACGGCAAGTACGACGGCGGGCCGGACCCGCTCGCTCCCCCGGTCGACCTGTCCGAGGCGCTCGACGCGATCGGCGAGGACGTCATGGGCGGCACCTCGCCCGAGCGTGCCCTGCGGGAGTTCCTCCGGCGCGGCGGCCGGACGCAGCGCGGCCTCGACGACCTCATGCGTCGCGTGGCCGAACGGCGCCGAGACCTCACGAGCCGGAACAACCTCGACGGCACGCTGCAGCAGGTCAAGCAGCTCCTCGACGAGGCCGTCCTCGCGGAGCGTGGGGAGCTCGCACGCAACGTCGACATCGACGACGGCGACCGCGCCCTCGCCGAGATGCAGCTCGACAGCCTCCCGCCGTCCCCCGCGGCAGCGGTGCAGGAGCTCGGCGGCTACGACTGGAAGAGCCCCACGGCCCGCCAGAAGTTCGAGGAGATCAAGGACCTCCTCGGTCGCGAGGTCCTCGACCAGCGGTTCGCGGGGATGAAGCAGGCGCTCGAGAACGCCACCGACGCAGACCGTGCCGCCGTCTCCGAGATGATGCGCGACCTGAACGAGCTGCTCGAGTCGCACCGCGCCGGGACGGACACGCAGGAGCAGTTCGACGACTTCATGGCGAAGCACGGGCAGTACTTCCCGTCGAACCCGAAGGACGTCGACGAACTCCTCGACGACCTCGCCGCCCGTGCCGCGGCCGCGCAGCGCATGCGGAACTCGATGACCCAGGAGCAGCGGGACGAACTCGACGCCCTGGCCCAGCAGGCGTTCGGCTCGCCCGACCTGATGGGGCAACTCGGGCAGCTCGACGGCAACCTCCGTGCACTCCGTCCCGGCGAGGACTGGGGCGGTTCCGAGCGGATGGACGGCGACCAGGGGCTCGGCCTCGGCGACGGCACCGGCGTGTTCCAGGACATCGCCGACCTCGACGCCCTCGCCGAGCAGCTCGCGCAGACCGGCCCCGGGTCGGACCTCGACGACCTCGACCTCGACGCGTTGTCCCGGCAGCTCGGCGACGAGGCCGCGGTCGACGCCCGGACCCTGCAGCAGCTCGAGAAGGCGCTCCGGAACTCGGGCACCGTCCGCCGCGGATCGGACGGGCAGCTCCAGCTGACGCCGAAGGCCATGCGGCAGCTCGGGAAGAGCCTCCTCAAGGACGTGGCCGAGCGGATGTCGGGGCGCCAGGGTGCCCGTGACCTCCGGCGGTCCGGCGCGTCGGGAGAGCCGTCCGGGGCCACGCGTCCGTGGGAGTACGGCGACACGGAGCCGTGGGACGTCACACGGTCGATCACGAACGCCCTCACCAGGACAGCGGCGGAGGGCCGCACCGGCCCGGGCGTGCGACTCACGATCGACGACGTCGAGGTGCAGGAGACCGAGGCCCGGACGCAGGCCTGCGTGGCGCTGCTCGTCGACATCTCGTTCTCGATGGCGATGGAGGACCGCTGGGTCCCGATGAAGCGCACCGCCCTCGCGCTGCACACCCTCGTCTCGACCCGGTTCCGCGGTGACGACCTGCAGATGATCGCGTTCGGCCGCGAAGCCGAGGTCATGGACATCGAGCAGCTCGTCGGGCTCGACGCGATGTGGGACAAGGGCACGAACCTGCACCACGCACTGCTCCTGGCGAACCGGCACTTCCGGAAGCACCCGACCGCGCAGCCGGTGCTGCTCATCGTCACCGACGGAGAGCCGACCTCGCACCTGGAGCCGAACGGACAGGTCTGGTTCAACTACCCACCGGACCCGATCACGATCGCACTATCCGTCCGCGAGCTCGAGAATGCCGGCCGGCTCGGTGCGCAGACGACGTTCTTCCGGCTCGGCGACGACCCGGGGCTCGCCCGGTTCATCGACGCGATGGCGAAACGGGTGGACGGCACGGTCGTGGCGCCCGAGAACGACGACCTCGGTGTCGCGGTGGTCGGCTCCTACCTCGGTTCGCGACGCGGCGGCGGGGCGTTCGGTGGTGGCGCCTTCGGCGGCGGACTGTTCGGCGGGTACGGCCGCGACGACTGGTCGCTCTGAGCGCAGCCACGCAGCGGACTGGAGGCGCGGTGCGGGCCCGCACCGCGCCTCCAGGGCGGTGCCTGCTCGCGTCCAGTCTCGGCGTGGGCGCGCCGAGTCTCGGCGTGGGCGTGCCCAGTCTCGGCGTGGGCGACGACTCTCGCGGCCCGGCGCGCGAGCGACGTCGCGCACACCGAGACTCGCGGCGCCCGCGGACGACTTAGAACAGCGGCCACGGCACCGTAGGCCCGTGGCCGGGCGGCGGCGGGAAGATGCCGACGGCGCGGAGGGCCGCGCACCGCGCTGCGATCGTGTCGATCTCCTGCGCCGTGAGGTGCTCCTCGAGCGCGTGACCGAGGTCGCCGCGCAGCGCGCCGGAGACCCGGTCGATGCCCTCGAGTTCGTCGGGGGTGAGCGGCTCGCCGATCCAGCCCCACAGCACCGTGCGGAGCTTGTGCTCGACGTGGAAGGTGAGACCGTGGTCGACGCCGTACCGGTGCCCGTCGGGCATCGCGAGCACGTGTCCGCCCTTCCGGTCCGCGTTGTTCACGACGACGTCGAACACCGCCATGCGTCGGAGTTGCTCGGAGTCCTCGTGCACGAGCGTCACCGGCTGCTCGTGCTCGTCGATCGCCTCGAGGACGGGCAGCCACGGGGAGTCCGGCGCCTCGGCGACGTCGGGTGCGACGATGTCGACCGCGTCCTGCTCCGGGTCGATCTCCTGCCAGCGCTGCACCATCCCGGGCCCGAACGGCCCGTCGCCGAGCCAGGTCTGCGGGACGACACCCCAGCCGAACGCCTCCGAGACGAGGTACGCCGCGACCTCACGGCCGGCGAGCGTGCCGTCCGGGAAGTCCCACAGCGGCCGTTCGCCCTCGATCGGCTTGTAGACGACGGCTTCGCCGTCGAGGTCGGCGAGGAACGTCGCGTTCGACGCCTCGCGGATCCGCGCCCGGATCGAGACCGCGCTCATGCCACCCCGGGCGGACGTCCGGCGGCGACGACCTCGCGGGTGCGCTCGACGAACGCACGGGCGGTGCCGACCGGGATCTTCACCTGGAACAGTTCGGCGGGTTCGGGGATCTCGACGACCGCCTCGACCTCGCCGTCCTCGCCCGTCTCCTCGGCGACGATCTCGACCTCGTCCTCGATCGGGTAGGCCTCGATGACGACCTGCGCGGTCGCGGGGTCGAACCCGAGGCTCAGGGCGCCGGCGCGGAACTCCGGCTCGACGGGCTGGTCGAGCGGATCGCCGTCGAAGAGCTCCTTCGGCGCGGTGTCCGGGACGCTGAAGCGGTTGTCGTCGACGGTCGCGACCTCGTCCAGGAGCTCGTCGACCTTCTCGGCGAGCACCGCTGACTGCTCCTTCTCGAGTGCGACGCTCGTGACGCGCTTGCCGTCCCGCGCCTGCAGGTAGAACGCGCGCTCACCGGGGCGTCCGATCGTGCCGACGACGATGCGGTCCGGCCAGTCGAAGCCGTGGACGATGGTGGGCATACCTGGATTGTAGGAGCGTCGTGCTCGGCCCGTTCAGGGAGCGGCGGT
Organism: Curtobacterium phoenicis; assembly: GCF_047238015.1. Classification (NCBI taxonomy): domain Bacteria; kingdom Bacillati; phylum Actinomycetota; class Actinomycetes; order Micrococcales; family Microbacteriaceae; genus Curtobacterium; species Curtobacterium phoenicis. The sequence goes on from NZ_JBDFLZ010000002.1 coordinate 3,202,684, forward strand.
CCCCGGATGTCCCTCGGGCACATCCGCCGCGGACCCGTGTCCCGCTCCCCCGCCGACGGCCGCGTCGCCGCTCGGGGCAGGGGCCGCTGCGAGCCAGGACAGGTCGCCCGACTCGGTGTTCGTCGCGACGACCTCGGGCCGGTGTTCTCCGTAGCGGACGATCGACACCGAGGCCGGTCCGACCGCGATCCGCTGGAAGAGGTCGAGGTGCATGCCGAACGCGTCCGCGAGCACGGACTTCACGATGTCGCCGTGGCTGACCGCGACCCAGACCGCGCCGGGCCCGTGCTGCCGCTCGACCTCGGCGTCGAGGCGTCGGACGGCCGTCACCGCGCGTGACTGCATCGTCGGCATGGACTCCCCACCGGGGAACACGACCGCGCTCGGGTTCGCCTGCACGGTGCGCCACAGCGGTTCCTTCGCGAGGTCGACGAGCTTCCGTCCCTGCCACTCGCCGTAGTCGGCCTCGGTGATCGCCCGCTCGACGGCGGTCTCGGGCACGCGGCCGTGCGCTGTGCGCTGCGCGTCGGCGATCGCGCGGGCCGTCTGACGGCAACGCTCGAGGGGGCTCGTGACGAGGGCGGCGAGCGGGACGGCGGCGATCCGCTCCGCGGTGCGCTGGGCCTGGCGCCGGCCGACGTCGTCGAGCCGGACCCCGGCCGTCCGACCGGCGAGCAGGCCGGTCGCGTTCGCGGTGGTGCGTCCGTGCCGGACGAGGAGGACGGTCGCCATGCCCCGATCCTAGGCGCTGCGCTTGACCCGGCTCGTCGGGCACGGTCTGATGGGGTGATGAGGGCCCGACACCGCGCAGCCCTCTTCGCCACGTCCACGATGACCGGGGTCGGGATCGCGTCGTGGATCACCCGCACACCGGCCGTCCGCGAGGAGCTCGGCGCCAGCATCGAGACGATGGGCATCGTGCTGCTCGGACTGTCGGCGGGGTCGATGATCGGCATCCTCGGCGCCGGTGCCTTCGTCCGGCGCACCGGCACCCGGCCGCTCGTGATCGTCGGAGGCGCGCTGCCCGTGCTCGGGATGCTGCTCGTCGCGCTCCTCGCCCCCGCTCACGTCACGGCGGGCGTCTGGGTCGGGCTGTTCTGCATCGGGTTCGGCGCCGGCGTCGCCGAGATCGGACTGAACGTCGAGGCGGCCGCGGTGGAACGGCAGCTCGGGCGGCCGGTCGTCCCGGTGCTGCACGCGTGCTTCAGCCTCGGCACCGTGGTCGGTGGCGCGGCGGGCATCGGTCTCACCGCGATCAGGACGCCGGTCACGGTGCACCTGCTCCTGGCGACCGCCGTCATGGCGGGGCTCGCCGTCTTCGCTGCGACGAACCTCCGGCCGGTGCCGCGCGTCGAACTCGTCGACGACGAGACCTCGTCGCACCCTCGACTCCGGTCCGTGCTCACCGTGCAGGTGCTCCTGATCGGTGTGGTCACGCTCGCCATGGCGTTCGCCGAGGGTGCGGCGTCCGACTGGCTGCCGCTCCTGATCACCTCGGGGCACGACGCACCGGAGGTCGTCGGGTCGCTCGTGTTCACCGGGTTCGCGCTCGCGATGCTCGTCGGCCGCTCGGCGGGCACACCGCTCGTCGCGCGGTTCGGGCGGGCACCGGTCGTGCGGTCCTGTGCGGCCGTCGGCACCGTCGGGGTGCTGCTCGTGGTGACGGCCGGGTCCCCCGTGGTGACCGCGGTCGGTGCGGCGGTGTGGGGCCTCGGGATCGCGCTCGGGTTCCCGTTGGCGATCTCCGCCGCCGGCGACCACCCGACCGACGGCGACCGACGCGTGTCCGTCGTCGCGACGGCCGGGTACGTGGCGTTCCTGGCGGGGCCACCGCTCCTCGGCTTCCTCGGCGAGCACCTCGGGCTGCAGGCGGCGATGCTCGTCCCGGCGGCCCTGCTGGTCGTCACGGTGTGCATCGCCTCCGCGACCCGGACTGCGCGATCCGGACAACGTTCGGGCGTCGCGCGGTGAGGCACCAGGATGGGACGGTGCTCGTCTCCATCCTCTACATGAGCCGCGCGAACGTCCCCTTCGACGACGCCGACATGCAGGAGTTGCTCCGCGAGGCGCGGATCCGCAACACGGCGCTCGGGGTCTCCGGGTTGCTCGTCGCCAAGGGCGGCCGGTTCATGCAGCTGCTCGAGGGCCCGGCCTGGAGCGTGGACGACCGGTTCGACGCGATCTCACGCGACGCTCGGCACGGCGAGGTGAAGTCGCTCGTCCGTGAGGACATCGACCGTCGTCGCTTCGACGGCTGGGCGATGGCCTACCGCTCGCTCGAGGACGCGGACGTCGAGCAGCAGGAGGGCTTCAGTCCGTTCCTCACCGGCGACATGGACTTCCCGCCGGCGTTCGACCGCACGAGTTCCGCGTGGCTGCTGAAGTGGTTCCGGTCCCGCGAGCTCAACGACGCCTGACCGGACCGGACTCGAGCGTCACCCACTCCTCGTCACGTCGGTAGCCGACAGCGGTGCCGGCGGCGATGATCGCTGGGTTGTCGTCGGAACCCCCGGTCCGGAAGCGGACGACGTGCTCGTCGAGCAGTGCGAGGATCGACGCCGCCTTGAGCGCGGTCCCGATGCCCCGGCCACGGTGGTCGCGCGCGACGACGGTGAACGTGGTCTCGACCGTGTCGCCGTCGATGTCGAGGTACGTGGTGCCGACCAGGTCGCCCACCGGCGTCCGTGCGCCGAACGCCCGTCGGGTCGGTGACATCGCGGCCGTGGACTCGGTCAGCGGCTCGTGCTGCGTCGCCACGCTTCCCGGGTAGTCGGCGACGGTCGCGGCGTCGAGCGCGAGGACGGCGGGGAGGTCGGCACCGAGGAGCTCCCGCACGACGACCGGAGCCACCCGCTCGACGAACCGCCGGAGTGCGGCACGGTCGGCACGGTCAGCGTCGAGTTGCGCCGCCCACGAACGCGCGGTGATCCGCCACCCGGTCTCGATGAGTCCGGCGACGCGCGGGTCGTCCGCGCGCAGCACCGTCGTCTCCCCCACCCGGCGAGCCTAACGGGCGACGGGCTGCTCGCCGAAGGCCTCCGCGACGAAGTCGAGCAACCGCTCCCGGTGCCTCGGGTCGGCAATCCCGTCGAGCACGAGCCGCCACATCGCGGTGACGGCAGGGAACAGGTCCTGCCGACCGGTGCGGACGGCCGACACGAGCTGCACCCCGGTGAACATCGGCACGACGGTCGCACCGAGCTGCTCGGCGGAGAGGTCCGTCCGGAGCTCCCCGGCCGCGATCGCGAGCCGGAACAGGTCGCTGATCCCGCCGATCCACTGCTCGTAGAAGGCCGCGGTCGCCGCGCCGAACTCGCCGCGCTCCAGGGAGAGTCGGATCCCCGCGCTCACGACGGGGTCGGTGAGGAGCATCCCCGCGATGCCCCGGGACGCCGCGACGAGCGCCTCCATCGGCGAGCTGTCGACGTGGCTCACCACGTCGAACGTGCGGACGTTCTGCTCGTCGATCACACCGAGGGCGAGGGACAGCTTCGTCGGGAAGTGGAAGTGCAGTGCGCCCTGGGACACGCTCGCCTCGCGGGCGACGGCTGCGATCGTCGTGGCGGCGTAGCCGACACGCTCGAACTCGCGGGCGGCGGCTTCCAGGATCAGTGCGCGGCGTTCCACGCCACCAGTCTGCCGGCCTGGAGGCACGGTGCGGGCCCGCACCGCGCCTCCAGTCCGAGGGGTGCTCACGTCCGCGGCGGGGCCGGCGCGGCTCAGCCGTGCAGGTGGTCGGTGCGCTCGGGCGTGACGTCCGCCTGCAGGCGGACCTTCACGACCGGCCCGGAGTGGGGCGTCGTCGAACCCGGCACGGTGACCTCGAGGGCGTCCGCGGTCTGGGTCCAGTCCACCTCTCCCGCGACGCCGAGCACCTCGACGCTCCGGATCGGGCCGCCGAGCAGGTTCGCCGAGCTGCCGAACGAGCGGATGCGCGCGGTGCCGTCCTCCGGGTGGGCGAGGAGCACGGCGTGCACGTACTCGCCCGTGGCGTCGACGCGTCGGGTGAAGCGGACGTCGGCCGAGGTGTAGACCGGGGCATCGCCGTCGACGAACGACCCCGCCTGCACGTGGGTCGGCCCCTCCCCGGGGATCACCCACGGGCGGGTGCCGTAGACCGCCTGTCCGTTGATGACGAGCCAGCGGCCGATCTCCTCGAGCAGCCGCTGCTCGGGCTCGGCGATCGTGCCGTCCGCCTTCGGCCCGACGTTGAGCAGGAGGACGCCGTTCTTCGCGACGACGTCGACGAGCTCGGCGACGAGGTCCGTCGCGGACTTGTAGTCGTGCCCCTCGACGAAGCACCAGGCGGTCTTCGACACGGAGGTGTCGTTCTGCCAGACGAACGACGGAGTGCCGCCCATCGCGCCGCGCTCGATGTCGTACACCGCGGAGCCCTCGGCGAACGCGTTCCACTTGTAGTTGATGACGACCTCGCGGCCCCACTCGGCGGCGCGGTTGTAGTAGTACGCCGCCAGGGTCCGGAGCCACGGCTCGAAGGCGGGCTGTTCGATCCACCAGTCGAACCAGAGCACCTGGGGCCGGTAGCGGTCGATGACCTCGACGGTGCGGAGCAGCCAGTCCTCGAGGTGCCGCTCGTTCGGCGCGGTCTCCTCGCGCTGGGCGGGACCGTAGAAGTCGATGAAGCGCGGGTCGAGGACGTCGGAGTCGAACCGGGTGCCGCCGTTCATGAAGAACCAGTGCTCGGCCCGGTGTGACGACGCGCCGCGGACCATGAAGGCGTCGTCCACGGCCCGGAGCAGGTCGCCGAACACGTCGCGCTCGGGGCCCATGCGGGCAGCGCTCCACCGTGAACGCTCGGTGTCGTACATCGCGAAGCCGTCGTGGTGTTCGGCGACCGGGACGACGAACTGTGCCCCGGCGCGGCGGAAGAGCGTCGCCCAGGCCTGCGGGTCGAACTGCTCCATCGTGAAGGACGGGATGAAGTCCTTGTACCCGAACGCCGACTGCGGTCCGTACGTGGCGAGGTGGTGCTCGTACTCGGGGGTGCCCTCGCGGTACATGTCGCGGGAGTACCACTCGTTCCGGAACGCCGGGACGGAGTACACCCCCCAGTGCAGGAAGATCCCGAACTTCGCGTCCTGGTACCAGCGCGGCGGTTCGTACCGCTGCAGCGACTCCCAGGTGGCGTCGTACGGCCCGGCCGCGACGACCGCCGCCACCGCGGCGAGCGCCTCGGAGTTGTCGGACACGTCGACGGGGGCCGGAAGGGCGTCCGGGTCGATGCGGGGCAGGTCGTGCGGTGCGGTCATGTCTGTCTCCTCCTCGAGCTGCACGAAACGTTACGTGTTCTGCTGTGGCCGCGCTAGTGTGTCGAGCACCGAACGGAACGAAACGTTCCGCGCTCGACGAGGAGAGGACCACGTGGACACGCTGAGTCGCACACTGCGCACCGGGGCGCAGATCCCGCCGATCGGCCTCGGGACCTTCGGGTCCGACCGCTACGGTCCGGACGAGGTCGCCGCGGCCGTCCGGGGCGGGCTCGAGGCCGGCTACCGGTTGGTCGACTGCGCGTCCGTCTACGGGAACGAGGCCGAGGTCGGTGCAGCGATCGCTGCGAGCGGTGTCCCCCGTGCCGACCTGTTCGTGATGTCGAAGGTGTGGAACGACGCGCACGATCCGGATGACGCAGTCGCCTCGGTCCGTCGTTCGCTCCACGACCTGCGGCTCGACCACCTCGACGCGGTGTTCGTGCACTGGCCGTTCCCGAACCACCACGCGCCGCACGCCTCCGTCGAGGACCGCGACAGCACCGCCCGACCGTACGACCACGGGGCGTACCTCGCGCTGTGGCGGGCCCTCGAGGGTCTCGTCGACGAGGGGGTCGTGCGGCACCTCGGGACGTCGAACACGACGGTGCCGAAGCTCCGACTGCTGCTCCGCGACGCCCGCGTGCTGCCGTCGCTCAACGAGATGGAGCTGCACCCGACGTTCCAGCAGCCGGAACTGTTCGACATGTGCGTGGCGAACGGGATCCAGCCGGTCGGGTACTCCCCGCTCGGGTCACCGTCACGGCCGGAGCGCGACCGCGCGGACGACGACCCGGTGGACGTCGAGCACCCCACCGTCCGCCGGATCGCCGAGGCGCACGGTGTGCACCCCGCGGTCGTCTGCCTCAAGTGGGCGGTGGCCCGTGGCCAGGTCCCGATCCCCTTCGCGGTGAAGCCCGAGCAGTACCGCGCCAACCTCGAGGGCGCGACGAGCGACCCGCTCACCGCGGACGAACTCGCGGCGATGGCGGACGTCGACCGCGGTGCCCGGCTCATCAAGGGGCAGGTGTTCCTCTGGGAGGGCGCGTCGAGCTGGCACGACCTCTGGGACGAGGACGGGACGATCCCGGGCGGGCGCGTGTGACGGCGACCTACAAGGACCTCCAGCGCGAGACCGGGCTCTCGCTCGCGACGATCTCGAAGTTCTACAACGGCGGGGCGGTGCGCGACGAGAACGCCCGGGCCATCGAGCGCGCTGCGGCGGCACTCGGGTTCCGGCCGAACGCCTTCGCGCGGAGTCTGCGGTCCCGGCGCTCCGGGACGATCGGGGTGCTGCTGCCGGCGCTCGACAACGACTTCCACCTGACCGTCATCGCCGGGGTCGAGAGCGCGCTCCGGCCGTCCGGGACGAGCGTCATCGTCTCGTCGAGTCCGGACGCCGAAGCCGGCGCGGTCGACCTCCTGCGCAGCCGGATGGTGGACGGCATCATCGCGGTGCCGTCGCCGCACGACGTCGGAGCGCTCGCCCGTGCGGCCGAACAGGTCCCGGTCGTGCAGATCGACTGGCGCGCGGACGATCTCGTCGTCGACGGGGTGTTCCTCGACAACCACCGTGCCGGAGCCCTCGCCGCACGGCACCTCCTCGACCACGGGCACCGCCGGCTCGGCGTCGTCGGCGGCGATCCCGCCGTCTCGACGATGCGTGGTCGAGCCGACGGCTTCCGTGCGGTCGCCCGGCAGGCGGGAGCCGACCTCGCCCCCGATGCCGTGCTCGCTGGCCCGCTCACGGTCGCGAACGGCCTGGCCGCGATGCAGCAGCTGCTGGTGCTCCCGGAGCGTCCGACGGCGGTGTTCTGCGCCAACCACGAACTCACCATCGGCGCGGTCATCGCCGTGAACGAGTCCGGTCTGACCCTGGGCCGGGACCTGTCGGTGCTCGGCTTCGACGGCCGCGAGCTCGCGCAGGTCACCGTGCCGAAGCTGACGGTGATCGAGCAGCCGACGCACGAGATCGCCGTGCGGGCTGCCGAGCGGATCGCCGAGCGCCTCGCCGAACGCCGCACCGACCCGACCGCCGTCCCGTCCGGACCCGTCGACGTCCTCGTCGCCCCACGACTCGTCGCCGGCGGATCCGTCGCGCGGGTCGGTCCACCGATCACCGGCCCCTCGGAGGCATGATGCTGCGCTACACCCTGACGCACCGCCCGACCCTGAGCGCGCTGGCGTCGCTCGGCCACGGCTCGAAGGTGCTCGTCGCCGACGGGAACTACCCGTTCGCGACCGCCATGAACCCGCGCGCGGAGCTCGTGCACCTGAACTGGCGCCCGGGTGTGCTCGACGTCGACGAGGTCCTGACGACGCTGCTCGACGCGGTCCCGTTCGAAGCGGCCACCGTGATGACCCCGCCGCCGGACGCCCCGGTGGCGGCACACGACGGGTACCGCAGGGTCCTCGGGCCGGACGTGCCGCTCGGGACGCTCGACCGGTTCGCGTTCTACGACGCAGTACGCGCGCCGGAGACCGGGCTCGTCATCGCCACCGGAGACCAGCGCTCGCACGCGAACCTGCTGCTCGAGATCGGGTTCGTCGCGGCGCGCTGAGTCCGGTCCCGCGCCCGAGCCCGGCGAGCTCGTTGCCCGTGGCACAGCCCGTCGCGCCGCTGTCGTACGACGCGACCGCTGCCGTACGACGACGGCCCGGTCGCACGCCGGCGTCCGCAACGGTCCGCGTGCGCAACGAACGACGCGACCGCTGTCGCACGGCGACAGCGCAGTCGGCCGGCAACGGCGACAGAGCCCGTGGACGACGACGGGACCGGCCGTCGACCACGGAACGCGGCGCCGCGCCCCGCGCCCGGGCCGGCCGGGCGGCTCAGGCGGCGTGCCTGCCCAGGGTGATCCGTTCCTCCCGGCCGGTGCCGAGGTCGCGACCACGGAACCAGCGCAGCAGGAAGTCGGCGGAGGTGCCGGACAGCGACGCCGGCAGGCCCTGGCGGCGCTGCAGGAACCCGCTGAAGCCCGGTTCCTCGAGGACGTCGACGTCGGACGGCGCGCCGAACGCCATCGCCCACCCGTCGAAGCGCCGGGTGCTGATCTGCTCGCGGGACAGCGACTGCACCTCGGTGTGCCGGGGGTCCCGCTCGATGGCGGCGTAGCGGTCCTCGACGCTCCACGCCGGCCCCTCGAGCACCTGCATGAAGCGACCGCCCTTGGCGAGCAACAGCCCCGAGACACCGAGCGCCTCGTTGCGGAGTCGTGCCTCGCGGAGCATCGCGACGAGGTCTGCGTCGGTGAGGTCGTCGACGGCGACGGACATGTAGACGAGTGAGGTGAGGGAGGTCATCGGCGCCAGTTTCGTTCGAGCGTGGAACATCCGTCAATGCGGTCGTCCACGGACCGCACAGGGCCCGTGGACGACTGCGTGAAGCGGATGCGTCAGGTCAGCGCGAGGAGCGTGTTCACCTGCTCGTTGACCGCCGTGAGCGAGGACACCGGGTTGCCGTTCGCGTAGATGCCGTCGAACGCGGGCTGCACCAGCGCCTGCACGTCAGCGGGGTTCCGGGTCACCGGGAAGAGGAACGTCGTACCGTCCTCGACCTGCTCGGTGAACGCCGTGACGTCGAGTCCGCGCTTCGCGTAGGCCGCCACCGCGGCCTCCGTCCCCGACCGGCGGGCCGGGAACACGATGCCGGCGCGGCCGACGATCTCCTGCGCCGCGGCGCTGCCGAGGAACGCGACCCACTTCGCCGCCGCCTCGGGGTTCTTCGCCTGCTTCGTGATCGAGTCGCCGAGACCGTTGAACATCGACGCACGGTGCCCGATCGGGCCCTTCGGCGTCGGCGCGACCCCGACGTCGATCCCCTGCAGGCCGAGGTAGGTGCCGATCATCCACGACCCGTTGAACGACAGCGCCACCTTTTTCGAGCCGAGCTGCACGTCCGGGCCGGTCGTCGTCGAGAACACCCCGTACTTCGGCATGTAGCCCTTGTCCGCGAGTCCGAAGTACCACGAGATCGTCTTCTGGAACCGGGCGTCGTCGTAGCGGAACCTGTTCCCCCAGGGGTTCTCGTTCGTGTAGAACCAGTCGATCGACCCCGTGAACGGCGACCACTGCGTCTGTCCGAACCCGTCACCACCGCTGCCGTTCGCGCTCATCCCGTAGACGGCGACGTCGGTCTTGTCGAAGCCCGGCTCGTCGCCGCGGCGCCCCTTGCCGTCGACCGTGAGGTGGGCGATCGCCCGCTCGAACGACCCGCCGTCGTCGGGGTTCCAGGACAGAGCGGCGAGGTCGTCGGCCGTGTAGCCCGCCTTCGCGATCACCTTCTTGTCGTAGAACATCGCGACGGTGTCCCAGTCCTTCGGCGAGCCGTACCGGTGACCGTCCTTCCCCTTCCAGAGCTGCGCCAGGCCGGACTGGTAGTCGTCGTCGCGGATGGCGCTCGTCGCCTCGAGGTCGTCGAGCTTCCAGAGCACGTCGAGGTCGGCGAACTGCGGGAACTTCGACAGGTGGTCCGTGAAGACGTCCGGCGCGGTGCCGGCGATGAACCCGGCGGTGAGCTTCGTCCAGTAGTCGGCCCAGCCCAGCTGGGTGATCTTGATCCGGATGTCGGGGTTCTCGCGCTCGAAGGCCTTCGCGACGGCCTGGTAGGCGGGCAGCTGGTTCGCGTCCCAGAGCCAGTACGACACGGTGCCGGTCGCGCCGCTCCGCGGGTTCGGCGTGCTCGGTGAGGAGCACGCGGCGAGCGCGCCGAGGGCGAGGGCGGAGGCGCCGCCGGCGAACAGGGCGCGACGGGAGATGGAGTGCGTCATGAGCGGGTCCCTACTTGATGCCGGAGAAGCCGATTGAGTTGACGATGCGCTTGGCGAAGAGGCCGAACAGCACGATCATCGGGAGCGCCGCCACGAGGGTCGCGGCCATCAGGCCCGCCCAGTCGGTGCCGGACTGCGGCGACTGCGACTTGAAGACACCGAGTGCCACCGTCAGCACGCGCGAGCTGTCCGTGTAGGACACCATCAGCGGCCAGAAGTAGTCGTTCCAGGCGGTGATGTAGGTCAGCACGGCGAGCGTCGCGATCGGTGCGGAGGCCATTGGCAGGATGAGCCGGAAGAACACCCTGACCTTGCCGGCGCCGTCGATGAGGGCCGCCTCCTCGACCTCGCGCGAGATGCCGAGGAAGAACTGTCGGAGGAAGAACACCGCGAACGGCGTCATGAGCATCGACGGGAGCGCGATGCCGAACAGCGTGTCGACGAGCCCGAGCGACTTGATGAGCGCGAAGTTCGGCAGGAGCGTGAAGATCGTCGGCACCATGAGGCCGGCCAGGAACACCGCGAACACCTTGTCGCGCCCGGGCCACCGCAACCGCGCGAAGGCGTAGGCGGCGCCGGCCGAGAAGAACACCTGCCCGACGGTGATCATCGTCGCCGTGATCACCGAGTTCAGCAGGTACTGCCAGAAGTTGATGGCCGCACCCGAGCCGCCCTGGGCGAGCGCTTCCTTGGTGGACTGCAGGCCGAACACCCGCTCGAACCCGCCGAGACTGAACCCCGTCGGCAGGAGCGACGTGGGGTCGGCGGAGATCGCGCCGTTCGACGACAGGGCGGTGCGGAGGATCCAGTAGAAGGGGAACAGGGTCACGACGATGACGGCGATCATCGCGATCCAGGCGATCACCCGTCCGACGGAGGGCTTGCGACGCGGTGGGCGGGGACCACCGCGGGTGGTGATCGCGCGGGTGGTCTGGGGTTCGACCACGGGGGGCAGGGTGCTGGTCATCTTCGACTCGCTTCCAGAGGTGACGGACGGCCGCTTCGGCGAACGGCCGGGTGGGGTCGGCCGCGTCGACGGGCGGCCGGGTGGGGTCGGCCGCGTCGACGGGCGGCCGGGTGGAGTCGGCCGCGTCAGTCCAGGTCGCTCTCGCCGGAGCGCGAGAGTCGGTACTGGATGAACGTGATGACGCTGAGGACGATGAGGAGGGCCACGGAGACGGCGGACGCGTAGCCGAACTGGAACCGGCCGAAGGCGAGGTTGTAGATGTAGTTCTGCACGACGTTCGTGGCGTTCGCCGGGCCGCCCTGCGTGGTGACCGCCACGGTGTCGAACACCTGGAACGAGCCGATGATCGTGATGATGAGGACGAGCGAGAGGATCGGCCGCAGGAGCGGGACGGTGATCCGCCAGAACATCTTCCACTCGCTCGCACCGTCGATCCGGCCGGCTTCGTAGACCTGCTCCGGGAGCGCCTGGAGCCCCGCGAAGATGAGGAGCGCGGTGTAGCCGACGTTCCGCCACACGTTGATGAACGCGATCGTGGGGATGCCCCAGACGTCGCTCTGCAGGAACGGGATCCGTCCGACGCCGATCGCCGACAGGATCTCGTTGCCGATGCCGAGCTGCGTGTCGAGGATCCACAGCCAGATGAGCGCGGCGACGACGTTCGACACGAGGTAGGGCGCGAGGACGATCCCGCGGACGAACGTGGACTTCGTCAGCCGGTGCATCATCACCGCGATGAACAGCGCGAGGACCGTCTGGAACCCGATGTTGAGGACCACGTACTCGACGGTCACCGCCATCGAGTTCCAGAAGATCGAGTCCTGGACCAGTCGGACGTAGTTCTGCAGACCGGTGAAGACCGGCGGTGTGAGCAGGTTGTAGGTCGTGAAGCTCAGGTAGATGCCCCGGACCGTCGGCCACGCCAGGAACAGCAGGAAGCCGACCGTGGCGGGCGCGATGAAGACCAGCGCGAGCCAGAGGTCGTTCCGTGGGCGGCGGCGTGGGGAGGTGGTGCCGGCACGGGCACGGTCGGCGACACGACCCTGCCGTCTCGTGCTGGCGGTCGTCATGGTTGACGACACGGGGCTCTCGGTGACCATCGCGACTCCTTCGTCTGCGGTGGACTGGCTCGAAGCGGCAGTCCGTGGCCGGGAATCTACACGTGGAGACACCGGACGACAAGAGGCTCTTTCGACGCTACGAAGTTAGGGTTGTCACGAGTAGACAATGATGGAATGCTGACCGTGATCGCACCGGCGCGACCTGCCCGGCGATGCATCCACACCACCTCGGAAAGGTCCCCGATGATCTCCATCGCAATGGTCGGAGCCGGCCAGTTCGCGCCCCAGTTCGCCAAGCTGTTCAAGCTCCACCCCGACGTCGACCGCGTCTTCGTCGCCGACCTCGTCGAGGACCGCGCGTCCGCGCTCGTCGCGGAGCAGCACCTCGACGGCACCTTCCCGGACTTCGAGTCGGCGCTCGCCTCCGACGTCGACGCGGTCGCGATCTTCACGCAGCGCTGGACCCACGGCCCCCTGGTCGTGCAGGCCCTCCGCGCCGGCAAGCACGTGTACTCCGCGGTGCCGATGGCGATCTCGGTCGACGAGATCCGTGACGTCATCGACACCGTCCGCGAGACCGGGCTCACCTACATGATGGGCGAGACGAGCTACTACAACCCGGCGACGGTGTTCGCCCGGAAGAAGGTCGCCGAAGGTGCGTTCGGCCGCGTGTTCTACGCCGAGGGCGACTACGTCCACGACATGGACCTCGGGTTCTACGCCGCGTACCAGTACAGCGGCGGCGAGGACTGGAAGCGCACCGCGAGCTACCCGCCCATGCTCTACCCGACGCACTCGGTCGGCGGTGTCCTCGGCGCGATCCCCGGGCACGCGGTCAGCGTCAGCTGCATCGGCGTCAAGGACGACCGCGGCGACGGCGTCTTCGACAAGGACGTCAGCCAGTTCGACAACGACTTCTCGAACGCGACCGCGCTGTTCGAGCTCGACAACGGCGGCGTCGTCCGGATCAACGAGATGCGCCGTGTCGGCTACCCGTCACACATCCGCGAGTCCCGCTTCCGGTACTTCGGCACCGAGGGCAGCTTCGAGCAGCTCGCCAAGGTCAGCGTCTGGCAGGACAAGCAGGACTCGGTCGACATCAGCGACCAGATCGACACCCAGGCGACGATGTCCCTCGACGACCCCCGGCTCGCCGGCGTCGACCCGTCCCTCCGCGACGCGTTCGTCTCCGGGTACGCACCGGTGCACGACACCTCGCGCCTGCCGTCCGAGTACGACGGGGTGCCGACCGGGCACGAGGGCAGCCACCAGTTCCTCGCCGACGACTTCGTCCGCGCCGTCGTCGACCGCACCCTGCCCCCGGTGAACGCCTGGACCGCCGCCCGGTTCACGCTGCCCGGCATCATCGCGCACCAGTCCGCGCTGCAGGGCGGCGTCCGTCTCGACGTACCGGACTTCGGTGACGCTCCGGAGACGGTCGACGCAGGCGCGCCGGCGAGCGCCGCCGGATCGACGGAGGTCGCGGGCGCCACAGGTTCGGTGAGCGCGGCCCCGTCCGGCGACCGGTCACCCGCCGTCTAGGATCGCAGCGACGACCGCGGTCCGGCCGCCGGCCCACCCGGGTCGGCGGCCGGACCCGACCGTCCGGGTGCCGGGCCGCGCGGGCCGGCAGCCGGACGCCACCCAGGAGGCCCCCGTGAGCACCCCGACCACCCCGAGGGCGGTCACGCGCGCGGACGTCGCCCGGTACGCCGGGGTGAGCACGTCGGTGGTGAGCTACGTGGTGCACGACGGCCCCCGACCCGTCGCCGCCGACACCGCAGCCCGGGTCCGCGAGGCGATCCGTGTCCTCGGCTACCGCCCGAACGCGAGCGCGCAGGCCCTCCGCACGGGCTCGTCGAAGATGCTCGGACTGATCGTCCCCGAGCTCGACAACCCCTTCTGGTCGGAACTCGCCGTCGAGGTCACGCACGCGGCCGCAGCTCGCGGGTACGACGTCCTCCTCGCCAACAGCGACGGGGACAGTACGCAGGAACGCGAACGCCTCCGCACCCTGTCCGCCCGCCAGGTCGACGGCATCATCGTGACGAGCATCCAGACCCACCCGGACCTCTCGACCGTGACCGACCCCGGCATCCCGATGGTGCTGCTCAACACCTTCTTCGAGGTCCCCCACCACGTCAGCATCGGCGTCGACGCGTTCCGTGGAGCACTCGACGGCACCCGCCACCTCATCGAGCACGGCTACGGGTTGATCGGCCTCGTGATGGGGCACGCCGGCGAGATGGAGCTCCGCGAGCAGGGCTGGATGCGGGCACTGCGCGACGCCGGGCGCCCCGACGGCCCGATCGTCCGCTGCGACTTCACACGACGTGGCGGGTACGAGGCCGGCCTCCGCATGTTCGGCGACGGCACCGGTCCCCGCGCCGTGTTCGTCAGTTCCGACATGCAGGCGATCGGGGTGATGCGCGCCCTGTTCGAACTGGGGCTTCGCGTCCCGGAGGACGTCGCGATCGTCTCCTTCGACGGCGCCGCCGAGGCGGACTACACGAACCCCCAGCTCACCACCGTGCGGCAGCCGATCGAGGTGATGGCCCGCGAGGCGGTCGACCGCGTCCTCGGTGGCGGCGACGAGGGCAACCGCCGACTGGTCCCACCCGAGCTGGTCCTCGGCGCGAGTTGCGGGTGCGACGTGCGTCGCTGACGCACCCACCCACCGGCCGGGAGGCCTGTGGCGGGCCCGCCACGGGCCTCCCGTCCGACGCCGGGTCGCCCCGGGCCACGCCCGTCTCGCACCAGAACTTCGACGATGCAACTGTCGATCACGCGGTGCTTCGTCGCTCGGTGCACGCGCATCGGATGCACGTGCATGGTCCGACGAAGCACATGTCGATCACGCAGTGTCCCGTCGCAGCCACGACGCGCTGCGAGGTCAGCCCGCAGCACCGCGTCCGGTGATGCCCCGCGTGCTCGCGGCGATCGATGCCCGTTCCTCGTTGCTCAACCCGGCTGCGCGGAGGACCCGGTCGAGGACGTCGCTCTTCCGGGCGATGTACGCATCGATGTCCACTGCCTCCTGCCCCGCTCGCCGCTTCACCGCCGCGTACTCGTCCCGGAGCGCGTCGTCGGCACGCAGGACGTCCCGCACGCCGAGGTGGTTGCGGAGCGCGAGCGATCCCTCGGCGACGACGTAGGTGTTGCTCGGTGCGAACCGGTCCGGGGTCCGGAAGGCTTCGCGGCCCGCGATGCCGAGGTCGCCGCGGGGCACGAAGCCGATCGTCGCGAGCGCGCCGACGGCGGCGGCCACATCGTCCTCCGCGACCACGACGTCCACGTCGACGACGGGCTTCGCTGCGAGCCCCGGGACCGACGTGCTGCCGACGTGCTCATCCGGTGCGGTACATCTCGAGCGTCGAGTGCGGTGGAGTACGCCTCGCGGAGCATCTCGAACCGGTCGCGCCACTCCGCCCGGTACTCGACGACCTCGATCACCTGTGCCTCCTCGTCGACTCGTCGGGGAGACGCTACGCGCACCGCGGCGATCGCGCGACTCTACATCTTGTAGAGTCACTGTCCGTGCGGCACGAGGTCGCGCCCGACACCGGAGAGTCCCGATGCCGCACGCCCCCGCACCCACGCACACGCCCGCGCCGGCAGCCCCGCGCCCGCCCGCCAGCGCTGGCTGGTTCCCACAGCTCCTGCTGCGCCTGCACTTCCTCGCCGGCCTCTTCGTCGGACCCTTCATCCTCGTCGCCGCCCTCTCCGGTGCCGTGTACGCCGTGGCGCCGTCGGTCGAGCGGGTCGTGTACGCCCACGAGCTCACCGCCCCGGCGACAGCGACGACGCTCCCCCTCGCCGACCAGGTGTCCGCTGCGGAGGAGTACGTCGACCGCCGGCACCCCGGAGACACCGTGACCGAGGTCCGGCCCGCCCCCGCCGCCGGCACGACCACGCGCGTCATGTTCACCGAGGACGGCCTCGCGGAGTCCACCACCCGCGCGGTGTTCATCGACCCGGGCACCGCCGAGGTCCGCGGAGACCTGCCGGTGTACGGCACGTCCGGGTCGCTGCCGTTCCGTACGTGGGTCAGCACGGTGCACCGCAGCCTGCTCCTCGGCGACGTCGGCCGGCTCTACAGCGAGACCGCCGCGTCGTGGCTCGGCATCGTGTCGCTCGCCGGCATCGCGCTGTGGACGGCACGGGTCCGCCGAGCCCGTCGCAAGCGCGAGCTGGTCGTCCCGGACAACCGGGCGCGGGGGTACCGACGGACGTTCTCCTGGCACGCCGCCACCGGTGTCTGGGTGCTGCTCGGCGCGCTCTTCCTCTCGGCGACCGGCATCACGTGGTCGCACTTTGCGGGCGACAACGTCACGGCGATCCGGTCCGCGCTGAGCTGGCAGGCGCCCGCGGTCGACACGGCCCTCGGCGGCGCGGCCGCGAACGGCGCCGGAACAGGCGGCGGCCACGGCGAACACGCCGGGCACCACGGTAGCGAGGCCGAGCCGGCCGCTACCGCCGACGTCACACCGGACCAGTTCGACACGGTCCTGTCCGCAGCACGCGGGGCAGACATCGACGCCGCGGAGGTCCGGATCCACGTCCCGACCGCGTCCGACCAGGCGTGGACGGTCGAGGAGAGCAAGCAGACCTGGCCGGTCGCGATGGACGCGGTCGCGGTCGACGCCCGTGACGCGCAGGTCGTCTCGGAGGTCCGGTGGGCCGACTACCCGCTCATGGCGAAGGCCGCGAAGCTCGGCGTCAACACCCACATGGGTGTCCTCTTCGGGCTCGCGAACCAGGTCGTGCTCGTCCTCGCCGCGCTCGGGATCGCCGCGATGGTCGTGTTCGGGTACGTGATGTGGTGGCAGCGCCGACCCGCAGGCGCCCGGGTCGGCCGCGCCCCCGCCGCCGGGGCACTCGCCCGCGCGCCGGGCTGGGGCCTGGCCGTGGTCGCCCTGGTCGCGGCGTTCCTCGGTGTCCTGCTGCCCACGGTCGGCGTCACGCTGCTCCTGTTCCTGCTCGTCGACGCAGCGGTCGTCACCGCGGGGGCATCCCGCGCCCGCTGAGCGTGCGAGACTCGATCAGTGCACCACCCACCGATCGCGGTCGTCATCGCCGCCATGAGCGAGGAGGTCGGCGCCTTCGCCGGTCTGCTCGGCGGCACCCCCATCCTCGACGGTCCCGTCGGCGGCCACGACGAGCACCACCTGCTCGACGTCGGCGGTGGGACGGTCGCGGTCCGCCGGAGCGGCATCGGGTTCACGAACGCCACCGCCGCGGCCGCGCACGCCTTCCACGACTTCGGCTCCGGCATCCCCGTGATCAGCGTCGGCACGGCGGGCGGCCTCATGCACGGTGTCGCGATCGGCGACGTCGTCGTGGGTGACCGCTACGTGAACCTCAATGCCGACGCGACCGCGTTCGGGTACGCGCTCGGCCAGGTGCCGGGGATGCCCACCGGGTACGCGCCCGACGAGCGGCTGGTCGACCTCGCGATGGCGTCGGACGCGGGGTACCCGATGCGCGCCGCGACGATCGGGTCGAGTGAGATCTTCGTGACCGAGGGCCGCGCACGCCTGCTCCGCGAGGCCTTCCCGACGGTGGCGGCGGTGGACATGGAGACGGCAGCGATCGCGCAGTTCGCGCACGTGCACGACATGCCGTTCGTGTCGGTTCGCTGCATCAGCGACCTCTGCGCTCCCGACGGCGACGAGTTCAAGGAGCACCTCGACGACGCGGCGGCACGCGCCGCGCGCGTGGTCCACGACGTGGTGACGGGCCTCGTCGGCTGACGTCGCGCCGTGGTCGCGACCACACACGGTCTGGAGGCACGCTGCCAGCTGGCACCGTGCCTCCAGACCGTCAGGGGCTGACGACGGTCAGCCGGTCAGTCGCCCAGGGGCTGACGGTCAGGCCGCGGCGGACGCCGTGATCGCGTCGCGCAGTGCGGAGGCCGCCGCGGCGACGTCGTCGGCGCTGTAGATCGCGCTGCCCGCGACCGCGACGCGGGCGCCGGACGCCTGGACCGCGGCGATCGTGTCCGTGGTGATGCCACCCGCGACCGAGAAGTCGACGCCCGAGGCCTCGCCGTCGCGCAGGAGCGTCTCGAAGGTGAAGCCCTCCTCGGCCTGCTCGTCGAGCCCGGCGTGCATCTCGACGAACTCGACGCCGAGCGCGATGACCTCCTTCGCACGGGCCGCCTTGTCCGGCACGCCGATGAGGTCGACGACGATGCCCTTGCCGTGCTGCTTCGCGGACTTGACGGCACCCGCGATCGTGCTGTCACCGGCGACGCCGAGCACGGTGACGAGGTCCGCGCCGGCCTGGAACGCGATGTCGGCCTCGAGCTCGCCGGCGTCCATCGTCTTGAGGTCCGCGAAGACGATCTTGTCCGGGTGCGCCTCCTTGACCGCGGTGATCGCGGAGAGGCCGGCGCTCTTGATGAGGGGCGTACCGAGCTCGATGACGTCGACGTACGGCGCGGCCTCGCCGGCGAGTTCGAGGGCGTGCTCGGTGGTCAGGGTGTCCATGGCGAACTGGAGCTGCATGGTGGTGTCCTTCCGGTGATGGGTCATTCGAGGTTGGCGTGGCGCGGCCACAGGTCGTCGGCGGAGTGTCCGCTGCGCTGCCAGAGCGCGTGGAACAGGGCGTCCCCGAGCAGGGCGACGGCCTGCTCGAAGAGGCTCCCGGCGTACTGCACCGACGCGGTGCCCGAGCGGTCGGTCTTCGTCGCCGCCGGGACCACGAGCGTGGTGTCGGCGACCTCGGACAGCGGTGAGTCGTCCGTCGTGCTGACGGCGAGGACCCGGGCACCGACCCCGGCGGCCGTGCGCGCCGCCTGGACGATGCCGCCCGTGGTGCCGGAACCGCTCGCGACGAGGAGCACGTCGCCCTCGCGGATCGCGGGGGTCGTGACCTCGCCGACGACGTGCACGTCGAGCCCGAGGTGCATGAGGCGCATCGCGGTCATCCGGAGCGCGAGACCCGAGCGACCCGCGCCGTGCACGAAGACCCGGTCGGCCTCGGTCAAGAGCGTCAGGGCGCGCTCGCTCGTGGCCGCGTCCGTCGAGCTGAGTTCGGCCACGAGGTCCTGCAGTTCGCTCCCGATCGTGCCGAGGGCGTCCGCGACGGTTATGGTGGGCATGGCCCCGATGCTGCCGTTGCCGGCCGAGCTACGGAGCCGCCCGGGCGCACGGCCATCCCGTCCGATCGGGTGGGGCGGTCCGTCCGGGTGGGACGGGTAGGTTCGGTCCGTGGGATCGAGGTCACCGGGTGCATCGGCTGCTGCGGCTCCGGCAGCCGCGTCGTCGAGCCGGACGGCCGCCACCGAGCACGCCCGGACCGTCGCCGAGACGGCGGACCGGCACGCCCTGACGCTCGAGTCCGTGCTCGCTGCCCTCCGCTCGAGCAGGCTCTCCGACGCAGCCGCACGGGCGGAGGCCGTCGAGATCGCCTCGGCTGCGCTCGTCGAACTCCGGACGTCGAGCGACCGGCAGCGCAGCACCCTGCTCGAACCGGTGACCGGCGCGTTCTCACGACTCCGAGCCGACCTGCGCCCGCTCGTGCGCTTCGGCGATCTGGACGTGCAGTTCGTCGAACCGCCCGCCACCGGCCGGGCCCTGCCCGGAGACGTGGCCCACAGCGCCCGCGCGATCGTCCGCACCGCCGTCCTCGCGCTCGTCGACGACGGGGCGGCACGGCGGGTGCGCATCCAGTGGGACTGCGACGGCCGGAACCTCCTCATGCAGCTCCGCGACGACGGTGCCGGCACCCTCGACGCCCACGACGACGCCGTGCGGCCCATCGCCGAGCGGGTCGTCGCCCTCGACGGGACCCTCGCGGTCGACTCGACACCGGGGTGGGGTTCGACGCTCGACATCGCGCTCCCGCTCGACCCCTCCCCGACGTCGATCGACGTGCCGGACGACGCCGACCTCACCGCGCGGGAGCGCGACGTGCTGCGACTGGTGGCGACGGGCGTCGGGAACCGGGAGATCGCCGAGGGACTCGGCATCAGCGTGAACACGGTGAAGTACCACGTCGCGAACCTGCTCCGGAAGCACGGAGCCCGGACCCGGGCGGAGCTCGCGGCCTTCAGCGTCCGGAGCTGATCGGGCCCGACACGGGCGGGAACGTGTGCGCCCTCTCATGCACTTCACGCACGAGACCCGGTCCGCGCGGTGGTGGAGCGGGCATCGTGGTTCGATCACATCGGGCACGAACCGAGTCCGACCGCGCACGACGACCGAGAGGCCCCGATATGCCGTCGAGATCGAGCACGTCGTTGCGGGAGCGGTTGGGCGGGTGGACCTACGTCCTCGTCGCGTGTGCGGTGGTGCTGGTGGCCGAGGTCGTCGGTCGTGTGCTGTCGTTGAGCGAGGTCGTGGTCATCGAGGACGATCGAGGACCAACACCTGCTCGCGCGGATCGCCCAGCGGCCGCGACGGGGTCACGCTGACGATCGATGAGCGCCTCGTGGCGGAGGGTGTGGGATTCGAACCCACGAGACATCACTGCCCACCTGTTTTCAAGACAGGCTCCATCGGCCGCTCGGACAACCCTCCTGTGACGCGACCACGTGGCGAGACGTGACCGCGTCCCGGGAAGTCTAGCGGGCCTCCAGGTCGGCCAGCGAGACGAGCGAGCACTACCGCGGGAGCGTGTCGAGCGCTGCCGCGAGCCCGTCGTCCGTCACGCCACCGGTGAGCTCGTTGCCCGCGTCGACCACGTCGTCCGGCGCCTGCCCCATCGCGACCCCGCGACCGGAGGTCGAGGCCCACCGCAGCATGTCGATGTCGTTCCGCCCGTCACCCGCGGCGAACACCCGGGAGCGCGGGATGTCGAGCCACTCGCGCACCCGCTCCATCGCGGTCGCCTTGGTCACGCCCTCGGGAGCGATGTCGAGCCACGAGGTCCAGCCGACCGAGTACGAGACCTTGTGCAGCCCCATCCGCTCGACGACCTGCAGGAAGTCCTCGGTGTCGTGCCCCGGCGAGATGACGACGACGCGGGTCGCCTCGACGCCGAGCAGCTGGTCGAAGGGGACGTGGTCGCCCTGCACCGTCATCGTGTCGTCCGGGAAGTTGCCGGACAACAGGAAGTGGCCGTCCTCGTCCTCGACCCCGAACGCGGCGTCGGCGAGGGCACCGTGGATCGTCTGCAGCACCTCGGTCGGGTCGAAGCGCTCGACGTGCGCGTGCTCGTAGGTGCCGTCCTCGCG
Source organism: Curtobacterium phoenicis (assembly GCF_047238015.1). Taxonomy (NCBI): domain Bacteria; kingdom Bacillati; phylum Actinomycetota; class Actinomycetes; order Micrococcales; family Microbacteriaceae; genus Curtobacterium; species Curtobacterium phoenicis. The sequence goes on from NZ_JBDFLZ010000002.1 coordinate 3,223,929, forward strand.
CCGACGGAGGGTGAGGGCGCCGTTGGCGACGACGAGGTACTTCGGACGGATGCCGAGGGTGTCGAGGAGCGGCACCGTCATGCTCTCGCTGCGGCCGGTGGACAGCATGACCTCGTGCCCGGCGGCTTCGGCGTCACGGACGGCGGCGATCACGGTGTCGGTGATGACCCCGTCCTCGCGCATGGTCGTGCCGTCGATGTCGAGCGCGACGAGCCAGCGCTTCGTCCGTGCCGGGGCAACACCGCCGTCACGGGCAACACCCGAAGCGGCGGCTCCGCCACCAGCGGCAGCGGCACCGCCGTCGCCCGAACCGTCGACGAACCGCTCGTGCGAACTCATCGGGGCTCGATCACCTCGACGCCGCCGAGGTACGGACGGAGCACCTCGGGCACGACGACCGAGCCGTCGGCCTGCTGGTGCGTCTCGAGGATCGCCACGATCCACCGCGTGGTGGCGAGCGTGCCGTTGAGGGTCGCGACGGGCGCGGTCTTGCCCGACTCCGTGCGGTACCGGATGTCGAGACGACGGGCCTGGAACGTCGTGCAGTTCGAGGTCGAGGTGAGCTCGCGGAACGTGCCCTGCGTCGGGACCCACGCCTCGATGTCGAACTTGCGCGCCGCACTCGTGCCGAGGTCGCCCCCGGCGACGTCGATCACGCGGTAGTGCAGCCCGAGGTCCTGCAGCATCGACTCCTGGTACCCGACGAGCTTCTCGTGCTCGGCCTCGGCCTGGTCCGGGTGGACGTACGAGAACATCTCGAGCTTGTTGAACTGGTGCACACGGAGGATGCCGCGGTTGTCCTTCCCCGCCGAGCCGGCCTCGCGCCGGTAGCAGGTCGACCAGCCGGCGTAGCGGTGCGCCTGGCCCTCCGCGAGCGGCAGGATCTCGTCGGCGTGGAAGCCGGCGAGTGCGACCTCGCTCGTGCCGGTGAGGTAGAGGTCGTCGGCCTCGAGGCGGTACACCTCGGCGGCGTGCTCCCCGAGGAACCCGGTGCCCGCCATCGTCTCGGGGCGGACCAGCGTCGGCGTGATGAGCGGCTCGAAACCGGCGGCGACGGCACGGTCGAGGCCGAGCGACATGAGCGCGATCTCGAGCCGGGCGCCGAGGCCGCGGAGGAAGTAGAAGCGCGAGCCGGAGACCTTGACGCCACGGGGGATGTCGATGATGCCGAGGTGCTCGCCGAGGTCGGCGTGGTCCTTCGGCTCGAAGGCGAACTCGGGCTTGGTGCCGACGGTGCGGAGCGTGACGAAGTCGTTCTCGCCCCCCTTCGGCACGTCGGGCAGCACGACGTTCGGGATCGACCGGACGACCCGGTCGAACGCGTCCTCGGCCTCCGTGACGGTGGCCTGCGCCTCCTTCACCTTCGCGGCGAGCGCCTGGGCCTGCTGCACGAGGGCGGCCTTCTCGTCCTTCGGCGCCTTCGCGACGGTCTTGCCGAAGGCGTTCTGCTCGGCGCGGAGGGACTCGAACGAGGTGATCGCGCTCCGCCTCGCCGCGTCCGCGGCGACGGCGTCGTCGACGACGTCGACGGAGGCGCCGCGCGCCTCCTGCGAGGCCTTGATGACGTCCGGGTTGTCACGCAACAGCTGGGGGTCGATCACCGCACCATCCTAAGGGGGCCGCGCCCGGAGCCGGCCTGGAGGCCCGTGGCGGGCCCGCACCGCGCCTCCCGGCCGTTCCGTGGTCACCTCGGCATCCCCTCGCAGCATCCGGTCGGTAGCGTTGCGGCATGTCGACCCCTTCGGAGACCGCGCCTGCGGACGCCCTCCAGACCGAGCAGCAGACGGCCGCCGTCGTGTACAACCCGGTCAAGGTGCACCTGCCGACGCTCAAGCAGACCGTCGAACAGCTCCAGCGCGACGCCGGATGGGCCGAGACCCTGTGGTTCGAGACCACGGAGGAGGACCCGGGCGGCGGCATGACCCGCGAGGCGCTCGAGGCGGGCGCGGACGTCGTCGCTGCGGCCGGTGGTGACGGGACGGTGCGGGCGGTGGCCGAGGTCGTGCACGGCTCCGACGCCGCCCTCGCACTGCTCCCGAGCGGGACGGGCAACCTGCTCGCCCGCAACATGAAGCTGCCGCTCGACGACCTGCAGGCGAGCGCGCGCACGATCTTCCACGGGGACGACCGCCCGATCGACTTCGGCACCCTCACGGTCGAACGTGAGGGCGGTGAGCGCGAGCAGCTCGGCTTCCTCGTGATGGCCGGACTCGGGCTCGACGCCCGGATGCTCGCGAACACCCGGCCGGAGCTGAAGAAGCGCGTCGGGTGGCTCGCGTACGTCGACTCCCTCTTCCGCTCGGTGCGCGACGCCGACGCGTTCGAGTTCCGCTACCGACTCGACGACGAGGGCAACCACTCGGCGCGGGCGCACTCGCTCATCGTCGGGAACTGCGGACAACTCCAGGCGGGGGCGATCCTGCTGCCGGACGCCGAGATCGACGACGGCGTGTTCGACATCGCCGTGATGCGGCCCCGCGGCTTCTTCGGGTGGGTCCGGATCGGCGCCCGGGTGTTCTGGGAGAACGGGATCCTCCGCACCTTCCGCCGGTCCTCCCTCGCGAATACGGTCGTCGGGCAGAAGCTCGTGACGGCCTCGCGTGAGGAGCGGCCGCTGCGGTACCTCCGCGGTCAGGAGTTCACCGCGCGGCTGGAACGTCCCGACGAGTTCGAGGTCGACGGCGACCCGGTGGGCACGGTCGTGGCGTTCCGCTCGCGCATCGACCCGCTCGGCCTGCGGGTGCGCGTGCCCAAGCCGGGCGACGACCGCCACGGCTCACGGCGCGTGCCCTAGCTGGCGCGACCGGGCGCTCCCGCGGCCCGACCGCGCTGCAACACACCTCGAAAGCGACATCGAACCACCCGCAGGGCCCGGTTCGATGTCGCTTTCGTGATTCGACGCCGGACGACGGGTCGGCCGGGCCGAGCCGGCTCGCGCGCTACCGCGCGTCGGGCTCGCCGGAGAGGATCGCACGCAGCCAGTCCCGCGCCTCGACGAACGCCTCGTCCGAGTAGCGCGCGGGCACCTCGGGTCGCTGTCCGTCGGCCCGCGGGTAGGACCCGAGGAACGTCACACGCGGGCTGAACCGCCGCAGGCCGAGCAGCGCGTCCGCGACCCGTTCGTCGCGCACGTGCCCGTCGAGGTCGATCACGAACCGGTAGCGGCCGAGTTCGTCGCCGATCGGCCGCGAGGACAGCAGCCCCATGTTGATTCCTCGGGTCGCGAACTGCTCGAGCATGTCGACGAGGGCACCGGGGTGCTCGCTCGGCAGCTCGACGATGACACTCGTCTTGTCGGCCCCGGTCGGCTCGGGCAGCGCGAGCGTCTTCGACACCAGCACGAACCGCGTCACGGCCGAGGCGTTGTCCCCGATGGAGGACGCCAGCACCGCGAGGTCGTGGTGGTCCGTGATCCCGGGCGGCGCGACGGCCGCGTCCGCGGTGGGGTGTTCGTCGAGCAGGGACACGGCGGCCGCGACGTTCGACGACGCCGGGATGTGCCCGTGCCCGGGGAGGTACTGCTCGAGCCACTGGTGCGTCTGGGCGTAGGCCACCGGGTGCGCGTTCACGGTGTGCACGTCGGCGAGGGTGGTCCCGTGCCGTGCGACGAGGACGAAGTCGACGGGGACGAGGTACTCCCCCACGATCCGCACGCCGGGGATCCGGGCGAGGGCGTCCTGCGTGGCGCTGACCCCGCCGTCGACGCTGTTCTCGATCGCGATGACCGCGCCGACCGACCGACCGCTCATGACGTCGTCGAGGGCCTCACCGACGTTGTTGACGCTGCGCCAGGGCTTGCCGGCCGCGGCCTCGACGAGCTTGAGCGCCGCCTCGGTGAACGTTCCGGCCGGTCCGAGGTACGAGTAGGTGTCGGATGGCTCGGCGGGCGCGTTCATGCGGCGAGCCTATTGCAGCGCGAGCGCCCGGCAGCAGCGGGAGCGCCGGCAGCAGCGGGAGCGCCCGGCAGCAGCGGGAGCGCCCGGCAGCAGCGGGAGCGCCCGGCAGCAGCGGGAGCGCCCGGCAGCAGCGCGGGCGCCCGTCTACTGCAGCGTCCGCTCCTGCCCGGTGAGCCGCTCCTCGCAGATCGCCGGGGCGTCGTCGTCGCGCGGGTAGGTCAGTGCGGCGAAGCGTCCCTCGGGGTCGAGGCGTCCGAGCAGCGCCTGGGTGATGGCGTCGAGCTGCCCCACCTGCTCGTCGGTCAGGGCGTCGATGACGAACGTCCGCGCGGTCCGCACGTGCTGCGGTGCCGCCTCGACGATGGCCGCGTACCCGTCGTCGGTGAGGCGCACGTCGGTCGCACGGCGATCCTCGGTGGAGGGGCAGCGCGCGACGAGCCCCCGCTTCTCGAGCCGCGACACCACGTGCGACAGCCGCGGCAGCGAGGCGTTCGTCGCCGAGGCCAGCGCGGACATCCGCAGCGTGCGCGACTCGGTCTCGGAGAGCATCGCGATGACCATGTAGTCGAAGTGCGTGAGGTCGGCGTCACGCTGCAGCTGCTGGTCGAGCGCCGCCGGCAGCAGCTCCATGACCGCGACGAGCTTCATCCATGCACGCAGCTGCGCACGGTCGAGCCACGGGGTGTCGTCGGTCGGCTCGGGCATGTGCCGAGTCTAGCGATTGGTTGTCGGTTCAACCAGTGTTCGTGGACGATTCCTCGACATGCGGGCGCCGACGACGAGCACGGCGATCACCACGACGAGCAGCGTGCCCTCGACGATCACCAACCGCAGGCCGTAGTCGAACGGCAGGACCGTCGGGTTCTTCTGCCCGTGCGCCTTGGCAGCGATCTCGGGCAGCACCACGAGGGCCAGCACGCTCCCGAGCACCACCGCGGCCTGGACGACCACGAGCACCCAGGCCCGGACGGAGCGCCCGGTCCGGCGGAGCAGGAGTCCGGCACCCACCACGACGGGCGAGAGCACGGCGTCGTGCAGGACGACCGCGCCGAGCAGCCACGTCGCGAGGCCCCAGATCCGGTTCGGTCGCACGGTGGTCACGAGGACGTAGGCACCGAACGCCATCACCAGGACGCCGAGCACGACGAGCACGATCCGCGCGGCCCTCATGCGATCACCTCGATCTTCTCGATCCACTTGGTCTGCAGCACGCCGGGCCGCCCGGGAGCGATGATGCGCGCCGGGAACCCGTGGTCGAGGTCGAGCGTCGCGCCGTTCAGTTCGAGGGCCACGAGTGTCGTCGGGTCCTCCGCGTACTCGGGCCCCATGTCCATGATCCGGTAGCCGCCGTGCCGCTCCAGGCTCGTCACCCGGACCTGCGACCCCGGCTCGGCCTGCACGGCCCGGAGCAGATCGCGCATCCGGACGCCACGCCAGGTCGCCATCTGGCTCCAGCCCTCGACGCAGGCGATCGGCAGGTCGGCCCGCGCCGTGCCGAGCGCGACGAGCTCGGCACGCGAGAACGTCCGGCTGACGGCTGGCCCGACCACGGTGAGCGCCCAGTCCGCGGCGGTCGCGGTCGCCAGCACTCCGGCCGCTCGCGCCGTCCGGTTGACGGGCAGGTCGTTCGGACCGCGGTGGCGCTGCCGCGCACCGAACACGTTGAACGGCTCGGCGAGCGTGCTCGACTGCCCGGCGGTCAGGGCGACCACCCCGACGGTCGCGGCGGTCACCCCGGCGAAGAACCCACGTCGGGCGATCCGCTCACGTCGGCCGTCAGTCGCCTGCGCGGACGCCCTGGAGGCACGGCTCGCCTCCGGCCCGGAAGTCGCGTCTCGCACGGCGGGACTCGCGTCGGGGGCGCCGAGACTCGCGCTGGGCGCCCCGAGACTCGCTTCGGGCGCCCCGAGACTCGCGCTGGGCGACGCTCCTCGTGGCTCGGCAGCCGAGGTCGGTCGCGCATCGCGAGACTCGGCCCCGACCGGAGTGGCGGCGGGCGCGCCGTCGACCCAACGGAGCAGACGGCCGGTGAGGCCGCGGGGGTGGGAGGCGACCGCGTGCGCGCCCGGGTGGTCCGTGGCGGGGTCGACCCGCGACTCCCGGTCGGTCGACGGCGGCAGCAGCTCGCTGCCCACCGACGCGTCCGGCACGAACCGACCGTGCTCGTCGTACGAGTCCCGCGCCCGCCAGTACCGCGCGATCACCCTGAGCTTGACCGCGACGTGCACGATGAGCGAACCGATGATGACGTAGGCCAGCGCGTTGTGCACCTGCTTGAAGGGGAACGGCCACGGGTACCACTGGTACGTGTTGAGCAGCCCGGTGACCACCTGCACGATGGCCGCCGACACGAGCACCGCGATCGACAGCCGCTCGAGGAGGTGCAGGAACCCGCGCACCGGCGGGACCTGGACCAGGGCCGGCATCACCGTGTTGAGCTTCGCGAGGAGCAGCGGGATGATCGCGATCCCCGCGGTGATGTGCAGGCCCTGCGTGAACTGGTAGAGCTGGGCCGGGTGGGTGGGGAACCGCATCCCCGGCAGCGGCTGCTGGAGGAGGTGGCTGTAGACCCCGGTCCCGAAGCAGACCAGGAACGCGATGCCGAGGAGACGCCCCAGGACCACGGCGGAGCGGGCGTTCCGGTTCGGCGACGCCATCGCGGATCGTGCATCCAGGAGCAGCCGCCGGACCGTCGCTAGCCTCGACCCACCATGAGAGAACGTCTTCGCCCCGGCCGACCCGCGCCGACCGCCCTGGTGCCGACCGTCCTGGCCGTCGTCGGGGTGCTCGCCCTGGCGGGCGTCGTCGCCTACGGCGTCACGCATCTGGGGTTCCTCCGAGCTGGTCATCGTTCCCCATTCGTCGCGTGGACCCTGATCGCTTGGACGGTGTTCGCGGCGTCGGTGGTGGCGCTGCGGTTCGTGCCCGCACGGTGGACGGCGTGGCTCGTCGTCGGCGGTGGCCTGGTGGTCGGGCTCGCCGCCCTCGCAGGTCCGCCGAACACCAGCACCGACTCTGCCCGGTACGCCTGGGACGGCATCGTGCAGCACGCCGGGATCTCACCGTACGCGCACACCCCGCAGTCCGAGGCGCTCGCCGGACTCCGGCCCGACTGGCTGTTCCCGGACAAGGTCGACGGCACGTGCAAGCCGATCGAGCCGCGGTTCCGCGGGCTCGGGGACGGGGCGGACGGGCACTGCGTGGCGATCAACCGCCCCGACGTCGTGACGATCTACCCGCCGATGGCCCAGCTCTGGTTCGCGCTCGTGCGGGCGTTCGTGCCGGCGACCGCGCAGTACATGCCGTTCCAGGTCGCGGGGCTGCTGCTCTCGCTCGGCGTCACCGTCGGACTCGTCGCGGTGCTGCGGCGTACCGGGCGCCCGGTCTGGTGGGCGGCGCTCTGGGCGTGGTCCCCGCTCGTGGCGTCCGAGGCGGTCACGAACTCGCACGTCGACGCGCTCGGCGCAGCCCTGGCCACCGCGGGGGCCGTGCTCGTCGCGTTCGGTCGGCCGATCTGGGGCGGCATCGCGCTCGGGGCGGCGACCGCATCGAAGCTCATCCCCGCGCTCGTCTTCCCGCCGCTCCTCGGCAGGCGTCGGCACTGGTGGGCGATACCGGTCGGCATCGCGGTCTTCGCGCTGCTGTACGTGCCGTACGTGATCTCCACCGGGCCGAAGGTGCTCGGGTACCTGCCCGGGTACCTCTCGGAAGAGGGCTACGAGGACGGCTCCCGGTTCGCCCTGGTGTCGCTCGTGTTCCCCGGGGACGCGGGCACGATCGTTGTCGGACTGCTCGTGCTGCTCGCCGCGTTCGTCGCCTGGCGCCTGGCTGACCCGGCCGCACCGTGGTCCGGTGAGGTGCTGCTCATCGGCGTCACCTTCCTCGCCGTGACGCCCCGCTACCCCTGGTACGCGCTGCTGCTCATCCCGTTCGTGGCGCTGTCCGGCCGGTGGGAGTGGCTGTCGATCGGGCTCGCCATCGCGCTGCGCGGGGTCTGGCCGTCGACCCCGGCCTACCGGTGGTGGCTCGCCGCGGCCGTCCTCGTCGTCGTGGTCGGCACCCTCGCCCGCACGGAGCGCTCCGACTGGGTGCGGTGGCGTGACCGACTGCTGTTCCGTGACGGCCGCGCAGCGCACGCACCCGCGATGTCGTCAGGTGGGCGATCGACGGAGGACGTACGCTGACGCCATGGCTCCCGCGACCCTGCTCGGCTCGACCGGCGCTCCGTCCCCGGACGCACTGCTCGACCGCTTCGGCCGCCGCGCCGTCGACCTGCGGGTCTCGCTGACCGAGCGTTGCAACCTCCGCTGCACCTACTGCATGCCGGCGGCCGGGCTGCCGTTCGCCCCCGACGACGCCCTCATGACGGCGGCGGAGATCGAGCGGCTCGTCCGGCTCGGCGCCTCCCGGTTCGGGGTGCGCAAGGTCCGGTTCACGGGCGGCGAGCCGATGCTCCGCCACGACCTCGTCGACGTGATCGCCCGGTGCGCCGCCCTACCGGACGCCCCCGAGCTGTCGCTGACGACGAACGCGATCGGCCTGGCACACCGCGCGTCCGCGCTGTACGCCGCAGGGCTCCGACGGGTGAACGTGTCGCTCGACACCGTCGACCCCGACGTCTTCACCGAGGTCACCCGACGACCGTTCCTCGACAAGGTCGTCGCCGGACTGGAGGCAGCACACGACGCCGGACTCGCGATCAAGGTGAACGCGGTGCTGCTCCGCGGGGTGAACGACCACCTCGCGCCCGACCTCATGAGCTGGTGCCTGGATCGCGGGTACGAGCTCCGGTTCATCGAGCAGATGCCGCTCGACAGCGACCACGCGTGGGAGCGTTCGACGATGATCACCGCCGCCGAGACGCGCGCGATGCTCTCCACCTCGTTCGGTCTCGTTCCCGACGACGCCCCTCGTGACGGCGCTCCGGCCGAACGGTTCCGGGTGCTCGCGCGCGGTGCGGACGGCACCCTCGGCGCGGAGCTCGGCACGATCGGGATCATCGCGAGCATCACCGAGTCCTTCTGCGCCGACTGCACCCGCACCCGGCTCACCGCCGACGGCCACGTCCGGAGCTGCCTGTTCTCGGACGACGAGACCGACGTGCTCGGGCCGATGCGGTCGGGCGCCACGGACGACGAGGTCGCCGAGCTCTGGCAGCGGGCGATGTGGGCGAAGCCTCGGGACCACGGCGACGACAGCGACGACCTCGTGCACCCGACGCGGGGCATGAGCGCGATCGGGGGATGACCGTGACGACGGTGCGGTTCTTCGCGGCGGCGCGCGCCGCCGTCGGTGCGGACGAGGTCACGGTCGACGTGGCGTCGTTGCCGGTCGCCTCGCTCGACGAGGCGCTGGGCGAGGTCGAGGCGGCGGACCCGGAGCGGTGGTCGGCGCTGGTGCAGCGGTGCTCGTTCCTCGTCGACGGGGTCAGCACCAGGGACCGCTCGACCTCGCTCGTCCAGGTGGGGACCGTCGACGTCATGCCGCCGTTCGCCGGGGGCTGAGCGCAGGCGTCTGACGGTCAGGGGTGCGCGTTCTTTCCCATCGCGCCGGCGATCACTCGTCGGCGCGGGCATACCTGGCGAGAAGTTCCACCCGAGGACGCACGGAAAGACCAGGTACACGCGGGAACACCAGGCGAACGCGGGAACACCAGGTACACGCGGGAACACCAGGCACACCCGGAAGTACCCGGCACACCAGCGCCCGCCCCGCGCGCTACGGCGCGATCGACAGCACGATGAACGCCGCGAAGACCACGAGGTGCACCCCGCCCTGGAGCCGCGTCGCTCGGCCCGGCAGCACGGTCAGCACCGCGGCGACGATCGTCAGCGCGAGCAGCACGATCTGCGCCGACCCGAGGCCGAGCAGCAGCGTCCCGGGCATGAACAGGGACGCCACCGCGATCGACGGGATGGTCAGGCCGATCGACGCCATCGCCGACCCCATCGCGAGGTTGAGGCTCGTCTGGATCCGGTTCCGCGCCGCCGCCTTCGACGCCGCGATCCCCTCCGGCAGCAGGATGAGCAGGGCGATCACGACCCCGACGAACGACGGCGGGAACCCGACCGCGGCGACACCGGCCTCGATCGCGGGCGACTCCACCTTCGCGAGGCCGACGACCGCGACGAGCGCGAGCAGCAGCAGCCCGAGCGACACGAGCGTCTGCCGGCCGGTCGGGGTCGCCGCGTGCGCGGTCTCGTCGTCCGGAGCGGTCCTCGACCCGGGGCCGACCGGCAGGAAGAAGTCCCGGTGCGCGATCGTCTGCGTGAACACGAACAACCCGTAGAGCGCGAGGGACGCGATCGCCACGAACACGAGCTGCACCCCGGTGAACGAGGCGTTGTCCGTCCCCGTGGTGAACGTCGGCAGCACGAGCGTCAGCACCGCCAGCGCCGCGACCGTCATCGTCGCCGCGGAGGCACCCTCCTGGTTGAACCGGACGGTGTGGTGCCGGACCGTCCCGATGAGGATCGCGAGCCCGACGAGTCCGTTCATCGTGATCATCACCGCGGAGAACACCGTGTCGCGTGCGAGGGTCTCGGCCTTCGCCCCGCCCGAGCTCGACAGGGCGATGATGAGCGCCACCTCGATGATCGTGACGGCGACGGCGAGCACGAGTGACCCGAACGGCTCCCCCACCCGGTGCGCGACCACCTCGGCGTGGTGCACCGCTGCGAGGACCGTCGCGGCGAGCACGACGGCGACGACCACGACGACCACCGTGCCGAGCTCGTACCGGCCGAACGTCAGGGCCAGCACGACCGCCGCGACGACGGGTACCGCGACGGGCCAGGCCTTGCCGATCCAGGAGGTCATCCGTCGATCCTCCCACCGTCCGGCTCGTAGACCACCACCTCGTCGGCGGGGACACTGATCCGACAGGTGTCGCCGACCGCGAGCCCGAGCCCGGCGAACCGCGTCAGGGTGACGTCCGCCACGAGGTCGCCCGCCCGGATCCGCACGAGGCCGTCCCGTGGTTCGACGGCGTCCACGCGGCGTCCCGCCCCGTCGTCGTCCCGCGTCAGGACCGCGGCCGTCGGGTGGTAGGCGGCGAGGGCGGGCCGGCCGGGAGGCACGGTGTGCGCCGCCGACGCCAGCTCACCGCCGTCGGTGGTCACCATGCCGCCGCTGGTCGCCCGACCGGGGACCGTCACCAGGCCCGAGAACCGGGCGGCGAAGGCACTCCGGGGGCGGCCGAGGACCTCGTCCGGGGTGCCGTGGTCGACGACCCGACCGGCCTCGAGCACGACGACCCGGTCCGCGAGCCCCACCACCTCGACGGGGTCGTGCGACACGAGCAGCGTCGGACGACCGGTGGCGGCGGCGACGAGGGCCGAGCGGACCTCCTGCCGTGCGGTGACGTCGAGCGCCGAGGTCGGCTCGTCGAGGAGGAGCACCGCCGGGTCGGCCGCGAGGGCGCGGGCGATCGCGACGCGCTGCGCCTGACCGCCCGAGAGCGTCCCCGGCGCCCGGTCGACCAGCGGGAGCGCCCCGACGGCGGCCAGCGCGTGGCGGGCGCGCCCACGGGCCTCCCGGCTGGTGGCACCGACCGCGCGCGGTCCGAAGGCGACGTTCGCGAGGACCGTGCAGTGGGGGAAGAGGTCGGGACGCTGCGCGACCAGCCCGATCCGTCGGCGGTGGGTGGGGACCGACCGCACGTCGTCGGACAGCGTGCGTCCGTCGAGGACGACCGCGCCACCGTCCGGGCGGACGAGCCCGGCGAGGACGTCGACCACCGTCGACTTGCCGGCACCGTTGGGGCCGACCAGGGCGACGCACTCGTCCGGACCGACCTCGAGGGCGACGTCGACGTCGCGGGCGCGGACGACGACGTGTGCCGCCAGGCCGCTCACGCGAGCACGCTCCGGTTGCGCAGCGAGGACACCCCGATGACCACGACGGCGACCACCACGAGCACGAGCGAGAGCGCGACCGCGGTGTCCGGGTCGATCTCACGCTGGAGGTAGATCTCGAGCGGGAGGGTGCGCGTCACACCCTGCAGACTGCCGGCGAAGGTCAGGGTGGCGCCGAACTCACCGAGGGCGCGGGCGAAGCAGAGGACGAGCCCGGCGGTGATGCCGGGCAGGATCCGCGGCGTGGTGACGGTCAGGAAGGTGCGGGTGGGGCTCGCCCCGAGGGTCGCTGCGACCCGCTCGTACCGGTCGCCGCCGACGCGGAGCGCACCCTCGATCGAGGACACCAGGAACGGCATGGACACGAAGGTCTGCGCGATGACGACCGCCGCCGTGGTGAACGCGATGCGCACCCCGTGGTCGTCGAGGAACGCGCCGATCGGTCCGAGCCTCCCGAACGCGGCGAGGAGTGCCAGACCGCCGACGACGGGCGGCAGGACGAGCGGCAGGAGCACCACGGCGCGAGCGACCCCGGTCCACCGTGACGACGAGCGGGCGAACACCACGGCCAGCGGATACCCGAGGACGAACGCGATGCCGGTGGTCGCGGCCGCTGTCCCGAGGCTCAAGCCGAGGGCGGCGCGGGACGCGGGCGAGGTGACGAGTGCGACGAACGACCCCCAGTCGACGCGGCCGACCATCGCGAGGACGGGCACGACGACGAACAGGCCGCCGAGTGCGGCGGGGACGGGGAGCCACCACGGGACGGGGCGGCGCACCGGTCAGGGCTTCCCGAAGCCGGCGTCGGCGAGCACCCGCCGACCGGCGTCGGAGAGGACGTACGCGGTGAACGCCCTCGCGAGCCCGGGGTCCGTCGACTCCTCCAGGACGCCGATCGGGTAGGTGTTCACCGCCTCCGAGGCCTCGTCGAACCGGACGCCCTCGACCTTGCCGTCCGAGCCCTCGACGTCGGTGACGTACACGAGCCCGGCGTCCGCCTGCCCCGACTCCACCTTGCCGAGCACGTCCGTGACGGACTGCTCCTCGCTCACCGGGCGGAGGTGGACGCCATTGGCCCGTTCGACCTTCGCGGTCGCGGCACCGCACGGCACCGGGGCGGCACACGTGACGACCTGCAGGCCGGGACGGGTGAGGTCGCGGAGACCGGTGACGTGCTCCGGGTTGCCGGGCGCGACGGCGATCTCGAGGGTGTTCGTCGCGAAGTCCCGCGGTGACCCCGCCGCCACGTCCGTCCGCACGATCTTGTCCATGTTGGCCTCGTCCGCGGAGGCGAAGACGTCCGCGGGTGCGCCGTTGCGGATCTGCGTCACGAGGTCACTGGACCCCGCGAACGAGAATCGGATGGTGGTGCCGGGGTGCGCCTGCTCGAACCGGTCGCCGAGGGTCGTGAACGTCTGCTGCAGGGAGGCGGCGGCGAAGACCGTGATCGAGCCGGAGAGCGCGCTTGACGAGGACGACGCGGACACCGTGGCCCGCCCGACCGGCGCTGTGGCGGTCGGAGTCGCGAGACCGGAGCAGCCGGCCGACGTCAGGACCGTGAGCACGGCCGCGGTCGTCGCGATCACGCGAGCATCCCGTCGCAGAAGCGTCTTCACTCGCCCAGCGTAGCCGCATCTGCGTGTTCGGCGTTCTCGTTCGAGCCGACGATCGGGCGTCCTTCGGCCCGCCAGGCGGCGATCCCGCCGTCGAGGACGACGACCGGCCGGTCGAGCGTGCGCGCGTAGGCGGTGGCCCGACGCCCGCTCGCACACACCGCGACCACGGTGCGGTCGTCCGCCCGGAGCGCTCCGGGCACGATGCTGCCGGCGATGATCCCGGTCGCGCGTTCCTCGGGTGTCCGGACGTCCACGAGGACGAACGTCGCCGCGTCGGCTCCGAGGGCATCGGCGAGCGCCGACGGTGCGATCGTCCCGGGCTGCACGTCGGCGGTCGGGGCCGGCCGTCGCGAACCGGGTCCCCGGCGCAGCGGGCTCTCGGTCCACCGCCACCGCCGGGCGTCGACCGTGAGGACCCGGCCGAGCAGCGGCTCGCCGAGTCCGGCGACGAGCGCGGTCACCTGCGCCGCCATGACCGAGCCGACCGCACCGCAGAGCGCGGGCAGGACGCCGTCGAGCGCGCACGAGCCCTCGTCGGGCAGGACGTCGGGGTGGAGGTCGTGGAAGTCGACCGGGTCCGCTGCGGCGTCGTGGAACACCGAGACCTGACCGTCGTAGCCGAGGACCGTCCCCCAGACGAACGGGATCCCGTGGGCGGCACACGCGTCGGACACGGCACGGGTGACGACGACGCTGTCGGCGGCGTCCACCACGACGTCGTGTCCGTCGACCTGGTCCGGCGCGAAGGACGTCGCGAGTGCGACCACCTCGAGTGACGGGTCGACGCCGCGCAGGCTCTCCGCGGCGACCTCGGCCTTCGGACGTCCGACGTCCGCGAGGCCGAACAGGACCTGCCGCGCGAGGTTCGACGGGTCGACGACGTCGTGGTCCACCACGGTGAGCCGCCGGAGGCCGGCACCGGCGAGGTACTGCAGCACGGGTGCTCCGAGGCCGCCGGCGCCGACCACGAGGACGCTGGCGTCGGCGAGGGCGGCCAGGGCGCGGTCTCCGGCACCCTGCAGTGCGGCGGTGCGGGACGTCAGGGCACGGCGGGCGTCCACGGGCGTGGTCACTCGCGCCCCGCCGTGGACTCGGGCTCCGGGACCTCCACGGACACCATCGTCGCCTTCACCGACGCGACCGCGACCCCGCCGACCTCGAGCCCGAGGTCCCGCGCCGCCTCGGCACTCATCAGGGACACGACCCGGTGCGGCCCGCTCTGCAGCTCGACCTGCGCCATCACCCCGTCCACCACCAGGTCGGTCACGATCCCCACGAAGCGGTTGCGCGCCGAGCTCCGGACGCCCGAGGGGTCGCCGAGCTGCGCGCTCCGCTGCCGGGCGTGCTCGGCGAGTTCGCGCCCGTCGACGACCGCGCGTCCAGCGCCGTCGTCGTGTCGCGTGAAGGTCCCGCCGTCGACGAGTCGTCGGACGGTGTCGTCGCTCACCCCGAGGTAGGTCGCGGCATCGCGGATCCGGAGCATCGTCATGGTGCCTGACGATAGTCCGTGCTGCGGCACGGAACCGGCATGTGAACTCTCAGTGGACGGCACGGTGCACCCCGGCACTCGCCCAGGACGCGCGGATACGGTGCAGGACGTGAGTTCCCCCCGTACCGACACCATCAGGGTGCAGCCAGGCCTGTCCACGGCCTCGGTGCGGGAGCGTCTCCGGGCGGTCCCGAGCGGGGTGGGCGTCGCCGTCGTCCGGACGCCGGAGCTCACGATCGGCGCCCTCGGGGTCCTCGTGGCCGCTGCGTTCGCCTGGGTCCCGTCACTCTGGTACGACGAGGGTGCCACCGTCACGAGCGCCCGGCGCACGTGGCCGCAGCTCTGGGCGGAGCTGCACAACGTCGACGCGGTGCACGGGCTGTACTACGCCCTCGTGCACGTGTGGTTCTGGCTCGTGGGGTACACGCCGTTCACGCTCCGGTTCCCGAGCGCCCTCGCGATCGGCGTCGCAGCCGGGCTCGTCGTCGCCCTCGGCCGTCGCCTCGGTGGGCGGCGGTTCGGCATCGCGGCCGGGCTCGTGTTCCTCGCGCTCCCCCGCGTGCAGTGGGCCGGCAGCGAAGGACGCTCCTACGCGACCATCACGACCTTCGCCGTGTGCCTGACGCTCGTCGGGCTGACCGCCGTGCGCCGGTCCCGCTCCGGCCGGAGTCTGCACTGGTGGGTGGCGTACGGCCTCCTCGCCGTCGTGGCGATCACCTTCAACGTCTACCTGGCCCTCGCGGTCGTGGCGCACGGCGTGACCTTCCTGTGGACGATGCTCGCCGATCGCCGTGCCCGGAGCGCCGACCACGGTGCACGGCCGCTCGCACCCGCCGGCTCCCTGCTGCGGTGGACGATCGTCTCGGTCGTCGTCCTGCTCGCGGTCGCGCCGTTCGTGGCCGCCGTCGCCAGCCAGTCCAAGCAGGTCGCGTGGCTCGGCCCGATCGACGACCGCACGTTCCCGCAGGTGTTCGCCACGGCCTGGTTCGGCGGGGTCGAGGTGTACGCCGCCGTCGCGTGGGCACTCATGGTCCTCGGCGTCGCCGCCGCGCTCGTCGCTGCGCACCGTCCCTCCGCCACGGTCCGGTCGCTGTTCCGTGCGCAGGCCGTCCGCGTCGCACTGCCGCTCGTGGTCGTCCCGACGCTCGCACTCCTCGCCGCGACCGCGATGGGCAGGCACCTGTACACGCCGAAGTACGCGACCCTCAGCCTGCCGTTCGTGGCGCTGCTCATCGCGCTCGGGGTCACGCTCATCCGGAAGCGCGCGCTGCTCGCCGGCGCCCTCGTCGCCGTGCTCGTGCTCTCGGTCCCGACGTCCGTGGTGGTCAAGCTCCCCCGCTCGAAGCAGGACTCCACGTGGTCGGTGGCCGCGTCGATCATCGCCTCCGAGCGGGCGAAGCAACACGACAGCGACGAGGGGGTCGTGTTCGGCAGCGTCTACGGCCACCCCGGGACGACCGCCGACATCATCCGTCAGGCCTACCCGAACGCGTTCGCCGGCATGACCGACCTCGCCGTCCGGAAGGACGGCGCAGCCTCGGGTGTGCTGTGGAACCAGAACGGCGAACTGTCCGACACGATCCCGAGCCGTCTCGGGGACATCGACACGGTGTGGTTCGTCGGCGGGACCGTCAAGGCACGGAACATCGGACCCGAGACGGCCCGGATCCTCGCGCAGCACGGCTTCACCGCGGTGGGGCACTGGAAGACGGGCACGGTCGTGCTCACGGAGTACCAGCGCTCCTGACCACGGCCGACCGGGCGCCGGCGGCCGCGCGAGCCACGTCAGTGCACGACGCGAGCCGTCCGAGCCGCGCCGCGGGCGCCGTCAGTGCACGACGCGGGCGCCGTGCACCGGCCCGGCGGCTCGTACCGCCACGAGCCCGGCTGCGCTGAGCTCCACCTGCACCTCGAGCGCGGCGTCCCGGTCGGCGACGAGGAACGCGACCGTCGGTCCGCTCCCCGACACGAGTCCCGCGAGCGCTCCGGCCTTCTCGCCGATCTCGAGCGTCTCCGCGAGCGAGGGCTGCAGTCGCATCGCCGGTGCCTGGAGGTCGTTGTGCAGGCAGTCCGCGAGCAGGTCCGGGTCACCGGCGCGGAGTGCCTGGAGGACGTTCGCCTCGACCACCGGGGTCGTCGGCGCCGGGGCGATGTCCGCGCGGTACCGTTCCCGGTGCTCGTCGAGCGCGCGGTACACGGCGGGCGTCGAGAGCCCGGAGTCGCTGAGCGCCAGCACCCACCGGAACTCCCCCTTGGCGAGCGCCGGGCTGAGCTCGTCGCCGCGCCCGGTGCCGACCGCTGTCCCGCCGGCGAAGGCGAACGGCACGTCCGCGCCGAGCTGGGCGGCGAGCCGCAGGAGTTCGTCACGTCCGAGCGCCGTCCCCCAGAGCGTGTCGACCGCGAGCAGCGTGGCCGCGGCGTCCGCCGATCCCCCGCCCATCCCACCGGCCACGGGGACGTGCTTCTCGATCGTCAGACGGACCCCGCCCCGGTGACCGGAGGCGTCCGCGACGAGCCGTGCCGCCCGGATCGCGAGGTTCGACTCGTCCGTGGGGACCGCCGAGGTGTCGATCGGCCCCGTGAACGACACGGAGAAGTCGTCGGCCGGCTCGGCGATCACGTCTTCGTAGAGCGACACCGCCTGGTACGCCGTCGCGACGTCGTGGTAGCCGTCGTCCTGCAGCGCACCGACGGACAGGAACACGTTGATCTTGCCGGGGGCGCGCGTCCGCACGCGGGTCGGTGCGGCCAACGAGGTCATGGCTCCAACCTATCCCGCGGCCGGAGCACGTTCCTGCGCGTGACGACCAGGCTGTCCGGAGCGGACTACGACCGTGCTGCTGCGAACCCTCGCCCGAGGTCCGCGAGGACGTCGTCGATGTGCTCCAACCCGACGGACAGGCGGATCAGCCCCTCACCGACGCCTGCGGCCGCGCGCTCCGACGGTGTCATCTGCACGTGCGTGGTGGACGCCGGGTGCACGACGAGCGACCGGACGTCGCCGATGTTCGAGACGTGGTCGAACAGCTCGAGTGCCCCGACGAACCGGCGACCGGCGTCGAGCCCGCCGTCGAGGTCGAACGCGAGGACCGCCGACGGCCCCTTCGGGACGTAGCGCTGCGCGAGCGCGTGCCACGGCGACGAGGGCAGCCCGGCGTAGTGCACGCCGAGGACCTGGTCGTGCGCGTCGAGCCAGGACGCCACCGCGGCGGCGTTCGACACGTGTCGCTCCATCCGGAGGGACAGCGTCTGGATGCCCTGCAGGACCAGGAAGGCGGTGAACGGAGCGATCGCCGGACCGAGGTCCGCGGAGAGCTTCGAGCGGGTCCGCTGGATGAACGCCCGCGGCCCGAACTTCGCCGCGAAGTCCGTCCCCGCGAACCCGGAGTGCTCCACGCTCGTCAGCTGCGGGTACTTCTCCGGGTACGCCGCCCAGTCGAACTTCCCCGAGTCGACGATCAGCCCCGCGATCGCGCTGCCGTGGCCGGCGAGGTACTTCGTGGCCGAGTGCACGACGATGTCCGCGCCGTGCTCGATCGGTCGGACGAGCCAGGGCGTCGCGATGGTGTTGTCGACGATGAGCGGCACGCCGGCCTCGTGGGCCACACCGGCGACGCCCGCGAAGTCGAGGACGTCGCCGCGCGGGTTCGGGATCGACTCACCGAAGAACGCCCGCGTCTCCGGACGGACGGCGGCCGCCCACTCGGACAGGTCGGTCGGGTCCTGCACGAACGTGAAGGAGATCCCGAGGTCGCGGAGCGTCGACGCGAAGAGCGTGTAGGTCGCGCCGTAGAGCGAGGCGCTCGACACGACGTGGTCACCGGCACGTGCGACGCCGAGCACGGCGAGGGACGTGGCGGCCTGCCCGGAGGCCAGGGCGAGCGCGCCGACCCCGCCCTCGAGGTCGGCGATCCGCCGTTCCAGTGCGGCAGCCGACGGGTTGTTCACGCGGGAGTAGGTGTGGCCCGGTGCGTCGAGCAGGAAGCGCGCGGCGGCGTCCTCCCCGGAGGGGTACACGAACGCGGCGCTCTGCGCGATCGGCGGCACGTTGGCGCCCCACCCGGGGTCGGCCTTGAACCCGGCACGGATCTGCCGGGTCTCGAACGCCCAGTCGTCCTCGGGCGCGGCCATCAGGCGCCGACCCCGCTCGGCGCCGGGACGGCCGGCCGGACGAGCGGGATGACCTGCTCACCGAAGCGTTCCATCTCCTCGAGCTGCGGGGAGAACTGCAGGAGCAGTGTGTCGACGCCGGCGTCCTCGAACTCGCGGATGCGCGCGGCCACCTGCTCCGGCGTGCCCACGAACCCCGGGCGCAGACCACGGTTCGACACCGAGTAGTCCTCGAGCGACGGGACGTGCTCGAGCTGCGACTTCGAGATGAAGTCCTGGTACGACTCGTACGCCTTGCCGTGCTGCACGTCCGTGATGCGTGCGAGCTCGGCCTGCGCCTCCGCTTCGGTCTCGCGGACGATGACGTACGCGGCCATCCCGAACGCCTCGAACGGCGCGAGCCCGGCGTCCTCACGTCGGCGGCGCATCTCGGCGATCTTCGTCCGGAGTTCCTCGACCGTGCCACCGTGGGTGACGTACGCGTCGGCGTAGCCCGTGATCGCGGCCTTGCCCGCCTCGCTCTCGCCACCCGCGTAGATGCGCGGGGTGACGCGCGGCTTCGGCTCGAGGTGGGCGTTCTCGACGTCGTAGTACTCCCCGTGGAACGAGTACGGGGTCTCGCGCCAGAGGCCCTTCATGACCTCGACGAACTCGGCGGTGCGCTTGTAGCGGTCGTCGTGCTCCGAGAAGATCCCGCCGTACTGCTTGGCTTCCTCGGCCCACCAGGCGCTCACCACGTTGAACGTGAACCGACCGCCGGAGATGTCGTCGATGGTCGCCGCCTGCTTCGCGGTGACGGCCGGTAGGTGGTACCCCGGACGCATCGCGGCCATGATCTCGAGCCGCTCGGTCGTCGCCGCGATCCCCGCCGCCAGCGCCCACGCCTCGAGCGACGGGGCCGCCGTGCCCTTGATGTCGTTGAGGTTGAGCTCCGGCACGAGCGTCAGGTCGAAGCCGATCCGCTCCGCTCGCTGCGCGAGCCGCTTCACGTAGTCGAAGGTGACCGGCATGTGCTCGTCCTCGACGTTGCGCAGCCAGCCGCCGAAGAGCGGGGTCCAGTATCCGAATCGCACGGGGTGTGTTCCTTGGTGAGTACCGGCCGGGAGGCACGGGGCGGGCCCGCACCGTGCCTCCCGGCCGTGGGTGGTGTGGTCCTCAGACCGTGGCGGTCTGGTACTGCGCGGCCAGCAGGCCGCCGGTGAAGCGCGCGATCGCGCGCGGTCCGGAGACCGGCGACGACGCCTCGACCGCGAGGTTGTAGTTCGTGTTCGTGTTGATGTCGTACACGACGTGCCGGCCGTCGGTGGTCTCCATGAACTCGACGCCGGCGATCGGGATCCGCTGCTCCGCGAGGAACGTGCGCAGCTGCTGCACGAGCGGGTGTGACGCGGTGACGTCATCGCGGACGCTGAACGCGGCGGGCGCGTCGGCGGGGGCCTCGGTGCCCGGCACGTCGCAGACGGCCCCCGCGATCACCTGCGGGACCTCGCACGCGTCGGCGGGGCAGAGCTCGAAGCTGCCGGCGCTCGTGTCGACGCGGACGGCGTAGACGAACTCGCCGCCGACGAACTCGACCCGGGTGATGAACGGCTCGCGGGCGGTCAGGTACTCCTGCAGGAGCGTGATGCCGTCGACCGGGGCCTCGAACTCGGGGCTGTCGACGTACGCGTCGAACTCCGCGAGCGAGTCGAACCGACGCACGCCGAGGCCCTTGCCGCCCTGGTTGTGCTTCGTGATGAACGGGACGTCCTGCCCGTCGGTGAAGGAGCGCGCGGCGTCCTTGAGCCCCGAGGACCCGAACACCGCGGTGGTGCGCGGGACGTCGAACCCGGCGTCCTGGAGCAGGCCGTGCTGGGCGACCTTGGACACCTCGAGCTCGAGGACGTGGCTGCCGTTCACGACCGTGCGACCGGCACGCTCGAGCCGGCCGAGGAGCGCACGGGCGTACTCCTTGCTGTGCTCGTGGCCGCGGGTGTGGCTCGACGCGGACATCCGGCTCCAGTAGACGCCGGGTGCCGGCTCCGCGGACAGGTCGATCTGCCCTTCGGTGAGGAGGATCTCCTCGACCGGGACACCCTCGGCTTCGAAGGCAGCGGCGAGCGGCGGGAACCACTCGGGGTTCTCGTGGATGACGTACACGCGCGGAGAGCTCACGCGCCCACCCTAGGCACGACCGCTCGGACGTTCCAGGGTCTGTGACGCCCCGTGACCCTCCGGTCGAGCGGGGTGTCGCTCCAGGACGACGCGGAAGCACGCGCCCCGCTCCACGGGGACGGCGGTGATGCGTCCGCCGAGCCGCTCGACGAGGCGCGCCGCGATGGACAGTCCGAGCCCGGTGCCGACGGGGCGCTCGTCGCGGTGGCGGTCGCGGAGGGCGCCACGGACGAAGGCCCGGTGGAGGTCCTCGACCGCGATGCCGGGGCCGTCGTCGGCGACCTCCACGACGACGCCCGCCGGCTCGTGCGCGACCCGGACCACCACCCGACCGCCGGGACGTGCGACCCGCAGGGCGTTCTCGACCAGCCCGTCCACCACCTGCCGCAGGCGGAGGGGGTCGGTGCGCGTCACGGCCTCCCGCACGCGCGGCTCGGCTCCGACCGTCGCTCCGACCGTCGCGGCGCGCCCCTCCCACGCGCGGACGCTCTCGGCGACGACCTGCATGACGTCGACGGGTTCGCGGCGGATCGGGAAGTCGTCCGCCTCCAACCGTGCGAGTGTCAGCAGGTCGGCCACGAAGGCGTCGAGCCGCTCGGTCTCCGCCCGCACGACGGCACCGACCCTGGCCGTGTCGTCGGCGGGGACGAGGCCGTCCGCGAGCGCGTCCGCGTAGCCCCTGACGGCCGCGAGCGGCGTGCGGAACTCGTGCGAGATCGAGGTGAGGAACTCCCGCTGGGCCGCTTCCGACCGGGCGAGCTCGCGGTCGAGGAGCGCCAGCGCACGCTGCACGTCGGCGATCTCCGTCACTTCGGCGATCCGGCCGTCGGAGGATCCGCGGTCCGCGAGCACGCCACGCTCACCCGAGGCCAGTCGCGCGGCGATCGCCGAGACGCCCCGGAGCGGCCGGGTGACGAACCGCGCCACCACCACGCCGAGCACGATCGCGACGAGCACACCGATGACCAGCGCCACGCCGAACCGGGCGAGCACCGTGTCGGCGTGCAGGACCGACACGTCCTCCACGGCGACGACGGAACCGCCGCCACGAGCCGGGACCGCCTCGACGAGCAGCGTCCGCCAGCCGTCCACCTGCCGGACGGACAGCCGGTCCGTCGAGGTGAGCCGTGCCTCCAGGCCGGACGGCACCGAGGTGGCGAGACCGCGCAACGCGCCGTCCCCGCCGGAGCCGATGTCGATGCGCTCCTTGCTGCGGCGCTCGACGCGGGCGGCGAAGGCGGCGCGCTGCCCCGCGGGAGCTGCTGCGAGAGCCTGCGCCGTGGCCAGCAGCACCTGCCGGGTCTGGCCGATGGATTCCTGCCGAACCAGCTGGAACCCGACGATGCTCACGGCGAGCACCGCGACCAGTGCGACCGCCACGGTCGTCGCGACGATCCGTCCCGTGAGGCTGCGGCGCATCACTCCGGTTCCTCCGGTTCCACCGGTTCCACCGGGTCGAAGGCGTAGCCGACGCCACGGACGGTGCGGATGCCGGAGTCCTCGCCGAGCTTCGCGCGGAGCTGCGCCACGTGCACGTCCACCGTCCTGGTGCCGCTGAAGTCGGCGATGCCCCAGACCGCGCCGAGCAGTTGCGCCCGCTCGAACACCCGGCCGGGCTCGCGCGCGAGGTGGGCGAGCAGGTCGAACTCGGTCGCCGTCAGCGCGACCGGCCTCCCGTCCACCGTCACGCGCCGACGCACGGTGTCGATCCGCAACCGGCCGGCGTGGACGACCGGTTCGGCGCGCGGTGTCGCACGCCGGACGAGGCCCCGGACCCGCGCGGCGAGCTCGCGCCCGGAGAACGGCTTCGTGACGTAGTCGTCCGCGCCGAGCTCGATGCCGAGGACTCGGTCGACCTCGGCATCGCGCGCGGTGACCAGCACCACCGGCGTCCAGTCATCGGCGCTGCGGAGTGCCCGCACCACCCCGATCCCGTCGAGTGACGGCAGCCCGATGTCCACCACGGCGGCGACCGGAGCGGTCCTGCGGATCGCTGCGAGGGCGTCCGCTCCGTCCCGGACGACGAGGACCTCGAACCCGGCGTCGCGCAGGTAGAGGCGCTCGACGTCGGCGATGGCCGGCTCGTCCTCGGCGACGACGACGAGCCCTCGTGCGGTGTCCACGTGCCGATCTTCGGACCGGACCGCCGGGAACGCCACCGGAAGCCGCCCGACCCGGTGCGTGTCCGTACAGGACCCGAACACAGCGGTGACGTTCCCCGATCCTGCCGGTCCCACCATCGTCCTGTCGTGGTCGTCCGGTCACGACGTCGTCGGTCGCCGACGCGGCCGTCCGCCAGGAGGAACACCATGCTGCCCACCACCCGTCGCCGCCTGCTCGTCACCACCGCCGCTGCCGCTGTCTGCCTCTCCGCCGTCGGCGGTGTGGCAGCGCTCGGCGGAGCAGCGGCGAACGCTGCGACGCCCGCCGCTGCGACCGCGACGCCGTCCGCGGCGCACGCGCACCGCCGCCTCACCGCCGCGGAGCGGACGGACCTCCGGCGGATCGAACACGCGATGCCGAAGTCGTTCCGTCGAGCCCTGCGCGAGGCGGAGCACCACAAGACCACGGCCGAGCGGAAGGACGCGCTCGCGGCGGTCGAGCGGCACGCGGTGTCGGGAACGTACGGCGACACCGTCCGTTCCGTCGTGCAGGACGCCGTGCGGGCGGGGACGTCCGCGTTGCCGTCGCGGACCGCCGCCCGGGTGAAGGCGATCGAGGACGGACGGCGGACCGACCTCCGGCGGGACGTGCGCGTGTTCCTCCGCCGGGCCCTCGACGGGCGGTACGGATCGACGCTGCAGCACGAACTGGAGCAGCTGGGCGAGGGACTCCCGGCGGTGCCGGCACGCTCGCCGGGCGCCGGTTCTTCGGGGGCCGGCTCGTCGGGGGCCGGCTCGTCGGGGTCTGACTCGTCGTCTGCCAGCTGACCGGGCCGGTCAGCTGGCGAACGCCTGGGTGCCGACGACGCCGAGCAGCTCCAGCTTCTCGGCGTCCTCGGTGCCGGGCGGTGCGGTGAAGAGCAGGAGGGCCTGCGCTCGGTTGTCGGTGTGCAGCACCTGGCAGTCGACGGTGATGCGCCCGAGCTCCGGGTGGACGAAGGTCTTCCGGTCCTCCCAGCGGGCCCGAACCTCGTGGAGTGCCCAGAGTTCCCGGAACGCGGGGCTCTCCCGCTCCAGGTCGGCGATCAGCTGCTGCGCCCGTCGATCTCCCGGCCCGGCAGCGCCGACCGCTGCGCGGAGACTCGCGACCTGCGCCCGCGCGAGGCGGTCGTGCTGCTCCGGCGCGTACTTCGCCCGTTCGGCGGCGGTCATGAACCACCGCCACGGCTGGTAGCGCTCGTTGCCGGGCAGGTCGACCGTCGAGCCGAGGAGCGCCACCGCCAGCCGGTTCTCGACGAGGGTCTCGCCGAGGTCGTTCACCACGATCGCCGGGGTGTCCTCGAGCCGGTCGAGCACCCGGAGGACCGCGGGGTCGACGTGGTCGGAACGGTGCACCCGGACGGGAGCGTTGTGCCCGGAGAGGTGGAACAGGTGGTCCCGCTCATCGAGGGAGCAGCGGAGCGCACGGGCGATCGCCGCGATCATCTGCTCGGACGGCTGCGGACCACGCTGCTGCTCGAGCCGGGTGTAGTAGTCGGCGGACATCCCCGCGAGGGATGCGACCTCCTCGCGCCGCAGACCCGGGGTCCGCCGACGTGTCCCGCTCCCCAGCCCCACGTCCTCGGGGCGCAGGAGCTCGCGACGTCGGCGGAGGAAGTCGGCGAGGGCGGCACGGTCCATGTCCCTCATCGTGCACCGCGTGCGCGGTCCGAGCCAGGGATCGGCGGTCCCCCGATGACCGCGCTCTGGTTCACCTCGGGACGTCGGAGCACCGTGGTGGACATGGACATCACGAACGCCACCGTCTTCATCCCCGGCGCGACCTCCGGCATCGGCCTCGGGCTCGCGCTCCGCCTCCAGGCCGCGGGCAGCACCGTCGTCATCGGCGGACGTCGAGCAGCCCTGCTGGACACCCTCCGCGACGAGCACGGCTTCGACACCGTGGTCGTGGACGTGGCCGACCCCGCGTCGATCGCCGCCGCCGCCGACACGGTGCTCGCTGCCCACCCCGCGCTCGACACCCTCGTCACCATGTCGGGCATCATGCGGCCCGAGGACCTCCGGGACCCCGGTCACGTCGACGACGCGGTCGCCACCGTCGAGACCAACCTGCTCGGCACCATCCGACTCGTCGACGCGTTCCTGCCGCACCTGCTCGGCCGGCCTGCCGCGACCGTCGTGACCGTGTCGTCGGGCCTCGCGTTCACGCCGCTCGCCGCGACGCCGACCTACAGTGCGACGAAGGCAGCGGTGCACTCCTACACGCTGTCGCTCCGGCAGCAGCTCGTCGGGTCGTCCGTCTCCGTGCTCGAACTCGTCCCGCCGGCGGTCGCCACGGACCTGCTCGGCGGCGCGGACTTCGGTGGGATGCCGCTCGACGACTTCCTCGACGAGGTCGTGGGCCTGCTCGAGTCCGGCGCCGCGCCGGAGATCCTCGTCGAGAACGTCCTGCCGCTGCGGTGGTCCGAGCGGGACAGGACGCAGCAGCAGCTCATCGAGGTGCTCGCCGGTCGCGGGCACTGACGGCGAGCGGCCCGACGCTCAGTCCGTGACCGGCCCCACGTCGCCGTCGCGTGCTTCCCGTCGGCGCACCCAGCGGTCGACCGCGCGGTTCACGAGCCACAGGGCCACGACGCTCCCGACGGCCACGAGCGACGAATCGACCGGACGGCCGACCAGACGGGCGGCGACGTACCCGGCGAGGAGCGCGATCACCCAACTCAACCGGGCGAGGGGCGCACCCAGGAAACCGTTGGATGGCCGAGCTTCGACGTCCTCGTCCTCGTCCGGGCCGTCGTCGGCACGCATCCGGGCGAACGCGACACCCCAGACCACGAGCAGGACACCGAGCGGGATCGCGACCCAGGCGGCGTCGCTCGTCGGGTCGTGCACGGCCGCGACGACGGCGAGCACGGCGACCGTGACGCCACCGGCCACGAACGAGGCGGTGATGGCACGGGCGAGTTTCGAAGGGCGTTGCGGCACCCGGTGAGCGTAGCGCCGTCAGGGGGTCCGAGGGACCCCCGTTCGGCCGTCACGCCGTCCGCCGAAGCGCGGTCAGAGGCCGGCGAGCAGCTGCTGCAGCTCGGCCTTCGCGTCGGGCATCCGCTCCGGACCGGTCAGCCGCTCGCGTTGCACGCTGATCCGGACCGTCCCGGGCCTGGGGCCGTCCTCGGTGTTGAGGAGGACCGATTCACGATCCGGGAAGGTCCACCGGGCGGACGGCCGCTTGCCGCCGCGGCTCTGCGAGGTCGGGTCGAACCCGAGCGCGGCGGTGACGACGGGAAGGACACGGTCGAGCACGGCTTCCCGTTCACCGGGGAGCTGCCGCGAGGCCGACACCGCGAACGTCCCGTCGGACCGCTGTCCCGGGATCCGCAGCCCGCGCGCCTGCTCGTAGCCGATCGCGACTCCCTGCGCCCACCATCCGTCGACGCCCTGCTCGACGAGCCATGCGGCGATCGCGGTGTGGCCGAGGTGCTGTCCACCGGCTGCGTCGAGTTCGGAGTACCAGTCGTCGGGCATCCTGCCGGTGGCCGCGAGGATGCGGTCCGGCCCTGCGCCCTGCGTGTGCGATCGCACCGTCCCGTCGCTCATGCGGTCAGCGTAGGGCCGGCACGATCGCATCACACATGGCGGGTGTTCAGGGAAGGAGTGAACAGCAACCGGGTGCCTGCCTGTGTCAGGCGTTCGAGGAAGTCCGCGGTCGCAGCGTGGTGCCGCGCCTCCGACTCGAGGGCCGCGAAGACGAAACTGTGGTCGAGCACCACGCTCTCCGTCTCGACTGTTCCCATCGCGCTGACGCGGTTGTGCAGGGTCACTGCAGGGTGAACGGCAGGGTCGCGCTGCGCAACCGATCAGGCTCGATGGAGAAGGTCGGCGTGTCCAGGATCGCGCGTACCGCCTTCGCGCGCTCATCCGGCGTCCCGACCGGTCATGAAGCCTCCTCGGTAGGTGAAGAAGACCGTACGACCGCCCGGAACCGTGTACCGAACACTTTCGATGTTCAGTACACGTGGTCAGCCCGCCGCGAGCACCGTCCGCCCGAGCCGGACGAAGTCGTCGATCCCGATGACCTCGCCACGTGCAGTGGGGTCGATCCCCGCGGCGGTCAACACCTCGGCTGCCCGGGCGCTCCCCCCGAGCACACCGGACAGGCTCTGCCGGAGCATCTTGCGCCGCTGTTGGAACGCGGCGTCGACGAGCACGAAGACCCGCGACCGGAGCGCTTCGTCCCCGGGCTGCTCGCCGCGGTCGAACCCGACGAGCACGCTGTCGACGTTCGGCACCGGCCAGAACACCTGACGGCTGACCTGCCCGGCGATCGACCACGACCCGTACCAGGCGGCCTTGACGCTCGGCGAACCGTAGACCTTGCTGCCCGGGTCGGCGGCGAGCCGGTACCCGACCTCGGCCTGCACCATGACGAGCGCGCGTTCGATGCTCGGGAACGTCGCGAGGAGGTGCAGGAGCACCGGCACGGAGACGTTGTACGGCAGATTCGCCACGACGTGCGTCGGCGGTTCTGCGAGGTCCGTCGTCGCGATGGTCAGGGCGTCCTGGTGCACGACGCTGAGCCGGGCGTCGGGCTGCATCGCGGACACGGTGGCCGGCAGCTGGGCGGCGAGGCGTCCGTCGATCTCCACCGCGGTGACCGACGCGCCGGTCTCGGTCAGCCCGAGGGTGAGCGAGCCGAGGCCCGGTCCGATCTCGAGGACCCGCGACTCCGGCGTCACCCGACCGGACGCGACGATCCGACGGACGGTGTTCGCGTCGTGCACGAAGTTCTGCCCGAGCTTCTTGGTCGGGGTGACGTCGAGCTTCGCGGCGAGGTCGCGGATCTCCGCCGGACCGAGGAGCGCGCCCACGACTACTCCGTCACCGTGACGGGCTCGGCGTCCCACGCGCCGTACACGGTCTCGGTGTTCGAGGCGATCTGCGCAGCGAGCATCGAGACGTCGGTGCGCAGGGTCTCCGCCATGGCCCGGAGCGTGAGCGGGATGAGGTACGGCGCGTTCGGCCGGCCGCGGTGGGGCGTCGGGGTGAGGAACGGCGCGTCGGTCTCGACCATGATCAGGTGGCGCGGCGCGACCTCGAGCGCATCGCGGAGGTTCTGCGCGTTCTTGAACGTCACGGTGCCGGCGAAGGACATGTACCAGCCCCGCTCGGCGCAGAGCCGGGCGAGGTCGGGACCGCCCGAGAAGCAGTGGAAGACGGTGCGCTCCGGTGCGCCGACGCGGTCGAGGACCTCGACCACGGCGTCGTGCGCGTCCCGGTCGTGGATCGTCAGCGCGAGGTCGTGCTCCTTGGCGATCCGGATGTGTTCCTCGAACGAGCGGACCTGGGCGGCGCGGCCGTCCTCGCCCGTGCGGAAGAAGTCGAGGCCGGTCTCACCGATCGCGCGGACCCGGGGCAGCGCGGCGAGCGCTGCGATCCCCTCGAGGTGCTCGTCGAGGGTGCCGGCCGCGTCGAGGACGGGCGCTTCGTTCGGGTGCAGCGCGACGGCCGCGAGCACGCGCGGTTCACGGCCTGCGATGGCGGCGGACCACTGCGAGGTGGCGAGGTCCGTACCGACCTGCACGACCCCACGGACGCCGACGCTCGACGCACGGTCGAGGTGCTCGCGGTACTCGAGCGGACCGTCGCCGCCCTCGCCGACGCCGTCGGCGATCTCCATGTGGGTGTGGTTGTCGTACACGGGGACGACGAGCGCCTGCGGGAGGGGCGGGTAGGTCAGGTCGCGCTTGGACCCGCTCCCCGATCCCTCGCCGCGGGCACGGACGTGCGCAGCGTCGGTCACGCTGCGCCCTGCTCCGGCTGCTGCTCGATGCGCGGGAAGAGCCCGGACTCGAGCGGCACGACCTGCGCGGCCGCCTGCCACTCCCACGCCCGGTCGATGCGCTGCTCGGCGATGGACCCGCCCGCTCCGATCGACGCCCACAGCTTCTCGGTCGCCTTCGGCATGACCGGCGAGACCAGGACGGCGACCGTGCCGAGACCACGGAGCGCGGTGACGAGGACGGTCGCGAGTCGCTCACGCTTCGCGTCGTCCTTCGCGAGGGCCCACGGCTCCTGCTCGGTGATGTACCCGTTCAGGGCATCGACGAGTTCCCAGACCGTGGCGATCGCGTCGTGCGGCGCGAAGGCACCCACCGCGGCGTCGGCACGCTCGGTCACCGAGCGCGCGAGGTCCTCGATCGCGCGGTCGGCCTCGGTCGGGTCGCCCGCCGCGGGGACGACACCGTCGAAGTACCGGCCGAGCATCGCGACGATGCGCGAGGCGAGGTTGCCGAACCCGTTGGCGAGTTCGGCCTGGTACCGGGCGGAGATATCCTCCCAGCTGAAGTTGCCGTCCTGCCCGAAGGTGATCGCGC
This sequence comes from Curtobacterium phoenicis, assembly GCF_047238015.1. Taxonomy (NCBI): domain Bacteria; kingdom Bacillati; phylum Actinomycetota; class Actinomycetes; order Micrococcales; family Microbacteriaceae; genus Curtobacterium; species Curtobacterium phoenicis. The sequence continues at coordinate 3,253,526 of NZ_JBDFLZ010000002.1, forward strand.
GGAGGAAGTAGTACCGGAACGCGTCCGACCCGAAGGTGTCGGTGATCTCGGAGGGCGCGATGCCGGTGAGCTTCGACTTCGACATCTTCTCGCCGCCGACGAGGAGCCAGCCGTGCCCGTAGACGCGCTCCGGCACGGGCAGCCCGGCCGCCATGAGCATGGCCGGCCAGATGACCGCGTGGAACCGGGCGATGTCCTTCCCGACGATGTGGACGCTCGGCCAGAGGCGCTGGAAGGCTTCATCGTCGTCGGAGCCGTAGCCGAGCGCAGTGACGTAGTTCAGCAGCGCGTCGAACCACACGTACAGGACGTGGTCGTGGTCCCAGGGGATCTGGATGCCCCAGTCGAAGCTCGACCGCGAGATCGACAGGTCGCGCAGCCCCTGCTTGACGAACGAGATGATCTCGTTGCGGACGCTCTCGGGCTGGATGAAGTCGGGGTTCGACTCGTAGAGGTCGAGCAGTCGCTGCTCGAAGTCGGACATGCGGAAGAAGTAGTTGCGCTCGGACAGCACCTCGACCGGGATCGAGTGGATCGCGCAGACCTGCTGTCCCTCGTACGCACCCGTCCCGGCCACGAGGTCGCTGGGCTGCTTGTACTCCTCACACCCGACGCAGTAGAAGCCCTCGAACTCGCCGGCGTAGATGAAGCCGTCGTCGTACAGCTTCTGCAGGAAGGCCGTCACGCCCCGCTCGTGACGCTCGTCCGTCGTGCGGATGAAGTCGTCGTTGGCGACGTCGACGGTCTCGAGCAGGGGCTTCCACGCGTCGGTGACGAGCCGGTCCGCCCACTCCTTCGGGGTGACGTCGTTCGCCGAGGCGGTGCGCAGGATCTTCTGCCCGTGCTCGTCGGTGCCGGTCAGCAGCCAGGTGTCCTCGCCGCGCTGACGGTGCCAGCGCGCGAGCATGTCCGCGGCGACCTCGGTGTACGCGTGCCCGATGTGGGGCACGTCGTTCACGTAGAAGATCGGCGTGGTGATGCTGAAGGAGGACCCGTCGGACATGCGGACCATCCTACGGGCGTGCGGAGCGCGGATGACGCGGCTGTGGAGAAGCCGGCCTGGAGGCGCGGTGCGGGCCCGACCCGCGCCTCCAGGCCGCTGATCGGCACGTCACTTCGCGGCCAGCGCGCCCTCGTAGAGGTCGCGCTTGGACAGGCCGGTCGCGTCCGCGACCGCCGCGGCGGCCTCCTTCATGCGTGTGCCGGCGGCGACCCGCTCGAGCACGAGCCGGACGCCGTCGTCCAGGGAGGTCACGTCGTCGCTGCCGGACGAGCCCTCGACGACGACGCAGATCTCGCCGCGCGATCCGTCGGCGGCCCAGGCGGCGAGTTCGCCGAGCGTGTCGCGCCGGACCTCCTCGTGCAGCTTCGTGAGCTCGCGGCAGACGACAGCGCGGCGGTCGTCGCCGAACGCGGCGGCCATGTCCGCGAGCGTGTCGCCCAGTCGGTGCGGCGACTCGAAGAAGACCATCGTGCGACGTTCACCCGCCAGCGCCTCGAACGACCGGCGCCGCTCCCCCTGCTTCCGCGTGGGGAAGCCCTCGAACGTGAACCGGTCGGTCGGGAGACCGGACACGGCGAGCGCCGTGAGGACCGCGGACGGACCCGGGATCGCGGTGACCGTCACCCCCGCTTCGGCCGCGGCGGCGACGAGGGGGAACCCGGGGTCGCTGATCGCCGGCATGCCCGCGTCGGTGAGGACCACGACGTCGTCGTCCTGGGCGAGCGCGACGACGTCGGCTGCACGCTCCCGCTCGTTGTGCTCGTGGAGGGCGATGAGCCGCGGGCGGTTCTCGATCCCGAGTGCCCGCATCAGGTGGACCGCCGTCCGGGTGTCCTCGGCGGCGACGACGCTCGCGTTCGAGAGGGTCTCGACGAGTCGGCGCGATGCGTCTCCGAGGTTGCCGATGGGGGTGGCTGCGAGCACGATCACCCGTCCATTGTCGTCGCACGGCGGCTGTCCACAGCACCCGGGAGGTCGCAGCCGGGTCATGGGGAGCCTCCGTAGGATGTCCGCGATGACCAGCGAGCTGACCGACGACCGCCGGGACGTGGCGGACCGCCCGACCGGCTCGCGACTCGACGACTGGTGGGCGCACGTCCTCCGGACCGGCACGCGGGTCGCGGTGTGGCGCTGGACCGGACCGCTCGCGGTGACGGTGCTCGCCGCCGTGCTGCGGCTCGTCGGCCTCGGCCACCCGCACGCGCTCGTGTTCGACGAGACCTACTACGTCAAGGACGGCTGGTCGATCGTGCACCTCGGGTACGAGGGCACGTGGCCGGCGAACCCGTCGGGAGAGGGCACGCCGACGACGGACCAGCGGTTCGCCGACGGACAGACCGACCTCTTCTCGCAGGCCGCCGAGTTCATCGCGCACCCCCCGCTCGGCAAGTACCTCATCGGGCTCGGCATGCTGCTGTTCGGGGCGGACAGCTCGTTCGGCTGGCGGATCACGGTCGCGGTGCTCGGCATCGCGACCGTGTTCCTCACCGCCGTGATCGCCCGGTCGCTGTTCCGCTCGACCGCGATCGGCACGCTCGCCGGCTTCCTGCTCGCGATCGACGGACAGGCGATCGTGCTGTCACGAGTGACGCTGCTCGACGGCATCCTGACCTTCTTCGTGGTCCTCGGTGCCGGGGCACTCCTGCTCGACCGGCGGTGGACCGAGCGGCGACTCGATCGGTGGGTGGCGCGCCGCACGGCTGCCGGACGGGACACATTGTGGGGGCCGTTCCTCTGGTGGCGGCCGTGGCTGATCGCGATGGGGCTCGCGCTCGGGCTCGCGACCGCGACGAAGTGGTCGGGGATGTTCTTCCTGGCGTTCTTCGCGGTCTACTCGGTGCTCGGCGACATGATGATGCGGCGCAGGGCGGGCATCGAGTTCTGGTCGTCGAGCGCGTTACTGCAGCAGGCACCGGTGTCGTTCCTCCTCACCGTGCCGATCGCCGCGGCGACGTACCTGGCGTCGTGGACCGGCTGGTTCCTGTCACGCGACGGGTGGGATCGGGACTGGATCGGCTCCGAGGGCGGCCAGCGCTGGACGGGGGTGCTGGCGTGGGTGCCGGACAGCCTGCAGAACTGGTGGCACTACCAGTCCGAGATCTACGGGTTCAACATCGGCCTGCACACGCCGCACTCGTACCAGGCGAACCCGCTGCTGTGGCTCGTGATGCAGCGGCCGACCTCGATGTACTACGTCGGCACGAACGCCGGACAGGACGGCTGCACAGCCTCCCGCTGCGGCGAGGCCATCACCGGGATCGCGAACCCGTTCATCTGGTACGCCTCGGTCATCGCCGTGGTCGCGCTGCTCGTCCTCTGGGTGCTGCGTCGACGCTGGGAGTACGGCTTCGTGCTCATCGGCGTCGCGGCGGGCTACCTGCCCTGGCTGATGTACGTGAACCGCACGGTGTTCCAGTTCTACACGATCGCCTTCGAGCCGTTCATGGTGATGGCCCTCGCCGCGGCGATCGGTCTCGTGCTCGGACGCCGGACCGATGAACGCTCGCGCCGGACGCGCGCGATCGTCTGGGTGGGCGTGTACCTCGGTGTCGTCGTGCTCGCGTCCGTCTACTGGTACCCGATGTGGACCGCGATCCAGATGCCGTGGGACTTCATCCGTTCCCACTACTGGGTGCCCAGCTGGCTGTAGTCGCCAGGGTCTGGGTCAGCTGTTCGGCTGCAACGCCCGCTCGAGTGCCTCGCGGTCGAGCGGGGTGCCGGACATCGGGTCGGCGCGCTCCGGGGGCATCACGCCGTCGATGAGCACCTGCGCGTAGCGCCGCCAGGCATCGGGATCGGTCGTCCGGGTGGTGTCCGCCACGGCGCCGAGCATCTGCGTGAGCATCGGGAGGTCGCGGTAGTCGAAGCCGTCCCGCACGACGCCGGCCGCCTTCGCCCGGCGGATGATCTCCGACACCTGGGTCTCGAGCCGGTTGCGCTCCTCGACGATCGACGGGCGGGCCTTGCCGGCGCGCACGATGGCGTCGGCGAGCGCCCGGTCACGCGCACGGAACTCGAACACGCCCATCAGGTACACGCGGAGCGCCTCGCGGGGGTCGAGCTCCTCGGCAGCGCGGGCTGCGGCACCGTTCATCGCCTCGAACTTGGTCGCGAGCAGCGCCTCGATCAGGGCGTCCTTGTCGGCGAAGCGGCGGTAGACCGTGCCGACACCGACCCCGGCTTCGTGTGCGATGTCGTTCAACGTGACCGACAGGCCGCGTTCCGCGAAGCACCGCCTGGCGGTCTGCAGGATGAGCTCGCGGTTGCGTGCTGCGTCCGCGCGCAGAGGGCGGTCCAGGTCGGTGGTGCTCACGAGGGAAAAAGTAGTCGACGATTCTGGGAACAAACGGATGCGGTCCCTCCGTTTCCATGTACACTCGACGCAAGCGGATGCACGGCATCCGCTTTCTCCTGGTCGATCCGACCACCCTCCCCTCCACCTTCCAGAAGGAGGCTGCCCGTGACGGCAGAACAGACCGCGCCGACCCCGACCGGGTCCGCGCCGACCACCCGGACCTCCCAGCCCTCCGGCACCCCCGACCGCTCGAACCACCGGTGGATCGCCCTCGCGGTGATCGCGCTCGCGCAGCTGATGGTCGTGCTGGACGCCACGATCGTGAACATCGCGCTGCCGTCGGCGCAGGCCGACCTCGGCTTCGGGACCGACCAGCGCCAGTGGATCGTCACCGCCTACTCGCTGGCCTTCGGTTCGCTGCTGCTCCTCGGCGGGCGGCTCGGTGACCTCTTCGGTCGCAAGAACACCTTCATCATCGGGCTCGTCGGCTTCGCACTCGCGTCCGTCCTCGGCGGACTCGCTGACTCGTTCGGGCTGCTCGTCGCGGCTCGTGCACTGCAGGGCGTCTTCGGTGCGCTGCTCGCCCCGTCCGCACTCGGCATGCTGACGACGACCTTCCGCGACCCGAAGGAGCGCGGTCGGGCCTTCGGCATCTTCGGGTCCATCGCGGGCTCGGGTGCCGCACTCGGCCTGCTGCTCGGCGGGGTCCTCACCGAGTACGCGACCTGGCGTTGGTGCCTCTACGTCAACGTGGTCTTCGCGGTCCTCGGCGTGATCGGAGCGCTGGTGTTCATGGCGAAGCCGCCGAAGGCCGACCGCCCACGGATCGACGTCGCGGGGGTGCTCACCATCACGGCGGGTCTCGTCGGGATCGTGTACGGCTTCTCGAACGCCGAGACGAACGGCTGGGACGATCCGCTGACGTTCGTGATGCTCGCAGCCGGCGTCGTGCTCGTCGCCGCGTTCGTGTTCATCGAGACCCGGGTCGCGCACCCGCTGCTGCCGCTCCGCGTAGTGCTCGACCGCGACCGCGGCGGCTCGTACATCGCGATCGGTCTCGTGGCGATCGGCATGTTCGGCATCTTCCTGTTCCTGACCTACTACCTCGAACAGACCCTCGGGTTCACCTCGCTGCAGACGGGTCTGGCGTTCCTGCCGATGCCGCTGTCGATCATCGTGTCGTCGACGCAGATCGGCGGCCGACTCCTCCCGCGCGTCGGTCCGAAGGTGCTCGTGTTCGCGGGCGGCCTCGTCGCGGCGACGGGTCTGCTCCTGCTGCTCCGGACCGACCTCGACAGCACCTACGCGGGTACCGTCCTGCCGGCGCTCGTCGTCATCGGGCTCGGCATGGGCACGATCTTCTCGTCCGCCATCAACACCGCGACCACCGGGGTCGCCCGGGCCGATGCCGGGGTCGCTTCCGCGACGGTCAACACCATGCAGCAGATCGGCGGCTCGATCGGCACGGCACTCCTCTCGACGATCTTCACCGACGTCGTGAAAGACCGGCTGGCCGACCTCTCCGCGGCGCCGACGAAGCTCCAGCAGGCCCAGGCGGTGCTCGACGGCTACCACGTGGCGTTCGGCATCTCGGCCGGAGTCCTCGTGCTGGTCGCCCTCGCCGGCGGACTGCTCATCAACCGGCAGTCGGTGCGGCTCGCGAAGCTCGAGCACGCAGCGGCGACCGCAACCGGGAGCATCGCGACCACCGCGCACTGACGGTCGCACGCACGTCACGACGACCCGCTCGGCTCCGTGCCGGGCGGGTCGTCCGCGCGTTCCCGGGGCCTTGAGACCCGTGCGCGGTTGGGCCCGCGCCCGGCGGGGCCCGTGCGCGGCGAGGCCCGTGCACCGCGGGTCCCGTTCGCGGCCGGGCTTGTGCGCGGCCGGGCTTGTGCGCGGCCGGGCTTGTGCGCGGCCGGGCTTGTGAGCGGCGGGGCCCGTGCCGCTGCGGAACGACCGAGCCGCTGTCGCACGACAACGGCCGCGTCACTCGTTGCGCGCGCCGGACGTTGCACACGCAACGAGCGACGCGACCGACGTCGCACGACGACGACGGTGTCGTTCGGCAGCGGCCGACCGCCGCTCGCGCACACCGTGGATCCTGTCCCGACCACACCGTGGATCCAGTCCCGGCGGCACGCCCACTGCGCCGAGAGCCGAATCGCGCGGCACCGAACGGCGTGCAGTTGCGCAGTGTTGCGGTTCCCCTCGCAGGCGTCAGGGGTCCCCGTTACGGTGGGCGCCATGGCCCCCGTCCTGACCTCACCACTCGTGTCGACGCAGTGGCTCGCAGACCACCTCGGTGCTGACGAGCTCGTCGTCCTCGATGCGTCGGTGCACACGTCGGGGACCGGACTCGAGACCACCTGGCGCGCCGCGGAGGACACCTACGCCGAACACGGGCACGTGCCGGGCGCGCGCTACGCCGACCTGCTCGACGACTTCTCCGCACCGGACGGCGACGTCCCGTTCACCCGTCCGAGCGCCGAGCGGTTCGAGTCCGCAGCGCGGCGGCTCGGCGTCACGAACACGTCGACGGTCGTGGTCTACGACGACACGGTCGGACAGTGGTCGGCTCGCCTCTGGTGGATCTTCCGGTCGTTCGGCTTCGACTCGGTGGCCGTGCTCGACGGGGGCTTCACGAAGTGGCGTGACGAAGGACGTCCGGTGCGCATCGGTTCCCTCGCCCGTTCTGCGCAGGCTCCCGCATCGGACGTCTTCCTGGCGGGCGAGGAGCGTCCGCTGTGGGTCGACCACGACCGGGTGCGGCGCGCGACCACCGGCGTCGAGCCTGCGGCGCTCGTGCTCGCGGCGGACGACGACGCCCTCGGTGCGGAGCACGCCCCGGTGATCCCGGGCAGCACGGCGATCCCGGTCGGCACCCTCGTCGACCCCGACACCAACGCCTACCTGAAGGGACGCGCGCTCGAGGCCGCCTTCGCAGAGGTCATCGGGTCCGAGGAGATCGTCACGTACTGCGGCGTCGGGACGGCGGCGTGCGTGGACGCACTCGCGCTCACCGTCCTCGGGCACGACCGGGTACAGGTGTACGACGGATCGCTCATCGACTGGTGGCGCCGCGAGCCGGAGCCCGTCGCCCCCTGATCGCGCAGCGCGCGAGGGCGCGGCGCGCGGCGCGCGAGCGCGCAAGCGCACGAGCACGGGCACGAGTGCAGGCGCGCACCCCAGCCGCCACCCGCGCCCGGACGCCGACGCCGACACCGCGCGAGCGCGGGCTGTGCCCCCTGCGCGACGCGTGCCGCGCGACCGACGCACCCCGCGCCTCCCGGCCGCACTACCGTTGCAGCATGAGCACGAGACGCGCGGTCATCCTCGGCGGCACCGGCGGCATCGGCTCCGCGGTCGCCCGGCACCTCCTCGACGCCCCTGACGACTGGCAGGTCGAGGTCGTCTCCCGGCGCGGCGGACCCGTGTCGGACGCACTCGTCGCCGACGGCGCCACCGCGACGCTCGGCGACGCCCGCGATGCCGCACTGCTGCGACCGCTGCTGCGCCCCGGCGCCGACCTCCTCGTCGACACCGTCGGTCGGACCCGCGACGACGCACTACGGCTCCGGCCGTTCCTCGACGACGCCGGCTCGACCGTGTTCGTGTCCTCCAAGGCGGTGTACGTCGACGAGCAGGGCAGGCACGGCAACTCCGTCGAGCGTCCGGCGTTCGGCGGCCCGGTCACCGAGCTGCAGCCCACGGTCGTGCCGAACGACGCGGACCCGACGAGCCGCGACGGGTACGGTGCGGCGAAGGTCGCGGCCGAACAGGTCCTGCTCGACCACGGCGCCCCGGTCACGGTGCTGCGTCCATCGAAGGTGTACGGCCCGCACATCGGCCGTCCGCGGGAGTGGTTCGTCGTCAGACGGGTGCTCGACGGTCGGGAGCGCATCGTGCTCGCGGACCACGGTCGCGGCGTCGACCACACCACCGCGGCGTCCGGCATCGCCGATCTCGTGGGGCTGGTCGCGGACCGTCCGGACCGCCGCATCCTCAACGTCGCCGACGAGACCGCACCCTCTGTCCTCGAGATCGTGCGGACCGTCGCGAGCCACCTCGACCACGCGTTCGACGAGGTGCTGCTCGACGAGGACGCTCCCGCCTTCGTGGGCGTGACACCGTGGTCGTCGTCGAGCCCGTTCGTCCTCGACACCGCAGCCGCGCGGGCGCTCGGCTGGACCCCACCGCGGTACGAGCAGGCGGTCGTCCCCGAGCTCGACTGGCTCGTCGACACCGCGCACCGGGTCCCGGTGGACGGCGACGTGCCGTGGGCGGACGACCCGTTCTGGGAGCGGATGTTCGACTACGGCCCGGAGGACGCCGCACTCGCCCTCCTCATGCTCGGCCGGGGCTGACCCGTGCCCCGCTCGGAGGTGCTGTTCATCGGTGGCCGCTCCGGCGTCGGCAAGTCGACTGCCGCCGAGGCGTTGCACGACCTGCTGGTCGCCGACGATGTGCGGCACGTCGTCATAGAGGGCGACGCGCTCGACCTGGCGCACCCGGCGCCGCACGTCGAGCACCCGGAGGCGCACCTGGCGGAACGGAACCTCGCGACGATCTGGGCGCGGTACCGCGAGCTCGGGCACCATCGGCTGGTCTACACGAACACCGTCTCGGTCCTCGAGCACGAGACCCTGGCCACCGCGATGGGCGATGACCCCCTGGTCACCGCGGTGCTGCTGCGCGCAGGCGACGCAGCGATCGCCGACCGCCTGCGGCGTCGGTCGGGTGGTCGCCTCCCCGAGGCGCAGCTGGCACACAGCACGAGGACGGCCGGGAGGCTCGACACGGCTGTCCGGGGCGACGTCACGCGGTTGGACACGGACGAGCTGACGCCGGAGGACGTGGCACGTCGGCTCGCGTTGCTCACGGGGTGGCTCCCCACACCGCCCGCTGTGGACTGAGCGGATCGGTCCACAGCCCGGCCGACGCGCTGCCGGAGTCCAGGGCGATCGGGGCAGGCTGGACGCATGAACGACAACCGCCTCGGCTCCGCCGTCAGCCCGTACCTCCGCCAACACGCGGACAACCCGGTGGACTGGCGCGAGTGGGGCCCCGAAGCCTTCGCCGAGGCTCGCGAGCGGGACATGCCGGTCCTCGTCTCGATCGGGTACGCGACCTGCCACTGGTGCCACGTCATGGCACGGGAGAGCTTCTCCGACCCGGCCGTCGCCGACCTCCTGCGGCGGGACTTCGTCGCGGTCAAGGTCGACCGCGAGGAACGTCCCGACGTCGACGCCAGCATGATGGCCGCGGCGAGCGCCTTCACCGGGCAGCTCGGCTGGCCGCTCACCGTCTTCACGACACCGGATGCGCACGTGTTCTTCGCGGGGACGTACTTCCCGCCGCAGCCGGTGCAGCAGGTGCCGTCGTTCCGGCAGGTCCTCAGCGCGGTGCTCGACGCCTGGCGTGAGCGTCGGGGCGAGGTGGACGCGAACGCCTCAGCCATCGCGACGGCGATCCGGCAGGGTGCGGAGGCGGACGCGACCGAGGCGTCCGGCGACGGGCGGGGCGGGGACGAGCCGCGCCTCCCGTCGGTCGACGCGATTCGGGGCGTCCTCGACCAGTTGCGGCAGGCCGAGGACACCACGTACGGCGGTTTCGGCGGCGCACCGAAGTTCCCGAGCGCGCCGCTCCTCGAACTGCTCGGCGACCTCGCCGCGGACGGCACTGACGGAGCGTCCGGCGCCGACGCGGCGGACAGCGTTGCGGACGCCCGAGGGCTGCTCGGCAGGACCTTGGAGGCGATCGCCGGCTCCGAACTCACCGATGCCGACGGCGGGGTCTTCCGGTACGCGACGCAGCGCGACTGGAGTGTCCCGCACTTCGAGCGGATGCTGTACGACAACGCGGGGCTGCTGGCGGTCGCCGAGTCCGCGCAGGCTCGGGGCATCGCCGCGTTCCTCCGGGACACCCTGCGCCGACCCGACGGTGCGTTCGTCGCGGCACAGGACAGCGAGTCGACCATCGACGGGCGGCGCGTGGAGGGCGAGTGGTACCGCCGTCCACTGGCCGAGCGCGCGCAGCTCGATCCCCCGCCCCTCGACGACCAGGTGCTGACCGGCTGGAACGGCCTCGCGGTCCGGGGGCTCGCCATCGCCGGAGCGCGGCACGCCGACGACGAGATGATCGCGCTCGCCAGGGCCGCGGCGGACGCGGTGCTCGCCGCTCACGTGCGCGAGGGGCACGTGGTGGTCCGGTCGAGTTCGTCGAGGGGCACGTCGTCGGCGCCCGCGACGATCGAGGACGTCGGCCTGTTCGCCGAGGGGCTGCTCGAACTCGCGCTCGTCACGGGTGAGGTGTCGTACGCGGTCACAGCACGGGGCCTCGTCGACGACGGTCTCGCGGGTCGCTTCGGCGTGGACGCGGTCCTCGACTCCGCGGGCACAGCGACCGGCGAGCAGCCGCAGACGGCACTGCGGTCGGGGACGGTCGGCCTCGCCTCGGCGGCGACGACGCTCGCGGCCCTGACGGGTGACCGCTCGTACCGCGACGCTGCCGCACGGCTCGTCGCCGATCGCGCACAGTCCGGGACGGAACGGCCGCTCGGGTACGCCGATGCCCTCGGGCTGGCGCTGGCGCTCCGGCGGCCGTCGCGCGAGGTCGTCGTCGTGACCTCGGACCCGGCAGACCCGATGCGGTCGGCGGCGGCAGCAGCGCGGCGGCCCGGCACGACGATCGCGATCGTGACCCCTGAGCAGTCCGAGGCGTGGGCCGCTGCGGGCTTCGGTCTGTTCGAGTCGCGCGCCGGACTCGATCCGGCGGCGTACGTGTGCCACGACCACGTGTGTGCGCTGCCGGCGACGACCGTACGCACGATGGTCGGCCAGCTCGAAAGCTGAAGGAAGGGCTCCCCACCGACCGGGCGACTCAGCGTCGGCCGCGCACCACCCGACCGGTGCGAGCGAGGTTGCCGCGGATCTCGGTCGCGAGCACGGCGACCAACGCGACCGTGAAGGTGATGGCCCAGACGACGGCGGAGAGGCTGAAGGCCCAGTCGTCCGGGCTCCCGGAGCCGGGCGCGAGAGCGGACCAGCTGAAGGCTGCGGCGATGACGAGCACGGCCGCGAGCGCCGTCCGCGCGATGCTCTTCCCGGTGAGCTGCCCCGTGAACACCGACGCAGGTCCGAGAGGTGCCGCGAGCGCGGACCAGACGACGAACGCCTGCACGACCGCGTGCCGCGCGCGGAGGACCGAGACACCCAACCACACCGCGCCGGCGAGCAGCAGCGTCGCGATGAGCGCCACTGTGACGACGGCACCGGCGCCCCGGCCTGAGCCCACCCCGGACGCGACCGCACCACCGACCACGGCGAGGGCAACCGCCGCGGTCCCGCCCCAGAACCGCCGCGCGGTGCTCAATTCAGCGTCGATCGTCCGCACCGCCGCCGGGGCGTCCCAGGCGTGTTCGCGCGCGTTCACCGCTCCGTGCACGGCGTCCCGCGCACCGGGACGGATCCACGTGTTCACCGTCACTGTCCCCCTCCGCTATCGATCGGGGAGAGCGTAACGGCGAGCACGAGTGCGGCGAGGATGCACATCGTCGGGCGTGCGCCGCGGGGTAAGCTGAAAGGCTCATGTCTGCCACCCCCGTCATCACGTACCCGCCCGAGCTGCCCGTCTCGCAGCGGCGGGACGACATCGCCGCCGCGATCCGTGACCACCAGGTCGTCATCGTCGCCGGCGCGACCGGGTCGGGCAAGACCACGCAGCTGCCGAAGATCTGCCTCGAACTCGGCCGGGAGTCCATCGGGCACACCCAGCCCCGCCGCATCGCCGCGCGCACGATCGCTGAGCGCGTGTCCGAGGAACTCGGCGGCGAGCTCGGCGACCTCGTCGGCTACCAGGTCCGCTTCACCGACAAGGTGTCCGCGAACACGAAGATCAAGCTGATGACGGACGGGATCCTCCTCAACGAGATCCACTTCGACCGTGACCTGAAGCGCTACGACACGATCATCATCGACGAGGCGCACGAGCGGTCGCTGACGATCGACTTCCTGCTCGGCTACCTGAAGCGGCTCCTCCCCCGTCGGCCCGACCTCAAGGTCATCATCACGAGTGCGACGATCGACCCGGAGTCGTTCTCGCAGCACTTCGGCGGCGCTCCGATCATCGAGGTCTCCGGCCGCACCTACCCGGTCGAGGTCCGGTACCGCCCGCTCGTCGCGGAGGACGCCGACGACCACGGCGGCGGTCGCGGTGCGGACGCAGACCCGGACGACGAGGACGACCCGCGCACCGACGACCACGGCACCAGCGGCAGCGGTGGCAACGGCGGCTCTCCTGACGACCGGGACCTCCTCCAGGGCATCACCGACGCGCTCGACGAACTCTCCCGTGAGGACCCGGGCGACGTCCTCGTCTTCCTCTCCGGCGAGAACGAGATCCGCGACGCGCAAGAGGCCATCGAGGGCAAGCGCTACCCAGGCACCGAGGTGCTCCCCCTCTACGGCCGACTGTCCGCCGCCGACCAGCACCGGGTCTTCGAGCGCCGCAGCACGCCGGGCATCCGTCGCCGGGTCGTCCTCGCGACCAACGTGGCCGAGACCTCCCTGACGGTGCCGGGCATCAAGTACGTCGTCGACACCGGTACGGCCCGCATCTCCCGGTACTCGCCGCGCGCCAAGGTGCAGCGCCTCCCGATCGAGGCGATCAGCCAGGCGAGCGCGAACCAGCGGTCCGGTCGTGCTGGTCGTACGAGCGCGGGGATCGCGATCCGGTTGTACTCCGAGCAGGACTTCGAACGCCGGCCCGAGTTCACCGACCCCGAGATCCTCCGCACGAACCTCGCGGCCGTCATCCTCCAGATGATCTCGCTCGGGTTCGGCGACATCGAGTCGTTCCCGTTCCTGCAGCCACCGGACTCCCGCGGTGTGAAGGACGGCCTCGACCTGCTGCGGGAACTCCGCGCGGTCGACGGCGACGGACACATCACGAAGACCGGTCGACAGCTCACCCGGCTGCCCATCGACCCGAGGCTCGGCCGGATGGTGCTCGAGGCCGGACGGCAGGGGGTCGGTCGCGAGGTCATCGCGATCGTGAGCGCCCTGAGCATCCAGGACCCGCGCGAACGCCCCCTCGAGAAGCGCGCCCACGCGGACCAACTGCACGCCCGGTTCGCCGACCCGACGAGCGACTTCCTCACCCTGCTCAACCTCTGGAACCACATCGAGGACAAGCAGGACGAGCTCTCGTCGAGTGCGTTCCGCCGCCTGTGCAAGGCCGAGTTCCTCAACTACCTCCGCATCCGCGAGTGGCAGGACCTGTACCGCCAGCTCTCCCGCGCCGCGAAGCAGGTCGACGTCCGCGTCGGGCAGTCCCGCAGCGAGGACGGCGACGCCGTGCACCGCTCCCTGCTGGCCGGGCTCCTCAGCCAGATCGGCCTGCGGGACAAGGAGAAGCGCGACTACCTCGGCTCGCGGAACACCCGGTTCGTCGTGTTCCCCGGCAGCGTCCTCGCGAAGAAGCAGCCCGACGCGGTGATGGCCGCCGAGCTCGTCGAGACCAGTCGCCTGTTCGCCCGGACCGTCGGCAAGATCGACCCCGCCTGGGTGGAGCCCCTCGCCGGCGACCTGCTCAAGCGGACCTACGGCGAGCCGCACTGGGAGAAGAAGCAGGGCGCCGTGGTGGCCTACGAGCGCGTCACCCTGTTCGGCGTCCCGGTCGTCCAGCGGCGGCGCGTGCAGTACAAGCGGGTCGACCCCGAGCACTCGCGCGAGCTGTTCATCCGGCACGCACTCGTCGAGGGCGAGTGGGACTCGCAGCAGGCCTTCGACCGCGAGAACCGCCGGCTCCGGAAGGAGCTGGAGCAGCTCGAGGAACGCACGCGGCGGCGGGACATCCTCTTCGACGACGAGAAGATCGTCGACTTCTACGACGCGCGCATCCCCGCGGACGTGGCGACCACCCGTGACTTCGAGGGGTGGTGGCGGAAGGCGCGGCGCGACCAGCCGGACCTGCTCACGATGCGCAGGTCGGACCTCCTGGCCGAGGACGCGGCGGAAGCCGCGCAGGACCAACAGGAGTACCCGACCCAGTGGCGGTCGGGCGACCAGCGCCTCGCGATCAAGTACCGGTTCGAGCCGGGGGCGCAGGACGACGGCGTGAGCGTGCAGGTGCCCCTCGCCCTGTTGCCGCGCATGCGTGAGGAGGGCTTCGACTGGCAGGTCCGCGGCCTGCGCAAGGAGCTCGTCACGGCACTGATCAAGTCGCTGCCGAAGCAGATCCGCAAGAACATCGTGCCCGCGGCGGACTGGGCCGAGAAGATCGTCGCCGAGCTCCCGGACGACGCGCCGACGGAACCGACCGAGTCGTTCCGCTCGACGCTGGCGAAGACGATCCAGCGCATGACCTACGTGCCGGTGTCGGAGTCCGACTTCGACCTGACACGTGTGCCGCCCCACCTGTTGCCGACCTGGGCCGTCGTCGACGAACGCGGTCGCCGGGTCGAGTCCGGCAAGGACCTCGCGGCCCTGCAGACGAAGCTCAAGGACCGCACCCAGCAGAGCGTCGCCTCCGCCACGGCGAAGGCGAACCGGCCGGGAGGCGCGGCTCGCGTCGCGCGGGCCGGTTCCGGCCTCGAGCGGTCAGGTCTCACCGCCTGGCCGACGGGCGACCTGCCCCGCGTCCTCGACACGAAGCAGTCGGGTGGGGTCATCCGCGCCTACCCGGCGCTCGTCGAGGAGGGGTCGGGCCCGAAGGCGACGGTCGCGGTGCGGCTGCTCGCCACCGAGCACGACCGTGCCGTCGCGATGCCCGCCGGTGTCCGCCGCCTCGTCATGCTCGCGGTGCCCTCCCCGGTGTCGTACATCCAGCAGCACCTCACCGCGCAGGAGAAGCTCGCGCTCGCCGCATCGCCGTACCCGTCGACGCAGGCGCTGTTCGACGACGTCCTCGCGGCGGTCGTCGACGCCGGCATCCGCGCCACGCACCCCGACGGACTCGTGTTCGAGCAGGCTGCATTCGAGCGGGTCCGCGACGCGGTGTCCGCCACGGTCGTCGACACGATGTTCACCGCGGTGTCCGAGGTCGCAGCCGTGCTCACCGCGCACCGCAACGCCGAGCGGGCGATCAAGCAGGCGAACTCGATGTCGTTGCTCGGTGCGTTGACGGACATGCGGCAGCAGCTCGAACGGCTCGTGTTCCCGGGGTTCGTCTCGGTCGCCGGGCTCGACCGGCTCCGACGGATCCGCGTGTACCTGCAGGGCGTCGAAGCGCGGGTGCAGAAGCTCCTGCAGAACCCCGGGCGCGACGCGGCGTGGATGCGCGAGGTCACCGTCGCCACCGACCGCTACACCGACGCCGGCGGGACCTTCCCCCCGGCGGTCGGCGCGCACCCGGAGCTCGTGCACGCGCGGTGGATGCTCGAGGAGTTCCGGCTGAGCCTGTTCGCCCAGGAGCTCGGGACCGCCGAGACCGTGTCACTGCAGCGGATCACGAAGACCCTGGCCGCCGCGCGCTGACGGGGCTAGCGTGTCGGCCATGATCGGCACCCTCGACGTCGTCGTCCTCGACTGCCCCGACCCACGGGCGCTCGCACGCTTCTACGTGGAACTCCTCGGTGGCGAGATCGTCGCGTTCGACGAGGACTGGGCGGAGATCGCGCTGCCCTTCACCGACCTCCGCCCGATCCTGGCCTTCCAGCAGGTGTCGGACTACCGCGCGCCGGAGTGGCCGGGGCAGGACGTCCCGCAGCAGAGCCACCTCGACGTGAAGGTCGACGACCTCGACGCCGGCGAGACCGCCGTGCTCGCGATCGGCGCGACGGCGACGGGTTCCGGGACCGAGACCTTCCGCGTGTACCTCGACCCGGCCGGGCACCCGTTCTGCCTCATCCGGCCGAACGACTGACGAGGCCCGTCGACCCGACCGTGCCGCGTTGCCCGACCGTGCGACGTCCCACCGGTCAGTGGCACGTCTCACCGGATCCGGTCGGGTGCGAGCCGGGCGTACACACAGAGGTCGTGCCGCACGCCCTCGATCGGGTACGCCTGCCGCAGCGTCCCCTCGAGCATGAACCCGAGCCGCTCCGCCACGGCGCGGCTCGGCAGGTTGTCGGCGGCGGTGCGGAGCTCGACGCGGAAGACCCCGTCGGCGAACAGCGCGTCGAGGAGCGCCGCCACCGCGCGGGTCATCACGCCCTTCCCGCCGGCACGGGACGACAGCCAGTAGCCGACCTCGGCCTTCGCGGTCGCCGGGGTGATCCGTGCGGCGAGCGCTCCGACGACGGCACCGTCGAGCACGACGGCCGTGGGGACGCCGGTCCCGTCCGCCCAGCCCTGGAGCCCGGGCGTCGGGTACGCGCGGACGTCCTCGACGGAGAGGCCCGGTCGGGCGAGCTCCTCCCAGGGGCGAAGGTGGTCGAGGTCGGCCAGGACGAGGTCCCGGTAGGCCTCGGCCACCGAGTCGTCGGCGAGGACGAGCGAGACGTGGTCGTCGACCACGATCGGCAGCCCGACGGTCATGCGTCGGGCGCTGCGGTCGCGAGCCCCTCGACGACCTGCACGTGCGGCAACCCCGCGAGCACCGACCCGGGCAGGAACAGCTTGGCGCCGCGGAGCCCGGCGCCGACGACGACCTCGGGAGCGTCCTGCACCCGCGCGTCCACGTAGACGGGCCACGACGACGGCAGACCGATCGGGGTGATGCCGCCGTACTCCATGCCGGTCAGCCGGACGGCCTCGTCCATCGGGGCGAAGCTCGCCTTCCGGACGTCGAGGAGCTTCTTGACGACACGGTTCACGTCGAGCCGGGTGTGCGCGAGCACGATGCACGCGGCGTACCGGACGTCGTCGCCGCGCTTGCCCGCGACGACGATGCAGTTCGCGCCGCCCTCGACCGGGAAGCCGTACGCCTCCGAGAACGCCGCGGTGTCCGCGAGCTCGGGGTCGATCGGCGCGGCCTCGATCCGTGCGAGGACGTCGGCGGGCAGCGCGACGAGTGCCTCGGCGACCGGGATCGCCAGCTGACCGGACGCGACGAGGGCGGGGACGCGCTGCAGTGTCGGCATGGCTCCAGCCTAGGGTCCGGGGCCAGACTGGACACTCATGAGCCTGCTCCGCCCCGTCGACCTCGCCGCGTGGCCCCGCCGCGAGCACTTCGAGCACTACCGCGACCGGGTGCCCTGCACGTGGGAGATGACGGTCGAGCTGGACGTCACCGACTTCGCGGAGACCGTCCGGCGGACCGACCGTCGCACCTACGCCTCGCAGCTCTGGGCGATCGCGTCCGTCGTGAACCGCCACGAGGAGTTCCGGATGCAGCTCCAGGACGACGGCTCCCCCGCGGTGTGGGACGTCGTGCACCCGATGTTCACGGTGTTCCACGCGGACACGGAGACCTTCTCGGTGCTGTTCGTGCCGTACGACGAGGATCCGGCGCGCTTCCACGAGGCCGCGGTGTCCACCATGGACCGCTACCGGGACGACCACCGCATGTTCCCCCAGCCGGACCGGCCGCGGAACGTGTTCGACGTGTCGACCCTGCCCGGAGCGTCCTTCACCGGGTTCGCACTGCACGTCAGGGAGGGGTTCGACCACCTGCTGCCGGTCTTCACCATCGGACGGTACCGGTACGTCGAGGGCCGGACGATGATGCCGATTGCGGTGCAGGTCAACCACGCCGCGGTCGACGGGTTCCACGGGTCACGGCTGTTCGCCGAACTCCAGACGACCTTCGCCGAGGCCGGCTGGCTGCGCGGCTGACGCCGTGCGCGCCGACGACGAGCACGCAGCAGCGCAGGCGCTCGCGCGGGCGCGCGAACGGACATGACCAGCAGCCGCTCAGGCGCGCTCGTCGATCGACCGCGCTCCCGGCACCGGCGGCGCCGGGTCGTCCGCTGCGTCGGCGTCGTCGGCGCGCGCCCACTTCACGGTCCACCGCACGAGGGGCTGCACCCGCTCCCACGCATCGACGACGTCGGACAGCGGGCTCGTCAGCGGCAGGTGCTTGAGCGCGGCGAAGTGCTGCATCCGGAGGAGCCCGATGCGCGGGTGGTCGGCGTCGTAGCCCCGGGGTGCGGTCTTCAGCGGGGGCCCGGCGAGCTCGAAGCCCGCGTCGACGAGATCGTCGAGCTCTCGCTGCAGCGCCGCTGCGGCCTGGGGGTGTTCGTCGATCGCGGTGCGGGCTGCGTCGAGCTGCGCGCGCGACGGCGTGTAGAGCCCACCACCCGCCTGGATGCCGTCGGCGCCGGCGCTGAGGTACACCCCGCCCGCGGTGAGCCCGGTGTCCTCCCGGTAGGGCCGCTTGTCCGGCGTGAAGCGGAGGTCCCGGTGCTGCCGGAGCACCCGTCCGGGTCCGTAGCGTCGCTCGGCCTCGTCGAGCAGGGCCTCCATCGGTGCCTCGACGTGCCGCTCCCAGTCCTTCCGGTGGTCCTCGAACCAGGACTTCTCGTTGTGCTCGGCGAGCCCGCGGAAGAACGTGGCGAGCGCGGGGGTGAAGGGCCGGTCGGTCATGCCGGCCAGTGAACCGCCGCCGGCTGCGACCAGGCCCGACGCCCCGGGGTACGCGGCCGCCCACCGCTCGGGCAGCCGCCGGGAGGACCGTGGACCGATGCACCACGACGAACCGACCGCATCGACCGACTTCACGGCGTTGGCTGTCTCCCGCGCCCTCGACAACGTCGCCGACGGCGGCAAGCCCTTCGCCTGCCTCATCGTCCGCGACGGCGAGGTCGTCGTCGAGGCCGTCAACCACGTCGCCCAGACCGGCGACCCGACCGCGCACGCTGAGATCCGGGCGATCCGGGCCGCGGCCGAGCAGGGCATCACGGACCTCGGCGGGTACGACGTGTTCGTGACCGCCTACCCGTGCCCGATGTGCCTCGGAGCCCTCTACTACGCGCAGCCCGACCGCGTGGTCTACGCCGCCTCACGGGAGCAGGAGGGTGAGCACTACGAGGACGGCAACCGCCTGATGACGCTCGCCACCTTCTACGACGAGTACAGGAAGCCGGTCGACGAGCGCGCCCTGCGCGCAGAGCAGGGTCGGGTCGACGACCCGACCGCGCCGTTCCGAGCGTGGAGCGCCCGACACGCGGACTGACGCCGTGGAGGCGACCCTGTGACGGTCTGGAGGCTCGTGGCGGGTCCGCACCGCGCCTCCAGACCGCAAGGGGGCAAGGTGGGGACATGACCTTCGAGCAGCACGCGCGCTCCTTCGGCAGCGCGGTCGACGCGTACGAGCACGGGCGGCCGGGGTACCCGGCCGCGGTGGCCGACTGGCTGGTGCCGAGCGGTTCGCAGCGGCTCGTCGACGTCGGCGCGGGCACCGGCAAGTTCACCCGGACGCTGCTCGGACGCGGCGCCGAGGTGGTCGCCGTCGAGCCGGACCCGGCGATGCGGGCACGGCTGGCCGCGCTGCTGCCCGACGTCCGCGCGGTGGACGGCACGGGCGAGGCGATGCCCCTGCCGGACGGCTCGGCCGACGCGGTGACCTTCGCGCAGTCGTGGCACTGGGTCGACCCGGTGGCCGGCGTCGCCGAGGTCGCGCGGGTCCTCCGCCCCGGCGGCGTCCTCGGGCTCGTGTGGAACGTCCGCGACGAGACCTCGGACTGGGCGCAGCGGCTCGGTGACGTCATCACGCGACCCGAGGCGCAGCGGATGTCGTACGACGACGAACGGGCGCTCGACGGCCCGTTCACGACGCCGGAGCACCGCGTGTTCGAGTGGGTGCACGAGCAGGACCGCTCGGCGTTCCTCGACATGGTGCTGTCGCGCAGCTACGTCATCGTGCTGCCGAAGTCCGAACGGGACACGCTCCGTCGCGCGGTCGAGGACCTGCTCGACACCCACCCCCACACCGCCGGGCAGGACGTCGTCCGGGTGCCGTACCGCACGCACGTCCACCGGTACGAACGGCAGGCGTAGCGCGACTGGTGCGGGCGGTACGCTCGGACGATGCGCGCGACCGTGCGGGAGGTGGCCGCCCTCGCCGGGGTGTCACCGAAGACCGTGTCCAACGTCGTCAACGGCGGCGTCCCCGTGCGTCCGGAGACCCGGGAGCGCGTGGAGCGGGCGGTCGCCGAACTCGGGTACGTGCCGAACCTCTCGGCACGCGGGCTGCGGAACGGCCGGTCGGGCGTCATCGCCCTGACCCTGCCCGAGATGCGGAACCCCTACGCCGCGGAGCTCACCGAGTGGTTCGTCGAGCTCGCCCGCGACCACGGGTGGGTGGTGCAGCTCGACCAGACGGGCAACGACCCCGAGCGTGAGCGGGAGCTGGTCTCCCGTGCCCGAGCACACCTCGTCGACGGGCTCGTGCTCAACCCGGTGACGCTCAGCGCGAGTGTCCTGGCCTCGACCGAGGGGTTACCGCCGACCGTCGTGATCGGCGAGGTGGAGCCGGAGCACGTCGACCAGGTGCACGTCGACAGTCGTGCTGCGGCAGCCGAAGCGACGGCGCACCTCATCGCGATGGGGCACCAGCGGATCGCGATCGTCGGCGCGGCTGCGGCGGTCCGGGCGACCGCGACCAGCGAGCTCCGGGAGCGGGGGCACGGGGACGCCCTGACGGCGGCGGGACTGCCGGTCGAGGAGGCGCTCCGGGTGCCGCTCGACGACTGGTCGACGGCGACGGCGGCGCGCGAGTTCGGTGCGTGGCTGGACCGGAACGACCTCCCGGACGCGGTGTTCGCGTTCACCGACTCGATCGCGTTCGGCGTGCTGCACGTGCTCGCCGCCCGCGGGGTCCGGGTCCCGCAGGACGTCAGCGTGATGGGGTTCGACGACATCGCCGCGGCGGCGTTCGCCATCCCCGCGCTGACGACGGTGGCGTTCGACCGGAAGACCCTCGCGGGCGCGGCGCTCCGGCTGCTCGCCCGACGCATCGACGACCGGTCGGCGCCGCCGGAGACGTTCGTCGTGCCGCACCGGATCGTCGAGCGCGCGAGCGTCGCCCCGCGGTGACCACAACCGGCGGCCTCGTCGGCGGCCGGGCGGCGCTGACGGGTCCCACCGCGGGTACGCTCCGCCGCATGACGACCGACGACGCGACGATGCCGACCCTCGTGGCCACGGTACTGCAGTCCCCCGAGCCGATCCGGCTCGCGCGCTTCTACGGGGCACTCACGGGGTGGACGGTGCACGAGGACGACCCGACCTGGGCTCGGGTGCGGCCCGAGGACGGCGCGGGTCTGTCGGTGCAGTACGACCCCGAGTACGTCGCCCCGGTGTGGCCGAGCGAGGCCGGCGCGCAGAACATGCAGCTGCACGTCGACTTCCAGGTCGAGGACCTGCCCGGTGCCGTCGCGCGGGCCGTCGACCTCGGAGCCCGCGAGGCATCGTTCCAACCGCAGGACGACGTCCGCGTGCTGCTCGATCCCGACGGGCACCCGTTCTGCCTGTTCCTGCCCGGCGCCTGAGCTGGCCGCGGGCACGGGCACGGGCGCGGGCGCGGTCGCGGTCGCGGTCGCGGTCGCCGCGACTCGGCTGGGCGGACACTCCCGCGGTCGTCGCGGCGCGAACGTGTCCGTGGGGCCGAGACTCGCCTCGGCCACGCTCACGCAGCTCGGCCCCGGCCGTGCTCGCACGGCGCCGAGCCGGCGGGCCGGCCCGGTCTCACTCGGTCGCCGCGAGCACGGCCTCCCGGGTCCGGGGGTCGCCGAGGATCCGGAAGTGGCCCCCGACCGGCAGCCGCACGTTCGTCGCCCCGGCGAGCTCGCTGCCCTCGGGGATGAGCGTGTCGAACACGCCGTAGACCGACGTGATGCGGGCGTTCACCGCGAGCTCCCGACCCATCGCCGCGAGCACCGGGTCCGCTGCCCGGAACACGCGCAGGTGGGCGACGGGAGCCAGTCGGGCGAGCGACGATCCGCCGAACGGCGTGGACACCGCGACCATCCGGTCGATCCGGCGGTCGGGGTCGAGCGACGCCATCGCGTACTTCCCGATGAGGCCGCCCTTGCTGTGCGCCACGAGCAGCACCCCGCGCAGGTCGTGCTCCTCGAGGTACCCGACGACCTCCTCCGCCGAGGCGGGCACCGGCCGGACGTTGTGCCGGAGCACGGGGAGCACGTGCACCGGGTGACCTCGGTCGTGCAGCGCGTCCATCAGCGGTCGCATGAAGTGCCACGTCTCGTAGACGCCGGGGATGACGACGACGGGCGGCCGGTCGCCGTCGAGGTAGTCGTCCGCCGTGGTCGGACCGAGGCTCCGGGCTTGCCAGCGGACGGCGTAGACCCAGTCACGGACGGCCCACACCGCGCGCGTGGGCAGCCCGACGGGAGGCACGGATCGCCCGGCCTGGTCGGCCCGCGTCGTCGAGGCGGTCCGGTCGGTCGGGTCGGTCATCCGAGGCGCTCCAGGGTCTCGACACGACGGAACTCCGCGACGAGGTCGGCGAACGCGACCGGACGGTGCTCCTGCACGTGGTGTGCCCCGGGCAGCTCGACGAACGCGCCGCGGCGGGCGTGGGCGGCGACCCGCGCAGCCCACGCCTGGCGGGCGATCGGGTCGCGGTCACCGCGGACGACGAGCACCGGGACGTCCAGGTCGGCGACCCGGTCGAGCGTGGGGTACCGGAGCATCGGACCGAGTTCCCGGACGTACTGCCGCACGCTGCGGAGGTAGTCGGTGAACACCACGGCGTTCATCCGGGGCCCCTCGACGACCGAGTCCCGGCCGAGGTCGACCGCCTGGTGGAACAGCGTCCGTCGACGATCGTCCACGACGGGTCCGACGAGCACGACCGACGACACCGCGTCGGGGTGGCGTCGTGCTGCTTCCACGGCGACCTGCGACCCCATCGACTGCCCGACGACGACGAGTTCCCCGGCACCGCGGGACACTGTCGCGCGGACCGCGAGGTCGGACAGTTCCTCGACGTCGAGCCGGCGCCCGGCCGGCGGCAGGCCGCCGAAGCCCGGGAGGTCGACGGCGACGGTCCGGTGTGTCCGGGCCAGGGCCCGTTGGGAGCGGGCGAAGGAGCGGTGGGACATGCCGATGCCGTGCACGAGCAGCACCGTCGGCACCAGGGCGTCGTGGAGTCGGCCGGCCGGCGCCAGGGACCGGAGCCGCACGGGCAGCCCGTCGACCGACACCGTCTCGACCCTCGCACGCACGTGCACGACGCTACGCCCGCGTCCACAGTGCAACGTCAGCGTCGTCATCACCGGCTGATAGGCGCGCGGTGTGCACTCGTCACCATGAACGACACCGACCCGACGACTCCGTCGACCGAGCCCCGCCGGTACCCGTCCGTGCCCGACGGCTGGGGCGCAGCGCCCGCCGCCGCACCGAGTGGCTGGGGTGCAGCCCCGACCGCGACGGACACCCGACCGTCCGACTCGGCCCCGTCCGGCTCGGCCCCGCCCGGCGGCGACCCGTACGCCGCCGAGTGGGACACCGCGCAGCAGACGCCGACTGCCTGGTACGGCAACGTCGGGGCGCAGGGACACGCGAAGCCGCGGCCGCCGTGGTTCTGGCCGGTCATCGCGGCGGCGGTCGGGGTGGCTGCGCTCCTCGTCGGCGGCGGCGTCGGCTTCGCGATCGGGCACGCGATCGGCGGGACGCAGTCCCAGGGCACGTCGCAGTTCCCCGGCCGTGGGACGAACGGCTTCCCGGGGTACGGCGGCGGCACCGGGCAGCAGCCCGGCGGCACCCAGGGCGACAGCGGAACCCAGGGTGACAGCGGCACCCAGGGCGGCACCGACTCCGGGTCTGGTAGCTGACCAGGCGCGCCGCTATTCTCCGAGCATGCGGAAGGTCACCTCGGGTCTCTTCACCTCGGTCGACGGCGTGGTCGACGAGCCCTACAAGTTCCAGCACGACAGCTTCGACGACGAGCTCGGCGCGGGCATGACGGCGTTCATGTCCCGCACCGACACGGTCCTGCTGGGGCGGAACAGCTACCTCGAGTGGGCCGAGTGGTGGCCCGCGCACGCCGACGACCCGTTCGGCCGGTGGATCAACCCGATGCCCAAGTACGTCGCGTCGACCACGCTCGGTGACGACCTCGCGTGGGAGAACAGCACGCGCATCACGGGCGACCTCGACACGTTCGTCCGCGACCTCAAGGAGCGGGACGGCGGCGACATCGCGGTCACCGGGAGCATCTCGGTCGTCCGGCACCTGCTCTTCGCCGGACTGCTCGACGAACTCCAGCTCATGATCCACCCGGCGATCGCCGGCCCCGGACGGCGGCTCTTCGAGCCGACGGACCCGCCGACGCGCCTGACGCTGGTCGACAGCACCGTGACGAGCAAGGGGAACGTGCTGAACACCTACACGCGGCGGGACGCCTGACGGAGCCGGGACGGGCCTCCCGGCCGGGTCGGCGGTGAACACCTCGGTCATCGGAGGGGCCTGAGCGCGCGTACCCTCGGAGGCGACCATCCGCCGTCCGAGGAAACCAGGGAGCTCATGCCGCAGGACACCCGCCCACACGTCGTCATCGTCGGTGGAGGCTTCGCCGGCATCGCGGCGATGCGGGAGCTCGCGGACGCCGACGTCCGGGTCACGCTCGTCGACCGCCACGTCTACAACATGTTCCAGCCCCTCATGTACCAGGTGGCGACCGGTGGCCTGAACGCCGGGGACGTGACGTACTTCCTCCGCAGTCTCCGCGCGAAGCAGTCGAACGCGGACTTCCGGCACGGACTCCTCACCGGCATCCGACCCGACGAGCGCATCGCCGAGATGAGCGACGGTGAGCACCTGCACTACGACTGGCTCGTCCTCGCGAACGGCGTGAACACGAGCTACTTCGGGACGCCCGGCGCGTACGAGTACGCGTACTCGATGTACTCCCGGTCCCAGGCGCTCCGCATCCGCGACGAGCTGTTCACCCGGCTCGAGGAAGCGGCGGCGAACCAGGGTCCGGACGAGATCAAGATCGTCATCGTCGGCGGCGGTGCGACGGGCGTCGAGATGGCCGGTGCCCTCGCCGAGCTCCGCGACCAGGCGCTCGTCGGCGCCTACCCCGAGATCGAGCGCGGCAACATCTCGATCACCCTCGTGCACCGCAGCGGCGAGCTCCTGAAGCCGTTCGCGCCGCGCCTGCGTCGGTACGCGGCGAAGATCCTCCGGAAGCGCGGTGTCGTGCTGCGGCTGAACACCGGGGTCGCCGAGGTGCGCCCGGACGGGGTCGTGTCGGCCGAGGGCGAGTTCATCCCCGCGTCGCAGGTCATCTGGGCGACCGGTGTCGCGGCGCACAAGGAGGTCTCCGGCTGGGGCATGCCGCAGACCCACGGCGGCCGGATCCAGGTGAACGACGACCTCAGCGTGAAGGGCGTGGAGCGGGTGTTCTCGGCCGGTGACATCGCCGCGCAGGACGACGCCCTCGCCCAGCTCGCCCAGCCCGCGCTGCAGGGTGGCAGGCACGTCGCGAAGCAGATCAAGCGTCTGCTCGAGGGCAAGCCGACCGAGCACTTCAAGTACTTCGACAAGGGCACGATGGCGACGATCGGCACGAACGCCGCGGTCGCGCAGCTCCGCGGCGGGATCACGATGGTCGGCCCGGTCGCGTGGGCGGCCTGGGTGGCGGTCCACATCGCGTCGCTGCTCGGCAACGGCAACCGGCTGTCGACGCTGTCGCACTTCTTCGTGCGGTACCTGTGGTTCATGCGGAAGCGGGCGATCCCGATCGTCGGTGACGTCCGGCCCGTGCGGCCGAACGGCGACCGCGAGCCGGAGCCGTGGCAGATGCAGAAGGCCGAGTAGGCGCCGGAGCGCGCGGGCGGTTCCCGTACTCCTCGTCCGCGACGAAACACGCGTCGATCGACACGCGCTTCGTCGTCCCGTGCATCCGCGCCGGATGCACGCGCATGATCCGACGTCCCGCGCGTCGTCCGACGCGCGCATCGTCGAACGCGATCGGCGAACGCGCTCGCCGGGCGGGTTCGGCCGCCGCCCGACCGGCACCGGACGGGAGGCGCGGTGCGGGCCGACACCGTGCCTCCCGTCCGGCGAGTGACCGCCGGACGCGGGCTCGCTACGCGAAGGGGACCGGGAAGTACGCGCCGCCCGCGATGTCCTCGAGCAGCCCGACGCCCGTCGGCTCCCACCCCAGCAGCTCGCGCGTCGCGTCCGAGGTCGCCGACATCTCCATCGCGAAGAAGCGGCCGATGAACCCGAAGTGCTCCTCGGCGTCGGCGGGGTCGATCGACGTCACCGGCAGGCCGAGCCCGGCCCCGATCGCCTCGGCGATGTCCCGCGTCGGGATGGCCGTCTCCGCCACGGCGTGCAGCCGCGTCCCGGCCGGGGCCTGCTCGAGCCCGAGCCGGACGAGGCGTGCGGCGTCGGTGACGTGCACGGCGGCCCAGCGGTTCGTGCCGTCCCCCACGTAGCCGGACACGCCCGTCCGTCGTGCGGCGGCGACGATCGCGGCGATGAACCCGTGGTCGCCGGTGCCGTGCGTGGTCGGACTGAACCGGGCGGCGATCGTGCGGACGCCCTGGTCGACGAAGTCGAAGCCGCGGTTCTCGCTGCCGCCGCGCATGGACTCCGGGCCGACGAACGGGCTGGGGTCGGACTCGTTCGACGGACGCCCCTGCGCGAGCATGGCCACACCCGAGGCGACGACGAGCGGACGGTGGGTGCCGACGAGCGCGGAGCCGAGGGTCTCGACGGCGGCGCGCTCGGTCGCGTTCGTGGCGACCGGGTTCGCCCAGTCGTGCTTGTTGGCGAGGTGCAGGACGCCCTCGGCACCGTCGGCGCCACGGTGCAGGGCGTCGAGGTCGTCGAGGTCGCCGCGGAGCACCGAGGCCCCCCTCCCCTCGAGAGCGGCGGCGGAGGCGTCCGAGCGGGCGAGTCCGGTGACGGTGTGTCCGGCGGCGAGCAGCTCGTCGACGGTGTGGGAGCCGATCCAGCCGGAGGCCCCGGTGACGAACACGTGCATGTGCGTTTCCCTTCACGGTGTCCGTGGCGCTGATGTCACGAACTGACATCACAGTAGCACTCGATGTCAGTCGCTGTCATCAGTAGACTGCCGACATGGTCCGATGGCAACCGGGTACGCGCGAGCGGCTGCAGGCGACGGCGATGCAGCTGTTCGCCGAGCAGGGGTACGACGCCACGACGGTCGCCGAGATCGCCGGCGCGGCCGAGGTCACCGAGCGCACCTTCTTCCGGCACTTCGCCGACAAGCGCGAGGTGCTGTTCGCCGGACAGGACGACTTCCTCGCGATGTTCGCCGACCCGATCGAGCAGGCGCCGGACGACACCGCACCGTTCGCGCTGGTACGCCTCGCCATCACCGCAGCCGCTGCGTTCTTCGACCACGAGAAGCGGCCGTTCTCCCGTGCCCGGCAGGCGATCATCGAGGCGAACCCGGCGCTGCAGGAGCGGGAGCTCGGCAAGCTCGCGACCCTGAAGATCCACCTGGGCGCACTCCTGCGCGACCGAGGCGTCGGCGAGCCGGGTGCCACGATCGCCGCGGAGACCGCTGTGACGGTCTTCCACCTGACGTTCCAGCAGTGGATCGCACCCGGCGAGGAACGGCCCTTCGAGGACATCGCCACCGAGCGACTCGACGCACTGTCGGAACTCGTGCACCCCGTTCGTTGAGACTCCTCTTACCTCGGGCGAGCATCCTGTAACGATCAGGTCACGGTCCGTTCGTCGGTCCGGGCAGCAGAACGATCTCGCAGGAGGCGACGTGGCGACCACCACGATCTCGCCGGAGCGGACCCGCAGCACCTCCGCACCGGCCACCACCGACGGCCGCACGCGCGCCGACGGCAGCGCGCGCGCCGACGGCAGCGCGCGCGCCGACGGCAGCGCGCGCAGGGACGGCACCGCGACCCCGCCGCCGCCGCTGACGAGCCGTGCCCCCGCGCTCGATGGTCTGCGGACGATCGCGATCCTCGCCGTGATCCTCTACCACCTCCACGTCTCGCACTTCGACGGAGGGTTCATCGGCGTCACGGTGTTCTTCGTGCTCTCCGGGTTCCTCATCACGACGCTGCTGCTCGGCGAGCGCCGGAAGACCGGCCGCATCCGCCTCGGCTCGTTCTGGGGCAAGCGCGTGCTGCGGCTCTACCCGGCACTCATCGCCTTCGTCCTCGTCGGCCTCGCCCTGTGGAACTGGGTCGGCGACTACAAGGGCGCGACGTTCTCCCCGGGCGAGGCCGCGTTCATCGCCCTGAGCTACACCGGCAACCTCTTCCGCTCGTTCTGGGACACCACGCAGGGCGTGTTCGCCCACACGTGGAGCCTGTCGATGGAGGAGCAGTTCTACCTCGTCTGGCCGCCCGTGCTCGTGCTGCTGTTCGCGGTCCGGTCGCGCCGACGCTGGCTGATGGCCGGGCTCGGCGCGGTCATCGTGGGTGCCTCGATCGCCTCGTTCCTCAGCTACGAGAAGCCGAACGGCGGAGCGACGCCCGACGTGTACTTCTCCCCCGTCCTCGGCGTGGTGCCGCTCGCGACCGGCTGCCTCCTCGCGCTGCTCCTCGACGACGAACGCGCCCGCCGCGTCGCCGCGGGGATCGTCGGCCACCTGGCGACCTGGATCGGCCTGGCCGCACTCGTCGGCATCCTGCTCTGGATCGACGGCGACTGGACGCAGCACGCCTCGACGTTCGGGGTGGTGCTCCCCGTCACCGGTCTCGTGTCGGCCGTGCTCATCGGCGGTCTCGTCTCCGTCCGCACCCCGGTGTCGGCGGCGCTCGCGTGGACCCCGATGTCCTGGTTCGGACGGCGTGTGTCGTACTCGGCCTACCTCTGGCACCCGCTCGTGATCGCGCTGCTCGGGACCTTCGCGATCGGTGCGTGGGGCAAGGTGTGGCTGGTCGCGGCGGCCCTGCTCGTCGCGGTCGGCGCCGCCTACGCGGTCGAGGTGCCGGTCGAGAAGGCCCGCAAGCGTGTCCGCGAGGCCAAGCGTCTCGTCGCCGCGGACCGCGCCGCGCGCGAGCACGCGACGGCGTAGCTCCGGCAGGCGGCAGCCGGGCGGGACCGGGCGTCGGACGGGAAGCCCGTGGCGGCGCCGCCACGGGCCTCCCGTCCGTCTCGTGGTCGCGTGACGGCTCCCGCGAACCGCGCACGTTCCGTCCTCGCGCGCGTCGTTCGACGGGTGCGGCGTCGGGACGAGCGCGTTCCCTGGACCCGCTGTCCGGACCCCGGTGCGCCGCACCGAGGACAACCTGGGACGGGTGCGGCGGGGTCCGGCCTACGGTCCGGTGGGCGTCGCCACGGTGGCGGCGCCCGAGGAGCGACCATGACCCAGCGTGGAACGACCGCCACCCCAGCCGGACGGAACGGGTTCCTCCGGCGCATGACCTTCGCCTGCGCATGGGGTGAAGGCCTCGACGGGTTCGACCTCGGCGTCATCAGCGTCGCCCTGCCGTCCATCACGATCGCGCTCGGCCTCGACCCGGTGCTCGCCGGACTCATCGGTGCGAGCTCGTTGATCGGCATCTTCATCGGGGCACCCCTCGCCGGGTGGCTGACGGACCGGTTCGGCCGCAAGCGGGTCTTCACCGTCGACGTCCTGCTGTTCATCGTGCTCGGGCTGCTGCAGGCGTTCGTCGCGGACGGCTGGCAGCTCTTCGTCGTGCGGGTACTGCTCGGGATGGCGATCGGCGCGGAGTACTCGATCGGTGCTGCGATGCTCGCCGAGTTCGCGCCCTCGAAGGACCGCGGCCGACGGCTCTCGGGGCTCCTCGTCTGCTGGTACGGCGGGTACCTCGTCGCCGTCGTCACCGCCTACGCCCTGATCGACTGGGCAGGGCTGAGCTGGCGGTGGGTCCTCGTCACGAGCGCCCTCCCGGCGGTGGTCACGGCGCTGGCGCGACTGGGGTTCCCCGAGTCGCCGCGGTGGCTGCTCCAGCACGGACGGACCGACGAGGCCCGTGCGATCGTGACGGAGCGACTCGGCGGCGACGCGTACTTCCGCGACGAGCAGTACGCAGCCGAGGAACAGCGCGAGGGAGGCTACCGCGTGCTGTTCGCGAAGGAGAACCGGCAGCGCCTGGCCTTCATCTCGCTGTTCTGGGCGTGCAACGTCGCGCCGTACTTCGCGATCTTCACCTTCGCGCCGACCGTCCTGAAGTCGTTGCAGCTCCACGACGAGGCGACGGGCACGATCATCGTCAACGCCATGGCCGCGGTCGGTGCGCTCGTCGGCATGCTCACGATCGAGCGGCTCGGCCGACGCCGACAGCTCATCCCGCCGTTCTGGATCATGGCCGTCGCCCTCGCCGTGGTCGGACTCTGGGGCTCGGCGCCGGGCATCGTGGTCGTGCTGTGCTTCGCGGTGTTCTCGTTCATGAACGCGGCGCAGGGCAACCTCACCGCGGTGTACCCGATCGAGGTGCTGCCGACCGAGGTCCGGTCGACCGGCGTGGGCTTCGCCGCCGCGTGCAGTCGGGTCGGCGCCGCCGCAGGGACCTTCCTGCTGCCCGTCGGCATCGACTCGATCGGGATCGGAGCGTGCATGCTCGTCGCCGCGGCGATCTGTGTCGTCGGGGCGGTCCTGTCCCAGGTGATGGCGCCGGAGACGACGGGCAAGGGCCTGCACGACACGAGCACCCAGCCCCTGCGCGAGCAGACCCGGGCAGCGATCACCACCCGGTGACCGTGGCCAGGCGGCGCACCTGCACGTGCACGCCCGGCGCGATCCGTAGGCTCCGAGCGTGACCACCGAGCGCGTCGACGTCCTCGTCGTCGGCGGCGGACCCGTCGGCTGCTTCGCCGCGGCGCTCCTGGCCGAGCGCGGCCTCGACGTCGCGGTGTGGGAGCGACGCACCGACGACCCCGTCGGCTCGAGGGCGATCGGCATCCACCCGCCGTCGCTCGATGCGTTCGCCGCGATCGGTGCCGACCGGGCGGTCCTGACCGAGGCCACGCTCGTCCGGACCGGTGTCGCCCGGAGCGGCGGGCGAGTCCTCGGCTCGCTGTCCTTCACGGGGGCGTCGGTCTCGCACCCGTACGTCGCGACGCTCGACCAGCACCGGACGGAGACGCTCCTGCGTGACCGGCTCCCGCCGGGCACGCTGCGGACCGGCACGACGCTGACCGGCCTGCAGCACGACCGGTCACGGGTCAGCGCTGAGGGGACCGGACCGGACGGCAGCGCACGGGCGGTCGAGGCCTCGTTCGTGGTCGGCGCCGACGGCGGCCGGAGCACGGTTCGCGAGCTGCTCGGCATCGCCACCCGCGGGCGGGACTACCGCCACCGGTACGTGATGGGCGACTTCGCCGACCCCGAGGACCCGTCGGCACGGTCGACCGCGCTCGTCGACGTCGGGCCCGCGGGGGTCGTCGAGTCGTTCCCTCTGCCGCACGGCCGGCGGCGGTACGTGGCAGTCGTGGGCGGCACCGGCGGGGACGGTGCCGGAGCGGCCGGCACCGGCGGGGACGGTCCGGACCGCTCGTGGTCCGACGGTGCGACGGCCGTCGGTCTCGCCGACGTCGTCGCCGAACGCACCGGGTCCACACCGGACGCGGCGACCTGCACGATGTTCAGCGACTTCGGTGTGCGGCGGCGTGAGGCGGTCCGGACCGGGGTCGGACGGGTGGTCCTCATCGGCGACGCAGCGCACGAGATCAGTCCGATCGGCGGCCAGGGCATGAACCTCGGGTGGCTCGACGCCGCCGAACTGGCCCCGATCCTGGCGGACGCCCTGCCCGGTGCGCGGACGGTCCCCGACGTCGTCCGGCTCGACTGGGCACGGCGACGTCGGGCCGCGGCTCGACGTGCGGCGCGGCAGGCGGAGGTGAACATGGCGCTCGGTCTCCCAGCGGGACGCATCGGTTCGGCCGGCCGCGACGCACTGCTCCGGACGGCGCTGGCGCTCCCCTCGGCGACGGCGCTCGCCCGGCTGTACGCGATGCGGTGGGCCTGAGCGCGCGGCGACACCCGCAGCGGTCAAGCGACCAACCGCGCCCCTGCGACCGCGAGCTCGACGACGAGCACGAGCGACGACGCGATCACGAGCCGGAAGAGCGCGCGCGTCGGCCGACCGGCGAACACGAGCCGCACCCCGACCACGGCCAGCACCACCACGACGAGTGCGCCGACGACCGCCAGCACCGCAGCGGCCCCACGCGCCGGATCGGCCCCGCCGACCTGTCCGCCGAGGACGAGCAGCGCCGCGACGACGAGCGAACCGAACGCGAGCACGCCCGAGCCGCGCAGTCCGAGGCGGTGCGGGAAGCCCCGGACCCCGGTCGCCGCGTCGTCGAGCAGGTCCGGCAGGACGTTCGTGCAGTGGATCGCGACGCCGAAGACCGCTCCCGTCGTGATCGCCCACCACGCCGGCCACGCACCGCTGCCGGCGGACACGGCGACGACGGGCAGCAGTCCGAACGCGACGACGAACGGCACGACGGACCAGACCGTGCGCTTGAGCAACGCGTCGTAGGCCCACCCCGCGGCGACGAGGACGACGTGTGCGACCGCCGCGACCGGACCGAGCAGCACGGAGAGCACCACGGCCACACCGGCCGTGGCGAACGCCGCCGTCCGGACGGTGCCGACGGCGATCAGCCCGCCGGCGACGGGCTTGTCCGTCCGCCCCACCGCGCGGTCACGGTCGGCGTCGATCCAATCGTTGGCGAGGCCGATCGACAGCTGTCCGGCGACGACCGCGAGCGCGACGAGCACGACCAGCCACGCCGGGTGGCCGACGGCCGCGGCGACGACGGTCGCGAGGGCCGTCACCGTGACGGTCGGGCCCGGGTGCGACGACGCGAACAGCAACCGCGCGGTCGAGGGGTGGCTCACCCGGCCGAGCGTACCGACGGCCGACTGCGCACCGCGTCGGGGTGACGGCGACGCAGCACACCGGACGCGAGCGCGATGCCGAGCAGCACCACGACCCCACCCACCGGTTCGTTCCACCGCAGCGGCTCCCCGAGCACGAGGACGCCGAGAGCGACCCCGACGACCGGGGTGAGGTACGTGACCGTGGAGGCCCGACCCGCTCCCCACGCCCCGACCAGCCGGGTGTTCCAGGCGTAGGCCAGCCCCGTCCCGACCGCGCCGAGTGCGACCATCGCGGCCACGATCCTCCAGTCCAGCCGCACCGGACCGGTCGCGATGACGGGCGCGACGAGCAGCATGAGGACGGCCGCCAGCGAGAGCTGCACCGTCGCGACGGTCGTCGGGTCCTGCCCGCTGCCGACACCGAACCGTCGCAACCAGGCGAGCCCGACGCCGTACGACGCGGTCATCCCGAGCAGCGCCACCTGACCGGGGACCGTGGCGAGCACCGCCGGGTCGCCGACGAGGTCCCACGGCCCGACGAGCACGAGGACGCCGACGATCCCGAGCACGATGCCGCCGAGCTGTCGACGGCTGAGGCGTTCGGACGGCACGAGGACCGCGAGCGCGAGGAGCGTCATGATGGGTGTGGTCGCGTTGTAGATGCTCGCGAGGCCGGACGGCACCGTCTGCTCCGCCCACGCCATGAGCGACGACGGCACCGCGTTGAGGAACACGGCCACGACGAGCAGGTGTCCCCACACCCTCGGCTCGCGGGGCCACCGCCGCCGCGTCGCGAGCAGCACGACGACGAGGGTGACCGCGCCGAGCACGGTCCGCACGGTGGCGACCTGCTGCGGCGCGAGTCCCTCGAGTCCGATCTTCGCGAAGAAGAAGCTCGAGCCCCAGGTCAGGGCGACGAGGACGTAGAGGAGGGCGTTCACGAGGGCTAGCATCGACCACCACCGCACATGTGTCGAACGCATGTGCCTCATGGAGACATGAGGAGCGCGCATGGCCGTCACGATCCCCCAGCTGCGGGCGTTCACCGCCACCGTCGACGCCGGTTCGTTCACCGGCGCGGCCGCGGCCCTCGGCGTCGGCCAGTCCGCCGTCTCCCACGCGGTCGCGGGGCTCGAGCGCGAGGTCGGCGGCACCGTCGTACACCGCGGCGGCGCTGCGACCGCCACACCCCTCGGGGAACGGCTGCTCGCCCACGCCCGCAGCGTGGTCACCTCCGTCGACGCCCTGGAGGCCGTGGTCACCCCCGCCACGGCGCGCGGCACCGTGCGCCTCGCGGCCGTCCCGACGGTGTGCCAGGGCCTGCTCCCCCGCCTCCGCGAGCTGTGGGCGGTGACGCTGCCGGACGTCGACGTGCAGGTCTACGAGGGCGACGACGAGGAGATGCCCGAGTGGCTCGAGGGCGGGACCGTCGACGCCGCCGTGCTCGTCGACCCGTCTCCGGTGCCGACCGGCGCGGTGGTCGTCGCGCGGGACGAGATGGCCGCCGTCGTCCGGCGGGACCACCCGCTCGCGGCCCAGGCGGCCCTCACGCTCGACGACCTGCACGAGGACGGACTCGTCGCGGGTGGTGGTGGGTGCGAGGTGCAGATCCAGCGGCTGCACGAACTCGACGGGCAGCCCTTCCGGTGGGCGCACCGCGTGCGGGAGATGAACACGATGTTCGGGATGATCCAGCGCGGCGAGGGCGTCTCGATCGTGCCGACGCTCGGACGGAGCATGCTGCCGGACGACCTCGTGATGCTGCCGCTCGAACGACGACTCACCCGCACGCTCGTGCTGAGCGGGCCGACGTCCCGACCGTGGCACCCGCTCGCCCAGGCGCTCGTCGACGCCGTGGGGTGACGAGGGCGGCCCCGGGCTGTGACCGGCGCCGCGGTCGATCGGCAGGATGGACCGATGGCCGAGACGCACGTGAAGACCTTCACCGACCCCGACGAGGCGACCGCCGAGGCCGCCGGGCTCGAGTGGCTCGCCAAGGCCGAGGACGCCGGCGGCACCCGCATCGCCCGGGTCCTCGCGCACCCGGAGCCGCGGGTCCTGCACCTCGAGCAGATCAGCGACGGCGCCCCGACCCCGGAGCAGGCCGAGCGCTTCGGCCGGTCGCTCGCCCGCACGCACGCGGCCGGTGCTCCGCACTGGGGTGCACCGTCGCCGGGCTTCCCGCAGCAGGGGTCGCTCCGGATGGGTCGTTCCCGGACCGCCTTCGTCGCCGCGACCGACGCACCGGACTCCTGGGGCGAGTTCTTCGCCGAGTACCGGATCCGCGACTACGTGTCCCGGATCGTCGACCAGGGCGGCTTCGACGGGTCCGAGGCCGCGGTGTTCGAGCGGGTGGCCGAACGGCTCGAGGACGGCGAGTTCGGGTCGCCGCAGCCCGCGCTCGTCGGGAACGGTCCCGCCCGGTTGCACGGTGACCTCTGGGCCGGGAACGTGCTCTGGCCGACGCCGGGCCAGCCGGTGGACGGCACGACCCCGACCGGGGCGGTACTCATCGACGCGAACCCGCACGGCGGGCACGCCGAGACCGACCTGGCGCTCCTCGGGCTGTTCGGGCTGCCGCGGCTCGAGACCGTCCTCGCGGCGTACGACGAGGAGTCACCGCTCGCCGACGGCTGGCAGGACCGGGTGGAGCTGCACCAGCTCGCGCCGCTGCTGTTGCACGTGTTCCTCTTCGGCGGCTCGTACACGGGCGCGGCGCTCCGCGCGGCCCGCCGCTACGCCTGACGGGGCACCTGTCCGCAGGTCTTAGGGAGCGCCAAGGTCGTCCATCGATCGGTTCGGGGAACGTCCGGGAACCTCATCGTCATGACCACGTACCCGACCCCCGTGACCGATCGTCGCGAGCGTGCACACCCCGGCGCGACCGCCCGGGACCGCCGCACGCCCCTCGCTCGCCTGTTCCTCGGCGAGCGCGAGGACGCCCGCTGGCTCCGGCCGGCGTTCTGGGCCCTCCTCGCCCTGACCGCCGTCGTGTACCTGTGGGACCTCAGCATCTCCGGGTACGCCAACAGCTTCTACGCCGCGGCCGTGCAGGCCGGCACGAAGTCGTGGGAGGCGTTCTTCTTCGGCTCCCTCGACTCGTCGAACTTCATCACGGTCGACAAGCCGCCGGCCTCGCTGTGGGTGATGGTGCTGTCGGCGCGGCTGTTCGGCTTCTCGTCCTTCAGCCTCCTGCTCCCCCAGGCCCTCATGGCCGTCGGGTCGGTCGCGCTCGTGTGGGGCACGGTCCGGCGGACCCTCGCCCGCCTCGGCGCGACGACCGCGAACGTCGGGGCCCTGCTCGCCGGGTTCGTCGTCGCGGCGACCCCGGCCGCGGCGCTCATGTTCCGGTTCGACAACCCGGACGCGCTCCTCGTGCTGCTCATGACCGCCGGCGCGTACTGCACCGTGCGGGCACTCCCGCGCGGCAGCTGGAAGTGGATCGCCCTCGCCGGGGTGGCTCTCGGGTTCGCGTTCCTGACGAAGATGCTGCAGGGGCTCCTCGTCCTGCCGGCGTTCGGCCTCGTGTACCTGTTCGCCGCGCGGACGAGCTGGGGGAAGCGGGCGATCGGCCTCGGCATCGCGGCGGTGTCGCTCGTGGTGTCGGCAGGCTGGTGGGTCGTCGCCGTGTGGCTCTGGCCCGCCGAGTCGCGCCCGTACATCGGCGGGTCGACGAACAACACCGTGCTCGACCTCGTCTTCGGCTACAACGGCCTCGGCCGCATCTTCGGCGGCGACGGCAACGCCGGCGGGGGCATGGGCGGCGGGACCGCCGGGTCGTCCTTCGGCGGCTCGACCGGACTGAACCGCCTGTTCTCGTCCGAGATGGGCCTCGAGATCTCGTGGCTCCTGCCCGCGGCGCTCCTCGCGCTCGTCCTCGGCCTGGTGGTCGTCGGTCGGCGGCACCTCGGCGACCCGGTCCGTGTCGGCCTCGTGCTCTGGGGTGGCTGGCTCGTCGTCACCGGCCTGGTCTTCTCGTACATGTCCGGGACGATCCACCCGTACTACACGGTCGCGCTCGCCCCGGCGATCGCGGGCCTGGTCGGCACCGGTGGCGCACTCCTCTGGAGCGTCCGCGACCGGGTCATCGGCCGCCTCGGCCTCGCCGTGATGATCGGAATCACCGCTTACTGGGGCACCTGCCTGCTCAACGAGAACCCGACCTGGCTGCCCTGGCTGCGCTGGGTGGTGCTCGTCGGCGGGCTCCTGTCCACCGCCGCGGTCCTCCTCGGCAGCGTCCCGACGCTCCGGAAGCTGGTCACGGTCGGCGTCCTCGCCGGCACGCTCTTCGGACTCACCGGCACGACGGCCTACGCCCTCGCCACCACGACCGTCGCACACTCCGGGTCGATCCCGAGCGTCGGTCCGTCGGGCAGCGGCTCCGGCGGCACGGGAGGCATGGGCGGCGGTCAGCCGGGAGGCACGGGAGGCCCTGGCGGATCGGCCTCCGGTTCCGAGAGCGACAGCTCCGACAGCAGCACGGACGGTGCCCAGCGAGGCCCCGGCGGCACGCCGCCGGGCGGCACCTCCGGCGAGGCGCCGGAGGGCGCGACCGGAGAGGCGCCGTCGATGCCGGACGGCACGTCCGGCGGCCAGGGCGGCACCGGCACCCAGGAGGGATCCGGCGACGCAACCTCCGACGGCGGGTCGGGGACGGGCCTCCCGGCCGGTGGCGGCGTGATGGGCGGCGGAGGCGCGTCGACGTCGTCGGCCCTGAAGAAGCTGCTGGAGTCCACGGACACGACCTGGGCCGCCGCCGTGAACGGTTCGCAGTCCGCGGCGCAGCTCGAGCTCGACACCGACACCGCCGTCATGGCGATCGGCGGCTGGTCGAGCGACCCGGCGCCCACGCTCGCCGAGTTCAAGGCGTACGTCGCCGAGGGCAAGATCGCGTACTACATCTCCTCCGGTTCCGGCGGTGGGACGGGCGGCGGCAGCTCCACGGCATCGGCCATCCAGGAGTGGGTCGCAGCGAACTACAGCAGCACCACGGTCGGCGGGTCGACGGTCTACGACCTGAGCGCCGCGAAGTGATGCACGACGAGGGCGCGGATAGGCTCGCCGACATGGCCGGCACCCCGCTGCAGCGCACCGACGGATCCCCCGTCCGCGCCCTCGTCGTCGACGACGAGCACGCGCTCGCCGACGCCGTCGCCCTCGCGTTCGCGGGCGACGGCTGGGCCGTGCGCGCCGTGCACCGGGGACGGGACGTGCTCTTCGCCGCACGCGAGTTCCAGCCCGACGTCATCGTGCTCGACGTCATGCTGCCCGACATCGACGGGTTCGAGGTGCTCGAGCGGCTCCGTGACGCCCGGGACGACGTCCGCGTGCTGTTCCTCACGGCGCGGGACGCCCCCGAGGACCGGCTCGCCGGACTGACCGGCGGCGGCGACGACTACCTGACCAAGCCGTTCGGCATCGAGGAGCTGCTCGTCCGCGCACGGATCCTCGCCCGCACCTCGGCCCGGGTGGCGTCGTCCGGACCGGCCGGGCTCGTGGTCGGCGACCTGCACCTCGACGAGGACGCCCGCACCGTGGTCCGCGCCGGCGACCCGCTCGAGCTGACCCCGACCGAGTACGAACTGCTGCGGCACCTCGCCCGGAACGCCAACCGTGTGCTGTCGCGCGAGCAGATCCTCGCGAGTGTGTGGGGCATGGACTTCGGGGCGTCGTCGAACCTCGTGGACATGTACGTGTCGTACCTCCGCAAGAAGCTCGACGCCGGCCGGGAGCCGATGCTGCAGACCGTCCGCGGGGCCGGCTACGTGCTCCGCCCGACGACGTGAGCCGGGTCCGTCGGTCGCGCGACCACCGGGCGCCGTCACTGCGGTGGCGGATCGTCGGTGCGGTCGCGCTGCTCCTCGTCGTGACGAACGTCGTCGTGGGAGCGGTCACCGTGGTGGCGTTCCGCGAGTACCTCGTGGGCCGGTTGGACGCGGAGCTCGCCACGGCCGCGGGGCGGGTCGTCGGGGACGGGAGGCCGCCGGTGCAGGGGTCGTCGGGGTCCGGGTCGTCCGGGTCGTCGGGGTCCGGGTCGTCCGGGTCGTCCGACGGACAGCCGGATCCCGACAACGAGTTCATCGGCGCGCCGGGGCAGGCCGCCGGGACGGTGGTGGCCGTCCTCCGATCCGGGACCACCGTGCTCGCCGGGTACACCGACGACCGGGGCCGACAACACGGGCTCACCGCTGCGCAGGAGCGTGCGCTCTCCTCGATCGAGAGCGACGGCGCGCCCGTCACGGTCCGGCTCGGAGCGCTCGGCGCGTACCGGGCGCAGGCCGTCGGCAGTGGCGGGGACGTCTTCGTCACCGCGCTCCCCCTCGGGGCACTCGACTCGACCGTCACACGACTCGTCCTGGTCTTCGGCGGCGTCACCCTGCTCGGGCTGCTCGTCGCGGCGTGGGCCCTCGCACTCACGGTGCGACGAGCGCTCCGGCCGCTCGAGCACGTCGCGGACGTCGCGTCCGACGTCGCCGCACTCGACCTCGAACGCGGCGAGACGGACATCACCGCGCGCGTGGGAGCATCCGACCTCACCGCGAACCGCGAGGTCGGTCAGGTCGGCACCGCACTGAACCGGCTGCTCGGGCACGTCGGCCGGGCACTCACCGTCCGCCGTGAAGCCGAGGCGGGCATGCGGACCTTCGTGGCCGACGCCTCCCACGAACTCCGGACGCCGATCGCCACCGTCCGCGCCTACGCCGAGCTGTCGACGACCTCCACCGACCTCGGCGCCGTGCACGCCAACGTTCGGCGGATCGCGACCGAAGCCGTCCGGATGGGCGACCTCGTCGAGGAACTGCTGCTGCTCGCCCGGCTCGACGCCCGCGCGCTCGCCGGGTCCCCGCCACTCGTCCTCGACGCGGTCGACCTCACGTCGATCGTGGTCGAGGCGGCGATGGACGCCCGCACGACGGCCGCGGACCACCGCTGGACGCTCGAGGTCGACGACGAGCCCGTGATCGTGGACGGCGACGCACCCCAGCTGCGTCGGCTCGTGCGGAACCTGCTCTCGAACGCCGCGCAGCACACGCCGGACGGATCCGCCGTCGTGGTGTCCCTGCGGCGCGTGCCGGGTGCACTCCGGCCCGCCGTCCGACTCGTCGTCGCGAACGACGGACCGCCGATCGACGAGGCGCTCCTGCCGACCCTGTTCGACCGGTTCACGCGTGGCGAGGCGTCACGATCCCGGGAGCACGGGACGAGCGGTCTCGGCCTGGCGATCGTGCAGGCCGTCGCCGCCGCGCACGAGGGGACGGTCCGCGTCGTGTCCGAGCCGGGGCGCACGGCGTTCACCGTGGAGCTGCCCGCGACGTCCTGAGCCGTTCGGGTACGCTGCGGGCAACGAACGGGGGAACGATGACGAACGACTTCGCACGACTTCCGGACCGGCCGCGCGCCGAGGACCTCGTCGTGGAGGTCCCCGCGTTCGAGGACGACCGGCCACAGCCCGAGCCCGAGCCGCCCGCGGCAGCGCCGGAGCTCGTCGCCGCGACGCGCTTCGCCCAGACCTCGCACGCGGTGCCGACGATCCGGCGGACGCAGATGCGCGCCGGGCTGTGGATCGCGGGCGTGCCGATCGCCGCGCTCGCTCTGATCGCCGTGGTCCAGATCGTCGCGGGCGTCGTCGACTGATCGACCTGGCGCCGGTGCGGCGTTCTTACGGGCGCCACAGGGTCCTGTTGCTGGGCGCATGAGCCGGCTGCCGAGTCTGATCGGCATGACGGAGACGAACCAGACCCTCGACATCGACATCGTCGTCCCCTGCCACAACGAGCAGGACACGCTCGCGACGCACGTCCGGCGGCTGCACACCTT
This sequence comes from Curtobacterium phoenicis, assembly GCF_047238015.1. Taxonomy (NCBI): domain Bacteria; kingdom Bacillati; phylum Actinomycetota; class Actinomycetes; order Micrococcales; family Microbacteriaceae; genus Curtobacterium; species Curtobacterium phoenicis. The sequence continues at coordinate 3,294,298 of NZ_JBDFLZ010000002.1, forward strand.
CTGCCGCACCTCGCTGCACCACACCTGGCGGATCACGATCGCGGACAACGCATCGACCGACGACACCGCGCGCATCGCCGACGACCTCGCGGCCATGCTCCCGGAGGTCCGGGCCGTGCACCTGCCCCGCAAGGGACGCGGCCGCGCGCTCAAGGCGGTCTGGGGCGCGTCGGAGGCGCAGGTGCTCGTGTACGTCGACGAGGACCTGTCCACGGACCTCGCCGCCCTCGAACCGCTCGTCGCACCCCTGCTGTCCGGGCACTCGGATCTGGCGATCGGCACGCGGCTCGCCGGTTCGTCCCGGGTCGTCCGGGGCGGCAAGCGCGAGTTCATCTCCCGGTCGTACAACCTGCTGCTCCGGACGACGATGAGCGTCGGCTTCTCGGACGCGCAGTGCGGGTTCAAGGCCGTCACGCGCGAGGCCGCGCAGCACCTCCTCCCCCTCTGCGAGGACGACGCGTGGTTCTTCGACACGGAGCTGCTCGTGCTGGCCGAGCACGCCGGGCTCCGGGTGCACGAGGTCCCGGTCGACTGGGTCGACGACGTCAACTCGTCGGTGCACATCACCTCGACGGCCACCGAGGACCTCAAGGGCATGTGGCGGGTGTCACGGGGACTGGCGACCGGCCGGATCCCGATCGCGCCGGTCTACGACGCGATCGGTCGTCGGCCGTTCACCCCGCCGCACGTCGGGATCGTCGGGCAGGTGCTCCGCTTCGGCGCGATCGGTGTCCTGTCGACGGTCGCGTTCGCCGTGCTGTACGCGCTGTTCCGGCCGGCCATCGGGGCACAGACGGCCGACTTCCTGGCCCTGCTGCTGACCGCGATCGGGAACACCGCACTGAACCGGCGCTTCACGTTCGGGGTGCGGGGCCGCGCCGGCGCAGGGATGCACCAGGTGCAGGGACTCGTCGTGTTCGGCATCGCGTGGGCCATCACCGCCGGGTCGCTCGTCGTCCTGCACGCGGCGGCCCCCGACGCCACGCACGGGACGGAGATCGTGGTCCTGACCGCGGCGAACCTCGTCGCGACGCTCGTGCGGTTCGTCCTCTTCAAGGCGTGGGTGTTCCGCTCCCGTCGGCGCCCCGAGCTCATCCGGCCCGGAAGCACCCCGGCAGCGGACGCGAGCACGGCCGCCGACACCGAGCCGATCCCGGTCGAGGGGCGCCGCGCCGCCTGAGCGGCGCGGGCATCGTTCCGGGGGCTCCGCACAACCGAAGGCACCTCGCACCACGGGCATCCGCGGCGCGAGGTGCCTTCGGTTGTGCGAACGCGAGCCGCACCGCGCACGGAGCGCCCGCGGGCAGCGCACCGCGCACGGAGCGCCCGCGTACCGCGCACGGAGCGCCCGCGTAGCGGGCCGGACGCGCACGGCGGAGCCGCACCGCGCCTCCCGTCCGGCCGGTCTGTTGCGTCCGCGGTATACCAACCCGTAGCATCACTGCACCGCACCACAACCCCACAGGGCCCGCCCGTCACCACCCGACGGTCCGCCCGCGGCGAGCGCTCCGAGGATGCAGCGTGGCCGTCCGCTGCCTGTCGGCACACGCTCCACTGGACCCGCACGTGAACCACTCCTCCTTCGGCCTCTACGACCCTGCCCGCGAATCGAGCGACTGCGGGGTCGGCTTCATCACCCGTCTCGACGGCACCCCGAGCCACGACGTGATCCGCAAGGGCGACGAAGCGCTCTGCTCGATCCCGCACCGCGGTGGCAAGTCCGCCGAGGGCGTCGGCGACGGCGCGGGCGTGAGCATCGACCTGTCGGTGGAGTTCTTCAGCGCGATCACCGGCGAGACCCTGCGCGCGGGCCACTTCGGCGTCGCGAACTGCTTCGTGCCCTCGGACCCGGACGAGCGGGCGGCCGCGGTCTCGGTCGTGACCGACGCGATCGAGCACGAGGGCTTCGAGCTCCTGCTCGTCCGCGACGTCCCGGTCGACCACTCGGTCGCTCGACCCGAGGCCGAGCAGTACCAGCTGCCGATCGTGCAGTGGGTCTTCCGTGCGCCCGAGTCGTGGGAGCGCTCGGAGGTCGACGCCGCCGCGAACCGCGCGCTGCTGGCCGTCGAGCGCGTCTCGTACACGCAGGCCGCCGAGGCGCACGCCCCGCACGCCGCCCTCTACCCGCTGTCGCTCAGCGCCCGGACGCAGATCCTCAAGGGCCGGCTGAACTCGGGCGAGGTCATCTCGTACTTCCGCGACCTCACTGACCCGCGGCACTCGGTCCGGACGCTGTACTTCCACACGCGGTTCTCGACGAACACCGAACCGCACCCGACGATGGCGCAGCCGTTCCGGCTCATGGCACACAACGGCGAGCTGAACACCGACCGGAAGAACCGGCTCTCGGACGAAGCGCTCGCGCGGGCACGCACCCGGAGCATCGTCCGCCCGCCGGGCCAGTCGGACTCGAGCAGACTCGACCAGACGCTGCAGAGCCGGGTGTTCGACGACGGCCTGGACATCGTCGAGGCCGTGGTGTCGCTCATGCCGCCGGCGTGGGAGAACGACCGCACGTTGCCCGCCGACGTGCGGGACATGCTCGAGTACTTCTCGCTGTACGAGGAGAAGAACGACGGCCCGGCCGCGGTGATCTTCAGTGACGGCGACGTCGTGGGCGCCCGGCTCGACCGGCTCGGCCTCCGCCCGCTGCGCACGGTGCAGACGGACGAGTACCTGATGGTGGCGTCCGAGGCCGGCCAGGTGACGTTCGAGCCCGAGGGCGTCGTGCACCGCGGGCGGATCGAGGCCGGCGGCATGCTCGTCGTGGACCACCGCACCGGCGCGCTCATGCGGTCGGACGAGGTCCTGCGGATGCTCGCGGGCCGTCGTGACTACGGCGCGCTGCTCGACGCGGCCCGGGTGGACCTCGACGACCTGCCGGTGCCCGACTACCAGCGCGGGACGACCACGCTCGGCTACGACGGCGACCTGTCGCTCGCCGGGCGGTACGTGGCGTACTCCCTGAACCAGGAGAGCTTCCGGTTCATGCTCGACCCGATGCTCGCGAACGGGGCGGAGCGGATCTCGGCGATGGGCTACGGCAACGCCATCAACGCGCTCAGCGACACCGAGGGCGGCATGGCGAAGTACTTCTCGCAGCGCTTCGCCCAGGTGACGAACCCACCGCTCGACTCCATCCGGGAGGCCGACGGCATGTCGATGCGCGTCGCCCTCGGCAGCAAGCCGGACGGCACGGGCAGCAGCGACGGCACCCCGAGCCGGCAGCTCGTGGTGCAGTCCCCCGTGCTCGGGCACCTCGACATGGTGCGCCTGCGCGACCAGGACATCGTGCCGCTCGAGCGCTTCGACATGCTCTACGTGCCGGTGTTCGGCGACGAGCAGGCGAACGCGGACGCCGTGCGGGCCGCGACCGAGCAGCTCGCGGACGCCGTCGCCGCGTTCGCGGAGCGCACGGGCGGCATCGCGGTCCTGACCGACCGCAGTGTGTCGTCGACGCACGCTGCCCTCCCCGTGATCCTCGCCGTGGCGGCCGTGAACCAGCGACTCATCGAGACCGGGCTGCGGCTCCGGGTGTCGATCGTCGCCGAGTCCGGTCAGCTGCCGTCGTCACACCACGTGGCGACGGCCCTGGGCTTCGGGGCGTCGGCTGTGTACAGCCTGTCGGCACGGCTCCGTGCGGAGGAGAAGTACCCCGCCGAGGCCGCCCCGGCCGGCGAGTACACCGCGACCGACCTCGCCCTGAAGCGCTTCCGGAAGGCCGCGGAGAAGGCCCTCGCGAAGACGATGGGCCGCGTCGGCCTGTGCACCGCCGAGAGCTACATCGGTGGCGAGTTCTTCGAGCCGAACTACCTCGACACTGGTGACGACCTGTTCGCCCGGGTGTTCCCGCACATGGACGCCCCGGTCGGCGGCGTCGGCTTCGCCCGCATCGCGCAGGCCGCCACCGACTGGCACGAGCGTGCCCGGAGCGTCACGACCGAGGGTCAGGTGCCCCTGCTCGGCCTCTTCAAGGAGCGCTCGGACGGCGCCGGACACTCGTTCGGCGTCGCGAGCGTCCGCGGCTTCGGCGGCATGACCGAGGAGCGTCCGGCGTTCGAGCGCTCCGGTGACTCCGACGCGCTCCGACTGCTCACCCTGCGGCAGCTCGACGACTCGTTCGGCATCACCGACGCCGCGTACCGGAACACCGGCTACGACCGGCTGAGCGACGCCGAGATCGACGCGCACCGGGTCACGCCCGGCTACGTGTCGTTCCTGCAGACCACGCACGACGAACGGTCGCGCCGCCCCGCTGCGCTGCGCGATGTCCTCGCCCTGCCCGCGGACGTGACCGGCATCGACGAGGCGGAGGACTTCGCCCGCGAGCTCGGTCGCTTCGCGACCACCGGCAACGCCAGCATCACGGTGCGCGGCCTCGCCGGCTCGCGTGCGTCCGCCGAGGGACTGCCGGGAGGCACGGCACGCTTCCGCCTGGAGCTCACCTCGACGGGGTCGACGGGTGCACTGCGCCACCAGGCGCTCGCGGACGGCCTCGCCCTGTTGCACCCCGGGACGGTCGACGTCGACTCCGTCGCCGACGACCACGTGACGCTCCGCGCCACGGGCGCCGCCGCCGACCTGCTCGGGCTGCTCCAGCAGGCACCGGCGAGCGTCGACGTGGCCGAGGTCCAACCGGCGCACGAGATCACCCGCACCCTCGCGTCCGGCGCGATGAGCCACGGCGCGCTCGTGGCGACCGCGCACGAGGCGGTCGCGCACGGCACGAACATGGTCGGCGGCATGTCGAACTCGGGCGAGGGCGGCGAGCACCACTCCCGCTACGGCACGATCCGCGGCTCGCGCATCAAGCAGTTCGCCTCCGGGCGGTTCGGCATCTGGGCTGGTTACCTCGCCGACCCGATGCTCGAGGAACTCGAGATCAAGATCGGCCAGGGCGCCAAGCCCGGCGAGGGCGGTCAGCTCCCCGCGCCGAAGGTCACGGTGGACATCGCCGCAGCTCGTGGTGGGACGCCGGGCGTGGAGCTCATCTCGCCGCCGCCGCACCACGACACGTACTCCATCGAGGACCTCGCGCAGCTCATCCACGACTGCAAGGCCGCCCGGGTGCGGGTCGTCGTGAAGCTCGTGTCCTCCGAGGGCATCGGCACGATCGCGGTCGGCGTCGCGAAGGCCGGCGCGGACGTCATCAACGTCGCCGGCAACACCGGTGGCACGGGCGCAGCGGCCGTCACGAGCCTGAAGTACGCCGGGCGCTCCGCGGAGATCGGCGTGGCCGAGGTCCACCAGGCCCTCGTCGCGAACGGCCTCCGCCAGAAGGTCACGCTCCGCTGCTCGGGCGCGCACCAGACCGGCTCCGACGTGGTCACGAGCGCGCTCCTCGGCGGGGACTCGTTCGAGTTCGGCACGACCGCGCTCATGATGCTCGGCTGCGTGATGGCGAAGAACTGCAACGTCAAGTGCCCGGCGGGCCTCACCACGAACGCCGAGGCGTTCGAGGGCGACCCTCGTGCGCTGGCGCAGTACCTGCTGAACATCGCCCACGACGTGCGGCAGATCCTCGCACGCCTCGGCCTGCGCTCCCTGCGCGAGGCACGTGGTCGCACGGACCTGCTGCAGCTCCTCGACCACCCGGCCTCCGTCGGTCGGCTCGACGTCCGGAACCTGCTCGCGCAGGTGCCCGAGAAGGTCGTCACGGACCCGGAGTACCTCGAGAAGGACTTCCGCACCGACGACGCCCTCATCGAGCAGGTGCGTGCCGCCCTGATCGACGGACACGAGCACACCCTGACCGTGGACGGCATCGCACTCGGGAACGCCGACAAGTCCGTCGGCGGGCAGCTCGGCATCGACGTCGAGCGCATCCTCAACCACGAGCTGCGCGGCGTCGACCTGTCGGCGCACCCCGCGATCGCCACCGACGACCGCGGCCGCCGCCGACTGGTCGACGGTGCCCTGACGGTCCGCACGAGCGGGTCCGCGGGGCAGTCGTACGGCGTCTTCGCGAACGACGGCACGACCCTCGAGCACGTCGGGACGGCGAACGACGGCCTCGGCAAGAGCCAGTCCGGCGGCCGGATCGTCGTTCGGGCGCCCGGCGGCGGCAGCGCCGAGCGGGGCGGGAACGTCCTCGTCGGCAACTTCGCGCTGTTCGGCGCCACGGGCGGCCGGACGTTCGTCGAGGGCGAGGCGGGCGACCGTTTCGCCGTCCGCAACTCGGGCGCGACCGCCGTCGTCGAGGGGGTCGGCGACTTCGGCTGCGAGTACATGACCGGGGGTGCCGTGTTCAACCTCGGCGCCTACGGCAAGGGTCTCGGCAACGGCATGTCCGGCGGGTTCCTCTACCAGTACGACCCGTCGGGCGCGGTGACCGAGCGCGCGAGCACCGACTCGCTCCTCGTGTTCCCGGTCACGGAGACCGAGCGCGGCGCGTTCCACGAGGCCGCCGCGAAGCTCCTGCTCGAGTGGCACCTCGAGGCGACCGGTTCGCGCCTGGCCGAGCGGCTGCTCGCCGAGTGGGAGACGACGCGCGAGCACGTGTACGTCGGCATGCCCCGCGCGCTGCTGCTCAGCCAGGACGCCGACGAGATCCTTGCCGCCGCGACCCGGCCCGAGCTCCTCGACGAGCTCGCGAACTCGGTGGCGACCGACAAGCTCCACGCGTTCAAGGTCGACTACCGCGACCAGCGCACCGTGCTCGACGGCCGTGCCCCCGCGCTCGGCGACCAGGGCGAGGACATGTTCTCGCTGCTGTCGTCGTACACCGTGCTCGGGGTCGCCCAGGACGTGGCGCAGGAACGGGTCCCGGGCGCCGCGGCGAGCGACCCGCGCGTGACCGAGGCAGTGAAGAACCTCATCCTGACCGAGGACTTCCAGGTCAAGCAGCGCGTCGTGAAGTACCTCCGCAGCACGTTCGACCGGTTCGCCGACGACGAGCTCGCGACCCTCATCGCCGTCAAGCGGCTCGACGACTCGAAGCGTGCGCTCGCGCAGCGGAACAACCGGAGCACGGACATGCCGGGCACCACGGGGTGGATCATGCACCAGAACGCCAAGAACGCCGGACGCGTCCGGGCCGCCCGCTTCGACGAGCTGCTCGCGAACGCCGCGCTCGAGGACATCGCCGGCCGAGCCCCGCAGGCCCCGACCGAGGTGGTGTCGGCATGACCACGCTCCCCCCGACCGGCCAGCTCATCCCGGTCGACGCTCCGTTCTCCGCCGCGCAGGAGTCCTGGCTCGCCGGGTTCATCGCCGGCATCGCCGCCGCGGGCAAGCGCGCCGCCGGTGGTGCCCCGACGACGACCGTGGACGTGCTGTTCGGCACGCAGACCGGCAACGCCGAGTTCCTCGCCGACGAGCTCGTCGCCGGCGCGAAGGCTCGCGGCCTCGGCGGCCGGGCGACCCCGCTCGACGCCGTGACGCCGGAGCAGCTCGCCGCGATGTCGCACGTGCTCGTCGTCACCTCCACGTACGGCGAGGGCGAGATGCCCGACAACGCCGGGCTCTTCTGGGACGCGATCCAGGCGTCGACCGTCCCCCGGCTCGAGGGCCTGCAGTACGCGGTCCTCGGCCTCGGCGACACGAGCTACGACGAGTTCTGCCAGGCCGGCAAGCTCCTCGACACCCGCTTCGAGCAGCTCGGTGCGACCCGCATCCACGACCGTGTGGACTGCGACGTCGACTTCGAGGACCCGGCGGCGCTGTGGAGCGCAGCGGTCCTCGACCGCCTGGCCGCCGAAGCCGGGGCCACGCCCGGCGCTGGAGGCCCCGCCGCCGGGGCGACCAGCTCGCCCGCCGCAGCCGACGGGGCGGGGTCCAGCCGTGCCTCCCGGCCGGGGTCGCAGTGGAACAAGCGCAACCCCTTCCGGGCGCCCCTCGTCGTGAACCGGCTGCTCTCCTCGCCGCGCAGCGCGAAGGAGATCCGGCACTTCGAGTTCGACCTCGGCGACTCGGGGATCGAGTACACGGCCGGCGACGCCCTCGCGGTGCTGCCGCACAACGACCCCGCACTCGTCGACCAGCTGCTCGGGCACCTCGGTGCCGACGGCTCCGCGGACTTCGACGGTCGACCGCTCGCCGATGTCCTGCGGCTCGACCGCGAGATCCGCACGCCGTCCAAGGACCTCGTCGCCGACCTCGTGCAGCGCGCTCCCGCGTCGGAGCTCGCCGCCGTCGTTGCGCACGGGGACAAGCACGAGCTCGACCGGTGGCTCTGGGGGCGGGACGTCCTCGACCTGCTCCGCGACGCCGGCAGCGCGGCACCGACGATGGAGGAGCTGCTGCCGAACCTCCGCGGGCTGCAGGCGCGGCAGTACTCGATCTCGTCGAGTCCCCTCGCCCACGCCGGCCGGGTCCACCTCACGGTCGCGTCCGTCCGGTACGGCGACGTCCACCGCTCGCACGCCGGTGTCGCGTCCACCTACCTGGCGGACCGGGTGCAGGCCGACGGCGAGGTCGACGTGTACCTCCAGCCGAACGCGGCGTTCGGGGTGCCGGCGGACGGTGACGCCCCCGTGGTCATGATCGGCCCGGGCACCGGCATCGCGCCGTTCCGCGGGTTCCTGCACGAGCGTGCAGCGGCCGGCGCGACCGGTCGCAACTGGCTGTTCTTCGGCGACCAGCACCGCGACACGGACTTCGTGTACGAGGACGAGCTCACCGACCTGCAGGAGCGGGGCGTGCTCACCCGGCTGGACCTCGCGTTCTCGCGCGACCAGGCCGAGAAGGTGTACGTGCAGACGCGGATGCGGGAGCAGGCGGCGGAGCTGTACCGCTGGCTCGAGGACGGCGCGTACGTCTACGTGTGCGGCGATGCCTCGCGGATGGCGAAGGACGTCGAGCAGGCGCTGCTGGACGTGATCGCCGAGCAACGCGGGCGCGGTGCGGACGACGCTGCCGCGTACGTCGCGGACCTGCGGCGCGCGAAGCGGTACGTGCGCGACGTGTACTGAGGCGGGCCGGCTGCCGGCGCGAGGGCCGCACAGCGGGTCGAACCAGGCATAGCGGGTCGAACCGGGCGTAGCTGGTCGAACCGGGCGTAGCTGGTCGGGAGGAACGACCACCTACGCCCGTTTCCTCCTTCCATCGCGGGACGGAACGACGCACCGCGCGGCGGCGCTGGCGCGCGAGGGCGGCCGGGAGGCGCGTGGTCGCGCCGCCACGCGCTCCCGGCGGGCTGCGGATCGCGTCCACCCCGCCGAAGCGACAGACCCTCGGGAAGCACCACCGACGAGTCCGCGGAAGCGACAGGTCCCCGCGTCGGGACGCCGGCATCCTGTCGCTTCCGCGAGCGCGACGGGAGCGACCCGACTCCTCTCTTGCGCGCTCCACCATCAAGGCCTAACGTGCAACCAAATGGTTGTACGAACCGAACTCACCGACGCCGAGGTCGACCGCGTGTTCCACGCGCTCGCCGACGCCACGAGACGGGACATCGTCCGTCGGACCCTCGCCGACGGTGTCACGGTCTCGGCCCTCGCGGCGGCCTACGACATGTCGTTCGCCGCCGTGCAGAAGCACGTCACCGTCCTCGAGGGCGCAGGACTCGTGACCAAGGAACCCCGCGGGCGCGTCCGCATCGTGCGGGCCGAGCCCGACCAGCTCGACCGCGTCCGTGGCCTGCTCGAGGAGTACGGCCGGCTCTGGCGCGACCGCATCGACCGACTCGACACCCTGCTGGCGAGCGACCACGAGCACTGACGCGTACCAGCACCAGCACCAGCAGCAGCACCAGCACCAGCACCAGCACCAGCCCCAGCCCCGACCAGCACCAGCACACACACCGCCGACTCGACGAGGAGCCACCATGCCCGTGACCAGCGTGCACACCGACCCGGAGGCCCTGACGACCACGCTCGCCGCGGACTTCCCCGTCCCGGTCGAACGACTCTGGGGAGCGTTCACCGACCCCCGGCAGCTCGAACGGTTCTGGGGACCGCCGAGCTTCCCCGCGACGTTCTCCGCGTTCGACCTCCGCCCCGGCGGGCGTGCCCGCTACGACATGACCGGCCCCGACGGCGAGGTCTACCGCTCCGTCTGGCTCGTCATCGCGGTGGACGCCCCGACCCGGTTGGCGTTCGACGACCTGTTCGCCACCGAGGACGGCGAGGTCGACCCGACCCAGCCGACGAGCACCACCGTCCTCGACTTCGAGCCGACGGACACCGGCTCGCGCGTCCGGGTCACGACGACGTTCCCGGACGCCGCAGCCCTCGACACCCTGCTCGCGATGGGCATGGAGCAGGGCTACACGGAGGCGTTCGGGCAGCTCGACCGGGTGCTGGCCGACCTCCGGGAGTACGCGCTCGGGAAGGGCGTCGTCACGGAGGTGCTCGACGACACCCACGTCCGGTTCACCCGCGCGTTCGAGGCCCCGCGGCACGTGCTCTGGCGCGCGCACACCGAACCGGAGCTGATGCGCCGGTGGCTGCTCGGCCCGGACGGGTGGGAGATGACGGTCTGCGAGAACGACCTCCGGCCGGGAGGACGGTTCCGGCAGGCCTGGGCTCCCGTCGGGGACACGGCGGGCGAGCCGTTCGGCTTCGAGGGCGAGAACACCGTCGTCCGGCCCGAGCGACGGTTGGTCACCACCGAGGCCATGACCGGAGCGCCGTACCCGCCGAACACGAACGACCTCACGTTCGACGAGGACGACGGCGTGACCCTCCTGAGCCTGCTCGTCACCTACCCGAGCGTCGAGCAGCGGGACGCGATCCTCGCCACCGGCATGACCGACGGCATGGAGGCCAGCTACCAGCGTCTGGAACGCGAGGTGCTCGCGACGGCGTGACCCGTCGCGTCACAGCGTGACCAGCGGACGGCCGGGAGGCCCGTGGCGGCGCCGCCACGGGCCTCCCGGCCGTCGCGTGGCCACCTCTGCACTGCGGAAGCGACAGGTACGTGGCAACGGCGTTCGTCCGTGGCGCGGAAGCGACAGGTACGTGGCAACGGCGTTCGTCCGTGGCGCGGAAGCGACACACGTGGCGGGCCAGACGGCGCTGTTCTGTCGCTTTCGCGGAAGCGACAGAACCGCGGCCGGACGAGCAGCGGCCGCCTCAGCCCTGCGCGGTCGCCTCGTAGCGGCGGGCACCGCCCCGCACCCCGGCGAACCGGTACGGCCCGGTCGTGACCCGCGGTCGCTCGACGTCCTCGCTCGTCGCGGCCCCCGCGGCGTGGAGCTCCCGGTACGCGTCGACCGTCAGCGGGACGCGGGCCTCGAGGAGCGACCGGACCCGGCCCTCCCGACGGTGCTCCCGGTACCCGGGCCGGACGATGCCGGTCAGGAGCTCGCCGACGCTCCCGGAGCCGTAGCTGAACATAGCGATGCGCTGTCCGTCGAGCTCGTCGTCGAGGTCGAGCAGGGCCGCGAGGGCGATCCAGATCGACGCGGTGTAGGTGTTGCCGGTCTGCTTGTTGTACGTGAACCCCAGGGCGAGCTCGGCGTCGTCGAACGGCTGCCCGACGTGCTGCGCGAGCTTCCGGTGCGCCTTGATCGCCATCTTCGTGAAGGGCTGGTGGTGGACCCAGCGCGTGATGCTCTCGTAGCCGGGTCCGCCCTGCGCGACGAGGTCGTCCCACGCCCCGACGAACGCGTCGACGTACGCGGTGACGGACAAGCGGCCGTCGACGAGCGCGGTCGAGCGGTCGTTCGGCCGCCAGAAGTCGTCGACGTCGGCCGTGAACACCCCGGCGGCCGGTTCGATCTCGATGAGGTCGGGGTCGGCCGTGACGAGGACCGCGGCCGCACCGGCGCCCTGGGTGGGCTCGGCGGCGGTGTGCACGTCGTACCGTGCGACGTCGGCCGCGATGACGAGGACGCGCTCGTGCGGGGCGCGCGCGACGATGCCGAGGGCGAGCTGCACGGCGGCGGTCCCGCCGTAGCAGGCCTGCTTCAGCTCGACGACCCGGACGGACTGCGGCAGCCCGAGGAGGCCGTGCACGAACACGCCGGCGGCCTTGGACTGGTCGACGCCGGACTCGGTGGCGAACAGGACCGTGCGGATGCCCTCGACGCCGTGGCGGTCGATGATCTCCTTCGCGGCCGCCGCACCCATCGTGACGATGTCCTCGTCGGGAGCGGGCACGCTGAACGCGTCCTGCCCGATGCCGACGTGGTACTTCGCCGGGTCCACGCCGAGCCGCTCGGCGAGGTCGTCGAGCTCGAGCACGTGGTGACCGGTCGCGATCGCGATGTCGTGGATGCCGATGGCGGTCATGCTGCACCTCCTGCTGCCGCGCCGCGTCGTTCCATCGCGACGTGCGCTGCCATGAGTTCTCCCGGGTTCGTCTGCGCCGCGAGGAGCGACAGCTCCCCGCACAGCACCGTCGCCGCGCACAGGGCTGCCAGGCGGCGCGCGTTCTCCCCGGGTGCGCGGTCCTCGCGGCAGCCGAGCCGTACGAGGGCGTCCTCGACGACGGGCAGGTCGCCGCCCTTGCCGTTGCCGACCGTGCCGACGATGAGGTGCGGCAGCGAGGTCGCGAAGTACAGGTCGTCGCCGCGGACCTCCGCGGACGTGATGCCCTGGGAGCCCTCGACGATGTTCGCGGCGTCCTGGCCGGTGGCGAGGTAGAACCCGAGGAGCATGTTCGCGTAGTGCGCGTTCGCCGACCGCAGCGCCCCGGCGATCGTGGAGCCGACGAGGTTCTTGGCGACGTTGAGCTCCGCGATCCGCTCCGGCGTCGACCTGAGGCGCTTCGCGACGACCTCACCCGGGATGACGATCTCGGCGATGGTGTTCCGACCGCGACCGCGGATGCCGTTCACCGCGGTGGCCTTCTTGTCGGTGCAGAAGTTGCCCGAGATGCTGACGTACCGCAGGCCCGGCTCCCAGGCCAGGATCGCGGGCAGCAGCTTGTCTGCCGCCTGCGTGACCATGTTGTGCCCGGAGGCGTCGCCCGTGGTGAACGCGAAGCGCAGGAAGAGCAGGTCGCCGACGATCTCGGGGTGGACCTCGATGAGCTTCGCGAACCGGCTCTGCCCGGTCACGAGCGCCTCGAGCTCGTCCTGCCGCGCGAGGATGCGACCCGCCGCGAGGTGGGCGGCGGCGGCGCTGTCCGCGCGGACGACGACGGACCGCGTCATCCGCTCGTCGACGACGGTCGCGACGATGCCGCCCTCGACCATCCGCGAGATGCGGGCACCGCGGCCGACCGACGGCCAGAGCGGCGACTCGTACGTCGCGAGGGGCACTTCGTGCTCCCCCTCGACCGCGTTGCCGCTCACGCGGATCGGTCCGACCCACTTGGTCGGGATCGGGGTGGTCAGTCCGGCCGGCGAGGCGGTCGGACCAGTCGGGTCAGTCATCGAGGTCTCCTTCGGGCGCCTGCACCGCGACGCTGAGGTGCCTGATGTCGTGCGCCTCCCAGGCGCGGTGGATGGCGGTGAGGTCGGTGTCCGCCGGCACGAGGGCTATGCCGCAGTCGCCGCCGCCGGCTCCGGACGGCTTCGCCGCCCCACCGGCCTGCTCGACGACGTCGCACAGGGTGGCCAAGCGCTCGGTCTCGATCTGTGACCCGACGGACGCGCCGAGGCGCTGCAGCAGGACGCGGGCACGTCGGAGCGCGTCGAGCGTCTGCTCGGCGTCACCGGACTGGAGGCCCGTGGTCAGGTCGTCGACACAGGTGCGGCTCTCGTCGAGGAACGCCTGGTACCCGCCGTTCCGGTGCTCGCGCACCACGCTGACGAGCTTCGTGGTGGACGCGGGCGATCCGGTCCAGCCGACGAGGAGGCGGAGGTCGTTCGGAGCCGGCAGCCGTTGCACGTCGAACCCGGTCCACGCGTCGGCGTCGCCGAGGATGCCCGAGACGCTGCCGTCGCCGCGGTCGGGCGCGGGCTGCAGCATCGCGGCGAGCAGTTCGCGGTCCGGGGCGCTGTAGCGGAGCCAGCCACCGAAGGTGCTCGCCGCGAGGTCGCCCCCGGAGGCTCGGGGGTTCACCCGGATCGTCGCGAGGAGCGCCACGCGAAACCGGTCGCGCTGCGTCAGGCCGAGGCCGTAGAAGCGGTCGAGCGCGCCGACCGTCGCGACGGTCACCGCGGCGGACGAGCCGAGCCCGAACTTCCGACCGCTCGCGTCGTCGAGCTGGCTCTGGATCCGGAGGTCGTGGAACCGCGGTGCGATCCCCCGCTCGGCCCGGAGCCGTTCGACGAGGTCGATCGTGGCCATGACGTAGTCGTACGGGTGGTGCTCCCGGTCGAGGGCGAGCCCGTCCTCGGCACGGGTCCAGGTCAGCGGCAGGTGCCCGTACTCCTCGGAGTGCACGCTGCCCGAGCCGTGGCCCTCGCTCACCCGCGCCGTGATGGCACGGTCGAGCGCGATGAGCACGGACGGTTGCCCGGGCTCGACGACGGCGTACTCCCCCGCGACGAACAGCTTGCCGTGGGCGCGGAACTCGATCACTCGGCGGACTCCTCGGGTCGGACGGCACCCGGCGCGGGGGCCTCCTCGTCTTCGGAGCGGACGAGGCGCGCGCCTGGTCCGGTGCCGGACTCGATGACGTCCCCGTGCCCGGCGAGCGCGGTCGCGACGGCACCGCGGTCCTCCGGCGTCGTGAGCACGACCACGTTCGGTCCGGCGTCGGCGGTGGCCCAGGCCTGCAGCCCGGCGGCACGGAGTTCGGCGACCGCGTCGAACACCGCGACGCTGCGCGCGGTGAGGTACCGGATCGGGGGGAACGCGCCCTCGATCGTCGCGTGCATGCGGAGCGCGTTGCTCTCGGTCAGCTCGCCGATGCGCGGGAAGTCGCCCGCGGCGCAGGCCGTGAGCATGTCCGTGACGGTCTCGGTCGTCGAGGTCACCCATGCCGGGTAGAACGGCGACGTCGCGATGGTGCGGCGCATGGCCTCACGCGACCCGATCGGCTTCGGACCGGCGTCGATCGTGACCACGACCATGGCCATCGGCGGGGCCGGCACCGTCTCGGCGTAGGAGCCCTCGTCGTCGCCGGCGTGCCACACGCTGACGCCACCGGGGATCGACCGCGTCGCCGAACCCGAGCCGCGGCGGGCCAGGCGGGACAGGTCACGTTCGGAGAGGTCCAGGCCGTACGCGGCCGCGGCGGCGGTCGCGAGCGCGGCGAACCCCGAGGCGCTCGACGCGAGCCCGGCACCGGTCGGGACGGTGTTCTCACTGACGACCGCGGCGTACTCGGTCGACCCGGCGAGGTCGCGCACGAGGTCGAGGAACTGCGTGACCCGCACCAGCGCGCCGTCGGTCGTGACGGCGCCGTTCAGCGTCAGCGTGTCGTCCGTCGTGCCGCCGACCGTGACCGAGGTGGTGGTCGGGAAGACGTCGAGTCCCATCGAGACGCTGCCGGTCGCCGGCAGCGCGAGGGACGCATCGGCCTTTCCCCAGTACTTGACGAGGGCGATGTTGGGGTGCGCGACGGCCGTTGCGGTGGTCATGCGCGGTCTCCGATCGTGGTGGTCCAGGTGGCTGCGGCACCTGCGCCGAGCAGTGCGGACGCGATGCGGTCCGCGTGGTCGCCGTCGGTGGCCAGGGCGAGGACGCAGCCTCCGCGGCCACCGCCGGTGAGCTTCGCACCGAGGGCCCCGGCACCACGTGCCGCGGTGACGAGCCGATCGAGGTCGCCGCTCGACACGTCGAGGTCGCGGAGCAGCCCGTGCGCGGCGTCCATGCTCGCACCGAGCGCCTGGGCGTCACCGTGTTCGAGTGCCGCTCGGGCCGCGCGGGCGAGGCCGCCGATCGCGTCGATCGTCCCGCGGACGCCGACGGGGTCGCGCTCGAGGCGGTCCCGCACGGAGGCGACGGCCTCGCGGGTGTGTCCCGGCACCCCCGTGTCGGCGACCACGAACGTGAACGGGGCTGCGAGCGCGACGGGCTCGACCCGTCCGTCCTCGAACCAGACCGGGGCGTCCGCGACGACCCCGCGTGCGTCGAGTCCGGACGGCCGCCCGTGGGCGATGCGCTCGCACTCCTGGATGAGCTCGTGGTGCGTGTCGGCGTCGAGGGTCTCCCCGAGCGCGTCGGCCACCGCGGCGGTGACGGCGGCGGCGACGGCGGCGCTCGACCCCATCCCCCGAGCGGTCGGGACGTCGCTGTCGACGCGGACGTGGAACCGGCGGTCGGTCACGCCGAAGTGCCGGAGCGTCGCGGTCACCGCGGTGACGGTCGGCATGACGGCCGCGGGCGCGGTGTCGAGGGGGCCGGTGTGCACGGCGGACTCCAGCACGTGCCCGGTCGCCGGGTCCGCGTCGGGGTCGCGGTCGACGCGCGAGGGTTCCGGCCCGGCCGGGGTGACCGTCGCGACCACGACGGCGTCGAGCACCGGCAGCACGAGTGCGGGTGCGCCGTGGACCACGGCGTGCTCCCCGATGAGGATCGTCTTGCCGTGGGAGGCGGCTCGACCCGTGCGGCTGGTGTCGCCGGCTGCGGGGGCCGCGGAGTGGTCGAGGTGGTTGCTGGTCATCGTGGGTCACGTCAGCCTAACCGTCCCGACCCATGCGCGTGCTCGACGCTGGCCGTACCCCGTCGGGGAGCGACCTCCACGCGCGGTCCGCGACGGGCGTACGGTGATGCTCAGCATGCTGACGATCTCAGGAGGCACCGCATGAGCACCCCCCACCCGGAGCACACCGCGACCCGCTCGGACCACGCCGGCCACCCCGACCGCCGTCGCTGGGCCGGCCTCGTCGTGATCAGTGTCGCCGTGTCCCTCATCATCGTGGACTCGACGATCGTGAACGTCGCGATCCCCAGCATCGTCCGTGACCTGGACATCGGCTCGACGGCGGTGCAGTGGGTGCAGGAGAGCTACACCCTGGTGTTCGCCGCGCTCCTGCTCGTCTTCGGCTCGCTCGCCGACCGGCTCGGGCGACGCCTGCTCATGGTGACCGGCGTGATCGTGTTCGCGGCGGCGTCGGTGCTCGCCGCGCTCGCACCGAACGGTGAGCTGCTCGTGCTCGCCCGCATCGCCCAGGGCGTCGGCGGCGCGATGGTCCTCCCGACGACGCTGTCGCTGGTCAACGCGAACTTCACCGGTCGCGAGCGCGGCATCGCGTTCGCGGTGTGGGGCTCGACGATCGGGGGCATGGTCGCCGTCGGGCCGCTGCTCGGTGGGTGGCTCACGACGTCGTTCTCGTGGCGCTGGGCCTTCGGCATCAACATCCCGCTCGGTGTCGCCATCGTCGTGTGCGCGTTCCTCTTCGTCCGCGAGTCCCGCGACGCGGTGCACGCCGGCAGGATCGACGTGGTCGGCGCGGTGCTGAGCGTCGTCACGAGCGCGTCGCTCGTGTTCGGCTTGATCGAGGGCCGGACCTACGGCTGGTGGACGAACGCCGAGCGGCTGCGGATCGGGGACTGGAGCTGGCCCGGCCCGCTCTCCCCCATCCCGTACGCGTTCGCCCTGACGGTGGTCGCGGGCGTGCTGTTCGTGCGCTGGACCCTTCGACGGCAGCGAGCCGGCCGCTCGACGCTCATCGCCCTCGACCTGTTCGGCATCGCGTCGTTCCGCGGCGGTTCGGTGGCGGCGCTCATCGTGTCCCTCGGCGAGTTCGGCATCATCCTGTCGCTCCCGCTCTGGCTGCAGAACGTGCTCGGCTACTCGGCACTGCAGACCGGCTTCGTGCTGCTCGCCCTCGCCGTCGGGTCCTTCGTGGCGAGCGGGTTCGCCGCGACGGCCGGGCAGCGCATCGGCGCACTCCGCATCGTGCGCCTCGGCATCGGCGCGGAGATCGTCGGCGTCGCGGCGGTCGGGTTCGTCGTGTCGTCGTCGACCCCGTGGTGGGCGATCGTGCCGTGCCTCTTCGTGTACGGCTTCGGCGTCGGCCTCGCCACCGCGCAGCTCACCGGGGTCGTGCTCCAGGACGTCCCCGTCGAGCGCAGCGGCGAGGCCTCGGGTGCGCAGAGCACGGCACGCCAGATCGGGTCGGCGCTCGGCATCGCGGTGCTCGGCACCGTCCTCTTCACCTCGACGAACACGCTGCTCGAACACCGACTCGAGGACGCGGGGACCCCGACCGCGACCGCCTCACAGGTGGCCGACGCGGTGGTGACGTCGTCCGGCGGCACGATCGCGGGGCTCCGGGGGCAGGACCCCTCGGCCGCGGACGCCGCCGCCGAGGCGTTCAGCGACGGCACCCGTGCTGCAGCGTGGTCCGCCGCCGGCTTCCTCATATTCGGCCTGGCGGCGACGCTGCGCTTGCGGAGTCGCCCCGAGGACGCGGACGCGACCGCGCCGGACGACGCATCCGCGACCGCCGTCGCGACCGACTGACGGACGGGAGGCGCGGGTCAGCCCCGCCCCGCGCCTCCCGTCCGTCACCGTGCGCCCGTCCAAATCAGTTGTGCGCAACTGAGTTGCGTGCAACACTGTTGGCATGCCCGTGACCGACGAGATGGTGTGCTTCTCGCTGTACGCCGCCTCCCGCGCGACGACCCAGGCGTACCGCTCCATGCTCGAACCCTGGGGGCTGACCTACCCGCAGTACCTCGTGCTGGTCACCCTCTGGATCGAGGGCGACCAGACGGTCTCGTCCCTCGGCGACCACCTGCAGCTCGACTCCGGCACCCTGTCGCCGCTCCTGCGCCGCATGGAGCAGGCCGACCTCGTCCGCCGCGAACGCCGGAGCTCCGACGAGCGTGTCGTCACCGTCACCCTCGGAGACCGCGGTCACTCGATCCGTCCCGAACTCGCGCACATCCCGGCGCGCATCGCGCAGGGCATGGGACTGCCGGACGAGCAGGCCGCGCTCGAGCTCATCGGCACGCTCCAGCGACTCACCGCGACCATGCACGCCGCAGCCGCGCCCCGGGCCGACGAGCCCACCGGCGCGGCACAGCAGCAGCACTGACCCCACGAAGGAAGGAACCCCATGGAAGCCCTCTACACCGCCGAGGCCCTCTCCACCGGCGCCGGCCGCGACGGCCGCGTCGCGACCAGCGACGGCTCGTTCGCACTCGACCTCGCGATCCCGAAGGAGATGGGCGGGTCCGGCAACGGGACGAACCCGGAGCAGCTGTTCGCCGCCGGCTACGCCGCCTGCTTCCACTCCGCCCTGCAGGGTGTGGCCCGTGCGCAGAAGGTGAAGATCGCCGACTCGTCCGTCGGTGGCCGCGTGCAGATCGGGCCGAACGGCAACGGTGGCTACCAGCTCGCCGTGCTGCTCGAGGTCGTGCTGCCCGGCCTCGAGCACGACCAGGCCCAGGCCCTCGCGGACGCCGCCCACCAGGTCTGCCCGTACTCGAACGCGACCCGCGGCAACATCGACGTCACCATCACCGTCTCGGAGGACTAGTCCGTGAGCACCACCCCCACCACCATGCGCGCCGTCGTCCACCACGAGTTCGGCGAGCCGGCCGACGTGCTGACCGCCGAGGAGCGTCCGGTCCCCACGCCCGGCGCCGGCGAGGTCCTCGTCCGCACCGTCCTCTCGCCCATCCACAACCACGACCTGTGGACCGTCCGCGGCACCTACGGCTTCAAGCCCGAGCTGCCCGCAGCCTCCGGCACCGAGGCACTCGGGGTCGTCGAGGCCCTCGGCGAGGGCGTCACGAACCTGTCCGTCGGCCAGCGCGTCGCGGGCGGCACCTTCGGCGTCTGGGCCGAGTACTACGTCGCGAACGCCGCCGGTCTCGTGCCGGTGCCGGACGCGATGACCGACGAGGACGCCGCGCAGCTCGTGTCGATGCCGTTCAGCGCCATCAGCCTCCTGCACTCGCTCGACCTGCACGAGGGCGACTGGCTCATCCAGAACGCCGCGAACGGTGCGGTCGGCCGCATGGTCGCGCAGCTCGGCAAGGCCCGCGGCATCAACGTCGTCGGGCTCGTCCGTCGCGCAGCCGGCGTCGAGGAACTCCGCGAGCAGGGCATCGACCGCATCGTCGCGACCGACTCGGACGACTGGCAGGACCAGGTCCGCGCGATCACCGGCGGCGCACCGATCGTCGCGGGCGTCGAGTCCGTCGGCGGGAAGGCCGCCGGGGACATCGCGAGCGTGCTGGGCGAGAACGCCACGCTCGTCGTGTTCGGCGCCATGGCCTCCCCCACGCTCGAGATCCCGTCGGGCAAGGTCATCTTCGGCCAGCTCACGGTCAAGGGCTTCTGGGGCGCGGTCGTCAGCAAGACCATGGACGCGCCGCTCAAGCAGCAGCTCTTCGGTGAGCTCATCTCGCGGGTGCTCGACGGTTCGCTGACCCTCCCGGTCTCCGAGGTCTTCCCCTTCGAGCAGGCACGTGACGCGGCTCGCGCCAGCGACACCGCCGGACGCGTGGGCAAGGTGCTCCTGCGCCCGTAGCGCACACAGCAGACGGACGGGAGGCTCGTGGCGAATCCGCCACGAGCCTCCACTGCGTCAGGTGGCGGGCACCAGTGCCCGCAGCGCGTCCGCCTGACCCAGCCAGCCGACCGGTCGGCGGTCCGCGTCGACCACCGGCAGGCCGGCAGTGTCCGCCGCCTCCACGACGTCCTGCACGACGGCGTCGAGCGCAGCACCGACCGGGACAGCCGTCACCTCGGCGGTCACGTCGAGCACCGGGCGGTCTGCGACGTCGACGTCGGTGAGGACGGCATCGCCGACCGAGCGGGCCGACACCACACCCGCGAAGCGCCCCTCGGCGTCCACCACGACGACCGGTGCACCGCCGCCGGACTCGACGGCCGCGAGAGCCTCGGCGGCGGTCGCGGTCACCGGCACGAGCGCGCCGACCGGCCGCGCCGCACCACCGACCGTCGTGCCGGTCGACCGTCGGGCCGGGACCGCCGAGTCGGTCAGGTCGACGCCGCGGCGACTGAGCTTGAGCGTGTACACGGTGTCGCGCGAGAGCACCTTCGACACCGCGGTCGCGATCACGACGGCCACGACCACGGGCAGCACGAGCGCGTAGTCCCCGGTCAGCTCGAAGAGCATGATCCCGGCCGTGATGGGTGCCCGCGTCGAGCCGGCGAAGACCGCCCCCATCCCGACGACCGCGAACGCCCCGACCTGTCCGTGCAGTGCGGGGTCGATCGTCGTCGCGACCTCGCCGAAGGCCGCACCGACCATGGCCCCGATGAAGAGCGACGGCGCGAAGACCCCGCCGGAACCGCCGATGCCGAGGGTCAACGAGGTCGCGAGCACCTTGCCGACCACGAGCACGGCGAGGAACCCGAGCGCGTACTGCCCCGCCACGCCGTGCTCGAGCACCGGGTAGCCGACGCCGTACATCTGCGGGAGGGCGAGCAGCAGCAGGCCGAGGAGCAGCCCACCGACCACGGGCCGCAGCCACTCGGGACCGCGGGTCGCCCGCCAGAGCAGGTCGCACGCGTCCTCGACGAGGTACAGCACCCGGGTGAACCCGATGCCGATCGCTCCCGCGACGAGCCCGAGCACCGCGAAGAGCAGGTACTCGGGCGGCGCGATGCCACCGATCGCCGGGAGGTGGAGGAACGCCGAGTCACCGAACGCGGCGCGACCCACCAGGGCGGCCGTGACGCTCGCGATCGCCACGGCACCGAACGACGTCGGCGTGAAGTCACGCAGGAGGAGCTCCAGCGCGAAGAAGACCCCGGCCACGGGAGCGTTGAACGTCGCGGAGATCCCGCCCGCCGCGCCACAGGCCACGAGCGTCTTCAGACGGACCTCGGGCATCCGCATCCACCGACCGATCGTCGACCCGAGGGCCGAGCCGATCTGGATGATCGGTCCCTCACGGCCGACCGACCCGCCCGCGCCGATGCAGATCGCACTCGCGAGGGCCTTCACGACGGCGACGCTCCCGCGGATCCGACCGCCGTTCCGGTCGACCGCGAACATGACCTCCGGGACGCCGTGCCCGCGGGCCTCCCGGGCGAAGCGGTGGATGAGCGGACCGTACAGCAACCCGCCCACCGCCGGCGCGAGGACCACGAACCCGGCGCCGAGCCACGGGACCCAGGGGTTCGCCGGGTGCCCGGTGGTCGCCGCGTAGTCGGCGTGCCCGCTGAAGACCCAGGTGGCGTGCTCGATCAGCCAGCGGAACACGACCGCGGCGAGCCCGGCCCCGGCGCCGACGACGAGCGCGGGGACGGCGAGCCGGACGGCGGCACCACCGAAGCGGGTGCCTGCGGCGTGCAGGTGGGATCGAGCGGGGGCGGATGTCGACACGGTCCTCCATCAGTTGTACGAACACAACGATTGTACGCATGCAACTGTTGGACGTCGAGGGGGTGCACGGCCGTCGACGAGCTGGAACGGAGGCAGCGTGCGATGGTGGGAGTCGTCCGCGCCGGCATCGGGTCAGCCGCGCCGGCATCGGGTCAGCCGCGCCGGCTTCGGGTCAGCCGCACCGGCGCCGGGTCAACCGCCGAAGGCGGAGACCTCCTCGGGCAGGGGCTCGTCCATCGCCGTCCGGAGCGCCCGCATGCCCGCGATCACCGTCTGCCGCTCCGCCTCGGGCACCCGCTGCAGCACCTCGGCGAGCTCCCGGCGCCGTCGGGCACTCACCTCGTCGACGAGCGTGCGACCCCGGTCCGTCGCAGCGACGAGGACCTCACGCCGGTTCGCGGATCCGGGTCGACGCTCCACCCAGCCGCCCGCCACGAGCCGGTCGACGTTGCGCGTCAGGGTCGACGGGCCGACCGCCAGGCGCTCGGCGAGGTCACCGGCGCGGGTCGGACCCAGCGTGGTGACGAGCACGATGAGCCGGAACTGGGGCACGGTGACGTGCTCGAGCGCGGTCGTGAGCGATCGTGCGACGACCCCGAGCAGCCCCCGGGACGCCGCGAGCACCTCGTCGATGTCGGCCATGCCCACCATCCTCGCAGCCGCTCACATCGCCTCCTTGATGCCGCGGCGGACGAGCCAGGCGTTGACCGGGTAGGCGCACACGAAGCCGGCGACCATCGCGAGCTGCATCGCCACCCAGAACTCCGGCGAGAAGACACTCGCCCGCCCGCCGAACACCGCGGGGAACACCAGGAGCTGCCACACCGCCATGAGCCCGTACATGCCGATCTGCCACGCGACGATGCTCAGCGTGTCGGCCTTGAGCGCGGCGACCAGGCCCGCACGCACCCCGAGCCCGCGCATCGGGGCGATCGCGAAGTACTGGAAGCCGATGCCGAGCAGGTACGCGAGCACGAAGTCCACCACCCACCCGGCGATCATCCGGTCCTGGTACAGCGAGCCGAGTCCGACGAGCGCGCCGATCGCAGGGAACCAGGCGAGCCCGAAGTCGCCGATCAGGTCACCGAGGGCACACCCTGCGCCGCAGTGGCTCGTGTCGATCGCCGTGCCGGCCCAGTGCCCGTGGTCCGGTGCCGTCGCCCGACCCCGCCGCAGGTAGAACACCAGCCAGACGACGCTGCCGAACAGCATCGTCAGCGGCCAGACGAGCCCCATCACGCGCATGTGCGGCGGGTGCCGGACGACGTCGACGGCGACGAACACCGCGCACCCGACCGCGACGACCAGCAGCAGCGCGCAGACCGTGGTCAGCGCAGCGGGGAAGGCCGGGACGCCGAGTTCGACCACGCGTCACCTCCTCGACTTGTACGGGTACAACGACGGGCCGAGCCTACGGTCGGCTCGGCCCGTCGTTCTCAGCCGGGTGGGGGACGACGCCAGGCACGGTGCCAGCCGGCACCGCGCCTGGCGTCAGGCTGGTGATCAGGCGCGCGTGTGCTTCTTGTCGACCACGAAGATGTTGCCGGTGGTGACGCCCTCCTCGACCTCCTCCAAGGTGCGGCCGCGGCTCTCGGGCACGAACTTCCAGATGAAGAGCAGGGCGAGGACGCCGACGATCGCGAAGCCGAAGAACGTCCCGGTGATGCCGGTCGCCGCCACGATCGTCGGGAAGTAGAGCCCGAGGAAGGCGTTCGCGATCCAGAGGCAGAACACCGAGATGCCCATGCCGAGCGCGCGGATCTGCGTCGGGAAGATCTCGGACAGGATCACCCACGTCGCGATGTTGAGGAACGTCTGCATCGAGCCGACGAACGCGACGACGAGGAACAGGATCACCCACGGACGGGCCGGGTTGCCCTGCACCAGGGTCATCGAGGCGATGCCGATCAGGAAGTGGCAGACGGTCGTCAGCGAGTACCCGAGGATCAGCGTGGTCCGTCGGTTGATCCGCTCCATGTTGCGGATCGCGATGACTCCACCGATCACGGCGATCACACCCGGGGCGATGTTGGCGATGAGGGCCGCCTGCTCCTGGAACCCGGACTCGATGAGGACCGTCTGGCCGTAGTACATGATCGAGTTGATGCCGGTGAGCTGCTGGGCGACACCGATGCCGGCACCGATGAGCACGATGCGGATGAGCCACTTGTTGCCGAGCAGGGTGCGCCACCCGCTCTGCCGGTGGGCCTTCGCCTCGAACTCGTTCGTGCGCTTGATGTCCTCGAGCTCGGCGGTCGCGCGCTCCTGGGAGCGGACCTGTCGGAGCACCTCGAGCGCCTCGTCGTTGCGGCCCTTCGACGCGAGCCACCGCGGCGACTCCGGCACCCGGAGCATGCCGACGAACAGTGCGATCGCGGGGAGGGCGCAGACGGCGAGCATCACGCGCCAGACGCCGCCGCCCTCACCCCAGAGGCTCCCGATGACCGCGTTCACCACGAAGGCGGCGAGCTGTCCGATCACGATCATGAGCTCGTTGCGGCCGGACAGCGACCCACGGATCTCGTAGGGCGCCAACTCGGCGAGGAACACCGGGACCACGGTCGAGGCCCCGCCCACCGCGAGCCCGAGCAGCACTCGACCGACCACGATCACACCGAACGACGGCGAGAAGACGCAGATGAGCGTGCCGACGAAGAAGGTCACGGCGAGCAGGATGATCGTCTTCCGGCGACCCCATCCGTCCGCGACCCGACCGCCGAGCATGGCACCGATCGCGGCACCGAACAGCAGCGAGCTCGTGACGACGCCCTCGGTGAAGTTCGTCAGACCGAGCTCGGCCTTCATCGGGTTGAGGGCACCGTTGATGACACCCGTGTCGTACCCGAAGAGCAGGCCACCGAAGGTGGCGACGAGGGCCAGGACGCCGAGGCGGCGGCGGTGCGGCCCCTCGCCGACGGGGGGCAGTGCGACAGAGGGTGCTGTCGGCTTGATGTCGACCATTCGGTGACTCCTTCGTCCGTGATCGCGCTTCATCGCGTGCAGCGATCGTAACTCGGATCCATGTCCTGTCAATCAGTCATACTGTCGTTCCGACGTTTGGATCGGTCCACGAAACCCCTGGTCAGCGTCGGAGCGGTCCAATCCGGTCACTCGACGGACGAACCGCTACCCGCCCGCTCGTCGCCGAGCACGTCCCCCAACGAGGCCATGCCGGCGCCGTGATCGGTGTAGCGACGGACTGTTCGACGCGCGGCGGCACTCGCGGCTCCGGCCAGCTTGGGGTCGCGCCGTGCGGCGTCGGCGACACGGCCGGCGTGGCCCGCGGTGGACAGCAGGACGTTCGCGAGCGCGCGGGCACCGCCCTGCTCAGGGACCCCGGCGATCGACCACGCCGAGCGGACCTGCTCGTCCGGACTCACGCCGCGGCGGGTGCCCATGCGGTGCCAGTCCGAGAGCGCGCCCTCGGTCCGGTCGGCAGCCCGCGCAGATTCGTCCGACCGCCGACGTGCAGCATCCCGTGCGGCGTCGTCGGCCAGGGCGTCGCGCGCGGCGATCGACTCGGCCCGCGCCCGGGCGGCGGCGTCGTCCCCGCCCGACTCGGCGATGCGGGCGGCGTGTGCGGCCGCGGCGGCGGCGAGGATCTCCGATCGGTCCATGCCCTCGACGCTAACGCCTGCGGCCGACAGGGCACGACCGGTTCGCGTGCGCGGCTCTCCCCCGGTTAGCATCGCGCGGGAGGGGGAACACGATGAGGACTGCACCGAGGGTCACCGCCGCGCTGGGGCTCCTGACGATCGGCATCGTCGCACTGAGCGGCTGCGCCCTGCTCCGTGGCCCGGACCCGGTGCCGATGCCGACCCGCTCGGCTCCGTCGGGGAGCCCGTCAGCGACTCCGACCGCCACGCCCGACGAGTCGTCGGCCGAGGCACTGCTCGAGGCATCGGCGCACCCGCGCACACCCACCCCCGAGCCGACCGAGGCCGCCGCGCCGGCACCGACGCTGAGCCGGATCGCCGCCGGCACGGTCGTGGCGGAGGGTGACGTCGCGTCCCCCCTCGGCAGCGTCCACTTCCACTTCCGCATGGTGTCCGACGGCGACGACACGTTCTCCGCGCAGTACTCCGGCTTCACGTCGACGCTCCCGGTCCCGGTCTCGGTCTCCCTGTTCGAGAAGCCGCGGGCGGTCGGCGACGGTCTCACGTACACGGGCGTCGGCGACCACCAGCTCGGCGGCGCGACCGCGGCACCGGGGTCCTCGGCGACCGTGCCGCTCGACGGCTCTGGCGTCGACCCGTCCGGTCTCACCACCCTCGTCACCTACTCGTCCGCCGGCCCCGACGCCGCGGTCCCGGTCGAGCTCGGCCCCGGCAAGGTCCTCGCGGTCACGACGGTCCGTTGGTCGGTCCCTGCGCGGACGACGAACGTGCGGCCGGTCGACGGCGGCGCCCGGGCGAACGCGTCCGGGACCGTCACGGCGACGACCCCGAGCGGCGCCCCGAAGTCGTACGTCGTGGCGCCGGACGACCTCATCGGCGACGTCGCGGCGCGGTTCGGCATCAGCGTCCGGGCCCTGGTGTGGCTCAACGAGGGCGTGCAGGTGTTCGGCGACGACCAGTACCTCTACGAGGGCACGACCCTCAACCTCGACCCGCTGGCGCGCTGACCGCGCGGCCGACGCGGCCACACGACGGACGGGAGGCCCGTGGCGGATCCGCCACGGGCCTCCCGTCCGGTGTCTGGTCACGTGCTACTTGCGCAGCTCCAGGTACTTCGCGATGAGCGCCTTGGTCGAGGAGTCCTGCTCGTCGAGCACGGCCTGGTCGCCCTCGACGGCCGGGGTGACCTGCAGCGCCAGCTGCTTGCCGAGCTCCACGCCCCACTGGTCGAAGGAGTCGATGCCCCAGATGGTGCCCTCGGTGAACACGATGTGCTCGTAGAGCGCGATGAGCTGCCCGAGGACGCTCGGCGTGAGCTCCGGCGCGAGGATCGACGCGGTCGGCTTGTTGCCCGGGAAGGTGCGCGCGGCGACGATCCCCTCGTCCGTCGTGCCCTCGGCGCGGACCTCGTCGGCGGTCTTGCCGAAGGCGAGCGCCTTGGTCTGCGCGAAGAAGTTCGCGAGGAACAGGGTGTGCACGTCGGTGCCCGGCTGGACGCCCTTGCCGTCACCGGTCTCGTCGGTGAGGGGCCGCGGCGGGTTGGCGATCGTGATGAAGTCGGCCGGGATCAGGTTCGTGCCCTGGTGGATGAGCTGGTAGAACGCGTGCTGGCCGTTCGTGCCCGGCTCGCCCCAGAAGACCTCACCGGTGGAGGTCGTCACCGGGCTGCCGTCCCAGCGGACGCGCTTGCCGTTCGACTCCATCGTGAGCTGCTGCAGGTAGGCCGGGAAGCGGTGCAGGTACTGCGTGTACGGCAGCACCGCGTGGCTCTGCGCACCGAGGAAGTTCGAGTACCAGACGTTGAGCAGCCCCATCAGGACGGGGACGTTCTGCTCGAGCGGCGTCGTGCGGACGTGCTCGTCGACGGCGTGGAACCCGGCGAGGAACTGCTCCCAGTTCTCCTTGCCGATCGCGACGACCACGGCGGTGCCGATGGCGGAGTCGACCGAGTAGCGGCCGCCCACCCAGTCCCAGAAGCCGAAGGCGTTCTCCGGGTCGATGCCGAACGCGGCGACCTTGTCGAGGGCGGTCGAGACGGCGACGAAGTGCTTCGCGACCGCGTTCGACTTGTCCGCGTCGGAGCCGTCGGTGAGCCCGAGGCGCTCCCAGAGCCACTGGCGTGCGAGCCGGGCGTTGGTCAGGGTCTCGAGCGTACCGAAGGTCTTCGACGCGACGATGAAGAGCGTCGTCTCCGGGTCGAGGTCTGCGGTCTTCTCGTAGATGTCCGCCGGGTCGATGTTCGAGACGAAGCGGGCTTCGAGCCCCGGCTGCACGTACGGCTTGAGGGCTTCGTAGACCATCACGGGGCCGAGGTCGGAGCCGCCGATGCCGATGTTCACGACGGTCTCGATGCGCTTGCCGGTGACACCGGTCCAGGCGCCGGAGCGGATCTGCTCGGCGAACGCGTACACCTTGTCGAGCGTCGCGTGCACGTCGGCGTCGACGTCCTGCCCGTCGACGACGAGCGCCGGGGAGGCACCGGCGGGGCGACGGAGCGCGGTGTGCAGGACCGCGCGGTCCTCGGTGACGTTGATGTGCTCGCCGGCGAGCATCGCGCGGAAGCGCTCGGCCACGCCGGTGTCCTCGGCGACCTGCAGCAGGTTCGCGAGGATCTCCTCGGTCACGAGGCCCTTCGACAGGTCGACGGTGAGGTCGGCGGCCTGGAACGTGTACTTCGCAGCACGCTCGGGGTCGCTGTCGAACCACCCGCGCAGGTCCGGGGTGAAGCCGTCGGCGATGGCGGCGAGCTTCTTCCAGCCGTCGGTCGATGTGGGGTCGACGGGAGCGGATTCGGTCACGAGGGGTCCTCCTGGATCACGTGGGAACACAGTCCGCCGGTCACCGCAGCGCTGCGTCGCGGACCACGTTCGAGCGTAGTGCCGTGACGGTGCGCCCGCGCACAGTCCGCGTTCGCTGTGGACGGACCGTTCGAGCGACGCGCCGGTGCAGGAAGCAGCCGCTCCGGTCCGGGGCGCGACGCACCCCCACCCAGGCGCGACGTGCCCCGCTCGGGCGCGACGTGCCCCGGTCACGCGAGCAGCGCCTCCAGGGCATCGGCGACCGGCCCGTCGGAAGCGGCACGCCAGGCACGACCGGCCCACAGGTGCAGGCGGTGCGGGTCGCCGCTCGCGGCGGCCTCGGTCCGGATGGGCCGCGTGAGGTGGTGCAGCGCCGGGTAGCCGAGCGGTGCGTCCGGGTGCGAGCGGGTGAAGGCGTTCGCGAGTGCGCGGGCCGGACGGCCGGTGAACGCGCGGGTGAGGACGGTCCGGTCGAACGCCGCGTCCACGAGCGCCGCCCGGTGCGTCGACGACGTGCCGGCCTCGTCGGTCCGCAGGACGGCGGTGCCCACGGCGACCGCCGACGCACCGGCCGCGAGCTGGTCGCCGACCTCCTCGGACCCGCCGATGCCGCCGGCGGCGACCACCGGCAGCGTCGTCGCGGCCACGACCGAGCGGACCAGGTCCGTCAGCGGCACCGCGCGCACCGGCGACCGGGGGTCGAGCACCGCGGAGTGCCCGCCGGCGGCCTCCCCCTGCACGAGCAGGGTGTCCACGCCCCGCTCCGCCGCCGCGATCGCCTCGGCCGGGTCCGTCACGGACTGCACGGTGACGACGCCGCGTCGCCGGAACGCCTGCACGACCGACGTGTCGGGCAGTCCGAACGTGAACGAGACGACGGGGACAGGGTCGTCCAGGAGCGCCGCGACCTTGTCCGACCAGGCGTCGTCGTCCTCCCGCAATGGTGGCAGCGGGCGGCCGGACTCCTGCTCCAGCTCGCCCCGGTACGCGTCGTACACGTGGGGGCTGATCGGCACCGGGTTCGGCACGAAGAGGTTCACGCCGAAGGCCTCGACGCCGGCTTCGCGGACCGCCGCGACGTGCGAGGTCAGGGCGTCGACCGTCTGGTAGCCGGCGGCGAGCTGGGCGAAGGACCCGGCCCGGGCCGCGGCGACGACGAGGTCCGGAGTGCTCGGTCCGCCGGCCATCGGGGCGACGTGGACGGGCGCTGCGGTACCGAGGGCACCGGGCAGGGAACGCATGCGCCCATCCTGCCGCGGCAGCCTCCGATGCGACGGTCGGGCCGACACCGTGCCGCGACCACGAGCGCTCAGGCCGTCGGCCGGCACGTCCGCGACCGCGACCGCTCAGGCCGTCGGCCGGAACCGACGCAGCCGCAGGCTGTTCGTGACGACGAACACCGACGAGAACGCCATCGCCGCACCCGCGAGCACAGGGTTGAGGAGCCCCGCCATCGCGAGCGGGATCGCGGCCACGTTGTACGCGAACGCCCAGAACAGGTTGCCCTTGATGGTGCCGAGCGTCGCCCGCGACAGCCGGACGGCGTCGGCCACGACCGTGAGCCGACCGCTGACGACGGTGATGTCGCTCGCTGCGATCGCCGCGTCCGTCCCGGCGCCCATCGCGATGCCGAGGTCGGCCGCCGCGAGCGCTGCCGCGTCGTTCACGCCGTCGCCGACCATCGCGACCACGCGTCCCTCGGCCTGCATCCGGCGCACGGTGTCGAGCTTCGAGGCGGGGGTGGCCCGGGCGTGCACCTCGTCGATGCCCACGGTGTCCGCCACCGCCCGTGCCGCACCGTCGTTGTCGCCGGTGAGCAGGACGGGGTGCAGCCCGAGTGCTCGGAAGCGCTCGACCGCCACCGCCGACTCGTCCTTCACGGTGTCGCCGACGACCACCACACCGAGGGCCCTCCCGTTGCGGGCGACGACGACCGCGGTGGCTCCGCCATCTTCGGCGCGTGCAACGGCGTCGACGGTCTCGGCCGGGACGTCGACCGCCCAGGCGTCGCGCAGCCAGTCGAGGCCGCCGACGACCACGGCGTCGCCGTCCACGACGGCCTGCACACCCGCGCCGGGGGTCGCCACGAAGTCGTCGGCCCGGCGCACCGTGGCGCCGCGGTCCCGCGCGGCAGCGACCACAGCGCGGGCCACGGGGTGCTCGGAACCGTCCTCGACGGCGGCGGCCAGCGCGAGCAGGTCGGTGTCGCTCAGCGCCGGTCGCTCCGCGCCGCTCGCGGGCACGACCGCCCGCACCGTCATCGCACCGGTCGTCACCGTCCCGGTCTTGTCGAGCACGATCGTGTCGACCGTCCGGGTGCGCTCGAGCACCTCGGGGCCACCGATGAGGATGCCGAGCTGCGACCCGCGGCCGGTCCCGACGAGCAGGGCCGTGGGCGTCGCGAGCCCGAGTGCGCACGGGCAGGCGATGATGAGCGTCGCCACCGCAGCGGTGAACGCCGCCGTGAGGGAGCCGCCGAGGACGAGCCACCCGACGAACGCCAGCAGGGCCAGCCCGATCACCACGGGCACGAACACCCCGGACACCCGGTCGGCGAGCCGCTGCACGTCGGCCTTGCCGGTCTGGGCCTCCTCGACGAGCCGACCCATCCGGGCGAGCTCGGTCTCGGCGCCGACCGCGGAGATCGTCACCTCGAGCCGACCGCCGACGTTGACGGTCGCCCCGGTGACGTGGTCACCCGTCCGGACCTCGACCGGGACCGCTTCGCCGGTGAGCATGCTGAGGTCGACCGCCGACGATCCCGCCCGGACGACGCCGTCGCTCGGGATGCGCTCACCCGGCCGGACGACCACCACGTCGCCGACGCCGAGGGACGACACCGGCACGCGGACCTCGGCGCCGTCGCGGAGCACGGACGCGTCCTTCGCCCCGAGCTCGAGCAGCGCCCGCAGCGCCGCCCCCGACTCCCGCTTCGCGCGGGCCTCCATGTACCGCCCGGCGAGCACGAAGACCGTCACGGCCGACGCGACCTCGAGGTACAGCTCGGTCCCCTCCGGATCGGCCGCGAACCACGAGAACGACATGTGCACGCCCGGCATCCCGACGTCGCCGAGGAACAGTGCGTACAGCGACCACAGGAATGCCGCGGCCACGCCGACGCTGACGAGGGTGTCCATCGTCGCGGCGCCGTGGCGCGCGTTGACCCACGCCGCACGGTGGAACGGCAGGGCGCCCCAGACCGCGACCGGCGCGGCGAGGGTCAGCGCCGCCCACTGCCAGTTCGGGAACTGCAGGACCGGCACCATCGAGAGCACGACGACCGGCAGGGCGAGCACGGCCGACACCACGAGACGCCGGCGGAGCAGGGTCGTCTCGTCACCGGCCGCCGGTGCCTCCTGCGCCGACTCGGGCGGGGCCGGCACCGACGCACCGTAGCCCGCCGACTCGACCGTGGCGATGAGCCGGTCGACGCCGACGTCGGCGGCGTCCTCGACGGTGACCTGCGCCTTCTCGGTGGCGTAGTTGACCGTGGCGGTGACCCCGGGCAGCTTGCCGAGCTTCCGCTCGATGCGGTTCGCGCACGAGGCGCAGGTCATGCCCGTGATGTCGAGCTCGACGGCGCTCACGACCGCACGACCTCGTACCCCGCTTCCGCGATCGCGCCGCGGAGGGCGTCACCGTCGACAGGTGCGTCCGAGGTCACGGTGACGGACGACGAGCCGCCGGGCACGAGGTCGACCGCGACGCCCTCCACGCCGTCGACCTCGGTGAGTTCCTCGGTGACGCTCATCACGCAGTGCTCGCAGGTCATGCCGGTGACGAGCAGGGTCTGGGTGGTCATGCTGGTTCCCTCCATCGGGTTCGGTCGGTCTCAGGAGCGCACGAGGCGGGCGATCGCGTCGCTCGCCTCCCGCACTTTCTGCTCGGCGGCGTCGCCGCCCTCGGCGACGGCCTCGGCGACGCAGTGCCCGAGGTGGTCCTCGAGCAGGGACAGCGCCACGCGTTCGAGTGCACGGTTCGCGGCGGAGATCTGGGTGAGGACGTCGATGCAGTAGGTCTCGTCCTCGACCATGCGCGCGATGCCGCGCACCTGGCCCTCGACGCGGCGGAGCCGCTTGAGCAGGTCGTCCTTGTCGCCGATGTACCCGACGTGGGCGTGCGTGTCCTCGTGCATCGTTCCTCCGTCCACGGCAACAGGGTACCCCCCTGGGGTATTCCGTATCACGGGACCAGGGGGCGCGACACCCGGACTGGAGGCACGGATCACCTTCCTGCGCCGGCCGCCGGTCCGCTAGGTTCCGGTCTCGTGCAGCGTCTCTCCCCCGGTCAGCGTTGGGTCGTCGGCCTCGGCGCCTTCGCCCTCGTCCTCCTCGTCATCGGCATCATCGCGGTCGCGGTCGGTCTCCACACCGTGGGCGAGACCTGCTCGGACGACGGCTTCGAGACGCCGTGCCCGGGTGACGGCTCGGGTGTCGTGTGGGGCGGCGTCCTCGCGGTCATCGGCCTGCTGCACCTCGGTCTCACCGGGCTGGCCGGCGCGCTCGTGTGGACGTCGACGCCGACAATCGGGCCGAAGCCCCTCCGCGAGGAGTTCCACGTCTTCACGATGGGCGACCTCGCCGGGTCGGCGGCGCAGGACGCGCTGTTCGGCCGGATCTTCCGTGCGACCGAGGACGTCGTCCCCGGCTGGCGCTTCGAGGACGGCGCCTCCCGTCCGGGCGGTCCGGAGGACTCGATCGTGGGCTCGGTCCTCCACCTCGACGCCGAGTGGCAGCTCGCCGTCCTGGACCGCCGTGCGGGCGCGGGCGTCCGGAGGGTGCAGGTCGAGCTGGTGTCCGGTGCTCGGGCGTGGATCTTCACCCCGATCGTGTAAGCAGTCCGCATGAGCACCGCGTCCAACGGGTTCCGGAAAGCGCGGTACACGCACGACGACGGCACCGACTACGGCACGATCTTCACCGCCGAGTACGCGGGGCGCGAGTTCGCGAGCGACACCTACGCGACGCCGGACACCCGGTACGAGTACACGGTCGTGGGCGACGACGACCTCACCCTCCGCTCGATGCGCGCCCTCGGTGGACGCCGGGGCGGTGTGATCGGGCCGCGCACCGACCACGTCGTCTTCTGGCTGACCGAGGGCGAGCTCGAGATGCACTTCCCCGACCGCACACGCGTCGTCCGGCCGGGGACGCCGTACATCGCGTCCGCTTCGGAGGCGTACCGGTTCGAGTCGTCGGGCACGGTGTACCACGGCATCCACGTCGCCGACTCGTTCCTCCGGGAGGTCGGACGCCAGCTCGGCTTCCGGCTGCCCGACGGCCCGCTGCTCTTCGACCAGCAGGACGAGGCGATCGCACGTCGCGAACCGCTCCGTCGGCTGCTCCGTGAGCTGCAGTGCTCCCTGTTCGACGAACGCGTCACGGGGCCGATGCGGACGGCCCTCAACCGTCGACTGGCGACCGTCGTGCTCGACACGTTCCCGCTGCGGAACCGCGGCGAGGACGTGCCGGTCGCGAACCGGCTGCGGGACGCCGTGCGGTTCATCGAGGAGCACGCCGCGGAACGCCCGTCCGTCGCCCGGATCGCGGAGTCCTGCGGGCTGAGCGAACGCGGTCTGCAGGAGGTCTTCGCCCGGACGATGGGGACGACCCCGCGCCGGTTCCTGCGCGACCACCGGCTCGACCGGGTCCGGCACGAGCTCCTGCAGGGCGACGCCCAGACCGTGTCGGCCGTGTCCGTCCGGTGGGGGTTCACCAACCCGGGGCGGTTCGCACGCGACTACCGGGAGCGCTTCGGCGAGGACCCCGCCGCGACGCTCCGCGACCGGTCGAACGCACGACTGCGTCTCGCGTTGGCGTTCATCGAGCAGCACGTCGACGGCCGCCTCACGGTGGCGCGCATCGCCGAGGCCGCCGGCGTCCGCCCACGCCGACTCCAGCAGCTGTTCCGCGCCGAACACGGCACCACCCCGACGGCCTACGTCGCAGCGGTCCGGCGCCGTTCCGCCGCCGATCCGGTTCGCGTCGACGCGACGCACTGAGACAGCCGGTTCCCGCGCTCCACACGTCGCTGTCCCCCGGTGGGGTACAGCGGAGGATACGCTCCGCGACCGTTCCTGGGATTTGCCTGACTTCTCTCAGTCGGCCGTGACGAGGTTCGGTGGTGCCCCGTCTCATCCGTGAACAGCAACCGCTGGGAACGCCCGGCGGGACACGGAAGGAGCAACCATGGCTGACACCACGACCACCTCGACCACCACCACGCCGCGGACCGCCGCAACGGGCTCGACCAGCACCTCCGGCAAGACCACGATCGACGACACCGTCGTCGCGAAGGTCGCCGGCATCGCCGCCCGTGAGGTCAACGGCGTGCACTCGCTCGGCACCGGTGCCGCTCGTGCGATCGGTGCGATCCGCGACGCGATCGGCCAGCGTGACTTCGGCCAGGGCGTCAAGGTCGAGGTCGGCGAGAAGCAGGTCGCCGCTGACGTCGTGATCGTCGCCGAGTACCCGGTGGCCCTCCAGCAGGTCGCCGACGGCGTCCGCTCCGGTGTGGCGCGTGCCCTCGAGCAGATCGTCGGCATGGAGGTCGCCGAGGTGAACGTGACCGTCCAGGACGTCTACATCCCGGGTGACGACGACGACAACGACGACAAGAAGGAGTCCCGCGTTGAGTAACACACTCGTCGGCGCACTGATCGGCGCCATCCTCGCCGTCGTCGCACTCCAGTTCGGCTTCTGGGGCTTCGTCCTGGTCATCGTGTTCGGTGCGATCGGGGCCCTCGTGGCCGCGATCAGCTCGGGCAAGATCGACCGTGGCGCCCTGACCGACGTGCTGACCGGACGTCGGAGCTCCCGGTGACCGCCGGCCCGGGCGTGCCCGGCCGCGTCGAGGTCACCGCCCGGGCTCTGAACTCGCTCGCGCGGGCCGTCGCAGCCGAACGGCTCGGCGCCCCCGCCAAGCGGGTCCGGGTCGGACTCGGCGACACGGCCGGGGCCCTGACGATCGACGTCGAGAGCCCCGTCCGTGCGCAGGACGACCTCGTCACCGCCGCCGGCCGCGCTGCCGGAGACATCCGCGACCGTGTCGCTGCCCTCACGGGCCGCCGCGTCGGCTCCACCCACATCGAACTCACCGGCATCGTGCACGACCACGATGGTCGGGTCCGCTAGGAGGTCGCCATGAGCAACGCTTCCGTCGAACGACGCCTGCGCCGCCGGAGCGTGCACCCGTCCCGCTCCACCGCGGTGTCGGTCGCGCTCGTGGTGTTCGCCCTGGTGGCCGCGTGGGTCGGTACGGAGTCGGTCCTGAAGGCCGTGGGTGCGGGCCCGCTGCTGGCCGATCCGCAGACGGTCGTCGACGCGGCGCTCAAGCCCGATGCTGCGTTCACGACGATCGTGGAGGTCGTCGCGGTCGTGCTCGTGTTCCTCGGCATCGTCCTGATCGTCCTGGCCCTCAAGCCCGGACGGCAGCACCGATCCGCGGTCGAGCACGAGCGTGGCGCGGTGGTCATCGACACCCGCATCCTCGCGTCCACCGCGGCGAACGCGGCCGGACTCGCCGCAGGCGTCCCGGAGGACAACACGTCCGCGACCGCTCGCGGCAGGAGCACCGAGGTCCGGGTCGTCCCCGTCACCGGTGTCCCGGTCGACGAACAGCGCGTCCGCGACGCCGTCCGCGACCGGCTCGGTCGTCTGGACGATCGGTTCGGCAAGCACGTGAAGGTCCGTGTGGAGGAGAAGGGAACGCTGGCATGACCAAGAGCAACCGCACCCTGAACCGCATCATCCTGCTCGTGCTCGGCCTGGTCGCCGTCATCGTCGGCCTGACCATCGGCGCCGGTGTGCTGCCGCCGGTGCGTGACGCCCTCACGCCGTACGTGAGGTTCCCGTCGAGTGTCACCGTGCCGTCGGCGTCGTTGTGGATCATCGCCGCCGCGTGCGTCGTGCTGATCGTGCTGGCGTTGCTGTGGGTGTTCACCCGCGGCCGCGGCGGCACGTCCGTCGCCGTCCGCGAACGCAGTGGTGAGGACCAGGTCACGATCAACGTCGCGCTCGTGCGGGACGTGATCGACCACGAACTCGCCGGCGTCCGTGACGTCGTCGGCTCCAAGGTCGACACGTACCTGGTCAAGCACCAGCGCGCCGCCCGGATCCGGGTGAACGTGCGTCGCGGCGGCGACGCGGTGACCGTCCTCGACGCCGTCGACCACGCCATCGGCGTGCTGGACCGCACCCTGGGCCGGCAGGTCCCGGTCCTGGTCCACCTCACCGGCGGTACCCGCGCCGCCCTGGCCAAACCCACCCGCGTGCAGTAGACCGCACCACCCACCAGACCGCACCAGACCCCGGGAGACACACCGCGCCTCCCGGCCGCCCCACCAAGGAAGACCGGGCTGACGCCCGAACGAGCGAGAGGAGCCCGTCATGGGACTCGACGACAAGATCAAGAACGCTGCCCAGGACCTCGCCGGCAAGGCCAAGGAGGCCGTCGGCAAGGCGACCGACGACGACCAGAAGGTCGCCGAAGGCAAGAAGGACCAGGCCGCAGCCAGCGCCAAGAAGACCGGCGAAGACGTCAAGGACGTCTTCAAGTAACCCCGCACGGACCCGGACGCCGCCCGCCCACGGTGGGCGGCGTCCGTCGTCCCGGAGCAAGGAGGAAGTCATGCAGCACGACCCGAACGCCCGAACGCAGATCACCGAGGTCCCCCTGCCGGCAGAGCTCACCGAGCCGCTGCCCGAGGACGCCTCGCGCGTGACCGTGGCCGCCCGCACCGCCGCCGAGACCGCCCTCGGGGTGCACGGGGTCCACCACCTCGGCAACCTCCTGGCCCGCGCAGCAGACCGGGTGCGCTCCCAGTTCGGCCGCTCCGCCGGCACGACCGGGGTGCAGGTCGACGAGGAGGACGGTGCGCTCGACGTCGTCGTCTCGATCGTCGTCGAGTACCCGGAGCCCGTCATCGCCGTGGCGGACGAGGTGCGGCGGCAGGTCCGCGAGGCCGTGTCCCAGCTCGGTGACGGCGCTGTGACCGTCGACGTCCGCGTGCTCGACGTGCACGGACCGTTCGACGACGAACCCAGCGCGCTGGACCGTGCCGTCGAGTCCGGGAAGGACGCGGTGGACCGCGCGAAGGCCGCGGCCTCGGACGCCGCGGACGACATCAAGGAGAACGCCGCCGACGTGGCCGAGCGTGCGCGTGACGCCGCTGCCCGCGCGGTGGACCGTGCCGGCGACGCAGCCGACACGGCGCGCGCTGCGGTCGCGGACGCCACCGACCACGCTCGCGAGGTCGCCGCCGACACCGCCGACCGCGCCCGCGAGGTCGCATCCGACACCGCCGACCGCGCCCGCGAGGTCGCATCCGACAGCGCCGATGCGGCGCGCGGTACCGTCGACCGCGCTCGTGACGGGGTCGCCGACGCGGCTGACCGCGCCCGGGACGGCGCCGACCGCGCGCGTGACGCAGCCTCGGACGCCGTCGACCACGCGAAGGACGCGGCGGGGGCAGCGCGTGACGCTGCGGCCGACGCCGGTGCCGAGGTCGCGGACCGTGCCGCACGTGCCGCCGACGAGGCCGCGGACTCCGCCCGCGACGCCGGTACGCACGCGCAGGACGCCTCCGCCGACGCCGCGGTGGCGGACGACCGTGCGGACGCCGTCGGTGCGGCCGACCGCCACGAGGAAGCCGCCGAGTCCGGGGACGAGCAGGTCGCCGACGCGCTCGACGACGCCTCCGCCACACTGTCCCGTGCCGCCGACGCCCTCCGCGAGGACGCCGACACGCACCGCGACGCGACGAACGACGAGGACCGGCCGTGACCGCGCTCCGGGGCTTCGGACGCGATCGCCCGCGGGCACGTCGTCCGCGGCCCCGGGGCGTCTGGATCGCGTCGGGGATCGGGATCGTCCTGCTCCTCGCTATCGTCGCGGGGGCGTTCTTCCCGCTCGTCGGCTTCCTCGCCGGCGTGACCGCGACGACCGCTGGGCTGGTGCCGTTCCCGTTCGTGCGGGTGACGCTCGTCGCACTGCTCGGCCTGGTCGTCGTGCTCGCGCTCGTCGTCCTGGCCCTCACACGCCGGCACACCGTGACCTCGGTCGTCGCGGTCGTGTTCGCCGTGCTCGTCGCCCTCGCGGTGACGGCCTACCCGGTCGTCACGGTCGCGGTCTCGTCGGCTGATCGTGCCGGCGACGTCTGGCCGATCGTGACCGACCTCTGGCAGCGCTTCACGGGCTGAGGCCCGACGCACTGCAGCCGCGGCACCCGCCGCACCTCGAAGGGAGCACCACCATGCGGAACCGCATCATCGTCGTCGGACTCGTCGTCCTGCTCGGGTTCTGGCTCGGCGCTCGGGCGAACCGTCCCGTCGTGAAGGACTCGAAGGCCGAGGTCGCTCGTCGTGCCCTCGCGGACCGACGAAGCCGGAAGCGCCGGAAGGAACGCAAGCGCAAGCTCGGACTCGGCTGAGTCCCGCCCCACCGATCCCGTGCCGGGTCCGCGACCCGAACGCGGACCCGGCACGGTCACGTCCGACGTCGATCGGCCACGGCCGGCGTCCGGCTGGCCGCTGCGGGCCGAGACTCGGCCAGGCGGACGCCCTCGCGGAGGTCGTCGCACGAGAGTGTCCGCGGAGCCGAGACTCGGCGCCGAGACTCGGCGCCGCCGAACGCGACAGGCAGAGGGCCACTCCCCGGCGTGCCGGCTCAGCGCGCGGCGGCGAGCCGAGCCAGTCCCTCGTCGATCGACACCGAGGGGACCCAGCCGAGGTCACGACGCGTCCGACGCTGGTCGAACCAGTGTGCCGTCGAGAGCTGCTCCGCCAGGAACCGCGTCATCGGGGGCTCGTCCTGTCCGGGCCGCACCCGCCACACCGCCTCCACGACCGACCCGGCCGCCCGCGCGACCGACGCGGGCACGTGCCAGCGCGGAACCGGCACGCCGGACGCCGCGCAGATCCCCGCGATGAGCTCCCCCACGGGCCGCGGCTCACCGTTCGTCACGACGTACGCCGAACCGTGCACACCGTCGTCCGCGGCGTGCTCGAGTGCCGCGACCATGGCGGACGCGGCGTTGTCCACGTAGAGCGTGTCGATGAGCGCCGCACCGGAGTCGAGCAGCGGGAGCCGCCCCGCGCGTGCCCGTTCGACGATCCGTCCGACGAGCTGGGTGTCCCCCGGCCCCCACACCAGGTGCGGCCGGACCGCGACGACCGCGAACCCCGGCTCGTCCGCGGCCAGTGCGAGGAGCTCGGCAGCGGCCTTCGTGCGGGCGTACTCCCCGCGGGCACGCTCGGGCTCGGCCGGGCCCGCGCTCACCCCGGCGAGCGACCTGCCCGTGTGCGCCACCGACGGCGAGGACACGAAGACGACACGAACGGCACCCGCGGCCTTCGCGGCTCCGAGGAGCGCCCGGGTGCCGTCGACGTTCACGCGTCGGAAGTCTGCCGGGTCCCCCGCGAGAGAGACCTTCGCGGCGAGGTGCACGACGGCGTCGACGTCCGCGACGGCCCGTGCGAGGGTGTCCGGGTCGCTGACCGACCCGAGCACGTCGGTGACCCCCGCAACCCCGGACGGCCGGCGCTGGAACGTCCGGACCTCGTGCCCGGCGTCCCGCACCGCAGCGGCGGTCGCCCGTCCGAGGAAACCGCTCGCGCCGGTGACCAGGACCCTCACGAGCTGGCCCCCACCACGCGACCACGCGCGACGACGACGGTCACGGCCGGGCCGTCCGTCCACCGGCGAGCACGGACGTCGCCCACCGGCCGAGCCGCGTGCGGTCGACCTTCGAGTTGTGCCGGACGTCGGTCGGCAGGACGGGCACGACGAGCACCGCTGCGACGGGGACCCCGGCAGCGGCCCGCACCGCGGACGCGATGGACGGCGACGCGAGGCCGGGTCGACGCTGCGCGGGTTCGGTCTCGACGACGGCGACGACCTGCTGCGTGCCGACGGGACCGATGCCCGTCACGCCGGCCCGACGGACGCCGTCGACGCGCTCGATCCGCTGCTCGGGGCCGACCGGGGTGACCACGCCGTCGGGGGTCGTCACGACGTGCTGCAGCCGCCCCTCGACCCAGAGCCGGCCGGCCTCGTCGAGGTGCCCGACGTCGCCCGTCCGGTGCCCGCGCGGGTCCGCGACACCGAGCCGCGACGCCCGGTCGGTGCGCCAGAGCCGGTCGTAGTGGTCGCGGACGTGCGGGGCAGCGACCACGATCTCGCCGGTCACCCCCGGTGCGTCGGTCAGTGCGCCGGTCGCTGCGCCGTCATCGTCGAGCGGAGCGATCCGCACCGTGACGCCGGTCGCGGGCACGCCCACGCAGACGCCGTTGCCCGCGACTCCGGCAGCGTCCGCGCTCCCCGCCGCTCGCACGCCGTCGAGGTCCACGTCGGTCATGAGCAGCCCCTCGGTCATCCCGTAGGGCGTGTGCGCCGTCGCGTTCGGCATCAGCTCGGTCGCGGCGGCGAGCAGCGAGTCGGCCACCGGCGCTCCCGCGGAGAGGAACAGCTCGACACGGCGCAGTGCCGTCCGGTCGGCGTCCGTGAGCTGCGAGGCGGTCGCCACGACGTTCGCGATCGCGGCCGGCGACAGGAAGACCACCGTCGCGTCGGCCGCGGCGACCGCCCGCGCGACGGCGGTCGCCGTGAGCGTCCGGGGCGCGGTGACGTCCATGTCCGGTGCCACCGACCGGGCGCCGAGGGCCGGCCCGAGGAGCGCGAACGGGGCGAAGCCCGCGACGAGCCCCGTGCCGACACCGACGCCGTACTGCGTCGCGAGGGCGTCCCGGACGGCACTGAGCTGCCCGTGTGTGTACACGACGCCCTTCGCCGGCCCGGTCGACCCGGAGGTGAAGAGCACCGCCGCGGTCGCGTCCGACGACGGAGCGGCGGGCAGGGACCCGCCCGCGGCGAGGCGGTCGGCGCCGGCCCGTGCGACCTCGGCGAGCGTGTGCGACACCCCGAGGGCACGTCGTGCCACCGCCGGGAGCGCGAGCGTCGCGATGCGGCGGCCCGGCCACCCGAGCGCGCGCGACACCGCGAGGCCCGGCAGCGCACCGACGATCCAGTCCGGTCGCGCACCGCGAACGGCCCGCGTGAGTCCGCGGACCCCGAGTCCGGCGTCGGCGACCACCACGACGGCGCCGACGCGGACGCAGGCGTAGAGCACAGCGGTCAGGTCGGCTCCGGGGGTCACGAGCAGCGAGACCCGGTCGCCCGCGCGGACGCCGACGACGCCGAGCCCGGCGGCGATCTCGTCCACCCGGCGCGCGAGGAGGCGCCAGCTGACGGTGCGGACCCCGCCGGGTGCCGCCATCT
Organism: Curtobacterium phoenicis; assembly: GCF_047238015.1. NCBI lineage: Bacteria > Bacillati > Actinomycetota > Actinomycetes > Micrococcales > Microbacteriaceae > Curtobacterium > Curtobacterium phoenicis. The sequence continues at coordinate 3,336,027 of NZ_JBDFLZ010000002.1, forward strand.
CCACGAGTGCGGGTCCGGCGTCGTCGCGCAGCTCCTCGAGTGCGGCCCACAGCGGGCGGACCGCCTCCGTCGCAGCGTCGGGAGCGGCCGGGAGGCTCGGCTCGGCCGGGCTGGGCACGGTCCCTCCCGGCAGGCGGTCGCCCAACCAGTCGATCACGGTCCCGGCGACGTCGACGTCCTCCGGGAGCAGGTGGCCGGCCCCCTCGAACCGGTGCACGTCGGCGTGCGGCAGGCGGCGCGACAGGTCGTCGAGGTAGCGCTCGAGGAACACCGGGTCGCGCGGCCCCCACAGGAGCAACGCGGGGACGTCGAGCGCAGCGACCCCCGCGGCGATCCGGTCGAGCTCCGGCGCGGACACGTGATCGGCGTCGACGGGGATGTCGGCCACGAACCCGCCGATTCCCCCACGACGGGCAGCGCCGCGGTAGGGCGCGCGGAAGGCGTCGGCGACGGCGCGGTCGAGCTTCGGGTGCCCGATCGCGAGCGTGGTCTCGAGGAACGCGGGCGTCAGCACCGTCGCCCGACCGAGCACGCCCGGCCCGAGCGCGAGTCGGAGCGGTGCCGGGATCGGGGCGTCCGCGGGCTGGTGCACCGCGGTGTTGCACGTCGCGACACCGACGACGAGGTCGGGGTGGTCGACCGCCCAACCGAGCGACACCACGCCACCCCAGTCGTGGCCGAGCGTGACCACGGGGCCGGTCAGCCCGAGCTCGTCGGTCAGCGCCCCGAGGTCGGCCACGCGCTGCGCGAGCCCACGCGGGGTGCCCGTGCGCTCCGAGAACCCCATGTCGAGCTGGTCGACCGCGACGACCCGCCACGCGGGACCACCGGCGCGGGCGACGTCGAGCGTGCGCTGCGCGACCGAGCGCCACAGGTACGACCAGGTCGGGTTGCCGTGCACGCAGAGCAGGGTGCCCACCGGACGCGCGCCGAGCGCCTCGAGGGGACCCGCCGTGTCGAGGAGGTGCCAGGTGCGCTCGTGGCGATCCGTGCCTCCCGGCCCGCCGTCCGCACCACCCGGCACGGTGACCAGGCGTGACCAGGCCGGGTCGAGTCCGGGCAGGGGCGGCGGGAGCGTCGCCGGCGCGGTGGTCAGGGCGACGCGGGGGAGGCCGGACCTCACCAGTGCAGTTCCAGCATCGCGGTGTTGATGCCGGAGCCGACGCCGCCGAGGAACACCCGGTCGCCGGTCCGGATCGAGCCCTTCGCGACCTCGTCCGCGAGGGTGATCGGGATCGACGCGGGACCGACGTTGCCGAAGCGCTCGTACGTCGTCGGCACCTTCGACCGCGGCACGCCGATGGCGTTCACGAACGCGTTGGTGTGCACGTCGGAGACCTGGTGGAGGACGTAGCGGTCCATGTCGGACCAGTCGAAGTGCGCCTTGGCCTCGTTCCAGGCCTCGACCACGAGCTCCATGCCGCCCTTGAGCAGCATCTTCGCGTCGGTGAACATGCCGTCCGGGCTGCCGACGCACAGGTCGTACCACTGCGTCGCCGCACGGGTGACGCCACCGATGAGTCGGTGACCGGTCGGGTGCGCGTCCGTCCGGCCGAGCACGGCCGCCGCGGCACCGGACCCGAGGGTCAGGCTCGCGAACTCGCTCATGAAGTCCTTGCGGTTTCGACCACCCTGGTTGAGGCGGGCGATCGTGTTGAGCTGCACCTGGTCGGCGTCCTCGCCGTCCACGATGAGCGCGTACTGGATCTGCCCCGAGTCGATCATCCCGGCCGCGACGCTCATGGCGTTGACGAACCCGAGGCACGCGTTCGCGATGTCGAAGTTGATCGCCGACGACGGCAGCCCGAGGCCGTGGTGCAGCCGGACCGCGACGCTCGGTTCGAGGTGCGGACGCGTCACCGAGGTGTTGATGAGCAGGCCGATGTCGTGCGGCTGGACGCCGGCCTCGGCCATGGCACGACGGCCGGCGTCGATCGCGGCTTCGTGGAAGGTCTGCCCCTCGCCCCAGTTCCGACGCTCCTTGACCCCGGCGACGCGTTCGAGCAGCCCTTTCGGCAGGCGGAGGCGACGCAGGGCACCGCGGAGGCGCTCCTCGATGTCGGCGGAGGTGGTCACGCGGTCCGCGGTGGTCGTCGCGACCGACAGCAACGACACGTTGCGGTGCTTCGCGGTGGCGTTGCCGGGTCGCGCTGTCTCCGCTTCGGACGTCGGGTCGACGGGGCGGTCAGCGAGGATGGTCACCGGCTCATCATTCCTCACATGTGCTGGACGTGCGGTCCGGGTGCCCTCCACGGGCACTACGACTGCTCCGTGACCGCGTCCTTCGGCAGCTTCCGCACCTTGCTCCGACGCTTCCGGCGGTCCGGGATCATCGAGCGCATCTCCTCGAGCTTGCCGAAGCAGAGCAGCCGGTCGCTGGCCTGGAGCGTGACGCCGCTGCGGGGGTTCGGGATCACCGTGGCCCCTCGGTGGAGCGTCAGCACGGTGATGTCGCGGTCCCAGAGCCCCGACTCCTTGATGGTCTTCCCCACGAGGTCGGCGTTCGTGTGCACGAGCAGCTCGGCGACGCCGTACCCCGTCGAGACGCTGAGGCGCTGGCGGACGTCGATCTCGGGGAACGCGACCTGGTTGCCGATGAAGTCGATGATCGCGCCGGCCACGTCGAGTCCCGTGGCACGCTCGATGCCCTCCAGACCGGGCGACGAGTTGACCTCCATGACCAGCGGCCCGTCGTTGCCCTCGAGCATGTCGACGCCGGCGACCCGGAGCCCCATGATCTGCGCGGAACGGACCGCAGCCTCCTCGTACTCGAGTGTCAGCGTGACCTTCTCGACGGTGCCGCCACGGTGCACGTTCGAGCGGAACTCGTCGCCGGACGCGCTCCGGCGCATCGCGGCGACGACCCGGTCGCCGACGACGAGCGCGCGGATGTCCTTGCCGCGGCTCTCCGAGATGAAGGACTGGATGAGGACGTTCTGCTTCGTCGAGTGCAGGGTCTCGACGATCGACTCGGCGACCTTCGCCTCGGGCGCCAGGATCACCCCGATGCCCTGCGTGCCCTCGAGGAGCTTGATGACGACCGGGGCTCCGCCGACACGGTCGATCGCACCGCGCACGTCTGCCCGGCTGTTCACGAACGTCGTCGCCGGCATCCCGATGTGGTGCCGCGACAGGATCTGGTTCGCGCGGAGCTTGTCGCGCGAGTTCGTGATCCCCGTGGCCGTGTTCGGCGTGTACACGTCCATCTGCTCGAACTGTCGCACGACCGCGGTGCCGTAGTACGTGATCGAGTTCCCGATCCGGGGCAGCACCGCGTCGTAGTCGCTCAGGAGCTTGCCGCGGTACAGCAGGTCGGGTTCGTCGGCGGTCAGGTCGATCGCGAACCGGAGCGTGTTCAGCACCTTGACGTCGTGCCCGCGGTCGATCGCCGCGGCGCGGAGACGCTGGGTCGAGTACGCGTGCGGGGCGCGCGACAGGATGGCGAGTTTCATCGGTGGGTGCTCCGCTGGGTGTTCGGGGTATCGACGGCGACGCTCCATCCAAGCATGCGACAGGATGGGCACATGAGCCGCACCCCGACGATCGCAGGTTGGCGTGAGTGGGCTGCCCTGCCGGGGCTCGCGCTGCCGTGGATCAAGGTCAAGCTCGACACCGGCGCGCGGAGCTCGGCGCTGCACGCGTTCGACCTCGAGGAGCTCCCCGGCGACCGGGTCCGCTTCTCGGTGCACCCGTGGCAGGACACCGACGCCGACGCGGTCACCGTCGAGTGCGACATCCACGACCGCCGGACGATCCGCAGTTCCACGGGCCACACCCAGGAGCGCATCGTCATCCTCACCCCGATCACCCTGCATGAGCAGACGGTGGACGCCGAGGTCACGCTGAGCAACCGCGACCAGATGGGCTTCCGGATGCTCGTCGGTCGCGAGGCCCTCCGGCAGGGGTTCCTCGTCGACCCCGCGCGCTCGTTCCTCGGCGGCCGCGCGCCGAAGGCCGTCCGTCGCCAGAACCGCGGTCGAGCGTGAGCGCTGCACCGGCTGCCCTCGCCCGGTTCGTCGCAGCCGTCGACGAGGAGGGGCTCGGCGCGTACGGCGTGCACGTGCGCGTCGGGGACGACGAGGTCGCGCACCGGTGGCGGAGCGACGACCGCGAGAACGTGTACTCGGTGTCGAAGGGCGTCTGTGCGCTGGCGGTCGGCATCGCGGTCGACGAGGGCCTGCTCACCCTGGACACGCGGATCCCCGAGCTGCTGCCCGACCTGCCGCTCGGCGACGACGTCGATCGCGTCACGGTCCGCCAACTGCTCACCATGACGAGCGGCATCGACTTCACGTGGTTCGGCGACGAGCCGGTGCCGGGTGACGACCTCGCCGCGACGATGCTCGCCCTGCCCGCGACCGGGACGGGCGAGCGGTTCCGGTACACGGACTCGAGCCCCTACGTCGCGATGCGCATGCTCGCGGAGGTCGTCGGCGACGTCCGCGACTGGCTCCTCCCCCGGCTGTTCGACCCGCTGGGCATCGACAACCCGCAGTGGCACCGCTGCCCGCTCGGCTTCGTCGTGGGCGGGAGCGGTCTCGAGCTCCGCACCTCCGAGCTCGCCCGGGTGGGTCGGCTGCTCCGCGACCGGGGCGCCTTCGAGGGGCAGCAGCTGGTGTCGGCCGAGTGGGTGGACGCGATGCACACCGACTGGGTCGAAGTGTCGACGGACGGTCCGTTCCGGCGCTACGGCCTCGCGGTCTGGGACGGCCCGGGCGACGCATGGCGCCTCGACGGTCGGTACGGCCAGTACGTCGTCGTGGACCAGTCCCGCGACGCCGTGGTCACGGTGACGGCACACGAGGAGTCGAACGACCATCGGCTGGCCGAGCTCGCGGTGTCCTCCCTCCGGGCGATCTGACGGGTCGCCCGTGTCCGTCACGCGACCTGACGCGTCGTGCGCCGCTGCCGCACGACGGGACGCGTGGCACGACCATGTGTCCCGAACGGGCCGTGGCCGATCGGGGGCGCGCGGCCCGATGATCCTGCACCGGATCGGCCACGGACGCGGTCGCCGCGGCGACCCCGGCACCGGCGCCGGCTGCGTGACGCTGCGTGACGCGCCCCGCCCCACGGCGCACCCCTCGTGCCTACGCTCCATCCACCGGCGCAGCAGCCGGCACCCGACGCGAGGAGCCCGACCGTGACCGACCAGACCATCGCCCGCCAGGTGGAGACGTTCAACGAGGGCTTCACCGCCCAGATCGGCCCGGTGCTCTCCGCGGTGTTCGACGGCGAACAGCGGGACCTCCGCGACGCAGGCGTCCCCGAGGGCGTGGTCGCCGTGGGCGACACCGCCCCTGATGCACCGCTCGTCACCCCGACCGGCGACACCACCTCGTTCGCCGAGGCCCGTGACTCCGCCCCGACCGTCGTCGTCTTCTACCGGGGCGCGTGGTGCCCCTACTGCAACATCACGCTCCGCACGTACCAGCAGGAGCTCCTGCCGGCGCTGGAGGAGCGCGGCGTCCGACTGGTCGCGGTGTCGCCCCAGACCCCGGAGGCCGCCGAGCAGTCGATCGCGAACGGCGAACTCGCGTTCCCGGTGCTGACCGACCCCGAGAACGTCCTGGCCGGGCGGTTCGGGATCGTGACCGAGCCCAGCGCCGCGGCTCGCGGCGCCCACACGCAGCTCGGGTTCGACGTGGCGGACAGCAACGCGGACGCGACGGCAGCGATCCCGTTCCCGTCGGTCTTCCTGATCGACGCCGACGGCGTCGTCCGCTTCGCGGACGTGCACGTGGACTACACGACGCGCACCGAGGTGGCGACGGTCGTCGCTGCGGTCGACGACCTCCTGGTCGCGTCCCGCTGACGCGGACCGGCCAGGGCCCACGCCGCCGGTTCCGGAGCGACGCGCCAGCGGCGGTCCGGCCGTGCCGGTGGGGAGGGGCACGGGTCGGGCGAGGCGCGTGACGGGCGTGGGGCGGGCCTCCCGTCCGACACCGGCCTCAGGCGTGCAGGTGCCGCGCGAGGAACGCGATCTGCGCCGGGGCCATGCGCCGCCAGAAGGCGGCGTCGTGCGCGCCTGGCTCGAAGCCTCCCGACGGCTTCGTGGTGAAGCCCTCGACGTAGGTGCGGACGGCAGGTTCGAAGCCGTCCCCGGTGCCGACGTCGATCCGGACCGGGACACCGTCGAGTTCGCGCTGCCGACCGAGGACGGTGTTCGCGCGGAAGTCCTCGGCGTCGTCGAACGCTCCCCGGGCGGTGTCGCCGGCGCTGGTCCAGAGCGCGGGGCTGAGTGCAGCGACCGCCCGAACCTTCCCGGGACCGAGCAGTCCGCCGAAGCGCAGTGCGCCGTAGCCGCCCATCGAGTTGCCGGTGAACGCCAGGCGCCGGGTGTCGAACCCGCGCTGCTCGAGCATCGGCACGAACTCGTCGAGGACCATCGCGCCGGGGTCGTCCCCGTCCGCCCGTCGGTGCCAGTAGCGGTTGCCGCCGTCGATCCCGGCCACGGCGAAGGGCGCTCCGCCGTGGGCGAGGTGCTCCGCGAGGAACCGCTCGTACCCGAGCCCGTTGCCGAAGAAGGTCCGGTGCGACCCGCCGTAGCCGTGCAGGGCGACGGCGATCGGGAGCGGACCGGACGACTCCGGCGCTGCGATCGTCCAGCCGACGGTCCGGCCGCCGCGGGCCTTCGACACGAACGAGCCGGAGGTCGTCGGGACGGGCGTGACGTCCGGGATCCGGCCGGGCTGCCCGTCGAGCCCGAGCACGCGGTACATGGTCGAGCGGCCCGGCAGCAGACGGAGGTTCACGGCCTCCGCGACCGCTGCGGCCGCCAGGACGACACCTCCCCCGGCGATGAGGGCTCGGCGGGTGACTCGGGACGCGGTCGGGTGCACGTTCGGAGCGTAGCGACCGGCGGACTGGACGTGAGCGTCGTTCAGCCGTCAGTCGCGTGTGAGGTCGTGCAGGTGCTGCCCGCAGTGTGCCCGGACGACGGCGTCGGCGACGGCCCGCGCGGTCGCCGTGCCGGTCCGCCCGTCACGGAGCCGCATCGCGAGGGCGCCGGACACGACGAGCAACAGGTCCTCGGCGAGCGCGGGGGCATCGGACGCTCCGACGAGCGGCTCGGCGGCGGCGGTGAGGCGGTCTCGGAGGGTGTCGGTCTCGCGGGACAGCACGGCGCGGACCTCCTCGGGGGCGTCGGCCAGTTCGGCGGCGGTGCCGAGGAACGCACACCAGCGGGAGCCGGTCGGGGTCGAGCGGAACGCGTCGAGTGCGTCGAACACGGCGTCGAGCCGGGAACGGTCGTCCGGAGCTGCGGCGACGGCACGGTCCCACGTGGCGGTCCACTCGTCGTGGCGGCGGTCGAGGGCCGCGGCGACGAGGGCCTCCTTGCTGCCCCACTCGCGGTAGAGCGTGGCGGAGGAGACGCCGGCTCGGTCGAGGACGGCGTCGACCGGGGTGGCGGCGATGCCGTGCGTGAAGAACAGTTCCTCGGCGGCGTCGAGGAGCCTGCGCCGGGTTCCTGTGCGCATCGCCATGGGAGCAGCCTAGGCTCAGAGAAGTGAAACGATCGTTTTCGTTACGGACCGTCGCCTTCACCGTCTCCGGTACGGCGCTCATCGCGGTGACCTACGGCCTCGTCCGGTTGGCGTACGGCCTCTTCCTGCCGGACGTGCAGCGCGACCTCGACCTTGCTGCTGCGGCAGCCGGGTGGGTGTCGGCGGGCGCGTCCGGGTGCTACTGCATCGGCGCGCTCGCCGGGTTCCTGCTCGCCCGGGCGCACGCGCGGTCGCTCGTGGTCGCCGCTGCGCTGGCCGCGGCCACCGGTGCGCTCGGCATGGCGGCGAGCCCGGGCACTGGCGTCTTCGCGATCGCCGCGGTCGTGGGCTCCGCGAGCGCCGGGCTGGCCTCCCCCGCACTCGTGCGCCTCGTCGGGGAGCGGACGTCACGGGTCGACGACCACCGGGACGACGACCACCGGGCTGACGAGCACCGGGCCGCACGGCTGCAGGCCGCGGTCAACGCAGGCACCGGGCCGGGCCTGGTGGTCGCGGGTGTGCTCGCGCTCGTCCTCCTGCCGGACTGGCGGACAGCCTGGGCGTGGTCGGGCATCGCCGCGGTCGTCGTCGGCGCCGCAGTCCTGCTCACCGTCGGACGATCGGCGGGGCCCGCACCGGAGCAGCGGGTGACGCCGGACCGTGCCTGGTCGCGTGCACACGTCCGACCGGTGGTCGTCGCGCTCCTCTTCGGGACGGGCACCGCGAGCGTGTGGACCTTCGGCCGGTCGGTGCTGGTCGACGCGGGAGCGGGGACGACGGCCTCGGTGCTCCTGTGGGTGGCCGTGGGGCTCGGTGGGGCTGCGGTCACGGTGACGGCACGGTGGACCGCACCGCTCGGCGCCCTGACCGTCTGGCGTGTGACCGTGCTCGCCACCGCCGGCGCGGTCGTCGTGCTCGGGGCGTTCCCGGGCGCCGGGGTCCTGCCACTCGTGGCGGGGGCCGTCTTCGGGTGGGGGTACACGGCCGGGACCGGCGCACTCATCGCGTGGACGACCGAGATCGCACCCGAGCGCTCGGCAGCCGGCACCGCGGTGCTGTTCGTCGTGCTCGTGCTCGGTCAGGCGGTCGGAGCGGCGGGGCTCGGTGCCGTGCTCGGTGTCGGCGGTCCTGCGCTGACGTTCCTGTTCGCAGCGGTGGTCACCCTGCTCGCCGTCGCGGGGACCGTGCGACGTCGGGCCCCGGGCAGGGCAGACCTCGAACTGCCGCCTGTTCCCGGCGTGTGACGCGGCGGGCGCGTTCCCTGGGGCGCCCACGCTCCTCCCGGCGACGGGGTGCGGTTCGGTACCGTGGACGCATGGGGGCGACGACGGGCGAGTGGTCACGACTGCCGGTGGGCCGGACCGAGCTGCGGCAGGACGCCGTGCTCGCAGGCTCACTGGCGCTCGGCATGGCCACCACGGTGACGCTGTACGGGGCGTCGGGCGCGTACGACGACGACCAGGCCGCGTGGTGGGTGTCCGCGCTCATGGTGCTCGCGAACACCGTGCCGATCGCGTTCCGGCGGCGCTACCCGATGTCGGTCCTCGTGGTCGTCGCGCTCGCCTTCGTCGGGACGGCGCTCCTGCACGTACCGGAGCTCTTCGTCGTCAACTTCACGCTGTTCATCGCGATCTACACGGTCGGCGCCTGGTGCTCTGACCGGGTCCGCGCCGAGGCGGTGCGCTGGGTGGTGATCGGCGGCATGTTCGCGTGGCTGTTCCTCGCGATCGTGTTCGGGTGGGCGGTGCCGACCTCGCTGCCGAACGACGGCGGCGCCCTCATCCCGCCGTACATCGCGTACTCGCTCCTCAACGTCCTCATCAACGTCGTGTACTTCGGGGCTGCCTGGTACGCCGGCAACCGGGCGTGGAGCGGCGCAGTGGCGCGGCACGAGCTCGCCCTGCGCACCGCCGAGCTGACCGCGGAGCGCGAACGGTCGGCGGCGCAGGCGATCACGCTCGAACGGGTCCGGATCGCGCGAGAGCTGCACGACGTCGTCGCCCACCACGTCGCGCTGATGGGTGTGCAGGCCGGCGCGGCACGTCGCGTGCTCGGCCGGGACCCCGAGCAGGCGGCGGCGTCGCTCACGGTGGTCGAGGACAGCGCCCGGACCGCGGTCGAGGAGCTCCGGCGGATGCTCGGCACACTGCGCTCGCACGACGCGGGCGACGACGGCGGCCGCACGGACGCACGGACCGCCGGCGGCACCGCCGACGCCGGACCGAGCACCGAGGGGATCGGTCGGATCGCGGAGGTCGTCGAGGCCGCCCGGACCGCGGGCCACCCCGCCGACTGGTCCGTCGTCGGTGAGGAACGTGCGGTCCCGCCCACGGTCGCCGCGGTGGCCTTCCGGGTCGCGCAGGAGGCCGTCACGAACGTCCTCAAGCACGCCGGTCACGGTGCACGTGCGGACGTCCGGCTCCGCTACCTCGCCGAGGCCGTCGAGGTCGAGGTCACCGACGACGGCCGTGGCGGCACCCGGGACACCACCGGCAGCGGCCTCGGTCACGTCGGGATGCGGGAGCGTGTCGCCGCCGTCGGTGGCACCGTCGAGATCGGGCCCCGGGCCCGGGGAGGGTACCTGGTGCGGGCATGGCTGCCGACGACCTGACCATCGTGCTGGCGGACGACCAGGACCTCGTCCGGGCCGGCTTCACGGTGATCCTCGAGTCCGAACCGGGCTTCCGGGTCGTGGGCGAGGCGGCGGACGGGGCCCAGGCCGTCGACGCGGTCGCGCGGCTCCGGCCCGACGTGGTGTGTCTCGACGTGCAGATGCCCGGGGTCGACGGTCTCGAGGCAGCCCGCCGCATCGCCGCCCTCGAGGATCCACCCGCGGTGCTCGTGCTCACGACCTTCGACCACGACGACGCGCTCTTCCAGGCGCTCGAGGCCGGAGCGAGCGGGTTCCTGCTGAAGAACGCCTCCCCCGAGCGGTTGATCGACGCCGTGCGCACGGTCGCGGCCGGGGACGCCCTGCTCGCGCCGGACGTCACCCGCCGGGTGATCAGCCGCGCCACCGCCGCGCCCGCACCGACCGAGCCTGTCGACCGCACCGCGGCCGCGACGGCCGCTCTGGCACGCGCGGGTCTGACCGACCGTGAGGCCGAGGTCCTCCGACTGCTCGCCCGGGGCCTGAGCAACGCCGAGATCGCCCGTGAGCTGTTCGTCGGCGACGCCACCGTGAAGACGCACGTGTCGAACGTGCTGCAGAAGCTCGCCCTCCGCGACCGCATCCAGGCCGTCGTCTGGGCGTTCGAGCACGGCGTCGCGGGCTAGTCGTCCCGCTTGGCGCAGGTGACCGTGGCGGCACTCTGACCGGAGACGTTGTCCGGCAGCGGCGCCGCCGAGGTCCGAGTGGCGCTCGGCGTCCCGGCCGGTCCCGACGTCGTACCGGACGCCCCGGCCGAGGTGCCAACGCTCGACGACGCAGCTCCCGACGGCGAACCGGCAGCCGACGGCGAACTGGCAGCCGACGACGAGCCGGACCCGGCCGACCCCGAGCCGGCGGACGGCGAGGCCGTCGCCTTCGGGTCCACCACCGCCGACCGACCGAGGCTGTCCGCGCCGAGCACGACCGGCTCGTTCGCCTTGAGCACCGCGTTGAGCTGGGCCGCCGCGTCCTCGGAAACGATGACCCGGTTCGTGTCGGACGGGTCGTCCGCGACCGGGTACTGGACGAAGACCATCTGCGAGAGCCCGACGTTCTGCACGGCGAGCGCCATCCGCGCGAGGGTGGCGGGGTCGGCGAGGGTGTCGGACAGCGTCATGTGCTTCGCCGCGGTCTCGGCCAGCCGCAGCACGCGCGCGGGGTTGGTCAGCGTCCCCGCGGAGACCGTCTGCCGGGCGAGTGCGGACATGAACGTCTGCTGGTTGCTGATCCGTCCGAGGTCGCTCCGGTCGCCGACGCCGTGCCGCGACCGCAGGAACGCCGCGGCCTCGGCCCCGGAGAGCTCCTGGTTGCCGGCCGGCAGGTCGAGGGCCGGGGAGACGTCGGTGTCCACGATGGGGGTCGCGAGGCAGACCTCGACGCCGCCGACGGCGTTCGCCATCGAGACGACACCGTCGAAGGTGATCATCCCCGCGTAGGGGATCTGCAGACCGGTCAGCTGCTCGATCGTCTTCGCGACACAGCCGAGACCGTGCTTCTCGCCGCCGCGTGACAGCGCCGTGTTGAGCATCGCCGCGTCGGTGGCCGGGGTGACGGAACCGTTGTCGTTCGTGCACGCGGGGATCGGGATGACGAGGTCACGGGGGAAGCTGACGACGGCCATGTTCGTGTGGTCCGCGGAGATGTGCACGAGCAGGGTGGTGTCGTTGTTGCCGACGCCGGAGCTCGCCCGACGGCTGACGGGGTCGTCGAAGCCGGCGCCCTGGCCGTCTCGGGTGTCCGTGGCGACGAGGAGCATGTTGACCTCGCCGGACTGGGCGGTCAGTTCGGGGGCGGCCTTCGCCGTCGTGCCGGGCATCGCGAGCGACACCGGCGGCTTCGCCTGGCTGATGACCTGGTACGAGGCGATCGCGGCGACCGACCCCGCACCGACCACGGCGACCGCGGCTGCCACCGCGACGACACGGGCGGCGAACCCGATCGGGCTGCGCGGAGCCAGGCGTCCGTGCTGGACGGCACGCGCCGGACCCCCGGTGTCGGGCTGCTGTTGCTGCTCGGTCACGTGCTCCCCCTCGACGGTGCTGCGCCCGGTCGGGACGCGGGCGGGCCGCGCCCGGTGCGCGGCGGCGGCACCCCTCTCGGACAGGAGCGCGGTCGCCGCATCGTACCGAGGGACGCCGCCGGATCGCTGGGACGCGCCCTCCACCCGCGCGACGTCTCCCCGGAGCACGACCCCGCCGCCCACGGGCGGTACCCGCCCCTGGACGTCGTCTCCCCCGTACGGCGGAGGCGACCGCCCCGGGAAGTCCCGCCGCCAGCCGGAGGCGCGCCGTGCCTCCCGGCCAATAGCGTCGAGACGTCGGCGAGGTGCGCCGACGGAAGGGGAACCAGGGATGCTCACCATCGAGGGCGTGACGAAGCGCTTCGGCGAGCGCCGGGTCCTGGACGACGTCGGGTTCGACGTCGGCCGCGGACGCCTCACCGGCTTCGTCGGCGGCAACGGCGCCGGCAAGACCACCACCATGCGGATCCTGCTCGGGGTGCTCGAGCCCGATGCCGGGACGGTGTCGATCGACGGCACGACCATCGGTCCGGCGGACCGGAAGCGGTTCGGGTACATGCCCGAGGAGCGCGGTCTGTACCCGAAGATGCGCGTCGCCGAGCAGATCACCTACCTGGCCAGGCTGCACGGCGTCGGGAAGCGCGAGGCCGCCGACCGGACCGGACAGCTGCTGGAGCGGCTCGAGCTCGGGAAGCACGCCGAGGACGAGGTCGAGAAGCTGTCCCTCGGCAACCAGCAGCGCGTGCAGGTCGCCGCGGCGCTGGTGCACGACCCCGAGGTGCTCGTGCTCGACGAGCCGTTCTCGGGCCTCGACCCGATGGCCGTGGACGTCGTGCTCGGCGTCCTGCGCGAGGCGGCGGGTCAGGGCGTGCCGGTGCTGTTCTCGAGCCACCAGCTCGACGTGGTGGAGCGCCTGTGCGACGACGTCGTCGTGATCGCCGACGGTCGGATCCGGGCCGCTGGTCCGCAGGAGGACCTCCGGCGGCAGGCCGGTCCGCCGGCGTGGGAGCTCCTCGTCGACGGCGACGTCGCCTGGCTCCGCGACGAACCGGGTGTCACCGTCCGGGAGTTCGACGGCGGGTACGCCGTGTTCGAGGCGTCCGACGCGGTCGCCCAGTCCGTCCTGCAGCGCGCGGTGTCGTCCGGCACCGTCGGTTCGTTCGCTCCCCGGGTCCCCCGGCTGAGCGAGGTCTTCCGGGAGGTCATCCGGTGAACGGTTCGTTCGTGTCCGCGTCGTTCGTGTCCGCGGTCCGGCTCGTCAGCGCCCGGGAGATCCAGGCGCGTGTCCGGAGCAAGGCGTTCATCGTCTCGGCGCTCATCCTCGTCGTCATGGTCGTCGCGTCCATCGTGGTCGCCGGCGTCGTCGGCAACGCGGCGTCAGACGACAGGACGCCGGTGGCGGTCGCGGAGGGCGTCAGCCTGCCGTCGTCCGACGGTCTCGAGGTCACCCCGACCGCGACGACCGCGGAGGCCGAGCGCCTCGTCCGGAGCGGCGACGTCGACGCCGCGATCGTGCCGTCCGACGACCCGCTCGGGTTCTCGGTCGTGGCGCTCGACTCGACCCCGACCGGTGTGGTGCAGGCGCTCAGCGTCTCCCCGACGGTGGAGCTCCTCGACCCGGACGCGCTGCCGGAGGGCCTGGTGTACATCGTCGCGCTGGCGTTCGGTGTCGTGTTCTTCGCCTCGGCCGTGACGTTCGGGCAGTCGATCGCGCAGAGCGTCGTGGAGGAGAAGTCGACCCGCGTCGTCGAGATCCTGATGGCGGCGATCCCGGCCCGTGCGCTGCTCGCCGGGAAGGTGCTCGGCAACAGCGTCATGGCGTTCGCGCAGATCGTGGCGGTGGCCATCGCGGCGACGATCGCGCTCGCCCTGACCGGCCAGGACAACCTGTTCACGCTGCTCGGCCCGAGCATGCTGTGGTTCGTCGGCTTCTTCGCGATCGGGTTCGTCCTCATCGCGTCGCTGTTCGCGGCGTCCGCGGTGCTCGTGTCCCGGCAGGAGGACGTCGGCAGCGTCACCACCCCGGTGATGATGCTCGTGATGATCCCCTACGTGCTCATCATCGTCGCGTACTCGAACCCGACGGTCCTCGGCGTGATGTCGTACGTGCCGTTCAGCGCGGCGATCGGCATGCCGATGCGGATCTTCCTCGGCTCGGCCGAGTGGTGGGAGCCGCTGCTGTCGCTCCTGGTGCTCGTCGCCTCGGTGGTCGTGGTCATCCTCGTCGGCGCGCGCATCTACGAGAACGCGCTGCTCCGCACCGGCGGCCGCGTGAAGCTGTCGGAGGCGATCCGCGGCTGACGCCGCAGGAGCACCGGACGGGAGGCCCGGATCACGTGAGCAGGTCTGCTCACGTGATCCGGGCCTCCCGTCGGTACAGCGCGGTCGAGCGCCTCGTGCCGTCCTGCGGATGCGCTCACGCGCTCCCGCGCTCAGGCGCTCAGCGTCGCGAAACCGGATCGGTGCCAGACGAGCGGGCTGTGCGCGAAGTCCGACATGAGCCCGAGGACCCGCAGCACCACGATGTCGTGGTCGCCCGCGGGGTAGGTGTGCTCGACGGAGCAGTCCAGCCAGATCGGTGCGCCCTCCAGGAACACCGAACCGGTGTCCGACACCGACGTCTCGACACCGACGAACCGCACGGCCTTGTCCTTCGACGCCAGCTGGCGCGTGACCTGGGCGTGCCCCTCCCCGAGGACCGACACACCGATGGTCTCGGCGGCACGGAGGACGGGCCAGGTCGACGACGAGTGCTGGACGGCGAACATCACGAGCGGCGGGTCCTGCGAGACGCCGACGGTGAAGGACGACGCGACGAGGACCGTCGGCTCGTCGTCGACGATCGCCGCGAGCGCCGCGACGCCGCACGGGAAGCCGGAGAACGCCTGCCGGAGCGCGGTCAGGTCGGGAGCCTCGGTCGAGTAGGGGCTGATCATGAGCGGATTCCTTCCTGGAGGCGTGTGGCCGCACCGATGACGACGTCGCGCCACCGCGCGGTCCAGTCGTCCGTCGCAGCGGGTTCCGAGTAGTGCTTGTCGTTGAGGTACAGGGCGGGAGCCGGGACCGTCGCGCCGAGCTCGACGAGGACCGGCTTGAGGAACACCTCGGGCGCGAGCGCGTGGGCCGGACCGGCGCCGAGCATGAGCGGCACCGCGACGACGCCCGCGAGACCGTCGCCCGTGGCGAACTGGTCGAGGAAGAGCTTGAGCACGCCGGTGTAGGTCGCCTTGAACGTCGGCGAGGCGACGACGACGAGGTCGGAAGCTGCGACGGTCCGGACGGCCTCGGCGACCGCGGCGTCCCCCCACCCGAGCAGGCCCGGCCCGAGCTCGACGACGTCGACCACGTGGTCGGGGGCGCTCCCCGTGAGTCGGTCGAGGACGACCCTGGCGGCGTCGAGCGTCCGCGATGCCGGCTTGGGGTTGCCGGCGACGACGGTGGTGATCATCGGTGTGCTCCTCGCGGTCGGGGTGCGGTGTGCCTGCAGTCCACTCCCGGCGCGTTTCGCCGCCGTGGCGGCTCCGTATCGGATCGGTTACGCCAGGACGGCTGCGCCGGCACAGCACGGAACTCCCTGGTCAGGGCGCCGCGGTGCCGGTCACTCCGGGGAATGCGCCAGTCGCGGCGGTCGGACTTCTGAGAGTCGTGTTCCGGCTGCGGTCCCGTCGTGCGTCGATCGTGTTTCGCCTCGTCACCGCCGCCGCGCGGGCATGCGGATCGGCGTGCCCGCGGGGATCGGTGGCGATGTCGGGATCCCCGTCGGAGCACGGCGGGACGCCCCGCCAGCTGGACGACACCAGTGGCCTAACACGAGCGAAACAAACGCGTGACAGGACCGTTACCGGGCGACGCCCTGCACGACCGATCCGTCCGTTACGTTCGCATCAGCCCCACCGGAGCGGCGCCGTCACCGGACGCATCGCCCCCGGTGACCCGCACCCTCTCCCCGCGACGCACGTCGTCGCGGCACCCCGCGCCGCGGGGTGTTCGTCGTTCCCGCAGCACCCGCTCCCCACCCCACCCGTTGCCGCACCACGTCCTGGAGGTCACCGACCGATGTCGTCCCCCGCACCGACCCGAACACGCTTCGCCCGCCCCGCGATCCTCGCCGCCGCCCTCAGCGGCGTCCTCGTCCTCTCCGCCTGCTCCGCCACGTCCACCGCGTCCACCGGATCCACCGACGACTCGGCCGGCGTGACCCACGCGACCAGCCAGATCAAGGCCGCGAGCGTCGACCCGGAGTTCACCTTCGAGGGCAAGCCGTTCGACCTGTCGAAGATCGCCGGCAAGACCATCTTCAACATCCCGAACTCCTCCGCCGTCCCCTTCATCGTCTCCGTCGACGAGGCGGGCGAGGCGCTCGCGAAGCAGTACGGGGCGAAGTGGATCGAGTACACGAACCAGGGCACGCCGACCGAGCAGTCGGCAGGCATCGACCAGGCGATCAGCCGGAAGGCCGACATCATCGTCCTCGCGCAGGGCGTCAACGGCGAACTGATCGTCCCGGCGCTCAAGCGGGCGAAGGCGGCCGGCATCCCGGTGCTGATCAGCCACACGTACCAGACCGGCGAGTCGCTCCCGTCGCAGCTCCAGCCGCTCGTCGCCGCACAGGTCACCGCGCCGTTCCACGAGGCCGCGAAGCTCAACGCCGACTGGGCGATCAAGGAGACCGAGGGCAAGGGCGACGTCCTCATCATCACCTCGTCCGAGGTCCCGCCGTCCGACGGGATCGTCAAGGCGATGCAGGAGGAGTTCGACCAGTACTGCTCCGGCTGCAAGGTCAAGGTGACGAACGTGCCGGTCGCCGACTGGGCCACGAAGATCTCGTCCACGGTGCAGTCAGCGATCCAGTCGGACCCGAACCTCGACTACGTCCTGCCGATCTACGACTCGATGGCGCTGTTCGTCGAGGCGGGGGTCACTGCGGCCGGCAAGACCGGGCAGGTGCACACGTCGTCGTACAACGGCACGCCCGCGGTCATGAAGATCCTGCAGCAGGGGAACGTCATGACGATGGACATCGGCGAGAACATGGAGTGGCTCGCCTACGCCACGATCGACCAGGCCGGTCGCGTCCTCACCGACACCCCGATCATCGAGGACGGCAACGAGGAGACGCCGCTCAAGGTCTTCACCAAGGACAACGTCGACGAGGCCGGCACCCCGCCCGCACCGAGCAAGGGCTACGGCGACGCCTACAAGACCGGGTACGAGAAGATCTGGGGCGCGGCGAAGTGACCGACACCCGGGAGGCACGGCTCGGCTCCGCGGCGACCGCCGCGGTGCCCGGGACCGGAGCGGACAGCACGCCGGTCCTGCGCATCAGCGGACTCACCAAGCGGTTCGGCGGACTCACCGCGCTCGACGACGTCGAGCTCGAGGTCCGGCCCGGGCAGGTCCACGCCCTGCTCGGCGAGAACGGCTCCGGCAAGTCGACCCTGATCAAGATCCTGTCCGGCACGTACGCGCCGGACCCCGGAGCGACGATCGAGGTCCGCGGCAGCCGTCTGCCCCTGCCCGTGCCTCCCGGGTACTTCCGCCGCGTCGGCATCAGTTTCGTCCACCAGGACCTCGCGCTCGTGCCGTCGCTCGGAGTCACCGAGAACCTCCGGCTCGCGACCGTCGTCGCCGGACGAGGGCCGTTCGTCCGGTGGGGTGCGGAGCACCGCGCCGCGGCCGAGCTCTTCGCCCGGTACGGCGTCGACATCGACCCCCGCGCCCGGATCGAGCAGCTCACCGACACGCAGAAGGCGCTCGTGGCGATCCTCCGGGCCGTCGCTGAGCTCGGGGACCAACGAACCCTCATCGTGCTCGACGAACCGACCGTCTTCCTGCCGAAGGAGGACGCCGACCTGCTCTTCCGCGTCGTGAAGGACCTCGTGTCGGACGGCCGCACCTCGGCGCTCCTCGTCTCGCACGACATGGCCAAGGTCCTCGAGCACGCCGACCGGGTGACGGTCCTCCGCGGAGGACGGGTGCAGGCGCACCGCGACACCGCCGACACCACCGCCGACGAGCTCGTCTCGCTCATCGTGGGTCGCGGCCTCGAGGCACCGGTCGCGCGCCGGCCGCGTCCCGGCTCCCCGGGCGCCGCGGTCGTCCGGGTCCGGGACCTCCGGGTCGGGGTCGTCGACGAGCTCTCGTTCGACGTCGCCGACGGCGAGGTCGTCGGCGTCACCGGGCTCGCCGGTTCCGGCGTCGAGGACGTCCTGCCCGGACTGTACGGGGCGCGGCCGGCCTCGGGGTCGCTCACCGTGCACGACGCGACCACGGACGTCGCCCGCGCGACCCCGGCCGCCTCGATCGCCCGCGGTGTCGTCTACGTCCCGGCCGACCGCAAGCGGGAGGGCGGCGCGCTGACCCTGTCCGTCGAGCAGAACGTGACGCTCCCCGTCCTCGGGAAGCTCCGCGGGCTGCTCGGCCTCTCCCCGGCACGCGAGCGCTCGCACGTCGAGGGCCTCGTCCGCGACTGGGACGTCCGCCCCGCCGACCCCGCTGCTCTCTTCGGCACGCTGTCCGGCGGCAACCAGCAGAAGGCCGTCCTCGCCAAGTGGATGCAGGACGACCCCCGGCTCGTGCTGCTGCAGGAGCCGACGCAGGGCATCGACGTCGGTGCCCGCGCCGCGATCTTCGCGATGCTCCGGAAGACCGCCGAGCAGGGCGTCCCGATCGTCTGCGCCTCGACCGACTACGACCAGCTCGCCCAGATGTGCGACCGGGTCGTCGTGCTCGCCCACGGCCGTGTCCACGACGTGCTCACGGGCGACCGCATCGACCGTGACGTGATCGCCGCGGCGGTCGTCGCCAGCCTCGTCGACCCCGCGACGACCCCCACCCCCGACTCCTCCCCCGTCAAGGAGAACGCCTGATGTCCACCACCGCCGAACCGGCCCTCGAGACCTCCGTCATCCGTCCAGCACGCCCGCGCTTCTCGTGGGGGCACACCGAGCGGTACGCGCTGCTCGGCGCCTGGCTCGTCATCGTCATCGCGTTCAGCGTGGCGCTCCCCGACACCTACCCGACGCTCGGCAACCTGCAGAACATCCTCGGGTCGCAGTCGGTGCTGCTCATCCTCGCGCTGGGCTTCCTGTTCCCCCTGACCGCCGGCGAGTTCGACCTGTCGGGTGCGTCCACGATGTCGCTCTCGGCGATGACGATCGCCGTCCTCAACGCGAAGATGGACGTCCCGCTGCTCCCGGCCATCGTCGTCGGGCTCGTCATCGGCGTCGTGGTCGGACTCGTCAACGGCCTGCTGACGGTCGCCTTCCGGATCGACTCGTTCATCGTGACGCTCGGCACGTCGACGTTCATGATCGGGATCATCCAGTGGATGAGCGCGTCCTCGTCGGTCACGGGCATCGACGCCGCGCTCGTGAACGCCACCGTCGGCTGGCGCGGGCTCGCGGGCCTGCCGCTCGCGTTCGTGTACGGCCTCGTCGCGACCATCGTCGTGCTCGTCGTCCTGAGCGCCACGCCCGTCGGGCGACGCCTGCTCTTCGTCGGGACCGGCCGTGCCGTCGCCGAGCTCTCGGGCCTCAACGTCCGCCGTCTCCGGGTCGGGGCGTTCGTCGGCGCGGGGTTCACCGCCGCGGTCGCCGGGGTCGTCTACGCCGGCACGCTCGGCGGGGCGGACCCGTCCAGCGGCCAGTCGTTCCTGCTCCCCGCGTTCGCCGCCTGCTACCTCGGCGCGACCGCGATCATCCCCGGCCGGTTCAACGCGATCGGCACGTTCATCGCCGTCTACTTCCTGTTCTCCGGCGTCGTCGGCCTCCAGATGCTCGGCGCCGACAACTTCGTGCAGCAGCTCTTCTACGGCGGCGCGCTCATCGTGGCCGTCGCCGTGTCCCAGACGATCCGCCGCCACGCCGTCGCGAGCGCAGCCAAGGCCGCCGCGAAGCAGTCCTGACCCTCCACCACACACAGAAAGCGAGTCCCCCATGGACATCGGAGTCTTCATCCCGATCGGCAGCAACGGCTGGCTCATCTCCACCACGTCGCCGCAGTACAAGCCGTCGTTCGACCTCAACCTCGAGATCGTGCAGAAGGCGGAGGCGTACGGCTTCGACTTCGCCCTGTCGATGATCAAGCTCCGCGGGTTCGGCGGTCCGAGTGGGTTCTGGGACGAGAACCTGGAGTCGTTCACCCTGATGGCCGGGCTCGCCGCACGGACCGAGCGCATCCGGCTGTTCGCGACCACCGCGGTGCTGACCATCCCGCCGGCGATCGCCGCGCGCATGGCCGCGACCGTCGACTCGATCTCGCACGGCCGCTTCGGGCTGAACCTCGTCGCCGGGTGGCAGAAGGCCGAGTACGACCAGATGGGGCTGTGGCCGGGCGACGAGGTGCACTTCAAGCGCCGCTACGCCTACCAGACCGAGTACATGCAGGTCATGAAGGAGCTCTGGGAGGACGGCGTCAGCAACTTCCAGGGCGAGTACTTCCAGATGGACGACTGCCGGATGCTCCCGAAGCCGTCCGCCCACATCCCGATCGTCTCCGCCGGACAGTCGTCACAGGGCATGGCCTTCGCCGCGGAGTACTCGGACTACAACTTCTCGATGGGCGTCGGCGTGAACACCCCGACCGCGTACGCCGAACAGAACAAGGCGCTCCTCGAGGCCCGAGCGAAGACCGGACGCGACGTCGGCTCGTACGTGCTGTTCATGGTCATCGCCGCCGAGACCGACGAGGCCGCGCAGGAGAAGTGGCAGCGCTACAGCGACGGCGTGGACGTCGAGGCCATCGCGTGGATGACCGGACAGGCACTCACCGACACGAACGGCGAGGACGGCAACACCGCCAAGCGCATCTCGCTGCCGGAGGGCGCCGTGAACATGAACATGGGAACGCTCGTCGGGTCGTACGAGCACGTCGCCGCGATGCTCGACGAGGCCGCCGACGTCGAGGGGACGAAGGGCATCATGCTGGTCTTCGACGACTTCCTGCAGGGCATGGACGAGTTCGGCACCCGCATCCAGCCGCTCATGCGCACCCGCGAGGGCGTCGAGTCGGTCGCCCCGAGCGCGGTCACGGCATGACGGCCGCGACGAACAGCCCGGTCATCGAGGTCGCGGTCGTGCAGTCGGGCGAGACCCCCGCGGACGCCGACGCCGCGCTCGACGAGCTCATCGCGCGGTTCGAGCAGGCGGCGGAGGGTGCCGACCTGGTCGTCTTCCCCGAGCTCGCGACCACGCCGTACTTCTGCGGTGTGGTGAACGACAGCCGCAAGGCCTGGGCGCAGCCCGTCCCCGGGCCCGCGACGGCCCGGTTCGCGGAGGCCGCCCGGCGACTCCGGACCGCGGTCGCGTTCGGGCTGTACGAGGACGCCGGTGACGCGCAGTACAACAGCGCCGTCCTCATCGACGCCGACGGCACGGTGGTGCAGGGCACCGACGTGCACGGCGACCAGGTGTCGACGTACCGCAAGACCTCGATCCCGAAGGACGACCTGTCCGACGTCGACGAGAAGCACTACTTCGCCCCCGGTTCCGGCCCGGTCGTGTTCGACGCGCTCGGCACCCGCTTCGGCATGCTCATCTGCTACGACCGGAGCTTCCCGGAGTACTGGCTCGCCGCCCGTGCGGCCGGAGCCGAGGTGATGCTGGTCTTCGTGTCCTCGATGGGCTTCCGCGAGACGCTGTTCACACAGGAGCTGCAGGTGCGGGCGATGGAGACGCAGACGTGGGTCGTCGCGCCGAACCGGGGCGGTCAGGAGACGCTCGACGGCAAGACCGTCAGCTACTTCGGCCGGTCCTCCGTCGTGACCCCGCGGGGTGCGCTCGTCGTCTCCGCCCCTGCCCACGAGGCCGGTCCGGTCATCCGCGCCACGGTCGACGTCGCCGAGGTCGCCGCGGCACGACGGGACTTCCCGCTCGGCCGCGACCGGCAGCCGGGCGTCTTCCGGTACCTGGCCGACGCACACGAGCGGGCCGCACAGGAGACCGCAGCGCAGGCGGTGCCGGTGTGAGCGCCGTGACCGAGGCGACGGACGTCTTCGCGGTCGTCCGGGGCACGATCGCCCCGGAGCTCGACCGGGCGCTGGCGGCGAGTCGGGCAGATCCCCTCCCCGCGTCGCCGAACACCCTCGCCGCGGAGCCCGGGCACAGTCACACGCTGTTCGCCCGCCTCCTCGGTGCGACGACGAGCCGGGCCGGGGCCGACGGGACCGCGCGCCCAGCCGGGACCGACCGGTCCGCGCGGGGCGTGGGCACCACCGACACGGCCCGCGTCGCCGCCGATCCCGCCGGCGCCTCGGTCACCGACCTCCTCGCTGCCTTCGCCGAGGGCGCCACCACCCCCACCGCGGTCCTCGCGGCCCTCGAACCCCTCTGGACGGCCGACGCCGTCTGGTCCGACGCGGTCCTCCGCCTCGTGGACGGTGCCCGCTCGGCAGCGGCCGAGTCCACCCGGCGGTGGGCGGACGGTTCGGCGCGGTCGCTCGAGGGCGTCCCCTTCGCCGTGAAGGACATCGTCGACGTCGCGGGCACCGTCGTCACGAGCGGCTCGCTGCAGACCGGCGACCGTGTGGCCCCGACCGACGCCACCGTCGTCGCACGACTGCGCGCGGCCGGGGCGATCCCCGTGTTCATGGCCGCCACCACCGAGTTCGCGTGCGGCGGCCCGCACAACGCCCGGTACGGTGCGGTCCGGAACCCGTGGGACGCCGAGCGCTGGACGGGTGGCTCGTCCACCGGCTCGGGCTCGGCACTGGCCGCCCGCATCGTGCCGCTCGCGCTCGGCACGGACACGGGCGGTTCGATCCGCGTCCCGTCGGCGCTCTGCGGCACGACCGGCATCAAGCCCACGTACGGACTCGTCCCGCGCACCGGCGTCACGAGCCTGTCCTGGACCCTCGACCACGTCGGACCGATGGCCCGCACCGCCGAGGACCTCGCGCTCGTGCTCGACGTCATCGCGGGCGGCGACGACCGGGACCCGACGTCGCACCCGACCGTTCCGGACCTCACGGCGGAGCCGGACCAGATCGTCGGGATGCGCATCGGCGTCCCCCGGACGTGGTTCACCGAGCGGGTGGACGCCGCCGTGCTCGACGCCCACGCGGACGCGCTCGACCGGTTCCGTGCGCTCGGTGCCGACGTCGTGCCGATCGAGTTCGACGACCTCGAGGCCGTCGACTCCGAGTGCTGGACGGTGTTCTACGGCGAGCTCGCCGCGAACCAGGAGGCGAACGCCCCGACCGCCGAGCTCTTCGACGACGGCACCCGTGCCCGCTTCGACGTCTCGTTCACGCCGACCGCCGCCGACTACCTCCGCGCGCTCCGGCGGCGGCCGCTCGTGCAGGCGGCGATGCTCGCGCGGATGGACGAGGCCGGCGTCGACGTCGTCCTCACCCCCGGGATCGGGGCGACGGCACCCCGGCTCGACGACCTGACGATGTCGGTCGACGGGGAACGGTTCAACCTGCACGAGGTGGTCCCGCGCAACACCCGCCTGTTCGACTACGTCGGGTTCCCCGCCCTCATGATGCCTGCCGGGACGGCGCCCGACGGACTGCCCGTCGGGGTGCAGCTCGTCGGCCGGCCGTGGGCGGACGGCACCGTGCTCTCCGCGGCGGTCGCGTTCCAGCGCGTCACCGACCACCACCTCCGGGTGCCGCCGGCGTCCGCCTCGGGAGGGCCGTCCCATCCGTAGCCGCACCACCGACGAGGGCGCTGCCCGCCGACGCGCCTGGCAGGTGCTCTGCGCGTCGAGTCTCAGCGTCGTCCTCGTCTTCATCTCCTCCAGTGCCCTGCTCGTCGCGCTCCCCGACGTCAGCGCCGACCTCGACGCGAGCGCCCTCCAGTCCAGCTGGGTCCTGCTCAGCTACATGCTCACCACCACGACCCTGATCCTCGTGTTCGGCCGCATCGCCGACCTGGTCGGTCGGCGTCGGCTGTACCTCGCCGGGATCCTCGTGTTCCTCGTCGCCTCACTCGCGTGTGGCTTCGCGCCCGACGCGACCCTCCTCATCACCGCACGCCTCGTCCAGGGCGTGGGGGCCGCGGCGATCGTGACGAACACCACGGCCCTGCTCACCGACGTCTTCCCCGAGTCGATCCTGTCGCTCGGCCTCGGTGTCAACGCGACGGTCGCCGCCGTCGGGCAGGTCGTCGGACCGATCGTCGGCGGGCTCGTCGCCGAGTCGCTCGGGTGGCGCTGGATCTTCCTGCTCGGCGTGCCTGTCTCGGTCGCCGGACTGCTGTGGTCCGTCCGGTTGATCCCCCGGGCAACCCGCAGTCGATCCGGGGAGCGGTTCGACGTTCCCGGTGCCGTGCTGTCGATCGCGACCGTCGGACTGCTCGTGGGCGCGGTGTCGATCGGCGGATCGTCGGGGTGGAGCAGCCCCGGAACGATCGCGACCGGCGCGAGCGCCCTCCTGATCGGTTGGCTGTTCGTCCGCACGCAACGCCGGGTCGCGCACCCCCTCGTCGACCCCGCGATCTTCCGCGATCGTGCGACGATCACGCTGTTCTCGGCCGCCGGGCTCTGTGCCCTCTCGAGCTACGCGCTCGTGCTCCTCTCGTCCCTGACGTTCCAGGCGGTCTCCGGCAAGGACGCGGTCGAGGCCGCTCTCTGGGTGCTGCCGACACCGATCGGCACGACCGTCGCCGCGGCGAGCGCCGGGGTCCTCGCCCGACGGGTGCCCGCCCGCACGCTCTCCACGATCGGCATGCTCCTCATCGCGCTCGGTGCTGCGGTGCTCGCTGGTTCGCTCGCCGACGACGGTGCCTACGCGGTGACCGCGGTCGGGCTCGGGGCAGTCGGCGTCGGCACCGGTGTGTTCATGACACCGAGCACGTCGGCGCTGATGGTCCGGGTGCCGGTGCACCGCCGGGGGATCGCGAACGCGATCCGCTCGGCGCTGCAGAACGCCGGCTTCCTGTTCTCCACCGCGCTCGGGCTCGCCATCGCGACGAGCGGACTGTCGGCGGCGCAGCAGGCCGCCGCCTACGACGGCAGCCTGCTCGCGCTGTCGCCGAGCGACGTCCAGGCCTTCGTCGACGGTGTCCGGGCCGCGGCGCTCACGTTCGCCGGCTGCGCCGTCCTCGGTGCGCTCATCGTCGCGTTCGGCCCGTTCGGCCCGCCAGACCGGGAGGCTCCGGTGCGGCCCGAGACGACGGGCCCGGTCCCCGAGGCGGGGGCGTCCGGATGACCACGACGCCGCCGGGACCGGCACGGATGGTCACGGCAGCCGCGACCACGCGCCGGTCAGCCGGCCGACACGGCGGGCCCGACCCGGGCCTCCAGGCAGACCCCACCAGACCACACGACGGGAGCAGGACCGCATGACCGACGACCACGAGGACTACGCGGCGGCCGGGTACACCGGTGCGCTGGAACCCGGACGGCGGGCGGCGCTCGTCGTCGTCGACCCGGTGACCGCCTACGTCGACCCCACCTGTGGGCTGTACGCGGGGGTCGAGGAACCGGTCGAGCGCATGCGCGAGCTCACCGCGGCGGCGCGGACCGCGGGCGTGCACGTCGCGGTGACGACGATGGCGCTGTCGGCCGACGGGTCGAACGCCGGGGTGTTCTTCCGCAAGGTGCCCGCGCTGGCGGCGTACCTGCCGGGTGCGCCGACCGGGGCGTTCATCGACGGGCTCGCACCGGAGCCGGGCGACACACTCGTCCCGAAGCAGTACCCGAGTGCGTTCTTCGGGACCTCGCTCGCGGCGGACCTCGTCGCGCGCGGTGTCGACACGCTGTTCATCGCGGGACTCTCCACGAGCGGGTGCGTGCGTGCGACGGCCACCGACGCGATGCAGCACGGGTTCGTCCCGATCGTGGTGCGCGAGGCCGTCGGCGACCGGCTGCCGAGCGTGCACGAAGCGAACCTGTTCGACATCGGCGCGAAGATCGGTGAGGTGTGGCCGATGGCCTGCGTGCTCGAGCACTGGAGCGCCGCGTGACCGCCGTCGCCCCGACCACGCCCCGCGGCCGACCACGGGACACCGGTGTCGACGAGGCCGTCCACGCCGCGTGCACGGCGATCCTCGCCGCCGGCGGCCCCGGCGACGTCACCGTGCGGGCCATCGCGGACGCCGCCGGGGTCGGCGCGGCGACGATCTACCGCCGGTGGTCGAGCAAGGACCTCCTGCTGACCGACACCGTCATCCGGCTGATGGAGGAGTCGATCCCGACCGTGCTGGACGCGCCGATCGACGAAGGGGTGCTCGGACTCACCCGGGGCTGGGTGCACGCGCTCGTCGCGACACCGGTCGGGCGGGCGCTGCCGATCATCGTCGAGCTCGCCGCCCACGAGCCGCGGGTCGCGGAGGCCGTCGCCGCGTGGCACCTCGACCGCCGAGTGCGGGTGAACGCGATGCTCCAGCGGGCGATGGACGCGGGGGTGCTCCGTTCCGACGTGGACCTCGGCATCGCCGTCGACCTGCTCGGCGGGCCGACGTTCTACCGGCGGGTGTTCGTCTCGCTCGACATCCAGGACCCGGACTACGCGGTCCGGCTCGCGCGGGAGTTCCTGCGCTGGGCCGGTTGGACCGGGGACATCGCAACAGTGGGGGTGGCCTCGTGACCGACACCGTGCCCGACCCCGAGTTCGCGCTCGACGAGCGCGACCGCGACGACTTGGTGCGCCGACCGACCCCGCCGTGGACCGACATGGGCGTCGGTGACGTCCAGCCCGGCCACTGGATCGGCTTCAACCGCCGCTCCGACGCCGCACGGCAGGTCTCGGACCTCATCCGCGCCGACATCGTCGCCGGGCGCTTCGCCGGGCCGCTCCCCTACGAGTGGGAGCTGCTCGACCTCTACGGGACGACGCGGAACGTCCTCCGCGCGGCGCTCACCCTGCTCAAGGAGCAGCGGCTCATCACCCGCGCACCGCGGTCCGGCACGTTCGGTGTCCGCCCGGTCGCGTCGGTGAGCCTCGCGCGCACGACCGACGAGGTGACGATCTACGGGGAGACCGCCGGCGGGAGCATCTTCGACTCACCGCGACTGAGCATCGTGCACCTCTGCGTGCAGCTCGTGCCGGCACCGGAGACGGTGCGGCGCAACCTCGAGATGGACGGTGACGCGGCGTACTTCGTCGAGAGCCTCATCTCGTTCGACGGGGAGCCGAGCCGGGTCCGGACGAGCTGGGTGCCGCAGGAGCGCTTCCCGGACCTGGTGTCCGAGCCGCTGACGGAGTACGTGCCGGACGTGCTCGTCCGACGCAGTGGTGAGCGTCCGGTCGCCCGTCGGCTCCTGCTCAGCACGGTGAACGCCGACCAGTGGACCGCCGATCTGCTCGACATCGACCCCGGGCAGGCGATCTTCCACATCGAGCGGCTCATGTGCACGGCCGACGGCACGCCGGTCGAGTACGGGTTCTCGCGGTACCGGGGTGACCGGGCGGTGATCGACTCGCGGGTCGTCTGACGGGGCGCGGCTGCGCCGCGAGACTGACGGACTGGAGGCCCGGATCACGTGAGCAGGTCTGCTCACGTGATCCGGGCCTCCGGTCCGATGCAGCCCAGGTGTGGCTCAGCCGTGCGAACCCCAACCCGCCCAGGCCTCGCACGCACGCATCTGCTGGAAGGTGCCACGGTAGGCGATCCCCTTGCACGTGTTGACGTTCGGGTACCAGCCGGTGCATTCAGCACCCTTTTCGTAGGCGCATTCCTTCGCCGAAGCCGGCGACGCACCGACCATCACCCCGCCGGCAATGAGCGCGATACCAGCGAGCACCGCCGCGATCTTCTTCTTCATCGAACGTCTCTTTCCTGTGATCCGAACAGCATGCACCGTCCGCCCCCCGCACGAAGCGCCCGACAGCATCGTGTTCTCCGGACGGAGAACCCCCAGCAAAACCCTCCGCACAATCGTCCACAGCGCTTCGGAATGTGGGTTGTGGAGCGAACGTGAGGGTGAGTATTGCAGCCTGCAACAGCAGCCCGGGTCATCCTCCAGGATGAACACCCCCGTCGATCGGCCACCGTCGTCCGTTGCGGAGTGGAGCCCGCGTGACGTCTACGATGAAAGGCCAAGCGGTATTCGACACCAGGGGGAAATGCAATGAACAACGTCAAGCGAGCGCTGGCAGGAATGGGGCTGGTCGTGGCACTGGCAGGGGCGGGACTCGTCTTGCCTGCGGCTGCGGCTCCGGCCCACGCCGGGCCGCTCGTGTGCCATTCGTGGACCGAGACCTACACCAAGAAGGGCTGCGACAAGAAGACGCAGATCTGCACGGCGTACATCTACCACCGGATCTGCGACTAGGACCGCGTCAGGGGTCGTTCGACATCGAGCGGCTCATGTGCACGGCCGACGGCACGCCGGTCGGTGCACGGGTTCTCGCGGTACCGGGGCGACCGGGCCGTGATCGACTCGCGGGTCGTCTGACGGGGCGCGGCTGCGGCCTCGAGACGGACGGGAGGCCCGGAGCACGTGAGCAGGTCTGCTCACGTGCTCCGGCCCTCCCGTCGGCGACTGCTGTGACGCTGTCCGCGTCAGTGGAACGCGACGATCGGGCCGCGGTCGACCGCGTTCGGCGTCAGTCGCACGAGTCGGTACTGCGAGTCTCCGCGGTAGGCCAGGACGACGGTGTGCGCGCCCCAGGTGTACGGGTACGCGCTCGTCCGTGGCGTCGCCGTCGCGGCCGAGAGGACGGCGGACCGCGCGGTGCCGCGGCCGGTCGACTCGTAGAGCGCCACCTCGTCCGGGGTGCTCCCGGTCGCCCCGGCGCAGGTCGTGTCGACGAGCCAGGACGTGTGGCCGTCGCCGCGCAGGTCGCCGACGGCGGTCACGAGTGACGCGAAGTCGCCGCTGCAGATCTCGAGGCCGGGGTGGCTCGCGCGGTACACAGCACGCGTGAGTCCCCGCACCGAGTCCGTCGAGCGGTAGTGGTCCTGGCGACCGGGCTTGGGCGGCTGGGCGGCGTGCGCCGCGAGGACGCGCGCAGCGGCGGTGTGCGCCGTGGTGTCCTGCGTCGACGCGGCCTGCGCGGAGGCCGTGGTGACGACCCCGCCCAGGACGGCGACCGCCGCCGCCGATGCGAGGAGTGCGCTGGTGGAGAGCTTCATGGTGCTCGTTCCCTTCCGTCCGCCGGGTCGTTCGCCCTTCGGGACACCACGGACGGTAGGGACCGTCTGTCGCAGGGCCGTGGCGGCCGTGCTCGTGCGCCAGCGCCTCCGTGGCTGGCGCCGCGACCGTGTGCGGTCCGGGCTGTCACGAGACCGTGACGCGAGCTGCTCCGATCGTCCCGCTCACCGCCGGAAGTAGGGTCGACCCGTGGCCCGCACCGAACTCGACGCCCTGCAGGTCGTCGTCGCCGTGCACGCCGGTGGCAGCATCGCCCGGGCAGCGGCAACGCTCGGAACCAGTCCGCAGGCGGTCTCCGCACGGCTCCGACGGATCGAGGACGCGCTGGGATTGCGGCTGTTCGATCGGACCTCGACCGGGGTCGAGCCGACCGAGGCCGGCCGGTCGGTCGCCGCGTGGTCAGCTGAGGTGCTCGCGGCGGCGAACCTGTTCGACGAGCGGGTCGCGGACCTCCGTGCACCCGCTGCTCACCGGGTCCGCATCGCGGCGTCCCTGACGATCGCCGAACACCTGGCCCCGGCGTGGATCGTCGAGGCCGCGACGACCGGCGTCGCCCGCGTGGAACTCTCCGCGATGAACTCGGTCGAGGTCGTCGCGCGCGTCCGAGCAGGCGAGGTCGACCTGGGCTTCGTCGAGACGACCGACGTGCCCGCTGATCTCCGGACGCGGGTGGTGGCGCACGACGAGCTCGTCCTGGTCGCCCCGCCAGGGCACCCCTTCGCCAGCCGTGCCGCCGTGCCGATCCGGCAACTCGCCGCGACACCGCTCGTCACCCGCGAGGACGGATCGGGTACGCGCTCCTCGTTCGAGTCGCTCGTTCACGAGCACGGCATCGACGCCGTCGCGGACCCGGCGCAAGTCGTGGCGAGCACGGCCGCGGTCCGCGCGGCCGTCGTCCGCGGGGCGGGTCCCGCGGTGTTGTCGGTGCTCGCGGTGCGGGACGACCTGGCGCTCGGACGGCTCGTCCGGGTCCGCATCGCTGACGCACGACTCGTCCGGCCGCTCACCGCGGTCTGGCGGGGCGGGCGGGCCCCGTCAGCGACAGCCGCGGCGTTCGTGGAGCTCGCCGCGCGGACCCGGTCGTCGGACTGAGTCGGGGTCGGCGAGCTCTCGCTCCGGTCGTCGTACCCTCGCGGTGTGGGAACGTGGAGCGCTGAGCCGGTCGGGAACGACACGGCGGCCGACTTCGTCGGGGAACTCGACGGCAAGAGGCGGTGGACGGTCGTCCAGGCGGCCTTCGAGCGCGTGGCTCGGAGCCCGCTCCCGCTCGACGCCGACGTCGCCGCCACGGCCATCGCGGCGGCAGAGGTCGTCGCGCACGGACTCGGTCGACCCTCGCAGACCGACGCCTACACGGAGGGCATCGCGCGGTTCGTCCACCGGGCGCGCAAGCCCAACCGACGGCTCGCGGACCGAGCCGCGCGGGCGGTCGAGGTCGCCACGCTGCCGGACGGCGAACTCGCGGAGTCGTGGGAGGAGACGGGGACGAACGAATGGCAGGAAGCGAACGCACGCCTGCTTTCCCGGCTGCGAAACGGTGGATGACGTCGCAGTGCGTCGCCGTCCGGCAGCACCATCGGCTCACGATCGTCCAGCTCACGGAAGGCCCGCTGGAACGCAGCGGCCGAGATCTCGACGTCCACGACCGTCCCCTCGCGGTCAGAGCATCCCGAACGCCGCCTGCACCCCGAGGCTCGTCCCCGCCACGAGCGCCCACAGCACGATGCCGAGCAGCATCGGGCGGAACCCCGCCCGACGGAGCGCGCCGAAGTCCGTCGACACCCCGATCGCGGCGAGCGCCACGGTGATGAGGAACGTGGCCACGGTCGCGAACCCCGGGGCGGCAGCCGCGGGCAGCACCCCGACGGTCCGGAGCAGCACGACCACGAGGAACCCGATGAGGAACCACGGCACCAACCGGAACACGGTGACGCCCCCGGCGCGACCGGTGCCGTCGCCGGACGCGAGTTGCTCGCGGGCAGTGCGCCGCGCCTCCAGGCCGGCCAGTCCGACCACGATCGGGATGATCATGAGCGTCCGGACGAGCTTCACGACGACAGCAGTGTCGGTCGCCTGGCGACCGTAGACCGTGGCGGTCGCGACCACCGACGAGGTGTCGTTGACTGCGGTGCCGGCGAAGACGCCGAAGGCGTGCTGCGACAGGCCCAGCGCGTGTCCGAGCAGGGGGAACAGGAAGACGGCGGCGATGTTGCAGAGGAAGATCGTCGACATCGCGTAGGCGACGTCTGCTCCGACGGCGCCGATGACCGGGGTGACCGCGGCGATCGCGGAGGCACCACAGATCCCGGTGCCGACGCCGATCAGCGTCCGAAGGGTCGACGACACCCTGAGCGCGCGGCCGATCAGCCACGCCCCGACGAGGCACACGACGAGGGTCGTGAGCATCACCGGCAGCGTCTCGGCGCCGATGCGCAGGACCGCCCCGATCGAGAGCTGCGCACCGAGCAGGACCACAGCGGCCTGCAACACCCGGCTCGACGCGAACTTCACCCCGGGAGCCAGGGGGCCGAGCGCACCGTCGGACCGTCGGCGGACGAGCCAGCCGACGAGTGCGCCGAGCACGACCGCCGGCACCGGTCCGCCGACGACGGGCACGAGGGTGGCGACGACGGTCGCGACGATGCCGATCACGACGGCGACGACGACGCCGGGCAGGGCGGGGCGGACGGTGGTGAGGGTCGGTGGCACCGTCCCAGCATGGTCGTGTGCACGCACCGTCGCCAGCAGCGTGCCGTTGTGGCGCCGCAACGGCGGGTTGCGGCGGACGCGGCACGGAGATCAGCTCGGAGGCACGAGGCGCGGCCACCGCACAGCGCACGCGGGCAGGATGGCCGGGTGGAGTACGAGGCCGACCGGTGGGTGCAGCGGCTGCGGGACGGTGTGGCACCACCACGGTGGGGACTCATCGTCGCGGTGGTCCTGCTGGTCGTGATCGGGGGCGGGTCACTGGTGCTCGAGGTCCCGCACCTCGACTGGTTCACGAGCGGCCACCGCCGCCTGTCCTTCCTCCTGCTCCCGCTCGTCCTGCTGGCGTGGGGCATCTGGATCGCCGTCGGGTCCCGCTCCCGCGGCCGGTCGGACCGCCGGACGCTCGCGCGCATCCGAGAGCACGGGCCGGTCCGGTTCCACCTCCCCGTCGAGCCGGTCGGCGATCCCGCCCCGACGATCTGGACCGTGGACGGGCACGGACTGCACGGCTGGACGCCGGACAGCGCCGGGCCCGTGTCCGACCTGGCGTGGGACGACGTCGACCACATCGACCTCGTGACCGAGGATCGCCGCGGACAGCGGGTCGACGTCGCGCTCCGCACCACCCGGACGGACGACCGGGTGCTCGTGCTCCTCCCCCGCACGGCGCTCGGCCGTCCGTACACGGCGGGGCAGGTCAAGCTCGACGTCCTGATGCGCGTGCTGCGTTCCCTGCGCCGAGAGCGCACCCGCTGACGGTCCGGGCGGGTGGCTCCTGCACGAGACTCGGCGTCAGCGACACTCCTCGCAGCCGTGAGCATGAGCAGTGTCGCTCGTCGCGAGACGTGTGCGCCGCACCCCGAGTCGCGCGTGCCGCTCGGGCTCTCGACGATCGTCCGGACGGCGCGGAACGGGACAGATCGTGCACGGATCGTGACGTCCTGTGAGTCCTCGACGTATCCTTGACCTCCGGAAGCAACGGCGGTTCCGCGTCCCCACCCCGATCCCTCCAGCACGAAGAGCTTCCCGTGTCCGAACACCGCATCGAGTACGTCGCCCGCGACCGCACGGGCATCACCGCCGTCGTCACGACCACGAGCGTCATCGACGTCGACACCGTGATCCGCAACATCAGCGCCGGCCACTCCGGGTACTACGTCGCCCGGAACTGGAAGCGCACGCCGGTCCGGAGCCTCACGTCGTTCGGCGGGGCGTACCTCTTCGCGAACTGGGACGGGTCGAAACGGAACATGCTGCACGACCTGGCCTTCCCGAATCACACGCGTGCGGTGCCGCTCGCTCCTCGGCGGCCGTCGCGCTTCCGCGAGGCCCTCGCCGCGGTCTTCGGTCGCCGCTAGCGCCGTTCGTCCGCGGCGACCGTCGCGCCGCCGAGGGACCGTCCGAGCACACGCTCCGCGCCGCGGAGCTGCCGCAGCGTCATGACGAGCGCGACCGTGAACATGATCGCGGCGAGCACGAAGAGCCAGCGCCACGGCTCGTCACCGGACGCGTTCGCAGCTTCCAGCACGATCACGCCCGTGAACACGAACACCGAGGTCCGCGCCTGCGCGAGGATGCGACGCGCGGTGACCTGCACGAGGTCTTCGCTCCCGGCTGGCGGTTCGATCCGGCCCGCCGCCGCTGCACCGACGCGCCGTCGAGTCCTGCGGTCGAGCGCCCGCGACCCCGCCGGGAGCGAGACGCCGAAGCGACCTCGGCCCATCGCGGTCAGACCCACGACCAGTGCGGTCACCATGGCAGCGAGGCCGACGAGCAGGAAGACGAAGCGCACGGTGTCCAGCGGGTCGCCCGTCGGCGCCAGCCGCAGCACGACCGCCAGCACGATCGCGAGCACCGCCACGACCAGGCTGCCGACCTCGGCCCACCGCGGCAACGCCCGCACCGGTTCGTCCATGACGATCAGTCAACCGAAGTGGCCCGCGACGCGCGCACACCGTGCCCGGCCGAGCGGCCGCCGAGTCGAGCAGCCGCCCAGCTGACCCGTCAGACGTCGCGGGAGCGCGCCGCGGCGAGGGCGATCGCGCCGACGACGACGACCTCACCCGCGAGGACACCGAAGCCGCCCCAGCCGCCCAGGTGCAGGCCGTCGCCCTGCTGCCCGCCCGAGTCGAACGTGTACAGCTGCGCTCCCGCGGAGGACGGCAGGAACTGCGAGGCGTCGATGATCCACTGCTGGTTGGTCAGGCCGCCGATGATCTGCACGATCGTCGGCAGGACGAGCAGGATGCCGAGCGTGATGGCGATGCCGCCCGCGCTCGACTTCACGAGCAGCCCGATGCCGAACGCCAGGAGCGCGACGAGCGTCACGTAGACCGACGACCCGAGGATCGGCATGAACACCGCCGGATCGGCGAGGTCGGGGCGGATGTCCCGGCCGGCCTGCAGCGCGGTGGTGATCGCGACGCCGATCCAGGTGGCGACGGCGCTGACCACGAAGGTCGTCAGCGCGAGGACGAACGCCTTGGCCAGCACGACGCCGGTGCGCCTGGGATCCGCCGTGAAGGTGGACCGGATCTGCCCGGTGCCGTACTCCCCGGTGATGATGAGCACGCCGAGGACCCCGACGACGAGCGCGGTCAGCGACACGCTGGCGGCGCTGACCTGCACGATGAGCTCGTTCGCCACGGCGGTCGGAGCACCACGCTGGACGCCGGTGTCGACAGCGCCGAGCAGGTACGCCATCGCGAGCGTCAGGACGACGACGATGGCGTAGCACCAGACCGTCGACCGGATGCTGCGCAGTTTGATCCACTCGCTCCGCACGAGTCGTGGGAAGGAGAGGCTCGTGGAGCGGGGCATGGTGACGGCGCTCATCGGACGCCCTCCGATCGGTACTCGACGTCGTCGCGGGTGAGCGCCATGTAGGCCTCCTCGAGGCTGGCGCCCATCGGGGTGAGCTCGTGGATCGGCGCGCCGACCTGGGCGGCGACGTCACCGATGCGCTGCGCGTCGGGTCCGACGACAACGAAGGCACCGTCCTCGCGCGGGGTGATGGTGGACGCGGCGGAGCCGAGGGCGCCGAAGAGCTGGTCCGGCGCGGGGGTGCGGACCAGCACGCGGCTCCCGCCGCCGTTGCCGCCACCGGCCACGAACTCGGCGATCGGGGCGTCGGCGAGCACCCGGCCGCGGCCGAGGACGACGACGCGGTCAGCGGTCTGCGCCATCTCGCTCATGAGGTGGCTGGACAGGAAGACCGTGCGGCCGTCGGCGGCCATGCGCCGCGCGAGCTGCCGCACCCAGAGCACGCCGTCGGGGTCGAGCCCGTTGACCGGCTCGTCGAGGATGAGCGTCTTCGGGTCGCCGAGCAGGGCCGCCGCGATGCCGAGCCGCTGCCCCATGCCGAGCGAGAACCCGCCGACCCGCTTCTTGGCGACGGCGTCGAGGCCGGTCATGTCGATGACCTCGTGCACCCGGGCCTTGGGGATCCCGTGCGTCGCGGCGAGGGCGAGCAGGTGGTTGTACGCGCTCCGCCCGGAGTGGACCGCCTTGGCCTCGAGCAGCGCGCCGACCTGCCGGAGCGGGTCGGAGAAGCTGCGGTAGGGGGCGCCGTTGACCATCGCCCTCCCCGAGGTGGGGCGGTCGAGGCCCATGATCATGCGCATCGTCGTGGACTTGCCCGCGCCGTTCGGCCCGAGGAAGCCGGTGACGCTCCCGGGTCGGACGACGAACGAGACGTCGTTCACGGCGATCTTCTGTCCGTAGTGCTTGGTGAGGTGCTCGACTTCGATCACGCAGCCAACGCTAGGGGGACGCTCAGGCCATGCGCGTCCCCCGTGCGACGGAGATGCGGTCGATCTGGTGCATCCCCAGAAGGAGGGGCAGGAGTCCACTGAACGCAATGACTCGAACCGGATCCACAGGCAACCTGCAGGCTGGATCGGCACAGGGCCTCCGGGAGCACGACGGCGCAGCAGCCGGAACCACGGGAGTCCCCATGGACTCCTCCAAACCGCCGGATCGTCCGCTCCGAAGAACCTGTGCGACTGGGACAGTTCCGTGGCGACTCCGCCCCGGGCCCATCGAGTTCGAACCCACCGTTCGGAAGGACCGCACCATGACCGCACACACCTCACCCGCCCGCACCGGCTTCGCCGCCACGCTGACCCAGAAGGTCGCGCTGCTCTTCGGCGTCGTGTTCCTGCTCGTCGGCATCGCCGGCTTCATCCCGGGTCTCACGATGGACATGGGCTCCATGTCGATGGCCGGCCACGGCTCGATGGCGCTGCTCGTCGGCGTCTTCCAGGTGTCCGTCCTGCACAACATCGTCCACCTGCTCTTCGGTGTCGTCGGTGTCATCGCCGCCCGTTCGCACGTCGGCTCGCGCAACTACCTCGTCATCGGCGGCATCGTCTACTTCGTCGTCTTCATCTACGGCCTCTTCACGGCCGGCATGGCGACCGGTGCGAACTTCGTGCCGCTGAACAGCGCCGACAACGTGCTGCACCTCATCCTCGCGGTCGCGATGGTCGTCCTCGGCCTCGTCGTCCCGCGCATCGGAGCGCGCACCGCGCGCTGACGCCGTCCCGGCGGGTCGGGCGACCGACCCGCCGTGTGCGGCCGCTCGGATCAGGGGTGACCGCATGACGGCCTGGAGGCCCGGTACCAGCTGGTACCGGGCCTCCAGTGCGTCAGGTGGTCACGTGTGCCGCGGGGCGGACGCGCTGCACCGGACCCTCAGTCGTCACGTCCGTCGCGCCGCGACCGCGTCCGTCGGAAGCGCTTGCCCGTCTCCTCGTCGACCGCGACGCTGCCGGTCGGCAGGTTCGACATGTCCGGCGCGATCACGGTCGGCTCTCGGCCGGAGTCCGGCAGGCCCATGGTCCGGATGCCCTCGGGGGTGTCGAGCACGAGCACCGGGGTCCGCGCGGTCAGGGTCCGACCGGCGAAGAAGTCGGGTGACCGCACCCACCAGACGACCATGAGCACGACCCCGATGAGGATCGCCCCGATGCCGACGACGGCGACGGCCCCGATGCCGAAGATCGTGACGTCGTGCCCCGCGTCGTCCTGCAGCCAGTCCGGCTGGGCGAACTGCACGAGTCCGTAGACGAACGTCACGGCGAGCGTGAGGCCACCGATCAGCGGCACGACTCCGCGCATGACCGCGTTCCGGACGCTCGAGAACAGCGAGCGGCGGTACACCCAGACGCACGCGAAGCCCGTGAGCCCGTAGTAGAAGGCGATCATCAGGCCGACCGACCCGATCAGTGCGGTGAGCAGGTTCGTCGAGATGACGGTGAACAGCACGTAGAACCCGATCGACGCGAGCCCCATGCCGATCGTCGACCACGTGGGTGTGAGGAACCGCTTGTGGATCCGGGCGAACTGGGTCGGGATCGCCTTGTACGCCGCCATCGAGAGCGCGGTGCGAGCCGTCGGCAGGATCGTCGTCTGCGTGGACGCCGACGCGGAGGTCAGGATCGAGAACGCGAGCAGCGCCATCGCGGCGTGACCGATGAAGGAGTCCCCGAAGAGCGTCGGACCGATGGCGGAGAACACGTCGTCCGCGTTCGTCTGCGACCCGAGGCCGATGCCCTTCGTGCCGACCCCGGCGAACGCGATCGCGGCGATCGACACCAGTGCGTAGATGACGAGCAGCAGCACGGTGCTGATGACTGCTGCGCGACCGGGGGTCTTCTCGGGGTCCTTCGTCTCCTCGTTGAGCGACACCGCGGTGTCCCAGCCCCAGTAGATGAAGATCGCGGTGAGCATGGCCGGCGCGATCACGGACCCGAAGTCCATGCCGCTCGGCCACAGCCACGAGAGCGACGGAGTGATCGATCCCACGACGCCGTGCCCCGTGCCGACCCGCACGAGAGCGACCGATGCGAACATGACGAGGACCAGCACCTCGACGCCGAGGAGCACGTACTGCAGGCGGGCCGAGACCTCGACCCCGACGTAGCAGATGACGGTCATGACGGCGATCCACAGCACACCGGCCACCGTCGACCAGAGGGTGCTGCTCCCGAGCGCGCTGATCGCCGGGTCGTTCGTCACGGTCCCGACGAAGGTGTACCCGTAGGAGCCGGCGATCTGCGCGAGGTTCGCCATCACGATGACGTCCGCGGCGATGATGCCCCAGCCGCCGAGCCAGCCAGTGACCGCTCCGAACGCGCGGGTCGCCCACGTGAAGGTCGTGCCGCAGTCCGGATCCTCCTTGTTGAGCTCCTGGTAGGCGACCGCGATCATCCACATCGGGATGAACGCCAGGAGCATGATCGCCGGCGCCTTCACCCCGGCGAGGAGCGCACCCCCGCTCGCGACCACCAGGCCGAGGCTCGCGGCGAGGCTGTACGCCGGCGCTGTGGACGAGATGCCCATCACGACGCTGCCGAACAGGCCGAGCGCGCCCGTCCGCAGGCCCTTGTCGACCGTCGTCGTGTCGGTGGCCGCAGTCACCACTCCGCCGTCTCGCATGACCAGCCACCTCTCGGATGTGCCGCGCGACGGATTCCGTCGCGGATGATCCACTGCACCGTGGATCCGAGCACCGAAACTAGCGCTTCGCGACGAGATCCGCACTACCCTGTGATGATCGTGATCCGTCACGGAGAGGAGCACCAGCGTGCACACCACCTCATGGGACGTCGTCGTGGTGGGCGCGGGAGTGGCCGGGCTGACCGCGGCCCGACTGCTGCAGGACGCTGGTCGCCGGGTCGTCGTGCTGGAGGCCCGCGACCGCATCGGCGGCCGGGTGCACACCGAGCGGGTCGGCGGTCGGGTCACGGACCTCGGCGCGTCGTGGATCCACGGGGTCGACGGCAGCGCGGTCGCGGAAGCGGCGCAGGCGTTCGGGCTGCCGACCGTCGAGTTCACCGTCGGCGGCTACCAGGTGGACGGCCGACCGATCGCGTACCACGCACCGGACGGTCGCCGCATGACGGACGGCGAGGCCGCACGGTTCGCCGCCGACGTGCACGCGGTCGACCGGACCCTCGTGGACGTGATCGCGGCGTCGGCCCCGGCGGACTCCTACCGCGCGGTCGTCGAACGGGCGGTGGCCGCGCAGGGCTGGGGTGCCGACCGCGCCGAGCGGGTGCGTGAGCACCTCGAGCACCGGAGCGAGGAGCAGTACGGGGTCGGCGCGGACGAGCTCGCCGCGCACGGCCTCGACGACGACACGATCGAGGGCGACGAGGTCGTCTTCCCGCACGGGTACGACGAGCTGCCCGCGCGCCTCGCCGAGGGACTCGAGGTCCGGCTCGGGCACGCCGTCACCGCGGTGTCGCGGGGTGTCGGAGGAGTTGTCGTCACGGTCGACGACGGCGCACGCTCCACGCCGTTCGCCGCGGGCAGCGCGGTCGTGACCGTGCCCGTCAGTGTGCTGCAAGCGGGCACGATCACGTTCGACCCGCCGCTTCCTGATCGACACCGGGATGCCCTCGGCCACCTGCGGATGAACGCCTTCGAGAAGGTGGTGCTGCGGTTCCCGGAGCGGTTCTGGGACGAGGACGTGTACGCGGTCCGGCAGCTCGGTCCCGAGGGATCGTGGTGGCACTCCTGGTACGACCTCACCCTGATCGACGGCGAGCCGACGCTGCTGACGTTCGCGGCGGGGCCGGCGGGGCGGGCGATCCGCGGGTGGTCCGCCGAGCGGGTCGCCGCGTCGGTGCTCGACCAGCTGCGACGGCTGTACGGCGACCGGGTGGCCGCGCCGACCTCGGTGCTCGTGACCGCGTGGCAGGACGACCCGTGGGCGCTCGGGTCCTACGCGCACATGCTGCCGGGGTCGACCACTGCCGACCACGACGACCTCGCGGAGCCGATCGACGGCGTGCTGCACCTCGCGGGTGAGGCGACGTGGACGGACGACCCGGCGACGGTGGCGGCGGCGCTGTACTCGGGGCACCGCGCGGCAGAGCGGGTACTCGGTCGGCCGGTGCCGACCCAGCGGCTCTGGGCCTGACCGGCGCGCGGTCGCGCTGTCCGGGCGGGCGACCGCCAGCTTCGCCGAGACTCGGTCGGGCGGACACTTCCGCGGCCCCGTACCCACGAAGGAGTCGGTGGAGCCGAGACTCGGCGCGCGGACCGGCAGGCCGAGCGCCGTGACCACCAGACGGGAGCCCTGCTCACGGTCCGCGCGAGGCGGACGTGCGCAGGGCCTCCAGTCCGTGATGGTGGGTCGTCAGACCCCGGCAGCCACCGTGTCGAGCGTGGCCGCGAAGGGGTCGAAGTCCTCGGGGAGCGACGCGATCGGCGCGACGGTCGACTCGACGTCGACGAACGCGCGGCGCTCGACGGACTCCTCCACGGCGACCATCGTGTCGAGCACGTGGTACCCGACCTCGCCCGTCGCGACGTGCGCGCCGCCGCCGCGGATCGCCCGCGCCATGTCGAGGACGCCGAGCCCACGGCCGGCGGTCGGTTCCTCGTCGAGGACGGTCTCCCACTCCTGCTCGACGGGGAACGAGACATCGGCACCCAGCGGCCGTGCGATGCGGATCGAGTGGCCGCCGCCGAAGGTGTTCGGGTCGGGCAGGACGATCGTGCCCTCGGTACCGTTCACCTCGAAGACGCCGTGGCGGAACAGCGGGGTGTCGAACGAGAGCAGCGACTGCGCGGTGCCGCCCTGCTCGAACGACGTCAGGACGGAGAGGTGGGTGGGTACCTCGACCGGGAACTCCTGGCCGGCGTTCGGGCCGACGACGAGCTGGCGGGTGTCGCGCGACTTCGAGCCGGTGGCCACGACCGACGCGATCGGGCCGAGCAGGTGCACGAGGGCGGTGAAGTAGTACGGCCCCATGTCGAACAGCGGACCGGCGCCCTCCGCGTAGAGGAACGACGCGTTCGGGTGGAAGACGTCGGGGCCCTGCCACTGGAAGCTCGTGACCGCGGTCAGCGGCGTCCCGATCGCACCGGCCTCGATCGCGCGCTTGGCGGTCTGCCACCCGGAGCCGAGGACGGTGTCCGGAGCGATGCCGAGCCGCAGTCCGAGCGACTCCGCGAGGGCGACCAGACCGGCGGCGGATCCGCGGTCGACCCCGATCGGCTTCTCGCTCCACACGTGCTTGCCGGCGCGGAGTGCGGCGGTCGAGACCTCCACGTGCGTCGCCGGCAGCGTGAGGTTGACCACGATCTCGACGTCCGGGTCCTCCAGCACCGAAGCGCCGTCGCCGGACGCTGCGACGCCCCACTTCGCAGCCGACGCCGCCGCGCGCTCGGTGTCGATGTCGCCGATCCGGACGACCTCGACGTCGGGGAACCGCGTGAGGTTCGTGAGGTACTGCTCGCTGATCATGCCGGCGCCGATGAACCCGACGCCGACCTTCCCGGTGCGGGTCATGCGGACACCGCCTCGGTCTCGACGGCGTTCAGTGTGGCGTCGAGCCAGCGGTAGGACTGCTCGACCCCGTCGAAGATCTCCCCGTCGAAGCCGTCGAACTCGATGACGGCGTACTCGAGCGCAGGGGCAGCGGCGATGGCCTCGGCGAGACGGACGTCGCCCTGGCCGGCCGGGGTCTGGTCGGTCGGGATCGAGGCGGTGGAGATCCCCTCGTGCATCGGCCCGTCCTTCACGTGCACGGCGACGACACGGTCTCCGAGCTCCTGGATGAACGGGACGAGGTCGATGCCGGCCGCCGAGGCCCAGTACAGGTCGAGTTCGAGCACGACACGGGGGTCTAGCAGCTCGGCGAGCACCTGGAGCGCGGGCTTGCCGTCGATCCGCGGCCGGAGCTCGTGGTCGTGGTTGTGGTAGCCCACGCGCATGCCGTGCTCGGCGGCCTCGACGGCCGCTTGGTTCAGCCGGGCGGCGACGCGCTCGACGCCCTCGCGGGTGGTCCACTCGTC
This sequence comes from Curtobacterium phoenicis, assembly GCF_047238015.1. Classification (NCBI taxonomy): domain Bacteria; kingdom Bacillati; phylum Actinomycetota; class Actinomycetes; order Micrococcales; family Microbacteriaceae; genus Curtobacterium; species Curtobacterium phoenicis. The sequence goes on from NZ_JBDFLZ010000002.1 coordinate 3,377,749, forward strand.
GGCTCCGACGAACGGGTCGATCACGATCTCGAGACCGAGCTCAGCGGCCTCCGCGAAGGTCTCGGCGTGGGACGGCGCGGTCATCACGGAGCCGTCGGGCAGCGGGATCTCCTGCTGCACGAGGAAGGCGTGACCGGTCTTCGCGCTGATGCCGTGCGCGTCGAACGCCCGCTTGAGCTCGGCGGAGCGACCGACGAACGCGAAGGCCTCGACGGTGTCGAACCCGATCTCGGCGAGGCGGCGGACGCCGCCGTCGAGGTCGGGCTCCAGCGCGGCGTTCACCGTGTAGAGCTGCAGGGAGATGGCGGGTGCCATGGTGGGTCCTTTCTGCCCGCGTCGTCGCGGGGTCGCGGTGACGGCCGGGAGGCGCGACCCGCGTTGCGGACGCGGGTCGCGCCTCCAGGGCGGTCTCCTTGCGTGTCCGCGCTACTTGACGGACTTGATGGGGAGGATGACGAGGGCCCCGAGCAGGACCGCGACGCCGGCGCCCCAGAGCATGAGCGTGTAGTTCTGCCCGCCGCCGATGCCGAGGAGGAAGAGACCGACGGCCGGTGCGAGCGACTGCGGCAGTGCGTTCGCGATGTTGATGACACCGAGGTCCTTGCCGGGACGCTCCGGGTCGGGCAGGACGTCCACGACGAGCGCGGTGTCGATCGCGGCGTAGATGCCGTAGGCGAAGCCGAGGACGATCTCCGCGAAGTAGAACCCGCCGACCGAGTCGACGTGCGCCAGGATCACCAGGCCGACCGCGGTGAGGGCAGTGGAGCTCCAGACGAAGACCTTGCGGCGCCCGAGGCGGTCCGACACCCAGCCGGAGAGCGCGGCGCTGGCGAGCAGGGCGACGGTGTAGAGGAGCACACCGAACGCGACGACCGCCACGGCGTCCTTCTGCGCGAGACCGATCCGGTCCTGCATGTAGAGGAGGCGGTAGGTCGTGAACATAAACGTGCCGAAGGTGATGAGGAAGCGTCCCCACCACGCGAGCCCGAAGTCGCGGTGCGTGATCGGGTTCGTCCAGAACGAGCTGATGAGGTTGATCCAGCTGAACGGCTTGATCGTCGTCGTCGGCAGCTCGTCGCGGGCGACGAACGCGTAGATCAGGACGGCGATGATCGCCAGGACGCCGGGTGCGATGAACAGCAGCGGCAGGTTGCCGACGAGGTAGACGGCCAGGTAGAGGCCGGCCAGGATCGCGATGTTCTGCGCGAGCGCGATGACGCTCGACGCCTTGCCACGCTGGAACTCCGGCACGTTGTCCGCGAAGCTCGCAGTGAGGGTGGCGAGCACCGTGTTGGCGGCGATCTGCGCCAGCAACCACCCGAGGGTGAGCTGTAGCACGCTGTCCGAGAACGCGATCCAGGCGAGAGCGCCGACGAAGACGACGACACCGCCGACCATGTAGGGGCGGCGACGCCCCCAGCGGGTGCGCGTGCGGTCCGAGATCGCGCCCAGCAACGGGTTGGCGAACAGGGCACCGAGGGCACCGAACGGCAACACCGATCCGACGACGGTCTCGGGGCTGCTCGGGTTGAGCTGCTCGGCCTTGATCGACATGCTCACGAAGACCGGGGTGAGCAGGGCGACGAACAGGCCGAACTGGGCGAAGCTCAGTGCCCAGAGGTAGCCGCGACCGACGCGGACCGCGCTCACGGCCTGCGTGATGCCCTCGACCGAGAACGCACGCGATGCCGCTGCCGGGTCGGCGCTCGTCGCGCCGGCGGCCGCGGTGACCGGCGGGGTGGCGGTGCCGGCGAGACCGGGCTTGGGTTCTTCCTTCGACGTCGGTGTCGACATGACTCCTCCTCGAGCCACAGGGGCTGGTGCCCATCTGAATACCTAGTGCTGGTAGGTGACGGTGACAGTAGCATCCAAAACCTCCGCGTGGAAGTTTTTCGAGTGATTGTTTCGCGGCGCCGCGCTCCTCAGCTGGCGCGCCGTAGCCTGGACCGGTGAGTTCCACCGGGGGAAACGGCGTCCGCGGCCCGTACGCCAAGGGGGTCCAGCGACGGCAGGAGATCCTCGACCGCACGCTCGACGTCGTCGCGACGCGCGGGATCGACGGCGCGTCGCTGCGGGCGATCGGCGACGCGATCGGGGTCTCCCACGCGGCGCTCCGGCACTACTTCGCCTCGCGCGAGGCCCTCTTGATCGAGGTGCTCCGGCAGCGCGACGCCGACTCGGTCGCACGGACGGCGGGCATCGACGGGGTACTTCCTCGGATGGCCCACTCGGCGGACCACAACGCCAGCGTGCCCGGGCTGGTCACCATGTACACGACGCTGCTCGGCGCGTCGGTGGAGCCCGGCAACGAGGAGGCCCGGGCGTTCTTCACGCAGCGTTTCGAGACGGTGCGGGCGGACCTTGCGGCGCAGCTCCGGGACGAGCTCGCGGCGTCGGGGCGGTACTCGGACGCCGACCTCGAGCAGGTGGCGTCGCTCATCATCGCGGCGTTCGACGGGTTGCAGGTGCAGTGGCTGCTCGACCGGAGCATCGACATCGCGGGGACGTTGCGGTTGCTCGAGCGGGTGCTCTGAGGCGGCAGTTCGCTCGGGCCGCCGTTGATCAGCGCGTCGTCGGCGCCGGCTGGCACCGGGGACACCACCACACCCGCCGCGCGGGCGACCCCGCCACCTCGACGTCGTCGCGCGCCCGCACCCGGGTCCCGCACCGGAGGCACGGTCGCCCGGCTCTCCCGACGACCCAGTGTCGCTCCCCGCGTCGCAGTACCCCGGTCGTCACCTGGTAGGCGTCCGGCACGGTCGCCGAGTGCCGCAGCATCCGGCGCGCCGTGTCGAGGGCCGGCGCGACGTCGACGTCGCCGACCGGACGGTCCGGGTGGACGCCGCGGACGAAGCAGAGCTCGTTCGCCCAGAGGTTCCCGAGGCCCGCGACCCGGCGCTGGTCGAGGAGGACCGCCCGGATCGTCGCGTCCGGGTCGCTCGTGCAGCGGCGGACGGCTTCGTCGCGGTCGAAGTCGTCGTGCAGGAGGTCGGGACCGAGGTACCCGACGACGCGGGACTCCTCGGCGGTCGGCACGAGCTCGACGACCGGCAGGTCGATGCCCCACACCGTCCGGCCGTCGTCGAGCGCGAGTCGCACGCGGGCGTCCCGCGCCACGCGGAGCGGCAACCGTCGCCCGGGGGCGGTCACGGTCCACGAGCCCTGCATCCGCATGTGCGTGTGCAGGGTCGTGCCGTCGTCGAAGCGGGTGAGGAGGTGCTTGCCGTGCGTGGCGTGGCCGCTGACGCGCTGCCCACCGAAGGCGTGCCCGGCGTCCGGGCCGCCGCGGAGTTCACCGGCGACGACCAGCGCCTCGTCGACTGTTCGGAGCCGCACGGCGAGCCGGTGGACGGAGTCACCCTCGGGCATGGTCGCACAGTACGTCCGACGACCGACAGCGACCGCCGTCGGACGTCAGTTGATGATCTCGGCCCGGTCGCGCTGCATCGTCGCCAGCCGCTCCCGCCACGTCTCGAGCGCCTCGGGCGTCAGCCGTGTCCAGTCGTGGACCTCGCGCACGATCCGGAGCGGCGCCGTCGTGCGGTACGACCGCGTGGGGTTGCCGGGGAACTTCTTGTCGGTGACGTTCGGGTCGTCCTCGAACGCTCCGGTGGGCTCGACCTCGTAGACGTGCGGTTCGCCGGCGCCGGCGAGCAGGACCGCGAGCTCCGCGGCGAGCCCGCCGCCGTCCGGGAGCGCCGTGAAGTAGACGTGGTTCATCACGACCTCGGGGCGGTAGTTCGACGGCCGGCCCGCGACGAGCAGGTCGCCCTCCTGCAGCGCCGCGAGGGTGCCGTGGAAGAACGGGCCGGTCTCGTCCGATGCCGCCACGGTCAGTCCTGCGGCCGGAACACGGCGATCGGCGGGCCGTCGTCGCCCGGGTCGTGCGTCTCGTCGGTGGCGACCCAGGTACGGCCGTCGTGCTCGACCGACTCCGGCAGCTCGCCGCGCACGAGCAGGCGGACGGACGGCTCGTCGCCGTCGACGAGGTCGATGCCGTACGCGTCCGGCTCCTCGGGTCCGGCGGCCGGGTTGTCCCTCACGAACTCGCTCATGCGCCCAGCGAACTCCCGCGCGGCCGGGAATCCCCCGACCGTCCGAGCAGCGCCGCCACCGCCTCGACCACGGCCTGCCGACGTCGTTGCGGGGCCACTGCCGCGACCGACCCCTCGGCCTCGGGCGCGGTCTCCGCCCAGAACACCGCCAGGTGCTCGACCAGCCCGAGCAGCACGGCCGGGCGGAAGGTCCGGGGCAGCGCGCCAGCTCGCTGTGCTGCCTCGACCGTGGCGACCGCATCCGCCCGGGCGCCCGCGAGCGACTCGACCGGACGGCCCTCGAGCCGGTGCCAGGTCAGGAGCCGCGGCACCCACGGCCGACGGGTGTAGGCGTCGTGCAGACGACCGGCGTACTCGGCCAGGTCGCCGACGTCGAGCGGGGCCTCGGCGGCGAGCTCGGTCGCGGTCTGCTCGAGGAGTGCCTCGTACAAGCCGTCCTTGCCGCCGAAGTAGTGGAACAGCTGGGCCTTGTTGCTGTCGGCAGCGGCGGCGATCCGCTCGACCTTCGCCCCGGTCACCCCCTGCGACGCGAACTCGTCGCGGGCCGCGTCCAGGAGTCGTGCGCGGACGGCGTCGGCCGGCGGTGGCGTGAAGCGGGGCATGGACCCACGCTACCGGTGGGCGCGGCACGGTCGACGGTCAGACGCGGGAGACGGCTCCACGAACGGCGTCGACCGCGGCGCTGACCGCGGCGTCACGGACCCGACGGATCGTCCGCGGACTCCGGAGCGGCCGCTGCGCCGGAGCCGGTGGGGTTCACCGCGGCGAGTCGACGACCCAACCGCCCTCGATGGAGTTGTCCGACCGCTCGAGGTCGCGCACCGCGCTGTGCACCTCCGCGTGGAACGAGCCGAAGAGCCCGGGGAAGGTCGCGCTCCCGGCCTCGCCGGTGCCCGCGAACGTGACGCTGGTCGATGCACCGGGTGCGATGGGGTTCAGATGGCAGACGACCAGGTGCGCGGCGGTGTCGACCGAGCAGTGCGCGGCACGGGGCCGCGCGACGTGGACGTCGACGTAGCCGCCGTCCGTCGGCTGCGCCGGCTCGACCGGCTGCTGGTAGGCCCACCTGAGGGTGACCGAGGTGGCCCGCTCCGTGCCGTCGTTCGACACGTGGAACCGGTACACGACGGGAGCGCCGTCGTTCACCTCCTGGTCCGCGTCGACGGTCAGGTGCAGGTCGACGCCCGAGGGCCGGGTGTCGGCGGAGGCAGCCGCGACGGGACTGATCTGCGCGACGAGTACCGCCGCGAGGACGACAGTGCTGGCGAGACCGATGGTGTGGCCAGGACGTGTGGACAGCATGCCGCGGACCGTACGCCGCACGCGCCCCACCCGGACCCCACCTGAACGAACCCGCTGCCGGAGCCGGGCATATCCCCGGCTCCCTCATCGACGGACGCAGCACATTGCCGTCATGACCATGCCCGATCGCACCGGCGCGCGACCCGCCCGTTGGCTGCACCAGCCGCGCCGCCAGCTCGCCGCCCTCGTCGCCGTCGTGGTGATCGGTGCCGTCCTGACGAGCTGGAACCTCGCGCGGGGCGGCGACTCGGACTTCTACGCCGCCGCCGCGCGCTCGATGTCCGAGTCCCTGCCGGCCTTCCTCAGTGGCTCCTTCGACCCGGACGCGACCGTCACGCTCGACAAGCTCGCGGGCTTCGCGATCCCCCAGGCGATCAGCGTGCACCTGTTCGGCATGTCCACCGCCGCGCTCGCGCTGCCGCAGGTCGTCGAGGGCGCGGTCACGACGGTCGCGGTGTCGGTCGTCGGACTGCGGTGGGCGGGCGCCCGCGTCGGGCTCGTCGCGGCGGCCCTGGCGGCGGCCACCCCGATCTTCGTGTCGATGTTCGGCCACCCGATGGAGGACGGCCTGCTCACGATGGCGCTCGCCGTCGCGCTGGTCTGGTGGCAGCGGGCGGCGCTCACCGGGCGCTGGTGGCCGCTCGTCCTCGCGGGGCTGTTCGTCGGCGTCGGCTTCCAGGCGAAGATGTTGCAGGCGTGGTTGGTCGTCCCGGCGCTCGTCGTGGGCACCGTGGTCGCGCTGGCGGTGCCGGGTGCGCGGTGGCGTCGGACGATCGGGCACGTCGCCGTGCTCGTCGCGTCGACGCTCGTCGCGAGCCTCGCGTGGTCGGTCGTCGTCGAGTTGCTGCCGACGGCGGACCACCCGTACGTGGACGGCTCGACGGACGACAGCGTGTTCGCGATGGTCTTCGGCTACAACGGCGTGGACCGGTTCCTGCCCGGCGCCTGGCCGGGCGCCGTCAGCGCCCTCGGCGGCGCCTTCGCGCGCGCCGGCGCGCACCTGACCCACGGAATCCACGCCTTCGGAGGCGGGCCGCGACGCAGCGGGACGACCCTGCTGCAGCTCTTCTCGCCGCGCTACGCCTCACAGGTGGGGTGGTCGTGGCCCGCAGCGGTGGTGGGGATCGGGATCGGTGCGGTCCGCTGGTGGCCGCGTCGCGCCGGCCGGGAGGCCCGTCCCGCCTTCGCGGCGCTCGTCACGGTCGTCGTGTGGCTGGCCACCGCGCTCGTGGTCCTGTCGGTGATGCGCCTCCCGCACACCGCGTACGTGGCCGGCATCGGCGTCCAGCTCGCCGTGCTCGGGGCCGTCGGTTGGTGGGGCGCGGCGTCACTCGTCGACGCGTCGGACCGTCGGCTCCGGATCGTCCCGGTCGGGCTCCTCGTCGTGCAGGGTGCGTGGTGGGCGTGGCTCGCGCGGTCGTCCGCTGAGCCGACGATGCTCGGCGCGGTGGCGGTGGGCCTGACGATCGTCGCGCTCATCGCGTTGATCGTGCGCTGGGGCGGAGCGTCGGTGCGGCCCGGCGCGCGGGGACGACGGGCGACGACGGCCTTGCTCGTCGCGGCCGTGATCGCAGGACCGGCCTGCTTCTCGTTGCAGGCGCTCGACGCGGCACGGGACGGCAGCGGCGGCGACGCGTCGGTGGGAGCGGGCACCGGGGCGTACGCGTTCGGTGGTCGCACCCCGGAGCGGGCGTTCGCGCTCGCCCGACAGGGGATGGCCGGGGCGGACCGGAGCGTCGTGCTGCACTCGGCGTTCCACGTCTCGGTGCCGGACGTCTGGGGCGGTCACCCGTCGTTGTCGGCGAGCGAGGCCTCCCTCGTCCGCACGGCCGAACAGGACGGTGGCGGTCGGGACGGGCGTCCGCTGTTCATCACGGACTCGTGGCGCATCTCGGCGGACGTCATCGGCGACACCGGGCGCGAGGTCCTCACCGACGGCGGCTTCTCCGGCCAGGTGCCGGTGTTCACCGCGGCCCAGGTCGAGCGGCTCGTCGCGACCGGGACCGACCGGCTCGTCGTGGTCGCGTCCTCCGCCACCGCCTCGGACCCGGTCGTCCAGGCGACCGACGCCCTCGGCTGCACGACCGTCCGGCACTGGGGTCCGTCCGACACCGCCGGGCACGGCTCCGGCTCCGGTCGGGGCGGCTTCGACGCCCAACCCTCCTTCACACTCGAGCGCTGCGGCTGAGCGCGGGCTGCCCGCCCTCGGCAACGCCCCGTGCGGCCGAGCGGCGCCCACCGGAACCGAGCCGCGCCTCCAGGGCCGTGACCGGGGGACACCGGTCCCAGCTGGCCGGGTGCCGGACGGAGCACGCTGCGGAGCGACCCGAGGAGGACCAGTGGACCGCTTCAACCGTCTCCCGCTGCCCGTGCTGCTGCCGATCATGTTCGTGGTGGTCGGAGGCGTGTACTTCGGCATCGGGTTCCTGAGCGACCCGTCGCGGATCACCGTCGGCGCGCGGCTGATCGGTGCGCTCTTCTCCGCCGTCGTGATGACCGTCGTCTTCGGCATCATCATCGGCGTCCGACGGCGTCGAGCCGGCGGAGCCGACGCCGTCACGGACATGCAGAAGACCATGCGCACGGGCGTCGTGCCGGACGACGTCGACACGAGCCGGTGGACCTCGGAGCTCGAGCGGTACCGGCGGCAGTGGCGCCGCAACCGGTGGCTGGCACCCGTCGTGTTCGGGCTGTTCTCGGTGCTCAGCGTCGTCATGGCCGTCAGCGTCGGCCCGGTCTGGCTCCTGTTCGTCGTGTTCTTCCTCGGGTTCCTCGGGTTCACCCTGTGGCAGACGCGGCGCGGGTTGCGGAACACCGAACGGGCGCTCGCCGAACTCGGACGACGCCGGCCCTCGCCAGGTGCTCCGGCCGCAGCGACCCCCGGCGCCACCTGGACCCTCCCCGCGGATCCGGGCGCTGCTGGGCGCGGCCGCTGACGCGGTACCGTTCGGACGTGTCCGACAGCTCCGACTTCGACGCGGTCCTGCTCGCCGGTGGACGGGCCACACGGCTGGGCGGCATCGACAAGACCGCGCTCGGCACCGCGGGCTCGACCCTGCTCGACCGCGCCCTCGACGCGTCGACCGGTGCTCGGCGGACCGTCGTCGTCGGCCTCCGCGACGGCACCAGGGCGCCGGCGGAGGTCGTCCTCGTCCGTGAGGACCCACCGTTCGGCGGACCGGTGAGCGGGCTCGCGGCCGCACTGGACGCGGTACCGGCGAGCGCCGCGACGACGCTCGTGCTGGCCTGCGACCTGGTGCGTCCCGTGGAGGCGGTCGCGGCGCTGCGGGCGGGCGCTGCTCAGGACGGCCCCTCGTCCAGCACCGCGGCGGACGGATGGGTCGCGGTCGACGACGACGGTCGGCGCCAGCCGCTCCTGGCGGTGTACCGCTCGGCGGCCCTGCGGCGGGCGGTCTCCGCCCTGGGCGAGGTCGACGGCGCGTCGCTCCGCCGACTCACCGCTCCGCTCGACCTCGTCGAGGTGCCCGTGCCCTCGGCGCTCTGCGCGGACGTCGACACCCCGGACGACGCCGAACGGCTCACCTGAACCCGTCGGCAGGTCCGGCGCCGATCACCCTGCTTGACTGGCGGCATGACCACAGACGACGTCCTCGCCGCGTGGAAGGCCGAGCTCGCCGAGGCGCTCGGACTCCCCGCGGACGCCCCCATCGACATCGGAGTCGTGCTCGACCTCGCGCGTGACGCTGCCCACGGGGTCGCACGTCCGGCGGCGCCGCTCACGACGTTCCTCGTCGGGTACGCCGCCGGGCTCCGTGGCGGCTCGGACGGGGACCTGTCGGACGCCGTCACCACCGCGACCCGCCTCGCCGCGGCGCGCGCCGAGCAGGACGGAGCGTGAACGGCGGACCGGTCGATTGGACCGCCGCCCGCGCGGCTGCGCACGCGGCCGGCGCCTCACTGCGCGCGCCCGCGGTGCGGGTCGACATCGCCGCCGGGCTCGGACGGGTGCTCGCGTCGGACCTGACGGCCCGCAGCGCCGTCCCCGGGCACGACGGCGCTGCGATGGACGGCTGGGCGGTCGCGGGCGAGGGTCCGTGGTCGCTCGGCACCGCGATCGTCGCCGGGGCGGCCCCGTCGGCCGAACGGCTCGACCCCGGCTGGGCGCGGCCCATCACGACCGGAGCGCCGATCCCGCCCGGGACGACGTCGGTCGTGCGCTCGGAGGACGCCGACGTCGTCGACGGCCGCCTCGTGCGCCACACCACCGGCAATCGTCGACACGTCCGGCCCGCGGGCGAGGAGGTCGCCGTCGGGCAGCTGCTCTTCCCCGCGGGGACCGTGCTCACACCGCCCCGGATCGCGCTCGCCGCCGCTTCGGGCGTCGACGACCTCGACGTCGTCCCCGCCCCGACCACCCGCGTCGCCGTGCTCGGTGACGAGGTCGTGGCCCACGGCGTGCCGGAGCCGGGGCGGGTGCGGGACGTGTTTACGATGACGCTCCCCGCTGTGCTGCAGCGGTTCGGTGCGTCGCGCGTGGCGGCCGTCCGGGTGCCGGACGACCCCACGGCGACCGACCGACTGCTCGGCGACGCCGTGGAGGGGCTCGTGGTCACGACCGGTGGGACCGCCGGGTCGTCGACGGACCACGTCCGCGGCGCACTGGTGCGCATCGGGGCGGAGCTCGTCGTCGACCGGGTGGACGTGCGCCCGGGACGGCCGACGATGCTCGCGCGTCGCGGCCGCACGCTGTTCCTCTGCCTGCCGGGGAACCCGATGGCGGCGATGGTCGGCGCGGTGTTGTTCGGGGGCCCGCTCGTCGCCGGGCTGACCGGGCGCGCGCTCGAGCAGCCGGGGTCGGTCGTGCTCGGCGTCGACGTGCCGAACGACCGACCCGGCGCGCTCCTGCTCGCGTACCGGACGACGCCGGGCGGCGCGGTGCCGACGTCCCACCAGTCGTCGGCGATGCTGCGCGGCCTGGCGGACGCGGACGGGCTGCTCGTGGTGGGCGCCGGTGGAGGTCGGGTCGGGGACACGGTGCCGGCGCTCCGTCTGCCCTGGACCTGAGACGGGACCCGCACGTGGGACGGGCCCCGGACGGGAGACCTGCACGTGAGACGGACCCTGGACGTGACCCGCACCGCACTGGTGGGCGACGGGTGCGGGTGGTAGACCCGACCCATGAACCGGATCACCGCACGGAAGCGGGTCACCCGCATCACCGTCGGCACCGCGCGGTCGGTCCGGGAGGACCTGCTCGCCGTCGAGGAGCCGCTCGAGATCCGGGTCGGCGGCTCGTCCCTCGCCATCACCATGCGGACCCCGGGGAACGACGTCGACCTCGCGGCGGGGTTCCTCGTCTCCGAGGGGGTCATCGCCCGGGGTGAGGAGTTCCTCGCGGCCCGGTACTGCGCCGGGGCGACGGACGAAGGGCTCAACACCTACAACGTGCTCGACGTCACCCTCGCGCCCGGTGTCCCCGCGCCGGACCCGAGCCTGGAGCGGGCCTTCTACACGACGAGTTCCTGCGGCCTGTGCGGCAAGGCGAGCATCGACGCCGTCCGCACGACCTCGCAGCACGCCGTCCTGCACGACGACCTCGTCCTCGACCCGGCGCTCCTCGCGACCTTCCCCGACCTGCTCCGCGACGAGCAGGCCGTGTTCGAGAAGACGGGCGGGCTGCACGCCGCCGCGCTCTTCGACGGGCGCACCGGTCGGATGCTCGTGCTCCGTGAGGACGTCGGTCGGCACAACGCGGTCGACAAGGTGATCGGGTGGGCGGTGAAGGAGGACCGGCTACCCCTGAGCGGCACCGTCCTCATGGTGAGCGGCCGCGCGAGCTTCGAGTTGACACAGAAGGCGTCGATGGCCGGGATCCCGGTGCTCGCCGCGGTGTCCGCGCCGTCGTCCCTCGCCGTCGACCTCGCGAAGGAGGTCGGCATCACGATCGTCGGCTTCCTCCGGGGCCAGAGCATGGTCGTCTACAGCCGACCGGAGCGCATCGTCGAACCCGACACCACCACCGACAGCAGCAGCGACCGAGAGACCGTGAGCGCACGATGACGAAGCAGCCCCCGACCGACGACGTGACCGACGCCGAGATCGAGGTCGGCGAACCGAAGGACTGGGCGGCCGGCGTCCCCGGCGTCCTGCACTCGATGGGTCCTGCGCTCGAACAGCTCGGTGCCGCGCGGACCGCGAAGCTCATGCTCGCCCTGAACCAGAAGGGCGGCTTCGACTGCATGAGCTGCGCCTGGCCGGACCCGGACAAGCGCAAGACCGCGGAGTTCTGCGAGAACGGCGGCAAGGCCGTGGTGTGGGAGGCCACGCCCGTGCTCGTCCCGCGGACGTTCTGGGCGGAGCACTCCGTCGACGACCTGGCGGACAAGACCGAGTACTGGCTCGGCATGCAGGGACGGCTGACCGAACCGGTGTGGAAGCCCGCGGGGAAGGACCACTACGAGCCCGTCAGCTGGGAGCGCGCGTACGAGATCATCGCCGACAAGCTCAACGGCCTCGACAGCCCGGACCAGGCGTCGTTCTACACGTCCGGCCGCACCTCGAACGAGGCGGCGTTCGTGTACCAGCTGTTCGTCCGCGCCTTCGGGACGAACAACCTGCCGGACTGCTCGAACATGTGCCACGAGTCGACGAGCCTGGCGATGGCCGAGGTCGTCGGCATCGGCAAGTCCACGATCGCCTACGACGACTTCGAGCAGACCGAGCTCATCATCGTGATGGGGCAGAACCCCGGCACGAACCACCCCCGCATGCTCACCGCGCTCGAGGACGCCAAGAAGAACGGCGCGGAGATCGTCGCCGTCAACCCGCTTCCGGAAGCGGGCCTTCGTCGGTACAAGAACCCGCAGCGGCCGCGCGGGGTCGTCGGCCACGGGACGCAGATCGCCGACCAGTTCCTGCAGATCCGGCTCGGCGGCGACATGGCGCTGCTGCAGGCGGTCGCGAAGCGGGTCGTCCTCGCCGAGCAGGCCGCACCCGGCACCGTCGTCGACCGCGCGTTCATCGACGAGCACACGAGCGGCTACGACGCGTTCGTCGAGCACATCCTGCAGGTCGACGACGACGAGGTGGTCCGCGCCACGGGCCTGACCCTCGCCGAGATCGACGAGCTCGCCGACCGCTACCTGCGCTCCGAGCGCACGATCATCACCTGGGCGATGGGCATCACCCAGCACACCAAGGCCGTCGACACGATCAAGGAGATCATCAACCTCCTGCTGCTCCGCGGGAACATCGGCAAGCCCGGCGCGGGCGCCTCCCCGATCCGCGGGCACAGCAACGTGCAGGGCGACCGCACGATGGGCATCTGGGAGCAGATGCCGGACTCGTTCCTCGACGCCCTGCAGGCCGAGTTCCACTTCGACCCGCCGCGGGAGCACGGCGTCGACGCGCTCAAGGGCATCCACGCCATGCGGCGCGGTGACGTGAAGTTCTGGATGGGCATGGGCGGCAACCTCGTCGCGGCGATCTCCGACTCACAGCTCGCCGAGGCGGCGTTCCGCGGTGCCGAGATGACCGTGCAGGTCTCGACGAAGCTGAACCGCTCGCACGCCGTCGTCGGCGAGGAAGCCCTCATCCTGCCGACGATGGGCCGCACCGAGGTGGACGTCCAGGCGTCGGGACCGCAGTTCGTCTCGGTCGAGGACACCGTCTGCTCCGTGCACGGCAGCCACGGGCAGGTGCCGCCGGTCGCGCCAGGGCTCCGGTCCGAGGTCGCGATCGTGTGCGAGCTCGCCCGCGCCGTGCTCGGCGACCGGGTGCCGATCGCGTGGGAGGCGATGCGCGACGACTACGGCGTCGTCCGCGACCACATCAGCCACGTCGTGCCGGGGTTCGACGACTACTCCCGCCGCGCCGGCAGCAAGGAGGGCTTCGTGCTGCCGAACGGCCCGCGCGACTCGCGGACGTTCGCGACGGAGACCGGCAAGGCGATGCTCACCGTCAACGAGCTCGAGCACGTCGAGCGACCGGAGGGCACCCTGCTGCTGCAGACCCTGCGCAGCCACGACCAGTACAACACCACGATCTACAGCCTCAACGACCGGTACCGCGGCATCAAGAAGGGCAGGCACGTCGTCTTCGTGAACCCGGAGGACCTGGCCGAGCTCGGGCTCGAGGACGGCCAACACGTCGACGTCTCCACCGTCTGGCACGACGACGTCGAACGCGTGCTCCGCGACCAGCGCATCGTCGCCTACCCGAGCGCGAAGGGGTGCGCGGCAGCGTACTTCCCGGAGGCGAACGTCCTCGTGCCGCTCGACAGCGCCGCGAAGGGCAGCAACACGCCGGTGTCGAAGGCGGTGCCGGTGCAGCTGACTCCGGTGGCCGGCTGACCGCCGCGCGTGTGGCCCACGGAGGACGACTGGCGCCGGACGGTGCCGGACCGGCTGTCCGCCGCCGTCGAGCGGTGGGGTCTCCGGCTCGGGCCGGAGGTCCGCGGTGGCAGTGTCTCGCACGTCCGCAGCGTGACGACCTCCGGCGGCGAGCCGGCGGTGCTCAAGCTGTCGTTCCCGCACCGAGAGGCCCGTGACGAGTCCGCAGCGCTCACGTGGTGGGACGGCCGGGGCGCCGTCCGTCTGCTCGCGTCCGACCCCGGGGACCCCTTCACGCTGCTCCTCGAGCGCTGCGAACCCGGCACCCGGCTCGGCGATCGCGACGACCTCGGTGCCACGGCCCGGCTGACGATCGGAGCCGACGCCGTCGCCCGGCTCTGGGCAGCGGGGGTCCCTGCGGAGAGCCCGTTCGAACGGCTCGTCGACGTGTGCGACGAGTGGGCGGACCTCGCCGAGCACCGCATGCAGGCGCTCGCGCCGCCGCTCGACCCCGGCGTCGTCCGGCAGGGTGTCGCCCTGCTCCGGGAACTCCCCCGGACCGCCCCCCGCGAGGTCGTCGTGCACGGCGACCACAACCCGGGCAACGTCCTCGCGGCGGAGCGTGAACCGTGGCTCGTGATCGACCCGAAGCCGATGACCGGCGACCCCGCCTACGACCTCTGCCCGTTGCTCATGCAGGTCGACGACCCGTTCGCACTGCCCGACCCGGTGGCCGCCGTCGTCGAGCGGACGGCACTCGTCGCCGATCGGACGGGCCTCGCCCCGGAGCGCGTCCACGCCTGGTCGGTCGCGCGGCTCGTCGAGTCGGCACTCTGGTACGTCAGCCGCGCCGAGCTGCCGGAGGCGCAGGACAACGCGGCGCGTGCCGCGCGCATCGCGGACCTGCTGGGGTGAGGAACCCCGCCCCCGGCGCACGGCCGGGTCGCACCGGACGGGAGGCACGGTGCCGGCCCGCCCCGGGCCTCCCGTCCGGTCCCCCCAGCGGATGACGACATCGCGCGAGCCGATCCGTAGGGTCGATCGGACGCACCGGGCCACCGGTGCGGGAAGGAAGAAGACCGCATGGTGGTAGGGCTGACTGGTTTCCACATCCTCGTTCTGCTCGTGCTGCTCGCACTTGACGTGGTCGCGCTCGTGCAGGTGTGGCGCGACCCTCGGCGGAGCGACGTCGTCAAGTGGGTGTGGACGATCGTGATTCTCTTCGTGCCGGTGATCGGCGTGGTGGGCTGGGCCGTGAACTGGCTGCTCGGCAAGGCGGCGGACCGTCTGAACCGAGGCTCGTCGGCCTGACGCGGCCCGAGGCTCAGTCCGCCCTGAGCGCCGTCTCGACCACCGTCGACAGGTCCGCGGCTACAGGGTCGGATCGGTCGACCAGCACCGCGCACATGCCGGAACGGCGTGCGCCGGCGACGTCCCGCTCGGGGTCGTCGCCCACGAAGAGGCATGCCTCCGGATCGACGCCGAGCCGCGCCGCGAGGATCGTGAACGCCCGTGGGTCGGGCTTCTGCACGCCGATCTGCTCCGAGATGCAAACGGCGTCGAACGCAGCGTCGAGGCCGGTCCGGGCGAGCTTGTCGAGCTGCTGTGACTCCGCACCGTTCGTCAGGAGTCCGAGCCGCTAGCCACGACCCCGGAGCGATCGCAGCAGCGGGAGCACGTCCGGGAAGACCCGCCAGGCACCCCGGTAGGCGGCGAGGTACTCGCCGAACAGCGCGTCGAGCGCCGCGCCGTCAGCCGGCAGCGCGACGCCGAGGGGCGGGAGGACGAGGCGGAGCCGTTCGCGCCGTTGCTCCGGGAAGTCGATCTCGCCCGTCCGCCACCGCTCGTACTGCTCGTCCTCGGCTCGGAACCACTCCGCGAGCACCGCCTCGTCGACGTCGACACCGAGGTCGACGAGGAACCGTCGGACGCCGGTGCGGCCCGCTTGGCGATGGTCGAACAGCGTGTCGTCGAGGTCGAAGCAGACCGCGCGGACCCCGCCGTCGCTCATCCGCGGGCAGCCCGACGCGCCTGCAGCCGTCGACCGACCCACCGACCGAAGAGCAGTTGGACCGCGAGCGTCACGGTGCCCGCGACGAGCAGCCCGGCGAGGTTGACGAGGAGCTGCACCACCGCACCGGACGCCTCGTCCCAGGCCCCGACCGCCAACGTGAGGCCGACGGTCCCGACGGCGGGGACGGTCGTGATCGAGATGAACACCCCGACGAGCGCGGACGGCTTCGCCGAGGTGATGGAGAGCACCCCGGCGATGCCGGCGAGCGCCGCGATGACGAAGGACCACCCGTCCGGCGCGACGATGAACTCCGTCTGCTTGCCGGTCGTCGCCTGCTCGTACGTGATCAGCCCCGCACCGTACAGGGCGGCCCAGAGCCCCCACGACACGAGCGCGGAGCCGGCGAACCCGGCGAGGAGCGTCGCCAGTGCGGCGCCGGCGATGCCGAATCGCCGCCGGACCACGGCGTAGCAGGTCGCGGCGATCGGGGCGAACTCGGGACCGACCACCATCGCACCGATGATGAGGACGGGCTGGTCGAGCAGCCGGCCGATCCCGGCGATGAGCGTCGCCAGGAGCAGGAACGTGAAGAAGGAGACGGAGGGACGGGCGTCCTCACGGGAGCTGTCCGCGAGCTGCGCCCAGAGGACCCCGTCGGCAGGATGGCCCGGCGCTGCTCGCTCGGCGGCGTCCGCGGCGTCCGACACCACCGTCACCGGGTCGTACACGGCGATGCTGCCCTGCTCCGGGACCCCGGCGTGCCGGAGCATCCGCATGACGTTGTTGGCGTTCTCGCGCGCCATGTCGAAGAGGAGCAGGTCACCGCGTCCGTCGAGGCATGTGCCGCGCAGGATCGTGACGTCCGAGACGGTCGGGTCGGTCGACAGGCGTTCGCGGAGCTCCTCCGCGAGCGGTGCGGGAGCGGAGACGCGGACCGAGAGCATGTCGCCAGTGTGGCGGAGAACGAACGGGACGGTTCGGCCGGCGGGATCAGCCCACCGTGACGGCTCGCGCGCGGAGGTCCGACGCGAGCATCATGTCGGTCGCCGCGTCGATCAGCCCGGCGGCATCCGCACGTGCGAGTCGGCGCGATGCGACGAGCGCGGCGATGCCCTGCATGGTCGCGGCGAACAGCATCTTGAACGAGGTCCGCGCGGCTTCGTCCCCACCGCCGTCCGGGCGGGGTCCCATCGCGCCGTCGAGCACCGCGAACAGGCTCGCCGCGGACTCCACCGTGGGTCCGACACCGCCGCCGGCCTTGGCCTGGAACATCAGCTCCATGAGCGCGGCGTCGTCGATCGCGAAGTCGACGTACGCGTGCGCAACCGCCCGGAACCGCGCTGCGAGGTCGGCCTCGCACCCGCCGAGCGCCCGGCGGACGGCAGCGGTCAAGCGGTCGAAGCCGTTGGCCGCGAGGGCGTCGAGCAGTGCCTGCCGGTCGACGAAGTGGCTGCGCGGCGCACCGTGGCTCACGCCGGCTCGACGGGCGAGGTCGCGGAGGGAGAGTCCGTCGACGCCCGACTCCCGGAGCACGGCGACGGCCTCGTCGAGCAGCACCGCTCGGAGGTTGCCGTGGTGGAAGGGCCGGTCGGACACAGCACCATCCTACCGTCGAACTAGGCATTGCCTATTTTCTAGTCAGTGCCTAGATTGAGTGCATGCAGATCCTCGTGTTCGGTGCCACCGGCCAGACCGGCCAGCACTTCGTCCGCCTCGCCCTCGCCGCGGGCCACTCCGTCCGGGCCGTGGCCCGCACCCCCTCCAAGCTCGCCGTCACGCACGACGACCTCGACGTCGTCCAGGGCTCGATCACGGAGCCGCTCGACCTCGACGCCCTGCTCGACGGCGTGGACGCCGTGGTCGCGATGCTCGGCGACCGAGCGACCCAGGCAACCCGCTCGATCAACGACGAGTTCGTCCGTGCACTCGTGCCGGCGATGCGTCGACGGGGTGTGCGGCGCTTCCTGTACCAGGCGGGCGGCCTCAGCGCGAAACCCCGGAAGCGCCTGCCGCTCGCGCTCCGGGTCGTCCGGCGCACGATCGCGCGGAGCTACGACGGGCAACACCGGGACAACGAGGCCGTCATGCGGTACCTCGACAGCGAGGCCCGTGACCTGCAGTGGGTCGTGCACCGGGCGGGCATCGGGTCGGACGGACCGTCCAAGGGTCGACTCCGTCGGTCCTCCTGGTGGATCAGCATCGGGACGTTCGTCGACTGCGCGGAGTACTCGCTCCGGTTGCTCGTCGACGACGACGCGGTGCACACGTGCGACGGCAGCGCGTACGCGCGAGGACGGCGCGTCTGACCCAAGCACTCGCCTGTCCCCGGGCCCGGAGCGTGCGGGGTACCGCACGATCCGGGCGATCGCGGGACGGTCCGGCCATCATCGGGAACAGCGCGGACACGGCGTCGGCGCTGCGAGGAGCACGCATGCGAGTCCTGGCCTTCCTGGTGACGATCGTCCTCACGACCGCCCTGACGTTCGG
This sequence comes from Curtobacterium phoenicis, assembly GCF_047238015.1. Lineage (NCBI taxonomy): Bacteria > Bacillati > Actinomycetota > Actinomycetes > Micrococcales > Microbacteriaceae > Curtobacterium > Curtobacterium phoenicis. The sequence goes on from NZ_JBDFLZ010000002.1 coordinate 3,395,898, forward strand.
CGCAGGGCTCCTCGTCGCCCTCAACTTCCCTGATTCGCCCGACGGCCCGCTCATCACGGCGGCTGCCGCGTCGCCGTTCCTCGTCTTCGGGCCGCTCTTCCTCGGCTCGCTCGCCGCGTCCTACGACCACCGGCCGCCGTCCGGGCGCAGTCGCACGCTCCAGCGCGCCCTGGTCGTCGTGCTCGTCATCGCCGCCGTCGCTGCGGTGGTCGTCGTCGTGGCCGCTGTCACCGCCGGAGCGCCCGCCTGGGTGCCGGTCGTCCTCATCGGCGGGAGTGCGGCCCTCTTCGCCGTCGCGCGCCCGGTCGGCAACCGGCTCCGCGCCCTGGAACCGCCTATCGTCGACGTGCACGACCAGGTCGTCCCCGGCCCGGTCGAGGTCCGTCGGAAAGTCGTCGCCGTCGGCACCACCTTCGCCGTCGCAGCGGTCGTCTCGGCGATCGGTGTCGCCGTGGTGAACGGCCTCGTCCGGTCCGGGCCGCACGAGGCGGTGATCGTCGTCCTGTTGGGCGGACAGCTCACCTTCCTCGCGACAGCGCTCGCGGCGATCGTCGTGGCGCTCCCGTTCTCGAGGCTGCTGCGCGACGCCGGCGCACGGGACGCGGACCGGATCCGTCGGTACTCGGACGTCGTGCTCCGCGGCAAGGACCGTCCGATCGACGAGTCCGAGCAGCCGGGTGCGCTCCGGTACGCGCAGGTCGTGCAGCTCGTCCTGCAGTTCAACACGGCGTACGTCTCGCTGCTGTACGTCTCGCTCGCGTTCCAGTTCGTCAGTGGGATCCTGCGCGGCAGCCTCGTGGTGTTCTCGTCGGTGTTCCTGGTGTTCATGGTCGTGGTGCTCGCCTGGCTGCTGCCCCGGACCGTCGTCCGCATCCGACGCGCTCGTCGCTACGTCGAGGAGCACCCGTCGGCGGACCCGGCGCGCGATCCGGAGCCCCTCGCCTCCTGAGCGTCCCTCCGCGGACGGCGCAGCGAGCAGGGCGCACTGCGCCGGAGTGCGCCCCGGGCGCGGCGAGCAGCGCGGGTGCGAGGAAGCTCAGGCGTTCGCCGCCGACAGCCAGGTGCGAGGAGCAGCGTCAACGGCGAACCCGCTCACCACCCAGGAGGACCCATGCTGCTCGAGGGCAGGACCATCGTCGTCACCGGCGGCAACAGCGGGATCGGTGAGCAGATCTGCCTGGCCGCCGCGGCGGAGGGCGCCAACATCGTCATCGACTACGTCGCGCACCCTGATGCGACCGAGTCGCTGATCGACCGCATCGAACGCGCCGGCGGCAAGGCGGTCGGTGTCGACGCCGACATCACGAAGTCGGACGACCTGCACGAGATGGTGCAGAAGGCCGTCGACACCTACGGCTCCCTCGACGTGCTCGTCAACAACGCGGGCACGGAGGACCGGAAGTCGCTCCTCGAGGAGACCGAGGAGGGCTACGACAAGGTCATGGCGGTGAACGTGAAGAGCGCGTTCTTCGGCACCCAGGCCGCCGCGAAGCAGTTCATCGCCCAGGGCACCGGCGGGCTCGTCCTGAACATCTCGAGCGTGCACGAGGACTGGCCGATGCCGGGGAACCTCGCGTACTGCGTCTCGAAGGGCGGGATGCGGATGCTGGCCCGGAGCGGCGGCGTGGAACTCGGTCCGCACGGGGTCCGCATCGTCAACATCGCTCCGGGTGCAGTGGAGACCCCGATCAACGCCTCGACGGAGTCGGACCCGGAGAAGCTGCGACAGCTCGACGACGCCATCCCCCTCGGGCGCCTCGCGAAGCCGCACGAGATCGCGGAGGTCGTCGTCTTCCTCGCGTCCGGACGCGCCGCGTACATGACGAGCACGACCGTCACGATCGACGGCGGCATCTCCCAGGGCAGCGTCGGACTGTAGCCGGCGGACTCCGGTCCCGGGTGGCCGGCGTCCCGTACGGTGGATCAGGACGGCAGACTGCACGAGGAGGCCGCGTGGTCGAACCGGGTGGTGGTCCGGTGAACCTCCGCGAGGTCGACCTGGCACCCGTGGCCGCCGAACTCGAGGGCGTCTGGCCCGACCTCCGGTGGCACGATCGGCGGTTCGTGCACGGCGCCTTCCACGGTGTGGTGCTGCTGGAGGGCGTCGTGGTCCGGGTGGCCTTCGGGACGGAGCACCGGCGACGGACGTCGGCAGAGGCCGAGAACTCGCGGCGGTTCCATGGTCTGCCGCACGGACTCTCCGTCACCGCGCCGCTGCTCGGGCCCACATCGACACGGGACTGGACGGCCTCGGTGTCCACGCGGATCGACGGAGCGGCGCTCACTGCGTCGACCTGGGCGGCCGCACGACGGGTCTACCTGCCCGTGCTGGAGCGGCTGAGGAGCGTGCCGACGGACCTCCCGGAGGCGAAGGCGCTCCGGCCGGTCCGCGACTGGTGCGGTGGCGACGAGTGGCCGACCCTCGTGGACGAGGTGGCGCGGGTCTTGCCGACCTCGACACTGCGTGATCTGGCACGAGGAGTGGTCGCGAGCCTCCTCCGGACGGAGTCGGACACGGAGCCCACGGTCGTCCACGGAGACCTCAACCCGTTCAACATCCTCGTCGGGTCGGACTCGATCGGACTGATCGATGTCGATCACGCGTCGGTCGGTGACCCCGCGATCGACCTGTCCTGGCTCGTCCGGAGCTTCCCGGCCGATGAGCTGCGACGAGACCTGCGTCCCGACGAGCTCGCCCGAGCGAGTCTGCACCGCGCTGCGGGGCCGCTCCAGCTCGCGGTCGCCGCACACCGCAACGGCGACAGTGCCCTGATGCACCACGCCCTCCGCAACTTCACGTCACGAGCGGTGGCGGCAGCACATGGGTGACGTCGCGCGGGTCACGCCGCGGTCGCCCCAGCCGACTCCGCCCGTTCCTCGGCCGCGTCGATGAACCAGTCCAGCCGCTCCCGCAGCTCGGTCAACTCCGCTATCTGCGCCGCCAGCTTCGCCCGCTCCCCTTGCAGCAACGCCCGCTGCGAGCCGGTCGTCGTGCCGCTGTGCATGCACGGCATGATCTCCGCGATCACCTTCGTCGGGAGCCCGGCTCGGAGGCAGCAGCGGATGAGCCGCACGTACTCGACGGCATCGTCCGCGTAGTCCCGCTGCCCGCCGCCGGTCCGCTCCGACCGCAGCAAGCCCTGCTGCTCGTAGTACCGCAGCGACCGGACGCTCGCACCGGTCGCCTCCGCGAGCTCGCCGATCCGCATGCCGCACCGCCTTCCGTCGCCCTGCTTGCACCTGACACTGATGTCAGGTCCTACGGTCACCGTACAACCCACACGGAAGGACCACCACCATGCAGATCACCGGAGCCGTCGCCCTCGTCACGGGAGCGAACCGAGGTCTCGGACGCGAGTTCGCTCGCCAGCTCGTCGAACGCGGCGCGACCGTCTACGCGACCGCCCGGCGGCCGGAGACGATCGACCTCGAGGGCGTCGTGCCGCTCGCGCTCGACATCACCGACCCGGAACAGGTTGCGGCAGCAGCCGAGCGCACCCAGGACGTCACCCTGCTCGTCAACAACGCCGGCATCTCGACCGGGGCCGATCTCGTCACGGGCGACCTCGAGCTCGCACACCGCGAGATGGACACGCACTTCTGGGGCACCACGTCGATGCTCCGCGCGTTCGCCCCCGTCCTCGGCCGGAACGGCGGCGGCGCGGTCGTGAACGTCCTGTCCGCCCTGAGCTGGTTCAGCATCCGTGGCGCCGGCGCCTACCACGCGGCGAAGGCCGCGGAGTGGGCGCTGACGAACAGCGCGCGGCTCGAGCTGGCAGAGCAGGGCACGCTCGTGACGGGCGTGCACCTCGGCGCGGCGGACACGGACATCGCCCGCTGGTACGAGGGCCCGAAGGCTACGCCCCGCGAGGTGGTCGACGCCGTCCTCGCCGGTGTCGAGGCGGACGCGACGGAGGTCCTGGTCGACCCGTGGTCGGAGCTCGTCAAGACGACGCTCGCGGACGCACCGGAGGCGCGCGACGCGCGGATCGCGACGGCGCTGGCCGGCTGATCACCGGACTGGAGGCGCGGGTCGGGCCCGACCCGCGCCTCCAGTCCGTCAGTCGCACGCCGCCGCAGGGGCGGACCCGTCAGCGGCGGACCGTGAACGTCCCGGAGGCCGTCCGACCCGAGCCGTACCCCTGGGCGGAGACGGTGTGCTTCCCGACGGTCCGGGTCGCCCCGATCCCGAGCGTCGCGGTGCCCGCCGCGTTCGCGGTCACCCGCTGGGGCGCGCCACCGTCGATCCGCATCGTCACGGACTCGCCGGCGCGGAAGCCGGTGGTCGTGAGGGCGACGCCCTTGCCGCGCTTCGGCTGGGTCGGGTTCGCGGTGACGGTACCCCTGGCAGCCTGCGCCTCGGCGCAGGCCTCACCTGCCTTGCCGACGGGAGGCGCCGACGCCCGGGTCCGACCGTCGACCGTGACGCCGTCGTCCTCGCGGAGCGTCAGGGTGCCGGTCCCGTCGCCGAGCACCGCGCCGCCTTGCGTCAGGCTGACCGAGATGGGGTAGGCCGTGGTCGGGGACTCCGACGCGCGACGGTTCCCCACTTTCCTGACCGCGACCGAGTGACAGGTCTCGCCCGGCTGGAAGACGACGGACTGCACGGTCGACCGGACGGCCCCGTCGTACGCGTCGAGGTCGAACGCCACGGTCGCGGTCTGCTCCGCCGGACGCGAGAGCACGATCGCCACCCCGGTCGTGCCCGTGGCGTTGCCCTCGTCGACGAACCGGTCGACGACGCGGACGCTGGGGCGGTCGACCACCTTCGGGGTCCCGAGCGACGACGCGGGCACCGCGGAGAGGTCGCTGAGCAGCAGGCCGCTCTTCCCCTTCGGCACGACGACCGCGACCTGCCGGACACTCGTGAGGTCCACGCCGGTGAACGAGGCGAGCGGCACGCGGGCCTCCTGCAGGAGCGTCTTGCGCACGGCGTCCGGGGAACCCGGCAGGAGAGCACCAGCACGGCTGACGTCCGACAGCCGCACGGTCGCCGTCGCCCCCGCGGCGTCGGTCAGGCGGACGCTCACGTCGACGCCCGACGTCGCACGGTCGTCGGGCGTGAGGCGCAGCGAGAGCGCCGACAACGACGACAGGTCGCCCGACGACGGGCTGAGGGCGACCCGGACCTCCCCGCCGGTCGCGCTGCCGGTCGGGGTGACGTGGAGGGCGGGTGTCGCCGGGACGGACGGTGCGAGCCACGCCGGCACGAAGTCGGGCGCCGTGGTCTCCCCGGAGACGCAGGTCGGCAGCGCGGCCGTGACGGCGATCCCGTCCGAGCTCGCGCACGTGGCGGCCCGGAGCGCTCCGGTCGTCGTGACGGCGGGGTCCGGCGCGGTGAAGAGCGCCAGGTCGCGGCGGGTGCTCCCGGGCAGGGACGCCGTCACGCGGAGGTCCGCCTTCCCGAGCGCGGCCGGGACCCGTCCGCTGCCGTCGAAGTACGGCAGGAACTGCTGCTCGCCACCGAGCGTCAGGCGGAAGAAGCCGCTGACCAGGCTCGTGCCGACGGCGTACTGCGCGGACGAGGACAGTCGGGTCGTGCCCTTGGCCTTCGCGCCGCACACCGGGTCGGAGTCGTCCCACCAGTCGTCCGAGGACTCCTTCGGGTAGGTGGCCGGGGTCCACACGCTGTTGAAGAAGTTGTGGTTCGCGCCCATCACGAGGACGGAGGAGCGGAGGACGTCGTCGCCGTACGCCGTCCGCGAGTCGTCGAAGAAGTGCTGCCCCTGCAGGTCGGACACGTCACCGTCGCAGTACGGCAGCACGACGGCGGTGTCGACGTCCGGCAGGGTGGTCCGACCGAAGTCCGTCGGAGCGAGCGGCAGCACCGAGACGATGCCGAACGGCTGCTTCCGCTGGCTGTTGAGCAGTGCCGCACGGACCACGCCGTCGCCGCCGCGGGAGTGCCCCATCAGCCCGACGTGCCGGAGGTCGAGCTTCCCGACGAGCTTCGACGACAGCTTCGGCTCCTGACCGGCGTCCGCGCGCTGCAGGAGCGCGAGGTGGTCGAGGACGAGCTGCCCGCGGGCCTCCGCGCCCCCGTCCGCCGCGTACGTGCCGTCGAGGGCGTTGATCGCGTTCGCGGAGATCGACACGACGACGACACCGTTGCTCGCGAGGGCCTGCGCCGCCGCGGTGTAGCCGAGGTAGCTCGGGATCACCGTCTGCCCCTTGCCGCACGGCCAGCCGGCCCTCGACGGGGTCCCGCCCGAGCACACCTCGTGACGGCCGTGCAGGAACACCGCGACCGGACGCTTGCCGGGGGCGTTCGTCGGCAGCCAGACCGCCGCACGCATCTCGCCCTTGCGCCCGGCGAACCCGCGGATCGTCTCCGCCTGGTCACCGAGGTCGTAGTCGGCACGGACGACGGAGTACGGCCCCGCTGCGGCCGGATCGGCGTCGAGCGGCGCCGGGGCCTCCCGTGGAACGGCCTGTGGCTTCGTCTGCACCTGCGGGGTCGAGCCACTCGGCCGCTGCACGCCGCCGGTCGACCCGAGCACGACGCTCGTCGCGTCCGCCACCGACGGGTCCGTCGTGGTGACCGTGAGGGTGCGCTGGTCGAGGCTCGTCGTCGCGACGCCGATGTCGGTGCCGTCGACCACGAGCGTCGGGGCCGCGGCGCGGACGGGCAGCGGCTCGTCGAGCGTCAGGGTGACCGTGTACCCGCCGTCGGACGGGGTCACGGTCCAGCCGGGGCCGGACGCGACGGGCGCCGCACCGGTCGAGATCGTGGTGCCGGGACCGCCGGAGGTGTCCGTCGCCCCGGCCGTCGCGGGTGTGCCGCTCGACGCGCTCCCGACCGCGACGGCCGTCCGGTCACCCGACGGGGCGGCGACGGCGGGCAGCGCGACGAGGCTCCCGGCGAGGGCGGACGCCGCGACGAGGGCAGCGGCCACGGTCAGGTGCGTGCGACCCGCGCGGCGGTGGCGGCGAGGGCGGAGCTGGCGGTGGTGACGGTCCACGTCGGGTACCCCTGTCTGCGAGCGCACACCCCGAGCGGCACGCGGTCGAGGTCACCGTAGCGAGACCGGTCGGCCAGGCGGATCATCCCGCAGGATGACCGTCCCGGACGGGGGTCAGGACCCCGCCACGCACGATGTCGAGCGTCGCGCGCGCGGTTCCGAGCGTGGGTCCCCCGGACGCGCAGGAAAGCGCCGGAAAGTGGCAAGAATGCCGCTCGCACTCCTCATTAGGATTCCGTCAGGACCGCCGATCGAGGCGGTCCGGCCATGTACGCCGGCCCGACGACGGGAGGTTCGAGATGTCGCAGTTCGTCCAGAGGTTCACGCAGGACGCCATCATCGGAGAGCCCGAGGTCGTCGAGGACCGCTCGGCGGTCCAGCAGCGTCCGGTGCGCGAGGTCGCCTCGCACCCGGCCTGGCTCCGACTGAAGGACGCCGTCGTCGCGCTCCAGGGCCTGCAGGCAGTGGACGGCTCCGTTCCGGACCCGGCCGACCACGCCGCCGCGTCCGAGCTCCTGGCCGTGGTCGTCCCCGCGATCGCCGAGCTCGCCCCGGCGTTCCCGCACGACGCCGAGTACCTCGACCTGCTCGCACGGGACTTCTCGGCGTGGCAGGCACAGGGCTTCGGCGTCCCGGACTTCCTCGACTCGCTGAACGCCTTCCAGCCGCAGCAGCACCGCGTCGACGGCCTCGGACACCTCGTCGTGTTCCCGATGTACACGCAGAACGGCAGCAGCTCGCGCTTTGTCGAGGCCCTGCTCGTCGAGGTCATCTGGCCGGACTTCATCGCCGAGCTCGAGGCCGGTGACTACGGCAACAAGCTCTTCGTCGCCCTGCGCTTCGTCGACTTCACCCCGGGGTACGACACGAACTCCGCCGTGCTCTTCCCCGAGACGGTCTCGATGCGCGAGGTCCCGGCGTTCACCTGGGGCGCGATCTTCCAGGACCGCGAGGCCGCCCGGTACCGCCGGGTCGTCCGCGCCGCCGCCGAGATCACGAAACTCGACCTGCCCGAGGACGCCGCGGCGATGCTCGACGACCAGCAGCTCACCGAGCGGGTGTTCGTGATGTGGGACATCATCCACGACCGCTCCCACATGCGCGGCGACCTGCCCTTCGACCCGTTCATGATCAAGCAGCGCATGCCGTTCTTCCTCTACTCGCTCGAGGAGCTGCGCTGCGACCTCACCGCCTTCCGCGAGTCGGTGTCCCTGCAGCGATCGCTGTCCGAGGTGCCGGACGCCGAGCTGTCGGACGCACAGCGCGCGATCCGCGACCACGCGAAGCTCGTGCAGTACGCGGTGCTCTTCGACCGGGTCTTCCGCTTCGCGATCACCGGCAGCCGGGTCCGGAACTACGACGGCCTCGGCGGCCAGCTCCTCTTCGCGTGGCTGCACCAGCACGGCGTCCTGCACTGGACCGACACGCAGCTCACGATCGACTGGGACGCCGTCCCCGACGTGGTCATCGCGCTGAGCGACCAGATCAACGAGCTCTACTGGCGTTCGATCGACCGCCCGAAGTCGGCGCACTGGCTCGCCGCCTACGAGATGCTCACGCGGACGCTCACGCCGCACCCGGCCTCGGCCTGGGCGAAGGGGCTGCCGCAGGAGACGCTTGCCGGACCGCCGAAGGGCTACACCGACGCCGTGCTCGACGACGAGTTCCCGCTCTCGATGTTCTACGAGGCGCTCAACAAGAAGATGGCGACCGTCATCCAGTCCACCGCGGGCATCACGGGGACGACGGACGACGTGTCGACCGCCGCCGCGTGAGCGGCGGCGGCCTTGCCGGCCGCACGGTGCTGGTCGCGGGAGCGACCAGCACCAGCGGCGCGGCCGTGTCCCGTGCCCTGGTCGCAGCCGGAGCGGCGGTCGTCGCCGTCGGCGCGAGGGAGGACGGCCTGGAGGCACTGCGCACGTCGGTCCCGCAGGTCACCACCCAGCGCTGCGACCTGGCGGACCGCAGCGCGGTCGACGGACTGGTGTCGCGCCTCCAGGCCGAGGGCACCCACTTCGACGGCCTGGTCCACCTCGTCGGCGGGTGGCGGGGCGGCGGCGGCCTCGCTGGTCAGTCCGACGAGGACTGGGACTTCTTCGACCGCGGCTTCCGCACGCTCCGGAACACGACCCGCGCCCTGTACGACGACCTCGTCGCCTCGCCGGCCGGACGCCTCGCCGTCGTGTCGTCGACGAGTGTCGAATCCCCCACCGCCGGCGCTGCGAACTACGCCGCCGCGAAGGCCGCCGCGGACGCCTGGACCCGGGCGGTCGCCCAGGGGTTCCGGAAGGACGCCCCGGGCTCGGCGGCCGCGACGGTGTTCGTCGTGCAGTCCCTCAACGGTCTCGAGGAGCGTCTCGGTGACGAGGTCGTCCGGCTCTGGGCCGCCGAGCCGGCCGCGGTGAACGGCGTCCGCATCCCCCTCCGCCCCGAGCCCTCCGGCACCGAACCTAGGATCGAAGCGTGACCCTCCGACTCCACGACCTCGACCTCCGCGGCTTCGCCTCCGACAACTACGCCGGCATCCACCCGGAGGTCCTCGACGCCATCGCCGCGGCGAACCAGGGCCACCAGATCGCCTACGGCGAGGACGTCTACACCGCACGTCTGCAGGAGGTCTTCACCGAGCACTTCGGCGAGCAGGCGCAGGCGTTCCCGGTGTTCAACGGCACCGGCGCGAACGTCGTCGGTCTGCAGTCGATGCTGCCGCGGTGGGGTGCCGTCGTGTGCACCTCGACCGCGCACATCCACACCGACGAGGCCGGGGCGCCGGAGAAGGTCGGCGGCATCAAGCTCCTGCCGGTCGCGACCCCGGACGGCAAGCTCACACCCGAGCTGATCGACCGTGAGGCGTGGGGCTGGGGCGACGAGCACCGCGCACAGCCGCTCGTCGTGTCGATCACGCAGACGACCGAGCTCGGCACCGCCTACACCGTGGACGAGGTCCGGGCGATCGCCGACCACGTGCACGGCCTCGGCATGAAGCTGCACATGGACGGCGCCCGGATCTCGAACGCCGCCGCCACCCTCGGCGTCCCCCTGCGCGCGTTCACCACCGACGCCGGGGTCGACGTGCTGAGCTTCGGCGGGACGAAGAACGGCCTGCTGTACGGCGAAGCGATCGTCGTGCTGAACCCCTCGGCGTCCGAGGGGCTGCACTACCTCCGCAAGCTCAACATGCAGCTCTCGTCGAAGATGCGGTTCGTGTCGGCGCAGCTCATCGCCCTGCTCACCGACGAGCTCTACCTCCGGTCGGCGCAGCACGCCAACGCCATGGCCACCCGGCTCCGGGGCGCTCTGGAGGCGGGGATCGCGGACGGCAGCATCCAGGGCGTCGGGTTCAGCCAGGAGACCCAGGCGAACGGGGTGTTCGCGACGCTGCCCGCGGGCGTGGCCGACCGCCTGCGCGAGCACTTCCGGTTCTACGACTGGGACGCCAGCCGGAACGAGGTGCGGTGGATGTGCTCGTTCGACACCTCGGAGCAGGACATCGACGACTTCGTCGCAGCGCTGACGCGGGAGCTCGCCGCGGTTTCAGCGCGCTGAAATCTTACATTTGACGTTCACCGTTCACCTGTGTACTTTCGCCCGTGAGGTCGCAACGCGGCGGTCTCACGACCCACAGGGGGAACAATGTCGACGAACCGAACAGCGCTCACGAGCCTCGCGCTCGAGGAGGCGAGGGCCGACGGGTTGGTCGTAGCGGACAGCCAGGGCGCCGACGGGTCGACGACCACGACGGTCGACCTCGGCGATGGCTTCACCTTCGACCTCGTCACCGAGCGCTCTGGCGAGCGGATCGGTGCAGGCAAGGATTCGAAGGGCACCTACGTCAGCTTCAACGCAACCGACCAGAACATGATCATCAGTGGTGCGGCTTTCGCGCTCGGGGCCGCCGTCTGCGCGGTGAGTGGAGGCACGTTCTGCGTCGTGGTCGGCGCGATCCTGACCGCGGCCACGGTGGCGATCACCGGGAGCGGGGCGATCCGTTGCGGCACAAAGCACCTACGCGTCTACCCCTTCGCAGGTGGCAAGGTCAAGCCGCGGTGCGTCTGACGGGAGAGATGACGTCATGAAGTCGTTCTTGTTGCGCGCGCCGGTCGCGCTGACGCTCAGTTCGGCGCTCGTCGTCGCGGGGTCGATCCTCGCCACCGCTCCGGCAACCGCTGGTCACTGGGGCAGCGCCCTCGGAGCTGCTTTCGCCCTGTTCACCGCGATGCTCTGGTCCGGCGCGGCATTCCGTCGTCGACGGCACCGAAAGCGGTGACGCCGCAGATCCGCTGGCGGCCGGCGCTCATGATCCTGGGTGGGATCGTGACGACGGTCGGCGCAGGGCTCACGCTGGGCTTCCAGTACCTCTGCATCGGAGCCCTCGCGACGATCACGTACGCGGCCTTCGCCCCGAGTGTGTTCGGCTCGACGCGCATCCCGGAGGGCGCTTGCCCCGACCCCCTGGAGGCCCGCCGGTGGCGCGAGGAGCACCCGGGCGCGACCATCAGCGAGGCGATCGCCGCGGTCTCGGAGCGGTGACCACACGACGGACGGGACGCACGTGGCGGACCCGCCCCGTGCCTCCCGTCCGTCGTGTTGTCGCGTCAGCGGCCTCAGTCGTTCTCGACCTCGAAGTCCCACTCGGCGACCGTCTTCCCGCCGCCGGGCGCCCAGCGGAGCACGCCCTCCCCGACCTTCATCACGGTGCGGACCTCGAAGGTGGCCCGCTGCCCGGGGCGGAGGACGCTCGGGGGCGTGCTCTTCCCTGGGACCGGCGAGAGCCGGTAGGCGTTCCCGAGCTGGTCCGTCGTGGTCAGGTCGGCCAGGGAGACGGGCACGGTGCCGGACGCGTCCCGGAGCGACACGGTCCACGTGCAGGTGGTCGTCTCGCCCTGGTACGGCAGCCCCTCACCGGGCACGACCGGACCGGTGACGGTGGCCAGCACCGTCGATCCGCCGTGCAGGTGCACCCGGACCGCGTCACCCTCGGAGGTCAGGGCCGGCCGGGCCGCGGTCCCGTCGAGCACCTCGTCGGTGGTCGACGGGATCCCGGCGAGGTAGGCGGGCATGCCGCCGTAGGTGTCCTCGGCCTTCGGCTGCGCGTGGGGCGACGACGAGCAGCCGACGAGCGCGCACGCGAGGACCGCTGCCCCCGCTGCCGCGACCGCGAGGACCGCGGAGTGTGACCGGGTCACCGGTGCCTCGCGTTGTTGAACACGTCCGGCCCGTACGGCTCGAGACCGGCCTGGCCCGCGTACCCGAGGTGACCGCGACCGTCGACGCCGCCGCTGACGGTCCCGCCGGGCAGCCGGGTGTGGTCGTCACCGTGGCCGACGCCGAACACGTCCTCCATGGTCCGCAGCCAGCTGTAGTGGTTGTAGTAGGTCGTGGACACGGTACCGGGCTTGATGAGCGGACTGATGAGCACGCTGCCGGTGTCGCCGCCGCCGGGGGTCGCGTCGGTCGCGTCGTACAGCGGGTCGGCGGTCTGGCCGGTGCTCAGGAAGCCGGGTGCTCCCTCGGCGCTGAGCGTCAGGCTCGTGACGGCACCGGTCGGCGTGACCGGGTTGCCGGAGGCGTCGAGCAGCTGGAACGAGCCGTTGACCACCGAACCGGAGGCGGTCGTCGGGTACTGCGGCCCGGTGTCGCTGACCGCACCGACGAAGGTGTCGGCCGGGATCGGGCTGGTGCCGCCGGGGCCGGTCGTGTCGGTCGTGTCGACCACGCCGCGCCCGGTGTCGGTCGCGACGATCGACTGGTCGCTGACGTAGCTCGACGCGGTGTTCGCGGCGACCGCGTCCGTGCGGGCACCGGGGGTGTTGCCGGAGCCGCCCCGCACGATGCCGGGGACGCAGTTCGCGGGCACGAGGGTCGGCGAGGTCTGCGTGCACGCCGGCGGACGGTCGATGAACGCGTTGTACCCGGGGCCGGGGTAGAGCTGGTCGCCCTTCGCGTCCTTGCCGAGCGTCGAGTTCGGGCCGGTGGGTTCGAAGGCGACGTTCTTGCCGTTGAGGTTCTCGCCCGCGCGGTCTGCGGCGATGCCCGAGGAGGCATCGGGCTTGTCCGAGAGCGTCGGCCCGTAGTGGTCCGCGTTGTTGAAGCTGTTGCCCGTGTAGGTGAAGGGCGGGTTCGCCTCGTCGAAGGTGATGTCGATGAGGCCGCCGTCCTTGAACGCGGGCGAGCGCTCGATCATCGGGACGTAGTACTTGAGGAAGAGGTCCGAGGCGTAGAGGCCGCCGGTGTGGTTCTTCGGGGTGGTCGACTGCGGCGCCGGGGTGCCCGACTGGTAGACCGGCTGCCCGCTGCTGGTGAACGACCCGGAGAGGTTGTTCCCCTTGCAGACAGCGTCGTGGGCGTCGCTGCAGTTGTTCGGGGTGATCCAGCTGAAGGCCGGGGTGGTCTTCTCGTGCTGCAGGTCGCGGAACAGTCCGTTCGAGGACGAGTCGAGGTTCGCGATGTGTGCGGCGTCACAGTCGGTGCCGCCCTGGGTGGGAGTCGTCAGCGAGGTCGCCGCGCGCCCCTTCGCGCCAGCGGCGCCGGTCAGGCCCTCGAACCACGGGAACGGGAAGTGCTTCGCCACGTACTGGTCGTTCGCCTGCGCGCCGGTGAAGCTCGTCACGCCGGTCGGTGCCGGGTGGTCGGCCGTCGGGGTGAGGTAGGTCGGGTTGTTCTCGGGGTTGTTGTCGGCGGTCCCGGGAGCCCCGCAGAGACCGTCTTCGCGGCCGGGTTGGTTGCCGAGGTCCTGCGCGTAGCCCTTCCACGTCTTGTGGGCGGCGTCGAGCTGGTTGAAGAGCGTCGGGGTCGAGTGCGGGTACGTGCAGCCGTTCGAGCCGTCGGGCGCGTTGGCACCGCTGGGTTGGGCGGCGTTCGCGAGCGACCGCACCTGTCCACGGTCCGCGCCGGAGCGGATGATGCTGTGGTCCGAGCCGAAGCGGGTGTCGACCACGTTGCAGTCGGACTGGGTGTCGGCCTGCGGCCCCTGCCCCGACACCATGGAGATGTAGTTGTCCATGCTGTAGTGGCCGGTGCCGTAGGAGTTCTTGAGCAGCACGCCCTGCGCCGGCAGTGTCTTCCAGAGGTAGCTGTTCTGGTTGAGTCCCGTGAACGTCGCGTCGTACGACTTGTTCTCGAGGATGATCAGCCACACGTGCTTCACCTGGCCGGGACGCAGCCCCGTCGAGGTGATGGTGGTACCGCGCTGCGCCGTGCTGGCGTCCGCTGCGGGGGCGGTGCTGGTCGCGACGCCTGCGAACGCGGCCGCGAAGATGCCTGCCGCTGCGACGAACGCTGCGGTGCGCCGTCGACCCTTGGTCCTGCCGAAGAGCTTCATGTGGGAAGTCTCGCCCCAGGTTCGCCCCCACTCGGGGGACGGCAGGTGAACGGGTCGTGAGGGACCGCACAGCGTGCGGTCCCTCACGAGGCCTGTACGCAGCGGCGGCGCACCAGGAGTCCCGTCAGCTGGTCAGACGCTTCCGGCCGGCGACCCGGACGATCAGTCCGGCGCCGACCCCGCCGAGGATCGGAGCGACGATGAAGACCCAGAGCTGCGCCAGCGGGGTGGCGCCACCGTAGACCGCAGCGGCGATCGAGCGGGCCGGGTTCACCGACGTGTTGCTCACGGGGATGCTCACGAGGTGGATGAGGGTCAGCGTGAGGCCGATCCCGAGAGGCGCGACGGCCTGGTACTCCTTCTTGGCGGTGATCGAGAGGATCACCGCGATGAACACACCCGTGAGGATCGCCTCGGTGAGGAACACCGATCCCAGGCCGAACCCGCTGGGGCTCCCGTCTCCGTACCCGTTCGACGCGAAGCCGCCCTCGCGGGCCGCGGCGAAGGCGCCGGGCTTGCCGCTCAGCACCGCAGCGAGGATGCTCGTCGCCACGAGTCCACCGACGACCTGGGACACGATGTAGCCGGCGACGTGCTTGGCGTCGGTGCGTCCGGCGGCGAGCAGCCCGAGCGTCACGGTGGGGTTGAAGTGTCCGCCGGAGATGTGCCCGACGGCGGAGATGCCCGCGACCAGGGTGAGGCCGAAGGCGAGGGCGACGCCGAGGTAGCCGACGCCCTGCTGGTTGTCGGTCGCACTCGGGACGTTCGCGGCGAAGAGGGCGGTGCCGACACCACCGAGCACGAGCAGGAAGGTGCCGAAGAACTCGGACGCGTACCGCGCGAGCGGCGACCAGGCGGCCGCGTCCTCTCGGCGCTGTTCGGACGTGGATGCACTCACGGGGGTCTTCTCGGCCATGGGGTTCTCCTCATGAAGAGCGGCAGGACGCTGGAGCGTCCTGCCGTCGGATCAGGTTGGTTGGTGGCCGCGCCAGACCGGCCGGGAGGCGCGGTGTGCCTCCCGGGGTCTGGTGCGGTCTGGTGGGTGGTGCGGTCTACTGCACGCGGGTGGGTTTGGCCAGGGCGGCGCGGGTACCGCCGGTGAGGTGGACCAGGACCGGGACCTGCCGGCCCAGGGTGCGGTCCAGCACGCCGATGGCGTGGTCGACGGCGTCGAGGACGGTCACCGCGTCGCCGCCGCGACGCACGTTCACCCGGATCCGGGCGGCGCGCTGGTGCTTGACCAGGTACGTGTCGACCTTGGAGCCGACGACGTCACGGACGCCGGCGAGTTCGTGGTCGATCACGTCCCGCACGAGCGCGACGTTGATCGTGACCTGGTCCTCACCACTGCGTTCGCGGACGGCGACGGACGTGCCGCCGCGGCCGCGGGTGAACACCCACAGCAACGCCAGCACGATCAGCACGACGCACGCGGCGGCGATGATCCACAACGACGCCGACGGCACGGTGACACTCGACGGGAACCTCACGTACGGCGTGAGGGCGTCACGCACCGGCGGCAGCACACCGGCGCCGATGGTCAGGCCGACGATGACGGCGACCAGGCCGAGCACGAGCAGGATGATGCGGTTCAGGGTGCGGTTGCTCTTGGTCATGCCAGCGTTCCCTTCTCCTCCACACGGACCTTCACGTGCTTGCCGAACCGGCCATCCAGACGACCGAGCCGCTCCTCCACCGCGGACCGGACCGAGGCCTGGTCGACGGGGACACCGGAGAGCGGCACGAGGCGGACCTCCGAGGAGCGACCGCGGGCCGAGGCCTTGGCGTGGTCCTCGGGCAGACCGGCCGCGAGGGCAGCGGCGTTCGCGGCCGTCGACGCGAGGATGGCGGTGTCGATGACCACCGCGCCCCGGTCGTGCGCGACGGCGGACCGCGGCTGTCGGCCGGGCTTGAGGGCCAGGACGATCAGCACGATGCCGAGGACCACGAGCACGACCGCGACGACCTCCGCGATCGTGGTGAACGCAGCATCGGGCTTGAGGGCTGCGTCGACGACCGTCTGCGGATCGGCCAGCAGCGGGCCCGCCCCCACAGCCTGCAGGACCGACTCCGTACCGATCCACGCCGCCACCAGCGCGAGGACGATCAACGACACCGACACGGCGCCGGACCGGGAACGGTGGATGCTCCGGCGCTGGATGCGGCGCTCGAGCGAGGTGGTGCTCATGGGTTCCTCCTCCTACCGGACCCGGCCCTCGTGCTCGTGCACGATGCCGGTGAGTTCGATGTGGGTACTGCCGACGCGGCGGCCGGACAGCTCGCCGACCCGGTCGCGGACGCGTTCGGCGGCTGCGGCGGCCGAACCGACGACGTCGTCTTGCGTGCGGATCGGACCGGTGACCTGCAGTGCGAGCCCGCCCGCGTGGTCACCGAGCTCGACGCGGACCCGCCGGGCGGGCGCGCCGAGCCGTTCGGCTGCGACGGCCCGCGCGAGCGAGTTCAGCGCACGAGCAGAGATCTCCACGCGGCCCGGAACGTCCGGGCCGGCGGTCACCGGGAGCTCCGGCGTCCGGTCAGCACGTCGGTGAGGTCGCCACGGTCGATCTTGCCGGACGTGAGCGCTGCCACGAGGGCCCCGATCGCACCGAACACGACCACGAGCACGAAGCCACCGAACCCGAACTGCAGTGCGACGACGGCGAGGATCGCCCCGATGAGCGCACCTGCGAACGTGTTACTCAACGCGGGACTCCTTCTGGTCGTCGTTGTCGTCGTCGCCCGGGATGTAGACGTCCTGGACGGTCACGTTGACCTCGGCGACCTCCATGCCGACGATCTGGGTCAGCGCGCGGGCGACCGACGAACGCACGCCGTCGGCGACCTGCTGCAGCGAGACGGGGTACTCGGCGACGATCACGATGTCAGCGGCGACCTGCTTCTCGCCGACCTCGACCTTGACGCCCTGGCCGAAGTCACGCTGGCCGATCGCGTCGCGGATCGCACCGATGGCACGAGCGGCGCCCTTGCCGAGCGAGTGCACGCCGTTGACCTCACGGGCGGCGATGCCGGCGACCTTCTCGACGACGGTGTCGTCGATGGTGGTCTTGCCCGAGGGGTTGGAGCCAGCGGCGTGGGTTCCTGCAGGGCGCGAGCCGGCGAGGGTGTTGGGGGTCGTGGTGTCAGCCATGTCGATTCCTTCCGTTCGTCCCGCCGGGCGTTCCCAGCGGTTGCTGTTCACGGATGAGACGGGGCACCCCAGACGGAAGTCACGCCGGACTGCGATCCTCCATCGACTTCCCAGACAAGGCCGTTCCCGGCACCGTTCTTGTCCCCCGTTCGACGTGACGTGCGGGGTGCACTTCGGAAAGCGGCCGCATGATGACGCGGTGTGACCGCAATGCGCACGTCGGCGCCGTACCCCGATCGGCACCGAACACTGAGGCCGGGAACCTGGTAGGGGTCGCGCTGGTCACCGCCAGCGCAGCCGTCGGCCGGCCGCGGTGTCGTTCCATGACGCGGTCAGCCCGTCATCACCGGTCGAGTGGAGTCCGACGTGCCCGTCTTCCCGCCCGCAGCGCCACCGGTCGAAGACGCTCATGCAGAGGTCCCGGACGGGAGCCTGCGGGTCGAGCGCGGCGGCGGTCTGAACGGTGTCGTGGGCGGTGGTCGGCTCTGCGATGAACGGCTCTGGGGCTTCGGGTGTGGCGTCGTCGTGCATGTCGTCAGGGAGACGTCACCGAGGGGCCGGATGTCACGAAACCGCCGTCGTCGCTGCTTCCCGGGCACGTCGTCGTCGGGTGGTGCATGCTCGGAGTTCCGATCGAGCGGTCGGGCCACGACGGACCGGAAGGCGGGGATGAGCGACGACGATCCCCTCCGGCGCGGGTCCGACGCGACGCTCGTCGCCCGGGCCGCCGACGGCGACGTGCTCGCGTTCGAGGTGCTCGCCCGGCGGCACGGCGGTCTGATGCGGGTGTACGCCGAACAGGTCCTCGGCTCGACGGTCGAGTCGGACGACGTCGTGCAGGAGGCCTTCCTCACGGGGTGGCGCAAGCTGTCCGACCTCGAGGACCCCGCGCGCTTCCGTTCGTGGATGCTGCAGATCACGACGCGGAAGGCGTTGGACCGGCTCCGGCGACGACGGCACCACGACGAACTCGACGACGCCGAGGCCCCGGCCGACGCGGCGCGGAGCCCGGAGCGTATCGTCGAGCACAGGCTGCAGTTCGACGCACTGCTGACGGCGCTCGACCGACTCCCTGCCGACCAACGCCGCTGCTGGCTCCTCCGCGAGACCGCCGGGTACAGCTACCAGCAGATCGCCGACGAACTCGAGCTGTCCACGTCCACCGTCCGCGGACTCCTCGCACGAGCACGACGGTTCCTCGCTGCGGAGATGGAGGGATGGCGATGACCGACGACGACCTCCCCATGCCCGACGACGACCTCGACGGGCACACCATCGAGGAACTCGCCGACTACCTCGACCGCGGCCGTGAACCCCTCGATGCGTCCATCGAGTCATCGCCGGGGTGCCGGCTGGCCCTGGCGAACATGCGGCGGCTCCGGGAGCTGTCCTTCGGCGCGCTGCAACGCCGCGCCGAGGACGAAGCCGATCGTGAGACCGCCTGGATCGACCGGTTGCTCGACACCATCCGAGCCGAGGTCCGGTCCGGGCGGGACGTGCCGATCGCACACCCCGACCCGACCCTGCGTCTCGCGATGACCGAGGCCGCGGTGCGCGGGGTCGTCCGGCGCGCCGGCGACGCCCTCCGCGAGGTCGTGATGGGGCGCTGTGAGCTCGACGGCGACGTGGACGTGCCGGGTGCGCCCGTGCGGGTCGCGCTGACCGCGGGGCTGCTGTACGGCGCGTCCGCCGAGGCGACGGCCGATCGGCTCCGCGACGCCGTCGCCGACGCGCTCGCCCGCCACACCGAACTCACGATCGAGTCGATTGACGTCCGCTTCGACGACGTCGTCCTGCCCTGAGGAGCCCACCGTGGACGATGCAGCGCTGTCGAGCGAACTCACCTCCGCGATCCGGGCGGTCCCCGGCGTGGTGGCGGTCTACCCGCCCCGGCCGATCGTGCACGGCGCGGCCGAGGCCGTCGCCGCCGCCCTCGCGCTCCGCGAGCCGGACGTGCTCGTCGACATCGACCGCCACGGCACCACCGTGCGCATCGCCGCCGGCATCGCGGTCTCGGGCGACCGGCCCGCACCGGACACGGTGCGCGAGGTCGGCGAACGCGTCCGTGACCTCGTCGACCAGCGGGTCGACGGTGGAGCCGACCTCGTCACGGTGACCATCCGTCTGGTCGAGGACGCGGTCACCCCGGGCGCGACCATCTGACGGCCGGGAGGCGCGTGGCGGCGCCGCCACGCGCCTCCCGGCCGTCACCTGGTCGGCACCGCGGGAACCTGCCCGTTCTGCCCCGTCGACTGGGGTATCCGTCGAGCCTGCCCGCCGAGCACCTCTCTCCGAATGGTCCTCACGCATCCACCCGAGGATCGGACCGCACCGTGCTCATGCCCGCCCCCGTCGCCGACCCGGCGACCTTCGCACCGATGGTGCACCGCCACACCCGTCTCGTGCACGCCGCCGCGATGAGCGTCCTGCACTCCCCCGCGGACGCCGACGACGTGGTGCAGGAGACCTTCCTCGCCGCGTGGACCCACCTCGACACGATCGACGACCCGACCGCGATCTGCGGCTGGCTCGTGACGACCGCGCGCCGTCGGGCGTACGACCGGGTCCGGCGCGCTGCCCGACGGCCGCTCGACGACCTCGACGACTCGGTGCCCGCGCCCGGCGACACCGCACCGACTGACGTGTGCGAACGGGCCTCGCTCGTCGACGCGGCCCGGGTCGTGCTCGGGTCGATGCCCGTCGCGCAGCGTCGGTGTTGGGAGCTCCGGCACCTCGACGGGCGTTCGTACCACGAGGTCGCCGCCGAGCTCGAGCTGCCGGTGTCGACCGTTCGCGGCATGCTCGCGCGGGCTCGCCGGACGCTGGAGTCCGAACTCGCCGCGTGGCGCTGACGGGGCCGCGGTCAGCGGATGCCGGCACTGTCCCACAGGACACGGAAGTGTGCTCCCACCCACAGCCACCCGGGTTGACGAGCACTGCCACGAGCACGGCGACGGTGAGGATCCGGGCGATCAGGAACAGTTCCAGCGGGATCGGAACGAGTGCCCCGACCGGCCACACGATCGCGAGCACCAGGATCCCGAGCGGAAGGAAGCATTCGCTCGTCCTCCGAAGGCGCCGCCACGATCCGCAGGCCACGACGACGAAGCCGAGGGGCAACACCGTCTGGACGATCGTGACGAGCACTGCCGGGGAGCAGGAGCGGCAGTCCGTACGGCCCGACAGCGAGCAGCACTGCCACGAGGGCCTCGATGACGACGGACGCCGTTGCCTGCCGGTCTCGGACGATGCGCGCAGCGGTCATGACGCTCCTCTCAGCGGAGCGACCGTTTCGTGCAACGGATCTCAGGGACGCGAACTGATGTTCTACGTACTGCAAACACCAGCGCCGGACCAGGGAATCAGGTCGACCCGGTGCACGGCGACTCGCTCCTGCTGCGACTGCGGCTGCGCTGGCCGACGCCCGGGCTGCCCGGCACCCGCGCCGCCCACGTCGCCCACGTCGCCCACGTCGCCCACGTCGCCCACGTCGCCCACGTCGCTAGGCTGCCGCCGTGACCCTGGTGCAGCTCCGTGTCTTCGTCGCCGTCGCACGCCTCGGGTCGTTCACGGCCGCCGCCGAGGCCCTGCTCCGCTCGCAGTCCTCGGTGTCCGAGTTCATCAGGCGACTCGAGGGCGCGTACGACACGGCGCTCTTCGTCCGGGGCCGTCGACGCCTGACCCTGACGGACGCCGGAGCCGTGCTGCTGCCGATGGCCGAGCGGATCATCGCCGAGGCCGACGCCGCGGACCGGGCGCTCCGAGCCGTGACCTCCCTCGTCGGCGGGACGGCGTCGTTCGGGCTGCTCCGCAACGCGAAGTACTACGCGCTCGACGAGCTCCTGACCCGGTTCCACGCCGCGCACCCGGCCGTCCGGCTCCGCGTGATCGGGCTCAACTCGGTCGAGGTCGCGAGCGAGGTGGCCTCCGGTGGCCTCGAGGCGGGACTGGTCGTGCTGCCGATCGACACGGAGGGCCTCCGGGTGACGCCGCTGCGCCGCGACGAGGTCGTCTTCGTCAGCCGTGACCCGTCGATCGCCGACGCTCCGATGACGATCGAGGCGATGGCCGCCCGCCGCCTCGTCCTCTACGACGCGCACTACGGCTGGAAGGACCCCACCCGTCGACAGTTCGCGGAGCGCGCCCGCCTCGCCGGGGTGACGCTCGAGCCGCACGTGGAGGTCGAGCAGGTGGAGACGGCGCTCGCCCTCGTGGCGTCCGGCGTCGGCGACACGTTCATCGCCCGCGCGGTCGCCGAGGTGTCCGCCGCGTCCCTCGGACTGCACTGGGCGCCGTTCGCCGAGCCGGTGGTGGACACGGTCGCGCTCGTCGAACGGGACGGGTCGGTGCTGTCGGCCGCGACCGCGGAACTCGCCCGCCTGGCCCGCGAGCTCCTCACCGAGGGGTGACCGGGTCGACGGCCGGACGGAGCCCGACGGCCGGGCGGACCCGTCATCGGCGGCCGAGCGCCCCGTAGAGGTCCGGCCGCCGGTCGCCGAAGAGGTCCGCGACAGGGCTGAGGGTCTTGTCCCTCGTGGCGGCGAGGTCGAGGTCGGCGACGACCATCCCCGCTCCGGGCCCGGTCGCGGCGCGCACCCACCCGTCGGCGTCGACGATCGAGGTGCCCTCGTTCCAGTCGACGCCCCGCTCGGTGCCGCACCGGTCGGCGCACGCGATCGCCATCCGGTTCACCCGTGCCGCGGCCATCGCGATCTGCACCTCGGGTGCCCGCTCCCCCTCGGGTCGGTCGACCCACGGCCAGTTCGTCGGGACCGCGAGCAGTTCGGCGCCGTCGAGGGCTGCGAGTCGCGTCCACTCCGGGAACTCCATGTCGAAGCAGATCGCGACACCGATCCGGCCGTGCGGGGTGTCGACGACGAGCGGCGGTGCGGACCCCGGCGTGAAGCAGGCCTTCTCGCCGTCCCACAGGTGCACCTTGCGGTACACCCCGACGACGCCCGTCGCGTCGACCACTGCGGCCGAGTTGTACACGACGTCGTCCTCGCCGAGCTCGGCGAAGCCGCCGACGACGACCCCTCCGGCTCCGCCGGACAGCCGGGAGGCAGTGGTCGCCCAGTCGGTGACCGTCGCGTCGGTCGCGGGGACGGCACACGAGCGGGCTTCCGCGGCGTCCCGGAACACGTAGCCGCTGGTCGCGAGCTCCGGCAGGACGACGACGTCGACGTCGTCCGGGACGGCGGCGAGTGCCGCCTGCACGGTCGCCGCGTTCGCGGCGAGGTCACCGACGACGGGTGCGAGCTGGACCGCGGCGACGCGGGTCACAGGACGACGTCCTCGTCGTCGCGGGACGCACGGTCCTGACGACGTGCGGTGGCGTCGGTCGCTGTGGGAGGTGCCTCCCGGCCGTCCCCCGCCGACGCTGCCAGCGCGGTGCCGACCCGTCCGACCAGCCCCCTGCGGAACGTGATCCCGAGCCCGACGAGCAGCCATGCCGCGACGATGTACGGGAACCAGCTGTACGGGGCCTCGAGCCCGACGGCGTTCTTGTAGATCGTGTAGAGCACGAGGGCCAGCGCGAGCACCGGTACGACGATCTGCCACTTCGGGGTGTCGGTCCGACGTGAGAAGAACAGGAAGCGGACGGCACCGACGGTCGCGAGCACGTAGGCGACGAGCAGCGCGATCGTCCCGACCGTCAGCGCCCAGTAGGTGGCGTCGAGGACGGCGGCACCGGTGAGCCGCTCGCCGACCACGACCAGGACGACCACGACGGCGACGACGCTCAGCGCGTTCACGGGCGAGCCCTGCGGCGACAGTTTCGCGATCGGACGGGCGATCCCGGTGTCCCGGGACAGCGCGAAGAGCACGCGCGACGCTCCGGAGAGCGTGCCGAGGAAGATCGCGAAGAGGCTGACGACGGCGGCGAGGGTGAGCAGGTCGGCGAGCCAGCTTCCGACGTACGTCCGGGCGAGGTCGCCGTAGGGTGCGGCCGAACCGGCGAACTCCTTCACGCCGGCGGCCGAGGTGCCGTACCCGAGCGACTGCGCGACGATCGAGAGCAGGTAGAACGCCCCGACGACGACGATCGCGATCTTCAGGGCCTTGGGGATGTCCCGCTTCGGGTTGCTCGTCTCCTCGCCGAGGGTGGCGGCGCCCTCGAAGCCCGCGAACGCCAGGAACCCGAAGACCGCGGCCCCCGCGATGAGGCTCACGTCGGTGCCGCTCGGGAGTTCCAGGAACTCCCAGCTGAGGTGGCGCCCGGCCGGTGCGGCGCCGACCCCGAGGCGCACGAGCACCACGACGTTGAGGATCGTGACGAGCACCGCGCCGATGAGCTCGGCGTAGAGGAGCGACCGGGTGATGACGTGCACCTCGCGGCGACCGAGCAGGACGACGACGGCCAGCGCGACGATCGTGATCCAGATCCAGTCCGGCTGCACCGCGATCCCGACGTCGTTCAGCAGCTGCGTGACGAACAGGCTGATCTCGATGCCGGAGCCCGCGCCGATGGTCACGTACGCGAAGAACAGCGCCCAGCCCGCGACGAACCCGGCCCGGGCGCCGAGCGTCAGGCCGACCGTCGCGTAGACCGAGCCGGTGTGGGCGATGTGCCGGGAGAGCTTCACGAAGCCGTACGCGACGAGTGACACCGCGACGAGGGCGAACACGAAGGCCCAGGTGGCACCGCGCCCGAGGATGCCCGCGGCGCCTGCGCCGAGGAGCGCCATGACGCCGACGGGTCCGATCAGGCCGACGGAGAACGCTGCGGCGTCGGCGACCTTGAGCTCGCGCTTGAGGCCGGGGGTGGCCGGGGCGGCCGGGGTGGGGTGGTGCTCGGTGGTCATCGCTGGCTCCGTTGCGCTCGGGGTTCGGGGAGGGACGGGACGGGTGGAGCTGTGGGCTGGTGGAGCTGGAGGTGGTGGAGCTGGGTGGTCAGTCGGTCGACGCCGACGCGGTGACGGGAGCGTACGCGTCGAGCCGCATCGTGGCGGTCGCCCGGTGCGCGCTCATGCCCTCGCTCGCCGAGATGACGTCGACGGCGTGCGCGACCGCGGGCGTCGCCTCGCGGGCGATGCGCTGGTACGTCAGGGGCTTCAGGTAGCGGGACACCGAGAGTCCGGCGCTGTGCTTCGCGCCCCCGGCGGTCGGGAGCGTGTGGTTCGTGCCGGCCATGCCCTTGTCGGAGTACGCGACCGTGCTCCAGTGGCCGAGGAACAGCGAGCCGTAGTTCGTGAGGTGGTCGTGGTACCAGTCGTCCTCGGTCGTCTGCACCTCGAGGTGCTCGGGGGCGAACTCGTCCATCACGAGGACGGCGTCCTCGCGGGTCGGCACCAGCACGACCGAGCCGTGGTCGCGCCAGGCCGGGCCGCAGATCGCGTTCGTGGACAGCGTCGGGAGCTGTCGCTCGACCGCCGCGACGACCTCGTGCGCGAGCCGCTCGGACGTCGTCACGAGCGCTGCCGGCGAGTTCGGACCGTGCTCGGCCTGCCCGAGGAGGTCCGCCGCGACGATCTCCGCGTCGGCCGAGTCGTCCGCGATGACCGCGACCTCGCTCGGACCGGCGAGCAGGTCGATCGCGATCGTGCCGAACAGCTGCCGCTTGGCCTCGGCGACGTAGGCGTTGCCCGCGCCGACGATCATGTCGACCGGGTCGAGGTCGGTGTCGAGCAGCCCGAACGCCATCGCCGCGAGCGCCTGGACGCCCCCGAGCACGAACAGCCGGTCGACGCCGGACAGGTGGGCCGCGTACGTCACCGCGTCGTTCGCACCGCCGTCCGGCTGGGGCGGGGTGCAGGCGACGACCGAGGGCACTCCCGCGACCTTCGCCACCCCGACCGTCATGAACGCGCTCGCGGTGAGGGGGAAGCGCCCGGCCGGCAGGTACGCGCCGACACTGCCGACCGGGACGTAGCGCTGCCCGACGACGAGCCCGTCGACGAGCTCGGCCTCGAAGTCTGCGAGGTGCTCCCGCTGCATCGCGGCGAACTGCTTCGTGCGGGCGGAGCCGAGCTCGATGGCCTCGCGGAGGTCGGGAGCGAGACGGTCACCGCTCGCGGCGATCTGTGCCGAGGTCAGCTCCACGGGGGCGTCTTGGCGGTCGAGCTCCTTCGCGTACCGGGCGATGGCGTCCATGCCACCGCGTTCGATCTCCGAGAGCATGCGGCTGACCGTCTCGATGACCGCCGGGTCGCGCTGGGCCGGCGCGGTGTCCACACCGGGGGCCTTGACGAACCGGAAGCGGTCGGCGTTGCGGGTGGTGAAGCGGGAGGAGAGCTGCATGGGTCCAGCGTGGCGACGCGTCCGGGCCGGAGGTAGCCCGAATCATCGCCGCTGACCATCGGGAAACACGATGGCTGCGTTGTGGCACGTCAGCGACGGACGGGAGGCCCGTCGCGGCGTCGCCACGGGCCTCCCGTCCGGTGGGTGGTCGCGTCAGCGACCCGGCGCCTCGTCCGTCCCCGGCCCGACCGGTGCCGTCCGCGGCTCGCCCGCAGGCGGACGCGCGTCCGACGGCTCCGTCAGGGCGTCCCGGATGATCCGCCGCGGGTCGTACCGACGCGGGTCGAGGTCCGACCAGTCGATGTCGACACCGGTCTGCTGCTCGATCTCCGCCTTGGTGGTGTCGGCCCAGTCACGCACCTGGCGGACGAACACCGCGAGCTGCCGGGAGTACCCGACGAGTCGTTGCGGACCCAGGCAGAACGCGGCGACGACCAGGATGACGACGATCTTGTCGACGTCCACGGCCGTGTCAGTCGCGGGGCGCCGCGGGCGGGACGTCCGGGGTGGCCTCGTCGCCGGCCCGGACCTCCTTGCGGAAGACGGTGAGCGACTGCCCGAGGCCCTTCGCGAGTGCCGGGAGCTTGGTCGCGCCGAAGAGCAGGACGACTATGGCGAGCACGATGAGCAGGTGTGCGCCGGTGAGGTTGCCGATCATGGTTGGTCCTTCCGTTGGGTGGTTCGGGTGCGGCTCCGGTCAGGCGGTCGGAGCCGTGGTCAGGTCGTCGGCGGTGGGCAGGTCCGCACCGCGCCGACCGACGGTGATCGCCGCAGCACGCGAACAGGTCCTGCCGAGTTCCGTCAGCGCCGCGTCGTCGAGGTCGCCGAGGCGCGCTCCGACGTGCGGATGTGCGTCGGCCGCTGCGTGCGGCGATCGCGCCAGTTGCCAGATCAGGGCTGCGGAGTAGGTGTCACCGGCGCCGACGGTGTCGACGACGCTCGTGGACGCCGCCGGGACGTGCACCCGGTGCGTCGCGGTGGCGAGCACCGAGCCCGCTGCCCCCGCCGTGACGACGGCGAATCCGGCACCGAGCGCGAGGATGCGGTCGAGGACAGCGTCGGTGTCGCCGAGATCGGGCCACAGCCAGGCGGCGTCCTCGTCCGAGAGCTTCACCACGGCGGCGAGGGCGGTGAGTTCCTCGACCCGGGCGACCGCCTCGACCCGGGGGCCGAGCAGCGCGGGACGGATGTTCGGGTCGAACGAGACCGAGCCGCCGGCGGCGGCGGTACGACGTGCCGCGTCCACCACCCGGCCAGCCCCGGGCTCGAGGAACGCCGCGATCGAACCGACGTGCAACCACGCGGGCGTCCCGACGACCTCCGGCAGGTCCCACACGATGTCGAACACGTACCGCGGCTGCCCGTCGGCGCCGAGCCGCACCGTGGCCGAGGACGTCCGTCCGGCCCCGAGCGACCCCGGGGTGAGCCGGACGCCCGAGGCCCGGAGGTGGTCTGCGACGCGGTGACCGCGCTCATCGTCCCCGAGCCGGGTCGCGAAGTCGACGTCGCACCCGAGGCGCGCGAGCCCGAGCGCCACGTTCGCGGGGCTCCCCCCGGGGACCTCGCGGGCGGTGCCGCCGTGGTCGGGGACGTCGTGGCCGGCGTCGCCGTGGACGACGTCGACGAGCGCCTCCCCCGCGACGGTGACGGTGGCGGCGGTCATCACGCGGTCGCGGTCCCGACGGGGGCGGACGCTGCGGGGCCCGACGCCGGGGCGACCGCTCCCTCGAGCGCCCAGTACGACGCGCCTGCCGGCGCCTCGACCGACCACGGCGGCGCGTGCAGCGGGTAGACGCGCGTCGTGACCGAACGCCCGGCGCTCGTGAACACCTCGACCACGGAGCCGTCGAGCAGCACCCGGACCGCCGGGAGGTCCGAGTCCGGGTCGAACGGCGCACGGACCACCGCGGAGCTCGGGTCGGCGCGGTGGTCCGTGCTGGCTCGGGAACGGTCGATCGTCAGCGTGTCCGCCGCGGTGTCCACCACGACGTCGAGGAGTTCGTCCGCGCCGAAGCAGATGCGGATGCACCCGTCGACCGGCGTCGGGAGCACGATCTCCGTCTGCGCGCCGATCGTCGCACCGTGCCCGGGCAGGGCCTCACCCCGGCGGAGCGCATCGACCGCCTGGTGTGGTGCGGTCGCGAGTCGACCATCTGCGACCCACGCTCGGCGCGGGAGGGAGATCGCCCCCGACCAGCCCGCCTGCCGCGTCCAGTCCTCGGTCCGACCCTCGGTGACCCAACCGAACAGCACCGGCCCCCAGGACCCGGTACGCATGACCGACGCGGCGTAGAAGTGCTGGCCGTCGTCGACGCGGTGCGGACGCGGAGCACCGGAGAGCGGGATCGCGATCACGTCGGCCGGCCCGTCACCGTGCGACCACGAGGCGACGAGGACCACCTCCTCACCGTCGACACCGATGACCTGCGGGCACTCCCACCCCTCGCCCGTGTCGATACCGTCGACCGTGCTGCGGGGCATGGCGAGCAGGTCACCCTCGTGCGTCCAGTGCACGCCGTCCGCCGACCGGTAGTGGCGGACGGACGCCACCTGGTCAGCGGAGGCGGCTCCGACCGCCATCGACCAGCCGGCGCCGTCGGACCAGACGAACGGGTCGCGGAACATGGTGATCGCCTCGTCCTCCGAGGGGTCGGCGACGACCTGCACCGGAGTGCCGAAGGTCGCGCCGCCGTCCGTCGACTCCGCGAGCAGCACCGACTGGAACGGGCTGTGGTCGACCTTGCCCGAGTAGTAGGCGCGGACGACTCCGTCGTGGAGGACGGTGTTGCCCGACCACGCGCCCCCGGAGTCCGCACCGCCGGGGACCGGGACGATGGCGGGGCGGTGGAGCGTCCAGTGCACGAGGTCGTCGCTCGTCGCGTGCCCCCACTCGACCGGGACGTCGAGGTCGACCCGGGGCCGGGACTGGAAGTACAGGTGCGCCTGACCGCCGATGTCGATCGGCCCGTTCGGGTCGTTGAGGTACCCACGCGGGATGCGGAGGTGGAACTGCGGCAGGTGGTGGTCGGCTGCGGCGTGCACGGCGTCTGCTTCCTGGTGTGGTGCGGAGAGGGGGCGGCGGTCGTTCCCGTGGACGACGGTGTCGGAGGCCGTGGTCATCGCGACGACCCCGCCGTGACGCCCTCGATGAAGTACCGCTGGGCGAAGACGAACAGCAGCACGCTCGGGATCATGGTGAGCACGACGCCGGCGAGCACGACGGAGATCGAACCGGTGCCGAGGTTGCCCTGCAGTCCGACGAGCCCGAGCGGCAGCGTGAAGGTGTCCTGCTGGTTGAGGAAGATGAGCGGTCGGTAGTACTCGGCCCAGAACCCCGAGAAGTTCAGGATCGCCAGGGTCGCGATGGCCGGGCTGGCCATCCGGGCGTACACGTGGCGGAACACCCCGAACTGGCTCGCACCGTCGATGCGCGCGGCCTCCCCGAGCTCCTTCGGCATCTGCATGAAGTACTGCCGCATGAGGAACGTCCCGAAGGCGCTGCCGAGTGCGGGCACGATGAGCGACGCGATCGAGCCGGTCAGGCCCATGTCCTTGAGGATGACGAACACCGGGATGATGATCGTCTGGATCGGGACCATCATCGTCGCGAGGAAGATCCCGAAGATCGTGTTCTTCCCCGGGAAGCTGATCATCGCGAACGCGTAGCCGGAGAGCGTGCAGGTGATGGTCTGCCCGACCACGATGAGGAGCGTCACGATGACGCTGTTCACGAAGAACTGCCCGATCGGGATCTGGTTGAACACCGCCGCGTAGTTGCTGAAGTCCCAGGACAGCGGGATCCACTGCGGCGGGTTGTCGAACGACTCGGCCGGGGTCCGCAGCGAGGTGGTGAGGGTCCAGAGCAGCGGCCCGAGGGCGAACACCGCGGCGATGATCAAGATGACCAGGCCGACGATGCTGCCGACCTTCGCGACCGGACGCCGGCGGCGGACGATGTGGGTGACGCTCGGCTGCGCGACGGTCTCCGGTGCGTGCAGCGGGTTGAGGACGTCGGTGGTCGTCATTGGTAGAACACCAGCTTTCGTGCGGCGATGAACTGGATCCCGGTGATGACGCCGATGATGACGAGCAGCAGGATCGCGATGGCGGACGCGAACCCGAACTGCAGGTTCTGGAACCCCGCTTGGTAGAGGGAGATGGTGGCGGTCGTGGTGGCTGTGCCCGGCCCGCCCTTGGTCATGATGTACGGCTGGTCGAACAGCTGCATCGCGTTGATCATGGCGATGACGGTGGCGAACAGGATCGTCGGGCTGATCAGCGGGATCTTGATGCGGAACAGCGTGCGCCACGGGCCGGCACCGTCGATGGCAGCGGCCTCCTGGACGTCGACCGGGACCGACATGAGCGCGGCGACGAACAGCACGAAGGTGAAGCCGACCTGCTGCCACACGACCACGAGGACGATCGTGACCTTCGCCCAGAACGGGTCGTTGAGCCAGTGGGCTCCGGGCAGACCGATCTCGTTCAGGTAGTAGTTGATGAGCCCGAACTTGGTGTCGAAGATGTAGCCCATGAAGATCGACACCGCGGCGGAGGACGCGAGCAGCGGCAGGTAGAACGACGTCCGGAAGAACACCCGCGTCGCGTTGCGCTTCCGGTTGTTCGCCAGGACGGCCAACAGCATGCCGAGCGAGATCTGGAGCACGACGATCCCGATGGCCAGGACGATCGTGACGCCGAACGAGGCGAGGACCGGGCCGTCGGTGAAGAGTCGCGTGTAGTTGTCGAGTCCGACGAACTTCGGGCTGGTGATCACGTCCCACGACGTGAACGAGAGGCCGAACGAGGCGAGGATCGGGATGAGCGTGAACACGGCCACGAACACCACGGCCAGCCCGATCATCGCGTAGCCGAACGAGGCCTCGCGTCGGCGGACGCGTCGCGCCGCCGGCCGACGGGCTGCCACGTCGGCAGCCCGCCGGGAGCGGATTCCGGTCGTCGCGGTCATCACGACGCCTGCGCGGCGGCCTTCTCGATGTCGGCCTGCAGGCCGTCGAGCGCCTTCTTCGCGTTGCCCGACGAGATCGCCTGGGTGGTGCGCTGGTTGAGGGCCGTCGCGAGCGCGTTGTAGTACGGCGGCGCGGAGATCGGCACGGAGTTGTCGAGCTGGTCGTAGAACACCGACCAGTGCTCGGGACCGGTCGTCTTGTACCGGTCCGCGGTGAGCAGCGACTTCTGCGCAGGGGTGGTGACGTTGCCCGGCCACAGCGCGTCGAAGCTCTCCGGCTGCACCATGAGCTTGATCACCTCGAATGCGAGGTCCTTCTGCTTCGACGAGTTGAAGATGCCGTACCCGCCAGCGCCGAAGAGCGACTTGTTGCTCTTCCACGTCGGGAACTCGACGACGTCGAAGCTGCCGTCCTTCATGCCCGCGTTGTGCAGGCCGCCCGCCCAGAAGCCGCCGCCGATGGTCATGCCGATGCGGCCCGACGCGAAGAGACCCTGCAGCGTGCTCCCGCCGCCGACGTCGGGCGAGGGCGAGGCGCCGGACTTCTGCAGGTCGATGACGTACTCGAGCGCCTCGACCGCGGCGTCGGAGTTGGCCGTCGGGTCGCCCCACTTCCAGCCGCCCTTGCGTCCGCTGACCCCGACCGCGTTGTCGGCGAAGGCCTTGCTGTTCCAGAGCCAGTCACCACCGGAGTAGCGCCCCTCCTCGAGCAGGTTGCCGTCGTTCGCGTAGAGGAACGAGGTCCAGCTGCCCCAGAGTCGGACGACCCAGTCGAAGGCGTACGTGCCGCCGCCGACCTTCGCGATGCTCTCCGCGGAGGACCGGAACTGGTCCATCGTCCAGTCCGATGCCGGCCGCGAGAGGCCCGCCTTCTCGAACAGGGACGTCGAGTAGAACATGCTGCCCGCGTTGAAGCTGTCCGGCAGCGTGTAGAGGTGCCCCTCGTACATGGTCGACTCGAGGAGCGACGGGTGGATGCCGCTGAAGTACGTCTTCAGTCCGGACAGGTTCTTCGTCACGTGGTCGTCGAGCGGTGTCAGCAGGTTCTTCGACGCCAGCAGCTGCTGTCCCTCGGTCGCGACGCTGACGATGTCGGGGACGTCACCCGAGGCGATCTGGGTGAGGACCTTCGCGAGGAAGTCGTTCCAGTCGGTCCCGTTGATCGCCGTGACCTGCAGGCTTGCTTTCTTGTCGAGCTGCTTGATCTTCGGCTCGATGGCCTTCTGCAGTGCGGTCGCGGCGCTCTGCTCACCGAAGTAGAGCATCTTGACCGTGCCGGACGCGCTCGCGCCACTGCCGGAGGTCGAGCAGGCTGCCAGCGATCCGATGCCGGCCAGGGCGAGCCCCGCGCCACCGAACTTGAACAGTGTGCGCCGGTCGATCGGGGTGCTGAATCCGTTCGCCATGGGTCGCTCCTCTCTGAGCGATCGTGGCCCCGTCATTCGGGACCAATACGTATTTGCAGGGCGACTGTACACACTGGAGAGGAAGTAGGCAATACGTATTTGCTCATGCCATGATGAGACGTCGAAGGAGGACCGATGGCGAGCCGGAAGCGGACAGCGCAGCCCCACCGCGTCACCATGAAGGACGTCGCTCGGCACGCCGGGGTGTCGCAACCGACGGTGTCGTTCGTGCTGAACGACCGTCGTGACGTCTCGGTGGCCGAGGAGACACGCACCCGGGTGTGGGAGGCCGCGAAGGAGCTGAACTTCCAGCCGAACCGCGCCGCGCAGTCCCTCCGGTCGAACCGCTCGTACACGGTGGGCGTCATCGCGGACCGCCTCGTCTCGCAGCCCTACGCCGGCCACATCGTGCTCGGTGTGCAGCAGGCGGTGCAGGAGGCCGGGTACGTCTGCTTCGTGGTCGAGACGGCGCAGACCTCCGATGGGGGGAAGGCCGCGGTGGCGAACCTCGTGCAGCAGGGCGTGGCCGGGCTCATCTACGCTGCCCCCGGCCCCGAGGACGTCGCACCGGTCGCGGGCGCGGACGACGTGCCGACGGTGTTCGTCAACTGCTACCCACCCAGCGACGCTCCGGCGGTGACCGTGCTCGCGGACGAGTTCCAGGGCGGCTTCGACGTCGCCGCGGCGGTCTTCGCCGCCGGGCACACCGAGGTCGCGTTCCTCGGCGGGCCGGAGGAGGACTACGCCTGCCGGGAGCGCAAGCGCGGCTTCGACGAAGCGGCCACCGCGGCGGGCATCGCGCTGGACGACGTGCCCGTCCGCTTCGGGAACTACCAGGTCGGCTCCGGCCACGACCTCGCGATGGCGATCCTGGCCGAGGACCCGCCGACGGCGATCGTCTGCGGCAACGACCGGATGGCCGTCGGCGCGCTGATGGCCGCGCAGTCGCTCGGCCTGCGGTGCCCGGAGGACATCAGCATCGTCGGCTTCGACGACCAACCCGACCTCGCGGACCAGATGCACCCGCCGCTGACGACGGTCGCGCTGCCCCACCAGCAGATGGGGTTCGACGCCGGCACCCTGCTGCTCGCCGAACGGCAGCAGCCAGGCCGGCACCTCGTGCCGTGCGAGTACGTGCCACGCAGATCCCTCGCGGCCCCGCGCTCACAGACGACCCCGGAGGACACCCCGTGACCGCACACCCGAGCACCCATCACCGGCCGGCGGGCGGCTTCGTCGGGGACGTCATCCCGGTCGAGCTCGACGGCACCGTCTGGCTGTACTACCTGCTCGATGAACGGCCTGCCGCACCACCGCTCGAACGAGCGACCGGCATGCCCTGGGGAGCGGTCACCACGACCGACTTCGTCTCCTTCGAGGACCACGGCGTCGTGCTGCCCTCCGGCGGTCCGGACGCCAGCGACCACGACTGCTACACGGGCAGTGTCGTCCGCGGGGACGACGGCACGCTCCACCTGTTCTCGACCGGCCACAACCCACACGTCACGGTCGAGACCGAACTCGGACGCAAGGAAGTGCAGGTGGTCTGCCACGCCACCTCCGACGGCGACCCGACCGCCTGGACGAAGCACCCCGAGTGGGACCTGCCCGCGCTGCCCGACTACGCCCCGGAGGACTGGCGCGACCCGTTCGTCCACCGCCCGTCCGCCGACGGCCCGTGGCAGATGCTCCTCGCGACCCGGCGTCCGGGCGAGCTGTACCGTCGCTCGGGCCTCGTCGCACGGTTGGAGTCCGACGACCTCGTGACCTGGCGGGACGCCGAGCCGCTCTGGGCCCCACACCGGTTCGTCGCCCACGAGTGCCCAGACGTCTTCCGGTGGGGCGACTGGTGGTACCTCGTGTACTCCGAGTTCTCCGACGCGTTCTGCACCCGGTACCGCGTCGCGACCTCGCCCGACGGCCCGTGGCTCGCGCCGGGCGACGACACCGTCGACGGTCGAGCGTTCTACGCGGCCAAGACGGTCGCCCTCGGCGACGACCGCTTCTTCGTCGGGTGGATCGCCACGAAGGAGGGTGAGCGCGACGCCGGCGCCTGGCAGTGGGCGGGCACCATGGCGACGCTCCAGGCACACCAGCGACCGGACGGCTCGCTGCGGTTCGACCTCCCCGAGCGGTTGCAGCGGGCGTACACGGACGAGGTCGACGTCACGGACGCCTTCGACCCGACGAACGGTGCGGCCGGGTCGGTCGGCCACGACGCGCGGACCCGGTACGCGGCCTGGGTCGGGCCGGAACTGCCGGCCGAGGCACTCGTGTCGATCGACCTCGACGTCGACGCCGACACCCGTGCGTTCGGCGTGCTGCTCCGGACGAGCGACGACGCCGAGGAGGGCTACGCACTCCGGCTCGAACCCGGCCGCCGTCGGATGGTGCTCGACCGCTGGCCGCGCGGTTCCACGGGCGGCGAGCAGTGGCAGATCCTCGGCGACGTGCCGCACGCCGTCGAGCTCGAGCGTCCGGTGTCGCTCGACCCCGGTCCGCATCGGATCGTCGTGCACCTCGACGGCGACCTCTGCGTCGTGGTCGTCGACGGTTCGGTCGCGCTGAGCACGCGGCTCTACGACCGACCGACCGGGCGGCTCGGGCTCTTCGCGCAGGACGGTGCGTTCACGCTGCGGCGAGCGGCGATCGCGACGCGCTGACGGACTGGAGGCACGGTGCGGACCCGCACCGCGCCTCCCGGCCGTCCCTGGTCGCGGCAGCGACCCGTCCGACGCTGCCGTCGATCAGCTCCAGACACCTTCCTGGGTCCCGAGGTGCTCCCGGCCGAGCGGGGAGATCGGCACGACCTCGAGGCTCGTCAGGCCGACCTGCAGCAGCGCAGCTCGTGACGTGCCGACTCGGCCGATCGCCCCCATCCCTTCGATGACGGCGCAGAAGTAGGTGCCGAGCGCCTCGGCATCCGCGTCGGCCTCGATCTCGCCGGCTTCCTGCGCGTCCACGATGCACGCGGTGTAGTCGGCGCGGATGGCGTCGAACGCCTCGGTGACGGCCGCCGCGACCTCCCGGTCACGCGCGGAGAGCTCGACCGCGGCCCGGAGCAGCAGCGAGGGCGATCCCTGCGCCACTCCGTGCTCGACCGCCGTGGACACGAGCTGCGTCCGGATGCGAGCGATCGGGTGTTCGGCGCTCTGCATGACGCTCTTCACGGCGTCGATCGCACCCGCGGTGTCACTGAGGAACGCCCGCATGAAGAGTTCCTTCTTGCCGCCGAACGCGTTGTAGAGGCTCTGGCGCCCGAGCCCCGTGGCCTCGAGCAGGTCGTCGAGCGACGTCCCCTCGTAGCCGGACTCGGCGAAGGTGCGGCGTGCGCGCTCGATGACGTCGGCCTCGTCGAACTTGCGTGGTCGGGGCACGGTGACCTCCAGCGGATTGGTTGTTGACTGATCAGTCCATCATGCCCTACCGTTCTGGACCAAGCAGTCAACAATGACCATCGGAGGCCAGCATGACCGGAGCACTGCAGGGCAAGACCGCGCTCGTCACGGGCGGGACGTCGGGGATCGGCCTCGCGGTCGTGCACCGCTTCATCGCCGAGGGCGCGCACGTGTTCGTCACGGGACGACGCCAGGAGGCGCTCCACGCCCTCAGGGAGAAACTCGGCGACGCCGTCACTCCCATCCGCGCCGACGCAACACGGGCGGAGGACATCGACGCGGTCTTCCGCGCGGTCGCCGAGCGCGGAGCCGGGCTCGACGTCGTGCACGCCAACGCCGGGGTCGGAGCGTTCGGCGCTCTCGACTCCGTGACGGCGGAGGACTTCGAGACGACGCTCGGCACCAACGTCCGCGGTACCACCCTGACCGTGCAGGGTGCACTGCCATTCCTGCACGAGGGCGCCGCCATCGTCGTCACCGGATCGACGTCGGCGTCGGGCACCGAGCCGATGCTGGGGCTGTACGGGGCATCCAAGGCGGCGGTCGCGGCCCTCACGCGGAGCTGGGCCAAGGAGCTCGCGTCGCGCGGCATCCGGATCAACACCGTCGTCCCCGGCCCGACCGAGACGCCCGGGTTCGTCGGCCTCGCTCCCGGCGACGCCGACGCATGGCTGGAGCAGGTCGCCGACGGTCTCCCGTTCGGTCGACTCCTCCGACCCGAGGAAGTCGCCGCCACGGTCCTCTTCCTCGCCTCCGACCAGAGCTCCGGGATGACGGGCAGCGAGCTGCTCGTCGACGGAGGCAGCACTCTAGGCTGACGCGGATCGCACGGACGGGAGGCACGGTGCGAGCCCGCACCGCGCCTCCCGTCCGGTCCTGGTCGCGGCAGCGATGCTCGATCCCGGCGCACTGCCAGGTCGCGACCGACGGGTACAGCCGTTCTCGGCTGGCGGTGTGACCACGAGCGCAGGATGGCGCGGTGTTCATCCCCACCCGTGCCGCGGGCCTCGAAGCCCTGCGCGACTTCGTCCCGCACGCCGGCGCCGACTACCGGCGCGACCGCAACCACGACCTCGGTCCCTCGCGGACGAACGTCTCCGGGCTGTCACCGTACCTCCGCCACCGACTGGTGATCGAGGAGGAGGTCGTCGACGCCGTCCTCGAGCGCCACAGCCTGCACGCGGCGGAGAAGTTCGTGCAGGAGGTGTTCTGGCGGACGTACTGGAAGGGATGGCTGGAGCAGCGACCCGAGGTGTGGCGGCGCTACCGGCGTGAGGTCCGTGACCTGCTCGCGGCCGAGCTGCCGAACGGGTACGAGGACGCGGTCGCTGGTCGGACCGGCATCGACGCGATGGACGCCTGGGCGCGGGAACTCGTCAAGACGGGGTACCTGCACAACCACGTGCGGATGTGGTTCGCGAGCATCTGGGTCTTCACGCTCGGGCTCCCGTGGCAGCTCGGTGCGGACTTCTTCCTCCGGCACCTGCTCGACGGCGACGCGGCGTCGAACACGCTCTCGTGGCGGTGGGTCGCCGGTTTGCAGACCCGCGGCAAGACGTACCTCGCGACGACGGAGAACATCGCGCGCTACACCGAGGGGCGGTTCGCACCGACGGGGCTCGCGACGACCGCGCGGGTGCTCGACGAGGAGCCGTTCCCACCCGCGGTACCGATCGCGCCGGAGGACGTCGTCGGCGAGGTCGGGTCGCGGGTCGGTCTGCTGCTGCACGAGGACGACCTCGAGCCGACGTCGCTCCTCGCCGCCCTCGGGCCGGACGTTCCCGAGCTGCGGGCGACCGCCGTCTGCGCGGACGCCGGGGCACGCTCACCCGCGACGGTGTCGCCGCTTGTCGAAGCGTTCACCGCCGGAGCCGTCACGGACGCTGCGGCTCACGCGAGCGGTGCCGACGAGCGCCCGGCGACGCCCCTCGGCGCCGTCGACGCTTCGGCGGTCACGGACTGGGCTCGGTCGGAGGCACTCGACACCGTTCTCGTGCCGTACGCCCCGGTCGGGCCGGCGCAGGAGCGGCTCGAGGGCCTGCGCTCGGCGCTGGCGTCGGAGGGCGTGGGGCTCGTGACGGTGCGACGCTCGTGGGACAGCCGTGCCTGGCCGTTCGCATCGCGGGGGTTCTTCCCGTTCAAGGAGAAGATCCCGCAGCTGCTCCGGACGCGGTAGACGTCGCGCCTCCGGCGGTGGCTGCTACGGGAGCAGCTGCTGGAAGATCGCGACGCTCCGAGCGATGCCGATCACGAACCCGATGACGACGAGGGCGATGTTGATCCAGAGCGGCCACATGGGTCGGCCGGGTGCGACCTTGCGGACGACCACGTACCGGCCGATCAGGTACAGGATCGGTGACAGCAGGAACGCCCAGCCCCACGGGAACGGCCGCACCACGCCACGTCGCCGCAGTTCGCGGTGGTCGAAGTACGCGAGCACGACGGTCGCGGCGTAGATCAGAACCGTGAACACCTGAACGGCGAGGTACCCGGCCGTGTAGATCGACCGCGGATCGACGGTCCGGACCCCGCCGGGGAGGACCTTGTACCGGAACTCGGGCTGGTACAGGAGTGAGACCGGCAGCGAGACGATCGGCAGCAGGGCCATGATCCACACCCACACGGTGTCGGTGGGCACGTGGTCCGGGATCCGCGGGCGCGGCATCTGCGACGTCGGTGGGCCGACCTGAGCGGTCCACTGCACGCCGTCCCACCAGCGGGAACCGTGTTGGCCGGAGGGGTCGGGGTACCAGCCAGGGGGCGTCGTGGACATCGGGGCTCCTCGGGGTCGGCGGGAGCGACGAGCCCCCGGGACCGACGGTAGAGCAGCATCGCGGTCGCCGGCAGGATCCGGACATGACGGATTGCTCAGGTACGGCTCGTCGCGCTCCCGGTTTCGGTCCCGGTCCCGGGGCAGCTCGGTGTGCGCAGGCGACGGAAGGTCTCGGGTAGCGTCCTCGGCATGGCTCCGATCAGCTGCTCGTTCTGCAGCGCCATCGCCACCGACGACGTCGACGTCATCGCCACGGGCACCGCGGCGATCGTCGTGGCCGACCGGCAGCCGATCAACCGGGGTCACCTCCTGGTGCTCCCGCTCCGGCACACCCCCGACCTCGCATCCCTCACCACGGACGAGGTCGTCGAGATGGCGGTCCTCGCGCAACGAGCGGACCTGGCCGTGCGCACCGTCTTCGGCACGACGACGGGCACGAACCTCCTCATGTCGAACGGCGCCAGCGCCGATCAGGGGGTGCCGCACGCGCACCTCCACGTGATCCCCCGACAGGAGGGCGACGGCTACGAGTTCCGGGAGGACCACAGTCGGTACCCGCTCGCCCCGCTCACCGATCGGGAGCGTGCGCAACTCCACGAGCGCATCGACACCGCCGCTACCGGTCGGGCCCCCGAGGAACGAGCCACAGCACGATGACCGACCAGAAGGACCTGCTGCTCGCCTCCCTGCGTGCACAGCGTGGGCGCGTCCTCGACACGCTCGACGGCCTGCCCGACGCGGCACTCACCCGGTCGGCCGTCCCGTCGGGTTGGTCGCCGCTCGGCATGGTCCGCCACCTGACCTGCGACGTGGAGCGGTTCTGGTTCCAGGGGGTCGTCGCCGGAGAGGCACTCGACCTCCCGACCGACGACGAGGTGTGGCACCCGTCGCCGTGGCCGACTGCTCACGCGGTGATCGAGGCCTACGAGACTGCCGCCGCGCGCTCCGACGCCGTCATCGCGAGCACGTCCCTCGACGCTCGCCCCTCGTCACATGCCATGGCGCTCTACCCCTGGGCGCCGGACCGCCCCCTGCTCGAGACCGTCCTGCACGTCATCACCGAGACCGCCGCGCACGCCGGCCACCTCCACGTCGGCCGCGAGCTCGTCGACGGGCACCAGCACCTCGTCCTCACCGAGTTCTCCGACCCGAGCGACGGCTGAACACCCCGAGCGGACATCCGACACCAGGACGCCTACGGTGTCGACATGCGACGCCGCTACGACCCGTCCGTCGACCGGTGGGTCCCGCTGCCCGTCGACGACGTCGCCGACCTCATCGCCGGCAGTCCCGCATGGCTGTCCGGCGGGGTCGCCCTCGATGTGTTGCTCGGGTACGAGTCCCGCGCGCACGGCGACGTCGACGTCAGCGTCACGACTGAGGACTTCCCCGACTTCGTCGCGACGCTGCCCGATTGGCTGCACTGCTCCGCAGCGCAGTCCGGACTGCTCACACCCCTCGACGAAGTGATCGGCGACGAGCCGGTCGTCAACGTCTGGTGTCGCGACGAACGGTCGGGATCCTGGTGCCTGCAGATCAACCTCGAGGTCGGTGACGAACACGTCTGGCGCTACCGTCGCGAGCCTTCGGTCGACCGAGTGTGGTCGTCAGCCGTCCTCGACGTCCAGGGCCTGCGGGTCGTGAGCCCCGAGGTGCAGCTGCTCTGGAAGTCGGCAGCTCCGCTCGCGAAGGACGACGCGGACCAGACGGCGGTGACCCCGCTGCTCGACGACGAGGCGCGTGGCTGGCTCGACACGGCGATCCGCCGCGCGCACCCGGACTCGCCCTGGCGCGGCGCGTTCCGCTGACGGTCGCTGTGCTTCGCGCTCGGACGGATCGCGAGAGGGGTGTCAGGCCTCGTCTGCGCCTGGGACATCAGGCCGGCCAGCGCCGACGGCACTGACGAGCATCCCCGTGCACACGATGAGCAGGCCACCGAGGATCATCGCCGCGCCCGGTACGGGACCGAGGACGAAGACCCCGGCGACACCCAGGACGGCGACTGACGGGCCGATGAGGTACGCGGCGAAAGCGGTCACCTGGGCGCTGCTGTTCCGTTCCACACCCAGACCCTACTGGCGCGATGCGGCCCGCAGGTTCGATGGTGCAACGCATCGGCCGGGAGGCGCGACCCGCCTTGCGGAGGCAGGTCGCGCCTCCAGGCCGGTCACCGCGACAGCGGTCGGTGCGCGACCGCAGACTGCCGCGACCCGCCTACCCCAGTGGCTCGACCCCGTAGCTCGTGACCACGGCACGCAGCTCGTCCAGGTAGGTCTGCGCCTGCACCGTGAGGGGGACCGAGGCGTGCGCGATCCAGCCGATCTCGATGCGCTCGTCGACGTCGAGGGGGATGGCGACGATCTCGGGGTCGAGGTCGTCGCTGATCAGGCCGGTCGAGATCGTGTAGCCGCCGAGGCCGATCATGAGGTTGAAGATCGTCGCCCGGTCCGACACCCGGATCTCGCGCTTGCTCGACATCGTGGAGAGGATCTCCTCGGCAAGGTAGAAGGAGTTGTTCGCGCCCTGGTCGAACGTGAGCCGGGGCAGGTCGGCGAGGTCCTCGAGGGTGGCGCGCTCACGGGCAGCGATCGGGTTCCGGCGGGCCACGAAGATGTGCGGCTGCGCGACGAACAGCGGGGTGAACACGACGCCGGCGTCCCGGAAGAGCTTGCCGAGAACCTGCCGGTTGAAGTCGTTGCGGTAGAGGATGCCCACTTCACTGCGG
Source organism: Curtobacterium phoenicis (assembly GCF_047238015.1). NCBI lineage: Bacteria > Bacillati > Actinomycetota > Actinomycetes > Micrococcales > Microbacteriaceae > Curtobacterium > Curtobacterium phoenicis. Next base: position 3,436,841 of record NZ_JBDFLZ010000002.1, read on the forward strand.
AGGGTCCGGACGTCCTCGATGATGTCCCACGTGCGCGTCTCACGGAGGGAGAACTCGTACTCCTCCGCGGCAGCGGCCTCGACCATGCGGACGAAGGCCTCGACCGCGAACGAGTAGTGCTGCGCGGACACCCCCAGCAGCCGGCGCGATGCCTGCCGGCCGACGTAGCGCTGCTCGAGGAGGGACACCTGCTCGACGACCTGCCGGGCGTAGCCGAGGAACTCGACACCGTCGACGGTGAGCACCACGCCACGGGCCGACCGGGTGAAGAGCGGACGGCCGATGCGCGTCTCGAGGTCCTTCATCGCTGCGGACATTGTCGGCTGCGACACGTAGAGCAGGTCGGCGGCTGCGCTGATGGAGCCCTCGGACGCGACCTCGATGAAGTAGCGCAGCTGCTGGAGGGTGATGTCGTTCGCAACCCGGGCCATAGGCAGAGGCTATACCGCCGCATAGCGTCTCCGTATTACCTGATGACCCGTGGTTCCGGTCATGATCGAGGAGCCCCTTCCCAGTGCCTCCGGGCCGCTCAGCAGACGGATGGCTCCCATGACGGACGACCTCACCTTCAGCATCACCAGGACCCGGTTCGACGAGGACTACTCCCCCTCCGACAGCTCCCGGTTGACGACGAACTTCGCGAACCTCGCGCGCGGTGAACGGCGGCAGGAGAACCTCCGCAACGCGCTCGGGATGATCGACGGGCGGCTGAACGAGCTGGCCGGCGCCGCTGGGTCGTCTGCGGTGTCGAGCGCGACCAGTGACCGGTACCGTGCCGAGCTCGACATCGTGTCGGTGTCGATGGAGTTCTCGGACGACGGCTCCGACGAGCGGTTCCCGCTGCTCGAGATGCTCGACGTCACGATCGTCGACCAGCACACCGGCGAGCGCCACCGCGGCATCCTCGGCAACAACTTCTCGTCGTACCTCCGCGACTACGACTTCTCGGTCCTGCTGCCGTCACTGCCCGCGCTGCCGTCCGACTTCGGGCAGCTGCACGGCGCGCTCTTCCAGCGGTTCCTCGCGTCGTCGGCGTTCCACGACGAGTTCGACGCCGAACCCGTCGTCTGCATCAGCGTCTCGACGAGCCAGACCTACCGGCAGACCGGATACGTCCACCCCGTCCTCGGCGCGGAGTACGCGCACGAGCACTCGTCGCTCACCGACGACTACTTCGGTCGGATGGGCATGCAGGTGCGCTACTTCCAGCCCGCAGGTGGGGCAGCTCCGCTCGCGTTCTACTCGCGCGCTGACGTCTCCGTGGACTACTCGGACCTGCAGCTCATCGGCACCATCGCCACGATGGAGACGTTCCAGAAGATCTACCGCCCGGAGATCTACGCCGCGAACACCCCGGCAGGCAGCGTCTTCGAGCCGACCCTCGAGCACACGGACTTCACCGTGCCGCCGGTCACGTACGACCGTGAGGAGCGCAGCCGCCTCGGCGTCACCCAGGGCCGGTGGACCGAGGAGCACCTCGTGACACCGCACCACGCGCTGCTCGCCCGCTTCGCCGCCGACGCCACCGTCGCCCTCTGACCCGCATCCCGCATCCCTCCCGACAGGACCCGCACCCGCATGACGTCGCTCCTCCCCACCTCCATCGTCGGCAGCCTGCCGAAGCCGTCCTGGCTCGCCGAGCCCGAGAAGCTCTGGTCCCCCTGGCTGCTGGAGGGCGACGCCCTCGCCGAGGGCAAGCAGGACGCGCTCCGCGCCGCGGTGCACGAGCAGGAGCAACGCGGCATCGACATCGTCAGCGACGGGGAGCAGACCCGGCAGCACTTCGTGACGACGTTCATCGAGCACCTGGACGGCATCGACCAGCAGCGCAAGGAGACCGTCCGGATCCGCGACCGCTACGACGCGGCGGTCCCCACGGTCGTCGGCGCGGTGAGCCGCCCGAAGTCGGTCTTCGTGGACGACGCCAGGTTCCTGCGCGCCCAGACCGACCGGCCGATCAAGTGGGCGCTCCCCGGTCCGATGACCATGATCGACACCCTGTCCGACCAGCACTACAGGTCGCGCGAGAAGCTGGCGTGGGAGTTCGCCACGATCCTCAACCAGGAGGCACTGGAGCTCCAGGCCGCCGGCGTCGACGTCATCCAGTTCGACGAGCCCGCCTTCACCGTCTTCCACGACGAGGTGCAGGACTGGGGCGTCGCCGCACTCGAGCGCGCTGCCGATGGCCTGCACTCCGCCGAGACCGCCGTGCACATCTGCTACGGCTACGGCATCGAGGCGAACAACAAGTGGAAGCAGACGCTCGGTGCCGAGTGGCGGCAGTACGAGCAGTCCTTCCCGCTCCTGCAGCAGTCGTCGATCGACATCGTCTCGCTCGAGTGCATCCACTCCCACGTGCCGCTCGACCTCGTGGAGCTCATCCGGGGCAAGAAGGTGATGCTCGGTGCGATCGACGTCGCGACCGAGGCCGTCGAGACCCCGGAGGAGGTCGCCGAGGTGCTGCGACGGGCGCTCGAGTTCGTCGACGCGGACAAGCTCATCCCGAGCTCGAACTGCGGGATGGCGCCGCTGGCGCGGGGTACGGCGTTGCAGAAGCTCAGCGCTCTGTCCGCGGGTGCGGACATCGTGCGGGCCGAGCTCGTCGGCGCAGCCGTGCCGGCCGGCCGCTAGTCCGTCGCGGCGCGGCGCTCGTCGCGTTGGCCGCGGGTCGGCTTGCAGAGCGGCCTGGAGGCTCGGCTGGCGTCCGGTGATCATGTCGCTCTGGTGGCGGGGTCACCCTCGACCGCGCGCGGTCGACCGTTCACGACGGCGAGCGACGAACCACGTTGCGGGTCCGACGATCGGAACGAAGAGGATGACGAGCGCCCAGGCGAGCGGACGCCAGCTCGGCGCCGCCCCGGAGAGCAGCAGCGAGATGAAGGCGGCAAGCGCCAGGACCAGCGCTCCCACCGACACTGCCATCAGGGCACCGTCGAGCGATGTCGGGACGAATGGGTTCATGGCTCACTCCTCAGCCTCGTGCTCTTGTTCGATGAGCGCCGCGGCGATGGTGTCGGCCGCGTGCGGAGCCTTCGCCAATGCGTGCACCACCGCGGTGATCCCTGCTGCGTCGGCGATCGCCGATCCCGCGGCTCGAACCTCGCCGTTGATCCAGGTCGATGCTCCTTCCCGCTGCCAGCTCACCGTCCGTAATCGGCTTGCGCCGGGTTGCAGTGCCCACTCGGCGTAGCGACAAAGATCCTCGAACGTCGACCAGACGCCGCCCGCGGCCGCGAACGACGACGCTCCGAGCGCCCAGGGTTTGATGGCACGACCGAAGAACTTCGGCATGACGCGCATTCCGGGTTCCGGCACGAGCGTCGCGGACCTGACGCCCGCAGGCTCGAGGACCTCCTGCCGGACAGCGGCGAACCAGTCGCCGTGCACACGGTCGAGAACTGCACCGAGGAGTGCGTATCCGAGGTTCGAGTACACGTACCGGCCTCGTGGCGTCACCGGTACGGCAGTCGACAGGTCGAGCGGCACACCGACGGCCTCCCGGTACGGGTCACCGAACAGGCACTCTGGCATCGTCGGCGGGAGCCGTGGCAGCCCGGAAGTGTGCCGGATGAGATCGGCTACGGTCATCTCAGCGTCAGGCACGCCAGGGAGGTAGTGCACGACTGGGCGCTCGATGTCGAGCGCCTGGCAGGCGGTCGTGCCAACGAGTCCCTTCGTGATGCTCCCCCACTCGAGCAGCGGGGCCGCCGCGTAGGGCCCGCGGGGCTCACGGACGACGCGCCAGCCGCCTGCTGCACGAATGCTCGCACGCCAGTGCCCGGGGGTCTCAAGCGCGTTCCGCACCGCGTTCCTCCTCTTGCTTACGTGTTGCCCATCGGGCGACGACACCGGACCAGAGTGAACGAGCTCGCGTCCGGAGACTCTCGACATGGGCGTTCACGAACAGGAGATCGAACGCAGCCATCACGAGAGCGAACGATGTCAGGCCCATCAGCAGCGCGATCGCCAGGTGGAATGTGAGCATCGCCGCGACAGCCACGGGCCGCCCTGCTCGGAAGAGCACGAGGACGGGGAAGAACACCGATGTCAGGACGGTCAGGTAGGCGCCGATCACCATCAACCAGTCGGACTGCACGAGCAACGGGGTGACGCCCGGAAGATAGAACTCCGGGACGCTGAGGATGTAGTAGAGCGCAGTCCCGTCTTGCCAGAGCTCGCCCTGCACTTTGTACAAGCCCGCCATGAGGTAGACGACCGACACCTGTGTCACCAGGAGCAGCAGCCCGGTGTTGCTGAGGAGCGACGCGAATTGCCCCGCCTCACGCTGTCGACGCCGCCTCACGATCGTGAAAGCGGAGTAACACCTCGTCAGCAAGAGGAAGAGGACTGCTGTCGCCGCCAGCGCATCTCCACCGTCCATGAGCGCCGGATTCGCCATGTAGAGCGACCAAAGAAGCACGTAGTGAAGCGCAAGCACCGGACGTCCGCCGAGTCCCAGCATCACGAGTACGGCGACCGCGAGCCCGACCTGGAAGATGATCTCGAAGAGGACCTCCGAATCGGACAGAGCATAGAGACTCCAGGTCCCGATGCTCGCGGTGTACTCGCGGATGCCGTCGGTTCCGTAGACACCGTCCGGGCCGAAGAACGTCGACCGCCCTGCGTACTGCCTGACGTACAGCGCGACCGACACGACTCCTACCACCGTCCGCAGCAAGCTCAGCGCGGTGGTGGCACGAGGCCCGTCCACCATCCAGTCGGCAACAGCGCCAACCCGACGACGGAGCACGGGAATCACAGGGCGATCCATTCGGAATCCGTTGTCCTGGGATCGACCCGCGTCGAGTTCTCGTTGCGCTTCGACCACGGTGCGAGTGGCTGGACGACGTACCGGAGTTGGACGGCGGATGCTTCCTCACCAGGCCCCGGCGATGGGCAGCGGATGAGGTGCGCCGCGTAACGAGCCAGAACCCGCTCCGCACGGCGTTGCGCCCGGTCGTCGGTGGGCGCGAGGTTCTCCTTTCCGTTGGCCTCGAGCCGCTTGCCGATGTCGTCCCGCGCGAATCGTTCGACCAGTGCGTTGCTCACGATCCGGCTCTCGCGGTCAGGGAAGAGCCGGGATGATTGGGTCCGTGCGATCGCAGACGACGAGATGTCCATCCAATCCGTCTCCTCGCTGCTTGAGCAGCGGATCCGAGCAACAACGCCGCGCTCGTCGCTGATCGGGTCAGGTGCGAAGAGCTGCCAATTCTGCGAGATGTGCGGGTTGAGGAGCGACGCAATCGGACCGACGTCGAACTTGATCGGCGTCACCGGACCGGCGAGGACGACGGCACACGCGCCGAACGTCCCCGTGACGAACAAGCCCACCGCAGCCATGAAGGCCTTCTGCATGGTTCCCCCTGTGGGAAGGGGCCCGCCGAGGCAGGTCCCTTCGAGATAGTCAGCGATCGAAGTAGGCCGACTCGAGCTCAGTCGAGCCTTGAGGTGCCTCGGCGGCGAACCCGAGGACGCTCGCAAGGCGTGCGACATTCCCAGCGGCCTGCGGCGCCGAGGCCGCCTTGAAGCCTGCAGCGAGAGCCTTCGCCACACCGACCACCCCGCGCTGTTCCGGCTCACCGGCGGACGACGTCGATCCGCCCTTCGCCACGACAGTGGCCATCGCGCTGGCCTGCTCGTACGATCCCGAGGCTGCGTTCGCAGGGGCGGCGAGGAAGGCGGCTCCGCCGATCGCCACGGCCGCAGCGGAAACGGCGAACTTCGTCCTGAACTTCATCTTCGAACTCCAATCTGTTGGTTGGAATACTTGTGTACCAGTTGAAGACAAAGAGGTCTACCTCGCGAACGCGATGACAACCAATGCCTCCGGGCTGGCGGCAGCCAAGGCTTCTGAAGATGGCGGCCTCGACGTCATCCAGTTTGACGAGCCGACGTTCACGGTCTTCCACGACGAGGTACAGGACTGGGGCGTCGCCGCACTCGAGCGCGCCGCCGAGAGCCAGCACACCGCCTAGACCGCCGTTCACATCTGCTACGGCTACGGCATCGAGGCGCGAGCTTGCCTCGCGATGCGGCCTGGAGGCGCGGCTGACGTCCGCCAGTGACCTGGTCGCGACCAGCACGACGGACCGGGAGGCGCGGTCCTGGTCAGACCGCGCCTCCCGTCCGTCACTGCTGCCAGCGTGGCGCTGGCGGCTCAGGGGCGGAAGACCGCCCGGACACATCCGTCGGTCTTCTCCTTGAACATCGCGTACCCCGCCGGCCCCTCCTCGAGCGGCATGACGTGCGTCGCGAGGTGCTCGGTGACGCTCTCGTCCCGCGCCATCCGCCCGAGGAGCATCGGGATGTACCGGTGCCCGTGCTGCTGGGCGGAGCGGATGGTGAGGCCCTTGTTCATCACCGCCCCGAGCGGGAACTTGTCGACGAAGCCGCCGAACACGCCCAGCACGAAGAGACTGCCGCCCTTGCGCGCGGCGAAGACCGCCTCCCGGACGGCCGTCGGCCGGTCCGTCTGGAGCCGGAGCTGCTGCTTCAGCTGGTCGTAGGCGAAGTCCGGGCCGTCGCGGTGCGCCTCCATCCCGACCGCCTCGATGCACACGTCCGGGCCGCGACCACCGGTGAGCTCGCGGAGCTCGGCCGTCACCTCGCTCGTCTCGTAGTTCATGGTCTCCGCACCGATGACCTGCTCGACCTGTGCCAGTCGCTCCTGGAAGCGGTCACCGCTGCCGGCCTCGTCTGACGGCGCAGGAAGGAACCGTGATGTCCCATCTCTCGGTGAAAGCCGGTGTCGCCGGCATCGTCGGCCTCGTCATCGCGTCCGCCGCCGTGGTCCTCGGCGTGCCCGACCTGGCACTCCTCCTCGGCTGGGTGGTCGCCGCCGCGGTCTTCCTGGCCTAGGCGTGGTCGCGAGCCTGGCCCGCCGACCCCGACACCACCCGGTCACTCGCGCGGCACGAGGAGCAGTCGAGGAAGCTCGTCGACTCGCTCATCATCACCGCCACCCTGCTCAGCGTGGTGCTCGTGATCCTCGGGCTCGTTCGCAGCCAGCAGAAGGACCCCGTCGGTTCTGCGGCCGCGATCCTCGCGGTCGTCGGGGTCGTGGCCGCCTGGGCGCTCATCAACACCGTCTTCGCCTTCAAGTACGCGCGGATGTACTACATCGACGACCGGCACCGCTTCGACTTCGACCAGGACGAGGAACCGGCGTACAGCGACTTCGCGTTCACGGCCTTCTCGATCGGGATGTCGTACAGCGCGAGCAGCATCACGAAGTCGTCCACCCCGTCGCGTCGGGTCGCGATGGGTCACGCGCTGCTGTCCTACTTCTTCGGGACCTTCGTGGTCGCGGTCGCCATCAACCTCGTCACGAGTCTCACGCGGAGCGGGTGATCCGGAACGTCGCGGGTGCGGCTGCGGCTCCTGCCGCACCCACGGACCGGCCTGGAGGCGCGGCTGCTGTCCGTCCTGTCCGTCGCGTTGCGAGCGGGCGCACGTCTCCGGCTCGCGGCTGCTGCCGGCGGTCCGTGCTCGGCGTCCGGCGGTCCGTGCTCAGCGGTCCGTGCTCAGCGGTCCGTGCTCAACGGTCCGTGCTCGGCGCTCCTCGCTCGGCGCCTGCGAAGCGTCAGGCGGACGGCGTTGACTGCGTCCATGATCTCGAAGAGCGACATCCACCAGATCGAGAGCGCGACCGTCCGCGACCGCGACGGCGCATCGGTCGGCAAGGTGACTCAGGTGTTCCCCTCCGACGAGGACGGCAGCGCCGCCTACGTCAGTGTGTCGACGGGCTTGCTCGGGCGGCACCACGCGCTCGTCCCGGTCGAGGATGCGACCTTCGACGGCACGGACCTGCACGTCGGGTACACGAAGGACGCGATCAAGGACGCGCCCTCCGCTGGGCCCGGACACACCCTGTCCCCTGCCGAGGTGAACGCCGTCCGCAAGCACTTCGGACTGTCGCCGGTCGGCAAAGCGACCGGCGACATGGGCGACCCGGACGAGAACCTCGACCAGGCCGGGACCGGTCTGCCGGGCACGGACGACACCGAGGGTGCGGGGACGACGCCGCCGGCGTGACGGGCGTCAGCACCCGCCTCCCCTCTGCACCCTGGCGTGCCGGCCGCCCATCGGCCAGCCGCCTGTCGGATGCTGCTCGATGCGCGCTTCCGGCACCGTGAGCGCACACCTCAGGCGGGCTGCGCTGCGAAGTGGACGACAGTTGCAGCGAGGGCGAACAGGGCGACGATGGTGAGGACCGCTGCCGCTCCGCACATCCATGCACGACGACGGGCACGCCGCCGGCGTTCAGCAAGCGACGCCCAGAGCGCGATGCTGACGACGGCCGCGATCGGGAAGCCGATGTAGGCGATCGTCCCGGCGGTGTCGTTGCAACCCCCGCCAGCACAGGCGTCGAAGGCCATCATCGAGAGCAGGACGCCGAACCAGCCGACAACGAGCATCGGCAGAGTCAGACCGAACAACGTCAGGGTGACTGCGAGATCCTGCCAACCTGCAGGAGTGTGGATCGAGAGCGTGTCGCGGTCAGGGCGCCCGAGCGAGAAGAGATCCTCCGCGTCGTCCCGCCTCATGGCGACAGTGTGCCGGACACTGTCCGCCGAGGCTCGCATCGACCCGTCAACGTGGCGGATCGTCCATCGAGACGGGTCCGTCGTCTTGGAACCGAAGGCCTGCACCCGGTGCCGGTTGTCTGGTTCACGACGGACACTGGCGCCTTCGGAAGCATCCCCGTGCATCCTCGTGTCGCAATTGACTTCGTGGACGATGACGAACCCGCCCAGTTCCTCGGCACAGTCGCTCAGATGGATCCGAGGCGGAACCTGCAGGCTGAGCAGTCCGAGTAGGCGATCGCGGAGCGGACATCGTCGTGACGGAAGACGCGCTGGCCAGAGCGCGGGCGTGGAACACTGCCGGAGTGATCAAGAGCATCCTGGTGGAGTTGAACATCCACGGACAGCGTGGCTCCTCAGCGAACGTGACAGAGCTCTTGGCCGTCACCCCCGATGAGCAGTACGAGATCGGTGACCCGAAGGGTGACGGTCCGCGAGTGTTCGACGTCTCCATCTGGAACTTGTTCAGCAACCACCACATCGACGAGATCCGCGCAGCGCACGGGCAGGACCCGTGGGGTCGGGTGCAATGGATCCTGCAGTTGCTGCCAGAGAACGCGGCAGATGTCTTCGCGACTCTTCGCGGCGATGGCTACGACGTCAGCTTGTCCGTGGTTCTCATCACCGACCACAAGGAGAACACCTTCACCGTGCCGGCGGAGACGTTGAGGCAAGTGGCTGCCGCAGGGCTCGACCTCGAACTGACGCCCGTATCGACCGAGCACGTGGACATCTCGTACGACGGAACGTGGTGAACCCTGGCGATGTCGGTGTCGACACGCGCGATCTTCCGCTCGTCGATCGGCTAACGAGATCCGTCTTCGGCTCGAGGGGCGCCCACACTTGGCCCGGCTCGAACGGGCTGCTTCCCTCTCTCAAACTCGGCCAGGCCCTGTGGGCGGGTGACTGGTTAGGGCAAGCCGGAAAGATTGCATGACCGCGGCCTCATGTTCGTGTCACGCGTCTCGTGAACCCAAGCTCCGCTACTGAGACTGATTGTCGCGCCCTCGGCGGATGCGCAGCCACAGCGCGACACCCGCGGCGTCGAGCACTATGAGAAGGACAATCGCTACGTGGGCACTCAGCCACAGCGCCGCATCATGCGGAAGCAATTGTGACGGCTCGAATGCCCCAGTCGCTTCCGAACGCTCTACCGCCTAGTCGTTGGCCGCTGAGTACAAGGCAAAGAAGTTCACGAACACCACGTTGAACATCGCCGCAAGCTCCCACATCATCACGACGAGGGCACGCGATTGGGCCGCGGGCGCTCTGACTTCGCTCATCCCGACACATTACGAGCGCGCGGTGGAGTCTCGGTCGCGGAGCGCTCAAATCGCGATGAACGTCCTCGAACGTTCTCTGCGCTTGCCACGACGGTGACCGGTACCGTCCACCCAAGGATCGTCAAACGAGATAGCGCGGCGAAGAGCGCGATAGTGCAGTCTGCCGGTCCGCGCCGAACGGCGCCCGCCAATTACGTACCGGTGAGGGCTTTGAGAAGGACGTAACCGGTCGCGGTCAGTAGGAGGAGACCCCCGAGGCCAGCGACCGGGTACAGGACGCCGCTCCTGCGAGTGTGGCTGCGGATGCCGGCGGCGCCGCAGGTGATCACGGCGCCGAACCCTCCGAAGAAAGTGAGGCCCATACCGCTGAACCAGCCGGCGTCACCGCCGCTGCAGTCTTCCTCACGGGCAACGCACGTGCTGTACGAGATGAGGCTCTCGTTGAGGATGAACCCGACGCAGCCGATGGCGATCAGCAATCCGATGATGATCACGACCCAGATGAGGGCGAGGTTCCAGTCCGCGGCGCGATTGCCGAGCGGCGCGCGTCGGATGCGGTCAGTCACCGGTCCACCCTTCATCTCGCTGTGTATCGATGCAACCAGCGGAAACAGGTGCCCACACTTGGCCCGGCTCGAACGGGCTGCCTCCCTCTCCCAAACTCGGCCGGGCCCTGTGGGCGGGTGACCGGCTAGGGCAAGCCAGGACGATGGTACTGCCGCGCCGACGCGGCCTGCGTCAACGTTCGGTAGAGGATCCTTCATCGGACGGAGCGACCAGTAGAGAATTGTCCGTCGGACGACGCTTCGATCGTCTGGCGCGTGTCGTCGGATGTCTGTGATCAGTCCTCTTCCCACGGCAGTGCCCCGGAGCCCACGCCGAGCAGCTGCTGGGCCACCGGCCGGAGTATCGATGCCAGTTCGGGGACGCGGTCCTCGGGGATGTGGTCGAGGAGGAGCCGGCGGACCTCTGCCACGTGGGAGGGTGCTGCGGCTTCCAGGACGCGACGTCCGTCAGCCGTCAGCGTCACGATGGTGATCCGCCCGTTCTCGGGATCGGGCTGACGTGACGTGAGGCCTCTGCTGTCGAGCTTGCTCACCGCATGGGAGAGCCGTGACAGCGAGCCGTTGGTCATGAAGGACAGTTCGGTCATCGGCCGGGCGTCCCTGGGGGCTTCGCTGAGCATCGCGAGGACGTAGTACTCGAACCGGGTCAGCCCGTGGTCGCGACGCAGCTGAGCGTCGGTCGCTGCCGGCAGCCGGTCCATCACTGCCAGGAGCGCCAGCCACACCGTCATCTCGTCGCGGTCGAGCCAGCCCTCACGTGTCATGGGGCGAGCCTCCACGAATTCACTTGAATGTTCAAGTTTGGCGCGCTACCGTATGGACAGTTGAAGGTTCAACCAAAGAAGGGTTCGTCATGCAGATCACCGTCACCGGCGCCACCGGGCACCTCGGGTCGCTCGTCGTCGAGCACCTACTCAAGAGGGGCGTCGCCGCGTCGGACATCGTCGCCACCGGCCGGAGCGTCGACGCACTCGCGGGCCTCGCGGACCGCGGTGTCCGCACCGTGCAGGCCGACTACGACGACGTCGCAAGCCTGCAGGCAGCGTTCGCGGGCACGGACACGCTCGTGCTCGTCTCCAGCAGCGTGGTCGGGCAGCGGGCGCGTCAGCACGGCAACGCGATCACCGCCGCGGCAGGAGCCGGCGTGACGCACGTCGTCTACACGAGCGCACCCCACGCGGACACCTCGACGCTGATCCTCGCGCCGGAGCACAAGGCCACCGAGGAACTGCTGCGCGACGCCCCGTTCGACGCGACCGTCCTGCGGAACAACTGGTACAACGAGAACTACGAGCAGGCGTTCGCTCAGGCGGCGCAGTCGGGTTCGTACCTCGCCAGCACCGGGGACGGCCGGGTCGCATCGGCTGCCCGCACGGACTTCGCCGAAGCGGCCGCCATCGTCGCCGCGACCGACCGTCACCGCGGCGAGACCCTCGAGCTCGCCGGTGACACGGCGTGGGACGGCGCCGCGTTCGCCGACACCGCCAGCGACGTCCTCGGGCGCCCGGTCGCGTTCCGGCCGGTCGACAGTGCAACCCACCAGCAGATCCTCCTCAGTGCCGGCCTCGACGAGGGAACCGTGGGCTTCCTCGTGGCACTCGACGCGAACATCGCGCAGGGACTCCTCGACGGGCCCTCGACGGTCCTGTCCGATCTGCTCGGACGACCGACCACCCCGCTCCGGGACACCATGAAGGTCTGGGCGGACCGCTCGGGAACAGCCACCCCGTAGGTCATTCCGGAAGCGCCGCGCGCGTCTCGACCTGACCACGGTCAGACACGCGCGGCGTCAGCGACGGAATCTTCGCACTCCGCTGGCCGCGACAACTCCGTCTTTGGCGGAACGGGCGGTACCTCACGCAATGGTGGTGCCGCCGTCCACGGCCATGATGGTGCCGGTGACGTAGCTTGCATCGACGAGGTACGCGATCGCCTTCGCGACGTCGAGAGCGGTGCCGACCCTGCCGAGCGGCACCCGCTGGGCAGCGTCCTCGAACTGCGCGCGCCGGCGATCCTCGGGGAGGAAGTTCCACCAGTCGGTGTCGATGAGCCCGGGGGAGACGGCGTTCACCCGCACGGGCGCGAGCTCCGCGGCGAGCGGGGACACGACGCGCTCGATCGCACCGTTCGCGGCACTGAAGGCCACCGTGCCGGGCACGGCCGCTCGTGCACCGGAGGCGGAGATCATCGTGACGGACTCGGTCACCTCCGCATCACGGACGGCGAAGAGGTACGGCAAGAGCTTTGCCGTGACGGCCGTCTCGACGTCGCCGAAGTCGACCTGCTTGAGCGGCCCGACGCCGACGGCTCCGGGGCTGAACGCGAGCACCAGGTGGTCGACCGGACCGAACGACGCCAGGAACGACGACACGGCGGCGCGGTCAGTGCCGTCGAGAGCCACGGCACCAGCGAAACGCTCACGAGCCCGCTCGAGCTTCTGCGGATCCCGTCCCGTGACCGTGACCTCGATGCCCTGCTCGGCCAACAGTTCCGCGGCCGCGAGCCCGATACCCGCAGTCCCGCCCATGATCAGTGCACGCATGACCGCTCCTCCTTCAATAACAAGACGATTCGACTCGGAACTGTATCAGAGACGGAACGTCCCGTATCGTGAGGGCATGGACAGCACAGCGAAGCGACCGCCGGGCCGACCCCGCAGCGCTGCATCGCACCAGGCGATCCTCGTGGCGGCGGAGAACCTGCTCGTCGAGTGCGGGTACGCGTCCGTGACGATCGACGGGATCGCTGCACGAGCGGGAGTGGGTAAGCAGACCATCTACCGGTGGTGGCCGACCAAGGCCGACGTGATCCTGGAGGTGACCGCAGGCCGGGACGAGTTCGCGGTGCCGGTCGAGGATCTCGGAAGCTACGCGAAGGACCTCCGGATGTTCCTCACCAGGGCGTTCACGATGGCCAGCGGCGTCCACACCGCGGAACTGCTCCGTGGCCTCATGGTCGAGTCGCAACTTCGGGCCGACTTCGGCGAACGGTTCCGCACCACGTTTTTGGAGCCGCGCCGCGACGCGTTCGCCGAGATCGTACTGCGAGCGGGAGCGCGCGGTGACCCTCCTCAGGGCCTCTCCCCGGACACCGCATCGGACATCGTGTTCGGCACGCTCTGGTACCGACTCCTCACCGCGCGGCAGGAGGTCAGTATGGAACTGATCGACGACCTCGTCCGCGTACTCTCCTAACGCGCGACCGAGCCCAACCCGGTAACGGTCGTCGATCCTGCTGCCGGCCGGCGCTGCTGCGCACATCGAAGCGGGGATTGCCTTCGGCCCGGAAAGCGGTGCTGGGCGGTCGGACCTTTCGACCGATCCGAGACCCTCTACCGCATCTTCGAATCGATATCCCCCGATGTCGCGGCCCTCATCAATCAACTTCGGGCAGCGCGGATCGTTCGATCGCCGATCGGCTAACGAGACAGAGCCATGAAGAGCGCGATGGTGCGGTCTGCCGGTTCGTGCCCCACGGCACCCGCCAACTACGTACCGGTGAGCGCTTTGAGGAGGACGTACCCGACCGCGGTAAGCAGGAGCAGCCCGCCGAGGCCGGCGACCGGGTAGAGGACGGCGCTCCGGCGGGTGTGCCTGCGGATGCCAATGGCGCCACCGAGGATGATGGCGGCGAACCCTCCGAAGAGGGTAAGCCCCATGCTGCTGTACCAGCCGACGTCTCCACCGTTGCAGCCGTGATCGCGTGACCCACAGGTGGCGTACGAGGTCATGGCCTGGTCGAGGATGAACCCGACACAGACGATGGCGGTAAGCAGACCGACAACGATGGCGACCCAGACGAGGACAAGGTTCCAGTCGGCGGCACAGTTGCTCAGCGGTGCGCGTCGGATGCGGTCCGTCAACGGTGGTCCCCTTGTCTACGCGGCGCTGCTGTAACCGTATCGACCAGATGGCGTCCGAAGACGGATCCACCAGTGCGACAGGTTTCTACGTCATCGACTGCCGTAGTTCCGCAGAGCGGGCGGCGGCGAGACCTTGCTCGGCTGAGGCGAGAAGGGTGGAGTCATGTTCGCGTCGGAGCTCGACGACTCGACGGAAGTCCTCGATCGCTCGGTCCGCGCGTCCGGCGGCAAGCAACGCTTTCGCACGGTGTTGCCTCATCACAGCCTCCCGGGCCGTTCCAGCGCACTCCGCCACGAGTCGGTCGTACTCTTGGACCGCGCTGAGGTGATCACCGAGGTCGCGTTTGCAGTCTGCGATCAGTGCTCGCACGCGCAGGCTCTCCGGGAGTCGTTCGAGGTGCTCGAGGGCGCTTTGCGCGTGCCCGGTCCACAGCAACTCGATGGCGGCAGCCAGCGGATCCCCCGCCATGCCGTCACGGAACTTCACGACGTCAGTGATTGCTGGTCGAAGGTCAGTGCTCCGAATGATCCAGCCCGGTCCGCCCTCAACATCGCTTGTCATCGCAACAACGTAGAACGGATCCTTCGAAACCGCGCCAGCGAAATCCCGGCCCGTCTCGGAAGCCGATCGGCTAGCGGTCGATCTGTGCGAGCCAGTCGCGGACCAGGGCGTTGGTGATGCCGGGTTGCTCGAGGTGCACGTTGTGTCCGGCACCGTCGAGGACGACGAAGCTCCCTCGCGGGTAGTGGTCCCGGAGTGCGAGCCCGTCTTCGTAGCCGACGACGTCGTCCTGCCGACCGAACAGGTGCAGGGCCGGAGCGGTGAACGGTTCCGGGTGGCGCTTCTCCGGCACGGCGTCCAGTGCGTAGTCGGCGGCGATGCGGTCCATCACGGCAGGATCGGCGCCGCGGAGACCGGGGAGCACGTACCGCTCGAACGCTGTGAACGCGGCGGCGTCCTGGATGACGCTGACCTCCTCGAACGCTTCTCGCGCGTCGCCGGCGGCTTCGAGGACGGACGGTTCGATGTGCAGCACGGTGCGCTCGGGGACTGCGCGGTCTGCGTGTGCCGCATGCACGACACCCGCCAGGGTCGCGACGCCGAGGACGTGGTCTCGGCGCTCGTGGGCGACGTGTCGGGCGATCATGCCGCCGAAGGAGTTCCCGATGACGGCGAACGGCTCGTCGCCGAGGTGGTCGTCGATCTCAGCGAGTACCTCGTCGGCCACGTCGACCGCGCTCTTCGCGGTCGCGGTCACCGCAGCGGCCTCGGCCCACGGCAGGTCGAGGAGCACCATTCGCCACGGCAAATCCCGCACCGCATCCGCCAGCGGCAGCATGATCCGGTGGTCCACCCCGAAGCCGTGGAGAGCGACGAGCGGACGACCAGAACCAAGAACTCGCGCGATCACCCAGCAAGCCTATGAGCAACCCGTACCGGTAGCCGATCCGCTCTCGGGCACGTGTGCCCGAGAGCGGATGGATTCGCTCAGCGGCTTGGATGGGCTTGGCGGTCTAGGCAGCGGTAGACGGTCGCTCGTCCAACACCGAAGAGTTCGGCGAGCTCGGCAACCGAGTGCGTGCCGGCTTCATGCACTTCGAGGAGGTGCCGTTGCTGCGCGACGCTGAGCTTGGGCTGTCGCCCACGAAGGTGACCCTTCGCTTTGGCGATCTGCATGCCTTCGCGCGTTCGAGCTCTGATCAGGTCCGACTCGAACTCGGCGACCATCGCGAGGACGTTGAACAGCAATCGGCCGACGGGGTCCTTCGGATCGTGGACGGAACCACCGATGTTGAGCTTGACGTTCTTCGCGGTGAGTTCGTCGACGATGTCCTTCGCATCGCGGAGGCTTCTAGCTAAGCGGTCCAGTTTCGCAATCACCAGGGTGTCTCCGTCACGGCAGGAAGCGAGCGCTTCGCGCAGACCTGGTCGTGAGCGGTTTGTGCCGGTCAAGCCGTAGTCGGTGTGGATGTTCGTCGGGAGGACTCCGAGCCGTTCAAGCGCGACGCGTTGAGCGGTGAGGTCTTGTTCGTAGGTTGAGACGCGGGCGTAGCCGATGAGTAGAGCATTCATGGCGCGAGGATCGCCTTGCTGCGCCAACTTCGGAATCGATCGGCGATCGAGACGTCAGTGGGATGCTGATGGTAGGCAGACTCATGCGCATCCGTCCGTGGACTCTCACGCTCCTTATCCTGCTGGCGGCCTGCGGAGTCGGGCTCTTCGTTCTGCCGCCCGGGGTAGCGACGAAGATCGTCGGCGCAGCGTGCGTCGTGATGGCGTTCGTGGTGCTGTTCTTCTCGGAACGGGCTGGTCGGCCAGGGCGCTGATGCCGCAGGAGCATCCTTCTTCGGGGCCCGCTGACCCACCGGCTATCGAACGGCCGTGCTCTGACTGCACCACGTATTACGGTTCGAGTGTGCCCGCGTTCTCCACCGATGACATCCTCGGCAACAGGCTGGACTTCGAGATCGCCTGCGACGGATTCGTCCGCTGGCTGCGAGACGATACTGAGTTGCGCAACGCCGAGACGTGGCTTCGGCGCGAGGGCTACCGGGTCATCGAGCTGGACGCCGGGGCATGGAGAGAAGCCATGCAGATGCACATCGCCTTCGCGACGGCCCTCAAGTTCCCCAGCCATTTCGGGAAGAACCTGGCCGCGCTCAACGACTGCATGTCAGACGTAGCCGAGGCGGAATACGGGTGGGACGCGGCCGAGACTGGCCTCGTCCTGATCGTCTCCGGCTTCGACGATTTCGCTCAACGACTCCCACGGATCGCCGACCACGTGAAGCAGATCCTGGGAAGGCAGGGACGCTACGCAGCACTCTTCGGGAACCGGCTCCTCACGATCTTGTCCTGAGGAGGATCGACCAGCGGGCGCGTACTGGCATCAAATATCAGCTGATCTTGTTCGCGATCGTCGCGAGGTGGTCTCGAATCTTCCGCAGACTCTCGTCGATCGTCTCCATCCGACCCTTGAGTGACGTGGAGCTCACGCTGTATGTCGTCAGGGTCACCGCTTCGATGGTGAGGTCGAAGGAGTCACGGATTCGTGACCAGCCGAGCCCCTTGTATGACACGTCGACCTGAACCTCATCCGGGGTCGGTTCCCCGTTGGTCAACTCGGAGCCTGAACCCGCGCGACCGGCCCACCAGGTGTTCGACAGTAGCTGACCCGGATTGAGGACCGGGATCGCCCGCTGGTACCTCTGCACCAGGTACGGGGTAACCAGTCCGCTGGTCTCGGCGGGCAGGGTGATCGGGGGCGTAAACTCGACCCGCACGTCCCGCGCGGGCGTCGCTCCGAGGTTGGAGACCACGAACTCGACCGATGAGTCACTGTCAGGGGCTCGCCGGAACTCCGCCGTCACCATCGGCTGGGACCTCGCTTTACTGTCCGACGCGGCGGAGATTAACGCCAGGATCGCCACAAGCGCAGCCACCACACCTGCTATCGCGCCGATCGCGGACCCGTACTCGTTGATCCAGTCCCACATCGCCCACACCCCTACCCGTCGTCCTCGAATCGTAACGGCGGCATGCGCGAAGCGAACCGGTGGAACGTCCGATGACCGATCGGTTACCGAACGGTGCGGCCGGCTCGGCTGATCGCGCTGAGGAGGAGTTCATGGCCCGCGTCGGCTTCTTTCGGGAGAACTCCTCGCCGTCGGAGGAATGCGTAGGACAGCGCCTGCACGGGGTCAACGAGAGCCTGTTGTCCGCCTGCGCCGCTGTGCCCGAACGCCCCTGCGTGTAGTGCCGGGTACTGCTCTGTGACCGCATGGAACCCGACCGCCCAGGCCTTCTGTGTGTGGAGGACGAGGTCCGGACCGACGGACTGGATCTGTGCGAAGGCAGCGCAGGTGTCCGGCGTGAGGAACGGCGCCTTGTCACCTACCCCCGCGGCTGCGCGCGCGTAAAGCTCGGCGAGACCACGTGCCGTTCCGAGGCCACCAAGCGATGCCGTTCCCCGCCGTCGGACGATCGCGTGATTCGGGAGCTCCCACACCTCCGTCCGTCCGCGGATCCCGCGGTTGAACGCGACGTCCGCCAACGCGTTCGGCATCGACGCTGCGACCCGAGCGGCGCGGACCCGTTCATCCGTGTCGGTCATCGGCAATGCGGTGAGAAACCGAGTGTCCTGGTCCTCGGTCGTCCCGAGGTGCACGTCCACGCCGAGCCCTTTGGTGAACCAGTCGGTCGCGAGCTCCTGCACCGACCTTCCCGTAGCTCGGCGGACCACTTCACCGGTCAAAGCGCCCACGACGAGCGCGTGGTAGCCGGCAGCACTACCCGGCCGCCAGAACGGGACGCGTCCCTCGAGCGCGCGCGCGACGAAACGGTCATCGCTCAGCTCCTCGAGCGTGAAACCCCGGGGTGTTCCGACGAGCCCTGCTCGGTGCGCCAACAGCTCACGGAGCAGGAGCCGGTCCTTCCCACCTGCTGCGAACTCAGGCCACCACGTCGCCACCGGCAGGTCGAGATCGAGGACACCGTCCTGCACCAGCATCGCCACGATTAGATGCGTCACGCCCTTCGACGCGGAGTAGATCCCGAGAAGCGAGTCGGCAGTCGTCTCGGGACCGGTCCAGAGATCCACCACCCGCCTGCCGTCCTGGTACGCCGCCACCTGCGCATCCACTGGCTCACGCTCGTCCCGGAGGACCCTCCGGAACGCGTCGATGACCTCTTCGTACCCGCTCGCGACCGACCCGTTGATCTCCTGCTCCACCATGTTCGCTCCCTTCGGAATCCGACGCTACGCTTTCCGGACCACTGGTCACAAATGAGCATCCGTTCACCCGGTCGGCGGTTATGCTGCCCCGATGACGAGCGGTCAGGTGCCGGTGAGGCGACGGGGGCGACCTCCGCGGATCGATCGGGATCAGATCATCGCCGCCGTGATCGCGGCAGAGGACATTGATCGAATGACCATGCGCGAGCTCGCAGCACGGCTCGGTGTCAGCCACAGCGCGGTGTACCGGTGGGTTCCCGACCGTGACGCCCTGTTCGACCTGGTGGGGTCGGCGCTGGTCGACCGGGCAGTCGCCGAACCGCTTCCGGTCGGGACGCTGTCGACGAGGCTCACGACACTCGGTCACCGGATCCGGACGGCATTCCTATCAGTCCCTGGATTCGCGACCCATCTCGCACGCCCCCACAACCACAGCGCGCACGCACTCGACCGCCTCCGAGGAACGATCGTCGACCTGTTCATCGAGTGTGGCGTTTCCCGCCCCGCCGCGCAGAAGTCGTGGTTCGTCTTCGTGACAACCGTCATCGCCGCCCTCGCCGCCGAGGAGCAGCACCACGACGACATCCAGGGAAGCTCCTCGTTCGACGACTTCCTCAACACACTCACCCGAGGACTTCCCCTCCCCTGACCACTTCCGCTTCACCCACGACCTCCACCTCATGCCAGACGATTGGAATCAGGCGCTGATCGCTCCGGGCATTGCCCTGGCCTCGTGTACGCCGCGTCTCGATAGCCGATCGGTCATCGGACGTTGGAAGCGGACATCCACTCCATTAGGGGCAGACGAGTCAACCGCGCTCTCGTCCTGGCAGCGGCTCACCGTTGAGGAACGCCTCATAAGCGACGCGTGCGTCGTCCTCGACGGTTGGCTTACCGTTGCTATATCGAGCGTCTGTTCGGTCGCGCTTCGGACCTGATACCCAGTAGCCCTCGCCCGACTCGACATCGTAAAAGTTGGAGTCGTAGTTCGCGTAGGCGGTACCGGTCACTCGCCTCAGTGTGCGGCCGTGAAAATAGACCGTCGACCAAGACTTCGAGAACCGCACGCTGGCAATCCAGGACGGGCCCGCGTCCGTGTCATAACCAGTCTTGAGTTGAACAAACATGATCCTGTCAGGCACGACCTGACTCTAAGCCCGACCTGCAGCTCTCACGACAGCCTCGTCAACTCCGCGCAGTCTGAGACCACCACCGAACGGCCGTTACGCGGTGCGAGAGCGGATCGCTCAACGGGGCAGTTGCCATGGACTTCCGGCGATGAAGCTTCGCATCACACGCCGGATGACTCTGGCTCGATGAGTGGCTGCGGAATCTGCGCCGTGCAGACCGACCGGCCGGGAGGGAGCTGGCCGTGCTCCAGCTCGTAGTCGCACTCACCGCATGTCGCGCCAGTAGCGTCTTGTGCGGTGGGGTGTTCGACCCACGGATGTGTACACGCCGGGCATGCGTTCTTCGAGAGACGTCTCGACACGGCGCGGTGGTCGAGGATGACCGGTGTGGTTCCGTCCCACGGCCGCCATCGCCACCGATGGCGGACCGCGACGGGAGTCGTGCCGACGTCGAGCAGTACCTGGCTCCGCACGGACGTGGTCACGACGACCTCGCACGGGATGACGCCCCGGAGCGTCACCGCCGTTGCGGTCACGTCAATGCTCTCGAGGATGAGTTCGCCTGTTCCGTCGGTGACGTCGACGACGACGCTCACCGCGTCGGGCACGGTCAGCGTGACGGGAAGTCGAACTGTCCCGGCGCTCGTGTTGTGCTCGACGACCGACCCGTGGAGCACGAGCACTCCGCTGACGACTCTTGCGGCGGTGACGTCGAACGTTGCGTCGTCGAGCTTGTCGAGAGATCGAACGGGCATGGTGTGATCCTCGCACGCGGAGTTCAGCAGTCTCTTGCAATCGAGGCGAGCAACCGTCCGGTGACGGATCGGCTAGCGGACGCATGCAATGACGGACGTGACTTAGCTCAGTGAGCGAGAGGAATGCCGCGAATTGGGTACGTCTTGGTACCGACACGGTGTCGGCCACGGGGAACCAGCAAATCGTCTGGTCCGCTACACGGAACCGTCACGACTTCACGCCCGTCGCCTGCTGCGGCAAGCGTTCCGCGGAGCAGGTCGTCGAAGAAGTAGCGCTCCGGACCGGCCAGGTTGATTTCGTGATCAGACGGTTCCGGCTCAAGCGCGGTCGTCTCGAGGAGGTTCACAACCTCGGAGAGGTCGACCGGCTGAATGAGCGAGCGCTCCGCGATCACGCGTCCGTCGACGGTGTGTTGGTCTGCCAGCACCGGGACCCACGAGTGGAACTGCGTTGTGCGGACGATCGTCGCGGGTACCATCGCTGACTTCAGCACCCGCTCCTGGGCGACCTTGCCGCGCCAGTACCCGTTGTCCGGCCCGTCCTCCTCGCCGACACCCACGATCGACAGCAGGACATGATGCCGAACCCCTGCCCGGTCGCCGGCTCGCACCAGGTTCAGGCTCGTGGTCTCGAAGAAGTCGGTCGCCTCATCGTCGAATCGAGCGATGTTGAGCGTGTTCACGATTGTGTCGACTCCGACCAGTGCGGCGTCCAGCCCGTCTCCCGTCGTCGCGTCCACGCCATTCGAGCGACTGCCGATGACCACTTCAACGCCCTTCTCCTTCAGCGCCCCAGCGACTTCCGCTCCAACCTGGCCACGACCGCCCGCGATGAAGACTCTCATGTTCACCCTTCTTCCGTCCTTGACGAGATCTCGCTGAGGGCTTGACGACAGACAGCGCCGACATGTGAGGTGACCGAGTGTCTCGCGCCATTGTCGGAGCTGGCGACCGCCTTCGCGTGAGACCCGTGGGAGCTAGCCACATCGAGTTGCGGCAGGCGCCCTCCGGGTCGCGTTGGCGTCATCGACGACTTGGCTCGTCCTTGCCGACGAGGCCGAGTTTCATGAGGGACTTCGCAGTGTCGAGCAGTGTCTCGCGCACGGGGCGCGGCTCCCAGCCGAGGAGGTTCTTGGCCTTGGCATTGCTGATGACGGGCGCGACAGAGCTGTCGGATCCGTCACTGCTGGCGGCTGATTCGGTCAATGGGACGTCTGAGGCGAGGGAGCCGAGCTCGTCGTGGAGCAAGACAGCGACGTCGCGGAAGCTCACGGATGGTCCGTCCGCGACTGCCAGGAACCGCTCCCCTGCCGCTTCGGAGTGCGTCATCGCTGCAAGGTGGAGCGCAGCGGCGTCGCGCACATCAACGACGCCGAACGATTGCGCCGGCAGATTCTCCATTAAACCGTCAAGCATCGCCTTGATGAACGCGACCGACGTCGACAGCTTCGTGCTCAGCGTCGGGCCGAAGATGCCCACAGGGTTTACGGCCGAGAACTCGAGCCCCTCACCTTGCTGAGCAACGAAGTCCCACGCGGCTCGTTCGGCGACGACCTTCGACTTGATGTAGGGCTGCAGGTCATCCTCGGGATTGGTCCAGTCGCTTTCGGTGAAGCTCGGAACAGCCTTGTGTGAGTACCCGACGGCTGCGAACGAGGACGTCATCACGACTCGCTCAACGCTGGCATCGCGAGCAGCCGTGAGGACGCGGAGCGCTCCATCTCGTGCCGGCACGATCACGTCATCCTCGTGCTGCGGGGTATGTCCTGGGAAGGGAGAAGCGACGTGCATCACGTACCGCGCTCCCGACATGGCATCGGTCCAACCGTTGTCGGAGCTCAAGTCGGCATACGCGAGATCGAGCCTGTCAGCAGACAGCACCCCCGCACGGTCGAGATCCTCGCGCAGCGCCGCTCCTCGGGCTTGGCTGCGGACGGTCGCGCGAACGCGGTAGCCCTGGTCGAGGAGCGCCGCGGTGATGTGCGCGCCGAGATAGCCGTTCGCTCCGGTGACCAGCACGGTGGCGTCTGGGTGAATCGTCATGGTTGATCCGTTCTCGTGGAAGTAAAGTGGTAAGCGGAACGCGTTCCGGAACAGAGTAAACGGAAAGTGTTCCGTTTGGAAGGGGTGGGGATGAGTGACCGTGACGGCCGCCGAGCGGATGCCGTGCGCAACCGTGCACGAGTGCTCGATGCGGCAGTGCGGTTAGTGTCCGTGCAAGGCGCGGACGTGCCGTTCACTGCCATCGCAGCCGCAGCGGGCGTCGGGGTCGGAACCGTCTACCGACACTTCCCCTCACGCATCGCGCTGTTCGAAGCGGTATACCGGAACGAGCTCGACGCTGTGTGCGATGCCGCCACGCAGCTCGAAGCGGACGAGGAACCGGCGGACGCCCTTCGTACGTGGTTGGACCGATTCGTCGACTACTTGGTTACGAAGGCCGGCTTGAGCTCGGCGTTGACGGCTGCGATTGCGGGAGGCGCGCAGCCGTTCGAGCACAGCCGCGGCCGTTTGAACGATGCACTGCAGATTCTGCTTGCTGCGCTGCAACGAGATGGACGGCTGCGTGACGGCGTCGCCTCGGACGACGTGCTGCTGTTGGTGGCAGGAACAGCGTTGGTGTCGGAGACGAGCGGCACGGACCGTCGGCAGCGTGATCGGCTGCTGGATCTCGTCGTCACCGCCGTGGTGGCGTAGGTGCTCGGCTGGTGAAGTCGCGGAGCGTGATGAGCGCTTGACCTGGAGCGCACTCCGGGTGTGAGCATGAGGTCATGCGTGAAGTCCCCCTCCCTGAAGTCGATGCGGCCGTGCCACCGGACGGGCTGAGTATCGGGCAGGCCGCAGCCGCGCTGGGTCTCCCGATGGAGACGCTCCGGTACTACGACCGGGCTGGCCTGATGCTGGATCCGACGCCCCGGACACCGTCTGGGCAGCGCCGGTACCACCAACCGGACCTCGATTGGGTGGGCGGGTTGGTGATGCTGCGCGAAACCGGCATGTCGATCGCCGACATCCGCGGGATCGCTGAACTCAGTCGACGGCCCGGTACGGAAGGGGACCGGCTCCGGTTCTTCGAGGACCACCGGCAGCACGTCCTCGAAGACCTCGCACGGACGCAGCGGCATCTCGCTGCGATCGAACAGAAGATCGCCACCTACCGGGCGATCGTCGAGAAAGGAACCACTGCAGATGCAGACACGACAGCTCGGTGACGGACTGACCGTCTCGGCCATCGGACTCGGTGCGATGGGCATGAACGCCTTCTACGGCCCGAGCGATGAGCGGGAGTCGACCGCGACGCTGCAGCACGCGGTCGACATCGGTGTGACGTTCATCGACACCGCCGAGGCGTACGGTCCGTTCACGAACGAGCAGCTGATCGGCCGTGCCCTGGGGTCTCGTCGCGACGAGATCACGATCGCGACGAAGGCATCAGCGGAGACCGACGACGACGGGACCGTCCACGGCCGCAACGGCAGCCCCGAGTACATCCGACGCGCCTGCGACCGGTCCCTCCGGCACCTCGGCATGGACACCATCGATCTGTACTACCTCCACCGCGCCGACCCTGCGGTACCGATCGAGGACAGCGTCGGTGCGATGGCGGACCTGGTCGCAGCGGGCAAGGTGCGACACATCGGCCTCTCAGAAGTCGCCGCGCCCACGCTCCGCCGCGCTCACGCCGTTCACCCGATTGCTGCCGTGCAGTCGGAGTTCTCCCTGTTCTCCCGGGACGTGCTGCACAACGAGGAGAAGGCGACCGCTGACGAACTCGGCATCGGCTTCGTTGCCTTCTCCCCGCTCGGACGCGGGGTCCTCACCGAGGGCGTCCGCAGTCTGGACGATCTGGCACCGGACGACGCCCGCCGAGGTCTTCCCCGCTTCCAGCCCGCAGCGTTCGCGGCGAACCGGCGGCTCGTCGCACGGGTTGAGCGGATAGCCGGCGAGATCGGAGCGACGACTGCGCAGGTTGCCCTCGCGTGGCTCCTCGCCGAGGGCGCTGTGCCGATCCCCGGAACACGTCGCCGCTCCCGCCTCGACGAGAACGCGGCAGCCGCAGGCATTCGGCTCACCGACGCACAGCGAACCGCACTCGTCGACGCGATCCCGGCCGACGACGTCATCGGCTCACGGGACGGTGTCGACGCGCCAATCGGTATCGACCGTTGACGTGATCACTCCCCCGAACGGCATGATCGGCCCATGAGCTACCGCACAGTCCGTCCTGAGGATCTCCCGCTGCTGTTCCGTCTGGAACGGGCGTACATGCAGGAGGTTGAGCCGGACAGCGTTGCCGGATGGACGAACGCTCTGGACCGGAATCTCGAACTGTGGATCGATTGCCTGCCTACCAGCGGCGCGATCACGGACGAGGATGGCACGGTCACCGGTTTGGCCGTCTGGCAACTGCAGCCCGCCGTCGCGACACTCGTCGCCGTGCACGTAGTGCCCGAGCGGCGGGGCGCCGGTGTCGGCGGCCGCCTGTTGGAAGGGTTCGTCGGTGCAGCAACCGCTGGCGGTGTGCCGACGGCCGCGCTCGGCGTCCACGAGTCGAATACTCGCGCCGAACGGCTCTACACATCCCACGGGTTTTGCCACATCGGATCGGACGGTGCGTACCGCCTCTTCGAACGAAGCCTCACCGTCTGATCTGCAGCACGCCGAGTCAGCGAGACCTAGCGCATAGACACCGCTCTTCCCGGGCGGATGGCACGACACCGAATCGCTCGCGTATCACTCGTGCGCCTTGGTTCGGTGCGAGCAGTACGTCCGTGCGCGCCGTTCCGTTCGTCTCGATGAGGTGGTCGCCGATGAGCGTCGTCCGTCCGCGTTGCCGACGGATCGAGAGGACGGGCGCTTCCTCGCCGATCTGAGGGCGCACCGCCTTCGACCGGATGAGAGCGTCGGGTTCGAGTGCGTCCATGAGACCTCGAGCGGCAGCCACCCTGTAGCGAGGATCGTCCGATCCTCGTACGCCGAGCGCGCCATCGGGCATGCGGATCTCGAAGCCGTCGATCGAAGCTGCCTGCCCTTGCTTGTCCTGGAGGAGCAGAGGGCCATCGGGGCCGGCTCCGGACACATCTACCAGGTAGGGGTCCGCCTCGAGGTGCACGGCAAGAGCCAATCGGGGAATCCCGCGGGGGCTGTTGAGTCGGTTCGGTGTGACGGTGAGCGGGGTGACGGTGAAGCCGAGGCCGACCAGCAGCATCGCGAACGCCAGGTTCAGTTGCGTGGCGGGTGCACCGCGCCGCTGCTGGGTGATGCGGTTGAGGAGTCCGGGCAGGGTGCCGGCGGCGTCTTCGCATCCGCCGAGGTCCTCGAGCGGAATCGTCGCGAGGTGTGTGCGGTGCAGCGTTCGGAGGCTGCTGAGGTCTGCGAGGGGAACGTGGTCGATGGCGAGCCTGTGGAGGTAGTCGTTGACGACCGTTGTGGGCGTGTTCATCGGGTTTGCTCCTGTCTGATGCTCTTGCCTCTGTGACGACGGCGGCAGGGTGAGCGTGATGACCGAGGGGTGTTTCCGGTGATGACTCACATTTGCGTGGGTTGCGCCGTCAGACCTTTGACTGGACAGGAAGAAGGTTGCACCGTGAAGGACATCGTCATCGTCGGCGGCGGGTACGCCGGGTTCTACACCGCGTGGAAGCTGGAGAAGAAGCTCCGCCGCGGCGAAGCGCGCGTCACCGTCATCGATCCACGTCCCTACATGACGTACCAGCCGTTCCTCCCCGAGGTGACTGCCGGCTCCGTCGAGGCGCGCCACGTCGCCGTTTCCCTCCGCAGCCACCTCCGCAGGACCCGACTGATCGCCGGCGCGGTAACGAACATCGATCACGCCGCTCGGACCGTCACCGTGACACCGAAGGACGGCGAGCCTTTCCCGGTGCGATACGACACCATCGTCGTAACCGCCGGGGCAGTCACGCGGAAGTTCCCCATCCCCGGGCTCGTCGATGAAGCAATCGGGATGAAGCAGGTCGAGGAAGCCGTCGCGATCCGCGACCACATCCTCACCGCCTTCGACCGCGCCTCGGTCCTCCCCCCGGGGCCCGAGCGGCAGAAGCTGCTCACCGTGACGTTCGTCGGAGGTGGCTTCTCCGGCGTGGAAGGCTTCGGCGAAACGCTCGCCCTCGCGACGGCGCTGCTGAAGTCGTACCCGGAGCTGAGCATGGCCGACATTTCGTTCCACCTCGTCGAAGCGCAGGGCCGGATCCTGCCCGAGGTCACCGACGAGCCGGGTAAGTGGGTCGTCCGACACCTCGAACGACGAGGCGGTCACGTTCACCTGAACACGCAGATGCTCTCCGCCGTCGGCGGCCGCGTGGTCCTCTCAACCGGCGAGGAGTACGACTCCGGCCTCATCGTCTGGGTCGCCGGTAACGCGGCGAACCCTGTCGTCGAGCGGCACACCGACCTGCCACTGACCGCCCGCGGGTCGGTTCGCGTTCGTGCAGACCTGCGCGTGGAGGGTGACGACGGGATCGTTCCGGACGCATGGGCCGCCGGCGATGACGCAGCCGTACCGGACCTTGCCTCCCCGAAGCCGGGGGCGCTCACGGTCCCGAATGCTCAGCACGCCGTCCGGCAGGGCAAGCGGCTCGCGAAGAACCTTGTCGCAGCGCTCCGCGGCGAAGCACCCCGTGACTACGTGCACCACAACCTGGGTGTCGTCGCGACTCTTGGCCTCGGACACGGGATCTTCCAGTACAAGCGCGTCGTCATCACGGGCTTCCCCGCGTGGGTCATGCACCGCGGTTACCACGTGCTCGCCGTTCCGACGTGGGAGCGGAAGTTCCGCGTCCTCCTGGTCTGGATCAGCGCCGTGTTCGCAGGCCGCGACATCGCCTCCCTCGGCTCCATCACCGAGCCTCGCCGAGCGTTCGTGACCGGTGGTGTCCCCGACACCGTCACGGGAGCGACCGATGCCCGTTGATCGTAGAACCCGACCATCCCGCCGTTCCCTAGCGGACCTGGTCGCGGACACAACGCCAGGACGGCTGACCGCCGCGGCCCTCACCTGGATGCGGCACCGCCCGGTACCGCTGCATTGGACCGGGTTGTTCGGCGTCGCCACCGCAGCGATCGCACTGGTTTATCTCGGCACAGGATTCGTCATGGGGTTCCTGTTCGATGCGTCCATCGAACAAGTCGTCTACCACGGGTCGTACGCACCCCTCGACGGTCACCTTGTCTCCGCCGCATACGCGTCGGAGCTGCGACTGGCCTTCGACGTGCACGGCGGCATGCTGCTGCGCCAACTGCACCACTGGTCGATGCAACTCCTCCCGGCGACGATCATCATGCATATGCTCGTCACCTTCTTCACCGGCGGGTTCCGCAAGCCACGTCGCACGCGCTGGGTTCTGCTGTTCCTCCTCTACGTCGTCGCCCTCGCCGGCGGATGGAGCGGTTACGGACTACCGGACGACATGCTCTCCGGCAGCGGACTCCGCATCGTCGACGGCGTCGCTCTTGGCATCCCACTGATCGGCACGGACGTTACTGGGCTTCTGTTCGGTGGCCCGTTCCCCGGCCGGATCATCGAGACACTCGCGCTCATCCACTTCGGCCTTGTCCCGATCGCCATGGCCCTGCTGCTCGCCCTCCAAGCCATTGTCGCCCTCGCGGAATCACCAGCTCAGTTCCCCGCTCCCGGCAGGTCGGAAGCGTCGACGACGGGGGTCGCGCTCTGGCCAAACGGGCTGACCCGGCTCGGCGGCTTCTTCATCAGTGTGGTGGGGATCCTGGTCGTCATCGCGACGACGGTGACCATCAATCCGGTGTGGCAGTACGGCCCGTCCGACCCCGGCAACGCAACCGCTGGATCGCAACCGGACTGGTACACGGCCTTCCTTGACGGTGCCCTTCGCCTCGTGCCACCCGGATGGGAAATCGTCATCCTCGGACGAACCGTGACACTCGCCGTCATCGTCCCGTTGCTCGCGATCGGCGCCTTCATGGTCCTCGTGCTGCTCTACCCATTCCTCGAGCAGTGGATCGCGTCCGACGCGCGCGATCACCACCTGCTGCAGCGACCACGCGATACCCCGACACGCACGGCCATCGGCGCTGCCGGCATGACCTTCTACGGCGTCCTCTGGGCAGCCGGCAGCGCGGACGTCCTCGCACACCAATTACAACTGGCACTCGAGACCGTCATCCACACCCAGCAGACGATGCTGATCATCGGACCGCTCATCGCATTCGCACTCGCCCGCCGGACCGCACTCGCACTCCAGCGCAAGGATCGCGAAGCACTCCTCCACGGCTACGAAACCGGACGCATCGTCCGACTCCCCGACGGCGACCACATTGAAGTCCATGTACCGA
Source organism: Curtobacterium phoenicis (assembly GCF_047238015.1). NCBI lineage: Bacteria > Bacillati > Actinomycetota > Actinomycetes > Micrococcales > Microbacteriaceae > Curtobacterium > Curtobacterium phoenicis. Next base: position 3,466,086 of record NZ_JBDFLZ010000002.1, read on the forward strand.
TCAGCGCCGAAGAGCGATGGCGCATCCTCGCCGCCGAACGGCCCGAACCGGTCATCCTGCAGCCCAGAGTAGACGGCCGCACCACCACCGCGATGCGGATCCGTTTTCAGTTGAACCACTTCTTCTTCACGGGCCGCCTCGTGCCGCTACCCCCAGTCGATGCAGAACACGCCGCGCCTGTCGCCGTCGGTGAGGCCACACAAGCTCCGGTCGTCGAAGCATGACGATGCTCACTTCCCCAGCACGACCTCACACCGAGTAGACGCACGCCGTCACAGCAACAGACACCGCACAGCGACGGATTTCGGGGCTTCGCTGTGTGGCGTCATTCGACAATCGAAGGAGCACAAGGATGCAGCACGTGAACATCGGCAAGCACGCGCCGAAGAACTACGAAACGCTCATGGCTTTGACAGGCCAAGCCGAACACGACGCCGCCGACGCGGGACTGGACAAGAAACTGGTGGAGCTGGTGAAGATCCGCGCATCGCAGCTAAACGGGTGCGCGTTCTGCCTCCGGATGCACGTCCGCGACGCCATCGCCGCCGGCGAGATGGCGGACCGGCTTGCCGTCGTCGCGGCCTGGTGGGAATCGCAGTACTTCTCCCCTGAGGAGCAGGCCGCGCTCCTGATCGCGGAGCAGATCACCGGCATCGGCGACCAGCACGTGACGCGCCGGCCGGAGGTCGCACCGCTATCCGACGAGCAGGTATCCGCGATCACCTGGATCGCCATCGTCATCAACGCCTGGAACCGGGTCGCGATCACCAGCCACTACCCGGTTGCCCCCTGACCTGACACCAAGAGGGAGGCGGGGTGCAACTCCTTTGCCTCGGCCTTCCTCGCCGAATCGCCTCACATTCCGGCACCTGCCGTCGTCATGATGATCACAGCACGAACAGGAGCGACGATGACCGACAGCGAGCCACAGAAGCCCGGAACGGACGCTGCCCGCGCCAGCGAGCAGCTCCCAGACGTCTTCGACGAACGCCGCCGGTTGATCTCGATCGGCTACCGCATGCTCGGCACGCTCGCCGAAGCCGAGGACGCAGTGCAGGAAACCTACGTCCGCTGGTACCGAATGACGGACGCCGAACGAGCCGCGATCACGAACCCACAGGGGTGGCTCACACGCGTGATGAGCAGGGTGTGCCTCGATGTCCTCGGGTCCGCGCGAGCACGCCGTGAGCGATACGTCGGGGAATGGCTTCCCGAACCGGTACCTGCCAACCTCTTCACCGGCAGCGCCAGCGACCTGACAGCAACCGCCGACCCATTGGACCGCGTGACGCTTGACGACGAGGTCAGCACAGCGCTGCTCATCGTCATGGAAAGCATGACACCGGCGGAGCGCGTCGCGTTCGTCCTGCACGACGTGTTCGCCGTGCCGTTCGACGAAATCGCCACCATCGTCGGTCGAACCGTCACAGCAGTCCGGCAACTCGCGACGTCGGCCCGACGCCGCGTGCGAGACAACGAGGTGAGCCCGCGGAATCGAAAGCAGCATGATGAAGTCCTGCTCGCCTTCGCGGCGGCAGTCAGCGGCGGAGACCTCGCGGCGCTGACGGCGCTCCTAGACCCCTCGGTCACACTCCGCTCCGACGGCGGCGGCGTCGTCAACGCTGCCCGCCGCGCAGTCCTCGGCGTCTCCAACGTCGCTCGGTTCATGCTCGGCACGGTCCGTAAGCGGTCCTCCCTCGAATTCCGGGACCAGCTGACCGGTGACGGTGTCGCGCTCGCCGCCATCGAGGGGGATCAGTTGCTCGCCATCATCAACGTCAAGGTGCGCGACGGGCTCATCACCGACGTGTGGATGCAGGTCAACCCGGAGAAACTCACCACCTGGTCCATCAGCTGACCTCACACCCTGCCGCCCAGCGTCGTCACATGGGCGGCGGCAGAAGCCGCCGGAAAGGAACACTCATGAAGATCCTCATCCTCGGCGGCAACGGCCACGTCGGCACACGCCTCACGCTTCGCCTCAACGAGCTCGGACACGACACCCTCGTCGCATCGCGCACGAACGGAGTCGACGCCGTCACCGGGGCCGGCCTTGGCGACGCCATGGCCGGTGTCGACGTCGTCGTCGACGTGCTGAACACCGTCGACATGGATCCTGCCGCCGCAACGGCCTTCTTCCGTGGATCCACCGAGCGGGTCCTCGCAGCCGAGCACACCACCGGCGTACGCCATCACGTGCTGCTCTCGGTCGTCGGCGCGGACCGCGCACTCGCCAACGGCTACTACGTCGGCAAGGTCGCACAGGAAGAGGCGGTCCGCGACGGGGGCATCCCCTTCACCATCGTCCGCGCAACGCAGTTCCACGACTTCATCCCCACAATCGCCGACGGGCTCACAGAAGACGGCGTCGTCCGCGCACCGGGCATGCTGCTCCAGCCTGTCGACGTCGACGACGTCGTGGACCTCCTGGCCGAGACCGCAACCAGCGAGCCCGTGAACGACACCGTCGACCTCGCCGGACCAGACCGCTATCGGCTCGATGAACTCCTCCGCGCAACCCTCTCGGCAGCCGCGGACAGCCGTCAGGTAGCGACGGCGCCCGGCGTTGCGCTCGGCGCCGACACTCCCGACTCCCTCGTACCGCTCGGCGCACACCGTACTGGCACCCGCCGCTACCCCGTAAACGCCGGCACGACGCAGCCGTAGCCAACGCTCGCCCCACTCCAGTTGAAGGGCGCCCTCACACTCTACGCCGCGACCTCGTCAGTGTGAGCAAGAGCGCGGCTTCACGCGCCGGATTGGGAGACCACATGAAGATCGCGATCGCCGGCGGTACCGGCACCGTCGGACGCCACGTCGTCCGTGCAGCACGCGAACGAGGGCACGAAATCGTCGTCCTCTCGAGGAAGCACGGCGTAGACGTGCTCGGCGATGTCGGTATCGCTGGTTCGATCGAAGACGCTGACGCGGTCATCGATGTGCTCAACACCACGACGCTCGCCACCAAAGCGGCCAGAGCGTTCTTCTCCACCGCCACCTCTAACCTCCTCGCGGCGGAGACGCAAGTCGGTACTGCGCACCACGTCCTGCTGTCGATCGTCGGTATCGACGAGATCGACACGTCCTACTACGCCGGCAAGCTCGCGCAGGAGCGGCTCATCCGGGCCTCCGACGTCCCGCACACCGTGGCACGAACCGCGCAATTCCACGAATTTGCGGAACAGGTCGCCGCCCAAACCTCCATCGGACCGGTCACATTAGTGCCGCGCACCCTGTCTCGCCCCGTCGCGGCACGGGACGTCGCGGAGCACCTCGTCCGCGTCGCCGAATCCGCCCCCGCGGTCCGAGCTCCGGATCTGGTCGGACCAGCGGAGACCACCCTCGCCGAGATGATCCGACGGATGTACGACCACGACGGCATCCGACGCCGCGTACTCGACGTCCGCTTCCCTGGCGCGTATGGCAAGGGCCTCGCTTCCGGGGCCCTGCGCGGCGGGACTGAGCCCCAGCGCGTCACCGGCACCACGTTCGACCAATGGCTTGGATCCGCTGACCACCGCAGCTGAACAACACGACAAGCAAGGAGCCTCCCGTGGAACACCCCCGACCCATCCAATACCGCATCGGTCCCCTGCAAACCGTCGGTCTCGTCGGCACCATCATCATCGCCATAGGCGTCGGATTCTGGGCCTACGTGCTCCCGCGAGAGTTCTACGACCACTTCCCCTCCCTACTCGGCGAGGGGATATCCCAAGACGGACCGTTCAACGAGCACCTCATCCGCGACCACGGGGCACAGTACCTCGCACTCGGCGCCGGCAGCGTTGCAGCGTTGTTCTGGCGATCACAGCCGCTGTTCCGCGTCCTCGGCATCGCGTGGGGTAGCTTCGGCGTGCTCCACTTCGCGTACCACGCGACCCACCTCGGACACATGAGCACCCGTGACGCCGTATCCCAGCTGATCGTCTTGGCCGTCGCAGCGCTTTTCGGAATCGCGATCGCCATCCCGAAGCGACGCAGGAGCAGGAGCAGGAGCAGGAGCAGGAGCAGCTGAGCCAGAGGGACACGAAGATCACAGGCATCCCCTCGTGACAGCTCGCACCGTACGTTCCGAAGGCTTGTCGGCCCGTCCCGAACACCGATCGGCTATCGGTCGCGCGAGACGTTTCGCGCCCGGAGCGAGAGCAGGACCGCGGCGAGAGCGAGGATGATCGCCGCGGACGCGGCTATCCGGCCCGCTTGCTGAGCGGTCAGTGCCAGCTTGTACTGCTCCTTCGTCAGCACCACATCCGCTCCATGGGTCGTCGGCCAGAAGAACACCGGCGCCACCTGGCCGGCGTCAACAGTCGATACAACACAGATCACCACTGCAACAGCAGCCAGCGCAACAGCGACGATCGCCCACAGACTCGAGCGTGCTCGACGAACCATGAGTCAACCGTAGCGACGGATGGCAGTCAGTCGTCCCGTCCCGTCGGCGGAACCGCACATGATGTCCTAGCAGACCATCGGCTGGCTGGCGCTCCTGAGCTCGGGGGGTAGATAGCCTCTTCAACGGGAGGCGGAGCACATGAAGAAGTTCATCATCGGGTCCGTCATCGTCGCGGGTCTCGGCGCACTGATCACCATCGAGTTTCTCATCGCCATCGGCGTCGATTACCGCCTGCAAGAAGACAGCGGTATCGAGCCGGGCTACACGCCGAACGTCGTCATCGGCGGCTTCGAAGCTGGCCTATGGCTGCTCGGGATTGGCGGCGCCGCGCTCTTCGTCAGCAGCATCGTCGCGATCTTGCAGCGTCGCAATAAGCGCACGGCCGCGTCAGCAGCGTCGCACTGACGCGCAACCGCAAGCCGCACAGCACGCCGCTCGGGAACGGCCGGGGCTCTGTCGTGTCTATGAGCTCGCCTGTGCCGTCCAGCGATCCTCTACCGGTCGGCCGCCGTGAAGACGACACGACCCGAAGTCGCAGCACCGCCGACCCAGTGAGCTTCGATGTCGTCGAACGGTGCAGGCCGCGTTTCGATGCTCACCGTCTTGTTCGCGATCGCCGCGACGATGCCTGGCAGTTCTTCGACGAACGCGGCACGTCCGACGGAACCCTGCCCGCTGCCGACGATTCGCAGCCCGGACGCCCGAAGGGCCGGGGAGGGGATCGGGGCATCCTGGCCCGCGGTCGAGCCGATTGCGATCCAGTCTAGTCGACGACCTCGATCCTGCCGGGCCGTCACGAGGGAACGCATCACGTCAGCTGCGGGCTGCCCCCAGACGTAGTCGACGACAGCATCGACGTCCGCCGCCGCCTCCCCCACAGCGTTCGGGTCGGTGAGGGAGACCACGGTGTCCGCTCCGAGTCCGCGCAGCTGCTCGAGGCGTGTGGCATCGCGACCGCTGGCGATGACGGACGAAGCCCCGAGGTGCCGCGCCACCTGCACGGCAGCATTCCCCGACGCACCCGTCGCACCGAGGACCAGTACTCGGCTCCCGGGCGCGAAGTCGATCCGGCGACGAAGCGCAACCCAGGACGACATCACCGGATTCGCTCCCGCTGCCACGGCGACCGGGTCCGCGCCGTCCGGGAGGACAACGCTGGCCCGAGGATCCGCGGCGACACGTTCTGCCATCGTGCCCCGGGTGTCGCTTGACACGACGAAGTAGCGCAGCGATGCATCTGGGAACCGGCCGACCGCGTCGACGCCCGGGATCAGCGGGAGAGCGCCCTCGCTCGTGTAGTGCGAGCCGGCTGCCTGGGACTTGACCCGCGGATGCAGGCCCGCGGCCACGACCTCGACGATGACCTCACCGGGGGCCGGCTCGGGCTCGGGGAACTGCTGCCAGACCGGTGCTTGTCCGAACTGTTCGACAACGGCTGCGTACATGAATCCTCCAATTGGTTCGTGTTGCGAACAAAGTAGTTCGTATAACGAACTTCGTCAAGTATGATGACGACGTGGATCAAGACGACGAGATGAGCCGGCTCGTGGATGCGATCGGAGAGCTGTCGTTCCGCACGATGGGAGCGTTGACCGAGATCGCCGCCGACGAGGGAGTGTCGTTGACCCAGCTCCGGGTGCTGGCGATCCTGCGGGATCGTCGCGTCCGGATCGGGGAGCTGGCGCAGTACCTCGGGCTGGAACGCTCAACCATGACCGGCCTGGTCGCTCGCGCGTCCGCCAAGGGGTTCCTGAGTCGGCAGCCGAACCCGGACGATGCTCGCGCAGTCGATGTCGTGATCACCGACGCGGGCGCACGGGTCGCACACCGCCTGGAAACATCGATGCGCGAAGCGCTCGAACCCATAACGACCGCACTCGACCCGGATCAGCAGTCACAGCTTCGGGTGCTTCTCGGCGCGATGCTGCGCTGATTCACTGTCTCAATAACCGGTCCTTCAGCCGACACAGCATCCCGCAACGCACCCGTCACAGCTGGCTTGTCTCACATGACCCGTCCGAATCGAATCTCGTTGAGGGCCCGCCATTCGGCCGCATCAGCGACAGCACCCTCGAACGCAGAACGCCCCGCCGACCGAAGCCAGCGGGGCGTTCCGACAAGGTCGGATCAGGATCAGAAGTCCCAGTCCTCGTCCTCCGTCACGACGGCCTTACCGATGACGTACGACGAGCCCGACCCCGAGAAGAAGTCGTGGTTCTCGTCCGCGTTCGGGGACAGCGCCGACAGGATCGCCGGGTTCACGTCCGTCGTCTCCTTGGGGAACATCGGCTCGTAGCCCAGGTTCATCAGCGCCTTGTTGGCGTTGTAGTGCAGGAACTTCTTGACGTCCTCGGTCAGCCCGACACCGTCGTAGAGGTCCTGCGTGTACTGCACCTCGTTCTCGTAGAGCTCGAACAGCAGGTTGAACGTGTAGTCCTTGATCTCCTGCTTGCGCTCCTCGGAAGCGCCCTCGAGACCCTTCTGGAACTTGTACCCGATGTAGTACCCGTGGACGGCCTCGTCGCGGATGATCAGACGGATGAGGTCAGCGGTGTTCGTGAGCTTCGCCCGCGAAGACCAGTACATCGGCAGGTAGAAGCCGGAGTAGAACAGGAACGACTCGAGCAGCGTCGAGGCGACCTTGCGCTTCAGGGGGTCGTCACCCGTGTAGTAGTCGAGGACGATCTGGGCCTTCTTCTGCAGGTTCGGGTTCTCCGTGGACCAGCGGAAGGCGTCGTCGATCTCGGGCGTCGACGCGAGCGTCGAGAAAATCGACGAGTAGCTCTTCGCGTGCACCGACTCCATGAACGCGATGTTCGTGTAGACGGCCTCTTCGTGCGGGGTGATCGCGTCCGGGATGAGGCTGATCGCGCCGACGGTGCCCTGGATGGTGTCGAGCAGCGTCAGGCCGGTGAAGACCCGCATGGTGAGCTGCTGCTCCTCCGGCGTGAGCGTGTTCCACGACTGCACGTCGTTCGACAGCGGCACCTTCTCGGGCAGCCAGAAGTTGTTGACCAGCCGGTTCCAGACCTCGACGTCCTTGTCGTCCTGGATGCGGTTCCAGTTGATGGCACTGACCGCGCTGATCAGCGGGATGGACTTGCCCGTGGCGTGGACCGGGTCGGTGAGGGTCATGGGATTGTCTTCCGGATTCGAGATGGTGATCTGGTGACGGACTGGAGGCGCGGTGCGGGGCCGCCCCGCGCCTCCAGTCCGAAGGGTGATCGCGTGAGCGATCAGAGCATGCAGCTGACGCAGCCCTCGACCTCGGTGCCCTCGAGGGCGAGCTGGCGCAAACGGATGTAGTAGATCGTCTTGATGCCCTTGCGCCATGCGTAGATCTGGGCCTTGTTGATGTCGCGCGTGGTCGCGGTGTCCTTGAAGAACAGCGTGAGCGACAGACCCTGGTCGACGTGCTGCGTGGCAGCGGCATACGTGTCGATGATCTTCTCGGGGCCGATCTCGTACGCGTCCTGGTAGTAGTCCAGGTTGTCGTTCGTCATGAACGGCGCCGGGTAGTAGACGCGACCGAGCTTGCCTTCCTTGCGGATCTCGATCTTCGACGCGATCGGGTGGATCGACGACGTCGAGTGGTTGATGTACGAGATCGAACCGGTCGGCGGCACGGCCTGGAGGTTCTGGTTGTAGATGCCGTGCTCCTGGACGGACGCCTTGAGCGCCTTCCAGTCGTCCTGCGTCGGGATCGCGATGTTCGCGTTCGCGAAGAGCTCCGCGACGCGGGCGGTCGCCGGCGTCCACGCCTGGTCGGTGTACTTGTCGAAGAACTCACCCGACGCGTACTTCGAGTCGCGGAAGCCGTCGAAGGTCTCCCCCGTCTCGATCGCGATGTTGTTCGAGGCACGCAGGGCGTGGAACAGCACCGTGTAGAAGTAGATGTTCGTGAAGTCGATGCCCTCTTCCGAGCCGTAGTACACGCGCTCACGAGCGAGGTAGCCGTGCAGGTTCATCTGACCGAGGCCGATGGCGTGCGACTTGTCGTTGCCGTCCTCGACGGAACGCACCGACGAGATGTGCGACATCTGCGACACCGAGGTGAGGCCGCGGATGGCGGTCTCGATGGTCTTGCCGAAGTCCGGCGAGTCCATCGTCAGCGCGATGTTGAGCGAGCCGAGGTTGCAGGAGATGTCCTTGCCGATCTCCTTGTACGAGAGGTCCTTGTTGAAGGTGGTCGGGGTGTTGACCTGCAGGATCTCCGAGCACAGGTTGGACATGTTGATCCGACCCTTGATCGGGTTGGCCTTGTTCACCGTGTCCTCGAACACGATGTACGGGTAGCCCGACTCGAACTGGATCTCGGCGATCGTCGTGAAGAAGTCACGCGCCTTGATCTTCGTCTTCTTGATGCGCGAGTCGTCGACCATCGCGCGGTAGTTCTCGGAGATCGGGACGTCACCGAACGGCATGCCGTAGACCTTCTCGACGTCGTACGGCGAGAAGAGGTACATGTCCTCGTTGTTCTTCGCGAGCTCGAACGTGATGTCCGGCACGACGACACCGAGCGACAGCGTCTTGATGCGGATCTTCTCGTCGGCGTTCTCGCGCTTGGTGTCGAGGAACTTCATGATGTCCGGGTGGTGCGCGGACAGGTAGACGGCACCGGCACCCTGACGCGCACCGAGCTGGTTCGCGTAGGAGAACGAGTCTTCCAGCAGCTTCATCACGGGGATGATGCCCGAGGACTGGTTCTCGATCTGCTTGATCGGGGCGCCGGCCTCGCGGATGTTGGAGAGCAGCAGCGCCACGCCGCCGCCGCGCTTCGAGAGCTGCAGCGAGGAGTTGATGCCGCGCGAGATCGACTCCATGTTGTCCTCGATGCGGAGGAGGAAGCAGGAGACGAGTTCGCCGCGCTGGGCCTTCGCGGTGTTGAGGAACGTCGGGGTCGCGGGCTGGAAGCGACCGGCGATGATCTCTTCCACCAGGTCGATCGCGAGCTGCTCGTTGCCCTGCGCCAGGCCGAGGGCGGTCATCACGACGCGGTCCTCGAAGCGCTCGAGGTAGCGCTTGCCGTCGAACGTCTTGAGCGTGTAGCTCGTGTAGTACTTGAACGCACCGAGGAACGTCTGGAACCGGAACTTCTTCGAGTACGCCAGGTCGTTGAGCTTCTGAATGAACTCGAGCGAGTACTGGTCGATCGTCTCGCGCTCGTAGTACTCGTTCTCGACCAGGTAGTCGAGCCGCTCCTTCAGGTTGTGGAAGAAGACGGTGTTCTGGTTGACGTGCTGCAGGAAGAACTGCTTGGCGGCCTCACGGTCCTTGTCGAACTGGATGTTCCCGTTCGCGTCGTAGAGGTTGAGCATCGCGTTGAGGGAGTGGTAGTCCATCCCCGTCTGCGGCGACGTCAGATCGACGTCTGCAACTGCTGCGTCCAAAATGCTTCCAATCCAGTGGTGACTGCGTGCACGTCGTCAGGCGTGCCGAAGAGCTCGAAACGGTAGAGGATGGGGACGCCGCACTTCTGCGCGATGACGTCCCCCGCGAGGCCGTAGGCCTCGCCGAAGTTCGTGTTGCCGCCGACGACCACACCGCGGATCAAGGAGCGGTTGCGTTCGTCGTTGAGGAACTTGATGACCTGCTTCGGGACCGCGCCCTGCCCGTTGCCGCCCCCGTAGGTCGGCAGCACGAGCACGTACGGCTCGTCCGCGTGGAGGAACGGGTCGCTCGGGAGGAGCGGGATCCGGTCTGCCGGCAGCCCCAGCTTCTCGATGAAGCGGGCCGTGTAGCCGGACACGCTCGAGAAGTAGACGAGGTTGCTCATGTGCGCTCCTTGGTCAGAGGTGCGGACAGCGGATCAGGGGCGGCCTGGCGGAGACGGGTGGCGCCTCCAGGCCGGGTGCGTGCGGGCCCGTTCGGGCCCGCACGGCGGTCACGCGAGTTCGGCGCTGAGCGTCGCGATCTTGTCCGGGCGGAAGCCCGACCAGTGGTCGTCGTCGGTCACGACGACCGGGGCCTGCAGGTAGCCGAGGCTCTTGACGTGTTCGAGGGCTGCCTCGTCCGTGGAGACGTCGTGCACCTCGTACTGGATGCCCTTGTTGTCGAGGGCTCGGTACGTCGCGGTGCACTGGACGCAGGACGGCTTGGTGTAGACGGTGACGGCCATGATCTCCCCTGTGTTCTCGGCCCGTCGAGCGGGTCGTTCAGTGGTGCTGGTGGTTGTACTGCTGTGGTGCTTCTGAAGCCTTCCGGGGCCCGCAGAGAGCGGGTGCGACCCGGTGACTCGATACTACATCTAGTGGCCGACACCGGGACCGACCACAAGAGAAAGTGTTACAGCCGTGTAGTTCTCCACAACGCCCTCCACAGTGTGAACAGTCGCGAGAGGCCCGTGATTCCGCCAGTCTGACCCCCGCCACCGACACTCCTCCACACCTTGTGGACACATCCCTCCACGCCTGTGGGCGGAACGCGATCGGCGTGTCGCGGAGTCCGGCGACGGACGGTGCACAGGAGCCGCTCGTGCACACCTCCCCGACCGGGGGACACGCCGTCCGTCCGGTCCGTACACTCCTCTTGTGAGTACGTACGGGCCCCTGCTGAAGACCCCTGGCGTCGGTCGCGTCATCGCCGCGCAGCTCACCGCCCGCTTCCCGTTCGGGATGCTCTCGCTCGCGTACCTGCTCCACGTCGAGCACGTCTTCGACTCGTACGGCGCGGCCGGCCTCGTCCTCGCGACGACCAGCATCGGGCAGGCGATCGCCGGGCCCCTCACCAGTCGGTGGATGGGCAGCTGGGGCATGCGTCCCGTGCTGATCCTGACGAGCATCGTCGCGCTCGCGAGCATGGGCGTCGTCGGCTTCGTGGTGATGCCGCTCTGGGGCTACGTCGTCGTCGGGTTCATCGGCGGCCTGGCGGTGCCCCCGGTCCAGCCGGCCGTGCGCACGATCTACCCGAAGATGGTGACGTCGGCGCAGCTCACACCGCTCTTCTCCCTCGACGCGAGCGCGCAGGAGCTCATCTGGGTCGCCGGACCGGTCATCACGACCTTCGTCGCGACGCAGATCGGCACCGTCGAGGCGATCGTCGTCGCGATGGCGTTCCTCGTCATCGGCGGCGTGTGGTTCATCGCCTCCCCCGAACTCGGCCGGGTGCGCATCCCGCGGTCGAAGCGGGCCTTCGGCGTCGTCCTGCGCCGCCCCTCGGTCGTCATCGCCACCCTCACCGGCCTGCTCCTCATCGGTGCCTGCGCCGCGGTCGAGGCCAGCGTCACGAGCGTCTTCGGCGAGGGCAGCCCGAACGCCGGCATCGTCCTGGCGGTCTTCGCGATCGGATCCCTGCTCGGCGGCCTCGCGTTCGGCCACCGCCCGATCTCACCGAACACCCTCTGGACCCGCATGGCGATCGTCTTCGTCGGTCTCGCCCTCGCAGTCGGCGGCACGGACTTCTGGTGGCTCTGCTTGGCACTCCTCGTGGCGGGTGCGGGCATCGCGCCGGCCCTCGCCGTGATGTTCGGCTCGGTGTCTGCGACGGTGAAGTTCTCCGACACCGCCGAGGCGTACGGCTGGATGGGCACCGGCCAGCTCATCGGCGCGGCCGGAGGTTCCGCGGTGGCCGGGTTCCTCATCGACCTGCACGGCCCCACCGGCGGGCTGATGGTCGGCGCGGGCATGGCGCTGGTCGGGGTGCTGCTCCCCCTGGCCGCGAAGCAGTGGCTGCCCGACCTGCGCGGCCGCGACGCGAGCCCGATCCCCGACACCGAGCCGGTCAACCTCCCGACGTAGGTCATCACGAAACGCGCACGTTCCGACACTGCGCGCGTCGATCAACGCGCGTGACGTCGATCACGTGGTGCGAGCAACGCCCGGGAGGCACGACGCACGCCCGCCACGATCGGCAGGATGGGTGCATGGTCACCTCCATCCCCCTCCGTGACGGCCGGAGCATCCCCGCCGTCGGCTTCGGCGTCTACAAGGTCGACGACGCCGAGGCCGCCGTCGCCGTCGGCACGGCACTCGACGCCGGGTACCGCCACGTCGACACCGCCGAGATGTACGGGAACGAGCGTGGCGTCGGGGAGGCGATCCGTGCCTCCAGGTTGGACCGTGACGACGTCTTCGTGACGACCAAGGTGTGGAACGACCACCAGGGTCGCGACGCGACCCTGCGCGCGTTCGACGCGAGCCTCGACCGCCTGGGGCTCGACGCCGTCGACCTCTACCTCATCCACTGGCCGGCAGCGGCCCGTGACCAGTACGTGGAGACGTGGCGCACGCTCGTCGAGCTGCGTGCGTCGGGTCGGGCGCGGAGCGTGGGTGTCTCGAACTTCCAGGTGCCGCACCTCGAGCGGATCATCGACGAGACGGGCGAGGTGCCCACGGTGAACCAGGTCGAACGGCACCCGTGGCTGCCGCAGCACGAGCTGATGGCGTTCCACGCCGAGCACGGCATCGTGACCGAGGCGTGGTCGCCGCTCGGCCGTGGGCGTCTCGTGGACGAACCGGTGCTCAGCGGGATCGCGGAGACGCACGGTGTGAGCGTCGCGCAGGTGCTCGTGCGGTGGAACGTGCAGCAGGGCGTGGTGGTGCTGCCGAAGTCGGTGACGCCCGAGCGGATCCGCTCGAACATCGACATCGACGATTTCGAGCTGACCGAGGACGACCTCGCGGCGATCGCGACGCTCGAGTCCGGGCAGCGGACCGGGTCGCACCCGGACTCGGTGTCGTAGGGCGGGCGGCCGAGGCGCCTCGCACGCCCCGGGTCAGGATCGGACAGCGAGTCGCAGGTGGAGCAACGGGTACGGCCGACCGGCCTCGTCCGTCTCGCTCCGACCGACGACCTCGAACCCTCGACGAGCGTAGAAGCGCAGGGCGGCGGAGTTGTGCTCGTTGACGTCGACCGTGGTGACACCGTGCTCCGTGATCGCGTGCTCGAGGAGCGCCGTTCCGACCCCGGTTCCGCGTTCTGTCGCCTCGATGAACAGCATCTCCAGGTTCCCGTCGAGGACGCCGGAGAACCCCACCGGCCGATCAGAGCGCTCCGCGACCGAGAGGACCACTCCTGGGAAGTAGTCCGACTCCAGGTGGCTCTCGATCTCGTCGCGGTGAGCCCGCGCGAGGAAGTCGTGGCTGACGTCCACGGCGCTGCGCCAGATCCCGACGAGTGACGGGTGTTCTGCAGAGCCGGTCGACGGCCGCAGCCTCAGAGGTGGCACGGTCGAGTTCCCTGATGAGGACATCCGCCCATGATCGCAGCGGGTGTCGGGAGCGTCACGTCGAGTGCCCCCGCTCGGCGGCCTCGGGGTACACCTTCACGAACCGACCGCGGGAGCGCGCCGTAGGTTCTACAGCATGACCGATCCTCAGCAGACTGCTCGCGAACACCTCCGGGCCGACGAGCAGCTGCTCTGGGCCGGCACGAGCGACCCGGCGAAGGTCTTCGCCCCACGCGACGCGTTCCTCGTGCCGTTCTCGCTCCTGTGGTGCGGGTTCGCGGTGTTCTGGGAGTCGCAGGCGGTCGACAGCGGGGCGCCGTGGTTCCCCGTGTTGTTCGGCGGCGTGTTCGTCGTGATCGGCCTCCACATCGTCGTCGGCCGGTTCCTCGTCAAGCGACACCGCAAGCGCACGACGACCTACGCGGTCACGAACCGGCGCGCGCTCATCCTCACGCCGAGGTCGACGCGTGAGGTCCCCGTCGGGCGGACGGATCGTTCGACGACCTGGGACCGCGAGCGACGCCACTGCACGGTCGAGTGGAACGAGGGCGACCGCTCGGACGTCCGCTCGCTGTCGATGGGCGGCGGCGTCGCACGGATCTACGCGAACACCGGGCTCGACGGGTTGTTCGGTCCGCAGTCGTTCGCGTTCTGGGACGTGCGTGACGGCGACGAGCTCGTCCGGTCGCTCGAGCTCGCCACCCGCTGAGGCTCGATCAGCCCTGCCGGTCCGCCTCGGACTGCCAGGGCAGGTTCAGGTCGCCCGGCTCCGGCTCGACGTCGCCGGCGTCGTCCGCTCCCCCGGTGCCGGGAGCCGCCACGATGCGGGACGGGTCGATGCCGTCCTCGCGGAGGTCGGCGTCGTCACGCTGCTGCGTCTGCGAAGCGACGGTCTCGCGCTCGCTCGACGGGCTGTAGGAGGTGTCCGCCGCGCGCTGGGCGCGGTCGTCGAGGCCGTCGGCGCCCTCGTGGTGCGCGGCGTCACGCAGCTCGTCGTTGCGGGCGCGGTCGTCGGACTCGTCGGGACCGGGGGCCTGGGGGATGCTGTCGCTCATGGTCTGCACAGTAGGCCGGTGGCCTCCGGCAACGGTTCGGTCACGACCGCCGTCGTCCGGTTCCCGTTGCCCTGGCCGCGCGGCGGCATCGCACTAGGGTCGTGGCGAGGGGGAACGACGTGGAACGCAGGACCAGGACGATCGTGGCGCTCGGGGCGACGGCGGTGGCAGCGATGACGATGCTCGTGCTGAGCAGCTGCTCGTTGTTCGGCGGGGACGACTCCGCGCCGGCACCGACGAGGACGGCCGCCGCGGGGCCCGACGGCGGCGGTTCCCGTACGGCGACACCGGCTCCCACCCCGAGCGCCACGCCGGTGCTCGCGCCGGGCAGCGTCGCCGCCGAGACCGACGTCGTCTCGAAGTCGGGTGAGACCAGCCTCCACGTCCGGATCGTGCAACGGGCGGACGGGCTGTTCGACGCTGAGCTGTCCGACTACCGGACCACCAACCCGCAGCCCATCGCCCTGCAGTTCCGCCACCGCCCGGCCGACTACGCCGACGGGTACGACACGGTGGTCCGGAGCCAGGTGCAGTGGAGCGGGACGTCGGCGCCTGCGACGGTACCGCTCGACGACGCGGGCAGGACACCGGACTACCTCTCCAGTGCGGTGCTGGTCCCGATGCCGAACGAGGACGGCTCCGAGTCCGACGACCGCCCGTGGGTCGGCTCGGTGCTGGCGGTCGGCAGCCTCGACTGGACACTCCCGAACCCGTACCCGGGCCTCCGGGTCACGGTCGGGAAGGCTCGGCCCGGCGCGTACGGCTGGGTGCGGGACAGCAACGGCACACCCACCTCCTACGGTGTGTCCCACGGCGACGAGCTGACGACCGTGACCGAACGCTTCGGCGTGACCCCCGCGCAGCTGCGCTGGCTGAACCCCTACCTCGAGACGCGCGGCGCCGAGGAGTGGTTGATCGAGGGCACGACACTCAACCTCGACCCCGCGAACCGCTGAGGTCACCGCCCTCCGTTACGGTGGTCCAGCACCCGCACCACCTGGAGGTCCCATCGTGACGATCGTCGCCGCCGCAGACGGCTCCGCCCTCGGCAACCCCGGCCCCGCCGGCTGGGCCTGGTACGTCGACGACGACCGGTGGGCGGCGGGCGGGTGGCCGAAGGCGACGAACAACCAGGGCGAACTCACCGCCGTGCTGCAGCTGCTCCGCGCCACGAAGGACACCGGCGAGCCGCTGCACATCCTGTGCGACAGCCAGTACGCGATCAAGGCCTGCACCGAATGGCTCGCGGGGTGGAAGCGGAAGGGCTGGCGGAAGGCCGACGGCAAGCCCGTGCTCAACGTTGAGATCATCAAGGAACTCGACGCCGAACTGCAGGGCCGGAAGGTCACCTTCGAGTGGGTCCGGGGTCACGTCGGGCACGAGATGAACGAGGCCGCGGACGTGCGGGCCCGGGGTGCGGCGACCGCGTACCAGAACGGCACCGACGTGCCGCACGGCCCGGGCTGGCCCGGCGTCGAGGTCACCGAGCCGGAGCCCCTGCCCGAGGCGACCCCGCCCGCGACCCTGTTCTGATGCGTCCGGTGCCGGACGGCAGGGCCGCGCGGTCCCTCGTCGAGTCTCGGCTCGACGACGGCGAGGAACTCCTGTGGGTCGGCGGGAGCGACCCGGCCCGCGTCTTCGTCGACGCCGATCGGTGGCTGATCCCGCTCAGCGTGCTGTTCTTGGCGGGCATCGCGGTCGCCGACGTCGCGGTGCTCCGGTCGGGCGCTGACCCCGTGACCGCCATCGTCCTCGTGGCGCTGTCGGTCGCTGCCGCGCACGTGCTCGCGGGCCGGTTCCTCGTGAAGCGGCACCGCAAGCGGACCGACGTCTACGCGGTCACCGACCGCCGTGTGCTCGTGGTGAACGAGCGTCGGGTGCGGGAGACATCCGCGAGCCGGACCGACTGGTACGTCGACCGCTCCGGCAGCCACGTCACCGTCGAGTGGGACGACTCCCGTCACCTCGACACGCTGTTCCCGGGCGGGAGCGAGGCGGTGCGGCAGTACGCGAACACCGGTCTCGACCTCACGCCCGGACGCGGGAACTTCGCGCTCTACGACGTTGCGGACGGCGAAGCCCTGCTCGCCGCCCTGCACCGGACCCGCAGCCGGTGAAGTCGAGTCGGTCGGTCAGGCTGCGCCGTCAGTAGGTCCCGTCCCGACGGTCCTGCCGGGTGATCTGCTCACCGGACGCCGGGTCGATCCCGCTCCGGGTGGTGGTCGTCGTGCGGCGTCCACCGAACGCCACCGCGAGACTGATGATGAGCAGGACGACGCCGGCGGCCATCAGGATGTAGCCGATCAAGCGGAGGTCGACCCCGGCGAGCTGGATGTTCAGGGCGAACGCCACGATGGCGCCGATCACGATCAGGGCGATGCTCGATCCGATGCGCATGGCGGTTCCTCTCGACGGTCCCGGCCGCCGGACGGGGCGGGCTGTCGTCGAAGGTACCCGGACGCCGGCGTGGGCGTTCCCACGGACTGCTCGGAGACGTCGCGCTGCCGGGCCACGGAAGCCGTCAGTCGACGTCCACCTCGGCCCACCCGTCGAATCGGCCGATCTCGGTCACCCGGACCACCGCCTCACCGGCCTCGTCGGACGCGTCGAGGTCGATCGTCGCCGAGAACCCGAAGTCCTTGTCGCCGGACGGGTCCGCGAAGATCTGCCGCGCCCGCCACGTCCGCCCGGCACCGTGCTCGTCGAGGACCAGGTACTGCATCGACCGCGCGTCCGCGTCGGTCCCGATCGAGTCGTGCGCCTCGTAGTACTCCTCGAGCACGTTGTCCCACGCCGATCGGTCGAACCCGCTGGTCGCGTCGAGCTGCCCGAGGCCGTCCGGGTCGTCGGCGGCGGCGAGCAGCACCCGCTGGAACAAGGCGTTGCGGACGAGCACCCGGAAGGCGCGGACGTTCCCGGTGAGGCGGGCGGGCTGCGGCGGCGCGATCTCGTCGTGCTCCGCCTCGGCGAGCGCGACGTCCCCGTTGAGCAGCGCCTCCCACTCGTCGACGAGCGAGTAGTCGGTCTGCTTGACGACCTCGCCGAGCCACTCGATGAGGTCGTCGAGCTCGGGGGTGCGCTGTTCCTCGGTGATGGTCTGGCGCATGGTGCGGTAGGCGTCGGAGAGGTACCGGAGGACGAGTCCCTCGGAGCGGGTGAGCTGGTAGAACCGCACGAAGTCGCCGAAGGTCATCGCCCGCTCGTACATGTCCCGGACGACGGCCTTGGGTGAGAGCGTGAAGTCGAGGACCCACGGCTGCTCGGCGGCGTAGGCCTCGTACGCGGCCGTCAGCAGTTCGTCGAGCGGCTTCGGCCAGGTGACCTCCTCGAGCAGCTCCATCCGCTCCTCGTACTCGATGCCCTCGCGCTTCATCCGCTCGACCTCTTCGCCGCGCTCCTTGAACTGCTGCTGCGCGAGGATCGCGCGCGGGTCGTCGAGCGTGGATTCGACGATCGAGACCATGTCCAGCGCGTACGTCGGCGAGGACGGGTCGAGCAGCTCGAACGCGGCGAGCGCGAACGGCGACAGCGGCTGGTTGAGCGCGAAGTTCGGCGCGACGTCGACGGTCAGCCGGTACTCGCCGTCGACCTTCTCGATGACCCGCGCGTTGATGAGGGTCCTGGCGATGACGAGGGCCCGCCGAGCCATCGCGAGCTGCCGGGCGCGCGGCTCGTGGTTGTCGAACACCAGGCTCCGCACCGACTCGAACGCCGATCCACCGCGGGCGACGACGGAGAGCACCATCGCGTGCGTGATCCGCATCCGCGACACCATCGGCTCGGGCTCGGCGGCGATCAGCTTCTCGAAGGAGGCCTGCCCCCAGGAGACGAACCCGTCGGGGGCCTTCTTCTTCTTGATCTTCCCCTTCTTCTTCGGGTCGTCGCCGGCCTTCGCGAGGGCGCGGGCGTTCTCGATCTCGTGCTCGGGCGCCTCCGCCACGACGTCGCCCTCGGTGTCGTACCCGGCGCGTCCGGCCCGGCCGGCGATCTGGTGGAACTCACGTGCCGACAGCTGCCGCATCCTCGAGCCGTCGAACTTCGTCAGGCCGGTGAGCAGCACCGATCGGATGGGGACGTTGATCCCGACGCCGAGGGTGTCGGTCCCGCAGATGACCGGCAGGAGCCCGCGCTGTGCGAGCTGTTCGACGAGCCGCCGGTACTTGGGGAGCATCCCGGCGTGGTGGACGCCGATGCCCGCGCGGATGAGCTTCGAGAGGGTCTGCCCGAAGCCGGCGCTGAACCGGAAGCCCGCGACCGCCTCCGCGATCTGGTCACGGCGTTCGCGTGACGCGACCTTCACCGACATGAGCGCCTGCGCACGCTCGAGCGCCGCGGCCTGCGCGAAGTGCACGATGTAGATCGGCGCCTTGCCCTCGTCGAGCAGCCGTTCGACCGTCTCCTGCACGGGCGTCATGACGTAGTCGTACGACAGCGGCACCGGCCGGGAGACACCGGTCACCCGCGCCGTCGGTCGTCCGGTGCGGCGGGACAGGTCGTCCGCGATGGTGGTGACGTCGCCGAGGGTCGCAGACATGAGGAGGAACTGGGCGCGTTCGAGCACGAGCAGCGGCACCTGCCACGCCCAGCCGCGGTCGGGGTCGCCGTAGAAGTGGAACTCGTCCATGACGACGACGTCCACCTCGGCGTCCGGCCCCTGGCGCAGCGCGAGGTTGGCGAGGATCTCCGCCGTGCAGCACACGATCGGCGCGTCACCGTTGACACTCGAGTCGCCCGTCACCATGCCGACGTTCTCCGCGCCGAACAGGTCGACGAGCTGGAAGAACTTCTCGGACACGAGGGCCTTGATCGGCGCCGTGTAGTAGCTCCGCTTGCCCTCGGCGAGCGCCGTGAAGTGTGCGCCGGCGGCGACCAGTGACTTGCCGGTGCCGGTCGGCGTCGAGAGGACGACGTTCGCTCCGGAGACGAGTTCGATGACCGCTTCGTCCTGCGCCGGGTAGAGCGGTCGGCCGCCCTCGGCGGCCCATGTGGCGAACGCCTCGTAGACGGCGTCCGGGTCGACGACACCGTCGACCGCCGCCGGCAGGGCGGCGACGAGCGGGGGCTGGGTGGTGACGTCGGTCATGCGTCCATCCTCCCAGGTGGGTGGTGACGACGAGACGGACTGGAGGCGCGGCGCGGGCCCGCCCTGCGCCTCCAGTCCGGATCGACCGAGCCGCAGACGCCACTTCATACGCGCGCATAGACTCGCGACATGCGCGAACTCGGCTTCCTCTCCTTCGTCCCGAACCACGGTGGCACCGCAGGTGCCGCGGCAGCGCTGGAGGACGGCTTGCGGCTCTTCACCGCGGCCGAGTCGTTCGGCTACGGCACCGGTTGGGTGCGCGGACGGCACTTCGAACCGTTCCTGACGAGCCCGATGACGTTCTTCGCAGCCGCGGCGCAGCGCACGTCGACGATCGGCTTCGGCACCGCGGTCCTCGGTATGCGGTACGAGGACCCGGTGCGACTGGCGGAGGACGCCAGCACCGTCGACCTCCTGAGCGGCGGCCGGGTGCAGCTCGGGATCAGCACCGGCATCGCCGGCTACGGGCCGATCCTCGACCCGGTGTTCGGCTCGGTCGAACGGAGCTTCCGCGACGAGGCCGAGGCTCGCGCCGCGCGACTCCTCGAGGTCCTGCAGGGTGAACCGCTCGGCACGGCGGGGACGGGCTACGAGAGCATCCCGGCCGGGGCGGACCTGACCCTGCAGCCGCTGAGCACCGGGCTGCGCGACCGGGTCTGGTGGGGCGGCGGCAGCATGGGCACGGCGGTCCGGACGGCCGAGAAGGGCCTGCTGCTGCACTGCTCGACGCTGAACACCGAGGACACGGGTGCGCCGTTCGCGGTGGCGCAGGCGGACCAGGTCGCGGCCTACCGGGAGCGCTTCGCGGAGCTCCACCCCGACCGGACGCCGAAGGTCGCCGTCGGTCGGATCGTCGTGCCGCTGCTCGACGATCACGACCGCGCGGTGCACGAGGAGTTCCTGACCGGGTACGCGGCGGGCATGGACGACGAGGGCCGCCCGCTCTCCGGACCGCCGTTCCGCTTCAGCACGGTGGTCCAGGGGTCCGTCGAGCAGATCACCGAGACGCTCCTCGCGGACCCGGCAGTGTCGGCGACGGACGAGCTCGTGATCACCCTGCCGGCGAACGGCGACGCGGCCGCGCACGAGCGCATCCTGCAGATCGTCGCCGAGCAGGTCGCCCCGGCGCTCCGAGCGGGCTGAGCCTGGCAGGTCGCGTCCGCACCCCGCGCTGGCTGGGACCGCACGACCGGATGGCATCCGGCGGGGCCCGCGACCGGGCTGGTGAGTTCCCCCGGGCCCCGAACCGGATGACCATCCCGTCCCTGATCCGTACGGGATGGTGGGTCCATAGTTGCACTTCGCCACGGCGTTGTCACACGGAGACTGCGGGATTCGGCGCGTCAAGGTGAACGTTCGTCATCGAATTCCGACATCGATTGCGGGCATGGCGGAGGCGGAACGACGAATGCGCCCCCGCGCAGAGCGTGGGGGCGCATCCTGGACACACCAGCGTCATCCGGGCTGACCGATCGGATCAGGAGATCGGCTCGCACACACGACGACGCCGTTGGTGGTGTGTACGCGACCGGTAACCAGCCGGAACGCGCGGATTCATGTTACTGAATGCACCGCGCGCCCGCGCGGAAACCGGATGTGATCACTGCTCCAGTTCGAGGGTCGTGGTGCCGGCCTCGTCCGTGACCGACGCCCCGACGTGCAGCGTGAAGGTCCCGGGCTCGTACGCCCACGCACCGTCCCAGTGCGCGAACGCACGGGCAGACACCTCGATCGACACCTCGGTGGAGGCGCCGGCGTCGAGGCGTACTGGGGCGAACCCCACGAGCCAGCGGACCGGCCGGTCGACCGCGGAGTCGGCCCGCGAGGCGTAGACCTGCACGACGTGCTTGCCGTGCCGGGCGCCGGTGTTCGTGACCGTCGCGGTGACGATCACGGCGTCGCCCTCGCGGACCGTCGGGGTCGCCGCGACACCGTCGATGGTCCAGGTCGTGTAGCCGAGGCCGTGACCGAACGGGTACGCCGGCTCGGTGCCGGCACGGAGCCACGCCCGGTAGCCGATGTGCACGCCCTCGTCGTAGGCGACCTTGCCGTCCACCGGGGTGACGTTCGACACGGGGACGTCCTCGAGCGTCGCAGGCCAGGTGGTGGGCAGGCGCCCGCCGGGCTCTGCGGCACCGGTGAGCACGTCGGCGAGGGCGTTGCCGTACTCCTGCCCGCCGAACCACGTCAGGAGGACCGCGGCGACGTCGTCCCGCCAGGGCATCTCGACCGGGGAGCCGGAGTTGACCACCACGACGGTGTTCGGGTTGGCGGCGGCCACGGCCCGGACGAGGTCGTCCTGGTGCCCGGGCAGCGCGAGGGAGTCGCGGTCGTAGCCCTCGGACTCGACCTTGCTGTTCGTGCCCACGACGACCACGGCGACGTCCGCGCCGGTCGCGGTCCTGACGGCTTCCTCGATCAGGACGGCCGGGTCCTCGTCGCTCGGCTCGGTGCCGAACTGGTACGCGAGGACGCCACCGAGCGTCTCGTCCTGGATGACGTCGTACTCGATGCGGATCGCGACCTGCTGGCCGGCCTCGACCTCGACCGGGACCGACCGCGCCGGCGGGTTGAGGAACGCGGCACCGAGCTGGTCGCCCTCGAAGCCGACCTCCTCGTCGAGGAGGAGCTCGCCGTCGATCCACATCCGGGAGTGTCCGGCCGCGCCGATGCCGATGCGGACGGTGCCGGTCGTCGGTGCGGTGTAGGTGGTGGTGATGTCGAGCCGGTCGGCCTCGCGGGTCGGGGCGTCGCCGCCGAACCAGAAGAGCGCGGTCGCCCGGCGGTCCTCGACGTACAGCTCGGCGCCGTCGCGGACGAACGCGACGCGGGCACCGGGCTCGCCGGTCGACGGGTTGGTGATGGTCGACAGCGGGAACTCGGCGATGCCCTCCTGCACGACCGCGCCGATCGCGTAGTCCACCGTCGCGCTCGGGAACGCGGCACGGATCCCCTCGACGGGCGTCACGACGTGCGACGGCACGACGGTCGCGGAGCCGCCGCCCTGACTGCGGGCCTGGTCGGCGTTGTGCCCGAGCAGCGCGACGCGAGACACCGCGCCCGCGTCGAGCGGCAGGATCCCGGTGTTGCGGACGAGGACGGTGCCCTCCGCCTCGGCCTCGCGGACGAACGCGACGCCGTCCTCGACGTGCGTGGGCTTCACGGCCACGGGCTCGAAGCCCTCGAGGGCGCCGACCCGGGCGGCGAGTACCAGGATGCGGCGGACCTTCCGGTCGATCGCGTCCATCGGCACGTCGCCGGACTCGACGGCCGACAGCAGCGGCCCCTCGCTCCACCACGGGTTCGGCCCGGGCATCGCGACGTCCTGCGACGCCTTCGCCGAGTCGACCGAGCGGACGCCGGTCCAGTCGGAGACGACGATGCCGTCGAAGCCCCACTCCGAGTTCAGCGGCGTCTCGAGCAGGTCGTGCTCCGACGCGGTCACCCCGTTGATCGAGTTGTAGGACGACATGATCGCCCATGCGTGCGCCTCGGTGACGGCCTTCTCGAACGCGAGCAGGTAGAGCTCGCGCAGGGCCCGGTCGGACACCTCGGTCGAGGCGGTGAAGCGGTCGGTCTCGTAGTCGTTGGCGATGTAGTGCTTCGGGGTCGCGGCGACGCCGTTCTCCTGCACGCCCTCGACGTAGCTGGCCGCGAGGTCGGCGGTGAGCACGGGGTCCTCGCTGAACGCCTCGAAGTGCCGGCCGCCGAGGGGCGAGCGGTGCAGGTTGATCGTCGGGCCGAGGACCACGTCGACGCCCTTGCGTCGGGCCTCGACGGCGGCGGCCGCGCCGTAGCGCTTGGCGATCGCCCGGTCCCAGCTCGCGGACAGCGCCGTGGCCGACGGTAGGTTCAGCGACGGGTCTCGCTCGTCCCACACCTCGCCGCGGACGCCCGAGGGGCCGTCCGACATGAGGATGCGGCGGAGCCCGATCTTCTCCACGGGCCAGGTGGTCCAGAAGTCACGTCCGGTGAGCAGCTGCACCTTCTCCTCGGTGGTCAGCTGGTCGACGAGCGCGTCGATGCGCTCGGCCAGCGGACTGGAGGCACGGGTCGTCTCGTTCACGATGGTCACGGTGGTCGGTCCTTTCGTGGGGGCGGGCGTCAGCGCACGCCGCGGATGCGGGAGACGGAGGCGATGCCGAGCAGGCCGACCACCGCTCCGGTGATGAAGAAGCCGCTGTAGCCGCCGGTGAGGGCGATCACGCCGGGGGCGGCGGCCGGGACGATCGACTGCGGGAGGGCCTGGGCGATGTTCACGACGCCGAGATCCTTCGCGTTGTCCTGGTCCGAGGGCAGCACGTCGGTGATGAGCGCGAGGTCGACCGCGTAGAAGACCCCCATGCCGGCGCCCATGACGAACTCGCCGACGAGCACCATCGACAGCGACGGGGCGAGCGCGATGAGCACGAGACCGACGACCCCGACGACACCGGCGACCGCGACGAAGAGCTTGCGGCGTCCGAGCCGGTCGGACAGCCAGCCGGCGACGAGCGAGGTCAGGACGATACCGACGACGTTCCACAGCGTGCCCTGGAAGACCGCGTTCGCGAGGTCCGCGTCACCCACCCCGATGTCGTCGCGGAGGAAGTACGTCAGGTAGGACACCGCCGTGTACTGCGCGGCCACCATCATGAAGCGGGTGAGCCAGGCCCAGCCGAGGTCCGGGTGCTTGACCGGGTTGAAGACGAACGACCCGAAGAGCTGCCCGACGCCGAGCTTCGACGTCGGCCGGTTCACGAGCACGCGGTCGCGGAAGAGCACGGCGTAGAGCACGACGAGCGCCGACCCGATCGCCCCGGGGACGATCATCTGCGTGGCCGAGGTCGAGAACAGCTGCACGAGGAAGGTGCCGCCGACGAGCGCCAGGTTCTGCGCCAGCCCGAGGAGCGCGGCGACGCGGCCGCGTTGCGAGCGGGTGACGTGGTCGGGCATGACCGCCGTGAGTGCGGCGATCGTCGCGTTGTACGCGATCTGCGCGACGCCCCAGGCGACCACGAGGACGACGACGGAGGACGTCGTCGCGACGACCACGAGGGCTGCGAAGCCGACCAGGGTGCCACCGATGATCCACGGACGGCGCATGCCGAGCCTCCCGGCGGTCCGGTCGCTCAGGCGACCGGCCAGGGGGTTGGCGACCATCGCCGCGAAGGCGCCGATGCCGAGTGCGGTGCCGAGCACGCCGGCCTGGTCCTGCGGCGCGATCTCGGCGACCTTGAGCGCCATCGCGACGAGCACGGGCGGCAGGAGGGCGATGAACAGGCCGAACATCGCGATCGGCATGCCGAGCGTGTACATCAGCGGGTTGCCGCGGCCGTGCGTGGGGGCGACTGCGGTCGGGGTGTCGGCCATGGTCAGGGCGTCGTTGGCCACTGGGTCCTTCTTCCGGGTACGCCACCAGCGCCGGTGACTCGCACGCCTTCCTCGGCGGCTGCGTCCACGGTAGCACCCAAAACCTACTTACGCTTGGTTTATCCGGTGCGCTGCGAGCGGTATCGTCACCGCATGGCACGACGGGGTTCGTACGCAAAGGGCATCGCGAAGCGCGAGGAGATCCTCTCGATCGCGCTCGACCTCGTCGCCGTGAACGGGTTCCGCCGCACCAGCATCAAGGACATCGCCGACGCGGTCGGGCTCACCCAGGCCGGGCTGCTGCACTACTTCGACTCCAAGGACGAGCTCTGGGTCGAGGTCCTCAAGCGCCGTGACGCGATCGACGACGCGCACGACTGGCAGGCGTCGGACCCGGCCCAGCTCCTCGCCGCCGTGGTGCGGCACAACGCCGAGGTCCCCGGGCTCGTGCAGATGTTCGTCAACCTGTCCGCTGCGGCCGCGACCGATCCGGAACACGCGGCGCACGACTACTTCCAGCAGCGCTACGAGAACGGCCGGACGACGATGGCCCGGCAGCTCCGCGAGATGCAGGACGCCGGACGCCTCCGAGCCGGCATCGACACCGAGGCCCTGGCGAGCATCATGCTCGCGGTGTCCGACGGCATGCAGATCCAGTGGCTGTACGACCCGTCGCGGGACATGGCCGCGCACGTCGAGCTCATCGCGCAGCTCGCGGTCACGCAAGCCGAGGCCGGGGTCACCCACTGACGAGCAGCGGATGCTGCGCACGCCGCGGCGTCGCTCACCGCGCGCCGCGCGCGTCAGCTGCGCCGGAGCTCCGGGAACCCGTCCTCGCGCCACTCCCCCTCGACCGGGACCCCGGCCGCGGCCGCCCGCTCCTCACGCTCCCGCAGCTCGACCCGGCGGATCTTGCCCGAGATCGTCTTCGGCAGCTCCGCGAACTCCACCCGGCGGACCCGGGCGTAGGCCGGCAGTGCAGCACGGGCGTGCTGCAGGACCTGCAGGGCGGTGTCCGCGTCCCCGACCCACCCCGCGGCGAGCGTCACGTAGGCCTTCACGATGTTGAGCCGCGCGGCGTCCGGAGCGGGCACGACGGCGCTCTCGGCGACGGCGGGGTGCTGCAGCAGGGCACTCTCGACCTCGAACGGCGACACCTTGTAGTCGGAGGACTTGAAGACGTCGTCGGTCCGGCCGATGAACGTGAGCTGCCCGTCGGCGTCGCGTGAGGCGATGTCGCCGGTGTGAAAGAACCCGTCGCGCATCGCGTCCTCGGTGCGGTCGGGGTCCCCGAGGTAGCCGGACATGAGGTTCAACGGGCGGCGCGTCAGGTCGAGGCAGACCTCGCCCTCGTCGGTCCGCTCGCCGGTGACCGGGTCGAGCAGCACGACGTCGACACCGGGCAGTGGCGTGCCCATCGCACCGGGGGTGACGGGAGCGCCGGGCGGGTTGCCGATGATCGCCGTGGTCTCGGTCTGGCCGTAGCCGTCGCGGATCGTCATGCCCCACGCGTCGGCGACCCGGTCGATCACCTCGGGGTTGAGCGGCTCCCCCGCGGAGACGACCTCACGGAGCGCCCTCGGCCGGGCTCCGAGGTCGCCCTGCAGCATCATCCGCCAGGCGGTCGGCGGGGCGCAGAACGAGGTCACCTCGTGCCGGTCGAGCGCGGCGAGCAGCGCCACGGGGTCGAACCGCGGGGTGTCGTGCACGAAGATCGTGGCCTCGGCGATCCACGGCGCGAAGAAACAGCTCCACGCGTGCTTGCCCCAGCCCGGCGAGCTGATCGCGAGGTGGACGTCGCCCGGTCGGACGCCGATCCAGTGCATGGTGCTGAGGTGCCCGACCGGGTACGAGGTCTGCGAGTGCACGACCATCTTCGGCTTCGAGGTCGTGCCGGACGTGAAGTACACCAAGCACGGGTCGGTCGCCAGGGTCCGGACGACCGGGCGCTGCTCGTCCGCCGGAGCGGGCTCGCCGAGGTCGGTCGGGTAGGCCGTCCAGCCGTCGACCGCGCCGCCGACGGCGATGCGCGAGAAGTCGCCGTGCACGCCGTCGAACTTCGTGGTCTCGCTCGAGTTCGTCACGACGTGCGCCACGGCACCGCGGTCGACGCGGTCCTGCAGGTCCGCGGTGTCGAGCATGGTGGTCGTCGGCAGGATCACAGCGCCGACCTTCATCACCGCGAGCATCGTCTCCCAGATCTCGAGCTGGTTGCCGAGCATGAGGAGCACGTGGTCGCCCTTCCGGACGCCGTGGGCGTGCAGGAAGGCTGCGAGCCGGTCGGACCGCGCCGCCATCTCGGCGTAGCTGAACCGCCGGTCGCGCTCCGCGTCGACGAGGTGCAGCGCCGTGCGGTCGTTGCCGCGCGCGACGACGTCGAACCAGTCGTCCGCCCAGTTGAACGTCTCGCCGACGTCGGGCCAGGTGAAGTCGGCACGGGCCTGTTCGGCAGAGGCCGCGTCGAGGAGCTGGTCGCGCGCGGCACGGAAGGCGGCGGTCACGTCGGGGGAGGACACCAGACGATCATGCCCGATGCTGCTGCGCGCACGCCCGTCGGCCGGGAGGCCCGTGCAGCGTCCGCCGGACAGGTACCGCCCGTGCCTGGTTCCGTCCACCCCGTACCGGGCAGGATGGTCGGGTACGCAACACTCGACGAAGAGGAGACGCGATGACGCGCGTGGTGGTCACCGGAGGCAGCGGGAAGCTCGGACGGGCCGTGGTCCGGCACCTGGACGAGCACGGGTACGACGTCGTGCTCGTCGACCGGGTTCCCTCACCGGACAAGCCCGAGCGGGTGCCGTTCATCCGAACCGACCTCACCGACCACGGACAGGTCCTGAACGTGCTGCTCGGTGTGGACGACCGCTACGACCACGTCGACGCCGTGGTGCACCTCGCCGCCGTCCCCGCTCCCGGCCAGGTGCCGGACGTGGCGCTCATCACGAACAACGTGACGTCGTCGATCAACGTCTTCCACGCCGCTCGCCAGGCGGGCATCAAGAACCTGGTGTGGGCGTCGAGCGAGACCCTCCTCGGCATCCCGATGGGCGAGCACCACCCGCCCTACCTGCCCGTCGACGAGGAGTTCCCGGTCCGTCCGCAGTCGTCGTACTCCCTGGGCAAGGCCGTCGAGGAGGAGATGGCGCGCCACTTCACCCGGTGGGACCCGGAGCTGAAGATGATCGGCCTGCGGTTCTCGAACGTCATGGACGAGACCGACTACCCGTCGTTCCCGTGGGACGCCACCCCGGAGGCGAAGACCTTCAACCTGTGGTCCTACATCGACTCCCGCGACGGTGCCCAGGCGGTCCGGCGGGCCCTCGAAGCCGACCTCACCGGGTTCGAGGCGTTCGTGATCGCCAGCCCGGACACCGTGATGGACACCCCGACGATCGAGTTGGTCGAGCAGTTCGTGCCCGACATCGAGCGCCGGAGCGACATCGACGGTGTCAGCTCGCTGCTCTCGAGCGAGAAGGCGCGCGAACTGCTCGGCTACGCACCCGAGCACAGCTGGCGCGACCACCGCGCCTGAGCCGCGCCTCGGTCGAACGACGACCGATCAGGCGGGCAGCAGGAGTCCGTCGAGGACGAGGTCGCGCGCTCGTGGCAGCAGGTCGGCCACGAGCACGTCCTCGTCCACGCCGGTGATCTGCGCGATCGCCCCGGCGATGGCCCGCACGGAGAGCTCGCCGTCGCACGCGCCGACGAACGCGGCGAGCGCCGTGTCCGCGTCCACCCGTCGACCGAACCCGCCGCCCTGCACGAGCGTCATCACGGTCGGGTCGTCGTTGCCCGGCCAGTAGTACCGTTCCTCGGTGACGTCGCCGGCGACGCGCAGGTGGGCGGCGGCGAGCGCGTCGTCGTCGTGGTCGGCGAGCCAGGTGGCCGCGTCGAGGCCGCGCGCGACCGTGGCGCCGACCCCCGCGGGGTTCGACCCGAGCGTCTCGGGAACGCGCTCGAACCGGCGGAGGCGGGTCGTGCCTCCCGGTCGCCCGTTGTCAGCCGCCGGTCGACGCACGACGGCGTAGCCGAACCCGACGCCCGTGACGCGGCGGTCGCGGAAGTCGTCGAGCCAGGCGTCGACGAGGTGGTCGAACTCGGGCGTCCCGGGCTTCGTCCCGCCGTCGCGGATCCACGTCTCCGCGTAGGCGGGCGGGTCCTCGCGCTCCCGCTCGACCACCCAGACGTCGAGGTCGGAGTCCGCGAACCAGGAGCGCACCCGGTCGAGGCCGTCGGAGCCCCAGCGGTACTCCCAGTTGCCGAGGAGCTGTGCCGTCCCGCCGGGTTCGAGGTGCTCGCCCAGGCCGCGCAGGACGGTCTCGACGAGGGCGTCTCCGACCATGCCGCCGTCGCGGTACTCGTCCGACGGGACACCCTCGCGGCGGGGTGTGATCACGAACGGCGGGTTCGAGACGATCCGGTCGAAGCGCTCGCCGGCGACGGGTTCGAACAGCGAGCCGAGCCGGAACTCGATGCCGTCCAGGCCGTTCAGCGCGGTGTTGAAGCGGGCGATGTCGAGCGCACGACGGGAGATGTCGGTGGCGACGACCTCGTCGGCGAACCGTCGGGCGTGCATCGCCTGGATGCCGCACCCGGTACCGAGGTCGAGCACCCGGCCGACGGGCACGGGCACCTGCAGGCCGGAGAGCGTCGTGGTGGCACCGCCGATGCCGAGCACGTGTTCCTCCCCCAGGGCCGTGCCGAGGGCGAGCTCGCCGAGGTCCGAGACGATCCACCAGCTGCCGGCACCGAGGTCGTCGACGAAGGCGTACGGGCGGAGGTCGACGGTGGGGTGCACGAGCGCGTCGGCGGGGTCGAGCGGGAGCCCGGAGTCGTCGGTGCTCGTGGTGTCGTGCCGCAGGAGTCCCGCGGCGACGACCCGGTCGACGCCGGCCGTCGGGAACGCGGTGTCCGCATGGGCACGCGACACCGGCAGCCCGAGGACGAAGAGGGTGGCGAGCGTGGCGAGCGGCGACGGCTCCCGCGACGCGAGCGCACGCAGCGCGGCCACCCGCGATCCGCGGTGCAGGGACGCCGCGGCCTCGGTCCCCCACAGCGCGTCGAGTCGTTCGACGGTGAAGCCCGCGGCGTCCAGGTCGGCGGCGATCGCGGCCACCGCGCCGGGATCGGTGCTGATCGTCGGGAGCACGTGCGCCGGACGAGCGGCCGGGCTCACGGGGCGACGTCCTCGCGCATGAGGGCCGCCGGGACCTCCCACGCCGCGACCAGGTCGAGCAGCCCGGGGAAGCGCTGCTGCACCTCGTCGGTCCGCACGCGGCTCGAGCGGACGAGGCCCTCCTGGTGCTGCTCGAGCAGCCCGGCCTCGCGCAGGACGCGGAAGTGGTGCGTCAGCGTCGACTTCGGCCGGTCGATGCCGACCCACCCGCAACTCCGCACGCCTCCCGCGGCGTCGATCAGGTACCGGTGCAGGATCGCGAGACGGATCGGGTCGCTCAGGGCGTCGAGGACGACGGGCAGGTCCATCTCGGCGACGGTCGGCTGGGGCAGCCGTTCCGGGGCATCGACGTTGGCGGGCATGCACGAGACGGTAGCACCGTTCACCTCGCTGTACGACTTGCGTCGTACAGTCATCTACGGTACGAATGCAGTCGTACAAGACCTCCTCGGAAGGGTGCTCATGCAGCAGTCAGCTCGCTCGGTCGCCGGGTTCTGGATCCTGGCCGCGGTGCTCCTCGCCGCGATGGCGTCCTCCTCGGTGCCGTCGCCCATCTACCCCGTCTACGCGGCCGAGTGGCACCTCACGCCGCTCATGCTCACGGCGGTGTTCGCGATCTACGTCGCCGGACTGCTCGTCACGATGCTCGTCGCCGGACGTCTGTCGGACCACGTCGGCCGGAAGCCCGTCCTCTTCGCCGGCGGCCTGCTGCTCGTCGCATCCCTCGTGCTCTTCACGCGCGCTGACGGCCTCGGAGCGCTGATCCTCGACCGGATCGTCCAGGGCGTCGCGGTCGGGCTGTTGATCGGCGCGCTCGGTGCGGCACTCATCGACCACTCGCTCGAGCGGTTCCCGTCCCTCGCCGGGGTCCTCAACGGCGCCGTCCCACCGTTCGCCCTCGCGACCGGTGCACTGTCCAGCGGCGCCCTCGTCGAGTGGGGTCCCGCGCCCGAGCAGCTCGTCTACGTGGTCTTCGGTGCGCTGCTGCTCGTCCTGGTGATCGCCCTCGTCGTGGTCCCCGAGCGGGTCACCCGCCGACCGGGAGCACTCCGATCGCTCCGACCGACCGTGTCGGTCCCGCGCGCGTCCCGCGTGCTGTTCCGCAGCGTCGCCGGCGCCCTCGTGGCGAGCTGGGCCCTCGGCGGCCTCTTCCTCTCGCTCGTGCCCTCGGCGCTGAACGCGGTGTTCGGTATCCAGGACCACTTCGCCGCGGGAGCGCTCATCGCCGTCGTGACCGGGGTCGGCGGGCTCACCGGGCTCGCGATCCAGCGCTTCGACACCCGCCGCAGCCTCCTGCTCGGGCTCGTCGCGCTCATCGTCGGTCCGGTCGTCACCGTCTCGTTCGTCTTCGCGCACTCGCTGCCCGGCCTCGTCGTCGGCAGCGCGATCGCCGGCGTCGGGTTCGGCGCCGGGTTCCAGGCACCGCTCCGGATGCTCCTCGCGACCGCCGCCCCGACCCACCGCGCCGGGCTCCTGTCGACGATCTACATCGTCAGCTACCTGGCCTTCGGCGTCCCCGCCGTCGTGGCAGGCCTGGTCGAACCGGCGTTCGGCTTCGTCCCGGTGCTCGCCGGCTACGGGGCGTTCATCGTCCTCGCAGCCGCCACCGCCCTCGTCCTGCAGCTCGCGTCGACCCGGCGGGCCGCGGTCGAGGAGCAGGCGGCCGAGGTCGTCGAGCGCACCGCCACCGGATCCGCCCGGACCTGCGCCGAGCGGCGAGCCGCGGCCACCGACTGAGGGCGCACCGCGTGCCCCGAGCCACCCCGGCAGCGAAGCCGGTTCAGTGGCCGGGGCGCGGGTGCTTCGGCGCGCGGGCCTGCATCCCCATGTTGCGGTGCGCGTCGGCGTGCGCGGCGTCCACGTCCGCCTTGCCCCGGTCCGCGATGTTGCGCAGCCACTTCGGACCGCGGGTCTTCGCCCAGTCCCAGAAGCGGTGGAGCTGTGCCCGCAGCCACGTGATGATCCGGTGGAAGAAGTGGAACTCGCTCGCGAGGATCGTCAGGCCGATGAAGACCACGAGCCAGCCCGGCCCCGGCAGCGGGACGAGGATCAGACCGACCACGACGACCAGCCCGCCGACGACCCCGACGAGCACCTTGTAGACGAGGTGCACGTGCGGACGCGCGTGGATCCACGCGCGGAGGTCACGGAACCACTGGAAACGGTGACGCCCCGCCTCGGAGGGCTCGACGGCGCCGTTCTGCTCCGCGGCGTCGGGTCGCTCGTCGGGTGTGCGGTCCATGTCGGCACGGTAGGGGCCGCGGCTGGGAAACTGCGCCGTGGTGGACGGCAGTGGCCTGGACGGCGTGCACCGCGCCTCCTCCCGGTCGGGTCGTGTCGATCCGGACGCTCGTTCCGGGGCGTCGCGTCGAACCGGACGTGCCTTCCGCGGCGTCGCGTCGATCCGAACGCGGCTCCCGGGGCGTCGCGTCGGTCCACAGCACCGACGCGGGACTGCCTGGAGGCTCGTCACGCGTGGGCGACGCACGTCGCCGCCCACGGGACGGCGGCCAGGCGGGCCTCCGGGATCGGCTCCCCACCGACCGCGCAGCGGCCGTACGTCCCCGCGTCGAGCCGCGCCAGCGCGGCGTCCACCAGTCGGATCCGCTCGCGGGCGTCGTCGCGGACCGCACCGAGCGAGCCGCGCTCCCACGCGAGCGTCGCGCCCTCGGGGTCGTGCTCGTCGTCGGCGTTCGCGTCCTGCCGGGCGTCGCTGACGTCGCGCATGCTCTGCTCGACACCGGCCAGCAGGCGCTCGTTCCGGAGGCGCTCGGCGGTGAGCGCGGCGCGGGAGTCGTCCATGACTCACCACGGTAGTCCGGGCCTGCTCGGCTCCCCCCCCCCCCCGGAATGGACGCCCGCTCGGATGCGTTCGCATCGACATGACCAAGATCGGGTTCCTGTCGTTCGGACACTGGCGCGACGTGCCGGGGTCCAAGGTGCGCAGTGCGCGCGAGGCCCTCGTGCAGGCGGTCGACCTCGCCGTCGCCGCCGAGGAGGCGGGTGTCGACGGCGCCTACTTCCGCGTGCACCACTTCGCGCCGCAGCAGGCCGCACCGTTCCCGCTGCTCTCCGCGATCGCCGCCCGGACCAGCCGCATCGAGATCGGCACCGGCGTCATCGACATGCGGTACGAGAACCCGCTCTACATGGCCGAGGAAGCAGCCGCCACCGACCTCATCTCGGGTGGCCGGCTGCAGCTCGGCGTCTCGCGTGGATCACCCGAGACCGCCCTCGCGGGGTACCAGCAGTTCGGCTACGTGCCGGACGCCGGCGACCCGAACGGTGCCGACCTCGCGCGCTCGCACACGAGCGTCTTCCGTCGGGCGATCGCCGGCGAGCCGATGGCGAACGCGAACCCGCAGATGACGGGGACGACCGGCTCGCTGCCGGTGTTCCCGCTCTCCGACACCCTGTCCGACCGCATCTGGTGGGGCGCCGGCACCCGCGCCACCGCCGAGTGGACCGCCGAGCAGGGCATGAACCTCATGTCGTCGACCCTGCTGACCGAGGACACCGGCGTGCCGTTCGACGAGCTCCAGGCCGAGCAGATCGAGCGGTTCCGGACGACCTGGGAGCAGATGGGGTGGGAGCGCACGCCGCGGGTCTCGGTCTCGCGGAGCATCATCCCGATCATCGACGACGAGTCCCGCCACTACTTCGGTGTCCGGGCCCAGGTCGAGGGACAGGACCAGGTCGGACACCTCGACGGCGGCCTCGCACGGTTCGGCCGCTCGTACATCGGGACGCCGGAGGACCTCGTCGCGGAGCTCGCCGCCGACCGGGCCGTCCGCGCTGCCGACACCGTGCTCGTCACCGTGCCGAACCAGCTGGGCGTCGACTTCAACGCCAGGCTCCTCGCCGCGGTGAAGGACGTCTTCGCGGAGGTGGACGCCGCTCCGGTGCCCGCCTGATGCGCTGGTCCCCCTTGTTGCCGACACCCGGTCTGGGCATGCCCAGGGTCCGCGCGCTCGCATAGCGTCGAGGGGTACCGACCGAACTCCGTCTCCTCGAGGAGGACCCCGTGACGCTCCCGGCCGCCGGCTGGTTCCCCGATCCGCAGGACGCGACGCGACTGCGCTGGTGGGACGGTCGTACCTGGGCGGAAGCAACCCGCGCCCTGCCGACCCGGACGGAGCCGGTCGTGCCCGTGGTGGTCGCGCCGGTGGGACCCTCGTTCTCGGTCGGCACCGCGGCGGTCCGGACCCGTCCGTGGGCGTCCGACGCCGGGGCCGTCCGCCGGCTCTGCGCACTGACCGTCGTCGCTGCCCTGGCTGCGGCGCTCTCGGCGGTCTGGAACCCGCTCGGGCTCGTCAGTGCGGCCGCCCTGGCGGTCGGAGCGGCGGCAGTGATCGCTCCGCGGGCGACCGGACGCTGGCGGGTGCTCTCACGGAGCATCGCCGCGAGCGCCCTCGTGGTGGCGGTCGCCACGGCGGCCGTCGCCGCCTCGGCGCAGTTCCACCTGTTCTGACCCCGGCGTCCGCCCACCGACGCTCGCCCGTGTGCGACATCGGCGCGGTCGTGGCGCGGCTTCCGTTCGCACAACCGAAGTCCGATCGCACTGGGGTGCAACCGTGGCGCCGATCGTCTTTGGTTGTGCGAACACCCACGGCCGGTCCGACACCGCTGCCGCGGTGCGACAGGGCGCTCCGCTGGCGCCCGCGACGCCGCGCGAACCTACCCCCGCCGCGCCCGCGGGTGCGCCGTCTGGTACACGTCCCGCAGCATGTCCGCCGTGACCATCGTGTAGATCTGCGTCGTCGCGACGCTCGCGTGCCCGAGCAACTCCTGCACGACCCGGACGTCCGCCCCGCCCTCGAGCAGGTGCGTGGCGAACGAGTGCCGGAAGGTGTGCGGCGAAACGTGCGCCTCGAGACCAGCCGCCGATGCCGCTGCCTGGATCACGAGCCACGCGCTCTGCCGTGACAGCCGTGCCCCGCGCGCACCGAGGAACAGCGCCGGCGTCGACGGCCCCCGCGCAGCGAACACCGGCCTGGCCCGGACGAGGTAGGCGTCGATCGCTGCCCGGGCGAAGCTGCCGAGCGGCACGATCCGCTGTTTGTTCCCCTTGCCCGTCACCCGCACGACGGACACGCCGGACTCGTCCTCGGACAGCACGTCGTCCACCGACAGGCCCACAGCCTCGGAGATGCGCGCCCCCGTGGCGTAGAGCAGTTCGAGCAGCGCCCGGTCCCGCAGTTGCACGGGATCGTCCCCGACGACCGCGCCGAGCAGCCGCTCCATGTCGTCCACGGAGATCGCCTTCGGCAGCCGCATCGGGGCCTTCGGCGGCCGGACCGCGGTGCCGGGGTCGAGCGGCAGCCACCCCTCCCCCGCAGCGAACGCCGTGAAGGACCGCACGGAGCTGAGCATCCGGGCGATCGACCGCGGTGCGAGCGGCTCCGGTCGGGTGGCGAGGTGCTCCACGAAGCCGGCGACGTCTGCCCGCGCCAGGCGGCCCACGTCCTCGACCGCCGCGGCACCGCCGGCTCGGTCGGCGCCCGCGGAGTCGACGACGGGAGCGTCCGCCAACCACGTCGCGAACACCGCGAGGTCGCGACGGTACGCCGCCACCGTGTGCTGCGACAACCCGCGCTCGATCGCGACGTGCCGCAGGTAGGTCTCCGTGGCCCGGTCGAGCGCGGTCACCTG
The DNA here is from genome assembly GCF_047238015.1 of Curtobacterium phoenicis. Taxonomy (NCBI): domain Bacteria; kingdom Bacillati; phylum Actinomycetota; class Actinomycetes; order Micrococcales; family Microbacteriaceae; genus Curtobacterium; species Curtobacterium phoenicis. Next base: position 3,501,963 of record NZ_JBDFLZ010000002.1, read on the forward strand.
GTCACCGTGACGGCCGGCACGCTACCGACGGGCAGCGGCATCGGCGGCGAGGACCGCGACGACCAACCCGGAGTTGTGCAGCCGACCGTCGAGGATCGCCTCCACCAACTCGGCACGGGGCACCCACCGCTTCACGATGTCGGCTTCCTCGGCCTCACGCTCGAACGCCGACTCGGCGGCCCGGATGCCGCGTGCACGGTAGATCTCGAGGAACTCGTCGCTCCCCCCGGACGACGTGTTGTACGTGACGAGGTGCTCCCACTCGTCGGCCTCGACGTCGGCTTCTTCGGCCAGCTCGCGCTTCGCGGCCACGAGGTGGTCCTCACCCGGGTGGTCGAGGAGACCCGCGGGCAGCTCCCAGTCGCGCACCCGGACCGGGTGCCGGTACTGCTGGATGACGAGGACACGCCCCTCGTCGTCCTCGGCGTAGACCGCGACGGCGCCCGTGTGGTCGATGTACTCGCGGACCATGGAGCCGTCGCCGTACGCGACGGTGTCCCGCTTGACGTTCCACACGACGCCCTCGTACACGACCTCGGAGTCGGTGACGTCGAAGGAGGTGGGCTCGTCTGCGATGGGTGCGTCGGTCACGTGGTCAATCCAAGCACGCCCGCTCGCCGGAACCAGGTTCCGGACACAGCACCGCGCTTTTCCGTGGTGCTAGGTCCGGAACCTGGTTCCGCTCGATGGAACCCGACCGCAAGGGGCGGAACCCGACCGCAAGCAGCGGAACGCGACCATGTAACGGACGGGAGGCGCGGTGCCAGCTGGCACCGTGCCTCCCGTCCGCGTCTCGGTCGCGTCAGGCAGCCGACTCCTGCGGGTCGAACAGGCTCGAGGCACCCGCACGCTCGATCGCCGCACCGACGAGCCCGGCGAACAGCGGGTGCGCGTTCGTCGGACGCGACCGGAGCTCCGGGTGCGCCTGCGTGGCGATGTAGAACGGGTGCACCTCGCGCGGCAGCTCCACGTACTCGACGAGCGTGCCGTCGGGCGAGGTGCCCGAGAACACCAGGCCGGCGTCCGCGATCTGCTGGCGGTAGTGGTTGTTCACCTCGTAGCGGTGGCGGTGACGCTCCGACGCCTCCGGGGCGCCGTACAGCTCCGCCGCGAGCGACCCGTCGGTGAAGTGCGCCGGGTACAGACCGAGGCGCATCGTCCCGCCGAGGTCACCGCCGGCGATGATGTCCACCTGCTCCGCCATGGTCGCGATGACCGGCGTCGTCGTCTCGGGGTCGAACTCGGTGCTCGACGCGTCGGTCAGCCCGGCCTCGTGGCGGGCGTACTCGATGACCATGCACTGCAGGCCGAGGCACAGGCCGAGCGTCGGGATGCCTTGCTCACGGGCGAAGCGGAGCGCACCGAGCTTGCCCTCGATGCCGCGCACACCGAACCCGCCGGGGACGCAGATGCCGTCCACGTCGCCGAGGTGCTTCGCGGCACCCTCGGGCGTGGTGCAGTCGTCCGACACGACCCACTTGAGCTTCACCCGGGCGTTGTGGGCGAACCCACCGGCGCGGAGGGCCTCGGTGACCGAGAGGTACGCGTCCGGGAGGTCGATGTACTTGCCGACGAGGGCGATCGTGACCTCCTTCTTCGGCTCGTGCACCGCGTCGAGGACGGGCTTCCACGCCGACCAGTCGACGTCGTGCGCCTCGAGGCGGAGGGCGTCGATGATGACCTGGTCGAGGCCCTGGTCGTGCAGCAGCCCCGGGAGGTCGTAGATCGACGGGACGTCGACGGCGTTCACCACGGCGTCCTCGTCGACGTCGCACATCAGGGCGATCTTGCGCTTGTTCGAGTCCGACACCGGGCGGTCGCTGCGGAGGACGAGCGCGTCCGGCTGGATACCGATCGAGCGCAGGGCAGCGACGGAGTGCTGCGTCGGCTTGGTCTTCTGCTCGCCGGACGCGTTCATGAACGGCACGAGGGAGACGTGCACGAAGAAGACGTTGTTGCGGCCGAGCTCGTGCCGCACCTGGCGCGCCGACTCGATGAACGGCTGCGACTCGATGTCGCCGACCGTGCCGCCGACCTCGGTGATGATGACGTCGGGCTGCGGGTCGTTCTCGGCCTGCTCACGCATCCGACGCTTGATCTCGTCGGTGATGTGCGGGATGACCTGGACCGTGTCGCCGAGGTACTCCCCCCGGCGCTCCTTGGCGATCACGCTCGAGTAGACCTGCCCGGTCGTGACGTTCGCCGCCTGCGACAGGTTGATGTCGAGGAAGCGCTCGTAGTGGCCGATGTCGAGGTCGGTCTCGGCGCCGTCGTCGGTCACGAAGACCTCGCCGTGCTGGAACGGGTTCATCGTGCCCGGGTCCACGTTGAGGTACGGGTCGAGCTTCTGCATGACGACCTTGAGGCCACGGGCCGTGAGCAGGTTGCCGAGGCTGGCCGCCGTCAGGCCCTTGCCGAGAGACGAGACGACCCCGCCGGTCACGAAGATCTGCTTCGTCACCTTCGGGGTCTCGTTCGAAGTTTGTGTTCCGCCGCTGTAAGTGTCCGCCACGGGCTTCCATCCTACGTCAGATCGGACGGGAGGCGCGACCCGCGTTCGCCGCGGGCGTTGCGGCAGGTGCGTGGTCGGTGTGTGCTCCGCCCCGTGGCGCGTCCGACGGAGCCAGCGCGTCCAACGGAGCCGGCACGTCCAACGGAGCCGGCACGCCCGACGGAACCGGAACGCCCGACAGAGACGGCACGCCCGACGGAACCGGAACGCCGGACAGAGACGGCACGCCCGACAGAGACGGCACGCCCGCCCGCGCGGACGCGTCCAATCGATGCCACACGTCCGACACAACCGGCACGTCCGACACAACCGGCACGTCCGACACAACCGGGCACGTCCACCCGCGCGGGTCCGTCCAACCGACGGCACACGCCCGTCACAGCCAGCACGTCCCGCCGAAGCCGCCTGGCAGACACAACCAGCACGTCCACCAGCGTGGATCCGCACGTCCGACGCGGCCGACAGAAGCCCCACGTCCGACACTGCCGACAGAAGCCGCACGGCGGACACTGCCGACAGAAGCCGCACGGCGGACGAGACCGGATGGTCCGCGAGACCGCGCTGGCGCGCCATCGCGCGCCATCGCGCGCAGGAGCGCCCGTAACGCGGTCGCAGCGTGGGTCACGGACGAACCCGACGTGACGGGCGACCGACAAGGCGGGCGCGGGTCGCGCCTCCCGGGCGGAGCGTCCTCAGACCGACTGGCCGGCCACCTCGAGCAGCTCGCGAGCGTGCTCGATGCCGCTCGCACTGTCGCCGAGGCCGGAGAGCAGCCGGGCCATCTCCTGCAGCCGCTCCTCGCCGTCCAGCCGCCGCACGCTCGACGACGTGACCGCGCCGCTGGCGTCCTTCACGACGTTGAGGTGGTTGTTCGCGAAGGCCGCGACCTGCGCGAGGTGTGTCACGACGATGACCTGCGTCCGCTCCGCGAGCTGCGCGAGCCGCCGCCCGATCTCGATCGCCGCCGCACCGCCCACGCCGGCGTCGACCTCGTCGAAGACGAACGTCGGGACGGTGGTGCTGCCGGCCATCACGACTTCGATCGCGAGCATCACCCGCGAGAGCTCACCCCCGGAGGCGCCCTTGCCGATCGGACGCGGGTCGGTGCCCGAGTGCGGCTGCAGGAGGATCGCCACCTGGTCGCGGCCGTGCCGCCGGTACTCCCCCGCGTCGGTGACCTCGACCACGAGGGTGGCGCCCGCCATCGCGAGCGACTTCAGCTCCGCGGTGACGCGCTTCGCGAGGTCGCCAGCAGCCTTGGTCCGGGCAGCGGTCAAGGCAGCGGCAGCGTCCGCCAGGGTCCGTTCGTCCTGCTCGACGGCCTGCTGCAGCGCGGCGATCCGGTCGTCGTCGCCGTCGAGTTCCAGGAGCCGTTCACCGGCCCGCTGACCGTACGCGATGACGTCGTCGACGGTCTCGCCGTACTTCCGTGTGAGTCCCGCGAGCAGGGCGCGTCGTTCGTTGATGAGCTCGAGGTCGTGACCGGCGTCCGGTTCGAGCGAGCCGAGGTAGCTCGACAGACTCGCCGAAGCCTCCGTCGCCTGGATGCTCAACTCCGTCAGCTGCTCGAGCATCGGCTGCAGTGCGGCGTCCGAGCCCGCGACTCGTTCGATCGCGCGGCGGGCCGACTCGACGAGACCGACGACGTCCGGAGCGCCCTCGAGCGACTCGCTCGACAGCGCTTCGTGCGCGAGCCCGGCGGACAGCCGCAGCTCCTCGAGGTTGCCGAGCCGTTCGGCGCGTTCGGCGAGTTCGACGTCTTCGCCCGGCTGGGGGTCGGCGGCCTCGATCTCGTCCGAGGCCGCGCGGATCCGCTCCGCTTCGGCGATGCGGTCGTCCCGGTCGCGTGTGAGCGTCTCGAGCTCGCCGGCGTGCTGCTGCCACCTGTCGTACGCGGCGACGTAGGCGTCGAACGCCTTCTGCAGCTTCGTTCCACCGAAGCCGTCGAGGGCAGCTCGCTGCGCCGCGGCCGACGTGAGCCGGATCTGGTCGGACTGCCCGTGCACGGTGACGAGCTGGTCGGCGAGCTCGCCGAGCACCGCGACCGGCGCGCTGCGACCGCCGACCGTCGCGCGGCTGCGGCCCTCTGCAGACACGGTACGGGTGAGGATCAGCTCGCCGTCCTCGACCGCTCCCCCGGCGTCCTCGACGCGCTCGGCGACGGCGTCGTGGTCGGGCACGTGCCAGCGCCCCTCGACGACGGCCGAGGATGCGCCGCGGCGGACGGCACCGGCGTCCGCGCGCGCTCCGAGCAGGAGACCGAGCGCGGTGACGATCATCGTCTTGCCCGCACCGGTCTCCCCGGTCACGACGGTGAAGCCCGGACCGAGTTCGAGCGTGGCTTCGCCGATGACCCCGAGGTCGGCGATCGAGATCTCCTCGATCACTGATCGACCTCGTCGTCTCGCTGCGGTCCGCGCCACCCGGTGACGGGCAGGCGGAACTTCGCCACCAGCCGGTCGGTGAACGGGGCGTCCTTGAGCCGCGCCACCCGGACGGGCTCGGACGACCGGTGCACCTCGACCCGTGCGCCCGGCGGCAGGTCGTGCGCCCGCCGTCCGTCGCACCACAGCACGCCGACGCCGCTCGTCCGACGGAGCACCTCGACCGCGAGCGTGCAGTCAGGGCCGACGACGATCGGGCGGGAGAACAGCGCGTGTGCGCTGAGCGGCACCATGAGGATCGCGTCGACGTCGGGCCACACGATCGGCCCACCGCCGGAGAACGAGTACGCCGTGGACCCGGTCGGGGTCGAGACGACCACCCCGTCACAACCGAAGGACGACAGGGGGCGACCGTCGACCTCGGTGACGACCTCGAGCATGCGTTCGCGCGAGGCCTTCTCGATGGTGGCCTCGTTGAGTGCCCACGACGAGTACACGGTCTCCTGTCCGACCACGACGTCGACCTGCAGGGCCACGCGCTCCTCGACGTGGTACTCACCACGCAGCGTGCGCTGGACGGTCTCCTCGAGGTCGGGGCGCTCGCTCTCGGCGAGGAACCCGACGTGGCCGAGGTTCACGCCGACGAGCGCCGCGCGGGTCCCTCGGACGAGCTCCGCCGCGCGGAGGATCGTCCCGTCGCCGCCGAGCACGATGACGATCTCGAGCTGGTCCGCCTGGACGTCGACCCCGAGGATGTCGACCTTGCCCACGGACGCTTCCGCCCGCCGGACGTCGGCGTACTCGTCGAATGGCATCACCGGGGTCACCCCTGCGGCGTGCAGGATGTCGCAGACCTCGACCGCGGCGTCGATGGAGTCTTGCCGCCCGGTGTGCGAGACGAGCAGGATGTGCCGTTCGTCGCTCATGCCACCCCTTCCGCCAGGCTCGTCGCCCGGTCGATCCATTCTGTCGGATTGGTTTCGACACCACGCTGGAAGCGCGCGAGGTACTCGTGGTTCCCGTGCGTGCCGACGATGGGCGAGGACGCGAGTCCGGAGGTGCCGAGCCCCGCGTCCCATGCCGACCACAGCACGTTCATCAGTGCGTCGTTGCGGAGCCCTGGGTCACGCACGATGCCCTCGCGGACCCCGCCGCGGCCGACCTCGAACTGCGGCTTCACCAGGAGGACGAAGTCGTCGGACGGCACCGCGGAGGCGAGCACGGGCAGCACGATCCGGAGGGAGATGAACGACAGATCGCCGACCACCAGCGACGTCTCGGCTGCTGCCGGATCGAGCGCGGCGTACGACTCGGCCGTGAGGTTGCGCGCGTTGCACCCTTCGACCACGGCGACGCGGTCGTCGAGGGCGACCACGGGGTCGAGCTGCCCGTGGCCGACGTCGAGCGCGACGACCCGACGGGCACCGCGGGCCAGGAGCACCTGCGTGAAGCCGCCCGTGCTCGCGCCGACGTCGAGCGCCACGCGACCGGTCGGGTCGATGCCGAAGGCGTCGAGGGCGCCGACGAGCTTCACCGCAGCACGCGAGACCCACTCGTCGCCGGCGTCGACGACGATCGCCGCGTCCGCTCGAGTCGGGTGCGACGGCTTGACGATCGTGATCCCGGCGACGGTGACGCGCCCGTCCTGGATGAGCTTCGCCGCCGCTGTGCGTGACCGCGCGAGTCCGCGTTCGGCGACGAGCGCATCGAGACGGACGGGACCGCCGCGAGCGCCCTCGGGTGCTCCGGCGGACTCAGGCACTCGCCGTGCCGCCGCTCTCGAGTCGGGTCCGGAGTTCGTCGTGCAGTGCCGAGAAGGCGTCTGCCCGGTCCGCGAGGTCGAGGGCCTCGGCCGCTGCGGTCCGCGCCGCGAAGTCGTCGTGGTCCTGACCGGACACGGGACCACCGGGAACACCGCCCGGCTTCGGACGCGCCGGGACGACGCCGGGCTGCGGCGGCGTCGGGCGGTCCTCGTTCGGCACGTCCGTCACGCTACTCGCCGCCGTACAGCTTCGGGTCCACGTCCAGACCGTAGATGGCCAGGCCGGACTCCCAGATGATCGTCGCACCCGCGCGCAGTCGGTCGAGGTCGTCACCGGCGTCGAGCACCCGGACGACGTGCCCGCGCATCGCGACCGTTGAGTCGCCGACCGTGACGTAGCGGGTGCCGTCCTCGTCCTCGCGCCGGACCGCCACCGGGTACGGGGTCGACAGGCCGCGGAGGTCACCGAGGATGAAGGTCGGGCGCGACTTCGGATCGGCCGCGAGGACCTGCTTCGCCTGGTCGATCCCCGTCAGGACGAGGACGCTCGGGATGCCGGCGTCGTTCGCCCCCTTGATGTCGGTGTCGAGTCGGTCGCCGATGAACAGCGGGTGCTCACCGCCGAAGCGGGCGAGTGCCGCGTCGAAGATCGGGCGTTCGGGCTTGCCCGCGACGACCGGCATGCGGCCGACCGCCTGGTGCACGGCCGACACGAGGGTGCCGTTGCCGGGCGCGATCCCACGCTCGACCGGGATCGACCAGTCCATGTTCGTGGCCACCCACGGCACGTCCGGGTCGGCGAGGGCGAAGGACGCCTCCGCGAGTTCCTTCCATCCGAGGTCGGGTGAGAAGCCCTGGATGACCGCCGCCGGGGAGTCCTCGGCGCTGTTCGTGACCGTGAAGCCGGCTTCCTCGACGATGCTCGTGAGACCGAGCCCGCCGGTCACCAGGACCGTGGACCCGGCCGGCACGAGCGTCGACAGCAACCGCACGCCGGCCTGCGAGGAGGTCACCACGTCGTCCGCGCGCACCTCGAGGCCGAATGCCTCGAGGTGGTCGGCCACGTCCACCGGACGGCGGGACGCGTTGTTCGTGATGTAGCCGACGCGGGCGCCGAGCGACGCTCGTGTGAGGGACTCGACGGCGTGCGGGATCGCGTTGCGTCCGCGGTACACAACACCGTCGAGGTCCGTCAGGACGAGGTCGACGCCGTGTGTCGGCGGGACCGGAGCGTCGGACGGCTGCGCCGACACGCCAAACGACTGCGCAGGCGCGTCAGTCGGCTGCGGAGCCGTCGACGTCGACGGGGTTGTCGTCGTCGATCTCTCCGGGCTCGTCGGCGGGGCCGGGTTCGTCGAGGGGCGCGGGCTCGTCGGCAGGCTCGAGTTCGTCGTCGGCGTCCTGCTCGACTGCGGGCTCGTCGAGCTGCTCGGCGTCGTCCCCTCGGTGTCCTTCGTCCTCGATCGCTTCCTCGACCACATCAACCGTCTCCCAAGCATCCTCATCAGCGGCCTCGGCCAGCGCCGCGGTCGCGTGATCGACACGGGCCCACCACTCGTCGGCCTCGTCCTGGCGACCCAGCTCCTCGAGCGTGGCCGCGTAAGCACTGTAGAGCGCCGGGGACCAGCTGTAGGCAGTGGAGGGGTCGAGCTGTGGAATCTCCAGCTCACCGAGCGCCGCCTGTGGATTGCCGAGGTCGAGACGCGCACCGGACATCGCGATGGCGAGCTCGACCTGGACGGGGGTGTCGAGGGCGGCACGATCGACCGAACGACCGAGCTCGAGCGCACGCTCGGGCCGGCCGAGGCCGCGCTCGCAATCGACCATCATCGGCAGCTGGTCGTTCTTGCCGGCGATGCGCCGGTAGGTCCGCAGTTCACGCAGCGCCGTGGCGAAGTCGCCGAGGCGGTACGCGGTGATCGCAGCGGTCTCCCGGACCACGGCCACGCGACCGGCGCGACGCGCAGCGCTCAGCGCGTGCTGGTTCGCCGTCTCGGGGTCGACGTCCACGAGGAGCGCCGCCGAGACGAGGTGCTTCGCCACCCAGTCGGCGTTGTCCTTGCTGAGGGTCTTCAGTTCCGCGCGGGCAGCAGGGTCGAGGTCGCGCGCCTGCACGCCGTCCGGGATCTCCGGGTCGTCGTGGCGGGGCCGGATCGACTTCGTGCCGTAGGGGTCGCGGTCCTCCCAGTCGTCCCGGGCGGCCTCACCGAAACGCGCACCGGCATGACGGGAGCCGTCACCGAAGCGACGACGCTCGTCGCCACCGTCACGACGCGAACGGTCGGCGTCTCCGCGGAACGGCCGGTTGCCGTCGCGGCGCTCGGCACGACCGCCGTCGCGCGCCGCTCCATCGGAACGGTACGGACGGTCGCCGTCACGCGCAGGACGATCCGACCGGTACGACCGATCCCCATCCCGTCGAGGGCGGTCCGCGCCACCACGGTACGGACGGTCGCCATCCCGCGCAGGACGATCAGACCGGAACGGACGATCCCCATCGCGCGCAGGACGATCCGACCGGAACGGACGATCACCGTCACGACGCGGACGATCGGCGCCACCGCGGAACGGGCGATCACCATCCCGCGCCGGACGGTCAGAGCGGTACGGACGGTCACCATCACGCGCCGGACGGTCAGAACGGTACGGACGGTCACCATCACGCGCCGGACGATCCGACCGGTACGGGCGGTCACCATCACGTGCAGGACGACCCGACCGGAACGGACGGTCGCCATCACGCCGCGGACGATCGGCGCCACCGCGGAACGGGCGATCACCATCACGGGCCGGGCGATCTGACCGGAACGGACGGTCGCCATCACGCCGCGGACGATCGGCGCCACCGCGGAACGGACGAACACCGTCACGCGCCGAACGATCCGCACCGCGCGGACCGTCACCGCGGGCCGGGCGCCCGCTGTCGGGACGATCGCCGCGCCACGCGGGTCGGTCGCCACGTTGGGAACCGTCGCGGAACGGACGACCACCCTCGCGACGAGCCCCGTCACCACGACGATCACCTTCACGACGCTCGAAGTCGCGCGGCCCGGACGACCAGCGACCACCTTGGCCGCCATCACGACGCGGGCCGCGGTCTCCATCCCGACGCGGGCGGCCCGACCGGCCCTCGCCGTCTCGTCGCTGTTCGTCGTCGTTCGCCACCGTCGCTCCTCGTCTGCGCGCCCGGTCACCCGAGCTGTCGTCCGCTGTGTCGTTGTCGTTGCGTGCCGGCCTCGATCACGACACACGCCCAGTCCATCACGAACCGCGCCGCGCGTCGAGGCGAGCGACCACCACAAACAGAAATGGCCACCGGCCCCGGCCGAGCGTTGGGTTTCCCCAACTCTCGACGGAGGGCCGATGGCCACGTCTTCTTGCAAAATAAGTCCGGCGGCGTCCTACTCTCCCACAAGGTCCCCCTTGCAGTACCATCGGCGCTGAGAGGCTTAGCTTCCGGGTTCGGAATGTGACCGGGCGTTTCCCTCTCGCTATGACCACCGGAACACTCTCGACCCAATCAAGGGAAATCTCGAAAGCTGTTCCGCGGGTGCCCGTATCGAGCACAGCGCGGTGTTCAGTTTCGTGTTCCCGATCGTCTGTCGGGAACCACAAAGTGGACGCGAGCCCCACACCCGTGAAGGTGTGGGAAATCAGTGTGTTGTCAAGTCTTCGGCTTATTAGTACCGGTCAGCTCCACGGGTCGTTGGTCCCCGCTTCCACATCCGGCCTATCAACCCAGTAGTCTGCTGGGAGCCTCTCACACTCAAGGTGCATGGAAATCTCATCTCGAAGACGGCTTCCCGCTTAGATGCTTTCAGCGGTTATCCGGTCCGAACGTAGCTAATCAGCGGTGCCCTTGGCAGAACAACTGACACACCAGAGGTTCGTCCATCCCGGTCCTCTCGTACTAGGGATAGATCTTCTCAAATTTCCAACGCGCGCAGCGGATAGGGACCGAACTGTCTCACGACGTTCTAAACCCAGCTCGCGTACCGCTTTAATGGGCGAACAGCCCAACCCTTGGGACCTACTCCAGCCCCAGGATGCGACGAGCCGACATCGAGGTGCCAAACCATGCCGTCGATATGGACTCTTGGGCAAGATCAGCCTGTTATCCCCGAGGTACCTTTTATCCGTTGAGCGACAGCGCTTCCACAAGCCACTGCCGGATCACTAGTCCCGACTTTCGTCCCTGCTCGACCTGTCAGTCTCACAGTCAAGCTCCCTTGTGCACTTACACTCGCCACCTGATTGCCAACCAGGTTGAGGGAACCTTTGGGCGCCTCCGTTACTCTTTGGGAGGCAACCGCCCCAGTTAAACTACCCACCAGGCACTGTCCATGAACCCGATCAGGGTCCTACGTTAGACATCCAGAGTGACCAGAGTGGTATTTCAACAATGACTCCACGAACACTAGCGTGCCCGCTTCACAGTCTCCCACCTATCCTACACAAGCCACACCGAACACCAATACCAAGCTGTAGTAAAGGTCACGGGGTCTTTCCGTCCTGCTGCGCGTAACGAGCATCTTTACTCGTAGTGCAATTTCGCCGAGTTCGCGGTTGAGACAGCTGGGAAGTCGTTACGCCATTCGTGCAGGTCGGAACTTACCCGACAAGGAATTTCGCTACCTTAGGATGGTTATAGTTACCACCGCCGTTTACTGGGGCTTAAATTCAGAGCTTCGCCCAAAGGCTAACCCTTCCTCTTAACCTTCCAGCACCGGGCAGGCGTCAGTCCGTATACATCGTCTTGCGACTTCGCACGGACCTGTGTTTTTAGTAAACAGTCGCTTCCCACTGGTCTCTGCGGCCTTCACCGCTCACGGAGCAAGTCCGGTCACGGTTCCGGCCCCCCTTCTCCCGAAGTTACGGGGGCATTTTGCCGAGTTCCTTAACCACGATTCTCTCGATCTCCTTGGTATTCTCTACCTGACCACCTGAGTCGGTTTCGGGTACGGGCGGCTGCAACCTCGCGTCGATGCTTTTCTCGGCAGCATAGGATCACTGATTTCCCCAAAACGGGTACGCGTCGGATCTCAGGCATGCAGACGACGGATTTGCCTATCGTCAGCCCTACATCCTTACACCAGGTTCACCTTACGGATACCATCGCCTGGCTCAGCTACCTTCCTGCGTCACACCTGTTCATACGCTAGCCGCACCAGCATGGGGTCGAGCGTTAGACCGGCCCGCATCACCCCGAAGGGATCCGCTGGTCCGGGTTAGGACTCTTAGCACCACTGGATTAGCTTGGGCGGTTGTTCGCCGGTACGGGAATATCAACCCGTTGTCCATCGACTACGCCTGTCGGCCTCGCCTTAGGTCCCGACTTACCCAGGGCGGATTAACCTGGCCCTGGAACCCTTGGTCTTTCGGAGGACGGGTTTCTCACCCGTCTTTCGCTACTCATGCCTGCATTCTCACTCGTGTAGCGTCCACGGCTGGATTCCTCCGCCGCTTCACTCGCCACACGACGCTCTCCTACCACTCCGCACGACTGAACCACGAAGGCTTATCGAGTGTGCGAAATCTACAACTTCGGCGGTGTGCTTGAGCCCCGTTACATTGTCGGCGCGGAATCACTTGACCAGTGAGCTATTACGCACTCTTTCAAGGGTGGCTGCTTCTAAGCCAACCTCCTGGTTGTCTGTGCAACTCCACATCCTTTCCCACTTAGCACACGCTTAGGGGCCTTAGTTGGTAGTCTGGGTTGTTTCCCTCTCGACGATGAAGCTTATCCCCCACCGTCTCACTGCTGCGCTCTCACTCACCGGCATTCGGAGTTTGGCTGACGTCAGTAACCTGTTGAGGCCCATCGGCCATCCAGTAGCTCTACCTCCGGCGAGAAACACGCAACGCTGCACCTAAATGCATTTCGGAGAGAACCAGCTATCACGAAGTTTGATTGGCCTTTCACCCCTATCCACAGCTCATCCCCTCCATTTTCAACTGAAGTGGGTTCGGTCCTCCACGACGTCTTACCGTCGCTTCAACCTGGCCATGGATAGATCACTTCGCTTCGGGTCTAGGACATGCGACTGAACCGCCCTATTCAGACTCGCTTTCGCTACGGCTACCCCACACGGGTTAACCTCGCCACATATCACTAACTCGCAGGCTCATTCTTCAAAAGGCACGCCGTCACCCCTACAAGGAGGCTCCGACGGTTTGTAAGCAAACGGTTTCAGGTACTATTTCACTCCCCTCCCGGGGTACTTTTCACCTTTCCCTCACGGTACTTGTCCGCTATCGGTCATCTGGGAGTATTTAGGCTTATCAGGTGGTCCTGACAGATTCACACGGGATTTCTCGGGCCCCGTGCTACTTGGGATACACATCCGGCCATAACACCATTTCGTCTACGGGGCTGGCACCCACTACGGCCCGGCTTTCAAACCGGTTCGACTATGATGCGCTGTAACCGCCCCAGTCCGGCAGAACTGAGCGACGTGTCCCACAACCCCGACCATGCAACGCCCGCCGGCTATCACACATGATCGGTTTAGCCTCATCCGCTTTCGCTCGCCACTACTCACGGAATCACATGTTGTTTTCTCTTCCTGTGGGTACTGAGATGTTTCACTTCCCCACGTTCCCTCTACCCGCCCTATATATTCAGGCGGGAGTCACCAGGTCGACAAGTCGCCTGGCGGGGTTTCCCCATTCGGAAATCCTCGGCTCACAGCTCGATTATCAGCTCCCCGAGGCTTATCGCAGATTTCTACGTCCTTCTTCGGCTCCAGATGCCAAGGCATCCACCGTTTGCTCTTAGAAACTTGACCACAAAGATTAAAATTGCGATCGACTCGAACAACAACATCAGCCCGAAAGCCTCGTCATCGTCACGAGCGATCTAAGATGCTCGCGTCCACTGTGTAGTTCTCAACATACGATCGGCACCACACTCCCCGAGCAGACAACCCGCTCGCTTCATGTGGCCCACCGAAGAACCAGCAACACCCAGCCACCCCATACAGGGAACCGACTGTCACGGCTCAACCCCCACACCCACCAGCAAACACCGGATGAGGCATGGGAAGCCTGGTCCCTCAGGACCCAACAACGTGCACCAGCCACCTGCGCTTCCCACCAACCCGTTCCCGACCAGCCCCGAAGGACCAGCCGTACTAGGGTCGGCAGACGCGCCGACGACTGCACTGTCAATGTTCCACCCATGAGCTACCGGCAACCACACTCGGGTTGCATCGGCGCCTGAACCAGCCTGCGTTGAATCAACACAGTGGTCAGATGCTCCTTAGAAAGGAGGTGATCCAGCCGCACCTTCCGGTACGGCTACCTTGTTACGACTTAGTCCTAATCACCGATCCCACCTTCGACGGCTCCTTCCACAAGGGTTAGGCCACCGGCTTCGGGTGTTACCGACTTTCATGACTTGACGGGCGGTGTGTACAAGGCCCGGGAACGTATTCACCGCAGCGTTGCTGATCTGCGATTACTAGCGACTCCGACTTCATGAGGTCGAGTTGCAGACCTCAATCCGAACTGAGACCGGCTTTTTGGGATTCGCTCCACCTTACGGTATCGCAGCCCTTTGTACCGGCCATTGTAGCATGCGTGAAGCCCAAGACATAAGGGGCATGATGATTTGACGTCATCCCCACCTTCCTCCGAGTTGACCCCGGCAGTCTCCTATGAGTCCCCGCCATAACGCGCTGGCAACATAGAACGAGGGTTGCGCTCGTTGCGGGACTTAACCCAACATCTCACGACACGAGCTGACGACAACCATGCACCACCTGTACACCGACCACAAGGGGGCGACCATCTCTGGCCGTTTCCGGTGTATGTCAAGCCTTGGTAAGGTTCTTCGCGTTGCATCGAATTAATCCGCATGCTCCGCCGCTTGTGCGGGCCCCCGTCAATTCCTTTGAGTTTTAGCCTTGCGGCCGTACTCCCCAGGCGGGGCGCTTAATGCGTTAGCTACGACACAGAAACCGTGGAAAGGTCCCTACATCTAGCGCCCAACGTTTACGGCGTGGACTACCAGGGTATCTAATCCTGTTCGCTCCCCACGCTTTCGCTCCTCAGCGTCAGTTACGGCCCAGAGATCTGCCTTCGCCATCGGTGTTCCTCCTGATATCTGCGCATTCCACCGCTACACCAGGAATTCCAATCTCCCCTACCGCACTCTAGTCTGCCCGTACCCACTGCAAGCCCGAGGTTGAGCCTCGGGATTTCACAGCAGACGCGACAAACCGCCTACGAGCTCTTTACGCCCAATAATTCCGGACAACGCTTGCACCCTACGTATTACCGCGGCTGCTGGCACGTAGTTAGCCGGTGCTTTTTCTGCAGGTACCGTCACTTTCGCTTCTTCCCTACTAAAAGAGGTTTACAACCCGAAGGCCGTCATCCCTCACGCGGCGTTGCTGCATCAGGCTTTCGCCCATTGTGCAATATTCCCCACTGCTGCCTCCCGTAGGAGTCTGGGCCGTGTCTCAGTCCCAGTGTGGCCGGTCACCCTCTCAGGCCGGCTACCCGTCGTCGCCTTGGTGAGCCATTACCTCACCAACAAGCTGATAGGCCGCGAGTCCATCCCCAACCAAAAAATCTTTCCACCACCAGGCCATGCGACCAGTAGTCATATCCAGTATTAGACGTCGTTTCCAACGCTTATCCCAGAGTCAGGGGCAGGTTACTCACGTGTTACTCACCCGTTCGCCACTAATCCACCCAGCAAGCTGGGCTTCATCGTTCGACTTGCATGTGTTAAGCACGCCGCCAGCGTTCGTCCTGAGCCAGGATCAAACTCTCCGTAAAAAAATTACCAACCATGCTCCGAAGAACACAGCCGAGTTGATCTTGACTGTTGACTGTCTACTGACAATCTTCAATCCAAAAGGAATTGTCTCCGACGATCACAGCCGAAGCTGATCACGCACGGGGTCAATAAATTGGCATTGACAATGTGCACGCTGTTGAGTTCTCAAGGACCAGACGCACTCCCCACTCCACCCCGAACACGAGGCTTCGCCAGAGAGGCTTTCGATCTTGGTTTGACCACCGGTGTGTCGTCGGACCAGGAGGTCCAGTGGCTCATCCCTGTCGGGAGAGAACCGGTGGAGTAGTCATCCTAGGCGTCGAAGCAATCCAGCGCAAGGCCGATTCTGAACTTCAGTGGAGGATGGTCCCGCTTGAGGCCGGCAGGCTCTGGGCTTTCGCTCCAGCCGCTCCGCCGCACCTTTGGGGTGACGAGTAAGAACTCTACGTGCGGACCGGCGGGAGCGCCAACCGGTCGCACCTCCCGGGCGTGTCGCGTTCTGCAACACCGGCCCGGAACGCAGCGACGCCCGGCTCCCACGAGGGGGAACCGGGCGTCGGGTGTCGGCGTCGATCAGGCGATCGTCACGCCGGCGAGGGTCTTCTTGCCGCGTCGGAGCACGACCACTCCCCCGGGCAGCGCGAGGTCTGCCAGGCGCGCGGAGGCGTCCTCGGCCCGGGCGTTGTTCACGTACACGCCGCCCTGGTCGATCGCACGGCGGGCCTCTCCGAGGGACTTGACGAGCTCGGTCTCGACGAGGGCCTTCGCCACGTCGGCATCCCCGGGCAGCGTGGTCGACCCCGGGAGCTCGGCGATCGCGGACCGGAGGGTGTGCTCGTCGAGCGAGCCGAGGTCTCCGTTGCCGAACAGCGCTGCGGCCGCGTCGATCGAAGCCTGCGTCGCCTCGACCCCGTGGACCACCGCGGTGACCTCGAAGGCCAGGGCGCGCTGGGCCTCCCTGCGGAACGGTTCGTCGGCGACGGCCTGCTCGAGCCGCTCGATCTCCGCCCGCGACAGGAACGTGAACTGGCGCAGCCGTTCGACGACGTCGGCGTCCGAGGTGTTGAGCCAGAACTGGTAGAACGCGTACGGCGAGGTCATCTCCGGGTCGAGCCAGATCGCGTTGCCCTCGCTCTTGCCGAACTTCGTGCCGTCGGAGTTCACGATCAGGGGCGTCCCGAGCGCGTGGACCGTGGCCCCCTCGGTGCGTCGGATCAACTCCGTCCCCGAGGTCAGGTTGCCCCACTGGTCGGACCCACCGGTCTGCAGCGTGCACCCGTACTGCAGGAACAGCTCGCGGTAGTCGAGCCCCTGGAGGATCTGGTAGCTGAACTCGGTGTAGCTGATCCCGGCGTCGGAGTTCAGCCGCGCCGCGACGGCGTCCTTCTTGAGCATCGAGTTCACGCGGAAGTACTTGCCGATGTCGCGCAGGAAGTCGATGGCGGAGAGCGGCGCGGTCCAGTCGAGGTTGTTCACCAGGCGGACGCCGTTGTCACCGTCCGGACTCAGGAAGCGTGACACCTGTGCGCGCAGGCGCTCGACCCAGTCGGCGACGGTCTCCGGGGTGTTCAGCGTGCGCTCCGCGGTCGGGCGCGGATCGCCGATCAGACCGGTCGACCCGCCCACCAGCGCCAACGGCTTGTGCCCGGCGAGCTGGATCCGCCGAAGGGTCAGCAGCTGCAGCAGGTTGCCGCAGTGCAGTGACGGTGCGGTCGGGTCGAAGCCGCAGTAGTACGTGATCGGCTCGCCGTCGAGGGCCTCCTTGAGTGCCGTCTCGTCGGTCGAGACGTGCACCAGACCACGCCAGCGCAGTTCGTCCCACACCGAGGCGAAGGTGGGGTCGTTCTGCTGGCGCGTCAGGACATCGAGCGCGGTATCACTGGACACCCGGCAATCGTAGCGGCCGGGAGGCGCGGGCCGGGTCCGCTAGTCGATGGCACCCTTGTGCCGTCGGTACGTCGAGACCGTCGGGTCAGCCGTCAGCCAGAACCGCCAGGGGAAGCGCGCGCCGCCGGCGACGCCACCGACGCCGGTGCGCGGTCCCCGCGAGATGCGGGGCACGCCTGCGGCGTCCGTCTCCGCGAGGAGGTCGTCGACGACCGCAGCCGGCGGGGCGGCGGCGAGCCGCGCCTCCAGGCCGGGTGCCAGGGTGAGCACGAACGGTCCCGATCCGTCGAGGAGCGACGTGCCGTCGTCCGTGCCGAGCACGGCGCCGAGCGCGACGCCGAGGTTGCCCGGTCCGCGGGCGAGCGCGACGTCGGCGGGTCGTGCGCCGCGGCGCTCACGGGCCACGGCCGTGCCCGCCACGACCTCGCCGCCGCGGAGGAGCGTCCCGGCCGACGTGCCCTCGGCGCCGCTGACCACGTTGACGCACGTGTGGATGCCGTACGAGCGGTAGGCGTAGAGCGTGCCCGGTGGACCGAAGAGGTGGCGGTTGCGCTGGGTCATCCCGCGGTGGCCGTGCGAGCCCGGGTCCGTCGGGCCGTGGTAGGCCTCGACCTCGGTGATGCGGATCGCGACGCCACGTCCGGCGATCGTCGCGCCGAGCAGGGCCGGGGCTGACGTCGGAGCGGGCTCGGCGAGCAACGCCCGCAGCACATCGGTCATCGGGTGAAGGGCACGCCCTCCGCCAGCTCGCGGACGCGCTGGGTCAGGGACGTGAGCTGCTCCGCGACCCGGGCCGGTGCGGTACCGCCGGCCCCGGCACGGGACGCGACACTGCCGCCGATCGTGAGGACCGAGCGGACCTCGGGCGTGAGGTGCTCCGAGACGGCGAGGTACTCCTCGTCGGTCGGGTCGTCGAGCTCCGTGCCGCGTTCCTCGCAGTACCGGACGAGGGCGCCGGAGACCTCGTGGGCGTCACGGAAGGGCACGCCCTGGCGGACGAGCCACTCGGCCACGTCGGTCGCGAGCGAGAACCCCTGCGGTGCGAGCGCGGCCATCCGGTCGGTGTCGAACGTCAGCGTCGCGATCATGCCCGTGAACGCCGGGAGCAGGACCTCGAGTTGCTCGACCGAGTCGAACACGGGTTCCTTGTCCTCCTGCAGGTCGCGGTTGTACGCGAGCGGCAGGCCCTTGAACGTCGCGAGCAGGCCCGAGAGGTTGCCGAGGAGGCGGCCGGACTTGCCGCGAGCGAGCTCGGCGATGTCCGGGTTCTTCTTCTGCGGCATGATGCTCGACCCGGTCGAGAACGCGTCGTGGAGCCGGACGAAGCCGAACTCCTTCGTGTTCCAGAGGATGATCTCTTCGGCCAGGCGCGAGACATCGATGCCGATCTGCGCGAGGACGAACGCGAACTCTGCCACCACGTCACGGCCGGCGGTCGCGTCGATCGAGTTCTCGGCGGGCCGGGCGAAGCCGAGCTCGTGGGCGATCGCCGTCGGGTCGAGTCCGAGCGAGCTGCCCGCGAGGGCTCCGGCTCCGTACGGGCTCACGCTCGCACGGGCCGACCAGTCGCGCAGGCGCTCGAGGTCGCGCACGAGCGGCCAGGCGTGGGCGAGCAGGTGGTGTGCGAGGAGGACCGGCTGCGCGTGCTGCAGGTGCGTGCGACCGGGCATGATCGCGCCGGGGTGCTCGTTCGCCTGTTGGCTGAGCGCGTCCACGAGGTCGATGACGAGGTGGCCGATGCGGCGACCGTGGTCGAGCATGTGCATGCGGCCGAGCGTGGCGATCTGGTCGTTGCGGCTCCGGCCGGCGCGGAGCTTCCCGCCGAGTTCCGGGCCGAGGTCGGCGATGAGCAGGCGTTCGAGCGCGCCGTGGACGTCCTCGTCGGATTCGTCGGGCTGCAGCTCGCCGGTCGCGTGGGCGTCGGCGAGGCGGTCGAGGCCGGCGAGCATGCGCTCCAGCTCGTCCTCGGTCAGGTACCCCGCAGCGTGCAGCGCCCGTGCGTGGGCGCGCGAGCCGGCGATGTCGTACGGCGCGAGCTGCCAGTCGAAGTGCGTCGACTTCGACAGTGCGGCGAGCTCGGCGCTCGGGCCGTCCGCGAAGCGGCCGCCCCAGAGGGCGCCGGTGTTGGTGGCGTCGGTCTTGGCGTGCGGGGCTGCGTCGGTCATGTCGTCCTGCTGGTCGTGGCGGGTGGTGCGGGGCCCCCGTCGGTCGGACGCGGGCGGCGGGGCGGAGTCGGGTCGTGCCTCCAGGCCGGTGGTGGGGCGGGACCGGCCGGCGGTGGTGGGGCGGGGCCGGCCGGTGGTGGGACGGGACCGGCGTGTCCCGTCCCACCGGGGTGCTCTAGTTGGCGGCGTCGCGCCGGGCCGAGATCTTCGACGGCAGCGACCACAGCTCGATGAAGCCCTTCGAGAGCGACTGGTCGAACGTGTCGCCGGTGTCGTAGGTCGCGAGGTCGAAGTCGTAGAGGCTCTGCTCCGACTTCCGGCCCGTGACCGTCGCACGGCCGCCGTGCAGCTGCAGGCGGATGTCGCCGGACACGTGCTGCTGGGTGTGGTCGATGAACGCGTCGAGGCTGCGCTTCAGGCCGCCGAACCACAGGCCGTCGTAGACCAGGTCGGCCCACTCCGACTCGATGCCGCGCTTGTAGCGGTTCACGTCGCGCTCGAGGGTCAGGCTCTCGAGCTCCTCGTGCGCGGCGATGAGCGCCATCGCGGCCGGAGCCTCGTACACCTCGCGCGACTTGATGCCGACCAGGCGGTCCTCGACGACGTCGATGCGGCCGACGCCGTGCTTGCCGGCGAGGGCGTTGAGCTCCTGCACGATCCGGAGGACGCTGAAGCGCTGGCCGTCGATCGCGACCGGGACGCCCTGCTCGAAGGTGATCGTGACCTCGTCGGCGTCGCGCGGGACCGACGGGTCCTGCGTGTACGAGTAGAGGTCCTCGATCGGCGCGTTCCACGGGTCCTCGAGGAAGCCGGTCTCGACCGCGCGGCCCCAGACGTTCTGGTCGACCGAGTAGGGCGACTTCTTCGACTGCTCGATCGGCAGGTTGTGCTCGTTCGCGTAGACGATCGCCTTGTCGCGGGTGAGCGCGAGGTCGCGGACGGGGGCGACGCTCGTGAGGTCGGGGGCGATGGCGGCGACGGCGGCCTCGAAGCGGACCTGGTCGTTGCCCTTGCCGGTGCAGCCGTGCGCGACGCTGTCGGCTCCGAGCTGCTTCGCGGTGAGGGCGAGGTGCTTCGCGATGAGCGGGCGGCTCAGCGCGGACACCAGCGGGTAGCGCTTCTGGTACAGCGCGTTCGCCTTGAGGGCGGGCACCAGGTAGTCGTCGGCGAACTCGTCCTTCGCGTCCACGACGACCGACTCCACCGCGCCGCAGTCGAGCGCGCGCTGACGGATGGCGTCCATGTCCTCGCCGCCCTGGCCGACGTCGACCGCCAGTGCGACGACGTCCTTGCCGGTGGCGTCCTTGAGCCAGCCGATGCCGACGGAGGTGTCGAGGCCTCCGGAGTACGCCAGTACGACGCGGTCTGCCATGTGGTTTCTCCTTGGGTGGGGGTGTCAGTTGGTGGGGCTCGCGGCCGCTTCGGCCGTGTTCGCGGCCGCTTCGGCCGTGTTCGCGGCCGCTCCGGCCGTGTTCGCGGCCGCTCCGGCGGAGTTCGCGGCCAGGAGCCAGGCGAGGAGGGCCTTCTGGGCGTGGAGACGGTTCTCCGCCTCGTCCCAGATGATGCTGCGCGGACCGTCGATGACCTCGGCCGTGACCTCGAAGCCACGGTCGGCGGGCAGACAGTGCATGAAGACGGCATCGTCGACGGCGTGCGCCATCAGCGCGTCGTCCACGCGGTAGCCGGCGAAGGTGTCGAGCCGCGCCTGCTTCTCGTCCTCCTTGCCCATCGAGACCCAGGTGTCGGTGACGACGACGTCCGCGCCGGCGACGGCAGCGACCGGGTCGGTGACGACGAGGACCGAACCGCCCGTGACGGCAGCGCGCTGCTCGGCGTCCGAGACGACCGACGCTGCGGGTGCGAAGGACTCCGGCGCGGCCACGCGGACGTGCATGCCCGCGGTCGCTCCGGCCAGCAGGTACGACTGGGCCATGTTGCTCGCGCCGTCCCCGACGAACGCCACGGTCTGACCCGCGAGCGTCCCACGGTGCTCACGGATGGTGAGGAGGTCGGCGAGGAGCTGGCACGGGTGGAAGTCGTCGGACAGCGCGTTCACCACGGGCACCCGGGTGCCCGCAGCCATCTCCTCGAGACCGGACTGGGCGTAGGTGCGCCACACGATCGCGGACACCATGCGCTCGAGCACGCGCGCCGTGTCAGACGGGGTCTCCTTGCCGCCGAGCTGGCTGTTCGCCGTCGTGATGACGAGCGGGCTGCCGCCGAGGTCGGAGATACCGACGTGGAACGAGACCCGGGTCCGGGTGGAGGACTTGTCGAAGATGACCGCGACGGACTGCGGCCCGGCGAGGGGCTTCGCGGCCCAGCGGTCGGCCTTCATCTGCGCCGCGAGGTCGAGGATCGCGGACTGCTCGGCCTGGCTCAGGTCGTCGTCGCGGAGGAAGTGGCGGGTCATGCGGACGGCTCCTGGGTGCTGGCGACGGCCGCCAGGCTCTCGGCGAGGATCGACACGAACTCGTCGATCTCGGTGTCGGACACCACGAGCGGGGGCGCGATGCGCAGGCTCGACTCGTTCGGTGCGTTGATGATGAGGCCCCGCTCGAGCGCGGCCTGGTTGACGGCGGGACCGACCGGCGCGGTCAGGCCGACGCCGATGAGCAGGCCGGTGCCGCGCACCTCCTGCACGAGCGGCGAGTCGATGGAGGCGATGCCCGCACGGATCCGCTCGCCCTTCGTCACGGCTCCGGCGACGAGGTCGGCGCGCTCGATCTCCTCGAGGACGGCGTTCGCGACACGGGTGCCGAGCGGGTTGCCACCGAACGTCGACCCGTGCTGGCCGGCCGAGAACAGGTCGGACGCCCAGCCGAACGTGACGAGGGCACCGATCGGGAAGCCGCCGGCGATGCCCTTCGCGATGGTGATCGCGTCCGGGGTGAAGCCGTGCCCCTGGTAGGTGAACCAGTTGCCCGTGCGGCCGACCCCGGTCTGGATCTCGTCGAGGATGAGCAGCGCGCCGTGCTCCTCGGTCAGGCGACGTGCGGCGAGCAGGAAGCCCTCGGGCAGGTCCACCACCCCGGCCTCGCCCTTGATCGGCTCGAGGATGAGCGCCGCGACGTGGTCGTCGAACGCGGACTCGAGCGCCTCGACCGTGGAGTCGACGTGCTCGACGCCGGGGACCATCGGCAGGAAGTCCTCCTGCAGCGCGGGCTTGCCGGTGAGCGCGAGCGCGCCCATGGTCCGGCCGTGGAACCCCTGTTTCAGCGCGAGGATCCGGGTCTTGCTCCCGTCGGCGCCCTTGTTCAGGCGAGCGAGCTTGAACGCGGCCTCGTTCGCCTCCGCGCCGGAGTTGCCGAAGTACACGCGACCGGCGTCACCGGCACCCGTGATGCGCTTCAGGCGTTCGGCGAGCTCCAGCTGCGGCGGCGTCGCGAAGTAGTTGGAGACGTGCACGAGCTTCGCCGCCTGGTCGGCGACGGCCTCCACGAGCGCAGGGTGCGCGTGCCCGAGCGAGTTCACGGCGATGCCGGCGAGGAAGTCGAGGTACTCGTTGCCGTCGACGTCCCACACCCGGCAGCCCTGACCACGCTCGAGCATGATCTTCGGCGGGGTCAGGGATCGCATGAGCGACGCCCCGAACCGGTCGTTCCAGGTCTGGGTCTGCGTCTCGGTGCTCACTGCTCGTGCCCCTTCTCGGTCGTGGCTTCGTGCTTGCCCGCGGTGCGGTCCGCGGCGCTGGACGTTGTGGTGCCGTCGTCCGTCGCGCTCGACGACGCGGACGCCGCGACCCGGCGCCCGATCTCGGCGTGGGTCATCTGGTTCTCGGTGCGTCGACTCGGATCCGGGATGACCTCGGTGCCGGCGCCGCGGAGGGTGAAGACCTCGAGCAGGATCGAGTGCGGGATCCGACCGTCGATGATGGTCGCGCCGCCGACGCCGCCGACCACGGCGTCGAGGCACGCGGTCATCTTCGGGATCATCCCCGACTCGAGCGACGGCAGGAGCTCGCGGAGCTCCTCGACCGCGATGAGGTCGACGATGGAGTCGCGATCGGGCCAGTTCCGGTACAGGCCCGGGACGTCGGTCAGCATCATCAGCTTCGCGGCCTTGAGTGCGATCGCGAGCGCACCGGCGGCGGCGTCGGCGTTCACGTTCAGGGCTTGGTCCGGGTGGGCGTCGTCGATCGCGATGCTCGAGACGACCGGGATCCGGCCGGCCTCGATCGCGGCGAGCACGCCGGACGGATCGACGTGCGTGATGTCGCCCACGTGGCCGAGGTCGAAGTGCTCGCCGTCGACGACGACGCCCTTCTTCTCGCCGGTGAAGAGCGAACCGCCGTCGCCGAAGACGCCGACCGCGAGCCCGTCGCCGTGCTCGTTCACCAGCTCGACGATCTCGCGGTTGACCTCGCCGGCCAGGACGTCGCGGACGACCGTGATCGCCTCGGTCGTGGTGACGCGGTACCCGCCCCGGAACTCGGACTCGATGCCCTGCTCCTTGAGCGCAGCCGAGATCTGCGGCCCACCGCCGTGCACGACGACCGGGTGCAGCCCCGCGTAGCGCAGGTACACCATGTCCTCCGCGAAGGCCCGCTTGAGGTCCTCGTTGATCATCGCGTTGCCGCCGAACTTGACGACGACGACCTTGCCCGAGAACCGCTTCAGCCAGGGCAGGGACTCGATGAGCGTCGCGGCCTTGACGGCGGCGAGCTCGTGCTCTTCTTCCTTGGTGAGGTCGTGGTCGCTCATCAGCTGGAGTACGCGCTGTTCTCGTGGACGTAGTCGTGCGTCAGGTCGTTCGTCAGGATCGTCGCCGCGTGCGGCCCCACCCCGAGGTCGATGAGCACGTGGGTCTCGCGACCGGTCAGGTCGACGGTGTCGCTCGGCTCGTCGGGCGCGCCCGCGTGGCACACCCGGACGCCGTTCATGCTGACGTCGACCGCGTACGGGTCGAAGTCGGCGTCGGTGGTGCCGATCGCCGCCAGCACCCTGCCCCAGTTGGGGTCGTTGCCGAACACGGCCGCCTTGAAGAGGTTGTTCCGTGCGACGCTCCGGCCGACGGTCACGGCGTCGTCCTCGCTCGCGGCACCGACGACCTCGATGGCGATGTCGTGGCTCGCGCCCTCGGCGTCCTGCTGCAGCTGCTTGGCGAGGTCGGCACAGACCGCGGTCAGGGCTTCCTGGAAGTCGCCGACCTCCGGCGTCGTCCCGCTCGCACCCGACGACATCAGGACGACCGTGTCGTTCGTCGACATGCAGCCGTCGGAGTCGACACGGTCGAACGTCACGCGGGTGGCCGCGCGGAGTGCCTGGTCGAGCTCGTCGGAGGACAGCAGTGCGTCGGTCGTGATCACGACGAGCATCGTCGCGAGGCCCGGTGCGAGCATGCCCGCGCCCTTCGCCATGCCGCCGACCGTCCAGCCGTCCTCGGTCACGACGGACTGCTTCGGCTTCGTGTCGGTCGTCATGATCGCCGTGGCGGCGTCGGCGCCGCCGTCGGCGGACAGGGCGTCCGTCGCGAGGTCGACGCCCTTCAGCACGTTGTCGCGGAAGGTCTGGTCGCCGACGCCGATGAGGCCCGTCGAGCACACGACGACGTCGCCGGCCCCGATCCCGAGCGCGGCGGCGACGGCCTCCGCCGTCATGTGCGTGGTCTGGAACCCGAAGGGACCCGTGAAGCAGTTCGCACCCCCCGAGTTCAGGACCACTGCGCGGGCGGTGCCGTCACCCACGGCCTGGCGGGACCAGATCACGGGGTGCGCCTGTGCACGGTTGCTCGTGAAGACCGCGGCGACCGCTGCCTCCGGTCCGTCGTTGACGACGAGCGCCACGTCCGGCTTGCCGCTCGCCTTGAGTCCGGCGGTCACGCCCGCGGCGCGGAACCCCGCCGCTGCGGTCACCCCCTTGCCGGTCACCCCTGATCGGAGGCCCCGCTCGGCTCCGGCAGGCTGGCTCGTCCCGGGCTGGTTCGTCTCGGTCACGGGGCGACTCCGTCCACGCTGAGGCCGAGGGTCTCGGGGAAACCCAGGGCGATGTTGGTGGACTGGACCGCAGCCCCGGCGGTGCCCTTCACGAGGTTGTCGAGCGCGCTCACGGCCACCACGCGGCCGGCGGCTTCGTCGACGGCGATGCCGACCAGGCACGTGTTCGCCCCGATCGTGTCGGCGACGCGCGGGAACTCGCCCTCGGGCAGGAGGTGCACGAAGGGCTCGTCCGCGTAGGCCTGCTCCCATGCCAGCCGGACGTCGCGGGCGCTCACCCCTGGTGCGAGCTTCGCGGTCGTGGTCGCGAGGATCCCGCGCGACATCGGGACGAGCACCGGCGTGAACGAGATCGTGACGTCCGCGGCGCCGGCGACCTGGAGGTTCTGCTGGATCTCCGGGATGTGCCGGTGCTTGCCGCCGACCTGGTAGGCGCTCGCGGACCCCATGATCTCGGAGGCGAGGTACGTCGTCGCGAGCTTCTTGCCGGCCCCGCTCGGCCCGACCGCGAGCACCGCGACGATGTCGTCCGCCTCGACGAGCCCGGCCTGGATGCCCGGCTGGATGCCGAGCGTGACGGCGGTGACGTTGCACCCCGGCACCGCGATCCGCTTCGTGCCGGCCAGCTCGGACCGCTGCCGACCCTGGGAGGCGATGTCCTCCTCGTCGCGCCACTCCTCCGCGGAGCCCGGCGCGGGCGCGGCGTGCAGGAGTTCCGGGAGCCCGTAGGTCCATGCTCCGAACCAGTCGCCCCCGTAGAAGGACTCCCACGCCGCCGGGTCCGTCAGCCGGTGGTCCGCCCCGCAGTCGACCACGAGGGTGTCGTCGTCGAGCTCGGCGGTGATCGCCCCGGACTGCCCGTGCGGGAGGGCGAGGAACACCACGTCGTGTCCGCGGAGGTTCTCTGCCGTCGTCTCCACGAGGGTCAGGTGCGCCAACGACCGGAGGTGCGGCTGCGTGGCGATGAGCGGTTGTCCGGCGTTCGAGAACGCCGTCACCGTCCTGACCTCGAACTCGGGGTGGGCGGAGAGCACGCGCAGGAGCTCACCGCCCGCGTAGCCGGAGGCTCCCGCCACGGCGACGGATACGGACATGGGATTCCACCTTTGGGTCGGACTGGTCGTCGAGAGAGTCGGAGGCGGCGGCCCCGGGCGGTGATCCTGTGGGATCAGTCGCGCAGGGTCGCCCCGAATCGCTCGCCGGCACGTCGGACAGCGCCGTCACGGGCCTCGGAGGCCTCGGCAGCGGTCAGCGTGCGGTCCGTGGCACGGAAGCGCAGCGCGAACGTCAGGGACTTCTGTCCCTCGCTCACGCCGGTGCCCCGGTAGTCGTCCACGAGGCGAGCATACTCCAACAGCTCTCCGGCACCAGAGCGGACGGCGTCGAGGACGTCACCCGCCGCCACGTCCGCGTCCACCACGAGCGAGAGGTCCTGCGTCGCCGCCGGGTACGACTCGATCGGGGCGACCGACACGAGCTCCGGCGCGGCCGCGACGAGGGCGTCGAGGTCGAGCTCGAGCACGGCGACCACGCGCGGCAGCACCGCGGCCTCGCTCAGCTCCGGCAGCAGCTCGCCCGCGACGCCGACGACGGTGCCACGGACGAGGAGCGACGCCGCGCGGCCCGGGTGCAGGGACGGGTGGGTCGTCTGGGCCACCGTCAGTTCCACGCCGACGGCCCAGGCGACCTCGCGCGCGGCGTCGAGCGCGTCCGCGATGCCGTACGGCTCCGCCGCGGTGCCCGGCTGCTTCGGGACCCGGTTGCCCGTCAGGAGCGCCGAGACGTGGAACGGCTGGGCCGGCAGGGAGGCGTCGAGGGCGGCAAGGGTCTCGCGGTCGGGCAGGGCTGCACCGGCGGGGACGACGTCGGTGCCGAGCTCGTGTCCGTCCTCCGGGAGGAAGACGCGCGAGGTCTCGTACACCGCGACGTCGACGAGGCCGCGCGACACGTTGCGCCGCGCGACGTCGACGAGCGCGGGCACGCCGCTGCGTCGCAGCCGGTTCTGCTCGCTGTCGAGGGCGTTCGCGAGGACGACGCTCGGGCCGCCGTCGCCGTCGATGCCCGGGTAGGCGTCCTGCGTGGCGGCGGACACGAACGGCGCGGTGACGACCTCGACCAGCCCGGCGGCGGCGAGGGCGTTCGCGACCCGACGACGAGCCTGCTGGTGGACGGTGAGCCCGCGTCCGGGTGGTGCGACGGGGAGGACGCTCGGGATGCGGCCGTAGCCGACGATCCGTGCGATCTCCTCGACCAGGGTGGTGTCGTCGCCGAGGTCCGGGCGCCACGTGGGCGGCGTGACCGACAGCAGCTCGCCGTCGACCTCGACCGTGGCGCCGATCGCGCGGAGCGTGTCGATGACCTCGGCGTCGGTGTACTCGACGCCGATCAGCTCGGCGGGGCGAGCGATCCGCATGGCGATGGTCGGGCGGGGTGCCGTGTCGACGAGGGTCGAGCCGAGCGGGTCCGCGGTGCCCCCGGCGAGTTCGACGAGGAGTCCCACGGCGCGGTTGGCCGCTGCCTCGGACACGAGCGGGTCGACGCCGCGCTCGAACCGACGGGACGCCTCGCTCGGGAGCTTGTGCCGCCTGGCGGTCCGGGCGATCGAGACCTGGTCGAACACGGCGGCCTCGATGAGGACGTCGGTGGTCGAGGCGGAGATCTCCGTCCGGGCACCACCCATCACGCCGGCGAGGCCGACCGGGCCCTCGCCGTCGGTGATCACGAGGTCTTCCGGATCGAGCTTCCGGGTGACGTCGTCCAGCGTGACGAGGGTCTCCCCCATGTGCGCACGGCGGACGCCGAGGCCACCGACGACCTTCGCGAGGTCGTACCCGTGGAGCGGCTGACCGAGCTCGAACATGACGTAGTTGGTGATGTCGACTGGGAGCGAGATCGAACGCACGCCGGCGAGCGCCAGGCGCGACACCATCCACGCCGGTGTCTTCACGCTCGGGTCGATGCCCCGGACGACCCGGGTGACGAAGGTCGTCGCACCCTGGCGGCCACGGATCGGCGCCTGGTCGTCGATGGTCACCGGGAAGCCCTCTGCGGTGCGGGGCGTCACGCGGTCGACCGGGTCGTGGAACGAGGCGCCGGTGGCGTGCGCGTACTCGCGGGCGACCCCGCGCATGCTCATCGCGTAGCCGCGGTCCGGCGTGACGTTGATCTCGACCGCGGCGTCGTCGAGGCCGAGCAGCGAGATGGCGTCCGCGCCGACCTCGGGCTCCATGCCGAGGTCCGCGAAGCGGAGGATCCCGTCGTGCTCGTCGCCGAGGCCGAGCTCGCGCGCCGAGGCGATCATGCCGTCGGACACGTGGCCGTACGTCTTCCGGGCGGCGATCGGGAACGGGCCGGGCAGCACGGCGCCGGGGAGCGTCACGACGACGAGGTCACCGGCGACGAAGTTGTGCGCGCCGCAGACGATGCCGCGGGGCTCCGGCTCGCCGACGTCGACCTGGCACCAGTTGATCGTCTTGCCGTTCTTCTGCGGCTCCGGCTCGAGCGACAACACTCGGCCGACCACGATCGGGCCGGTCAGGTCGTAGGTGTGGACGTCCTCTTCCTCGAAGCCCACCGACACGAGCGCCGCGTGGACGTGCTCGAGGGTGGCGTCTTCGGGGAGGTCGACCGACTCACCGAGCCAACGGAGTGGGACGCGCATCAGACCACCGTTCCGAACTGCTGCGAGAAGCGGATGTCGCCCTCGAGGAAGTCACGCATGTCGTTCAGGCCGTTGCGGAACTGCAGCGTCCGCTCGATGCCCATGCCGAACGCGAAGCCCTGGTACTCGTCCGGGTCGATGCCGGCGGCGCGCAGGACGTTCGGGTTGACCATGCCGCAGCCGCCCCACTCGACCCACCGCGCGCCACCCTTGGCGTTCGGCTGCCAGACGTCCATCTCGGCGCTCGGCTCGGTGAACGGGAAGTAGTTCGGACGGAGGCGGATCTGCGCCTCGGCACCGAACATCTGCCGCGCGAAGTGCTCGAGCGTGCCGCGCAGGTGCGCCATCGTCAGGCCCTTGTCGATCGCGATGCCCTCGACCTGGGTGAAGACCGGCAGGTGCGTGGCGTCGAGCTCGTCGGCCCGGTACACACGCCCGGGGGCGATGACGTAGAGGGGCAGGTCGCGCGAGAGCAGCGACCGGACCTGCACGGGCGAGGTGTGCGTGCGCATGAGCAGGTGACGCTCGACCGGCTCGACGAAGACGGTGTCGGCCATGGCGCGTGCCGGGTGGTCCTGGTCAAAGTTGAGGGCGTCGAAGTTGAACCACTCGTGCTCGAGCTCGGGGCCCTCCGCGACCTCCCACCCCATGCCCACGAAGATGTCCGCGACGGCGTCGTTCAGGAGGGACAGCGGGTGCCGGGACCCGGGCGCCCGGCGGGACGGCAGCGCGGTGACGTCGACCCGTTCGGACTCGAGCCGCGCACGCTCCTCGGCCTCGGCCAGGACGGACTCCTGCTCGGCGATCGCCTGGTTCACCCGGCCGCGGGCCTGCCCGACGAGCTTGCCGGCCGCGGCCTTCTGCTCCGGCGGCACGCTGCGCATCGACGCGTTCATCCGTGCCAACGGCGACTGCTCGCCGGTGTGCTCGGCCCTGGCCTGCTTCAGCTCGGCGACGGTCGTCGTGGCCCGGACGGCCGCGAGGGCGGCGTCCACGGCGGCGGCGACGGCCGGTTCGCTGATCTCGAGGTGTTCTGACACGAGGCCCAAGCCTACCGGCCGATGGGATACCGCCGTCCTGTACCTGGTGGACGGTGGAGGAGGCCCCGGGGTCAGCCGTCCGTGGAGGAAGCAGCCGCCGCCCGCTGCGCGAACGCGCTCTCGTACAGGCACACCGAGGCGGCGGTGGCGAGGTTCATCGACTCCGCCTGCCCGTAGATCGGCACCTTGACCGCTCGGTCGACGAGCGCGAGGTCCTCGTCGGTCAGCCCGCGGGCCTCGTTGCCGAAGACCCATGCCGTCGGCCCGTCGAGCATGCCGTCGGCCCGGACCTCCGGGAGGTCGTCGCCCGACACGTCCGCCGCGAGCACCGTGTAGCCGAGCGCCTTCGCCCGTGCGACCGCGTCGGCGAGCGTCACGCCCACCGAGACCGGCACGTGGAACAGCGAGCCCGTGGTCGAGCGGACGACCTTCGGGTTGTACGGGTCCACCGAGCGCCCGGTCAGGACCACCGCGTCCGCCCCGGCGGCGTCGGCCGCGCGGATGATCGTGCCGGCGTTCCCGGGATCGCGCACCTGCTCCAGGATCGCGACCAGCCCCGGCAGCGAACCCTCCGAGGCGGAGCCGCCACGCGCCTCCAGGCCGCCCGACGGGTCGGCGGACGCCGGGTCGAAGGAACCCGCGTCGACGGGAGCCGCGTCGACGGAACCGGGGTCCGGGAAGACCGACCGGACCGACGTGGGGAACTGCTGACAGACCGCGACGACCCCCTGCGGCGTGACCGTGTCCGCCATGGTGTCGAGCACCTGCTCGGTCACGAACCAGGTGTCCACCGGCGCGTCGTCGAGCGCGTAGCGCGCGGCCGCGGTCGGTGTCACGTAGAGCTCGCGGAGGAGCTCCGGGCGGTACTCGAGCGCCTCCCGGACAGCCTGCGGCCCCTCGAGCAGGAACAGTCCGGTGTCGGCGCGGACGTCCTTCTTGGCGAGGGCGGCCACGGCGCGGACACGGCCGGCCTTCGGGTTCTCGAGGAGATCGCTCACGGGCACCAGTCTAGGAACGCACGAAGCCCCCGCTCCGCGGACGGAACGGGGGCTTCGTGGTGCAGCTGGCGTGACTACGCGGCCTTCGGGGCCGAGGTGTCGGCCGGCAGGGCCTTCTTGGCGGTCTCGACGAGCGCCGCGAACGTGTCGGGGTTGTTCACCGCGAGGTCCGCGAGGATGCGACGGTCGACCTCGACGCCGGCCAGGTTCAGACCCTGGATGAGGCGGTTGTAGGTCAGGCCGTTCGCGCGCGACGCAGCGTTGATGCGCTGGATCCAGAGGCGACGGAACTCGCCCTTCTTGGCGTGACGGTCGCGGTACGCGTAGACGAGGGAGTGGGTGACCTGCTCCTTGGCCTTGCGGTACAGACGCGAACGCTGACCGCGGTAGCCCTCGGCGCGCTCGAGAACGACGCGGCGCTTCTTGGCGGCGTTGACCGCCCTCTTTACTCGTGCCATTGATCTATTCCTTTACGTTCCGCCGGCTCAGTGGCCGAGAAGCTTCTTGACGTTCTTCGCGTCGGCCTTCGCGAGGACCTGGTCCTCGTTGAGGCGGGCCTTGCGCTTCGCGCTCTTGACCTCGAGGTTGTGACGCATACCGGCCTGCTGCTTCATGATCTTGCCGCTGCCGGTGACCTTGAAGCGCTTCTTCGACCCGGAGTGGGTCTTCTGCTTGGGCATGGAGGTGCCTTTCCGTGGGATGGGGTTGGGGGCCGCAGCGTTGCGGGATCGGTCGTGGGACCTACTCGGCCGGGGCGGCCTGCTGCGTCGAGCTCGACGCGGCGGAGGAGTCCTCGCCGGTCTTGGCAGCGTGCTCCGACGCGCGACGTTCGGCCTTCTGCGCAGCACGCTTGGCGTTCTGCTCGCCCTTGACGTCGGACTTGTTCTTCAGCGGAGCGATGATCATCGTCATGTTGCGACCGTCCTGGGTCGGACGCGACTCGACGACGCCGAACTCGGCGATCTCCTCCGCGAAGCGCTGGAGGAGTCGGACACCCTGCTCCGGACGCGACTGCTCGCGGCCGCGGAAGAGGATCATCGCCTTCACCTTGTCGCCACCGAGGAGGAAGCCCTCGGCGCGCTTGCGCTTGGTCTCGTAGTCGTGCTTGTCGATCTTCAGGCGGAACCGGACCTCCTTCAGGTCCGTGTTCACCTGGTTGCGACGAGCCTCCTTGGCCTTCTGCGCAGCCTCGTACTTGAACTTGCCGTAGTCCATGATCTTGGCCACGGGCGGCTTCGAGTTCGGGGCGACCTCGACCAGATCCAGCTCGGCTTCCTGCGCGAGGCGCAGTGCGACGGCGATGGGGACAACGCCGACCTGCTCGCCCTGGGGGCCGACGAGTCGGACCTCGGGGACGCGGATTCGGTCGTTGGTACGGGGATCGGGAATGCGGAGCTCCTTCAATCAGGTGGTTGGCCGTCCGGGGCTGCTGCCCTGGACGCCGGCACGAGAGAGGAGGTCTGACGCACGGATCGGAACCCGTTGCACCCGCCCGACGTCGACCCTTGCGGGAGGACCTGCCGGTCTCGAGTTGCGTGAGCCCGGCGGAGCGATGGGGACCCGGTAGCCTGGTGGTGCACAGCCGCGGGTGGGAGAGACTCCTCTTTCGCAAGACGCCGTTCGAGCCCCCGAGGGCGCACGGACAGCATCTGCCGCGACAGAGTCTAGCAGAGGAGCACCGTGACCGACACCCCGCCGAACGAGCCCACCGGAGCCGACGAGGCGCGTGACATCGCGGAGGTGCCGGCGGTCGAGCTCATCAACACCGTCGCGGTGCACCTGCTCAGCGCCGCCGCCGTCAAGGTCGGCCTGGCCGACGACCCGCAGGAGCAGACCGACCTCGACGAGGCCCGGAAGCTCATCACCGCACTCGCCGGCCTGGTCACCGCCGCGGCGACCGAGATCGGCGACCACCACGCCCGACCGCTGCGCGACGGGCTGCGGTCGGTGCAGCTGGCGTTCCGCGAGGCGTCCTCGATCCCGGACGCCCCGGGCAAGGGCCCTGGCGAGAAGTACACCGGCCCGGTCAACTGACTCGACCGGACGACGTCCTGGAGGCCCGTGGCGGCGTCGCCACGGGCCTCCAGGCCGTCCGGGGTCGCCTCAGCGAGCGCTGCGCGCGGCAGGACCGTCAGCCAGCGCTGCGCGCGGCAGGACTGTCAGCCAGCGCTGCGCGCGGCGAGCCGCGCGACGGCCGCCAGGGGGATGTCCACCCAGTCCGGCCGGTTACGGCTCTCGTAGACGACCTCGTAGACGGCCTTGTCGAGCTCGAAGGCGTCGAGGACCTCGCGGTGCGCGTGGAGGTCACCGCCGATCGCCTGCTCGTAGCCGGTGAGGAACGCGTTCCGGGCCTCGTGCGCCCAGTCGCCGGTGTCCACCGGGTCCGTGTCCCGGGCGAGCGCGCCCGCCACGTAGTCGAACGACCGCAGCATGCCCGCCACGTCGCGCAGCGGGACGTCGGGCACGGAGCGCTCGGCGAGCGGTCGGAGCGGTTCACCCTCGAAGTCGAGGAACACCCAGCCGCGCTCGCCCGGCACCGCGAGCACCTGGCCGAGGTGCAGGTCCCCGTGGACGCGCTGCAGGTCCGGCCAGGAGGCCTCGGCTGCCCGTGCGTACACGGCACGGACGGCGTCGGCGTGCTCGGCGACCGCTGGTGCCTCACGTTCGGCCGCAGCGAGGCGGGCATGCATCGTGGCGAGGGCGTCCCGGCGGCGGTCGTCCGTCGCGGGTGTGGTCGGCAGGACGGCGGCGAGCGTGCGGTGCACCTCGGCGAGCGCCGCACCGAGCCGCCGCGCGTCGTCCGCGAAGGGCGTTCCCGCACGGGCGTCGGCGAGGGCCACCCGCCAGGCGTCCCGGGTGCCGGGGAGGAACTCCTGGGCGACGGCGAGGTGCCCGGTGGCGGTGCCGTCAGGCCGACCGGAGTCCGGCCAGCTGCCGCGGAGCGCGCCGTAGACCGCCGGCACCCGGGTACTGCCGGCCGCCGACAGCGCGAGCTGCGTGGTGACGTCGGGGTTGTCGCCGTGGTGGAGCACGCGGAACACCTTGACGATGACCTGCTCGCCCGACGCGGTGTCGCAGATCACGGAGGTGTTCGACTGCTCGCCGGAGAGCACCCGCGCCGCGGTCACGGGGCCGATCGGTCGGAGCGACTCGGGGCCGGCGTCGATGCGGGCGGTGAGGCCACGGACCCACTCGAGGTCGGCCGTTGCGTCGGTCAGGATGCCGTCGCGGAGCACGACGGGCGCCTGGTACAGGACCGCACCGGTCGCGGCGTCGTCGAGGACCAACCGGGTGTCGTCGTCGGTCGACAGCGTGCGGAGCGTCGGGCCGGCGCCTCCCTTGGCGGCGTACCAGCGCTGTGCGGCGATCCACGGGGCGAGGTCGTGGTCGGAGGGAGCGTCGCTCATGCCGCGGAGGCTACGCGCCCGGCGCTGGGGAGGTGGGGGACGCGGTCCGCGGTGCGTGCGGCACCGGGAGGTGGGGGACGCACCGCGGACCCCACCGGGAGGTGGGGGACGCGGTGCGAGGATGGGGCCGTGCCGCACTACCTCGAGGACCTCGCCGCCGGACAGACCTTCTCCACCCCCGGCCGCACGATCACGGAGGCCGACGTCGTGTCGTTCGCCTCGTGGACGAACGACAACAACCAGGTGCACACGGACGTCGAGTTCGCCGCCCGCACGCGGTACGGCCAGCGCGTCGTCCACGGCCTGCTCGGGACCTCGCTCTGCCTCGGGCTGATCGCCCGCACGGGGGTGTTCGAGGGCTCGGCGGTGGCACTGCTCGGCATCGACCAGTGGCGCTTCACCGCCCCGGTGTTCATCGGCGACACGGTGACGTGCACGGTGGAGATCCTCTCGACGCGTCCGACAAGCAGCGGGACGACGGGCATCGTCGAGCGCGCGGTGTCGCTCCGGAACCAGCACGGCGAGGTCGTCCAGCAGGGGCGGATGGACGTCATGGTGCTGACGCGGGACGCCGCGATCTCCTGACGCCGGCACGTCGGCGATCCATCGCCGCACCCCTTTACAACGATGTACGAAGCGGTCCAGCATGGACGCATGAGCACGCTCGCCGGCAACGACGCCGCCCCCACCGCCCTCCCCGTCGCGACCGAGCAGGACGGCACGTACCCTCGGCCCCAGCTCCTCCGCCCCGCCTGGGCCGACCTCGACGGCACGTGGTCCTTCCGGAACGACGGCGACGACCCCGCATGGCGCTCGGGCTTCCCGGACGCCCGGGACATCACCGTGCCGTTCCCGCCGGAGTCGGTCGCGTCCGGGATCGACGAACCCGGCTTCCACCCCGTGGTCTGGTACTCCCGGCAGCTCACCGGCGCCGACCTCGCCGCCGCCGGGTACTCCCCGTCCCAGCCGCGCCTCGTGCTGCACTTCGGCGCCGTCGACCACCGGGCGCGCGTCTGGGTCGACGGGCAGTTCGTCGGCGAGCACGAGGGCGGCCACACCCCGTTCGCGTTCGACGTCACCGAGGTGCTGACGGCCGATCCGGACGCCGCGCACACCCTCGTCGTCCGGGCCGAGGACGACCCGCTCGACCTCACCCAGCCGCGCGGCAAGCAGGACTGGCACGAGGAGCCGCACGCCATCTGGTACCGCCGGACGACGGGCATCTGGCAGACCGTGTGGCTCGAGGCCGTGCCGACCGTGTCGATCGCGGCCCTGCGCTGGACGAACGTCGACCACGCCACGGTCCGGCTCTCCGTCCGGCTCGCCGGCACCCGGCCCGGCGGCGAGCGCCTCCGCGTCGAGGCGTGGTGGGCCGACGAGCACCTCGCGACGGTCGAGTCGACCCTCGGCGACG
Organism: Curtobacterium phoenicis; assembly: GCF_047238015.1. Classification (NCBI taxonomy): domain Bacteria; kingdom Bacillati; phylum Actinomycetota; class Actinomycetes; order Micrococcales; family Microbacteriaceae; genus Curtobacterium; species Curtobacterium phoenicis. The sequence goes on from NZ_JBDFLZ010000002.1 coordinate 3,537,916, forward strand.
TCGCACGGTCGAGCGCGATCGACACCGAGTTCGACGTCGTCGTGCCGATCGCCCGACAGACGAACGGCCAGGCCGAGGACGAGCTCGTGTGGACGCCCGAGACGCCGCGGCTCGTCGACGCGACCGTCACCCTCCTCGACGCGGACGGCACGGCGACCGACGCGGTCGCGAGCTACTTCGGCGTCCGCACCACCGCGGTCGGCCAGGGCGCGTTCCTGCTCAACGGGCACTCGTACGACGTCCGCAGCGTCCTCAACCAGGGCTACTGGCCGGACTCGCACATCGCCGCCCCGTCCCGCGAGGCCCTCCGCCGCGAGGTCGAGCTCATCAAGGAACTCGGCTTCAACGCCGCGCGCAACCACCAGAAGGTCGAGGACCCGCGCTTCCTCTGGTGGGCGGACAAGCTCGGACTGCTCGTCTGGGGCGAGATGCCCGGCGCGTACGCGTTCTCCCCGACCGCCGTACAGCGGTTGGTGCGGGAGTGGATGGACGCCGTCGAGCGGGACGCCTCGCACCCGTCGATCGTCACCTGGGTCCCCGCGAACGAGAGCTGGGGTGTGCAGCACATCGCCGACGACCCCGCGCAGCAGGCGTACGCGCGTGCGCTCGCCGACGTCGCCAGGGCCCTCGACCCGACCCGACCGGTGATCTCGAACGACGGCTGGGAACACCCCGCGTCGGACATCCTCTCCGTCCACGACTACGAGGGCGACGGCGCCGTGCTGGCCAGGACCTACGCCGACGACACGGCCCGCACGGCCCTCCTGCGCGGGATGGGCCCGGCCGACCGGCGGATCCTCGTCGGCGGGGCCGTCGACGAGGGGCAGCCCGTGATGCTCACCGAGTTCGGTGGCGTGAACTACCAACCGGACGTCCAGCGCGAGGACGGGTGGGGCTACACCTCGGCGTCCGACGGCGACGACTGGATCGCGCGCATCACGGGGCTCTACGACGCGATCCGGGCGAGCACGTTCCTGGCCGGCTCCTGCTACACGCAGCTCACCGACACGATGCAGGAGACGAACGGGCTGCTGAACGCTGACCGGACGCCGAAGGTGCCCATCGAGCAGATCCGCCGCGCCGTCACCGGACGCTGACGCGCGCCGGCAGGCGGGCGGACCACGCACGCCTGCCGGACTGTCCGTCCGGCCGTCCGGCCGTCGGGTCCTGTGGCCGGCACTCCGGGGCGGGCGCCGCCCAGCGCCGTGCGAGGATCGTGCGGTGACCGACGTGGCGGAGACGACCCGTGCCTCCCGGCTGGGTTCCGTCCTGGAGGCGCGCCACAGCGGGTGGTCCGCTCCCCTGGTCCTGTGGCTGGCCTCACGGGCGTTCAGCACGCTGCTGCTCGGCTCGATCTACTGGGTCGCGACCGCGGCCGGGTGGCCGTTCGCGTCGTACCGACGCGACCCGTCGTTCTTCACGTTCTCCGGGTCGTGGGACGCGTCCTTCTACCGGATCATCGCCGAGCGGGGGTACCCGACGGCGATTCCGGTGGACGATGCCGGGCACGTGCTGTCGAACGCGTGGGCGTTCCTGCCGGTGTTCCCGTGGGTCGCGCGCACGGTGGCGCCCGTCGTCGGCGGGTCGTTCTGGGTCGCCGGGGTCCTCGTCGCGACCCTGGCGGGCGCCGGTGCCTGCGTGGTGCTGTACCGCCTGGTGCGGGCGGTCCGCGGCGACCGGGCCGCGCGGTGGGCGACCGCCCTCTTCGCCTTCGGTCCGACCGGGTTCCTGCTCCAGGTGGCCTACGCGGAGAGCCTGTTCCTGCTCCTGCTGTTCGGGGCGCTCCTCGCGCTCGTGCGCCGATGGTACTGGTGGATCGCGCCCCTCGGGGTCGTCGCCGCGTTCACGAAGCCGGGCGTGCTCGCGCTCGCCGTGGCACTCGCGGTGCACCTCGTCGTGCGGTGGGTGCAGGACGGGCGGGGGTTCCGGTGGCGGGACCGCGTGGTGGTGGTCGTCTCCGGGCTGCTCGTCGCGGCCGCGGGGCTGGCGTGGCCGGTGATCGCCTCCGCGGTGACCGGCCGACCGGACGCGTACCTCGACACCGAGCTGTCGTGGTGGGTCGGGTTCGTCGGGCGGCAGCACTTCGCGCCGCTCACCCCGTGGTTCACGATGGCGGGGACGTGGCTCGGGCCGGCCGGGATCGTCCTCGTGGTGGCCGTGCTCGTCGGCGCCGTGTGGTTCTGGTGCCGGCGGGACGTCCGAGCTGTGGGTGTCGACGTGTGGTCGTTCACGGCCGCGTACGTGCTGTACCTCGTCGCGGTGTTCCTGCCGCAGCAGTCCCTCCCCCGGCTGCTCATGCCGACGGCGCCGTTGCTCGGGTCGGACGTGTTCGTGGGCACGCGGCGCGGTGCTGTGGCGTGGCTCGTGGTCGGGATGTGCCTGCAACCCGTGGCCGTCGTGCTGCTGTGGTTCCTCGGGTACCCGTAGGCGCGGCGACGCGTGGTACCGGCGCCGGTGCTGGCTGCCGGCTGCCGGCTGCCGGTCCTGGCTGCGTGCGCACAACCGAAGTCACACCGAACCACGGCCGTCCGCGGCGCGGATCGATCTTGGTTGTGCGAACGCAGAACGCGCCACCGCGTCTGCGGCACCGCGCCTGCGCCAGCGCGCCCGCCTGCGGCACCGCGCCTGCGGCTACGCGTCGAAGGTGTGGAACCAGGCCTTGCCGCCGGGGTGCTGCACCGTGATCATCTCGTCGAGGTCGCGGTAGGGGCCGTCCTGGTTGTGGCTCGCAGACTTGATCCGGACCGTGCCGTCGGGCTCGGTGAACACCTCGGACACGATCGTGGTGTGGTCGGGCGAGTCGTTGTCGTTCCAGTCGAAGAACACGATGTCGCCGACCTTGACCTTGTCCCGCTCGTCGATCGACCGTTTCGTCAGCCCGAACTCGGCCGCGTGCTCACTGAGCCACGGGTCCATCGCCGGGCAGTACGTCCACGTGGCCGAGTGCGCGGCGCCGGCGTCCCGGCTGTACCAGTCATCGCGCTGCTCCCACCCGCGAGCGACCAGGGTCTGGCTGACGTAGTTCGCGCAGTCCCCGCCGATCGGGTTCATCGTGCCGTACTCGGCGAGGTTGTAGTCCTTCCAGTACCGCATCGCGTAGGCGAGCTGCCGATCGACCGCCGTGAGCGCGGCGTACGCCAGTGAGGTCGTCGCGACGGCGCTCGATGCGTCCGGAGTCGGAGCGGTGGTCGGCGTCGGCGTGGCGGTCGCGGAGTCCTGCGTCGCGCCGGACTGGCCGTCGTTGGCGCTGCTGCCGTTGCCGTCGGACGACTGGTTCGCCGACGGCGACGGCTCGATCGCCTCAGCGAAGAGTGCGACGTCGGCGTCCCCGGCGGTGTACATCGCCTGGTGCGGGGCCGTGAAGGTGACCTTCGTCGCCGTCGCCCGGACGTCGCGAGCGGCGACGCCGCCCACCGTCACGCCCTTGACGACGCCGAGACCGGTCCCGTGGACGGTGACCGTCACCCCGCCCGCGAGCGGGACCTCGGCGGGCTCGAGCTTCGAGGCGGCGGGCTTCACGCCGGACGAGGCGTCCGCCGACCCGGATCCCGCCCCTGGCTGCTTCGTCGCCGAGGTCTTTGCCCCGCCGTCCGACGAGCACGCGGCGACGGCGAGACCGATGCCGGCGACACCGGCGAGCGAGAACAGGGTGCGGCGCGTGTACGAGGCAGTCATGACACGACCAGGGTAGGCGACACCCCCGACCGAGCGCGGGGAGCCTCGCGCGACGAGCAGCCGACGGGCGGGATCGCCTCGGTGCCCCGAACGAGCGGATCCCTCCACCCGTCCGAGAGCCACGCCTCCGTCGACGACGTCGACCAGGGCGGGCTCCGGGCCAGCAGAGTGCCCGGGCTGACGACTGACGGACGGGAGGCACGGCGCAGGTCCGCGCCGTGCCTCCCGTCCGTCAGCAGGTCAGCGGCACGACCAGTCGCGGTCGATCTCGGCCGAGCCGTACGGCGTCTTGTACTGCGTCATCGCGATCGGGCCGCCGAGGAGCGGCTTGCCCGAACAGGCCGCCTGCGCCTGGGCGAGCGTGCCGTCGCCGATCGGGATCCAGCTCGGCAACGCGGTGGTGCGCAGCGGGCTCGTCGACGGGACGGAACCCATGATGAGGCCGAACTGGTAGGTGGTCGAGTACACGCCGACGTTCGTCACGCCGGCGGCACGGAGCGCGGCGAGCATGCCCTCGATCGCGGCGCGGTTCTGCGAGGTGTCGCTCGTGACGTAGGACAGGTTCGTCTCGACGTCGAGCCACCATCGGTACTGACCGGGGTTCGCGAGGCCGCGCTTCGTCGCCGCCTCGTACGCTCGGGTGTACCCGTAGACGTAGGAGCACGCTGTGGTCGTCTTCCACGTCGACTGCGCGCCGCTCTGGGCCGTGCACTTCCCGTTCGCGTACTGGCTCGGCACGGCCACCGTCGGGCCGCCGGGCACCGTGTTCGACGACGGCCAGACGGAGGCCTTCGTCGCTCCCGGGTTCGTGAACAGCGAGTAGACCTGCACCTTCGGCTGGGACGTCCCGCCGGCCGATGCGTTCGCCCACGCGAGCTGCTGCTGCAAGCAGGGGTTCGTCGTGTTCGCGAGGTCAGCGTTGACGCCGACGATGCCGAACGACTGGTCCGTCGGCACGGTCTTCCCGCACTGCGGCCACGACACGTCGACGCCGGTCCCGGACCCCGTGCTCCCGTCGATGAAGTAGCCGACGACGTCGACGTACGCGGTGGCCGTCCCGGCCGAGACCTTCGCCGAAACCCGACCGCCGGACGCCAGCGGCGCGATGAGCGCGTTGCCGATGGTCTGCCCCTTCGCGTACACCTGCGTCGGCACGCTCGAGGCGAGTCCGGCTCCGACGACCCGGAGCGAGCCGCCGACGCTGCCCTTGCCGACCTTGGCGTTGATGACCGCGGCGACCGCGTTCCGTGGGACGCCCGCGGTTCCCGCGATCGTGACGTTCTTCGCGGTCGTGCCCGCCGCGACGGTGGCGGCGCGGACGGGCGCCGAGGGCACGAACACCGATCCGGAGGTCGACGGCGCGTAGTACCCGACGACGTCCGCGAGGGCACGCGCACTCCCCGCCGACACCCGAGCCTGCACGGCACCGCCGGAGAGCCCCACCGTGACGGTGTTCGCCACGGTGACGCCCTTCTGGTAGGTCACCGACGCGATGCCGGCGGAGCTGCCCGCGGGTGTGATGCGCAGGGTGCCCGCGGCGGCCGGACGCGACACGTCCGCCTGGAGCACGACGGCTGTGGCGTTCGACGGCACACCGGCCCTTCCGGCGATGGCGATGCGGGTCGCACCCGTACCCACGGTGCCCGTGAGGACGTTCGTGGGCGCGAGCGGCGTGTAGGTCGAGCCGGAGCTGCTCGAGCCGTACCACCCGGCCACGTCGAGGGCCACCGTCGCGGTGCCGGACGACACCTTCACCTGGGCCTTCCCGCCGACGAGCCCGACGGTGGTGGTGCCCGAGATCGACTGCTTCGGCGCGAAGTTCTGGATCGACGGGCTCGCCCCGCTGCCGCCGGGCGCGACGCTCACGTACCCGGACGCGGTCGGCCCGCTGACGGTCGCGGTGAGGACCACCGCGGTCGCCGTGGACGGGATGCCGTTCCGGCCGCCGAGCGCCACCGTGGTCGGCGAGGTCCCGACCTTGCCGGACCAGGCGCGGGCGGAGGTGACCGGTGTGAACCGACCATCGACCGGTGCGTCGGCGGATGCGGTCGGTGCCGGTCCGCCGACCACGAGCCCGGCGACGACGGCCGCGACCGCCCCGATCGCGACGACGACGTTCTTGATGTGCATGTTCCCCCCTCAGCGCTGCAGTGCGCCTCGCGAGTCTAGGGTCACCGGGACCACCGACACAGCCCATCCGTGGAGAACCTCAGGCAACGACGAAGGGCCACCCGATCGGGTGGCCCTTCGTGTCTGGTGGAGCTAAGGGGATTCGAACCCCTGACCTTCTCATTGCGAACGAGACGCGCTACCAACTGCGCCATAGCCCCAAGGACTCGTCAACCCTAGCACCACGGCGCGCGGGAACAGAAATCGACGCCTCGGCTCCGGGCGCGCCGCGGAGTCGGTCAGACCGCGCGGCGGCGACGCATGATCGCGTCGATGTCGGCCTGCTGGTAGACGTCCTCGTCGATGACGCCCATGCCGGCCCACCGGCTCGGCGGTGCCGGCTCGACGGGCGGCTCCGCGACGGGACCGGCCGACTCGGACGCCGACGCCGGAGCCGTCGACGACGCCGTTGCCGACGCGACGGGCGCGGGTGCCCGGAGGCCGAGTCGCTCGGCGAGCCGCCCCTGGTCGTGCGAGGACAGCGAGGCGGCCGCCTCCTCGACGTCGGGTCGCATGCGCGACACGGTCGCGAGCGCCGGGTCGGCGTCCCCGGCCCGGATCGCCGCAGCCTCGGCTTCGGCCTCGGCCTTCGCCGCGGCGACTCGCTCCTTGAGGCGCGCTGCGAGTTCGGCCGACGACTCCGGCGAGGGCTTCGGGGCGGCGGGACGCTCCACGTACAGCGGCTTCGGGACCCGGTTCGGGGTCCAGCTGCGGTCGCGCGCGGGCTCGGCGGGTGCTTCCGTCGGCAGGGGCGGCGCCGGGTCCGTCCACGCGGTGGTCGGCCGGGAGGCACGGGTCGCGTCCGACGCGGCGGCCGCGGCACGCGCCCTCCGAGCCTGCGCGACCTGGTGCAGCTGGGCGAGGACCGCGACCGAGCCACCCGCGGCCACGAGGCCGGCGACGGCGATCAGCCAGAGCGCCGGCGCCGCGACGAGCACCACGACCGCGACGACCAGACCGATCGTGCCGAACAGGGTCGCGCCGAGACGGGAGCGACGCATCCGCATGGCCGTCAGTGCCGGAACGTTCGCGGCGCGCTCGAGCACGGGTGCCTGCTCCGCGAGCCGGCGGGTGATCTCCCGCTGGCGAGCAGCCTCGTGCGCCCGGACGATCGCGGTGCGCTTGGCCTCTTCCGACCGTGCGACGCGCTGCGCCTCCGCGAGGGACTTCGCGTTCATCTCGACGCGGACCTCCTCCGGCAGCTCGGCTGTCTGCGCGAGGATCCGCAGGGTCTGCTGGAGCCGGATCGCGTTCCGCTCGGTGGCGAGGTACTGGCGCCGAGCGGCCCACGACGGCACGAGGTAGACGATCCAGAGGACGGCGGCCAGGAGCAGCACGATGCCGCCGCCCCAGGAGCCGATACCTGCCATGCGCCAACGGTAGGGGCGCACGGAAGCACGATCCGTGATTGCCGGACGCGTGTTGCGCGTGTCGTGACGGAATCCGTCGGAGCCGAGCCGCGCCTCCAGGCAGGCTCCGTCAGAGACGGGGCGTCGTGTGGATCGGCAACGCCGCCTCGTCACGCGCGGACAGCGGCACGCTGCCGACGCCGGGCGGCACCCTGCCCTGGACCCAGCGTTCGAGGACGCCCTCGCGGACCTCCTCCGCGACGAGGGCGAAGCAGAAGTGGTCGCGCCAGTCCCCGTTGATGTGGATGTACCGACGGCGGAGTCCCTCGTACCGGAAGCCGAGCTTCTCGACCACGCGGAGGCTCGGCGCGTTCTCGGGCCGGATGCAGATCTCGATGCGGTGCACACCGACCGAGCGGAAGCAGTGGTCGACGGCGAGTGCGACCGAGATCGGGGTGACGTTGTGGCCGGCGGCGTCCTCGACGACCCAGTAACCGATCGAAGCGCTCGCGAGCGAGCCGTAGGTGATCCCCGAGACGTTGAGCTGACCGACGAACCGGCCGTCGAGCTCCATCGCGAACGGCAGCCCGAGCCCCGCGCGGGCGTTGGCCTGCAGCGCCCGGATGCTGCCGCGGACGTCGGTCGAGACGTGGCCGGAGGGGTTGGTGGCCTCCCAGGTCCGCAGCCAGCCGCGGTTGGAGGCGAGGGCGACGTCGAGGTCACGGGTGTCCCGGAGCCGGAGCGGCCGGATGGTGACCCGCCCGTGGGACAGGGTCGGGATCGTCGTCATCGCTGTGGTTCCTCCGGATGCGCCGAACGGGCCCGGGGGAACACCCCCGGACCCGTTCGACGACGGGTCGGCTATTCGCCCGCGTTGAACTCCTTGAGCCAGGACTTGAGGTCCGGCCCGAGGTCTTCGCGGTCCGAGGCGAGCTGCACGATCGCCTTGATGTAGTCGAGTTTGTCACCGGTGTCGTACCGACGTCCACGGAACACGACGCCGTACACGCCACCCGTCCATTCCTCGGCGCCGGCCATCTTCATGAGGGCGTCGGTGAGCTGGATCTCGCCGCCCTTGCCCGGCTCCTGCTTCTCGAGGACGTCGAAGACCTCGGGGCGGATGACGTAGCGGCCGATGATCGCGAGGTTCGAGGGGGCTTCGCCCTGTGCGGGCTTCTCGACCAGGCCGGTGATCTTCACGACGTCGTCGGTGTCGGTCGGCTCGACCGTCGCGATGCCGTACATGTGCGTCTGCGACTCGGGGACCTCGAGGAGGGCGACGATCGTGGCGTTCTTCTGGCCCTGGACCTCGATCATGCGCTTGAGCAGCGGGTCGCGGGCGTCGATGATGTCGTCGCCCAGGAGCACCGCGAAGGGCTCGCGGCCGACGTGCATCTTCGCGCGGAGCACCGCGTGGCCGAGGCCGAGCGGGTCGCCCTGGCGCACGTAGTGCATGTCCGCGAGGTCCGTGGACTGGTTGACCTTCTGCAGCTTCTCGTGGTCGCCCTTCTTCTTGAGGGTCTCCTCGAGCTCGGCGACGTGGTCGAAGTGGTTCTCGAGCGCGTTCTTGTTGCGGCCCGTGATCATCAGGACGTCGGTGAGCCCGGCGTCGACGGCCTCCTCCACCACGTACTGGATGGCCGGCTTGTCGACGACCGGGAGCATCTCCTTCGGCATCGCCTTGGTGGCAGGGAGGAAGCGCGTGCCCAGGCCGGCGGCGGGGATCACGGCTTTCGAAATCTGGAAGCCCATGCAGGTGACGGTATCGGATGCCCCCTGCACGGGACATGTCGTCGCTGTGGAGGACACGGCTTCGCGCGGCCCACGGCGGGAAGCCGCAACGCCCCCGTCGGTAGACTCCCGGGCATGATCCCCGACCGAGGTGTCGAGAAGCGTGCGTTGCGGGCCGAGCTCCGGCAGCGGCGGCGCACCAGGACCACCACCGAACGTGAAGCGGACGCGGCAGCCCTGACCGAGACCCTGCAGCGGTTCGTCGAGGAGCGCCAGGTCGAGTCGCTCGCGCTGTACCTGTCCGCGCCCGACGAGCCCGACGTCCGTCCGTTCCTCGACTGGGCGCACGCGCAGGGCATCCGGGTCCTGCTGCCGATCACCCGGGAGGACGGCCTGCTCGACTGGGCGGTCGGCGACGGCGAGTCGGAGCGCGAGGGGCTCTTCGGGATGCCGGAGGTCGTCGGCGAGGTCCTCTCCCCGCTCGCGCTCGGCGACGTCGACGCGATCCTCGCCCCGGCCGCCGCGGTCGGGCACGACGGGGTCCGGATGGGCTGGGGCCGCGGCTACTACGACAAGACCCTCGGGTCCATGGCGAACCGCCCGCCCGTCTATGCTGTGATCTTCGACGCGGAGTACCTCGACGAGGTCCCGCGCGAGGCCCACGACGAACCCGTCGACGGCATCATCACGCCGTCGCGCATCATCACCTTCCGGAGCTAGCGTGCCCACCTACTCGTACCGGTGCACCGAGTGCGACAACGCCTTCGACGTCAAGCAGTCCTTCTCGGACGCCGCCCTCACGGAGTGCCCCGTCTGCGGCGGCGCACTCCGCAAGGTCTTCTCCCCCGTGGGTGTGACGTTCAACGGCGGTGGCTTCTACCGGACGGACTCGCGGGCGAAGCCGGCGGGCAGCGGTTCGTCGTCGGGCAGCGGCCCGTCGTCCGACGGCGGTTCGTCAGCGGGCGGCGGCTCGTCGTCGAGCGCGCCGACGAAGGCCGAGTCGGGGAAGCCGGCCGCGCCCAGCGCCTCCTGACCTCCGGGCGGCAGTCTCGGTACGGTGGGGGCCTCCCGACCGGAAGGAGGCCCGCGTGAAGGGCTTCAAGGAGTTCCTGCTCCGTGGCAACGTGATCGACCTGGCCGTGGCGGTCGTCATCGGTGCGGCGTTCACCGCGATCGTCAACGCCATCGTGAACGCTGTGATCAACCCCGCGATCGGCGCGGTGTTCAACGCGAAGAGCCTCGACAAGGCGCTTCCCGTCGTGATCCCGACGGTCTCCAACGGTCACGCGACGATGTACTTCGGCGCCGTGATCGGTGCGGCGCTGAACTTCGTCATCGTCGCGGCGGTCGTGTACTTCGCGCTCGTCCTGCCGGTGAACCACCTCAAGAAGGTCGCGTTCGAGCGGGTCAAGAAGAACGAGGAGCAGACCCCGCAGGACGTCCCCCCGACGGACGTCGAGGTGCTGCTCGAGATCCGCGACCTGCTCCGTTCCCAGAACGGCTCCGCGATGCCGGCGGGCGGCGGTGCCCACGTCGCGCCGTCGAATGCGCCCGAGGGCCCCGGCATCGGCGGCACGACGAAGCTCTAGCCGCGCCGCAACTCCGGCTACGAACCACGAAACCGACATCGAACCAGCCTCCGAGCCCGGTTCGATGTCGGCTTCGTGGTTCGAAGCCCTCGCGTCGCGGGCAGGCGGATGCCCCCCCCCCCCGGGCGCTCAGGCCGTGGCGGCCACCGCGCGGCGCTTGCGGACCATCGCCACGGCGTACTGCACGCCCGCGAGCACGTGTCCGGCGGTGCCGAGGTACACGAACACGAGGGCGACGATCCGGACCCACGGCGCGTTCTCGTCCACGGTGTGCACCGCTGAGAAGAGCAACACGGGCAGCCCGACGAACAGCAGGGCCGAGCGGACCTTGCCCGTCCAGGTGACGTCGAGGTCCGGGTTGCCGTGGAACAGCACGCTCGAGAGGACCGCGAGCACCAGGTCGACCGCGACGACGACGATCACGACGAACAGCGGCAGCAGCCCGACCAGCACGAGCGAGAGCACGATCGCGATGATCGCGAGCCGGTCGGCCACGGGATCGATCGCCTTGCCGAGCTTCGAGCCCTGGTCGAACCGACGCGCGATGAAGCCGTCGGCCCAGTCGCTCACGCCGATCACCACGAGCGAGACGAGCGCCCACCCAGGGTGCCGGGCGACGACGAGCCCCACGAACACCGGGATCAGCAGGAGCCGGAACAGCGTGATGAGGTTCGGCCACGTCTGCCAGTCGGGGCGCGATCGCGCGGTCTCAGTCATCGCCTGCAAGGCTACCCGGCCTCACCAGTGCGGCGGCACGTCGCGCCGGAGCTGGTCGTCGTTCTCCCCGTCGCGGTGCCGCGCCGGCTCCGGCGGGGCGGCCGGGTCGTAGCCCGGCACCGGCTGGGTGGTGACGCGCCTGCGGCGGCGCACCGTGCCTCCCGGCTGCTCGTCCGTCGCCTCCACCGCGTGGGCATCGGAGCGGACGGGAGGCTCGGCTGCCGATGCGTCGTCCGCTCGCGTCCACGACCCCACCAGCTGGTCCGTCCCCGGCGTCACCGGACCGGCGGCGCGGGACGCGCGCCGGGACCGGCTCACCGGCGGGCGGGGATCGGTGGGATGGAGATCTCCTGTGTGGCCCCGCGGTCGACGCCGAGCACCGATGCCACGGTGTTCGCGACGCGGTCCGGGTCGGAGAACAGCTGGAACGCGTGCACGCGCACGTAGTGCCACCCGAGCCGGCGGAGCACCTCGGGGCGGAGTCGCAGGGACTCGCGGAGAGACCCCTTCACGAGCGACGCGTCGGTCTCGATCGTGACGCACACGCCGCCGTGCGCGGCGACGAGCCCGAGCTTGCCGCGGTGCCCGAGCGCGACCGGGATGCCACGCATCTCGAGTCGACGGGCGAGGTCGACGAGCAGCGGGTCGGAGTCGTCCGGCACGTACTCGGCGCTCGTGCGGGCGCGGACCTCGGCGAGGATCTCGGCGAGCGCGACGGTGCCGTGGCCCATCCGCTCGGCCTCGATGTCCGACGGCTGGAAGCACGTGACGATGACCATCGAGCGGCGTGCCCGGGTCATCGCGACCGCGAGCAGCCGCTCCCCGCCGGGCTTGCCGAGCGGACCGAAGTCGCGGAGGACCCGGCCGTGCGGCGTCCGGCCGTACCCGATCGAGAAGATGACGCGGTCGCGGCTCTGCGCGACGGACTGCTCGAGCGTGGCGACGATGAACGGCTCGGCGCGGTCGCCGATGACGAACTCGGTGAGGTCCTTGTGTCCCTGCGCCGCGGTGAGCACGGCCTGCTCGACGCGCACCGCGTGCTTCGCGGACGCGGTGATGACCATGAGGGACTTGGTCGGGCGGGTGCGGGCGTGCTCCATGACGAGCCGCACCACGCGGTCCACCTCGGCGTCGACGCTCTCGACCGCTCCGGAGTCGGGGTCCGGCACGGCCTTGCCGTCGCTGACGTAGTCGAGCGCGATCGACCCGTGCCCGAGGAACGAACCCGCCCACGGCAGCGACTCGATCCGGCCGCCGTAGAAGCGCCGGTTGACGAGTTCGGCGAGGTCCTCGCCGCCGGCCCGGTACGAGCGGGTGAGCGAGAGGGTCGGCAGGAGCGTCGACAGCTTCGCGAGCGCGGAGTCGGCGTGGAAGGCGTCGAGCGTCTGCTCGTCGACCTGCAGGGCGCGGTGGTCGGGGTCGACGGCGATCCGGAACGGCGACGGCGTCTGCGTGACGGGGTCGCCGAACACGACCGTCTGGCGGGCGCGGCGGACAGCGCCGACGGTCTCCGCGATCGTGACCGCACCGGCGTCGACGAGGATCACGGTGTCGAACGGCATCGTGTCCGCGATCTCGGACACCTCGTACGGGCTCGCGAGCCACACGGGTGCGATCGACCGGGACAGGTGCGGTGCGGAGTCCTGCAGCAGACGCGACGTGATCGCGCCCTCCTTGAGCTGCGTCTTCAGCGCGGTGGCCTCGTCCGGCCAGTCGACGAGCCCGACCTTCCAGTTCTCGGCGAGCTGCCACGCGAGACCCTGGGACACCCCGGCCGCGTGCGCGTCGTCGACGAGCCGGAAGTCGGCCTCCACCCGGTCGAGCATGTCCGTGTTCGCGCCGAGCAGGGCCCGGTCGGACTCGAGCATCGACTCGAGGGCGGACTGCCACCAGGCGAGTTCGAGCTCCGCGGGGACCTGCGTGTCCGGGACGTGCCGGTTCGCGAGGTCGGTGATGAGCGGCTCGAGCTGCAGGTCGCGGAGGGTCTGCATGAGCTCCGTGCGCTCCTGCAGGTTGTGCAGGACGTCGGAGTCCTCGGCGAGCCGGGCGATCGTCGGGACGAGCTGGTCGACGGGCAGGTTCGCGAGCTGGTCCTCGCGTGCGGTGCGACCGAGTGGCTCGTCGAGGCGCGCGAGGTCCTCGACCACGTTCGAGAAGAGCACCTGGACGTCGGCGATGCCCGTGGGGACCTCGGGGTTCACACCGGCGGCGACGTACCGCTGCCAGAGGACGCGCTGCTGCTGCACGCGGGTCAGTGCCTCGTGCAGGTCGGACACGTGCACGCCGGGGCGGACGTACTCGCGGGCGAGCTTCTTGAGCCGGCGACGGTTCGTCGACGACATCGGGGCACCCTCGCCGCGCGGGGCGGTCGCGGCGACGAGCTCCGACACCGACCGGTCGAACACGACGGGCAGGAAGCGGTCGAGCGTGTCCCGGATCTCGGTGAGCAGACGGAGGTAGATCCCGAGCTCGTTGATCGTCGTGAACTGCCGCATGTGGGTGGTCGCGACGAGGTCGTGCGCACGGCGGAGCAGCGTGGGCAGCCCGTCGGCGTCGAGGTCCTTCGCGGTCTTGTGCGCCCGCTGCGCGCCGTCGCTCGTCGAGAACTTCGCGCCGTACCAGGGCGAGTCGTCCGGGCCGTAGCGGAACTCGCCGAGGTTCGCCGCGCTGACCATGGTCTCTGCGACGCGGGAGCGCCCCTCGACCATGGACGCCACGGACGACTGCGACAGCCGGGCGGTCGTCGACGGCGGGACGGGCAGCAGCGAGAGCCGGGAGAGCTCGACGAGGCAGTCGAGCACGGAGACGCCGAACGACGGGTCCACGCGGGTGAGCGCACCGCGGTAGTCGATGAGCACCTTGCGGAGCCGCACGAGCGCGTCGTCGACCTCGCGGAGGTTCGGTCGCTTGGCCTTCTCGTTGCGGGCGATCGCGCGCACGACGTCGCGGCGGAGCGTCGACGGCGTGACCGCGACCCCGGGGAGGTGCACCTCGCCGAAGCGGGCGGCGATCCCGCGGAGGGTCGCACGCCGGGGGCTCACCACGAGGACGCGCTTGTTCGCCGCGACGAGCCCGCCGAGGGCGTTCACGATCGTCTGCGTGCCACCGGTGCCGGGGAGGGTCTTCACCACGATCGAGTTGCCGGCCGTGATCTGCGCGATCACGTTCTCCTGCTCGTCGTCGGCGTCGAGGAGCAGCGTGTCGGTCTCCGGGCTGCGCTCGTCGGACGGCGTCTGCTCGACCGGACGGTAGGACTGCTCGACCTGCCACTTCGCGCTCGGGTTGCCGGCGAGCGCGTCGAGCACGGGGTGCGAGAGGTCGCCGGTGTCCTCGACCATCCCGGTCGCGACCTCCGCGAACGTCGACACCACGAGGCGTGCGTGCACCGAGAAGCCGGGGATGTGCGCGGTGAGTCCGCGGAGCCGGTCGATGACGGGGTTCGGCGTGAACGAGCCGTCCTGCTGTGCGAGCGCCACGAAGGACTGCGCGTCGAGGATGACGCCGTACTGCTCGTGCAGGGCGTCGGCGAGGCCGGGGTTGAGCACGGGCTCGCCGAGCAGGCGCACCTCGAAGTCACGACCGTGGCGTCGGATCGCGAGCGGGCGCAGCAGCACCGGCCCGCGGAAGTGCTCGTCGCCGTGCGTCCAGTCCGCCATGCCGATGCCGAGCTTCACGGCGTCGATGCCGCGCACCGTCGCGAGCTCGGTGCCCTTCGCCTCGACGTGTGCCGCCGCGATGCGGGCTGCACGGAGTGCGACCTCGTCACGGATGAGGCTCGACAGCAGCGTCGTCTTGCCGGTGATGAACTGTGCGAGGCCGCCCGGGTGGGTCGTGGAGAGCTCGATGCGGGCACGTGGGTGGTCGGAGAAGCGGGTGAGGGGGCTCGTGCCACCGACACCGGTGAGCTGCTTCCGCCACGCGTCCCACGCGGGCTCCGCCGCGTTGCCGGCCTGGAGGCGCGGGTCGCCCAGGCTGATCGCCTGCGGACTCGTGAGCTGCAGCTCGGGCCGCAGGGTGCGGTCCGTCTCGTCGGGCGCGTCCTGGCCGGGGCCGGCCGCGCTGGCCGGCTGCCGGTCGACCGGTGCCGTCGCCGCGCTCGTGCCGGTCGCCCGTTCCTGCTCCTGCTGTCCGTTCCGGGGGCGCGCGTCGGCACCCTCGACGGGGACGTCGTCGTTCACGTCGTCCTCACCGTCGGTCACCCTGTCCGCTCGCCACACATCGGACACTGTAGGCGGAACCGGACCCGTGCTCCTGCAATGAACCGGAGGTTTCCGGATTCGTCGCCCGTGACACGCGGGGCGGAGGTCACGGTGTGGTACCAACGTGGACATGGCCATCGACGACCGAACCGCTCCACCCGCTCCGCACCCGTCCCGTCGACGGGCGGTGGCGCCGGACATCTCGCGGTCGTGGCTCCTCGTCTCCGGCAACCACGCCGACCGGTTCGACCGGGCGCAGCGGTCCCGCGCGGACCAGATCATCCTCGACATCGAGGACGCCGTCGACCCCGCCGCGAAGCCCGCCGCCCGCTCGACCGTGGCTGCCTGGTTGGCGGGGGGCGGCGAGGCCTGGGTCCGGATCAACGACGTCACCACCGACTTCTGGGCCGACGACGTCGAGGAGCTCCGGGGCCTGCCCGGGCTGCAGGGCGTCATGCTCGCGAAGACCGAGTCACCGGCGCAGGTCACCGACACGTGGCACCGGCTCGGCGGCCAGACCCCGGTGATCGCGCTCGTCGAGTCGGCGCTCGGCATCGAGGAGGCGACGTCGATCGCCCGTGCGCAGGGTGCGTTCCGCCTCGCGTTCGGGTCGGGCGACTACCGGCGCGACACCGGGACGAGCGCCGACACGCTCGCGATGGCGTACCCGCGGTCCCGGCTCGTCGTGGCGTCGCGCGTCGGCGGGCTCCCCGGGCCGATCGACGGTCCCACGGTGGGTTCGGCGCACGCCATCCTCCGCGAGCAGTCGCAGATCGCGGTGTCGCTCGGCCTCACCGGCAAGCTCTGCCTGGACACCGAGCAGCTGCCCGTCATCAACGAGGTCATCTCGCCGACGCCGACGGACGTCGCGTGGGCGCAGGACTTCCTCGACGACTTCGAGGCCCGCGGCCGCGTCATCCGCGACGGATCCGACCTGCCGCGCCTCGGCCGTGCGCAGAAGATCCAGAAGCTCGCCCAGGCGTTCGGCGTGGAGGCACGGTAGGACTGTGCCATGACCTGGTCGAACGTGCCCGGCGGGCAGCCAGCCCCTCCCTCCGGCGACGAGCAGCGTGCCGCGGCGTGGGAGCGCGGCGGCACGACGCTGTTCCCGGCCGGCCGGGTCGCCGATCGCGTCTCGACGGTCCTCCTCCTCGCGTTCGGCGCGGTGATGACCGTCGTCACGGCGGTCGTCGGGGTCATCGCGGTGGTCTCGGCCACCGCGTCCTGCGACGCCGCCACGGGGTGCTCCCCCGGCGGGTACCTGGGCGGCACCGCGATCGCGGTGGGCGGGGCCTTCGTCATCGGCGTCGTGACCGTCGTCCTCGCGATCGGTGCGTGGCTGCGTCGCCGGACCTCGTGGTGGATCGCGGCCGTGGGCTTCGTCCTCGCCGTGGCGTGCATCACGTGGGGCGGCGTCGTGTTCGCCCAGGCCGCCGACCACGGCACGTCGTCGTCATCGTCGGCCGGGACCGCCTGACGGACCGGACCGACGGACCGGACCCGCACCGGGCCTCCAGGCCGTCGCCCGCGGGACGGGCGTACCGTCCGCACCATGGTGACCACACGGCGGACCACGGTGGCGGTGGTCGGTGGCGGCCCGGCCGGCGTCGTCCTCGGGCTGCTCCTGGCACGGGCAGGCGTCGCCGTCGAGGTGATCGAGCGGCACGACGACTTCAACCGCGACTTCCGCGGTGACACCGTGCACGCGTCGACGATCCGGCTGCTCGACGAGCTCGGCCTCGGTGACGCGTTCCGGGCCCTGCCGCAGTCGCGGCTCGACGACTTCTCGCTGCCGATGCCCGACGGCTCCCGGCTGCTGCTCGGCGACTTCTCGCGGCTCACCCCGCCGTACGACCACGTCGCGATGGTGCCGCAGTGGGACCTCCTCGACATGCTCGTCACCGCTGCCCGCACGGA
The DNA here is from genome assembly GCF_047238015.1 of Curtobacterium phoenicis. Taxonomy (NCBI): domain Bacteria; kingdom Bacillati; phylum Actinomycetota; class Actinomycetes; order Micrococcales; family Microbacteriaceae; genus Curtobacterium; species Curtobacterium phoenicis. The sequence goes on from NZ_JBDFLZ010000002.1 coordinate 3,555,262, forward strand.
GCCGTCCTTCACGATCACCATGGGCACCGCCGCGACGGGGCTGATCGTGGAGAACGGCGTCGTCACCGGGGTCCACCTCGCGCCCCGCAGCGGCCACGGCGAGCGCGCCGAGCTCCGGGCGGACCTGGTGGTCGCGTGCGACGGCCGGGGGTCGACGGTGCGGGACGCCGCGGGGTTCCGACCGGTTGCCTACCCCGTGCCGTTCGACACGTGGTGGTTTCGGCTCCCACGGAAGGACGGCGACACGGCGAGCGCCCTCGTGCCGGCGTTCTCCGACGGGGACGTCCTGCTCTCGTTCCCCCGGCTGGACTACCACCAGGTCGCCTACTTCGCGCCGAAGGGGTCGGACGCCAGGCTGCGGGCCGAGGGCGTCGAGGCGTTCCGGGCGCGGGTCGCACGGCTCCGGCCGGACTTCGCGGACCGGCTCGGGGCGATCGACTCGATGGACGAGGTGCACGTGCTCGACGTCCGGATGGACCGGCTGCGGCGGTGGTGGCGGTCGGGCCTGCTCTGCATCGGCGACGCCGCGCACGCGATGTCGCCAGCGGGCGGGGTCGGCATCAACCTCGCGGTGCAGGACGCCGTGGCCGCGGCGACCGTGCTGGCGCCCGCACTCGCGGCGGGCCGCGCCGGCGCCGGCCTCGACCGGGAGCTCGCGCGGGTGCAGCGACGGCGGACGCCGCCCGCTGTGGTCGTGCAGGCCGCGCAGGCGGTGCTGCACCGGGTGGTGTTCGAGCGGGCGTTCGCCGGGCGCCTGGAGGACGGGCCGCCACTGCTGCCGGTGTTCCTCGCCCGGTACGTGCCGCCGGCGCGGGGGCTCTACGCACGCGGAGTGGCGTTCGGCCCGCTGCCGGAGCACGCGCCGGAGTGGGCGCGGCGGTAGCTGCGGGGCCGGTAGCGCGGTGGGAGCCGTGGGGCGGGACGCGGGGCACGCGCCCTGCTGCGCGCGGTCAGTCGTAGCCGAGGACCACGATCGCCGACGTCGTGGTCGTCGTGTCCGGCTCCGGCCGTGCGCCGGAGCGTCCGGGTACCGGCTGCTCGGGGCGTCGCCACCCGGGGTCCCTCGCGGTCACGACGCACTCGTCAGGTCGTAGAGCGTGACCCCGTCGACGGTCGTCGACCCGAAGTGCGAGGTGACCCACGAGGTGATCTGCTCGGCGGCGTCGCTGCCGGAACTGCTGCTGCCGCCGCCACCGGAACCGGCGATGAACCAGTGCACCTTGCCCGCCGCGACGAGCGACTCGAACCGTGCCAGGGTCGGGGCGGGGTCGGTCCCGTTGTACCCGCCGATCGCCATCACCGGGTCGCCGGTCGCGAGCTGGTAGGTCGCCGCGCTGTTCGAGCCGACGGTCGCGGCGGCCCAGGTGAAGTCGTCGGCGTCCGCGGAGAGCGCTGCGACGAGCTCGTCGGACACGTCGGTCGACCCGCCGTTGAGCGACGATCCGCCTCCGCCACCGGGGCCACCGGTCGGACCGTCGGTCCCGTTCGGCGCCTGGCCGGCCTGCGCCGACGTCCCGCCGTCCGTCGGGCCGACCTGCCCACCGGTGCCGCCTGCCGCACCGCCGTTCGACTGGCCGCCGGTGCCGCCCGCCGTGCCGCCGTTCGACTGGCCACCGGTGCCTCCTGCGGCACTCGGCTGGCCCTCGGCGCCGCCGGGTCCGCCCTGGCCCCCGGGACCGCCCTGGCCGCCGGGGCCGCCCTGGCCCGACCCGGTGACCTGTGGGCCCGCCGACGGCAGCGCACCGGTGTGACCGACCGTCGTCGTCTGCACCGAGAAGGCCGTCGGACCGAGCAGCGCCGCGACGAGCACGGCGGCGACGGTCGCGCCGGACAGGGCCCGACCACGCGGAGGCAGGAGCACGAGGACCGCGCCGGCGATCGTGGCGGCGAGGACCACCCACCGGATCCAGGGCTGCCACGACGAGGCCTCGGCGAGGAGCACGAACGCCCAGACACCGGAGAGCACCACGACCGCGGCGCTCACGATCCGCCAGGCGACGGCCCCCCGGCGCTGCCAGAGGATCCCTGCGCCGATGCCGACGAGGCCCGCGACGTACGGGGCGAGGGCCACCGTGTAGTACGGATGGAAGATCCCGCCCATGAAGCTGAACACCAGACCCGTGACCAGCAGCGAGCCGCCGAGCACGAGGACGGTCGCGAGCCGCGGGTCGGTGCGGCGGCGCAGCCCCACCGCCACGAGGGCCACGACGAGCAGGGCGAGCGCGGTCGGCAGGAGCCAGGTGACCTGGGTCGCGAACTCCGAACCGAACAGGCGGGTCAGGCCCGTGGAGCCCCAGGAGCCGGCGCCCGTCGTCCCTCCCGGCACCACGCTGCCGGTCTCGTCACCGGTGACGCGTCCCAGCCCGTTGTAGCCGAAGGTGAGCTCGAGGAAGCTGTTCGTCTGGGAGCCGCCGACGTACGGGCGCGACGAGGCCGGGACGAGCTCCACGATGGCGACCCACCACCCCGCCGACACCACGACCGCGACGGCCGCGGCGAGCAGGTGCCCGATGCGCCGCAGCAGCGGACGCTGCGACGCGACGAGGTAGACCCCGACCAGCGGGGGCAGGACGAGGAAGGCCTGCAGCTGCTTCGTCAGGAACGCCAGCCCGACCAGCACCCCGGCCCACACGACCCACCGCATCCGCCCGGACTCGACGCCGCGGAGCGTCAGCGCGATCGCCCCCAGCGTGAGGAGCACGAGCAGCGCGTCCGGGTTGTCGTAGCGGAACATCAGGGTCGCGACGGGGGTCGTCGCGAGGACCGCACCGGCCACGAGCGCCGCTCCGGCGGAGAACCGTCGGCGGACGACCCGGTACAGGATCGCGACCGAGGCGACCCCCATCAGCGCCTGCGGCACGAGGATCGACCACGAGTTCAGGCCGAACAGTCGCACCGAGATGCCGATCACCCAGAGGAACGCCGGGGGTTTGTCGACCGTGATCGCGTTCGCAGCGTCGGAAGAACCGTAGAAGAACGCCTCCCAACTCTGGCTCCCCGCCTGCACCGCCGCCGAGTAGAACGCGTTCGCCCACCCGTTGACACCGAGGTTCACCACGTAGAGGACGCCCGTCGCGAGCAGGAGTCCGAGGAACGCGGGACGTTCCCACGTCGCGGTCTCCGTTCGTCCTCGGACGAGTCGGAGGAGGCCGGCCCGGACCGCCTGGCCGGGGAGCGCGACCGTGGACGCGGACGGTGATCGAGTGGTCATGCGACCAGGGTGCGGACGCAGCATGCACGGACCCGATGTCCCGCCTGTGGTTGCCGTAAGCGGTGTCGACGTGCGGTGGACGCTGGGCGCGGGGCGGTCGTCGCGGAGCATGCTGGGCCGATGAAGCAACGAGTCATCGGAGAAGTGTCCGTCAGCGCGATCGGCCTCGGCGGCATGCCGATGTCCATCGAGGGCCGACCGGACGAACGGCGCTCGATCGCCACCATCCACGCCGCGCTCGAGGCCGGCGTCACGCTCATCGACACCGCCGACGCCTACCACCTGGCCGCCCACGACGAGGTCGGGCACAACGAGTCCCTCATCGCCAGGGCCGTCCGGGAGTTCTCCGGCGCGACCGACGAGGTGCTCATCGCGACGAAGGGCGGACACCTCCGTCCGGAACCCGGCGCGTGGGCGCAGAACGGCCACCCGGAGTACCTCAAGGAGGCGGCGAAGGCGTCCGCGAAGCGCCTCGGTGTCGAGGCGATCGGGCTCTACCAGTTCCACCGCCCGGACCCCGCCGTGCCCTACGCCGAGTCGGTGGGTGCGCTCGCGGAGCTCCTCGACGAGGGCGTCATCCGGATGGCGGGCATCTCGAACGCCGATCCCGACCAGATCCGCACGGCGAACGAGGTCCTCGGCGGGCGACTGGCCTCGGTGCAGAACCAGTACTCGCCGCGGTTCCGGTCGAGCGAGCCGGAACTCGAGCTCTGCGACGAGCTCGGGATCGCGTTCCTGCCGTGGAGCCCGCTCGGCGGCATCACGAACGCGGCCGACCTCGGGAACGCGTACGAGGACTTCGCGTACATCGCGCGGGACAGAGGGGTGACCCCGCAGGTCGTGGCGCTCGCGTGGGAGCTGGCGAAGAGCGACGTCGTCATCCCGATCCCCGGGGCGTCACGGCCCCAGTCGATCCTCGACTCGGTGACGGCCGTCTCGGTGAAGCTCCGGCCCGAGGAGGTGGCGCGGCTCGACGCCGCGCAGCCCGCGGCCTGACGGGCACCGGCCGACGGCGGTCCTCCCGCCGTCGGCCGCCCGGGTCAGCTCGCGGGGCAGTCCGCGGAGATCGCGGCGAGGCTGTCCTGCACCTTCGTCTCGGCCTGCTGCGCGGCGTCCGACGTCGCACTGCCCGAACGCTCCAGTGCGTCCGCGTAGTCCTCGGCCGCCTTCGTGAACGTCGTGAAGTCGGACTTCACCTGCTCGTTCCCCACCTTCGGCAGAGCTTGTTCGAGCCGGTCGGTGAAGCCGTCGACGACCTCGGCGCGGGCCTTCGGGTCTGCCGGCGCGGACGACGACATCTGGTCCGCGATGAACGACTTCAGTTCGTCCTCGAGCAGCGTGCAGGCCTCCTGCTTGGTCTGCGCCGGCGCTGCCTGCTCGGATCGCGAGTCCGTCCCGGTGCTCGCCCCGCCGGACGCCTTCGTGTCGCCCGAGCCGTCTGCCGCCGTGCCGCCGCCCGAGCAGCCGGCGAGGAGCGTGACGGCCAGGACCGCCGTGGTGATGGTCAGGTACTGCTTGCGCATGGTGGTGCGTCCCCCTTCGATCGCCGCACGCCCCCGTGGGTGCGGCCCGGTCCGAGCGTACCGATCCCACGATGTGCGGCGCCGCCGCGGACTGTTCCGGTCAGACGGATCGCAACGGGGCAGCAGCGGCCAGCAGTCCCGTCACCAGGGTGTCGATCGTGCCGTCCGCGCGCACGAGGTCCGCCTCCCCCGCCTCATGCGACGCGCTGAGCCCCGCGGGCGACACCAGCGTCGACCAATGGGTCGTCCGAGCCTCGAGCCCGACTGAGCGGTGGTAGTCGTGGTACTTGAACGACGCCGGCTGCGGATCCACAGCGCCGAGCGACACGAGCGTCGCCGGTGTCCGGAGCGCGTGCGCGAGGATCACTCCGTGCATCCCAGCACTCACGACGTGTTCGGCGGCACCGATCTCGCGGAGCATCTCGTCAGGATGCAAGGTCGGGGGGAGGACCCGCAGGCCGACGGACCGGAGCGCGTTGATCGCCGACCGGTCCGTCCGCCGGCCGTGCGAGGTGAAGTGTGTGACCAGGACGGTGCCGGATCGCCGGGCCCGGGGTCGTCCCGGGCGCAGGATCCGCGCGATGAGTCCCGGGTCGCCGATCGGTGTCGAGGGGTCGAGTCCGAGCGCGTCGCGGGCCAGGGGACCACGGATCGCGAGGACGCGATCGCGAAACGTGCTGGCTTCGTCGACGATCACATCGGGCGTGTGGAGTCCCGTGCCCCAGATGCGTCCCCGTCCGTTCCTGCTGAGGTAGGGCACCATCGCGCTGCCGATCGCGACGACGTCCTCGTGACCGAGGGGCGCCCACCGCACCGGGCGGCCGAGGACCTCGCGGAGGACCAGGGCGGAGAGCTCGTCCCCGTGGTTGGTGAACGGTCGCCCCCTCCAGACAGCGAGCCGGGACCACGCAGGGGCGTGATCCCGGAGTTCGTGCGCGAGTGTCCGGAGGTCCTGACGGGGGGACCACCAGAAGGCGTTGATCGGAGTCGTCATGGGTGCTCGCTTCCACGCGGTGTGGATATGAGAATATCACATGCCATGAGGTCATGTCCCTGAGCGGGGCGTACCGTCGAGGGCATGCGAGCGATCAGCCACGACGACGGCACCCTGACCCTGCGCGACCTGCCCGACCCCGAGCCCGGTCCCGGTGAGGTCCTCGTCGAGGTGGCCGCAGCCGGCGTCAACAACGCGGACCGGCAGCAGGTCGCGGGGAACTACCCGCCGCCACCTGGAGCCTCGCCGGTCCTCGGGCTCGAGGTCTCGGGTGTCGTCAGGGCACTCGGTGCGGACGTCGCCGGGTGGTCGGTCGGGGACCGTGTGTGCGCGCTGCTCGCCGGCGGCGGGTACGCGTCACTCGTGGCCGTCCCCGCGACGCAGGTGCTGCCGGTGCCGGACACGCTCGACCTCGTGTCGGCGGCCGCGCTCCCCGAGGCCGCCTGCACGGTGTACTCGAACGTCGGGATGCTCGCCGGACTCCGACCGGGGCAGACGCTGCTCGTCCACGGGGGTACCGGCGGCATGGGGTCGCACGCCGTCGTGTGGGCGAAGGCCCTCGGCGCGACGGTGATCACCACGAGCGGGGGCGACCGGAAGGTGCAGGCGTCCCGGGAGCTCGGTGCCGACCTCGCGATCGACCACCGGTCCGAGGACTTCGTCGCGGCCGTCCACGACTTCACCGACGGACGTGGCGTGGACGTCGTGCTCGACGTGGTCGGGGCCGACCACCTCGGGAAGAACCTCGCGGCGCTCGCCCCGAACGGACACATCGCCGTCATCTCGACGACGAGCGGCCCCCGCGGCGAACTCGACCTCGGCGCGATGATGGCGAAGCGCGCGACGATCAGCGCGACGACCCTGCGTGCGCGTCCACTCGACGAGAAGGCCGCGATCGTCGCCGCCGTCCGCGAGCACGTCTGGCCGTTCGTGGAGGACGGGAGCGTGCGCCCGGTGGTCGACTCGGTGCTGCCACTCGCCGAGGCCGGAGAGGCGCACCGCCGGATGGCCGACGGCGAGCTCATCGGGAAGGTCCTGCTGACGCCGTAGCGCGGGGCGCACGTCGCGCCCGGGCCGCGCCTCGCACAACCGGAGTCGTGCCGAACCACGCATTCCCGTGGTTCGAGACGACTCCGGTCGTGCAGCGTCCGTCGGCGCCGGGTCCGGACCTGCGCCACGCCCGCGCGGAGAGCTGCCGCGGCCCGCCGAGCGTGTCAGGCGTGGACGCGGGCGAGGAACTCCACGAGCGCCGGGTGCTCCGGGCGGTCGAGCACGTCGGCCGGCGACCCCTGCTCGACGACCTCGCCGCGGTGCAGGAACACGATCCGGTCGGCGACCTTCCGGGCGAAGGACATCTCGTGCGTGGTCATCAGGATCGTCGACCCCTGCCGCTTGAGCTCGGTGACGAGGTCGAGCACCTCGCCGACGAGCATCGGGTCGAGCGCACTCGTGACCTCGTCGAGCAGGAGCAGCTCGGGGTCCGTCGCGATGGCCCGCACGATCGCGACGCGCTGCTGCTGTCCGCCGGAGAGCCGGTCCGGGTAGGCGCCGGCGAACGCCCCGAGGCCGATCCGCTCGAGCAGCCGCCGCGCGGTCTCCTCCGCTGACGCTCGGGTGACGCCGTGCACCCGGCGCGAGGCCAGCGTCACGTTGTCGAGCACGCTCATGTGCGGGAACAGGTTGAACTGCTGGAACACGACGCCGATCCGCGCACGCGTGGCGTCGACGTCGATCCGCGGGTCGGCGATGTCGGTGCCCTGCAGCAGGATCTCGCCGTCGTCGATGCCCTCGAGCAGGTTCACCGTCTTGAGCAGCGTCGACTTCCCGGAGCCGGAGGCCCCGATGACGCAGATCACCTCGTGGCGGTGCACGGTCAGGTCGATGCCGCGCAGGACCTCGTGCTCGCCGAAGGACTTGCGCAGGCCGCGCAGTTCCAGGACGGGACCCGACGTCGGCGGCTCGCGCCGTGCCTCCTGGCCGTCGACCGGACGGGAGGCACGACCCGCGTCCGCCTCGTTGGTCGCGTTCACACCGTGCCCCCGATCTGCTCGCGCTGCTGCTGCCGTCGGGCGATCGCGTCGGTGACGCGGATCAGCGGCAGGCTGATCACCACGAACAGCAGGCCGGCGACGAAGTACGGCGTGAAGTTGTAGCTCTCCGCCTGCGCGATCTGCGCCGAGCGCACCGCGTCGACGGCGCCGAGGATCGACACCAGGCCGACGTCCTTCTGCATCGACACGAAGTCGTTCATGAGCGCCGGGGTGACCTTGCGGATCGCCTGCGGCAGCACGACGAGCCGGAGCGTCTTCGCGTGCGAGAGGCCGAGCGACCGGGCGGCGAGGCGCTGTGAGGGGTGCACCGCCTCCATGCCGGCGCGGAGGACCTCGGCGATGTAGGACGAGTACGTGAGGACGATCGCGATCGTGCCCCAGAACTCGGCGGGCAGGCGCGGGAAGACCCCGAGCCCCGGGATCCCGTACCCGACGAGGTAGAGCACGATGATGAGGGGCAGCCCACGGAACAGGTCGGTGTACCCGGTGGCGAGCATCCGCAGCGGGAAGAACACCGGGCTGCGGAGGCCCCGCACGACGGCGAGCAGCGTGCCGAACACCGCGACGCCGATCGCGCTGAAGAACAGGATCCGGATGTTCAGCCAGAGGCCGGCGAGGATCGCGGGGAAGGAGTCGACGGCTGTCTGCAGGTCGAAGAACGACTGCTGGACGGCGGCCCACCCGGGGGTGTTCACGACGCCGAAGTACACGACCGCGACGACCACGAGGGTCGACACGACGGACACCGCGATCGACCGGCGTCCGCGCTGCCGACGGTACAACCGACGCTCGAGCTCCACCTGGCTCGGCGCGGGGGCGGCGACCGGGGTGCCGGCGCCTGCTGGCACGGTCACGCGCGCTACTTCAGGACCGGGGTGCCGGTCTCCGAGGAGAGCCACTTCGTCTGCAGGCTCTGCAGCGTGCCGTCCTCCTCGAGCGCGGCGAGGGCCTTGTCGACCTTGCTCGTGAGCTCGGACCCCTTCGGCAGGACGAAGCCGAACTGGTCGCCGGCGCCGTCGTCGGGGAACTGTGCCGAGACCGTGCCCTTGCCGTCGAGCTGCGCGCCGGCCATGTAGAACGCCGTCGGCAGGTCCGTGACGATCGCGTCGATCTGACCGGACTTCAGCGCGAGCACCGCGTCGTCGTTCGAGTTGAACACCTGCGGGGTGACGCCGAGGACGTCCTTCACGCTCTGGATGCTCGTCGACCCGGTCGCGACACCGATCGCGTCCCGCTTCAGCGCGCTGATCGTGGTGTCACCCGCGGCCTTCGAGGACTTCGTCGTCACGACCGCCTGGGTCGTCGTGTAGTAGGCGGTGGACATGTCGACGGCCTTCTTGCGCTTGGCGTCGATCGAGAACTGCTGGATGTTGAGGTCCCAGTCCTTCGGGCCCGGAGCGATCGCGCTGTCGAAGGTGCTGCGCTTCCAGACGACGTCGGACTTCGCGTAGCCCATCTCCTTCGCGACGGCGTAGGCGACCGCGGCCTCGAAGCCCTTCCCCGAGCTCGGCTTGTTGTCCTCGACCCACGGCGAGTACGCCGGCTGCCCGGTCGCGATCGTGAGCTTGCCGTCCGTGACGGTGCCCGCGGCGTTGCTGCTGCCGGCCGAGCACGCGCTCAGTGCGAGGGCGGCGACGGCAGCGGTCGCGACGGCGAGGGTGAGGCGGAGGGAACGGGTCACGGGCGGGCCTTCGCTCGGTGGGGTGGGGGCGATCAGATGGTACGCGGAACTGGTACACCAACGCGACCCGGAGCGTTGCTCGCCGTCACGGTCAGCCGCTCGAACGATGCAGTCCAGTCCCGAGGACACGGAACAGCGATCGGCGCGAAAGCCGCAATCGATGTTCACGAAATGATCACGACGACAATTCCGGCGCATCCTTCGTGCATGATCGGTCCCGCAGCACGTTGCTCCGGTGGCGGGTGGCGGACAACGGCGTCCGGTGCCCGCCACCGGCAATGCTGGCCGCGGGCGCGGCCTACTGCTCCTCGGCCAGGCTGAAGTCGTCGAACGAGAAGCCCGGCGACACGAGACAGCTCAGCAGCACCTCGCCGTCCTGCGGGAGCGTCCGCTGCCACACACCGCCGCGGACGAAGGCCTGTGCGTCGTTCACCCGGTCGCGCCCGGCGTCGGGCCCGAGGGTGATCGTCGCACCGGGCACCGGTTCGTCGCCGTCGCCGCCGAGCTGCAGGTCCACGGTGTCCGGGCCGTGCCACATCCAGATCTCGTCGTTCGCGACGCGGTGCCACGCCGAGGCCTCTCCGGGCGGGAGCAGGAAGTGGATGAGCGTCGCTGCCGGGCGTTCCCCCGCCGGGGTCTCGACGGTCGCGGGCGAGGTCCACGTCCGGACGTACCAACCGCCCTCCGGGTGGGGCTCCATGCCGAGGGCGACGGCGCGCTTCGGGACGTCGAGCCACTCGATGAGCTCGCCCGAGACGGTGCGGCGGGCGGCCGTGCCGGGGCGGGGTGCGGTCTCGGTCATGCGGGTTCCTCCTGGTGGGTGGGCGACGGGTCACGCGGTGACGGGCGGGTGGGCGACGAGCTGGCCGGCGGAGCGGCGTGCCCGACGAGTGCGCCGTCGACCGCACGCACCACACCCCGTATCACCGTGGCGACGGCACGGCCGGCGCCGTCCTCCACGAGCTCGGCGAGCGCGTCCGGCACGGTGCGGGCGTCGACGTCGAACACCGCGAGGTCCGCTCGGGCGCCGACGGCGAGGTGCCCGATCCGGTCCGGGCCGACGGCGAGCCCCATCGCGTGTGCGCCGCCGAGGGTCGCCGCGGCGAGCAGCCGCTCGTGCAGGTCGTGCCCGCGGTACCCCTGGGCGCGGGCGATCCGGTGCAGCGCGGTGACGTCGGCCATCGGGTCGAGGGACGGCGACGAGGACAGCGAGTCGGTGCCGATCGCGATCGGACTGCCCTCGCGCAGGTAGTCGGCGACGGGCGGCGGGTCGAGCCCGATGACCGCGTTCGACCGGGGACAGAGCGCGACGGCCGTGCCCCGTGCCCGGAGCAGCGCCCGGTCGGCGGTGGTCATGTAGACCCCGTGCGCGACGTGGCAGTCCGGACCGAGCACGCCGAGCCGGTCGACGAACGAGGTCGCGCTCGCGCCGAACCCGAGGGCCCGCATCGCACGGAAGGACGGCACGTTCGCGAGGTGCCAGTCCGCGCCGTGTCCGACGCCGACGACGCCGTCGAGCCCCGGGACCGGTTCGATCGCGGTCCGCTCACCCTCGAACGCTGCCTCGCCGAGGTGCAGGTGCAGGCGGAGTCCGCGCTGCCGGACGATGTCGGGGAGCTCGAGCAGCGGGCCGACGTCGAGCGAGTAGGGCGCGTGCGGCGACAGACCGGCGCCCGGGGTGGTGGGGATCCGGGCGAGTTCGGCGAGCACCTGGTCGCGACCGTGCTCCTGCCACGCCGCGTTCTCCCAGTCCATCACCTCCCAGAAGGCGATGCCACCGAGCCCAGCGTCCTCGAGGGCGGTCGCTGCCTCGATGTCGGTGACCACGTCCGCGACGCTCGTGACCCCGGCGAGGAGCGATGCGCGCGCACCGTCGGCGGCCTCGTCCCGCCAGTCGTGCGGCTCCGCGTACTCGACGTTGAACGCGGCCGCCCAGTCCTCGAACCCGTCGTACTGACCGCGGCCGACACCCGCCATGCCGGTGTACTGCAGGTGGGTGTGGGCGTTGACGAGGCCGGGCAGGAGGGCGCCCCGCCACCGACGCTCGGTGAACGGCGCGCCGCTCGCGGTGAGTTGGTCGACGACCCACGAGCGGTCGCCGACGTGCAGGATCCGGTCGCCCTGGACGGCGACCGCCCCGTCCGCGATCGGCGGCGCGGTCATCGGGACGACCACCCGCGCGGAGTGGACGACGACGCTCACGACGGGTCCCCGAAGCGGTGCGTCCGGACGTCGGGCTCGCGGTCCGCCGGGTGCTCGCCGATCCGGCCGGGAGGCTCGAGTCGCGCCCCGAACGCGGCGAGCGCCGCGCGGGCGGTCGCCTCGTCGACCGCGGGGTCGATGGGCACCACGGAGCGGTCGAGCTCGTCCCCGCGTTCGAGGAGCATCCGGACCGCACCGAGCTGGGCGGCGAAGGAGAGGTCCATGATCTCGACGGGGTTGCCCTCGGCGGCGGTGACGTTGATGCACCCGCCTCGGTCGAGCACGACGACGTGGTGTCCGTCCGGGAACGCGAACCGTTCGGCGTCGGCCGCCTCGGTCGTGGCGACGGCGCCGGCCGCGAGGGCGTCCTCGACGGCGACCTCCTGCTCCACCCCGCCTGCGACCGCGACGACCGCGCCCGCCGCCGTCGCCCGGAGGACCTCGAGCGAGAGCGTATCGCGCACACCGGTGGCGCTGACGACGAGGTCGGCGTCCCGGACGGCGTCGACGAGCGGGGCGACGACGTGCCCGGCGAAGGCGGCCTGCAGGGCTCGGACCGGGTCGGTCTCGGCGACCACGACGACGAAGCCGAGCGCGCGGAGCACCATCGCGACCCCCTCGCCGACGGGACCGAACCCGGCGACGACGGCCGTGCCTCCGGGCCGGACCCGGTGCGTGTCCGCGGGGAGCCGGTCGACCAGGTCCAGCGTGGCGAAGACCGTCGACTGCCCGGTGCCGTGGCGGTTGTCGAAGAAGGTCTTGGTCCGGGCGTCGTTGACGGCGACGACGGGGATGCCCAGGGTGCCGCGCTCGGCCATGGTGCGCAGGGGGCGGAGCCCGCTCGTGGTCTCCTCGGCCGCGCCGAGCATCACGGGGAGCAGGTCCGGTCGCTCCTGGTGGAGCAGGCGGATGACGTGCGAGCCGTCGTCGAGGACGATGTGTGGTGCCGTGTCGAGCATCGCGAGCGCGAGCGTCTTCTGCTCGGCGAGCGACACGTCGGCGTGTGCGAAGACGGGCAGCCCAGCGGCGCGGAGGACCGCGGCCACGGCGTCGTCGGTCTCGTCGGCGTGGGCGTACACGACGACCTCGGCGCCGGCGTCGCGGAGGAGCAGCGCGAGGACCGCGGTCTTCGGTTCGAGCACCATGGCGACGGCGACCCGGGTGCCGCGCAGCAGTCCACCGTCCGCGAGCTCGCGCGCCGTCGACCGGGACACCGGCATCCAGCGGCGGGCCCACCGGACGCGGGCCTCGGCGGCGGGGTCGGGCTCGGGGTCGCGGCCGGTCGAGACGAGGAAGACGTCGTCGGACAGTGCCGGGACGCCGAGCACGCCGGGACGGACGGGTGCGACCGGGCCGAAGGCGTCCTCGTCGACCGCCGGGAGGTGCCGGCCGGCGTCGACCACGACGAGGGCGGCGCCCCGGGGCCGGTCGGCCTCGCGTTCGATCGCGGGCGTCGTCTCGGCGGGGTCGCCGAGGCACCAGAGCTGGTCGACGGGTTCCCGGTCACCGGCGGGCCGGGCGCCGAGTCCGGTCAAAAGTGCGGTGAGGGCCGCGACGTCGGCGGGGTCGCCACCGACGACCCGGAACCGGCGCGCCGCGACGAGGAGGTTCGTGGCGGATGCGAACCGGCGGACGGCTGCGGAGGCCCAGGCGGCCCGCGCGGGGTCGGGTCGCTGCGGCATGGGGACATCGTAGGGCGCGCGGGCATCGCGGCGGTGTCCACGGCAGGGCGGAGCACGGACCGGACGGGCGCCAGGCGGGCCGGGCCGCTCGGGCGTCCGTCAGGACGGGCGGTCCGCAGGCGGGGCGCCTGCGCGTCAGTGCGCGTGCGGCGGCGGGATCTGGTCCCAGTCGGTCGTGCCGGCAGCCGCCGCTCCGGACAGCCATGCCGGCGCTGCGTCGGCACGGTCCGGTCCGGCGACGTCGCCCCGGCCCGTCAGCGCGGCGGTCAGCGCTCGGTCCAGCCGCCGGTGCCGGACGAGGACGGTCACGAGGACCGCCACCCCGATCGCGGTGACGACGGCGAGCCCCGCGATGTACAGCGTGGTCGAGAGCGTCGCCACGTCGGCCGGCACGTACGGCCCGCGCGCTGCGGAGAACGGCGTGCCGGTGAACACGAAGGCGAGGAGCGTCGCGATGGTCGAGTTGCTGTCCCACAGCCCGTGCAGGAGCGACACCCCGACGTACGCCACCAGGAGCGACCACGACCAGCGGAGCCGGACGCCCCCGCGGGCCGCCCCGAAGAGCACGGCGCCGAGGATCGCGGTCCAGAGCACGTGCCCGACGGGCGACAGGATCGCCCGGACGACCTCGGTCTGCAGCAGCGACACGAGGTCGATGCCGCGCGCGGTGATCGCGGCGTTGAAGGCGTACCCGGCGGACTCGAACGCCGCGAAGCCCGCCCCCACCGTGGCGCCGAGGAGGGCACCCTGCCGCGCGGTCTTCGGCCGGACCCGCCAGGCGACGACCACGAGCAGCACGCCCTTGACGAACTCCTCGACGAACCCGACCGCGATGTACAGGAGCGCGTCCTGCCGCAGGTTCGCCTCGAGGAGGGAGGCGCCGAGCACGCCGAGGATCCCGCCGACGAAGAACGCCGTGACGAGCTGCATGGTGCTGATCGTCCCGGTGACCCGCTCGATGACGAAGAGCACGACCGTGAACGGGACGAGGAAGCTGCCGAGCAGGATGATCGTCGGCACGAGGTTCGTGTTCCGCGTCAGGACCGTGACGACGATCGTGACGACCCACAGCAGGAAGCCGGCGAGCAGGGTCTTCCACCACCAGCCGTGGCGGTGGTGCGGGTGGACCGCGGTGACGGGGAGGCTCATGCACCGATCGTGCTCCCGTCCACCCCAGCGCGTCCCGGTGTGCGCGGGGAATGTACGGCGGCCGTCGGGTGTCGTACCCCGCATGGCTGAGACGACCTTCGACAAGGTGACCATGTTCGGCGCGGACTGGTGCCGCGACTGCCGGCGCTCCAAGGCGCTGCTCGACGGACTCGGGATCGACTACGACTACGTCGACGTCGAGGCCGACCTGACCGCCGCCGACCGCGCCGAGGCGATCAGCGGCCGGAAGAACATCCCGGTCGTGGTGCTCCCGGACGGCAAGCACTTCGTGGAGCCGTCCGACGCCGAGCTCCGGGGCGAGCTGGAGGCCTCCGGGCTGGTCTGACCGACCGCTCGACGGCTTCCTGGGAGGACACCGAGCGGACGGGGTGTTGTCTCTGGGGCTGGTCGCACCCGGTGCCCGCCGGGCGGACCGACCCCCACACAAGGAGGCACACCGTGCTCGGTCTCATCGTCAGCCTGATCATCATCGGACTCATCGCCGGCGCGATCGCGCGCCTGGTCATCCCCGGCAAGCAGAACATCGGCATCCTCATGACGATCGTCCTCGGGATCGTCGGCTCGTTCGTCGGCGGGTTCCTCGGCTTCCTGATCTTCCAGCACGACCCGATGGACGGCTTCTTCCAGCCCGCCGGCATCATCGGGTCGATCATCGGCGCCATCATCGTGCTGTTCATCTACACCCGCTTCGCCGGCCGCGGAGCGCGCACCCGCTGACGCGGGCAGCAGACGGGAGGCACGGTGCGCGTCCGACGCGCACCGTGCCTCCCGTCCGTCTGCCGCTGGTCAGTCCGCGGCGAGCCGCCCCATCTCCGCCACCACGTCGCGCAGCCGCGCCGCGAGGTCCGTCCGCGACGACACCGCGTAGCGGTGCGTCGCCTCGATCACCGCGGCCATGACGAGCGTGACCGCCGTCCGGGCGGTGTCCGCGTCCGCTCGTTCGGCAGCCACCTCGACGACCCGGGCGCGGGTGTCGGACATCCACTGGAGCATCGTCGGGACCATCTCCGGGCGGTCCTGCACCAGTTGCTTCATGCGGCGACGGTCCTCGGGGAGCGTGACCGTCCGGGCGACGAGGTCGCAGCAGTCCGCCACGAGCGAGCCCGACCCGACGAGGAACGCCGCACGGGCGTCCTCGGGGACCGTCGACGGTCCGAGTCCGAGGGCGGCGTCGCCCTTCGACGAGAAGTAGTTGAAGAACGTGCGGCTCGAGACCCCCGCCGCTGCACAGATCTCCTCGACGGTGACCCCTGCGAGCCCGTGCTCGGTCACGAGCTCGAGTGCGGCGCCGTGGATCGCGGCGCGGGTCTGCTGCTTCTTCCGCTCCCGGAGGCCGCAGGAGCCGGCGTCCGGCCCGGAGCCGTCCGCGGTCGTGCGGACGGCTCCGGTCGGGTCAGGCGTCCGAACGGTCGCGGTGGACACTGATCGACCCGGTGGTCGGTGCCGTGGGCGAACCCATGGCGTCGGCTGCACGGACGGCCTGGACCTCGAGGTCGTCCGCCGTGCCGGCCGTGCCGGCCTGCTCGCCGTCGGCCTGCTCGCCGTCGGCCTGTTCCTGGAGCGCCGAGCTCTTCCGGAGCGGCGGCGCCTTGAAGAACCAGCTCAGGACGAACGCGAGCAGGATCACCGCGAAGCCGACCCAGTACACGGTCACGGCCGAGGCGTTGAACCCGGTCATGAAGGGACGCGTCAGGGCCTCGTCGGCTCCGTTGAGGTACGACGTGTCGCTCGTCTCCGAGCTGCTGCTCGAGCTGCTCGATGACGCCTTGTCCTCGATCGTGCTCGACAGCTTCGGGGTGAGCTGGCCGACCCAGGAGGAGCGCTGTGCGGCGTCCGACCAGTCGACGGAGACGGTGCCGTCCTGCACGCTGGCGTGCGCCTTATCGGCGACGGTGGCGAGGGCCTGCTGCTCGGCGGCGGGGGTGGCGGCGGCGACCTGCTGGTCGATGACCTGCTGCGCGGCGGCTGCGGGGACGGCGCCGGCGGCGACCTGCTGCTGCACGGCGGCCGTCACCTGCTTCGTGACCGCCGCGTCCGCGGCGCCCTTGGCCTCGGCCGCCGCGCTGTCGAGCTGCTGCTGCACGTTCTTCTGCACCGGTTCGACGATCGGGTCCCAGATCTGGTCCATCACGCCCTGGTTGGCCTTCGCGGAGGCGACGGTCGGGTTCAACGCGGCGTCGAGCGCGGAGGACAGGTTCGACCGGTCCGCCGTGGCGTGGAGGATGTTCGTCGGCATGATCGAGAACAGCACGGAGAGCAGGACCGCGGTGCCGAGCGTGCCACCGATCTGCCGGAAGAACGTCGCCGACGAGGTCGCGACTCCCATGTCCCGCGGCTGCACGGAGTTCTGGGACGCCAGGGTGATGCTCTGCATGAGCTGGCCGAGGCCGAGCCCGATGAGGAACATGCCGATCATGAGGAACCAGAGCGGCTTGTCGATCGTCATGAAGGTCAGCACGACGTACCCGACGGACACGAGCGCGGTGCCGATCACCGGGAAGATCCGGTAGCGGCCGGTTCGGGCGA
The DNA here is from genome assembly GCF_047238015.1 of Curtobacterium phoenicis. Classification (NCBI taxonomy): domain Bacteria; kingdom Bacillati; phylum Actinomycetota; class Actinomycetes; order Micrococcales; family Microbacteriaceae; genus Curtobacterium; species Curtobacterium phoenicis. The sequence continues at coordinate 3,572,302 of NZ_JBDFLZ010000002.1, forward strand.
CGATCTGCCCGGAGGCGATCGACGCGATCATCAGGCCGCCGATCATCGGGAGGGTGGCGAACCCGGACTCGGTCGGGGTGAGGCCGGTCACGATCTGCAGGTAGAGCGGGATGGTCAGCATCGCGCCGAACATCGCGAACCCGACGAGGAACCCGAGACCGGTCGCCATCGAGAAGACACCGGAGCGGAAGAGCTTGAGCGGGATGATCGCGTCGTCCTGCATGAGCGACTCGATCACGAGGAACGCCACGAGCCCGAGCGCACCGATCACGTAGCAGGCGATGGCGGCTGCGGAGCCCCAGCCCCAGGTGCGGCCCTGCTCGGCGACGAGGAGCAGCGGGACGAGCGTCACGATGACGGAGGTGGCGCCCCACCAGTCGATGCGCGGCTTGGCCTTGGCGTCACCGAACTTCGGGAGGTGCAGGAACGCGATCACCATGATGAGCGCGCCGACGCCGATCGGGACGTTGACCAGGAACACCCAGCGCCAGCCGGTGATCCAGAGGATCTCGTCCGCGCCGGAGAAGAGGCCGCCGATGAGCGGGCCGATGACGGACGAGATGCCGAAGACCGCGAGGAAGTACCCCTGGTACTTGGCGCGCTCGCGCGGCGCGAGGATGTCGCCCATGATCGCGAGCGGCAGCGACATGAGCGCACCGGCACCGATGCCCTGGAACGCGCGGAACGCCGCGAGCATGATCATCGACGTCGAGAGCGTCGAGAGCAGCGAGCCGAGGATGAACACCGCGATGCCGAAGATGTAGAGCGGTCGGCGACCGAACACGTCGGAGAGCTTGCCGTAGATCGGCGTCGTGATCGTCGACGTGATGAGGTACGCGGTCGTGACCCAGGCCTGCTGGTCGAGGCCGTGCAGGTCGTCACCGATCGTGCGGATCGCCGTCCCGACGATCGTCTGGTCGAGCGACGACAGGAACACGCCGGCCATCAGGCCGTAGATGACGAGGAGGATCTGCCGGTGCGACATGATCGGCTTCGCCGGCGTGACCGCCGGAGCCGATGATCGCCCGCGCTGCACCTCGACCGGTGCGGTGGCAGTGGACATCTGGTTCCCAACTCTCAAACTTGCAGACCGCGCAACTTTACATCAGCGGCACCTTTGCTTGCAATGCATGTTTGCCATCGTGCACGCTCGGTGAACGGCTTCTCAGGTACCGTGGCCCGATGGGGCGGACGAGCTGGACCGAGGTACCGACGACGCTGCGGACACGGATCGAGGCGGCACTCGGTGGCCCGGTCGTCCAGGCGCGGTCGCAGTCCTCGGGATGGTCGCCCGGGAGCGCCGACCGAGTCGTCACGGCGGACGGCCGACGCGCGTTCGTGAAGAGCGTCGCCCGGTCCCGCAACGGCGACAGCGCGGACATGCACCGGCGCGAGGCACGGGTCATGGCGGCGATCCCGACCGAGGTGCGGGCACCGCGACTGATCGCCGCGTTCGACGAGGCGCACGACGGCGACGACTGGATCGCGCTCGTGCTCGACGACGTCGACGGCCGGCACCCGGGGGCCGACGGACGCGGACACGACACCACAGCGGTCCTCGACGCGCTCGACACCCTGCCCCGTGCGACCGGCACGCTCGCCACGCTCCCACGGATGGCCGACGAGCTCCGCGACGAGTTCGCCGCGTGGGACCGGATGCTCGTCGACGGGCTGGCCCAGGAGGTCCCGGACGACGTCAGGGCAGCAGCGGGCCGGTTCGCTGCAGCGGCGCGCGGGGCGCACCTGCTCGTCGACGGCGACCACCTCGTGCACGCCGACTGCCGGGCCGACAACCTCCTGGTGGACGCCGACGGCCGGGTCTGGGTCGTCGACTGGCCCTGGGCGTCCGTCGGGGCGCACTGGCTCGACCCGCTCACGTACCTCCTCGACACCCTGGTCCGCGGTGAGCACGACGACGTCGATCGACACCTCGCCACGCACCCCGTCTTCGCCGGACTCGTCGGGTCGACGGTCGACGCCGTGCTCGCGGCGCTCGCGGGGCTGTTCCTCGAGAAGGCCGCGCAGCCGGCGCCACCAGCGATGCCGACGATCCGCGACTTCCAGCGGAGCGAGGGCGTCGCCGCTGCGCGCTGGGTGCTCCGCCGCTGGGCCGCGAGCACGCACTGACGCGCGGCCACCGCCCTGGAGCGGCAGCATCGACCACATCCGCCGGGTCGTCGAGTCCGCCGCGGCTCCGGGCGACGGAGGACCAGCACGAGGGGGACGGGGCGTCCAGGCTCGGCGGACCGCGGAGCGTACCGTCCATGCCATGACCGAAGAGCACGCACACCACCGTCCCGAGGACGACGCCGCGCGCCTCGGGCTCGTCGTCGTCGGCGAGGCCGCCGCCCTGCACGCGGGGGACGATGCATCACTCGACGCCAGCGAACAGAACATCCGCGACACCGTCGACGACCTCGTGGACGAGCCCCTCACCGAGCGACAGGAGGAGGTCGTCGAACGGCTCGCCTCGGCAGGTGGCACCCTGACCGCGGGGCTGAGCGGCGCGCTCGCGGCCTCGACCGACCGCAGCGTCGACGACGTCCTCGGCGGTGCCGCACGGAGCGTCGTGTGGCAGCAGCGCCTGTCGCAGGAGCGTGAGGACGCCGGTCGTCAGCAGACCGAGCGCCACGAGGACGACGGGCGCGGCGAGGGCTGACCCCCACCGCGCCCGCTCGTCGGACGGCCGCCGCTAGTCGGCGTCCACCGAATCCTGCTCGCGGGCGACGGCGCGTGCAGCGGCCTGCCCGGTCGTCGTGCTCTTCACGATGTCGCTCAGCGTGAAGCCGGCGGTCGTCCCGAGGAGTGCGTCGACCTCGCTGAACTGGCTCACGACGCTCTTCGAGAGCGACCCGGCTCCGTCCGACGACACCACCGTCAGCTTGTCGATGTTGCCCATGGGTGCCGCGAGTTCGCGCGCGATGCTCGGCAGCGTCTCGATCGCCTTCACGCGGAGGACCGCCTCGGAGTGCTGCGCGAGCGCGTCGGCCTGCGCCTTCGTGGCGTCGGCCTCCGCCTGACCCTTGGCGCGGATCGCGTCGGCCGCTGCCTCACCCTCGGCGCGCGAGGCGTCGGCGGCGAGCTTGCGGGCCTCGGCCTCGGCCTGGGCCTCGGCCGCGACGGCCTCGGCGGAGATGCGTCGGGCCTCGGCCTGCGCGCGGGCCGTCTCGACCTGGGCGCCGGCAGCGGCTTCGGCCTCGAGCCGGGTCTTGCGGGCGTTCGCCTCGGCCACGGCGGTGACCTCGGACTCGAGCTCGGCGCGACGGAGTTCGGCACGCTTCTGCGCCGTCAGCTGCTCCTGCTCCACGACGCCCTGCGCGGCGCGGGCGTGGGCGAGCGGACCAGCGGCAGCAGCCTCGGCCGACGCCCGGTCGGAGTCGAGCTGGAGTGCGGCTCGGCGGATCGCGAGCGCGTTCTCGGCCTCGGCGATCGCCTGGTCCGCACGGGCACGGGCCTCACGTGCTTCGCGGTCGGCCTGCGCCTCGGCGTTCTCGGCCTCGAGCCGGACACGGGCGCGCTCGGCACGGCCGAGGTCGCTGATGTACTCGTTGCGGTCCGAGATGCCCTTGATCTCGAACGAGTCGACGTCGAGGCCCTGGCTGTGCAGCGCGTCCTTCGCGACGTCGAGGACCGCCACCGTCAGCTGGTCACGGTTGCGGATGATCGTCGACACGTCGGTCGCGCCGATCGAGGCGCGGAGCGAACCCGACAGGACCTCGCGCGCGAAGTCGTCGATCTTCTTCTCCTGGCCGAGGAAGCGCTGCGCGGCGGCCCGGATGGACGCGTCGGCCTCGCCGACCTTGACGAGCGCCACCGCCTCGACGTCGATCGTGACGCCGCGAGAGTCCTGCGCGTTGACGTTGATGTCGATCGCGCGCGAGCTCAGCGACAGCTTCGCGACGCGCTCGAAGAACGGTCGGACGAGCACGCCGGCACCGAGGACGACCTTGATGCCGGACTCGACGGTCTCGGTGCCGTCGGCGTTCTTCACCTTGCGCGACCGCTTGCCGGTGATGATGAGCGCTTCGTCCGCGCCGGCGTTGCGGTAGACGAGCTTGGCGTAGACGAGCACGATCACCGCGAGGACGACCACGCCCACGATGATCAGCGGAACGGCGCCGAGTGCGAACAGGACTTCCATGTCTCCCCCTCACGGTAACCGCCGTCCGGCGGGTGCCGAACCGGGATTCCGCATGTGTTGTTCTGTTCACTCCACCCTACCGGGCCGCACCGACGGTGGGAGGCGCGGTGCGGGTCGGACCTGCACCGCGCCTCCCGGCCGGGTCCGCGTCAGCGCGCCGACGTCACGATCCGTCCGCGTCGTCCGGGGCGCTCGGACCCGTGCGCACCTGCGTGACCGCAGCCGTCGGGTTCATCCCCCGCTTCTTCATCGCACGCGCTCGCTCGCCCGCCGAGCGGAGTCGCGGATTGACGTACTCGTCGATGCCGAAGTTGATGAGCGACAGCGCCACGCCGAGGAGCGCGATGCAGAGCCCGGCCGGGACGTACCACCACCAGTAGTCGGGGAACGCGTTGTTCTGCTGCGCCCAGAACAGGATCGTGCCCCAGTTGAGGTTCGACACCGGGATGACACCGATGAACGCGAGCGTGGTCAGCCCGAGGACGGCCGCGGTCATCGTGCCGACGAAGCTGGACGCGATGATCGCCATGAGGTTCGGCAGCATCTCGACGAGGATGATGCGGTGCAGCGGCTCGCCGTTCGCCCGTGCGGCCTGGATGAAGTCGCGGTTGCGGAGCGACATCGTCTGCGCGCGGAGCACACGGGCTCCCCACGCCCACCCGGTGAACCCGAGCACCGCGGCGACCACCCAGAGCGGCGGGTCCTGGAACTGCGACGCGACGATGATCATCAGCGGCAGCCCGGGGATGACGAGGAACACGTTGGACAGCGCCGACAGCGACTCGCTCTTCCACCCGCGGAGGTAGCCCGCGGTGACACCGACCGCGATCGCCACCACCGTCGCCATGACGGTCGCGAGGAACCCGACGACGAGCACGCCGCGGGTGCCGTAGACGAGCTGGCTGAAGACGTCCTGGCCGATGTGCGTGGTCCCGAGCAGGTGCTGGAACGACGGCGGCTGGAGGGTCGCATCGAGGTTCTGCGCGTTCGGGTCGTCCGGCGCGATGAGCGGCGCGAACAGTGCGACGACCGCGAACACTCCGAGGATGACGAGGCCGGTGGCCGACTTCGGGTTGCTGAACATCGCCATGGAGGCGCGGAGTTGCGACCAGAAGGTACGGTCGCCTCCGCGCGCGGTGCGTCCGGAGGGCTCGTCGGTGACGACCGCAGCGGTCTCCGGTGCCCCGGCTCCGACCGGGTTGATCAGGATCGGCGTCTTCTCGGTGGTCATGGTCAGGACTCCGTCTGGCGGGTGCGGGGATCGAGGACGGCGTACGCGACGTCGGCGATGACGTTCGCGACGAGGACGGCGAGCACCAGCACGAGGAAGATCCCCTGCATGAGCGCGTAGTCCTTGGCGTTCGTGGCGTTGAGCAGCAGCAGTCCGATGCCCGGGTAGGAGAACACCATCTCCATGACGAGCGTGCCGCCGACGATGAAGCCGATCGCGAGCGCGAAGCTCTGGATCTGCGGGAGCACGGCGTTCCGCGCGGCGTACCCCCAGAGGACGCGACGGTTCGGCATGCCCTTCGCCTGCGCGACGGTGATGTAGTCCTCGTCGAGGACGGTCAGCATCATGTTCCGCATCCCGAGGACCCACCCGCCGAGCGAGACGATGACGATCGTGACGACCGGGAGGACCGCGTGCGACACCACCTCGCCGATGAACGCGCCGTTCCAGCCGGGCTCCACCCCGATCTCGTACGCGTGACCGGCGGGGAACCACCCGAGCGCGGTCGAGAACACCGCGATGAAGATCAGGCCGAGCCAGAAGTACGGGACGGTCCCGAGGAAGGTCGTCACCGGGACGAGCGCGTCGAGACGGCTGCCGCGGCGCCACCCGATGACCGCGCCGACGGCCGTCCCGGTGAGGAACGAGATGATCGTCGCGACGCCGACCAGGCCGAGCGTCCACGGCAGTGCGGAGGCGATGGCCTCGCCGACGGGTGCGAGCCCGGTCGAGATCGAGATGCCGAGGTTGCCGTGCAGGAGCATGTCCCAGTAGTTCACGTACTGCTGCCAGAGCGGCACGGTCTTGTCGAGCCCGAACAGTGCCCGCAGTGCCTTCTCGGCGTCTGGTGTGATCTGTCCCTGGCTCCTCGCCATGAACGCCTGCACCGCGTCGCCCTTGAGCATGCGCGGCAGGAAGAAGTTCAGCGTGATGGCCGCCCAGAGCGTGAAGAGGTAGAAGAGCACGCGGCCGCCGATGAACCGCCACGGGATGCGACGCCCCTGCCCGTCGGTCGCCGCTGCGGTGGTGCCGACGAGCGTCGGGTCGACCGGTGCTCGGCCCGCGGGGTCCTGGTCGGTCGTGTGCTGGGCCGTCGTGCTCATCGCGCACCTCCTGCGTGCTGCTCCGCGAGCCTGCGGAAGTGGAGTTCGGGGTCCGGGGACGCAGCGCGCAGCTCGCGCGTGTAGGGGTCCTTCGGGTCGAGGATGACGTCGTCGGCCGGGCCCTGCTCGACGACCCGACCCTGGTTGAGCACCATGATCTCGTCGCTGAAGTGCCGCGCGGTCGCCAGGTCGTGCGTGATGTAGAGCACGCCGAGGCCCTCCTCGCGCTGCAGTTCCGCGAGCAGGCCGAGCACGCCGAGCCGGATGGACACGTCGAGCATCGAGACCGGTTCGTCGGCGACGAGGAGCGACGGTCGGGACGCCAGTGCCCGGGCGATCGCGACGCGCTGCCGCTGGCCGCCGGAGAGCTCGTGCGGACGGCGGTCGATCACGGCGTCCGCGTCGAGCCGGACCCGTTCGAGGAGCCGTCGGACCTCGGCGTCCACCTCGCGCGACGGGACGACGTGGTCGAGTCGGAGCGGGCGCTCCACGTGGTGCCGGATGGAGTGGTACGGGTTCAGCGAGGCGAAGGGGTCCTGGAACACCATCCGCAGCTGCTGCCGGTACTTCCGGAGGCCCTTCCCGAACGTCGGGACGGGCTGACCGTCCAGGAGCACGGTGCCGCTCGTCGGCCGTTCGAGCTGCGTCAGGATCTTGGCGATCGTGGACTTGCCGCTGCCGGACTGCCCGACGAGGCCGAGCGTCTGGCCGGACGACAGCGTGAAGCTCACCGCGTCGAGCGCCCGGAGCTGACCGGCCCCACGGACGTTGTAGGTCTTCGTGACAGAGCGGAACTCGAGGGTCGTCATCGCGCGACCACCCCTTTCTCGCCGGTGAGGCGCGGGAACGACGCGAGGAGTCGCTGGGTGTAGGGGTGCTGTGGGTCGTTCCAGATGCGTTCTGCCGTCGCCAGCTCGACGATCTCGCCCTCGCGCATGATCGCGATGCGGTCGCTGATCTCGAGCAGGAGCGGCAGGTCGTGGGTGATGAACACGACCGAGAAGCCGAACTCGTGCCGGAGCTGCGAGATCTGCCCGAGGATCTCGCGCTGCACGAGGACGTCGAGCGCGGTCGTCGGTTCGTCCATGACCATGAGCTGCGGCCGGAGGGCGAGCGCCATCGCGATCATCACGCGCTGGCGCATGCCGCCGGAGAGTTCGTGCGGGTAGGAGCGCCGTCGTGCTCCTCCGACCTTGACGATCTCGAGCAGCTCGACCACGGCGCGCCGACGCTCGGTCCGGCTGAGGTCCGGTCGGTGCACCTCGAAGACGTCCTCGAGCTGCGAGCCGATCGTCGCGACCGGGTTCAGGGCGTTCATCGCGCCCTGGAACACCATCGAGATCTTGTCCCAGCGGAACCGGCGCATGGCTTCCGCGTCGAGGGCGTTGAGGTCGACGTCGGTGCCGTCCGCGTCGTGGAACGTGACGGAGCCGCTCGTGATGACGGCCGGCGGACGGAGGAGCCGTTGGACGCCGTACGCCAGCGTGGTCTTGCCGCAGCCGCTCTCGCCGGCGAGCCCGACGATCTCGCCGCGGCCGATCTCGAGGTCGACGTTCTTGACGGCCCGGACGGGTGGGTCCACGTCGTACACGACGGAGAAGTCGCGCACGGACAGGAGGGTTCCTGACATGTGCTTGTCGCTTTCGTGTTCGCCGGAGGCGGGGCGGGGCGGCGCTGCCTCGCCGGAAACGGGACAGGGCGGAGCGGGGCGCCGCTGCCTCTCGGAGGCGGGGCGGCACCGCTGCCTCGGCGCCGCCCCGGGTTCTTCGGATGGACTACTTCGTGACCGGCTTCAGGTTCATGAGCACCTGCACCGCCTGCGGCGTCGTCGGGTCGGCCGTCGCGTACGGGTCGTCCTCGCTCGGCCAGCCCGTGAACTCGCGGGTGTTGTACTCACCCAGCTGCGGGTGCGTCCCGATCGGGATCGCGGGCACCTCGTCGACGAAGATCGTCTGGATCTGGTCGAGCAGCTTCGTGCGGGTCGCGTCGTCGCTGGCGTTCGCGTACTCCTTGAGGAGCTTCGTCGCCTCCGGGTTGTCGTAGCGGCCGAAGTTGTCGGCGACCTGGCCGTTGTTCTCCTGCTCGAGGTACGAGCCGTTCATCGTGTCGTCGTAGATGTGCCACGGGTTCGACCCGGAGCCCGTCCAGTGCAGCGCGGCGTCGAAGTTGCCGGTCGCGATGTTCGAGGTCCACGTGTCGGCGTCCGGGGTCGAGACCTTGACGTCGGCTCCGAGGGTCTTCTTCACCTGGGTCGCGATGAGCTGGATGCCGGTGACGTAGTCGTTCCACCCCTGCGGGTTCTGCAGCGTGAAGGACACGGCCTTGCCGGACGGGTCCATCAACGCGCCGCTCTTCCAGGTGTAGCCGGCGTCGGTCAGCACCTTCTTCGCGCCGTCGACGTCGATCGAGAACTCCTTGTCCTTGTACTGGTCCGCGATGTACTGGTCACCGGTCGGCTGCGGGATGCCCGTGACGTTCTTGAGCTCGGGGCCGGCGTTGCTGCGGGCCTTCTCCGCGTGTGCCTTGCGGTCGACGACCATGTTGACGGCCTTGCGGAACGCGACGTTGTTGAACGGCGCCTTCGTGGTGTTCACCGTGATCATGTCCGGGCTGAGGATGTTGGCGCCCCAGAACACGTTGTGCTTCGGGTCCTTGTCGACGTAGTTCTTCTGGAAGTCGGTGATGAAGATCTGCGCCCAGTCGGTCTCGCCGTTCTGCAAGCCGCGGAGCAGGCCCGTGTTGTCGTTGTACTCGAGGTACTTGAGCTGGGCGACGGGGACCTTGCCGCCCCAGTAGTCGGAGCGGGCCTTGAGCACGACACCCTGCGACGAGAAGGTCGAGATCGTGTACGGACCGGTGCCGACGGCGTCCTTCACGGCGTCCTTCGTCGGGTCCTTGATGTCCTTCCACACGTGCTCGGGGACGATGCTCACCTGGAGGACGTCGCCCTGCTTGACGAACTTCGACTCGCTGAACTTCAGGACGACGTTCCCGCCGTCCTTCGCGACGCTCGTGAGCTTCATGCCGGCGAGGTCGAGCGCGGGGTTGTCCTTGATGAGGTTGTACGTGTACACGATGTCGTCGGCCGTGAAGGGCTTGCCGTCGCTCCACCGCACGCCGGACCGCGGGGTGACCGTGAGCTCGGTGTAGGCCTTGTTCCACTCGACCTTCGAGGCGAGCCACGGCGTCGTCTCGTTCTTCCCCACCGGGTTCACCATGGCGAGGGGTTCGAAGATCATCCGGTCGTACCCGAGCGACATGCCCGAGCCGGTGCTGATGAAGGGGTTGTTGATCTGCGTCGCGAGGACGGCGGAACCGTCCGGCTTCGCGATCGTCAACGACGAGCCGGCCGAGCCGCCGGACCCGCCGCCCTGCCCGTTGCTCGCACAGCCGGTCAGCGCCAGGGCGCCGAGCGCCACGACGGCCGTGGCCGTGATCAGGTGTTTGGTCAGCTTCATTGCTTCTTCCTCCGGGAACGACGTTGTTTCCGTGGCCTGGCGTCCAGGCGACTGCGGCTGAACCTAACCCGCTTACTGACCAGAAAGCAAGTAACGATTCACACCGGTGTTACGCTCCCGTCCCAGGCACCGAGCGAGAGAGTGGCGCCATGACGACAGCTGCGAACAGCACCGGTGCGCGCCCCGGTACCGAGCAGAAGCGCCGCGACATCCTGCGCGCGGCAGCGGAGACGTTCGGCGCGAAGGGCTCGACGAACGGCACCCTCGCCGACATCGCCGAGCAGGTGGGCATGACGCACGCCGGTGTGCTGCACCACTTCGGCTCGAAGCAGAACCTGCTGCTCGAGGTGCTCCGGTTCCGCGACCGGGACGACGTCGCGCACCTCGACGACCAGCAGATGCCGACCGGCCCGGGGCTGTTCATGCACCTCGTCGGGACGGCGCTGCGGAACAGCGAGCGCCCGGGGATCGTCCAGGTCTTCACGGTGCTGTCGGCGGAGGCCGTGACGGACGGCCACCCGGCCCGCGCGTACTTCGAGCACCGGTACCGCACGCTGCGGGCCGACGTCGAGGGCGCGTTCCGCGCACTCTGCGCGGACGAGGGCGTGGAGGACCCGGTGGCGGTGGACCGCGCCGCGGCGGCGATCCTCGCCGTGATGGACGGTCTGCAGCTGCAGTGGCTCTTGGATCCGGAGGCGGTGGACCTCGCGGCGGCGAGCGAGTTCGCCATCCAGGCGATCGTGAACGAGGTGCTGCAGCCCGGTCCGTCGGTCGCGTCGCACACCGCCCACTGACCGGAGGCACGGTGCGGACCCGCACCGACCTCCCTCGCAGGCTCGGTCGGCGCGCCCCGCGCAACGCTTCGCGTTGCCGCTGAGCGGGGCGCGCCAGGCCGTCAGGTGGTCGCGGCTACCGCACGTCGACGGTCGCGCGCCACCAGTCGTCGAACGGCGTCGCCGGGACGGCGCGCTTGTGCGCGGTCGCGCGGTAGCGCGCCTCGATTGCCTCGGCGACCTCGTCCGGGACGTCGTGCCCCTGCAGGTACGCGTCGATCTCCGCGTAGGTGAGCCCGAGGTTCGCCTCGTCGGTCTGCCCCGGGAGGTCGTCGAGCAGGTCCGCGGTGGGTGCCTTCTCGTACAGACGCGCAGGGGCGCCGAGGAACTCGAGGACCTGCCGTCCCTGGCTCTTCGTCAGACCGGTCAGCGGGGTGAGGTCCACGCCGCCGTCACCGTACTTCGTGAAGAACCCGGTCACGGCCTCGGCCGCGTGGTCGGTCCCGACGACGAGGAGTCCGCGCTGCCCGGCGACGGCGTACTGGGCGACCATGCGCATGCGGGCCTTCACGTTGCCCTTGACGAAGTCGCTCAGCTCGACACCGGAGGCCAGGGTGTCCTGGACGACCCCGTCGACGCCGTGCTCGATGTTCACCGTGATGCCGGGGTCGGCACCGATGAACTGCAGCGCGAGCTGCGCGTCCTCTTCGTCGGCCTGCACGCGGTACGGCATGCGCACGGTGGTGAAGGACGCGTCGTGGCCGTCGGCGCGGAGGGACTCGACGGCGAGCTGCGTGAGCTTGCCGGCGAGGGTGGAGTCCTGTCCGCCGCTGATCGCGAGGAGGTACCCCTTCGCGCCGGTGGTCAGCAGGTAGTCGCGCAGGAACCCGACCCGGCGGTCGATCTCCTGCTGCGGGTCGATGGTGGGCTGGACGTCGAGGTCCGCCGCGATCTGGGCTTGGAGTTCACGCACGGTGCCAGTATCCCCCCGCACGGGCCTCAACGGACAGGTGTCGTCCGGTCCGGACGGATGGTGTTGTCGTGGTCGGCGCCGATCGCGCACGTGCAGACGACCGCGAGGGTCTCGGACGGCGCGTGGGTCAGCCGGAAGCGTTCGACGTGGGGCGGCCCGACGTGTCGGTCGAGCGGGTGGGTGTCGTGGTCGTGCACGGTGCTCCTCATCGGTGGGCCGGCGGCGCGCGGGGCGACCGCCGCGGTGCGGTGGCACCGGGGCGCAGTGCCCGTCGGACGGGTGACGCCGGTGCGGCGGTGACCGATCACCACCGCACCGGCGTGGGAGGCCGCGACCCGAACGCGCCGCCTCCCGGGAGGGCGCGGGTGCCGGTCACCCCTGACCGGCACCCGCGCGGGTCGCGCCTAGGCCGTGCGGCGGAGGCGTCGTGCGAGGAGCGTGCCGCCGCCCGCGGCGAGGAGCAGACCGGCGATCAGCATGATCGGCAGGAGCTCGGCGCCGGTGTAGGCGAGCGAGCCCCCACCACCGCCGGCACCCGGGCCGGCGCCGGTTCCGTCACCGCCGGGGCCACCCGGGGTGCCCGGGGTGCCCGGGGTGCCCGGGGTGCCCGGGGTGCCCGGGGTGCCCGGGTCGGTCGGGTCGGTCGGGTCGACCGGCGCCGCGGCCACCGCGAAGGTCACCGAGTCGGGGTCGCTCACGAGCGTGCCGATGGTCTCGACCGCGACGGCCTCGTGGTCACCGACGGCGACGTCCGGGAACGTCACGGTCCAGGTACCGTCCTCGTCGGTGACCGTGGACTGCGTGCCGTCCTCGTCACCGTCGAGCGTGACGTCGACGTCCGAACCGGGCTCCGCGGTGCCGCTGACCGGCACGTCCGTGGTGTCGTCCTCGGTCGGCACGGTCACCTCGGTGCCGTCCTCCGGGTCGGTGATGGCGATGCCGGCGAAGGCGTCGGCCTGCACGGTCGCCGTCGCGATGTCCACCGTCGCCGCGTCGACCGCGGGGAGCAGCTCGATGCGGACGGCGCGGACCGTGGTGGCACCGGTGGCGTCGCCGTCCGGGTCGCTGAAGGCCGGGGCGGTCTGCGAGTTGACGGTGATCGACACGAGCTGGTTCACCGTGTCGAGCAGCGGGTCGAGCGCCGTGACGACCCCCTCGAGCGTGTCGACGAGGGCGGTCGTGGTGTCTGCGAGGAACTCGTCGGTCACGATGCCGCCGACCGCGGTCGTCAGCGCGGGGACGATCGCCGCACTCACCGTCGTCTCGAGTGTGGTCTCGAGTGCGGCGCCGAGGACGGCGAGCGCCCCCGACCCGGCGACGTTTACGTCCGGCGTGCCGGCCGTGTCGCCGAGCAGCTGGCCGAGGGTGGTGTCGACGCTGATGTCGAGTCCGGCGACCGGCACGGTGAGCACGCTCACCGCAGCGTCGACGTCGACCCCCACGGCGGTGGCGTCGAGCGCGTCGGTGATCGCCGCACCGAGGAGGGCCGGGACCCGGACCCGCAGGATGTCGGCGATGTCCGCCTCGATCTGCTCGTTGATGGTCGCGCTCGCGAGCAGGCGGGTGTTCGGCTGCTGGTCGTTGAGCGTGTAGAGGTCGTCGAGGTCGATCGTGATCGTGCCGGAGGAGAGGTCGATCGTGACCGCTCCGGAGGTGATCGGCGCGTCGGTGACGGCGGCGACCGCCTGGGCGAGGTCGACGTCAACGGTCACGGTGGCGGGGTCCGCGGTCACCGAGGCCACTCCCCCGAGGTCGATCGGGTTGTCATCGCCGTTGAGCACGTCGGTGACGGGTGTCAGCACCGAGTCCGAGAGGGTCTCGCTGATGCCGCCGGCGCCGAGGGCGGTGTTCACGGTGTCGCTCGCGGTGTCGAGGCTCGTGGTGAGGGCGCCCGCGAGGTCGGCGACCGCCGGGCTCACGACGGACACGTCCGCGCTGGCCACCTGGTAGTCGGTGCTGACGTCCGAGCCGGCGAAGGTACGAGTCGCCTCGGCCCGGGCGGAGAGTGCCCCGAGGTCGACGGATGCCTCGCTGATGAGGCCGTCGACGTCGAGTCCGTCGAGCAGCGGCGTCAGGTCGATGCTCGCGCCGTCGCTGCCGGGCGCGCCAACCTGGATCGCCCCGTCGCCCGTGACCGCTCCGGCCGCAGCGACGGCCGAGGTCGTGGAGGTCGACGAGTACTGCCCCGCGACGCCCACGTCGACGAGGCCGTTGGTCCCGAGGAGCCGGATGCCGTTCGGCGCGTTCACGCCGATGGAGTCCAGGACGCTGAGGTCGAGGGGGTTCGACCCGCCGTCGGCCGCGCCGCCGGGAGCGGTCGCGCCGTACGACCCGGCGAGCGCCGCGATCGTGTCGAGGTCGACGGTGCCGCTGCCCGCGAGCAGGCGACCCTCCGCCTGGGTGACGTCGGTGGCGGCCGCGTTCGCGGGGAGCGCCGCACCGCCGATGATGACCGCGGCCACGGTGGCCGTGGCGCCCGCGCGCAGCGCGAAGCGTGTTGCTGTGGATGGCATGGTGCCTCTTCCTCCGGCGGATCCCTCCGCCGCTGATCCATCCCCGGGTGGTTGGTCCGGGAATCCGACGAGACCGCTGGTGGGGCGGCCCCGGAGTCACGTGTGCGCGTCGAGCTGCGCGCGGACGGGCTTCAGCGGATCGCGTCACCCCCGTGGGTGAGGGGTGGGATGCCGGCGCTCACGCAGGACCGCTCGGTGTACGCGGTCGCGGAGTCGTTCCGGTTCATCCCTGATCCCCCTCGGGTGTGCACGGCATCGCCGTCGTGCTGAGGACTGAGCGCGGGTGGTTGGTCCGCGTTCCCTGTACAACCTACAAGGCGCCGCCCGCGTCATGGCGATACCCCCGTTCGGGGGCTGCCACGCGTGCGTTGACAGTTAGATGTCGAACAGTTAGAGTCCTGATCATGACGCAGCAGGCTCCGCAGTTCGACACCCCGCTCCAGCTCATGCGCTGGATCGGGTGGGCGCAGCGCAAGGCCGCCGAGGAGTGGGTGCGCGACCGCGACCTCACCCAGGAGCAGTCGTTCGTGCTCGGGTACCTGCAGCGGTCCCCCGGCGCAATCCAGCGTGAGCTCGCCGAGGCCACCCGGACGAGCGCCGCCAGCGTCTCGAGTCTCCTGCAGGGGCTCGAACGGCGCGGGCTCGTCGAACGTCGCCCGGACGCCGACAACGCCCGCACCAAACGGGTCCACGCCACCGAGGCGGGCGCCGCCCTCATCGCCGGGTTCGAGGACGCCATGTACGCCCTCGACGACGAGATCCTCGCACCACTGACCCCCGATGAACGCGCCACCCTGCACGAGCTCCTGCGCAAGGTGACCGCAGCCCTGCCGGAACCCACCCGGTAACGCACCACGAGCCTCCCGGCCGGAGGCACCCACCACAGCGACGGCATCCGCCGGCCGCTGTCCCCGCCGCGCCCCGACACCCCTCGGCGCGACCACCCGCGCCCTGACGCCCGTCAGCGCGCCCCACCACGCCGTGCCGACGACCGTCGGCGCGCGCTCCGCCCTGCCCAGAAGGAGGCAGCAATGAGCACCACCACGACGCAGCCCGACCACGTCGCCGACCGGAACCGCTGGTACCTGTCCGCCGCTCCGATCGTCCGCGCCCTCGTCCACCTCTGCGTGCCGATGGCCGCCGCGATGGTCGTCAGCGCGGTCTACAACGTCATCAACGCGGGCTTCATCGGCTCGCAGCACGACACGTCCCTGCTCGCCGCGATCACCTTCGGCACACCGCTCCTCGGCCTGGTCATGGCCGTGGGTGGCGTGTTCGGGGTCGGCGGCAGCGCGTTGATGTCGCGGATGCTCGGCGCCGCCGAGCACGACCCGTCCCGAGCGCAGGACATCAAGCACGTCGCAGCGTTCTCGCTCTGGGGCGCGCTCGTCACCGGAGCCGTGCTCGGCGTCCTCGGACTCCTCCTGCTGCGCCCGCTCGTCGCCCTGCTCGGCGCCGACACGGCAGCGGTCCCCGCCACGAGCGCGTACGTCGCCGTCATGCTCGCCTTCGTCCCGGTGCTCGCGGCAGCCTTCGCGCTCGAGCAGATCGTCCGCTCCGAGGGCGCCGCCCGGCAGGCGATGACCGGGCTCGTGCTGTCGACCGTCGGCAACCTGGTGTTCGACGTGCTCTTCATCCTCGTGCTGCACTGGGGTGTCGCCGGCGCAGCACTCGCGGTCGGTCTCGGCAACCTCGTCGCGATCGGCTACTGGGTGACCTGGCTGCAGCGGCACAGCGCGAACGTCAGCTTCGCACCGCGCTGGTTCACGCTCCGCGCCGACGTCGTGCGACCGGTCCTCGGCATCGGTGCGGGCGAACTACTGCAGGCGGCGTTCCTCATCGTCACGACGCTCGTCCTCAACAACCTCGCGAGCGCCTACGGCGACGACCCGCTGGCTGCCATGGGTGTCGCGGTCCGCATCGCGCAGGTCCCGGAGTTCCTCGTCATGGGCGTCACGATCGGCGTGCTGCCGCTCCTCGCCTACGCGTTCGGCAAGGGCGACGCAGCTCGACTGCGCTCGGCCCTGCGTGCGGCGGCGCTGACCGTCGGCGGGATCGTCCTGGTGTTCTCGGGCACGGTGTTCGTGTTCCGCGAGCAGGTCTTCACCGTCTTCTCGGGTGACCACGCCGTGCTCGCGATCGGCGTCACGATCCTCACCGCGCAGCTCGTCGCGACGATCGTCAACGGGTTCACCGGACTGCTGACGTCGCTGTTCCAGGCGACCGGGATGGTCGCCCCGGCCATGACGCTGTCGATGGCACAGGGTGTCCTGTTCGTGCCGATCGTCGTCCTCGGGAACCTGTGGTTCGGTCTCGCCGGGATCATCTGGGCACTCACCGTGACCGAGGTGCTCGTCTTCGTCGCGGCGCTCGTGCTGTGGGTGGTGTCCCGCGGGCGGATCGCACGCGGACTCGCCGAAGGATCGCAGGAACGCGCAGAGACGACGCTCGTCGAGTCGGCTGCCTGAGCAGCAGGCCCGTCGGACCACCGGACGGGAGGCCCGTGGCGACGCCGCCACGAACCTCCCGTCCGGTGGTCCACGCGTCGGGCGCGGGGCGCTCCGCCCACCCTCTGGGTCATGAGCGCCGCCCCGGTCGCGCTGGGCGTTGCACGGGTTGTGGGTTGCTGGTTGCGCGTTGCGGTGCACTCGCTGCGGGCTGCGCGCTGCGCCTTGCGCGCTGCGCCTTGCGCGTTGCGCCTTGCGCCTTGCGCGTTGCGCTCAGCGCAGTGGCGGGAGTGTCGCGACCGAGACGCCGACCGCCGAGGCCACCTCGCGGACGCGCTGGTCGAGCTCCTCGCCACGGAGGTGCTTCGGGAAGCCGAACACGACACGGTAGGCGGGCACGTCGATCCACACCGGCGCGTTCGGGTCACCCGCGAGCACCCGGATCGCGTCGACCCGCCCGAAGGCGTACCGACCGACGGCCTTCGCGTCGCCGCTCGCGACCGAGACGACCGCGCCGCGAGGGATACCGATGAGGAGCGTCGGGGTCGATCCGCCGGAGTAGAGGCCGATGCCGTTCCCGTCGGCGACGAGGGTCCCGTAGCCGCGTCGGGGCGCCGATCCGCGGGGCAGGCCGAGGGCGCCCGCCGCCCAGTCGATCTGCTTGCCGAGGTCACGGCTGACCCGCACCGGCACGAGGTGGGCGCCCGGGTGCCGGGCGGCGAGGGCCTGCTCACGGCGCTGGGTGTGCGCGTGGTAGCCGAGGTTGATCAGCTCGAGCAACACGAACACGCCGACAGCGATGCCGACGAGGCTCAGGACGATGCCCTCCGTGGACATGCCCTCCTCGTGCTCCCGGTACGCGAGCAGCCCGAAGCGCAGCACCAGGTACCCGACCAGCACGACCAGTCCGATCGCGCCCCCACGGCGTCGTCCGTTGTTCCCCATCGCGCCAGACTAGGGCCGCGGCCGGGTGGGGCAGGCGTTGCTGCGCGCTCCCTCAGCCGCGGCGGACGCGGAGGCCGTCGAGGAGCACGCGCACCATCGGGTTCGGCGTGCCGTCGGCCCCGGGCGCTCGGTGGCTGAGGTCGCCGATCGCCTGCAGGAGCTCCACCGCGTCGACGTCGGTGCGGACCTCCCCCGTGGCGATCGCCGCGTCGAGGAGCTCGCGCACCACGTGCCCGAGGCGGTCGACGAAGTACCCCGGCAGCGCGTCGAACGCCGGATCGCCGGAGTGCAGTGCCGCCGAGAGCCCCTGCTTGGTCGCGACGAACCGGGTGAACCGGGTGACCCAGCGGTCGAGGGCCTCCCCCGGCGGGTACTCGGCGCGCAGTCGGTCGGCCTCGGCGGCCGTGTCGTCGATCTCCGAGGTGAAGACCGCCGCGACGAGGTCCGCACGCTGCGGGAAGTGCCGGTAGAGCGTGCCCACGCCCACGCCGGCCTCGGCAGCGACCTCACGCACGGGGGCGTCCACGCCGGAGCGGGCGAACACCGTCCGGGCGGCCTGCAGGATCGCGTCGACGTTCTGGCGGGCATCGGCCCGCAGGCGACGCGGTTCGGCGGTCGGCACAGCACACCCCTTGCGTAAGCGGAACGTTGTTCCGTATAGTCGGGACCATCAGCGGAACGTTGTTCCGGATACGAGACTACAGGAGACCGCCATGCAGTACCGCACCCTCGGACGCACCGGCATCAAGGTGACGCCCTACGCGCTCGGCGCGATGATGCTCGGCCAGTTCGGCAACCCCGACCGGAACGAGGGCATCCGGATCATCCACCGGGCGCTCGACGCCGGCATCAACGTCATCGACACGGCGGACCGCTACGGCGACTCGGAGGAGGTCGTCGGCGAAGCGCTCGTCGGCCGACGCGACCAGGTCGTCCTCGCCACGAAGTTCCACGGGCCCGTCGACGACGACGTCAACCACCGCGGAGCCTCGCGTCGGTGGATTGTCGAGGCCGTCGAGCGGTCGCTCCGGAACCTCCGCACCGACCACATCGACCTCTACCAGCTGCACCGACCGGACCCCGACACCGACATCGACGAGACCCTGTCAGCGCTCACCGACCTCGTCCGGCAGGGCAAGGTCCGCGCGATCGGCAGCTCGTCGATGCGCGGCTCGGAGATCGTCGAGGCGCAGTGGGTGTCCGAGCGCCGCGGCTTCGAGCGGTTCCGCACCGAGCAGCCGAACTACTCGATCCTCGACCGGGAGATCGAGCGCGAGGTCCTGCCCGTCGCACAGCGGTACGGCATGGGGACGCTCGTCTACAGCCCCCTCGCGGGCGGTTCGCTGACCGGGCGGTACCGCGCCGGGCAGGCGAATGACGAGTTCCGGGCGAGCACCGGCATGCGGCACTTCCGCGACGAACGACGGCTGGCCGCGATCGAGCAGCTGATCGCGCTCGCGGACGAGACCGGGATCCGGCTCACGCACCTCGCGATGGCGTTCACGATCGCGCACCCGGGCGTGACGTCGGCGATCGCCGGGCCCCGGACGATGGAGCAGCTCGAGGACACCCTGGCGGGCATGGACGTGGTGCTCTCCGACGAGGTCCTCGACCGGATCGACGCGATCGTCCCGCCGGGCGAGAGCATCGGCGCGATGGACATGGTCTACCGCGGGCCTGAGGTGGGCTCCCCCGCGATGCGCCGCCGCCCCGAGGCCGAGCGCGCCGCCGCCTGACGGGCTGGTGCTGGTGCCCCTGGAGGGACTCGAACCCCCAACCGTTTCCTTAGGACGGAACTGCTCTTCCATTGAGCTACAGAGGCTGGCTGGACCACTCTAGCGGCAGAGACCACAAGGCGGACGGGAGGCGCGGTGCCAGCTGGCACCGCGCCTCCCGTCCGTCACCTGCGACAGCGGCGACCGCCGCTACGCGGCGACCAGGTACTCGTCCCAGTCCGCCTGCGGACGCTCGATGCCGCGCACCACCCACGAGGCGCCGTGCGGTGCCCTCGGGCGGAAGCGCAGCCGCCACCCCATCTCCTGCGGCGTGCGATCGCCCTTGGTGTTGTTGCACGCCAGGCAGCAGGCGACGAGGTTCTCCCACGAGTCCTGCCCGCCGCGGGACTTCGGCTGGACGTGGTCGATCGTGGTGGCGTGCCGGTCGCAGTAGGCGCAGCGGTTGCCGTCACGACGGAGGACGCCGCGGCGGGAGACGGGCACGAGTCTGGAGTGCGGGATGCGCACGTACCGGGTGAGGATGATGACGGACGGACGATCGTAGGTCGACGTCGACCCCGTCACCGGGTGGTCGAGGTCAGCGGCGACGATGGCGGCCTTCTGGTTCATGACCAGCACGAGGGCCCGTCGGAACGAGATCACCGCGAGGGGCTCGTAACCGGCGTTGAGGACGAGAGTGCGCATGGGTTCCCTTCCGACGTGCCTGGACGGCTTCCAGGCGGTGCGGGTGCGCCGGGCCAGGGCGTCGCGCAGGTGACCGTCGCTCGCGCGCACGGCCCCGGAACCACGAAGAGCACCACCCGGATGGGCAGTGCTCTCGTCATGACAGGGCGCGCTCGTGCACGCAGGCGGTGGTCGACCATATGTCGACGTGCGCGCGCCGACCCATGGTGCGGGTCGTGCGGAACGCTGACATGAGGTCTCCCTGCTCGCAGCCGAAGGGCCGGTGCAGCGTCAGGATACGTCGGAAACCGGCCCGACACGAGGGTGTGCGGGCCGGTTCCGGCGATGTTCACGGGTTCGACGCATCGAGGTCGCCCGGTGCGCGCTCCGCAGGACCGCAGGAGCGCCGGGGTCGTCAGATCCCGAAGCGGACGATGTGGTAGTCGCTGGTCCAGATCGGACGGATCGACACGGAGCCGCCGGGCTTCGGTGCGTCCATGATCATGCCGTTGCCCATGTAGAAGCCGTCGTGCGCCTCGTTGTTGAAGATGACGACGTCGCCGGGCTGCGCCTCGGACTCGGGGATCGTGGTCCCCGCCTGGTCCTGCAGCGGCACGGAGTGCGCGAGGTTGATCCCGTACTGCGCGTACACGAACATGACGTAGCCCGAGCAGTCGAAGCCGGACGGGTCCGCGCCGCCGAACACGTACGGGGTGCCGATGTACTGCTTCGCGGTGGCGACCACGGCGGGCAGCGAGAACGGGGTGTTCGCGGCCTTCGAGGTCGCGACGTAGTCGGCGGCGCTCGGGCCCGAGTACGAGGCGTACTGCGTGGCGGTCGCCGCGCGGGCCTTCTCGGTCGCGGCGGCCTTCTTCGCGGCATCCGCGGCGGCCTTCGCCTCGGCCTTCTGGGCTGCCTCGGCGTCGAGCGTCGACTGGGCGGTCGCGCCGTAGCCGTCGCGGCTGGTGCCGGCGAGGGCCACCGCGTCGGACACGGAGAAGTTCTGCTCGCCGGTCGTGCGGAGCTGGCGCTGGGCAGCGGCGGCAGCGTCCGAGGGCTGCTGCGTCGACGCGAAGGCGGCCGGGACGGCCATCGTGCCGAACATGCCGGCGGCGACCGTCAGGACGAGGGGCGCGAGGAGGCGGCGCTTGCGGGCCGAGGAGCTGGCCTTCGCCTGCTCGGCGCGCTGGGCGGCCTGCGCGGCGCGGCGTCCGCCGGCGAGGGGCGCGGTCTTGACGGACTGCGGGGCGGCAGCACGGGCGGTGCGTCGGGTGGGGAGTGCCGGGGCGTCGGCGGTGTTCGTCGGGTTCGCGGTCTGGTCGTCCGCGGCGGAACCGTTCAGCGTCAAGGGTGGGATCTCCGGCGCCTCGTCACCACGACCAGGGCATCGCGACGAGCTGGGGGACTCGCCTGACCTGGACCGTGGAACCCCATCCGTTCGTCATCGTTTCCGATCGAGGCAGGAGACGGGTTCGAGACGTCCTGCCACGGGTTCCCGGGTTCGGTGTCGGCCCGGGGACTCGCACGAGTGTACGTGGCCGTCGTTACCTTGTCGAGACGAAACCGCCGATTTGTAACAGAACGGTAAAGGCGAGCAGTGGTCAGTCGTCGCCGCGTTCGATGTACACGTGCTGCGCGACCTCGCTGGGCAGCTCGATGCCCGAGTCCTCGCCCTCGACCCGCACCGCCACGTAGGCCCCGGCACGCTGGACGCTCGCGACCCGGCCCGGCATGACCCCGGCGGTCCGCAGCTGGTGGAGGAGCTCCGGTTCGAACTGCACCGGCTCGCCCAGGCGGCGGATCGTCCCGGTGGCGACGGCGTCCGTGCCCTCGGTCGCGGCCACGATGTTCTGCACGCCGTCGAGGAACCCGCCGGCATCGGGCCCACCGATCTCGGCGAGCCCCGGGATCGGGTTGCCGTACGGCGACTCCGTCGGGTTGCCGAGCATCTCGAGCAGCCGGACCTCGACCTGCTCGCTCATGACGTGCTCCCACCGGCAGGCCTCGTCGTGCACGAACGCCCAGTCGAGCCCGATGACGTCGGAGAGTAGCCGCTCGGCCAGCCGGTGCTTGCGCATGACGTGGGTCGCGCGGGACCGCCCCTCGGTCGTGAGCTCGAGGTGCCGATCGCCGGACACGACCACGAGGCCGTCGCGCTCCATGCGGGCGATGGTCTGCGAGACCGTGGGACCCGAGTGGCCGAGGCGCTCCGAGATGCGGGCCCGCAGCGGGATGATCGCTTCTTCCTCGAGATCGAGGATGGTGCGCAGGTACATCTCCGTGGTGTCGACGAGATCGGTCACGGTCCGCCTCTCTGGTCTCAGGTCCAGCCACCCTACTTGCTCGTGGTGACACTGGAGGACCAACACTTGCACGGGTCAAGGAATGCCCTGGGATACCGCGCCGGTAGGATCGCTCCATGGCAGACATCGTCATCCCGTCCGACCTCCTCCCGACCGACGGACGCTTCGGCTGCGGCCCGTCCAAGATCCGTGGCGCGCAGCTCGAGTCCCTCGTGACGCGCGGGGCGACGATCCTCGGCACCTCGCACCGGCAGAAGCCCGTGAAGGACCTCGTCGGCAGCGTCCGGCAGGGCATCGCCGAACTGTTCCAGGTGCCGGACGGCTACGAGGTCGTGCTCGGCAACGGTGGGTCGACCGCGTTCTGGGACGCCGCCGCCTTCGGGCTCGTCGAGCGTCGTGCGGAGAACCTGTCGTTCGGGGAGTTCGGCTCGAAGTTCGCCAAGGCCGTCGCCGCCCCGTGGCTCGAGGCGCCGCACGTGATCGAGGCCCCCGGTGGGTCGCTCGCCGCCCTCGAACCGGTCGAGGGCGTCGACGTCTACGCCTACCCGCACAACGAGACCTCGACCGGCGTCATGGCGCCCGTCGTCCGCGCCGAAGGCGACGCCGGCGCGCTGACGATGGTCGACGCCACGAGTGCTGCCGGCGGCGCGGCGTTCGACGTGTCCGCCACCGACGTCTACTACTTCGCGCCGCAGAAGAACTTCGCGTCCGACGGCGGCCTCTGGCTCGCGCTGTTCTCCCCCGCCGCGATCGAGCGGGTGGAGCGCATCGCTGCGTCGGACCGGTACATCCCGGAGTTCCTGTCGCTCAAGAACGCCGTCGACAACTCCCGGCTCGACCAGACGCTCAACACCCCGGCGCTCGCGACCCTGCTGCTCCTCGACGATCAGGTCCGCTGGATCAACGAGTCGGGCGGCATCGCGTGGGCCGACGCCCGGACGAAGCAGTCCTCCGGCACCGTCTACGACTGGGCGGCGTCGGTCGACTTCGCGACGCCGTTCGTGTCCGAGCCGTCGCACCGGTCGCAGGTCGTGGCCACGATCGACCTCGACGACACCGTGGACGCCAAGGCCGTGGCCGCGACGCTCCGCGCGAACGGCATCGTCGACACCGAGCCGTACCGGAAGCTCGGTCGGAACCAGCTCCGCATCGCGACGTTCACGGCCATCGAGCCGGAGGACGTCACCCAGCTCACCAAGGCGATCGAGTACGTGGTGGGCGAGTTGTCGCGCTGACAGGCGTCCTGCACGGACGGGAGGCGCGGTGCCAGCTGGCACCGCGCCTCCCGTCCGTTGCTGGTCGCGTCGCGGACGACGCTCGTACCGTCAGGACCGGTGGTGGTCCGGGTCGACCTCGCCGGCGTCCAGACGGTCGAACTCGAGGTCGTCGTCCGGGTCGACGGGACGGACGCGCGGCGTCCGACGTCGCCGACCACGAGCGGGCACGGCCGGCTCGTCGTCAGCGTCGTCATCGTCCGACTCGTCGTCGTCCGGATCGTCGTCGAGCTCGTCGACGTCCACGCCGTCGAGGTCGTCGTCGTCCGACTCGCTCAGGTCGTCCTCGTCGGCGTCGAAGTCGTCGTCGTCCGACTCGTCGTCGTCCGCTTCGTCGTCGTCCGGGTCGTCGTAGTCGGCGTCCTCGTCGTCGTCATCGTCCGACTCGTCGTCGTCCTCGTCCGACCCGTCGTCCCCGTGCGCATCCTCGCCCTCCTGCGCCGCGCGGTACTCCGCGAGCCGCTCGGACCACGGCACCCACTCGGGCGCGACGAGCGAGCCGTCACCGGGCATGAGCTCGACCTCGAGCACGGTCGGCTCGTCGTCGCCGATCTTCGCGACCGAGACCGTCCACCGCCAGCCGGGGTAGCCCGGCATCCGGTTGGCGAAGCGGAGCGACACGACGTCCTCGCCCTCGTCCACGGCATCGACGAAGGCGCCGACGGTCGAGTCCGGCGTGACCTCGAGCAGGGCGGTGCGCGCCAGGCGCTCGTACTCGTGCGTGGGCATCAGGCGTCCAACTGGTCGGCGACGTGGCGGAGGATCGCAGCGATGCGGTCCCCGTTCTTCGGGTAGCGGCCGTGCCGGAAGTCGCCGCTGATCCGGTCGAGCTCCTTCACGAGGTCCTCGACGATCACGGCCATGTCATCGGCGGAGCGACGGGACATCTTCGACAGCGACGGCTGCGGGTCGAGGAGCCGCACGGACAGCGCCTGCGAGCCCTTCTTCCCCTGGACCACGCCGTACTCGAGTCGCGAGCCGGCCTTCACCGTCGTGACGCCGTCCGGCAGCGAGGACGCGTGCAGGAACACCTGGTCGCCGTCGTCGCCGGTGATGAACCCGAACCCCTTCTGGTCGTCGTAGAACTTGACCTTGCCGGTGGGCATGCGTGGACTCCTCGTGGTCGTGGAACGGCCGTGGTGCGTCGGATATCCTGGGTCGATGGCCAAGCCGACCCGATCCACCGGGACCCCCCGCGCCGCAGCGGACCCCTCGGTGACGTTCAATCGTACCGAACGCGTCCTCGGGTTCATGGTCGGCGGGATCTTCATCGCCGCCCTCCTCTGCCTCGTCGCGGTGATCGTGATGTGGCTGACGGTCCCGAGCGCCGGGGGGTCGATGCCGTGGCCGGTCGTCATGGCGATCCCACTGGTCGGACTCCCGATCGGCATGCTGCTGCTGTTCGTGCTCCTGGGCGTCGTCTGGACGCGTCGGGCCCGCGAGAACCGGACGTCTCGCTGAGGTCCCGGACCTTCGACGGAGCGGACGGACGATGACGACCACCGCTGACCTCGCCGCCCGGCTCCGGGCCATGCCCGACGACGCACTCGAGCGCCTCGTCGTCGCCCGCCGGTTGCCTGCGGCCTCGCTCGCCGAGAGCGGCCCGCAGCACATCGCGGACTTCTTCGACCTCGCCGAGGCGCTCCGGACCGACGACGCGGTCGACGCCGCGATCGAGCACCTGCCGCGTGCGGCACTCCTCGCCCTCCGCGACGGCGACGCTCCGGGTGCGCTCGCGCCCGCGATCGCACTCGGCCTCGCCGACGCGGACGGCGGCGTCGACGACGCGGTGTCCGCCCGCCTGGCCGCCCACCCCGACCTGGTGGACGCGGCAGACCAGCCGGGAGGCCCGGCACCGGTCCGTCCCGCCGCCCCCGTCGACGACGACACGGCCCGGGCGACGGGTGCCGAGCACGCGTTCGGCACGATGACGGTGCTCGCCGAGTTGCTCCGTGCGGTCGACGCCGGCGAGGTGCGCGAGCTCGTGAAGGGCGGCATCGGGACGCCGCTCGCTCGGACGCTCGGCGAGCGACTGGGCACCGACCCCGAGGTCGTCCCCGACCGTCTCACCCTCCTGCGCCGGACCGGGCTGGCCGCGCTCGACCACGGCACATGGAGCGTCACGGACGCCGGCGAGGCGTGGCTCCTCGCGCCGTGGGCCGAGCGGTGGACCACCCTCACGGATGCGTGGCGGGCCGCACTCGACCCCGCCGTGCGCGAGGTGCTCGACCTCGCCGGCGCCGACTGGCACGACCTCGTCGCGACGGGGCGCTGGGCGTACCCGGCAGGCGCCCGGTGGCTCGACGCCGAACTCCTCACGGTGGCGGGCACGGGGAGCGCGCTCGGCCTCGTGGTGGACGGCGCGCTCACGACCACGGGAGCCGCGCTGCTCACCGGCGCCCCGGACGCAGCCGACCGTGCCGATGCGGACCTCCCGGACACCGTGCCGGGCGTGTACCTCCAGCACGACCTCACCGTCATCGCACCCGGGCCGCTCGCCCCGGTGGACGACGCCGAACTCCGCGCCGTCGCGACGCTCGAGGCGCCGGGCCTCGCCGCACGCTACCGGGTGTCGGAGGAGTCCCTCGCCCGGGCCTTCCGGTCCGGGCTCGACCGCGACGCGGTGCTCGGGCGGTTCGAACGGCTCTCGGTGTCGGGCGTCCCCCAGCCGCTCGCCTACCTCGTCGACCAGGTCGCCGAGCGCGACGGGAGCATCGTCGTCGACACCGGTCCGGGCGGCGTCGGGTCGGTCGTCCGGGGCACGGCCGACCAGCTCGACCTGATCGGCGTCGACGCCGAGCTCCGGCAGGTGTCGTGGGAGCGCCCGGACCTCACCACGCTGACCACCCGCTACCCGGCGCAGGTCGTGCACACCGCGCTGCGCGAGGCGCGCTACCCGGCCGTGCTGACGGCCGCAGCCCAGGCGACCGTGGAGGGCGTGCCTCCCGTCCGCCGCGCCGGGGGACGCGACCCGCGCGAGGCAGCCCGTGCGCTCGTGGAGCGCCTCCGGCTGACGACCGAGCGGGCCGAGGGCGAGCCGGAGCAGGAGTGGCTCGGGAGACAGATCGACCTCGCGGTGCGCGGACGCACGCCCATCCGGCTCACGGTGCGCATGCCGGACGGCTCGGAGCGACCGTTCTCGATCGTCCCGACCTCGGTCGCGGCCGGTCGTGTCCGCGGCAAGGACACGGCGGTGGACGTCGAGCGGACGCTCCCCCTCTCCCTCGTGGTGGCTGTGGAGAGCGACGCCTGATCCACACCCCGGCCGGTGCGCAGGCGGAGCGCCTAGGCTGATCCGTCATGAACGGACCGCTGATCGTGCAGAGCGACCGCACCGTGCTGCTCGAGGTGGCACACCCCGACGCCGAGGACGCACGCCACGAACTCGCGGTGTTCGCGGAGCTCGAACGCGCCCCCGAGCACGTCCACACGTACCGCATCACGCGGCTCGGTCTGTGGAACGCCCGGGCGGCCGGGCACCACGCCGAGTCGATGATCGACACGCTCGAGCGGTTCGCGAAGTTCCCCGTCCCGCAGAGCGTGACGGTCGACATCCGCGACACGGTGTCCCGCTACGGCCGGCTCGTCATCCGGCGCGAGGAGCGGCCGGACGCACCCGCGATCGCGAACTCCCCGGGTGAGGAGCTCGAGCGGCAGCCGATGCTGCTCCTGACGGCGACCGACCCGACGATCCTCGCCGAGGTCACGCGGTCGAAGCGCATCAAGCCACTCCTCGGCGACCAGCGGTCCCCGAACGAGATCGAGCTGCAGCCGTGGGCCCGCGGCCAGGTCAAGCAGGAGCTCGTGAAGCTCGGCTGGCCGGCGGAGGACCTCGCGGGCTACACGCCGGGGCAGCCGCACGCGATCGACCTCGCGACCGCCGACTGGCACCTCCGGCCGTACCAGGAGCAGGCCGTCGACACCTTCTTCGCGCAGGGCTCCGGGGTCGTGGTGCTCCCCTGTGGCGCGGGCAAGACGCTCGTCGGTGCCGGCGCGATGGCGACCGTCAAGGCGACGACGCTCATCCTCGTGACGAACACCGTCTCCGCCCGGCAGTGGCGCGACGAGCTCCTGCGTCGGACGACGCTGACCGAGGACGAGATCGGCGAGTACTCGGGCTCCGTGAAGGAGATCCGTCCGGTCACGATCGCGACCTACCAGATCCTCACCGCGCGGCGGAAGGGCGAGTACACGCACCTGTCGCTCCTCGACGCGCTCGACTGGGGGCTCATCGTGTACGACGAGGTCCACCTCCTGCCCGCGCCGGTGTTCAAGCTCACCGCCGACCTGCAGGCGCGTCGGCGTCTCGGCCTCACCGCGACCCTCGTGCGCGAGGACGGGCGCGAGGGCGACGTGTTCTCGCTCATCGGGCCGAAGCGGTACGACGCGCCGTGGAAGGAGATCGAGGCCCAGGGCTACATCTCCCCCGCGTCCTGCTACGAGGTCCGCATCGACCTGCCCCACGGCGACCGGCTCGAGTACGCGGCGTCCGGCGACGACGAGCGCTACCGACTGGCCGCGACGACGCCCGCGAAGACCCCGGTCGTGCGCGAGCTCATCGAGAAGCACCGGGGCGAGCAGATCCTGGTGATCGGGCAGTACATCGACCAGCTCGACTCGCTCGCCGAGTCGCTCGACGCGGCGGAGATCACCGGGGCGACCCCGGTCGACGAGCGCGAGCGGCTCTTCCAGGCCTTCCGCACGGGCGCGATCGACGTGCTCGTGGTGTCCAAGGTCGCGAACTTCTCGGTCGACCTGCCCGACGCGACCGTGGCGATCCAGGTGTCGGGCTCGTTCGGCTCCCGACAGGAAGAAGCGCAGCGCCTCGGTCGGCTCCTCCGCCCGAACAAGGACGGCCTGCCCGCGTCCTTCTACACGCTCGTGACGCGGGACACCGTCGACCAGGACTTCGCACAGAACCGGCAGCGGTTCCTCGCCGAGCAGGGGTACTCGTACACGATCCTCGACGCCGACCAGGTGGCCACCGCCGCGTAGCGCGCCGTCGCCGAGCGACGCCGTGGCAGGTGACCGGAGGGCGGACGGGAGGCGCGGTGCCAGCCTGCACCGCGCCTCCAGTCCGTCCCGTGCTCACGCACGCGCCGCTCACAGGAAAGCCACAAGGAACGGTCAGAAGATGGGGCCATGAGCGATGGCCCCAAGATCCTGATCGTCGATGACGAGCCGAACATCCGCGACCTGCTGACGACCTCCCTGCGCTTCGCCGGTTTCGCCGTGCGTGCCGTGGGCAACGGCGCGCAGGCCATCTCCGCCGTGCTCGAGGAAGAGCCGGACCTCATCATCCTCGACGTCATGCTCCCCGACATGAACGGCTTCGGCGTGACCAAGCGCCTCCGTTCCTCGGGCTACACGTCGCCGATCCTCTTCCTCACGGCGAAGGACGACACCGAGGACAAGATCACGGGCCTCACCGTCGGCGGCGACGACTACGTGACCAAGCCGTTCTCCCTCGACGAGATCGTCGCCCGCATCAAGGCCATCCTGCGTCGCACGATGAACGACGAAGAGGACGCCATCATCCGCGCCGGCGAGCTCACGATGGACCAGGACACCCACGAGGTCACCATCGGCGACGCGCAGATCGAGCTCTCCCCCACCGAGTTCAAGCTGCTCCGCTACCTCATGCTCAACCCGAACCGGGTGCTCTCGAAGGCGCAGATCCTCGACCACGTGTGGGAGTACGACTTCAACGGCGACGCGGGCATCGTCGAGTCGTACATCTCGTACCTCCGCCGCAAGCTCGACCAGTACTCGGCCGAGCCGGTCATCCAGACCAAGCGCGGCTTCGGCTACATGCTCAAGGCGGCGAAGGCCTCCTAGGCGGGCTTCTTCACGGCGGCCGTCCGGTTTCACCGGGCGGTCGCTGTCTATCGTTGGGGCAGCATGCACACGCGAATGAGCCGCTGGTGGGACG
Source organism: Curtobacterium phoenicis (assembly GCF_047238015.1). Taxonomy (NCBI): domain Bacteria; kingdom Bacillati; phylum Actinomycetota; class Actinomycetes; order Micrococcales; family Microbacteriaceae; genus Curtobacterium; species Curtobacterium phoenicis. The sequence goes on from NZ_JBDFLZ010000002.1 coordinate 3,601,794, forward strand.
GGATCTCCCTGCGCACCAAGATCACCGGGATCACGGTGCTCCTGGTCGCGCTCGGGCTGCTCGTCGCCGGGCTCGGCACGATGACCGTCCTCTCGACCTACCTGCTCACGCAGCTCGACGACACCGTGAAGCAGACGACGGAGCAGCTCGAGGGCCAGAACATCAGCGACGGCAAGCAGTACTGCGAGCTGTCGGTCGTGCTGTCGCAGCGCGCCTACGTCGCCGCGTACAACGCCGACGGCGATCAGATCTGCCAGACGAAGACCAGCAGCCGGCCGGACATCCGGATGCTCGACTTCGCGCAGGCCTCGCAGAGCACGCAGCGGTTCTCGCTCTACGACAGCGCACACGACCACGAGTGGCGCGCGCAGGTCATCCCCGCCGCCCTGCAGAACCGCTCCGACGGCACCACGGAGACCGGGTACGTGCTCGTCGCCGTGTCGAGCGCCGACAACGACCAGACGATCCTCCGGTTCACCGTCATCTTCCTGTTCTTCGGCATCTCGGTGATGCTGCTCGGCGCCATGCTGACCCGGCTCCTCGTGACGGCCACGTTCGACCCGTTGCGCGACGTCGAGGACACCGCTGCGCGCTTCGCCGCCGGGGACTTCAACCAGCGGCTCGAGGCAGACACCCCGAACACCGAGGTCGGGCGCCTCAACCGGTCCCTGAACGCCATGCTCGAGCGCATCGACACCGCGTTCGAGGACCGGGAGCGCACCATCGACCAGATGCGTCGGTTCGTGGGTGACGCCTCCCACGAGCTCCGGACGCCGCTCGTCTCGCTCCGCGGCTACGCCGAGCTCTACCGCATGGGTGCCCTCCGCAAGGAGGAAGACGTCGCCCAGGCCATGGAGCGCATCGAGAAGGAGGCCCAGCGCATGGGTCTCCTCGTGCAGGACCTGCTCCAGCTCGCCCGCATCGACGAGTCGAAGCCGCTCGAGCTCGGCCCGGTCGACCTCGTGTCGATCGCCCGCGACTCGGCGCTCGACACGATGGCGTCGAACCCCGACCGGGAGATCCAGGTGCTCGTCGAGGACAGCGTCACCGGCGAGAGCGTGCCGCAGGCCGTCCGTCCGGCGATGTCCGAGACGGGTGAGGTCCCGGCGTCGCCGACGTCGGCGTCCGCCAACACGACCGGACCGATCGCGTTCTCGCGTCAGACGATCGCCCGACTCCGTGCCCGCCGGAACCGTGCGATGAGCCTCGACGCCGCTCCGACCGACGAGACTACCCCGCTGCCGACGGTCGTCCTGCCGAAGCGCCCGCCGATCGTCCTCGCGGAGGAGAACAAGATCCGGCAGGTCGTCACGAACCTCATGGGCAACGCGATGCGGTTCACCCCGTCCGACGACCCCATCGAGATCGGCATCGGCGTCGACGAGGAGCGCGGCATGGCGAACATCGACGTCATCGACCACGGCGAGGGCATCCCGCCGCAGCTCCGCGACAAGATCTTCCAGCGGTTCTGGCGCGCCGACACCTCACGGGCGCGCGACACCGGCGGCTCCGGCCTGGGGCTGGCGATCGTGAGCGGCATCGTGCAGGCGCACCACGGGTCGGTCGAGGTGTTCGACACCGAGGGCGGCGGCGCGACCTTCCGGGTGTGGCTCCCCCTGCTCCCCCGCGACTGGACGCCCCCGGCCCCCGAGGCCGCGCCCGCCCCCTGACGCGTCCGCGGGCGCGTTCCGCCGCCGGCCGGTCCGGTTGGTCGCACAACGTGCCGCTAAACGCCGGCCGAGCCGACAGGTTCTGCGACCAGCTCGATCGGCCGACGGCAGGTCGTGCGACCGGGGCACCGCTCTCACGCGGCTCGCCGAACACGCTCTCGGACGACGAACGCCTGCCGAAGCCGTTCGAAGAGCACAGCCGGGCGCGATGCATCGGCGCGAGTGGCGTGGATGACGAGCCAGTCGTTGACCGCGAGGCCATTGTCCCGACGTTGGTCGTGCTCGAACGCTGCACGCTCCCGGTGATGGGCGCCGTCGTACTCGAGCGCGATCCGCCACTCCGGCCAGGCCATGTCGACCCGCGCGAGGAACACACCGCGCGCGTCGTACACCTCTACCTGGAGCTGGGGCTCCGGAAAGCCGGCATCGACGACCGCGAGCCGGAGCCACGTCTCCATGGCCGAGTCCGCGCCCACCCGCACGAGGTCGAGCACCTCCCGTGCCGCTGTGTTGCCGTGACTTCCCGGGCGAATCGCCGCGATGAGGTCGCCGACCGTCAGCAGTCCACCGGATCGGACGAAGTGGTCTGCGACCGCGACTGCCTGGTGCACCGTGAGGAGACCGACGCTCTCTCGCCAGGCCTGTGCGGGAGCGCTGACGCGGACACCGTCGCGGACCACTGTGTCGATCGGAGCCCGACGCCGGTGTCCCGTGACACCTCGTCGCCGCATCAGTGGACCGGTGCCGGCGGTCGACACGTGAACCGGCTCGTCCGCCGCCCGGCGAGGGAGCGGCGCACCCCACACCGCGAGTGCCGACGTGTGGCTCACGTGCTGGTCCGGACGCAGCACCAGACCGACCGCCCGGACCAGCGAGAGCGACGGGTCGGTCGTGCGGACACCGTGGGTGGGGCGGAGCAAGTCTCCTCGACGGAGTCGATCGGCGCCGACCCCGATCGCGTTGGCATCACGGACGAGGAAGCCCGCTCGGTCAAGCTCGGGCGAAAGCGTACGGGGGTGGGTCATGCCGGGAGTATTGCCTCGGGCTACGTCCGCTGGCTCCCTCGGGGCGCGAGCTGTGGAGAACTCGGCGAGCCGCGCCTCCCGTGCGGAACTCGGTGGTCGCGCAACGTGCCGTGCGCGGAGCGTCGTGGTCTCACGAACTGTCGCCTACCAGCGACGAAGCCGACACGTTTTGCGACCAACCGGCGGCACCCGCCCCCCACGCACGCCCCCCCCAGCACGCGGAAGGGCCCCGCACGCGCAGCGTGTGGGGCCCTTCCGGAAGCCGGGACTAGAAGTCCATGCCACCCGTGGGGTCGCCGGCCGGCATGGCCGGGGCCTTCTCGGGCTTGTCGGCGACGACGGCCTCGGTCGTGAGGAACAGACCGGCGATCGACGCAGCGTTCTGCAGCGCCGAGCGCGTGACCTTCGCCGGGTCGATGATGCCCGCGGCCACGAGGTCGACGTACTCACCGGTCGCGGCGTTGAGGCCGTGACCCGACTCGAGCTCGCGGACCTTGGCGGCCACGACACCCGGCTCGAGACCGGCGTTCAGCGCGATCTGCTTGAGCGGCGCGTCGATGGCGACCTTGACGATGTTCGCACCGGTCGCCTCGTCACCCTCGAGGGAGAGCGACTCGAGCGCGACGGACGCCTGGATGAGGGCGACGCCACCACCGGCGACGATGCCCTCCTCAACAGCAGCCTTCGCGTTGCGGACGGCGTCCTCGATGCGGTGCTTGCGCTCCTTGAGCTCGACCTCGGTCGCAGCACCGGCCTTGATGACGGCCACGCCACCGGCGAGCTTCGCGAGGCGCTCCTGGAGCTTCTCGCGGTCGTAGTCGGAGTCGGTCGCCTCGATCTCGGAGCGGATCTGACGGACGCGGCCCGCGATCTGCTCCTCGTCGCCGGCACCCTCGACGATGGTCGTCTCGTCCTTGGTGATGATGACCTTGCGGGCCTTGCCGAGCAGGTCGAGCGTCGCGTTCTCGAGCTTGAGGCCGACCTCTTCCGAGATGACCTGGCCGCCGGTGAGGATCGCGATGTCCTGCAGCATGGCCTTGCGACGGTCGCCGAAGCCCGGGGCCTTGACGGCGACGGACTTGAAGATGCCGCGGATCTTGTTCACGACGAGGGTCGCGAGGGCTTCGCCGTCGACGTCCTCGGCGATGATGAGGAGCTGCTTGCCCGCCTGGATCACCTTGTCGACGACCGGGAGCAGGTCCTTGATGTTCGAGATCTTCGAGTTGACGATGAGGATGTACGGGTCCTCGAAGACGGCCTCCTGGCGCTCCGGGTCCGTGACGAAGTACTGCGACAGGTAGCCCTTGTCGAAGCGCATGCCCTCGGTGAGCTCGAGCTCGGTGCCGAAGGTGTTCGACTCCTCGACGGTGACGACGCCTTCCTTGCCGACCTTGTCGATCGCCTCGGCGATGAGCTCACCGATGGTGGTGTCAGCGGCCGAGATCGACGCGGTCGCGGCGATCTGGTCCTTGGTCTCGATGTCCTTCGCGTTGGCGAGGAGCTGGTCGGAGACGGCGGCGACGGCCTTCTCGATGCCGCGCTTGAGCGACACGGGGTCGGCACCGGCGGCGACGTTGCGGAGGCCCTCGCGGACGAGCGCCTGGGCGAGCACGGTCGCGGTGGTCGTACCGTCACCGGCGACGTCGTCGGTCTTCTTCGCGACCTCCTTGACGAGCTCGGCGCCGATCTTCTCGTACGGGTCGTCGAGCTCGATCTCCTTGGCGATGGAGACACCGTCGTTCGTGATCGTGGGGGCGCCCCACTTCTTCTCGAGGACGACGTTGCGGCCGCGCGGGCCGAGCGTCACCTTCACGGCGTCGGCCAGGGTGTTCAGGCCGCGCTCGAGGCCGCGACGGGCCTCCTCGTCGAAAGCAATGATCTTAGCCATGTGAGTTTCTCGTCCCTCCCGGACGTCGTCATGGGGGTCGTGCTGGCACTCAGCGTGAGCGAGTGCCAACGCCGATTCTGGCACTCGACGGGTGCGAGTGCAACACAGCCGGGAGGCACGTGTCGACTTCCCAGGTCGGGTCCCGCTGCGAGCAACGCACACGCGACGCACGCGCACCGCACGCGCGCTGCACGCGCGGCACACGCTCCCGGTACGACGAACGCGCCGCCCCCGAGGGGACGGCGCGTTCCGGTGTGGTTCGGTGGCTCAGGCGGGGCGGACCGCCTCGGCCTGCGGGCCCTTCGAGCCGGTGCCGACGTCGAACGTGACCGCCTGCCCCTCCTCGAGGACCTTGTAGCCCGACATGTCGATGGCCGAGTAGTGCACGAAGACGTCCTGGCCACCCCCATCGACGGTGATGAAGCCGTAGCCCTTCTCGGCGTTGAACCACTTGACCGTTCCGTTGGCCATGATTGTTGCTCCCTGCGGTGGTGCTGCTGCGATCGACGGCGTCGTCGGTGCGACACCTCGCAGTGACTCTTGCGCACGGATGTCGATCCGACAAGAGGTGTGACGTCGTTTCACGTCCATTCCGTGCAATCGCAACGCGCCGGAAACACGTTCGTCACGAAAGCACACGGAATGCGTCCGGGAATGCCCGTCAACCGGTGTAGTCGGACCCCAGGACGACACTGACGTCAGCGTTCGGGAACGCCGTGGACTGCTGCACGGCCGTGGTGCCGAGCGACTTCGCGATGCCCTGCGCGACCGCCACGGCCTCGGCCGAGCGGTAGTACACGATCGTCTGCGTGGTCCCGGTCGTACCGGCGTCACCCGTCGAGGCGATCTTCCACCCCGCTCCGGTCAGTGCGGTGGTTGCCCGCCCGGCGAGTCCGGTCGTCGTGGTGCCGTTGAGCACGACGACGCTCGTGCTGCCCTGCTGCGCGGGGGTCGCGGCCGCCGCGCCCGACCCGGAGCCCGACGACGCGGACGGCGACGAGGACGGCGACGGCTTCGCGGTCGCGGAGGCCGTGGCCGAGGGCGTCGGGGACGCGGCGCTCCCGCCGGAGTCGTTGCCGTCGGAGAGGCCGGTGGTCGCCAGCCCGAGCCCGAGGACGCCGAGGCCGACGAGGACACCCGTGGCGAGGGCTGCCCACGCGAAGACGATCCAGCCGCGGCCCCGACGCTGGGGGCCGCGGTGCGCGCCGACGCGCGGGCCGTCGGTGGCGTCGTCGAACCGGTCTCGGGGGAATCTCTCGGTCATCGGTCCTCTTCGCGGGGTTCTGGTGCGGCTCCGGGGAGCGCGAAGCTGCGCCCCGCCCGCGCCGTGACGCGGGCGTGCCGGAGTCGTTGCAGCCGGGTGACGAGCTGCGGGTCGTACGCGAGCGCCGCCGGGGAGTCGATCACGCGGTCGAGCACCTGGTAGTACCGGGCGGGCGACATGTCGAACTCGACGCGGATCTCCGCCTCCTTCGTGCGGTCGTGCCGCGCCCGGTCGTGCTCGAACGCGAGCACGTGCAGGTCGAGCTCGCTGAGCGCGTCTGCGGGGGTGGTGGTCACGACGGTCCGATCACGAGGCGGTAGGGCACGGTCTCGCACATCGTAGGGGTGCCGCGTCGCCGGACCCTGGCACGCCGCTGGACTGTCGCGAAGCCGGTCACAGGTCCCGGAGCCACCGGATCCGGGTCCCGAACGCGTCGGACACGGCGACCGCGACCCCGTCCAGCGAGACGGTCGCGAAGGCGTCCGGGTCGCTCCGGTCGACGTCGGCCGGCAGGGTCGCCGCGACGCCCTCGAGGATGCCGGTCCGCTCGAGCGCGACCCAGCGCACGCCCCGCTCCGCGAGGCGGTCGACGACGCGCTGCCGGTCCGCGCCGGGCACGTACACGAGCGTCCCGGTCGTGAGGACGACCGGCTCGCAGCCGTCCGGCAGGTGGTCGAGTGCGCGGTCGAGGTCGCCGGGCAGGCTCCCCCGCAACCGGACGGGAGGCACGGCGAGCGCCGCGGACGCCGCCGCACGCATCAGGGCGGTCCGGTCCGTCGCCTCGGGCGGGACGGCCTCGACCAGCCGGTCGAAGGCGCCCGGCTCGCCGAGGTCGATCGGGTTCGGGTCGAGCGCCACCCGTGCCGCGACGGCGATCGGGCGAACCGCGGGAGCGGGTACGGCACCGCGGGCGTCGGCGACGAGGTGGAGCAGGGACCCCTCGGCGGTCGGGGTGTGCATCCGGACCCGTTCGCCCCCGCGGTCCACGACGGTGTAGTCGAGGGTCACGCGGTCCGGGATCGAGCAGAGCCCCGCCGCGGCTCCCGCATCGACGAGGCCGATCGGCTCCGACGAGCTCGCGGCGAGCGCCGCGAACAGCGGGACGACCGGCGCGAGCCGCCGTGGGTCGTTGGCCTGCACCGTGGCGGACGCCAGCCGCGCAGCCAGGGCGGGTCGTGCCTCCCGGGCGAGTGCGCGGAGCGCGTGGGGATCCGCCGGGTCCGCACCCATCCGCCGGGCGACCGCGAAGACCAGCTCGGGCTGTCGGCGCTGCTCCGGGACCGAGTCGAGGAGCGCGACGAGGTCGTCGTCGAGCGACCGTGCCCACGCGGCGTACGAGGGCGAGACCGCCTGGATGCGGTCGGCGTAGGCCGCGTAGCGGTCCCGGGTGGTCACGGGCGGTGCATCCCGACGTGGATGATGCCGGCCTCGACGTACGGGTCCCCGAAGCGGACGAAGCCGTGTTGCTCGTACAGCCCGGCGACGTACTCCTGGGCGTGCAGGACGAACGGCTCGTGCCCGTGCTGCGCGAGGACCGCGGCGACCAACCGCCCCGCGATGCCGTGCCCGCGGTGCCGGGGGTCGGTCGCGACCCGGCCGATCACCCACTCGGGCGGGGCCGAGCCCTCCGGGTGCGCCTCGTCGGGAGCGGGCCGGACGAGGCGCAGGTACCCGACGGCTTCGGCGTCCGTTCCGAACCACCAGTGCTCGGTGTCCGCGTGGCGGTCACGGCCGTCGAAGTCCTCGGCGGTGACCCGCTGCTCGAGGGCGAAGACGCGGTTCCGGAGCACCACGATGCCGTACAGTGCGTCCGTCGTCAGACGGTCCCAGCGGGCGCGGTGCACGGAATGTTCGGACATCGGCGCGAGTTTACTGAAGGTGGCCGTCCAGCAGCGGCCGAGGAGCAGGAGGAACCAATGGCATACAACGTCGACAAGTCCGACGCCCAGTGGCGCGAGGAGCTCTCCCCGGACCAGTACGCCGTCCTGCGTCAGGCCGGCACCGAGCGTCCGTGGACGGGCGAACTCCTGGACGAGGAGCGTGCCGGCGTCTACACGTGTGCGGCGTGCGGCGCGGAGCTGTTCAAGAGCGGGACGAAGTTCGACTCCGGCTGCGGCTGGCCGTCGTTCTACGAGTCGGTACGACCCGAGGCGGTGCAGCTCATCGAGGACAAGTCGCTCGGCATGGTCCGCACCGAGGTCCGTTGCGCGAACTGCGGCTCGCACCTCGGGCACGTGTTCCCGGACGGCTTCGGCACCCCGACGGGTGACCGCTACTGCATGAACTCGATCTCGCTGAACTTCTCGGCGACGGAGTGAGCGCGGACGCGTCCCGGTAGAGTGGGCGCGTCAGCCGGCATGGCGCAATTGGTAGCGCACCGTACTTGTAATACGGGGGTTGCGGGTTCGAGTCCCGCTGCCGGCCCTGAGACGGAGGCCCGGGCGACTTGATCGCCCGGGCCTCCGGCGTACGTGGAACACGGATCAGGGGGTGTTCCTCATCGCTCGACGCGGTAACCAGCCGGTCGTGAGACGAGGATGACACCGCACGGAAACGGAAGTCCACACATCGGTGTCGATTGCGCGGCTTTCCGCATGGACGTCGCAGCGGACGGTCAGCGGCCTCCCGTGATGTTGCGGTTGCGCTGCGCCACACCTGCGGTTCCGTACGGGTAGTCGTCGATGCGGGGAGCACTCGCCTCCGTGAGTGACCGCAGCTCGGCCTCGTCGAGCACGAGGTCCGCCGCGCCGAGGTTGTCCTCGAGCTGCGACACCGTGCGGGCGCCGAGGATGACGCTCGTCACGGCGGGCTGGGCGAGGAGCCAGGCGAGGGCGACCTGGGACTTCGAGGCCCCGTGCGCGTCGGCGACGGCGGACACCGCGTCGAGGACGGCCCAGGTGCGCTCGTCGGCGTTGCGGGCCTCCCACGCCTCCATGCCGCGCTGCGGGTTCTCGCCGAGACGGGTGGCACCGGTGGGGGCCTCGTCGCGCTGGTACTTCCCGGAGAGCCAACCGCCGGCGAGGGGCGACCAGGGCAGCAGGCCGATGCCGGCGTCGAGGCAGGCCGGGACGACCTCGTGCTCGATGTCGCGGACGAGGAGGTTGTACTGGGGCTGCAGCGTGACCGGCGGCGCCCAGCCGTGGCCCTTCGCCTCGTAGACCGCCTTGGTGATCTGGTACCCGAGGTAGTTGGAGAAGCCGTAGGAGACGATCTTGCCGGCCGAGACGGCGTCGTCGAGGAACCGCAGGGTCTCCTCGATCGGGGTGAGGGCGTCCCAGGCGTGCATCTGGTACAGGTCGATCGTCTCGACGCCGAGTCGCTCGAGCGAGGCGTCGAGCGCGCGGGACAGGTGGCGGCGGGAGAGCCCGACGTCGTTCGGCCCGTCACCCTGGGGGAAGCGCCCCTTGGTGGCGAGGACGACCTGCTGCGCCTCGGTCGGGTGCGCCTTGAGCCAGCGGCCGATGATCCGCTCGGACTCGTTGCCCGAGTACACGTCGGCGGTGTCGACGAGCGTGCCGCCGGCCGCGACGAACGTGTCGAGCATCTGGTGGGAGGTGGGTTCGTCGGCTTCGCTGCCGAACGTCATGGTGCCGAGGGTCAGCGTCGACACCGATGTCCCGCTGTTGCCGAGGAGTCTGTAGTCCATGGCCGGGACGGTACGCCGGGGCCACTCCGGCAGCGAGGACCTGCGAGTACCTGTCAGCGTGCGCTGGACAGGGCGACGGCGCCACCGTGCGGCCGCTCAGCCTGCAGGAACGCGATCGCGGCTTCCCTGAACGCGCGGGACGTCGGCGCGTTGAAGTGGTTCCGCCCCGGGATCTCGAAGAACGTCGCGTCCGGTGCCGCCGCCGCGAGCCGAACGGCGCTGTCCTTGATGCCGTCTTCGCTCCCCGCGGCCATGAGCAGCGGCTGCGCCGGCGCGTTCTCCGGCGTCGGTTCGATGCTGTCCCGCATCCCCTCCACCATCGCGACGAGTGCCCGGAGGTCGTTCCCCTCGACGTTCCCCGCCATCGTGAGGTACCCGTTCGTCACCCGGTCCTCGATCGGCGTGCCGTCCGCGAGGTACGCCTTCGCCTGGTCCACGGCGACCCGGCGCATCGGGTCGGCGTCCGGGATCCCGCCGAGGACGGCTCGTGACACCCGGTCGGGCAGCTGCTCCGCGGTGTGCCAACCGACGCGCGCGCCGAGCGAGTAGCCGAGGTACGCGACGTCGTCGAGCAGGTACGTGTCGATCACGCTGACGACGTCCGCCACGAGGAGCTCCATCGAGTACGCGGACGGCTCGTGCGGCTTCGCGGAGGCGCCGTGTCCGCGTTGGTCGATCGCGACGACCCGGTATCCGGCACGGAGCAGGTCGCGCGTCCACCCGGAGGCGTGCCAGTTGAGCAGGGCACCGGAGGCGAAGCCGTGCACCGCGACGACGACGGGTGCGTCCGGGTCGCCGAAGTCATAGGTCGCGATCGGGAGGCCGTCCGGGGACATCACGGCACGGGGTCGGGGCGCTTCGGGGACGAGTGACATGGCGACCCCAGGCTAGCGGGGCACTGTGGTCGCCATGGACGGGTACGGAGCGGACCAGATCCGGGCGGCGGAGCGGCCGCACCTCGACGCGGGCGAACCGCTGATGCAACGCGCGGCGGACGGACTCGCCGGGATCGTCGCGGACCTGCTCGACGACCCGGCCGTCCGGCCGGGCGACGGACCGGGTTCCGTCCTGCTGCTGGTGGGCAGCGGCGACAACGGCGGCGACGCCCTGTTCGCGGGTGCGCGGTTGGCGTCGGCCGGGAGGCACGTGGCGGTGCTGCGCGTCGGCTCACGCGTCCACGAGGCGGGCCTGGCAGCGGCGCTGGAGGCCGGGGCGCGCCTCCTGGACGGCCCTGCCGCCGCCGGGGCGGGCACGACGGACGCGGGGGCGGCCGACATCCTGCGGGCGGTGGTGCCGGACGAGGGCGACCGCCTCGCGGCGGTCGCCGCGGAGGCGGCGCTCGACGCCGACCTCGTGCTCGACGGGATCCTGGGCATCGGGGCGTCCGGCCCGCTGCGCTCCCCCGCCCGCGAGGTCGTCGATGCCCTGCGGGAGCTCGCCCGTGACCAGCGGGCACCCTTCGTGGTCGCCGTCGACGTGCCGAGCGGCATCGACGTCGACACGGGCGGCGTCGCGGACGACCACGTGCTGCACGCCGACGTCACGGTGACGTTCGGCGGGGTGAAGGCGGGGCTCCTCACGGGGCCGGCCGCGACGCTCGCCGGACGCATCGAACTCGTGGACGTCGGGATCGGTGCGGACCTCGCGACCGTGGAGCCGCTGGTCCGCACCTGAGCCCGCGGTGTCAGGAGCCGCCGGCGTCCACCCCGTGCTCGACGTCGGGGCGTGCCTCGACCCAGGTGTCGACGAAGTGGCGGTAGTTGGCCGCGATGAGTCGCTCGGCCGACTCGGGGTCGAGTCCCTGCTGCACGACGTCGTCGAGGGCGTCCTGCCAGTTGCTCCGCCCGATCGCGAACCCCACGAACCCGTCGACCGGTGCGGCGACCCGGAGCCAGTGGTCGAGCTGCTCCTCCGGGGCGTCCCGGCCGAGCACGATGCACTGCACGCCGTCACGGCCGCCCGCGCGCACAGCGGCGACGACGCGTTCGGCGTCCTCGGTGCGGTCGAGCCCCTCGAGCTTCCAGACGTCGGGCTCGACGCCGTGCTCCTGCAGGAACGCGACCACCTCGACCACGAGCCCGGGGCGGACGTCCCGGTCGTAGTCGTCCGCGGATGCCCGCTGTTCGTCGGTCCCCGGCACGAGGAGCTCGACCAGGAACGTCCGTCCGGCGTCGTGCAGCGCCCGGGAGACGTCGGCGAGACGTCCGGCCTGCGCCGTGCGGTCGTCCGCGTCGAAGGCGGGGTTGTCGCGGACGAGCACCTTGACGAAGTCGGGGTCGAACGCGTCGACGTGCGCCTGCCACTCGTCCCCGTACTCGAGCTCGAACCAGTCCCGACCGGACCGCTCGATCGGCATCGCGAGCCGGAGCCCGGCCTCGCGGACGAGCCGTGCGACGTCGGCGCCGTACCGTTCGTCCACGAGGACGCCGGTGCGCTCCCGCGACGCCCCTGCGGCGAGTGCGCTGAGCAGCCCACGGTAGACGAGCTGCTTGCCGGCACGGACGCGCTCGGCGTCGGCTTCGTCGGACGGCTCGCCGGATTCGTCGCCGTAGGTGTGCTCCAGGAGCGAGGACCGCTGGTCCATCGCGAGGAGGAAGAGGGGGTGCTGTTCGTCGAGATCGGCCATGCCGCCATGCTGCTCGCGGCCCCTCGGTGCCGGCTCAGCGGTGGCGGTACGGAACCGGCTCGGGCAGTCCGTGGTCCACGCGGATGCTGCGCGCGATGCCCTCGATCGCGACGAGCGTGTCGACCACCATCTCCGCCGTGACCGGGAACGGCATGTTGTGGATGGTCTCGCCGGCTTCCGTCGCGGCCTCGGCGACCGCGCGGAGCTCGTCGGTGTCGTCGATCGTGAGGCCGATCTCGGTGAGCGTGTTCGGCAGCCCGACCTTCGTGGTGAACACGACGAAGTCCTCGATCTCCTGCGCGGGAGCACCCTCGAGCACGAGCTGCGCCACGGTGCCGACGTTGACCTTCTGCCCGTGCGCGAGTCCGTGGGTCTGCGGGGCCGCCGTCAGCCCGTTGTGGATCGCGTGCGCGGCTGCGAGCCCGCCGGACTCGAAGCCGAGGCCGGAGAGGAGGGTGTTCGCCTCGACGACCTTCTCGAGCGCCGGGGTCACCACCTGTGCCCGGACGGCCTCGATGGCCTGCAGGGCGTTCTCGTGCAGCAGTCGCCAGCTCAGCTCGGCGAGCGCCACTCCCGTCTCGGTCTGGAGCCCGCCGGCCATCGTGTCCGCGTTCGCACGCTTCGCGGCGCGTGCCTCGACCCAGGTCGCGAGCGCGTCGCCGATGCCCGCGATCAGGAACTGCACCGGAGCGTGCGCGACCAGGTTCGTGTCGATGAGCACGAGGTCCGGGTTGTGCGGGAAGAAGCGGTACTCGAGGAACTCGCCCTCCTCGGAGTAGATGACGGCGAGGGCCGAGGTCGGGGCGTCGGTGCTCGCCGCGGTCGGGACGCTGACCCAGCGGATCTCGGTGAGGTGTCCGGCGGCCTTCGCGGCGTCGATCGCGCTCCCGCCACCGACCCCGACGACGACGTCGATGTCGTGCTCGCGGATGGCCTCGACGAGGACGTCGACCGCGGTCGGGGTGGCGAAACGACCGAACCCGACCCGCTCCACCGGCAGCCCGGCAGCGTCGAAGGCGGTGCGCACGGCGTCCTCGACGATGCCCCACACGACGTCGTCGGCGACGATGAGCGGACGCGATCCGATCGGCTCCACGAACTCGCCGATCCGGGTGATGGCGTCCTTGCCCTGCACGTAGCGCGCGGGGCTCATGACGGTGCTGACGGGGGTGGCCATGGTGCTGCGTCCTTCCTCGGTGCGGCACCCCGCGACGCGCACGACAGGTGTCGGCTGCGGGGTGCGCCCGACGGTACGCGACCGTTCCTCAGCGCACTGTGACGTGGCCACCCGTCCGTCCGTACATTCGGGGCATGACGTTCAACGACGACTCGCAGCTCTCCGGCGGGAAGGTGAAGCGCCGCGGGCGCACGGCCGCGATCGGCGGCGGCGCCGTCGGCGGTCTCGCGCTCCTCGTCTACATCGTCTCCGCGGTCTCCGGGGTCGACCTGACGGGCGTCCTCGGCGGGGGCGGCGGCCTCACCACGATCCAGCAGGGCGGAGACACCGTCGACGCGGCGCCCGAGTGCCGGACCGGACGCGATGCGAACGCCTCGGTCGACTGCCGGATGGAGGGCGCGGCCGAGTCGCTCGACGCGTACTGGTCCGCCGAGGCACCCCGGCTCGGGATCTCCTACACGACGCCGACGTTCTACCTGTTCCAGGACTCGACGGACACCGGCTGCGGGACCGCGTCGTCGGCGACCGGGCCGTTCTACTGTCCGCCGGACCGGGCGCTCTACGTCGACACGTCCTTCTACGACGAGCTGCAGTCCCGCTACGGCTCGTCCGGTGGTCCGCTCGCGCAGATGTACGTCGTCGCGCACGAGTGGGGCCACCACGTCCAGCAGCTGCAGGGCACGTTCGCCGACACGGACCGCTCGGGTACGGGCGCCTCGTCGGGCAGTGTCCGCGTCGAGCTGCAGGCCGACTGCTACGCCGGCGCCTGGGTGGGCGACGCCGCCACGACGAAGGACGCGGCCGGCCGGACGTTCTTCGAGCCGATCACCCGGGCGCAGATCGACGACGCACTCTCCGCCGCGAGCGCCGTCGGTGACGACAGCATCCAGCGACGGTCGACGGGTTCGGTCGACCCGGACTCGTTCACGCACGGCTCGAGCGAGCAGCGGCAGCGCTGGTTCCTCCGCGGGTACCAGCAGGGTGCGACGTCCTGCGACACCCTCAGCGTGCCGGGCAGCGCCCTGTAGCGGACCGCGCGTCAGGCCGCGGACGGCGGGGCTGCGGTCAGCCGGCGGACGGCGTGGCCGACGGGGTCCGGGTGGAGGTCGCCGAGGGGGCCGGCGTCGCCGTCGGGGTGGACGAGGAGTCGGTCGAGCCGGCCGCACTCAGCACGAACGTGCGGAAGTCGTCGTTCGTGATCGGGTCGGTGAGCTCGTACTGCTGCCCGTTGACGAGGACGAGCGGCGTGCCCGGGAACGACGTGAGGTCGCTGCCCGGGATCTTGCCGTCGGACACGTCGTTCGTGCGCTCGGTCACCCACCGCGCGTAGGTCTGGTCCTGGATGCAGTCCGCGATCGCGCGCTGGTCCCGCATGCCGTCGACGCTCCGGACGACGCTGACGAGGTCGGCGTCGCTGAGCCCTGCCGTGCCCTCCTGCGGCTGCTCGGCGAACAGGGCCTTGTTGAAGGCGAAGAACTGGTCGGGCGAGCGGTCCGCGACGCAGGCGGCGGCGTTGGCGGCGCGGAGCGAGTACTTCGTGCCCTGCGAGCGGTTCGCGAGGATCGCGACGGGGTGGATGTCGACCGTCGCCGCGCCGGACTCGACCAAGCTCTCGATGTAGTCGCCGTTGGCCTTCTCGAACCGGCCGCACGTCGGGCAGAGGTAGTCGATGTAGGTCGTGATGTGCACGGCGCCGGCGCCGTCGGAGGCCGAGGCGGACGGGGTCGAGCCGGCGGTCTGCGCCTCGAGGCCCTCGCCGATCGTGATGCCGCCCTGGGACATGTTCGACGGACCGGGGCCGGCGGGCTGTGCGGACTGGACGAGCACGAGGGTCACGACGGTGGCCGCGGCGAGGAGCACGACGCCGATGCCGATCTGGATCCCGAGCCGGGCCCCGCGCTGGCGACGCTTCTGCTGGGTCCGGTGCTTCTGCGCGCGCTGCCGGGCGGCTTCTCGACGTTCGTTCCGCTCGGCGCGACCGGCAGCTGCCCGCTCGGCACGGGCGTCACCCTCGGGGCGGTTGGTCATCGGTGTGTCGTCCTCCTGATCGGGTGTCCGCGCGCACCGTGCCCCCACTGGCGCGGACGGACCCGGCGATTGTAGTGGGGCGCTCTGGGAACCACCCAACCAGCCGAGAGGCACTGGCGCTCCTCGGGGAAGTCGTGTTGTATGAGCATCGATGGTCGACGGCGACCATCCGGGGCCCCCACGGGCAACCGCTTCACTACGGATCGTCCGGCACGTACCTGCCGGTGAAGGAAGGACCGAACGCTCATGGCGTCCGTCACCTACGACAAGGCAACCCGTCTCTACCCCGGAGGCACCCGCCCCGCGGTCGACTCCCTCGACCTGGACGTCGCCGACGGCGAGTTCCTCGTCCTCGTCGGCCCCTCGGGCTGCGGCAAGTCGACCTCCCTCCGCATGCTCGCGGGTCTGGAAGAGGTCAACTCCGGTGCGATCCGCATCGGTGAGCGCGACGTCACCGACGTCCCGCCGAAGGACCGCGACATCGCGATGGTCTTCCAGAACTACGCGCTGTACCCGCACATGACCGTCGCCGAGAACATGGGCTTCGCGCTCAAGATCGCCGGCGTCGGCAAGGAAGAGCGTGCGCAGCGCGTGCAGGAGGCCGCGAAGCTCCTCGACCTCGAGCAGTACCTCGGCCGCAAGCCGAAGGCCCTCTCCGGTGGTCAGCGTCAGCGCGTCGCGATGGGCCGCGCGATCGTCCGTCAGCCGCAGGTGTTCCTCATGGACGAGCCGCTGTCGAACCTCGACGCCAAGCTCCGCGTCCAGACCCGCACCCAGATCGCCTCGCTGCAGCGCCGCCTCGGTGTCACCACGGTCTACGTCACCCACGACCAGACCGAGGCGCTCACCATGGGCGACCGCATCGCGGTGCTCAAGGACGGCATCCTCCAGCAGGTCGGCTCCCCGCGTGACCTCTACGAGAAGCCGAACAACGTGTTCGTCGCCGGCTTCATCGGCTCGCCGGCCATGAACCTCCTGCCGGCCGACGTCGTCGAGGGCGGCATCAAGTTCGGCACGCTGAACCACGCCATCGACCGCGACACCCTGTCGAACGCCCGCGCCGGCCAGATCACGGTCGGCATCCGCCCCGAGGACGTCATCGTCTCGGCCTCGGGCGAGGGTCTGCCGGTCACGGTCGACGTCGTCGAGGAGCTCGGCGCCGACGGCTACCTCTACGGTCACGCCGACGTGAACGGCCAGCGCACCGACATCGTCGCCCGCGTCGACGGCCGTTCGCACCCGTCGATCGGTGACACGATCGTCATCTCGCCGAAGCAGGGCCACGTGCACGCCTTCGACACCGAGTCGGGCGACCGCCTCGACGACAAGGCCGTCGTCAGCGCGTAACGCCGGAACAGCCGAACAGGAGGCGCGGTGCCAGCTGGCACCGCGCCTCCCGTCTGTCAGACTGCCGGGACGTCACCGGCCACCGCACCACCAGGAGCCAACCGTGCCCGACTCCCTGTCCATCACCGCCGCCACCGTCGACCCCGGCCTCCTCGACCTGCCGTGGGACCAGCCGCTCGAGGACTGGCCGGACGACGTCATCGTCGCCCTGCCGAAGGGCATCTCGCGGCACCTGGTGCGCTTCGTGCACCTCAGCGGGTACGTCGCCGCGGTGAAGGAGACGGGCGAGGAGGTCGCGCGCGCCGAGTACGAGATGCTCCGGACCCTGCAGCGCATGGACGTGCCGTGCGTCGATCCGGTCGCGGTCATCACGAACCGCGTCGACGCCGACGGCGAGCCCCTCCACCCCGTCCTCGTCACACGGCACCTGCGCTTCTCGCTGCCGTACCGCGCGCTGTACTCGCAGACCCTCCGCCCGGAGACCGCCACCCGTCTCGTCGACGCCCTCGCACTGCTGCTCGTCCGCCTGCACGTCATCGGGTTCTACTGGGGCGACGTGTCGCTCTCGAACACCCTCTTCCGCCGCGACGCGGGAGCCTTCGCGGCCTACCTCGTCGACGCCGAGACCGGGAAGCTCTACCCCGGCGGCCTCTCGAACGGGCAGCGCGAGAACGACCTCGAGGTCGCGCGGGTGAACATCGCCGGCGAACTGCTCGACCTCGAAGCCGGTGGTCGGCTCGACGAGAACGCCGACCCGGTGGACGTCTCGAACCGTATCGTGGCGCAGTACCGCACGCTGTGGAAGGAGCTCACCGGCACCGAGCAGTTCGACATCAAGGAGCGTTGGCGGATCAACGACCGCGTCGAGCGGCTCAACGCGCTCGGGTTCGACGTCGAGGAGCTCTCGATCCACACGACCGAGGGCGGCTCGCAGGTGCGCATCCAGCCGAAGGTCGTCGACGCCGGGCACCACCAGCGCCGACTCCTGCGGCTCACCGGCCTCGACGCCGGGGAGAACCAGGCCCGGCGGCTGCTCAACGACCTCGACGCCTACCGTGCGCGGAACGGCCGTGAGGCCCTCGACGAGGAGATGGTCGCGCACGAGTGGGTGTCGCGGGTGTTCGAGCCCGTGGTGCGGTCCATCCCCCGCGACCTGCGCGGACGGTTGGAGCCCGCCGAGGTGTTCCACGAGCTGCTCGAGCACCGCTGGTTCATGTCGCAGGCCGAGGAGCGCGCGGTCTCGCTGCCCGAAGCCACGACCGCCTACATCAACGACGTGCTCCGGCACCGCCGTGACGAGCGGCTGCTCATCAATCCGCCGACGTCCTCGATGCCGCTGCCGGTCGGGCTGGACGACGACGTGGACGCCGACGAGGACGTCGAGGACTGGCGCGCGGGCGTCTGACGCCCGCGCCGCTGGCGCCCCGGCGTCGGGGCGGTGCGCCGAGGACCGAGCTGTGCGCTGAGGTTCCGAAATCTCGGCATCTCCGCGCCGTCCGGTCCGGTCCGTGGAACCTCGGCGACGCAGGCGCGAGTCGTGGAACCTCGGGGCGCTCGGACGGGCGGCTCGCCTACCTCTTGGTCGCGCAGGTGCGTCGCGCAGGTGCGTCGCCCCCGACGGACTGGAGGCCCGGTGCCGGTCTCGCGGACCCGCACCGGGCCTCCAGTCGGATGCGCTGGGCGCGGCGCGCTCTGCGACAGCTCGCGTCGCTAGGCGGCGCGACGGCGGCGCGCGACCTCCCACAGGGTGACGCTCGCCGCGATGCCCGCGTTGAGCGACTCGGTCGCCGAGGAGATCGGGATGGAGACGATCGCGTCGCAGGTCTCGGTGACGAGGCGCGACAGCCCCTTGCCTTCCGAGCCGACGACGATCACGATGGGCCGGTCGGCGAGCTCGAGGCCGTCGAGCTCCACGTCGCCGTCGCCGTCGAGGCCGAGCACGAACAGCCCCATCGACTTGAGCGACTTCAGGGTCTGTGTGAGGTTCGGCGCCATGGCGACCGGGGTCCGGGCCGCGGCACCGGCGGAGGTCTTCCACGCACTCGCGGTGACACCGACGGAACGACGCTGCGGCACGATGACCCCGTGCCCGCCGAACGCCGCGGTCGACCGGATGATCGCCCCGAGGTTGCGCGGGTCGGTGATCCCGTCGAGCGCGACCATGAGCGGGACCTCGTCCTTGGCGAAGGCCCGCTCGACGATGTCCTCGGACACGGCGTACTCGTACGCGGGGACCTTGAGCGCGACGCCCTGGTGCACGCTGTCGTGGCCGGTGATGCGGTCGAGCTCGGGACGCATGAGCTCGATGATCGGGACGCCGCGGTGGTTGGCGAGCGCGAGGATCTCCTTGACGCGGTCGTCGACCTCGATGCGGGACGCGACGTAGAGCGTCGTCGACGGCGTCTTCGTGCGGAGCGCCTCGAGCACGGAGTTCCGACCGGTGACCAGCTCGGAGTCGTCGCTCTTGCGCTGCGGCGGACGGCCGGTGCGCTGCTGCGGCGCGCTCGACGCACCGTGGCGTCCGCGGGCGGCCTCGAGCCGCTCCTTGGCCGCCTTGCGCTTGCCTGCCGGGTGGTACGGACGGTCCTCGGCCTTCGGCGTCGGCTTGCGCCCCTCGAGCGCCTGGGCGCCCTGTCCGCCGGAGCCGACCTGCTTGTTGCCCTTGCGGCCGGACCGGACGGCGCCCGGACGGCCCTTCTTGCTCCCGGAAACGTTCTTCATGCTCAGCTCCTGTTCGGCACGGCCGTGGTCAGGCGATGCTCCAGCGTGTACCCGCTGCGGTGTCCTCGATGGTGATGCCCGCGGCGGCGAGGTCGTCACGCACGCGGTCGGCCGTCGCGAAGTCCCGTGCGGCCCGGGCGTCGGCACGCTCCTGCACGAGGCGTTCGACGAGGGCTGCGAGCGGGGCGGCCGCAGTGTCCTGACCGCCGCTCGACCAGTGGGCCGCTCGCGGGTCGATGCCGAGCACCTCCACCATCGCGGCCACCTGATGGTACGCGAGTCCGAGCGCGTCCGCATCGTCGGCGTCGAGTGCGGCGTTCCCGGCACGGACGGTCTCGTGCAGCACGGCGAGGGCCTGCGGGACCGAGAGGTCGTCGTCCATCGCCTCGGCGAAGGCGTCCGGGACGCCCGGTGCCTCGCGGAGCCGGACGCCCTCGAGCCGCGGAGCGGCCCGGGTCAGGAACCCCGCGATGCGGTCGTACGCCGCCTCGGCCTCGGCGAGGGACCCCTCGTGGTGGTCGATCGACGAGCGGTAGTGCGCGGCGCCGAGGAAGTACCGGACGACCTCCGGGCGCGCGGACGCGAGGAAGTCGGCCGCGAAGATCGAGTTGCCGAGCGACTTCGACATCTTCTGGCCGTCGACGGTCACGAGGCCGTTGTGCAGCCAGTACGTCGCGAAGGGGTCGCCCGCTGCGGTCGACTGCGCGAGTTCGTTCTCGTGGTGCGGGAAACGGAGGTCGAGCCCACCGCCGTGGATGTCGAACGCCGGGCCGAGGTAGCGCCGGCTCATCGCCGAGCACTCGATGTGCCAGCCCGGACGGCCGGGGCCCCAGGGGCTCTCCCACACCGCGGTCTCGGGCTCGCCGTCCTTCCGGCCCTTCCAGAGGGCGAAGTCGCGGGGGTCGCGCTTGCCCCGGGGGTCGGCGTCGGCGGCGTCGACCATGTCCTCGCGGCGCTGCCGGGTGAGCGCACCGTACGAGGCCCAGCTGCCGGTGTCGAAGTAGACGTCCCCGGAGCCGTCCTGCGCGGCGTAGGCGTGGCCACGCTCGATCAGCCGCTCGATGATCTCGTGCATCTGCGGCACGCTCGCCGTCGCGCGGGGCTCGTAGGTCGGGGGGAGGATGCCGAGCGCCCGGTAGGCCGCCGTGAACTCGAGCTCGACGCGGTAGGCGCGGGCGAACCACTCCTCGTCGGTGCCGGCCGCGAGGTCGAGCACCTTGTCGTCGATGTCCGTGACGTTCCGGACGAGGGTCACCGTGTAGCCCCGGTAGGTGAGCCACCGGCGCCAGATGTCGTAGACGAGTGCCGAGCGGAGGTGCCCGATGTGCGGCGACGACTGCACCGTGGGTCCACAGACGTAGACGCTCACGTGTCCGTCGACCAGGGGCACGAGGTCGACGACGGCGGCGGCGCGGGAGTCGTGGAGGCGAACGGTCACGCCCCAAGCCTAGGACGCCGGCCCGCCGCGATCCGCCAGGCCTGCCGCGGTCCGTCAGGCCAGCCGCGGTCCGTCATGCCAGCCGCGGTCCGTCAGCCCTGCCGCGGTCCGTCAGGCCTGCCGGACGACGGCGGTCGCGATCGCGGCGAGCCCCTCTCCGCGACCGGTGAACCCGAGGCCGTCCGTGGTCGTGCCGGACACGGCGACGGGAGCACCCACGACGGCCGCCAGCGCGTCCTGCATCTCCGTGCGCCGGGCGCCGATGCGTGGGCGGTTGCCGACGACCTGCACGGTCACCGACACCGGCACGAGCCCGGCGTCGGCGAGCAGCGACACGGCGCCGGCCACGAAGACGTCCCCGGTCGCACCGGCGTACCGCGGGTCGGCGGTGCCGAACCGCCCGCCGATGTCACCGAGCCCGCCGGCGGAGAGCAGCGCGTCACACACCGCGTGCGACACCGCGTCCCCGTCGCTGTGCCCGGAGAGGCCCGGCTCCCCCGGGAAGTCGAGCAGACCGACGCGGCAGGGTGCGCTGTCGTCGAACGCGTGCACGTCGACGCCGAGGCCGACCCGGACGCCGACCCCGTCCGAGCCGTCGCGCGACCGGACGAGTGCCTCGGCTCGACCGAGGTCCCACGCCGTGGTGATCTTGAAGGCGTCCGCGTCACCCGGGACGGACCGCACCGTGCGCCCGGCCGCCTGGAACACCCCGGCGTCGTCGGTCTCGGACCGCTCGGACACCGCGTAGGCCCGCCGGAGTGCCGCGAGCGGGAAGCCCTGGGGCGTCTGGACCCCGACGAGCGCCGAACGGTCCACGGTCTCGAGCACGACGTCGCCGTCGACGCGCTTCACGGTGTCCACGACCGGCAGCGCCGGGACCACCCCGTCGCCCGTCGTCGACACTGCGGCGAACACCCGCTCGAACTGCGCCGCCGGGGTGAGGCACCGCGCCGCGTCGTGCACGAGCACGACGTCGACCGAGTCGGGCAACGCTGCCAGGCCGGCATGGACCGACGCGTGGCGATCAGCCCCTCCCGCGACGACGATGGTGTACGCGACCGCGGCGCCCGCGACCGCGGCGACCAGCGCCCGACACTCGTCGAGGAGCGCCGCCGGGGCGACCACGACGACCAGGGTCGGCGACTCGAGGGTGAACAGCGGCTCGAGCGCCCGCGCCAGCATCACGCGCCCCGCCACGGGGACGAAGGCCTTGGCGGTGCCGATGCCGAGCCGGGTGCCCGACCCTGCCGCGACGACGACGACCGCCCTGCTCACCCCGGAGGGGAGCAGAGCGGTCGCAGTGGTGTCCAGTGCTTCGGACGCGCTAGGAGGCGAGGACCTCGTCGAGGACGGTCGATGCCTTGTCCTCGTCGGTCTTCTCGGCCAGCGCGAGCTCGGAGATCAGGATCTGCCGGGCCTTCGCGAGCATGCGCTTCTCACCGGCGGAGAGCCCGCGGTCCTGGTCGCGACGCCAGAGGTCGCGGACGACCTCGGAGACCTTGATGACGTCACCCGACGCGAGCTTCTCGAGGTTCGCCTTGTACCGGCGGGACCAGTTGGTGGGTTCCTCGGTGAACGGTGCCCGGAGGACCTTGAACACCTTGTCGAGCCCTTCCTTGCCGATCACGTCGCGCACACCGACCAGGTCGACGTTGTCCGCCGGGACCTCGATCGTCAGGTCACCCTGCGTCACGCGCAGCTTCAGGTAGACCTTTTCCTCACCCTTGATGACGCGCGTCTTGACTTCTGAGATGGTTGCCGCCCCGTGATGGGGGTAGACCACGGTCTCGCCGACCTCGAATTGCATGTATCAGGCTCCGTTCCGAGACACCCAGTTTACCACAAGGGGTGTTCGGGTAAGGGGGCCCTGGGCACTCGCCCTCCCAGGTGATCGCTAGGATGGGGTCGGACCGTCCGGTCCCCAAACGTGATCTTCCGGAGGAATCTCTTGCGAGCTCGGGTACTCGTGTCCGTCGCCGTTGCGGCAACCATCGCGCTCGGCGCCACCGGGTGCGAGTTCGTCTCGCCGGTCGGCACTGCCGAGATCCAGCAGGTCACCGACGGCGTGAACGCCAAGACGGGTTCGATCGACATCCGCAACGCCCTGCTCATCTCGGACGACGGCGAGAGCGCCCGTTTCATCGGCACGCTCGTGAACAACTCCGACTCGAAGGACGTGACCCTCTCGATCGAGGTCGGCGGCGACACCCAGACGGTCGACGTCCCGAAGAACTCCCGCGTGGACCTCGCCGCGTCCGACTCCGGCGCGACACCCACCCCGACCCCGGGCACCGAGACGAACGGCGAGGACACGCAGGGCTCCACCGCGGCCGCCGGCACGGACGTCGTGTTCGACCAGGCCGACGCGAAGCCCGGTTCGCTCGTCAAGGTGTACTTCTCGTACTCGGGCGCCGAGGGCGTCTCCCTGAACGTGCCGGTCCTGACCACCGCGCAGGAGGAGTACGCGACGCTCGCCCCGACCTCGGCGCCGAGCGAGACGACGGAGCCCTCCGACGGCGCGACCTCGCGCAGCACCGACGAGCCGTCGGGCGATGCGACGACCGAGGCCCCGATCAACCCGTAGCGCACAGCGCCCGTCCGACCCCGAGCGCCCGTCCGACCCGGAACTCCCGTCGGACAGGGCGACCGCCTGGAGGCGCGGTGCCGGTCCCCGAGACCGGCACCGCGCCTCCGGTGCGTTGCGACACTGCCGCGGGGCGGACGCGACCCGCTACGCCTCGATGCGGTAGCCCAGGCCGCGGACCGTCACGAGGACCTTGGGCGCGCTCGGCACCCGCTCGATCTTCGAGCGCAGCCGCTTGATGTGCACGTCGAGCGTCTTCGTGTCGCCGAAGTAGTCCGAGCCCCACACGCGGTCGATGAGCTGGCCGCGGGTGAGCACGCGCCCGGCGTTCCGGAGCAGCAGCTCGAGCAGCTCGAACTCCTTGAGCGGCATCGGCGTCTCCGAGCCGTCGACCGACACGGTGTGGCGCTCGACGTCCATCCGGATGCCGCCGACCTGCAGGATGCCGGAGTCCCCCGGGTCGTCCTCGGTGCGACGACGGAGCACCGCTCGGATGCGCGCGAGCAGCTCCCTGGTCGAGTACGGCTTCGTCACGTAGTCGTCGGCGCCGAGCTCGAGCCCGACCACGATGTCCACCTCGGAGTCCTTCGCCGTCAGCATGATGATCGGCACGTTCGACCGGGTGCGGACCTGCCGGCAGACCTCGGTGCCGGAGAGCCCCGGCAGCATGAGGTCGAGCAGCACGAGGTCGGGGTTCTCGGCATCGAACTTCGACAGCGCGGTCACGCCGTCGGCGGCGACGGAGGTCTCGTACCCCTCGCGCTGCAGCAGGAACTCCAGGGGCTCGCTCAGGGCCGGCTCGTCGTCGACGATGAGGATCTTGGTCACGATGGCTGCTCTTCCAGTTGCTCTTCGAGTGCGGTGGTCAGGTCGGTGTCCGCCTCGGGCAGGCGGATGGTGAAGGTCGAGCCCTTGCCGGGCTGCGACCAGACGCGCACGTCGCCGCCGTGGTTGCCGACGACGTGCTTGACGATGGCGAGGCCGAGGCCGGTGCCGCCCGTGGCCCGCGAGCGAGCCGGGTCGACGCGGTAGAAGCGCTCGAACACGCGATCGAGGTCGGCCTCGGGGATGCCGACGCCCTGGTCGGTGACCGCGATCTCGACGAAGCCCTTCGTGCTCCGGACGCCGACGCCGACACGGGTGTGGTCCGGCGAGTACTTGACGGCGTTCGCGATGAGGTTCGACACCGCCACCTGCAGGAGGCCCGGGTCGCCCATCACGCGGAGCTTCGTCTTCTTCGCGCGCACGATGTCGATGTCGCGTGCGCGGGCGACGACCTCGTTGGCGTCGACGGCGGCCTGCACGATGCGGTCGATCGACGTCTCCTCGCTGGACTCGAGCGCGTCGACGGACTGCAGGCGGGACAGCTCGATGATGTCCTTGGTGAGGGCGCCGAGCCGTTCGGACTCCGTGACGAGCTGCGCGGCGAACTTCCGCACGTGCTCGGGTTCGTCGGCCGCGGCCACGAGCGTCTCCGACAGCAGGCCGATGGCGCCGATCGGCGTCTTCAGCTCGTGGGAGATGTTCGCGACGAAGTCCCGCCGGACCTCGTCGATGCGGCGGCTCTCGGTGAGGTCGTCGGCCGTCACGAGCACGTACCGGTTGCCGAGCTGCGCCGCCCGGAAGCTCAGGTAGCCGATCAGCTCCCCGTGCCGACCGCGGGGCAGCTCCATGTCCTCGGAGCCCATCTCACCGCTCGCGCGCACGCGGTCCACGAGGTCACGGAGCTCCTTGTGCACGAGCCGTCGGCGCACGACGAGCCCGACCGTGAGCGCCTGCGGCGACGCCGCCACGACGGTGTTCGAGGGGTCGACGACCACGGCGGGGTTGTGCATCGTGGCGATCACCGCGGCGACGCCGTCCGGGAGCGTCCGCTCCGCGACGTCGGCCGCACGAGCCGTGCGCTCGGCGGTGATGATCAGCACCACGACGCCCGCGCCGAAGACCCCGCCGAGGAGCATCGACAGTGGCACGAGCCACGCGTTGTCCATGCCGTCAGTGTAGGGATGGTCATGCCCGGTTCGGACGCCGTTCACCGCGGTTCCGCGCGGTTCCGGCCTCGTCCGGTCAGACGTTCAACCGCACGTCACCGTCCGTTCACCTGCGGTGACGACACTCGTGCGGTACCGCAACGAGAGGCACATCCCCCATGCGCGAAGTGTTCCAGCAGGAACTCCAGGACGTCCAGGAGCGACTGACCGAGATCGCCGGGCTCGTCGAGTCCGCCATCACCCGGGCCACCCAGGCCTTCAGCGAGTCCGACGTCGCGCTGGCCGAGGAGGTCATCGCCGACGACGCCAAGATCGACGAGGCCGCGAACGAACTCGACGAGGTCGCGATCGACATCCTCGCCCGCCAGGCGCCCGTGGCCCGCGACCTCCGCGTCGTCGTCACCGCGCTCCGGGTCAGCTCCTCGCTCGAGCGCATGGGCGACATGGCCGAGCACATCGCGCAGCTCGCCCGCCAGCGCTTCCCGGAGAAGGTCGTGCCGAAGGGCCTCCGCGGCACCTTCAAGAAGATGGGCGCGCACGACGTCGCGATGGCGCAGAAGCTCACCCGGCTGCTCGCCACCGAGGACATCGCGCTCTCCGCCGAGATCCGCGACGAGGACGACGCCGTCGACGAGCTGCACGCGAGCGTCTTCGACTTCGTGCTCGGCGAGACGTGGAAGGGCAACCCCGTCGACACCGTCGACGCGACCCTGGCCTCGCGGTACCACGAGCGCTTCGCCGACCACGCCGTGTCCATCGCGAAGAAGGTCGAGTACCTGGCGACGGGCGACTGGGCCGGCGCGGCCTCGGTCACGACCTCACCGGCCTGAGCCGCCGTCATCGCCGGAGTCACCTGACCGGCGGTTTTGCGGTCTCCCCGCTCTGACGGGAGGATCGTGGCATGGCTCAGGTCGCGATCGTCGTCAACGGGATGCCCGGCTCGGGCAAGAGCACGGTGGGCGCCGCCCTCGCCGAGGTCCTCGGCTGCCCGTTCCTGTCGAAGGACCGCATCAAGGAACCGCTCGCGGACATCGCCGGCCCGATGATCGCCTCGCGCGACCTCGGCGCGATCGCCATGGACACGATGTGGTCGATGGCGCGGGCCGTCGAGAACGGGGTCGTCCTCGACGCCGTCTGGCTCCCGTCCCGTGACCGCGACCTCCTGGAGGCCGGGCTCACCTCCGCCGGGTCGCCGCGGGCCGTCGAGGTGTGGTGCGACGTCGACCGCGCCACCGCCGACGAGCGGCTGCGGGAACGCTACGAGCCCGGCACGCTCCCGGTGCGGCACGACGTGCACGGGGACCTCGCCGGGGTGCTCGCCTTCTGGGACGAGCACGGCGCGACGGCCGGCCCCGTCGCGTCGCCGGGCGTCCCCGTCGTCCGCGTCGACACCGCGAAGCCCTACGACGTGGGTGCCCTCGTGCAGGAGATCGCGTCGCACTTCGTCTGAGCGTTTGCTCCCGCAGGCGGCGCCGACGACGAACGCCCCGCCGGGGTCCGGCGGGGCGTTCGTCGTCGTGCGGGGTGCTGTCGTGGTGCGGGTGCTACTTCTTCGCGCCCTGCGCGGCGACGGCGGCGGCACCGGCAGCCGCGGCCTCGGGGTCGAGGTAGTACGAGGGCTTCGTCGGACGGAAGTCGTCGTCGAGCTCGTACACGAGCGGGATGCCCGTCGGGATGTTGAGCCCGGCGATGTCGTCGTCCGAGATGCCGTCGAGGTGCTTCACGAGCGCGCGCAGCGAGTTGCCGTGGGCCGTGACGAGCACGGTCTTGCCCGCGCCGAGGTCCTTCGTGATGTCGGACTCCCAGTACGGCAGCAGCCGGTCGATCACGAGCTTGAGCGACTCGGTCCTCGGCAGCTGGTCGCCGAGCCCGGCGTACCGGCGGTCCCCGGCCTGCGACCACTCGGCGTCGTCGGCGATGGGGGGCGGCGGGACGTCGAACGAACGGCGCCACTCCATGAACTGCTGCTCGCCGTACTGCTCGAGCGTCTGGGCCTTGTCCTTGCCCTGCAGGTCGCCGTAGTGGCGCTCGTTGAGGCGCCAGTCGCGCTTCACCGGGAGCCAGGCGAGGTCGGCCTCGAGCAGTGCGATGTCCGCCGTCTGGATCGCCCGGGTGAGCAGCGAGGTGTACAGGACGTCGGGGACGATGCCCGACTCGGCGATGAGCTCGCCGGCGCGCTTCGCCTCCTTCTCGCCCAGCTCGCTGAGTCGGACGTCGACCCAACCGGTGAACAGGTTCTTCTGGTTCCAGTCACTGTTGCCGTGACGGAGCAGGACGAGCGTGGAGGTCATGCGCCCGAGTCTACCGAGCGGGTGCGCCTCGGTAGCCTGGGTCCATGCCCATCGGGAACGTGACGCGCGGGACCACCGGGTACAACCGGCTCCGCCGCGTCGACCGGTGGATCGCCGCGCTCCCGGTCCTCCGCCGGACGTCGGACCCGCTCGTCGCCGACGTCGGCTACGGCGCCCGACCGACCACGACGCTCGAGATGCGCGACCGGCTCGCCCGCGTACGGCCGGACGTCGAGGTGACCGGCATCGAGATCGAGCCCGACCGGGTGGCGCTCGCGAACGCCGGCACCCGCGAGGGCGTCACGTTCCGGCTCGGCGGCTTCGAGACCCCGACGCCCGGCGGCCGACGACCGGCCGTGATCCGGGCGTTCAACGTCCTCCGGCAGTACGACGAGTCCGCCGTGGTCGGCTCCTGGCGGATCATGCAGGACCGTCTCCAGCCCGGCGGTGCGCTCGTCGAGGGCACCTGCGACGAGGTGGGGCGGGTGGCCTCCTGGGTGACCCTCGACGACGTCGCCCCGCGGACGTTCACCGTGTCGCTGCGGCTCACCGGGCTCGACGTGCCGAGCGTCTTGGCGGAACGCCTGCCGAAGGCCCTCATCCACCGGAACGTGCCCGGCGAGCGCATCCACGAATTCCTGCGCGACCTCGACCTGGCATGGGCCGTCGCGGCACCGATCAGCACGTACGGGCCGAGGCAGCGGTGGCTCGCGGCCGTCGGCGGCATGCGGGACCGCGGCTGGCCGGTACTGCACGGGGCCACCCGGTGGCGACTCGGCGAGCTCAGCGTGCCGTGGGCGTCCGTCGCGCCCGTGGACGCCTGACCGGCTCGACGGCGGTCTGCGGTCGGGTCAGGCGAAACGCGCGCGTTTCGACAATGCGCGCCGGGATCGACGGGTGGGACGTCGAAACGCGCGCGTTTCGTGGAGCAGGACGGACTGTGCGCGGCTACGAGCGCCGGACGGCTCCGAGTCGGGGCAGGCGCGGCACGTTCGCCGTCGCACCGGCGCCCGGCGGCACGATCACCTGCTGCGCCGCGGTCACGACGACGTCGTCGGCGTGCAGCGTCAGGGTCGCGTCGAGGTCGAGGGAGCGCTTGACGACCGCGAGTCCGATCGGCCCGAGCTCGTGGTGGACCGCGGACGCCGAGAGCCGCCCGACCTCCTTCTCGTCGAGCAGCACGGGCGTGCCCGGTGCCGGCAGCACGGCGTCGGACCCGTCGAGGTGCAGCAGGACCGCCCGACGCGGCGGGTGCCCGAGGTTGTGCACCTTCGCCACCGTCTCCTGCCCCCGGTAGCAGCCCTTCGACAGGTGCACGGCGGAACGGAGCCAGTCGAGCTCGTGCGGGATCGTGCGCTCGTCGACGTCCGACAGCGACGGGCGCCAGGCAGCGATCCGCAGGGCCTCGTACGCGAGGAGTCCCGCGGCGGCGACGTCGGACGCGGCGATCGCGGCGGCGGTGCCGGGGGCGACCACGGAGATCCGGAGGGTCCAGTCGGAGGCGGGGTGTGCCTCCTGGGCGGCGTAGCCCCACCCGCCGGGCGCGACCTCCGACCACGGGTCGACCCACTCGACCGCGGCGTCCGCGGGGCCGACGGCCCCGGCGAACCGGCCCAGGGTGACGAAGTCCGCCGACCGGTCGGTGACCTCGACGCGCAGCATGAACCGCATCGAGTCGAGCCACCCGGCGAGCGGTGCGGCGTCCTCGGGCTCGGTGAGCAGCCAGGTGGTCGCACCGTCGTCGACGACGCGGGCGGCGTGCTCCACACGGCCCGAGGCGTCGAGCACGAGGGTCTCGGTGGAGACGCCGGGCCGGAGGCCGGTCAGGAGCTGCGAGGTGATCGAGTTGAGCCAGGACAGGCGGTCCGGGCCCGCGACCGTGACGACGCCGAGCCCGAGCTCGACGACGGCCCGGCCGCGCTCGAGCAGCCGCTGCTCACCGAGCGGGTTGCCGTAGTGCGCGGCCACCCCGTGGTCACCAGCGACGAACCCCGGACGCGACGCGAACGGCGTCGTCATCAGTCGACCTTCGCGAGCTGCCCCGAGGCGTGCGAGGTGAGCTCCTGCCCGAGCGCCGCGATGTCCCACGCCCAGAAGAGCTTGCCCTCGACCAGGCCGTACAGCCGGGTCGCCGCCGAGTAGTCCTTCGCGTTCGGGGAGCGCATCACGGCGTCGGTCGCGAGGTCGATCCGACCCTTGAGCACCCGGCCGACGTAGAGCTCGTTCACGCCCGTGGGGTGCACGATCGCGGCCTCGATGTCGAAGCCGTCGGTCGCGTTCCGCAGCGTCTCGACGCTCTGGGTCGTGCCGAACGGGGTCGGTCCGTCGCCGAGCAGCATCGCGGGGCCGCGGTCGCCCGGCTCGTGCGGCCGGTCGAGCCGCCAGTAGCCCATCTCCGCCGCGAGCGGGGTGTGCTCGTCGTCGAGCAGCCACGTCGTGGAGGAGTAGTTGAGGTAGGGCAGGCCGTCGTGGCTGAAGCTCACGCGCTGGCCGAAGTCGTACTTCCGCGGTTCACCCTCGTCGCCGACGGGGTACTCGACGACGCCGGTGCCCTCCCACACGCCGACGAGCCAGGACAGCGGGACGAGTTCGGGCGCGAGCCCCTTGGGCAGTTCGATCAACGCTGACCCTTGAACAGCTTCACGATCACGGTCACCGAGACGAACGCGATCGCGAGCGACGCCAGGCCGAGGAGGCCCACGTAGAAGAGCTCGAGCGCAAGCAGCGAATCCATGCTGCGAGTCTACGCGGACGGGCTCAACGCGCCAGGAGCACCACGGCGGTGACGAGCACGACGACGAAGGCCCCGGACGACGCGATGCTGATCCGCTCGACCAGGCCGTCCTTCGTCGCGGTGATGAGCTGGAGCACGAAGCTCACGAGGACGCACAGGACGAAGACGAGCAGCAGCCAGGCGAACGAGTCCTTCTGCGCGAGCGTGATGACGAGGACGGCGCCGACGACGGCGAGCAGCCACACGGGGAGCACGGACGTCAGTCTGAGGCGACGCTGGTCGGTCGGCTGCACGGGCTCGGTCACGCGCCCATCATGACAGGCGCGGCGAGGAGCGGGCGGCCGACGCCCGCGTCCGCGCCGTCCGCGCCGTCCGCGCCGTGCCCGCACCGTCCGCGCCGTCCGCGCCGTGCCCGCACCGTCCGCGCCCGCACCGTCCGCCCGGACGGCAGGGCGCTTCCCGAGCATCACTAGGATGTGTCCACGACGTCCCCCACGCTCTGGAGGTCCTGTGGCCCAGCTCCTGGTACTCACCTCTGCCGCGCCCGGCGACGTCCTGCCGAGTCTCGGTCTCCTGAGCCACCGGATCCGCCACGTCCCCGCCGAGGCCGCCCAGCTCGTCAACGCGCCCCAGAGCGACCTCGTGTTCGTCGACGCCCGGGTCGACCTCGTGGGCGCGAAGGCCCTCTGCAAGATCCTCCTGACGAGCGGATCGCCGACCCCCATCGTGCTCGTCGTCACCGAGGGCGGTCTGACCGCGGTGAACAGCGAGTGGAACGTCGACGACGTCGTCCTGGAGACAGCCGGTCCGGCCGAGGTCGACGCGCGCATCCGGCTCGCGGCCGGTCGTGCCGCGAAGCAGCCGGCGAGCACGAAGATCCAGGCCTCCGGCGTCGTCATCGACGAGGCCAGCTACTCGGCGAAGGTCCGAGGGCGGCCGCTCGACCTCACGTTCAAGGAGTTCGAGCTCCTCCGGTTCTTCGCGACGCACCCCTCGCGCGTGTTCACCCGCGAGCAGCTCCTCAGCGAGGTCTGGGGCTACGACTACTTCGGCGGCACCCGCACGGTCGACGTGCACGTCCGACGACTCCGCGCGAAGCTCGGCGACCTCGAGTCGCTCATCGGCACGGTCCGGAACGTGGGCTACCGCTTCAACGTCTACGAGGACGAGGCCGACCGGCTGGCCGGCCAGTGACCGTCGCGCTCGACGCCTTCACGGTCGCGGGCGAGCCCCGGCCGTTCTCCGACCAGACCCTGGTCGACGTGCGCGCGGGGCGCGCCACCGTCATCGGCGACGAGCAGGGGGTCGCCGTGGTGCGCGACGGAGAGCTCGAGGTCGCGGTCCGCCGGGAGGCCCGTGGCCGCGGCCTCGGGACCACGCTCGTCGAGCAGGCGCTCGCGCTGGGCGACGGGGCCGCCGACGGGTCGTCGTCTGCGCCCCGGCTGGCGTGGGCGCACGGGGACCACCCGGCCGCGCGGGCACTCGCCGCACGGTTCGGCTGGCGCGCCGTGCGGACCCTGCTCCAACTCCGCGCGCCGATCCCGACCACCGCACCGGACCCCGCGGCGCCGGACGGCTGGTCGCTCACGGCGTTCCGGGCGGGCGACCCGGACGACGAGGCAGCGTGGCTCGACCTCAACGCCGCCGCGTTCGCGCACCACCCCGAGCAGGGCCGGATGACCCTCGAGGACCTCCACGCCCGCGAGGCGGACCCGTGGTTCTCCGCGGACGACCTGCTGCTGCTCCGCGACGCCTCGGGAGTCCTCGCCGCGTCGTGCTGGCTCAAGGTCGAGGACGGCGTCGGGGAGTTCTACGCCGTGGCCGTCCGACCCGACCTGCAGGGCCGCGGGCTCGGCGGCGTGCTCATGCGTGCGGGCTGGGGGCGGCTCGTCGGGCGGGGTCTGGACGCTGCCGCGCTCTACGTCGAGGGCGACAACGAGCCGGCACTCGCGCTCTACCGCCGCTCGGGGTTCGCCCAGCACGCGATCGACGTGCAGTACGCCGCTCCCTGATCCCTGCACGGTCGGTCCGTTCACGCGGCGTTTCCACAGCCGTTACGTGCCGCCCTCGTCGCGGAGGCCGCGGGTGGCAGGATGTGGGCATGGACACCGAACCGCAGCTCGACGGCGACTCCGTCGCACCGGACCTCGACGACTTCGACGAGGTCGTCGAGGTCGAGCACGAGTCGCTGCCCTCGGACCGCTACTTCGACCGTGAGCTCAGCTGGCTCCGGTTCAACCAGCGGGTGCTCGAGCTCGGTGAGGACCGCACGCAGCCGCTGCTGGAGCGGGCGAACTTCCTCGCGATCTTCGCCTCCAACCTCGACGAGTTCTTCATGGTCCGGGTCGCCGGCCTGAAGCGTCGCATCGACACCGGGATCGCCGTCCCGACCAACGTCGGCCGCGCCCCGAGCGACGTCCTGCGGGACATCGCACGCAAGGCCCACGAGCTGCAGGACCGGCACGCGCACGCGTTCATGGACTCGCTCAAGCCGGACCTCGACGCCGCCGGCATCCACATCGAGCACTGGTCCGACCTCGACGAAGCCGACCGTCTCCGGATGCGCGAGTACTTCAACGAGCAGATCTTCCCGGTGCTCATGCCGCTCGCGGTCGACCCGGCACACCCGTTCCCGTACATCTCCGGGCTGTCGCTCAACCTCGCGGTGCGGGTACGCAACCCGAAGTCGCAGCGGCAGGAGTTCGCGCGCCTGAAGGTGCCGCAGAACTTCTCCCGGTTCATCGCACTGCCCGACGACGGGTCCGGGCGCGAGCGCTACATCCCGCTCGAGGACCTCATCGCCAACCACCTCGACGACCTGTTCCCGGGGATGGAGGTCCTCGAGCACCACGTCTTCCGGGTCACCCGGAACGAGGACGTCGAGATCGAGGAGGACGAGGCCGAGAACCTCATCCAGGCCCTCGAGCGCGAGCTCCTCCGTCGTCGGTTCGGTCCGCCGATCCGGCTCGAGATCACCGAGGACATGGACCCGGTGACGCTCGACCTGCTCGTCCGCGAGCTCGACATCACCGAGCAGGAGGTCTACCGGCTTCCGTCGCCGCTCGACCTCGGGGGCCTGTTCGAGATCGCGAAGATCGCGCGCCCGGACCTCCACTACCCGAAGCACGTGCCGACGACGCCCGTGCAGTTCCAGCCGGGCGAACCGAACACCAAGCCCGACCTCTTCGGCGCGATCAAGGCCCGGGACGTCCTCGTGCACCACCCGTACGAGTCCTTCGCGACGAGCGTGCAGGCGTTCCTCGAGCAGGCCGCGGCCGACCCGAACGTCCTGGCCATCAAGCAGACGCTGTACCGCACGTCCGGCGACAGCCCCATCGTGGAGGCCCTCATCGACGCGGCCGCAGCGGGCAAGCAGGTCCTCGCGCTCGTCGAGATCAAGGCGCGCTTCGACGAGCAGAACAACATCACATGGGCTCGGAAGCTCGAGAAGGCCGGCGTGCACGTCGTGTACGGCCTCGTGGGGCTGAAGACGCACTCGAAGCTCGTGCTCGTCATCCGGCAGGAGGGCGGGACGCTCAAGCACTACAGCCACATCGGCACGGGCAACTACAACCCGAAGACCTCGCGCATCTACGAGGACATGGGTCTGTTCACGTCGGACGACACCGTGGGCAAGGACCTCACGCGTCTGTTCAACGAGCTGTCCGGCTACGCGATCGAGAAGAAGTTCAAGCGGCTCCTCGTCGCCCCGCTGCACCTGCGCAAGGGGCTCATCAAGCGCATCCAGGCCGAGGCCGACAACGCCAGGGCCGGCAAGCCGTCGGGCATCCGCATCAAGGTGAACTCGATGGTCGACGAGCAGATCATCGACGCGCTCTACCTCGCGAGCCAGGCGGGTGTGCCGGTGGACGTGTGGGTGCGCGGGATCTGCTCGCTCAAGCCGGGGATGGAGGGCGTCAGCGAGACGATCCGCGTCCGCAGCGTCGTCGGGCGATACCTCGAGCACTCGCGGGCGTTCGCGTTCCACAACGACGGCGACCCGGTGGTCTTCATCGGCTCGGCGGACATGATGCACCGGAACCTCGACCGCCGCGTCGAGGCCCTCGTGCGGTTGTCAGCGCCGGAGCACGTGGCCGAGGTGCAGGACATGTTCGACCTCGCGATGGCGGACGAGACGAGCTCCTGGCACCTGGAGTCCGACGGCGAGTGGACGCGCCACTCGACCGACGCTGACGGGCGCCCGCTGCAGGACGTGCAGAATGTCCTCATGCGCAAGATCTCGGCCCGGAAGCGCTCGACTCGGTGAGCGGCGGTCCCACCGGTCCCGTCGTCGCGGCAGGAGCCGTCGTCTGGCGCGAGCAGGACGGACGGCCGCTGGTGCTGTTGATCCACCGCGGGCACCACAACGACGTCTCCTTCCCGAAGGGCAAGGTGGACCCGGGCGAGAGCGTCCCGACGACCGCCGTGCGCGAGATCGACGAGGAGACCGGCTACCGGGTGCACCTCGGCGCTCCCCTGGGCACCGCCGAGTACGTGCTGCCGAACGGGCGCGACAAGGTCGTGCACTACTGGTCGGCGCGGGTGTCGAACAAGGAGTTCGAGCGCGCCGGGAAGTTCCACCCCAACGACGAGGTCGCCGCCGTCGAGTGGGTGTCGATCGACGACGCCCGTGGCCGGCTCACGTACGACCGGGACGTCGAGATCCTCGACCGCTTCGCCGACCGCGCTGCTGCCGGTGAGCACAAGACGTTCGCGCTCATCGCACTCCGGCACGCCAAGACGGTCCCCGGCTCCGACTGGGACGGCCCGGACGCCACCCGGCCGCTCCTGCCCGTCGGGCGCTCGCAGGCGAAGGCCGTCGCCGCGCCGGTCGCCGCGTTCGGGCCGAAGAAGATCGTGTCGAGCACGGCGGCGCGGTGCCTCGCGACCGTCGAGCCGCTCTCCGCCCGGACGAAGGTCGGGGTGCAGTCGACGCCGGACATCAGCCAGGACGCGCACGACCGCGGAGCCGCGAACGTGAAGGGCGTCGTGCTGCGGCGGATCGACAAGGCGAAGTCGACGGTCCTGTGCTCGCACGGTCCGGTGCTGCCGGACATCATCGCCCGCATCGCCGGCGCGACCGCGGACGGCAGCCGCCACTTCGACCTCCGGCGTGCGGCCATGCTCTCCGTCGGCGACTTCGCCGTGATGCACATCGCCGGCGGCAAGCTCGTCGCCGTCGAGACGCACCGCAACACGATCGCGTCGTAGCGACCCGACGAGCTCGCCCGGCGACGGTCCGGGCCGACCACGCCGTCACGGAAGCAGCGTGGCAGCGGTGATCCGTGCCTCCAGGCCGGTCCTCGCACACCGCTCCGACACGGACCGGGCGACCATGCGAACGCATGCGTTGCGCCTGGGCGCGGTGACCCGATCCTGCATCCGCGCAGCGAGCGTGTCCGCACGCCGCGGGCGGGGCAAGGCCTCGTTCACCTCCCGTTCACCCGCGGGCACCTCCCGGGTCATCTGTCGTCCCTACAGTCGCTCCCGGGTCAGCACCGGCCCGAGGGACCAGCAGCGGTCCCACCTGCACTGACATTCCCGAAGGGACCCCTGTGAACATCAAGCGAATCGGCACGGTCGCGGCGATCGCGGTCGTCGGCGCCGTCGCGCTGTCCTCCTGCGCCTCGAACGAAGGCGGCGCGGGCGCTGGAGCCTCCGCCTCGTCGAGCTCGGGCACGGACTACTCGAAGCTCTCCGGCACGCTGACCGGCTCGGGCTCCTCCGCGCAGCAGACCGCGCAGGCCACATGGACCGCCGGGTTCCAGAACGTCGCCTCGGGCGTGACGGTCAACTACTCGCCCGACGGTTCGGGCGCCGGCCGCAAGAACTTCATCTCGGGTGCGGCGGACTTCGCCGGTTCCGACGCCGCCCTGTCCGACAAGGAGCTCTCGGGCTCGTTCGCGAACTGCGCCGCGGACTCGAAGGCGATCGACATCCCGGTGTACATCTCCCCGATCGCGATCGCGTACAAGGTCGACGGCGTCAAGGACCTCACCCTCGACGCGAAGACCATCGCGGGCATCTTCTCCGGCAAGATCACGAAGTGGAACGCCTCGGAGATCAAGGACCTCAACAAGGACGCCTCGCTCCCCGACGCGAACATCACCGTCGTGCACCGCTCGGACGACTCGGGCACCACGCAGAACTTCTCCGAGTACGTCGACGCGAACGCCGGCGACACCTGGGGCAAGGACCCGAGCCAGACCTTCCCGTTCCAGATCGGTGACTCTGCCAAGGGCACCTCTGGTGTCGCCTCGGCCATGGCCAGCGCCTCGAACGCCATCACCTACATCGACGACTCCGGCGCGGGCTCGCTCGACAAGGCGAAGCTCATGGTCGGCGACAAGGCCACCGAGATCTCAGCCGACGGCGCCGCGCAGGTCGTCGCGGACTCGAAGACGGTCTCGGGTCGCGCGGACAACGACCTCGCGATCGACATCAACCGCACCGACACCGCGGACGGCGCGTGGCCGCTCGTCCTCGTCTCCTACGCCATCGCATGCCAGGAGTACAAGGACTCGGCCAAGGGTGATCTCGTGAAGGGCTACCTCGACTACGTCGTCTCGAAGGACGCGCAGGACGCCGCCGCGAAGGAGGCCAAGTCGGCCGCCCTCTCCAGCGACCTTATGGAGAAGGCCGCGAAGGCCGTCGCCTCCATCAAGTAACGCCCTGAGCGCCCGGACGCCGGTCCCACCCACCACGACCGGCGTCCGGGCACTCGCCCGTCACGGCACCACCACCCACTCCACCTCCCCGCTCGCCCGCTCGTCCCCCGCGGGCGCGCGCCTCGCCACAGGAGCCCCATGACGACCGCACCGGCCCGCGAAGGGGCCACCGTCATCCCGAAGCCGAAGGCCGTCGTCCGCGTCGGCGACCGCGTCTTCTCCGCCGCCTCGGTGATCTCCGGCGGCATCATCCTGCTCGTGCTCGTGCTCGTCGCGGCCTTCCTCGTCTGGCAGAGCATCCCCGCCCTCGTGGCGAAGGCCGGCACGCTGCCGAACGGCTCGGCGAACTTCTGGGACTACGTGGGTCCGCTCGTCTTCGGCACCGTCTGGTCCGCGCTCATCGCACTCGTGATCGCCGTGCCGCTCTCGCTCGGCATCGCGCTCTTCATCTCGCACTACGCGCCCCGGCGGTTCGCCCCGGTGCTCGGGTACGTCATCGACCTGCTGGCCGCGGTGCCGTCGGTCGTCTACGGCCTGTGGGGCATCGTCGTCCTCGCGCCGTTCGTGAAGCCGTTCTACACGTTCCTCAACACCTACCTCGGCTGGTTCCCGCTGTTCTCCGGGCAGGTCTCCGGCACCGGTCGCACGATCCTGACCGCGTCGATCGTGCTCGCCGTGATGGCGATCCCGATCATGACCGCCGTGATGCGCGAGATCTTCCTGCAGGCGCCGACCCTCAACGAAGAGGCAGCGCTGGCCCTCGGTGCCACCCGCTGGGAGATGATCCGCATGTCGGTCCTGCCGTTCGCGAAGTCGGGCATCGTGTCCGCGATCATGCTCGGCCTCGGCCGCGCCCTCGGCGAGACCATGGCCGTCGCGCTCGTCCTCTCGGTGTCGACGAACGTCACGCTGCAGGTGCTCACCTCGCTGAACCCGTCGACCATCGCCGCG
The DNA here is from genome assembly GCF_047238015.1 of Curtobacterium phoenicis. Classification (NCBI taxonomy): domain Bacteria; kingdom Bacillati; phylum Actinomycetota; class Actinomycetes; order Micrococcales; family Microbacteriaceae; genus Curtobacterium; species Curtobacterium phoenicis. The sequence continues at coordinate 3,639,843 of NZ_JBDFLZ010000002.1, forward strand.
AACATCGCGCTGCAGTTCGCCGAGGCCTCCGGCACCGCGCTGAACGCCCTCGTCGCGTCCGGCTTGGTCCTCTTCGTCATCACCCTGGTCATCAACATGCTCGCGCGGTACATCGTCCGCAAGCGAGTGAGCTGAGAGGTACGACCCGATGTCCCTCGCCCTCCGTCAGTCCGGCATGGCCGGCAACGTCTACGCCAACGGCAAGCTGCACAAGTCGGTGCCGTGGCTGCTCCTCATCGGCTCCTGGGTCGCCCTGATCGCGGTGTTCGCCCTGCTCAACGCCGGCGGTGCGGTCAAGGACTTCAACGTCGTCGCGGCGCTCTTCCTCGGCACGGTCCTGTTCGACGTCCTCATCGTCGTCGTGTCCCGCATCGTCGAGGGTGGCCGCAAGGCCGTCGACCGCCTGGTGACCTCACTCGTCGTCACCGCGTTCGTGATCGCCGTCCTGCCGCTCGTGTCGCTGCTCTGGACCGTCCTCGCCGACGGTCTCGCCCGGTTCGACGCGCAGTTCTTCTCGTACTCGATGCGCGGGGTCATCTCCGAGGGCGGCGGCGCGGTCCACGCCCTCGTCGGGACGCTCGAGATCACGCTGTTCGCAGCGCTCATCTCGGTCCCTATCGGCCTGCTCACCTCGATCTACCTCGTCGAGTACGGCAAGGGCGCGCTCGCGAAGGGCATCACGTTCTTCGTGGACGTCATGACGGGCATCCCGTCGATCGTCGCCGGCCTCTTCGCCTACTCGCTCTTCGCGCTCTTCCTCGGCCCCGGTGCGCGCTTCGGCCTCGTCGGCTCGATCGCCCTGAGCGTGCTGATGATCCCGATCGTCGTGCGCTCCACGGAAGAGGTCCTGAAGATCGTGCCGATGGAGCTCCGCGAGGCCTCGTACGCGCTCGGCGTGCCGAAGTGGCTGACGATCGTGAAGGTCGTGCTCCCGACGTCGCTCGCCGGCATCACGACCGGTGTCATGCTGTCCATCGCCCGTGTCATCGGCGAGACCGCACCGCTGCTCGTCACCGCCGGGTTCACCGCCTCGATGAACTACGACCTGTTCAAGGACCCGATGATGACCCTGCCGGTCTTCGCGTACACGCAGTACTCGCAGCAGGGCGCCAACCCGGTGCCGTTCGTCGACCGGGCCTGGACGGCCGCGCTGCTCCTCATCCTCATCGTGATGGCGCTCAACCTGCTCGCGCGCTTCATCACCCGCCTCTTCGCCCCCAAGCTCCCCCGCTAGCGCGGCAACGACCACCACCCCGAAGGAATCCACGTGTCCAAGCGCATCGAGGTCGACGGCCTCAACGTCTACTACTCGAAGTTCAAGGCGGTCGAGGGTGTCGACATCACCATCGAGCCCCGCACCGTGACCGCGTTCATCGGCCCGTCCGGCTGCGGCAAGTCCACGTTCCTCCGCACGCTGAACCGCATGCACGAGGTCATCCCGGGCGCCTGGGTCGAGGGCTCGGTCAAGGTCGACGGCGACGACCTCTACGGCGCGGGCGTCGACCCGGTGCTCGTCCGGCGGCAGGTCGGCATGGTGTTCCAGCGTCCGAACCCGTTCCCCACGATGTCGATCAAGGACAACGTGCTCGCGGGCGTGAAGCTCAACAACAAGCGCATCTCGAAGTCCGAGTCCGACGACATCGTCGAGCGCTCCCTGCAGGGCGCGAACCTCTGGAACGAGGTCAAGGACCGCCTCGACAAGCCCGGCATGGGACTCTCCGGCGGCCAGCAGCAGCGACTGTGCATCGCGCGGGCGATCGCCGTGCAGCCCGACGTGCTCCTCATGGACGAGCCGTGCTCCGCGCTCGACCCGATCTCGACCCTCGCCATCGAGGACCTCATCGAGGAGCTCAAGAAGGAGTACACGATCGTCATCGTGACCCACAACATGCAGCAGGCCTCGCGGGTGTCCGACAAGACGGCGTTCTTCAACATCGCCGGCACCGGGCACCCCGGCAAGCTCATCGAGTACGACGACACCGCGACGATCTTCTCGAACCCGTCCGTGCAGGCCACCGAGGACTACGTCTCCGGCCGCTTCGGTTGATCCGCTGACGCGGTCTCGGACCGCTCGCGCTCCGCACGCTCGGCCCCGTCGGACCTCGGTCCGACGGGGCCGTCGGCGTTCCGGGGCGCTGCCCTGGTCGCGCGGTCGCCGTCCCGCCGTGGGCGGCCATCCCGCCGTGGTCGGCAGGCGCGCTGTGGTCCGGACGCCGCGCTGCGGTCAGGAGGGGCGGACGGGAGGCACGGGTCGGGTCCGGCGCGCCCACCCGGGTCCGGCGGGTGGTCGCCCTGGCCCACGGTGCCGCCGGACCTGGCACGGGTCGGCCGGCTCCATGCGCGTGCAGGGATCGACGAAACACCCGTCGATCGACGAGTGCTTCGTCGCGGTCACGACGCGGCAGCGCATGCGCGTACACGGGACGACGAAGCACGTGTCGATCGACACGTGCTTCGTCGGGACGCGCGCGTTTCGCGGAGGGAGGGAGGGAGGGGAACCCGCTACGCGTCGAGCGGGACCGCGGCGATCGGGGTCGTCGTCGGCTGCTTCGAGCCACCCTCCGGCTCGACCGTGATGCCCACCGTGACGCCGTCCCGGACCTTGCCGGTCAGCACCGCGGAGTGCACCCCGTCGGCGTACCGGTCCATCAACCCGGCGGGCGTGATCGCGCCGCCCTGCTGCTTCGAGTCGATGTACCAGAGCTCGTAGGTCTTGCCCTTCGGCGCGGCCTCGACCCCGTCGAGGATGACCGCCGACTTGCCGAGGTCCTGCGACCAGACGACCGTGGCCGTCCCACCGCCCTGCACCGGCGTGGAACTCCGCTGGAAGTCGGACGCCGCGTAGATCCCGTCGAGGACGCTCGTGCCCTGCGAGGTGCCCGGCCTCGGCGACTCACCAGCGGGGCTGAGCACCCCGCCGACGCCGAGTCCGACGCCGAGGAACACCACCGCGACGGCGGCAGCGGCGGACAGGGCAGCTGCCGGACGCTGGAACCAGCGGCGGCGAGCCGTGGTCTCCGCCGGGCCCGGTACCACGGAGGAGGCGGGCGACGGGGCGGAGGCGGGTCGTGCCTCCCGGCCGGCGTCGGACGACGCAGCGCCGGACGACGCAGCCTCGGAGGACACCGGCACGGAAGCGGGAGCCGAGGCTGCGGGAGCGGCCGGTGCCACCTGCGGCGTGTTCTGGATCTGTGCCATCAGCGACGCCTTGAGCGACGCCGGCGGCTCGATCGGGTCGGTCGAGTACGCGAGCTGCAGCGCTGTCTCGCGCAGCGAGTCGGTCTCGGCGAGCAGTTCGGGCGAGGACGCGAGTGCGGCCTCGACCTGGGCGCGCTCCTCGTCGGAGAGCGCATCGAGCGCGTACGAGCCGGTCAGGGTGGACGGGTCGTCGTGTCGTTCGGTCATGAGGTCACCCCCATCTCGTCTCGGAGTCGGATCATCCCGTCACGCAGGCGGGTCTTGACGGTGCCGATGGGCACCCCCAGTTGCTCGGCCATCTCGCTGTGCGAGAAGCCTCCGTAGTACGCGAGTTGCACGGCCTGGCGCTGGAACTCGGTGAGCTTCGCCAGCGCCCGGCTCACCCGCTCGTGCTCGATGCGGATCTCGACCGACTCGGACACCTGGTCGAAGCCGGCCTCGAAGTCGCGGATGCCGATCCGCGTGTCGCGGTCGTGCGACGCCTGCGAGGCCCGGATCCGGTCGACCGCCCGGCGGTGCGCCATCGTGAGCACCCAGCTCGCGGCGGAGCCACGGACCTGGTCGAACCGTGCGGCCTGTTGCCAGACCTCGAGGAACACCTCTTGCGTGACCTCCTCGGACTGCGCACGGTCCTTCAGCAGTCGGGTCACGAGCCCGAGCACACGCCCGGAGAGTTCGTCGTACAGGTCGGAGAAAGCCGCCTGGTCGCCGTTCGCAACCCTGGTGAGGAGTTCATCGGGCGACGGCGGCGCCGGCTCGGCAGAGCCCCAGCGCTTCGTGTCGCGTTCCACGATGGCAAGCATTGCAGGTTTCCCCCCTCTCGGTGCACGGGGTGCTGCAGGTGCTCAGGTGGCGTGCAGCTGTTCGGGTGTGGTGGTGCTCGTTCTGGGCGAGGAGCCCGCGTGACCCGCAGGGAATTGACCGACCGACGTCGGACCGGGTCGCACGGGACCCCTCGCCGTGGTGAGGTCAGGACCTCGCCACGGTGATGATTCGGTGCCCTCGTCCGGTCGGATTGGAGGTCCTGCGAGTCCCCTCTGCGCGAACGGATTCGACGCGTCCAGGGGTCGTTCCGTACAGTGGTCGTCGCCGGGCCGCAGCAAGCCCCGGGCTCCAAATATCGCCGCTTCGAGCGGCCTCGCGCCGAGAGGCGCTTCTGCGGCTCGGCTTCTCTGTGCCTGGTCGGCTCTGCACGCCCTGTTCTGCCCGATCGGCCGTGCCTGCTCGGCTCTGCACGCCCTGTTCTGCCTGATCGGCCGTGCCTGCTCGGCTCTGCACGCCCGGCTCTGCCTGATCGGCTGTGCCTGCTCGGCTCTGCCTGCCTGCCTGCAGCGGTTCGGCCTGGAGGCACGGATCGGGACGTCCGCGCCGCTCACGTCCGGCAGTGGGTCGGCTCAGTCGAGGCTGTCGCGGCGCCAGAGCGCCGCCGCCTCCGTCAGGTCGGCCGCGAGCTCGGTGAGCCGGAGCGCCCGGGTGGTGAGCTCGCTCGCGCGGTCCCCCGCGGTGAGGTCGGAATCGTCCGCCACGGCCGTCGCCCCGGCTGCCGTGAGCCGACAGAACGCCGCGCCGCGGTCGAGCGCCACCGCGAGGTCGCCCGTGTAGAGGCCGTGCAGGATCCGGTCGGCGAGGGTCAGGATCTCCGCCGGACCCGTCGGCTGCTCGGCACCCGCCACGGCCTGGTCGATCGTGCCGATCCGCTCCGTACCGCGTTGGAAGAAGTAGGCGATCTCCTCCGGGGCCTGCCGGATGACCGTCCGGACGAGGTAGATCCGCCAGAGCGCCCCCGGCAGCGTGTGCGCCCCCACCCGTGCCCAGAGTTCCGCGATCGCGTCGATGCCGTGCACGTCCGTGTAGGTCACGAGGCGCTCGACGACCGCCGGGTCCGGGTCCTGTCGCACGCGGTGCAGCAGGGCGTTCGCGGTCTCGTGCGCGACGCGGTTCACCACCGCCGGGTCCTCCCCGCCCTGTATGGCGGCGAACTCGGCATCGGTGAAGTGGACGGGACGGTGGTGATCGCGAGGCACCGCGACAGTGTAGGCGCGGCCACCGACGCCGCACGCCCCCCGTTCGCCGAGAACGCAACAGGCCGTGCACGCGTACGGTGTCCGGGCAGGGAGGCACTCCTCCCGGACGTGAAGGAGAGGACCCTCATGAACGCCCTGCTCATCATCCTGGCCGTGATCGCGGTCATCCTGCTGTTCGTCGGTGGCTTCGCCGCCAGCCTGAAGTTCCTGCTGTGGGTCGGCCTCGTGCTGCTCGTCATCGCCGTGATCGCCTGGCTGCTGCGGACACTGACCGGACGCCGGAGCTGACGCGCTCGTTTCCCGCCTGGAGGCCCTCACCCGCTAGCCTTGCGGGTGAGGGCCTCTAGCTCAGTTGGTAGAGCACCGGACTTTTAATCCGAGGGTCGTGGGTTCGAGCCCCACGGGGCCCACCTCACCTCAGACCGGGGTACAAACCCTCCACAGCTGACTCTTGTCCGTTCCGCGGCACAGTTCAGTCCTCGTTCAGCGGGCTGTTGGGTGGGCGCCGATAGTGTCGTTCCCGGATCCGATCGCCGGGTCCTGCACGACAGCACCACCACAGAACGAACGGGGTACACCGTGATCGAGCCCATCGAAGCCACGCACACCAGCGCCGACGGCGCGCGCCGCATCGTCGAGCTCGCAGCAGCCACCAACACGACCATGAGCGACGAACTGCTCCTCGACACGCTCCGCCGCAACGCGAAGGTGTCGACGCGCCACATCCGCGAGGACTTCCTCGAGGTCGCCACCGCCTCCACCGTGCTCGGCTACGTGTGCCGACAGCGCTCCGAGTACATCGCCCTCCGCGGCGACGACCCGGCATGGGCGCAGGAGGTCGGGCGCTACGGCACCGAGGCCCTCGCGGTCGAGGCGCTCCGCATGCGACGCGGCTGAGCACGCCACCGGACACGCTCCCGCACGACGAAGGCCGCCCCATCGGGGCGGCCTTCGTCGTGCGCGGTGGTCGCCGCACCCCATCGCTCCCCACGAGACTCGGCCGCGCGGACAGTTCCGCGACGGAACAGCCGCGAAACTGTCCGCGGGGCCGAGACTCTGCCCCGCGCGACACGTCGGGGGGCGGGAGGAGAGCGCGATCAGGACCAGGTGCGGCGGATGCCCCAGGTCCCGGTCCAGGTCTCGTCGGGCTCGAGCCAGCGCAGGCCCTCCCCCGAGTTCAGCGCGTTCGCGGGCGCGGTCATCGGCTCGACGGCCACGGCCAGACCGGTGCCGTCGCCTCGAGGGAAGGTCCGGAAGGTGAACACCTGCACGTACGGGAACGACTCGTCCTGCCAGAGCTCGACGCCGTCGCCCTCGGGGCTGTGCAGCGTCGTGCGTCGGACACCGTCCTCGTCGGCCGCGATGTCCGTGTAGGCGGTGTCGAGGTCCGAGTCGCCCGCACGACGACCGGCACGGAGGTCGGCGTCGGTGCCGGTGACGTCGTACGACCCGTCGGGCACCTTCTGCTCGTTCGTCGAGAAGGCAGTGGCCGCGTCGAGGGTGACGACGAGGTCCTCGGCGGGGGTGTCGCCGGCGCGCAGGTACGGGTGCGCACCGACGGCGAACGGCGCCCGGACGCCCGAGCGGTTCGTGATCGTGTGCGTGACACGGATGCCGTCGTCGACGAGCTCGTGGTGCACGCGGGTCTCGAGCGTGAAGGGCCAGCCGTGCTGCGGGTGGATCGTCGCCTCCTGCTCGATCGACGACTCCGTCTGCGTCACCGTGCGGTACGGCGCGAAGCGGAGCAGCCCGTGCGAGGCGTTGCCGTACTTCGGCTCGGAGACGTCGAGCTGCTGCACGGCGCCGTCGAGCTCCCAGCGACCGCCGGCGACCCGGTTCGGCCACGGGACGAGCACGATGCCGTCCGCTCCGGGCGGGGCCTGGTCGACGCCGAACGGCTCGGTGAGGTCGAACCCGGCGACCCGGAGCTCGCGGATGCCGGCGGCGACCTCGGTCACGACGGCCTCGACGACGCCGTCCGGTCCGGCGTGGCGGAGGTGGTACTGGCCTCCGGTGGGGGCTGCGGTCATGGCGTGCGGGTCCTTCCTGGTGCTGCGTGCTACGGCTGGCTCGAGGCTCAGCGCTCGTCGGCGACGACGACCTCGACCCCGGCCGCGCGCACGGCGTCGACCAGGTCCGCCGGTGCCTCGGCGGTCACGACGACGTCGACGTCCTCGAGCGCACGGACGACCCCGATGTGGGCCCGGCCGAACTTCGACCCGTCCGCGACCACGACCGTACGCCGTGCCGTCGCCGCGAGCATCCGCTTCGTCTCGGTCTCGGGGAGGTTGACGTTGGTCAGGCCGTGCTCGACGTCGACGCCCGTGCCCCCGAGGAACGCGACGTCGGCCGCGATCATCGGCACCACGGTGTTGTTGAACGGCGCGACGAGCGAGTGCTGCAGCGGTCGGAGCGTCCCGCCGGTCACGATGACCGTGAACCGCGGGACGGCGGGTTCGAGCGCGAGCGCGGTCGTCAACGAGTTCGTCACCACGGTCACGTCGACGAGGTCCGTCCGTGCCACCAGGGCGGACGCCACCGCCGCCGGTGTGGTGCCGACGTCGAGCACGACGCACTCACCGGACCGGACGAGCGCGGCCGCGGCACGGCCGATCGCGGCCTTCGCGACCTGGTGCTCGACCGCGGTCTCCTCCAGGGGGCGCTCACCCGAGCCGGCCACGAGACGGACCGCACCGCCGTGCACCCGCCGGATCCGTGCCTCCAGGTCGAGGGTGGCGAGGTCCTGCCGGACGGTCACCTCGCTCGTGCCGAGCGCCGCTGCCAGGGCGGCCGTCCGGACGAGACCCGGTGCCCCCTCGACGATGGCGACGATGCGGTCCTGGCGGAGGGGTGCCGGGAGCGCGCCGTCGAGGAAGAGGTCATCGTCCGTCACGAACACAGTTTCGTCCGCTTCCGTCTGCTTTCGCAACACTTCGGATCGCGCTAGGCTGCTGCGGTGATCACCAAGCGCGCGACGAAGCTCGCGGACGGCCGCGACCTCTTCTACTTCGACGACGCCGACTCGACCCTGCCCGCGGAGCGGAGCATCGACCAGCGCGTCCTCGACCCCCGGCCGGACACCGCCCGGATGCGGCAGGACGTCCTCACGGGAGAGTGGGTGTCGATCGCGGCGAGCCGGCAGAACCGGGTGTTCCTGCCGCCGGCCGACCAGGACCCGCTGGCCCCGCAGAGCCCGGCGAACCCGTCCGAGATCCCGAGCACCTACGACGTCGCGGTGTTCGAGAACCGCTCGCCGTCCTTCGGCCCGATGCTCGCCGGACCGGACGGCGCCCAGGACGCCCCGCCCTCGCTCGACGCCCTGACCGAGGTCGGGCTCAACCGGCAGTTCCGCAGCGTCGGCCGGTGCGAGGTCGTGTGCTTCTCCCCCGCGACCGAGGGCTCGTTCGCGTCGATCTCCGAGTCGCGCGCCCGCACCGTGGTCGAGGCGTGGGCCGACCGCACCGCAGCGCTCTCCGAGCTGCCGGGCATCCAGCAGGTGTTCCCGTTCGAGAACCGCGGCGAGGCGATCGGCGTCACGCTCCACCACCCGCACGGGCAGATCTACGCCTACCCGTACGTCACGCCGCGCACGCAGCGGCTCCTGGCGTCGATCGAGCGGTTCGGGCCGGACCTCTTCGAGCAGCACCTCGCGAACGAGCGCGCGTCGGACCGGGTCGTCCTCGCCGGCGAGCACTTCACCGCCTTCGTGCCGTTCGCCGCGCGCTGGCCGATCGAGATCCACATGCTGCCGCACCGCCACGTCCCCGACTTCGCCGGACTCACCGATGCGGAGAAGGACGAGCTCGCACACATGCACCTCCGGCTCACCCGGGGCATCGACCGGCTCTACGACGACCCCACGCCGTACATCGCCGCCTGGCACCAGGCCCCGGTGCACACCGGTCGCGACACCGTGCGGCTCATGCTGCAGATCACGTCCCCGCGCCGCGCGGCGGACAAGCTCAAGTTCCTGGCCGGCAGTGAGGCCGCCATGGGCGCCTGGATCGGGGACCTCGTGCCCGAGAAGGCGGCCGAGTTCATCCGAGGAGGGATCGAACGCGCATGACGTTCCAGCAGGTGTACGGCTACGAGCCCACGGTGCGGTACTCCGCCCCCGGCCGGGTCAACCTCATCGGTGAGCACACCGACTACAACGACGGGTACGTGCTGCCCTTCGCGATCGACCGGCGGACGGTCGCCTCGATCGGGCAGCGGGACGACCGCGTGCTGCGCGTCGCGTCCGCGTTCGACCCGTCGTCGGTCGTCGAGCTGACCCTCGACGAGCTCGACCCGTCGCGGATGCACGGCTGGTCGGCCTACGTGTTCGGCATCGCCTGGGCGCTCGGTGAGCACGCCGGCGCCGACCTGTCGGACAAGCGCGGGTTCGACGTCTTCATCGACTCGGACGTCCCGGTCGGGGCTGGGCTGTCGTCGAGCGCGGCGATCGAGTGCGGCGTCGCCCTCGCCTTCAACGACCTCTGGGGGCTCGGACTCGACCGCAAGACGCTCGCCCGCGTCGGGCAGTACTCCGAGAACCACGCCGTCGGAGCACCGACCGGGATCATGGACCAGTCCGCGTCGCTCCTCGGGGAGCAGGACGCGGTCGTCTTCCTCGACTGCCGGACGCTCGACACCGCGGTGGTCGACCTGGCGCTCGAGGCGAACGGTCTCGAGGTGCTCGTCGTCGACACCCGCGTCGAGCACGCCCACGCCACGGGCGGCTACAAGGCGCGTCGTGACTCCTGCGAGCGCGGCGCCGCGGTGATGGGCGTCGAGGCGCTCCGCGACCTGTCCATCGAGGACCTGCCCCGTGCCCAGGAGCTCCTGGACGACGAGACCTTCCGGCGCGTCCGGCACGTCGTGACCGAGGACCAGCGCGTCCTCGACACGGTGCGGACGCTGCGCGAGGACGGCCCGCGGGCGATCGGTGACCTGCTCGTGGCGTCCCACGAGTCGATGCGCGACGACTTCGAGATCTCGGTGCCTGAGCTCGACCTCGCGGTGTCGACCGCGATGGAGCACGGCGCGGTGGGCGCTCGGATGACGGGTGGCGGCTTCGGCGGTGCGGCGATCGCGCTGGTCGACCGGGAGGCCCGTGGCGCGATCGCGGACGCGGTCACGTCCGCCTTCGCGGCGGCCGGGTACCGCGAGCCCACCGTGTTCACCGTGCACGCCGCGCAGGGCGCCCGGCGCGACTGACGGGCGCTGCGCGGCGCGCGGCGCAGCTGTCGAACCACGAAAGCGACATCGAACCAGTGCCACGTGGCGGTTCGATGTCGCGTTCGTGGTTCGACGGGCGACCGCCACTACGCGACGCCCTCCGCACGGGTACCGCGGGTGCGTTCAGCCCGTGTAGTCGGCGTAACGGGACACCAGGTCGACGTTCCCGATGACGAACGGGTGCGGGTTGCCGTGTTCGACGGCCCACTGCACCCAGGTCATCTCGACCGGGATGAGCAACCACACGAGCACGGTCGTCCCGATGACCCCGCCGAGCGCCAGACCCATGACGGTGTGTTCGTCGAACCGCGGGGCTCCTCGGCGGGCGATCGCGACGACGAACCCGACGACCGCGAAGCCCACGGTCAGGAGTGTCCATCCGACCCACGGGTGGCTCGTGATCGTCGTCTCGGTGCCGGCATGCGAGAACCCGGTCGACCACGTTGCGCCGAACTGCTGGACGACGAGTGCGAGCAGGACGATGAGCACCATCCACCGTGCGTCCTTGGTGAGCTGCGAAGGCTCCGGGCGTGCTCGGAGCACCGGCTCGGTCAGCGTTCGTTCGTCCCCCATGCGGTGACCGTAGCACCAGTTGAGCGGTCTGGCGGAGGTGATCCGTGCCTCCAGTCCGGGGCGGGCGCGACGGAACGCGGAAGCGACAGATCCCCGTGGGCGGGCCAGGGAGATCTGTCGCTTCCGCGAGGGTGACCGTCAGCGCAGGTGGCGCTCCGCCGCCTCGACGACGTTCTTCATGAGCATCGCGCGCGTCATCGGCCCGACGCCGCCCGGCGTCGGCGAGAGGAACCCCGCGACGGACGCGACCGCGGGGTCGACGTCACCGCGGAGCTTCGCCTTGCCGGTGTCCTCGTCCACGATCCGGCTGATGCCGACGTCGATGACCGCGGCACCGGGCTTGACCCAGTCCGGCTGGACGAGCCCGGCCACGCCGGCTGCCGCGACGATGATGTCGGCGCGGCGGCACTCGGCCGCGACGTCGTCGGTGAGCGAGTGCGTCAGGGTGGCCGTGGCCTCGAGCCGGGTGAGCAGCAGGCCGAGCGGACGGCCGACGGTCAGCCCCTGCCCGATGATCGTGACGTGCTGGCCGCGGATCGGCACCTCGTACGCCTCGAGCATCGCGACGATGCCGCGCGGGGTGCACGGCAGCGGCGCGTCGATCGTGCCGGCACCACCGGGGACGGCGAGGACGAGCTCACCGAGGTTGGTCGGGTGCAGGCCGTCGGCGTCCTTGGCCGGGTTCATCAGCTCGAGCATGGGGATCGGGTCGATGCCCTGCGGCAGCGGGAGCTGCACGATGAACGCGGTGACCCGGGGGTCGTCGTTCATCTGCAGGATCGCCGCGCGGATGTCGGCTGCACTCGCCGTCTCGGGCAGGTCGATGCGGACCGAGTCGAGCCCGATCTGGGCCGAGTCCTTGTGCTTGCCGGCGACGTAGGACACCGAGCCCGGGTTCTGGCCGACCATGATCGTGCCGAGTCCGGGTCGGAACCCGTGGTCGTGCAGGCGGTCGATGCGGAGCTTGAGGTCGTCGAGCGTCCGGGCGGCGAGGGCGGTGCCGTCGATGCGCACGGCAGAGCCCTCCCCCGCCCAGAGCGCCCGCGGCAGGTCAGCCACGGCGGCGCTCACGCGTAGAGCGGGAACGCGTCGGTCAGGGCCTTCACCCGGGCCGAGAGCGCCGCGATGTCCGGGTTCGGCATGAGGGTCAGCGCGATGATGTCTGCCACCTCGGTGAACTCGGCGTCGCCGAACCCGCGGGTCGCCAGCGCCGGGGTGCCGATGCGGACACCCGAGGTGACCATCGGCGGGCGCGGGTCGAACGGCACGGAGTTGCGGTTCACGGTGATGCCGACCTCGTGCAGCAGGTCTTCTGCCTGCTTGCCGTCGACCTCGGACTCGCGCAGGTCGACGAGCACCAGGTGGACGTCGGTGCCACCGGTGAGGACGTCGATGCCGGCGGCCCTCGCGTCGGCCTGCGTGAGTCGGTCCGCCAGCAGACGAGCACCGCGGAGCGTGCGCTCCTGGCGGTCCTTGAACTCCGGCTGGCCGGCGAGGAGGAACGCGGTGGCCTTGGCGGCGATCACGTGCATGAGCGGGCCACCCTGCTGCCCCGGGAAGACCGCGGAGTTCAGCTTCTTGAAGAGCGACTCCTCGTTGGACAGGATGATGCCCGAGCGCGGGCCCGCGAGCGTCTTGTGCACGGTCGAGGACACGACGTGTGCGTGCGGCAGGGGCGACGGGTGCAGGCCGGCGGCGACGAGCCCGGCGAAGTGCGCCATGTCCACCCAGAGCGTCGCGCCGACCTCGTCCGCGATCTCGCGGAACTTCGCGAAGTCGAGCTGGCGGGGGTAGGCCGACCAACCGGCGATGAGGACCTTCGGCTGGTGCTCGATCGCCTTCGCGCGGATGTCGTCGTAGTCGACCTCGAAGGTCTCCGGGTCGACGCCGTAGGACACGGCGTTGTAGATCCGGCCGGAGAAGTTGAGCTTCATGCCGTGGGTCAGGTGGCCGCCGTGGGCGAGCTCGAGGCCGAGGATCGTGTCACCGGCGGAGGCGATGGCGTGCAGGACCGCGGCGTTCGCGCTGGCGCCGGAGTGCGGCTGGACGTTCGCGTACGCGGCACCGAAGAGGGCCTTCGCCCGGTCGATGGCGAGCTGCTCGGCGACGTCGACGAACTCGCAGCCGCCGTAGTAGCGCTTGCCCGGGTAGCCCTCGGCGTACTTGTTCGTCAGGACGGAACCCTGCGACTCGAGGACGGCGCGCGGGACGAAGTTCTCCGACGCGATCATCTCGAGGGTGTCGCGCTGACGACCGAGCTCGTTCTGCAGCACCGCTGCGATCTCGGGGTCGACCTCGGCGAGGGGGGCGTTGAACGTGGACTGCGCGGCCGCAGGCGTCAGATCGGTGATGGACACGGGACTCCTCGTTGTCTGTTCCGTCGCGCGGGAGCACGACGAGGTGGACGGGTGGGCGCGGCCCAGGCGTACGGCCGCGCACCGTGTCAGGTGTCGCTCCCCGATGGTGACCCATCCAACGCCAGTCGCGACCCCACGATCGTACCGAGCGCACCGGTTCGTGTCACCCTGGTGGCATGACCCTGACCAGCCCCGACGTCGACGAGCGGACGACGACCCGCTCCGACGCTCCCTGGGTCACCGTCGTCTGGGACGACCCGGTCAACCTGATGTCGTACGTCACCTACGTCTTCCAGTCGTACTTCGGCTTCGGACGGGCGAAGGCGGAGCGCCTCATGCACCAGGTGAACGACGACGGGCGCGCGATCGTGGCGACCGGCGCACGCGAGGCGATGGAGGCCCACGTCGAGGCCATGCACGGCTACGGCCTGCAGGCGACGGTCGACCGGGCGCCGACCCCGTGATCCCGTTCGTCCGCCGCGCCGACGGCGTCCACCTCGGGCTCTCCACCGGCGAGCGCGAGGTGTTGACCTCGCTGACCGAGCAACTCCAGCAGGTCCTCGCGGGCGACCTGTCCGCCGACCCCGTGGCCACGCGGATGTTCCCCGACGCGTACCCGGACGACGACGCGGCGAGCGCGGAGTTCCGACGGTGGACGCAGACCGACCTGCTGACGCAGAAGACGTCGAACGCGGCGGTCGTGCACGAGTGGCTGACCGGGGTGCGGGACGGCGGGTTCTCCCCCGCGGACGAGCAGGCGTGGTTGCGGTGCCTGACGGACCTGCGGCTCACGATCGCCGAGCGCCTCGGCATCACCGACGCAGCGAGCGAGGAGGCGTCGTACCGCGCGGAGGCCGGGGTCGGCCTCCGCGACGTCTACGACTGGGTCGGGTACGTGCAGGAGCACCTGGTCGGCACGATCACCGCTCCGTGAGCCTCAGGCAGCGGCACGGGGACCGAGCAGTTCGTCGCGGTGCCGGCGAGCCCAGTCCGCGAGCGAGTGGGGAGGCTCCCCGGTGATGCGCTCGACTTCGTCGGTGAACGCGTCCACGCCGTCGAGGCCCCGTCGCGCGACCCGACCGAACTGCTGGCGGAGGCCCTCGGCCTGCCAGGCGTCGACCCCGCTCGCGCGGAGCACGGTCCGGAACACCCGGCTCGGCAGGTGGAGGTAGCGGACCGGGCGCCCGAGCCCGGCTGCGAGCCCGCGTGCGACACCACGGCCGTCGAGGAGTTCGGGGCCGGTGAGCACGGGCTCTGCACCGCTGTGCTCCCCACGGAGCAGGACGGTCGCGGCGACGGCGGCGATGTCGGCCGTGTCGATCCACCCGATGACGCCGCGGCCCATCGTCTGCGGGAAGATCCCCCGCCGGATCACCGGCCCGGACGCCACGAGGTTCGTCATGAACCCGGACGGATGGAGGATCGTCCGCTCGAGCCCACTCGCCCGGACGGCCTCGTCCACCTGCCAGATGGCGGCGGCCCACGGCATCGGCGAGTGCTCGGCCGCGTCCCCGCCGGACAGGTGGACGACCGCGCGGACCCCGGCCGCGCGGGCTGCGTCGACGGCGGTCCGCCCGTGCTCGGCCTGCCGTGGCGTCGCGGCCGTGACGAGGAAGAGCTGGTCGACCCCGTCGAGCGCCGCGGTCACGGCCGCGCGGTCACCGAGGTCGGCGAGGCGCGCGTCGGCGCCCTGTGAGGTGAACGTGTCCACCTGTTCCGGGCGGCGCACGATCACCCGGACGCGGGCTCCCGCGCCGAGGAGCCGCTCGACGGTCTGACCGCCGACGTCCCCCGTGGCCCCGGTCACGGCGATGACGCCGTCGTTGTGCTGCATCATGGTCCTCCGTGGTATCAGTTTCCTGATACTGAACGGTACGCCGGTACCCTGGGGTCGTGCCCCGGGAGTTCTCAGCAACGCGCGACGACGTCGACGCGATCGCCGCGTGGACGGTGATCCGCGCTGCCCGTACGCTCGCCAGGCGCCTCGGTGACGTGCTCGCGCCACTGGGGCTCAGCCCCGTCGAGTTCGGGGCGCTCGTGCAGCTGGCGGCCGGCGAGCAGCTCACCCAGGCGGAACTGGCCCGCGCGGTGGGCATCCGCCCACAGAGCGCCACCACCCTCGTCGGGGCACTCGCGGACCGCGGTCTGCTCGACCGGGGCTCCGAGCGCGGACGCGGACGGCCGTCGCGGATCACCCTGACGAGCGCCGGCCGGGCACTGCTCGCCGAGGCGTTCCCGGTCGTGCTCGCGAGCAACTCGTGGTTCGCTGACGACGGGGTACCCCTCTCCGCGATCCTCTCGCCGTTCGCCGGGGACGCCACGAGCCCGACGGACGCCGTGCCCTGATCGACAGGAAGCCTTGCCAGTTTTCCTGTCGAAGTAGTACCGTTGCGGAATGACTTCCGATGGTGCACCCGATCTCGCCAGCGCGCTGCTGACGATCCACGGCCGTATCCGCCGGACCCTGCTCACGGGCAAGTCCGACGAGGTCACCGCATCGCAGACCGCGGCGCTCGGACGCCTCCTCCGGTACGGCGAGAGCACGGTCGCCGACCTCGCCCGCGCCGAGGGTGTCCGCCCGCAGTCGATGGGCGCGACCGTCCAGGCACTCGTCGACCTCGGGTACGTCGAGCGCCGACAGGACCCCACCGACGGCCGACGGACCCTCGTCCGTGCGACGCCGGCGGGCGCGGCCGCACGCGAGGACGCGTGGTCGGCCCGCAGCCGGGTGCTCGCGGACCGCCTGGCCGCGCTCACCGCGGAGGACCGCGCGACCGTGGCCCGCTCGCTGCAGATCCTCGAGCCGCTGGTGGAACCGTGACCGCGACCGCCCCCGTCCCCACGCCTGCTCCGACCGACAGCGGCGGCAGCGGCTTCGGCCCGAAGCTCCTCGTCCCCGTGCTCGTCGGCCCGTTGCTCAACCCGATCAACACGACGATGGTGTCGGTCGCCCTCGCACCGATCTCCCGCGACCTCGGGATCGGTGCCGCGCAGGCGATCTGGCTCGTCGCGGCGCTGTACCTCGCGAGCGCCGTCGCCCAGCCGACGATGGGCAAGCTCGCGGACCGGTTCGGCCCGAAGAAGGTGTTCCTCACCGGTCTCGTGATCGTGGGCGTCGCCGGGGTCGTGCCCGAGTTCCTCACCGGGTTCGGCGGTGCGGTGACGGCCCGTGTGCTCATCGGGATCGGCACGTCGTCGGCCTACCCGGCGGCGCTCACGACGCTCCGACAGCACTCGGCACGGATCGGCAAGCCCACGCCCCCGCTCGTCCTCGGCGCGCTCTCGATCACGTCGCTCGTGTCCGCCGCAGCCGGGCCGCCGCTCGGCGGAGCGCTCATCGCGGCCTTCGGCTGGCACGCGATCTTCCTCGTCAACGTGCCGCTCGCGGTGTTCGGCATCGTGGTGTCGCTGCTGTGGCTGCCGTCCGACCGGCTGCGTCCGCAGAACGACGACGACCTGCCGGTGCTGCAGGCGCTCGACCCGGTCGGGATGCTCCTCATGACCGGGACCGTCTCGGCACTCCTGGTGTTCCTGCTCGACCTCTCGGCCGGGCTCTGGTGGCTGCTCGGGACCGCGGTCGTGCTGCTCGTCGCGCTCGTGCTGTGGGAGCTGCGCGCCGTGAAGCCGTTCGTCGACGTGCGGCTGCTCGCCCGCAACGGCGCGCTGTCCCGGACGTACGTGCGGCTGTTCCTCGTGTACCTGCTCGCGTACACGATGACCTACGGCTTCTCGCAGTGGGTGCAGGACGTCGCCGGGTACTCGAGCGACGCCGCCGGGTACATCCAGCTGCCCGCGGCGATCGTCGCCGGCATCGCCTCGTTCCTGGTCGCGCGGAAGACCGCCGTCCGTGGGCCGCTCATCGCCGCGGCCGTCGTGCCGATCGTCGGCGGGCTGCTCCTGCTCCTGCTCGATTCGGGGTCCCCCGTGGCCCTGCTCGTGCTCACCCCGGCGCTGTTCGGCGTCCCGCAGGCCTTCGCGTCGGTGTCGAACCAGGCTGCGCTGTACCGGGTCGTGCCCGCGGAGTACATCGGCACCGCGGCCGGGCTCTCGCGGACGAGCGTGTACATCGGCGCGATCGGCGCGTCCTCGCTCATCGGAGGGGTGTTCGGGACGGCTCCCACGACCGCGGACCTGCACGTGCTCGCGTGGGTGATCGTCGGCGTCGCCGTCGCGGCGAGCGTCCTGACGATCGCGGACCGCGCGCTCGCCCGACCGCGGCCGTCCTGACGATCGCGGACCGCGCGCTCGCCGGGCGGCGCCCCGTCGTCGGCAGCGCGCCGGGGCGGCGCCCCCGGCGCAGGCGTGACCAGCTCGCCAGCGCGGGCGGCGGACGGAGCCGATCCGTGCCTCCAGGCCGACCGCCGCGACGAGCCACGACGGGCCGCGAACCGCCGGACCACGTCGGGACCGGCCGGAACGGCCCACGACCAGCGCGCGGCAGCGCGCCCGGTACCCTGATCCGGTGACCGACCCGACGCCCGCGACCACCGCGACGACGCCCACGCACTGGACCCTGACCCTCGTCTGCGACGACCGTCCCGGGATCGTCCACGCCGTGTCCGGAGCCGTCGTCGCCGCGAACGGCAACATCACCGAGTCGCAGCAGTTCTCGAGCGCGGACACGAACACGTTCTTCATGCGCCTCCAGGTCATGGCGCCGGTCGACCGCGAGGCCTTCGAGGAGGCCCTCGCGCCCGTGGTCCAGCGGTACGACGCCCGCGTCCAGCTCGACGTCGTCGGCCGGCCGATGCGCACGCTCGTCCTCGTGTCGAAGGCGGGGCACTGCCTCAACGACCTGCTCTACCGGCAGCGCGGGGGCCAGCTCCCGATCGAGGTGCCGCTCGTGCTCTCGAACCACGCGGACCTGCAGGAGCTCGCGTCGTTCTACTCCGTGCCGTTCGAGCACCGGCCGGTCACCGACGCCGAGAGCAAGCACGACATGGAGCAGCGGATCCTCGAGGCGGTGGACGAGCACGACATCGAGCTCGTCGTCCTCGCCCGGTACATGCAGATCCTGTCGCCGGGGCTCTGCGCGGCACTCGAGGGACGCGCGGTGAACATCCACCACTCGTTCCTGCCCGGCTTCAAGGGCGCGAACCCGTACCGGCAGGCGCACGCCCGCGGGGTGAAGCTCATCGGGGCGACGGCGCACTTCGTCACGAGTGACCTCGACGAGGGGCCGATCATCGAGCAGAACGTCGTCCGTGTGGACCACACGAAGGACCCCGGTGAGCTCGTGTCGATCGGGCAGGACGAGGAGTCCCGCACGCTCACCCAGGCCGTCCGGTGGATCGCCGAGGACCGCGTGCTCCTCGACGGCGCCCGCACCATCATCTTCAAGTAGGAACCGTGTCCGCACCGCAGAGCCCCGTCGACTGGTCCGAGACCCCCGATCCGCACGCCGTCCAGCCTCGCCGCTTCGGGGCGTGGGACGTGCTGCGCGCGGTGGTGTGCGCGTTCGGGCTGTACTCGCTCGGGTACTGGGGCTACCTCGCCTGGCCGTACCCGCTGCCGGCCGTGTTCTTCATCGTCGGGGCGCCGCTCTTCGCCGCGGTGGTGTGGTTCTTCTTCCGCTCGCCGCGCTCCCCGATCGAGACGGACGTCGTCGGCAAGACCATCGTCGAGGTCGCTCTCGTCATCGCGGCCGGTGCCGCCTGGGTGTCGATCGGGCACCCAGTCGTCGGGCTCGTGTTCGTGGTCGTCGCGGCGCTCTCCGGCGTGGTGCAGTTCCGTCGGGAGACGCGGTGACCGGCATCGCCGACGGGTCCGCCGGGTCCGTCGGCGCTTCCGCCGTGAACGGTTCCGCTGTCGTGGGATCCGGCGTCGGCGGGCCCGGCCTGGAGGCGCGGCGCACGCTGGTCCGGTCGGCCCGCGTCGTCGACGCGGGCGGCTCCACGGCCGACGGGTGGGTCCTCCTCGACGGCGACGTCATCCGCGCGGTCGGCTCCGGCCCCGAGGCCCCCACGGCGGACGAGGTCGTCGACCTGGGCGACGCCGTCCTGGTGCCCGGGTTCGTCGACCTGCACGGGCACGGTGGTGGCGGTGCAGCCTACGAGGACGACTCCTTCGCGGCCGCGCTCGCGGTGCACCGGACGCACGGCACGACCCGGTCGGTCCTGTCGCTCGTCGCGAACCCACTGCCCTCCCTCGTCGGCTCGCTCGCCCAGGTCCGTTCGGTGATGGCCACGGATCCCCTGGTGCTCGGTGTGCACCTGGAGGGGCCGTTCCTGTCGCCGCAGAACAAGGGCGCCCACAACCCGGACTTCCTGATCGACCCGAGCCCGGACGCCGTCGACGCCCTGCTCGAGGCAGGCTCCGGGGTGATCCGCCAGGTGACGATCGCCCCGGAGCTCCCGGGAGCGACCCGCGCCATCGAACGCTTCGTCGCAGCGGGCGTGGTCGTCGCGGTCGGCCACACGGTGTGCTCGTACGACCAGGCGCGGGCCGCGTTCGACGCCGGCGCGACCCTGCTCACGCACGCGTGCAACGCCATGCCCGGGATCCACCACCGCGCGCCGGGCCCGATCCCCGCCGCGGTGGCCGACGACCGGGTCACGCTCGAACTCATCCTCGACGGCGTGCACGTGCACCCGTCGGTGGCGAGGATGCTGCTGGCCGCAGCGCCGGACCGCGTCGCGCTCGTCACCGACGCGATGGGGGCCGCCGGAGCCGCGGACGGCTCGTACACGCTCGGGTCGCTCGCCGTGACCGTCTCGGAGGGGGTCGCCCTCGTCGCAGGGACCGACACGATCGCCGGATCGACACTCACGCAGGACCAGGCACTCCGCAACGCGGTCACGCTCGCGGACCAGCCACTGCCCGACGCCGTGGGCGCGCTCACCTCGGTGCCGGCACGGGCGCTCGGGCTCGGCGACCACATCGGCCGGATCGCCCCCGGGTACGCCGCCGACCTCGTCGCGCTGACGCCGTCGCTCGAGGTGACACGGGTGTGGGGCGCCGGGCGCGCGATCGGCTGACCGGCCGGTCTGTCACACGGAGGCCCTCCCGGACACTCACTGTTCGGAGGCAATCGTGAACACACCAAGGGGGCCGGGCACCGTCCCGGACACAGCACTCGTCGCCGCCGTCGCGACGGGCGACGGCGAGGCGTACACCGCGCTGCTCGACCGGCACTCGCGGGCGGTCTTCCGCTACGCGTGGGGGCTCGCCGACGAACGGTCGGACGTCGACGACATCGTCCAGGAGACGTTCCTCGTCGCGTGGCGCCGGCGGAAGGACATCGGAGTCGTCGGTGCGTCTGCACTGCCGTGGCTGCTGACCACGACGCGGTTCGTGGCGATGAACGCGAACCGGCAGCGACGGTCCACCCGCACCGACGAGGTCGACGAGCACAGCGGCGCGTCCGAGGCCTGGTACCGCCAGGTCGCACACGACGAGGCCGTCCAGCAGCTGCGGTGGGTCCGCGCGGAGATCGCCGCGCTCGACTCACCCGACCGGGAACTCTGCGAGCTCTGCCTGCTCCAGGGCCGGTCCTACGACGAGGCCGCCGCGATGCTCGGCCTCACCACCACGAACGCGCGCAAGCGCATCCAACGGTCCCGCGCGAAGCTGAGGTCGAGCCGCGCGCTGCACGAGATGGAGCAGACACTGTGATCACCGCACCGCCGCCCGAGGGCGCCGCCCTCGACGAAGCCATCCGTCCGATCCGACGTGCGGTGCTCGACCGCACCGTCCACCGTCGTCGTCGCCGCTCCCGCTGGACCTTCGGAGCGGTCGGGTCCGTCGCTGCGGTCACCGCCCTCGCGACCGTGGTCGTCGGTGGGAACCTCACCGGCACCACAGACCGCGTACCCGTCCTGGGGTCGCACCCGCAGGCAGCCACCGCCGCCGAGGTCCTGCACAAGGCCGCCGACGAGACCGTCCTGGCGAGCGACCCGACCGTCGGGCCCGGCCAGTACCTCGAGGTGTCGACGAAACGGGAGAGTCAGGGGTTCTTCGGTGACGCGAACGAGTACTCCGCGCTCGTGCCGTACACGGTCACCGTCTACCGACCCGCTGACGTGTCTGCCGAGTGGACGCTCGTGCGCACGTCCGGCGAACCGACGCGGTTCTTCCCTGCCGCGTCCGCGACCGAGGCGGCCGCGGAGTGGAAGCGCGAAGGGTCGCCGTACCCGACCGAGACGCTGCACGGAGCAGGCGGCCGCTTCGAGGGGTACTCGGACTGGACGCCGGCGCACCTGGCCGAGATGCCGCGGGACCCGGACGAGCTGTACACGTGGGTGTCGGAGCACGCCACCGGTTCCGTGAGCCACGAGGAGGCGATGACGACGCTGATCTCCGACGACCTCGCCACCGGGCTCGTGCCTGCGGACCTCCGCAGCGCGATGTACGAGGTGCTCGCGAAGATCCCCGGGACGACGATCACCCACGACGCGGTGACGCTCGACGGGCGCACCGGGACGGCGATCGGCCGGGACGAGCCGAACCGGGACGGGGAGCACTCGGAGATCGTGATCGACCCCGACACCGGTGCGTACCTCGGGTCGCGGACGTTGACCGGCTCGGCGAGCCGGGTGCTCCCGAAGGGGGCGGTGCTCGACTCGTCCGCGGTGACGACGTCCGTGGTGGACAGCGTCCCCGCGGACTGAGCGCCGAGCGCGGGAGCGGCGTCCGGGTCCTCCCGGGCGCCGCTCCCGCGCATCCTGGACACGCCGCACGGTAGGTTGCGGGAGTGGGTTCCCTGCAGGACGTGTACGACGACGAGGACGCCGGTCTCGACCGTGACGGTCGGCTGCGTGCCGTGCAGGCCGCGCTCCTCCCCAGGACGACCGCGACGATCGCCGGATGGACGGCGGCACACGTCTGGCGGGCCGCGTCCGACGTGTCCGGCGACCTCGCGGACGTCTCGGTCGGGCCGGACGGGCGCACCGCGACGATCACGCTCGGGGACGTCATGGGCAAGGGCGTCCCCGCCGGGCTCCTGGCCGCGCACCTGCTCGGCACGATCGACGCCCTGGCCCGCGAGGCACCGGCCGTCACCGTCGAGGGCGCCGAGAACGCCGTGCGCTCCCGCCTGGAACGGGCGGCTGCGTTCGCGACCCTGTTCCACGCCCGGATCCGACTGCACGACGGCTCGGTCGAGTTCATCGATGCCGGGCACGGCTTCGCAGCGGTCGCCCACGCGGGAGGCGAGACCGTGCGCATCCCGTCGGTGGACCTTCCCGTCGGCCTGCAGCCCCGGGGGTTCGCGCGACTGCCCCGGCACCTCGACCTCGGCCCGGGCGACGTCCTCGTCGTCGCGTCCGACGGCATCCTCGAACTCCCGGGCGCGAGCTTCGGCACACTGACCGACCTCGCGGCAC
This sequence comes from Curtobacterium phoenicis, assembly GCF_047238015.1. Lineage (NCBI taxonomy): Bacteria > Bacillati > Actinomycetota > Actinomycetes > Micrococcales > Microbacteriaceae > Curtobacterium > Curtobacterium phoenicis. The sequence goes on from NZ_JBDFLZ010000002.1 coordinate 3,662,538, forward strand.
GGCTCGCGCACGAGCGGTCGTTGGCCCAGGGGCTGCGGGCCTTCCTCCGCACCGTCCCGGAGACCATCAGCGACGACCTCACCATCGTCGCGATCCGCCGAGACCCCGTCCGTGACCAGGCACCGACCGACCCCTCGACCACCGACGGAGAGCTCGACCGATGACCCTCTCGACCCTCGTCTTCACGGCTGCCCGGACAGGGCGCCTCAGCCACGACGACCTCGTCCGTCTGCTGCCGGTCGAGCGGGCCAGGAACGCCGAGCTCGGGATCACCGGTGTCCTCGCGCTCGACGACGCGAACGTCCTCGGCGTCGTCGAGGGACCGGACGACGTGGTGCGAGCGCGGGTGCACGAGGTCGCGTCCGATCCGGCGAACGTCGACGTCCAGGTCCTCCTCGACGACCCCATCGAGGAGCGGACGTTCCCCGACTGGTCGATGGCGTTCCGCACGGACGACCCGGCCGTGCGGTCGATGGACGGCTTCGAGGACCTCTTCGCCGAGGACCGCGCGCCCGACCCCGCGGCCGACACCTCGCGGTCGCGGGCATTGCTCGAGTGGTTCCGACGGACGCCGCCGGAACAGCTCTCGACCCGCCGGTCGACCGCGCCCGTCCGCGAACGCGTGCTCCGGGCATCGATCGACGTGCTGCGCGACGTCGGTCCCACCCGTTCGTCCCTCGACGCCGTCGCCGAGCGGGCGGGGCTCCCGCGCGACACCGTGACCGCGAACTTCCCGACGATGCCGGCGCTCCTCGCCGCCACGCTCGCGACCTGGCTCGACCAGGTGACCGCCCCGCTGGCACCCGTCGCACGCGCGGAGGGCACGGTGCCGTGGCTGCGCGCGCTGGTCGTCGCGTTCGCCGCTGAGCCAGCACTCGACCGGCTCATCGTCGCGGCGCTCGCCCCGGCCGCCGATCCCGGGGAACCAGCCGGGGGCGACTTCCTGGTCAGCTACCGCGCCTTCCGCGACGGCATCCGGCTCGCACTCGAGCAGGACGTCGCGGTCGGCCGTCTCCCGGCGACCCTCGACCCGGGCGTCGGAGCGCAGCAGCTCCTGGCCCTGTTCGACGGGCTGCGCATCCAGAACCTCTTCGACCCGGAGCCGGACGTCGCGGAGACGTTCGCCCGTGCCGCCGACCGACTCCGACGAGGGTGGGCAGCGTCGTGAGGAACCGGGGCATCTCCGTCGAGACCGTGATCGCGGCGGACATCGAGCGGGTCTGAGCGGCGACGCAGGACCCGACACAGCACGTGCGGTGGGACGTCCGGTTCTCCGAGATCGTGCCGGAGCGCGACACCGTCGACACCGCTGTGCGGTTCACCTACGTCCGACGGTCCCCGGTGCACGACGTCCACGGCACCGGCGTGAGCATCGGCGAGCGCCGACGTCCGGACGGCTCCCGGACCTCTGCGCTCCGCTTCTCGACCGCGGACCCGCTGTCACCGATCCGTACCGGTCGCGGGTACTGGCGGTACGTCCCCACCGAGGACGGCCGCACACGGTTCATCACCGGGTACGACCACGCGAGCGGTTGGGGTCCGCTAGCCGAAGAGCAGGACACCGTCGATCACACCGACGGCGACCGCGCCCCAGAACCACGGAGCCGCTGCGCCGCGGTGCAGCCGGCCGCGTCCGAACCCGTCCGCGCGCACGGCGAGGACAGCGGACCGGAGGAGCATCGCGAGCGCGGCCACCGCAGCTGCGAACAACACGCTCCACACCCACCACGAGAACTCCAGCACCAGAGTCTCCCAGACGGTCTCGCACCGTGTCGGCGACGCGGGCGCGCCGAGCGCATGATGGACGGCATGGACATCGACGCCGTCGCGGCTGCGCTGATCGAGCGTGCGGAAGGCTTCGGGCAAGCGGTGGTGCGGACGGGCGCGAGCACGCCGGTCGGTACGCTCCGCGCCGCGGTCCGGCGCACCGCTCGGGCACGTGGCCTGTCGATTCGCACCGGGATGTTCGACGATGTGCTCGCCGTCGTCCGGACGGATGCTCCGCTCTGGGAGGCCCCGACGTCCGAGATGCGTCGGGCGCTCGCCGCGCCCGACGAACCCGGGATCGTCGCCTGACGGTCAGACCGACGCTTCGGTCCCCTTGACCTTCCCGACCACGACGTCGACGATCCCCGCGACGAGTGCCGCTGCGACGAACACCAGCGCGACACCGAGGCCGAGCGGCAGCCCCTGCCCGTAGTCGCCCTTCGAGTCGGCGAGCGCCGAGTAGAAGACGCTCCCGACCGCCGCGATGCCGATGGCGGAGCCGACGCGGGCACCGACCTGGATGAGACCACCGGCGGAGCCGCCCTGCTGGACCGGCACCTCGGACAGCGTGAGGGTCTGGTTCGGGGAGATCGTGAGCCCCGAGCCGACGCCCGCGACGAGCAGCGGCACGACGAGCCACCACCCGAGGTCGGAGCGGTAGTGGTTCGCGACGACCCAGATGACCCCGCCGAGCCCGAGCAGCACGAGGATCGTCCCGACGACGATGAGCTGTCGACCGAATCGGTGGACGATCCGCCCGCCGATCGTCGACGCGATGCCGGAGCCGATGGCGAACGGCACCGAGGACAGTCCGGCGAGCAGGGCCGAGTACTCCAGGCCGGACTGCAGTGCGAGCGTGAGGACGAAGAACAGCGGTGTGAAACCGGCGAAGTAGAGCGTCGCGAGGCCGACACCGAGTGAGAACGACCGGCGGCGGAAGAGCCCGAGGTCGATGACCGGCTCCTTGGTCCGGCCGTAGTGGCGCTCCCACAGCACGAAGAGCACGGCGAACACGACCGCGACGACCACGAGCCAGTACTTCGTGTTGCCCTTCCACACCTCGGACTGCACGAAGGGCAGCAGGAGCGCGACGACGGCGGCACCGAGCAGGACGATGCCGACCGGGTCGAAGTCGTGCTTCCGGCCACGCTCGGCCTTCGCGGTGGCGGGCAGGTACCGGAACGCCAGGAGGATCGTGATCAGTCCGACGGGCAGGTTCACGAAGAACACGAAGCGCCACCCGTTCTCGGTCCCGAACGCCGTGATGAGCAGCCCGCCGACGAGGGGGCCGATCGCGGTGGCGATGCCGACCGTGGCACCGAAGAGGCCGAACGCGGTGCCGCGCTCCTTGCCGCGGAAGAGCTGCTGGATGAGCGCGGTGACCTGCGGGGTGAGCAGACCACCCGCGAAGCCCTGCACGAGTCGCGCGATCACGAGCACGAGCCCGTTCGGGGCGAAGCCGCAGAGGGCGCTCGCGAGCGTGAAGAGTCCGACGCCGATGACGAACATGCGCCGACGACCCGAGGCGTCACCGAGTCGGCCACCGGGCACGAGCAGGAGGCCGAAGGCCAGGGCGTACCCGGAGAGGATCCACTGCACGGCCTCGGGGGTGGCACCGGGCAGTCCGGACGAGATCGACTGCAGTGCGACGTTGACGATCGAGACGTCGAGCAGCACGATGCCGCCACCGAGCAGGCAGATGACGAGGGCCTTCCAGCGGTTGGGGTCCGGCTGGTCACCGCCGTCCTCGCTGCTGTCCCGCCCGGCGGGCGACGTGGGCGCTGACGAGGGCGTCGACGGCGCTGCGGGCGTCTCGACGGTCGCCGCGTGGTGCGCGGCGTGGTGTGCGACGGTGGGAGCCGCATCGGGCTCGACGGGTTTGCGGTGTTCGGCAGCCATGACACCGCCACGGTAGGCGCGTGGACGACGGCGACTCGCAGCGTGCGGGGCCTGCGCGTACCCCGACGGCGCCACGCTGCGAGGATGGCTGCATGAGCGTCATGGTCTCCGCGTTCGACGCGCACCGCACCCGCACGAGCGAGAAGTACACGGCCTTCCCCCCGGAGGTCCTGCCGATGTTCGTCGCCGAGATGGACGTGACCCTCGCCGAACCGGTGCGGGACGCCCTCGTCGCGGCGGTCACGAACGGGGACACCGGCTACGTCGGACACGGCCGAGCGCTGCCCGAGGCGTTCGCCGACTTCGCCCGAGACCGCTGGTCGTGGCACGTCGATCCGGACCTCGTGCGGACGACGACGGACGTCTCGGTCGCGGCCGTCGAGACGCTGCGCCGGGTCATCGAGCCGGGTGACCGCGTCGTCGTCATGCCGCCCGTCTACGCACCGTTCTGGGAGTACGTCACCGAAGCCGGCGGCACCGTGACCGAGGTCCCCCTGCTGCCGCCGGACGACGAGGACGGCGAGGGCGCCGCTGCCACGACGGCGGGCTGGCGGATGGACCTCGACGGGGTGCGCCGGGCGTTCACCGACGGCGTCCGGACCGTGCTGCTGTGCAACCCGCACAACCCCCTCGGCCTCGTGCACCCCCGTGACGAGCTCGCCGCTCTGGCCCGGCTCGCCGCGGAGTTCGACGCCGTCGTGGTGTCCGACGAGATCCACGCCCCGCTGACCCACGCCGACGCGGTCTTCACACCGTTCCTCGACTCGTGCCCGGAAGCCGCCGGCCTCGGCGTCGCCCTGACGAGCGCGAGCAAGGCGTGGAACCTCGCCGGCACGAAGTGCGCCCTGATGGTCGGTGCGTCCGAGCGGGCGCGGGCCTGGTTCGACGGGATGCCGGCCGAGGTCTTCGAGCGCACCGGGATCCTCGGCTACACCGCGAGCGTGGCGGCCTTCCGCGAGGGAGGACCCTGGCTCGCCTCGCTGCTCACGGAACTGACCGTGAACCGGAGGACGCTGGCCGAGCGGCTCGGCGACGTGCTGCCCGGCTCGCGGTACCGGCAGCCCCAGGCGTCCTACCTCGCCTGGGTCGACCTCGGTGCGCTGCCGTTCGGCGACGACCCCGCCGCGGTCCTGCTGGACCGAACGGCGGTCGCGCTGTCCCGTGGGCTCGACTTCGGCCGACAGGGGGCCGGACACGTGCGCCTGAACTTCGGCTGCTCCGCCGAGACCCTCGACGAGGCACTGCGGCGGCTCAGCGCAGCGCACTGAGCGGGATCCGAGCCGCCGCGACGGGCGTCACTCGAACCGCTGCCACTCCGGCTTGTTGTCGTACGTGTAGCGGTAGTAGTCGGCGAGCCGGAGACCCGCGGCGGCTTCCTCGTCCACCACGACGGTGGCGTGCTGGTGCAGTTGCAGCGCCGAACCCGGCACGAAGGACGACAGCGGCCCCTCGACCGCGGCGGCCACCGCGTCGGCCTTGGCCGAGCCCTGGGCGACGAGGACGAGCTCGCCGGCCTCGAGGATGGTGCCGAGGCCCTGGGTCATGCAGTGCGTCGGGACCTGGTCCGGGGAGTCGAAGAACCGGGCGTTCGCCTCGCGCGTGGACGGCGCGAGGGTCTTGATGCGGGTGCGGGACGCGAACGACGAGGTCGGCTCGTTGAAGCCGATGTGCCCGTTCGCGCCGATGCCGAGGATCTGCACGTCGACCCCGCCCGCGGCGCGGATCGCGGCGTCGTACTCCTTCGCGGCGAACTCGAGGTCGGTGGCGCGGCCGTCCGGCACGCGGACGCGCGACGGGTCGAAGCCGAGCGGGCCGACGACGTCGCGGGCGATGACGGATGCGTACGACTCCGGGTGCTCGAGCGGGATGCCGACGTACTCGTCGAGGGCGAACCCGCGGGCCTCGGCGAACGAGATCTCGCCGGCCTCGACGCGACGCCGCAGGTCGGCGTAGATGCCCTGCGGGCTGGACCCGGTGGCGAGACCGATGACGGCGGACGGCTTCTTCGCGACGACGGAGGCGATCTTGGCCGCGGCGACGCGACCGACCTCCGCCGGCGTGGGCAGGATGATGATCTCCACGGTCCCACCCTACTGGTCATGACCAGTCCGCGACAGGGTGTGCCGTAGCGTGGGTGCGTGCCGACCCCCGACTTCGTCCTGTCCCTCCGCGAGCGCATCGGGAAGCACCCGCTCTGGCTCACCGGCGTCACCGCCGTGGTCACGCGCGGTTCCGGCGCGGACCGCGAGCTCCTGGTCGTCCGTCGGGCCGACACGGGCGCGTACACGCCCGTGACCGGCATCGTCGACCCCGGCGAGGAACCGGCCGTGGCTGCTGCGCGCGAGGTGCTCGAGGAAGCCGACGTCGTCGCGGAGGCCGAGCGGCTCGCCTGGGTGCAGGTCCTGCCGGAGATGACGTACCCGAACGGCGACCGCGCGCAGTACCTCGACCTCGTGTTCGCGTTCCGCTGGGTCTCGGGGACGCCGTTCCCGGCCGACGGCGAGAACACCGAGGCGTTCTGGGCCCGGCTGGACGCGCTGCCTTCGATGTCCGAGGACATGCGTGCCCGTGTCGACGCCGCGCTGTCGGACGAGGTGGCGACGCGCTTCCAGCGCTGACGGGTCGGCGCTGACGCGCCACGGGTCGGACTGGAGGCGCGGGGCGGGCCCGCACCGTGCCTCCCGTCCGTCGGCCGACGCCTCCGACCGCGACCCAGCCCGTCATGTCCTGTCGCTTTCGCGAAAGCGACGATGTCATGCGCGCGGAACGCACCACACTGTCGCTTTCCCGGCGTGGACGGCACGGCTCCCACGCGAACTGTCGCTTTCGCGCCGGGGACCGCCGCGCGTCGGCGAACGCCCCGGCGCGCCCGGCGCCCCGCGCTCGCTACGCGAGCGGCTCGACCGCGACGGGTGCGCCGGTCAGGCGCACGGCGACGGGTTCGCCGGCGACCCGGCGGTCACCGACCTCGTGCTGCACGGTGACGATGGTGTCGTCGTCGAGGCGGACGGTCGTGCGGCGGATCGACCCCAGGAAGCTCGACGACACGACGGCGCCGGTGATGCCCTCGGACGCGAAGGCCACGTCCTCGGGGCGGACGTAGGCGACCACGGGGCCGTCCGCCGCCGCGCGGTCGATCGCCGGCACCGTGAACCCGTACACGAACACGTCGCCGCCGCGGAGGTCGCCGTGCATCCGGTTCGACTGCCCGACGAAGTCCGCCGTGAACGCCGAGGCCGGGGCCCGGTAGAGCTCCTCGGGGGTGCCGACCTGCTCGATGTTCCCCGCCCGCATGACCGCGATCCGGTCGGAGACGGCGAGCGCCTCCTCCTGGTCGTGGGTGACGAACACGGTCGTGATGCCGAGGTCGCTCTGGATGCGGCGGATCTCGTCGCGCAGTGAGACGCGGACCTTGGCGTCGAGTGCGGAGAGCGGCTCGTCGAGCAGGAGCACCCGGGGCCGGGTGACGAGGGCGCGGGCGAGGGCGACGCGCTGCTGCTGCCCGCCGGAGAGCTGGTGCGGGTACCGGTCGGCGAACTCCGCGAGGTGGACCATGTCGAGCGCCTCGATGACCCGCTCGCGGCGCGCGGCCGCCGCGACCTTCCGCATCTCGAGGCCGAACGCGACGTTCTGCCGGACCGTCATGTGCGGGAAGAGCGAGTACTGCTGGAACACCATGCCGATGTCGCGACGGTTGACCGGCACGGCGCTGACGTCCGCGCCGTCGATGCGCACGGTGCCGGCGTCGACGGCCTCGAGTCCCGCGAGTGCCCGGAGCGCCGTGGTCTTGCCGCAGCCGGACGGGCCGAGGAGCGAGACGAACTCGCCCGGCTCGATGCGGAGCGACAGGCCGGCGAGGGCCCGGTGTGCGCCGTAGTGCTTCTCGACGTCGACGAGTTCGACCGTGGCGCCGGTGCTCGCGAGCGTAGCCGGTGCGGCGGGGGCGGTGGTGGTCATGCGGACTCCTTCGGGCCGTTCCGGCGGTGTGAACCGACCCGGCCGATGACGACGAGCAGCACGAACCCGAAGAGGAGTGCTGCGAGCGAGAAGATCGCGGCGACGTACGGATCGGTGGACTGCACGAGCAGCAGCGCCGTCTGGAACGTCGTGCGGGAGAGGAACGAGGCGAGGGTGTACTCGCCGAGGACGACCGTGATCGTGAGGAAGCACGCGGCGGTGATGCCACGGCGGAGGTTCGGCAGCAGCACGCGCCACGTCACGGTCCACCAGGAGGCGCCGAGCGACCGGGCCGCCTCGGACAGGACGGTGACGTCCATCGCGGTGAGGGCTGCGGCGACGGGACGGAACGCGAACGGGAGCGACACGATGCCGATGGCGAAGGCGAGCGTCCAGGCCCCGGAGCCGAACACCTGCGACACCACCTGGTACACGGGGATGAAGCCGACGACGAGCACCACCACGGGGACCGTGATCGGCACGATGCAGACGAACTCGAGCACGCGGCGGAGTCTCGGGTAGCGGAGTGCGGTGATGATCTGGGCGGGCAGCAGCACCAGGAGCACGATCGCCACCGTGATGACGGCGATGAGCAGCGAGGCGCCGAGGCCGTCGAACACGGGCTGGTACATGGCCGCGTTCACCGGGTCGGTGAGCGCCGTGTAGTGGTCGAGGGTCAGACCGCCGTCGGTGCCCTGACGGAAGGTGAACTGCAGGAGTGCGATGAGTGGGACGGCGAAGACGAGGCCGACCACGACCAGCACGATCGCGGCGGTGACCCGCGACGGGGCCGCGCCGAACCGCCGAGGCCGACCCGTGCCTCCCGGCCGGGTCCGCGGAGCGGTGCCCGCGGTCATCGCTGCCACCTCGCGGCTCGTCGCTGCAGGAGCGAGTAGGCGCCCATCACGACGGCCATCACGACCACCATGCCGAGAGCGAGCACCCCGGCGACGTTCTGCAGCCCGATGATCGTCTCGCTCGTGAGCTGCGCGCGGATCGTGAGCGGGACGATGCCGCCCTGGGAGATGAGCGCCGCGGCGGTCGCGAACGACGAGAACGCGTTGGCGAAGAGGAGCAGCAGCGACCCCCAGAACGCCGGCGCGAGCACGGGGAGGGCGATGCGCCGCCAGTACGTCGCGCGCGAGGCGCCGAGGGTGGCGGCGGCCTCGCCCCACTGCGTCTTCACGCCCTCGAGCGCGGGCATGAACGTGAGGACCATGAGGGGCACCTGGAAGTAGACATAAGGCAGGACGAGCCCGGGGACCGTGTACAGGAAGGCACCACCGGCGTTGAGGTCGACGCCGAACGTCGACACGAGCCAGGTGGTCACGAGCCCCTGCACGCCGATCGTGGCGATGAACGCGAAGGCGAGCATGACCCCGCCGAACTGGGCGAGGACGCTCGCGGCCGCGTCGATCGCGGAGCGGACCAGGCCGTCGGGCCGGAGGGCCGACAGCGCCCAGCACACGACCGCCCCGATCACCGCGCCGACCACGGCGGAGACGGCGGAGAGACCGAACGACGCAGCGAAGGCGCGGAGCACGGTGGGGTCGGCGAACGCCGCGAGGTTCGCGAACGTGAACCTTCCGGACGCGTCGAAGAAGCCGCTGCCCACCGCGATGACGGCCGGGACGGCGAGGAAGAGCAGGACGTACGCGGCGAACGGGGTGAGGCCGAGCCAGGCGACGCCGACGCGGCGCCGGACACGGGGTCCGGCGCCGCGGCGGGCAGTGGCATCGGTCGCTGCGGTCGCGCTGGTGACGACGGGCGCCGCACTGGTGGCGGCCGGCCCGGCAGTGACGGGGGCGGAGGGCGCCGCGGTGCCGGGGGCGTTGGGCGCCCGGGTGCCGGGAGCGCTGGGCACCCCGGTGCCGGGGGCGGTGGGCACCCCGGGAGCCGATGCGGTGGTCATGCCGGTCAGGAGCCCATCGTGGCGGACCACTTCGCGGACAGGACCTTCGCGGCGGCCGTGACCTGGTCGTCGGTCAGCTCGACGTAGTCCTTCGGCATGCCGCCGGCGGCCTCGAGGGCGTCCTGGTCGACCTTGCCCGACTTCTCGAGCGCGGCGAGGGTCGACGGGAACGCGCCGGCCTGCAGGTAGAGGTTCTGCACGGTCGGGCTCGCGATGTACTCCTGCCACAGGCGCGCGGCCGCGGGGTGCGGGGCGTCCTTGTTGATCGCCTGCGAGTAGTACGAGCCGAGGGCCTGCCCCTCGGGGACGACGGTCTTCCAGTTCTTGTTCCCGCTCGACCCGGCGGCCGGACCCCAGGCGAGGTTGTTGTAGGACCACTGGATGACGACGGGCGTCTCGCCCGAGGCGACGGTCGCCTGCGAGGGCAGGACGTTCTGGAAGTTGCCGGCCTGCTTGAGCTTGCCGAAGTACTCGACGCCCTTCGTGATGTCGTCCGCCGACCCGCCGTTCTCGAGGGCGGCGAGGTACACCGCGCTCGCGGCCTGGTTCGCCTGCGTCGGGTCGCCCGCGATCGAGACCTTGCCCTCGTACTCGGAACCGAGCAGGTCGTTCAGGTCCTTCGGAGCGGTCGTGATCTTCGAGGAGTCGTAGCCGATCGACATCAGGCCCGTGTAGTCGCGCGTCCACCCGCCGTCCGCGTCCTTGAGCGAGTCGGGGATGTCCGACCAGTTCGCGACCTTGTAGTCGGCGAGCAGACCGAGGTTCTGCTGCAGGACGGCGTTGCCGAGGTCGAGCACGTCGGGGGCGGTGGACTGGCCCTTCTGCGACTTCACCGCGGCGACCTCGTCGGCGCTCGAGCCGTTCGGGTTCGCGGAGTTGACCTTGATGCCGTACTCCTTCGTGAAGCCGTCGATGATCTTGCCGTAGTTCGCCCACGACGGCGGCAGCGCGATGACGTTGAGCTGTCCCTCGGCCTTGGCGGCCTTGACGAGGGCGTCCATGCCGCCGGCGGACTCGGCGCTCGTCGCGGTCTTCCAGTCGGAGTCGTCCTTCGTGGACGCGCTGCTCGTCGCCGAGCAACCGGCGAGGGTGACGATGGCGGCGGCCGCGAGGGCGATGCCGGCGAGGGTGCGCTTGTGCTGCACGGGGTGTGCCTTCCGGGTCGGGGATCCGTTCCGCACGACTGTGCGACTCGGTCGGAGACGAGGATGGCCGGGGCCGGTGAGCGGTCCGGATCGGC